>CBDCZS010000002.1:0-1710613 GCA_965224625.1 Bythopirellula sp.
CGACGGCAGCGGTGCAGACAAACACATGAAAGCGCAAAGCAAACCGCTCACGACGCGTGAGCTGCCGCTCTTCGGCTTCGGAAAGCAATTTGGTGGCGTGGCTACATTTCATGGAATAATTGTCTCGTTGGGATACTGTTAAGTCACTCCAAGTGAAGCGTAGGGAACCACGAAAGAGACTGAAGAAAGGGGGACAGCAAAGACTTCCGCTATAATTGTAGGCCTGATTTTCTCGACACTATTCAATTATCTCTTTCGTGTATTTCGCCTTTTCTGTGGTTCTCCAATAAACAGATTTTCAGTTTGAGTCCTTAAAACCATTTGTCTTCCAAGCACTGTCGCAAGAGCAACCGCGCGCGATGGAGCCGAACCGAAACGTTCGACGCCGATATTTCCAGCAGGTTGCCAATGTCTTTCGTCTTGGCCGACTTGAATTCTCTTAGCCGCAGCACATAGGCCAAATGCGCTGGCATATCGACTAGGCAGCGGGCAACGACCGTCCAAAACTCCCGATTCTCAACTAACTCGTCGGGCGAGGCCGACCACGATTTGGGCGAACGTTTCCATTTTCCCCATTTGCTGAACAGAGGCTCCGACTCGGTGCCTCCGTCCGCCTCGTCGAACGAGGAAGACTTCCGGCCTCCTTCCCGACGAAAATGATCGGCAACCTTGTGCCGCAAGATCGCCACCAGCCACGTCGAAAAACGCGATCGCCCTTCAAAATCGCCTCGCGTCTTCCAGGCAACCAAAAAGGTCTCTTGCACCAAGTCTTCCGCCGTCTCGCGATCAGACAGACGCGACAGCGCGTAACTCAATAGCATATCGCCGTACAGGTCGACCCATTCGGTCGGATCCTGCGTCTGCATTTGCTGTTTTGCTTGCGTACTAGCCATCGAAATCCCAGGTTCTTCCTTCGTTAGCGCACCCCAACCGATACGTTAGTCGAGATTGAACGCAAATCCTTACAGATTTTTCTCGATAACATCGAAAAAATCGCCAACTTCATCCTACACGCAATGGCCTCGACCATCGAATGCCCGCTTTTCCCCGAGTCCGAAGCGTTTTTCTCTGCTGATTCACAAGCTCATGATTCTGTTACCTTATCGGTGTTTTCTACAGAGCCTTCCTGGCCCCTTTTTTGTTTGTCCCAGGTGAGCTTGGCCTCTTCGATACTCTTGAATGGCATCGACGCTCCGACATTTTCTCGGCTTATCATGCCGTGTCCCTCGGGGCATTTGCCAGCCCAACGGGCGTCGATTTTGTCTGCTTTGGGTTGGAAGCGGATATCGGCACTGAGACGATAGTTGGGGCTACTATTGGTTGTTGAGCAATGCATGGTATACATGCCAAAGATCACCATATCCCCCATTTGGAAATCACTGGTCAGCCATTGGCCGCCGAATTTCTGCAATATCTCGCGAGGACTTGAGGTATACCAACCGAATAGTTTGTCGCGGTCGACATCGACTTTTCCGTAAGTCTTCCGCAACCGTTCAAAGCGTTCGTCTTTGTGCGAGCCTGAACAGATCGCCAAGGTGCCAGTAGCAGGTGATAAATCGCCAAAGGGAATCCAACTGGTGTGTACCCGTTCGGAGCCACGCCCCATGTAAACAACATCGTAGTGCGAGCCAGTAAAAGCTTGGTGGTCGACGGCACGTAGCCACTTGTAGGCATAAGTACAAGAAGGTTCTGCAAAGTACTCGTCATAGAAATCGAAGAGTCGCCGGCTTTCAAAGACGTTTCTCAAAGCTTCGTGGCAGACGATGTTTTTGTAGCCCGCCATCGAAACGGTTTTCGCTTTGGAACTCATGACACCTTCCAAAAGAGGTTTGCCCGAGGCAAGATTGTCTTTGTCTTGCAGGTGCATCAGGATAGCTTTGCGCGCATTTTCAACAGTCGTTCTGTCGAAGAAGTTCTTGATGTAGAGATAACCGTCTTCGTTGATTCGCTCGTGGAGGGCCTTCATGTCCCCTAGGATCGCATGGCTATCGCGCAATTGCCCCAGTTCGGACGAGGGCCACTCGAAGCTATCCGTTCCCATAGAGATGTTCATAGTCCACTCCTGTAAAAAAGGTTCCTGACATGCTCTGTAGAAAAGCTCTTAGTGTTTAAGGATCATGATGTTGTGGGTCAGGATTTTGAGGTTGATTTCTCTTGTCTGCGACCAGTAGGTGCGTGCCCTGAGCGCAGACCCCAACGACCGTTTAATCATACTGTTGACCGTCTCGACTTGCCAGCGTTGACCGTATTTGATTTTGTTGAAACGTGTTTTCATAAGATTGCGCCAGTAGCCACGTAATCGTTTTTTGGTCGGTCGACCACGTGTGGCAGGAATGATCGTACGGACGCCACACGCTTCGCGTGCAAAGTGGGGAACCTTTTTCAAGTCGATGCTGCTGCTAACCCAGGTGCGTCTTCCAGCAGCGCCGAAAGTTTGCGATAGTCGAGCCGCATAAATTCTTTCAGCACCAGGCACGCGAACAACTGCGGCAGCGTAAACTTCTGTGGACTAAATTTGTGAGCGTAAGTCCGCAATCGCTGCTTGCCAAGTGCATGCGCCACCTGCAAAATACGCTTCGGAGATTTGCTCGTCCTGCTCATGCCCCTCTCTACGCAGCCAAGCAACACAAAGTTTAGCTAGCAAACCATGCTTTTCTACAGAGCATGTCAGGAACCTTTTTTCCAGATTCCGCTGGCTAGCAATTGTTTCATCGCGGCAGCAGACCAGCCTCGGTTGGCGGCCGGGCTGGCAGGGCTGGGGTGGAGGATGCGGGTGATTTTTACTGCCGAGGTATCGCCGACGACGCGTTGCAAACATTTTTCGGCATAGGCGCCGATGCCGACTGCCCATTCGGGTTGGGTGGCGTCGAGCAACGATTTTAAGTGGGCATCGCAAACCTTGCCGAGCGGTTCGCGTTCGGCGACGGGCAGCTTGTCGGGTGTCCGATTTTTCCCGCTCTCCTCCATAAACACTAACGGGCAGTAGTTGGTAACAAAATGTTCCCGGAAAAAATCGTCGGCGGACGGAAACCGTTTCTGAAAAAGTCCCCAGAGGCGTTCACCCGAAACCTCGCTGCGCTGGCAGGCCAAGCCTTCAATCGGCCGCTTGGGATGTTCTAATTTCGGACGTTTTATTTTGGCGTCGATGCCAAGCCAATCTCGCACCGCCGCGACCTGCCCAAACGGAACGCCCGTCTGAGCCATTCCCCAAGGCCCTGGGTTCATTCCGAGCAAGAGTACCCGGCAACCCTGCGGATTCATGCGGCGCAAATACTGCTCGTGGGCCGCCCATGCGTACTGCAGGGGGTTGTAGACATGAGTGACCGGCTCGGCAAATTGGAGTTTAGCGACAGCCCTTGCCAAGCGGCGGGCGGCGGTGATCGACTTTTCGACAGCAGACATAGCTAGGTGAGTTTCTCTGGGAAGCCTTGAATGGAAAGAGAATGGAAAGATCGGAGTCTCGGAAAATCTGGGGCTTTGTGCAAGCACCGGACCGCTCGGCCGTCCGAATCGCAGAGACTCAACCTATTCCCCCAGTATTGCCCAAACCCAGTGATGGCAGTACGTTATTGACTTGAAAGGGTATTTGTGAAAAAATTCACAAGCCTGCCACGGCCTGTTTCAAGCACGATCAGCACCTTTTATTACATGACTATTGTTACATGACCAGCGTCATCCGCATCACCAAAGGCCTCGATTTGCCCATCGCCGGAGCGCCGCAGCAAGCGGTTTCCGAGGGTCGCGAAGTGCAGCATGTTGCGCTCGTAGGTGACGACTACATCGGCATGAAGCCAACCATGCTCGTGTCAGAAGGCGATCGGGTCAAACTGGGACAGGCAGTCTTCGCCGACAAAAAAACGCCTGGAGTGCAATACACGGCTCCCGCTGCCGGTGTCGTCAAGGCAATCCATCGCGGAGCCAAACGCAAGTTTGAGTCGCTCGTGATCGAGGTCGATGGCGACGAGCAGGTGCCCCTCAAACAGGTGGTCTTCAAAACTTTTCCTGATCACAACCTAGCCAAACTCGACCGGCGAGAGGTTTGCGAACAGTTAATCGCCTCGGGGCTATGGACGGCCCTGCGTACTCGACCGTTTAGCCGTGTCCCGGCTATCGATGCGATCCCCGACGCACTGTTCATCACCGCCATCGACACCAATCCACTCGCCGCCGACCCGGCCGTCGTGTTGCAACAATCTCCCGGCGAGTTCATCGCTGGTCTGGAAGTGCTAAGCACGCTGACCGAAGGACACGTGCAAGTCTGCCGCAAGGCGGGAGCCACGATCCCCGGCGAAGGAAAAACACCGGCCCAATTCCATGCTTTTGAAGGCCCCCACCCTGCGGGTTTGCCGGGCACGCATATCCACTTTTTGCGGCCAGTGAACCAAGAAAAATCGGTCTGGCACGTCGGCTACCAAGATGTCGTCGCCATCGGCCATTTGTTTTTGACAGGCAAAATCCTGACCAAACGCATCGTCTCGCTGGCCGGTCCTACCGTGATCGAGCCTCGACTCGTGCGAACGCGCATCGGGGCCTCGCTCACCGAGCTGACTGCCGAGCAATTCAAGGTCAGCGATCAACAGCCTGTCCGCATCCTTTCAGGCTCGGTCCTGTCGGGGCGGCAGAGCGTCGAACCGGTCGACTACTTAGGACGCTATCACAATCAGATTACGATTCTTGCCGAAGGCGGTCAGCGTGATTTTTTAGGCTGGATGATGCCCGGCAACGACAAGTTTTCGATACGCCGGATCTTTACTTCGGCCTTGGCAATGAGAACAGACGAAGAAAAACGGTTCGATTTCAACACGAGCACCGAGGGCAGCCCACGGGCGGTCGTTCCGATTGGAATGTACGAGGACGTGATGCCACTCGACATCGTGGCGACCCCGTTGTTGAAAGCCTTAATCACAGCCGACACCGAATATGCCCAACAACTGGGCGTCCTAGAACTCGACGAAGAAGACCTCGCCTTGTGTACCTACGTCTGCCCCGGCAAGCATGACTTTGGCCCCTTGCTACGCCAAAATTTGACCACCATTGAACACGAAGGATAGGGGTGCCCCCGTGCTGCGGAAACTCTTAGATCGACTGCATCCCTCCTTCGACAAGGGCGGTAAGCTGGAAATGCTTTACCCCTTGTACGAGGCGATCGATACGTTTCTGTATACGCCAAGCGACGTCACGCGCACCCCCTCGCATGTCCGTGATGGCATGAATCTCAAACGCATGATGGTGCTCGTCGTCGTCTCGCTGGCCCCATGTTTTTTCATGGCCATGCACAACACAGGCTACCAAGCCAATTACGCCGTCGCCAACGACTTGGGCACCCAGCTAGACACCTGGCGCGAGCCTATTCTCGGTTCGCTCGGCCTGGGGCACGACCCCGACAGTTTTCTCGACAATTTTGTACTCGGTGCCCTCTACTTTTTGCCGGTCTATCTCGTAACGATGACCATCGGCGGCCTGTGGGAAGCCCTGTTTTCCCTGGTCCGAGGCCATGAAATCAATGAGGGCTTTTTGGTCACTGGAGCACTCTTTCCGCTTACCTTACCGCCGACGATTCCGCTCTGGCAGGTCGCCATCGGCATCTCGTTTGGCGTGGTCATCGGCAAAGAGATTTTCGGCGGCACGGGTAAAAACTTTCTCAACCCCGCCCTCACCGCACGCGCCTTTTTGTATTTTGCTTACGCTTCAGAAATCACGAGCGAAACGAACCGCTGGGGCGAAGGCGTCTGGGCGGCTGCCGACGGCATCACCGGCCCGACACCGCTGGGAGCGATGGCCGCTGCCACAAGCAACCCTTCCACCGCGACGGTACCCGGCCTCACCAACCTAAGCTGGTGGGACTGCTTTTGGGGTTATACCCAAGGCTCGATGGGCGAAACCTCGACCTTTGCGTGCCTGCTAGGCGCAGCGATTCTGATCACCCTGGGCATCGGCTCATGGCGGGTCATGGCGAGCTGTGTGCTAGGAGCACTCGCCATGAGTTCGCTTCTCTACGCGGCAAGCTCTGGCAGCGAGAACGCAATGATGTACCTTGCTCCGCATTGGCATTTGGTCATCGGCGGTTTTGCTTTTGGAACGATTTTCATGGCAACCGACCCTGTTTCTGCCGCAATGACCGACACCGGACGCTGGATCTACGGCGCGTTGATCGGCGTGATTGCCGTCTTGGTACGAACGATCAACCCCGCGTATCCCGAAGGCATCATGCTCGCCATCCTGTTTGGCAATGTGGTCGCCCCGTTGATCGATTACTTCGTCATCCAAGCCAACATCAAGCGAAGGATGGCACGCTATGAATCTTAACGCGCCGACTCCTAACGCGCTGAATCCTAATACCATGAAGGGCACGCTACTGGTCTCGTTGGTGCTGTGCGTCGTTTGCTCGATGATCGTCTCCAGCGCCGCAGTTCTCCTTCGCCCGTTGCAAGAAGCCAACAAAAAACTCGATCGGCAGCGCAATGTCCTGATCGCTGCGGGTGTCGACGTCGACAGCATGTCGACCGACGACGTCGAAGCGATGTTCAACGACGACTCCCAAGTCCGCCGCGTACTCGTCGACCTAAGCACCGGCGAAACCGTTGACGCCGAAGCCGCCGAAGAGGCCGGCATCGACCCGGCAACCTACGATCCCAAAAAAGCGGCAAAGACGCCCGAACTGAGCCAACGGGTCAGCACCGAGGGCCCAACGCCCGGCGTCTCGCGCCGCGAAAAGTATGCCTACGTCTACCAAATCATGAACGGCGACAACATCAACGGCAACCAGGTCGACCAGTTGGTACTGCCGGTCTACGGCAAAGGTCTCTGGTCGACGCTCTACGGCTATCTTGCCTTAAAGGGCGACCTACGCACCGTCGGCGGCATCACCTTTTATGAGCACAAAGAAACGCCCGGCCTGGGCGGCGAAGTCGACAACGCCGCTTGGAAGGCACTCTGGCCGGGCAAGCAGGTTTTTAACCAGCAAGGCGAAGTCGACTTCCAAGTCATCAAAGGCCAAGTCGACCCCAACTCGGCCCAAGCCGACCATCAAATCGACGGCCTTTCGGGCGCAACGATCACCTCGCGCGGCGTCTCGAACTTGGTCCAATACTGGATTGGCCCCGACGGTTTTGGAAAATTCCTCGATAAGCAACGCACCCAATAGCGCGAAGAGACCCTCATGCCTGACCCCAATCCCAAAGAAGTTCTGCTGAACCCGTTGTTCGACAAGAACCCGATTGCCTTACATATATTGGGGATTTGTTCGGCGCTGGCGGTGACGACCAAGCTCGAAACGTCGATCATCATGGCGATTTCCGTGACGGTCGTACTCGGGCTTTCCAACGCAGCCATTAGCTTTATCCGAGCATACATTCCCAGCAGCATCCGAATTATCGTCCAAATGACGATCATCTCATCGCTGGTGATCGTCGTCGACCAATTCCTACAAGCCTTCGCCTACGAAGCCAGCAAGACGATGAGCGTCTTTGTTGGGTTGATCATTACCAACTGCATCGTGATGGGACGGGCCGAGGCTTTTGCGATGAAGAATCCTCCGATGCTCAGTGCCCTCGATGGCATTGGCACCGCTTTGGGCTACAGCCTGATCCTCCTGATCGTCGGATTTTTCCGCGAACTGCTTGGCTCCGGCAAGCTACTCGGTTTTACCGTGCTACGCCCTCTAAGCGAGGGCGGCTGGTATGTCCCCAATGGCCTGATGTTGCTCCCACCCAGTGCGTTCTTTTTGATCGGCTTGATCATTTGGGCACTACGCACCTGGAAACCTGACCAAGTCGAAACCAACGGGTAGAGCCACCATGAATCACTACCTCAACATTTTTCTGAATGCCGTCTTCATCGAGAATCTGGCGCTCGCCTTCTTCCTCGGGATGTGCACCTTCTTGGCCGTCTCGAAGGATGTCAAAACCGCGATTGGGCTGGGGCTAGCAGTCATTTTGATCATGGGGATCACCATCCCGATGAACAACTTGCTGCTGCAATACCTCCTCAAAGAAGGAACCCTGGCTCGCTGGTTTGGCAGCAACCTCGCCTCGGTCAATCTCGAGTTCCTCTCGTTGATCACCTTCATCGGCACAATCGCCGCGATGGTCCAAATCCTCGAAATGGCGCTCGACCGTTTTTTTCCGCCGCTCTACAACGCCCTCGGTATTTTCCTGCCGCTGATCACCGTCAACTGCGCGATCCTCGGCGGATCGCTCTTCATGCAAGAACGCGATTACAACTTCGCCGAAAGCGTCGTCTACGGCCTCGGCTCTGGCTTTGGCTGGGCACTGGCCATTGCGTGCCTTGCCGGCATCCGTGAAAAACTAAAATACTCGGACATACCCGACGGCCTCAAAGGCCTAGGCATTACGTTCATGACCGTCGGCCTCATGGCCTTGGCCTTCATGTGCTTCGGCGGCATCGACCTCTCCGAAGAACCAGCCCAGCCCACAGCGTCACCAACCACTGCGTCACCAACCACAGAGCCACCAACCGTATCGACCTCTGTCCTCGAGACCTCAGAAACCGAAACCAAAGAATAAAAATCCTCTGCGGTCTCTGCGCCTCTGCGTGAGGCTTTTCCGCTTTTTGCTTTAGAGACGTCCAACCGTGTCACCCAACTCCCAACTACAAGAATAGCTATGAGCGCATTGACCATCTTTCTTGGCGTCGGCATGTTTACCCTGCTGGTGCTCGCCCTCGTGGCGATCATCCTGTTTGCCAAATCGCTGCTCGTAGCCAGCGGCGACGTCAACATCGAAGTCAACGGCCAAAAAACGCTCACCGTTCCCGCCGGTGGCAAACTCCTCAACGCCCTCTCAGACGCCGGCATCTTTGTCTCGTCGGCATGCGGCGGCGGCGGCACCTGTGCCCAATGCGAAGTCAAAGTCTTTTCGGGCGGCGGCGATATCCTCGCCACCGAAAAAACGCATATCAGCAACAAAGAAGCCCGCGAAGGCTGCCGACTCTCGTGCCAAGTCGCCGTCAAGCAAGACATGCAAATCGAGGTGCCGCCCGAGGCCTTTGAAACCAAAAAGTGGAAATGCAAAGTCCGCTCCAACCACAACGTCGCCACGTTCATCAAAGAGTTCGTGATCGAGCTGCCCGAGGGCGAAGAGGTCGGCTTCAAGGCAGGAGGCTACATCCAAATCGAATGTCCGCCGCACGTCGCGACCTACAAAGATTTTGACATCGAAGAAGAATACCACGGCGACTGGGACAAGTTTAATGTTTGGCGCTACGTCTCGAAAGTCGACGAGCCGGTCGTGCGAGCTTACTCGATGGCCAACTATCCGGGCGAAAAGGGCATCATCATGCTCAACATTCGCGTCGCCAGCCCCCCGCCACGGGCACCCGAAGATACACCACCCGGCAAAATGTCGTCCTACATCTTTAGCCTCAAACCGGGCGACGAGGTAACAATCTCTGGCCCCTACGGCGAATTTTTCATCAAAGACTCTGACGCCGAAATGGTTTACATCGGCGGTGGCGCTGGCATGGCTCCGCTCCGCAGCCACATTTTTGAACTGTTTAAGAATCTCAAAACAGGCCGCAAAGTTGCCTATTGGTACGGTGGCCGCAGCCTACGCGAACTCTTCTACATCGATCACTTCCGCGAGATCGAAAAAGAATTTCCCAACTTCAAGTTCAACATCGCTCTGTCCGACCCCCAGCCCGAAGACAACTGGGACGGCTACACCGGCTTTATTCACCAAGTCCTTCATGACAACTACCTCAAAGACCATGCGGCTCCCGAAGATATCGAGTACTACATCTGCGGCCCCCCAATGATGAACGCCGCAGTCTTCAAAATGCTCGACGACCTGGGTGTAGAAAAAGAAAATATCGCCTACGACGATTTTGGTGGGTAAGCTGTGGACCCTCAGACGGGCAGATTCTCGATTTGCACACACACGGCTCTAGCCTGCACAGTGCTTGTGCTAGCCACAGGCTGCGCAACTTCCGTGTCAGCCCCTGCCCAGTCGGCGACCTTTTCCGGCCCAACGATGGGCACAAGCTACAGCATCAAGTGCTGGGACAAAACGACAGCATCAGACTCTAAGCTTCTCCAGAACCAAGTCGAATCCCTCCTCAAAAAAATCAATCGCCAGATGTCGACTTACCTCGACGACTCCGAACTCTCGCAGTTCAATGCTGCAAAGCCAGACGGCTGGTTTCCGGTTTCCAAAGAGACCGCTTGGGTAGTACAGCAAGCGATCCATTTCCATAAGCAAACCGACGGCGCTTCCGACGTAACGGTCGGCCCCCTCGTACAGCTTTGGGATTTTGGGCCTGGGCACTCACCCCTGGGTAGCAAATTGGAGCCTCCGTCTGCTGAGCTAATTGCCGCAACTCGCGCACAAACCGGCTGCCAACATCTCGAAGCTAGGCTCGATCCCCCTGCGCTACGAAAGACAATCGACGGCCTCCAAGTCGATCTTTCTTCGATCGCCAAGGGCTACGCAGTCGACGCAGTTGCCGAGTTGCTGCTGGCACAAGGCTACCCAAATTTCATGGTCGAAATCGGCGGCGAAGTCCGCGCCGGCGGCACGCGTCAGGACAAAAAACCGTGGCGCATCGGCGTCGAAAGCCCTGCCGCCGAGCGACGTTCCATCTATCGCGTGGTCGCCCTGCAAGATCAAGCACTTGCAACGTCGGGAGACTATCGCAACACCCGCAAGATCAACGGCCAACGACTCTGCCACATTATCGACCCTCGCACCGGTCGCCCCCTGCCCTACCGTGGCTGGTCCGTGACGCTGCTAACCGAGACATGCCTCGAAGCCGACGTCCTAGCAACTGCTCTGTTGGTCATGGGCGAAGCCAAAGGATATGATTGGTGTGTCGAGCACCAAGTCGCTGCCCTATTTTTGATTCGCCAAGACGACGAGATTCTCGAAAAGGCGACTCCCAATTTTCCTGTGACGCCAGAAAGGTAACTCAGCATGTGGATCACAACATTTCTCGTTGCAGCGGTCGTGTTTGCATTCGTTATGGCGGCAATGGCCATCGGAGTCCTCATTAGCAACCGCCGCATCAAAGGAAGCTGCGGCGGCCTGGCGAACCTCCAAGATTCCCACGGCAATACGATGTGCGACGCCTGCACCTCCCCCTCTCCCGAATGCAGCGGCGATCCCGAAAAAAAGGAAATTCCGTAACCGTTTCCTTCTGAAGCAATATGCGAAAAGCCTCACGCAGAGTCGCAGAGACAGCAGAGTTTCATGATTTCCTCTGCGACTCTGCGTGAGGCTTTTTTTGTTACCGAGAGAATGCCTATTTTGCATCCTTAGCATTCCCCCGATAAAGCACAACGCCGGCAAATTCTTGCTGCTTAACGATCGACCAATCCTCAATCATCCGCCCCAACAACTCCCCGTTGGGGTCCCCGTGAAACGCCCGGGAATAAAAAACCCAATAAGGCCCGCTCGCCGGCAGCTCGCCAGTCAATGTTTCCATGACGCGATCCACCTCCTCGGTTGCACGCCCCGATTCAAGATCCGCAACTCCCTCGACCGTCCACCCCTCTGGAAAATAGTGCTGAGCGAGACCGGTCATATAGCTAGGCAAAACAAAAACCGGGCCACGCTCCTCCGTTTGGTCGTTCAGATAGTTTCCTACCGCGCGAACATCTTCGTTCTGATAACGGGCAACCGACTGACGATTGTAGATTGCTAGGACACTTACCAACACAAGCCCCAACACGGCAATCCGAACCGACCACGAGCGCCCTCCTTGAACCACCCCCGCCCCGAGCAACATGAGCAATGGCAGCAAACTCCAAACCACAAACCGGGGATTATAAGTCACCCCGGTCAACCACCCCAGCAGACCAATCATAAGCACAGGCACAAACAACAACACCAAAACCGGCACCAGCAGCCGACGTTGCCTGAGAAAAACGATTCCCCAACCTCCGAGAATCAGATAAATCGAGCCGACAACTGCCGAGATTGGCGCCCCTGCAATCATGGCATCGCGCGGCGACATCTGCTGAATTTCATTCTTCGACGGACCGACGCAATAGCCCGTCGCCATCGACAGATACGTGTACCCAAACGCCCCGGCGTGCATCGATCGCGCCGCACGTATGCTTTTTTGATAGTGAAGATCGCTGCGAACAAAACCGAGGAGCGGCAAACTCAACACCCCGATCGTCACACAGGCAACCCACCACTGCCTGCTAAACTTCCACCCATAGGCTGACCACGCCCCGACCAAAGCCAACACGCCCCAAAATAGGGCGAAATAATAATGCGAGTAGAGTCCGCCAAGCGAACCCACCACAAACATCACCCAGTCCGACCGACGTTCGTTCTTCACCGCCAACAGCAAAGCAGGGACCGTCACCGCTGCCCACAAAAAAAGGAGCACGTAGCCACGCACATGCTGCGAGTAATAGATATGCAAGGGAGAAATTGCCAGCAGCCCCGCAACCACTAGCGCCAACGGAGCACCAAAACATCTGGCCCACAGAACGCCGACGGCAGCCACGGTAGCAACGCCGATGGCCACAGAAAGCCAGCGTGCGGCCATCTCTCCAGAAAAAATTGCTAGCCACCCTTTGAGCAACACCGGATAGAGCGGAGGCATCGAGTCAGCACGGACTGCCGATTCCACATACGACAACCCTCGAACTTGGCTTTCTGCAAGCTCATCCATATCGAGGCTTTGCGCCGGAAGATTCCATACGCGAAGCACCAAGGCGAACAGAACGATCACGACTAGACAACTGGCGAACTTCACACGGTCTCTCGCTGGCCAGTCGTTACAGAAACAGCCGTCACAGAAGCAGTCTCTTCCACGGGCAATTCAATGGGCGCAGTCACCGAAGCGTCTGCTGGCAAAAGCCGACGGGCCGCAGCTTCTGCATGTTCTTTCATCGTGACAACGTCAAATCGTTGGGCAAACGTTTCCAACACCTTGTTCATGAAAGAAACTTTAGCGATCGCTGGCGACTTCATCCCAGGGAAAAATGCCAGATCGCGCTCATCATCGCTCCCCAAAAAATCCAACGGGTGCAAAAGCAACGACGGCTCGACGCCGGTCCACTGGCAAAGCCGCATAGCCATGCGGAAATAGGTCATTGCCAAACCAGGAGAGAACTCTCGCAGGTAGAGCAGATAGCTTCCATGAATGGGCAATTTCAATAGGGGCATCGTGGTGACCGGCAGTTCAACAAGTCGGTGCGTCCCCGACTGCCAGAGGTGTGGCAAAAGCGTCTGAAATCCATCTCGAAACTTGCCAAACAGCTCTTTCCGATCGTCGCGCTGTTTTCGCGAAAGGCGCGTATGAAAAAAGTAGTAGAGGCGTGCCACTGGCCCCAAAAAAGTCGGGAAAGTCGTGGCGTCATACTGATAGCCCCGACGTGAAAGCTCCATCAACACGTCGTCCGAAATGCTAAACCCCGGCCCGCGAAAACCAACCGGCCGCGTCTCGCAAACCTGGGCAATCGCCTCTTCCGCCATATCGAGTTCTTCGACAATCTGCTGCGGCGTGTAAAGATGCAACCACGGCTCATGGTGAAACGAGTGATTGGCAATTTCGTGGCCCGCGTCGACGATCGAACGCAACGCGTCATGATTCTTTGGCAACGCCGCATCCTGCCCAACGACAAAAACGGTCGTCTTCAACTGCAAACGTTCCAATGTGGCCAGTATCCGAGGCACGACGGTATCGAAGTAGCTAGGCAGCTCTTGCCAGCTCTCGTCGCCGCGCACTTTGAGATACGACCATTTGTTATCCAGGTCGAGAGACAAGCTCGCCAGTGGTTTGGTCATCGCTAACACCTTCACGGTTTTCAGTCGCCCGAGCTTGGATGCTCGGCAATAATAGTTCGTCCAACGCCTGTTCGGCCAGAGCGATCGTTTCGTTCACATTCAGATTGCCCCCCACGATCTGCGCCGAGTTGACGGCAAACACATTCGGCAGCGCCGACTTCATTGGAGGCAAATGGTCCGAATAATTTAAGGTTGGCAACGCCATCACATTTTTTACACGCGACGTGCGAAAAGCGACAACGTCTTCACGCCGGAAATCGGGGTACATCCGCGCAATCGCTTCAATAAAGCGTTCTTCCACCTCTTCTTCCGACCATTCCCAAGCAACATCGTCTGCCGTCACATAATTTGGCAAATAGACAAGATGATGCCCTTCGATTTCCGCCGGATCAACGATCGTCGTCATTTCGATCACCGCCGTAAACGGCACCCAATCGTCCGTAATGTTGGTTACGTAATAACCCGACAACGGACGCTTCAACAGCATCGACGAGCAAATGATCCCCAAGTATTCGATTTGCTCGTGCCGCGTCCGTTCCTCGTCGCTAAGCTGTGGACAAACACGAGCCATGATCGAGGAAGGAGCCGCAACCACGACCTTCTCAAACCGTTCCTCTTGTTCGCCGCTTGCTCGCACAACCACTTGCTCGTCAGGCAACGAACGAATCTCCTCAACACGTTGCCCCATCCGCACGTCCACCCCCAAGTCGACCAGTTCATCAGTCAACCGTTCCAGAATCCGCGCATACCCCCCCTTAACGTACCCAAACATCTCTCGCTTCAAACCAGTACGGCGAGCCTTGTACATCCGGTTAATATGAGCCCAAATAAACGCCGCCGACACTTTTTCATAAGCGGTCCCTAGCTTGGCTTTGAGTAGCGGAAGCCAAATTTTCTCAAAGGTTCCTTTGCCCGACCAACGCCGTAGCCAATCAGCGACAGGCACCGACTCCAACCGACGCCAAGCCGTGATCTTCGAGGCGTAGAAGATCGTAAAACCCAAACGAAGCTTCTCCAAAAATCGCAACGGTGGGAAATTCAGAAATTCCCAGTTATTCGACATCGAGTAATGTTTGCCGTCAGTATAAAAACCGGTTCGGGTCTCTACCCAACGGATCTCTTTTTCCAAATCGAGTTCACGAAGCAACTGGCGCAGCGTCGCATCAGAAAGCAACGTCACATGATAGTGACGATCCCACTCGATGTCGCCAAGCTGCCATGCGCTAGCCAACCCTCCCACCACGGGAGCCGACTCGAACAGAGTGACCGCTTGCCCTGCTTTGGCAAGACGGTAAGCGAGCGCCAGACCGAGCATCCCGCCCCCAACGACGGCCCACCGCTCAGAAACATCAGCATCAACTTTTGTATTCATAGACTGCAACTTACAAACGAACTACGGAAAGCCCCCAAACCACGAAAACCCCTAAACCAAAGGGCCGCCAGCTTTATTTACTACGCACAAGTGAGCCAATGCCTTTGAGCCTCGCACGAGCAACGAGACAGAGCGTCTTCCATATGTTGCTGACCACGCTCATTTTTGAATCGCCCGGCTTGTAGTCGTACCGAAGATCAAGCGGCACCTCTCCAAAACGCGTGTCCATTGAACGCGCTTTCAACAACACGTCCACCATGCAGGAAAAACCTTCTTCGCTAACCAGATTCTCGCCGAATTTTTCGATCATTCGATCCAACAAACTAACCCGGTAGGCGCGTGCTCCACATGTATAGTCACGCACTCCCTTGGTAGGAAACAACGTCTGAAACAGCACACGTCCCGCCAAGCTAAGCATATTGCGATGCCAAGGCACACCAATAACACTCGCCCCAGGGCGATACCGCGAGGCGATCACCAAATCGCAACCTTGCCGAATCTCTTCAAGCATCAACAAGATCGTCTCGGGTCGCTGAGTTCGGTCGGCGTCCATCGTAACCACCACATCGCCCGACTCCGCGCTGGTAACCCCAGCCAACAAGCCCGTTCGCAAAGCGGCCGCCAACCCCTGATTCACTTCATGCTGAATCAGTCGAACAGGCAAACGCTGCGAAGCTGCTCGAACAACCTCCGCCGTGTTATCGCTGCTGCCGTCATCAACAACCAACACCTCATGATCAATGTTTGCCGCCGAAAGTGTTTCAACCACTTCATCCAGAAAAAGGGTAAGAGCTTCTTCTTCGTTATAGGCAGGCAGCACCACGCGAACTTTGCAGCTCCGACTTTTGGAAACGTGGTCGGAAACATCGCCGGAAACATCGCCGGAAACATCGTCGGAAGCATGGCCAGAAACGCGGGCGTCGCGATCCGAAGCAAGCTCATCCGCTTCGGGAAAGCCCGTTTCTGGAAAATTAGTAGCTTGGTCGATCACTGGGGAGTACTCTCTTGTTGCTATTACAAAGGTGTGGATCTCTCGTAGCCCTACACATTAACCTAGCGACAACCAAATATCTAGCATTTCTGGGCTCTAAATCAACGACTCCGTCCTGCCGACGGCCCAGCACCTCCAGGGGAGAGGAGAAGCCCCAGTCGTGTTTAGAGAGCCTCATAGGTCCCCAGGGCCTCCAAGGCTCTGTAACCTGCATTCTCAAGGCCTTTGACCCGTCCAGGGGGGGTGATTAGTATGAGGGGTTTGTCTGGGATCTTTTCCTCGACAGCTACTCCAACAGGTATTTCGACTCGTGGCTGCGCCCCCTAGCGCTAGCCATCCACCTCCCCATCTAGCCGCCCATGTCTGCCAAACAACCTGACGCCAACCGGTGGATCGCCTTACGGCAAAACGGCACCGCGCTCCTCGACCAGGTCTTGGTCAGTAGCGCCAATTTCCTGACGACCTGGATCATCGGTCGCTTTGGCTCAGATGGCGAACTCGGACTGTTCCTGCTTGGCTCGACCGCAGTGATTACCGTCCTGAGCGTTCTCGAATCCCTAGTCTGCATGCCCTACATCTTCTTAGCACACCGCCAATCCCCCGAAAAACTATCCGCCTACACCGGCAGCTCGCTGCTACACGTCATGGCCCTCTCCGTCCTCGCCGTGTTCGTTCTTCTGCTAGTGGCTCTCGCGGGTGGCGAAAGGCTCGCCGCAGGCTTGCCAAACATTCTCTACGTGATCAGCTTCATCCTGCCGTTCCATTTACTACGGATGTTTTTACGTCGTTTTCATCTCTCGACGTTCGACATGTCGGGCCTCCTCAAGTACGACGCCCTAGCCTTCGTTGCCCAACTCAGCATTTTGCTCCTCGCCTGGCAACAAGACTGGGTCCGAGGCACAACCGGCTTTCTAGCGATCGGGGCTGCAGGCATCCTCGTCAGTCTGCTCTGGCTCAAACAAAGCGGGGCGGCCTATAGCCTAACCAACCAAGTGACCTCCCATTTTTCCGAAAATTGGAAATTCGGCAAATCGGTCCTCAGCGCACAGCTCATGTGGGTGCTTCACCTCCACGCAATGATCTGGATGCTGACTTACTCTTACGACAAACAACTGGCAGGACAGTACGGCGCATGCATGGCGGTCGTCATGCTAGTCAACCCCTTTGTATTGGGCATGTTGAACGTCATCTCGCCGCGCGTCGCCACCTCCTTTGCCACCGGCGGCAATCCACTCGTTCGAGCCGTTGTCTGGAGAAACCTTGGTTTCATGGTCGTGGTGGTCACCGCAGCCCTCAGCGCGCTGCTCTTGTTTGGAGATTCTGCGGTCCAGTTTCTGTTCGGCGCCCAATACGCGGGGCACCAATCCGTGATCACCTTCCTTGCCATCGCAATGATCGCAGAAACGGCATGCAAAGCCCCAGAGCACGGACTACAAGCCATCCACAAGCCCCATTGCGTCGCCTGGATCAACTTGGTCCGGCTCGTCGTAACGCTCCTACTAGCAAGCCAACTCGTTTTCACGCGAGGATTGCTGGGCGCAGCCATGACGCTCGCCTTTGCCGACACCCTTGCGGCCATTCTGTTCTGCGTAGTGTTTCACTACCAAACTGCTCAATCGCCGTTGACTCCCGTCGACCTCAATAAAAACACTCCCTTGTCGAATCATTCCGGCACAGGCACCCCATGAAAAATACCCCTTTCGAACAACTCTACCTACTCGCCCTGCCCTTTGCTGCGGCTCTCTCATGCTTTGGCGGCATCAGTGTTGGCATGTTGCGCCACACCGGGGCAATCTGGATTGCGACGCTTTTCGTCGGGGTCCTACTTCTGTTGTCCCAGGTACTCTCGCGCGGCATCGACCGTATTATTTTCCCCTGGATCTGGTGGCTTCCCTTCTATCTCTATCTGTTTGCTTCGCTGCTGTGGAGCGACATGGGCTTACAGAACTTCCAGCTCGCTATGCAAATGGCAGTCTATCCCGTCGTGGGAATGGTCGCGGCGATGGCCATCCGCAAGCAAGAAGACTTAGGGCCGCTTAATTGGCTTTATTTCGGGGCAACCCTCTTTATTGGAGTGGTTTGCTGTTATTTCATATTTGGACCTGGGGCAGCCATTCAAACGCAAGACCACGGCAACTACATCGGCTTTGCCGAAAGACCCGCTGGCACCACGCTCACGATCGTCGGCGCGATTTTCCTGGCCCAATTCCGAAAGATGCCGCTCATCGCCTTTGCCGTCTGGTGCTTAGCCCTCGTCTTCTGCATCCTTTCAGGCGGCCGAATGGTGACACTCGTGCTCATTGCCCTCTGGATTGTCCACCCTCGCCTAGCCAACTGGACAACACGATTTGCGGTCCTCGCACTTGCCGGCTTAATCACCCTGGCGGCTTTCAGCACGCCCATTATCCAAGATCGATTTTTTGACACCAAAACCGGATTTGCCGGAAAAGGAAACTTGGACGATGTGGTACAAGGAAAATTCCACAGCTCGGGCCGCTTTGAAGCTTGGCCCATCATTCTCAAAAAAGCCAACACCAAGCCCCTGCTTGGCCACGGCTTGGCACAATCGGCACCCTACGTCTACAAAGTTTGGCCGCCGATGGACAAGCCGCATAACGAATACCTCAAAATCTTCTTCGAGGGCGGCTCTGTCGGCCTAAGTTTGTTCTTGTTGGCCCTCGTAGCCACCTGGCTAAACTTAAGCAGCGTACTCCGACAGACCCGTCGAGCCGACAACTGGGTTGCCCCGGCTGCTTACATGGGATTCTTTGCCTTCGTCACAATGGCGTTCGTCGACAACCCGCTGGTCTATGGCAACAATTTCATGCACCCCCTGTTCGCTCTGATCGGGGCAGCCAACGCACTCTTGGCAGCCGAGAAAATCGAGGACGAGCAAGCCTTGAGCGATACAAATACGAATCACGCGACTGGGGCAGAAGCATCATGAAAATCCTTTACTGCCACAATATCTACCAACAAGCAGGCGGAGAGGACAATTGCGCCGACGACGAAATCAAGCTCCTGCGCGAACATGGCCACGAAGTCGTCCGATTCACCAAGCACAACGACTCGATCCAAACGATGAGCAAGCTTGCCGTGGCGGCCAAAACCATCTGGAGCACCCAGAGCAGCCGCGAAGTCAGCGACCTGCTGAAAAAGCATCAAATCGACGTCTTGCATGCCATGAACACCTTTCCGCTAATCTCGCCCTCGGTCTACTACGCTGCACGCCGACAAGGAGTCGCGGTCGTCCAATCGCTGCAAAACTACCGCCTGCTTTGCCCCGGTGCCTACCTGATGCGCGACGGCAAGCTCTGCACCGAATGCTTGTCCACAACCATCCCCTGGCCTGCCATCAAACACAAATGCTACCGGGGCAGCCGCGCCGGCAGTGCGATCGTCACCTCAATGTTGGTGACCCACCGTCTGCTAGGCACCTGGAAAAAACTGGTCAACCGTTACTGTGCCTGCACCGAACACGGCAAGCAAGTCTTTGTCAGCGGCGGCCTGCCCGCCGACCGAATCGCCGTCAAACCCAACTTCATCGACCCTGTCCCAAGTGTCGGATCAGGCCAAGGCGGCTACGCCCTCTTCGTCGGGCGATTATCTCCCGAAAAGGGTGTCGCAGAGCTACTCTCTGCATGGCAACAAATGCCGAACGCCCCGACACTCAAAATCGTCGGCGATGGCCCCCTACGGCCCGACGCCGACCGTGCCGCCCAAAATCTTGAAAACGTAGAAAGCTTCGGCTGGAAATCACCCGCAGAAGTCGCCCAGTTGATGGGCAACGCCGCTTGTCTGATCCTGCCCTCGTTGTGGTACGAAGGTTTTCCGAAGACCCAGGTCGAGTCGCTAGCGCTCGGCACGCCCGTCCTCGCGGCCAACCTGGGCAGCATGAGCGAGTCGATCCACCCCTGGATCAACGGATTGCACTTCGAACCGGGCAGCGCAGACGCCATCAAAAATTGCGTGACCGAATTTTTCGCAAATCCGCAGCGTTGGCCAGCCCTACGAATAAGCACCCGGCAAGATTTCTTAGAGAAATACACAGGGCAGAAAAATTATGAAACGCTCATAGATATCTACCAGCAAGCCATCGCTGACACGAAGCGATAGAGCAAGTCTCCATCGCGCGTGCGGCTCGCACTAGTCACCGGCTCGACAGGGCGTTACTCGAAACCGAAGTCGGCAGTTCGGGCCAATATCCCGATCCCGGATCTTTCTTCTCAACCAAGACCGCCGACTGAATGCCAAGGGCGTCTCGATACAACTGGGCCATCTCGTTCGCCAGTTTGCCCCAGAGAAAATACTCCGATCGTTCATAAGCCCCTCGACTCAGACGGTCTAACCGCTGCGGGTCATTCGCCAATTGAAACACCGCATCTCGCATGTCGTCGATCACCTGCGGCGCAGAGTTTACTGCAATCGGCACAGCAGACTCGGCCGTCATAACGTCACCTGCCCCTTGATGGTCCAAACCAAGAATGGGTACACCAGCGGCCAACGACTCGAGCAGCCCCGTGCCAGAAGTATCGCGCAGGCTGGTAAAGGCAAAGAGATCAGCCCACTGATAGTGTTCTTCTCTGTTCGCATAGATCGGCCAACCCGCCCAATGCACACGGCCCTCCAAACCAAGTCGATCGGCTAGCCGTTTCCATTTCTGCTCACAGCTTCCAGCACCCACCACACGCAGTTCGTAGCGGACCTCGCTCGGAAGCTTTGCCAAAGCTCGCAAGAGCAGCGGCAAGGCCTTCCAGCTCTCGAGCCGACCCGCCCACAGAATCCGCAAAGGCTCCCCTGTCTTGCGACGCCTAAACTCATGAGGCTGCACCGACTCGACACCCGTTTCAAGCTGACAGATCAACTCTCGCTGATGCGCCTCGCCCAGCGCTCGCTGGACTTCCCGATTCGCCGCCAAAACGACACTCGCCTTGCGCATTGCCTGCTTAACCCGAGGGCTAAAGTTTAGTTGACAATAATTAACTAAGCTCCGAGAGGCCTCAGACAAGGCCCCGAAACCGCCGAGCCGACTGAGGAAATTCGCCGGAACGTTTTGAGTCCCCCCCAACGGCCCCCAAACAAAAGGAGCCTCAAGTCGCCAACATTCGCCCGGCTCGCGAAAACCACAAAAGCTCACCTGATGCACCAAGTCAAAAGGCTGCCCCTCATGAATCTGGCACGCTCGACGATAAACCCGGCGGTGCCACAATCGGTAGGCCAAATAAAAACACCCCGGCAACCCCATTAACAAACGCTCGAACCGGGTGTACGGCAATAATTCGATATCGAGCTGATCCGCAGTCTTTGAAAAATCAATTGCTTTCGCAGCCGCAGTCGCACCGACGAGCGTCACATGATAGTCCTCGCTCGCCTGGACCGCGCGGAACCACCCCAAACGCGATTCCATCGATTGGTCCGGATCAAGGTGGCAAGCAATCATCAAGAGACGTTTGCGCCGTTTTAATGTCTGGTTGTTACCCATAGAAGTGTGCCCCTTCGATTCACCTAACCCGCCAGCTAGGATCAACGCATTCCTTTCTGCAACAACAGAGACGGAAGCGTCACAAACATCAGACGCACATCTTCCACGAAACTATGCTTCTCTGCATAACGAAGATCCATACGGACCCACTCGTCGAAGCTCACGTTACCACGCTCGCTAACCTGCCAAGTACAGGTCATACCGGGCACCACATGCAACCGACGTCGGTGCCAACCCTCGCAAGCCACCGATTCCTCGGTGGGCAACGGACGTGGCCCGACAAGCGACATATCTCCCTTCACCACATTCCAAAACTGCGGAAGCTCGTCCATGCTCGTCAATCGCAAAAACCGACCGACCAACGTCGTTCGCGGATCTCGCTTCATCTTGAAAGCAGGCCCATCCTGCTGACTGTGCTTTCTCAGGCCCTGTTTTCTTTCTTCTGCGTCGACATGCATCGTCCGCAGTTTCCACATCGTAAACCTTTTGCCGCCATGACCTTCGCGCTCCTGCCTAAAAAAAGCAGGCCCCGAAGACGTCGCTTTCACTGCAATAGCCCCTGCAAAAAGGATCGGAACACTACAAAGCATCCCTACCGTACCCCCGAAGACATCGAGGGTTCGCTTCCAAAAAGGAATGGACTTCGCAAAAAAGAACTCGTCCGTCGCTGCCGGGCTTTCCTCTAGCTGGCTCGAGGCAATTTCTTCTTCGGTGATTTTATCGGGAGGATCCTGTTCCTGATTCTCGCTTGCCCGAGACTCTTTGTCTTTATTCGGATAGACCAACACGTCACACTCAGGACGACCCGGACCAGGAGGAAACACTTCGCTTATATCTGCCGCCACCTTCCAAGCTCCCTCTGCACCGGTGTCCGGTAGCAAAATCGCCACCCGTCCATCCTTCAGCAAACCCGGGGTATCCGTCACTCGAAGACGCCCCTCCAAAACTCGCGCGAAAAATGCAATGTCCTCCAGCCGCTCCTCGTTCAGCTTCACCAACAAGAGCGAAAGTACCGAACCATTGCGGTCCACTCGCATCCGTTCACAGTCAGCAGCAAAGCGAATATCGGCATCGTTGAGCAAAAAATCGCCTGCGGGTGCCTTCCGCCAGCGAAGCACCTGAGCATGAAGCGTGCGTAATTTTGTGTCCTGCGTCATTTTGTTTTCTTTCAAGTGCTTATCTCAGTGCTGACAACAACTGGGTCCGTCCGAGACGAATGGGCATATTTCTGCCTTCACCTCAAACTGGCTGCTACCTCAATGAATCATCGCTTCGGCGGGGATTGCGTTTCCTTTGAGAATCCTTACTCAGGCGACCGCTTTTTCGTCGCTATCTCCATATCCGCAGTACGCAACGACCGCGAAAAGCTAAGTACCGCATAACTGACGGTAAAAGGTATCGTGGCGATTATAATAGCTCTGATGGGCGGGTCGTACTGTTTTTATCCTTTTTTTACCCAGTTTTAGCAGAACACCCAAAGATCTCCGCCGTTCCTAGAAATCATGGGCAAAAATCCCCGTTTGCCAAACACAATCTCCCCTCAATTGACGCAAGCCGCTCATCGCACTCTAATTTCTCGCAAGTCAATCACACACAACGACTTATTCAAATGTCTCGACCAAGCCAAAAGCGCGAAACTAAGGAAAACCAAGGCACCGCCCCTCTGCCTCTGGGCCGTACGCCAAGCGAACATCCTCAAAATCCCCAGGCAAATCTCGGACCAGGAAATTGCCTGATTCAGCTCGATTCCGAGCAATTGCTCGCCATCGACGCCCAAGCGGCGGCCTACCTAGGCACCAACCCCAAAAATCTAGAAAAAGCCTCTCTCCGCACGCTTTTTCCCGACCTGACCACGCAGCAATGGTCCTCGGTTTTTGATCCGGAGAATGACCAGGACCGCTCCCTCCTTGTCACGAAGCTCAGCCAGCCCAGCTTCAACCTCGAGGCAGAGCTGAATTTCACGCGGCTGCATAGCCCTCAGCAGACCTGGCTGCTTTTAACCATCACCCCCCTCGATCCCACACAACCAGCCGATTTCCAGAGCGACGCCCTCACCGGACTACCAGACAGGCGTCAACTTGCCTTCCACCACAAAACCTTGCAGTCAGCCAACCGGGAAAAACCGACGCCCTTCGCTTTGCTGTTCATGGACCTCGACAACTTCAAGCAGATCAACGATCAGCAAGGGCACGCCCTCGGCGATCAAATCCTGGTTGCCCTAGCCTCCCGATGGCAAAAATGCATTCGAGACGGGGACATGCTCGCACGCTATGGTGGCGACGAGTTTGTCGTTCTCCTTGCAGGAATCGCCACTCGCCAAGACGCCCAACCCATTATTGCCCGCTTGAGTGCCGCAACTTCCAAGCCCATTCCTATCGACGAAAAAAAACTCTGCGTCAACGTCTCGATTGGGATCGCCATGTCCGATACTTCCAACCCCGATGCTTCCAGCCATAGCCTCGACGACTTGATCGCCACCGCCGACCACGACATGTACTCCGTCAAAGCAAAACGAAGAACGGCCTCTCCTTTCAAGCCACCCCAGTGAAAAAGCATTCTCGTGAAAAAACAGCATGATTGCGTCGTCTGTGGTTCCTGCGTCGTCGACGTTCTCGTCCGTCCCGCTCCTCTCAATCTCCCCATCGGCACCGGCCAGTTGCTCCCCACCGACCCGCTTGTCCTGACCACCGGAGGAATTGTCTCCAACGCAGGCATCGCCCTGGCAAAGCTCGGAATGCGCGTCGCAGCGATGTCCTACGTCGGCGACGACCCCTGGGCCGAAGTCATTCGCTCTCATTACCAAGCCGAAGGAATCGACACCACCCACCTAGCAACACACCCCACCGCCCCAACAAGCACGACCGCAGTCCTAATCGACACCGCCGGCGAGCGAAGTTTTCTTCACGCCGTAGGCGCTCCCAAACAACTCGACAAACTCGCTTTTCTCGACCGCCTCAACCTGTTCGCACAAAGCCACCTCATGCTGCTCGGATATTTCCCCTTGTTACCCAATCTGATCGAAGACCTCCCCGAAGTCCTCACTGCCATTCGCCAGACCGGCTGCCAAACGGCCCTCGACACCGCCGGGGACGGCGGCACACTCGAGTCGCTCGAACGATGCCTCCCGCACCTCGATTTCTACGTACCCAGCCTCGCAGAAGCCACCCAACAAACGGGCGAAACCGACCCACGCAAAATCCTCAATGCTTATCGCCATGCCGGCGCGACAGACTTGGTCGGCGTCAAGCTTGGCGACCAAGGAGCACTACTAAGCCCACGCGCCAACGAGTTTGTCGAAATCTCCCCAGCAACTCCCCCCGCCCCAGTCGTCGACACCACGGGCGCCGGCGATTGCTTCTTCGGCGGACTACTGGCAGGCATACGACGCGGCCACAGCCCCGCAGACGCCGGCCGTCTAGCCGCAGCCACAGGCGCACTTTGCGTGACCGGGCTAGGCGCTACCACGGCCCTCCAAGACTACGAGACCACAGCCCGCCTCGCCGAACTCCGTTGATCATCAATCACGGCGTACCCCGCCAGAGTATCACTCTCCTCGACGTCCCAAAGCAAATCATCGGAAAAAACGGCATTTATCGCATATCCCATTGAAAACAACGACTTCCGTCGACAGCAAAACACCACCTCAGAGTGCGTCTACCCCCAATAGGCAACCTACACTTAAGCTCTCACTAAACGGACATCAGCTGCCATCCTGTGAGTCTTCGACAAGTTAACCAAAGGATGCGGGAGTCAATATTCAAATGAGCACTATTCTCCTAGAACCAGAAACCACGCAACATTCGCCCCAGATCGAGTGCGGCCATTGCTTCGAAAAACTCCCACTCCGCCTGTCGCAACAAGGCGAGAAGGCCGCCGTTTGGCTCTGTGCCGAATGCAGTGTCCCCTTTGTCGCGCTCTGCATCAAAGATCGACTACCAGAAAACGCCGTGAATGTTCGCCTCGACGAACGCTATTTCGACACCAGAGGCTTGCCGCCGATCAGCACCAAAATACGCCGCGAAGTGGCCAAACTAGCGGAAAGAGCCGCAGCAAGCATCGCCTGCAATCAGCGCCGCTCAGAAAGAACGCCCGAGTCGCTTGTAGTGCCTGCTGTCAAACTCAACTCGGGACTCAACCCCGTGGGTCAGTCCTTCCAACTAATGGTCGCCAATGTCTCGCGAGAAGGAATCGGGATCGTCCATAACGCACCGATCGAAGCCGAATATATCGCCCTAAAACTGGCTCTCGACGACAACGAGCCGATCCAAGTCGTAGTCCGGATCGTTCGCGAGAGAGAACTTCAAACCCCGCTCCGCGAATTTGGAGGCGAATTCTTTGTACGCCTAGGAAGCATCGCTGACGAGGACTGACCACAAAGATTGACACCAACCGGCAATCAGCAAAACCACGCTAATTGGCGCAACCCCAACGGATGACACTGCGCTATAAATCCGCAATCCCCAGCCGTCACATTGCCTATCCGCGAGCTACACTATTCAAGAGCATCTTTCCCTACGGCTCTACCCACTCAGAAACGTGGCCCCACTTTCTGGAATCCTAGCCCCCAATGCCGACGACAGCCCCCCTCCACAATTCCGCGATCAACCTTCCACAAATCCAATGTGGTAGTTGCCAACAAAAGCTGCCCCTGCGTCTCTCCAACAACGGCGAACCGGCAGCAGTCTGGTTGTGCGCGAAGTGCAACGTACCCTTTGTTGCTTGCTGTGTCGAAGAAACGCTTCTGCAGAACGCAAGCAGAATCCGACTCGGCGAACGATCCTTCGACGTAACCGGCAAACAACAAATCAGTCTCGTCGAGCGACAACGCGTCATCAAGCTCGCCAGTCGCCCAGTCAATGCGGCCAATCTCGAAAAACGTCGCTCCGAGCGAGTCGCTCAATCCCTCGTCGTACCCGCAGTCAAACTAGGGCCAAAATTCGTGCCCGTCGACGAACCCTTCAACATCATGGTAGCCAACCTTTCACAAGAAGGCGTCGGCCTCATCCACAACAAGCCGATCGAAACCGAGCACCTCGCGATCGAGTTCTCGCCCACCAGCGAATCCCCAATCCAAGTCATCGTCCGTCTCGTACGACAACGCGAACTCTCGCCTCCTTACTACGAACTGGGCGGAGAACTCTTAGTACGCCTCGGCAGCATCACACCCCAAAGCACCTTCTGATTCCTTAGTGGCATCGTTGCTTGGAAGCAAAAGTCAAAATAGCCGGCGAGCTACGCCTCGCCGTACTCTAACACCCTCCCTAGCTAGCACTCCCAGCAAAGCAAACTCATATTGTGCTACTTCCCCTAGTCCGCTAGCTTGCGGCCTACTAGCTTGAGCAGGCGTCCCGTAAACGCTCGCTCATCGCCTCTGAAATCCCATACACGGACACCGATTCGACGCTGATTCGCGCGCCCAACAGCACCCAAGTAAAATTACTCACCGCAAGGAATGCTCCCATGAGTAACTCGTCCCTAAAAATCAATCAGTTGAATCTCGCCGGCGAAGGAAACTGGCCCGATTTACACGTCGAAAAAATTGCGCCCACTCTCAACGTTTTCTACGGATCAGCGCGTACCGGCAAAAGCTCGGTGGCCCAATTAGTCGGCCATCTGCTCTACGGCAAGTCCGAGAGCACCTGGCGACAACAATTTGCCCAAACGCTGCCCAGCGCCGAAGGATCGCTCCATCTGACCGGCTCCCAGGGCGAATTCATCCTACGACGCCATCGCGATGCGAACCGCCAATCCCGACTGACTATTTCCTCTACCAACGGTGACGTCACCGACGGACAAACCATCCAAAGTTTACTCTCGGGGCTTTCACCGCAACTAGCGGCACAGCTTTTGACGGTCGATTTCGCCGAATCACCACGCGTCGACGGGTTGCTTAGCAAAACTTTTGCCCGAGAGTTTACCAGCACCCCCTCCACCGAAACGCCACAAAATTCCACCTACCAAAACACCTGCTGCAACCAGTCCAACAGCAGTCTCGTCGATCGTGTCGACCGACAACGCATTGACGAACTCGTCAGCCGACGCGATGCAATTGCTGGCGAAATCCAACAGCAAATGTCCGTCCGAAGACGAGAAAGCGAAACCCTCGAACGCGAGATCCAAGACGTCGACGCCTCGCTCAGCAACAAACGCGAGCGTGCCCAAAGCCTCCAAGCCCAACTCCACGGCCTACAAACCGAGTTAGCCGAACGAGAAACAAAGCTACGCTACTATTCGCTCGATCATTATTCAAAACACTACGAGCAAACCATCAATGTCGACTCCCTACAGCGAGAACTCACCGAACTCGACACCGAAATCACCCAATGCCGCCAATCCCTTTCAGACGTTCAGCAACGAGAAAGCTCGCTTCGATCCGAGCTGGCTCTAGCAGGTTCAGACGGAACAGCCGACAGCGTCACTTGCCTCGCCGATGGCCGTGCGACGCTCGGCGTACTCGAACAACTACTCGACGACCTCGACGCCGAAGTCTCGCAACTAGCGCGAGCAAGCGAGCCAGGACGTTGCGTCGGCCACGAAACCCACGCCAAACTCTCGCCCGTCGCATCACTCCTCCGCCAGCAAGTCTACACCCTCTGCGGACAACTCACCGAGCAGGAACGAATCGTCCGGCGCCAACAACTCACCGCCGAATCGCGTCAGTTAGCACGAGTCCACGTCGAGCTTGGCGAACGTCTCGATTTGCTGCTCTCCCGACGAGAATCGCTCGTCCAGCGCTCACAACTCAACGGCCAATCCGCTCGCCTCGTCCCTCAACCTCCGGTGGCAGAACACTGCAACTGCGAGCATCACGGGAATTTCATTCAGCAGAGCGATTCCCTCCTCCTAGGCAGCGCAGATCGAGGACGCCACGAAACCGAGGCACGCAGCCAGCTCAGTGCCTTACAACATCAGCGAACAGAGCTTCTCAACGAATTAAACGCTTTGCAGACCGACATCCTCCATCTAGAAAATCGCTGGGAAGATCTCCAACGCGAGCGAGCCGGTTTGATTGGCGGCGCATCGATCGAAAGCCAGCAGACCGAACTCGAAAGGCTAGAGTCCGTCATCCACCAGTCGTTGCAAACGGCCAAATCCGACAGACCCTCGACGCCAACCAATTATTGGCGAGCCTCCGACCTCCTGGCGCAACTCACCGATGGCCATCTAATTCAAATACGACTACAGCCAAATCAGCAACAAGCGGCACTCGTCGTCGATCGCCACGGCCAGCCCCAGACGATCCAAAATCTGTCCGCCGCCCAACAAGACCAGCTCTACCTAGCGCTAACACTCTCGTTAGTCGGAGCCTACGCGCGACGCGGCATCCACCTACCCTTAATTCTCGATGAACCCTTCCTCCGACAAACCGACGCCCAAACCGCCATCATGGTCGGTGTCCTCGACCAATTCGCCCGCGCAGGCCATCAGCTTCTAATCTTCACCGAAGACCGTGAAGCACGCCAACGATTTTCAACACGCAGCGCCGCCATCTTCGATTTAGAGCAACTCCAAAAGGCAAAGACTGTCACGCCGACAACCCCTCCCGTCACAAAAACAACGCCGAAGGTTCAAACAACCAACACCCGAATCATCCGCGAAACCTATGACGGACACACCACACCCGTACTAAAACTCGCCTCCGTCTCAGGAGACTCCAACCAAGAGGACCTCTTCTACCTCACCGAAGATTCGTCGTTCAACGACTTCCCCGTACTCGGCGCAGACACCCATACCCTGTTTAGCCGAATCAGCATCCACGCAGTACGCGACCTACTCGCCGCCGACGCCTCAAACGTCGCCCGGCAACTCAACCTCTCCAATATCCAAACCGAGACCGTACGGCTCTGGCAGATTCACATGGGCCTCATGTGTCATATCCCCAACCTAACGCTCGACGACGCTCAGGTTCTAGCCGCTGCCGGAATCAATTCGCCAGACGACCTCTTCGACGCCGATACCGACATCAACGCACTCCTTCGCTCCATCGAAGCCTTTTTGAACAGCGACCAAGGACGCCGCTTCGCAAAAACTCGACAGCGTTACAGCCACTCTCGACTCAGCGGCTGGCAAAGTAGCGCCCGCCGCTACCGCGATCGTTGGCAACGCTCGCGTTCTCGCTACTCCGGTTGGACCACGCGCCGCTCCTCGCAACGCACCTCTTCCAAGTCACGAACCAGAAGAACCAGCAAACGTCAGCGAAGCGAACGCACACCAAGACAGAGCAACCGAAACGGCAACCAAAAGGGCAACCGAAATAACAACCGCCCCTGGAAGTTCCACCTAAGCCGCGAGCAGGACGTCGAAGCCGCACCGTCGATCGGCCCCAAAACCGCAAAACGTCTAGCCAAAGTCGGCGTCCGTACCGTCGCCGATCTACTCAACGCCGACCCCGACTCAACCGCCACAGAAATCGACGTCCGGCACATCAGCGCCACGACGATCGCCGAATGGCAACATCAAGCACGCCTCGTCTGCCAAATCCCCGAACTACGCGGCTACGGCGCACAGCTACTCGTCGCCTGTGGACTAACACAACCCGAGCAAATCGCCCGCACCAGCGCCAACGAACTCGTTTCGCAAGTCCTTTCGTTCTGCGAAACGAAAGAAGGCCAACGCATCTTGCGTTCAGGCGATGCTCCCGAGCAAGAAAAAATCGCCCAGTGGGTCGAGTTCGCCGCCAATAGCCGACCCCTCGAAGCAGCTTAACGACGTCGCAAGCTCGCAACGACCACGCCAAGCACCAGAAGAAACCCACTCGTCGGCTCGGGCACGTTGGCGGTTCCCGACGGGAGCGACCCCGTGTATTGCTTCTGCCAAATCAGGAAATCCGCGCCGTCCGTGTCGCCATCCCCATCAGCATCAGCGGTGCCGTCGATACCATACCAGTTCTGAAGTCTGGCCAAATCGGCACCATCTACGTCGCCGTCGCCGTCATAGTCGCTTGACTGCAAGACATTAAAAACAGAATTGGGAATCTCCCATCCAATATCTCGCAAAGCAAGCGTGTCGACATTGGTAAACAACTTTCGCGTGCCAACCAGTATCGTCGGATCCATCGCCGTCTCCTGAAGCGTGGTCGTGCCAACAACATACGAACTGACGCTCGGAGAGAGTGGCGATCCCGACGGACTATCTTTCCAGTGATGATTACTACTGCTCACCGTCGGAATGCCCGTGGCACCGGCCGAAGCGGTCGGATCCTCTGCCTTCCAAGCCGCCAAAGATTCTGGCCCACGATACTCATTACCCACCTGCCAATTATTCCATTCGGTTCCGCTCGTGCTTAACCCCAGCGTATGACCGATTTCGTGGAGCGCAACAGAGTACAAGTCGGTTGTCCCAGAGGCAACCGGCTGCGTATGATCATAGTGCCAAGTCGTATCGCCATCGTTGTCGAACGTCACATAACCGCCCCAGGTCGAGTACTCGCCAGTCGGCTTGCCTCGCTGGCCGATGTTACTATTGAAGGAACTCGATCCAAAAAAACCAACACCCGTACCACCCTGCCCCACCGTACTGAGACTCGACCCTCCCGCATAAAGCAAAAACTGATCCGCAGGAATCTGAATATCCCGAAATTCGTCAGCCGATCCCTGCGAAGAAGTCAGACCATCCTGCGCAGAATTGGCCGCCGAGCTAATCGCGTATCCGCTCTGCCCCGTACCAGGGTGAGTAATCACCTGCCGCCAAACAGGCGTGTTCTGCCCGCCCGGCGTGTTCGGATCGGTATAAGCAATTGCACTGAGCGAATCCGAAATTGCGTCCGAAAAGAAACTCGCCGCCGCCTCAAGGCTCGCCCGCGCCGCAACACCGTCACTAGTAGCAGGGCTGAAAAAGTTATTCACATCGTAGCGGTAATCAATAACAACATTGATCGCGACAACCCGGCTAGACACCCCCAAAGAAAAGGCAGCTAGCGTCAAAGCAAGCAGCACCGCGCGCAGGCACAGATTCATAACGAGATCCTCTCTGTCCGTGAAGCAACCACAAAACCGTAAAACGCCTCTCTCTCGATTATCCAAGAAGCACACGATTTTTGCAAGCAGTCGCTACACCCCAGCAGGATTTCCCAGCGACCGAAGCAACCGATACTGCGCCCGGTTATAATTCCCCACCGCCTCAGTATAAGCCGTACGGGCTTCCGCCAGAGCAGAAATCGATTGCAACAGCTCGATCGGCAGCCCTTCACTTTCACGAATACGCTGTTCGTTAAGGCGATAGCTTTGCTCAGCCTCGGTAATCGCCTCCTGGGCGATCTCCATTTGCCGACGATAGCTCGTGACGTCCGCAGCAGCAGCCACCACCTCTGCGGCAATCCGTTCGCGCAAAGCTTCTAACTCCAACACACGTTCGTGCAATTCACCCCGACGCTGCCGCTGCTTCGCGACGTTGCCCATTCCCAAGTTCTCCAATTCCCAAACTGCGAGCAAATCGACATCGCTCCGGTCCGAAGCCGACGGAAAAGCGGTCGAGACGCCGCCACCAAAACCGCCCCCACTCGCACCTGCCTGAACATTCGGAATCCAAGGACGCCATTTTTCTTCTTTTACCCGAAAGCAGGCCGCTTCACGAGAAGCCACTTCGCGAGAAATCTCAGGCCGCTGTTGCCAAGCCTGAGCAATCAACCCGTCGACCTCGCAATCGGCGGCAACAACCTCAATCGGCATCACAAACTCTTCGACCGGTGTCAATTGCACCTGCGGCGGCAAACGCAACATCCGAGCCAGCTCCGCGCTAGTCACCCGCGTCTGACGTTCCGCATCGGCCACATCCCGCTTCCAACGCCCAAGCGCAGTACGTGCGCGGCTCACCTCGGTCTTCGAGCTAAACCCTTCTCGCTCAAAATTCTCGACCAACGTAACCATCTCCTGCGTCATCTCACGCGCAGCAACCGCATTCGCCACTCGCCCGTGGGCTTCTAGCAACGAATGGTAACTCACGGCGATCTCGGCCAACGAATCGTTCGTAGCGACGCGCTCAGCCGCACCTCGCGCGGCAACCTCCTGGCAAGCGGCCAACGGTTTGAAATAGGCATCTGCCAACGAAAGATTTACCATCAATCGCGGCGGTCCCCCTGCCCCACCTGTCAACGGTGCCCCGCCCAATCCAAATCCGCCACCGTAAAACAGCGAGTTTCGCTCGACCTCAATCACATTGCCTAGCGTCTCTTGCAGCCGCCCATCATGTTTGTTGTAGCCAATCCCCAACCGCAACGACGGCAACCAAAGCGTCTTGGCCGCCAAGTGGCGTGCCTGAGCCTGAAACAAGCGTGTCCGAGCAAGCCGAACCTGCAAGTTATCCGCACCGCCTAGCCCCAACGCATTGCCCAAATCAATCGGATACGTCCCCTGCTCAATGACCAAACCCTCGGTCACCACGTTTTGAGAATCAAAGGGAAGCGAACTCTCCGGCATCGAAGGCGTAAAATATTCTTCCGTCTCGACAGACGCCACTTGCTCAAGCTCAGCGACGGGCGGATTCAAGAGCACCTCCGGCGCACTCCCTTCCGTCTCGTAGGCGGCCAGCTCAATCGTTGCCTCAACGGCGGTTTCCGCCGATTCTGCATCCGCAACACTCGGCAATCGCTCAGGAATCCCAGCAGGTGCCGGCGACGTCAACGCCGTCGGTGCCAAAAATGGATCACGGGTCTCTGCAACTCGCTTGCCCGTCGACAAACAGCCACAGCAAACGACTACCTGCAACGCAAGCCCAAGCCGCCATAAAGGTTGACGGTTAAAAAATGGTTGATGATGAATAAACATGATTCGATCTTCCTTGATCGTTGTCCCACCCTAAGCTCTGAACGCTGGTCCTTACCAACTCAGAACTTCAATTTCTGTCCCTTCGAGCCTTTGCTCGTCTACGATTTCTCCAGGCACCGCAACGACCTGGTCGCCGCCGACAATCCCGTCAGCGATCGCTACCATTTTTCCACTTTGGAAAGCAATTTGGACCGGCGTCACCAGACAGACCCCGTCCCGTACCACAACAACCGAAATGCGATCCCCACGCTTGCGAAGCGCCGACTCAGGCACTACCGGCAACGTCGCCGATTCCAAGACAATCGACGCCACACCATAACTGCCCGAGCGCAACGGCCGTTTCCCGGTCACCAGGTCGGCCCCATTGTCCAAATCGATCTCCGCCTGCATCATCCGAGTTTTTTTATTATAAGTTCCAGCCATCCGAGAGAGCTGTCCAACAAAGGTTTTCCCCGGCATGTCGTCCGCCGTAAATTGAACCTCTTGCCCCACCGACAGCTTGCCCGCCACATCGGTCGTCGCATGAACCACCGCCCGCAGCGTGTCAACCTTAGCAATCGTCATCAGCGGTTTTGAGTTACCCCCTCCGCCAGTCGGACGCACCAAATTCCCCGGATCGACATTCCGCTCGGCCACCACTCCATTAAACGGCGCTTTGATTTGCAAATAGTCGGCCAGCGACTGCGCCTGCTCAAGCTTCGCCATCCCGACGGCCATCTCCGACTCGCTTTGCGACAACTTGGCTTCCACAATCTCGATCGCATTCTGATACTTAGCCAGCATCGCAGAACTCCCCTGCAAAGCGGCCTCGCTCTCTTCCAACAATTGTCGAGAGATCGCACCCGTACTCACCAAACGAGCACGTCGATCTCGCTCCGACTGTTTTAGCCGCACTTGCGCGCCCGCTACCTCAAGCTGCGAACGTGCGGCCGTCAGCTCTGCCATCAAAACATGCTCGCCCGCCTTCAATTGATCGATCATGGCCGCCTGGGCATTAGCTTGCTGCTGCAGCTCTGGAGCGTTCAAACGCACCAACACCTGCCCCGCCTCGACCTCATCACCGATATTCACCAACACCTCGCCGACATAAGCTTCGACCCGCGCCATCAGCATGGCCGTCTCGTCGCTTTCAATCGTGGCAGGCAATTCGATCACCTTCTCGAGCAACTGCTCGCGCACGACGCCCACAGAAACCGTCTTTTTCGACGCACTCTTCGGCGCAACCTTAGCCGCAGTCTTACCGGCAGGACGCTGGCAGCCGGCGACCAGCGTGGTGAGCGCAAGCAGGATGACCAACATAGGCCCGTGGCTTAGACGTCGTAAAAAATGCTTGTTCATAAAATTAACTCGTCGCCCATTGGGCATCGTTCGCACTAGAAGTATTGTCTGGATTACGTTTGAGAATCACATACAAGCAAGGCACCACAAACAACGACAACAGCGTCGCCGCGATCACCCCACCAATAATCGCCTGCGCAAGCGGCGCATTCGCATCGCCCCCAAGGCTGCCAATGGCCATCGGCAACAACGCAAGCCAAGTCGTCAGCGAAGTCATCAAAATCGGCCGTGCGCGAACCTTTGCCGCATCGATGATCGCCTCTTTTACGCTCAGCCCCTCGGCCAAACGGTGATTGGCAAAATCGACGAGCACAATCGAGTACTCCACCACAATGCCCACCATCATGATGATGCCCATGAACGACATGATCGAAAGGTTCGACCCCGTCGCCAGCAACATCCCCACAACGCCGATAAACCCAAGCGGCACCGTCAGCAAAATCACCAACGGATCTAACCAACTATGAAACTGAGCCACCATCACCAGATAAACCAACACCGCCGCGATCACAAAACCGGCTGTAAATTGGCTAAACGATTTTCGCATTTCCTTCACTTCGCCCTGCGAGCGAATCGCTAGCCCAGGGTAATTGGCAAGATCAAAATATTCGCCCCGATCGTCCGAAGCGTTGGTCGCCCCGAACGGATTGCCCGGCGCGAGTATTTTTGCTTCGATCGCAGTCATGACCGATCCCGCGTCGTAGCCACGCGCCAAGTTGACATAGATGTCCATCACGCGACCGATATTCCGGTGATTCACCACCCCCGGCCCTTCAGACTTTTCGATCGTCGCCACGTTGCGCAGCCGGATCGGCACGCCCTCGACCGTACCGATCGGAATATTGAGAATCGTTTCGAGATTGGTCAGCAGCTCTTCCGGATACTGCACGCCGATGAAATAATGATTCCCCTTCGATTTATCGACCCAAAACGCCGGATCAAAACCGACCGAACTGTTGGTCGCCGAAACGAGATTCTGCATCACATCCTCAGGCGTCAGCCCCATACGGGCCGCCTTATCCCGGTTCATCGTAATCGTAAGCGTCGGATAGTCGAGCCGCTGTGCGATTCGCACATCGACCGTCCCCGGCACCGAATTGGCTATTGCTTCCACATGCTCAGAAATCTCACGCATCTCTTCCAACTTCGAGCCGCTCACCTGAAGATGGATCGGCGAGGGTTCACCCATGTTGAGCGCACTGCTAAGCATCCCGCCCGTGTCGAACGCGAATTCGACATGAGGAAACCGCTCGTTCAGCTTGTCTCGCAACACATCCACATAATCAAACGCCCCAGGCCGGCCCGATTTGCCTTTAAGCTGAACCAACATAAATGCGTCGCCCGGGCCAATGTTGGGCGTATAAGCGGCAGGCCAATCGTTCAGCACGCCGATATTAGAAATAAGAATCTGAAGATCCGAGTCTGCGATCTTCTCTTCGCCCAACGCAAAGCTAGGATCCGGCTCGCCCGTCTCTTCAATAATCGCCGCCTCGATCTCCTGAATCCGAGCGTCGGTTACATCGATATTCGCACCCGACGGCATCCGCACATAGACCGTAAACTGCCCGGCGTCGATCGGCGGCAGCAATTCCTGCCCCATCTGCGACGCAAAAAACGCCGCGAAGCCAAACAGCACCGCAGCCCCCAGTGCAATCAACCAACGGACTTTCAAGCAACCAGTAACAATCTTCCCAACAGCATTGGCAAGCGCCGACGGAGCTTCCTCCGCAGAGACTAGCGTTTCAGCCTTGAGAAACAGCCCACAGTAAACGGGCACCAACGTAATCGACAGCAGAAACGAGACCACAATCGCCATGATCGTCGCCAGCGCCAGCGGAGTAAACAAATACGACGCCAACCCACTCAAAAAGACCGTGGGAAAAAACACAACCGCAAACGTCACGGTCGAAATGAAGATCGGCATCGTCACTTCTTGCGTCCCCTCGAGCGCCGCCACCCTTGGTGCCTTGCCCATCTTGATGTGACGTACAATATTTTCGAGCACCACGATCGACTGGTCAACCAAAATACCAATGGCCAACGCCAACCCGCCCAGCGTCATCGAATTCACCGTGTTGCCCGTAAAATACAACCCCACCACAGCCGCCAAAACGGCCAAGGGAATCACCAGCACCACAATAAACGTCGACACAAAGCTCTTCAAAAAGACCAGCACCACCACGCCCGCCAACAAACCACCCAGCCCCGCAGCATACTGCAAGCCCGAAATGCTCTCTTGCACCGGCCCCGATTGGTCCATCGCCACCGAAAGCACCAGCTCGTCCATGCCGACGTCGCCCGCCCGTTCGTTTTTCAAACGAGCCAAAATATTCGTAAGATTCTTCCGGATCGTCTGCACGATCTCGATCGAGTTGGCCCCCGGCTGGCGGTAAATCGGAATATACGCCTTCCGCCCACCGTTGATCCGCACAATGTTCGACTGAATCTGCGACGCGTTTTCGACACGACCAATATCACTAATCTTCACCGGCACGCCGTCCACCATCTTGATGACCGAGTCATTCAAATCCTCGATCGTCTCGGGCACGGCGTTCGTAAAGAGCTGGAAATCTTGCTCCCCGACTTTCATATTTCCCGCAGGAATCAACACGTTGTACTTGGCCAACTGCTTCTGAACATCCATCAACGTCAGCCCATACGCCTCCAGCTTCCGAGGATCCATATAAGCATAAATCCGCCGTAGCTTCCCACCAAACACCGCCGGTGAAATAACACCCTGGATCGACTGCAACTTGTTCCGCAGCTCGTAATACGCAATATCATAAAGCTGCTGTTCATTCATCCCCGGACTATCGACCACTACCAAGCAAAGCGGCAGCGAAGCCGTCGGATCGATCGGCATCAACATCGGAGGAATCGTACCGGGCGGCAGATAGAACATATCGCTCATCGCGTAGCTCGTCGTCTGAGCCATCGCCGTATCGAGCGAGATCCCCTCCCGAAAAAAGTCTTTCACAATACAGACGCCCGTCATCGCCTTGGCTTCTTGATGCTCGATGCCGACCGACTGGCCCGTCCACCGCTGCATCCGGCTCATGATATCCTTTTCCATAATCTCCGGCGGCATCCCCGGATAAAACGTCACGATCTGAACAGCCGACGTCTCAAAAATCGGCAACAGATCCTTCGGGATTTTTGGATAGGTATAAAGCCCTAACACAAAAATAGCCGCCGCTAGCACAGCCACCAAATACGGATTCTTAAGGACCGCCCGTGTCATAGAAGATTTTGCATTCGGTAAAGAGAAAAGACTAACTAGGAGCCAAACTGGTAGGCGAACGCCAATGCTAGCATCACGACGCGCATACGCCGACCGCTACACAATTGGCATCATTGTTACTACCCATCGGCCAGACGTAGCCCGCAATCTTACCAGAATCCGCAAACTCACACATTTTGCCAAGCAAACTACTTGGCTAGCAGCATATCCGCGCCCTGCTCCATATCGAGCAACCTCTGCTTCATCGCCACGCCCTGTGGAGCCGAAAAGCCACCCAAGCCGCCCGAAGCTGGCACCACCCGGTGACATGGCACTATCAGCGGAACCCGATTTCGCGCCATCACGCTACCCACTGCTCGCGCCGCCCCAGGACGACCAACCGCCCGAGCCAGCTCGCCATATGTCCGAGTCTCGCCGCAGGCAATCCCCCGGCACGCTCGAATTACCTGCTGTCCAAACGGCGTCAGATGGCTCTCCTCCACTTGCAAGTCATCAAACCGGGTCGGCTCTCCTAGGGCGTACGCACAAAGGCGATCCACTAGCTCGTCACTACCCGGGCAGACTGACTCCACCTCAGTCTCAGCACCAACCGGCTCAGCCCCAACCGATAACGTCCGAAAAACCGCTTCGACAGCCGCCTGTTCGCTCGAGTGTCCAAAAGAAAGTGCGTGTATCCGCTGGCTGTCTCGAGCCAACGCGGTGTGCCCCAATGCGGTCTCAAAAACAAGGATTTTCATAGCCATCCCTCCTTTTACTGTTTAGGTCGATTCACCATTCAGCACACAAACCGTCGCACCCGCCTCAGTCTACGTGACCTCGGACGGCTGGCAAGCAACTTTTTGTCAGCCCAAGCAAAAAAAATGGGTCTTTGACACCGATTTCCCTGCCACCCTATAATACACCTCGCAGATCACGGGCCAGCAGGAAGTCGCCCCAACAAAAAACAGCCCAGGAACCACTCCCCCGATGAATCCCTACAGTTCGCTTTCGGACGACTACTACGTCAACATGAACCTCGCCACCGAGATGGAGCTTTCCAGCAGCCGCGAGACCGTGCTGCACTACTTCGAGCAGATCCAAAAAAAATACCCCGAGATGCGCAACTTTTATTCGCGTGACAAACGCGATTTTGTTTTGGAAGAAGACAAAGACCGAGGCAACTATCGCTGGTGTACGGTCGAACCCAAACGCATTTGCTCTGGACAAGTGAATCCCGAGTCGCTCGACGAAATCATCGCCCAACACCGACACGCCCTCGACATCGCCCCCTACGCACTCTCGATCAGCCCCCTCGATTGCGAATCGCTCGACCTGCTCATGGGTTTCGATTTCAGCTACCGAGGCAATCACAATCAGCTCATCGCCGAAGCCTTAGGCACTTGCCCGGCATTTGAACGCATTGGCAATCTGCCCGGCACAACTGTCATCAACAACGAGCCGAACATCACGTTCGCCCTCGACGACGAGTGTCGCCTACAATGCCGGCTCAGCGTCGAGTCGCGCACCAACGCCTACCAAATCCGAACCGGCGAGTACGCCGACGATCAAATCAGCGTCTACGTCACCGCACGTCAATACGGCAGCCTTGCCCCCAACCAAACCTACGTAGAAACCCTCGACCGGCTCTACGAAGTCTGCCGAGAAATGGTCGACAACTACGTCGTTGAAGCCATCCTACAACCGCTAGCGCAAACGATCGCAATGAGATAGCCCGCAATGAGGTAGCCGGCGAGCTACGCCTCGCCGACCCTACAGCCTACAGCCTCCTCCTCACCCTAACAGCCGATTCACGCTCTGAATCAACCGATCCATCGGAAACGGCTTGCGGACATAATCGTCCACGCCGAGCATCTCGGCATACGCCTTGTGCCGCGCGCCTTCGTTGGCCGTGATCATGATGATACGCTGCTTTTTCTCGCCCATCCGTTTCAGACGCTCAAGCACCAAAAAGCCGCTCCGCTTCGGCATCATCATGTCGAGAATCACCAAATCGGGGGCCTCGCGCTCGATCAGCGCCAAGCCCTGATTACCGTCGCGAGCCACCAGCACCTCATAGTCATTAGCTTCGAGGGCTAGCCGTAGAGATTCTATAATTTCGGCATCGTCGTCGACGAGCAGAATCCGCTTTTTGCCAGAAGAACTGTTGTCCGAAGATTTGGCCATAACTGTCTTTGCTTAAAAATCACTGGAGGTAGGAGTCCTAATACCCCCCCACGGTAACGAATTACCGCAATTACGCAAGCCATGACCCCTGAAAAGAACCGCCCCACCACCAGTAGCCGGCGAGCTACGCCTCGCCGAAGAATCCGCGCCACGTCTCTCCAGAGTACCAACACAATTACGCAGCCACGCGACGACCCTGCGTTCCAAAAAGCGTCTCATGAATCGTCGAGGCGATCTCCGAAGCAGCCTCTGGACGGGCCAAGCCACTCATATTGTGGCTCATCTTCTGACGCAACGGCTCTTCAAGCATAAGCGGCGTCAACGCACGAGCAAGCGCCTTATCCAAAGCACCTGCTTGCGAAGTCTCGTCGATCAAGCGGCAAGCACCTGCGGCTGCAAAAACTTTGGCATTCGCAATTTGATGGTCGTCCACCGCATGAGGATAAGGCACCAGCAGACTAGGCACGCCAGCCAACGCCAACTCGGCCAACGCGGTACCACCCGACCGACAAACTACCAAATCGCTTTCAAACAAAACCGAAGCAATCTCGTCAATAAAAGTCACGGCCAACGCCTCGACGCCACACTTCTGGTAACGCCTTTCAGTTTCTTGCAACTGCCCTTCGCCCGTCTGATGCACAATCTGCCAATCGGCCAAACAATCGCCCTGCTGTTGCAGCGCCCGTGGCATCGATTCGTTCAACGAACGTGCCCCTCCAGCTCCACCCAAAATCACCAAACGCTTTTGGCGCGAGCCAGTTCCGTCTTTGGAAGAATTAGGCGTACTCGCTGCTTGAGAACTCTGGCGACGACGATAAAGATGCTCAAAGGCCGGACGCGAAGGATTTCCCGTCACGACGACCGGAGCTTGAACATGCAAATGAGGCCGCACCTCTTCAAAAGCCGCACAGACCAGCGAAGAAGCACGAGAAAGCCAACGCGTCGTCTGACTCGGTATCGCATTCTGCTCGAGCAAGATAAACGGAATCCCACGTGCTGCCGCAGCACGTACCACCGCCGTACTCGTAAAACCACCCAACCCAACAACCAACGAAACTTGCTGCTCACGCAACAACCAACGAGCCGCGCAGTAACCAGCAATATTGTCAGTCACAAAACGTAACGCTTGCAGCGGATTCTGAGGAATCGGCTGAGCAGGGATCGCCGTGTGTTCGTAGCCAGCAGTCCGTATCGTGTGTTTCTCACGCGGCTTGCTAGGACCAGCAAACGTAATCCGCGCCGAAGGCATGAGATGAGACAAATGCTCGGCCACCGCCAAACCAGGAAAAAGATGACCAGCAGCACCACCACCAGCGAACATTACGTGAACAGCATCAGACATTGCGGGCAGTCCTTTAGAATTGAGCATCAAGGGCTAAACGTAAGCGAAATCATCCTTCATCGTTTATCGCTCATCGTTGCTACCTGTATCCGCTGAGTCACCGGGACGACGCTAAAGCGCCGCCCCAGTGCTCAGCCCTAAGCTCCATCGTGAAGCGCTCGCCAAAGCAGCTGACCCAGAAGCTGCCTAAGGCAAGCAATAATTGCTCCAACCCCAGGGAGGGCGGCCTGTCAAACCCCGCAATCCAACAAACCAACGATGAAACTTCAACATGTTCCTTATTGTGTTCTTGCTTACTACCTTCTACGCGGCCCTTCTATGCAGCAAGTACCGGCTTCACCGAAAAGCGAGTCTCAAGCTGCGTAACGACTTCTTCAAACACCTCAGCATCGATCCCCAACAACAAAATCGTATCACCGGGCATGACCTGGTTGGACAACACCTTACTAGCAGCCATCTGTTCTCCACAAACGACCACGCTCGACAAATCAAGACCCGCATCACGGGCACCAATCCCAACTTCTCGCCCGCTAATACCGCAACTGACCAGCACCTTGGCCGCACCTTGCTCTACCACTTGATGGCCAAACTGCCTACCAACCACCAATTCCGAAGTGTTGCAAAGCACTACCCGACGACCCGTCGCTCTGAATCCTCGCAGCAGATTCAAAGCGTCGACCGTTTCCTCGCGACACGTACTACTCACGTGTAGCAGCGTGACTCCCTCGAGCGAAACCACACGGGTCCTCTCCAACACCGGGCTTGTACGCCCCAACGAAATCGTTGGCATCGCTTCGAACATCAATGTATCAGTCCATTCCATCTTTCTTCACTCCGGTTCAAGCTATGAGTCGCAAAGCAGGCTCTTCACGTACATAAAGCAACTGACGAGCAACCTCACTGTCAGAAACAGTCTCCTCGTCCCCTCCAAAAACCAACCCAGGGCTGACTTGGCTCCCGGCAATCACGACCACATCACCCGGCTCGGCAATCGCAACGGCACAAGCAATCGCCTCACCACGATCGGCAACAACTTCAACGCCGACAGCCGATTCCTCGACAGACTCCATATCTGACAAAGCCAGACCTGACAGGGGACGCGTAACAATCGCCAAATCGGCCATTCGGTTGAGCACTTGCGATATCGCATCATGCTCGCTGCCCCGACACGTGGCCGAATCACTCCATACACAAATAACCCGACGCTCCGCCAACTGACGCGCGGTTCGCAAACTCGCACGCAAAGCTCCTGGCGTATTCGCCGCATCAACAAATACCGGAAAACCCTGACCACACTCCACCCGCTCCATACGAGCAGGCAAGCCCTCCAGAGCTTCGATCCCCGAAGCGATCGTTTGTAGGTCAATCCCATAGGAAAGCGACAGAGCTGCCGCCGCCAAACAATTCGAGACATGATGCTCGCCAACGATCGTCGTCCGCACAGCCGCCGATTCGCTGCCCGCAGTCAATACAAAAGTCTGTTCGTTCGAGTGACTAGCAACCACCGTAGCCGTCACTTCCGCTTGTCCGCCGAATCCAAAAGTCAAAACCGGCCCCGTCACTCGGTCCAGCCACTTGATACTGACCGGATCGTCCGCATTCAAAACCGTCACGCCCGTAGCCGACAAGTACTCCAGAACCCGACGTTTTGTTTCGCGATAACTTTGCACCGTGTTATGCAAATGCAAATGAGCATCAGTCACGTTCGTCACACAAACCGCATCCAGTTCCAGCCCAGCTACACGAGCCTGACTCAACGATTGACTCGAAATCTCAACGAAAGCATGTGTGCAACCGGCCGCTTCCATCCGCGCCAGTCGCGACGCCAAAGCAGGCGCACTCGGCGTATCGCTGATCCCCGCACTATGCGTCATCCCGTCGTAACAACCAAGGCTACTAAGCTTGCCACAATGCTTTCCAGCCGCAGCAAAAATTGATTCTAGTAAGGCAATCGTGGTCGATTTCCCGTGAGTGCCAGTGACACCGATCGTCGCGAGACGATGTGTTGGATTTCCGACCAGAGCATGACAAAGCTCGCCCAGCGCGACTCGGCTATCCGCCACCAAATACGTAGGCACATCAAACACCGCGACCGGCTGCTCGCAGACAACAGCGATCGCTCCGCAAGAAACAGCACGCGGGGCATGAACATGGCCATCTTCGCCACTGCCATCAACGTCCGGCAGCGCCACAAAAACATCGCCCGGCTCCACCTCTCGCCAATCCGTAACGCAAGAAGTCGCCAAAACCTCCCCACGACCAGTGCGAGTCGCCGAAGAAAAAATCTCAGAAAGCGAGACTCCGCCCTTTGGGCAACCCCCAGCCGGACCATTCCCAGCCGGATGCGTCTCACCATCGTAGTTTGAATGCAACATGCCAGGCCTCCTTGCCTGGGTGGTGACATCTGCCCAACAATACGGGTAGCAGCGTGGCACCAACCTTAAACGAGTTGCTCCTCGAAAATCCATTTCCAAGGGTCGCTTCCCAAACAGACCCAACTTGGATCAAGACTGCTCAGGATTTGCGGATTGTGCCCTCTGGTCGAAAGCACGTCAAGACGAATTACGCCCAACGAACAACCAACCCCAAAATCACCCACTTTGTTCACAAAAAGAGCTAGACACAGACCAACCCGCACAACGAGAATAGGGCTGCAACACACAACCGCTAGCACCAAGCCCAACAAATTCCCGTGGCCGAAGACGATTTTGACATCAGCAGCCTGGCAACTTATCTGCACATGCTCCCTGCGCAAATTTCCAAGCTAGCAGACCGTAGCAAGATCCCCGCCCGGAGGATCAGCGGCCAATGGCGTTTCTCACGCGCCGAGATTCACCATTGGCTCGAAGAACGCATCGGACTTTCTGACGCCGACGAACTGGCCCTGATGGAAACCAACCTCCAACGCACCGACACCTCCGACACCAGCGACGTTTCCATTGCCGCCAAACTACCCGTCGAAACCATCGCCGTCCCACTTGCCGCCCGAACACGCAGCCGAGTCATCTCCGCCATGAGCGACTTGGCCGCAACCACCGGCATGCTTTGGGACGCGACCAAAATGGCTGAAGCCATCACCGCACGCGAAGCAATGCACCCCACGGCCCTCGACATCGGCGTCGCCCTTTTACATCCGCGTCGACCCCAAACTTCGATCCTAGGCGAATCGGTCCTCGCCCTAGGCATCACCGGACAAGGCATCCCCTTCGGCGGCGCAAGCGGCCTGACCGACGTCTTTTTCCTCATCGCCGCCACCGACGACCACGAACATCTGCGCCTGCTAGCCAGAATCAGCCTCATGATTAGCGACCCCGACTGGCTAGCCGATCTTCGCGCCACCGCCGACCCCATCGCCGCCCACCAGCTTATCGCCGCTCGCGATGCCGAACTCTAACTCGAAGCTAAGCCACAGAACAATACACATGGCTCAATCACCTACCCCCACCGACACCCATTTCCTTGACCCGACGGTCGCTGCAACCCAAGTCTTGGCAATCGGCCCCTGGCAACAAACCGAATTTGTCCTGGCCACCACCCAGATACCTCTCGCCAAGCACTGGCAAACCGCCGCAAATATTGAGCAAGCTTGCGAAATTCTTACCAACGAGGAGCACGACGAGGACCAACTCGCTCCGGAACTCATTTTTCTCGCACAACCTTTGCCAGACACCTATCTGCAATCCGAAATCGTCCACCTACAACGCCTAGCCCCACTCGCCCGCTTGGTGATCGTCGCCGGCACCTGGTGCGAAGGCGAAGTCCGCACCGGCACCCCGCCTCCCGGCGTGCTCCGCCTCTACTGGTACGACCTAGCCCGCTGGTGGCAAGCCGCCCTCCGCCGCCTCGATGCCGGACTCAACCCCCTTTGGTCTGTACCCTTCGACCACGCCTTGGCTGGCCGATATTCAACCGACAATCCCCCACAGCTCGCAACAGCCCCTCCCAATACAGCCTCTCCCAATAAATACGTGCTGATCGAGGCCGCCGACTACGCCGTCTACGAAACACTCGCAGCAGCCCTAAAAAGTCAGGGACTAGTTACCCTACGACCCAGCGAGGGACAAACAAAAAATGCCACCGCGGGCATCTGGGACGGCGGCCAACTGAGCCAAAACGAACTCACAAACCTCACCCGCTTTTGCCAGCAAGTCGACGGCCCAGTCCTAGTCCTGCTCGACTTCCCGCGTGTCGAACACCTCCAACAAGCCCAAGCAGCCGGTGCCACTGCCGTCTTCGCCAAGCCCTACATCGTCGAAGAGCTAATCGCCGAGCTTTTCTCACCAATCCTCTAATTCCGTTCGCAAAATTTCTCGTCGCCAACCCGACTCGTGTACCGGCCAACAGCGAATCTGCCTGATCCCCTCCGGCAATTCGCTCTCTTCGTAATCAGTAGTTTGCCCACTTTCAAACGCAGCACGCCAAACGCTAGATTCCGCCGACGTCAAAGCGGGCGGACGACCCCAAACGTTACCCCGCCGCCACTGCATGGCCCCCTGATCAAAAAGCGTCACCATCACCGGCGGCGTCATCTCCAACATCCGCCGCGCAATCAATTCGTGACTCGCCGTGCAATAAATCTTCTTCAGCTCCAACAAATCCCACCCCACCGATTCGCCATCTGCCGCCAGCCAATCACGCGGCAACAACAAACTGCTGGCCAACTGGTTCGCCACCTGCTCGCGCCCCGCAGGAGGAATATCAACCAGCGGCACCCCCAACTGAAAAAAGACCCGATGCGCCACCGACTCGCCCACCTCATGCGCAACCGCCCACTGACGCCTCTCGGGCCGAGGATCGTCACCAAGCAATATAGTCCCACGCCCCCGCCCACCCACTCCGTGCAAACGGACAAACCGCGCCCGAACCTCCATCGCAGAGTCACGAGCCACCAGCAAATCAAGCCGCCCAGCAATCGCCAACGCATCGACCGGCGGCCCCGCCCACTCGATCTCCGCCAACACCTCGCGTGCCACCCCCTCGACCGTCTCACGAAACTGCTCCCTCGGAATTTCAGTGAGCATCATTATCGACCTCGAAGTAAAACCCTTACTTGGATATATACATACGTACACTAACAGCACCTACCTGAAAGTGCAAGCAAAAAATCCCTTTTACCTCCGAGCGAATCCCCCAAGGACTTCGGTTTTTTCTCGTTCCCAGGCTCCCGCCTGGGAACGCACTGTCCAGGAGGCTCCGCCCCCAAAGGTGCAGGCAGAGCTGTGGTTCATGGGGTTCCCAGCCAGAGTCTGGGAACCAGTAAATTTTTCACCCTTCACCCTTCACCCTTTCGGCCCATCGCCTCCCCAGCCGCAATCGGATACAATGCCCATTGCGCCGCAGTTCACTTTCCCCCGGTAAAAGTCCGATTCCCGTGCCCAATTCTTACGCCACCGACAAAAACCGCTCTGACGCAAAGGGAACCTATGCCTTTGTAAGCCTCGGTTGCCCCAAAAACCTCGTCGACAGCGAACGCATGCTCGGCATGTTGCAGATCGACGGATACGAGCTGGTCGACGACCCGAAAGGGGCCGACTTCGCGGTCGTCAACACCTGCGGCTTCATCGAGCAAGCCCGTAACGAGTCGTTCGCCACGATCGACGAAATGCTCCAACTCAAAAAGCAAGGCGATCTGCGCGGCGTGATCGTCTCGGGCTGTCTGGCCGAGCGTCAAAAAGAAGAGCTGCTCATCGACCGTCCCGAAATCGACCACCTCGTCGGCGTCTTCAGCCGCGAAGAAATCACCAAAGTCGCCGACCGGCTGATCGGCGGACTCGACGAACAACGCACAATTTTCCAACCCGCCCCAACCCATCCCCTCCCCGACACCTCGCGGCTACGAATCACCCCCAAGCATTTTGCCTTCCTCAAAATATCCGAAGGCTGCGACCGCCTTTGCACGTTTTGTGCGATCCCCAAAATGCGAGGCAAGCACGCCACCAAGCCAATCGAAGAAGTCATCGCCGAGGCCCGCGAACTGGCCGCCGACGGCGTTCGCGAGCTGGTCATCGTCGCCCAAGACACGACCTACTACGGCCTCGACCTCTACGGCGAAACTCGTCTCAACCAACTCCTCCAAGAACTCGACAAGGTCGAAGGCCTCGACTGGATCCGCCTGATGTACTTTTACCCCATGTACGTCGACGACCAGCTTATCGAGACCATCGCCTCCAGCCAGCGGATCATCCCCTATCTCGACATGCCGCTTCAGCACGCTAACGACCAGATGCTCCGCCGGATGCAACGCCGTGTCAACCGCACCGACACCGAAGCCTTGCTCACTAAGCTCCGCAAACGTATCCCTAATCTGGTCATGCGAACCACCTTCATCACCGGTTTTCCAGGCGAAACCGACGAGCAGTTTGAAGAACTCGTCGACTTCGTCCGCGAGCAACAATTCGAGCGCCTCGGCGTTTTTACTTATTCTTACGAACCCGACACACCCGCAGCCAAGCTCCCAGACCAAGTTCCTGAACACGTGATGCAAGAGCGTTACAATCGCCTCATGGCCGAACAACAGTCAATCGCTTTTGCCTGGAACGAAGCCCAAATCGGCAAACAAGTCGACGTCCTCATCGACGCCCAAGTCCCAGAAGCCGAATTACCAGACAATAGCACTGCCTGGATCGGCCGCTCCTACGCCGAAGCCCCCGACGTCGACGGCGTCATCTATGTCACTGGTGAAGAAGGGGTCACTGAAGGGGTCACCGGCGAAGGGCTAGCAACCGGCGCCCTAGTAAAATGCGAAATCGTCGCCACCAAAGACTACGACCTCATCGCCGTTGCCATCGATCCGCCACGCTAAAAAGACGAATGACGAAACCCAAATGACGAAAGTAGACCTATGACGAAACACCAAGGACGAAGCCCTGTCGTTTGTATCAACATTCGTCATTCGTACTTCGTCATTCAGCGATAGCGCCATGTCCGAATCGACCCGCCCCGCCCCGTCGGCAAACATCTTCAACGTACCCAACCTAGCCACGATCGCCCGGATCGTGCTGTCGATCGTGCTGTTCGTCTTCTTGTCGCTCGGCTGCTACAAAATCAGCCTAACGCTATTCATCATCACGGCCATCACCGACTGGTTCGACGGCTACTGGGCACGCAAGTACGGACAAATCACCCAACTTGGCCGCGTCCTCGATCCCTTCGCCGACAAACTATTTATCTGCGGCGTCTTTATTTTTCTGGCAGCAAAGCCACCGCTTGCTGACGGAATCAACCCCTCGGGCATCGCCGCCTGGATGGCCGTCGTCATCGTCGGACGAGAACTGCTGGTCACCACGCTCCGCACCTTCGTCGAACAAAGTGGCGGCGATTTTTCGGCCAAATGGATTGGCAAGTGGAAAATGGTCCTCCAATGTGTGGCCGCCTGTTGGAGCATTGTGCATCTCTCCTATCTCAACGCCGAAGGCACCGCTTGGCAAACCCCACCACCAAGCTGGATGTCCCACGGCCTAACCCTCGCCGCCTGGGCAGCCATCGTTCTCACCGTCTACTCCGGCCTCACCTACGTACGCGCAGCCATCGACACCCTACGCCCGTCCGCCTAGGTGCTAGCCGCACACGCAATTGTGACTTGTGCGCGGCTAGCATCACCACCCAACAAAGCTCGTCGCGATGCCTCCAGAAGCCAATAACCCGTCTGCCCTCGTGATCATGACGGCCATCGCACTCAGCTTCGCCACACTTTTCTATCTCTTCCAAAAACACATCGCTGGCAAACCCCTGCTCGCTTATCAACCGCGCCGCCGCGTTCCCTGGGGACCACTCGTCGCACTGTTTGCCGCAAGCATCCCGCTGATCAGCATCCTCCTGTTTTTCATCGGCAGCAAAGATTCTCCTGCCGAAGAGGTCTCGACCCAAAAACTTCTCTCCGACGGCTGGAAAAATTTTGCCTTCATGGTCCTCTTCGTCCCCACCATCATGCTCTGGCTCATCGCCTTCTTCCGAGCAGACGCCCACGATCTTGGATTACCAACCAGCTACAAACAACTGGCTACCGACTTCGGTCTCGGCATCTTCGCTGCAATTGCCTCCCTACTGCCAATCTACGCCGTGCAACTCACGCTCGTACTCACCTTACAGTCCGAAACCCAGCACCCTTTGGTCGAACAACTCCAAAAACACCAATCGCCCCAAATGCTCCTCGTCGGCTTCCTCATGGCGGTCATCGCCGCACCTCTCTTCGAAGAATTTACTTTTCGCAAGCTACTCCAAGGTTGGCTCGAACGCCACGAAGACGAACGACTCGCCCACAACACCGCCCTCACCCCAGCGAACCGCGACCGTAAGGGACCGGAGCACCCCACCGCCGTCGCCCCCCCCAATACCGACCGCCCCTCCCACGGCTGGTTCCCCGCCCTACCCCACGGCTGGACCCCAATCCTCATCAGCGCCCTCGCCTTCGGCCTAGCCCACCTCGGCCACGGCGTCGCCCCCATCCCCCTCGTCCTCTTCGGCATCGTCCTCGGCTACCTTTACCAACGAACCCACCGCCTTGCCCCCAGCATCGCCGCCCACATGACCTTCAACGCCTACTCAATGACCCTACTCTGGCTACAATTAGATTCCCTCCCACCTACCTAACCACCACCAGCAACCAACCACCCCTCCCCCTATCTGCGTCCATCCGCGTTCATCCGCGGGTAATTTTTTTTTTTTTAAAACCAGGAACCACCCCAGCTTTGGACATCACCCGTAACCCAACCCGCGAAGTCCGCATCGGCAACGCCACGATCGGCAACGGACACGCGATCGCCGTGCAAAGCATGACCGCCACGCACACGCAAAACATCGACGCCACCGTCGAGCAAATCAACTCGCTGCACGCCGCCGGTGCCGACGTCGTGCGCGTCGCGGTCGACAGCAACCAAGACGCCGCCGCTCTCATCGAAATCCGCCGCCAAACCAAAGCCAACCTAGCCGTCGACCTCCAAGAAAACTACCGTCTTGCCGAAGTCGTCGCCCCACACGTCGACAAGCTCCGCTACAATCCCGGCCACCTCTACCATCACGAGCGAGAAAAACCGTGGCAACAAAAAGTAAAATACCTCGCCCAGATCGCCGCCGACAACGACTGCGCGATGCGCGTCGGCGTTAATTGCGGCAGCGTCGACCCCGATAAAAAATCCCAATACGACCCGTCCGACTCGATCAGCCCAATGCTCGACAGCGCCTGGGAACATTGCACCCACCTCGACGACCTAGGCTTCACCCGCTACTGCGTCTCGCTCAAAGACTCGGATCCCCAAAAGGTCATCGAAGTGAATCGCCGCTTCGCCGAAAAACGCCCCGAAGTCCCGCTCCACCTGGGCGTCACCGAAGCCGGAATGCCACCCGAGGGCATTATCAAAACCCGCATCGCCTTCGAGCAACTCATCAGCCGTGGCCTGGGCGACACCATCCGCGTCTCGCTGACCGTCTCAAACCCGCGTAAGCCCGAAGAAATCGCCGCCGGCCACGACATCCTCGCCGACATCGCTGCCGGTCGCGTCCGCTCGGTCGTCGACTACGGCCTCAGCACGCTCAACATCATCAGTTGCCCAAGCTGCTCGCGCGTCGAGAACGAAGCCTTCATCGAGCTAGCCGAACAGGTCAAAGCGATGACCGCCTACGCCGCCGACCACGCGCTCACGATCGCCGTCATGGGCTGCCGCGTCAACGGCCCGGGCGAAACCGACGACGCCGACCTGGGCCTCTGGTGCGGACCCACCTACGTCAACCTAAAACGGGGCGGCAAACCCCTCGGCCAATTCCCCTACGACGAAATCCTACCCAAACTAAAAACCGAACTCGACAGACTCATCCAAAAGAAAAGCCACTAGCAACGGGCAAAAACCAAGCAGCAAACAAAAACAGCCGCGATCTAACAGATTGCCGGAGCAAACCTAAAAAACTCCCCACTACAACGAAGGTTCTTGCAACTTCCCCCGACAATGCGGGCATGTGAGCTTCCCAGTCGTGTTGCAGCTTCGACAACGCTCCTTCACCCATTTCTGTTTGCGAATCGGCGTACCAGTGCCAGGCAAATAGCCATCAATATAGGCCACTCGATGCGAAACCCAGCCCTGGATACAGCCATGCTCAGGACAAGCAATTTCTCCCTTGCCATTGCACCGCATACACCAAGAATCTTCAAAAGCATTCCAGCCAGCCTTGGTCTGAATCCCTCGAATCTCACCAATGCGATTCGTCCAACTGAGTCGAGCGACGCGCCCTACAATTGCCACCTGAAAGACCGCTGAATCGGCTGCTGCCCGCACGTACCCATCAATATCAACAATCATGCCAGTCGGATTTTCATCAATGGCCGGAAATTCCATGCTTGTGGAATCAAGGAAGGCACGAATCTCTGTATGATTGAGGGCATGGTTGTCACCCCCGACCGTCTTTCTCCTCCTTGCACCATCTAGGTCAATCCCCATGATCCTTCCCTGGAGATTAAAAATCGGGGCGCCCAAACTACCAGAATTCAAAAAGGCGTCATGGATCAGCGTCGTTACATACTCCTTGCCAATCGGCACTGCGATGGTCTTCAATATCGAAACCGTTTCGCCCGCAGCATGTTGCTCAGTAGCAACCAGATTGGTCCGCGTTACTTCCGTGGTCAGATACTGCTTTCCAAGCGGCACGAAAGTCGAATCCAAATCAATAATGGTCCCCTTCGAAACTTTCGGCCCCTCTTCCAATATCCCAGGTTCCGCAAAACCTAAAATCCGTATCTCAGTAGCACGGGTAGATTCCTCAGTCGAAAAAGGAATAACATGTGCCCCTAAGCCCTGAAATCGAACCAAAGCCAGATCATAACTTCCAGAAACGGCAACCACTTTGCCAGGAAGGTCCCGCCGTAGCCTCCCATCCTTCCTCACCCATAGCCCCTGGGAGCGACCAATGCTACGACGCGACATCAGCAAGTGCTGCTGATCAACAGCCACTCCGGTCGCCCAGCCAACGACCCGAAAATCGTTTTCCGCGCCAGCCTCTAAATCAAGAAACTCACCCTCCTCTTTCACCCCACTTCCAACAAATTGCATATCTTCAAAGTCAGGGAGCTTCGGAGCGTCCACATAAGGAATGAATAGCCAACCGGTGTGCTCTTGAAATTCCGCAGTTTGGTTAGCGACCGTCAACTTGGCATACTGGTCAGCCACTTTTCGCGACGCCGTGCGAGCCACTTTCCAGCCCGGCACCACGCTGGCTAATCTCACGTAGTAACCAAGGTTCTGAACTAACTCAGGAGTCATGGGAGCCATCTTGATCGCTTCGTTCCAATCCCTCAGTGCCTTCAGGTGTTTGCCTCGCCTCACACGACAAATAGCACGATTATTCAGCGCCGCCACCAAGTTGGAACGGCGCGTTCCAAACAGTCGGTCGGGATTCTGTTTGAGCCGATTCACACAAAGCGAAAAATTTTCTTCGGCGCTTTTCGCGTGACGCCCCAAAAGCGAATGGAGTATTCCCAAGTAAAAATCGGCACGGACACCTTCTGGATTACTCTTGCTAGCGCCTTCAAATCGCTCACGTGCCATCACGTCATTACCCACCTCAATCAACCGATGGGCTTCTTTCAACAATCGCTCTTCTTCCAAAAGCCCCTTGCGTATTTCCTCAATCGTGAACCAATGTTTACCCCAACGTAGGCGTCCCTCGTTCGCTCGTTCTTTCCAAAGCTTCAAACGCTTTCCTGCTTTGTCTCGGTCACCCGGCTCTAAATCCGCTTGCGAAAGATAAGACTCGTAAAGCTTGAGAGAATGCCTAGCCGACCGAAGGTTTTTCGCCAACGCTTCCAGAGAATTTGCATTCTTTAGCTCGGCAAGCACCAAATTCTTTGGCGGACCACCCGAGGTAGAAGAAACCTCCCTAGCACGCTCACGAGATTTCGCATCCAGCTTCTCAAGAGGGATGCGTACTTGCCTGCCATCACCACGGCGAAGAAGCACCACCCCGTCCTGCATCGATACAAAGCTAGCATCGATGGAATGTCGACCCGAAACATCGGTCCATGGCTCGGCGTAGAGTGCCGAGAAAACCAACGAAAAAGCAACCAGCAAGAAAAGTCGTAACGGCAAGCACTTATGCCACCTAACATCATCGAGAAAAAGTTGGAATCGCACTGCCTTGGTGCCTCTTAAGGGATGAATAATAGTGATTCAACGCCAAGCACCTCTTCTTGTTCCTCAGACAGACTAGCAGCCCCCCTCTGCTGAGGCAAACAGATTTTTGAAACAGACCCCAGGAAACTACTGCAAGTAGATGTTTCCCCCCAATCCCACGTTCTCCCAGTCTTCTACACCTCTTTCCTAGAGGCCCGTCAATCCCTGCTATCCCACTAAAAAGTGACCTTCGACACTAAATGCGAATCCGCTAGAATGCTACCCGGTTGGCAAGGACAGCGACTTCCTGGTTTGGGTGAAAATTTGCCGATGTGGCCACAAGAAAAATCTACAAGGCACTCGGTGTTGCGATTTACGCTAAGCATCTCGCTACTGGGCATTTTGCTATTAGCCGGCTGCCAATCGTTCCGCCCTTCTGCACAAACGACAACTCCCTTCGCTCATAAGATCGAACGCGATCAAATCGTCCTCCACAGCGAAACCCCACTCGGCGAGCAACAGCGTCTCGTCCAGCAACTTTGCGACCAACGCGACCTGCTCTCAAAAAAACTCCTGCTCCCCACCACCGAACAGCCGATCCACGTCTACCTCTTCGCCGACGACACGGCCTACTACGACTTCCTCGCCCTCCGCTTCCCAGGTTTCCCCCACCGCCGCGCGATTTTTGTCGAATCCGAAGTCGAGCTAGCCGTCTACGCCTATCGCGGCGACCATCTGGCCGAAGACCTCCGCCACGAAGTCACCCACGGCTATCTCCACGCCGCCCTGCCCCACCTACCCCTCTGGCTCGACGAAGGCCTCGCCGAATATTTTGAAGTTCCCCCCAACCAACACGGCCTCAACACCTCGCACCTCGACTATTTTCAAAACCAATCCGATTCTCAACCCAACCTTGCCCGCCTCGAACAACTCACCTCCGCTGCCCACATGACCCAACAAGACTACGCTGAATCATGGGCCTGGGTCCATTTTTTGTTGGAGTCCGACGTCGACAAAGCACATTTGCTAACCGACTACCTAGCCGACCTCCGCCAAGGCGCTGCCTCGATGCTAAGCACCAACTTACAGAAACGGTTAGCAGAGCCAGAGCTGGCGATGGTTGAGCATCTTCAGTCGCTGCGATAAACACCATCCCTTGCTTACGACTCTTGCCGCTCAGGTAACTCTTGCACAGGCTCAGCCGGAAGTGCTTCCGCTTGTTGCCTTAGGGACGAAATGATTTGCACAGACTTGCCCACAACAAGAAGTATCAACAGTTCAGCAAAAAGCGAGATGGCGATGATAGCGTAGGCTGCTTCCGTCAAAAAAGGAACAAACAGGTTTATGAAAACTGCTAGTCCTCCGCCAAAAAAGGTCAACAGAAAAACCCAGAATACGACGACTACGGCAAGATGAGGCTTTTGAGTATCACTTTCCATTTCAATGTCCTGTGGTGAAAAAATGCGGTGAAAAGACATGGACTCCCTCACTGCCCTCAACCGTTACCCGTCGACCTGCTCCAACAAGCTCTCATGTAGGGCTAAGTAATCCGAATGTACCCCTTCCAAATGTTTGCGCAACTCTTCAATGCGTTCGGGGTTCTCCCGTAATAGCTCTACCACATCTGCCAGATCGCGCAAACGCCCTGCAGCAAGCTTCAATTCAATCAAAGCCTCAAACGAGGCATAAGTCAGCACGCCGGCACTGGCCCCCATCAACTTCGGATGCGGTATCGTCGTCGGGGCAAGGTGAGAAGAAGTACCCGGCCTTCCCCCTTCAGGTAAAATATCAACGTCAATTTTGGTTTCACGGTGCGTAAGCTTCGGCCAATGCCCTTCGGGTTGGTCAAGTACATCAAAACCACTGACAGACGCAGCTTGCAGGAAATCACGAATACGATCACTGGGCAAAACAATGTCGATGTCCTGGGTGACACGCCCCAAGTATCCATGGCGCCAAACGGCCCACCCCCCCCCAACCACTGCCTCGCAGCTACATGCTTGCAGTACGCGATCAAGGGCCTTAACAACACGACCATAGCGTCCGGGCAAGTCTTGTGGCTCAAGCATCCGATCTCTCCCGAGCAACAGAGCATCTGCCAGTTGCAATTGCTGCGACAAAACTGTTGATGTCAGCTTCATGATTGTTCGCCTATCAATGCTCGACTAGTCCCTACCTCTCTCTAGTATACCCTATCCGCAGCTTCTCCGGCGATGCCGTAGCATCGCGGCTACTTTTTTCACCCTTCACCCTTCACCCTTCACCCTTCACCCTCCACCCTCCACCCTTCCTAAATCGGTTTTGCGGCGTCGTTGATCACGCCTACGTAAAACGAAAACAGGCGGAAGATTAGCATTACGATCATTGCTGCTACGAGCATCCAAATAAGATAACCGGCCGCCTGTGCCAGCACCGAAATCGCCGTGGTCGCACGTTCTTGATACTCTTTTGAAAGACGCTGCATGGTCTCTGCCAGCCGTCCGCTCTGTTCGCCAACCGCGATGTTGTCGAGTAGCTCAACAGGAAAAGCGCCGGTTGCCGAAAGCGCCGCATGGATATCGTGGCCTTGCTCAATGCGCATCGCCACTTCGGGGCCATAACGCGAATAATAATCGTTGCCCGTCGCGTCGAGTACCAACGGCATTGCCTTGCGCAAATCCATCGACGTTCCCAGCACCAATTGAAACGCCCATGTAAACCGCGATAAAGCGAGCGTCTCCAGCGCTCCGCCCACCATCGGAATCGCCAGCACCGCCCGTTGCAAAGGGCGCGTCCAGCCCGCTCCGCGCCGAATCGCCTCGACCAACAGCAGCAATCCGATCGCTGCCACCAGCACAATATTGACATACTTGATCAGCCCCGACGTCCCGACCAGCCCCAGCCCAAGCATATCAAACCCTTCGCCCTGCCCTTGGTTGCCCGGCATCATCCCCATTACCCAAATGAGAACACCCACCACAAACAGGGCGATTCCCAACTGAAACGCCGGCCAGGCAAGCTGCCCCACAAACGCCTTTTTGGCGGCCAACGTCCGGTCGTAATGCTGCGACAACCGCTTGTAAGTCAGCTCAAGCTGCCCGCTGACGTCCCCCACCTCGATCATCTGGCGAAACAACGTCGGGAAATAATTTCCGGTCGTCGCCAAAGCCTCTGGCAGCGCATGCCCGTTTGTCAGCGCCGCAGCAACCTGTTCCAACTGCCGCTGCTGCCCCCGCGAACCACGCTTCGCCTCGTCCTGCCAAACCTTAAAATCTTTGATCCCCGCACCCGTAGCAATCGACAACCGATGACACAACTGGGCGAGGGGTTTGAAACGAATACGCGGAGAAAACATAAGAACCTATTCATTTGAAAATGACGCAAGGGTTTTCCATTTCCGAGACTCAACCATACTACCCCCATAACGCAGTAAATTCAAACTTCCCGCCATCGAACAATCCCCGATCGCTCAGCTTTAACTCTGGAATCACCAGCAATGCCATGAACGACAGCGTCATGTACGGAGCACGCAAGGGCGACCCCCAGCGTTTTACCGACGCATCCAGTGCTTGATAAGCAGCGCCCACCTCGGCACAAGTACCAGTTGCCATGAGGCCAGCTATGGGTAAGGGAAGAACTTGCTTGAGCCGTTCGTCTTGGCAGACGGCGCTAAGGCCGCCGTTGGATTTCATTACGGCGTTGATCGCAGCGGCCAAATCCTCGTCGCTCGTCCCCACCGCAATCACATTATGTGAATCGTGCGCCACGCTCGAAGCCATTGCGCCGCGTTTCAGGCCAAAGTTTTTGATGAAGGCGATAGCCGGGGGCGCGGACTGGTAGCGATTCGTGACCACGAGCTTCAAAACGTCGTTGCCGACGTCGCTAACGACGTTTGCGTTGACGACTTTGGGTTCAATTTCGATTCGATGGGTGATGAGCTGCCCGTCGAGAGCTTCGAGCACTTGCAAATTGCCCGGCCCTGCCGCAATCTCCAATTGCTGCGGTTCAATCCGCGTCTCCACAAACCGATTCACCACCGCTGGCTCAACACGCGGTAGCGTCGTCCGCCCTTGCTCTGCAACTAGCTCGCCGTCGATCCAAGTGCGCAAGACATCAAATTCTGCCAACGAGCCGACTTCAATAAAATCAGCCGGATCGCCAACTCGCAATTGCCCAACGTCCAGTCCGTAGTGCTCAATCGGATTCAAACAGGCTGCTTGCAACGCATCAAACACGTCGATCCCTGCCGCCACGGCACGCCGCACCAAAACATTGATATGCCCCGTCAGCAATTCGTCCGGATGCTTGTCGTCGCTGCACAGCATGGTTTGGTTCGGATAGTCTCCTAGCAAAGAGACCAGGGCATCAAAATTCCGTGCTGCCGATCCTTCTCGAATCAAAATATTGCAGCCTGCCGCCAATTTCTCGAGGGCTTCTTCTATGGAAAAACATTCGTGGTCGGTTGTGATACCCAGTGCGATATAGCGTGCCGCGTCCTTGCCTCGCAAACCGGGCGCGTGCCCGTCGACAGGCTTGCCTGCCTTCTGGGCCGCTTGTACCTTGGCTAAGCAATCTGCATCTCCCGCCAAAATCCCCGGGAAATTCATCATTTCGCTAAGATAGCCAATCCGTGGGTCGGCCAACAATTGCTCGACCTGCGAGACGGTGATCGTCGCTCCGGCGGTTTCAAACGGCGTCGCTGGCACGCAAGAAGGGGCTCCAAAACAAAATTTCAGCGGCGAACGACTTGCGTTTTCGAGCATGTACTCGACGCCTGCCACGCCTAGCACATTTCCGATTTCATGCGGATCGCTGACCGTTGCTACGGTGCCATGCACTACGGCTGCACGGGCAAACTCGGTTGGGACCAACATCGAACTTTCGATGTGGACATGGGCGTCGATGAAACCGGGCAACAGAAAAGTCGGGGGTGCGCTTTTCAGCGGCTCGATTGCAACAATGCGCCCCGCAGAAAAGAGAACCTCAGCAGCAAACGTCCGCCGCCCAACAATATCGACTACTTGGCCCGCAATCTGCGTCACTTCAGTCCCCATGGAAAACCTCCGATAGCAAGTCGCTTCAAAGCTTGCTAGTTGCTTTCCGGTTTCCTGCGGCGACGTCCGCCTCGACCACCACGTCCGCCGCGCGACGACTGGGGTCGACTGGGCGATTTTGCTCGTTGCTCGAGATTCGCATCGACGATCATTCCGATTGCCTCGGACCATGCGGGGATGCTGCGATGCTTGGTTCGACGCTGGCCCGCTTCGCTTGGTTCTCCCAGCTCGTCATTCGTGTCGTCATCCAAGTCGTCGTCCGAGTCATCGTCCAAGTCATCGTCCAAGGAGGACAAATCATCGACCGAATCGTCGTCATCACGAACCACTTCTTCTTCAGCCCCCGGACGGCGAGCACCGCCACGCGAACGGCGTCGGCGAGGTTTTTTGGTTTCTTCGGTCGACGCTTCGGCCTCTGAGCCGTCACGCTCGGCAACGCTTTCCGAGCCTTCTGTCGAGGCTACTTCTTCGCCAGTTCGCTCGCCAGCGGGCTTGCGTCCTCTGCCACCGCGACGCCGACGTCGCGAGCGCTTTCGTTTGGGGCGATCAGATTCTTCTTCCTCGCCAGGAGCCTCTGCTTTGGCGTTCAACGGGTCTGACAAGTCTTCGCTCTGCTCAGCAGGCTTTTCTTCTTTTTTACTACCTGGGGCCAAGAAGGCGCTGCCCCAGCCCGAAGCGCCGTCGGAGAACAGGGCGTCGAACGCGCTGCGTGCTGCTTCTCCGGAAATGCCGTCGCCGCTTTCGGCTTCGGCGGCTGACTCCGAAGTTTCGGCGGAAGGTGAATCGTCCGACTCGTCGTCCCAGCTCGATTCGCTCAATGCCTGATCGATCTGGCTGGGCAACGGGGGGAGGTCTTCGGTTTCGACTTCGGCCTCAGTGGCTTTCTTTGGGACTTCTTTTGGGGCTTCTTCTGCTAAGAAACCACCAAACGACTCCGACTGGGCGGACTCTTTGGTTGGTTTTTCTTTCTTGGTTTGGGCGGCCACTGGCTTCGGAGGCTTAGTAACGGGAGGCTTGCTCTCGGCGGGCGGCTCGACCGCATCGACTTCGAGACCCAAGGTCGAGGCCAAAGCATTCCAATCGCCTGGCTTTGCCTCGGGCGTCGGTGCTAGTTCCTGGACGTCGGTCGACTCGATGGTTTGCTCCTCGGGCTGGTGGCGCTCGTAGGCGGTCTCTTCGGGCTGAACGCCCAGGTCTTCAATTAAGGAATCCCAGCCACTCTTCTTTTTGTTGTCGTCCATTAAATTTCCATCGAAATTGCAGAAACCCGTGGGGGCCGGCGTCGCTTTAGCGGTGGCCTCCTGGGTTCCTTGGTCTGTGCGATTTGCCAGCGGGACTGGCAGAAGCCGTTAGTGTACCGTGGTTTAGGCCAAGCGGGAAGGCGTGATCGAGTCGTAGCAATTGGGGTGTTTTCTCCGGCGATCCGTTGGATTGCGGCTATTTTGGGGGGACTTTTGCAGAGGGGGTGTTGAGGGGAAAGTGCAAAAGTCGGGGGTGATTCACCTTGTATTGCGTTGCAATACGGCCATTGGGGGGTGACTTTTGTCGCTGATTGGAGGGGGGCCCCAGGATTGGGTGCGAAAGTCGAGGAGTTTTGTGCGCGCGCTTTTTGTTTGGTGCTGCTCCTTGTGTTGCGTTGCAACACGGCTGCTGCAAAATTTGGAGAGTATACGTTCGTGGTGGCGGCCTTTTTGTTGGGGTTTGTGAAAAGCCTCACGCAGAGACGCAGAGACAGCAGAGTATTTTAAATTTTTTCTCTGTGCCTCTGCGTCTCTGCGTGAGGCATTTTTTTTGAGCGTGTAAGATATCGGATTGTGTTTTATTTTGGTGGGGGATGCGCGTTGTTTTTTTGGCCGGTAAGGTTTATTCCGTCTGCGTTTCCTTCACTAGCTTGCTAATGGCTTTAAACTCTGCTGTTCCTGCTTTGGCGCACCACTCGAAGAGGGCTGCTTCGACGGTTGTCAACACTGCGCCGGATGCTTCCATTCGGCGTAGGGCAATTTGGTGGTCGATTGGGAAGCGTGTGCTCACGGCGTCGACCGCTACGAAGACTTGAAAGCCGGCGGCTAATAAGTCGAGTGTCGTTTGTTGCACGCAGACGTGCGTTTCGATTCCGCAGACTAGTACTCGATGAATGCCTGCTGCGCGCCAGGTCGTAAAAATTTCGTCGCACGCGGCAGCGCTGAATGCCAATTTGCTTTGTGGCGAAACTGACAAGCGGGAGTCTAGGTCGGGGACCGTGCCTCCTAGCTTTTCGGGGTATTGCTCGGTTGCGGCTGAGGGGACGCCGAGGATTTTTGCTCCGTCTAGTAGTCGGCGGACGTTCCAAACGACCCGCTCTGCGTCGGACTGCACGGCGACTAATTTTGTCTGCACGTCGACGACCAGTAGGCCTGTGTCTTCGGGGGACATCAGCTCGGGACTTCGGGGGATCTCGGGGAGCGGCTCAGGATCGTTCGCGGGCATCAGTAATTCCAGTCAAAAATTAATTAATTCCAGTCAAAAATTAATTCCAGTCAAAAATTCCAGTCAAAGCAAAGAAAGGGGGAGTCTGATAGAATAGGCAACTGGTGCCATAAATCCCAGAGTCCCGCGAGGATTCCTTCTAAAAAAGGACCCCCTGAAAAAACTAAACACGACGAAACGACGAAACGGCGTTTTTTTAGGGGAAGCGTGATTCGTTGTTGCGTCGTTCCGTTGTGTTTCATTTATTTTTATGTCCAACAAAAAACCTAGCCTCGAACTGTGTGAATGGTCGCGGGAGGAGCTGCGCGAGCATTTTGGGCACCTTCAAAAGATTGTTGCTCGTCCTAAGTATGTCTGTACGAAGTGTGGGCGTGCGGCGGGTGCTAAGAAATGGCTTTGTAAGGCTAAGAAGCTTGGTGCGAGGAGTGCGTGAGGAGCGTGTGAAGTAGTGAGGGGGAGTGTGGGGCGTTCGTCGTTGCCGACGGCGCTAACTGCTAACTGGGGGCTTTCGCGTTTTGCTTTGGGTTGCGATAATGGGCGGTTTTCGATCTCTCCTGTGAAGCCACGATTATGAAAACCCGCTCGACTACGATTCTCACGGTTCGCCACCAGGGCAAAGTTGCTATGGGGGGCGATGGGCAGGTGTCGCTCGGGCCGACCATCGTCAAAGCGGACGCGACCAAGATTCGGCGTCTGATGGACGACCGCATATTGGTCGGTTTTGCAGGGGCTGCGGCCGACGCATTTGCTTTGATGGAACGTCTTGAGGCGAAACTGAAGGACTATCCGGCGAATCTGCCTCGTGCAGCTACTGAGCTGGCTAAAGAGTGGCGGACTGATCGTGCGCTGCGCAAGCTTGAGGCGATGGTCGCGGTGGTGAACGAGGAGCATACGCTGCTGGTTTCTGGGACGGGGGACGTCATTCAACCCTCGGACGGAATTCTTGGGATCGGCTCGGGCGGGCACTACGCTCTTTCGGCCGCGCGAGCGTTAGTGGAGCATAGCTCGCTTTCTGCTGCTGAGATTGTGCGCGAGTCACTCAAGATTGCCGGCGACATTTGTGTCTATACCAACCAAAACTTAACTATTGAAGAACTGTGAGCCTTGTTGTCCTTCGACTATAAGCATTGAAAGAATCACGCAGAGACGCAGAGGCACAGAGAAAAAAATGAAACTCTGCTGTCTCTGCGTCTCTGCGTGAGGCATTTTCCTTATTTAGCAGCTGTCGACAAAATAATCCCCTTCATTTTTTGATAGAAGAACTGTGAAAAACTTGACTCCTCGTGAAATTGTTTCTGAACTTGATCGGCACATTGTTGGCCAGGCGGACGCCAAGCGGGCGGTTGCGATTGCTATTCGTAACCGTTGGCGACGTCAGCAGCTCGAAGAAGAGCTTCGTAAGGAAGTTGCGCCGAAAAACATTTTGATGATCGGCCCGACCGGTGTCGGTAAAACTGAGATTGCTCGTCGACTGGCCAAGCTGACCGGTGCGCCTTTTATTAAGGTCGAAGCGAGCAAGTATACGGAGGTGGGTTATTATGGGCGGGATGTCGAGAGCATGATTCGCGAGCTGGTTGAGAACGCAATTGGGCTGGTCCGCGAGCGCGAGATGGCTGCCGTTGAAGAAGAAGCGAAAAAGCGAGTGGTCGAGCGTCTTGTTGATTTGTTGGCCCCGGCTCCTGCGTCGTTTGACGTTGGTGTGGATAGCTCGGACTCGCCTGAGCGTTATGAGCGGACGCGAGAAAAGATGCGGGCGATGCTTGTGGGTGGCGAACTCGAAAACCGGAATGTCGAGATTGTGATCGAACAAAAGGCGCAAGCGATGATGATCCCCGGGATGGGCGGCCCCGGGATGGAGGGGGGTATGGATTTTGATATGCAAGGGATGCTTGAAAAAATCCTGCCTAAGAATGTTTCTCGACTTGAAATGACCGTCGCCGAAGCTCGTCAGGTTCTGTTCGATCAAGAATGCGAAACGCTGATCAACCAAGAAAAAGTCAACGCCCTAGCGGTTGAGTTGGCCGAGAACACCGGGATCATTTTTATCGACGAACTTGACAAGGTGGTTGCTAGCGACGGGGGTCGGGGGGCCGATGTTTCGCGTCAAGGTGTTCAGCGCGACCTTTTGCCGATCATCGAGGGGACCACGGTTCAAACTCGTTATGGTTATGTCCGCACGGATCATGTGTTGTTTGTGGCTGCGGGGGCGTTTCATAAAGTTCAGCCGAGCGATCTGATGCCGGAACTTCAGGGGCGGCTTCCGATTCGTGTCGAACTTAACGATCTTACGAAAGACGATTTTGTTCGTATTCTCTCGGAACCGCGTAATGCTCTTACCAAGCAGTATGTTGCGTTGATGAAAACCGAAGGGGTCGCCGTGGCGTTTACCGACGACGCTATTGAATCGCTTGCTAGCTACGCGCATCAAGTCAATCAGACGACCCAGAACATTGGGGCGCGGCGGCTTCACACGATTATGGAGCGGTTGCTCGAAGAGCTTAGTTTTGAGGCCCCTGATATGGGGACCAGCACGGTCGAGATCAACGCGGGTTATGTCCGGCAGCGTCTGGACGAGATCGCTCAGGACGAAGATTTGAGCAAGTTTATTTTGTAGGAAGTTGTAAAAATGGCCATACTTCAGCGTATCCAACAGAAAATCGTTGGCCGAACCTACTACCTCTCTTCGCATGCTGAAGAAGAAATGTTCGACGATGAGTTGGAACGAGCAGACGTCGAAAATGCGATTCTTAAGGGGCGAATTGAGAAAAAGTTGACCGAAGACCGACGTGGCACAAGATACCGTATCCAAGGCCCGGCCCTTGATGGTAGAATGGTTGCTGTTCTCTGTTGATTCAAAGAAGAAGCGAATTTAATCATCATTACTGCCTATGCAATTTAGGTGCAATCATGAACTGTGAATCCTGCAACAGCAAGACGACGAAAAAGAAGGTCACGCGTCAGCATTGGCTGAAGGGCCAATTGTATCTCGTGGAGAATGTCGAAGCCGAAGTCTGTACCGAATGTGGTGAACGCTACTTTCATGCGACAACCCTGGATGCTGTTGACCAGTTTCTCAGCAAAGAGCATGCGGTGAAAGCCAATCTCAATGTCGAAGTGGTTTGTCTTGAGCAACCCTAGTGCTAACTGCTAACAACTTATCCGTGCCTGCTCGCAAAGAATATGAAAGCCGCCAAGAAGCTCGTCGGGAAGCCTTCGAGCAGCTTCGGCAAGACGACGATCGCGCGGTCAACCTTCGGATGGCGGCGTTCTTTGCTGGGGTTCTATGCACGTGGGTGGTTTTTGGTGGCTGGCAATTTCATGCGTCGCTGTTGCTGCTGCCTGTCGCTCTGTTTATCGCGGCAGTTGTCTACCACGAATCGGTTCAGCGCAAAAAACGGGCTGCCGAGCGAGCCATTGCCCACTACGGGCGCTGCTTAGAACGTCTTGATGGCAATTGGTCGGAAACAAAACCTGACGGCGCATCTTTTGCCGACCCCGAACATCCTTACTCGGGCGACCTCGATCTTTTTGGGCCTGGCTCGCTCTTTCAGCTTCTCAACTCTCCGATTACTTCCGCCGGAGAAAGGACCTTGGCCGACTGGCTTGCTCCGGATGTTCAAACGGCGCTCCCCGGCGACGAAACGCTTCTGCAACGCCAAGATGCCGTTCGAGGTCTGTGCGATCAGCTTGACCTGCGCGAGCGACTCGCCGTCGTCGGTCGCTCTTTGCAACACCCAACCAACGCCCACGCTCTCCGCCAGTGGCTCACGCATGTCGGCGGTTTGACAGGTGGTTGGATTTTTGTTGTCGCGACGCTGCTGGGCATCGCGGGCATTGGCTCGCTTATCTACTGGTTTGCTACGCAATCGATGTCGGCGTTGATCGTTGTTGTGCTTGCTGAATTGGCGTTTCTCTACCAGTTACGCCGCCCTCTGACCGCGATCAAGCAGTACAGCGAACAGGCGGTGGTTGAGCTACGCCGTATTGAGCAAGTTGTGGCCGCATTAGAAACCGTCGCCGGTGAGGCCCCTGAACTTCAACGGTTGCGTAGCGAGCTTCTCGACAATGGCGAGCAAGCCTCGGCGACTATTCATCGCTTAGAGCGTCTTGTTAGCCAATTTGAAAACATGCGTCGCAATCTGTTTTTCGCTCCGCTCGCCTTTCTCTCGATGGTCAGCCTCCACTTTGCCTGTGCCATCGATCGTTGGCGTGCCCAGCATGGGCCGCAAGTCGACCGTTGGTTCGAGGCTGTTGGGCAGCTCGAAACGCTGCTGGCCTTCTCGCAATTTTACTACGAAAACCCCAGCTATACTTTTCCTATTCTCACCAACGACGCGCCGCAATTTGTGGCGAGCCAGCTTGCGCATCCGCTGCTGCCGCCTGGGACGGCTGTCGGTAACGACGTTCAGCTCTCGGACGACTGCCACATGCTGTTGGTTTCGGGGTCGAACATGTCGGGGAAGAGCACGCTGATGCGATCGGTCGGCATCAACGCGGCGCTTGCCTGGGCTGGCGCTCCGGTTTTTGCCCGCGAGCTAAAACTCTCTCGCCTTCGGGTGGCTGCGGCTATGCGTGTGCAAGACTCGCTTCAAACGGGGACTTCGCACTTCATGGCCGAGCTGCAGCGCATTCGGCTGGTTGTCGAGATGGCCGAAAAAACGTCAGACACCGCCGTCCTTTTTCTTCTCGACGAAATACTGCACGGCACCAACTCGCACGACCGGCTTGTTGGCGCTCGTGGTGTTATACGGAGTCTGCTCAAGGCGGATGCTCTCGGTATCGTGACGACCCACGATCTGGCCCTGAGTAAGATGATTGCTGAGCTAGAGGTGCCCGCCCGTAATGTTCACTTTCGTGATCAATGGCAAGACAACCGTATGACTTTTGATTATCAGATGCGTGAGGGGGTTGTTCCAAAGAGCAACGCGCTTTCGTTGATGCGTTTGTTGGGGCTTGAGGTGTAGGGTCACTTGCTTCTTACTGCCCTGATGGGCTACGATGCGTCTGCACGGACTTGTCTCTGATCGTTTCTTCTCTTGGAGCAGCACACAATGCAGTCACAGATTTCGCGGTTAGGGATGAGCTTGTTTTTGCTCTATCTGGCCCTCTACACAGGGTTTGTCCTGCTGAATGCGTTTTCGCCTGAGACGATGGAAGCGACGCCTGTGGCGGGGCTGAACGTCGCGATTCTTTATGGATTTGGATTGATCGTCTCGGCTTTTGTACTCGCACTGATTTACGGCATCTTTAGCAAATCCTCGACACCGAACGACTCGGCGGAGGACTCGCAGTGATCTACACCCCTTCGCCCATCGCCATCGGCGTTTTCCTGCTGTTCGTCGCGGTGACGCTCGGACTCAGTTTTTATCTTGGTCGTAATGCCAAATCCTCGGCGGGCTATTTTGCCGCGCATGGGCAAATCCCCTGGTTTGTTAACGGGATCGCCTTTGCTGGGGACTATCTCTCGGCGGCTTCGTTTCTTGGTATCTGCGGGATGATTGCCTTTCACGGCTATGACGGGTTTCTCTACTCGATCGGCTATTTGGCGGGCTGGATCGTGGCGTTGTTTGTTGTTGCTGAGCCAATGAAACGTCTTGGCAAGTTTACTTTTGCCGACGCGCTCAATTCCAAATTTGATTCTAAGGGCATCAAACTCGCTGCCGGCATCAGCACCCTAGCGGTTAGCATTTTTTATCTGATTCCTCAGATGGTTGGCGCTGGTGTTCTGGTGCAACCGCTGTTGGGGTTGCCTCACTGGGCTGGTGTGCTGATCGTTGGTGTCGTCGTGATACTGATCGTGGTTACTGCCGGCATGGTTTCGACGACTTGGGTTCAGTTTCTTAAAGGCTCGCTGCTGGTCATTTTTAGTGCGGTGCTGACGATGATGATTCTTGAGCGGGGATTTGAGGTCGATCCCGACACGCCTCAAGCGCAGACCGTCACGGTGACGAAGGACGGAAAGACTCTTATTAACGGTCTGCCGCTGGGCACTGGACCTGGACAAGCCACGCTTCGGCCGGTCGGCTCTATCTCAAAGCTGCCGGACGGAAAAACTAGTACGGGTCCGCTTGGGCCGATCGAATTTTTCAGCACGCTTCAGCAAAGCGAAGTCGTGCTTTGGGAAAAAGAGACCTCGACCTCTGACGATGGCTCGACAACTACAACCTACTCGCCCAAGCCGACGCCCGGCTCTCGCGTTCTGCGTCCTGGGGAACATCCGAAATTCAAAGGGATTCGTAGCGAGAAATTTTCGGACAAGCTCAACTTTTTGTCGCTCATGCTCGCGCTGTTCTGCGGCACGGCCTCGTTGCCGCACATTCTCATCCGGTACTACACGGTCAAAGATGAAGCGGCGGCGCGCAAAAGCACGATTGCTGGGATCGGCTGCATCGGATTTTTCTATGTACTCACGCTTTACCTGGGTCTTGGAGCCATGACGAGCGGTGCGATGGACGTTACGAATAGCAATATGGCGGCCCCGCTTCTGGCCAAGAGTATGAACGAGCTGCTCTTCGCCATTATCTCGGCGATCGCCTTTACGACGGTCCTCGGTACGGTTAGTGGACTGATACTCGCCTCGGCGGGTGCGGTTGCCCATGATCTGGTTGGCACTTTTTCGAGCGTTGAGCTGACCGACCACCAGCAGGTCCGTGTTGCTAAGATTGCGTCGGTGATTGTTGGGGCGATTGCGATCGCGTTGGGCATGAAATTCGAGGGAATGAACGTCAGCTACCTTGTGGGCTGGGCGTTTAGCGTTGCGGCCTCGGCGAATCTGCCGTCGCTCGTCATGCTTTTGTTCTGGAAAGGGGTCACGAAGCAGGGGATCGTCGCGGCTATCTTTGTGGGGCTGACTAGCTCGCTTGCGTGGATTCTTTTGAGCGGCGACACCTATTCTGCTGTTTACGGCCTACCGGCTGAGGATGCTTGGGTTCCGTTCAGTCAGCCGGGGATTGTTACGATTCCGCTCGGCTTTGCGACGCTAATCGCGGTCTCGCTGCTTACCGCTAAAAAAGATTAGTGGCAAAAGAGGCCTCACGCAAAGGCGCTAAGGTGCAAAGGAAGAAAAAGAAAGAAAAAGGTAGCCGCCGATGAACGCGGATAAACGCAGATGTTTTTCCGGACACCTCTATATCTGCGTGCATCGGCGTTCATCGGCGGTTCCTTTCTTACTCCACTCTTTTTCCTTTGCGGTCTTTGCGCCTCTGCGTGAGGCTCTTTTATTTTTCATCAAGCAAATCGACGCTTGCGAAGGATTTTCCTTCGAGCATTTCTAGGCTTGCTCCGCCGCCGGTTGAGACGTGGCTTACTTGGTCGGCGAAGCCTAGCTGTTCGATGGCTGCTGCCGAATCGCCGCCGCCGATAATGCTGGTGCCGTTGCCGTCGGCGATCGCCTGGGCGACGGCCTTGGTCCCGGCGTCGAACGGCTGCATTTCAAACACGCCCATCGGGCCGTTCCAGACAATGGTCTTTGCGTTGCCGACGATTTGGGCGTAGAGTTTGGCTGTTTCTGGGCCGATGTCTAGGCCTTCAAAACCGTCGGGAATCTGGCCCGCATTGACGACCACTTTGTTACAACCGCTATTAAAATCGTCGCCGCAATGCGTATCGACCGGCAGGACCAGCTTTTCGCCGCCCTTGGCGATCAACTCTTTGGCCAACTCGACCTTGTCTGGCTCGACCAGCGAGCCGCCGACCTGTCCGCCTTTCGCCAACGAAAACGTGTAGGCCATTGCCCCGCCGATGAGGACTTGGTCGCAGACGCCGAGGAGGTTGTCGATGACGCTGATTTTGTCACTGACCTTGGCTCCCCCCAAAATCGCCACGAACGGACGTTTGGGGTTTGCTAGGGTTTCGGAGAGATATTTGATTTCTTTCTCGACCAAAAAACCGACGACCGCCGGTTTTCCTGCTTCTTTCATTGCCTTGGGCACGGCGTACATCGAGGCTTGCTCGCGATGGCAAGTACCGAACGCGTTGTTGCAGTAGATATCGCCAAAAGCAGCCAGCTTTGTGATGTAATCGGCATCGTCCCCTTTTTTCTCGCCGGCGTTGAAGCGGACATTTTCTAGCACTAGGACTTGGCCCGCCGACAGGGCGGCGGCCTTTGCCGTGGCATCGTCGCCGGCTGTGTCGGTGGCCAATTGCACGGGTGCGTTGATCAATTTCGCGAGGGCATCGGCGGCTGGTTGGAGGCTAAATTTTGGGTCGGGCGCTCCCTTGGGGCGTCCTAGGTGGCTCATCAAGATGACGCTCCCTCCGCGATCGAGTACGTCCTGGATCGTCGGGACGGCCATCCGGACACGTCGGTCGTCGGTCACTGCGCCGGCATCGTCGAGGGGGACGTTAAAATCGACCCGCATCAGGACCTTTTTGCCAGCAACCTCGACATCTGCAATCGTTTTTTTAGCCATCAATCCACTCCGAAAACATCACAATTTGAAAATTCAAAAGAAGCCAAGAACATAATCTAAACCATCTTGAGGGCATCAACCAGTGGACAGGGAAAAAGCCTCACGCAGAGTCGCAGAGACCGCAGAGGAAGCGTGGAGTAAGGAGGAACCGCCGATGAACGCAGATAAACGCAGATGGAGGTGTTCGGAAAAACATCTGCGTTTATCTGCGTTCATCGGCGGCTACCTTTTTCTTTCTTTGCGCCTTCGCGCCTTTGCGTGAGGTTTTTTCTTCATCCACTCGATTGTAATAGCTCGCGCACTAAGGATTCGGCACTCGCTGAACTGGCCGTCAGGACGAACTGGCGTTTGGTTTCTGCCAGGACTTCGATTTCTACATGCAAATGATCGACGGGTAGGCAGTGGATTACTTTGTCGGCCCACTCGACGAATGTTAGGCCGTTGCCGTCAAAATACTCTTCGGGGCCTAGCTCTAGAAATTCGTCATCGTCGCGCAGGCGGTACGTATCAAAATGAAAAACTGGGATGCGTCCGGTTAGGTACTCGTTGATCAGGACAAACGTTGGGCTTGTGACCTCTTCGGCTGGCACGCCCAGGGCGGTGGCTACGCTCTGCACTAGGCGCGTCTTGCCTGCTCCAAGCGTGCCGACGAGCGCCACGACGGTGCCTGCGGGCAAATGCTTGGCGAGCAGTTTTCCGAACTGGTCGGTCGCCTGTTCGTTCTCAGCCACGAAGCGAAATTCGGTCATCCTTCCCCCTGATGTTGTTTTTCACTTTGGTGTTGATAGCCGCTCGGTTCTAGCGCCACGTGCTTACCGGTGTTGTCGACTTGCCATAGTCCGGGCGTTTGGACGAGTTCGCCAATTCTTGTGAGTGGAATCGACAGCGGGTTTTTGTGAAGCAAGCGTTCTGCTTCGTCGCTTGGTAGAGCTAGGATCAGCTCAAAATCTTCGCCATCGCCTAGTGCGTGGTCGATGGGCGAACGGCCGTCTTGTTTGCTGAGTCGATGTGCGGCCTCGCTCACCGGCAACACCGCTAGGTCCAGGACTGCGCCCAGACCACTTGCTTTTGCCAAGCGGGAACAATCGAGCGCTAGCCCATCGGAAATGTCGATGCCCGCGTGCAGTTTGTACCGTTCGTGCAGCAAGAGTGCCTCAGCTACGCGCGGCTCAACCTCTAAATGTCGTCCGAGGATGCTGCCGCCCAAGTGGCCAGTGACCAAGAGTTGGTCGCCCAAGTGGCCACCGCTTCGTAGCAATGGGCCTTGCTGGGTCGTTTCGCCGACGGCTGTCACGCTGATGGCTAGTGGCCCGTCCCAGGAGTTGGTGTCTCCGCCGGCGATTGTCACCCCTAGGCGATCGGCCAATGGCAACATGCCTCGATACAAGCCGATTGCCAGCTCGAGGGCGGTCAATTTTTTTGTTCCCTGCCGAGGTAGCACCAACGAGACAAAGGCCGCGACTGGCCGGGCGGCCATCGCCGCTAGGTCGCTCAGGTTGACGCCCAGGGCCTTGTGTCCGATCTGCTCGGGGGTGACTTGGTCGATTAAAAAGTCGACGCCCTCGGTCAGCAAATCGGTGGTCACCACGGCTCCGGCCTGCTGGAACCCCTTTAGTACAGCCGCATCATCGCCCAGGCCGACGGCTAGGCGGGAGCTGCCGGGCAAATTGGCCTGTAGCCAAGCGATCAAGTCACTTTCTAGCGTCACTGAGTTCCCCAGATTTTTTCTCTGCATCTCTGCGTGAGACTTCTTGCTTAGGTGATCGCAATATCGCGACATCCCAAAGCACGCATTCTACGCATTCCTCCAGGAAGTGGGCTACTGCCCTAAACGGATCTCTTTCTTTTTATCGTGTAAAATACCACGGATGCTTGCATTCCCTACGTGCCAGCACTAGGTTAACCGATATTGAACCGACTGTATTGCTAGAGACCCGATTTTCCACGGAAAGAATGGTTGCTTCAAAGGCCTGAGTCAGGCGGAGCCCACTAGAAAATCAAAACCGGGAATCGAAACGGAGTTCACTGCGTGCTGGTAGTCTCTCGAAAAATTGGCGAGCGCATTCTCATCGGCGACAAAATTGTCGTGACCGTGGTCAAGGTGGGCAACGGCGGCGTACGCATCGGCATCGAAGCCCCGCCAGAAATGGCCATTGTCCGCGAAGAACTGGCCGAGCAACTTCGTCAAGCCGAGCAACTGGTGATTGAGACGGCCCAGCAGCAAACGCAAGCCGATTCCTGAATTTTCTCGATGCGGGTTGCAGCTCGAAACGGTAGAAAAGATCTCACGCGAAGGCGCTAAGGCGCAAAGGAAGAAAAAGGGAACCGCCGATGAACGCGGATAAACGCAGATGTTTTTCAAATACCTCTATCGGCGTTCATCGGCGGTTCCTTCTTACCCCATCCTTTCTTAGCGCCTTTGCGTGAAACTTTTCCTGCTTACTTCACGACTGGCTTGCTGGCGGTGGGTTTTTTGACGGTTCGGGGCGTGATTGCCAGTTCTTTTCGGACGTCTACCTCTGCTGGTCCTCGTACTGAATCTAGTGGACCATATTGCTTGATACAACTTCGCAGCCGGTCGACCTTGGCCGCGAAATTATCCTCGCTCGGCGGAGCCGCGCTCGGGGCCGCACCCCAAATGATTTTGGTGCCGCCGCTGGTGATCAAATCGAAAACAAAATAGCGATGCTCTTCGCGTATTTCGGCACGGGCGGAGGGCAAGATGTCGACTAGGTGCAGCGTTTCCCAAACTGGGGCTAGTTGTTCTGCCAATTCTGCCGCACCAAGGACGCGTTCGTCCGTCCAGGGCTGTCCGACGGGCGGACGCTCGACGACACCGCCGATCCGGGGCAAATAGCGTTTGCGAATGTCGGGCACGTCGGCGGAGGGCAGATGGACGCCGCGTCGATCAATGGGCACGAGTTGCACGACTTGCTGAGAAACCAGCTCGACCACCGCCACCGGACGACGATAGGTCAACTCGACATGCACGCCAGCGGGATAGCGTTTTGTGATTTGATCGACCGATTCGACCCAAGGGTGCAGAGTAAATGCGTCTTCCACTACCTGAGCAAAAGCTGGGTCGAGGACCGACAAGCGGCCGTCGAGACCCGTATTGCGGACGACCTGTCCGCGTACATCGCCGGTGATCCACTCGGGCAGCGTCGAAATGGTGATCCGTGCGTCGGTGAGGAGATAGCTTTCATGCTGACTGATCTGCGGGGCGAAGCGTTGCCAGACGCCTTGTAAGCCCCAGCCCAAACAGGCAATCACGCCCAGAGCGACAAGCACCCTAGCCCGCTGTGCGATTAGCCGACTGGCAAACCCTAGCTTGGCCAAGCCCTGCCGAGTCGCCGGATTTTTTTTCTTGCTTGTCGAAGATTTTTGATTGGTTTTTATGCGAACCATAGCAACACCTCCTGCGTTGCGGGAGCGGGAGCAAGTCGACCGACAGGCTCTCTGCTACCAAATTTCCAACTCGGTCTCGAGTTCGACGCCTAAGCGTTCTGCAACTCGGCTGCGGATCATGTCGATCAGGCGTAAGACGTCTTGGCTGGTCGCTCCGTCGCTGGCCAGGATAAAGTTGGCGTGGCGTTGGCTGACTTCTACGCTGCCTACGCGTGTTCCTTTGAGACCTGCTTGGTCGATCAACATGCCGGCACTCATGCCGCGTGGGTTTTTGAAGACCGATGCTACGTTCTGGTGGGACAGCGGCTGGCCCGCTTTTTTGACAATCCACTGTTTTTGCATCCGCTTGGTCAGTTGCTCGGGGTCGTCCTCTTCCAACTGGAACTCGGCGTTTAGGATCACCAGCTCGTCCAAGCTGCTTTGACGGTAGGCGAACACCAAATCTTCGCGGTCGCGCTGGACAATCTCGCCAGCGCGGGTCATCACGGTTGCCCGGCACGCCCACTGGCCGATATCGCCGCCTCGGCTGCCCGAGTTTCCGTGCAACGCGCCACCGACTGTGCCGGGGATGCCGACCAAAGGCTCTAGCCCGGCCAAGCCTGCGCGAACGGTCTCGCTGATGGCATGGGCGAGCTGTGCTCCGCCGCCTGCGGTGAGTCGGCCATCATGGATTTGTATCTCGGAAAAATCGCCGCTTGTCAGACTGAGGACCATGCCGGTAACGCCCTCGTCGCGGATCAGCACGTTCGAGCCGCCACCCAGCACACGAATCGGTACTTCCTCTTCGCAGCAGCGGCGGACCAGTGCGGCTAGCTCGTCGACCGAATTTGGCTCGGCGTAGAAAGAAGCCGTCCCGCCTAATTTTAGCCAAGTACGCTCCGCTAGCGGCTCCTGCTCTCGAACGATCTTTTCAAAGCCACTAACCAGTGTCATCGCAGCATTTTTTCCTTTTCAAAGCGAACCGAGCCAAACCCAAAGAGGCCTCTGTGCAGGCCACTTTCTTGCCCAGAGCGGCTTGCGGTCAGCTCTTTCAGGGCACAGCTACCCTATACTGACCTTTCTCTGGTCCGCCGTCAATTCTATCTATCCAGTTTAACCATTTCGCCTGGACGACCAGAGTGATGGGTCGACCTAAAGGAAGTGGTCGGCTGGCAGCTTCCGGTCTCTCTAGCCTGAGTGCGTAGGCTCCGATCGTGCGACGACCGGGCGGAGAAAAACCTTTGAAATGGGGCTGTGTCGGCCGAATTTGCTCAAGAATCTTGAAAATGTGGGGGTGGCGGGGAGGAGGGTTGGCTCCGGCGATCCGTTGGATCGCGGCTATTGTATTGCGGCTATTGTGGGGCGTAGGCTTTTACTGGTTCCATTGGCGGAGGGCCTCGTAGGAGGCTACTGCTACGGTGTTTGAGAGATTCAGGCTTCGTACGTCGCTTCGGGTGGGAATCCGTAAACAGCGGTCTGGGTGCTCGGTCAGCAATTCCTCGGGCAGGCCAAGCGACTCGCGGCCAAAAACTAGGACGCCCCCCTCGGTGAACTTGATATTCGTATACGATTCCGTCGCTTTTTTGCTGAAATACCAATGTTGCTCAGGCGGTAATTCTTTGCACAGCGCCGCCCAATCGTCGACCGCCTGCCACTCGAGATGTTGCCAATAGTCCATCCCAGCGCGCCGTAGATGGTAGTCGTCGACCCGAAACCCGAGGGGCCGAACAAGCCACAATTTGGCTCCGACCGCGACGCAGGTTCGTCCGACGCTGCCGGTGTTGTAGGGGATCTCTGGCTGATAGAGGACGATGTGCAAGCGGGGCTGATATTTTTGGGACATGCGATTTGATGGAAGATGTACGATGTGCGATTGAAGATGTGGTGGTGAGTCGCCATATTAACACATCTTCAATCTCACATCTTCAATCACACATTCTTCAGGATTACCATGTCTGTAGGCTTTGCCATTATCGGCACCGGAATGATTAGCCGTTTTCACGCCCGTGCTATCGAGGATGTTCGCGGAGCCAAATTGGTTGCCTGTTGCAGCCAGACGGCCAAACGGGCGAATCAGTTTGCCGAGGAATTTGGTTGCACTCCGTACCACGACATGGCCAAGATGCTTGCCGATCCGGCGGTCGACGCGGTGACGATCGCGACGCCGAGCGGCGCTCATATGGAGCCAGCCGTGGCGGCGGCCCGTGCGGGCAAACATGTGATTGTCGAAAAACCGTTGGAGATTACGCTCAAGCGTTGCGATCGCATTATTCGTGAGTGCGAAAAGCAAGACGTCAAGCTTGGCACGATTTTTCCTTCGCGTTTTCACGATTCGTCGGTCCAGATGCGTAAGGCGATCGACCAAAAGCGTTTTGGCCGGCTCACGCTAGGCGATGCTTATATCAAGTGGTTTCGGACGCAGGAGTATTATGACAGTGGCGATTGGCGCGGTACTTGGAAGCTGGACGGGGGCGGGGCGTTGATGAATCAGGCGATTCATACGGTCGATCTGCTGAGTTGGCTGATGGGTCCGGTCGAAGAGATCCAAGCCCAAACCGCGATGCTGGCTCACAAGCGGATCGAAGTGGAAGACGTTGCCGTCGCGACGCTTCGATTCAAGAGCGGAGCGTTGGGCGTCATCGAAGCGACGACCGCCGCCTATCCGGGCTATCTTAAACGGATTGAACTGCACGGCAGCCACGGGACGGCTGTGCTTGAAGAGGAAGATCTCAAGACCTGGGATTTTGCGAAGAAGGCTCGCGGCGATGCGGCGATTCTCAAGGCGATGCAAAAAAGTAAGAGCGGCGGTGGCGGAGCGGCCGACCCTTCGGCCATCGGGCACCACGGGCATATGCTGCAAATCCGTGACTTTGTCAAAGCGATCAAAACCGATGGCACGCCGGCTGTCGATGGCCACGAAGGCCGCAAAGCGGTCGAAATCATCTTGGCGATCTACAAAGCGGCCCAAAGCGGCAAGACGGTGAAGTTGCCGCTGAAGAGCGATCCGAAGCTTGGGTGAGTATCGCGGCATGGGGAGTAGCCGGCGAGCTACCATTGACGGCAAAAACCGCTCTTCCGCCCTTCCCCGCTTTTCGGGCACAATACGGGTTCTGATTTTAAGGGAAGGAACCCGTGTGCGCGTTAAACAGCTAGCTGATTATTGTGTCTATCTTTTTGTCCGCGTGTTGATCTGCGCGATTCAATCGGTGTCGCTCGACACTTGCCTGGCGCTGTCGGAGCGTCTTGGATGGTTCTGTTGGAGGGTCTTGAAGCTGCGTCGGAAGGTGACGCGAGAAAATTTGCAGATTGCTTTTCCGGAGAAGACGCAGGGGGAGCGCGACGCGATTGCTCTTGCGATGTGGCGGCACCTGTTGTTGATGGTCATGGAAATCGCCCATGCCCCTCGGAAGGTGAAGCGGACGACTTGGCGGCAGTTTTCGTCGATCCCTAGCATGAAAGAAATGTTGGTACGACAGATCGACGAGCGACCGACGGTGATCATCTCGGGGCACTTGGGCAATTTTGAGATGGGCGGATTTTTGTTGGCGCTGCATGGGTTTCCGACCCACACGGTGGCGCGGCCGCTCGACAATGTTTATCTTGATCGATTTGTGAACCGTTTTCGAGGCAGCACTGGCCAGTACATGCTTCCGAAGCAAGGCTCTGGCGATCAGATTGCAGAAGTGCTGGATCGGGGTGGCACGCTTGCTTTGCTTGGCGATCAACATGCGGGGCAAGGTGCGTGTTGGGTCGATTTTTTTGGCAAGCCGGCTTCGACGCATAAGGCGGTTTCGGTTTTTACGTTGGGGAGCTTGGCACCAACCGCTGTTTCGGCAGCGCTTCGGCGAGATGGAAAGCCGTTGGTTATTGATATGAAGGTGGCGGACATTGTTGATCCGTTGGACGACGATTTTCAGTATGGGTCGATTCCGCTGCTTACCGAGTGGTACACCCGGCACCTAGAAGCCCTGATTCGCACCGCCCCTGAGCAATACTGGTGGGTGCATCGGCGCTGGAAAGGCCAACCGACGGACCGGCGTGCGTTGCGTAGGTCGAAGCGTCAGCAGGCGGCTTGAAAGGAAATGAACCACGACGGAACAACGGAAACAACGAAAAAACAGCGTCGTTTCTTCGTTCCGTCGTGCTAGGTCGATTGCAAAGTCGATTTTTTTGAAGAGCATTTCATGCCGTCTGGGGGTGACTTTGCAGATCTCCTGCTTCTCCGCCTTGCTTACTGCCGTAACCTTGCCATAATCATGGGTTCCCCCGCTCCGCCCCCCTTGTGGCAAGATCGTTGTGCTTCGCTTCCGGCCATTCCGTAACACCGACCCGCCGCATCTGGCCGAGATTTGGCGCAGCCAACCCCCGCAGCGCGGCGTGTTGCAGTCGATCTCTCCGCCGCTGTTGGAATACGCCGTTTTCTCCAAAGCGCACTTCGATCGCCAAGGTCTGATTGTTGCCACGCAAGACGACCTCCCTATCGGCTTCGTTCATGCTGGTTTTGGCCCCGACGAGACAGGAAACGCGCTCGATACGAGCCTTGGCACGACCCACATGTTGATGCTTCGCGCCGGACATGAAGAGGCTTCGCTCGCCGACGATCTGCTCGCGGCTAGTGAAGCGTATCTCCGCAGCCAAGGCGCGACGGTCATCTACGCTGGCGGGATCAAACCGCTCAACTCCTTTTATTTGGGACTCTATGGCGGCAGCGAGATCCCGGGCGTCTTGCAATCCAACACCGCGCTGCGCGAAGCTTGTCTTCGTCAGGGCTACCGCGAGTCGGCGCAGGTCTCGATCTTGCAGTGCGACCTGATGCGATTTCGTCCGTCGGTGTCGCGCAAAGTCCGTCAACTTCGGCGTCCCACCAAAATTGAAGAAACGCTCGACCCCGAGGCGGCCAATTGGTGGGAAGCTTGTGTCTGGGGCTCTCAGCAACGCAACCGTTTTCAGCTCCTCGAAAAAGCGACTGGCGAGGTGATTGCCTCGACGTCGTTCTGGGATGTTCAGCCCTTGTCGGCGAGCTGGGGAGTTTGCACCGCCGGGATGTGCGATCTGTACGTCGATCCCGAATGGCGGCGGCGCGGCTGTGCCAACTACTTGGTGGGTGAATCCTTTCGCTTGCTAAAACGCCGGGGTGTTGCCACGGTCGAAGCCCAAACCATGACGACCAACGAAGCGGCCCTCGCCTTCTACGAGCAACTCGGTTTTATTGCCGTCGACTCGGGGTCGGTCTTTCGCAAAGAATCGACGCCCGCGAACGGTGACGTCGAACCTGTCGAAACGGTTTTAGAAAGTCTCTAGGATTACTTTTTATTTTTGGTGTCCCGCTTTTCATTTCTTTGGTCCTCAGAGGTCGGGACACGCGATCGATGCGTGCTCTAGCAGCCTGAATCCTAGAAAGCTACAATGAGGGTTCCTTTCTACGATGGCCAATGGCTGGCTATCGATTCTCGTTTTGTCATTTCGTTCTCTCACTTCAGAAGGCTCTCTCATGGCCACTGTCCTCAGCAAAATCGCTCCTCCCGAAGTTCGTCAAACGCTCTGCTTCATCGGCGGCAAATGGCTTCCTGCTGCCAGCGGCAAAACTTTTGACACGATCAATCCGGCGACCGAAGAAGTGATCGCTCAGATTGCCGAAGGGGATAAAGAAGATATCGATTTGGCGGTTAATGCGGCTCGTGCGCAGTTTGATGGCGGCGAGTGGTCGCAGATGGATGCCCGACAACGCGGGCGGCTGATGTACCAATTTGCCGACTTGTTGGAACAACATGCCGACGAGCTGGCTGGCTTAGAAACCCTCGATAACGGCAAGCCGATCAACGACGCCCGTGCGGCCGATATTCCGCTGGCGATCGACTGCATTCGGTACTACGCGGGGTGGGCCGACAAGATCCAAGGCGACACGATTCCGATTAACGGCGATTTTTTCTGCTACACCCGTCGCGAGCCTGTCGGCGTTGTTGGGCAAATCATTCCGTGGAATTTCCCCGCTCTGATGGCTGCCTGGAAGTGGGGGCCAGCGTTGGCCACCGGTTGCACAGTTGTCATGAAACCGGCCGAACAGACGCCGCTCTCCTGTTTGCGGATGGCGGAAATTGCTCAAGAGGCGGGCATCCCCGATGGCGTTCTGAATGTGGTGCCGGGTTACGGACCGACTGCTGGAGCGGCACTGGTCGAGCATCCGGGCGTCGACAAGATTGCCTTTACTGGCGAGTTCTCGACGGCCCAGATTATCCAGCGTGCGGCGACCGAGAGCATGAAGCGTCTTACGTTTGAGCTTGGCGGTAAAAGTCCGAACGTGATTTTCGCCGACGCCGATCTGGACGCCGCCGCCGAGGGTGCCCATTTTGCGCTCTACTTCAACCAAGGCCAATGCTGCTGTGCGGGTAGCCGTCTGTTTGTCGAAGACAGCGTCCACGACGAGCTGATTGATCGACTCATCGAGAAAAATCAAACTCGGCGTCTGGGCGATCCGTTTGACCCCGAAACTCAACAAGGACCGCAAGTCGACAAGGCGCAATTCGACAAGATTTTGAAGTATGTCGAGTACGGAAAGCAAGACGGCGCGCAGTGTGTCACCGGCGGCCAACGCCACGGCGACCAGGGCTACTTTGTCGAGCCGACGCTGTTTACCGGTGTGACCGACGACATGCGTATTGCGACCGACGAGATTTTTGGGCCGGTGCTTAGCGTTATGAAGTTCAGCGATTTTGACGAAATCGTACGACGCGCAAACGCTACGAACTTTGGCCTAGCCGCAGCCGTCTGGACGCGCGACATTGGCAAAGCCCACCGATTTGCCAGCCAAGTTCGTGCAGGCACGGTTTGGGTCAACTGCTACGACGTCTTTGACGCGGCGGCTCCGTTTGGTGGATTTAAGCAAAGCGGCCTTGGGCGCGAACTGGGCGAAGCGGGCTTAGCGGCTTATACCGAATCGAAAACCGTGACTGTGGCGCTCGGTTAACTGATCCTATCGCACCGACGAAGCCGAACGGCGGGCCACGGACATGTGTCCGAAGAAGGTTTCGTCGCCTCGGACGATGTAGAATTTTACGGTTCCGCCCTGCGCTAGTTTGTCGGCATGGCTAACGACGTAGCGGAGATCGCTCTCGGAGGCGGTTTTCCAACGGTGCATCCGTACCAAAATGTCGCCCGCCTGTACGCCTTGCTCTGCTGCCGAACTCTTGGACCGTACCGAGACCACGCGCATTCCGCCCTGGTAGGGCACGCCTAAGTTTCGGAACGAATCGGCAGGCTCTTGTTCTAGCTTGAGGCCAAGCGTGGCCCAAGTTCTCTGCTGTAGAGAATCGGTCGTCTGCGCCGTTTGTCGTCGTGTTCGAGTACGCCCCTGCTGACCTCTACGGGCCAGAGCCATGTGAAGTTGCAACGACTCGCCATCGCGGCGAACGACCAACCCAACTCGATCTCCGGTGCGACGTCCGAGCAATGCCCGTTCGATATCCAACGGGCGGTTGATCCGTGTGTCGCCGATCTGCTCGATGCGATCGCCACGTTCTAGCCCGCCGTTCGAGGCAGGGCTATCCTTGTCGACACGGGCAACGGTCACCGGTCCCTTGGGGCCGTCCAAGGAGAGGGCCGTCAGGCCATGCCAATGGTTGTCGAGCTTTTCGATGCTCATCATGCGGGTCGCAATCTCTAGGGCCTTGTCGACCGGAATCGCAAAGCCGATGCCCTGCGCCCCGGCTCGCACGGCGACGTTTACGCCGATCATCTGGCCGTCGATGTTGAGTAACGGCCCGCCCGAGTTGCCGGGGTTGATGCTTGCATCGGTCTGAATGAGGTCGAGGTACTGCTGCGTCTCGTTGACCTGCACATTTCGGTGCAGCGCGCTGATGACGCCGGTTGTCACAGTGTTTTCATAACCAAACGCATTGCCTACGGCGATCACCGACTCACCTGCCATCAGGTCTTCGGAGGTGCCGATCCGAACGACTGGCAACGGGCGAGGTGTCCGAATACGGATCATCGCCAGGTCGGTCTGTTTGTTGCGGGCCACGACACGGGCAATGTAGGTTTGTCCGTTGCTGAGCGTCACCTTAATTTTACGGACGCCGTCGACGACGTGATGATTGGTAAGAATGTAGCCACGCGGATCGACCACGACGCCGGTGCCCATGCCATTGACCTGGCGCGTCGGGGTCGGTGTGCCGTCGGGGCTTGCGCTGATCGATTTTTGGCCCTGGATGTTGACGACGGCCGGGCGAGCATCGCGCACTGCGCGAACGACCGGGGTCAATCGATCGCTGCTCACCGCAAACGCTGGCAATGCAGGCACAAAACAACTGGCAAATGCTAGCAGTTGCAAGTCTGCGTCGAAATCGAAAGAAAAAGCCTAGGGCAGTGCGCAAGTCGAGCATCGTGGGTCATCCAAAGTGAAATCAGCGCACCGCATCAAGTACGGGCAAAAACCGGCCACTAAGCGGGATTGCGTTGGCGACAACGCAAGGGACCGGGTGTTACTGATCAGATCGGACAGTCATCACGACACGCTTAAGCGTCATAACCCTCAGCCCGCACAGTCGACCTAGCTTGTCACTTAGAACTCACACTGAAAGCAAGGAGAGGATTTGACCACGGAGAGCACGGAGGAAGAGGGAAGGTGCGAGGAAAAAATATTTTTCTCCGTGTCCTCCGTGGCTCCGTGGTGATTCTTCTTCACTAGGAATAGGAATAAGGACCAACGTGCCACAATTCACTGGCCTGCGGGAAATGCTAGCTGGGGTCCGTAGCCGACTTCGACTTGGCCTGGCACCGAAACGGGAAAGTGAGTGTTTGCACCGACAAAGACGGAGCATGCTGGCACTGGGAGAAATTTTGGTGGCATGGGTGGCTGATAGCTGACCGGAGGCGGCCCGACTTTGATGCGGGGGCGTCGTGCCGGCTGTGCAAGGGCTGGCGGCTCGTCGATCCAGACGGCATCTTCGTAGACACGGACACCGCAGCCACACTGAACTCCCGAACCACACGTCTCACAACCGTCCAGGCTGCCGCAAACGTCTCTCAGCTCCCAACCCAATTGGGTTTGAGAAAATGCACAAGCAAAATCATCCGGCAAATGGCACCACTCGGCAGCACAGCCCGAACAGCTCAGGAGGAGCAGTGCTAGCAAACCGGTCAGGTCATTTACCGTAAACTTTGTCACTAAGAAGAATCCCAGCCAACGTATGCTATCAAGAAAAGAAAGGAGTACCCTACTCTCGAAACATCGACACGTTTTGGGCGGAATCTTTTGCCTAACCGGAAAAGTTTGACAGGGGGTTGCTTCGGTACCTTTTAATGGGCGGGGTGCTCCGGTCCCTTACGGTCGCGGTTCGCCCGGGGTAGTGGTAGTGGGGGGCGCTCACTCTTTGCGTTGGAAGAGCAACTTTGGGATTAACTGGATGCTCAGAAATCCGCCTAGCAGTAGCAACAGCACATGGGGCCAGTATCTGGCGACGGGCAATCCCATCAAGTCGGCGACCCAACCGCAAAACAAAAGCAGCGGCGGCAGCAGCAACAAGACTCCGCAGCCCAACGCCGACATGGTGCCCTTGAAGGCCAGCTCCTCGGTCAGTTGTTGCTGGTGGACTTCGATCATCCGTCCTCGCCGCAGACTGATTTCGATGGTGTCGGTCAGCTCCATTGCACGCAGCGCTTGCGACCAAGTGCTCTCGCCGGCATCTCGGTGTTCGATAGCCCCGGCAAAGCGCTGCACAGCCTGCTTGGCCGCATCGACTGGCTCAAGTTCTACCGTTTGCGTATCGCCTGCATGGCGCACTTCTAGTTGGACGGGTCGGGCCGCTTGGTCCAACGCGATTTTCAATTTGCCGTGCTGCGCAATCAACACTAGGCTGGGGCACTCGGATTCCTCGACCGGGCCGACCTGCCATCGCACGGGTACTTGGCTCTTGCCCAACAGCTGGACGCTTAAGCCCGCATAGGTTGCCGCCTCGTCGGGCGAGCCTAAGGCCCCCAGACGATTCAGCGGCCCGGCGACCTGCGATAACAATTCGACATCGCGCGCAAAATGCCACAGTACGCGCTCTTGTGTCCGCTCGGCCAGGGGACGCTCCCAAACGATTTGCTCGATCGAGCCTAGCTCGGGATGTCCCTGGGCAACCCATGCCGCACATTTTTTGTAGATTTCTGTCTGGGCGGCTAACGGATTAAAATGTTGGAGCAGCGCTCCGCTCTCGCCACGTGCCATATCGATTTCGTAGTAGGAAAGGACCGAATCGACCAGCGGAAACGACGCCAGAATTGCCACGCCATTCTTGGAGAGCTGATTTACCTGTTCGCTTCGTAGCGAAGCGGTCGCCGCGCCGCGTCCAACGATCAGTCCGTCCACAAGGCTGGTATCGTAGAGAGCTTCCCACTCTGCCCCCAGGTCCTCGCCCGTCCAGCCTGCGTCTTCCACGAGATCGCCGCACCAGACGATCGAATGTCCGGCTGCTTGAGCTGCCTGGGCCAGGGCAACGCTCTGCTTGATCTGTTCCTAGCAATGCAAAATTCATGAGAATAAGACTCTAAGCGGCAGGGCCGCAACCTATGCGAGCTACCGCTCGGTTGAAGTCGTCCGGTTGGTCGCTCGCTAATTTGGCGTATATGGTGCGTGATTCCTACAAAGATAAGACTCTAGTCCAACTGGGCCACCCCCACAACCAGTGCCCCTTGGGACGTCATCCCAAGAAAAAAGGCTCTGGTTTATACGACGGGAATTTATACGACGAAACCAATTTCAAAAAATGCTATAATACGATTGCACTCAACATGGCCCTCAACACGACCCGAAACAGCTCGCACGAAAATCTATGCGTCCCTTGCATCTGCCCAACTTCGCCCTTTGCTTCGCCCTTGCAATCCTTGCCCCGGGGTGGGTGAGCGCTGAAGAACGGCCCGCGATTGCTGTCTCTGCCGAACAAATTGAGGAGTGGATCACAAGCCTCGATAGCAACCAGTATGATGTCCGTCAGCGTGCTCAGGAGCAGCTCGAGATCGCTGCCCTACCGGCTGTTGAGGCCGTAGCCGTCGTGGCCCAATCATTAGAAAGGCTCTTTAGAAAGCGCAACACGCGCGATCAACGTTTTGCTTTTCTGGGCAGAATCGAAGGAGCAGGTCCTTCGGTTGGCGGCTCTCGAAAAGCTTGCTGAGCTTCGCCATCGCCCCCAAGAATCCGCGATGGCTAGGCGGCTGTTGGCGGACGCTCGCGAAAAGTCGGCCCTCGAAATGCTCGTCAAGCTGGGTGCTGAAATCAAGGGCAACTACCCGAACCTGCGCATTCGTATTGGGCCCGAATGGAAAGGGGGCAACGAAGGATTAAAACACTTGGCCGAGGTGCGTCACGCTTACTTCATTGGATTGCACGTTGCTCCGCTCACCGATCCAGCCTTAGAGCATTTGTCTCGTCTCAGAACGTACAGAAAATCGAACTCTATAGCATTGATTTTTCGGAAGAGGCCGTCCAGAAGCTACGGCAACAGCTTCCCACCACGACGATCGAAACCCGTAGTGGGCCGATGCTTGGCATCCACGGAAACGCGAACGACCCGATCAAAACCAGTGTCGGCGTGGTCGGCGTCGTAGCGGGCGGAGCCGCCAACCAAGCCGGCATTTTGCGCGGCGATCGCATTACGGAGTTCAATGGCGAGCCGGTCCACCTGTTCACCGATCTCACCGACCGGATTGCCAAGCATCAGGCGGGCGATACGGTGAAGCTCACACTTTTGCGCAAGAACAAGACCCGCGAGGTCAGCGTCACTTTTGATGCGTGGGGCGCAGTCGACAACACGCAGATGGTGCAAAGGGGCAACAACCTTGGTAAGCAGAAGCAGTTGCAGATGCAAGGCCTACAGCAACTGCAGATCCAAGGGCCACCCGCGCCCATCCAGAAGCGCCGCTGAGCAGCGTTCTCGGAACAGCACAACCGTCCAGGAAAAGTCAAACCGCCAAGGAGGCTTCGATTTCTTCTTCGAGTTGGGGCAGATAGCCGGCAGCGTGCAACTGTTTGGTCAACAGGGCGCGGCCCTTTTCGGTCCAAACGCCAACGCTACGCAAAGGGTTGTTCGACTCGGGGCACAGAAAGGTGACTTGCTTGGGAGTGAGCGATTGAATCTCGATGGCGTTTTCCTTGCGCGTGAACTCCACGGCAACAGCCACCTGGCGATTGTTCTCTTCATCCTCCCAATTCGCTTCCATTTTCTGCATCGCTCTTCTCCAAAAAAATTTGAGGGTACCAAAACAAGAAAGCCAAGTTGCCCAGCCAAAGCTGTCCGGCAAGTGGCAAACGCTTTAGTCTACTCAAAATATCGGCATGAGGCCGCTCCAAAATCCCGCAAAACAGGGGATTTGGCCCAGGAGAACGGCAAAGTCAAAAACTAAACCGCGGTAAGGAATAGCCACAGAGTGCACAGAGAACACAGAGTCCTGAAAACAAGGCCTTCTCGGTGTTCTCTGTGGCCAATTTTTTTTCTACATGACCTTGCAGTTTTCCTGAAAAAACCTTGGTTTTTGGCATGATCATCCCTTCAGACTACTGCACTCGGTCGACAAACATCCAGCCGTTGTCGGCTACTCCGAACAGTGGGCGATACGGACTTCGGCAGCCGGTGCGAGCGGTTTTGCCTAGGTGCCAGACGAGGTTGATTCCGATGTTCCAGGATTCTTCTCGGACGCCCGCCAGTCCGTTTGGCTCGTCGGTGATCAGATAGTTGAATCCTGATTGGAGGGTCCAACGATCGCTTAGCGGTGCCGAAAATTCGCCGCCGAACAGACCTTCGCTGTGTTCGGTTGCTCCGCCCCAGAGGCGACTTTCGTAGCCGCGTCCGAAGTGCCAACGGTAGAATAACGCGTACTGATCGACCGCCTCGTAGGCGACGCCTAGGGAAGAACTATTGTTGGTACTGGTGGTTGTCCAAAAACCAATTTCTCGTCCCTGGGGACTCTTCAAACTGATTTCGCTTCGGACTTGGTGCAGATCGATATCGGTGTCTAAGTCGTCACGCAGCAAGTCCCAGACGGCTCCGAACTGTAAACCGGTTTTTACACGCCGAAAGAATCCGGCCGTGACAAACTGCTGTGAACGATCATCCACGGAAGTGGTGGTTCCGTGCAACCGACTTTGGACGCCTTGATAACCAAGCTGATAGCTCAACTGAGGAAACATTAGCCCGACCAAGGGCGTTCGTCCGCTCAGATTAAATCCTTCGTGGAAACCGAAGTTTGAGTCGCTTCGTGACTGATTTCCCAGAGGTGCAAAATCTCGCGGCCCTCGGAATCCTTGCACGCCGCCCCAAACCGAAAGGTCTTTGAAACGGGGCAAGCAGATCGGAAAACACCAGTAATCAGCTCCAGGACGGGCGACACAGCTTCCGCAAGTTGGCTCGCCTAGTCCGCAACTTGGCTCACAAATACCACAGCTTGGTTCGCTACAGCCGCAGCTTGGCTCGGCAAATCCACCTGCACATCCACAGCTCGGTTCTGCTGCACATCCACATCCTGGTTCGCTGATGCCGCAGCCAGGCTCGTACATGCCACAACTTGGCTCGCCTACACCGCAGCTCGCTTCGCAAGTGCAATGCCCATCGCAGGTATCGCAGCCATGCGAAACTGGTAAAAATGTACGGTCTAGATCGAAGGCATACGCATCATGGCCATGACTCGCCGGCGTTATCTGACGATCGCGTTTTACGGTTCGTTTCTTTTTGACTGCAACTTGCACTCTCTTACTTGCTCGCTTGGGGGCAGGCTTTGTTTTTGTCCGAACGATTCTTTTTGTTGTCTTGGCAACCTCCGCCCGGCGGACAGGCGTCGGTTTTGCGACCTGTTTTACTTCGGGGCGCGATTCTCCCGCCAAGTGTGGCCGTTGGAACTTTTTGTTGATCCGTTCGCTTTGCGCCGTCGGCTGGCCAGGTCTCTGGAAATGCAGATGCTGGGCGCCTGTATGATGCGCACTGGCAGTGGTCGCAACCACCAGAGGACAGAGCAAGAGGCTCGCTACGAATGCGAGGCGAGATATTTTTATGGAGCTACTCATCGATTCGACCCTCAGCAGTCACGAAAGTCGCAACTACCGCCTTGGTCATCGACGCGGATCGGCCAGCGTTTGCCGCTCGATCAACGTCTCGGGAGCCCCCCCGAGAAAAAGCACGTAGAGTAGTTATCGTCCCGGCAAACTCAGGACTTTCAGAAAAGTCGGATTTATCGGAAAAAAGCCCCCATTCCCCCAAGAAAGGGGATGCCAGCATCAGCAAAAGGCCTGCCAGCGTCCCAACTCTCTGTTGCCTGTCTCGAAGTTTGTGCTGATATTTGAAACAGAAGCTTGCAGTGCAGGCGACTTGTTCGCATGGTTCAGCTAAAAAACTTGGCTTGCAAGCAACGATGCGGAGGCCGGGCAGGCCGAAAAAGACTTATGTCGCCGTACCCTCCGCCGCCGTACCCTTCTCAAATAGGAGGCTTCCTCTATGAGTAAATACATTAGTCCCAACGGTAGAATTACTTTTGAATGGGATTCAAAAAACGAGCGTCTGGAAATTCATGGGGACAGTGAGGGGCTTAAGAGCCTTGCAAAAATACTGGAAGCATTGGCATTAAAGAAGGCAGTTGCGAGAGAAGGGGATCTACGGCCGGCACTGCCGCCAGCCGGGAGCGTACGGACCGCTTATGGAATCGAACTGAGAGGACTGCCTGTACCAAGTTGGGGATGGGTTCAAGGGGGAAAAGTGAAACACGACGAAACAACGCAACGACGCTTGTTTTTCGTTGTTTCCGTCGTTGCGGCGTGTTTCAAATTTGTGCTGAAAAGTCTTTCATGCCGTCAGAAACACGGCTTTGCAATCGTCCGAGACCAATAATCGAACCACTGCCCACTCGCCCCGAGATTTGCTACCATGCGGACTGATTTTAATTACCTTCTTCGCCTTTTAGGGACCGTCCGCACCTGCCATGAATCGTCCCGCCCATACCGCCAAGCCTGCTGAAATCTCTTTGTCCCCTGCCGAAGGGGGTTGGCATTGCAGCCATCTCTACTACTCGTGGAATCGAGGCGTACTCGCCAGCCTTTCGTCCGAACAACTTGCCGCCGGTCGGGCCGACGTTATTGCGACGCTTAACCCCGAGGGGGACGACGCCCCGCTTCGTCTGCAAACTTCCACGGTCAGCGGCCACAAAGCCGACTTTGGTCTGATGGTGATGGATACCGACCCGCTGAAGGTCGACTCGGTTCATCAACGTCTGATGGCCGGGCCGCTGGGTGTCGCGTTGGTGCCTGGCTATTCGTTTGTCTCGATGACCGAGATCAGCGAGTACGTTCCCAGCGTCGAGCAGTTTGGCCAACGACTTCTTGGCGAAGGCGAGACCGAGGGCAGTCCGACTTACACCAAAAAAGTGGAGGGCTACGTGGCTCGACTGGTTAGTATGAACAAACAACGTTTGACCCCGACCTTCCCCGAGTATCCGAACACCTGTTTTTACCCCATGAACAAAAAACGCAAAGTGGGCGAAAACTGGTTCATGCTTTCCAAAGAAGAACGCAACACGCTGATGAGCGAACATGCCCGTAGCGGCATGGCCTTCGCTGGCAAAGTCAGCCAGCTGATCAGTGTCGGCCTGGGCCTGGACGACTGGGAATGGGGCGTCACGCTTTGGGCGGCCAACCCCGAATACCTCAAAGATATTGTCTACCGTATGCGTTTTGATCAGGCTAGCGCCCAGTATGCCGAGTTCGGCCCCTTTTTAGCCAGCTATGTTTGTACGCCTGAGGCGATGCTTGAGCATTGCTTGATTTCCTAAAAGTTAGCCCGCGGATGACGCGGATAAAGCGCGGATGAAAAAGGGGGGACCACGAAAGGAACGAAAGACACGAAAAACGAATTGAGACGCCTCACACTTTCGTGTCTTTCGTCTTTTTCGTGGTTTCATTTCATCCTCGCTTTATCCGCGTTATCTGCGGGCACTTTTCTTCCAGCACCTATAATGAGTCGCCCGCTATGAAAACACTGCTCACGCAAGCGCAACTGCATGACGGGGTTGCGCGTATGGCTGCCGAGATCGAAGCGGCCTACGCGGGGCGTCAGCTTACGATTATTGGGATCCTCACCGGCAGCGTTGTTCTGCTCGCTGATCTTATCCGTCAGATTGATGTGCCCATGCGTGTTGGGGTTATCCAAGCAAGCAGCTACCGGGGTGCAACGACCGAGCGCGGCGAGCTGATCGTCAACTCGGAACTGATGATCGACATCTCGGGGCGCGATGTGCTGCTGGTCGACGATATTTTTGACACGGGACATACCCTTCAGCAAGTTCTCCAAAAGCTGGCCGACTTCCGTCCCAACTCGGTCCGTTCGGCCGTTCTGCTTAGCAAAGAAGGTCGGCAAGAAGTCGATTGCCAGCCCGACTTCGTTGCCTTCCAAATCCCCGACGAATTTGTCGTTGGCTACGGCCTTGATTACGAAGATATGTACCGTAACCTGCCGCATCTGGCCGCTTTAGAAAAATGCGACCTTGAAAAGCACGCCGACCTCGCTAGTCAAAACCAGCTTCAATAAGCGGATGTGCCGGAGCTACAGAATAGCCACGAAAAACGCGAAAAGCACAAAAAAGAAGGGGGAAGGTAGCGAAAGTCTCACGCAAAGGCGCTAAGGCGCAAAGGGAATTGAAATAAATAATCTTTGCGCCTTAGCGCCTTAGCGCCTTTGCGAGAGAATTTTTTCTTTCCCCTAGTGAGTTGCCTCGTGCGAAAGGATGCCCAGCACGAGTGCTCGTAGCTTTGGCTCTGCGGCGTTGGCGATGGCGATGATTTCTTCGAGTATGGCTGGTTTTAGCGCGTCGGGCAGGCATTGATCGGTGATGACTGCTACTCCGAAGACGCGTAGGCCGCAGTGGACGGCGACGATTACTTCGGGCACGGTCGACATGCCGACCACGTCGGCGCCGATCGTCCGCAAGAATCGATACTCGGCTCGGGTTTCCAAACAGGGGCCTGTCACCGCAACCATCACGCCTCGATGCGCCACGAAATTTTCTCGACGGGCGATCTCTAGTCCGACTTCGATCAGTTCGGGCGAGTAAGGCGCACTCATATCGGGAAATCGCGGGCCTAGGCGGTCGTCGTTCACGCCCACCAGCGGGTTGTCGCCTAGTAGATTGATATGATCGTCGACGATCATCAGGTCGCCTGCCTCGTGCAGTGGGTTCATCCCTCCGACCGCCTGGGTGACGATCATCAGCTCGGCACCTAACGCCTTCATCACTCGAACTGGCAACGTGATTTGCTTGAGCGAGTAGCCCTCGTACTGATGGAAACGCCCCTCCATTGCCACGACCGGCACGCCCTGTAAGCGTCCACAGACGAGGCGTCCGCTGTGGCTTACTACTGTTGAAGTTGGGAAGTGGGGGATGTCGGCATAGTCGATCGCGACGGGCGACTCGATCTGCTCGGCCAAGCCGCCCAGGCCGGTTCCTAGGATAATGCCGACCTGTGGCGTTTCGTTCCAGCGCTCGCGAATCGCCGCGACTGCTGCCTCTGTCTGATCGTAAATCTCTAGCATTGGGTCACACGCTCTCGCTATTTTTTTTCTGGTAAGACAAGGTCGACGACGACCGCACGATGATCGGAAGTCTCAAGATCAACGCAATGAAAAATGAACGCCCGTTGTATAAAGGGCATCAACTCGACGGGCAGTAAAATATGGTCGATCATGGTAAAAACATCGTACGGGTCGCGGGCGTGATTTTCGTTTCGGTCCCAGAACGACGTATAGCGGTCTGCCTGGCGGGGGATTCGGCGAGCGACGTTTGCTAGTTCATCGCCGAGGAGCTGTTGGTCGAAATTCTTTAGGTCTCGCAGTACGGTCGTCTGCGTGCTGCGTTTTTCGTCGCGATCGGGTACGTCGGGGTCATAGTCGTTCAGATCGCCGAGAACAATCGGCAGATAGCCGCGGCCAACGATTTCCTGGTGAATAATGCGCTGAGCAATTTTGGCCTGCGCCCCTCGCAAAGTGTTGGCGTCGTCGTTGCTGGGGTTCGATTTCAAGTGTAAGCCAAGAAATCCCAGTTTGTAGCCCTCTATCTCCAAAAGGAAGACCGCATTGCGCGAGATGCTTGCATTCCGGTTGCTTGTACCGCCAGCTTTGGTTTTCACCTGATAGGCTTGTCGCCAAGTCGGATCGTCTCGCTTGGAATACATGGTCCGAATCGGCTGTCCGTCGACCGGCGTCGGTTTGATTTTGCTGATCAGCGCCACGTCCATGCTCGTAAAACCATCGTTGTTCTCGACATGGTAGCCCCGGTAGTCGGTTAATCCTTTTTCGTGCAGGATTTCGACCAACAGGTCGACACTTGCCTTGGAGGTTACCTCGACCAAGTTCAGCACGTCGGGATTGATCGCTTCGATCACCGCCGCGACGCGCTCGAACTGCTCGCGCCGCGCCAGATCCCAGCGGTACTTTTGTAGGCGTCCGTCGCGACGTCCGGGAGCTGTGAGGATTTCGGCATTGAAGGTTGCGATTCGCAGGGGCGTTTGGGCGTAGGCCGAGCTGCACAGCAACAATGTTAAAAAAGGTAACAGAGCGTAATAGCAGGTTCGTCGCGGCATCGGTCTCTTCTCAAGTTCCAGAAAACAGGCTTGGAGAAGGGCATCCTAACGCAACTAGCCGGGGCCTGCCAACGGGGCTAAAATTCGCCGCCCGCCATTGTGACTTGCGCTACAAAGACATTGGGATCGATCTCTTCCGTGTAAAATTCCACACGACCATCGCCCGAAGAGATGTTGATGCCGCCGGGGTGGAAGCCATAGGGTTTGTTGACGTTGTTGCAGTTGATAATTTGCGAGGTGCCGCAAAAATCGTTGATTGCCATGGCCGTTGCCCCATTGGCCCAACGAAAACGATTATTACCGCAATCATGGGCTTTTATTAATGCCCCAGAGCCATCGTAACAATCTGGCTTACCGCTCACTTCAAAATACATCCAAGTGCGAGAGAGTCCATCCGTGACATTTCTCGGGCTGACTCGTCGCCGATCTGTTTTGCTCGCGTCGGTATAGTGCAAAAAGTCGCTTTGCAGCATACCATCCCATAGGGGATTGTTCTTCGGCGCACCGTTCTTGCCGTCCAATCTACCTGCGGCGATTAATGACCCAAGCGTGTCAGGGTCGACCAACCTTGCTGCGAGGTAGTCTGTCAAATGAAAACCATCTCGACCACCTGGCGAAGAAGGGCAAATCAAAATGCCTTTCAGATCTTGTCTCGTCGCTTCAAAGTTATTTGAACCAACCGAATCATTCCAATCCCAGTCCAGGTCGATAGCTGTAAAAGCGTTCCCTTGTTCAAAGTAGGGCAGCAGCATAGTCAGCCCGTTGTGACGTGCCAGGGGCGGCATGATACCGGAAGGTGGACTATTAGTTCGCTCCTGTGCCGCCGGCGCAAAATAGCCTTGGGTCGATTCAAAATTCAGCGCCGCGAGCGTTAGGTTTTTGAGATTATTTTGGCACTGCATGCGCCGGGCCGACTCGCGGGCCGCTTGTACTGCGGGCAGTAGCAGCGCCACCAGAATGCCGATGATCGCGATCACCACCAGGAGTTCGACAAGCGTGAACCCTCGCTTTCTTAATCGTTGGGGCATTGGCTGTTCTCGCTGCTCTGACAGAAGAATGGGGCTTTACGCCCTAACGATGATAACGACTTTTCGCAAACATGCAAAAAACGGTCGCTAGTAGCGGAAATGCTTCATTTTCTCGCCTTTTTCTCCTAGCTCGGTCAGCGATTCGATGCCGATCTCGAGGTGGGTTTCTGACCATTCTTGGTTTACTTGGACGTCGCTTCTTTGGGTTTTGATGCCTTCGTGGGTCATCGGCAAGTCGGAGACGAGCAGCAGCGCACCGCGCGAGATTTCGTTTTTGTGGCCGACGGCAAAAATGGTGGCGACCTCCATGTCGATTGCGATCGGCGTGTATTCTCGCAGGCGAGATTTGAACTCCTCGTCGTGCTCCCAGAGTCGACGATTGGTCGTATAAACAACGCCGGTGCGGTAGTCGAGGCTGCGATCGACCAGTTTTTCCGACACAAACTTGTGTAGTTTGAACGACGGAAGCGCTGGCACCAGGGGGGGCAAATAGTCGTCTGAGGTTCCCTCGCCTCGGATCGCACCGATGGGCAAAATAAAATTGCCAATCTCGGTCGAACTTTTAAGGCCACCGCATTTTCCTAGGAAGAGCACCGCTTTGGGTTGATAGGCGGTCAGCAGGTCCATGATGGTCGCGGCGTTGGGAGAGCCGATGCCAAAGTTGATGATCGTCAGTCCGTCTTCATTCGTGGCCGCTTGCATGGGTCGGTCTTCGCCATAAATCGGGCAGCCAAACTTCTCGGCAAAGGTGCTGACATAAGCATAAAAATTGGTCAGCAGGACATAGTCGCCAAACGCTTCGAGCGGCATGCCGGTGTAGCGAGGGAGCCAGTTTTCGGCCAGATCGAACTTGGTAACCATGAGAGATGTGAGATTGAAGATGTGGGATTGATGATTGAAGACGCTAGTAAGATTGTTTTCTGGGGTTAGCTTGCCAGTCGGCGAAGAGTTGGCGGCATTCGTCGGTAAGAACGCCGCTCTTGAGTTGGACGTCGCTGCCGCCAAGGCGTAGCAAATCGGCCGCAGGTAGCGTCAGCTCGTTGAAGCCGGTGGCCTCAGCATCGGCGATCGTCGCGCCATAGTAAACCGTGCCGACGCGTGCCCAATGTAGAGCCGCCATACACATGGGGCAAGGCTCGCAGGTGGTGGCTACGATCGCGTCGGTCAAAAAAATCTGGCCTGCCTCTCGGCACCCGGCACGTAGGGCGTTGACCTCGGCGTGTGCCGTGCTATCGGTCGTCTGGAGGACCGTATTGTGTGCCCGTGCCAAAACCTGATCGCCTAGAGCAATCGCACAGCCAAAGGGACTTTGGCCCGCGGCAAGCCCTTCGCGGCAAGTTTCGATAGCTAACTGCATCAATTCGGCAGGTTCAATCATTTTTTCAGAACGAGAAGGAAAGTGGATTTCTGTAAAAGTGCCCATAAACTACCAGAATTGGTCGTTTCACGCCTAGGCGAACCTGTGGGTAAAACATTTGCGGGCGGGAGCGTCTCGGGACATAATCTAACGTGGGGCGTTGAGAATCGTAGTCAACTTCGGCACAGTGAAGATATTTTTCGATGGACGCGGGTCAGATCCTTATAAAACATGGGCTGTTGGATGATGCCGGCTTGGCGAAGGCCAGCGGTGCGCAGATGGCTGGTGTGCGTCTCGACCAGACGGCGATCGAAATGGGGCTGGTCAGCGAAGCCGATGCGCTGCGTGCTTGGGGCGAAGAAGTCGGCATGACGTTGGTCGATCTCGAAACGGCTGAAGTCGATCTCTCGCTGCTTGCCGACTTTCCGCAAAAGCTAATTCACCGCCACGGACTTTTTCCTGTCGAACGTCGTAACGGGGCGGTGCTCGTTGCGACCTCCGATCCGTTGGATCTTTATCCGCTCGACGAAGCGGGCGCGGCGCTGGGGCTGAGGATTGAACCGGTGTTGGCGACTCGTGAGGCGATTGCCAAACGTGTCAAAATGCATTTGGGCGTGGGCAGCGAAACGATCGAGGGCCTGCTTGCCCAACGCGACGACGAAGAGATCGAACTGCTTGACGAGATTTTGACCGACGGATCGGAAATTTCGGAAGAGGCGCAAGAGGCGTCGGTCGTTCGGTTGGTCAACGAAATTCTGATCGAAGCGATCGACTCGCGCGCCAGCGACGTGCATATCGAATCGCAGCCGTCGGGCGTCAAGGTGCGTTATCGTATCGACGGGATGTTGCACACCCAGCCGACGCCGCAGGAGATCAACCAGTTTCAAGCGGCGATCATTAGTCGGCTAAAAATTATGGCCCGTCTGAACATCGCCGAAAAACGTCTGCCGCAGGATGGCCGCATAAAATTAAAGGTACACGGGCGCGAGGTCGATGTCCGCGTGTCGGTGATCCCGATGCTGCATGGTGAGGGGATTGTCATGCGGTTGCTCGACAAGGGCAACATGGAGTTTTCGCTCGAAAAGCTGGGTATGAACGCCGAAATGCGCTCGCGTTTCGACGATTTGATTCGTATGCCGCATGGGATCGTGCTGGTGACGGGGCCGACTGGCTCGGGAAAGACGACTTCGCTTTATAGCGCGTTGCTTGACATCAAGAGCGAAGACACCAAAATCATCACGACCGAGGATCCGGTTGAGTACCAGTTGGAAGGGATCAACCAAATTCAGGTCCACTCGAAGATCGGACTGACGTTTGCCAAATCGTTGCGTGCGATCTTGCGGCATGACCCGGACGTCGTGCTGGTCGGAGAAATCCGCGATCACGAAACCGCAGAAAACGCTATTCAAGCGGCGCTCACCGGCCATCTGGTATTTAGCACCCTGCATACCAACGATGCCCCCAGCGCCTACACCCGATTGGTCGACATGGGCATCGAGCCGTTTTTGGTCGCCAGCACGATCGAGGCGGTTATGGCCCAACGACTTGTGCGCCGCTTGTGTACGAGCTGCCGGCAAGCTTATGAACCGAAGCAAGAAGATTTGCCCGATGATTTCCCTTGGGAGGACTATCAGAACGGGGGCCGGCCCATGTTTCGCGCCGAGGGATGTCGGCAGTGTCGCAACCTGGGATTCTCGGGCCGACAAGGAATTTTTGAGCTTTGCCCGACGACCGATTCCGTCCGACAACTAGCGCACGATCGGGCCAGTAGCTGGGAGATACGACAGGCGGCTCTTGCCGACGGAATGCACACGCTGCGACAAGATGCTTGGCTCAAGGTACTCGACGGTACGACCACGGTCGAAGAAGTGCTACGTGTGACGAAAGGCGATAGGCTTTGATCTCCCTATTAGGATTCGGCGTTGCCGCCGACGCTAACGATCTTTTTTTATTCCGCAATCCGCATTCCGAACTCCGCAATCGTTGTCATGGTTGATTTTGCTTATATCGCGAGAAACTCTGGCGGCCAACGGGTCGAGGGGGTGCTGTCGGCTGGCACACAGCGAGAAGCGGTCTCGGTGTTGGCGGCCAGGCAGTTGTTTCCGGTCGAGGTCAAGGCGGCGAAGCAAAAGGCGGGGCAAAACGGATCACAACGGGTGCGGCCGCAGGCGATGTCGCAGTTTTATTTGCAGTTGGCGGCGCTGCTCCGTAGCGGGGTGCCGCTGCTCCGGTCGTTGGAAGTCTTGGGACAGCAAACCAACAACCCGGCCCTTGCCCATGTGGTCGACGATCTGCATAACCGCGTGACCGACGGGCAATCGCTGTCCGAGGCGATGGCTCGGCATCCACGGGCGTTTAACGAGCTATCGACAAGCATTGTCCGTGCTGGCGGCGAGGGCGGATTTTTGGAAGAAGCGCTTGAACGCGTCGCCAAATTTACCGACCAACAGGCCGAGCTAAAAAGCCGCGTCACGGGGGCGCTGGCCTATCCGGTTTTTCTGGCGGTTTTTAGCGTCGGCATTGTGAGCGTGCTGGTGGTGTTTTTTGTGCCCAAGTTCGAGGCCCTGTTCAGCCGCCTACGGGCACGGGGCGAGTTGCCTTTTATGACCGATTGGCTGTTGTGGCTCAGCAATACGGTCTCGGACTACGGGCTGCTGATTGCTCTGGGGATTGGTCTGCTTGTAGTATTGGTACGCGCTCGACTGGCGACCGACTCGGGGCGATGGTTTTTGGATCGTTGGCGACTAAAACTACCGCAGGCGGGAACCATTTATCGCAATTTGGCGGTGTCACGTTTTTGCCGAGTGCTGGGCACGTTGCTCACCGGCGGGGTGCCGATCGTCAATGCGCTTCGTATTAGCTCGGGTTCGACCGGCAACCGTGTTCTGTCGGCGGCGATCAATGAGGCTTCTGACAATATCACGGCAGGCGAGTCGTTGGCTGCTCCGCTGAAGGCGAGCGGGCATTTCCCTTCGGATGTTGTTGAGATGATTGGCGTTGCGGAGCAGTCCAACACGCTGGAAACGGTGCTGACGAATATCGCCGACTCGCTAGAACGGCAAACTTGGCGGCGTTTGGACCTGCTGGTCCGGCTGCTCGAACCGGTGATGCTGCTGGTCATGGCGTCGGCGGTGCTCGTGATTGTTGTGGCGTTGCTGCTGCCGATGTTAAAAATGGCCATGGCCGTCTAGAATAGGCCATCTAGAGTAGAATGATTCCCCTCCCCACAAGTCCCACCTAGGAAACAGAGAAAAGGAACCTCCCCTCCCATGAGACACACACAAACATTTCAATACCCAAGGCGTTCGACCCGTACGGCCTTTACGCTAATCGAAGTCCTTTTGGTGCTGGTAATTTTGGTGATTTTAGGATCGCTGGCGACCAATGTCTTTATTGGTACGCAGGACAAGGCGAGTAACCAAGCGGCCAAAGCTCAGGCCGGACTGATGGCCGATCCTTTGAGTCGGTACCGGCTCGACATGAACAAGTTTCCGCTCAAGCTGGAAGAACTTTGGGAAGAGCCAAGCGACACGACGCTCCAAGACAAGTGGGGCGGTCCCTATGTCGAGCAGCTTAAAAAAGACCCTTGGGGCAATGATTATCAATACTTGGCCGAAGGCAAAAAGAACAAAGACAAGTACGATTTCTGGTCCAGCGGCCCCGACGGGCAAAGCGGCACCGATGATGACATCGGTAACTGGGAGGAGGAATGAAAGCGGAAAGCGGAAAGCGGAAAGCGGAAGGAAACACGACCCCTAGCCGCGATGCTACGCATCGCCGGATCGCTGCAAACCTAAACGCTACAAACCTAAACAGCGGCATGACGCTCGTTGAGCTTCTGCTCGTCTTGGTGTTGATCGTCGTTCTTAGCAGCTTGGCGGCTCCGTTGTTCGAGGGCAGTCTGGCCTCCGTCCGGCTGCGCGGCGGGAGCGATCAGATGTTGGCGGCTTGGTCGCAAGCCCGTACGCATGCGATTGAATCAGGAAAAGCCTATCAATTTCGCTTCGAGCCAGAGGGCAGCAACTACCGTGTTGATCCTTGGCTGGGCGGCATTGATCCCGAGACGCTCGAAGACGACACGACGCTTAACACGCTTGGCCGTACCGAAGCAGAAATCGAGCTAGAGGACTGGAAGCTCGAAGCCTCGCTGCCCGAAGCGATTCTGTTTTCCTCCGCCAAAAGTGTTTTAGCCGACGAAAACGGAGAGCCGAGCGTCACTCGGCTCGACCAAGAAACCACCACGGCGAAGTGGTCTGCGGCGATTCTGTTCTATCCCGACGGGACCACTTCGACGGCGAGCTTGCTGCTCGAAAACGGCCGAGGGCTTTTTCGCCGGGCGACGCTGCGTGCGTTGACCGGGGTTGGTCGTGTTAGTGATGTGCTTTCGCGTGAAGAAGTCGGTCGGCTTGAATCTCGTTAATGTGGTCTCCTTAAAGTGGGTCTCCCATGCTCAAACTTCCATCGCAACACCGCCAGTCAGCATTTACTTTGCTTGAGGTGATTCTTGCGCTGGCCATCTTGGCGGGGGCGATTGCAATCCTGGGCGAAGTGATGAGCCTTGCTAGCCGTAACGCGAGCGACGCGCAGGCAGAATCCCAAGCACAGTTGCTTGCCAGTTCGCTCATGGACGAGATGCTCGCCGGGGTGACCGACTTGGCCGCCCATTCGCGTGAGCCGTTGGAGGCCGACTCCGCGATTCCCTGGGTCTCTTCGGTAACGCTTGAGACGACGGATTTGACGGGACTCGTGTCGGTCGAAGTCGTCGTGGAGCAGGATGTCGAACGGCAGTTTCGTCCGGTTAAATATCGGCTTGTGCGCTGGGTCTCGACGACTGAGGATGCGACGAGCGAGCCAACCGCGGAGGGCAATGACGATGCGTAGCCGTGGATTTACGTTGCTCGAAATGGTGCTTGCGATCGGTCTGACGGGCATGGTTCTTGTTTTGTTGACCACGGCCATTGATCTCTACCTAGTGCGTGTCGACGCTAGCCGTACGCAGGTCGAATCGGCTCAGTTGGCTCGTACACTGCTTCACCAAATCGCCAAGGACCTGCGTGCCGCGCGTTACAAGGCCCCGCCCACGTCGGACGGAACTGAATCGCAAGGCATTTTTGGTAGCACGACTGAACTACGAATCGATCGCGCTGCGGCTTGGCAGTGGGAGCTTCAGCACCGGCTCATGGATGCGAGCAACCCAGCTTCTACGTCTGAAGCCGATCAAAGCCAGATGCCGCAAACGGTTCGTTATTTTCTGGAAGAAGGAAAAGAGCTATTGACCCAAAAGCTGGCCGCAGCCGGCGTGGGCGAGAGGCCGTTGGGGACAGGCTACTCGGGTTTGTTCCGCGAGCGAATTTCTACCGCCGCTTGGCTTGCCAATGCCTCGAACTCCGAAAGCACTTCGACGGGGGACAACTTGAGCGGCAATCTGGAAAGTGGCGAGTTGATCGCTCCAGAGGTCGTTGACCTAGCGTTTTCGTATTTCGATGGCGAACAATTTTCGGACGAATGGAATTCTAGCGAGCAGCAAGCGTTGCCCTCGGCTGTCGAAATTCGTCTGACCTTGCTCGAAGAGCCGTTTGAGCAGGCTGCCGACCGCACGCCCGGCGATCGTGAGGAGCTGCGTCGCAGCAAAGAAAACCTGGTTGAATATCGTCTGGTCGTCAAATTGCCGAATGTCCAGCAGCCTGAAGAAGCTGAATTTCCACTGCCTGTCGCCGTTGAGAATTGAGCGTCCAATACAAAATCATGTTTTGCATTGCCCTAAAAAAACGCCGACGAGAGGATTGCCTTCGTGGGAGTATTTTGCTCATGGTGTTGGTGGCGATTGTGATTATGTCGTTGACGACTTCGACTTATATGTTGCTGATGCGCGGCGAGCATCTGGCTGCCCGTTATCAAGGCAATCACCTCCAGGCAAAATCTCTGGTGCAGTCGGGAGCCAATTTTTTACGAGTATTTTTGGAACAGACGGCCACCGAAATTGAGCAGCAAGGTGGGCTGCGCGATAATCCCGATTCTCTGCAAGATGTGCTGGTCGTCGAGGACGAGATGGCCAGTTACCGTGGGCGTTTTACGGTGCTCGCCCCGGCGATGAGCCAAGGATATTATCAGGAGTTGCGCTACGGCCTCGAAAACGAGTCGGCTAAGCTGAATCTTAACTCTTTGGTGCCCAAAGACGAGGAAGACAGGGCGGAAGACGAAACCGACTCGCCGCGTGACCGGTTGCTTGCTCTCCCGGGCATGGACGAAGCCGTGGCCGATGCGATTCTTGATTGGCTGGACGCAGACGACTTGCCCCGTAGCAATGGGGCAGAGGCGTCGTATTACCAAACGCTTGTGCCTGCCTACCAACCCCGTAACGGGCCGATTGCGCATCTCGACGAGCTGCTGATGGTGCAAGGCGTCACGATCGAGTTGCTCTATGGTTTTGACACCAACCGCAACTACTTGGTGGACGACGACGAGTTGGCTTACGGCAAGCTCGAAGCGTTGGACAATAGCAGTGGCCAGATGAATCGCGGTTGGTCGGCTTACCTCACCGTGCATAGTCTGGAAAAAAACAGCACGTCCGACGGCGAGCAGAAGCTCGACCTCAACTCCGACAACCTGCAAACGCTTCACGGGCAACTCGAATCTGCACTCGGCAAGGCAGAGGCCAATTTTGTTATTGTTTATCGGCAATACGGGGCGGCAAAGCAAGCGGTAAGCGGCGCTGTCATTGGAGCGGAAACGCTGAGCATTGATTTCGAGAAGGAGGCGACGACTCGGATCGAATCGGTGCTCGATTTGATCGACGCGCAAGTCAGGGTCGAGGGCAAACCGCCTGCTCAAGCTCAAACCGTCGCGTCTCCGTGGAAGGACAACCCCGAGAGTTACCGTCAGGCGTTTGCCGACTTGCTCGATCTGGCGAGTGTCAGCGATGCCGAAAGAATTGCGGGGCGGATTAATATCAACCAAGCGTCGCTGCCGGTGTTGTTGACTTTGCCCACGATGACCGAAGCCTTGGCCGAGCAAATTGTCGCAAGCCGCGATCCCGAGGTCGATACCACGACCGGCGACCAACGTCATCCGACTTGGCTGATTGCCGAAGGGTTGGTCTCGCTGGAAGAACTCAAGCCGATGTTGCCCCATATGACGACCGGCGGAGACGTCTACAGTGGCCAGGTGGTCGGCTATTTCGAGTCAGGAACGGCTCGCGCCAGGGCCGCACTGCTACTCGACCGCTCGGGAGAGCAAACACGGCTCCTCGACTGGAAAGACCTTAGCGGACTTGGCCCTGGGTTCTTGCAAAGCGTGCTGAGCGAATTTGCCGAAGAAGCCAAGTAAAATTCTTCGCTGGGATGGACGGTTGTGTAGAATGGAGGAACCGCGCAGACTGAAAACAAGCACTTCATTTCACCACGGAGGCACGGAGAGCACGGAGAAAAACTCTGCTGTCTCTGCGTCTCTGCGTGAGACATTTTATTTTCTTTAAGTAATCTCCTAGGCCAGACATGTCCACCACGCTTGCCATTCATTGGGACGAAACGGAGATTCAGTCTGTCGTCGTGCGGCATGGGCAAGTGCAAGCTGCTTCGAGCGTTGCCTTGGCGTCGGGGCAAGATGCCTCGGCGGTTGGCCTTCGATTGGCCGAAGCCCTGGCTCCCTATTCGCTTGGCAAGGCGAAGACGGTCGTTGCCGTGGGTCGTCGCGAGGTGGATTGGCAACTGCTTTCGCTTCCGCCCTGCCCTGCCGAAGAGTTGGCAGATCTTGTTCGCTTGCAAGCCGACCATGAACTTAGCGATCCGGACGAGGAGGCCGGTTTTGACTTTTTTGCGCTCGCAGGCGACTCGCAGACGCCCTATCAGGTGCTGACTGTCTCGCTGGCATCAGAGGAACTCACTAAAATACGGCAAGTTTGTCGTGCTGCGGACTTGGCGCTCGAACGCATCGTGCCGTTGGCCGTTGGTTGGCCGCTGCTAACCTCGCAAGTGGCTTCAGACGACGGCACCCAAATTTTTGTCGCCCCATTGGCTCGCGAAGCAACCCTCTGGGCGACCCGATCTGGAAAGGTAACTCTTTTTCGCCAACTTCAGCTCAGCGAAAGCGACGATCCTACGGCGTTGGCAGCTTCGATGAACAACGAGTTGCGCCGAACGCTACTCGCGCTATCGCAACAAGCAAGCGCAGGCACAACGACTATTTCGCTGGTAGGTATGCAGCAAGAAAAATTGACGGTTCTTGCCGAGATGCTTGAGAGCCAATTCGGCATGACGGCACAGCCCGTCGATCTTCCCAAACAACTTTTGCTCTCCGAAGCGGGGTCGACACCATTTGTACTGCCGCTCAGCGGACTTGCGATTGCCGAAGCCGGCGGGACTCGGCCCTTGGTTGATTTACTTCATCCGCGCCGACGCCCGGCAAGTCAGACTGGTGTTCGCACCTATGCCTTGGCAGGTGCCGCTGCGTTATCGTTGGCGTTGCTATTGGGCTGGCAAGGTTATTCCAACCTCAAGGCCCCGCTGGAAAAAGCGACGGAAGATCAAGCGGAACTGACTCTACTTGAAGAACCGCTCGACGACTTAAAAAAACACGTACAGCGTGCCGGAGCGATTCGCGATTGGAATGCCGAAGTGGCGAATGTGCTATTGCATCTCGAGCAAGTGAGCCAAAAATTGCGTCCTACGGAACTCGACGCCGAAGATTTTCCGACGGATCAAGACATTGTCTTGGACAAGTTGGTGCTAGAAAAGAGGCGTCTTACCCTTGATGCGCTGGCTCGTAGCAACGAAGCCGTCCAGCCGTTAGAAGCACGATTGCGCGAGGGCGGCTATCGTCCCCAGCGTGGCAAAAGCGAACCAAGCAAAACGCTCGAAGACTATCCTTGGCATTTTAAGTCGACGATAGAAATCACCGACGCCAGCGATTCGGCGACGGGCAGCGAACCTCCTGCCGGGGAGCCGCAATCATGAATGATCGCGAAAAACTGCTCGTCGGTGCCGTCGTAGCTCTTGTTGCTTTGTGGGGTGCCACCCAGGGCTGGGGCAAGTACCAGCGAGCGTTGGAAAATAACCTGAATCAACAACGCAGTGTGGCCCAATCGCTAAGCGACGCACGCACGGCTACTGCGCGAGGACGCCGGGCACAAAAAAAACTTCGGCAGTGGCAGCGGCAGTCGTTGCCCTCCGACGTGGAAATCGCGAAGTCGGTCTATCAAGATTGGCTGCAGCAGCAGCTCTCTGCGGCTGGCCTAACCATCAAGGAACTCAACGTCCAAACCTCGCGGACCAAGTCGGACAGCTATCAACAGCTTTCGTTGAGGGTGCGTGCCGAGGGCAAGCTAGCAGCGCTCACCGATTTTCTTTACCGGTTCTATCAGGCAAAACACTTGCATCGCATTTCTAAAATGGACTTGAAGCCGAACGAAAAGCGAACAAGTTTGAGCATTGCGCTGACGGTCGACGCACTCTCTCTGACGGATGCCAAGCGTAAGGATCAGTTGGCCGAAGGAACCCAGGACACCATGCCTCGGTCTCTGGAGCAATTTCAAAAGAGCATCGTTGGACGTAATTTGTTTGCCGTCTATGCCCCAGACAGCCCCCCTGAGACGGTTGGCGAGCAAGAAGCGGAGGATAGCGAAGCGGCCCAAGCCTTCGTACGCGGCATTCATTATGGACTTGAGGGTTGGCAAATGTCGGTACGGATGAAAACCTCGGGCAAAGTTTTTTACTTTCGCGAAGGGGATGCGATCAAGATTGGTCGTTTTGAGGGCACGATTGAAAAGCTCGACGGGGAGCGTCGCCGAGTGATTGTCTCGACCGGCTCGCAACAAGTGCAGGTACAGCTTGGGCAAAATTTGAGCGAAGCTGTGCCTCTCGAAGGTGGCGCAGGCTAGCATTGCTGGCGATCGGGGCATTGCTGGCTGTCGGGTCGGGTGGTCCGCACAGCGGACCCTACTTTTCTGGCAATTTCGGGTGGGGATTGCGGTAGACTTTGCCGATTATTCTGATTGTACGGGTTGCCATTTTTCTGCGCCAGCGGTGTGGTAGCCCTCTCCTCAGACTGCAAAACCAATGATTCTGCCTCGACGGACCACGCCCTGTTGCCAGAAACCTGTTGTGCGGTTGGCGCTATGCGCATTGTTTTTTTTTGGGTTTTTGCTAGCAGGCGTCCGGTCCAGCTACGCTGAAGAGGCACAAGCAGAGTTAGCGATTCACCTCAAAACGCTCACGGCACATTCGCTTCATACCAAGCTAGAAAAAGTGCTCCGGCACCGGATTGCCACCTCGCAAGACCCCACCGGAAAATGGTTGGGGTTCAATATCGACCAAACCGAGGGCGAGCCGGTCACGGTTTGGGCCAATACCGAAACTAAGCTGGCGCAACTTTCTGGCCCAGCGGAATTGGTGCAAGCCTGGAAAAAAGTTCTTACTCTGCTTGATGCCCCCCTCAACGAAAAAAGCATCTCGCGGCTGATCGTTGCGAAGCCAGGCTCCGAAACCAAAATTCGCCAAGCGGTCAACACGATTCAAGTAGCCAGCCTTGCCGAGGCAAGTGAAAGTCGGCCTCCGCTTGGTAGTCCAGAGCTAGGGCCTGCAAACCCAGATCAAAGCGACTCGGTCGGCATTAGCCTGTTGGGGCCTGTGCAGATCGAAACAATCGAGGGGACCGATATTCTGTTGTTGCGCGGCAATCCTCGTGACGTGCAGCGTGTGTTAGAAGTGATCGAAGATATCGAACGGATGTCGGCGATCGGCGATCCGCAGATCGAAGTCGTTCGGCTCGAGCATGTCGAATCGGATCAATTGGCCGTTTTGCTCAAGCAAATTTTTGAAGAGTCGCTGAACAGTTCAAAATACGGATATGGCAGTTTGGGAGTTTATCCGCTGTCGCGGCCCAACTCGGTCTTGTTGATCAGCTTGCCGGCGACGATGAAGCGAGCCAAAGAGACGATTGCTAAGCTCGACAAACCGGGAGTCGGTCCCGCGCAGTTCGAGACGTTTCCGCTTGAACATGCCAAGGCGGACGATGTTCGTCAAATTGTCGAAAACCTGTTTAGCGAGACGGGGAAAAGCCAAGACGGGAGCAGTACGTTGAGCCCCAAGGCACAGGTGATCGCCGACAGTCGGACCAATAGCCTGATCGTCCGGGCGGCCCCTCGCGATCTGGCAGAAGTACGGGCATTGATTTCCAAGATCGATCTGCTTGGCAGCAAGGCGGTCAACGAGCTGCGGGTATTCAAGCTGAAAAGCGCCGTGGCTAGCGACCTTGAAAGCGTGCTCCAAGAAGCATTTACTGGGGACCAAGATGGCAACAACCCGGACAGCAAGCTCTCGCGTCTGTTGCGTCTCGTGACGATCGATGCCGATGGGCAACGTCAGCTCGAGTCGGGAGTGCTTGCCGCAGCAAAAATCACTTCTTCCGGCAGTGCCAACGCGTTGATTGTGTCGGCACCTCGCGAGAGTATGCCGCTGATGGAATCGTTGATCGAGCAACTCGACCAAAGCCCCGACGCGGCGATTGAACTGAAAATTTTTCCTGTTGAAAACGGCGATGCCGTAGCGCTGCGAGATATGCTCAACCAGCTATTTAGCACCGGGCAACGGGGACAAGGCAATCAAGGGGGCAATGGCAATCAGGCAGACATCACGGGGCTGAGGGTCGAAGTCGACGAGCGGACCAATAGCGTTCTGGTTGCTGGCACGCGGGAAGACTTGGTGACGGTCGAAGCCATCTTGCGGACGCTCGATTCGACCGATGCGAGGCAGCGTCAAAATCGAGTTTATCGCTTAAAAAACAAATCGGCGGAAGATGTCGCCTTAGCACTCAACAATTGGCTGCGTGCGGAACGCGACGTGCAAGGGACCGCCCCAGGAACGGCAAGTCCGTTTCAGCAAATTGAACGCGAAGTGGTTGTGGTCCCAGAGCTGGGAAGCAACAGTCTGATTGTGAGCGCGACGCCTCGCTACTACGAAGAGGTCGCGCGTTTGATCGAGGAACTTGATGCGCAGGACCAGATGGTGATGATTCAGGTCTTGATCGCGGAAATCGAATTGGGCGACGTCGACGAATTTGGTATCGAGCTAGGACTGCAAGACTCGTTGTTGTTTGATCGCAGCTTGCTAGAGAATATCGATCGTTCGACCAACGTGCGTACCGTGAATGACGCCGGTGGGGGGACGACGACTTTTACCGATCAGGTGATCGATTCGGCCTCGCTGACGCCAGGATTTAATTTTGGCGATCCGAACCAAGCCCTAGGCAACGCGGGCAGCACGACTTCGCTCGCCACGGCAGGTAATGTGGCGGCGCAAGCTTTGTCGAGCTTTGGCGTGCAACGGGTTAGCTCCGACGCCGGGTTTGGCGGGCTGGTTTTGTCGGCCAGTAGCAACAGCGTCAGCATGTTGTTACGCGCTTTGCAAGAATCGCGACGCATGGAAGTGTTGAGCCGGCCGCAGATCATGGCGCTCGACAATCAGCCGGGCTATGCTTTTGTTGGGCAACGGGTGCCGTTCATTACTTCCAGCACCCCCAACCTGCAAACCGGACAACCTACCAATACGATCAGCCAGGTCGACGTTGGATTGAGCCTAGAAGTGATTCCGCGAATCAGCCCCGATGGTTTGGTGGTGATGGTGGTGAACGCAGCCAATAATCGTTTGCGTCCACTTTCCGAGGGCGTGCCGGTGGCCATCGCTCCGAATGGTGCCCCGGTGCTTGCTCCGATCCAAGACGTCATCGAAGCACGAACGACGGTCAGCGCGGTGAGCGGGCAAACGGTGATTCTCAGCGGTTTGATCACGAAAGAAGAAAACTCGCTGCATCGCCGGGTGCCGATTTTGGCCGACATTCCACTGTTGGGCGATCTGTTTCGGTTCGATAGCGTTTCGACCACTCGCAAAGAGTTGTTGATCGTGCTGACGCCTCACGTGATTCGCAATCGGTTTGAATCAGAGATGCTCAAACAGGTCGAGTCGGCACGGATGAACTGGTGCCTGTCTGATGTGGTCAATCTGCACGGACCGGCAGGTTTGCGTAGCCAGACCGATCGCGCCGGTGCAGCCGAGGCCGAAACCGTTTTTCCACAGCACATCGCGCCGCAACATTATCAGCCGGTACCCCAATAAGTAGGGTCCGCTGTGCGGACCAAAAACAAGAGTCCAATTTTCCATTGGTGGTCCGCACAGCGGACCCTACTATTATGCTCAGATTTACAAAGCGATTGACTTGGTGCCTTTTCCTGATGGTTACGGCGACGGGCTGCACGATGGGTGGCGGGCAAGGCGAGGGCTGGCGGTTTGCCAAATCGCTGGACGTGCGTCGTGCCATCGGTCTCAAGAAGGAAGAGGAAGCGGCTGCGTCACAAACTCCGGACCGCTTGGTGAGTACCTGGACCGAAACGGTGTTGAATCGTCAGGGCGAACCACCGCAGCGAGGTTTTGGAGGTCGGCTGCTGTTTTTTAGTGAAGACTCGGAAGATCCGGTGCGTGTCGACGGGCAACTGGTGGTCTACGCCTATGATGACGAAGGGCGTGCGGCACATGAGACGCAACCCACTCGGCGGTTTGTCTTTCCACGCGAGCAATTTACGCGACACGAGAGCGATTCAAAACTGGGGGCGTCGTATAGTTTTTGGCTGCCGTGGGATGCGGTCGGGGGCCAGCAGAAAAACATTGGTCTGATTGCCCGTTTTGAGCCGCACCAAGGGGCGTTGATCGTCGGCGAGCAGACGCGCCATCTCCTGCCGGGCACGCGACGTCTTGCCGGCGGTAAGACTGCCCCAGCGGTGGAGCAGGTGGGCGAAGTTCGCTTGGCGCAATACAGCAAAACGTCTGAGCTGCAAACGAGCACTGCTCAAAAAGTCACCTCAATCAAGCTGGACAACAGCAGTTGGCAGAGTCGGCTTGCTGCAGCACGTCGCAAGTCCTCGCAAGCAGCGTCTAGCGAAGTGGCAAAAGGAACTCCGGCTCTCCCTGACGCGGCTCGATAGTCAGGCGGTTTTCGACCTGCGAGACGCCCGGCTGGAGCGAGGCCATTTTTTCCATGAGCTGGCGGTCGTAGTTGCTTTTCACTTGCCCTTGTAATGTCACGGTGCCTTGGCTGACCGAGACCTGTGGCGATGCAATGCTGTCTGGCATTGCTTTGCTAAGCTGCGAGCGGACTCGCGCGGTCAATTCGGCAGAGGTGGGCTGAGGCACGGAAAAAAGTGGACGCAGATGGACCCGCACCGGCGGCGCTGCGTTGCGTTGCGCTTGCCGTTGGCGTCTCGATTCGCGTAGCTCATTAAGACTCTCGATCGCAAAATTAAAAACCGCTTGGCGACTCTGCTGAGGATTTTGGTTGCGTAGCTGGTTGCGAATCTGCTCGGCGCTGCTCCCAATAAAACCATTTTGACGGACGCCCGGCTGCTGTCCTGGCTGTTGTCCCAGGTTTTGCTGTTGGCCAGACAAGCCCGTCGGAGAGAATTGCCGCGTCTGACCGGCAGCCCCCCCAAAACCAGTCTGTGTGCCCTGCCCAAGTCCGCCTTGTTGATTCTGCTGAGAAGAGAGCTCACCGTTACCACGATTTTGGGCGTGAACTTCAGTGGTTTCCAAGGCTAAGGCGGCTCCCAAGGCTAGCACGAGGGCAAGCAAAAGCCCCCAAGGGCAAACTCGAATTTTCATCTCAGTTCTCCAAAGATTTCATGGCAGATTCGCATGACTCCGGTCGATTATAACCTCGCCCGATCGCTCGGCAAAACTCGGGGGAGGCTTGTTGCCACATTACCGGCAGGGTAGAACACGGTAATATTAGAATTCCGCTGATTTTCTAAGAATTGTCGCGACCAAGGAGCCTATTCGATGGCTGATTTCAAGGTGACTAAGCTCGACGAAGATCTCGATTTTGAGAGCTTACCTTCGTGGGACGTTGTGATTATTGGGGCGGGGCCTGCGGGGCTGGCGGCCAGTTTGACGACGGCCCATCGAGGGCTTACGACGCTGGTAATCGAAGCGAAGGACAAGCCTGGTGGGCAGCCTCAGTTTCTTTATGCCGACAAAAAAATCGTCGATATCCCTGGCTTCCCTGATGGCATCAGCGGCGAGGAGCTTTCTGAGCGTACTTACCGGCAAGCGGTCGATGCTTTGGTGCAGTTTCGGTTCAATGACGAGCTGGTCGGCATCGAAGAAACCGATCAAGAAGAAAAGGGAGAGGTGCTCAAGCGAGTCGTCACAAAAGAAGGCAAGTACCTCTGCCGCAAGGTGCTGATCGCCTGTGGACTGCTTCATTTCCCTCGGCGGCTGCCGGTGCTCGACGCTTTGGAATCAAAAAGCGTCTTCTACAAAGTCCCCAAGATCGGCAACTACGACGGTCGGCACGTTGTGGTCATCGGCGGCGGCGATTCGGCGCTCGACGCTGCGGTAATGGCGCTCGAACGGGACGCCCAGGTCGATCTGGTGGTACGAGAAGAAACTCCGATTGGCAAATCAGATAGCGTCGAACGTGTTTTGCAATCGGGCGGCCAGATTCACCTTGCCTCTGAAATTGCTTCAGCCGAATACCAAGGCGGAGCGATCGCTTTGCAACTGACCAGTGGAAAAGAGCTGCTGGCTGATTACGTGGTCGTTCAGATCGGTTTTCTTTCGGCCAAAGAAACGTTCCTTCGGCTCGACGTCCGGCTGAATGACGATGGGAGTATCGCGGTCGACCCCTATTTCGAGACCAGTCGGCGAGGCCTCTTTGCGATCGGCGACGTCCACGGAGATATCAAGCTCATCACGGTCGCTTGGGCCGAAGGGATCCAAGCCGCCATTTACGCCTTCAAAGAGATCACCAGCCCGTATTGGCTCAACGAAAAGCGGCTTCGCGATCAAAAGATCGCCATGATCGGCGAGAAGATCACGCAGGCCGCGCGAGGCAAAGCTGGCAAGTAGAATAGGTCGCTGTTCGCACTAATCTTGACTTTCTTAGAATTTCTGTTAGTGTGGAGAAACCTGAGGGATTTCTCGGGGTTCTAACTAGTAAGGCCAGATTGCCGGGGGGCAAGGTTTTACAGAAGCAAGGGTCGAAGGGGCTTTCGGTCTATTAGCGTGGTTCTGTGCCACAGAAAAGCGTATTGCAGTCGGCCATATTACTGTCGTCTGCGTTGCAGTCGTCTGGGGGCGACAAACAAGATCGTCTGGATGCGTAGTGTGTCTCGGATGGGGTCAGTCAGGGGCGATTGACTGTTTTTGCAAGGGTTACGCCATTTAGTGAGTCGAGAGTCGATTAGCACCAAAGCTGTTTTGTGGGGAGCTATGCGCTTCCTCAATCAGCATGGCCGCTAAGGAACAACCTTTTCTTTTTCCGACGACAAATCTTCACGCTACGGGTGCGCGCCGAGTCAATCGCTTAAGCAAAGGGCCAAGGGGTTTTTATTGCCTGGGGGCGTAACTTGAGAGCGGAGATTTTTTATCATGTCGAAACTATCACGTAAGAAGAATAAGAAGTCGAAAAAGAGAAATGTCGAAAAGTTCTCGAAACGAAAAATGTGTTTTGAAGCTTTGGAAACCAAGACGCTGTTGGCGGCAGATCTGGTGGCGATCGGTTCTATGCCGATCGACGATATCGACTTGGCCGATCCGCCGACGAGCATTGTGGTTGCCGAAGGCACCGACGGAGCGGACCGTATTAGTGCTTTTGTCGATGCAGACAACATGTTGCACGTCAACGTGAACGGCGACGAAAGCGTCTACGACAGCGACAGCATCGATGGCATCTATGTCGATGCCAAAGGTGGCGACGATCTGGTACGGATCGACCAGAGCGTCTTCCAATGGACTCGAATCCGTGGGGGTGCCGGCAATGACGGTATCCAGGCTGGTTCGGGCAACGACCACGTCACCGGCGGCGAAGGGAACGATCGCATTCGTGGCGGCTTTGGCAACGATCTGCTGGAAGGTGGCGTCGGAGACGACACGATCGCCGGCGGCTGGGGTCACGACGCGATCGTTGGTGGTCGTGGCAATGATCGGCTGAGTGGCGGTCGTGGAGACGACGCGATTGCCGGTGGCAGTGGCAACGATCGAATCGCTGGCGGTGCTGGCGACGACTGGCTCTTTGGCGATGCCACGAATGGCGTGCCCGACGACTATGATGGGCTGGTTGATTACGCCCGTCGGTATGGAAACGTCAACTCGGGTAACGACAAGATCTCGGCTGGCGCTGGCGACGATATCGTGCTGGCTGGCAACGGCAAGGATATTGTCCGCGGCGGTGCAGGCTCCGATATTTTGCTCGGCGGAGCTGGCGAAGATGGAATCCGTGGCGGCAGTGGCCGAGATTATATTCTTGGCGGTCGTGGCAGTGATAAGCTCGACGGCGGAGCCGGCAACGACCTGATCATCGGCGATCCGTTTCATGGTCCCGACGTCGAGCCGGGAGATCCTAACGAAGAGCCGTCGGTGGATGGCGTAATCGAGCGAGAAGGTCTCGAAGACGCGAATAAGCTCTTCCGCCAGATTGACGCCGGACCCGAGCTACCTGCTGCCGAATTGGCTGCGGTTGTCGACACGGTGTTTAGTTCCAACGACGTTATTTACGGCGGACTTGGCAACGACATCTTGCTTGGCATGATGGGTAACGACCGGATCTTTGGCGGTCGTGGCGCTGATGCGATCCACGGTGGCAGTGGCAATGACCATCTCAATGGCGGCTACGGCGACGACACGATCGTCGGCGCGGCTGGTCGAGACTGGATCAACGGTCAGGCTGGCAACGATCGGCTGTTCGGTGGCCGTGGGAACGACGTGATTTTTGGCGGTAACGGCGAAGATCAGCTCCGTGGCGGTTCGGGCAACGATATTTTGCTCGGCGGTCGTGGGAACGATTATCTCCACGGCGGTTCGGGTAGCGATATCTTCTTCGGCGGACTGGGTGCCGATAAGATTGACGCCCGTGACGGCGAAGTCGACTTCTTGATTCTCGACCCGAGCGACGAAGTCGAGAAAGACGACGACCTGGACATCGTGTTCTAGTGTTTTTCGTTTGAAAGCAAAAGCGTCCCTAGCCCTTGGCAGAATCCAAGGGCTAGGGCTTTGGCGCTTGCATTGTTGCTCGGTTCCCACGATAATCTGCCCTTTCGACAGTCAATTATCAACAAGGAATCGGCAATGGAATACACCGTCAAAAATGCTCAGGGCATGGTTGCCAAGTGGATCGCGCGAGGCGCAACGCTGGCGGAGCTGCACGTTCCCGATCGACACGGCAAGCTGGCCGACGTCGTGCTCGGTTTTGACAACCTTGAAGGCTTTCAATCGGGAGACAATCAGCATTTCGGCTGCACGACGGGGCGTTTTGCCAACCGTATTGGCAAAGGAAAGTTCACGCTCGACGGAGTCGATTATCAACTGGCGACGAACGCCGGGCCTAACCATCTGCATGGCGGCCCTGAACGTGCTCTGGATAAAGTGACCTGGGAGGCCGAGCCACTAGAAGATGGCATCCGCTTTACGTACTCCAGCCCCGACGGGGAAGAAAATTTCCCTGGCAAGCTCGATGTGGAGGTGCTCTACACGCTGAGCGACGAGAACGCCGTACGGATCGACTACCGGGCCACGACCGACAAGCCGACGATTATTAACCTGACGAATCACAGCTATTTTAATCTTTCGGGGCACGGGGCCGGCAGCATTTTTGATCACGAAGTGACCATTGATGCCGATCGGTACACATTGACCGATGACGAGTCGATTCCGACCGGCGAACTGGCAGACGTCAGCGGGACGCCGTTTGATTTCCGTACGCCTCACGCGATTGGTGAACGCATCGGTCAGATCATCGAGACGGCAACAGGCGGTTACGATCATAACTATGTGCTTAGTGGCAACAAGGGGGTACTTGCCGGAAGCAACGGCGAAGTACGTAAGATCGCACGGGTTTACGACCCTCAATCGGGCCGGGTCATGGAAGTCGCTACGGACCAGCCGGGCGTGCAGCTCTACACCGGCAACGGACTACGAGGCCAGACGGGCAAGGCTGGCGCAACTTATAGTCCGCGTTCAGCGTTGTGTCTAGAAACGCAACATTTTCCCGATGCCCCGAACCAGCCAAGCTTTCCTTCGACTGTACTCCGACCCGGCGAGACGTATCGACATACCTGCACTTATTCGTTTAGCAATGCTGCGTCGTAAAGTGCTTACCAGCCCCGTGGGAGTCGGAGCAATCGAGCGGGCTTACTCGTCGAAGCGAAGTTCGAGAATTTCAAAACGGTTGGTGCCGGCGGGGACTTCGATCTCAGCAATGTCGCCGACCTTTTTCGTCAAGAGGCCCTTGCCCAAGGGGCTGGTGATAAGAATTCGGCCATTGTCATAGTCTTCGTCACCAGCACCGACAAGCGTAAATTCTTCAGTGTCGCCGAAGTCGAGGTCTTTGACGGTAACCGTCACGCCAAACACAACTTGATCTTTGGGGAGCGTTGCGGTGTCGATGATCTCTGCCCGTCCGAGCTTGTCCTTCAGCATATTGATCTTTGCCTGCAACATGCCCTGACTCTCCCGGGCGCCGTGATACTCGGCGTTTTCGCTCAGGTCGCCTTCAGCCCGTGCGAGAGCAATCCGCTTTTCGATGAGGGGCATCTTTTCGTTTTCCATGTCGTACAGCTCTGCCTTGAGCTTATCGAAGCCAGTTCGAGTCATCGGAACACGTTCAGCCATCACACACCTCAATTTAATTTTTTGCGGTCCGTGGAGCATGTTCTGCTCGACCGCGAGTCACCAACTAAAACGGGCCTTCCCAGTGGAAGACCCCTACAACAACAATGATTGTGTCGGCTGCGGTCGTCCGTGTAAAGATCGACCCAGCCCCGCTGGCTCAAGATTCGGCGATATAGAGCAAACACCCACACGATTTGCAGAAAACGGGCTTGGAAAGCAGCAGTTCGTTCTGCATATTGAGCGTGATCTGCTTGCCACAACCGAGGCAGACTTGGTCCTCGGACCCCGCCATTCCCTCGGACCCCTTGCTACGAATGATACGTTCGTAGTCGGCGGTCATCTCGGCTGGCAGCTCTTTTTCTGACGCCGCTAGCTCGCCCTCAAGACGCTCGATATCTGCGCGAATGACTTTGCTTTCGGCGGCCACCTTATCGCGACACTTGGTCAATTCGACCTGGGCGGCCTCAACATGTGTTTTGGCTTCGGCGACGGCCACCTCTTGTAGGTCGCCCTTCTCCATCGCCTCGAGAATTTCGTCCGATAACACGCTATTGGTCATCTCGGTCGCCGTGATCTGTTCGAGCAACGTCTGGTACTCTTTGTTGCTGCTACAGCCGTTAAGCTTGGCCCTGAGATCTTCGATGCGCGCTTCGCCCGACTTCAAGTCGAGTTGCTTCTTATCCACAGCCAGTTTGGTCTGCTTGACCAAAGCCTGGGCAGCCTCCAAGGAAGCTTGCTGCTGGGCAACATTTTTCTCGTGGATTTGGACACTACGCGGACCGCGGGCTAGCCGATCACGCAGATCGGTTAGCTGTCCATGAATTCGATGCAACTCTCGTAATACCGCCGTAGATACGGCCATAGCCTGCCTCCCAAAATGATCTTCGTCGTTATCGCTGCTGAGGATGATCTACCCATTGTAGCGTTGTTTTCGTTTCCCATAAGGTGCTGATTTTTTGGCCAACGATCCACCTACGAAAAAGCCCCCAACCGCAAATACGGTTGGGGGCTAACAATTTCTACGAATCCGCAGCAAAATCTCAAGCGACGGCTAGCTGCTCGGCTTCGACGTCCGTCTTTCCCCAGCCCTCTTCTTGCTCAGGCATCGGGCTGTCGACTACATATTCCGACAATTCGGCACTCCGGACAGGGTGCTGGAGCTTGGCGACCGCTTTGGCCTCGATCTGGCGGACACGCTCGCGGGTCACTTTGAAAATCCGGCCAACTTCTTCCAGCGTGTAGCAATAGCCATCGGCCAGCCCGTAGCGGAGACGCACGATCTCTCGCTCGCGGAAAGTCAGCGTCTGGAGTAGCTCGTCGATTTTCTCGCGGAGCAGCCCATTGTTGGCCAAGTTCAGCGGATTCTCCGACTGCGAATCTTCGACCAATTCGCCAAAGCTGCAATCGTCGCTATCCCCAACCGGACGATCAAGACTGACCGGCGTCCGACCGATGTCCATCACATGCAAGCTTTCCTCCAGGTCGACGCCTGCCGCCTCGGCGGTTTCTTCCTGCGTTGGCAAGCGACCCAGTTCGTGCTGCAACCGTTTGGCCGTTTGCTGCAACTTGCTGAGCACGTCGATCATGTGGACCGGGATGCGAATCGTGCGGGCCTGATCGGCAATCGCACGGGTGATCGCTTGACGGATCCACCAGGTGGCGTAAGTCGAGAACTTGAAGCCTCGGCGATACTCGTATTTGTCGACGGCTCGCATCAGTCCGGTGTTGCCCTCTTGGATCAAGTCCAGGAAGCTCAAACCTCGATTGCGATACTTCTTGGCAATCGAAACCACCAAACGCAAGTTGCCGCTCGAAAGCTCTCGCTTAACGCGATCAAATTCTTGCAACTGCTTTCGCAACGACTCGCAGCGAATCCGCAGGCTACGCGGGGACTCGAGCGTTTGCTGCATTAACTTTTCTAGCTCGCGCCGGACTGGCTCGATACGCGTGGCCGAATCCTTTTCGCTGCGTAGCTCGGTCAGTTGCTTTTGCAAGTAGTCCATCCGACGCGATAGCTCTTCGAGCTTACGCATCAACGGCTGAACACGACGGGTACGCAAGCTTAGCTCTTCGACCAACTGTAACATCTTGCGTCGGCGTAGAAGAAATCGCTCACGAGCAACTTGCTTGAATTTCTTGTCGAGACTGCGGTTGATCAACAGGGCGAAGTCACGCTGTTGCTCACGCATCAAATGGTGCAAAGTCGGCAAATTATAGGGCATACGGGCCGAAACTTGCTCTTTAGTAAGTCGCTCGGTCAGCGAAACTTTGATCGTACGATCGAACGGCAGCTCGCCTGCATGAACCTTATCGAGCGTTTCGACCGTCGTCTGCAAGGCACAGAACGAACGCAGCAAGTTGCGGCGAAAACGCTTGCGACTCAATTCAATCTTCTTAGCCAGCGTGACTTCTTCGTCGCGCGTAAGCAGCGGAATCCGACACATCTGAGAAAGATACATGCGGATCGGATCGTCGGTGAGTTTTGGCAACTCCTCGGTAAAGAGCCGCTCGCTGTCCGAGGCTTCGGCAGCTTCCAGCACTTCGGGATGCTGCGGCGTATGGTCCCCTTCGATAAAATCGATCCCCAGAGAATCGACCAAGTCGAGAAGGCGCCCGACGTGCGTCGAATCGGTGACTTCGTCGGGAAGAAAATCGTGTGCTTGTTCGTAGGTCAAAAAGCCTTGCGACTTGGCGATCTGCGCAATCTCTTGAAACGAGATTTTCGGAGCAGCATTCACTGCGGGGGTGGCTACTTTTGCGGTCCCATTCTTTTTGGACTCATTTTTTTTGATAATCGTTGCGGGAGTGGTCATCAAAAACTCCTTCTGCACTTCCTGTGCGTCTGGACATCTTTGCTGAATCGAGGGTCACAGTGCTTCTTGCGAAACCGATTCGGCAGCGGTGGGACACCAGATAGATTCTTCACCCATCCATGGGTAAAGCAATAATCTACTGGTCGATATTCTGCTCTTTCTTCAGGTTAGAAAAAAACTGGTCAAGCTCCTGGTCTTCTTGCTGTGAGTCTAGCTTCTTTTGGTGAAACGTGGCCATGATCTCGGAGTGCTCTTGGTCTAAGCGATCTTTCCGGCGTCCTTCGAGCAAGTCGGCAACGCGTTGCTCGGTGTCGCTCGACGATTTTTGGCTGCCCAGCTCATCGCATTCCACCAAGACATTTTTTTCTTCGCTATCGTCGGTGCCGAGCATCAATTGCTCGAACGAAGGCGACTTTCCTGCTTGGAGTAGCTCTAGCGAGCGTTGATAAAGCTGCCGACAAAAGAGGTTGGTGATTTCTTCAGCAGGTAAAGCAGCCGCCAGCTGCGGCAGGACTTCGGGCTGATGCAAAATTAGCTCGACCAGCTCTTTCTCCCAAGCCGTCAGCACCAAACGTTCAGCACGTTGCGTAGTTTGTGGATGAGCCTGCGAGTCTTGGCGGTTTGAGAAATCCGTTCGATTGCGAGAGGCTTGTTCGCGACGCTTGGCTATCAGGCGGGTCCGAATCGTCTCTTCGCCGATTCCAAACTGTCGCGACAATCTTGACATCACTTGCTGCTCTCGCACCAAGGCGACCGACGACGCGCTGCCGCCCGTCGGAAAGGCTCGCACGACGGTGCCGAGAATTTCTTCGACCGCCTGCGAGGCGGCATGCGTTCCAGGTTGTTCGGCCAATCCGTTGGTCACAGCAACAATCTTATGATCGAGGGCGTCGACCGCAGTCGACAGGAGTTGTTGAAAATGTTCGCGTCCTTGCGATGCAATAACATCACATGGATCGGTACCTTGAGGCAAGGTCAGAATTTTTAAATCGACTTCTTGGGCCACAAAGAGTGCTAGCAGTTCGTCTAGGATCTGCATAGTACGCTTCTGACCCGCTTCGTCGCCGTCGAGCACCAGCGTTATGTGATCGGTAAAACGGCGTACCAGCGGCACATGACGTTCGCCGAGCGCCGTGCCAAGCACTGCGACCGCATTCGTAACGCCATGTTGGTGGGCCATGATCACATCGGTGTAGCCCTCCATGACGACGATGCCTTGCTCGCCTTTGCCTGGCCCCCCCTTGCCCTGTCCCCCTTTGATGGAGTCCTTAGCAAGGTCGAGGGCATACAGCTGTTCGCTCTTGCTAAACAGCGGCGTCTCGGGGCTGTTGATGTATTTTGCCTCTGGGCGATCGGGATTTTCGTTGCCAATGCCCGGCAGGACGCGACCGCCGAATGCGATGGGGCGCGACCGCGCATCGCGGATCGAAAACATCAACCGGCCACGAAAGCGATCATAAAACCCCTTGCCCGTTTGACGCTTTCCGACCACTCCAACACGTTCGAGCACCGCCGGCGAACCGCCAGCTTGCTGGGCACGTTTGAGCAGCCAGTCCCAACTGTTAGGAGCAAAACCGAGTTGGAATTTTTCAATCGATTCCTGATTGATGCCGCGTTCGACAAGATATTGACGCGCAACTTCGGCTTCGGGCGATTGGAGCAGGCATTGATGAAATTCGCTTTCGGCCCAGGCCATCGCCTTGTACAGATTGCGGCGGTCAAACGGATTGTCGCCGCTTTGCCCGCCGCCTTGTCCACGCTGTGAGGCTAAGTCGATGCCTGCCCGATCGGCGAGCATCTCGAGCGCTTCGCGGAAATCTAGCCCCTCCATCCGCATCATCAAACTAAAAATGTCGCCACCGATATCACAGACCCAACACTTGAACGATTGCCGTTCGGGATTGATCTGTAGACTGGGCCGCGAGTCTTCGTGCCAAGGGCAAAGCGCGACGTAGCCGCGTCCCTGCCGACGCAAGGCCATGTAGCCACCCGCCAAGTCGACGATGTCCACCGCTTGGCGAATCTGCTCTTTCGCATCCTGCATATCAGAGAGAGACACAGTCTTTTTACTTGGGAGGAAGGATTTCGGATTTCAAATGAAGTCTTAGCTATGTGCCGGTTCGCTTAGAGCGAATCGGGCGGACGGGCCGCTACTTTTACGGTTAACGTTAGCTCCTTAGGCTTTCCGTTTCGAAGTCGAACGACCTCGACCGGCACCGCCGAGCCGATGGGGGTCGCGGCAATTGCACGGCTCATCAGCGTAGGGTCAGAGTACTCCAAGCCATCCCAGGTGAGTATCACGTCGTGAGGCTCAAGTCCGGCCTCGTCGGCGGGCGTGCTTTTTCGGACTTCCAGAACGAGGACTCCCTCGTTTCTCTCTAAACCAAGCCTTCGAGCAACTTTGTCGGGCACTTTTGCGGGGCCAACACCCAGATAACCACGGACGATCCATCCGTTCTGGCGAAGCTGTTCATAAGTATCGCGAGCAATCGAACTGGGAATCGAAAAACTGATGCCTTGATACGAGTGTCCAACGATCGCGGTGTTGATACCAACAATTTGACCATCTGCGTTCACCAGGGGGCCGCCGCTGTTGCCCGGGTTGACCGCCGCGTCGGTTTGCAAGAATTCTTGATAAACGGAGGTCCGTCGACTCGGAATACCGCGTCGCTCCTTGGCGCTCACGATGCCAAAGGTGATGCTTCGCTGTAAACCAAAAGGACTGCCGACGGCCCAGACCATTTCGCCGACATCAAGGGAATCGCTATCGCCCCATTCGGCGGCAATGAGGTCGCCCATTTCTGTTTTTAAAACGGCCAGATCGACCAACGGATCGGCCCCGATGACGGTCGCCACGCCACGCCGTCCATTGCTCAATTGCAACTCGACCGAGCGCACATTCTTCACGACATGATGGTTCGTGAGAATGTATCCCTCTGCATCGACAATCACTCCCGACCCTTGTCCTCCGCCATTGGGACCATGCGTATGGATGTTGACGACGCTCGGACCGATGTAGTTGGCCAGCAGCCGCGAGGCATTGGAAATCGAGTTGAGCGAAAACTCTTGCTTGAGTTCCCGTGCGACGTCGTACTGCGCTCGCTCTTTTGCCGCCGTCGAGGCATACTGAATTCGGTCGACCACCGAAGGCGTAACAAGCACAGCCAACAGCAAACCAAAGGCCCAGAGCAAACGGCTCAGTCGACGCAAGTCTCGCTGCGTCACCGGGGCGTCCGGGGGATTCGCTGCTGATTCGGGAGCGTTTGAAAGCGGCTGATCCAACTCGGAATCCTTCACCGGGAACTCTGATTCTGATTGCATACTGCTGAATCCTTTTCCGTTGCCATCGCTCAAAGGGACTGCACTCAAAAGGGACTGCTAGTCCGTCGCCCCGATTATACTATGATTGTGCTTTCCCCGCTTGTAAGTCAAACGCCCCCGGTTTTCTGCGATATCCGCTGGCAAATGCCCCCATGCCGCCTCAATTTTTCCCGCCACCCACCGAATCGACGCCTGACGGCTTAGTTGCCGTAGGGGAGGATCTGTGCCCCGAGCGGCTGCTCGACGCCTATCGCCACGGCATCTTCCCCTGGCCGGTCTACGAGGAAGAGCCAATGCTTTGGTGGTCGCCCGATCCGCGTGCTATCTTGCCACTCGATGGCCTGCATATTTCCAAACGGCTACGACGCACCCTTCGGTTGGGCAAATTTCAGGTGACCTCCAACCAAGCCTTTTCCGAGGTGCTGCAGGGCTGCGCTACGGGGATTGGCCGAGAGGGCGGCACCTGGCTGACCGGCGAGATGCAGGACGCCTACACCGAGCTACATCATCTTGGCCACGCCCACAGCGTCGAAGTCTGGCACGAAGGCCAACTCGCAGGCGGCACCTATGGCGTAGCCATCGGAGGAGGGTTTGCTGCCGAAAGCATGTTTTATCGGGTGCGTGATGCGTCGAAAGTGGCGTTGGCCCACCTCGTGGCGCATCTCGACGCGCGCGGCTACCAGCTTTTGGACGTACAACAGTGGACGCCCCACACAGGCCGATTGGGAGTCGTCGAAATCCCGCGCGACGACTACTTAGAACAATTGGCTCTAGCGGTGGAACTTCCCGTAACGTTTGGCACAACATTGGAAAGCACTCAGTAGCCGGCGAGCTACGCCTCGCCGACGAGCTTATCTTTCCATGTAAAAGACATTCTTTCGTTTCGTGCAAAAAAACTACAAAAAAACTACGGCGAGGCGTAGCTCGCCGGCTATTGCGCTGTCACGCGATCAAAGGGCGTAACACGTTGTAGCTGATCTGTAGCGACTTGATCCGACGCTCGAGGGGGCCTTCAAAGGCGTCGTCTTCCACCTCGACGCAGACAGGGCCGTCGTAGCCGACGTCGGCAAGCGTGCCTACCCAGCGGCCCCAATTGATATCGCCCATCCCAGGAATCTTTGCCGTGGCACGTTCCATCGGCGACACGAGCGAACCGACATCGTTGAGCCGGTCGATATCGATACGCATATCTTTGGCATGGGTGTGAAAAATGCGATCGCCAAACTCGTGGATCGGCGCGATTGGGTCCATCAGCTGCATGACCAAATGCGACGGGTCGTAGTTCAGACCAAAGTTCTTGGAAGGAATCGCCTCGAACATCCGCCGCCAAATCGCCGGCGTACGGGCAAGATTCAAACCAAAGGGCCACGTGTCGAGAGCAAACAGCATCGGGCAATTTTCGATGCCGATACGAATGTTCTTATCCTCTGCATGGCGGACCAAATCGGGCCAGACTTCGGTAAACTTTTTGAAGTTGTCTTCCAACGGCAACTTGTGGTTGGCTCCGACGAAGGAGTTAACGGTCGACAAGCCCAGCATGGCCGCTGCGTCGATTACCTTCGGCAAATGCTCGCAAGCCGCTTTGGCCTGCTTGACGTCTGCCGACAAGGGAATCGAATAATAACCGAGCGCCGAGATACCCACACCATACTTTTCGCACAAGGCGAGCGCATCGTCGGCCTGCGACTGGGTAAATTCGGTCACATCGAGGTGCATCACCCCGCCAAATTTGCGATCGGGTCCGCCGGGAGGCCAACAAAGCACTTCGACACAGTCGTAGCCGATGTCGGCAGCATGCTTGAGGACTTCCTCAAAGGAAAGATCAGCGAGAATCGCGCTTACAAAACCGAGTTGCATAGGAATTCCATTGGGCAAAAGCCGGCGAGCTACGCCTCGCCGAATTTAGTAGCCAGCGAGCTACGCCTCGCCGAATTTTTAGTGGACGTCGGCGAGGCGTAGCTCGCCGGCTGCTGGGTTTGCTCACCAGCTTAAACTTTCCCAAAAGCTTGTTCAAGGTCTGCCTGAAGATCCTCACACGCTTCGAGTCCGACCGACAGGCGGATCATGCCGTCTGAGATGCCGTGCTTGGCCCGATCGGCTGCGTCGTAGCTGGCGTGCGACATCGAAGCGGGCTGCTCGATCAGCGATTCGACCGCACCCAGGCTGACGGCCAACTGGAACAGCTCGGTCGATTCGACAAACTTTTTCGCGGCCGCATAATCGCCCTTCAACTCGAACGACAACATCGCACCAAAGCCACGATCCATCTGTCGCTTTGCCACGTCATGTCCAGGGTGATCTTCTAAGCCGGGGTAAAGCACTGTTGCTACGCTTGGATGCGTGGCAAGCCAAGTTGCCAGATGCAGAGCGGTACGACTCTGTTCGCGGACACGAAGTTCGAGCGTTTTTAGTCCACGCGAACACAAAAACGCTTCCATCGGGCCCATGATCGCACCCGTGGCGTTTTGAACAAAGTAAAGTTCGTCAAACAACGCTTGGTCGCGGACGACCAAGGCTCCGCCCATGAGATCGCTGTGCCCGCCGAGATACTTGGTAGCCGAGTGCATCACAATATCCGCGCCCAGTTCGAGCGGACGCGTGAGAACCGGCGAAGCAAACGTGCTGTCGACGCCAAGGAGCGCGCCGTGTTGATGAGCAATTTCGGCGCAAGCAGCAATATCGGTGATCGTCATCCGCGGGTTGCCGGGGCTTTCGACCCAGACCAACTTGGTAGCTGGGGTGATCGCCGTCTCTAGGTTGGCAGGGTCGGTCGTATCGACAAGCGTCACGTCGATGCCCGCACGATCGGTGACTTGGTGCAACAATCGATACGTTCCGCCATAAATATCGCTCCCCGCAGCAACGTGATCGCCCGACCTGAGCATCGCCATCACGCAGTGGGTCGCCGCCATACCGCTAGCAAAAGCCAATGCGCCGCAGCCCCCTTCGAGCGAAGCGAGCGTGGTTTCAAAACTTTTGCGAGTCGGATTGCCGCTCCGCGAATAGTCGAATTCCCCCCACTCGCCCGCCGCAGGCTGGACAAAAGTCGATGCAAAATGAAGCGGCGGAACAACGGCCCCCGTCTCGGGACATTTTTTGTTGCCGACATGAATGGCACGAGTACGGAACTGCATGTAGGAGGCTCCGGCGATTCGTTGAATCGCGGCTATTTGCCGAATAGTGAATTAATTCGAGGTGTCGAGTGCTTGGGCGAGATCTGCGATCAGATCGTCGGTATTTTCGATGCCGCAGGACATGCGGATCATGTTGTCGTAGATGCCGTACTCGGCTCGCTGCTCGGGCGTACATTCGTAGTAGCTCATGACCAACGGCTGCTCGATCAACGACTCGACGCCGCCCAAGCTGGGCGCAATCCGAGGAATTTTCACGGCATCCACAATATCCGCCGTAGCCCGCCAGTCGGCATCCTTCACCAAAAACGTAACAAGGCCACCGTAGCCGCGCATCGTCTGTTTGGCAATCTCATAATGCGGATGCGACGCTAAACCGGGGTAGTACACACGGTCGACCCGTGGATGGTTTTCCAAAAACTCTGCCACACGCAAACCGTTTTCGTTGTGCCGCTGCATCCGCAATTCAAAAGTCTTCAGCCCACGGGCAAGCAAGTAGACATTTTGAGGGCCGTTGACCGCACCCATGATGCCTCGCAAGTTGCGGACCGATTCCAATTTTTCTTTGGTGCCAACCACCACACCGGCTAGCAAGTCGTTGTGCCCGCCCAGGTACTTGGTCGCCGAATGCAGCACATAATCGACTCCCGCTTCAATCGGACGCAGGTTATAAGGCGTAGCCAAGGTCGCGTCGATAAGCGTATCGACACTGTGCCGACGTCCGATATCTGCAAATTTATCGAGGTCGACGCAGCTCAGGTGCGGATTGGTCGGCGATTCGCTAATCAGCATCTTGGTATGCGGCGTGATGGCGGCTTCCATCGCTTCGTAATCACAAGCACGTACCTGGCGTGTAATCACACCAAAACGGGACAGGTGCTTGGTGCAAAACTCACGGCTGCGGTGATAACACTCGTCGAAAAATATCACCTCGTCGCAAGCGCTGAGCTTCGACATCAGCAGTCCGACCATCGCCGCCATGCCGCTGGAATAAAGGACTGCCTCTTCGCCACCCTCGAGCGCCGCCAGCTTTTGCTCGACAACCTTTTCTCCTGGATTGCCGTAGCGTCCATACTCTTCGCGCGGTTGCTTCTTTTCGATGAAGTCGATGATCGACTGCGTGTTCTCGAAGGTGTAGGTCGAGGCGCAGAAGATCGGATCGGTGATCGAATCGCCCGGCTTCTGCCGCGCTTCGCCCGCATGGACCGCCTTGGTCGAAACGTCGTCTGCAAACTGGGGCAGCTTGGACGAAGAACTCTGATTCGGTTCTGGCATAACAGTACTCATAACAATTCAACTCGCTTTCAAAGCGCTCAAAATGAGCGCAACAAAATAGCCGCATTCACTCTTGGTCAATGCGGCTTGCCCTGCTGTTTGAACTTGTGCAAGCGTTTCAAATTGTTGTTGCCAGCTCTCCTCTCGAAGAAGTCGACAACGTTTTGGCTCTTTAGCAGTTCTGGTTGCAAGCGGCCACAAATCCCAAGTTGCCTAAAGTCTACGCCGCAGACGGCACGGATGCAAGCACGTTCTGAAAGAAGTCGACTCTTTTCCAGGCGAATCGGGGACAAACGCTGCTCTGCCAGCATTGCTGCTATTAACTTTGCTCCCAAAACGTGCCGATCTCAATTGGAGGGCGGTGGTCGATAGAAGAGGCGGCGGTCGATCTTGACCCAAAGTCCGTCAACTGGGACGATCCCCGACCCCGTAAGGCAAATGACGAATTCCAAAATACCCAATACCGAAAAATCACAACATCAAATGACCAAATCCCAGCACTCAGGCAGGGAGAACACCGAGATTTCGTGCTTCGGCATTCCTTCGTCATTGGGTATTTCGTCATTCGTGCTTTGCCTAACCTTTACCCGCCCGTCTCTATTGATGGTGTTACCCTATGACTGGTCGACCTAACCCGATTTTGTTGCGCTCGGTTCCCATGAAATCGTCACTCTATTTTGCTTTAGCTGTTTGCACAAGCTTTGCCGGATGTCGATCGCCCTACTACGCCGACCGTGGCGCAGGAATCGGCGCGCTTGCCGGAGCCGGAGCCGGCGCACTTATTGGCGATGCGACCGGAGGCAACGCCGGTAGCGGCGCGCTGATCGGAGCAGGCTTGGGCGCATTGACCGGCGCAGCCGTTGGTACCGAGATGGACTCGCTCGCAGTCCAAAACCGTGCAGCAATCGCCGCCCAAATGGGGCGCCAGGTGCAAGCCGGTGCCGCCAACATCCAAGAAGTCATCTCGATGAGCAAGGCGGGCGTCGACCCGCGACTGATCCAAAACTACGTGCGCACGTCTGGCGTCGCTGCTCCGTTGGCCGCAGGCGATGTGATTTATCTGCATAATCAGGGCGTCTCGACCGACGTGATCCAAGTGATGCAAAACCCACCGGCACGCAATGTCCCGATGGTCGCCAGCCGACGGCCCGTCATCGTCGAAGAACATTTTTATGGGGGGCCTTCCTGCTATGCACCTCACTTCGACTACCACCACGGCTATCATCACGACTACCATCACCCCCACAGCAGCTTTGGCATTTCGATCGGGCACTAAGATAAAAGCGGAAGGATGAAAACGGAAAGCGGAATAAAAAGTTAAATTTCCGCTTTCCCCATTCCGCTTTCCGCTTTATCCTTTCTTCATGCGTGCAGAAGTAATAGCCATCGGCGACGAGCTGACCACCGGGCAACGGCTCGACACTAACAGCCAATGGCTCAGCCAGCAGCTCACCGAGTTGGGCGTACAGGTAGCCTTTCATACCACGATCGCCGACGAACTGGTCGACAACGTCGCCGCCTTTCAAATGGCTTTCGAGCGTGTCGACTTGGTCGTCGTAACCGGCGGACTTGGCCCGACGGCCGACGATCTGACGCGTGAGGCCCTTGCCGCCGCAACCGGCACTACGTTGGTTCGCGACGATACGTCTCTCGCCCATATCGAAAACCTGTTTGCCAGTCGCGGACGAAAAATGCCCGAACGCAACCGGGTGCAAGCCGATTTCCCCGCAGGCTCGGTGCCGATCTTTAACCCGCACGGCACGGCTCCCGGCATCGAAATGTCGATTGCTCGCAAAAACCGCAATCCGTGCGTCGTGTTTGCGTTGCCAGGCGTACCCGCCGAGATGATCGAGATGTGGCAAGCGACCGTCGCGCCACGAATCGTCGAACTACAGCCCGAGCCTCGCGTGATTCGCCATCGGCGGATCAAATGTTTTGGTATCGGCGAAAGTGCGTTGGAAGCGATGCTGCCCGACCTAATTCGCCGCGACCGCGAGCCGCGTGTCGGCATCACCGTCAGCCAAGCCACCATCACGCTCCGCATCACCTCGACCGCCACCGACGAAGCCACTTGTTTTGCCGCGATGGAGCCGACCGTCGCGACGATCTACGAATCGCTCGGGACGCTAGTTTTTGGCGAAGAAGACGACGAGCTCGAACACACCGTCCTGCGTCTACTGAAAGAACGCAACCTCACGCTCGCCGTCGATGATTTGGCCACCGACGGTTTGCTGGCCAAATGGTTACTCGCGGCAGACTCCGATTCCAATTTTTTCCGACAAAGCAACAGCACAACCGAAGCTGACAAAACGGTTGAATCGCAGAGCGCGACCAAGCTGGCCGAACGCGTCCGCAGCAAAACGCAAGCAGACCTCGGTCTAGCGATCGCGGCCTTTCCATCTGAGCTAGCGGCACCCGACGCACACGTCTGTGCTGCGATTGCGATGCCAGATCGCACCCGCAAGCTACGGCTTTCCTGCGCAGCCCATCCCTCGATTGTCCGCAGCCGCACCGCCAAGCAAGCCCTGAACGCACTACGGCTAGCGCTGCGGTAACCGCGTTGCAACGCAACGCACAGTGGGAGCAAAAAGGTTTCTCGCCGTGCGTTGCGTTGCAACGCGGTTACTGTGTGCGCTAACATAAGTTATATTAGGCGAATGACCAAACTTCGCCTTGCTGCTGCCAGCGTCAATCAAACGCCGCTGGATTGGGAAAACAATCAAAACAACTTGCTCGCTGCTATGGATGCTGCCCGTGAGGCTGGGGCCAGCGTGCTCTGCTTGCCCGAACTTTGCATCACAGGCTACGGATGCGAAGATACCTTTTTTGCGCCGGGCGTACAGCAAACAGCGCTCGAGCTTCTGGCCGAGATTCTTCCAAAAACGCATGGACTGGTGACGACCCTAGGTTTGCCATTGTCAGTCGACAACGTGCTTTACAACGTCATGGCACTTTGCTGCGATGGCACCTTGCTTGGCTTCGTTGGCAAACAACATCTGGCCGGCGATGGCATTCATTACGAGCCACGTTGGTTCACACCTTGGCCCACGGGCGACGTCCGAGAGGTAACCGTCAACGGCCGCCCCTACCCGGTCGGCGATCTGCTGTTCGACTGTGGCGGCGTAAAGATCGGCCTAGAAATCTGCCGCGACGCCTGGGTGGCTGATCGCCCAGGCGCACGGCTTGCCCAGCGCGGTGCCGACATCATCCTCAACCCGAGCGCCAGCCATTTCGCCTTTGCCAAGCAAGAAATCCGCCGCGATTTTGTGTTGGGAGGCTCCCGCGATTTTCACGTCAGCTACGCTTATTGCAACTTGCTAGGCAACGAATCGGGACGAGCAATTTTTGATGGCGGGACGCTGATCGCTAGCCAAGGAAAAATGCTGGCTGCAGGGCCACGCCTCTCGTTTGCCGACCGAGTTTTGGCAACCGCCGACGTAGACGTTGCCGCCACACGACGCGACCGCGACAAGGCCCGGCGTCCGCAACGGACTGCCAACGCACTGGGCGGCGCGACCGTCGACGGCAAGTTTAGTTTTCCTAGCCTCCACTCCGAACGCAAACCAACAGAAGCGTTGAAGTGGGACACGTCTCCTCCACCCAAAACAGAAGAATTTGCTCGTGCGGTATCGCTCGCCTTATACGACTATCTGCGCAAAAGCCACGCAGGCGGACTTGTCGTTTCACTCAGCGGCGGGGCCGACTCCGCAGCCGTGGCGACGATGGTTTGGCTGATGGTAGAGTTGGGCGTTGCCGAGATTGGCCGTAAATCCTTTCTGCAAAAACTGGCTCATATCCCGCAGCTTGCCGACGCCCAGAAAAACTCCGAGATCGTCCACCGGCTGCTGACTTGTGTTTATCAGGCCACACGCAACAGCGGCCCGGTGACGCGCAGCGCTGCGACCAGCGTCGCAAAATCTATCGGTGCAGAATTTCTTGAGTGGGATATCGACACGCTGGTCGACGGTTATGTCGAGACTGTTTCGCAAGCCGTGGGACGTAAACTAACCTGGGAGCAGGACGACCTCGCCCTACAAAACATCCAGGCCCGTGTCCGCGGCCCTGGCATTTGGCTGCTCGCCAACTTACGTGGCTCGCTCCTCCTCGCGACGAGCAACCGCAGCGAAGCGGCCGTCGGCTACGCCACGATGGACGGCGACACCTGCGGCGGGCTTGCGCCGATCACCGGCATCGACAAAGCCTATTTGCTCGAATGGCTGCAATGGATGGAACAGCACGGACCCGAGGGTATCGGCCCGCTCACAGCCCTCTCGGCCATCAACTCCCAACAACCGACCGCCGAACTACGCCCACCCACCGAACACCAAACCGACGAAGACGACCTCATGCCTTATGTCGTGCTCGACGCCATCGAACGCGCCGCGATCCGCGACCGACAGATGCCCGTCGAAGTCTGGCAGACGGTCTCCAAATCGTTTTCTCAGTACGACGCAAAACAACTGGGCCTGTGGGTCGAGCGATTCTTCCAGCTTTGGTGCCGCAACCAATGGAAACGCGAACGCTACGCCCCGTCGTTCCACCTCGACGACGAAAATCTCGACCCCAAAACCTGGTGCCGTTTTCCGATTCTCTCCGGCGGATTTGAACGAGAACTGGCGGAGCTGCAAGAAATGTTGCAAGAATAGCCCGCGGATGACGCAGGCTAACTTTTCTGCAACCGCCAACAACGGTGGATCCGCTTGTTACGAAAATCTTCGGGAACCGTCTGTTTGCTGATCTCTCGAATAGTGACTCCCGCTAGCGCGGCCTCGTTGAGCTTAAACCTTCTCGAGTTGGTAGAATAGAAAATCACGCCCTCGGGTGCCATATGTGCAATCACTTGTTTCAGGAGTGCAGCATGATCGCGTTGAACGTCCCAGTCTTCTTCCAGCCGTTTGCTGTTAGAAAAGGTCGGCGGGTCGACGACAGCCAAATCAAATTTTTCGCCCTCGCCAAGCGAAGCCAAGAACTCACCCGCGTCGCTACGGACTAGGCGATTCTGAAGCCGATTCATCCCGTTGAGCTTAAGATTCGCCGCCGTCCAATCTTGGTAGGTCGCCGAAAGATCGACCGAAGTCGTCTTTCTCGCCCCGCCCGCCGCCGCATAAATGGTAAATGCACCGGTGTAGGCAAACAAGTTAAGAAAATTTTTACCCTGAGCCATGTCGCGGACCATCGCACGGGTCTGACGATGATCGAGAAACAGCCCGGTGTCGAGATAGTCGGACAGGTTCACCTGAAATTTCAGGCCACCTTCTTGCACGACACGCAGCGCTTCGCGCTCGTCGAAGCGCTCGTATTGATTCGCCCCCTTCTGACGCGCACGATGTTTGACGAAGACCAGCTCCTGCGGAACGTCCAACGTTTTCGCAGCCGTACGGACCATGTGATCGAGCCAGTCGGCGTGTTCAGCCGGAGTGCGATCGTGGGGACGCTCGAACTCGGCGATGTGCAAAGCTTCTTCATATCGGTCCACGACCAACGGGATCTCAGGGATGTCGCGTTCATAAAGCCGATAGCAAGTAATGCCCCGTTTCGTCGGCCAACGCCGCAAATGTCGCGCAAGCTTGCGCAGCCGATTGGCAAATTCCTCGGCCTGCCGCTTGGCTTCCTCGCGTAAACCGCCAAAAACCGCCGGTTTTAATTCGGGCACGGGGCCTGGCGAAACTGTGGGCGAAACCGCAGGCGTTGTTGATTCGGTTTTCTGCTCGACGTAACCCTTAGGCGGCCTCGGCCCGTAAAACTGAAAATAGGTGCAGGCAATCTGGGCGTTGTACAACTTGCGGCGTCGATCGGCTTTCTGGCCGACTAATTGCTCCAAATCGTTGCGAGCTGACATCACGTAGTGCGACCAAGTCGGCAACCGCCGCAAAACCTGCGGCAACGTCCGGTACAGCTCCTCGACCTCGCGTTCTTCGCCCAGCCGCAATCCGTAGGGCGGGTTCATGATCGTGCAGCCATACTGACGCGGTGAAGTCAGCTCGGCGAAAGGACGCTGCTGAAAATGCAAATCTTCGGCCACGCCAGCTTGTTCGGCATGAAAACGGGCCAGCTTGAGCGATTCGGCATCCAGGTCGGTCCCCATCGGACGCACCGGCAAGTTGGGCAGTTTCAAATCGTCGGCCTCTTCGCGTGCCTGTTGCCAATGTTCGGCGGAAATCGGCGGCCAATGCTCGGCGGCAAACTGCCGATTTCTGCCCGGTGCCATGTTGCGTCCCAGCATAGCCGCTTCGATAACAATCGTGCCGGTGCCACAAAACGGATCAATAAGCGGTCGCTCTGGTTTCCAAAAGCTGAGCTGCACGAGCGCGGCCGCCAACGTCTCGCGGATTTGTGCCGGACCGGTGAGTGTTCGATAGCCACGCTTAGCCAGTCCGTCGCCAGTCGTGTCGATCGACAACGTGACTTCGTCCTCTAACAGTGCGACTTCCACCGGCACCGGAGGACCGGTTTCAGGCAGCGAAGCCACCGGGTGCTTGGCCAACAAACGCTCGACGATCGCCTTTTTGATCGTCCGCTGACAGGCCGGCACGCTCGTAAGCTGCGACTTGCGAGAACGCCCTCGCACCAGAATCGCGGCGTCAGGCGTAATCCACTCCTCCCAGGGCAGTTCGCAAGCAGTGTCAAACAAAACATCAAAATCGGTCGCCGTATACTTGGCCAACTGCAACAATACCCGGTCGGCGGAGCGCAACCAAAGGTTCGTCTTACAAATGGCCGCCGCATCGCCCGCAAATTCAATGCGTCCTGGACGCGCCACACGGCCTTCGTAGCCCAACTGCTTCAGCTCGCGCACAACGATCGCTTCAAGACCAAAAGCAGCAGTAGCAACGAGATTGAACAAGGCGGAAGGCGGAAGGCGGAAGGCGGAAAAAAAGCCGCGATGCAACGCATCGCCGGAGAGCCACCCATCATCGCACGCAGAAACCAATTCCGCTAGAGGCGGCAACCGGGGCTGCCGGTACAAAACCGCTTGTAACGGGTGATCCCACCCCCACGGCTGACGCGCAACTCGACCAGCGAACCGCACTTCTCACAGAATTCCAGTTCCTCAGGCTCCTCGCCACGGTCAGCGACATCTTGGCACCCGACACAACGACGGGCCTCAGGAAATACCTCGACGCGCTCGGGAGGAATCGGTTTTCGACAGACTTCGCAGACGGTGGCCTGCTGCCAGTCGCCGTCGTCGTCTTCCAGCTTCGACTCGCTGAAGGCAAGGCCAGCCTTGCCACACTGATCACATGCGAGCCGCTCGGCGCTGGTCGCCAAAAGCTCTCGCACCAAATCCTCGGGCGGATGCGCCGACCGTCGCAACAGACCTAGCACTCGTAAGCGTCGAGCAATTTCTTCTTCGCCGCAAGTTGTTTGCCAGTCACAGGCGTTGCATTGAAGTGTTGCCGAAAGCATAATTCGTTACGGAGTCGGGGCGAGAACTGGCGGAGCGATGGTGTTGATGGCACCCACACCGATGACCACAGGACCGACGTTGTTCGCATCAGCCGGAACCACACTCAGCGTATCGTCTCGATCAACCAGATTAAAGGTACTACCATTCGTCTGATTCAGCAAGAATTGAACCGTGCCACCTGCAACCGTATTGTCTCTCAAGTCGAGATTCAAAGTACTCGCAGCACCGTCGACGGAAATCCTGAGTGGATCTCCACCAGCGCCGCTGTTGGTAATCGAGTTATTATCCCCAACCGTCGGAGGACGCTCTTCGTCGGCAAAAAGCCCGCCAACACGCAGGTTGGCTGTGACGCCATCGGCAACGCTCACTTCAACAGCGGCAGCCGTGGCACTTGCGTTAACAAAGGTGTTGCCATCAATGACAAATCTCACATCAGCCGTAGCACTGTCATTGAGCGTCGCAAGCAACGCGCTACTATCGCCAGCCGTGATACTGGAAGCACCGTTCAGCGTGAAATCGACACGACCCGCACTGGCACCGGTGTCCAACGCGATGCCTTCAGTACCCACGCCCCCGATCGTGGCACCATTGATCGTGAGATCAAATTCTCCGGTCCCATTGGCAGAGACATTCACACCTCGACCACCCGCCGAGGCGACCGTGACGTTATTCAAGGTTACATTCGACGCCGTAGCGCTAGTATGAGTCACGTTCACTGCATTGGCCGCAGCCGCGTTGACCGTTACGCCAGCGATCGTCGTGTTTTCGCCGTTGACGACTTCGATGCCAAGGCCGCCGGTACTGTCGATCGTACTTGTACCGCCGGTCGAAATCGTTCCATCGCCGGTGATCGACAAGCCAGTGCCGGTCGTGGTGTCGATATCCAGATCATTCAAGCTGACGGTTGCCGCCGTCGCGTTACCCGCCACGAACAAACCAGTGCCGGTCGTGGAAGTGATCGTTGCGGTGTTAATGTTCACCGTACCGCCCGTGTTGTCTTGCACGTCGACCGCACTAATCCCGCCCGCTGTCGAATCGGCAGTCAACCGGGTAAAGGTCGTGGTGCCTGCACTATTGTCGTGGGCATCCACCGCGACAGAATCTCGCGTACGAACCACCACATCCGCAAACGACCGCGAACCGGCTCCATTATTCCGAACCTCAATACCGGTACCCGCCGTGTCGTCGTTGTCGACCGTGACGTTACTAAAGGCCGCGTTCGGAGCATTGTTCACGTCAATCGCGGTATCCGCCGTCCTGAGCGTACCCCCATTAACCGTGGCGCCGCCCGTTCCATCCAAGTCTTCCAGATTAATACCCTTGCCTGCACCATTCGCCACATCAATCTGATCGAAAGTCAGATTGGCGGCAGCCAACGTCATCCCGATAAGATTGAGTCCGACGCCCGTATCTGTCTGAATGTTGTTGGTGCCGTTTGTATTGGTAACGGCCAAGGTGCCACCACCGGTCGCTTCAAACCCGTTACCACTCGTTGTGGTGATATCAAGGCCACTGAAGCTCATCGAAGCTCCCGTATTGTTCAGTAGATCAATGGCGTTGCTTGCGTCGGTATTCAGCGTCAGCGTATTGGTGAAATCGATATTGCCACCCGAGTTATCGTGAACCGAGATGCCGTCGCCCGTATCATTCACCGTACCGCTATAGGTCAACGTGCCACCAGTACGGTTGGTCACCTCGACCGACAAACCTGCCGCATTCGTAACCGTTGCCGCAACACCAAAGGTACTATCACCCCCATCGATAAGCACAGCCCTGCCTAGGGCACCGTCGATGACCACCGTGTTTTCAACCACTGCGGTGCCAGTAATGTCTCTCAGGACAACGGCGTCGCCGGTCGTATTGTTGATCGCAAGATTTCCAAGCTGCGGAGCATCCGACCCGACCGCCGAGACGGCTGTCAGCCCGTTGTTGATCGTAAAATTATTGACCCGATTGTTGTTCGCGGTCGTGATGCCTGTGGCTCCGCCAGCCAAATTAATCACCGGTGCGGCCAACGCATTCGCTCCTGCGGAAGTCTCTGGCAGCGTGATCGCACCACTTTGGAAATTCTCGGTATGCGTAATGTTGTTACCCATCCCGAAGAAATCCGCGTTATCCGCAAGCGTCAGCGTATCGGTGAACGTAGAACCCGAGACACCGATAATTGTGTCATCCGCACCGTGTGCGGCTTGGGCTTGAGTCAGAGTCGTAAACGGATTTTCAACCGAGCCATCGCCGCCACCCGCAGCGTTCGAGTCGACAAAGAAGAACCTTTCAGCGACTCCAGTATCGGTATCAATTTCGGCGTTCCCCGAGGCACGGTTGCCTTGGCGACTGGTCGTTGCAATAAAATCGTTGCGCAAGACAGGCTCGCGGAATCGATCTTGGATCGTTCCGCAAGGACCGTTGCATCGATGCGTACGGCCAACAAACCAAGTGATTCCAAACATCACGTTCGTCGCATAGACGTCGTCGTCCGAAACCTGGAGCGAAAGCGCCAAGTCGGGCACCGCATAACCTCGGACACCCGCCCGAAAGCCTTCGGTATCAATCGTTCCGCCATCCAGATGATAGCCACCGACAAAAGCCCAAGCTTCAAGATCGCCAATACGTTTTGCAAATTCGCTGCTGATCACGGTAAGCGCCGTATCGACGGTAAAAGCTTCGGTCGCGCTAAACAGGTTATTTCCTTGGAAGATGGGCGTACCAAAGCTGGTCACGACCGGATCACTCTCCTTGGTTCGCTCCAACGGAAAATGTCCGTTCAGACGCATGTCGAACGAGTCGCCGAGCGATTCGAGACTGAAACCAAGTTGTGTGAAAAAGTTATCCGAAGCGGTACTTTGTCCGTCGGTCCAAAAACTGGCACCCAAAATACGATCCGGATCGATGCTCATGGCTGAGGCGGTCGAGTGGGTAAGCTGTCGGTAGCCGACGCCAAAATTGAACCCACCGCCAAAGCCCTCGCTCAGCGTTCCTTGCACATCAAGAAACATGTTCGAGACTTCGTCGAGGTTCATGACCTTCATGCCACCGACCGAGAAGACATCCTCTTGCGTGCCGTAGCCCCGGCTATGGTAATTAAACCGTAAAGCCGAGCCGAGCTGCCTATTAAAAAAGCTGCCCGAGCCTTGATAGCTGGCCGGCACAACGCCGCCCTGTTCTTGTGCGTACGAGTGCTGCCCTTGGAAAACTATCAGCGCAATAGCCAACGCAAGAAAAAACTGCACCTTCGGCAGGAGGCAAGTTGAAGTCCTCATCCGATTAAATCTCCTGTCTTTTGCACCGACCGGGGGCGCACCGCATCCAAACATCACACGCCAGCGAACGACCGCAAGAAAACGCCTAAGCGCATTCCCAGCGGACTCGCGACGCGCTCCGTCTATACGGCAACGCTTCCCTCGTCAGAACTAGACTGCTTGAAAAGATTGGTAGAAGAGTGCCTCAAAAAACCAAAAAAGAATTTTGAGGCGGCGGGATGGTAGGAAGAGTCCTCCACCCTGGCAAGAGCAGTTTTGAATTTTTTCTTTTCTTAGGATATCAGAGCAGTAGGGTGGGCACCGCCCTACAGATTTACCCTTTTTTACTCGGCTTCAGAATATAAATCGCAACCAAAGCACCGATTGCTAGCACCAACGCCGGCGGTTCGGGGACCGCTACCACCTGCGACGCCAGAGGTAGGCTTGATGCCGAAGATCCGCCCGCTGACACCGACAACGCTGAGGCTGCGGTGATGTCGGTCTCCAAAACAAAAGCACGTTCGACGAAGACGATACGATTGCTATTCAACACCGGAACGTCTGCTCCAGCCAGTCCCCCGTCGCTCAGCACCGCTTGAGGCACACCCAAAATCAAGTCGATCGTCGCCATATCGCTAATCGTCGCGAACGGAATAAATCCTTGCGGATCTAAGACCGAGGTGTTGTCCCCAATGTTGATAAAGAAACTGCTGGAACCGCTATTCAACGGACCACTCAACGCCAGCGAGACCGTGCCCCGCGTGTTGACCAACCCGGTCAAATCGAAATCCGCCGTCCCATCTCCGTCCGCGTCGACGATCACTTCGCCAAAACTTTCGACGGAGGCAAAATCGCTGAAGTTGGGTGGCAAGACCAGCGTCTCCAACTGAAAGCCGCCCATCTGCATGACAAAGTCCTCGGCTGCACGGTTAATCACCGTCAAGTCATACCGCCCCGAATTCACATAGGCGAGCATGTTATCGACATGCCCCTGCAAGTTGACGTTTCCGGTCGGATTCAGTTCCATATCAAACGTACCCACGTTGGTATCAAACCGTACAGTCTGTGCCGCAACAGGCACCACCACGAGACAACCTAAAACCAGGGCGCTACAAAATCGTGAAAGCATGGGCATAAAAAAACTCGCAAGAGAGGTCGCTGAGAGGTATCTCTAAGAAAATCCGTCGGTCGATTCCGATAGTTCCAGCCTATTCGAGCCTCGGGCCAACGTCAAGAAATCGGAGAACCGACACAGACCCTACAACCGGTCCCCTACGACCACGCCCCTAAGACTTCGTCGCCAGAACACGGTTAAAATGCAGCTGGACCTCGCCTGCCACCACGCGGCGTACGCCTTCCACCAGGCATTTCGGCTCGTTTTCTGCCTGCCCCTGGCGAATGATTGCTTCGAGCGGCGTACCCGGCGAGACGCCGAACGTCGACTGGTTGATCGTTTGGTTCCCCGCGTCAAGTTCTGGCACAATAAAGTGACACGTCGCGCCGTAGGTCAACATCCGTACCGCGTGGGCATCGTGATAGGGCCGCATCCCCGGAAAACTGGGCAGCAACCCATGATGCAAATTGATGATCCGCCCGCCCGCATATTTCCAAACACTCGACGGCGGCAAGATGCGCATGTAGCGAGCCAAGACAATATAGTCGATCTGTTGCTCATCGCAAATTTCGAGCAAACGCTGGTCATCGGCGTTGCCCTTGGCGTCGCCAATCTGAAACCAGGGGACGTCAAATTCTTCGGCCAACCCTCGGCACGCCCCACGATTGCTGATCATCGCCGCCACCTCGGCACCGATCGTGCCAGCTTGCACCGCTTCCAAAACCGCCCGTGGCGTTTCCTGGCGATAGGTAGCACAGAGCGCAATGCGCGGCCGCGGGCTATTCGTATTGGGCGACCAAGTCCGAATCGACAAACCAGTCCGCGTGCTGATTTCCGCCATCGAATCTTGCAGTTGCTCGACTTTGCCCGGCTCCAACTCGACACGGGTCAGCATCGAAAAAACCGACTCCTGGTCGTGGTCAAACATCTGAATCTCGGCAATATTGGCCCCCAGTTCGGTGACACAATGCACGATCGGATCGGCCAAGCCACGATGGTCAGGCCCAACGGCGGTAATGATAAATTGCATGAACTAGGCTGTAGGCTGGAGGTCTTAGGCTGTAGAGTAGGGGGCAACACGTTCACGAAACAACCCATGGCCCCACACTCTACAGCCTAAAGCCTAAAGCCTACAGCCTAAAATGACCAACCTCGATCAATTTGAAAGCGAATTCCGCGCCGCCGCTCGGACGCCCTACGAGTATACCCCGCTCGCTCTCAACCGCGGCCTGCTGATCACCGATCTACCGACGCCCGACGAAACGCTGCTAAAAAACCTCCAACGATTTCTCAGCGTTGGTAGCGATGGACAGCCAATCGATTTTGAACATATTTCGATCGACGCCACCTGCAACGTCCGAGAGCTGCTGGCAATCGTCGAAGAAAAGCAAACCGAGTTGCTCGTCACCTACCGCAATCTGCACTCCGACGCCTGGAGCTGGCCGCATAGTCTGGGCGACGCGGTCGACGTGCTCACCCAAATCACCGACATCCCCGTCCTGCTGATTCCCAACCCCAAAGAAGACGCCGACTACGCAAAGTCCATGCAAAACACCGACACCGTCATGGCCATCACCGACCATCTGGCGGGCGACCACCGCCTAGTCAACTACGCCGTCGCCCTCACCCAACCTGGCGGCAAGCTGATCCTCTCGCATGTCGAAGATCAAGATGCGCTGGATCGCACGCTCGACGCAATTTCCAAAATCCCGTCGATCGACACCGACACCGTGGCCGAAGAACTACCCCGCCAATTGCTCAAAGAGCCGCTTGACTACATCGAATCGTGCCAACAAGTTCTACAAGCGTCGGCCGTCGACATCACGCTCGAACACTCGGTCAACTTGGGCCATCTCCTAAAAGACCATTTGCAACTCATCGAAAAACATCAGGTCGACTTGCTCGTCCTAAACACCAAAGACGACGACCAACTGGCCATGCACGGCCTCGCCTATCCGCTGGCCGTCGAACTAAGAAAAACGCCGCTACTCATGCTGTAGAGAAAAAAACACAAATACCATTACCCCAAAGGGGTTTTACACCATAGCCCAGGGTTGCGAGCGTCAGCGAGCTACCCTGGGGATAAACACCAACACAGAAAATTACCCTGAAAGGGTTACACAACAAACCTACATACTGTGTAACCCCGTTGGGGTATCTCTCCTTTTTTCCTCACGACCCAGGGTAGCTCGCTATGCTCGCAACCCTGGGCTACGGTATGAAACCCCTTTGGGGTACGCTCTCATGCTCTACCTAAATACGAAACTATGCTGTTTGCCCATTCTTGCTGAAACAACCCCCAGCACTGGCGTACGACTGCTGTTTGCCGCGCTACTCGTCGGCCTCATCCTTTGCCTAGCCCTCGAAGAAAAACTGCACGCCCAGAAATCGGTCATCGCCGGCCTCTTCGCCGTCGTCTGCCTGTTGCTTGGCTCCGCATTTCATCTCCTGCCCACCGAAGAGATTGTCGTTGGCAGCCACCCCATTGCCGAAGAAACGGTAGCTGAAGAATCCACCGAACCCACAGACCACGGCCATGACCTGCACGAAGGGGGCCACGAAATCAACATGCCGGTCTACATTCCGGCCATCGACTGGAGCGTGATCGTCATCCTGCTCGGGTCGAGCATTTTTGTCGACGTCATTTCGCGTTCCGGGTTATTTAAGTGGCTGGCCATCAAAGTGACGAAGCGCTCACGCGGCGATCCCCTCCTGCTGCTCAGCTACTACGGAGTGATGACCGTCGTCTTTTCGGCAGTACTCAATAACGTAACCGCTATGGTCATCGTCGGTTCGCTGACGGCCGTCTCGCTCGATAAACTCCAACGCAAAGATCAACTCCTCGGCTTCCTGCTGACCGAAGGCCTGCTCACCAACATCGGTGGACTGCTCACCCTCATTAGCAGCGTGCCGAACATCATCGTCGGCACAGCAGCCAACATCAGCTTCATCGACTTTTTTCTCTACAGCGTCCCCTACGTCGTCGTCTCGACAGCGATCACGCTTTGGATGGCTGCCAAAGTGTTTGGTATTCACCGCATCAAAAATTCGACCGAACGCGCGGAAGCCGCCGAAATGGTCGACAGCTTTGATGAGAACGATGGCATCGAAAGCCAGGGCTTCTTTTGGTTCGGCGCGGTGATGACCGTGCTGTTTATCCTCACGATCGCCACGACCAGCGTGCTACCCTGGGTCAGCGACCTCGGCATGGGCTTCGTAGCAATGGCGTTCGCAGTCGTCGCCCTGATTCGCTACAAGTCGGAGGCCGACCAGCTCTATCGCATCGTCGACTGGGACCTGCTCGGATTTTTCGCCGGACTGTTCGTCGTGATCTACGTGATGGAATACGCCGGTGTGCTCGAAGCCCTAGGCGGCGCACTGGCCATGCTCATCGACCTCGGCCCCAAGCTCGGCAGTGCCGCCATGCTGATCGCCGCAGCCATTTGTAGCAGCGTGACCGACAACATCCCGCTCGCCGCGATGCTGGCCAAAATCCTCACCTCGCTGCATATCCCCAGCGACTCGCCCCTCTGGTGGTCAGTCATCTTAGGTGCCAACCTGGGCGGCAACATCACGCCAATCGGCTCCGCTTCGACGCTGGTCGCCGTGACCGTCATGCACAAGCACAAAGTGCCGATCTCCTTTGTCGGTTTCGTCAAAGCCGCCCTACCCTTCGCCGCGATTCAAATCGCTATAGCCGTGCTCTATCTGCTGCTAACGAAGTAACCTGTGGAATAGGCTTCCAGCCTGTATGTCCGCAGAAAAGCCTTCTAGTCCCCTCGTAAAACCGCACAGGGCGTCTCGAAGTACGTACAGGCTGGAAGCCTATTCCACGCAATCGTTACAGCCAGACCCCGCAGTTTGCCCCGGCGCATTCTGAAACCTACTCTTGCACAACGGTTTCTTCTCACTCGAGAAAAAACTGCGCACCAAGACATCGACTCGACTGTGAGATGAAAAACATGCAACCTGAGAATCTGGCGACCGACAACCCAGCCCATCCGACTTCTGCCGAAGGCGGCACCGACCTCGAGTCGTTGTTCAATCGCATCAATCGCCTAGCCAACGGCGAAGAACAGCCACCCGTTGCTGCGCCAATTCCTGCGCCAATTCCTGCGCCAGCGCCTGCGGCTCCACCGACTCCTTCCTCCCCCCAAGCAGAAGTCCACCCCGCCTTGCAGCCCCAAAACCCGGACGAGCAACCTCAAGAAAAACACGCCAATCAATGGCAGCCTCACGAACCCAATTCTCTAGCAGAGGCGGGCATTAGCGAAGGCCAACTCGAACATTTGGCGTTGCGCTGTTTGGCCGCCGTCGGAGATATGTCGGGACACCAACTGGCCGAACAACATTCGGTTCCTTTTCGATTGATCGAACCGATCTTGGCAAACTTGAAACAAGCCCAGCTGGTTGCCTACCGTGGCTCAGCCCCGATGAACGACTACGTCTACCAAATCACCGACATGGGCCGAGACACAGCCAAGAAACTGAGTGAGCAATGTAGCTACTTTGGCTCGGCCCCGGTGCCGCTGTCGGCCTACCTCGAAAGCGTCCGCGAACAAACGCTCACCAAAGTCCACCCAACCGAAAAAGACTTGGCCTACGCTTTTTCCGATCTGCTGGTCAACCCAAAAATGTTGCGCCGCCTTGGGCCTGCCATTAACTCGGGCCGTGGATTGTTTCTCTTCGGATTTCCGGGCAACGGCAAAACGAGCATTGCAGAACGGGTCACCAAAGCCTTTGGCGATACGATTTGGATACCGCGTGCCATCGGCATCGATGGCGAAATCATGCGTGTCTTCGATCCCGGTCTCCACGAAGAGGTCCCGCTCGAAGAAAAGGGAGGGCCGCTACAAACCCACGCGATCGACAAACGCTGGGTACGCATCTGCCGCCCAACGATCGTCGTCGGTGGCGAGCTGACGATGGACGCTCTCGAAGTCACAGCAGGCACCGGCAACAACGTCAGCGAAGCTCCGCTCCAAATGAAAAGCAACTGCGGCACCCTGGTCATCGACGACTTCGGACGGCAGCGCATGACCACCGACGAACTTTTGAACCGTTGGATCGTTCCGCTAGAAAAACGCTACGACTTTCTCAAACTGGTCAACGGCAAGAAAATCCAAGTCCCCTTCGATCAGCTAATCATCTTCTCGACCAACCTCGAACCCAAAGACTTGGTCGACGATGCCTTCCTGCGTCGTATCCCCTACAAAATCGAAGTCCTCGACCCGAGCGAAGAAGAATTCCGCGAGCTGTTCAAAATCATGGCCCCAATCGTCGGCATCGAGTACGAGCAAGAAGCAATCGACTACGTGATCGACACCCACTACAAACCGATCAAACGCCCGTTCCGCTGCTGCCAACCGCGTGACCTCTTGCTGCAAATCCGCAACTACTGCCACTACCTCGACGTCCCACCGCTCATGTGCAAAGAGTATTTTGATTACGCCGTCGAAAACTATTTTGCAATCATGTAGCAGCAACGATCATGTAACCGCAAGTAGCCGGCGTGCTACGTCTCGCCGATTTGTGAGTGCAGCCGGCGAGCTACGTCTCGCCGATTTTCTAACAAAAAAAGTTCGGCGAGACGTAGCTCGCCGGCTATCTAGCTATGCGACCGCTCCAGCCCGAAATCCAACGGCAACTGCGGGTCATTCTCATGTTCGGGGTCGAGTGCCTCGAAAAGCAAACTTGGCTGAATGTCATGGTTGTGCTGGTACTTGCCGTCATACTCTTCGATGGCACCCGTCAGCTCGTGATAGAAAATCTGACAAATCTCGGTGCCAGGGTAAATACGCACCGGCTGCACCGCAAACATTTCAAGCGTCCAGTAGCCAGCAAATCCAACATCGCCAAAACCCGCCGTGACATGAACAAACAACCCAAGACGACCCACCGACGAACGCCCCTCTATCTGCGGCACCAAATTGTGCGTAACAGTCCGTTCGACCGTACGCGCCAAATAAAGTTGGTTCGGACTTAACACCATCCCTTCTTCAGGAATCGTCAACCGCCGCACACGGTTCGCCTTCGCCATGTCGAGCACCACTTCTTCGTACACCATCAGCTCGTTATGCAACGTTAGATTATAGCTGTTCGGATTGATTCGTTCAGGCTCGAACGGATCGATCTCGATATCCTCGCCCATGCGGTTCAGGATTTCTTTACCAGACAAGATCATTTCTCAACCACTCCAACCCGAGGACAAAAACGTTGCATCGAACACTCCGAACACAAGGCTCGTCGCGCCGAACAAATGGCACGCCCGTGGTGAATCATCCGATGCGAAAACTGAATCCATTCTTTCTTGGGCAACAATGCGACCAAATCTCGCTCGACCTTGACCGCGTCTTTCGCCGTCGTCAGCCCCAGCCGCCGGCTAAGCCTGCCAACGTGGGTATCCACAACCACGCCGGTCGCCATGCCAAAGGCAGTGCCCAACACAACATTCGCCGTCTTGCGACCCACGCCCGCCAAACCGACCAAAGCCTCCATCTCCTGCGGCACTTTTCCGTCATGCCTCTCCAACAACTGGCTGCTACACGTCTTAATGTTCTTCGCCTTATTACGAAAGAACCCCGTACTTTGCACCGCCTTCTCAATATCCTTCAGCGGGGCCGCAGCAAAGTCCGCCGGCTTTTTGTATTTGCGAAACAGCTCTTTCGTCACCAGGTTGACGCGTACATCCGTGCATTGGGCAGATAAGATCGTAGCAATCAGCAACTGAAACGGCGTCTTATGGACCAGCGCACACGGGGCCTCGGGATAGTCGGCCTTCAGCCTCCGCAAGACCTTCGCAGCATGACGTTTGGTCGCCAAGTAGGGATTAGAATCGGCCACAGCAGAAGCGCACTCTCAGTATGCCTAAATATGCCTGGCGGTCATTGTGTCCGACCTGTGCCCCCTGTCAAGCCACCGCCCCCTTGCCGCAGGAGAACTGCAAAGTCAAAAAGCCTGCGAATTTCATGGCGTGAGAAAGAAGTGAAACACGACGCAACAACGAAACAACGGAAATCTAGCGTCGTTTCGTTGTTGCGTCGTGTTTCAAATTTATTCCAAGGAGCCTCGTATACCGTTAAAAAACGACTTTGCAGTTTTCCTGCCCCTTGCCGAGCGTGCGGTTCTCCTCAAAACCTACCTGTCACGCAGAAAAACTGACCGCTGGCCTCAGACGATCGGACTGCCTATAATCACAGCAGATCGCTTTGATGACACTTGAATGAACGGACGCTAAACCCACAATGTCAGACGACGCCTCTCAATACGACCCGCTCTATTTGAAAGGAATCGAGTACTTCAACGACTGCGAATTCTTCGAGGCCCACGACACCTGGGAAGAGCTGTGGACCGAATACCGTGGCGAGGGCCGTAAGTTTTACCAGGGCATGATCCAAGTGGCGGTCGCCCTGCACCATTTTGGGAACGGGAATATCCGAGGTGCAAAGAAAGTTTATCTCACCAGTCGAAACTACTTGCAAGAATACCCAACCGTTTACGAAGGTCTCGACCTCGAAACTTTTTTAGTGCAATACGAACAATGCTTTGCCAAAGTGCTCAGCAGCGAAGAAGATTATCCGAAAATTGACATCGATCCCGAGCTTATTCCTGAAATTCATTTAATCGGTGCCTCCGGCGATCGGTAAGATCGCGGCTTTTTTGTCTGAACCATTCATCTCCACACCCCCCCGATACTTCTTATGATGCCTTGGAATGCAGAAGACTTGACCATCGACGAAGAGCGTTTCAAGGGCGTCGTCCGTCTGTTTCCGCTGCCCGATCTGGTGATGTTCCCCCATGTCATGCAGCCCTTGCATGTCTTCGAGCCTCGCTACCGCGACCTCCTCAACGCCGCCCTCGACAGCGACGGACTGATCGCAATGAGCCTGTTGGCCCCCGGCTGGGAAACCGACTACGAAGACCGCCCTGCCCTGCTGCCACACGCCTGCTTGGCCAAAGTCGTGACGCACCAGCGGCAAGAAGACGGGCAATACAACGTCTTGCTGCTCGGCTTACGACGTATCCAAATCGAAACCGAACTCCCCCCCACCCATTCTTACCGAGAAGCCAAAGTCACGCTGCTCGACGATTTCTGTTACTCCGAAAACGATGACAACCGCTCGGCCCTTCAGGCTGAATTAACCGAAAAGTTCCAAGAGTGCCTCCCCTCGGGCCAACCGGCGAACCCCGGCGTACAAGAACTGCTCTCCACCGAGATCCCCTTGGGCGTACTGACCGACCTAGTCAGCTTTGCGATTCCCATGGACATGAAGACCAAGTTCCAACTGCTCGCCGAGACCGATATCGACCAACGGGCCAAACTTCTGCTCCAGGCGATGCAGCAAATTGATACTTCACCAGACGAGCCTACGACCGGCTATCTCCCGCCCTTTAGCACCAATTAATACCGTGCACCAACTGACCCAAACCGTCGGTTGACGCTAGTGCCTGCCAGAGCCTACGATTTGTGGATACCCAAACGTCCACAAAAGAACCAAGAGCAGCATGAGTAGCGAGAAAAACAGCACGTCCTCCAAGGTCGATCTCCCACGCATCGAAAAAGCGGTGCGAGAAATCCTTTTCGCCGTCGGCGAAGACCCCGACCGTGAGGGACTCCTAGAAACTCCCGCCCGCGTCGCACGGATGTACGCCGAGATGTTCAGCGGCCTGCACAAAGACCCTAGCGTCCACCTGAAAAAATTCTTCACCGAAAAATACGACGAAATGGTCCTCGTCCGCGACATTACTTTCGACAGTATGTGCGAGCACCATATGCTGCCCTTCCACGGCAAAGCCCACATCGGCTACGTCCCCAACGGCAAGGTCGTCGGACTGAGCAAGCTGGCCCGCGTCGTCGAAGAGGTCTCGCGTCGTCCGCAAGTCCAAGAGCGCATGACCGAGCAAATCGCCAATCTGCTCATCGACGAACTCGACGTCAAAGGAGTCGCCGTCGTGATCGAAGCCTCGCATTCCTGCATGTCGATCCGCGGCATCCGCAAGCCCGGCAGCGTTTGTGTCACCTCGGCAATGAAAGGCCTCTTCCGATCGAACCTCTCCAGCCGTTCCGAAGTGATGACACTCATCTACGGCAAGCACACTTAGCCCTAAATGGTAGCCCCCGGCTCTGCCGGGGGATGACGTAACGTCCTCCCCCCGATTCCATCCCCCGGCAGAGCCGAGGGCTACCAAACAACGACCAATACACTTTTCGATGACCCTACTCGTCCAATTCTTGCTACGACTCACCTTCGGTCTGGCGCTGGGCATGTTCATCACCTCGCCAAAACTCGTCACCAGCGGGTACTATCGTAATCACCTTTACGTGACGCTCGGCCTAGCTTCCTTAGCGGCACTCGTAAGCTTTTCCGCCGCTCCCGAGACACTCTGGTACTGCGTCGCCGCTGCGATCGGCAGCTACCTAGGAGCTGTCTACTGGTTATTCGAAAAACCGGCTCCCGGAAAACTGATGCTGCTTGGCGTCGCTTTGGCTGCATTGCTTGGAGCCTCCAACCAAACATTGGTTCAGGCAGACTCCAAAACCGAAAAAATGTCGCAGTCGCTCCCCTCGGCGACGTCCAACCAAGAAGATTCGAGCCAAGAAGTTTCAAGCCAACCGGTCGAAAGATCGGGCTTTCTATCAAAAATCTCGGTCGTCAGCTCCGGCCTCCTACTCGGCCTGACAATGGCCGCCATGCTCCTAGGCCATTGGTATTTGAACACGCCCACCATGGAATTAGTGCCACTGCAACGCCTGATTCTTGCGATGGCCGCGGCCGTCGGCCTACAAACGATTCTTTCAACAATAGGCCTATTTGGCCAAATCGCTGCAACCGAACATCTTTCGCTCCAATGGATCCTCTTCGTCCTTCTCCGCTGGACGTTCGGCCTCGTCGGCGTCGGTGCCATGACCTGGATGGCCTGGCAGACATTAAAAATCCCCAATACCCAGAGCGCGACCGGCATCCTCTACGTCGCAGTGATCGGCACTTTCGTCGGCGAAACCATGGCCCTACTACTGTCAACCGAGTCGCTCTTTCCGCTATAATCTTCAATAGCCGCGATGCAACGCATCGCCGGAGCGAGAAACGCCACTTGCCTACTGCCCACTGAATCCATCGTGAACATCACCTACGCCTGCCCATCCTGCGAACAAGGGGTCCGAATCCATTTCGACGCCGAGGCACCCGAACTCGATTGTCCCCATTGTCAGGGCAAGATTGCTATTCCGTCCGAGGCTATCGAAGGCAACCAAATCAAGCGTTGCCTCGTCTGCCCCAGCACCGACCTCTACGTACGCAAAGATTTCCCCCAACGCCTGGGCGTCGCACTGGTCGTCACCGGCATCCTCGGTAGCTCGATCGCCTGGTATTACACCGACGTCCTCTGGACCTTCGGAATTCTGTTTGCCACGGCCCTGATCGACGTCGCCCTCTACCTAGTCGTCGGCGACGCCCTGATGTGCTACCGCTGCCAAGCCCAATACCGCAGCGTCGAAGAAATGGACACCCACGGCCAATTCGATTTAGAAACCCACGAAAAATATCGACAGCTAGCGGCACGCTTAGAACAGCAATGACAAAACTCAAATGACCCCGGCCACCACAAAAAAGGCGAACCCCGACCGTAAGCCCGCCAGCACAAAAAAGGCGAGCGGGAGGGAAAACCAAAGGCATTCCATGGACGTCGAACAACAACGCATCGAAGAAGATCTGCGTGGGCAGATTGCAGGCGACGTGCGCTGCGACGATCTCTTTGTCCAACTCTACGCGACCGACGCAAGCATCTACCAGATCGCTCCGCTCGGCGTCGTACGCCCGCGCACGGTCGAAGATGTCGTCGCGACCGTTCGCTATGCTGCGGCCAACAAAATCCCACTGCACGCGCGGGGCAGCGGCTCGGGGCTGGCTGGCGAGTCGCTAGGACGTGGACTCGTCATCGACTTTTCGCGTTACATGCGTCGAGTCATCGCCATCGACGGCGAAACCGCCCAGGTCCAGGCAGGCGTCGTGCTCGACGACCTAAACCGTCAATTGGCAACCGTCGGCCGAACTTTTGGCCCCGACCCGGCCACCAGCCACGTCACCACAATGGGCAGCGTCATCGCGCTCGACGCCGCCGGAAGCCATTGGCCCGCGTACGGCTCGGCCCGTCAGCATGTCGAATCCCTCGAAGTCGTACTCGCCAGCGGCGACTTGGTCCATCTCTCGACCCATGACATTCCTACCCAAAATTCCAACGGAAGTGCCGGTCCGCTCGCCCCGCTGCTGAGCAGCCTCGACCAAATCCTCGAAAACTACTCCGACCTTATCCAATCGTGCCAGCCCCGTAGCCTCGTGAATCGTTGCGGCTACCGACTCGACGACATTCGACAAGCATCGCAACTCAGCCTCTCCCGTCTGCTGACCGGCAGCGAAGGAACCTTGGGCCTGATCACCGCAGCCACCCTGCGTACTTGCCCACTGCCTACCCATGTTGGCAGCGCACTGATCTTCTTCGAGTCCCTAGAAAAAGCTGCCCGTGGCGCTCTCGAAATTTCAGCGATCGGCCCCAGCGCCTGCGACATGATGGACCGCCGCCACCTCAGCCTAGCCCGAGAAAGCGACCCGCGCTACGAGCTGCTCATCCCCCAAGCCGTCGAAGCCGTTTTGCTGATCGAATTTCAAGCCGAGACCGCCAGCGAGCTAACCGATCGTCTCGAAGAAACCGTCCACCTACTCCAAGAAAAATCACGATTGGCTTCGGGAGCCTACCTTGCCGATGACCAATACGATCACGAAATGCTCTGGCAGTTGGCCAAGCGTTATGTTCCGACGCTCTACCGGCTCAAAGGAAACTCGCGCCCGGTGCCCGTCGTCGAAGATATTGCTGTCCCTCCCGAAGAACTCCCCCAGTTCCTCCACCGAGTCCAACAAACGCTCAAAAAACAGCACATCACCGCCTCGTTCTTCGGCCACGCCGGCCACGGACAACTCCACCTCCGCCCGTTCCTCGACCTCTCCGATCCCAACGACGTGCAAAAAATGGCCGAACTGGCCGATCAGCTTTACCAGGACGTCTGGCGAGTCGGCGGGACCATCAGCGGCGAGCATGGCGACGGCCTCAGCCGCACTCCCTATGTCGCCGAACAGTACGGCCCACTCGCCGACGCGTTTAGCGAAATCAAAGAGCTGTTTGACCCGCTCGAAATCCTCAACCCAGGCAAAATCCTACCGATCGAAGACGACCAGGTCACCGATCACCTACGTCGCCTGAGTCCTCCACAACTCGAAGAGCAACCGACCCACGGCGCGCCACCCCTCACCGAGCTGCAACTCGATTGGCTCCCTGGCGAGATCATGAGTTCTGCCCGCAACTGCAACGGCTGTGCGGCCTGTCGTACCCAAAGCGAAACCTCTCGCATGTGCCCCATCTACCGCTTTGCCCCACGCGAAGAAGCCTCGCCCCGCGCCAAAGCCAATTTGGTCCGAGGCTTGTTGACCGGCACCTTGCCAACGGGCACGGCGGTGGCCGACGCGAGCAAAGCAATCGCCGATCTGTGCGTCCATTGCCACATGTGCCGCCTCGAATGCCCGGCGAACGTCGACATCCCCAAGCTCGTGGTCGAAGCCAAAGCGCTCTATGTCGCCACCAACGGCCAACAGCTCCACGATTGGCTGCTCACGCGCGTCGATGCGCTCTGTGCCGCCGCTTCGCGTTTCTCGCGCGTCGCCAATTGGGCCGTCGGCAATCGGGTCGCCCGTTGGCTGATCGAAAAAACACTAGGCATCGCCCAAGGACGCAAACTCCCCCGTTTCGCCCGCCGCCCTTTCCTCCAACAAGCCGCCGCCAAGCGTCTCAATCGTCCGCAGCGAAGCTCCACCGAAAAGGTGCTCTACTTTGTCGATACCTATGCCAACTACTGCGATACCCAACTCGCCGACGCCTTTTTAGCCGTATTGCAACACAACGGCATCTCGGCCTATGTCCCCGACACCCAGCGCGAAGCAGCCATGCCATTGATCACGCGCGGCGTGCTCGATCCCGCGCGACGCACCGCCGAAAAAAATGTGGCGCTACTCGCCGAAGCCATACGCCAAGGCTACAAGATTGTCGCAACCGAGCCTTCCGCCGTCTTAGCCCTCACCCACGAATACCTCACACTACTCCCAGGCGACCACGATGCCACGCTCGTTGCCGAAAACACCTACGAAGCGTGTCACTATCTATGGCGCTGCCACCAACGCGGCAAGCTACAACTCGATTTTTCTCCGCTGACGACCACCTTCGGCTACCACACGCCCTGCCACATGAAAGCCCTCGAAGTCGGCTCTCCAACAGAAAACCTCCTCGAGCTAATCCCCGGCTTGCGCGTCGAACGCCTCGAAAAAGGCTGTAGCGGCATCGCCGGCACGTACGGCTTTAGCCGCGAAAACTATCGCAACAGCCTCCGCGCTGGCCTACCGCTGCTGACGGCTGTCCGAACCGGCAGTTTTAAGGTCGGGACCACACAGTGCAGCACATGCAAAATTCAAATGGAGCAGGGCACCTCCAAACCGACGGTCCACCCGATCAAGCTCGTCGCCCTAGCCTACGGCCTGATGCCCGAGTTACGCACGCTGCTCGATAGCCCGAGCGAGGACTTGGTGGTAACATGAGAGTTGTCGTCAAGCTCTTTGCCGGCGCACGCGAATTGGCCGCGCAAGAGCAAATCGAACTCGAACTGCCCGCCACCACCTCGGTCGGCGAACTCCGCACTGCCCTGCTCGCCGAGTGCCCCGCCCTAACCCCCTTGCTGCCACACGCCCTATTCGCCATCAACGCCAACTACGCCACCGACCAAACCCCCGTGCCCAAAGACGCCGAAATCGCCTGCATCCCCCCCGTAAGCGGCGGCTGACCTCCAACGCCATGATCGAACTCACCCGCCAACCCATCGACACCGCGCCGCTGCTTGCCCGCGCGCAATCCCCCCAAGCAGGCGCGGTCGTACTATTCCTCGGCGTCACTCGCCAGCACACCGACGGTCGCGAAACCACAACGCTTCATTACGATGCTTACGAAGCAATGGCCGCCAAAGAACTCACCACACTGAAAAACGAAGCCACCCACCGCTGGTCACTCACCGAATGCCAGATCGTCCACCGTCTCGGCAACGTCCCCTTAGGCGAAGCCTCGGTCGCCCTCGTCACAGCCAGCCCTCACCGCCGCGCCGCCTTCGCCGCCGGCGAATGGCTAATTGACACCCTAAAACAACGCGTCCCCATCTGGAAACAAGAACACTGGACCGACGGCACAACCGAATGGGTGCATCCAAGAAAGGGAATGACGAATGACGAATGACGAAATACCGAATGAATGCCTAAATCCGAAAGAGGGACCGTTGTCGCTTTTCGTCCTACATCCTTCTGCATTCTTTCGTCATTCCGTCATTGGGTATTTCGTCATTGTACAAAACCATGTCTAACCCCTCAAAAAACACGCTCACCGACCGCTTCGGCCGCCGGCACACCAACCTGCGTCTCAGCGTCACCGACCGCTGCAACATCCGCTGCTTTTACTGCATGCCAGCCGAGAACGTCCTCTTTCGCCCACGCGAAGAATTGCTCTCGTTCGAGGAGATCGAGCGATTTGTTCAGATCGCAGCAGCGATGGGAATCAACAAACTACGTCTCACCGGCGGCGAACCACTCGTCCGAAACGACCTACACAAGCTTATCTCGCGTTTAGCCGCCATCCCCGGCATCGACGACATCGCCCTCACCACCAACGGCCTCCTACTAGCCGACCAAGCCGCAGCTCTACGAGCCGCCGGCCTCAACCGCCTCAACATCAGCCTCGACACACTCAACGAAGCCACCTTCCAGCGCATCTCGCGTCGCCCTGGCCTACAAAAAGTCCTCGACGGCATTTTTGCCGCCCAGCAAATCGGTTTCGCCCAACAAACTGGTAAAAATGGCATCCGCCTCAACGCCATCGCCATCCGAGGGCTAACCGAAGACGAAATCGTCCCGCTTGCCGAATTTGCTCGCACCCACAACCTCGAACTACGCTTCATCGAATTCATGCCGCTCGACGCCGACGGCAACTGGCAAGACGACGAAGTCCTCACGGGCCAAGCGATTCGCCAAATCCTCGAATCCGCCTTTTGCCCGCTCGAACCTGCCCAACGCAACGACCCCAGCCAACCCGCCGTCGACTTCCGTTTCGCCGACGGCGTCGGTCGCATCGGCTTCATCAACCCCGTCAGCCAGCCCTTCTGCGGCGATTGCAACCGCCTCCGCTTGACCGCCGAAGGACAAATTCGCAACTGCCTGTTCTCCGACACAGACTGGGATGTCCGCGCGCTGTTGCGCTCCGACAAAAGAAACGACGCCACCGATGCCGACATACAACAATTGCTACACGATTGTGTCGCCGCCAAACAACAGGCCCACGGCATCGGTGAAGCCGATTTTCAAAAACCCGACCGTGCCATGTACCAAATTGGTGGCTGAACCCCATGACGCGCATCTATCTCGACAACGCCGCCACCAGCTGGCCCAAGCCCGCCGCCGTCTACGACGCCACAGACCACTACCAACGCGAAATCGGCGCCCCAGCCGGTCGCGGAGCCTATCGCTCGGCGCAACAAGCCCAGCGCATCGTCGCCGAAACCCGGACCGCCTGCGCACAACTTTTGGGCATCCCCAACAGCCAGCAACTCGTTTTCACCCAAAACGGAACCGCAGCCCTCAACCAGGCCATCCACGGCCTGCTCCACCCCGGCGACCACGTCGTCACCACCGTCTGCGAACACAACTCGGTCCTCCGACCTTTACAAATGCAGACAGAACAAAACGACGTGCAAGTCACCTACGTTTCCTGCGACGCAGCTGGCTACGTCGACCCCGCCGCGATTGCAAAAGCCATCTCGCCCAACACCCGCTTGGTCGCCATCACCCACGCCTCGAACGTCACCGGCGCCATCCAGCCAATCGCCCAAATTGCAAAAGTCGCTCACAAGTCAGGAGTTCTTTTACTAGTCGATGCCGCGCAAACCGCCGGCTGCGTACCGATCGATGTCCAAGCACTCGACGTCGACCTACTCGCTTGCGGAGGCCACAAAGGCCTGCTCGGCCCGCTCGGCACCGGCCTGCTGTACATTCGCCCAGGCCTAGAAGAAAAACTACGCCCCATCCAACAAGGCGGCACCGGCACCGACAGCCTTTTACAGACGCAACCTGCCCAGCTCCCTGAAAAGCTTGAATCAGGCAACCTCAACCTGCCCGCCCTTGCCGGACTCGGCGCGGCAACAAACGTCCTCAAAGAAAAAACGGTAGCCGCCATCCAAAAGCACCACAGCCAACGGACAAGCCAATTGCTAAAAGGCTTAGCAAGGCTCCCCGCCGTGAAGGTCTACGGCCCGCCCGCCGACCAACCGCGCGTCGCCGTGGTAAGCTGCACGATCGACGGCTACGATCCCCAAGAGTTCGCCGCCGCACTCGACGCTTCCTGTGGCATCGAATGCCGCGCCGGCCTACACTGTGCCCCACGCATGCACGCCGCCCTCAACACCGCAGACACCGGCGGCACCGTCCGCTTTAGCCCCGGCTGGTCGACCACCGCCGAAGAAATCGACAAAACCCTGAACGCGATAGCAACTCTGACTTCTCAAGCCGTTCAATAATAAAAGAAATTAGCCGCAGACAACAATCCCATGGCAAAGAAAAAACCCACCTCCATCCAAAAGCCAACCGCCACCCCCTGGTACGCCGACGGCCTCCGCTTCGAATGCACCGGCTGCGGCGACTGCTGCACCGGCGCTCCCGGCTACGTCTGGGTCAACCAAGCCGAGATCAACACCCTAGCCGACGCACTAAACATGACACCCGCCGCCTGCGAGAAAAAATACGTCCGCAATATCGGCATCCGCCGCAGCCTGATCGAGCTACCCATCAACTACGATTGCATCTTCCTCGACGCCAAGACACGCAAATGCACCGTCTACGAAGCCCGCCCCCGCCAATGCAAAACCTGGCCCTTCTGGAAATCAAACGTCCGCACCGAAGAGACCTGGAAGGAAACCTGCGAAGCCTGCCCCGGAAGCGGCCAAGGAAAACTGTATCAGCTCGAACAGATCGAAGAGCAAGTGGCCGTGGTCTCGGTGTAAGAAGTCGAAATCATTTGCCGTTTATGAGAATGCAGCTACTCCGTGTATTCGGACAAATGTAGTCCGTAGAGTGCGTGGTTGTCAAAAAACGGTGCGTTCGTTTCGTGGCATCCAAAGACGAATTCGAGGGGACGCTCTACTTGCTTGCAACGCACCAATTTCGACGACGACCACGCACCCTACAGACTGTCGCAATGATACGCGTGTTCGGCTTGAGTGGCTACGCGCGGATGCCAAGTATGCTGAAGAAGAATTGGAGGCCATCGACATAGACGCCAAAGCAAGTTAGTCCCGAAATGAACAAGCACTGCGTCATGGTAACTGCGAGTACAAGCAATGACCAGATTCGCGTACGACCGGCTGCGCGTCGATGCTGCAACACCGAGGCTACAACGGCGAATGGTGTGGACACGTAAATCAAGCTCGGACCGAGCCATGTGAGTGGATGACCTCAGCAAAACTGCGAAGCGGTAAGCCAACCAGCAAAAGGGACCGCTGCGACAATAAGTGTCAGTGCTACATTCATGATGATTCGACCTGCTCACGAACTAGTGACCTTGCGACAGAACGTTTACGATAACCGGGCGGCGACGAAAGACTGACCACTTCAAAACGCTGAGCTTCGCCGCTCCGGTTCATCGTTTTGTTATCCCGCGGTTATGGGATTCAGTTGGGTGGTTTAGGAGCGAGTGATGTACGTTTACCCTTGGTATTCATGATACTCGGATATCGTTACGTAGTAACCATTCCGGTCTCGCATCGAAAACTCGCGTCGTCTCGAATTCTCGTTCAATTTGATCTCCGCTTCAAGTGAGTGGCCAAGATTGACTGCACGATGATAAGTTTCCTCCAAGTTGTTCGTGCGAAAGTAGAGAATCAATCCGTTGCTTGGGTCATCGGTTGGTTTCGTCAGCGTCGGATGTTGATGTTCGCCCCACTTGTGTAGGCAAAGCATCACAGTGCCGTCATCATTTGCCAGTACGCTGAATTCGTCTCCGCCGTGAAGCTCCACGCAACCTAGTACGGATTGATACCATTCCGAGCTGGCAGAAACGTCCTTTACGCCGATGATTGGGTCAAGTTGCATCGGTATTTAGTGGATAGCGCCGCGATTTGCAAAGTAGAAAAACGTCTGAAGCGTTGCAATGGGTCAGGTCGAGCGGGATAACAAGATATGGGTGGGGTTTACCTTCGTGTAACACCCTATTCTAGCCCTAGTCTAGCAACCTCTCATTTAGCCACAAATCCCTTGCAAGAAAGAGTTCGCAGTAGATCTGAAGAGCCGCCTCAGGTTTTATACCGGAAAGCGCTTGCATCCCCCACCACCCTCGACGTCCAATCTGGCAATCTGTAACGGTTAGTTCAAGTTCACCGCCACCGCTGGCCGATCTCTCTCGCTAAGGACTGCCCTCAAGGGGCCAGTTCTGACACGCAAAAAACGACCCCTGCGACCTATTCGCCGCAGACTACCTCGTTTTCCTGCCTTGTTCTTTGACAACTTATTTTCATCCCCAACCCCCTTAGAGACACGCTCTGAGACAGGTTGCTGGCTGCTTTTGCATGTCCTGGTTGACGCATCAATCTTGACACTAGTGCTTACGCCAGTTACACTTGGAGCGAGAACGGTACCTTCCCGCAACAGTCATTGCATCGACTTTTGCGGCGGGCCGATCCTTCTTATAGGGGACCTCGTTGTGACGAAAAAAGAAATCGTAAAGACCATTTCCGAGGAAATCGGTCTGACTCAGCTGAAAACCAAAGAGATCGTCCAAAAGACGTTCGACGCAATCGTCGACACGTTGGTCGAAGACAAACGGATCGAACTGCGGAATTTCGGCGTTTTTGAGGTCAAACAACGGGCCGCCCGTAAGGCACGCAACCCTCGCACGGGCGAAAAAGTCTTCGTGCCAGAGAAGTTTGTCGTCACGTTCAAGCCCGGCAAAGAGATGGAAGAGCGGGTCCGCGAACTTGAACGCCGGGCCGCCGCCGAAGCGGCTGCTACCAGCAGCGTTCCAGCCAGTAGCGTCCCAGCCAGCAATGTTCCTGCCAGCAATCATGCCCCGGTTAATCCCGCCGCACCGACCCCAAACGCCGCCCCGACCAGCGAAACCTATTCTCCACCAACGGCTTACGACTCGGGCACTGGCTCCTAAAATTGCCCCAGCCCCCCAAGAAAATACACCAGCGGCCGCCGTCAATCTGCTCTCGACGCGCCACGGTCTGCTCGCTAAGCTTCGTCACCTTTTCTACCAGACAGCGACCGCCAATTGGCCCAAGTGCCTACGGCAAAGCTGTCCAAAAGGCCTTTTCATTTGTGGGACTCGTTGTCGCTGTCTGCGCGTGTTTGCGTAGGCAAAAACAACAGATTTTGAAGCCAAAAGCCGACTTCTACCGGCGATTGGTTTCGTTGCTCAAGGAGGAGCTACGCCGATGCGTAAATGGCTCTTAACAATCGTAATTGCCTGTTCGCTGGCTAGCAGCACAGGCTGCTTGCTACCGATGTATTCAGCCGATCCGGCCCGACGGGCCCAACAGCTGATTTACACGTCAGAAAACCTGCGCGCTGTGCTCGACGAATGGGAACGTATCTGGTTTCTCGACATGCCGTCGCACCTAACGCCACACAGCACCCACGGCGGCATTATCTAGCCGCCAGTGCACTTTTCGCTTTCCCACAGCGTGGTGAGCTGCGCTACCGGTCTGCGCCTAGTGCATTGCCATTGGTCGCCGCCGCCGTGTAGATTGGTTGTTTGCCCATTTCCCCGACAAACCCAATTTTACTCTGGCAAGTTCCTTGGCTGCACCCACCGATTCCAACACCTCCCCCCAAACCGTTGATCTCTCGGTTCAACTCGGTCGCCTGACGTTGGCCAACCCGGTGATGGTTGCCTCGGGCACGTTTGGCTATGCCCGCGAGATGGAGTCGCTCGTCGACCTGTCACGGCTGGGCGGCATCGTCCCCAAGACGATCACCAAAGAGCTTCGCAAAGGAAACGCCCCTTGGCGGACCGTCGAAACGGCGGCCGGCATGCTCAACTCGATCGGCCTCGACAACGACGGCATCGACGCCTTTGTCCAGCACCATCTGCCCTACTTGGCCACCCGCCAGACGGACATCATCGTCAGCATCGCAGGCCGGACGCACGAAGAATTTGTCGCAATGGCGGCCCAGCTCTCCGAACAAGAGGGCGTCAACGCGGTCGAGCTAAACATTTCTTGCCCCAATGTCAGCGGCGGGGTCGATTTTGGAACCGACCCGGCCATGTGCCAACGGCTGGTCGCCGCCTGCCGCAAGGCGTGCCAACACCCAATCCTCGCCAAGTTGACCCCCAACGTCACGAGCATTGCCGAAATGGCCGTAGCAGCCTCAGAGGGCGGTGCAGACGCCCTCTCGCTGATCAATACCTGCCAGGGCATGGCTGTCGACTGGCGTAAGCGTCGTCCCCTGCTAGGAAACGTCATCGGAGGCCTCAGCGGCCCCGCCATCAAGCCGATCGCCCTACGAGCCGTCTACCAAGCCGCCCAGGCCGTCAACACGCCAATCATCGGCATCGGCGGCATCGCCACGCTCGACGACGTCATGGAATTCCTCGTTGCCGGAGCTTCAGCGGTTCAACTCGGCACCGTAAACTTCTACAATCCAACAGCTTCGATCACGATTCTCGACGCGCTGCCGGCGGCTATTTCTGAGTTGGGGGCGTCGAGCATTCAAAAAATTGTCGGCACACTAAAAACCTGAATCACGAGACTTCGGCGAGGCGTAGCTCGCCGGCTACTTTTCAATCATCAATCATCAATCATCAATCTCACATCAAAAATCCCATGCGCGTTCTCAGCGGAATCCAACCCACCGGCCGGCCTCATTGGGGCAACTATTTCGGCGCGATCACCCAATACATCGCCCTCCAAGAAGCCGACCAAGCGTTTTACTTTATTGCGAATCTGCACGCACTGACGACGGTGCGCGACAAAGAGTTGTTGGCCCAGTACACGCTCGATGCAGCGATCGACCTGTTGGCACTCGGACTCGATCCGCAAGAAGCCGTCTTGTTCGTTCAGTCCGACGTGCCCGAAGTCAGCGAACTCTGCTGGCTGCTCCTCACCAGCACACCGATGGGCCTGCTCGAACGCTGCCACGCTTACAAGGACAAAAAGGCCAAAGGGCTGTCGGCCGGCGTCGGACTCTTTACCTACCCGGTGCTGCAAGCCGCCGACATCTTGGCCTACGACTCCGACACCGTCCCCGTCGGCGAAGACCAAGTCCAACACATCGAAGTCTGCCGCGACATCGCCGGCAGTTTTAATCATCAGTTCGGCGAGGTCTTCGTCCTCCCCAAAGCCAAGGTCCTCGACAGCTCCGCCCGTGTGCCCGGCACCGACGGCGAAAAAATGTCCAAAAGCTACGACAACACCCTCGCCGTCTTTGAAGAGACCAAAGTCCAAAAAAAGCAAATCATGCGCATCGCAACCGACTCGCGTCCGATGGACGACTCCAAAGACCCGGAGAGCGACATTCTCTACCAACTCTACTCTTTGGTCGCCACCGACGCCGAGCGTGAAGCCATGGCCGCAATGTATCGCCAAGGCGGCTTTGGCTACGGCGACGTCAAAAAATCGCTCGCCACCGCCGCCGAAACCTTCTTCGCCGAAGCCCGCGCCCAACGCGACGACTGGGCCGCCCGCCCCGACGACGTCCGAGACATCCTCAACACCGGCGCAGCCTGGGCCAGAAAAAAAGCAGGCGAAGTCCTAAGCCGCGCCCAAGACGCCTGCGGCCTCAAAGGCTATTGTCCCACAACACGACCACCATGAACATCCTCGGCATCGGCACCGACATCATCGAGTGCTTACGGATCGCACAGATGATCGAGCGCCACGGCGAACTCTTCATCCGCCGCGTCTATACCGAACACGAGATCGGCTACTGCTCCACAAAAAAGGCGTCGACCCAACACTACGCCGGTCGCTGGGCAGCCAAAGAAGCCGTCTTAAAAGTCCTAGGCACCGGCTGGAAACGGGGCATCAGCTGGCGCGACATCGAAGTCCGCAACAAACCAAGCGGCGCCCCCACAATCACCCTCTACGCCGGCGCCCGCGACGTCGCCGAGCAGCTAGGCATCCAAAAGCTACACATCACCATCTCGCACTGCCGAAGTCACGCAACAGCATATTCGGTGGCGGAGGGGATTGCGTCAGAACAATAAGTCGTTGTTTTACTCGGAATAACCCATATGGTAGAATGAGGCCATGCCAACGAATATCACTCAAGAACAGCAAGCCGCCCTCAACGCCAATTCTGGGCGAGCGGTCCCCATGCTCAACGAGCAAGGCGATGTCGTTTCTTATATGGTTGATGTTAGCTCGTTTGTTCATTTGCAAGGGCTGAGCAAAGAGCAAGACGAACAATGTCAACAGCGTCTCAAAGCGTTGATCCAGGAAGGCATTGATTCGCCCGAGGTTCCTGCGAAAGAAGCGCACGAACGCATTCGCCAGATGGCGCAAGATGCCGCCAAAAAATACGCATGATGCGACTCACCTATTCAGGTCGCTCTTTCGACGACCTCGAAGGCATTCTGAATTTCATCGCTCGCGACAAACCGGTAGCAGCAATAGCCTTTGCTGAAAAATTGATTGGAACGTGCGAGTTGATTGCCCAAAATCCGGAAATCGGCACGAGGCAGGAGAACCTAGCAGCCTCGCTTCGGCTATTCTCCTACCGGGGCTACGGCATCTATTATCGCCACCTCGACAACAAAATTCGGATCGAGATTCGGATCGAGCGATTCTTGCATCACTCGCTTGATGTCGGCCAACAATCGTTTGAGTGAGCCACATCCCACCTTGCTCAGCTTTTCTTCTTCACCGATTTCTTCTTCACCACCGCCTTTTTCTTGACAGCCTTCTTCGCCGCCTTTTTCTTAGGAGCAGCCTTTTTCTTCGCAGCTTTCTTCTTGGCAGCCTTTTTCTTCTTTTTCGGCGCAGGGCCTTGGGCCGCCTTCTCGGCTAACAATTGCAACGCCTCGTCAAAAGTGATTTCCTCGACGACCATACCCCGACGGACCGAGATATTCGTCGTCCCGTCGGTGATATAAGGCCCAAAACGTCCGTCAAGAATTTGCACCAACTTTTCGGTGATCGGCGACTCTTTTTCAAAAACCTTCAGGGGCGGCTTTTTGGCGTTGCGGCCGCGCAACTTCGGTTGGGCGAGCAGCTCGATCGCTTTTTCTTTGGTGACCTCAAGCGGCGAAATCTCGGCGGGAAGCGAACGCGTCTCAGCCCCGCATTTCACGTACGGACCATAACGCCCATTAAAAGCTTCGATGTCATTCTCGGTGCGAGGATCAGGTTTTTCTTTGCCGTCTTTATTCTTGACAGGCGGCATCGGCGGATGGACGCCCAGGTTGCGCGGTAGCGAGAGCAGCTTGAGCGCCGTCTCGAAATCAACATTCTCGGGCTCCATCCCTTTGAGCAAGCCGGCATTCTGCGGTTTTTCTTCGTCGTCGGTTTCGCCACGTTGAATGTACGGGCCAAATCGGCCTGTCTTCAAATAGACGGATTTGTTGGTTTCGGGGCAAACGCCGAGCGGCTCGTCGGCCAGGGCCGCCTGCTCAAGCAATTTTAGCGCAGCTTCGAGCGTCACCTCGTCAGGCGGCGTCTCGTCTTTGAGCGACGCGGTGCGATCACCCTGTTCCACATAGGGCGAGTAACGTCCGACACGCACAAAAACGTCTTCTCCGCCCTCGGGCTTACCAATAAAAATGCGGCTGATCTTGGCGGGGTCGATCTCGTCGATCTTGTTTTCAAGCAACTTTTTTAGGCCCGGATCACCGTTGCCAAAGTAAAACTTATGGAGGTAATCGATGCTCCCCAATTCGCCACGGCTAATCGAGTCGAGATCGTCTTCCATCTGGGCAGTAAATGCGTAGTCGACCAGTTCGCCCAAGTTTTCTTCGAGCAACGTCACCACCGAAAAAGCGATCCACGTCGGGACCAGCGCCCCACCTTTTTTGAAAACGTAGTTACGGTACAAAATCGTATCGATAATCGACGCATACGTACTCGGCCGGCCGATGCCCCGTTCTTCGAGCCCCTTGGTCAGCGCCGCTTCGCTAAAGCGCCCCGGGGGTTGCGTGCTGTGTTCTTTGGCCTCGAGTGTGGCACAAGTGAGCGTCTCGCCGACTTCCAGTTGCGGAAGCGATTTTTCTTGGTCAGCAAGCTCGGCGTTCGGATCGTCGGAACCTTCTACATAAGCTCGCAGATAGCCCGGAAAATCGATCGTCTTGCCGCTGATCTGGAAGACGCAGTCTTCGCCTTCGATCGTCACAATAATCCGCCGACCCTTCGAGTCGGCCATCTGGCTGGCGATCGTCCGTTTCCAGATAAGATCGAACAAACGAAACTCGTCGTTGTTAAGCTTAGTTTTCATCACCTCGGGCAACATAAACGGATGGCCCGCCGGGCGGATCGCTTCGTGAGCTTCTTGCGCGTTTTTCACCTTCGACTTGTACGTCCGTGGCTCGGCGGGCAGATAGTCGGGACCGTAATTGTCAGTGACCAGCTTACGGGCGTCCTCGATAGCAACCTTCGCCAGATTGGTCGAGTCGGTACGCATGTAAGTGATATGGCCGTTTTCGTACAGACTTTGGGCAACCTGCATCGTCCGGCGAGCAGTAAAACCGAGCTTTCGGTTACATTCCTGTTGGAGCGTGCTGGTCGTAAACGGAGGATAAGGCTTGGTGGTGTAGGGTTTGTCTTCGATGGATGCGACTTTGAATTCGCCCGACTGGATGCGAGCCGCCAGATCGCGAGCCGCCTTCTCGTCGAGGTGCATAAGCTCTGCGTTTTTGAGCTTGCCATTGGTCGAATCAAAATCTTTACCGCTAGGAATCTTGCGGCCTTCGACCGACATCAACGGCGCTTCGAGCTTTTGCCCACTCGACTTAGAAAACGTCCCGATGAGATCCCACCAACTGCCAGTGACAAACGCCATGCGGTCGCGCTCGCGTTGAACGATCAAACGCACCGCAACGCTTTGCACGCGGCCTGCCGAGAGCCTAGGACGCACTTTGCGCCAGAGCAGCGGCGAGACTTCGTAGCCGAACAGACGGTCGAGGATACGCCGGGTCTCTTGGGCACGGACTAAGCCCTCGTCGACGTCACGCGGGTTTTCCATCGCGGTTTGGATCGCGTCCTTGGTGATCTCGTGGAACACGAGGCGATGCACGGGAACCTTCGGCTTCAGCAGTTCTAAAAGATGCCAACTGATGGCCTCTCCTTCGCGGTCTTCGTCGGTCGCCAGATAGAGTGCGTCGGATTTCGCCAGCTCGTCTTTGAGCATCTTGACGTGCTTGGTCTTGCCGGGCGGGACGACATAGATCGGCTTGAATTTGTCGTTGACGTTGACGCCCAGGTTCGACCACTTTTCGCCTTTGTACTTGGCGGGAATTTGTTTGGCACCTTGCGGTAAATCGCGGACATGACCGATGCTCGCCTCGACGCGAAATCCCTTGCCCAGATACTTGGCAATAGTCTTGGCTTTGGCCGGTGATTCGACGATAACTAAGGATTGGCCGGTGGCCTTCGCTGCTGATTTCTTCTTACCCATGAATTCTCTGCCGTAGGACGTCTTAGGTTGTGGATGATGCTGAAGGGTGTGTGACTATATATCGCGGCACGGTGTAATTGGCGTGAACAAACTTTAGCCTATCCCCCTGATCGGCCCAACCGGCACCAGCCTGAATGGGCATGGTAACCCCAGGCTTGCCAGTAGGGAAAGGGAGGTTGTTTGTTTACAAGTTAGGTGGTTTTGGTGGTTCCGGCAGGGCCTCGGGATTGTCGACACTGCCGATTGGGATTGCATTTACGTCGATTTGACATAGAATCGCGGCCAACTTTACCATTATCTACTTCGTCAATCATTACTTCCGGACCGGTCAGGCTGTCAAGTGGCCTCTTGCTGGTTTCGCATATTCAGGATCCTTCGATGGCTAGCCCATTTTATCTATTTCGCAAGTACCAAAAGACTTTTCTCGTCGTTGCTGGCGTGCTGGCCATGTTTATTTTTGTGGTGGCCGACCCGTTGATGACCTGGCTCCAGTCGTCTGGCGGTGGCGGTGGACAGCGCTCGGCGAAGGAAGTGATAGCCACCTGGGATGGGGGCTCGCTGAATGTCCAGCAGCTCGAAAGTCTGACGCGTCGGCGTATCAAGCTCCACGATTTCCTGCGGAATCTGCAAGGAACGGCCGCTGGTCTTATCGAGCAAGAAGGCGGAACACCTAGGGCACCAGCGGTGCCGAATTTTTTGCTCGGATCGAATATCGACAGACAGCAAGTGCAGCAGAGCTGCATCACGACGCGTCTGCTTGCCGAACTGGCAGAAGACGCCGACATCAGCGTGAGCGACGATTTTGTGAACCACTACCTACGCGAGTGGGGTCTGCGAAAGATGGGCAACGCCGAGATCAGCGAGCTGCTTGGCCGAGTCGGGCTGAAAGAAGCCTCGCTTTTTGCTGGACTACGCGAGTTGCTGCTCGGCAATTTCTACATCAATAGCTTTGCTTCGGTCACGGCGGGCGTGATGCCCGAGGAACGGTGGCAGGATTGGAAGCGGATCAATGAGCGAATTTCGGTTGAGGCCGCAATTTTGCCCGCAGACAAATTTGTCTCGGAAGTGCCCGAGCCGAGTGAGGTCGAGTTACAGCAGTTTTATAACCAATACAAAAATCGCATCGCAGGCATCCCCGAGTCGGTGATGGGTGCTCGGCTTCCCTCGCCGGACCCTGGGTTTCGGGAGCCTCGACGTGTGCGATTGCAGTATTTGCTGGGTGACCTCAACGACTGGACGCAGAAATTTCTGGACAAAGTAACCGAGGAAGAGATTGCCGACTACTACGACCGCAACAAGCGGTCCCAGTTTGTTGAAATGGATTCGGACTCGGATAGCGAAGCAGAAGCCAGCGAGACCACTGAGGAGGAACCCGCTTCTGAAAAAGAATCTGAGGATGCTTCTGAGGAAAAATCTGAAAGTGAGGAACCGGCGGACAGCGATTCGGGACGACTGCCGAAAAGGAGTCCTTTCCGACTTGTAGCCGTAGAGACGGAGACCGAAGAATCGACAGAAACCGAGGAAACTGGCACCGAGGATACTGGGGCAGAAGACGAAGAAGAAACCTACGTGCCTCTTGAGGACGTGAGTGACCAGATTCGACGCCAACTGGCTACGGACAAGGCGGTTGTTGAGCTACGAAAAGTGGTCGAGGGGACGTTTGCCGGGTTGCAGTCGGCTTTTAATCCTTATGGTTTCCAAGTGGTTTCGGCGCGGAGCGAAAACCGTGAGATTCCTGAGCCGCCGGCGAAATTGGCGGACTACGCCGACTTGGCCCGTCAGACGGGGCTTGCTCATGAGAAGACGTCGCTGCTTTCGGGGCTTGAGCTGGTCGAGACGTTTGTTGGCAAGGCACGTGACGCGCAGAGTCGGCGTGAGTTTGTGGGCCAAAAAGTCTTCCGTGATTTGGAACTTTATGAACCCTATTTGGCGCAAGACCTGGACGGCAACTGGTATCTGGTTTGCAAGACCGAAGACGTCGCGACTCGTGTTCCGGCGTTGGACGACGTGCGGGATAGTGTGGTTGCTGCTTGGAAGCAACGCGAAGCAGCCAAGCTGGCTCTAGCCAAAGCCGAGGAGTTTGCGAAGCAGGCTGAGGAGAGCGGCGACACGGTGGCGGCCGTCTGTAGCGGCAAGGGTTATGAGGTTGTCACCACAAACATGCTGAGTTGGTTGACGTTTGGTACGACTCCGGCGGACATGCGACGTGGGCCACGTTTGGGCGAGGCACCGCCGCTCGAGGCTGTGGGAATCGAATTTATGGCAAAGGTTTTTGAGCTGGAACCTGACCAGAAGGTTGCCCTGCAGAACCATGACCGTAGCCAGACTTATGTCTTGCAGCTTTCGCGTCGCGAGCAGACCCAAGAGGAAATGCGGCAGCAGTTTCTTGCGGAAGCGAATAGTTGGTATGGCGGTCAGGTGATGGATGCGGTCCGTTCTAATAATTCTAATCGTCAACTTATCTTTCAGTTGACCGAACGGGTGGGTTTGAACCTCGACGAATTTGAAAAGTACTGGTCGAAGAGTTCTCGGTAATTCGCTTTTCTGCTCTAGGACTTTTGTTTGCCTAGACTCGTAAGTGAAATGCAAAAGTCGGATCGATTTTTGTGTTTTGTTCGAGAAATAGGGCCTTTGCGTTTGGACTTTTGTCGCTGATTGCTGGGGGGCCCCAAGGCTGGGTGCGAAAGTCGGGGAGTTTTGTGCGCCGCCGTTTTGTTTGGTGCTGCTTTTTGTGTTGTGTGGGATGTTGGCTGCTGCATAAGTTGGGGAGATTGCGATTGTGCTGAAAGGGTTTCTGGTAAAGGGCCTCACGCAAAGGCGCTAAGACGCGAAGGGAAATGACGGAGGAAAAAAATTAACCGCAGATGGGCGCGGATGAACGCGGATGTTTTTCTTATTGTTGGGGTTTGTGGTGATGTTTCTGGTAAAGGGCCTCACGCAGAGACGCGGAGATCGCCAAGGAAAAAAATGAAGGGGAAACTTTGCGGTCTTTGCGCCTTTGCGTGAGGCCTTTTTGTTTTCACAGGAATATTATTGTGTATTATTTTGTTGGGGGATGCACGTTGTTTTTTTGGCCGGGGGTGGGGGGAGAGGAAAAATTGGCCGCAGATGGGCGCGGATTTTTCGATGGGGTGGCACTGTCTGGCTTGTCCAGCAGTGGGGCTTGATTCGTGGTTCGCACTGCTGGGCAATCCAGCAGTGGCACCCTGGGGAAGGGGGGAGGGAAGATTGCCCGCGGATGGGCGCGGATGAAACGCGGATGTGTTATTGTGGGGTTGGTGGGGTGCTTGCTTGGATTTTTTTGGATAAGGTTCCTGCATCTTTTTCACCCGCTTAGGGTTTTGCCACCAGATTCATTGCATTTTTTCAAAAAATTGATTGCAAGCCCTATCTGCACCTCTATATTGAGTGACCGGAGATCAAAATGATTTTACTTCAGATACTAGTTTTGTCTGTACTTTGTGTCACTTCCGAATCGGTAGAGAAAAGTAGTGATGCGGTAGTAATTCCACTCAAAGAGATTTGGGCTTGGGATATGCCTGGAACGAAGCCTATGAAAGAGGGGCAAAGGGCTGGGAAATACGTTTCGGCCGAGGGGGCAATGCTTGAGGAAATACGCAGGTATCTTGTTGACCGATCGAAAGTAGGCCCCAAACGCTCTAATCCAGGCTTTGCTGTTTTGGGTAGAAGCATGGACGCATTGCGCCGAGCGCGCGCTGTGCTGGTCAAAAACGAAAAGCCACAAGAGAATTTTAATAAAGGGGACGAATTAACAATAGTCTTCTACTCTTTTTCTTCCACGTGGTACGTACACTTACATGACGTGGAGATAATCGACAGGAAAATAAACATACGCTACCGTTTTGTCCCGCACAGGACCAGAAATATGTCGAGCCATATTGCGCTAATTCCACTCAATGACCTTACGGCAGGCGAATACGACGTGACTATTAAGCGAATGCCGCTGGAGCAACACTTTCTTGAACAAGGTTGGAAAAACCGGCCAAAATCTGCTGACGGATTGGTGTGCGAATCGTTTAAGTTCGTGATCAACAAGGATTAGTTTTTTTGCGAGTTGTATTTTTTCATTGCCTGCTGGAAATTGGAGAGGACTATGTTTCTGAACAGCCGAAATGGCGTGCTTATCATTTTGTGTCTGGTCTGTTTTGCCGGCGATATTCATGCCAGTGAAGACACTATTGGCATACATGGCATTCGCTCTGCGGGACTCCAGCTACCGAACGGGAGTCCACTCAATGGCTCTGGTATTGGCATTGGCCAGGTCGAGCCATTTCGCCCTGGAGATCCTACGCGGCCTAATGGCACTCTGTTTGATACTACGGGCAACCTTATAAACTCTTCCGTCGACCCAGCAGAAGTTTTCTTCACACAATTTGCGAACCCTGGCGTACCTTCCAATTCTTTCACCTTTGCCCCCAACGTCAACGGCACAATAGTACCTGGTATTCCTCAGAATGTTGAGATTGACGAACACTCTCTCCAAGTCGCAGGCGTAATGATTTCTACGGATACCCGGCCTGCGGGCATACCTAATTCTGTTGGCGTCTCTCCTGGGGCTGATCTCTTTTCAATTGGAAATGAGGCGACAAGTCAGGGAGCCGATGCCTTATCTGCACAGCACGTCGCCTTGGCAAATTCGGGGAGCGTTCGGGCCATTAATATGAGTTTCCGGACAGGTGCCAATGATTTTCCTTGGTGTGAAGGAATGCCCATTCCGGATCCACCACAAATACCAGACGTCGGCCGCAAACACATGACTGAGTGGGAAACTTCTGTGCTATCTCTACTCGACCGGGTTTTCGGCAGAGCCTCAACTACATTCGAGCGATTCAACAATAAGGTTTGCAATCCGCCTAGTGGATACAACGATAACTACGCCCAATACTTTGAACAGCTACACGCCGTTTTCCTATCATCCAAATCGGATTACGAAGGAGGCTACATTTTCGACGTCCGAAACCTAGTTCATGCCGAGGTGTTCTCCAACGAACTGGAACAGGCCGAACACTTCTTGACCTCCGGATACAAAGTCGCATCGGCTATTATCACAGGTGTAGTCCTTGAAACTACTATTAAGAAGATTTGCAGTCAGCATGAAATATCCTTAACGGACCATAAAGGTAAATTCATTGCGACGGATACGCTGATAACGAATCTAAGGAAGCAGACTGTTTACAACGAAGCTGAAGCAAAGCAGCTCAGAGCTTGGATGGACTTGCGAAATGAGGCTGCACATGGCAAACGGAAGGATGACGATTTAGAACTGGGCGAAATAAGCCGTATGATCCAAGGCGTCAACGACTTCATTGCTAGGCACATGAGCTAAGGAGGAACTCCATGATCGATCTCGACCACCCACCTGCCGTGGGTGGCACCGACAGTTGCTCGGAATGGAGATTGCCAGCGGATCGACTGTTTTCGAGCGATTGTCGGTGTGCGTAGCACGGGAGGCAAATCGCTCTAGGGCATCCGCTCAAGGAGACCGTTTTGCCTCTTGTCGCAAGCGACACCGACACGTGTCCGAATAACGTCCTCGCAATGGCAGAGCTGCTTGCGGACACGTGTCGGTGCCACCCTTTTTACCGTTCCTTAGCTGGCGGGTCCTACTTGCGGGGTTTTAGGACTACTACGGAGAGGGGGGGCAAAGTGAATTCGGCGGAGTAGGGGCGGCTGTGGCTTTCTTGAGGCTGGGCTTGGAGGCCGGGGAAATTGCCGACGTTGCTGCCGCCGTAGAATTCGGAATCGGTGTTGAAGATTTCGTCGTAGAAGCAGCCTTCGGGGAGGCCGAGTCGATAGTTTTTGCGGACGACGGGGGTGAAATTGCAGGCGACGACGACGTAGTCGTTGGGGTCTTGGGCGCGGCGGATGTAGACCAGGATGCTGTCGTTGTGGTTGTGGCTGTCGATCCACTCGAAGCCGCCGCTCTCGAAGTCGACTTGGTATAGCGAGGCTTCGTTGCGGTAGAGCTGGTTGAGGTCGGCGACCATTTTTTGCATGCCTTGGTGGGGTGCCCACTCGAGGAGATCCCATTGTAGCTCGGAGTCGCAGTCCCATTCGTTCCACTGGGCGATTTCGCCGCCCATGAATTGGAGTTTTTTGCCGGGGTGCGTCCATTGGTAGCCGTAGAGGAGACGGAGGTTGGCAAAGCGTTGCCACTCGTCGCCGGGCATTTGGTCGAGGAGCGATCCCTTTCCATGGACGACTTCGTCGTGGGAAAAGGGGAGCGCGAAATTTTCGGTGAAGGCGTAGATCAACGAGAAAGTGAGTTCGTCGTGGTGGTAGCCTCGATGGATGGGTTCGTGGCGCATGTAGCGGAGGGTGTCGTTCATCCAGCCCATGTTCCACTTGAGGCTAAAGCCGAGTCCGCCGAGGTAGGTGGGACGCGAGACGCCGCCCCAGGCGGTCGATTCTTCGGCGATGGTGAGGACGCCCGGGTGTTGGAGGTGGACTTGTTCGTTGAATTCTTTGAGTAGGGAGATTGCTTCGAGGTTTTCGCGGCCGCCGTACTTGTTGGGAACCCACTCGTCGGCCTCGCGGCTGTAGTCGAGATAGAGCATCGAGGCGACGGCGTCGACGCGTAGTCCGTCGATGTGGAATTTATCGAGCCAGAAGAGGGCGTTGGAGAGCAGGAAGTTGCGGACTTCGTTGCGTCCGTAGTTGAAGATTTTGGTGCCCCAGTCGGGATGTTCGCCGAGGCGCGGGTCTTCGTGCTCGTAGAGGGCGGTGCCGTCGAAGGAGTCGAGACCGTGGCTATCTTTGGGGAAATGGGCGGGAACCCAGTCGATGATGACGCCGATGCCGTTTTGGTGGCAGTGGTCGACGAAATATTTGAAATCGTCAGGCGATCCGTAGCGGCTGGTGGCGGCGAAGTAGCCGACGGTTTGGTAGCCCCAGCTTCCGGTGAAAGGGTGTTCGCTGATGGGCATCAGCTCGAGATGGGTGTAGTTCATCTGGTGGCAGTAGTCGACGAGTTCGTGGGCCAGGTCGCGGTAGTTTTTCCAGAGGGCGTCGCCGTTGTGGTTTTTGCGCCAGCTACCGAGATGGACTTCGTAGATCGACATGGGGGCGTCGAGGGCGTTTTGGTTTTGTTCGCGGGTGTCCATCCATTCGGTGTCGGACCATTGGTAGGCGTCGAGGTCGGTGACGATGTTGGCGGTTTTGGGCGGGACTTCGGCGGCGAATCCGTAGGGGTCGCATTTTTCGACGACGTGTCCGCCTTGGTTTTTTACGGCGAACTTGTAGTGGGCGCCGGCCTGTAGCTCGGGGACGAAGAGTTCCCAGATGCCGCTTTCGTGTTTGCGCATGGCGTGGGGGCGTCGGTCCCAGTTGTTGAAGTCGCCGATGATGCTGACGCTTTCGGCGTTGGGTGCCCAGACGGCGAAGTTGGTGCCGGTGATGCCGTCGATTTCTCGGAGGTGGGCACCGAGTCGCTCATAACTGTCCCAATGCCGTCCTTCGGCGAGAAGATGGAGGTCGTAGTCGGTGAGCAGTGGCGGAAAGGCGTAGGGGTCGTGCATGGTGGTTTGTTCGCCGGCTTGGTTGAGGGTCCGAAATTGGTAGGACGGGCCTGAGCTACGGTCTTGGATTTCGGGGGAGCAAATGGCTTCAAAAAGTCCGGCTGGGTGGATGCGTCGCATGGGTTGCGAATGTCCGTGCTTGGGGTCGACGAGCCAGACCTGCTCGGAGTCGGGCAGGTAGGCGCGAACGGCTAGGGCGCGGCGGCCGTTTTCTTCGATTTCGTGGGGGCCTAAGACCTCGAAGGGGTTGGGGTGGTAGCCATGAACAACGGGGGCAATTTGGTGGACATCAACCTGGGATCGCACGGATGCAGTTCCTTCTGTAGTACTGTTTTACTTGAAATGGGTCGGGATTGCCTCCCGTGTGGGGGGATTTGGCAATTTGGGAATCTATGGAGGTGTTCTTTTTAAGCCCGCGAAACACGCGAAAAAACGCGAAAACTAGTCTAATTTGGCTGTTTCTGGCGATTTAGGTTGCGGCTCCTGCGAGTTCGCACCTTGGGCGGGTGGCGGATCGGAAGACATTGGTGAGGTGGGCGACTTGGTTTTTGGCGCGGCGTTTTAGGCGGCTGACGGGGTGGACGATGCGGGGGCCGGGGGCAGCGTGGGGGACGCTGTGCGGCAGGTCGATTCGGTGTCGGGTGTGGCGGGGGAGGACGGGGGATTCTTCGTTGATCGTTGAGGACTCGACTTCTACGGTTTCAAAATGCCAGGATTGGCAAGTGATGCTGTGGAACTGGAGTGCGCGGTCGACGCGTTGCCAGAGATCGTGGTCGCGGACGGGGACGATGCGGCCAAAGCGTTCCCAGCGCCAGTTGTTCTCGCGCCACTGGGCGAGGCCACGTTTGATGCCTCGGCTGACGTAACGGCTTCGGGTGACGAGGGTCACGCGGGCGGGGCCGTCCAAGGCTTCGAGGCCTCGGACGACCGCGAGTAGCTCTAGCCGTTCGCCGCAGTCGCAGGGCTCCGAGTCGGTCGCTGCGAAGCGACTTTGACTCTCTACGTTCTGCAGGACAAACCGCCAGGTGGAGAGGGAAGACCGATCGCGGCTTGCTTCGCTAAAAAGCAAGTAATGCGGGCTGTTGGACGTCATAGTGTTACCATTTTTCAGTCAGTGGGAGGGCGCGGGTGCTGACTGAAATCCGTCTGGGAGGGCCGTATCGAGCGCTATTCAAGGACTCGATACGCAGTGGTGGGCAACGGTGACACGCGTCCATTGCGAGTCGGACAAGAACCCCTGTTCTGTCTAGATTACATCTTCGGCAAGAAGGCCGCAGTTACTCCAGCTTAACATTTTGGAAAAGTGTCTCGTGAAGACGCGGAGTCGGAAAAAGCCAAAATGTGGAAAAGCCTCACGCAGAGACGCAGAGGCACAGAGAAAAAGTTGGGGAAACTCTGCTGTCTCTGCGTCTCTGCGCGAGGCTTTTTATTTATTCGTCCGTGGTTTTGTTGATGGCTTCGCGGACTAGGTCGGTGAGGTTGGGTTGCGAGGCGAGGGGTTTGGCTAGGCGGGGGTGGGCGAGGATGCGGACGCGTTTTACGTAGTCGTCGAATTGTTGTTGGGCGAGGGTTTTGACGACGGGGGAGATGTCGCCTAGGGGACGGTAGCAATCTTCTTTGGCGAAGTGGACGTCGATTTGAAATTGGACTTCGAGCTTGACGGGGGGGGCGTCGAAGAGGATTTCGTGCGGGGCGACGGGTTGGCCGAGCGATTGGCTGGCGACGGCGGCAAAATTTTCGGCGCAGCGAACGAGCCAGGGATAGGGGCGACGGGCGAGGAGGGCGTAGAGTTTTGGTTCTTGATAGAGGCTGTATTGGGCGACACGTTTGTAGAGGCGGCGGGTGGGGCCGAAGAGGGCATCGAGGAGTTCGCTGGCGGGGCCCTGTCCCGCCCTACTCTGCCCTGCTCGGCTCTGGAGTTGGTCGATCATGGGACGCTCGGTGAGACAGAAGAGCGAGGTGTGGTCGAGATGGTCGCTGAGCAGGCCGAAGGCGCGTTGGAGCATGGCGGTGGCAGAGCGGACGGCGTGGTGCCAGTAGACTTCGCTAAACATGACGTAGCGGGCAAAGACCATCATCTCGGCGGCTGTTTTTCCTTTGTCGGTGATCGCTAGGCCGTCGCCGGCGGCGTTGAGGCAGAGGCTTTGGATGAGGCGGGCTTGATCGAAATTGCGACCGTAGGGGACGCCGGCGTGGAGGCTGTCGCGCATGAGGTAGTCCATCTTGTCGACGTCGATGGGGCCTGAGAGAAGGCTTTGCAGGATCTTTTCGGTCGGGTTGCTCGGCTTGCCGGTGAGTAGGGCGAGGATGTCAGAGGGTTGGAAGTTCCAATCTTCGCTGAGCGCTTGTGCGATTTCTTTTTCGTGCAAGAAACGCTGGGCAAATTGTTCGTGGCTAGGGACGGCGGCGAGCGAGAGATCTTCGATCGGGTGGCAGAAGGGCCAATGGCCCAGGTCGTGGAGAAGGGCGGCGACAAGAAACCGCTCGGCGTCGCGCGGGGTAACGGTTGCGACAAAGCGTGGGTCGTCGGCTAGGCGGTCGAGGAAGAGGAGGGCTAGGCCGTAGACGCCCAGGGAATGTTCAAAGCGTGTGTGGTTGGCGGCGGGGTAGACGAGGCTTACTAAGCCGAGTTGGCTGATGCCGGCGAGGCGGCGGAATTGGGGGGTGTCGATGAGCCGCTGGATACGCGGGGTAATGGGGATGTCGAGTTCGGGTGGGATGCGCACGAGGCCACGGCTGCTGCGGAGGGCGGCGAGTTCGGGGAGGTTGCGCATGTTGGTAAGACGTAGCGGGGGGAGAGGCGGCGAGGCGTAGCTCGCCGGCTAGACCATGCCGGGGAGGAAGGGGAGGCCGATGACGAAGCGGAGGCCGATGGTGACGAGCAGGTAGAGCATGAAGTGGAAGAAGCCGGTCGTCAACTCGAAGTCGAAACAGACGAAGGCGGCAAAGGCGCCGATGCCGAGGATGGGAACGCCGAGGCCGACGATTTGTACCATTTCGAGGCCTTCGGCGAAGGCTTCGTCGCCAAAGACTTGGGTGCCGACATACATGTAGACGCCCCAGAGCAGGGCGTAGACGAGGCCACAGCTTAGGGCGCGGAGCAGGACGCTGGTGCCTTGATAAATGCCTAGCTCGTCGTCGCGGAGGAAGGTGTAGCCGGCGTAGGCTAGGAGCGGGCCGATGAGGATTGCGCCACCGGCGAGAATCCAAAATCGCTGCGAATCTTCTAGCTCGTTTTTGCCGATTAGCCAAGCGATGGCGACGCTCAGCAGCACCAAGCCGACCGTGGCAATGGTGATGTTGAGGCTGAACTTGGCTTCTTTGCGTCTGAGTGGTTTGAGGACCGAACGGCCCTTGGCGTTTTTGGCCCCGGCTTCTAGCTCGGGACCGTGGATAACGACCTCTTCACTCGCTTCGGGAATGATGATCTGGCCCTTGCACTTCGGGCAAGCGCCGGTTTTTCCGGCGTGTTGATCGCCGACATTGAAGCTGGTGTGACAACTGGGGCAGGTGACTGGGATGGGCATTGTTTGAAGGATGAAGGATGAAGGATGAAGGATGAAGGATGAAGGGGGCTTGCTTATTGGTAGTCTTTTAGGTCGTCTTCGTTGATGGCGGCGAAGCCTTTGTTGGCTAGGGTGTCGAGGGCCATCTCGATGTTGTCGACCATCAGCGCGACGGCTGGGTTGCCTCGGGGGCGAGCCAGTAGGGGGGAGACCTGCGAGATGTTGATTTCGGCTTGGAGCAGCGCGGTGCAGACTTGGAGCAGGGGTTGGGGACTGTCTGGGAGTTCGACGCCGATGAGGTCGGATTCGATGATGGCGAGGCCGGCGCGTTCGAGCACTTCGCGGCCTTGTTCGGGATCGCTGAGCAAAAATCGGACGACGGCACACTCGGTGGCGTCGGCGACCGTTAGCGCGACGATGCGTACGTGGCTTCCCTCGAACCGGCGGACAACTTCGAGGAGTTGTCCGACTCTGTTTTCGAGGAAGACGGTGAATTGGCGAATCGAGGGGTAGTCGCGGCCCCGCAGGGTGGCAAAGTCGACGCCTGCGCCTTCGCCGCCAGAGGTGCCGTCATCGTCAGAGAATTCGTCGTCGTGCATGGTTGACTCTCTCCCTCGAATTGGGGTGCCCCGGGCCAGACATGCTGGCGTCGTCCTGCTGGCGTCGTCCTAAACTGAGAGCCAGTATAGAGTTCTCGCTGACGGATTGCAACGGAATCGGGAGAATAGCCGGTGGGATTTGTGGCGAGAATGGGCTACGATACTAGGTCCTTCAAATTAGTACCCTTCCCTAGCAAGCCGACCGAAACGCCATGAAGCACGAAACTGAAATTGAGGTCCGTTATTATGAAACCGACGGACAGGGGATCGTACATCATGCCAATTACTTTCAGTATTTTGAGTATGGCCGCATCCAGATGCTCAAAGCGGTCGGGTTTGACTACGCCGACTTGGAACGCGACGGGATTTTTTTGGTGGTGCATAGCATCGGTTGTCGGTATATGTTTCCGGCCCGATTTGGGGATACGCTACGGCTAGTGACCAAAGTCGAGCGTGTGACGCCGGCCCGGATGGACCATACGTATCGGGTTTTCTGCGGCGATACACTGCTGGCCGAGGGCAATAGCACGCTTGCCTGTGTCGATGCGAAAGGAATGGTGCAGCGGATGCCCGACTTTTTGCAGGGGCATGAGGTTCCGGAAGACTTGCTGGACATCTAGAATTTGGGCAATTCTTCAGCGGCGGTGAAAGAAAAACAGGACGCGGATTCGGCGGATGATCGCGGATAAGCAGATAAAAAATGGGCTTGGCGTTGGCTCTTGTTGCCAACGCCAAGCCCGAAGCTTGGAGGGTCAGGTGCTCGTCGCAAAAAACTAGGCGACGAGTTGCATGGCTCCTTGGAATTCGTGGACGCCGGTGAGGAACTCCTCGAAGATGCGGACGTCGAGGGCCGAGGCGGTGTCGGTTTCGGGATGGAATTGGGTACCTAGGGCAAACCAATCGGTCATCGTACTTTCGATCGCTTCGACGACTCCGTCTGGGCAACGGGCGGTGACTTGGAAGCCGGGTGCGACTTCATCGACAGCCATGTGGTGCATGCTGTTGACGCGTAGTTCGCCATCGCCGTAGACGCGGTCCATGAGCGAACCGGAGGTCAGCTCGAGGGTGTGGCGATGGGCCGGGTCGAGCGGATCTTTGTGAGGCAAGGCGGTTGGCAAATCTTCGGGGATGTGCAAGAAGAGGTTGCCACCCTGCGAGATATTGAGGAGCTGCATACCGGCACCGATGCCGAAGACGGGCATACGTCGTTCGCCGACCTTACGGGCCAGGCAACGATCGAAGGACTCGCGGCGCGGGTCTTGGACGCGAACCGTTGGGATGGAGCATCCAGCCATCGCGACGTGGGTCGAGATCGGCTCCGCCGATGAGCAAGATGCCATCAAGGCGTTCGAGAGCGGCGTCGATGTCTTCTTCGGTTTGGTAGGGTGGGATCACCACCGGGACACCACCCGCTTCGAGGATGGAATCGTAGTAGCCCGAGGCTAGGTAGGAAAACGCCGGGGAATCTCCCTGAGCTGGTTTGTAGTCTGCATTTACGCCGATCAATGGCTTGGTCATCACTTCGCACTCCCTTTCCGACGCACTCTCGCACGCCGACAATGACTTCCAAAGAAATTTTGACACCGCAATGAGGGTAGAAAGCGAACCGGTGCGGAACTTCCTTGCTAGGAAGCAAACACTCGTTGCACGGTAAGCCTTGGATCAGTGAAAAAGAAGCAGCGGAAAAGTTGGTGACAACGGCTGCACGGGGCAGGTTGCTACACAGGCCTTCCTTGGCACATGCTTAATTCCAATTGATTTGAGGCGAAACCGACGCAATTCCTCACCCTGTTCCGCAGGGTCTGAGTGCATCGCTTGAAGTGGACGCACGCAGGACTTGGTCGGATCGATTTCCCTATCTCATTTTAACCCGCAGATGCGGGCGGCCTCAATAAAACTCCTTTGAACAACTGGGCCGTGTCACGCGGCCATGTGCGAGATGTAAGTCTGGGGCGAAATGTAGCGGATTTGAAAATGATGGCAAGCAGATCGGCTATATTGGGGGAAGAAAAATGTGCTGGCACAAGATGCGGGGGGTTTTGTTTTTGGGGGGGGCGTTGGGGAGGGAACCCCTGCGATTCGTTGAATCGCGGCTACTGAGAGAGATAGGTGCGTCACCGCGTTGGGCGCTAGAAGAGGTTTTTGGCGAGGTGATAGCCGATTGTAAAAATGGCGGCGTCGACTAGGAGGTGACTTAGCCAGGGGCCTAGGAGGGAGTCGGTGCGGTGGTAGAGCCATGCCCAGAAGATGCCGCCGATGGCGACCGAGGCGGAGAGTATCCAGGTGAGTGGGCTGTCGTAGCCAAAATAGGTGCCTAGGACCAGGACGTGGTGGGCCATGAAACCTAGGGCAGAGATGAGGATGGCTGGCCAGAGGGGGACGAGCCGTTTGAGCTGGTCGAAGACGAACCAGCGCCAGTAGTATTCTTCGAGCAGCGAATGGCAAAGGCTGTAGAAGACGCCTAGGGCGGCGAATTTCCAGGCGGCGTTGATGCCTAGCTCGGCGATTTTTTCTTGAATTGCTGCGGCGCCTTCAACGAAAAACGGGGCCGATTTCAGCCAGCCGTGGTAGAGCGATAGTGCAGCCACGAGGACGGCTAGGCCAAAGGCGATCCCGAGGAGCAGGCCGCGTGATGAGATTGGCCACGGTCGGGGGCGATGGCGCTGGACGGCGCAGACCCAAAAGAGGGGAAAACCGAACTGGAGGATTTTGGCGCTCAGAAAAATCGTCTGTTGGAGGCCCTCGGAGAGGCCTTTGGCCCATACGAAATAGGCGAGCGTGACGAAAGTGGGGAGCACGAGGGCGAAGAGGAGGGCGGGCCAATCGCGACTTGGGGAGGGCGTCGGGCTGAGGGGAGTTTGTGGCATAATGTTCGGGCGTTTACGTAGGCTGGAATGAGGGGTACTCTTGGAGGCTTTGAACGAGCGTACTCCGGCGATTTGTTGAATCGCGGCTGTTTGGGTGTTTTTTATATGCGATATCAACGAGTTTGTCTTGAAGGGCTGGGTTCTACGCTGCCGCCGGAGGTGGTGACGACTGAGGAGCTGGAACGGCGGCTTGCGCCTGTTTACGAGCGGTTGCGGCTGCCTGAGGGGCGGTTGGAGCTGATGACTGGGATTCGGGAGCGGCGATTTTTTCCTGTTGGGGTGAAGCCTAGCGAAGTGAGCTTGGCCAGTGCCGAGAAGGTGATCGTAGCGAGTGGGATCGATCGTAGCCAGATTGGCGCGTTGGTGCATGGATCGGTTTGCCGCGATTTTTTGGAACCGGCGACTGCGTGTCGGGTGCATCATGGGCTTGGGCTGCCGGCGGAGTGCTTCATCTGTGATGTGTCGAACGCTTGTTTGGGGATTCTTACAGGGATGCTTCAGATTGCGAATATGATCGAGCTGGGGCAGATCCGTGCGGGACTGGTCGTGGGGACTGAGTGTGGGCGGGAGTTGGTGGAGAATACGGTTCGGCGGCTGAATGAAGATACGAGCCTGACGCGGCAGGACATTAAGTCGTTGGTCGCTTCGCTGACGATTGGTTCGGGGAGCGTGGCGATGTTGTTGTGCGACGAAACGCTGAGCAAGGCGCAGCATCGCGTGACGGGGGCTAGCGTGCTGGCGAAGACCGAGCATCATCAGCTTTGTCAGAGTGATGGGCTGGATACTTTTATGCAGACCGACAGCGAAGCGTTGATGCGGTGTGGCGTGGCGACGGGTGCCGAGACGTTTGATCGTTTTTTAACGGAGACCGGTTGGCAGCGCAGCGCTCTTGATAAGACGATTTGCCATCAGGTTGGCGTGGCGCACCGGAAGCTCTTGTATGAGGCGTTGGGGATCGATACGAGCCTCGACTTTAGTACGCTAGAAACCCTGGGGAATACGGGCGCGGCGGCGGTGCCGTTGACGATGGCGTTGGCGCTCGAAGCGGGGCACATTCGGGCGGGCGATCGTGTGGCTTTGCTGGGGATTGGCTCGGGGATCAACTGCCAGATGATTGCCATCGAGTGGTAGGGAATCGGCGAGTGGAAGAAAGGCGTTGAGTGGCAGAAGGTCGGCGAGGCGTAGCTCGCCGGCTATAGGAGATAGATGACGAGGGCTAGGAGCGCGACGACGCCGAAGGTGACTGCGGCGTAGACCCAGGTGGGGGTGCCGTAGCTGGGACCGGAGAATCCTGGGGGACGGAGCGGGTCGATCTCGCCCGGTTGTTTTTCGAAGCGAGCCATGACGGTCTCCTCTGCGTCCTGCCGTTCAAAGGCTTCTTCGATGAGCGACTTTTGTGGGAGGTCGGCTAGCGTGTCCTCGATCGAGGAGGTGAGGTTTTCGGTACTGCTCTCGGAATTGCTGACATGGGACTCTTCTTCTTCGTCGTCGAGCGCCTCTTCGTCGATCGTTTCTTCGTCGAGCGGTGCCAGGGCAAGTTCTTTTTCGGGCTTCCCTGTTTTTTCAGCGACGGGTGCGTTCTGGCGGACGGCGCTGCCGGAGTCGCCGGAGGTGCGGTTGATGGAATCGGCAAAACGTCGGAAGACGCCGCTGCCGACGCCGGTACCCGAGTCGCTTTTTTTGGAACTTTCGCCAACCGCTTGTCCGTGGTCAGCGAGCCACTCGGCAAGACGCACGGCGACGTCTCCGGCTGTCTGGTAGCGGTCGTCTGGCTTTTTGGACATCATCTTTTCGGCAATGTGGACGAGCGTCGGCGGGACGTCGGGCCGGTCGATGAGAATGCTGGGAGCGGATTCCATCTGATGTTTCATCAGACGCTCGGAGATCGATCCTTCCGCAAACGGAGGGTGTCCTGTGAGTAGGAAGTAAAGCGTGCAACCGAGGCTGTAGATATCGGCACGGGGGTCGGCTTCGTGGCTGTTGAGGGCCTGTTCGGGGGCCAGATAGTCGGCGGTGCCGAGTACGTTTTCGTTGTTGTCGATGGTGAGCGAGGCAGAATCGTCGACGATACGGGCGAGGCCCATGTCGAGGAGTTTGACGACGCCGTTGTTGTCGAGCAGGCAGTTGGCCGGTTTGATGTCGCGGTGGACGAGGCCCATCTCGTGGGCGTGGTCGAGTCCTTTTGCGACTTGGGCGATGTAGTCGGCGGCCGACTCGAACTTGAGCGCGCCTTTTTCTTTGACCAGTTGGTGCAGATCTTGCCCTTCGACATGCTCCATGACGATGTAGTGGGTTTCGCCTTCGTTGTCGATGTCGTAGGTGCGGACAATGTTGGCGTCGTCGAGCTTGGCGGCGGCGCGGGCTTCGAGCCGAAAACGATCGAGATAGGTCGAATCTTCGACGCGGTTGCGAGGCAAGACCTTGATGGCTCGGCGCGCTCGCATGAGTATGTGTTCGGCCAGATAGACGGTACTCATGCCGCCTTTGCCGAGTTGGCTAAGCAGCTTGTACTTGCCGAGGATAAATCCGCGATGCTTGCCAGCGAGCAGTTTTTCGGCTTGCCACTGGGTAAGCAAGTCGGCTTTGATGAGGGCTTCGGCGATTGCTTCTTGACGTTCTGGCAGAGCGCCGCTGTGCTGCGCGCGGAACTCCTTAAGAAACGTTTCCAGTTGGTCTTCTTCGACCAATTGGCTGCGTTTTACCAAATCAAGAAAGCTTTGGGCCACTTTAGTCATAAGGATAAAAACCAAGCCGCGATGAGTAGAAACATGCTCGCCGATCGGCCTGCCGCGATAGCTTGCCAAAAGGCACAGCCTCGCCAGAAGAGTGGTAGGTCGATCTTGGGGTTTGCATGGTCATCCCAATCGATGACTTTTTGCTGATGAGTTCTCTGTTGCCTAGGGACAATCCTTTCACCTGCCGATGCCATTCCTGGTGGCGTGTCGGCAGCACGCCTGCTTTGCCTCTCCCTCTAGGATATCATCTAGGTCGCTAAACTACCAGAATTCTTAAGCAAGAACAGGCAAAAACCTCTCTAGAAAGGGCATATTCTAGATCGGGATTTGAGGCCGTCCGTGTGGACTGTGTGGGTTATTCGGAAGAATTGCCTGGGTCGGCTCCTGGCTGGAGGAATCCTTGGATGAGGCGGTCGTCGAAATAGTTGACCTCCATGCCGGCGTCGACGACGAGCCGCTGGGTGTTGATTCCGCTCGATCTTGGGCTAAGCAGGAAAGCTGCGGTGTTGGCAACCTCTTGGGTTTGGACGGCGTGGCCACGGAGCGTTGCCCGTTCAGCGTAGAGGTAGGAATCGACGTAGCCGGGGATGCCGGCAGAGGCGGAGGTCTTTAGCAATCCGGGGGCGACGGCGTTGAAACGGACGTCTGAGAATTTGCTGAACGACTTGGCGAGAAAGGCGAGGCTGGAATCGAGGGCCGCTTTGACGGGGCCCATGAAGCCGTAGTTTTCGCTTGCCATGCGCGTGGTGGAAATCGAGATCGTGACGACCGAGGCGTCTTTTGCGAGTAAGTCCTTCAGGGCGTTGGCAATCGCGACGAGCGAAAAGCAGGAGATATCGAACGCGCGGAGCATTTGGGATTTATTGGTTTCGTGAAACGGTTTTGGGCCTTCGGAGTAGTCGCCGAAGGCGATCGAGTGGACAAAGCCGTGGAGGGTGTCGTATTTTTCGGTCAGGTCGGTGGCGAGCTGGTCGATTTGGTCTTGGTGTTCGACATCGCAGACGAAGACGGGGGCGTCAGCGAGGAGCTTGGCGGTCGACGTGCGGCGCTCGGGTGAGCGAACGACGTAGATCACTTCGGCACCGGCCTGTTCGAGCGTGCGTCCGATGTGGTAGGCGACGCTTTTGCGGTTGGCGACGCCGAAGACGACGATGCGGCGAGAAGCGAGTTGCAGGAAATCGGCGGGCATTTTTTTTAGCGATAAGTGATAAACGATAAATGATAAACTGGAGATACGCATCCCACGGTTCATCGTTTATCGTTTATTATTTATCGTTTCTCCGGAGGTGTTGTTAGTGTGCAAGCAAATTCGAGGCGGGCGGCGAGCTTGGCTGTGGTGGTGTTGGTGACTTTGGCCTTCATGAAATAGGCGTTGGCGAGGCGTTCGGTGAGATCGACTTCGATTTGGATGTCGTCGCCGGGGTGGACCATCGCTCGGAACTGGACGTTGTTCATGCGTGTGGCGACCGGGACGCCGCCGGAGGTTTGGTTTTCGGGATCTTGTTGGATGCTTTTGGAGAGGAGCACGGCACCGGCTTGCATGGCGGCTTCGCAGAGCAAGACGCCGGGCGTGAGTGGGTAGTCAGGATAATGGCCCTGATACCAAAATTCGTCGCCCGAAAAATGTTTGCGGCAGATGATGCGGGTGTCGGACTGCTCGACGACTTCGTCAAGGAGCAGGAAGGGGGGACGGTGGGGGATGGCGTCTTGGATTGTTTTGAGGGTCATGGGATAATACTAATGAGGGACGAACAGTGTTCGGAAATACGTAATGATTGGTTGTTAGCGGGCTTTAGCGGGCTTTCTTGCCAATGGGTAGAGCACGCACTCGAACACGTTCGTGAGTCACTGAGGCGACAGCGCCTGCTTCGAGTTCATGCTTGATTACGGAGAGCACCTGCAACAACAACTCCGAAACCGCCTGCCCCTGAAGTCCTTCAATTCTTATGCGGATGACCGAAGGACCTGAGGCACCGCTCCTAGCTAAGAGGGCATGAAAATCGGAATCTAGCGAGCCAACGATTGCCTCGCGGTCCCTGGCAGCGGCAAGAATTTCTATATCGGTGGCGGTTGCCATGCCGAGATCCCCGACATGCTCAGCCGTTACGCCCAATTGCGCTAATAGCTGCACGGTTGAACGAGGCAATCCTTGATCGAGCAAAAGTTTCATGGTGTTCTAATTCAATTCAAGTACACGATCGGCGAGATTGGCAGCAGCATATTCCAACGCTTGGCGAATGTCCTCCTCCTCAAGCTCTGGGTATTCTTTGTGCAGTTCGGCCCGGTCGGGGTGAGTTGCCAAAGCTTCCAAGACGCGTCTAACCGTGAGACGCTGGCCTCGGATGCAAGGCTGACCCTCTAGGACTGCCGGGTCGCTGGCGATTCGATCGAACTTGCTCATGACGGGTCTCCGTGAAATGTGTGATTCAGTTTGTGGCAATGTCTTCGGCGACGGACTTTTCGGTGTCGGCGGTGCTGCGGCTGCTGTTGTTCATGAGTTGGCCGTCGACTTCGTTGGCGACGATGACGCCGTAGTTCATGGCTCCGAGCCAGCCGGACATGATGATGCCGACGCTGCCGGCGTGGTAGAGGCCGGTAACTTGTTGGGGGAGGGCGCGGCTGACGGCGAGGCCCTCGAACTTGGTGCCAAAGCTTGCGCCGGAGGGGTGGTGGGTGTAATGCTTAAAACTGCGCGGGGTTGAGGCTTCGACGTGGACGACGCGCTCGCGGACGTTGGGGACGTATTTGTCGAGGGCGTCGAGCGTGGTTTCGCAGAGGTCCTTTTTGCTAGCTGCGTACTCGCCTGAGGGGAGATCGGCCCAATCGTTGTAGTGGGCGTTGGTGCTGCTGACGATGAGGCAACGTGGCGGGGCATGGGGGCGTGTTTTGGGATAGTAGAACGAAAAGGTGCGGCTGGTGATGTCACGGCTGAGGAGGGCTTCGGTTTCAAAAGTGGGGGCGGTGCTGCTGAACAGAAGGTCGCCGAGTTCTTTGACGTCGAGGTGGTCGTCTTCTTTTAAGGCCATGTAGACCTGAGTGCTGCTGTTGTTGAGGCGGACGGCACGGGCGTCGTCAATAAAATTGCGGTCGAATTTTTCTTCGCCGACGAGATCGAAAATGGTTTGGCGGATATTGGCGTTCGAGACGACTGCGTCGCAGTGGATGGTGTGCGTTGCGCCCTTGGCATCGACTTCGACCGAGACGACTTTTCCGCCGGCGAGGTTGATTTTGGTCGCATCGCAGTTGATGGCGATGTCGACTCCGCTCTTTTTGAGTTCGGCTTCCATCTGATGGATCAGCTTGTCGGTGCCCCCCTGAAACGTAAAAACGCCTTTGGACATGAAGTTGGAAAAAACGATGCCGTAGCTGATGGCCGGGTCTTCGAGCGTGCTGCCGTTGGCGTAGGTGATCGGCTCCATGAGGAGGCGGATGACGTCTTCGCGGCCGGGGAAAAATTCGTCGAAGAGCTGGCGGGTGGTGGTGGTTTGGTCGTCATAAAAATTCATGCCGCGTGCTCGATCGAAAAACGCGACGACTTTTTCTTCGGGCAGCTTGAATTTCTCGATGAGTTGATTCGTAAAATCTTCGCGCGTAAAACTGGTCCACATCGAGAACATGGGGTTGTCGAAGCGGACGCCGTCGAGTTGGACGATCGAGTCGGCGATTTCTTGCGACCAGTAGCGGCGGCACGATTTGACCATGCCAAACGGAAACCCGTGGAGGGAGATGTCAAAGATGTGTCCGCCGGGGCGCTTGAACCAGGTGGCCATTCCGCCCAGCTTGTAGTGCTGTTCGAGCAGCAACACGCTACGGCCTTGGCGAGCAAGGATGTTGGCCGAGGTGAGGCCGGCGAGGCCGGAGCCGATGACGACGACGTCGTAGGTGTGTTGAGCGTGTTTGAGGAAGTCTTTGGGCATGGTGAAAGAAGGCTGAGGGCTGAAGGGCTGAAGGCTGAGACCTGGCATTTTAGCAAAATTGCGATGGCTGGAATAGTCGGCGAGGTATGTGTCGGCGAAGCGCTGGGGGAGAGCGGCGAGGCGTAGCTCGCCGGCTATTCTGGTGCTACTAATCTCTTAGGCAGTGCATGTTGGCCATGCCGATGCCGGAGACGATGCTGCCGATGATGCCGACGAAGCCTTGGTCGGTGCCGCAGATGAAAAGGTTGTCGAGGTGGGTACGGCCGTCGAATTGTTTGTCGGGGGTGCCGTAGATGGCTCCGCCTTCGTGACCGGTGAAACGGACGACGGTTGTGGGGGTAAACATGTCGGTGTCGAGTACGCGGTGGCGAAAGTCGGGGACGAAACGGACGGCGGACTCGGTGATGCGGTCGTACCAGCGAAGTTTTTCGAGCGTGTAGTTGTGCTCGTCGAGGTTGTTCCAATAATCGAAATTGGCGAGCGTCGTGACGCGCATGGTGCCTTCTTCGAGGAGCTGGTCGCCGTAATCAAAATTATTGGGGCTGCAAATGACGCCACTTCGGAGGTCGCACGGGGTGTCGGGTTTGGTCCAGGCGAATTTTTCGGAGTCGTTGTAGAAGGTGATCGTGCTGCGGTGGCCTAGTTCCTTGGGCTGAACATCGATTGCGGCGATGGTTTCGCAAAAGCTGAGCCGGCCGACGCTGCGGGTGGTGACGGGTTGGCCATCGTCGCAGAGGCGCATGGTTTCGGGCCATCCGGCTGAGGAGAGGATACGGCGGGCTTGTAGCTCTTCGCCATTTTCGAGGACGACGCCTGTGACGCGGCCCTCCTTGACGGCGAGCCGCTGGACGCCGGTGCGCAGCTTAAGCTCGCCACCAAGACCACGAAACTTGCGAACCAAATGTTTTAGTATCAGGCGTACGCCAGCGTAGGGGCGACCTAGCCCTTCCATAAAAATGCTTCGGAACATGATGGAAAATTGGCCCCAGTCCATGTCGTGTTCGCGGGCGGAGCCGTAGAACATGAGGGGGCAGAAAAACATTTCGATGAGGAGCGGGTCGGAGATCAGTTCGGCGAGGCGTTGGCGGGCGGAGATTTCTTGGTGGGTTTCGTCGAGGTCGTCGTACTCGACGATTTGGCTGACCATGCGCTCGAAGTTGTCGACTTGTTGGGGGAACTCGCGAGCGATTTCGGCGCGGAGCAGGTCGAACTCGTTGGAGAAGCGGAGTCGGACGCCGGGGAAGACGACTTCGGAGCCGAGTTGGGGAGAGATTTGCAGGTCGTCGCGCGACATGCGTAGTTGTTTGAGAAGGCGGGCGAGAGGGCCTCGCTTGGTGCCTTGGGGGGTAATGTTGGTGAGGGCGTGGAGACCGACGTCGTAGTTGCGGCCGCGCATGCGGTAGAAGGAGTTGAGGCCACCGATGGTGGTATGCTTTTCGAGGATGCAGACGCGCTGGTCGTAGTAGGCGAGGCGGATGCCTGCCGCTAAGCCAGACATGCCTGCGCCGATGATGAGGGTGTCGTACATAAAGGCGGAAGGGGGAAGGGGGAAGGCGGAAAGGGTTTGGGGACAATCCTCAGCCTTCCTCCTTCCGACTTCCCCCTTATTCCCTAGGCTTTCACGATGTCTTTCATCAACGGTGTGAGGAAGGTGACGGTGCTGCTCATGCTGGCTAGTTGGACGTAGTCGTCTTCGGGGATTTGGATGCGGTGGCGCTTGCGCAGCTCCATGACGATGTCGAGGAAGTCCATGCTGTCGAGTTCGAGCTGGTCGCGGAAGTTGACGGCATCGTCGATGTTGGTGAGATCTTCGTCGGGGGCGATGACGGAGAGGATGTCGAGGATTTCTTCTCTGATGTCTTCGGTGGTCATGGGGGGTGTTGCTCCTGGCCTTGAATTGGTACGCGATGATTTTTTAATGGTTTGTTAATGATAAACGATAAGCGATAAAAAAGCACGCTTTCATCATTTAGCATTCATCGTTCATCGTTTTTACTTACGCTCGTTTGATTATGGTTTTTTGATTACCACGGCTGAGTTGATCCCTAGCATACCGAAGGAGTTGTTGAGGATATAGTCGACCGACTTTTTTTCTTGGGGTTGGTTGAGGACTAAGCCGGGCAGTTCGCAGTCGGGGTCGAGGTTGTCGACATTGATTGTCGGGTGGCAGACGGCGTCGTTGAAGGAGGGGAGGTTGCCGGCCAGTTCGAGCGAGCCGGCGGCACCCATCGCGTGGCCGATGTAGCTCTTGGTGTTGTTGATGAGCGTGTTTTTCGATTTGCCGAAGACGCGGCGGAGGGCGTCGCACTCTTGGATGTCGCCGCTGGGGGTGGCGGTGGCGTGGGTGCTGACAATGTCGATTTGGTCGGCGTTGAGGCCGGCGCGGTCGAGGGCCATCGTCATGCAACGGGCTTGTTGCTTGGGGTTGGGCAAGACGAAATCGCTGGCGTCGCTGTTCATGGCGTAGCCGACGAGTTCGCCGTAGATTTTTGCGCCACGTTTTGCGGCATCGCTATAGCGTTCAAGGATGTAGAGGCATCCGCCCTCAGAAACGACGATGCCGTTGCGGTCACGGTCGAAGGGGCGGCTGGCTTTGGTTGGATCGTCGTTTTCTGCCAAGGCACCTTGACTGGCAAAGCCGGCAAAGATGCCGAACGTGCGGATGCTTTCGGAGACGCCGCCGGCGATCGCAACGTCGCACTCGCCGAGCATTAGCATTTGGGCGCCTTGGATCATCCCGGCGTTGCCGGCGGCACAGGCGGCACCGATGGTGTAGTGGGGGCCGGTGATGCCCAGGTTGAGGGTAATCTCGCCTGCCGGGTTGTTGGCGACGGTGCGTGGATTGTGGTGGTGCGACCAGACTTTGGTGTCGTAGTCGAAGGCTTTGATTTCGTTGATTTCGTTTTCGGTCTCGACGTTGCCGTGCTCGGTGACGCCGATGTAGACGCCTACGCGCGAGGAGTCGATGTTGGGCCAGTCGAGACCGGAATCGGCGATCGATTCGTTGGCACAATAGATGGCAACGCTGCCGGCGCGGGTGCCTCGGCGCAGCTCTTTGCGTTTTTGGTACTTGAGCTCGTCAAAATGGCATTCGCCGGCGAGGGTGTCGCCGACGTAGCGGATGTTGTAGTTGTCGACGCCGCTTTTGCCGGTTAAGAGGGCCTCGCGATAGGTCGACAGGGAGTCGCCGTTCGGGGCGGTGAGGCCGATGCCGGTAATCACGATCCGCTGGTCATCCTGAGCAGTGCAGATCATGGCGGGGAAGTCGGGTTAACACGAGGGGGAGTAAGGCGTTGCGAACCTGTTAGGCTAGCGGTTGGGGGCGTTTTTGACAACCGGCTTGGTCATTCGTCTAAACCTAGGTGTTTGCGGTAGGCCGTCCGTTGGCGGTTGCGGTCGTAGCGGTCGGTGAGCGTGTTCCACTGGGTCGCGATCTTGGCGAGGGCCTTTTTGGCGGGAATCTGTTCGGCGGTTTTTTTTTGGGAAAGGGCTTGGGCGATGGTCTTGTCCATGGCTTGAAGATATTCGTCGACGCCGGGGATGCGGGGGAGGAGGTAGTAGCTGTCGGAGGCGAGTAGGCGGTTGAGGGTGGCGGTGGTTTGGGCGTCGGTACTGTTTTTGGGCAACCATTTTTTGGCTTTTTGGGTTTGCGATTTTCGGAACCAGAGGGTCGCCTCGCTGCGGGGGCTTAGCTGGGTGGCAATGTTTTCGCTGATCATCCAGGTGAGGAACTTGAAGGCCGAGGCGGAGTTGCGTGTTGCGCGGGTGACGCTTGCCGATCGTCCGGCGAATCCGAGGAAGGTGAGCGGCTGGGTGGAGTCGTTGGGTTCCCAGGTTTTGCGTACTGGGTTGTAGACTTGGTTGGCTCGGGGCAAGGGCTTGAAAACGATTGGCTTGGCAGGATCGGGGGAAGCGATCGTGGGCCAGGCAATGGCTACGTTCTCTTCCGACAACATTTCTTCTAACGCTTTGACAAAAGGGGGCGTGGCGATTTGGGGCTGCATCGACTGGGCGTCAAACCATCCGACGAGACCGCTGCGATGGTTGGCGTAGGCGACGCTTCGGGTGAGAAGCTGGAGAGCGTGGGGAAATTTCACCAGCGAGTTCGGACTGCTCGCCTCTTCTGTGATCATGAGTGGCGGCTCGCCGAGCGAGAGGGCGTAGACTTGGTTGCCGTAGCGGAGCGTGACGTTGCGAATTAGAGGGAGTATGTCGTTGAGCGCGAGGTCGGGATTTTGCAAAACCGATTTGCGCGCAGGGCGTAGCCAGTTGCGGTCGACCAGGGTGCCGACGTAGCGCGAGGGGTAGAGGATTAAATCGGAGGGTAGCTTGGTTGCTGAAAGAAGCTGGTCGGTGGACCACTCTTGGACTTCGAGTTGGCCGCCGGAACGCTCTGCCCATTCGCCACGGAGCAGTTTGAGGCCGGCGGCGAGTGGCGGATCGTCGACGACCAGGATCGTCAGCTTCGAGGCGGCGAGCTGCGGCGTTTTGGGAGGTTGGCGCGAAGGCTCTTGTTGGCAGCCGATAGCTGCCACAAATGTGCACACAAGAAATGAAAAACGGACTCGGGGCATCACCTTGCGGCCTCTTGTGGATTTTTGATCGGTTGCAGTGCCGTGAAAAATACGGATTATATTGTCTGACGCTAAAGGCTTGGCATGATTTCTGAGGTCGCTTACTTATTTTACCGGGAATATCGCAAATATGAGCATTTCGATTGGCATCGACGTTGGCACTTCGGGCACCAAGGCCTTGGCCATCAACGCCCAAGGCAAAATTCTGGCCGAAGCGTCGGTGGGCTATCCGTGCCAGCATCCCAAACCGCTTTGGAGTGAGCAAGACCCCGACGTTTGGTGGCGGGCGACGGTGAAGGTCGTGCGGGCGGTGGTGAAGAAGGCGAAGTTGAAACCGGCGGCGGTGGCGGCGATTGGGCTTTCGGGGCAAATGCATGGCTCGGTATTTCTCGACAAGCACCAAAAGGTCGTCCGCCCTGCCCTGCTCTGGAACGACCAGAGGACGCAAGCGGAATGCGAAGAAATCGAGAAACGTGCGGGGGGACGCAAGCGGTTGATCAAGATGGTCGCCAATCCGGCGTTGACGGGTTTTACGGCTCCGAAGATTTTGTGGCTACGAAACAACGAACCACGTAACTTTGCCAAAACGGTAAAAGTGTTGTTGCCGAAGGATGAGATTCGACGGCGGCTGACGGGTGAATTTGCGACCGACGTGAGCGATGCGAGCGGCACCTTGTTGCTCGACGTGGTGAAGCGGAAGTGGTCGAAGCCGTTGCTTAATAAATTGGAACTTGATGGCGACTTGCTGCCGAAGTGTTATGAATCGGAAGAGGTGACCGGCACGCTTACCCGCGAGGTTGCGAAGAAGTTGGGGCTGACGACGGATTGTGTGGTGGTGGGCGGGGCGGGCGATTGTGCGGCGGGAGCGATCGGAAACGGGATTGTCAAAAAAGGGTTGTTGACGACTTCGCTGGGGACGTCGGGCGTGGTGTTTGCTCATAGCGATCGACCACAGTTTGATCCTACGGGGCGGCTCCATACGTTCTGTCATGCGGTGCGTGGAAAGTGGCACCTGATGGGCATTACGCTGACGGCGGCTGGGGCGCTGCAATGGTTTCATGATGAGGTGGTGACTGCTGGGCAGCAAGGAAAATCGGCCTATAAGCAAATCACGGCGGAAGCGGAGAAGGTAGCAGCGGGCAGCGAAGGCCTTCAGTTTTTGCCTTATCTGGCGGGCGAGCGGACGCCGCATCTTGACCCCAATGCGCGTGGGGCACTGGTGGGGATCACCTTAAAACATGGGCGTGGGCATATTACGCGGGCGATTATGGAGGGGGTGACGATGGCGCTGCGCGATAGTTATGCAATCATGCAAGAGCTGGGCGTGCCCGTGCGAGAGATACGAGCGTCGGGGGGCGGGTCGAAGAATCCGTTTTGGCGACAGATGCAAGCCGACGTGTTTGGTAAGCCGGTGACGGCGATGGTCGCGGACGAAGGGGCCGCTTATGGGGTGGCGCTGCTGGCGTCGGTCGGTGCGGGGAATTATAAAAATATCGAAGAAGCGTGCCAGGCGACGATCAAGACAGCAGGACTGACGAAGCCGAATGCGAAGGCACGCAAGGTTTACGACCGGGCGTTTCCGGTGTTCCAGGGATTGTACGCGGCGCTGCGAGATGAGTTTCCTCGGTTGGAGGTGTAGGGATGGCGTCGACGAATTTCGATCGAGACAGTCGGGCTAAAATAGGCCGGCGTTGGCTGGAGATCGCGTTGGTCTTTGTGGTCTTCTTTGTTGCGGGCGGGGCGCCGGCTCCGCATGTGAATGACACGCATTATCTGACAAAAGCAAAGCATTATTGGCAGCCGGAGTGGTGTGCGGGCGACTTTTTTTTGGAGTCGGCGGATGCGCACCTTACTTTTTACTGGACGGTGGGCTGGTTGACCCAGTGGTTTTCGTTGGCGACGGTGGCGTGGATCGGTCGGGTGGTGGTTTGGGGGTTGTTGGCGGTGGCGTGGCAGCGGTTGAGTCGTTGCGTGGTGCGGATGCCGATGGGTGCGGTGCTGACGGCGATGTTGTTGGTGACGTTGGTTGCTTGGACGAACTTTGCTGGTGAGTGGGTGATTGGCAGTGTCGAGGGAAAATGTTTTGCTTATGCGCTGGTGTTTTGGGGATTGGCGGCGATGGCGGAAGGGCGTTGGCGGGTGGCGTGGCCCTGTTTTGGGCTGGCGGGGGCATTTCATGTGCTGGTTGGCGGGTGGTCGGCAATTGTGGCGGCGATGGTTTGGTGGTGGCAGGCACGTGAGGAGCGTCCTAGCTTGGGGTCGATGTTGCCGGCGTTGGTCTTGGGTGGGGTGTTGGCACTGCCTGGGATTGTGCCGGCGCTGCAATTGACGCAGCAGTCTTCGGCGGAGACGGTACAGAAGGCGAATCAGATTTATGTGTTCGATCGGCTGCCGCATCATTTGTCGCCGCTCACGATGAACCCGGCGCAACTGGCGCGAAAATCGAGGCGGTTTGGTTTGTTGCTGCTGGGGTTTGCGTTGCTTCGCTATGTCTGCCTTCGGCAAATGGGGGTCTGCCTTCGGCAAATGGATGTCTGTCGTCAGCAGAAAGAAACGGACGAGAAAAAAGGCTCGTTTCGACCGCTTGATCTGGTGATGCAATTTGCTGTGGGGGCGTTATTGCTCAGTTTGGCGGGGTTGGTCTGGGAAGGGCTGACTTGGAATCATCCGGCGGTGGCGGCGCGAGTATTAAAATATTATGTGTTTCGTCTGGCGGATATTGCGGTGCCGTTGGCGACCAGTTTGGGAGTCGTCTGGCTTGCGTCGGTGTTGATTGGGGGGCTGAGCGGGCGTCGGAACAAATTGGGACAGGTGTTGTTGTTGGTCGCTGTGTTGCTGCCGACGTGGCACCTTGTGGCGGTGAGTTATGCGCGGTTTCAGAATCCGTGCCCGCCGGCCGTCCGAGGAAAACATTATGCTCCGGTTGCTTGGCAGGAGGCTTGTGATTGGGTGCGAGAGCAGACGCCTGTGGATTCACTTTTTTTAGTGCCACGGCATGGGCAATCGTTCAAATGGTATGCGCATCGCGCGGATTTGATCACTTGGAAGGACGTGCCGCAGGACGCGACGGCTTTGCTGACTTGGCAGGAGCGGTTTTTTGATGTGCATAGGTACGTTGATGAATTTGGCGAGCGGGTGCCGTATCGTTCGTTGGCTAGCCAAGGGACCGAGCGAATTCGCGGGTTGACTGAAAAGTATCGCGTCGATTTTGTGCTTGCGGAAGCGTATCCGCCGTTGGATCTGCCGGTGGTTTTTGAGAATGATTGGTATGCTGTTTATTCTGTTAAAAAATTAGCCGCGGATGAACGCAGATGAACGCAGATGGGGATAAAGGGAAAAATGTTATGGAGATTGCTTGATGACTGATTTTGTTTTGCCTGCGAGGCCGCTAGAGGCGGTTGTTTTTGATCTGGATGGACTGATGTTCAATACGGAAGACCTTTACCAGCAGGTGGGTGGGGAGGTGCTTCGGCGGCGGGGGAAAACTTTTGATGGGGATCTACTGGACCAGATGATGGGGCGGCAGTCGCATGTGGCGCTGCAGATTATGATTGATTGGCATCAGCTTGGCGATACGCCTGAGGAGCTGGCGGCGGAGTCGATGGAGATCATGTTTGAGTTGTTGCCTGCGCAGTTGCAGCCGATGCCGGGATTGTTGGATTTGCTCGGCAGTTTGGAAGCGGCGGGGGTGCCGAAGGGGATTGCAACGAGCAGCAGCCGGATGTTTGTGGCTCGGGTGCTGGGGCAATTTGTGTTAGAGCCGCGATTTTCGTTTGTGCTGACGGCCGAGGATATTGCCTGTGGAAAGCCGGCTCCGGACGTCTATCTTTTAGCGGCGGAGAAGCACGGCGTGGTGCCAGGGCGGGTGATGGTGCTTGAAGATAGCCAGATTGGTTGTCGTGCGGCGGTAGCGGCGAAAACCTATGCGGTGGCTGTGCCAAGTGGGCAGAGCGAGCAGCACGATTTTGAAGGCGTGCAGTTGATCGCTGATTCGCTGGCGGATGGGCGGATTTACGAGGCGTTAGGCCTTGCAAGCTGAGGCTTACTCGGCAGAGTGTGCGGGAATGATCGCCGATTCGCTTGGCGCTAGGGCGTGAGGGACTTGCTCGACTGGTGGCCCATCTGTTGTTGCGTTGGCTGGTGTTGTGTTGGCTTGATTGAATTCGGTTGGGTCGAAAAGGTCGACCGTTTGGTAGCTGGCTTGGCGGACCTCGCCGGGGGATTTTTGGCTGCTCTGTTCTGGTTTGTTGGGGGGTAGCGCTGCCAATTGGGTGACTTGCGGAAGCTGGTGGAGGTCGCTTTTCTTGCGGTCGGCAATGGCTAGCTGTTCAATCCACCCCTCCAGCACCTTTAGTTTGTGAGGCGGTAGCGGGGTGGAGATGCCTAGCTTGCCGTGGGCTTGGCTTGCGCGTTCGAGCAAGGTACTTTGGTCGGCTGTTTGCCAGTTGATTTGTTCGAGAGTGGCGGCCAAATTTTGTAGCGTCACTTTGGGATGGCCTGCGCCGTCGAGTGCGAGACGGTTGAGCTGGAAGTTGGCGTCAGAGCCGCACTGATGGCAACCGGTTGTGGCACAAGATTGAACGACGAGGGGTTGGATCTGTCGGACGAAAAGTGTGCGTGCCCACTTGGGTGCCTTTTCGAGAGTTTTGGGATTGGGTGCGGGTTGTGCGGGAACTTCTGTGGCTTGGGCCAGCCGTTGTTTTTTTCGGACGGCCATCTTGAGCGTTTGCTGGTAGTGTCGCTGTAGGAAAGCGAGTCGGGGGTGTTTTGGGTCGAGGGTTTCTGCTTCGACGAGTTCTTGCTTGGCGTAGTCCAACAGGCTGTGCCGCAAACACCAACCGGCCAATTCGAGGTGGGTGTCGGGGGTCGAACCGCCGCGTGCTTTGCGGCGATGTTGATAGGCTTGGTCGAGGGTTTCGCAAAACATTTCGACTTGTTCGGCGCGAACTTGTAACTGGCCGTTGGGGAGATGGACTTGGTAGAGTTTGTCTTTTAGTTGGACCTTGCCACGGAGGATGTTTCCGTTGTGCAGTACCAAGAGACCTTCGGTGGGCGTCTGAAGGTTGGGTGCCTCTGCCCGAGAGACGGGTAGGCTACTGACGTTCGAGGCGAGAACGACAGCGGTGAGGAGCAGCAATTTTGACGCACAGGGGCTTTTCATGACGGGCGGAGAGTAGGAAACTGGGGCTTGGCGGTCAAGACTGGCCAACAGGGCCTTACCCGTGCTAGCCTTAGAGCCTACAATCGGTTGCTAGCATTCCGAGGATCCTCATGTGACTACCCTAGCTTCTCAACGTCGGCAGGTGACCTATTCTGGGCATGTCCAGGGTGTCGGTTTCCGGTATACGGCGAAGTCTATTTCGCGAAGTTATGCCGTGGCCGGGTTTGTACGGAACTTACCCGACCGGCGGGTGGAACTGGTTGCGGAGGGTGCTTGTGAGGAGCTGGATGGTTTTTTTGACGAATTGGCCGAACGCATGTCGGGGCAGATCCGTAGCGTCGACAGTAGCAGCCGTCCCGCGCATCCGTCCGCTGAGGGTCCGTCCGCTGAGGGCGGATTTGCGGAGTTTGAGATTCGTTATTAGCATAGTACTTTCGTGGACTTCCTTTCTTTCCCTTTTTTGACTGTTTGACTCTGATGGCAAATTTGACGATTTGGCTGACTCCGCTCTGGTTGCTTGCGGTGGGTGCTACGCTGGGAGCCGCTGCTCTGGTACTTCTTTGGGGCCTCTGCTGGGTGTTCAACCGTAAGTTGGCGCGTTCGATCCGAGAAACGGTGGGGGAAGGCATTTTGCTGCCGGTCAGCTACACGCTTGTGGCGCTTGCGGCGCTGGCCATCGTTGCCAGTCCGACGATGCCTTTTGAGCGGATGCTCTCTTCGTTGCAGCGTTTGCCGCATGTTGGCTTGCAAGAGTTTGAAGTGACGGTCGATCCGCAGACGGTGGACATGCCGGTGAAGCTTGCTTTTCGAGTGGATGAGCTGCAAAGCTATTCGCTGGAGAGCGAGCAAGAGCTTGCCGTGAATGTCGAGACCGACAAAGGGTTTGCTAACCCGTTGCTTGTCGTTGAAGACAAGCTCTACAACTGGACGCCGGGGGATAGCCGTCAGCGGAGGTTTGAAGAGAATGTCGCGACGGTGTATTTGACGAATGAAAGTGATTTGCCGACGACGGTCCACGGGCGCTTTTTGACGGACGTCGAGATGCCCCAGGTGCATGACTTGCCGCTTGCTGCGGGGAGCGTGGTTGGCTTGTTTCTGATTTACTTTTTGGTGCGTTGGCTGGCCCCGCGGGTTTCGATTATCGCGACCGCTACGGCGAAAGAGGCGGTGTCGCAGCCGTTGTTTTTGCTGCTGACGATCGTGGGTATCGCGGCTTTGGTTGCGTTTATTTACGTTCCGTACAACACGTTTGGCGAAGACGTGAAGATGCTGAAGACCTCGGGCATGACGTTGATCAAGGTGCTTGCGATTATCGTGGCGCTGTGGACGGCCAGTGTGTCGGTGGCCGAAGAAATTGAAGGGCGTACGGCTTTGACGGTGCTTTCTAAGCCGGTGGGCCGACGTCAGTTTATTCTTGGCAAGTTTTTGGGGATCGTGTGGCCGATTCTGTTGATGTTTATTATTTTGGGAGCGGTCTTTCTGCTGACCGTTTCTTATAAGGTGGTTTACGACGCGCGCGAGGCCTCGAAAACCGTGCCGGAGTGGCAGTTGTGCTACACAGAGGTCGTCCGAATTATCCCGGGGCTGGTGCTCGCGTTCTTTGAGGCCGTGGTGTTGGCGGCGATTAGCGTAGCGATTTCTACGCGGCTGTCGATGTTGCCCAACTTGATACTTTGCGGCTCGATTTATGTCTTGGGGCATTTGGGGCCGTTGATCGTCAAATCGTCGGCGGGCGAGATCGTGTTTGTGAAGTTTATTGGGCGATTGATCTCGGTGATGTTGCCGGTGTTGGACCACTACGAGATTGAGGGGGCCATCGCTGGTGGTTCGACGGTGCCGAGCGCGTATCTATGGACGGCGCTGCTCTATAGCGTGCTGTATTGCGTTGCGGCGATGCTGCTGGCGCTGATCTTTTTTGAAGATCGAGACTTGGCGTAAGTGGCCTTGGTTGTGACACTCGATTTTGGGTGGCACTGTTCGGCTTGTCCGGCAGTGGATACCTAGTGCCTACTTCACACTGCTGGGCAAGCCAGCAGTGGCACCCATCGGGCTAGCCTGCTTTGCGGCGGATGATGACGGTGTCGTCTTCGGACCACTGGTCTGGTTCGGCTGTGACGAGCGGTGTGATGCTTGGCGAGAAGGGTAAGGCGAATGCACCTTGGCGAGTGCCGGTGGCTCCGTCCCATTGGTGGGCGGCGACTTTTTCTAGAATGCTTTCGGCGACGGCGACGGCGTCGCGACCGTCGGTGCCGGTGACTTGGGGGCTGGTGCCGGTTCGGATTGCTGTGGCGAAGTCGAGCTGTTCTTGTTCGATCGCGTTGACGTCGAGTGCCGGGAGGTCGCGTTGGGCAAGCAAATCGGTGAATAGGTTGTCGCGGTAGTGCGATTTTTGGTCGTTGGAGAGCGCGTTGGCGTCGAATTGGCGATGGAGGATGTCGGCGGTTGGCTCGATGAGTGTCGAGCGCGACTTGGCAAAATCGATTTCTGCGGCGCAGGTGGGTGTGATGACCTGCATCGATCGTTGAGGGGTGTGGCTGACGCGTGAGGCGGTCAGGTTGGCGACGCAGCCCGAGGCAAACCGGAGGCGAGCGTTGACCATGTCTTCGCGATCGCCTAGGACCGAGAGGCCTAGGGCTTCGACCTGTTCGAGTGGGGATTGGACGAGGCTGAGGACGACGTCGATGTCGTGGATCATTAGGTCGAGCACGACGCCAATGTCGGTGGAACGAAAGGTATAGCCACTTTGCCGACGGGCTTCGATGTATTTGGGATTTTTTAATTTTTCGCGGACGGAGGTCAGCGCTGGATTAAAACGCTCGACGTGGCCGACTTGGAGGGTGAGTTGTTGGCGACGGGCTAGGGCGACAAGTTGGTCGGCTTCGCTAGTGGTGGTGGTGAGTGGTTTTTCGATCAGGAGATGCAAGCCGCCGTGCATGAGTTCTTTGGCGACTGCGGCATGGGTGGTGGTTGGCGTGGCGAGGACTGCGGCATCGGCGATGCCAAAGAGATCGTGTATGTCGGCAAAAGCTGGGACGCCGGTTTCTTTGGAAACGAGTGCGCGGTTTTCGGGCACCGGATCGACAATGGCTGTTAGCTGGATGTCCTGCTGCGCGGCGGCAATCCGGGCATGAATGCGGCCTAGGTGGCCCGCTCCAACGATGGCTAAACGCAAACGGCTCACGCTGCTCTCCTTATTTGCTCGCGTCCCCGGCCATGTTTTCCTTCTTGCTGTCCCTCGACAAAGTTGAGCAGATTTTCGACTTCGGGGGTGAGCTGATCTTTGGACCGTAGAATTTCGCGGGCGTGGACGAGTCCGACTTTGGTGCGGTAGAGCAAGCGATGGGCGACGGCTAGGCTGTCGATTGCTTGCGCGGAAAAATTATTGCGTTTCAGGGCGACGATGTTGATGCATCGTGGCTTGGCGGCAATGCCTTCGACAAGCATGTAAGGGGGGACGTCGTGCAAAGCTCGGCTTAGGCCAGCTAGAAAACAGTAGCTGCCGATGGTGACGTAATGGTGTGCGGCACAACCGCCCGAGATCGAGGCGTGGTCTTGAACGTGGACATGGCCGGCGAGCATGGAGCCGTTGGCGATGATGATGTGGTCGCCCAGTTTGCAATCGTGGGCAATATGGGCGTTGCCCATTAGGAAGTTGTTGCTTCCAAGGCGAGTGACGCCCTCTTCTTTTTCGCTGGCACGATTGATCGTGACGCCTTCGCGGAGGGTGTTGTTATCGCCGATTTCGACGCGGGTATCGCTGCCCTGGTAGCTGAGGTCTTGTGGCTCTGCGCCGACGACGACGTTTGGGTACAGGACGTTGTTGTGACCGATCGTCACGTTGCCCATGAGCGTAACATTGTTGAGAAGACGCGTACCGCTGCCGATTTTTGCGCCTGCTCCGACAGTGCAAAAGGGGCCGATTTCTACGTCTTGGTCAATTTCGGCTCTGGGATCGATCCAGGCGTTTGTTGCTATGCTGGTTGCCATGTTTTGTTATCTCTTGGTCATCGTCGTGTACGTAAGCCCAATTTTTTTCTTTCGTAGACTGTTTTATCTCGAAGACTAAGCGGTTGCCTTTAAGGGAGTTTCTACTGCAAATCGATTCAGTAGCTCGGCAGCCAGGGCTGCGTTGAGCTGATGGCTGCTACGGTAGGCGACGATGTGTCCGACGATTTGATGGCCGGTGAGGGCCAGATCGCCGATCAGGTCGAGTGCCTTGTGTCGAGCACATTCATTGCTGAATCGCAGTTGATTGTCGATCGGCCCTTGTTCGCCGAAAACTAATAAATCTCGAGGTGTTACATGCGTTGCCAGCCCTTGCCGAATCATCACGTTGGCTTCTTGCTGCAATACAAAAGTACGGCAAGTGGCTAATTCTCGGCGAAAATTCTCTGGCGTGACGTCGACCGCGATTGACTGGCGGCCTATGACCGGTGCATGAGGATAGTCGAGCTGAAATTCAACTCGATAGTCCTCGTTTACCGTAGGGCGAGCTTCGATCCAACTTTTGCCGCTGGTGAGCCGAACGGTTTCGGTCACGTGAAGCTGCGACACGATTTCGTGCTGCTGGTCGACGCCCGCGTCCTCCAAGGCCTCGACAAAGGCTTGCGAAGAACCGTCGCAGCCGGGCATTTCGACCGCGTTAACAGCGACTTCGCAGTTGTCGATCTGCAAGCCAGCCAGGGCAGCGACGATGTGTTCGACCATGTCGACTTGAGCTTCGCCGCACCGTAGGTTGGTGCGGCGAGGTACGTCGAGGCGGTACTGGACCTGTGCCGGAACTCGAGCGTTGTAGTCGAGATCTTCGCGGACAAAGGTTATACCGGTTCCGACTGCGGCGGGGCGAAATTCGACCCGTACATGCTTACCACTCCAGAAGCCGACCCCTTGGACGGCGACGGAATGAGTAATCGTACGTTGCAATCGTGAACTCATGACATCTTCACACTAGGAGGAAAGAGACAACAGTTGGGCATCTTGCGGCAAGGCCGCACCCGCTAGCGTCTCGCGGGTTGGCCCGTTTGTCGAGCAGCCGGAGCTGTTCCACCTGGGGCACCGCCACGATTGAGGAGCGCCAAGACATCGGGCGTAATGTCGATGTTATTTTGGCTCACGATGGGCTTGTTGATTGCTCGCAGAACATCTTCGCGACGATTCGGATTGATTTGATCGCCGTTGAACCTCAGTACGAGGCCGATGTTGTTTTGCTGGGCAAAGTGCTGCACGGTGCTGGTCACCTGCTGATAGGTCTGATAGTAGACCTTGGCTTCGCGTTCCAGGAAATCTTTGCGAATGCGACTGGCCTTGATGTTGAAGTCGGCCTTGAGGCGAGCAACGTCTTCGTCGAGTTGCTTGAACTCGGGCGAGCTGGGCTGATACTGCTTGGCTTGCTCTTCTTTGGCCTGGATAGCCTCGCGGCTCGCCTTGAGCTGGCCTTCGGCTTGCTCCATTTCGGTTTTCATGCCGTCCATGGACGACTTGAATTGCTGGTAGTTTTTGAAGATGTAGCTTACGTCGACGACGGCAATGCCGAAGCGTGTGGCATTGGCACTAGGTCCTGCTTGTTGGGCAACGGCGGTGGTTGCGAGCGAGGCAAATAGAACAGAAACAATGGCTGAATGAAGCGATGTTTTCACGTCAGCACTCCTTGCTGAAAGAGGTCATCCTTGACCGAACGGGTGGAACCGGCCCAAAGCGCAAATGCTCGCCCCCGACAAATCAATAGCGGGGAGGGCGGTGGGTAAATTGCGGCGGGTATTGTGTCGCGAACCGGGGATGACGTAAAGAGCATTTTTTGGGTTGTTGATTTAATGGGTGCGAATCGTGCTAGCACGCCGTTTTTTGGATCGTGGTAAGCCCAGGGGTGCAGCAAGGAGTCTTCTTTGTTCTCTTTGTAGGTTGTGTGGGGCGTTCGTCGTGGCCGACGGCGCTAACCTGCGGCTCCGTTGAATTTGGGGCCGCAATGCTCTCCCAATCGTTGTACTTGGAACTGCGGGGCGTGATTTTTGTGCTTTACCCGTGGGGAACTTGGTAGCGAAACCCTACCATTATGGGCCACTTCTCCGTAAAATCGAAGAGCTTCTGGGAAGTCGCGGCTAGCATTGAGAAGTGCGGCGAGCCGCCTCCCGTCTCTTTTCCATTTTGAGTTCAATCGCTCGCTCGGGGTACCTAGGTTCGTGGCATCGTTGTTTGTTATCCGGGGACGTGATCAAGGGACACGTTTTCTGTTGGAAGAGGCGGTGCATACCGTCGGTCGTACTCAGGACAATTCTGTACGGCTCCATGATACGGAAGTTTCTCGCAAACATGCGGAACTGATCCGTAAGGGGGACTCCTACATTCTGCGCGATTTGTCTAGCTCGAACGGTACGTTCGTCAATGGGCAACCGGCGACCGAGCGCGAGCTAGTGAGCGGCGACCAACTGCAATTGGGGCGTTCGCTGGTTCTGTATACGGGCTTTGTCGAGGACTCTTACGAAGATATCGCCGACAAGGTCGATATTGTTCCTCGCGCGAACCAGGAAGATGGTTCGCGGATTGTGGCCTCGATCAGTCAATCGGAGGGGAGCGAGTGGCTGTTGCCGGACGTGAACAGTGCGTCGAATCCTTGGATTGCGCGAGCGCGTAGCAACTTGCAGATCATGTACCGTACGGCGCTGGCGGTTAGCCACACGATGGACATTGATCAGTTGTTGGCGCGGATCATGGAGATGATTTTCGAGTGGGTCGACGCGGATCGTGGTTGCATCATGCTCAAAGATGTGGAGACCGACAAGCTGGTGCCCAAGGTGCGGCGTCATCGTCGGGGATTGCGGACCGAGGAGAAGATTTCGATCAGCAAGACGATTTTGGACTACGTGGTCGAACATAATGAAGGGGTGATGACCAGCGATGCGCGGGACGACAAACGTTGGGACCCAGCGAAGAGTATCGTGAAGATGGGCGTCCGTGAGGCGATCTGCGTGCCGATGCAAGGTCGGTACAACATGGTGGGGGTGATCTACATCGACACGTCGATCACGCCGCAGCGGATGATGATGAACGAGGGAAAGACCGACCAATTTACGGAAGAACACCTGCGGCTGATGATTGCAATCGCCCATCAGGCGGCGTTGGCGGTGGAAGATACGTCGTACTACAAAGCTATGGTTCAGGCAGAGCGGCTAGCGGCCGTGGGACAGACGATTACTTCGCTGTCGCATCATATCAAGAACATTTTGCAGGGGGTTCGAGGCGGCAGCTATCTGATCGAACTGGGCCTGGGAAATCATGATAAAGCGAGTGGCGGAGAAGAGGGCGAACAGGAACCCGACGCGGAAAAGTCGGCCAAATCGGTCGAGATGATTCGCAAAGGGTGGAAAATTGTCGAGCGCAATCAGGATCGCATTTCTTCGTTGGTGATGGATATGCTCTCGTTTAGCAAGGAGCGCGACCCGGAGCCCGAGCCATCGGACTGGAATGCGGTGGCGGAGGAAGTCGTCGAGTTGCAGACCGTGCGTGCGGAAGAACTGGGCGTGAAGCTCGTTTGGCAACCGGCGGAAGAGATGCCGACGCTGATGTTTGACCCCGAGGCGATTCATCGTGCGGTACTGAATGTGCTAGGCAATGCGATCGACGCTTGCGAAGAGGTCGATCAGGGCCAAGTGACGGTGCGTTCTGAGTACTCTGCTAGCGAAAAAATGGCTCGGTTGGTGATCGAAGACAACGGACCGGGGATCTCGCCGGACGATTTGGATGCGATTTTTAATGTATTTGTTTCGCGCAAAGGGGGCCGTGGCACGGGACTTGGGCTGCCGGTGAGCCGCAAGATATTGGAAGAGCATGGCGGACAAATTCTGGTAGAGAGCCAGCCGGGGCAAGGGAGTCGGTTTACGCTTGAGCTGCCTAGTAGTAAGCACTCGGTTGAAAAGGGAGGGGCTGAAAAGGCGGCGGACGAGGGTTTGTCGGATACCTATTCGGACTCTTCGGTGAGTTGAGGGTGCGTTTTGCGGCTTTAGGCGTTTAGGCCTACGAAGGGGTTGGTTGCTTTTTCTTGGCCGATGGTGGTGGTGGGGCCGTGGCCAGGGAGGACGACCGTATCGTCGGGCAGCGGGAAAAGCTTTTCGTCAATGGATTGCTTGAGTACCTCAAACGAACAGTCGTGCCAGTCGGTGCGGCCAACGCTGCCGGCGAATAGTACGTCGCCCCCGAAAACCTGTATCGGGCTGAGTTCGTAGGCAACAAACACGACGTGCCCGGTCGAATGGCCAGGGGTTTCTAGCACTCTTAGTTTCATGCCGGCTAGCTCAAGCACTTGGCCCTCGACGAGCTTTTGGTCGGCGGGGGGGCTCGTAAATTCCATGCCGTAGCCGGCTGACAGGTTGCCGACCGGGTCGAGCAGTTTGTAGGCATCCCCTTCGCCGATAAGGATCGGGCAATCGGGCCAACGCTCTTTCAGGTCGGCATTGCCAGCAATGTGGTCGGCATGGCCGTGGGTGCAGAGGATTGCGGCTGGCGTGAGCTGGCGCTCGTCGATGGCATCAATAATTTTTTGCGGTTCGGTGCCTGGGTCGAATACCAGGCAGTCTTTGCGTCCTTCTAGATAGGCGATATACGCATTTTCATCGAAAGGCATCGAGGGAATTGAGAGTAGGGTTGGCGTCTCGGCAGTCATTTGCTTAAGGTCCTCTTTCCTGAAATCGAATTCAGGGCTAACATTCTAGGAGTTAAGTGCATTCGCCTCTCCGGTTGGGATAGACCGATTGCGTAGAAGGGTTGTGCTGAAACGGTAATTGTAATTGTTTCTATTAAGGACGGCGATAGTTACCAAAAGACCATGCTGCCTCGATGCGCACCCTATATCCTACCTTGGGCCTTTGGAAACGCCGACCCCTTGCCCGTCGAAGGGGGCCGGATTGTGTGGAACACCGTTTGCACTAGCTAGTGGACCAGAAAGCCTATTTGCTAGCAGTGCTGTTGGGGTGCCGCGAATATGTTGGATTTTCCGTTGGGATTCGCCTAACGTGAATGGAAGCTAATAACTTGAAGCAAGTTCGTCCGAACTGACTCGGAACCGGTCGGTCGACCGTAGGAGAAGAGAAATTATGCGTAGGAATCTCACTTTTGCTCGTTCGCGTGTTGCAACGCTTTTTCTGGTTGCTGGTGGACTTGCATGGCAAGGTCAAGTGACTGTAGCTCAGCAGGCGGGGTCGCTGGTGGAGCCCATTTTTCGGGTGGCCCACGAACAACCGTCGACGGTTCAACCGACCCAAGTTGCTAGTCGGATTGCTCCTCCTCGGGTTCAACCTCCGTTTGATCTGACGGAGCAACCGGGTGAGCATCCTCTGTTGCCGGCTCTACGGATGGCGAAGGGTTCGCTGGAGACCATTGACGCGCGTGTGCAGGATTACAACGCGATCATGATGAAACAAGAACGGATCGATGGGGTCTTGGCCCCGAAAGAAGTGGCTTACATCAAGGTGCGTCACCAGCCGTTTAGCGTCTATATGTTTTTCTTGGGTGACAGCAAGGGCCGCGAGTGTATTTACAATACCCTGCCCGGCGGAGCGAAGGGCAGCTTGATTGCTCGCGACTGCGGATTCAAGAAGCGATTAGGCAAGTTTACGCTCGACCCAGAAGGCGCACTCGCGATGAGGGGCCAGAAGTACCCGATCATGAAATTGGGCCTGCGAGAGCTGACCAACGAGCTGATAACGGTCGCCAGCAATGACGTGCAATTCGGCGAATGCGAAGTCAAACATGGGCAAGGCACCATGGAAGGCCGGGCGATCACTTGGCTTGAGGTGGTGCATCCGACTCGCAGAAGCAATTTCCGTTTCTACAAAGCGCAACTCTTCATTGATAACGAATTGCGGGTGCCTGTACGCTACAACGCCTACACTTGGCCCAAAGAGCCGGGCGGTCAACCTGTGCTCGAAGAGTCGTACACGTACCTCAAGCTGAATATCAACAACGGCTATACCGACGCCGATTTTGATCCTGAGAATCCTGATTACTATAAGTAACGCAAAAGTCGTGGGCCGGAACAAGCGATAGCGCAGTTCCGGCAAGCATCACGAGTAACGTTACCAGCGAGAAAATCCGGAACTGCGCAAAAGGCTTGTTCCGGCCTACCTCACGGTGCCTGCAACTGCTCTTTCACGTCGTTCCCCAAGCTATCCCAAAGCTGGGGGTGTGTCTCGAGAAGTCGGGCGATGTCGGCAAGGTCTTTCAGACGCTTGCTCTGCCTTCGGCTGTCCGTTCTCCAAGCCTTTACCTTGCCGCTCAGCGTGTCTTCGACCGAAGCGACTCGCAGAAGGATGCCATGCACGTCGGCAGGGACGGCTCTTGCCGGAAACTGTCGATAAAAGTCCTCGGTACTGAGCTGAAGGCTGATCTTTGATTGGCCCCGGAAATTAATCGACCACTCGAACCGCTCACCGCGGAACCCTGCTTCTTCTAGCAGCAAAACCGCTTTGTCGACGGACTCGGTCGCCACCACAAAATCGACATCCTGGGTCACCATAGGCTCTTCAGCCCAGTGGTTCACGGCCACTCCGCCGATCGTACACCAAGCGATGTCGGCCCGTTCTAGACAGTCGACCAACCGCATGACGTCGTCGGTGCCGCCCGAGGTCTGCCAATCGAAAAATTGTTTTTCGGTCATAAGGCCAACTTAGCACATTCTCATTTGGCTTACCATCAGTACAGACGCATGGCGTAGCTGCTTCGACTCACTTGCCGATGCGGTAGAGGTGCGACTCGGTTCGGAGCAGGAGATCTCCGTTGACGGGGACTGGGGAGGCCATGAGTTGGCCGTCGAGGTCGTTGGTGGCTAGCTCTTGGTACGTGTCGCCGGTGGCGAGGATCGTGGTACGGCCATCGTGGTTGCAGAAGTAAATTTTTTGGTCGGCGTAGAGCGGGGAGGCCGAGTATTTGCCGCCAAGACGTTTTTTCCAGAGGGGGTCGCCTGTGCGCGTGTCGAAACATTGGGCGATTCCGGCGTCGCTGATCGTGTAGATTCGCTGGTTGACGAGGACCGGTGAGGGCATGGTTGGGATTTGCTTGGTTTGCTTCCAGACGACGTGGGTGTCGGTCACGTCGCCGTGGCCATCGGCTCGAATGGCCCAAAGTTCTGGCCCGTCGTATCCGGTGCATAGAAAAACGTGATGACCGTCGAACACCGGACAGGGAACGATTGAATATCCCGAGCCGTGGTCGACTCGCCATAGCTCTTTTCCGGTACGAGGCGCGTAAGCGATGCACCATTGTGCGCCGGGGATCACGAGTTGGTCTTCGCCCTGGACGCTGATCAGTAGAGGGGTCGAGAAGGATTTTCGGGATTCGGGATTGTCCGTGCGCAGAGGGGGACGGTCGGTGTGCCAGGCGATCTGGCCGTCGGAGGTGTTGAGCGCAGTGATGTACTGTTGGTCTGCGCCGTCGCAGGTGAGGATCAGTAGGTCGTCGACCAAAAGGGGCGAGCTAGCTGGCCCGACGCGGTGATCGAGTTGCAGGCGGCGACGCCAAAGGATTTTTCCGGTGGCGGTTTCGAGGCAGACGGTGCCGTAGTCGCCGAAGTGGCAATACAAACGGCCTGCGGCCAGCACCGGCGTGGGAGAAGCATAGCTGTTGAGGGCGTGGATTGCCTGGGGTTCTTGGACGTCTAGCAACTGGATTTGCTGGAGGAATTTTCCTGTAACAAAATCGACTTCGATGGCCCAAAGTGTAATCCTCTGCGTCGGAGTCAAAACGTCGTCTGACTTGACTTCGGTAGCGGCAGTCAGCCAGACCTTGCCCTCGGAGACGACCGGCGAAGACCAGCCTTGGCCTTGGAGAGGTGTTTTCCAGACGACGTGGTTGGTTTCGTCCCAGTGGAGGGGCAGGTCGACCTCTTGGGAACGGCCTTGGCCGTCGGGGCCACGGAATTGTGGCCATGTGGTTTCGGCGGACAACGGGGCTACTAAAAAAAAGTAGGCGATCACTGTGGCAGTGAATGTTGTTTGCATTGCGAGCCTTCGTTCCCTGAGTGCTGTCGGTTGGACGGCATGAGTATACCGGTTGAGTATACGGGAGGGAGGAAGGGTTGAGCAATGAGGGGACTCCGGCGATGCGTTGCATCGCGGCTGGTGTGTACCTCGCTCAATATGCGTTTTCTTGTTTGAGGACGACGGATGCGGTTTGGCATAGGATTTTGACGTCCATCCAAAGCGTCCACTCGCGGATGTAGCGGTGGTCGAACTCGACGCGTTTTTCCATTTTTTCGAGCGTCTCGGTCTCGCCTCGCCAGCCGTTGACCTGGGCGAGGCCGGTGATGCCTGGCTTGACTTTGTGTCGGAGCATGTAGCCGTCGATGAGGCTGCGGTATTGCTCGTTGTGGGCGGTTGCATGAGGGCGCGGTCCGACGAGGGACATGCTGCCGTCCAGGACGTTGAGCAGTTGCGGCAACTCGTCGAGCGAGGTACGGCGTAGGACGCGTCCGATGGGCGTGATGCGGTCGTCGTCTTTGGTGGCCTGGCGTACGTTGCTGCCATTCTCGCAGGCACGCATCGAACGGAACTTCCAAACGTTGATTTCTTCGCCTTGGAGGCCGTAGCGTTTTTGACGAAAGAAAACAGGGCCGGGCGACGAGCGTTTTACGAGTATGGCGATCAGGGCCATGGGCAGCGCTAAGAGCGTCAGGGTTATCGAGGCAACTAGCAAATCAAATCCTCGCTTCAAGACGCCATCGATGCCGCAGATGGGGGTCTCGAAGACGCTGACGACTGGGAGGCCGTTGATTTGGTTCCAACGGGCGTGAAGCATTTGAAAAACGAAAAAGTCGGGGACGATGTAGACCGAGGCGGTCGTGTCGCCGAGCTTGTCGAGATAGTCTTGGATGCGTTTTTCGGCGCGCATTGGGAAGGTGATGAACACCATGTCGATTTCGCCACTTTTCGCTAAGCCAACCAGCTTATTGAGCGTGCCAGCACGGGGGCATTTTTCTTCGTCGATGTCCTTGGTACGGGCTGCCGGGCGATCGTCGAAAAAACCGGCTAGCTCTAAACCTAGCTCGGGCGAGGATTGGATATTCTGGGCCAACTGCAAGCCCAGTTGGTTGACGCCGCAAATGGCAAATCGGCGCGTGTTGAAGCCCCGCTTTCGGAGACTTTTGAGGACCAAGCGTAAGATGACGCGACCGCTGGCCATCACGAGCGGCGTCACGACGAGCCAGACGACTTTGGTTTGGTAGCTAAACTCGGGATTGAATTTCGTAATGAGACCGATGCCTAGGACGGCGGGTGCTGTGTAGATCCAATTGAGGAGTACGCACCACAATTCTAACCCGAGGCGCGATCCGCGCCAGCTTCGGTAGAGGCCGCTGACTTCGATGGCAACCATGTGGACGAGCAGCGTGGTGGCTCCGACGACGGCCAGGTTTTCCAAATGTTGGTTGTCGGTGTAACGTGTGGCGAAGAGTGTTGCGCAGAGGATGGCTGCTGCGTCGAGCAGCCGGTAGGCAACGTCGACCAGAGAGCGATGCGTCTGGACGTGAAAATTCGGGGTGTTGGACACGCGTGTCACCTGGAGTTGAATGGGTGCAATCTGGCCGTCGACGAAACGTGGAATAGGCTTCTAGCCTGTTCGTGCTGATCTCAGGTTTGGCATACAGGCTGGAAGCCTATTCCACGGTTGCTGGCAACTCTACGTTTTTTGCTGGCAATAGCAGGCTAGTTCTCCCCTGAAAGTCGGAAGAACGGGGCCGATTGGGCCGATCCTGCGGTCGGTGCGGCTGGTACGGGGGGAACTTTTTGGGCGAGTTTTCCGTCTTACCTCTTAGGGCAGGCTTCCAGGCGGTCCGTGGAGCGGCAACAATGCTTAGACTGACAGGGCTTGGACTGACAGGCTGGAAACCTGTCCTACGGATTCGGCGGCCAGGCGACCAGTATTGAGGGAACAGAACCCATCGAGAGAAGCAACCATGAGCAAATCAACAACCTTTTTTCTTTTGTTTGTCGTCGCTTTGAGTGCGCTCATCACGGCGCAATTCGTTGGTGCAGCCGACCCAACGGATGCGGAATCGACGGCTTCGCAGCTCTATGATGACGGAAACTATAAGGAAGCGCTCGCAGGGTTCGGTCGTCTGCTGGACGATGAAAATCTGAATAGCGAGGGGCGAGTTTTTTCGATTGGTCGCGTCTATTCTTGTTACCAACATCTCAACGAAGTCGACAAGGTCGATCGTTTTTTTGAGGAGATGTCAGAGCAGTTTGCCGGCGATTGGCAGGTGCTGTCCTCGCTGGCGAGCAGCTACCTGACGATACCGCACCACGGGTACATGATTGCCGGTGAGTTTCGCCGCGGCAATCATCGGGGTGGTGGCAAGGTGATGAATGCGATGGCACGCGATCGGGTGCGGGCGTTACAACTCTTTCGGCAGGCTTACCTGCTCGTCAAGCAAGATGAGCAGAAGACTTCGACCGCCGGGACGCTTATTTCTCAGTTTGCTGGGGCGATACAATACAACAACAATTTTGCCAATGCGTGGCGACTGCAATCGCTAACCGACTTGGGGGAGTTGCCCGACTACGACGAAGGTTGGGGAGGGCATCGAGGGCAGGCGCAGGGTGCGGCTGTGGATGCTGACGGAAGACCGGTTTTTTATGGCGTTCCCGGTTCTTGGGAGACTGCGGAAAATGATGGGGAACGCTGGCGGTGGCTGTTAGAGGAGTCGGTGCGTTGGAATCCTGGTAGCCGAGATAGCGTGCTGCTGAGACGTGCTGAGTTTTTGCAATCGCAGTTTGGTGTGCAGACGTTAGCCCGGTATGGAAGAGGTGGTGGCTGGTGGTTGGGTCGGAACGCAAACGAAAAAGATGCGAAGAGCGAGACAGGCACGTTTGCGTTGCCTACGCTTGGTGAGCATGAAACAATCGCAAAACTCGCGACCGGAATTCAGCGGTTTGAGCTGCCGGATGAGCAGAATCATCTCAAGTTGCTTCAGCAAGTGGAGGCTTCGCAGAAGCTTGCCCAGTTGTTTGAAAATCGACGGCAGTATCCAAAGGCGGCAGAGTATTGGCAGCAGGCAACCGACAAAAATGGAGCGAGCAAGCATCATGCCCAGAAGCGTCTTGAGCAGATTGTCGAAAACTGGGGGCGTTTTGAATCGATGGTGACGCAGCCGGCGGGCGAAGGGGCGACGGTTGATTTTCGGTTTCGGAATGGCAAGCGAGTCGAGTTTGTTGCCAAAAAAATTGACGTCTCATTGTTACTCACCGACGTGAAGGCGACTCTGGCTGCGAATCCTGGCAAATTGGATTGGGAGCAACTGCAAATCGAAAACCTGGGACATCGGCTGGTCACGCAGGGAGAGGAAAAATACGTTGGAGAGGAGGTGGCGCGTTGGAGCCTCGACTTGGAGCCGCGTGAGGGACATTTTGATCGACGCATTGCGGTGACGACACCGTTGCAAGAGGCGGGCGCTTATTTGCTCACTTCCAAGATGGTGGACGGCAACACGACGAGCATTGTGATTTGGCTGAACGATACGGCGATCGTCAAAAAAACGTTAAGCGAAAAATCGTTGTACTATTTGGCTGACGCAGTGACGGGCAAGCCGGTGGCGGGGTGCAACGTCGAGTTTTTTGGTTTTTGGAACCAACATTTGGATGGCAATAAATTTCGTGTTCAGACGAAGGATTTTGCGGAACTGACCGACGAGCGGGGGCTGGTCGAACTGCCGGCGGACGAGGAAAATCGGCGGCATCAATGGCTGGCCATCGCTACGACCGAAGAAGGGCGGTTTGCCTATTTGGGATTTCGCGGCGTCTGGTCTGGCAAGTACCACGACCAAGAGTATCGCCAAATCAAGGTGTTTGCGATTACGGATCGGCCCGTTTATCGGCCTGAGCAAAAAGTGCAATTCAAGTTTTGGGTGCGACATGCTCAGTACGACTTGGCGGACGAATCGCGGTATGCGGCGCAGTCGTTTCAGATCGAGATTCGTGATCCGAAGAACGAAAAAGTCTACACCGAGCAAATCGTTGCCGACGCTTATGGCGGGCTGGAGGGGGAGTGGGAGATACCTGCGGCGGGGACGTTGGGGCAGTATCGGATTAATGTGGTGAATCATGGGGGCGGGGTTTTTCGCGTTGAAGAATACAAAAAGCCCGAATTTGAAGTGACGATCGACGCGCCCGAGAAGCCTGTGGCGCTGGGTGAAAAAATCAGGGCGAAAATTTCGGCCAAGTATTACTTTGGTTCGCCGGTGACGAGCGGGACGGTGAAGTACAAGATTCTGCGGACCAGCTATCAACAGGCTTGGTATCCGCCGATGCCTTGGGATTGGTTGTACGGGGCGGGGTATTGGTGGTTTGCCGAGGATTACGATTGGTATCCTGGCTGGGGACGTTGGGGTTGTCGGGGTCCGCATCCTTGGTGGTTTTGGCGAGCGCCGACGCCGCCGGAGGTGGTTGCAGAGCAAGAGGTTGCCTTGGGAGCGGACGGGACGATCGACGTGGTGATCGACACGGCGGCAGCCAAACTGTTTCATCCGGACCAGGATCATAGCTATCAGATTCAAGCGGAGGTGGTCGACGAATCGCGGCGAACGATTGTTGGCACTGGGCGTGTGTTGGTTGCGCGCGAGCCGTTTCGAGTGCATGTGTGGACCGATCGGGGTTACTACCGTGTGGGCGATACGATTGTCGTGGGAACGGCTGCGCGGACGCTCGACGCCAAGCCGGTGGTCGGCGAGGGGACGTTGCGATTGCTGAAAATTCAGTACAAAGACGCAAAGCCGGTCGAGACCGAAGTGGGGACTTGGGACCTCGCTGCTGGGGAAATCGAGTCGACCGAAGCAAGCGGACAGTTGCAGATCAAAGCTTCGGAGCCAGGGCAGTATCGGTTGGCTTATGAGTTGACGGACGGTGAGGGGCACACGCTTGAGGGGGGGCAAGTGTTGACGGTCACGGGTGCGGGGTTTGATGGGGCGGAGTTTCGGTTTAACGACCTAGAGCTGGTGCCCGATCAGCGTGAGTACGAAGCGGGCGGCAAAGTGGCGTTGCAGATCAACACCAATCGTACGGGGGCGGCGGTGCTGTTGTTTTTGCGACCGTCGAACGGCGTTTATCAAATGCCGCAGTTGGTACAGATGGACGGCAAAAGCAGGGTGGTCGAAATCGACGTGACGGCCAAGGATGCGCCAAATTTCTTTGTCGAAGCGGTGACCGTGCACGGCGGAAAAGTGCATACGGTTGCGCGCGAGCTGTTTGTCCCGCCGGTGAAGCGCGTGTTGAACGTCGAAGTGGTCCCGTCGGCAGAAGCTTATTTGCCTGGGCAGGCAGCGAAGTTGCTGTTGAAGTTGACCGACGCCAAGGGGGAGCCGTTTGTGGGGTCGCTTGCGATGTCGGTTTACGACAAGGCGGTGGAGTACATCGCGGGGGGGAGTAATGTCGCAGATATTCGCGAGTTTTTCTGGAAGTGGCGGCGCAGTCACCAACCGCAGGGGGAGACGAACCTGGAGCGGCACAGTCCGGTGTTGGCGGATCACGAAAAACCGACGATGCAGAACCTTGGGATTTTTGGAGGGGACGTTGCTGGAAGCGAGGTAGCTGATGAGGAAGGTGTACTTAAAAAACATGTTGAAGCTACAAACAGTGGTCTTGGTAGTGGCATAAGGAGAGGGGACAAGAGCATGGCTGCCCCAATGTCGATGGCAATGGCTCATCAGAGAGGTGAAGAAGAGGTCTCGTTAGAGCAGTCTGTGGACTCCCAGAATGACTCGAACTTGCTTGAAAGCGATTTTGTAGAACCGATGGTCCGAGAGAATTTTGCGGATACGGCTCTGTGGGTTGGTTCGTTGGAGACGAACGCCGAGGGGATTGCGGAAGTGGAGCTTGAGATGCCCGAAAATCTTACGACCTGGAAAGTGCGTGTCTGGGGGATGGGGCACGGGACGCGGGTGGGTGAGGGCGAAGCGGAAGTGGTGACGCGCAAGAACCTTATCGTGCGGTTGCAGGCACCGAGGTTTTTCGTCGAGACGGACGAAGTCGTGCTGTCGGCGAATGTCCATAACTATCTTCCTGAGGCGAAAAAGGTGCGGGTGCAGCTGGCGCTGGAGGGCGAGACGCTTGTTGGGCCGAAAAAAATGGAAGAGGTGGTTGAAATCGAAGCGGGGGGCGAGCGGCGGGTTGATTGGCGGGTAAAAGTCGCTCGAGAAGGCGAAGCGATCGTCCGTATGAGTGCTCTGACCGACGAAGAGTCGGACGCGATGCAGATGCGTTTTCCGGTGTATGTACATGGGATGCTCAAGACCGAGTCGTTCACAGGCACGCTTCGTCCAGAGGACAAGACCGAGCAGTTTACGGTTTCGATTCCTGAGCAGCGACGCTCAGAGCAGACGCGGCTTGAGGTGCGATTTACGCCGACGTTGGCGGGGGCGATGGTCGACGCCCTGCCCTACTTGGTTGATTATCCTTACGGCTGCACCGAGCAGACGCTGAACCGGTTTTTGCCGGCGGTCATTACGCAGCAGACCCTGCAGAAGATGGGACTCGACTTGGCTTCGATCCAGGAGAAGCGGACGAATCTTAATGCGCAGGAGGTGGGCGAGGATGTCGAACGCGGTAAAGACTGGAAACGGTTTGATCGCAATCCGGTGTTTGAGGAGGCGGAACTAGAAAAAATCGTGAAGGCGGGCGTCAACCGGCTGACCGCGATGCAGCTTGGCGATGGGGGCTGGGGCTGGTTTAGTGGTTGGGGCGAGCGAAGCACTCCGCACACGACGGCGGTTGTTGTTCATGGGTTGTTGGTTGCCAAATCAAATGGCGTGGCGATTGTGCCGAGCGTGCTTGAGCGTGGCGTGGCGTGGCTAGAAAATTATCAAGCCAAGCAAGTCCGGCTCCTGAAAGATTGGGACCAACGCAAAGACGCAAAACAGTTTGCCGACAACATGGACGCTTTGATTTACATGGTTCTTGCCGAGGCGGGGCGCGACAACCGGGCGATGCGTGCGTTTTTGTATCGCGATCGTACGAAGCTGGCTGTTTATAGCTTGGCCACGTTTGGCCTGGCGCTTCAAAAACAGGGCGACGACGAAAAACTGGCGATGGTGATGCGCAATCTGAGCCAATACGTGCGGCAAGATGATGAAAATCAAACGGCATGGCTGGAGTTGCCGACGAGCGGTTGGTGGTATTGGTACGGCAGCGAATATGAGGCACAGGCCTACTACCTCAAGCTGTTGGCGGCGACGGAGCCTAAGAGCGAGGTGGCTTCTCGGCTCGTAAAGTATCTGCTCAACAATCGAAAGCACGCGACCTATTGGAAAAGCACGCGGGATACGGCGTTGGTGGTCGAGGCGTTTGCCGATTATTTGGCGGCGAGCGGCGAGGACGATCCGGAGGTGGCGGTCGAAGTTTGGATCGACGGGCAACTGCGCAAGCAGGTTGCGATCAACCGTGAAAACCTGTTTACGTTTGACAACAAGCTGGTGCTGACGGGCGACGCGTTGTCGGCGGGGCGTCACACAGTTGAAATTCGTAAAAAAGGACGATCTCCCATCTACTTCAACGGATACCTTACCAATTTTACGTTGGAGGACGACATCCGTGCAGCTGGCTTGGAGCTGAAGGTCGAACGGCGTTACTTTAAGCTGACTCGTGCAGAAAAAACAACGGAGGTTGCTGGTGGGCGAGGGCAGGTTGTTGATCAAAAAGCAGAAAAGTATGATCGCCAACCGTTGGTGAATTTGGCGGAATTGACGAGCGGCGATTTGGTCGAGGTCGAGTTGATTGTCGAGAGCAAGAACGACTATGAATATATCTTGCTCGAAGATATGAAGGCGGCCGGTTTTGAGCCGGTTGCGGTCCGTAGTGGCTACAATGGCAACGCGCTGGGGGCGTATATGGAGCTGCGCGATGATCGGGTCAGTCTGTTCGTGGCGCGACTGGCGCGGGGGCGGCATAGCGTTTCTTATCGACTACGGGCAGAGATTCCTGGGCGGTTTAGCGCACTGCCGACACGGGTTTCGGCGATGTATGATCCCGAATTGAAGGCGAACTCCGACGAGATGAAGCTTCGGATTGTCGATTAGACGGGTGCTGGTCGGCGGGCTTTCGTAGCGGTACAATCGGGTCCGTACTAGATCAGCCTGAAAGGATTCTCTTATGTCGACCGTTGCCGAAGAGCGTGTGCTTGTTGTTCCGACCAGCGAGTTTCATGCGCTCGGACATTTCCAGGGGTTTTCGCCGGATGTCGAGACCTATCTGCCGGCGATCTTGCAGAGCGATCAGCTGAGCTATCGTCCGCGTGGCGAGATGGAGGAGAACCCGAGCTTCAAGCAACTGATTCCCTATGTGCTGTTTCGTTATATCGACCCAGAAGGTATTGCTCGTCTGTTTCAGTACAAACGGGGCGGCGGCGGGGGCGAAGCGAGGCTGCGAGCGAAGCGGAGCGTTGGGATCGGGGGGCACATTTCGACGGTCGATATCAAGCACGACGATGCGGGCGCTGGCACGGCACAGGATGTCTATCGCGAAGGGATGCAGCGCGAGCTGGACGAAGAGGTCATGATCGAAGCGACTTATACGGAAAAGTGCGTTGGGTTGATCAACGACGACGAGACCTCGGTTGGCAAAGTCCATTTGGGCGTTGTCCATCTGTTCGACGTCGATAGCCTGAATGTGCATCCTCGCGAGGAAGATATCGTGGATGCTGGTTTTCAGCCGATTGAGGAGCTGTTGACCGAGCTGGACCAGTTTGAAACTTGGTCGCAGATTGTGGTAGAAGCGTTGTTTGGAAAAAAAAGTAGGCGCTAGGCGCAAGGCGCGAGGCGCGAGAAACTAAGGGGACTTGGTTTCTCTGCCTCTAACTTGCAACTCTCTCCTATGATCTACCTCGACAACCACGCGACAACGCGCGTCGATCCTCGTGTTGTCGACGCGATGCTGCCGTTTTTCTCTGAACGGTGTGGTAATGCTGGCAGTCGGGGGCACGCGTTTGGCGAAACCGCAAGCGATGCGGTGGAGCAGGCCCGTGGGGACATTGCTGAGGGGATTGGCGCGGAATCTGGGGAGATCGTCTTTACGAGTGGGGCGACCGAGAGCAATAATCTGGCGATTCGTGGAGTCTGGGAGCGTCCGCGACGCCGGGGGAATCACTTGGTCAGCGTGCAGACCGAACATCATGCTGTGCTGGAGCCGTTGCGGCGTGTGGCACAACCCGACGGCGAAGTGACTCTGTTGGAGGTCGAACCTTTTGAGAGTCAGCGGGCGGGTTGGCTCGATCCGCAACGCGTTGCCGACGCGCTGGGTGACGAGACGGTGTTGGTGAGTGTGATGCTTGCGAACAATGAGATCGGGGTCATTCAGCCGCTGGCCGAGATCGGCGAGATCTGCCACCGCGAGGGGGTGTTGCTGCATTGCGATGCGACCCAGGCGGTTGGAAAAATCCCGGTGGATGTCGGCGAGCTGAACGTCGACTTGATGAGTTTTTCTGCACACAAAATGTATGGACCCAAGGGGGTCGGGGCGTTGTACGTGCGGCGGCGCAACCCGGCGGTACGTCTACGGCCACAGATTTTTGGCGGTGGACAAGAGGCGGGGCGGCGGAGCGGGACGCTCAACACGCCGGGGATCGTTGGGTTTGCAAAAGCGTTGGAGCTGTGCTTGGCTGAGTACCCGGAAGAGGCGAAACGGCAAGCTGGTCTGCGCGATCGGTTGTGGACGGGACTTAGCGAGCGGCTGGAGAATCTACAGCTTTGCGGACCGGCGGTTGATGGATTGGAACGTCTGGCAGGGAATCTCAACATTTCGTTTGGGGATGTGGATGGCGAGGCGTTGCTGTTGGCGATGCAAGATCTGGCTGTCAGTTCGGGAGCGACCTGCGCGTCGACCGAGCCGGGGCCGAGCCACGTTTTGCTGGCGTTGGGAATGAGCGAAGACCAAGCTCGCAGTAGTTTGCGATTTGGGCTGGGCCGATTCAATACGGAGGAGGAAATTGACCGGACGGTTGAAATTGTCGTCCGTGGAGTCGGGCAATTGCGGCTATTATCCTAGCAATGCCTTGAAATTAAGGGGCCGAGGAGGGGTTCGCCTTTCCTTGGCCAATCGTTTGGTATACTCTTAAGAGAGTACGGGCTTGGTCTCCTGAGTCTGGCCACCCGACGCGTTTCATCCAGAGAGTTGAGGAATCCAGATTATGAGTGTCATCATTACCGAAAAAGCTGCCCAAGAGGTCAAGCGGATCATCGAAGACCAAAAGCTCGAAGAGGGCACGGTCCTGCGTATTGGTGTGGCCGGCGGCGGTTGCAGCGGTTTTAGCTACTCGCTTGGATTCGATAAGAATTTCGACGAGAAGGCCGACGCCAAGTACGAGCATCACGGCGTCCCTGTGGTGGTCGACAAGAAGAGTGCGTTGTATCTCGATGGCACGACGGTCGATTTCTACGATGGCATCGAAAAACGTGGTTTTACGTTTGATAACCCCAATGCAGTGAAGAGCTGTGGTTGTGGCAGCTCGTTCCAAGCGTAGACGCTTTTCAGGCATTCCCATATCGGGCATTCCCAAGCGAAGAATCCAATAGCCATGGCCTCGAGCCATGGTTTTTTTTTGCTCGCGATGAGGCGGACAAGCTCTCGCAGCACTCTAGGATTCGTTACAACCGTTAGCTTCGTTAACAGCCGCAAATCTTTCTGGATTCTGCGTAGGGCCACAGGGCCATTCTTCGGTGCAAGCCACGACGATGGCCAGAAAGTAAGATAGGCTTGCAATAGGACAAGACCACACTCTATTCCCTTGCGGGGAACTCTTGCTTACGGAACGTACCATGAAAAACTTGCTCTATCGCTTAGCGGTTGAAGAAGATGGCCCCACGGCGGTCGAGTACGCCGTAATGCTCGGGATGATTGTGGCTGTGGTCATTACCTCTGTCCAGGCAATGTCGAATCAGACCGCTGCTAGCTTCGAGCGTTCAGCCGTCGAGCTTCAAAGTGTGCTTGGTCCCTAGGTGCGAGCCGCACTCGCGTTTTCTACTAGCAGGCTTGGTATGTCAGCGTCAAACGGCTGTTCGAGCAGAGCACTCGAAGGGTACTTGCCTTAAGCTAATTTTTAAGGTTAAAACGCCCAACTCACCTGAGAAAACCGAGCAAAATTTCTACGGCGTTCCCCTAAAGTGCAGGGTTGAACTAGCCGATTCTTACGCTGTAGCCTGGAGGCAAACACCCAGGCATCCCCCCCAGGGATGGGCCTATTCTTCCAAGGTCTTTACACAAAACCAGAAAAAATAAGATTCGATTTTTTGGGCTCTCCTCGATCAGAGGAGGCTACTGCCCCAGTCTCCTTGCGAGACGGGAGAGCCCAATTTTCTTTGCTCGAAGATTCAACGGTCTTGGATGGCCCTCTCTGGTGCCCTAGACGATGAGCATCGCGTCACCGTAGCTGTAGAAACGGTACTCCTCGCGGATGGCCTCGTCATAGGCATTACGGATCAGCTCGGAGCCTGCAAATGCTTGCACTAGTAGCAGTAGCGTGGTCTTGGGAAAGTGAAAATTTGTTAGCAGCGCATCGATGGCCCGAAACTCGTAGGGCGGACGAATGAAGATGTCGGTCTCGCCGTGCCAGGGGCTAAGCGAGGCTCCCTGGGGACCGGCAGCAGCCACCGTTTCTAAGACACGCGTGACGGTGGTTCCTACGGAGATCACACGCTGGCCGGCGGCACGACTTTCGTTGATTTCGCGGGCCGCAATTTCGGTTAGCTCGGCCCACTCGGAGTGCATCGGATGCTTTTCTAGGTCTTCTTCGACATCAATGGGACGAAACGTTCCACGGCCTACATGCAAGGTCACGGCGGTCGTGGTGATGCCTGACTGCTGGATTGCTTTGATCAGGTCGGTTGTAAAGTGCAAGCCGGCTGTGGGCGCTGCCACGGCACCGGGCGTCGTGGCGAAAACGGTTTGATAGTCCTGGACGTCCGAGTCGACCATGTGGCCAGCGCGGATGTAGGGTGGCAATGGGACACGACCGACTTGTTCGAGTAACTCAAGGTGCGACAAGTCCGACTCGGGGCGGGCGAGCCATTCGCCGTCGTCGACCTGCTCCAAAAGCCAGAGCTGGGCAGATTGCTTGCCTTCGCGATCGATGAGCGTGATTTTCTCCATCGGCTGAAGCCGTCCACGGGTTTTACAGACGAGCCGCCAATCTCCCGATTCGCTTTTGCCAAGAAAGAGGCCCTGCCAGCGGCCACCGGTTTGGGTTCGGACACCGCGCAGTTGGGCGGAGATCACCTTGGTGTCGTTCAAAACTAGGCGATCGCCAGGGTGGAGCAAGCGAGGGAGATCGCGAATATGGTGGTGTTCGAGCGTACCGCTTTGGCGGTTGACGACCATCAACCGTGCATCGGCCCTATTGTTGAGCGGCTCTTGGGCAATTCGTTCGGGGGGCAGCGTGTATTCAATCCAGGGTTCCATGCGTACAACGGTAGCAAAGAAAGAAAAATAGGGGAACCGCCGATGAACGCAGATAAACGCAGATCACCATGAACAAGACGAAAAGGAAAATATAAACACATCTGCGCTTATCGGCGCCCATCGGCGGTTCTTCTTTGCGCCTTAGCGTCTTTGCGTGAGGCACTTCCACTGATATGCTTCTGAGGGCTGCAATGTCACCCATTTGTGTATTCCCGTGTACCAACAACCCATTCCACACCCAAGAAATCTTTCGTGTCTGAGTCGACCTGTCATATACCGGTGATGCTTGCGGAGGTGCTGGAGTGGTTGCAGCCTGCGCCGGGGAAAATGCTGGTGGATGGCACCCTGGGAGGTGGCGGGCACACGACAGCGATGGCCGAATTGGTGCTGCCCGGCGGGCGCGTGCTGGCGATGGACTTGGATTCGGAAGCGGTCGAACGCAATGAACCTCTCCGCGACACATTGCCGATCGACTTAGCGATTGGCAGCTATACACAAATCCCAGAAATGTTGAAATCGTATGACGTCGCAAGTGTGGATGGCGTTTTGCTCGACATCGGGCTTTCGAGCGATCAGCTTGCGGACGAGCAACGGGGGTTCAGCTACCAGAGCAGCGGAACGCTGGATTTGCGTTTTGATCGTTCGCGAGGAGAGGCCGCTTGGCAGTTGTTAGCCCGTCTGGACGAGCGGAGTTTGGCAGACTTGATTTATCAGTATGGCGAAGAGCGGCTGAGCCGACGGATCGCGCGGCGGATTGTCGAGCGGCGACGTGAGGATCCGATTCGCACGGCCGACCAGCTTGCCGATTTGGTGCGGTCCTGCGTCCCGCGTAGCCGTGGCCACAGCATCGATCCGGCGACACGAACCTTTCAGGCGCTGCGAATTGCAGTGAACGGCGAGCTGGCAGCGTTAGAGCAAGCCTTGCAGCGATTACCCGATTGCCTGAGTCCAGGTGGCCGTCTGGCGATCATCAGTTTTCATTCGCTCGAAGATCGGCTCGTCAAACATGCCTTTCGCAACGACCTTCGGCTTGAAGTGCTTACCAAGCGGCCTGTTCGACCGACCGAACAGGAGATCGAGCAAAACCCTCGCTCGCGGAGCGCAAAGCTGCGCGTCGCTGAGCGGATTACTTAGCCTGCCGCTAGGAAAACCGGTTTAGCGCACGGCGGGCAACATCATTGGCATGTGCGTGACCGGTGCCTGAGCGGTTTCGGCGGGTACGGTTTGGTAGGACGGGGATGCGGAGAGCGAGCCAGTCGTTGGATAGGCATTGCCGGTCGGGGTTGGCAAGATGTGGTCGTTTCCGGCCGGTGCTGTCTGGGCAAATTGCCTTCGCCCGCCCGTCAGTTGTGCTAGAAGCGTGTTTGCGGGTTCTAGGCTGGGGTCGATCTGAACCGCAGCGGTCAAGAATTGGACGGCTTCTTGGCTACGACCACGTTGTTGGAGCAAGATGCCCATGTTGTATTGGGCGACCGCCGGAGGATGCGCAGCCGAGAGATGCTGGACGGCTCCGTTGATTTGGTTGAGTTCGATCAATATCTTGGCAATGTTGTTGCGATAGAGTTGCTTGGAAGGCTGGAGCCGGATGGCCTGTTCGATCGGGGCTACTGCTTCTCGGAGCTGTCCACGACGTGCGAAACAAAGCGAGAGATCGTTGAGAGCTTTTGAGCTTTGAGGGTGCATATGGACGGCTTGCAGGTAGTAGTGCATGGCTGCATCAAGCTGTCCTTCGCGATCTTCGAGGCGAGCGAGTGCCAACATGCCCTCAAGGTGATCGGGCTGAACGGTTAGGGCGCGTTGGTACATGCTGCGAGCGTGAGAGGTGTTGCCCCCTCGGTCGCTAAGCCTGGCCATCGAGAGATAAAGGTCCGCATTCGGAGGGCCTGACTCGAAGCCCAAGGAGATGGGATCGAGAGCGTGATTGACCGGCTTTGGAGTGGGACGTGCAGCAGGCCTGTTTGCGCGGTTGCCGGTAAAGACCGAAGCAACTTTCTGCGTAAAGCTGGGTTTCTGCTGCGGACGAATGCCGCCATTTTGAAACATTGCGAGCTGATCAGGAGTTTGAGCAGCTAGCTGGGTTCCACCCAAAAAGTGTGGGCCGACACAGCTCATGACCATTGCGGACAAAACCCAACTTAGTATTTTATGCTTACGCACGTTCTCACCCTCCCTGGCGATTTGCGTTTGACGGGCATCCTTGCCCACGCATTTTTGATCGTAAAAAATGGCTCAACAACCGACTATTGCCCGCTCGAGGAGCTTGAGCTGGAGCTGACTTCGATAAACGGTGTTGTTGGCGGCAATTGTTTTCGGATCGCACCGTACGCCTGGAAGACGTTGTCGACGGAGCTTGCCGAATGGCCTTCGGCCACAATGTGGGTATCGTTGACGACCACAGATCCGACCCCAGGACTTATGCTACCAGCATGGTCATGGACGGCGGCAATGCGAGCTGACGTATCGACTTGCTCGGCACCACGTTGTACGAAGACGCTCCGGCGTTGCTGAGGTGCTTGGGACAGAATCCAATTGACCTTCAACTTTCCGGCGTCGGTGAGTTGGTGGCTATCTTGATTGAAGTGATAATCGCCCAAGAGGTTTTGCCGACGCCAACCGTTATTGATCATGGCATCGTAGGTGGCACAAACCGACCGACGGGCTGGTGGAATGTAAATATTTGGCCAGTGAACGTTGGCATCGTAACCGGCACGGTAGAGCTGCGTCGCTGTGGGCGGCTGGCACTGTTGCTGGCAGGGTGCCTGTGCAAAAGCAATCGTGCTAGAAAACGCAAATGCGAGTAGGGCACCCGTCGCGAGGCCGAATGGTCTGAAGCTGACTTTTTTCATGGATCTGGGTTCCTGACATGACGCGGGCAAAATTTGTGCCTGCGTAGGGCTGTGCCTCTGGGTCGGAAACCCAGGGCGATAGGTACCGATGCGGATACACCGCACCTGTCACAGAACATCGACCGAAGCCCAGCGTCAGCTTCGTTACTTCTGTTGGAACTGGTTTTTTCTTTGCAACTTACCTATTTTCCCTGCATCGAGGGGAGCAGCTCGTTGATCATCGTGATAGCAGCCGGCCCGACGAGTACGATGAAAATTGCTGGGAAAATGAACAGGACGAGCGGGAAAATGAGCTTCACCGCGGTTTTTGCCGCTTTTTCCTCAGCTAGCTGGCTACGCCGGGTTCGCATCGAGTCGCTCTGCACACGCAGGGCTTGGGCAACGCTCGAGCCGAACTTATCGGCTTGAATCAGGATGGCAGCGAGCGCCTTGAGGTCGTCGACTCCGGTCCTGGCTCCTAGATCATGGAGTACTTCGTTACGGGCACGCCCCATCTGGAGTTGCAGATTGCAGAGGCCAAATTCCTCGGCAATGATGTGATAGCTTTTTTTCATTTCTTCGGAGACTTTGCGCATCGCTTGGTCAAGCCCTAGGCCCGCTTCGACGCAGACGACCATGAGGTCGAGCGCATCGGGTAGACCGTAGAAGATGTTGTCTTGGCGTCCTTTGGTGATCACCCAAACGACGATTCCTGGCATAAAGAAAAAGAGGAATGCGATTCCGGCCGCAATTGTGAGCGAGTCGATATTTATCCCCCGCGTCAACAGGACTGCCCCGCCACCGAGAAAGAACCCACCGGCCAAGCCAGCCATACGCAAAGCCAGATAGACTTGCGTTGCACTTTCGGTGCGAAAGCCAGCCTGGTTGAGCTTCATTTTGGTCTTGCTGACTTCCTCTTCGTTGGTCGACTGCAAGGGCTTGGAAAGCGCCGGTGCCGCCTTTTCGAGCATCTTCGACACGGCACCGCCATTGGCGTTGCCGTCGCGCATCAGATCGATTTTCCGCGAGTTCGGTTCGCGGATATCTTGCAGTCGCTGGTCCGTGCGTGGTTTGCGGTTCGAGAGCACATCGAGCAACCACCATGCACCGGCAGCCGCAGCGCCAAAGATGGCGAACTTCATTACCAATGGTGAGGTCAATAGGTTGGCTAGGATTGGATACATGATCAGACTCGGATGTTGATAATCTTACGGATAACCAAAGCACCGAGTAACTGGCTCAGAACGCCGGCGACTAGCATTTTTTTGCCAAGCTCGTCGGTGAAGAGCAATTCCATATACTCGGGATTCATACGGTAAACGGTAACAAACAAGACGGGCGGCAGTGACAGCAGGACAATTCCGGAGAGCCGGCCTTCGCCCGTGAGTGCTTGGACTTGTCCCCAAATTTTGAAGCGTTCGCGGATCAGGCGTCCAATTTTGTCGAGAATTTCGGCCAAGTCACCACCGGTCTGACGTTGGAGAATCACGGCGGTCACGAAAAACTTGAGGTCGAGGTTCGGGACTCTTTCGGTGAGGTTGTTCAGGGCTTCTTCAAAGGGGATCCCTAAGTTCTGTTCTTCAAAAACCCGTCCAAACTCTTCGGCAATCGGATCTGAACCTTCTTGGGCCACAAGATGAAAGCCTGCGGCCAAGCTATGGCCTGCCCGTAGGGCACGAGCCACAAGTTCTAGAGCCTCGGGCAATTGAGCGGCGAATTTATTGAGGCGACGTTTTCGTCGAAAGGATAACCAAAAGAAGGGTAATACAGCAAAGCAAATGCCTACGAGCGGAGCTAGCATCAGATTCAATCCGGCTATTCCGCAGAGGAAAGTCGACCCTAGGCCAAGACCCAGGCAAATCGCCAAGAACGTGGCCACCGACATCGTAACTCTGGCTTGATCGAACATTAACGACAGGTTCAGCCATTTGGCGACAAACAGATCGAACGCACTTTTGGCGCTCAACTCTTTGGAGACGAGTTGCGACATCTCTGAAAGGCTGGACATATCGCCCTTGCCACCAGTCGTGATGGAATTCAACCGACCTTCGACCTGTGCGACCGACTTGTCGCGTAATGCCATGGCAACGAATAGGATCAGCGCTACCACACCAAAAAAGACGGCGCCGGCAACTAAAATAGTGGCAGTCATATTGGACTCACTAAGCTTTGAGCTGGATACAAGGTTTGGTACTAGAAAAATAATAAAAGCTCATCGAGGCCCCCTCTGCTCCCTCGACAAGCGTGTGTAGTTTTAGTCGCGGAGCATGATACGTTCGCGGAACGCACTGGCTGGCAGGCGAACTCCGTGCGATTCTAAGCGAGGAATGAAGCTCGGACGGATGCCGGTCGAGATGAAATCTCCGATGGCACGTCCGTTTTCGTCAACGCCTTCTTGCACGTAGGTGAAGATATCTTGCATGACGATGGTGTCTTGTTCCATTCCCATGATTTCGGTAATCGCCGTGACTTTTCGAGGTCCGCCCGACAGGCGGTTGACCTGTACGACCAAGTCGATCGCACTGGCAATTTGGGTTCGCATGGCTCGCAACGGCATATCAAAGCCGCCCATCATGATCATGGTTTCGAGTCGCGAGATTGCATCACGAGGCGTATTAGCATGACAGGTGGTCAGCGAACCATCGTGGCCGGTGTTCATCGCTTGGAGCATGTCGAGGGTCTCTGCTCCACGACATTCGCCGATGATGATTCGATCGGGACGCATACGCAAGCAGTTTCGTACGAGGTCGGTCGCCGAGATTTGGCCTTTGCCTTCGATATTGGGTGGTCTTGTTTCTAGACGCACGACATGGCCTTGTTGCAACTGAAGTTCAGCCGCATCTTCGATGGTGACGATACGGTCGTCGTTCGAGATAAAGCTCGACAGCGTATTGAGCAGCGTCGTTTTACCCGAGCCAGTACCACCCGAGATAAGGATATTGAGCCGAGCCTTCATGGCTCCTTCTAGGAGCATGACCATCTCGGGCGTCATACTCTTGTAGTTAAGCAAGTCTTCTAGCTTGAGCGGATTGGACCCGAAGCGACGAATCGTGACACTTGGTCCGTCGAGTGCCAAGGGCGGAATAATCGCGTTCACACGCGAACCGTCTTGCAGGCGTGCGTCGACCATCGGACAGACTTCGTCGACGCGACGTCCGACTTTGGAGACGATGCGATCGATGATTTGCATCAAATGCTTGTCATCGCGGAACGTGACGTTGGTTTTTTCGAGGTTGCCGTTGTTTTCAACATAAACGCTTTTTGGACCGTTGATCATAATTTCGCTGATCGCCGGCTCTTTGAGCAACATCTCGAGTGGCCCAAGGCCGAAGGTCTCGTCGAGCACTTCGTCGACGAGTCGTTCGCGTTCGGTACGGTTAAGAAACGTGTCTTCGGTGTCACACAAATGCTCGACAACGAGGCGAATTTCGCGGCGGAGGACGTCGCCCTCCATCTCGCCGACGTGAGTCAGGTCGAGCTTGTCGACTAACTTGGAGTGGATGTTTTGCTTGAGCTTATCAAACTCGGCTTCCCGATTGTCGGTAGCCGTTGCCGGCATGTTGGTATTGAGCTGTGTCATCGCTGCACCCGTGGGGTAAGGTAGTGGGCAGTGGGCCGTGGGCAGTGGGCAGGAAGTACTAATTTTGGTACTTTCCGTTGCCGGCTGCCGACGGTCCACTAAATTTGCGTCATGCAAACATAGCTCACAGCCTGCGCAGACGTCGCAGTTTTGCATCAAGGAGAATGGCAAAAGCGCATTCGCAGAAAGATATACCGATGGTACGGATTATGCCGCCGTTTTATTGAGGTATGCGCAGCGCATAAGCCTTCGCAAACGTTTTACCTGATAAATGTCGGGCTTCCGTTGGGCGCCCTAGGCCCATTGGCTGCGCAGCCGTCAATAAGAACATCGCGGCGGAGTTGCGCTTGCACAGAGCTGCTACGATTTAGCTGGCCAGAGATTCAACCAGCGGCGGCTTTTGGAGTCTGCGTCGGACTCCGAGGACTCGTCCTCTAGCTTGCCGCAAAGAGCGTCGGCAAGCTTGTTGATCGAATTGGTGATGCCCGCCTTGGGGGCATGTTCGACGAGCGGTACGCCGTTATTGCGTACTTCGACCATCACGCGGTAGTCATTGGGTATCTGCCAGTAAATGTCGCGATTGATCGTTTCTTGAGCCTTTTTGAGGCTAATTTGGCCCGAATCTTGTCCAACTCGGTTGACGACGATTTTTACTTTCTCGCGCAGCTTCGGATCGTCATCGAAGGTCATCATGAGCCGTACCACATTGCGTAGGCATGGCAAGTCGAGCTGGGTGACCATCAGCACGTCGTCGGCGATGCGGATCGCTTCCATGTCCAGTAGGCTAAAGCTTTTGGACAAATCGAGCACAACATGAGTAAAGGAGGTCTTTAGCAGGGCAACTACACGATTCAAACTCTCGGCGGTGACAAGCCGCCCATCTTCAAGTTGCACCGGTCTTGGAAGCAGATGCACGCCCGAAGAGTGTCGGGTGAGCGATTTTTTGAGCAACGTGAGATCGAGCCGCGAGATATTCTGCGCGACGTCGGCCAGCGTGTATTCAGGAATCGTGTCGAGAAACACGTCGGCATCTCCCAACGCAAGATCAAGATCGATGAGGACGACCGAATGATTTTCGTCGGCAGCCAAGGAACAAGCCAGATTCACCGCGATGCTCGACGTGCCTACTCCACCGGTGGCTCCACCGACGGCAATCGTCTTGCAGCCAGCATCCGCTTGAACACTCGGGCCAGCCTGCTGACGTTTTACTCTTTGCAGAGCAGCGGAAAGGTCCTCTTCGTTCAGCGGTTCCGTCAGAAACTCTTTGGCACCGGCACGCATCGACTCTAAGATCAAACGACCGTCGGTCGATGCGCTGGACACCAAAATCGTACATTCAGGCGAACTGGCCGTGACCTGAGCGACAAGTTCGGTCGCCTTGCTCGAATCGGTGTCGATTGCGATCAAGCCGATATCGGGCTTCGTTTGCTCAACCACGTCGGCAAAGAACTCGTAGCGTGAGCACTCGGCCTCTAGCCAAACGGTGTCGAGACCCAGGAGAACCGTTTTGAGGCTCTCACGGGTGACGTCGTTGGGGTCGACAATTGCAATGCGTAGTACGTTGGCCATAGCTGTGCTTCTAGCGTTAGACAATCAAGGTCACTCCAAAAGGACACCTGTCCCAATGGCTCAGAGGGTCAGCGTACCTTTACTCATTTTTCAATATCGTAGCCAATCGGTCCCATCAGGCCGGGCGTACTCGTACCGATTCGGCGTTGTGGTGCCGAGGGTTCAACGACCGGGTTTCTGCGGGCAACCTCTGGGGTTCTTGGCAATGTCATCGTTGGCAACGTCATCGTCGGCGTCGCAAGAACTCCGGTTTCGAGGTAGTTTGGCTGTGGCTGAGTTTGCATTTGAATCGGCTGTTCCTGCGAGACCTCGCTCAAGATCATCGGTGCGGGAGCGGCGTCGCTAGCATAAGCGGCCCCGCTAGAAGCGAGATTGCAGGACGAACAGCCAGCCGCAGCCCCGTCGTAGCAGCTTGGGCCACCACAACCGCCAGGACCACAAGGGCCGCTAGCAGGGACTTCTAGATGGCCACCGAAGTAGAGCTGGCAGTTGGAAGGCGAGACGCTTTCCATGCCTGGGCCACACTGGGGCACCTCGTGGGGTTCCATGCCATCGACAAATTCGGGAGTCACGAGAATCAGCAATTCGATTTCGTTGACTTCTTCTCGGACGCTGCGGAAAGCAGATCCGACATAGGGCAAGTTACCGAAAAACGGCAATGCGCGTTCTTGGGCTTCGACGCGAGTCTGCACCAAGCCGGCCAATGCCAAAGTTTGTCCTGCCTTGAGTTCAACGGCCGTATCGACGGTCCGAACGCGTAGGCCGGGGACGCTAAACGAATTGAGTACGACACCGCGTGTATCGTCGATTTCGCTGATACGTGGGCGAACTTCAAGACGGATGTTGCCATTGCCTAACACAATCGGCAAGAAATCGATCTGCGTGCCAAACGGCTTGTACTCGATCGTATTTTGACCCAGTCCTGAAGGAACGATAATCGGTATTTCCCCACCGACGTTGAAGTGAGCGGGGCGTCCGCTGATGGCTACGATCGTTGGGTCGGCAAGGATTTTGGCGACGTTATTTTGTTGTAGAGCATCGATAATCCCGACGAACGAATTGCTTCCATCGACGACGCCTACGGTAAAAGTACGATCGCCAGAGGTGGTCGAACTGGGGCCAACATTCACGGAGTTGATAAGGCCCGAAACACCCGAAGCAACGATGTTACTATCGCTAATCTGCGCCCAGTCGACGCCCAAGTTACGAAGTTTGGTACGCGAGACTTCCATCACTTTGACTTTGAGCAGAATCTGTTGGACGCCGCCGACCGTGATGTTGTTAATCACCTTAGGGGCATAGTCTTCCGAGAGACGGACAATCGGTCCTACGGCTTCGGGGCGCTCGACGAAACCTTCAAGGACAAGGCTATTGGTAAGTCGAACGACTTTGACCGAAGACTCTGGGAAGAGTCGCTTGAGAGCCATCTGTAGCTCGCGCACATCGCCATAGATCATCAGGTCGACGGTGTAGACTTGGCCGTCTTCGTCCCACAGATTGATCTGCGTGACGCCCGGTTTTTTGGCGGCGACCTGCACCTGAGTGGCGCTGATCGGTGTGACGCTCACCAATTCGGGGTTATTCACCACCATCTTCGGCACGCGCTTTTCGAGCGTGAGTATCCGACTGGTGTTGACCGTCATCTCAAGGCGTTGCGTCGGCTGCGTGATATTGCGAATCACTTGCGACTGTGCAGAGAGACTGGTAGCAAAGCTAAAAATCAGTCCTGTAAGCCCCAAGGTCATGAGCAGTTTTGCGGGAACTGCGGCAAACGATGGGCGCGGAGTTTGTTTGGCGTACATCCTTGTACTTCCTTCACGTTGAAGCCATTCGGTCGTTTTTATGCGATCCGAGAGCATTTGGTTTCGAGACGTCCCTGCCTCGAAGCCGGTGGTGGAACCTGGGTTACTTTTGCTGAGTCATTTTTGATTCAGGTCGATAGGAAAATCTGAGTCTATCGTATCCGAATCGGAATCAACATCTTTGACGAAAGGCTCGGAGCGATCACCGCTGCCAGACCTTGCGGCACCAACAGCTTGGTAGCCATCGCTATTTTCGCTGCTGTAAAGCGGTTCGCCGGTCTCTCCGGAAAACTCGCGTATCGTAACTTCGTCGGGAAAAATAATCCTCATGCGAAACGACGGGGTCGTCTCTACGTTGGTCGTTTGCTCGAAGCCAGCGACACCGTCGCTCTCGTCGCGTCGACGACCGTTCAGGCCTTGCTCTTTTGCTCGGCTGTTCGATTCACTGCGACCTAGCAGAAAGTCGGCGCTCTGTTCGGAATCGTCGACAATCTGGTCGTCGTCCGGGTGACGAGGAATCAAGCTAAGCTCACCGAGGTTTTCAGCCGTGGTCATCCGATTCGCTTGCGAAGGAGTCACGATCAGCGAAACCGTTTTCGCGATGGTTCGAGCTTCGGTTCCGTCGGCGGAACGTTGGACCGCTTGATCAACGGCAAAAACGCGGATGTTCTGGAGAATCAGCTTGGTAAACGGGTGCATGATATTCTCCCGCTCGTTCCGATGCACAAAGATTTGGATATCGACACGATCCCCCGGGCTAAGCAACCCGGCGGCACTCTTGCGAGCATCGACCGAAACCGTCTTGAGACGCATTCCTGGTGGAATGGAAGAAATCGGGTCTTGCGTTTGACCTTTTTCCAGAAACTTGCCGTCGAGGAGAGGCTCGCCTTGAAAAATAGCGGTTCGCGGACGACGATCTTCGATGTCTTCCCAAGCGGTAATAGCGCCCAGCGGCACTTTATCTTTGGGCCATTCCTCGAGCGAAACCATCGAATCGTCGACAGGATCGCCCAGGTTGATGTTTTGTAGAGCAACGTAAATCGGCACGGTCTCGACAGCCTTGGCTTTACCATTGCTATCAAGAATTTGGCTAATGCCAATCGATGCAACTAGGCCACAGCCTAGCGCAAGAGCTAATAATACTAACGACTTGGGACTCATCATACCCCCCTGGCATGAGGTCAGGTTTTTTGTAAAACGACGTGGTACAGCCACATGGCTGCCGCGTCGTAACGAGGCGAATCTATTCGGCCCCTGATAACTCTTTTGTCAGCAGTGCGGGCTGCGGTTCACCAGAAACTTTCGTTTCAAGCATTAGCCGCAGCTTACGCACCTTGTCCTTCTTTTCGGCACGACTGACACAAAGGGTCCAGGTTAAATCCGATGATTCCATCACATCTTTGTTGCTAGCTCAACAATTGCCAGCAACCTTACAGCTGCATACCGTGCCAAGCGAAGTAACCGATCGACCCGATGGCAATAGGAATGCCGTAGGGCAACAGGAACATGCGTGGCTTTCTTTCCGCAGCGATCTCGGCCAACTTCTCTGGGTCTTTGACCGTTACGATTTCGTTAACAATGCCCAAAAACTGTGCTTTGTGTTTGTCCCAGGACTTCGTCCAGAGAACCATGATGACGGCCATCACGGCACCAACGATCGTGGTTACTGCAAACGCGTAAAACGTGGTTGTTCCCCACATCCAGGCTCCAACGCCAGCCATCAGCTTGACGTCGCCTGCACCCATGCCTCCGATTGCGTAGGCAGGCATCAAGACTGCCAAACCGACCACCGTGCCGATTAGGCTGTAGCCAAGTCCTTCCCAACCGGGATACGGCGAAAGCATCACACTGTAGGCCCAGCCGGTGAAAATCATGGGGTAGGTAATCCAGTTGGGAACCTTGAGCTGGAGTCCATCGATGACCGCAGCAACAATGAGAGTGATCGTCACGACCCAAACGTGCCAGGTACCCGCTAGCCAGCTAACCATTTCGTTGTATTCAAACATTATGTTCATCCATTGCAGAGTAAGATCGTGAAACGTAACAGGCACTTGCCTAGCCGCAGGGCGCTAACAAGTTAGCCGCGGGGTGCGAACAAGCAAGCCACGACTGCCGTGAAGGCAACAAAGCAATAACACATCAGTTGGCACGCTGTGGCAAAAAGCTCCTCAGGTATCAAGCTAAACATGGTTGCTCCCCTCGGTTGAGGTATTTTTAAGCAGCCGCAAAGTTGCGACTAACGAACCCTAGCTTACGTTTGCGCCACGAACAAAGCGTTTCCGGTGTTTTCCAGGACTGCCGTGGCCCGACTCACTCCTACAATTGGTCTCGAACGAAAAAAACCTCTCGGGACACGAATGTCCCGAGAGGAATTTATTTGCACATATCAATCTTAAACACTGATTGGGTGTGTGCTTCAAACAACGACGGCTTACGGCATCGCGTCAGCGACACTTGTGAACGTTGCTGCAGCGTTGGTACCGACTGAGCGGATCGCCGTGAGGCATACGATCACGATCAAAGCGAGCATGACTGCATACTCAACAGCTGTCGGTCCATCTTCCGAGACGAGAAAACGTTGTACCTTCTTAGCAAAATTCTTCATAGCATTTCTCCGATTCTCGAATGCCCGTCCCACACAATGTGAGGACGACACCCTAACAGGTTGTCAGGAGCATCAATACGATTGCTCCCGGTGTAAGGCATTGCCGCCGCTTTCCAGGCCAAATTGACCTGAAAGAGCCTGCATCCTGCGGCTTCAATACCTAGTGAAAAACAAACTGTTGCGTATTATCTCGTTAGGCCTCGGTTCGCTGCGTCGCGAATCGTGCATCCTTTCGGCAACCATGCAAACGTCGACAACAAGTGCCTCCGTCCCACGGCTTTGCGTCCCAGCCTTTCGACGGGTTTGCCTTTATCGAGGATAATGACGCAGCAGGCTCAATCGCCAAACCACTCTCACCTAAGACTTCCATGAGGAACCAGAATCTGGTCAAGGAGAAGAGAAGCATAGCGAGGTAGACGCCTGCGGCACCCACCCTTGGCGTCGGTCTGACAACCGGTCGTTCCGACTCCACTAAAACCTATGTCACGATGCCCTGAAGTCAAACAAACAGGCCGGAGTTTGCCAACTTTTTCACCCCACGACCGACACAGCCTGTTTTGCCCGGCCTCGAACCGAAATTTGGTGTCAAAAAACATCGCAATTTATCGGCATGGTGTCGTTTCGCAACCTAGGGTTGCAAAAGCCCTACCGTTTTCGACATCGAATTTATACGCCCTTCTCAGAGTCGAGGGCGTGAACGACGTCGTTGCGAGCCTAAAAGACGCTCGCTAGGAGAAAGTCACGAGAGCCCATTCCGAAAAAATCGGGGGCGTAAGGCAAGTAAGAGTAAAAAAAGACGCAAAAACGGGCCGCCCCCCCTTGGCGGGGCTTCTGTGCGGGAAATACTCTTACTATGCTACCCGGTGTGGTTAAAATTAGTGCCTTTCTACCACCCTGACTACCACCCCAAATAGGCTAGCTGTGTCCAACAAACCTTATCTCACGCCTAGACAGCGCGAAGTCGTGCGGCTTATCAGCCTTGGCTGTACCACGGAAGAGGCTGCCGACGTCCTGGGTCTTGCCATCTCGACCGTCGACAATCACAAGTCGCGCGCGATGGCAATTTTGGGTACCGACAAGGCTGCCCTGCTGACACGTCTGGCGATCAAGCACCGCATCAGCTCGCTCAAAGACCAGCTCACCCGTAGCGAGAAGCGAAAAAGCGGCCGCAAGAACGACGGCTGGAACTAGAGATTCTTTCTACAAGAGAAAGTGAAAGTGGAGGATAGCGGGCTCGAACCGCTGACCTTCTGGCTGCCAGCCAGATGCTCTCCCAACTGAGCTAATCCCCCGTAGGTGCGCTTTTGAGACTTCTTTGAGACTTCTTCTACCGCACGGGAACCTACAACAAGCCGCTCTGGCCAGTTGCTGAATAAGCTGTCAAACTATCAGCCCTCCTTTCGATTGTCAACGCCGCTTGCCTAAACGCTCCTCCCTATGCTCCAGCTCACCTCGCAGCAAAAAAAGCTCCTGACCGCTTTGAAGGTCGGCATAGCCGTCGTCATTCTCGGGTTCCTTTTTCAGCGAATCCAAGGCGAATCTGGGTTCAGCCGTTTGTTGAATGACCCGAAAGATTGGCTCTCCTTGAGCTTGGCTCTTGGACTGACACTCGTAGCTTTTTCACTCAGTTTCGTTCGCTGGTTTTTGCTTGTTCGTGGGATTGGTTTGGAGTTTCACCTGCGCGACGCTTTTCGCCTTGGCACGCTCGGGTTCATGTTCAATCAAATCTCGCCCGGTAGCATCGGCGGCGATTTGCTCAAAGCGGTTTTTATTGCACGCGAACAACCGGGGCGACGCACCGAAGCCGTAGCGACCGTCATGATCGACCGGGTTATTGGTTTTTATGCGATGCTGATCGTCGCCAGTCTAGGAATTTTTTTCGCAGGCAGCACGCTCACTTCCATCAAGCTATTAGGCTCGCTACGGACCATCGTTTGGTCTTCGTCACTGGGCGGAACCGTTGGACTCGCGTTTGTATTAAGCCCGTTGGCAACTGGCAAACGCGCGAGGGCGTTCGCCGACGCCTTGCCGATTGTCGGCCATACGGTCACGCGGCTGATCGAAGCGGCAGACGTCTATCGTAGTCGTCGCGGCTATCTCTTTGCGGCTTTAGGATTGGCGCTGCTGACGCATTGCCTATTGATCACGGCTTTTTGGTGTACCAGCCGGGGCCTACCGGTGCGTGGCCCCACGTTTGCTCAAAATGCCTCGATCGTCCCAATAGCGTTGGTCGCTGGGGCTATTCCCTTCACACCTGGTGGCCTGGGCGCGCTTGAGGCAAGCGTGGAATTCCTCTATTCAGCGGTGGGAGCTGGTAAAGGCGATGGCACGATCGTTGCATTGGCTTATCGCGCGATGACTTATGTCGTCGCGGGCATCGGTGCCTGTTACTACTTCACTGCGCGCAAGAATGTCGAGCATTTGCTACATGAGGCCGAAACGCTGGCCGATGAGGTTGCTTAAGCCATTTTTCCTAACTCGTAAGCGTCAGCTCATCCTGCTTGGCACTCTTCTCCTCGTGCTCGGCAGCCGCCTTTTGCTTTGCCCGTTCGGCATAGCTCAGATGCACGCGCAGAAAATCTTCTTCTCGAGCCACAAACGCTTCGACAATGGTCGGGTCGAAATGCGTAGCATAACGGCTAGCGATCCACTCTCGCACTTCGCTGTGCGGCATGGGGCCTTTGTAGGGGCGTCTGCTGGAGAGAGCATCATACACGTCGGCTAAGGCGACAATTCGAGCAGCCAGTGGGATTTCCTTCCCTTGAATCCCCAGCGGATATCCGCCGCCGTCCCAATGTTCGTGGTGCGCCGCAGCGATCTGCTTGGCCAAATCCAGAAAATCGTCTTCTTCAAGCTGCTCCTGGATCGCTGCCAAACATTCGCTGCCTAGGACCGTGTGTAGCTGCATAGCACTTCGCTCGGTAGGAGTCAGCCGACCAGGCTTGAGCAGCACGGAGTCGGGAATACCGACTTTGCCGATGTCGTGCAACGACGACGCCACGGCGAGATCAGCAACGTACCGATGATCTATTTCGGTGTTGTTCTTCGCCAATTCCGAAGCAAGGATCGTTACGTACGAGCGAATACGTTCGAGATGTTCGCCGGTGTCGCTATCCCGCGACTCGGCCAACTTGGCGAGACCAAAGGTCACCGCGTTACGTGTCCGGACTAGCGACTGTGTTCGATCGTTGACTTTTTTCTCTAGCTGCTGATTGGCTTCAACAAGCCCCGCCTCGTAACGATTGATCAAAAACACCGTAAGAATAGCAGTAACACCAACAATAAAGGCGGTCAGTATATAGCCCACCTGCATGACAGGCTGAATCGTCGAAGCGATAAATTGGTCGATTGCGATGTCTGACTGATAAACGGCTAAAACCGCATTCAAATTTTTCAGCCGAAAGCCCGTAAAGACATTCAATTTGCCTTCCAACTCAACCGCTCCGGTGACGACGTAAGAGTTTGCATTTTGTGCGTCTTCGATAAGCTTCGTAATCGGTGCCGATTCGGTGTCGGTCATCAACAAATAGCGGCCAGGGAAAAGCCTGAGCAAGCCGGGGTCTTGTTTCAGATCGGGATGGCAGAGCATGGCTCCGTTATCGGGGCGCATCAAACAGGCAAAGCCATCGTGGGGAATGACCGCCTCTTCGCACATTTCTTGTAACCGCTGCCAATCGGCAGTGCCCGGCTCGACGGTATCCAGACGCATCTCGGTCGCTTTGAAGGCCAATTCGTGGGCGATGGCTTGTCCCTTGGCTGCTACGTGCTCATGCACGACTTCCTCGAAGGCTGTCCAAAGCCAACCGGTCGCCCAGATGACTCCAAATCCCAAACAGGCAGCCTGGCTGGCTACGAGTAGGGCTACCAAAAAAAATCGGCTTTTAATTCGCATCGGGTCTCGCCCCTGTCTGTCGATTCTCTGCGCAGGAGCCACTTGGTCCCTACAGATAAAACACTTCCCAAATGTACGTTCTCTCTGAAAAAGTAGGTTGCAAACTTTACCGAGGTGCCATCTATCTACTTCCTCAGCAGGGAGAACCCTCTTCGTGGCAGAAGATACGACAAATCCCTTACAATCGGCTTGACCGCACCTGCTTGAAGCACAAAATGAGTCTTCGCACACTCCCCTGGAACCCATGAACATGTCCTTACTCATCAAGAATGGCCGTCTCGTCACGGCGACCGACGATTTTGTCGCAGATATTCTGTGCGAAGGCGAAGTCATTACGAAGATCGCCCCACAGATCGAGGCTTCCGCAGGAACCGAGGTGATCGATGCCACGGGCAAGTATGTCTTCCCTGGTTTTATCGATCCACACGTCCACATCCACCTCCCCTTCATGGGCACCACCGCCAAAGACACCTACGCTTCTGCTAGCCGGGCAGCCTTGGTCGGCGGCACGACTTCGCTGATCGAGATGTGCTGCCCAGGGCGAGAGGAGGAACCGCTCGAAGCCTTTGAACTCTGGAAATCAAAAGCAGCGGACTCGGCCTGCGACTACAGCTTCCACATGGGCGTCTCGCGGTTCGACGCGTCGACTGCCGAGCAACTGCGCGAGATCGTCAACCGGGGCATCGCCTCGTTCAAAATTTTCATGGCCTACCAAGGGTTGTTTGGTATTAGCGACGAGGAGCTGTTCAATACACTTTCGCTCGCCAAAGAACTGGGAGTGATCGTCACCGCACACTGCGAGAACGCAGCGCTCGTCGCAGCAATGCAAGAAAAACTTCTCGCCGAGGGAAAGACTGGCCCCGAGTGGCACGAACCTTCGCGACCCGCGCGCGTCGAAGCCGAAGGCGTACATCACCTAATGACTTTTGCCGAGTTGACCGGCGCGCACGTCTACTGCGTGCATACGTCATGTCGCGAAGCGTTAGAGGTGGTCCAAGCGGCTCAGCTTCGCGGCGTGCGTGCATGGGTCGAAACGGTGATCCCCTATCTGACGCTCGACAATACCTACGCCGAACTTCCCAATTTCGAAGGCGCAAAGTATGTCATGTCACCGCCGCTGCGCGACCCCATGCAGCAACCGGCGCTCTGGGCTGGGCTACAATCACGACTGATCAGCACCGTGGCAACCGACCACGCACCATTCGACTTTGTCGGCCAAAAAGAGATGGGTAAAGACGATTTCACAAAAATTCCGAACGGCATTCCTTCGATCGAGGACCGCGTGAACCTGCTCTACACCTACGGCGTCTGCACAGGCCACCTCGACCTGAATACTTTTGTCGACGCTGCCAGCACACAGGCGGCGAAACTCTTTGGGCTGTACCCGCGCAAGGGAACGCTCCAGGTCGGCGGCGATGCCGATCTCGTGGTTTACGACCCGGACTACCGTGGGGAGATTTCGGTCAAAACCCAGCAAATGGACGTCGACTACAGCGCGTTTGAAGGCCGGGAGATCAAGGGGCGACCGAACGTGGTCACAGTGCGCGGCGAGGTGCAAGCACGCGACGGCCAGTTTGTCGGCATCTTGGGGCACGGCCAGTTTCTCAGCCGCGAGCCAACGCATTTTTGAGCAGCCTCTCGGCATGCTCCCACAAAGATCACTGAAGCTGCATCACTGAAGCTGCAATGTCGCCGTGACCGGAAAATGGTCGGACGGAAATCGCCCTTCTTGTTCTGTGCGATCAATCGTGGCTTCCAGCGTTTTCCAATGTGGGCTAACGAGTACGGCGTCGATCTTCTTTCCCTCAGTCCGACCGCGAAACCCGTTAAAAGTGCCGACACCGACAGCGTCGGGATACAAATCACGAAACGAATCGCGGAACCCCACCGATTCAAAATGCTTACGAGCCGGGTTCTCTTCGCCGGCATTAAAATCTCCGAGCACAATCACCGGGTCACGGCAATTTTCGACGCACTCCGCGATCTGCTGCCCGCTGCGTTCGCGTGACGGCTGCGACTGATGATCCCAGTGGGTGTTGTACACCGAGAACCTTCTGCGTGCCTGACGATCGCACAGATTCGCCCAAGTGCAGATGCGTGTGTAATCGTTGCCCCAAGTTTTTGAACCAGGTTCGCAAGGTGTATCCGAGAGCCAAAACGTGCCCGAATTGCAAACACTCAGTCGGCCGTAGCGATAGAGTATGGCAGAATACTCGCCGCCGCCGTCCGCCTCGCGGCCTCTCCCTAGCCTCGCATACTGCGGGAACGCAACGGCCAGTTCCTCAAGTTGCATACGCATCGCTTCTTGAAGCCCTAAGATATCTGGGTTGCTGCGGCGAATAACCTCAAACAGCAATTCGCGCCGCAATGGCCACGCATTTTCACCATCTTCGGCCGTCCCAAGCCGTATATTAAAAGTCATAACCTTTAAGGGCAAATTCTCGGCTTTCGCCAAGCCTGGAAACAGTACCGCAAAACACAAGCAACCGTGCCAAACCGAAAGGGACCAAATCGAGGGAGCAGAGTACATCACGCGATTCTTTCTCGAACGGATCAGACGCATCGGCGGGGTTCATTGAACACTGCAAGCTAAGCGGCTACAGATTGACTTCTTGATCCTGCTCGCTCGACAGGTAAATTGCGTCGATCATCGACTGCACGATCTGTCCTTGCTCGCCCGTCGCGGCAGGTGTCTCACGCGACTCGACGCATTGGCCAAAAGCGCGCGATTGTTCCGTAAACTGATCGGTTTCGGTGAGCAAGATACGTTGATCGACATTGCGCCCATGGCTTTCCATGGCTAGGTCGACATGCTTACCCGACAATTTGAAGGTCAACCCACCCTGGTCGCCAAACAGGCCGATTGTCTCGGCGCTCTCCATGTTGGGCGTCGGCATGTTGATGGCCCAAGAAACTTGCAAGTCGAGCGAGCACCCCCCCTCGAAGTGAATGATGGCATGGGCCGAGTCTTCGACATCGCAAACGCCTTCCAGCTTGGGCGGCCCGGCCCACATGTCTTCGTAGACGTAGTCTTTCATCCGTTTGCCAAAATGCGAGTAGACCTTTCCGCTGACTCGCTTCGGTGTGGGAAATCCCATAAGCCAACTGGTGAGATCAATAATATGAACGCCCAAGTCGATCAGCGGACCACCGCCCGAAAGTTCCTTGGTCGTAAACCAACCGCCCAAACCGGGGACTCCGCGCCGACGGAAGAGATGGGCCTTTGCATGATAGATGGTGCCCAGGTCGCCGCTCTCCACAATTTCTTTCGCGGCCTGTCCCACAGCGGAATAGCGATAGGCCATGCCAATTTGCAATTTCTGTTGTGTTTCGTCGGCAACAGCGTTTAATTCGTCGCACTCGGCAGCGTTCATGCCCATCGGTTTTTCGAGCAAAACATCTTTGCCCGCCCGCATCGCTTCGATTGCCAATTCTTTGTGCCAGCGGTTGGGGACACAAACCACCACGGCATCGACAGCCGGATCAACAAAAATTTCTTCCGGCTTGTCGGTCGCCAGACATCCCTTGTAGTCGTCCGCCAACAATTGCGCCTTGCTCAGGTCCAAGTCGGCCACCCTAGTGACTGCCTGCCCCGCTTCGGTCGCCGCTTTGGCATGGACTTCCCCAATCGCCCCGGCACCGATAATTCCTAAACGAATACTCATCCTGCCCACTCCACTTCTGTAGGGTCGCAACGTCGACAATCGCCTTAGGGCGAACCACACTAGATACAAGCCCGAATCATACCCTGCCGAGGGCACCAAAGCGACCGGCTTTTTACCGACCAGCGGCGAAGCCGCAATCCACGGCAATTCTCCCTAAAAACAAAACCACCGAGACGCAAACATCGCCGGCAGCTTCAAACTCCGCTTGAGCCTGCCCACTCTTTGGCAGATAATAGCCTTTGGCGGATAATGCCAAGCGTGTTGAGGATTACAGAAAAATTTATTCGGAAGGACAGGGGAAGTCGATGAGCCAAATCAAAACTTGGATGCAACAATTACAAAATTCCGACCCTCAAGAGCAGACCGCCGCAGCCGAGGCCTTGGCTTCGCTCGGTCAAGAGGCCCAGCCTGCGATTCTTGCTCTGGTTCAACACTGCGGCTCGGCGGACGAGGATCTTTGCAATTGGTGTACCGCTGCCCTTGAAGAAGTCGGGCCGCCTGTTGCCCAGCAGATCGACGAACTGGCCCTCTTGGCCACCTCAGCAAACAGCAACGTCGCCTTCTGGGCGGTCACCCTCCTAGGCCGATCAGGCTCGTTGGCCAAGACCGCCGAGCCGATTTTGTCCGAGAGATCGACAGACACCTCGGCCCCTGAAGTCCAACGCCGAGCCGTTTGGGCATTACAAAAAATCCAAGCGGCCTAACCCCGCCCCTCTCCTCGTTGCATAGCGCACGCCTTCGTGCCTACAATGACGGCACAACCTTTCTTCGTGCCCTCACAACGCTCCGCCCACACTATGCGAATCAGCGCCATCCCGCAAATCTATCGCAACGTCAATCGCTGGGGAGAAATCCTTTCGATTCTCAGCAAGTACGGCCTCGCCGATTGGCTAAGCCGGTTTGATTTTGCGATGGGCAAATCGTGGCTAAAAAATCGCAACGGCCAAATCCTGGCCAACGAAAGTCGTGAAACGCGGATTCGTCTCGCCATTGATGAACTTGGCCCGACGTTCATCAAACTGGGCCAGATATTGAGCACACGGCCCGACATTGTCGGAAGCGAATTGGCCGACGAGCTACAAAAGCTGCAAACCCGAGTCGCGGCCGACGACCCAGAGTTGATAACAAGCGTTGTCGAAGCGGAGCTTGGGCAACCGATCGACGCGGTCTTTACCGAATTTTCTAACGAGGCGGTAGCTTCCGCCTCGATCGGGCAGGTCCACCGTGCGCGGCTGAAGTCAGGCGAAGAGGTTGCGGTCAAGGTCCAGCATCACGACATCCAACAACGTGTCCACGTCGATCTCGACATCCTCAGTGGCCTCGCGCAGCTCGCTGCCAAACTGCCCGAATTACGTCCCTATCGCCCTCAAGCAACCGTCGCAGAATTTCAACGTGCGCTACGGCGAGAGCTTGACTTCACCCGAGAGCGTCGTCACCTAGAACAGTTTGAGCGAGCGTTTGCAGCCAACAAACAAGTAAAAATACCGCGTGTCTTTGAAGACCATTGCACCGAGCGTGTTCTGGTCATGGAATGGCTTGAGGGGATTCCGCTCAACGATTCGCAGCGCATTCACGAGAGCAAACTCGACCTAGCAAAAATCACTCGGACGGGGGCAGAAATTTATTTGGAGATGATCTTTCATCTAGGCTACTACCACGCAGATCCTCACCCAGGCAATCTGCTTGTCATGCAAGATGGGGCTATCGGTCTGCTCGACTTCGGCATGGTCGGGAGGATCGAAGAATCGCTTCGCGAAGATTTTGAAGAGATGCTGCTGGCCATCGTTGAGCAAGATGCCCAGCGTCTGGCAGCCCTGGTCATGCGTGTCGGCGCTGTGCCCTCCGACCTCGATGAAACCAGTCTGCAACTCGATCTGTCAGACTACGTCGCCCATTACGCCCATCAATCGGTCGAACATTTTGAACTGGCGGCGGCGCTGACCGAGATGTTTGATCTGATGCGCCGCTACGAAATCGTTCTACCGTCGGCCATGGCGCTTGCTATTAAAAGTGCTGGTCATGCTCGAAGGGACGGCCCAAAAGCTACAGCCCGAGTTCAGCCTCTTGGAAGTCCTCGAACCGTTCCGCAAAAAAATCGTTGCCCAACGGCTCTCGCCTACACGCCAACTACGCAAAGCACGTCAGCTCGCTTACGAAGTCCAACAGTTGGCCGAGGTCGTGCCTCGTCGGCTCCGCGATATTTTGCAACAAATTCAAAGCGGTCGCTTTGATGTTCATCTCGATCATCGGGGATTAGAACCCTCGGTCAATCGGCTGGTGCTGGGCATCCTGACCAGCGCGTTATTTATCGGGTCGGTACTTTTGGTGACCAACCAAGTCTGGCCACTACGAGAAGTCTCGGTCCCTGGCACCTTGGGACTCGGACTCAGCGCGACCCTCGGTCTGCGACTGCTGAGAGCGATCAGCAAATCGGGAAATCTCGACCGCCGCAAGTAACGAAAAGTTCGCTTCGAGGGTGGCTATTGAACTACGTGGCTATTGAACTACGTGGCTACTGAACTACGTGGCTACTGAACTACCTTGAGTTCTTGGCCTTGGGCTTCCAACGACGGCTGCTCTGGGGCACGTTGAAAGGTGCTGAGCGCTTCCTCTAGGCGATGGTTCAGCGCATCCAGTTCGTCAATCAGCTCGGCATGTCGGTGCTCAAGCTGCTCGATCATCTCGCCTCGGACTGTCTCGCTCATCGCTGCTGCCTGTCAAAATGGGAAGGGGCAAACCTGTCTCTCAGCACACCTATCCCATCGGCGGCAAAGAACGGCAGATCGAGAGAAGTCTGTCCTGAATCCCTCCGATCTCACCGCTTAGGCGACGATTGTGTCGAATATGCGGGTAAGACCCGTCTGGCCGTCCGCGTCTGAAGCTCCTGATGCGGCTCTTCTTGAGCCTCAAAATGACCGATAGAAGGCCAAATAGAGGAGCAATCCCGAGGGTTTCATGGCCTAGACGGCAATTCTCTGCGATGCTATCCTGGTAGCTTCTTCGCAGCCGCCGGTTGCTCGCCGTTACACTAAGAACTTTGTGTCGAATTCGTGGGAGTTTGAGTTGGTCAAGTTAACTTTACGGGATAAAGAAACCGCCCAAGAGGCCGTCCGCCGTTTTCGCAAGCTCGTCGAGCGTAGCGGTATCAAAAAAGAAATCCGCATCCGTGAGTTCTACGAGAAGCCCAGCGAAACCAAACGCCGCGCTCGCCTGCGTGCCGCACGCCGTTCGCGCCGCGACCGCTTGATAGGCCGAGCCTAATAAGCCGTGCCCCCTCATAAGCCGCGACTCTACGTGTCGCCGGAAAGAGGGTCGCCGGAAAGCCCGCCCAACACCTCGGGCAGCCGCTCAGCAAAATCACGTATCTCGTCGCGCACACGGCGATAATGCCCCAGTGCTTCTTCTTCATTGGCCGCATCACGGGCCAAGGCCGGCGGGTCGTCGAACGGCACATGCATCTTCTGGCAATCGGCCGTCAGCACCGGACAATTTTCGTCCGCATGTCCGCAGACGGTAATCACCACATCAAGCTGCACGTCTGCCAGCTCTTCAAGCTTTTGTGATTTTTGGCCGGTGATATCGACCCCGGCTTCTTGCATCACCGCAACAGCATTCGGGTTCAGTCCATGCGCTTCGATCCCCGCAGAATAGACCTGATAGCGATCTCCGTGCAGCGTGCGCACCCACCCTTCGGCCATCTGACTACGGCAAGAGTTGCCTGTACAAAGAAACAAGATATTCGGTCGCGATGGAGTCTCCATAAATTTTCATCTCTCAACTTTGCGGACGGGTGACACTCGGCCCACCAGCATAACAAAAAAAGCCAGCCGCGTTGCCGCGACTGGCTTAAAGCTTCGATTCATTCACTTGAGACGAGGGTACATTCGCACCTCGTTAACTCCCTAGAAAGCAACTTCAGCACGGGCGAAGAAGCCATCGAACCCAAGGATGTTCGCGTCGTCGTAGTGCGACAACTGGAACAAGTCGAATTCGTAGGTGTCTCGCATTCCCAGGTCGTGCCAAGCGGCAATGAAGTAGCCGGAGCTGAGCGTCACATGATCGCCCAAGTGAGCCGACATACCCGCTTCGATTTCCGTGACCGGAATCACACGGCGTGCCGAGTTCCGATGCGAGAAAACGGCTGGAAGAGCATTTGCTACATCCTGGGTGACCGTGTTGATCGACATGTTACCGACCAACAGCGAGATATCGCCCTTGGCATAGATGCTGGCCAAGCGTTTGCGGCCTAGGTAACGTCTGCCTAGCAGGCCGATACGAGCACCAGCACCCTCAAAGTTGAGCTGCGTATTGGCAGTGCCGTCGACAAGCGGAGCCGTCGGTGTGCCACCAACTTCAACCTGATTGCGACCCCAACCTACTTCAGCAAAGCGTAGCCCAGCCGACCAAGTGATGTCCCAATAAGGGCAATAGCAACAACCCGATCCACACGAAGAACCGCAGTCGCAGTCTCCGCCACAGCAGTCGTCACCACCACAGCAGTCGTCCCCACAGCAGCTATCGCCACCGCAAGGAGAGCAGCACTCGTAGCAGCCACCTAGCGGAATCGTCTTTGAGATACCCAAGTCATAAGACTGGATATCGACGTCTGCGTAGTTGGTCTGACGGCCATTGATCTCATAAAGTCCATTGACCGTCTGAGTCGCTGTAGGATCGATGTTCGCTACTGCACTGCTCTGATAGCGAGCAAAATTGAAAACCACCTCGCAACCACAGTCGAGAATACGATAGCCGCCATAAACGCGATACGAAGATTCGTAATCGAAATCGTACTCAACAAACTCGTTGCCGCCAGAAGGATTGTTGGCATCGGTCACCACGTAAGCGAGAGCTTCACTGAAGCTGGCTCGTGCGTAGATGTACTCGGCACCGACAAAAAATTGTCCGGGATGACTGAGAAAATCACCTCCCAAATTGAGGCCCGAGCCACTACCACCGCTTTCACAGCCACAACCGCTAGAGCAGCTGTTACAACCGCAGCTTCCTGAATTGCAATCACCACAGCCGCAATCTTCATAGCCACAAGTCTCATTCTCATAGCTATTGTAAGAAGCCAGCGAGGCGCTTGCTCTTTGAGATGCACGGCTAGCAGACTGATACTCTCGTTGGCGTTGAGCGCTCGCTGTCTCGGTCAATAACAAACCAAGGCATGCGACTACCGCAGCCGTTCTCCACAACATAGATTTCATTGGTACTTCCCCCCTCAAGGAATGATCGAAGTTTCTAACGGCCCATCAGGCAACACGCCTGAGCTGAATCTGCGAGTTTTGGACGCCTCCCCCTTAGGAAGGGCATCCGGCACGAAAGGACTTCTTGCACATAGATGATCGGTAACCGGAAGATCGGAACTTTCGTTTATTTCCGAATAATCCTTGGAAGCACTACGATGCGTGCAATCGATGCAAGCGGAAGAGCTTGCCATAAGAGGGTTTTCGTAAAGGGAACCGCCGATGGACGCGGATGAACACAGATTTCCGTGTAAAACCCTCAGAGACGAGTCCTACGTACGGCCTTTACCCTTCCTGACTAAAGAAGCGTCGGAGTTTTATCTGCGTTCATCGGCGTCCATCGGCGGTTCCTTCCTTCTGCAGCAATGACGTCTGGTAGGGCAGCGCACAAAAAAACACACGAAAAAGTGGAGGAGGAGAACCTGCCAACTTTTTCGTGTGTTTTTGTTTCTTGCGTGGTTTCTACCGCATTTTGCAGGGTCTCCCCTACTTAGAGGCCACGATCCTGCCTATTACCGGCGTCGACGCATGCTGGCGATTCCTGCGAAGCTCGACAGTAGCAAGACCACCGAAGTCGGCTCCGGCACACTAGCAATCGGCGGTGTCATGAGTTCCTGCGTGTGGTAGTTCTGAGCGTGTCCGGCATTCTCGATCCCAACAGCTTGCGGGAATGTCGTGACAGCCAAAGGACTCAAATCGGTCGTCGACCCAAAAGTCGTCGTCATAGCTGCCAACTCGCCATTGCCGTTGCCTCGGTCAGCACCCTGCATCGCTACACGATAGTCGGGAAACATGAAGACGCCGTTTGGCTCGTCGATATCGAAGCGTACGATCGCTGCTTGACCTTGCGACAAGCCCGAGAAGTTCAGACGCAACTGGGTTCGATTCGCACCGTAGGATGCCGAAGTCAGCTGCACGCCTGCATCCGATCGGTTACGGGTCGCAAGCATAGCAAGCAGCCCATCAAAACCGTCGCCGGTAACATCGCCGTCACCGAACTCAAAGCCCGCTTCCGTCAAATCGATGAGAACCGAAGTGATGGTATCTGGAGCAGCAGAGGTGTTTTGCACCATGAGGTAGGGCCGGTTACGGGCCTGGAGGCGAGAAGACGGGTTCTGGCAACTCGCGTCCATGAGAATCTGGTCGTATTGACCTTGGGAAATCACGTTCCGCTCGAAGTCCAAAGCAGCTTTGAGAACACTGGCGTTCTCGCTGATTCTGAACTGCACGCTCGACTGAGCGTTGGCGTATTGGCCCATACTAGCCAGCGCCAGTAAGCCCAAGATTGCTGTAGTAACCATCCGAATGTTTGCTTGAAGTAAATTTTTCATGATGTTTTTTCGGTCCAACCGCAATGCTGTGTTTGCCATCTTGGCTACCCATGACAATCCCAGAGGATTGTCTAACAGTGCCCTCATGTTTGGTCACAGCAAGTGACTCGCGGTAATCGAAATCTCCTTAAACAAGTGTGGATCGAGAGTGAACTTCACAAAGATAGGCGTCGCGTTCTGCGGAGAACGTTTGGCCTCATTCGAAGGGCGAACACTTTTGGAATGGCATCAAGGTGCGTAGAAATCTCGAAGATTCCTAGAACTTTTCGCGCATTTGTAGCGTGCCGAATTGACAGCGTGCCCGTGTTACCGACTGGCTAGCAAGAATTGCCAACAAGTGCAGTCAGGAAGAATTGGTGCTAACCGAGGAGAAATAAACCTACGGAAAAAACATCCTGGATAGAGTTGCCATCTTACTTGGCTGCTAACGACCCAAAAGATTTGGCCGAGGCCAACCTGCTTTTCAGCAGAGGGGTGTTTAGCAAAAGAGATGGTGTTGTGAACCCAGGCTAACAATTCGGCCTGTTCGGACAGCGTGAGAGTCAACTCGACTCATCGCCGATCGAATGTTCATGAAGTACACAACCCAATCAAATGAAACAAATAGTAAGAGTTACGCAGAGGGGGAAACCTCTGATGCCCCGATACTAATACGGAAAACTGATGCTGTCAAATAGAATGCGTAAAAAATAACGAAATTCTTGCTTGAAAGGGTTGATGCCGACCTGGGGATCTGCAGGGGGGATTCGCCCAAAACCAGAAAACCCCTTCTTTTGAGGGGTCAGGACCTCCCTCAGGGTATTTGGTAAGAAATCACGACCATAGAAAAACGCTAGGTCGAAAAAACGAAAAAAGGACGCGGCGGGGTCCCCTCTCGCTCCCGCGTGACCCGCCGCGTCCATGATCAGACACCCCTCCCCAAAGGTGCCCACTCATCAACGCAACAGTAGGTTGGGTCTGTCGTCTGTCAAACCGTGAAGGTTTCCTGGCAAGCGTCTGGCGGCCTAAGCCAAGTAACACCCCAACGATTGCTCGCTGATGCGGTGAAAAAACAACGCTTAACAGAACCGTTCTTGGGGCTATCCCCCAGGTTCAGTCGACTTTCCAATCCAAACCAAGGTCGAGTGAACGGACTGAATGGGTTAGAGCGCCCAGGCTGATTCTTTCAACACCAGTCGTTGCTGCTTGCCGCAAAGTCTCTAAACGGATTCCGCCCGAGGCCTCTAATTGAACATGAGGGGCCAAGTCCTCACGCATTGCGACCGCCTGGCGAAGCATCGCAGGCGGCATATTGTCGAGCAGCACGATATCTGGCCCTACCGGCAACACCGCAGCCAACTGTTCGAGCGTATCGACTTCGACCTCAACCACCAAATCCTTCGGTTTGCCATCGCAATCACGTAAATAGCTACGTACGTCGCGTACTGCTGTCGCCGCATCGGTTGCCGCATCTCCACGCTGGGCGAGGTGGTTGTCCTTGATAAGCACCGCATCGTAGAGGCCCATACGATGGTTGCACGCTCCCCCACAACGAGCGGCATACTTTTCCATACGCCGCCAGCCGGGCGTCGTCTTTCGGGTGTCATACACCTTGGCCGATGTGCCCTCGACCTCGGCAACAAACTTGCTCGCCAAGGTCGAAATGCCCATCAGCCGAGAAAGCAGATTTAATAGGGTTCTTTCCAGGGTTAACAGATCACGTACCCTACCCTGTAAGCGAACTAGGGTCGTTCCCGCCTCGACCGCATCGCCATCGGTAACCATGACCTCCGCAGTAACCTGAGCCGACATCTCTTCGATCACCGCCGCCACCGCAGGCATTCCGGCTACAATGCCCGACTCGCGGGTCACCACGTCGGCCGCGCCTTCTCGCTCCGCAGGCACCAGCGCCACGGTCGTCCAATCCTGTTGTCCGCCCAAGTCTTCGTCGATCGCCAACCGAATAATCGCTCGACAATCGTCGTCGACCTGCTTGTCCCACTCAAACTGCTGAAAATCTCGCACGGCGTTGGTTCCCATTGGTTTTGGTTATACTTGGCGTGGTCCCTCCTCAACGAATATCGCCTTTCCTATGCCTAAGAAGCAACCCGCCCTAGAAAAATCGCCGCCCAGCGCGACATTCACACGGCAAAACCAGCAAGGACTGTCGGTGCTTGTGGGAAGCTTGCTGGCGATGTCGCTTTGCTACTGGTGGTACTTAGGCGGCCACCGAGGGCGGCTCATCGAAATCGACCGGGCATCGCCCCTGGTGGCAAAATTCCAAGTCGACATCAACCAAGCCAACTGGCCCGAGATCATTCAGTTACCTGGGCTAGGCGAAACCCTCGCACTCCGAATCCTAGCCAACCGCCTCAAGCAAGGCCCCTTCCACGATCTCGACGATCTCGTACGTGTCCACGGCATCGGCCCCAAAACACTAGAAAAGATCCGACCCTACCTACTCCCCATCCCCAAAGAAACCGACTGGGCAGCAACGGACCAAATCCCCCTCCAGCAAGTGCAATAGGCCGCGATCGGGAATAGCCACAGAGAAGAAGTAGGCCGGAACAAGCCTTTTAGCGCAGTTCCGGCAACAGTTCCGGCTGCGTTGCCCATGCAATGCCGGAACTGCGCTGTCGCTTGTTCCGGCCTACCTCCTTCTCGGTGTTCTCTGTGCACTCTGTGGCCAATTTTTTCTTTTCCTAAAGATGACTTTGCAGTTTTCCCCCGCAGTCGTCCCCCTAGGCTCTTTGTGTTCTAATGAGAGCTTGCCCTCCCCACATCGCGGCCCACACACCCCCTCCCCATGCAATTCAAACTCCACAGCCCCTTCGAGCCAGCCGGCGATCAACCCGCCGCCATTAAATCCCTGGTCAAAGGCCTGCGCGACCAGAAAAAAGAACAGGTGCTGATGGGCGTGACCGGTAGCGGCAAGACTTTTACGATGGCCAATGTCATCCAGCAAGTCCAAAAGCCGACGCTGGTACTCTCGCACAACAAGACGTTGGCCGCACAGCTCTACTCCGAATTCAGAGAGTTTTTCCCGCACAACGCCGTCAGCTATTTTGTCAGCTACTACGACTACTACCAGCCCGAAGCCTACATCCCCGCCCGAGATATCTATATCGAAAAAGATGCGTCGATCAACGAAGGGATCGACAGGATGCGGCTCGCAACGACCAGCTCGCTGGTGAGCCGCCGCGATGTAATCGTCATTGCAAGCGTTTCGTGCATCTATGGTCTTGGCTCGCCCGAAGATTACAAACAAATGATGGTCGGCCTCAACGTCGGCCAAAACCTCGACCGCGACGAGCTGCTCAGCCGCCTGGTCGACATCCAATACGACCGCAACGACACCGACCCGGCCCGTAGCAAGTTCCGCGTCCGAGGCGACTGCGTCGAAATTTGGCCTTCTTACGAAGAGTTTGCCTACCGCATCGAATTCTGGGGCGACGAAATCGAACGGCTCTCGATCATCGATCCCACCTCGGGCGAAGCGATCGACCAGCTCGAACAAATTTACATCTACCCCGCCAAGCATTTTGTCTTGCCCGAAGAACGCATCGAAAAAGCGGTCGACCAAATCCGAAAAGAGCTTTCAGGCCGCCTCGAGCAATACCGCAGCGATGGCCGTATGCTCGAAGCCCAGCGCATCAATGCCCGTACGCGGTTTGATATCGAAATGATGATGGAGGTCGGCTATTGCCCGGGAATCGAGAACTACAGCCGCATTCTCGCCGGTCGTGCCGCCGGCGATCCGCCTAGCACGCTGATCGACTTTTTCCCCGACGACTTTTTGATGTTCATCGACGAGTCGCACGCAACCGTCTCGCAGGTGCGAGCCATGTACGCCGGCGATCGTAGCCGCAAAGAGACACTCGTCGAACACGGCTTTCGTTTGCCCAGCGCGCTCGACAATCGCCCTCTCAAGTTCGAGGAATTTCAGGAGCGGATGAACCAGACGATTTACGTCTCGGCGACCCCGGCTGACTATGAACTTGAGCGCACAGGCGGCGAAGTGGTCGAGCAGGTCATCCGCCCGACGGGGCTGCTCGACCCGGTGATCGTAGTCCTCCCAGCAACGGGCCAAGTCCCTCACCTGCTCGAACAAATCCGCGAACGGGCCGCCGCCAACGAGCGTGTCCTGGTCACGACGATGACGAAGCGTCTAGCCGAAGACCTCGCCAGCTACTTTTGCGAACACGGGGTCCTCTGCAAATGGCTCCACAGCGAGCTAGACGCTTTTGAACGGGTCGAACTGTTGCGCGATTTACGGGAAGGCAAATTTGAAGCCCTGGTCGGCATCAACCTGCTGCGAGAAGGCCTCGACCTGCCCGAAGTCTCGTTGGTCGCCATTCTCGATGCCGACAAAGAAGGTTTTTTGCGCAGCGAAACCTCGCTCATGCAAACCATTGGCCGAGCTGCCCGAAACGTCAACTCCAAGGTCATTCTTTACGGCGACCGGGTCACCAACTCGATGCAAAAGGCAATCACCGAAACCGATCGCCGCCGCAAACTACAAGCCGAATACAATAAAAAGCACGGCATCACGCCCGCCACGATCAAAAAGGCCATTCATCGCGGTATCGAAGCCGAAGCCTCCGCCCACATCCAAGCCAACGCAGCCGTCGGTCGGACGGACGAAACCCAATACATTACTGAAGAGTATATCGTCGAGCTAGAAACCGAAATGCACGAAGCGGCCGACGCGATGGAGTTCGAGCGCGCCGCCACCCTCCGCGACCGCATCGAACAAATGCGAGACTCTGTAGGCCAACCCGTCGACAGCATCCAAGAACGGACCGGCGGCAAAAACCGCAGCAAACGGGCCAAGAAAAAATCGGGCCGCGAAGGCAGAGTCCCCCACCCCAAACGCAACGTCTAGCCCTCAGCCAATCACAGCAAACCCCCATACCACGGCTTCACTTTCGGTAGGAACGCTTCGGTTGTATCGATTATGCGCGTTGGATTTTTTCAACACAGCAAATTCCAGATTGCTAGCCACAATTCCATCTCACTCTGGCTATAGCGTTCTAATGTTCCCTATGAGAGTTGATGGGCTACTGCCAACCCGTGTTGGCGGCCCCCCTCATCAGCTTGAAAAGACTAGGGGCAATGTACTAGCAAACGACCGTTCTGGACCCAAAACAGATCAGGACGGTCACCCATCTTACGGCCACCCTGCGCTTTGTTGGCGTTGGTTGTTCGCATGAGAGCAGTATGTTCCCCACAAATCCACCACCAGAATCCTCGCACTCGATGGGCGCTAGCCCAATCGTTGATGGCGAGATGTCGCCACTGGGAAACCTGGTGTCGATCTGCTGGCGGCGGAAAACAACCCTTCTCTTGACCCTTTTGTTGGGTAGCCTTTGTGGCATCCTCTCCTGGCAGCGTCAGGACGAAGTCTACCAATCGTCGACCCAGCTGCTATTGATTCTCGGAGAAGGCGCGACTTCCAGTACCTCGGCCACCGTCCTCCGAGATCGGCTAGACGCCCAGATCGGACAGCTCCGCGATCCGCTCATCATGGAACGGATCGTCCGGCTATCGCTGGCCCGTTCGCATGACGCCGCCACACTCCCAGCGAATGTCAGCGATCATTTTCATATCGAGGGCAAAGATAATCTACTAAGGATGAGCTTCTTTGCGCCGACTGCGGAAACGAGCCGTCTACGCTTACTCGCGATTCTCGAAGGCTATCAAAACTACCTAAAATACACGCCTCAATCGAATCGCCGAGAGACATGCGAACGGCTCACCGTCAACATCCAACAATTAGAAAAACAGCTCTCCGAAAATCAACAACGCTCTACGAATCTCCTAAGATCCACACCCTTTGCCGGAACTACGCGTAGCATTGCCGACCAACTCGACGAGCGGCTCCAGAGGCTTGAAAACAAACGCCAAGACTTGAGAATTCGCAAAGCCGAACTAGAGCGGCAACTTCGGGGGCAGCCGCTCCGGGCGCTAACGCTTCCGGTTCAGGCGCTGACGCTTCCGGTTCGGGGGGGGGCGTCTCCACTCGAAAAAGCGGCTGCCCAAGCTGTCCTTTCGCTTGAACTCCGAGAACGGCTCATCGCTAGCCGCGCTCGGGGCGATCGCCCAGAAGTGCGCAGAGCTAGCCAAGACGCGCAGCAAGCGCGTCAAGTCTATGCGCAAACAGGAAAACGTGCTGCTCTCGAAGTGGAGTTTAGCGAGATTCGAGAATTGACAGGTGCCATCGAACAACTGCTCCGCTCCGAAAAAGCACAGGTTCAGAAATGGTCTGGCCTAGCAGCAGAAGCTCACCGGCTACAAAACGCAATCCACCTGCAAGAAGAATCTTTGCGAAGCTCCAAGCAAGAGCTACAACAAAGAACGATGGCGTTGGAATCAGAGTCTTGCCGTTTGCAAGTGATCGTCCCTGCGAAGCCGGGAGTTCCTCGCTCGCTACGCGATACGCTAAGCCAGAATCTCTTGCTAGGCATTTTGTCAGGACTTTCGCTAGGTCTTCTACTGACCTACTGGGCTGAGTTCTGTGACCAAGGTTTCCAAACTCCTGGCGAACTACAAAAACGTCTCGGCCTACCTCTGCTGGGCCAGTTACCCTTTGCATCGACTCCCGAAAACCCTGAAACCGGTAGCTTCGTTGCCGACTACCAGTTCTCGCAGTCAGAGCGGACTGAGCAATTCCGAAAAATACGCGCCGACCTGCTCTTGAGTCCGAAACGACCAATGGGGAAAACCCTACTTATCACCAGCCCTCGACGTGGCGACGGCCGCACCCTAGCCGCAGCGAACCTAGCAGCAGCCTTTGCCCAAACAGGAAGAAAGACACTGCTGGTCGACGCCGATCTCAAGCAACCCGAACTCCACCAGACCTTTGAAGTCCCTCTTGTAGGCGGATTGGCTGGCGTGCTCGGCGAAAAAATCACATGGCAAACGGCGGTTCTGCCAACCCGCTTGCCCAACCTCGACCTCCTGCCGGCTGGCCAAGCTAGCGGCGCAACCACAGAACTGCTGAGTTCCCAACACTTACCGGCATTCTTGCAATCCGCTCAACAACATTACGACATCCTAATCATCGACGCCCCACCCCTGCTCGATTGTCTCGACCCGCTAGTGATTGCCAACCACGTCGACAGCATTTTGCCAGTGCTTCGCGTCAGTCAACGTAGTCGCTCAGAAGCCCAACAGGTTTTCGAGCGACTCGCCTCGCTATCGCAGCGTGTTGTCGGCATCGTCATGAACAACGTCAACAACCGACGACCCGTCTGGCGAACCGACCCCTTTGAATCGTACCGCTGGATCCATCAACCCCACGCCACGCCGCTTCCGCCCGAGGCACGCTTTGCTGCCGACACACCGGCCCCCAAACGCCACCCAGCACAGACGGCGCAGCCTTCGGCCCAAAAACCTTTAGTCGAGTACAACGCATCAGAGCTTGGAAATTTGCTCAGCGAGCTTAGCGCAGAAGTACGGCAAGTCGTAGCGAATTCGAGTCGTACGGCGCACTCCGAAAAAACAAGAACGTAAAAAGGCGTGGAACTCACTTGAGTTCCACGCCTAGCGGTTCGTGTTTCACCAACAGGTGGTTCTATTCTGCCGGGGCTTCTTCCTTGGAGTCGCTACTGTCTTCTGTTTTCGCATCGCTACCAGCGTCCGCTTTTACGTCGCTACCAGCGTCCGAACTTGCATTGGCTGGGGGATTCACGGTGGGGCCAGAAGTCGTCGCAGCATCACCACCGCAACCTACAACAGCAACAAACAAACAGCCGACCAAGAACAAAGAATAAAAACGTTTCATTTTTGAGATCTCCTAGAAAGAAGTGAATGGTTTCCAGTTCGCTATACGACTTTCCCTACGTGCATGCCGCCTGCGAGCCACTCAGCCTAGCCCTGATGCTCCCTGCTGACAATGAAGTAAGTAGGCTCTGCTGTTCGAGGAGCAGGGAAACGGAAGTAAAGATCGCTACATTTGCTGCAAACGTCCGGTAGGCCTTTGCCGCGTCCGTTAAAGTTTACGCAATTTCGCTGACCGACACGCTTGGGCGGGAATGAGAGCAATCGATCCTGATCAGGCTCATTCACTGGCCAGCACCGTGCCGAAGCTTTTCTTAGAGACAGACCTTTCTTTCCACGGTCGTCTTTTCATTGAACCCAGATCATTGAATTCAGAATGGGATGCCAGCGTCATGAAGCGACAATCGTTACCTCTCCTGCTTTTGGCGGTCTGCCTCACAGGCCTGTCAATAAGCTCCGAGACCGCGCTGGCACAAGAGGCCGGCAACCAACCCGAAACCTCGGCTCCCAGCAAAGAGTGGTACTACGGACCCACCACCGCAGAAAAGGCCCCGACCAAAACCCTGGGTCGCCAAAAGGCAGAGCTACGTGCAAAACAACGGCTCTCCCGCATGGAAACCATGCGATGGTACGGATTTTCCCCTAGTCGACCAACAGCCACTGGCATCCCCTTCACCTCGGCCTGGCATACAAGCTGGCATACCAGTCGACGACCAGTACTAATCGTGTCACCCTACTACTACCGTACTTATTGATAAGTGAAGAACGCGGTGCCTCACTCTTCACTCTTCACCCTTTTCTTCCGAACAACTCGACAGGCGGCCAGCAAGCTTACCAAATGCTTAGGTTGCTTGGTCGAGGCGTGCGACAGCTCGTCAAAAACGTGCCGTGCTTCGCGTATGACGTCAGCCCCAATCTTATCGGGTGCCATCTCAGCCAACTGCCGTGACGCATTCGCAACGGCGGCCCAATCTTCGCAGGTACTCGCCGAGAAGAGGCGTTCGATCCCATCCAACTGCGAATCGATCACCGATTCGACACGCCGGCTATTGGACGCCAGCCGCGCATGGATCTGGCTGAGATTGGGCAACGAAGGATAATCGCTGGTGTCCATGCTGGTATCTACTAAAAAGGGTGTGCACTCGAAATAAAAAAATCAGGCGGCCAAACGAATCACCGCCGTGCGAGGCCTACCAACGGCAGCCTGTCGCAGCACCCAAGGCACGATCCGCTCGGTCGCCGTACGAGCAACCCGATCAGCCCAGTCCTGCTCGATCTCGGCTTGCCGACTGATCGCGATGCGAGCTTGCTTACGGACAATGCCAGCCGCCCGTGCACGGACGTAGCCACGGGCCTCCGAGAGCGACATTCCCTGGACCTCGTCGCACACCAGTTCACAGACCTGCGATTTGCTCGAATCAGCCACTTGGCCCGCCAGAGCCTCGATCGCTCCTAAGTTCGCAGGCGAGAACAGCTTGGCAATGACATTGATCATGGAGAATCCCCTAGGAGTCGCTGTTTGCTTGAAGCGATGATAGCCGGCGAGCTACGCCTCGCCGTTTCCATACTTTCCTCTACCCTTGCATCGAATCAGCCCAGGGAGTCTCTCCAAGAGAATCGAGCCAGCAGGCGGCACCCATCTATCCCCAATTCTCTCAGCAATTTACGAAGAACCCCCAACCTGCAAACTAGACCGCACTTGACCCAAATACCCGAATCGCGTAACTTTTCCATGAGACACAGAAAATTCGGGGGTTGGCTCAGGTTCCCTAGAGAGAACGGGGCAATCAGGCCGAATAAACGTGTTATTCCGGGGAGCTGATTAGCTCCCTCGCAAGTTAGATCCTTCACAGGGTTAGTTCCTTCACAGGGCGCCGTGGCCAAGTGGCTAAGGCATCGGATTGCAAATCCGACATCGGCGGTTCGAATCCGCCCGGCGCCTCTTTTTTTTGTTCTTGATGCGAAAAGCCGCTTACCGGACCCGAGGGTCTGGCAAGCGGCTTTTTTTGTGCACAGGGCTTTAGGGACTGGATATTATGCCCAGGCCGATCTTGTGGAGTTCAATCTCACTCTTCCAAGACCTGGACCTTGTAGCCGCCCTTCGACTGAAAATAGAAAATCAAGAGGAGGTAGCAGACCAGCATGATAATTGGAAACACCAGCATATTTGCCAAGGCTCCTTGATTGCTAGCACTGCGAACACTCGCAATTCTTTCGGCAGCCTCTTCTTGCTCCGACTCGGGGAGCGTCGCAACTTGGGCCGCGATTTTTTCGTCCGAGATTGCCGTATACTCGATCACTTCATAGATCGACTTTTCTTCCGTCACGGTCAACTGCCCTTCAGAAACAAGCCCCGGAAGCTGCTCAACGATCGCAGCGTTACTCTGAATAGCCTCCACCTCTTTGTCCGCCTGCAAGGCACCAATATAGGGAAAACCCAAGGTTCCTACGGCTAACATTCCGATCCCACTGATGGCGTTGAGCGTCAAAGCACCTCCCCGAGGCGTTTGTTCGGCAACAACCCCCAGCATCGTCGGCCAGAAAAAGGTTTTGCCGACACCGTACAAGGTCGCCGCAACAAAAATCATGGCCCCTTGTGCAAAAGACAAGAAGTAAAGACCGCCGATCGCCAGAAACGCACTGATGGCAAGCATCCCGAGCGGCGAAAGCCGATGGACAATCGGACCTGCAAAGAAACGCAGCACCATCATAATCGCCGAAGTATAGACCAACACCCAACCAGGGTGCATGATGTCTTGGAACACCCCTTCCATGATACCGGTGATCCAGCCATCCGTCCCGAGTTCGGTGATCGACAGCGGCACCATTAACAACGTCAAGAAAAACATCAGTTTATTACCCAACGAGCCGGTGTAAGCCCCAAACGCAACCACAACGGCCACCCCGAGACCAATAAAGACCATACGCATCGTGGGACTCACCGGCGCGAAAAAGTCCATCAACTGCAACGTCAGTAGAAAACCAACGATCATGGCCCCAAGAATGCCAAACTCAGCCAACATCTCTCGATAGCTCACCCCCGAAGCAACACGCTCTTGGACAGGAAACTTACAAGGCAACAACATCAGCAAATAGATCACGACCGGCACCGCGATGATGCCGACTTTCAGCCCCCAAGCAGCATCGCCCATGAAAATAACAATCATCCCCGCCGCGACCAATCCGCCCGGCCAGCCCGCATGCAGAATATTCAACCATTTGGTCTTTTGATCGCTAAACATCGTTGCTACGACCGGATTGATAAAGGCTTCGATCGTGCCATTCGCAAGCCCCAGAATTAGACTTCCCCAATACAGCAGTTGGTAAGCCGTTTCGTTGTCGGGCGTCTCGCCTGAGGCAACAAAATAGGCTCCGACTCCCATAACTGCCCAAGTCATCTGGCCGACAAAGGCGATCAGCATCGCAACTTTATAACCGATGCGATCGATGACCAGACTAAACGCAATGATACTCAGCGCAAACGGCCAAATCCCGATACCCGCCAAACGCCCCGCTTGGGCCTGATCCAAACCAAACTGCTCCGCCCAAGTGCCTATCAAGAACATACGGGTAATAAACCCAAATGCGGTCGTCACGAGGGCGACAAAACACCCCCAAAAAATCCGTCGGTCATGAGCTTTTTCAGTCATTCGATTCCTGCCAAAAAGAGTTGTTGTATGAAGAGAAACAAGATTCTAGATCATTGCGCCAAAAAGAGTGGTAGCTCCGAGTTGCGCATCACATGCAGCGCCGTCTCGCCAAGGATTCGCCTGAGCAGCATCCGCTTGGCACTATTGCCCATCACAATGAGGTCGGCCTCCCAGGCTTCGGCGTAGGGCAAAATCTGATGCTTCGGCGACTTGGTAATACACTCGGTTTCGGGCTTCAAGCCGTGGGCTTGGCAGTACTCTGCCGCATCGGCGAGCAACGCCTGCCCCGCAGAGGCATCTTCGTTAAACGTCACCAGTTTTAGTTTCGCCTCGGGCCACATGCCTAGATGGACATAACGACGCATCGTCTTGGCCGATTCCATTGAGCCACTGTAACAGATCAGCACACGACCGATCGCTCGATCCTTGTCGGTCACTGCCAGCAAGGGCCGCACACCTTCTCGAACCAACTGAGCCAACTCGTCTGGCGGCTCGTCGACAACGCCATGCTCAAACAGGCTTTGTAGTCCACAGACGACCAAGTCGTGGTAGCGCGTGAGCGAGACGAGTGCCGCCAACGGGTCGCCCGTCTCTCGCTGCAAGTTGTAGGGGATTCCCGCTTCTTCGCAAGCCGTCGCAAAATGAACCTCAGCAGCCGCAATCACTCCGCTCACATCGTCCAAGCGGCTCTCTCGCAGCTCCTTGGCCAGTTGCCCCGCGCCAATCGGCACCGAACCAACCGCCTCCAATCGGTCGACGTCAAACAACGTCACGCCGGTCAGTTGTGCGCCGTGCAACTTCGCCAGCTCTACGGCCTTCGTCGTCGCCGAACGGGCATAATCAAGGCTACCAAGACCAACAAGAATTCGCTTGATCATCCGAAAAGCCCCAACAAAAACGCGCAGAACACAGGGTAGAAGATACTACTAAGGTAACCTGAGAGCAGCGTCGGGGCTAGAGCCTACAGCCTCGGCAAAGTCATCCCGCCGTCGATCGTCAAGACATTGCCGGTTGCGTAAGAAAGTTCGCCTCGGACAAGCAGGGCGACCGCACGCCCCAGTTCGGCCGGGTCGCCCCAGCGAGGTTCTAGCGTAAGACCTTCGGCAAGCAGTTGGTCGTATTTTTCCTTCACCCCGTCGGTCATATCCGTCCGAAAGATGCCGGGACGCACTTCGTAAACTTGAATGCCATATTCAGCAAGCCGCGCTGCCCAAAGCCGCGTCGCCATCGAAACGCCCGCCTTGCTGATGCAATAATCGCCTCGGTTGACCGACGCCAGCTCGGCGCTAACCGAAGAGATATTTACAATCGTGCCCGCAAAATCGCTGTCCGACTCCCGCTGTTCCACCATCCAGTTGGCGACCGTCTGCGTCAAAAAGTAAGGCCCCTTCAAGTTGATGTTGATCAACCGCTCGAAGCTCGCTTCCGTGGCGTCCAAAATATCTGCCCGCTCGTTCGGAGCTACCCCGGCGTTGTTGACCAACACGTCCAAACGGCCAAAAGCGTCTCGAATCTGATCGACCATCTTCTGTCGGCTCGCCGCGTCGGCAACGTCCGCCTGACAATAAACAACCTCGGCCCCCTGCCCTTCCAGTTTTTCGAGCACCCCCGCAACTTCGTCTTCCGAGCGCCGACCGTTGATCGCCAGCGCAAACCCCTCGGCAGCCAGTTGCTCGGCAATCCCCAGCCCAAGGCCTCGGCTACCGCCAGTAATCAGGGCGACACGTTTTGCTTGCTTCGTCATTTTGCTCTCCGGCGATGCGTCGCATCGCGGCTATGGGCGATCGGTTCTTGGGCTTGGTCAGATTCATCATTCGTCATTCGTCATTTCCCCCGGTGGCCCAAAAAACGTGTAGTACGGTTTCTCTTCGGCAAGCCGACCCACATAAAGCGCCAGCTCACGAGCATGGTAGTCGCCCCACATGCTCGATTCGCCGCAAGGAATCGTTTGTCCCTCCGGAATATGATCCCAACCGTTGGGACGATGATAGATTGAATGGAGTATCAAGCCCTGATGCTCCGGATCGGTCGACAAATAAGGCTCGCCGAGCAACGTATCCAACGTCGTCAGCCCCGCCTGTCGATAACGCTGGCTAGCGGTCAGTTGCCCGTGGGTCGCAAACACATGCGCCAAACGCAATAACCCCTGGGCAGCGATACAAGCAGCCGAGCTATCCACCGGCTCATGTTCGTTAAACGGTTCGGCGGGCCGATCAAGATAGTCACCTAGCTTTGCCAAGCCAGGAGCGCCCGTATCCCAATAAGGCACCCCACAAGTCGGCGTCTGTTCGATATAAAAATCAGAAGTCGACTGCGCCGCTTTCAAAAACAGCTCCTCGATCGTTTCTCGACCGCCGTAAAGTTCCAACTCTTGGTCGGGCAGCGTTGCGAGCCATTCAAGCTGTTCGGCAAAGCCGAGCATCGCCCACGCAAGGCCACGGGTCCAGGTACTAAAAGGCGAATAGCCTTGCTGCGACGACGGGCATCGGTACTCGCCTGAAGCGGCGGCGTTGAAAATCGACTCGTGCGCCGTCCGTCCACGCACATCGTAAGCATCGCGATCTTCACCGTACCAGATATTGTAACGGGCAGTATTCCCCGCATGTTCGATCAAGCGTTCCAACAAGCTAATACTCTGATCGCCCTCGCTCATCAAAACATGCCCAAGCTGATGCGACAGCGCCAACGCCCGACAAGAGCGAATCGTATCAACAAAAAGCGACTGCGGACCATTGAACGAATAGATATAGCCCGTGCCATCGCGGGTCGCCGCCCAGCGAGACGCTTGCACTGCACCGGTCACCTTGAGAGCCAACTCACAAAAATTGCGTTGCCACTCGTTCTCTGGCACACGCCCTTCGTTCATCAACCGCCAAAAGTTGCCATAAGTGCTAACATTGTTGAACCCATGGTCATGCACACCCGTGTGCGTCAGATGCGAAGCCATGGTATCAACGGTACGTTGGCGACCCAGCTCAAAAAACCGCTGCTCGCCGGTCGCATCGAACTGCAAAAACAACGAGCCATACTGAAAACCCTGCGTCCACTCGGTCCAGCCTTGGGCCGTGTATTGCCCCTCGACGGTAAGGACCGGTGTCGCCGAATCTAGCGGAAAATCGGCTTCGATCGTGTCGAGACACGCCGCCGACCGCTCCCAAAACTTCTGGAGCTTGGGCAACAAACTGGCAGGCGTAAGCTGCTCGTTGATTTCGATCATCGACTCTTCCCTTCCCCTCAGGGCAGCTTTGCTTCGACAGGGATCGGCTGAACAACATGGCCACGAAGCTTGAGGTTATCAAAATTACCGTGGTCATCAAAAGTGCCGACTCCAATACGCCCCCAAGAAAAAGTCTTGTCACGGGCCGTCATCACGGGCGTCTGCATATCGTCGAAAAAAACTTCCATCAGCCCCGACTCTACATCATGCCGGACTTTTACTTTATGCCAATCGCCGGTCCACGGCGTACCCTCAGACGCTTTCTCGGTAATTTTCTTGCGAGGAGCATCGTCAACCACAAAAATCTGGCACGAATGCGGATCGGGTTTTGCACCAAGATGAACGTAGTAAAAATGGGCCGGATCTTGGTAACCCCAGAAAAAACAAAGGTCGCGATGATCGCCCCCCTCGGAATTCGTGCTTTGAACGTCGGCAGTCAGCTCAAAATCTTCCACAACCACGTCCTTCAGCAACGCGATGCTGCGAGGACTCCGATGCGGCGGCTCATACGTGCTTTCACCAGACACACGCAGCACTCGATTCTCATTTCCGTAACCCCCGCCCGACTCCAACGACCACATTCTGAGGGTTTGTCCACGGTCGGTCGTGGTCCAACGATCCATCCGATGCTGAAAATCCTCGTCGAGCACCACCGGCAAACGCCCGGCTGGCCCCGCGTCGACATACTTTTCATACGCTTCCGAAACCTTGCCTTGCTCGGTGTCGCCAAGATGAACAGCGCCCGATACCGCAGCGTCAGCGATTCGCCAGCGGCAATCGTGCGACCATCTTGAACAATCTCGCACGGGGGAAATTCCTTTTCACCAAACGGATTTGCAGTAAACAGTCCGTAGCTACGGACGTGCCAACGGCAGGGGTGTTGAAAATTCGCCGGGTGACTAAAAATCGCAGCCCCCACCGTTTCTCCTTCAACCGGTCCATAGTAGTCGACCCACTCGGCGGGCATCGCCCAAGCACCTTTGCCCGTCTGCCCACGACTGTTCACCACCTGACCACCAAGCTCCGCATCGACCTTCATCGTGCCAGCGACGCGAAGCGAAAAAAAACCATCCTTAATATCGCCAAACGTAACCTCGCCATGCGAGGCAATAATCTTGATCGTGCAGTCGATCCAGCGCGACTCCTCATCAGCTCCAAAAACCCAGGTTCGCTCGTCCTCGCACATCGGGTGGTCGACGCCCGCTAGCCAACGATTGCGAGTAACGATCACCGCTTCGTTGTCCTCGATGGCAATCTTCGAGAACTCCAAGTGCTTGATGATTTTCCGTTCGTTCTTCGGTTTTTCTTCGTCGCGGGGCGCCCAAAAATCATGGCCGTTCACATCCTGATGCGTAACCCACAGCGAATGATGATGCGGATGGTCCTCCAACTCGGTTTCTAACAAAGGACCAACAGGATACGACCGCGTCATCGGCTTTCCACTCGGACCAATAATGGGCCAGATGGCAGGCTGGTGGATCGGGTGCGTCCGATACTCAGCAAACAACTCGCCATCAATGCGTACAACAGCCCCTTGCTCGCTACGTTCAACCGTAACGTCGAGCGCCGCCAAGCAATTGGTGTAAGCAGACACCAGCAAGATCGTCGTCAATAACACTTTCTGGGTATTCATCGCAGAAACGCTCCCTACAGAAGAAATCAGTCTCAGAGATCAGGACGTAAAAAAAGACATGGTGCTTACCACACCATGTCAACAACCACTTCGTCAACAACCACCTCAGCTTCGGATCTTCTGCGACCCCTAGTAGGATCCCTAGCAGACCCAAAACAAACTAGCAGACCCAAAACAAAAAAGCTCCTCGGGTAGGACTCGAACCTACGACAAGGCGGTTAACAGCCGCCTGCTCTACCAACTGAGCTACCGAGGAAAATAGGGCCGCAGCAGATGCCACAGGCCAACCCTCATTTTATCGGACGAGTTTCTTAGCTACAAGAGGGGAAAACAAGGAAGAGAAAAAAGTACGCCCCCCTTTCTGCCTTTAGCCTTCACCCTTCATCCTTAGCCTCATCCAATAGCTTTTCCATGATCAGACAGCAGCCGCATTCACTATGTTCGACCGAAGTCATATAGGCCCGAATCAGCGTCAAACCGCGACCTCCCGGGACTTCAAGATTCTCGGGCGACCGACAGTCGGGCACTTCCTCCGGCTTGTAGCCCTCGCCTTCGTCACAGATCTTCGCCCAAAAGCGAGTCGAGCAAACTTCGCACTCGATGTGAACCTTTTTCTGCGAATCCTCTTTGTTGCCGTGTCGAATGGCGTTACTAATCGACTCTTCCAACGCCATATGGACGCCAAACAGCACCTTATCTTCCCAGCCCAACTGCTGCAGGCGTTCTAGAATGCCTTGCACAAAGTCATGGTAGGCGCTGAGCGAGCTAGGCAACTCACAAGAGATCTTCTCGGGACCAGCGTTAGAGGGATTTGCACAAGCAGACATTCGGTCTCTCAACTCAATTGCAGCGAAAAAAATCCCGTGGATCAGCTCTACAAAGACGGATCAGCTCTACAAAACAGCCAGGGCATCGGCTTCGGTATCTTTGATCTGAAAAAGCTTGTCGAGATTCGTGATGGCAAACACCTGAAAAATTTCGGGCGAGATATTGGTCAAAATAAGCTTGGCGTCATTACGCTTCGACTTTTTCTCAAACGTAATTAACTTGCCCAACGCTGCACTCGAAAGAAACTCCACGTTCTCAAAATTCAGAACCAGCTTCTTACGGTCCTCGTGCTCTACCAAATCAAACAGCTCTTGCCCCAGTTCCTGAATCGCTTCGGGGTCAATGATTTTTTGATCCAAAAAGCGAATGACGCTCACGCTGGCCGACTCGCTCACTTCAATGCGATTCAATTGACTCATGCTCAAACACTACCCGGTAATAAGGTCCAGAACAGGAAACGAAGGGGATACGATACTCCTTTTTGATCATATAGGAGCGAGCCTCAGTGTCAAGCGATCGGAGCAAGCCTCAGTGTCAAGCGAACCGAGAGCGTAAGCGACCGGAGAAACCCACCAACCTCCCTCACTGTTGGACAACCCAGACAGTGCCACCCGCAAAGCCAGACTGAAATGCTACCGGCTCGTAACCGAGGGAACAAGCTGCTCCGGCGTTGGAGGAGGCGTCGCAGACTTATAAACCGCACGGCTGATCAGCAAGAAATTCCGTCCCGAGAATTCGGTCACCCTTCCCGTCACACTCCAACGAATGCTACTCGATTCTTCGGCACTTTTTAGGAGCCGGACCACACGCTCCAAATTGAGATTCGGCAAAGAACCAAACTCCATTCCGTCGTCAGTCACAAAAGTAGCACCCTCTCCATCCTCACGAAAGAAACCACTTTGGTCGCTGACCAACGTTCCTTCACGCAGCCGACGCACATTCTGCGAGCCGGATTTGTTCGACGAACCTCGAAGATTACGCGATCGGCTCGACGACCGTGTCGACGTGCTCTCCCTCGTTGCCAAACCGACAGGTGCAGCAAAACTATCGACCAACGACAGGGCCACAAAAAACGCCATCGTCAAGGCACAGAAAATCACAAACCTTTGAGTGGGCGTTGCTATCATCTGTCGAGACTCGCAATCAAGAAATGGAAATCCTGCCAGCACACTAGCCAGGCCTGGGCATCGCCAAGCTGTGCAACATCAACACACCCCCAACCGAAATCAGACACCAGCCCAACCATTCCGGGGGATGAATCACCTTGTTGGGCAGCACACCGATACCACTCGAAAAAGCAACCAAAGCTTCATCTGTCGACGACGATCGAGTACGCTCCGCTAAAAAGCGAGTCGCATCTTCGTTCAAGACATACGCGCTCACCATCCTGAGCTGAAGGCCCAAGAGTAGAATCATGGCGCCCAGGAAAAAATACTGGTTGCGATTGAATTCCACGGTGTCACCCTAATGAAACGAACCACGTTGCTAGAAACAACGGCAAAACACCAGGGGAAGACGGTTCGCCCTAGTTGCCACATCCTTGTCAGTATCGTGCAACCGACCACAACGACTTCACGCCAACAGAACCAATAGCAATCATACCGGTCATAAGGCTGTCAACGCCAACAACGGACCTACCGATGCGCGAAACTAAGAAGGCGTAAACCGCTGCTCAGCGCTGCTCGCCCCGCTCCAGCAAACGGTCCAACCCGTTTTGCAGGGCGTCGTGAGCCGCATTTTCCATCAGGTCCTGCTGATTCGCATTCGCCAGAGCAAGAGCCAAGTCGGTGTGTCGCGTCCAGTCGGCGACCGTAAACCCCCGAATATCGACATAAGTGTTCGCCAACTTCGCGTCGACCTTCGGCACCAGTCGAATCCCGTCCTTCGTCCGAAGCACATGGTATTGCAAAGCCCCCCACAACAGCAGTCCGCCAGCCACCATCCCCATCAAAAATGTCATCAATCGACGCATAGCAAACAAAGCCTCGGGCTAAAAGAAGCCGGTTAAAAGAAAGTAGGAAACCGCTCAGCCGTCACAGCCTAACCCTGCCCACCCTACAAGAGCAAGACGAGTCTCTCTCCCCCCAGACCAACGGGCTGTACCAATTAAGACGCTTATACCCCCTCGGTAAAGACGCTTTTTCTTGACACCCTTCAAAAGACTGTCCATGCTGGAAATTTACGCACTCTGTTATGCTTTTCCCCCAGAGCGCGGTATCTTTTCATACCCCTCACTAAAGTCTCCCAGACTGCCCAAGTAAAAACGTATGTCTATGCGATTCACAAAAATCACCTTGTCTCTCAGTTTCGTCTCACTGACGGCTCTGCTCTGCTGCGCATTGACTGGCTGTGGTCGACACGCCTCAAACGCCGACACGGTCAACGATCCCCCCCCGGCACGAAAAGTCTACGCCCTGGGGCGACTCCAACCAGCCGGCGGCATCATCTCGATCAGCGCCATCCCAGGCGAACGACTTCAAACCCTCGACCCCGACGTCGTCGAAGGCGAACGGACCCCAGCCAACGGCATCCTCGGCCTCCTCGCCAGCTATGACCTCGGCAAGATACAACTCCAGGCCCTCGAAAAAAGAGTCGAGCTTTCCGTCTCGAAACAAGGCCACGAACGCGAAGTCGCCAAAGCCCAAAAAGCACAAGCCGAGGCCGCACTCGCACAAGCCGAAGCCAAACAAAAAGAACTCGAACTACAGAGCGGCAAACTTGGCGCTCTTGAGGTTGCCAGCCATCTTGCTGCCGTCGAGTATTCCCAGCTCTATGACCTCAGCACCACCGATCCCGAATTGGTCACCACGCATCAACTTGCGAAGCAACAAAACCAAATGGAGATGGCCCACCAAAACTTCCGCATTGCCGACCAAAGCTACGCCTCGACCAAAGACGCCGCCGACAAAGCCGTCCTTGCCGCCCGATCCAACATCCTGGTCGCAGACCTCACACTAGTGCAATTGAAAAAGGGCTACGAAGCGCAAGCCATCCAACAAGAAATCCTCGTTGCCAAAGAAACGCTCAAACGATCCGTGCTCCTAGCACCCAATGTCTCGGCGGCTAGCCTACACAACGTGACCGATATCCAATGTATCCCTGACCGCAAACCAAACAGCCCTCAGACCGAAGGCCCTTACACCGTCCTGAAAATCTTCATCCGCCAGGGTGAGTTCATCACTCAAATACCCATCATGCAACTCGGCGACCTGAGCAAAATGGTCTGCATCGCCGAAGTCTATGAGGCCGACGTCAAAGATTTGGAAGAAGACCAAGAAGTCACGATCCGAAGCCCTGCTTTTTCAGGAAATTTTGCCGATGGCCCTCTCGACTCCAAAACCAACGTCCGCTCAGGCGGCATCCAAGGAACCGTCCTACGCATTGGCAGCCTGATCGCTTCGCCCGGACTTGCCAATCGCAACCCCTTAGCCCCGGCAGACCGTAGCGTCATCGAAGTCCGTATCGAAATCACCGACCCAGCAGCCATCCAACACGCCGCAAAACGCGTAGGCCTACAAGTCACCGTCGAATTCAACGAAAAGCCAGCCAAAGCGGAAGGCGGAAAGCAGAAAGCGGAAGGCTGAGCCTCCGCAAGCGACCCGCCATCGCGGCTCCAACCCAGTTCATTCATTGCCTATCTCCACCTACCTACTTTCACGGCAACTTCCGCTTTCCGCTCTCCACTTTCCGCTTTATGAAAACCCCCCTCGCATGGAAGAATCTTACGCATAACCGAGTCCGCACCGCCATCGGCGTCGCAGGCGTCGGCTTCGCCGTGATTCTCATCTTCATGCAAATGGGATTCAAAGGCGCGATTCGCAAAACGGCCACGCAGATCTACGACTCGCTCGACTTCGATCTCCTGCTGCGTTCACCCGCCTATCTCCATCTGACCGAGCCACGAGCATTCCCACGCTCTCGCCTCCACCAAGCGGCCTCGCTACCCGAAGTCCAGCTGACACGCCCGTTCTACTTGGGCCTCACCGAATGGCAAGCACCCATCTTACACGGCTCTGCCCTTGCTCAAGCCAGCGACGCGGCCAAAGAACGGGCCGGCCAATGGCGCGGCATCATCGCCATGGGCACCGACCCCAACGACCCTGCTTTTGTTGATAAATACCAAGACATTCGCAAGCAAGCACGCAAACTCACAGACTCTCGATTTGTCATCATCGACGCCAAATCCAAAGCCGAATACGGCCCCATCGACGGGGACCTTTTTAGCCAAAGCGACATCGGCATCGAGACGTCCCTCGGCCCCAATCGCGTAAAAATTGTCGGACTCTTTCGACTCGGAACCGGCATGGCCTCCAACGGCGCATGTCTCACCAGCCCCGAAGGCTACGTCCGTGCTTGCCCTTGGCAATCGATTGACCAAATCAACTTCGGACTCCTCAAACTGCGCGACCCCAACTCCGCCGAAGCTGTAAAAACAAAACTTAAAAAGATGTATGGCATCCCTATCGCGACGACCAACGGCTCGCAACAAAAATTCACCGCAGCCCAACTTACCAACGCCGACGTACAAATCCTCACCCGCGAAGAAGTCAACGCCGTCGAAGAAGACCGCTGGGTCAACGATACCCCGCTTGGACAAATTTTTTCGCTCGGCGTTTGGGTCGCCATGTTCGTCGGCGTTGCCATTGTCTACCAAGTCCTCTCAACCGACATCGCCAACATGATGGGCGAATACGCAACGCTCAAAGCCATGGGCTACAGCAATCGCTACCTAACGACCGTCGTCCTCCAACAGTCCGTCCTGCTGGCACTCGTCGGTTACATCCCCTCACTAGCGATCTCCCGCGTCCTGTATTGGTTCGTCGATACCCAATCGGGGATGCCCATGTACATGACCCCACGTATCATGATCACCGTACTCCTACTAGCCATCGCCATTTGTGTCATTTCCGGCATGGCCGCACTTCGCAAACTCTACCAAGCCGACCCCGCTGATTTATTCTAAGAACATCCACTTTTTTAACGATCCCCCAATGAAACGCATCCGCAAAACGCCGCTAGCCTGGAAAAATCTGACGCACGATTGGCGTCGGCTGCTGGTCGCTATTGCCGGGATCGCGTTTGCTGTGCTACTCATGTTCACCCAAGTCGGATTCCAAAACGCCCTGTTCGACAGCCAAGTCAAACTGATCGACGACCTCAACGGCGACATCTTCCTCGTCAGCAAAGCCAAATTTACGCTAGCCGCCGAAAAGCGATTTCCCATCTCCCGCCTCCACCAAGCGCAGTCTTGCCCAGGCGTACAAGGGGCCTACCCCGTTTACTCCGAACTGACCACCTCGGTCCTCAGAAAAATGAAACGAGGCATGGGCAACAAAGGATTTCCCCTACGCTCCCTTGGCTTTCGCCTCAACGACCCCGTTTTCAACATCCCAACAATCAACCAGCAGCGCGACAAGCTCTATCCGCCGGGCACCGCGCTGATCGACAAAAAAAGCAAGAAAAAGGAATTCAAATTCCCAAGAGACAACGACGCTCTGCTAGCAAAGGACCACCTCGAACTGGCCAGTAAAAAGCTAACTTTGGTAGGCACTTTCGAGTTAGGCACCGACTTCGCCCACAACGGAAACTTGGTGATGAGTGCTGAAAACTTCGCCAAGTATTTTTCTCACCGCAAACGGTTTGGCGATCCGCTCAGCATCGTCGACATCGGCATTGTCCAACTCCAAAAGGGTGCCGATCTCGACCAAACGCTCGGCATTCTCAAAAAAACCTTGACCCCCGATGTCCACATACTCACTCGCGACCAATTTCGCGCTGCCGAAATCGATTTCTGGGACGCAAGCACGCCCATCGGCACCATTTTCACCTTCGGAAAAATCATCGGCTTTATCGTCGGCATGGTCATCTGCTATCAGGTCATCTACTCCGACATCTCCGACCACATGCCCGAATTTGCGACCCTCAAAGCGATGGGCTATCCCGCCAAGTACTTCATAAGGCTGATCGTCGTCGAAGCGTTGCTCCTAGCCATCGTAGGTTTTATACCAGGCACCCTTGCCAGCCGACTCCTCTACGGATTGCTAGGCAACCAAACCGGTCTGCTGATGAAAATGACCTGGGACTGCTTATTGTTTGTCCTACTTACAACCATCGTCATGTGTGTCACTTCGGGCCTGCTCGCAGTGCGCAAACTGCTAGCCGCCGACCCGGCAAGCCTTTTTTAACCACCTTCCCAGCAAAATATCATGACTGCACAAACCTCCATCCCAGCCACCAGCGGTGCCTTCGCCGACAGTATGCACCTACCCAAGACGGTCGACGTGGGGAATCTCAACCACTACTTCGGCGAGGGCGAGCTTCGCAAACAAGCACTGCACAACAACAACCTAGAAGTCCGACGCGGCGAAATCGTTATCATGACCGGTCCCTCTGGCTCCGGAAAAACCACGCTCCTCACGCTCATCGGCACCCTACGGACCGTCCAAGAAGGGAGCCTCCGAATACTCGGCAACGAGCTTTGCGGAGCCACCCCCGAAATGATCGTTCGCCTGCGCCGCGAAATGGGTTTTATTTTCCAAGCGCACAACCTCTTCGAGTCACTCACTGCCTACCAAAACGTCAACATGGCGGCAGAATTGCTTGGCATCGATCCCATGATTGCTGGCGACCGGATCGAGTCGCTACTCACCCGTCTCGGACTAGCCGATCGCATCCACTACAAACCCAAGTCGCTTTCCGGCGGTCAAAAACAAAGGGTCGCCATCGCTCGTGGCTTAGTCCACAAGCCCAAGCTCATTCTCGCCGACGAACCAACCGCCGCCCTCGACGAAAAGTCGGGCCGCGAGGTCGTCACCCTCTTCCAAGAACTGGCCCGCGACGAAGGCTGCACCATCATCATGGTCACCCACGACAATCGCATCCTCGACGTCGCCGACCGAATCGTCAACATGGTCGACGGACACATCAAGTCGGACGTCGCCGTCCAAGAGGCCTCCGTCATCTGCGAATTCCTCAAAGATTTCCCGCTCTTCGCCGACCTTACGCCGAATACGCTGGCAGAAATCGCCGACCAGATGCGTGTCCACCAAGCCGAAGCCGGCGAAACCGTCCTTCGCCAAGGCGACCCCGGCGACCTCTTCTACCTCATTCGCACCGGCACCGTCGACGTCCTCGTACAAGAAGGGGCCCAGGAAAAAACGGTCGCCCAGCTCCACCAGGGCCAATACTTCGGCGAAGCCGCGCTGATCACCGAAGAACCACGCAACGCCTCAATCATCGCCCGCGAAAAATCGGTCTTCTATGCCCTAGGCAAAAACGATTTCCGAGCCGTCCTTGAGCAAAGTGCAACCTTCGAGCAAGAACTACGCCAAGCCCTCTTCAATCGCCAATAGCACCAAGAACCCCACACAGGCGAACCGAGAGCGTAAGCGACCGGAGAAACAACGCTGTTTTCCATTGTTTCCGCTGTTCCGTCGTGGTTCAATTCCTATTTTTTACAGCAAGAACTTTTGCCACACGAACACCGTGGCTTCGAGCACGTTTTCTTCTCGCACCGACAACAGGCCCCGTCGCAGCAGCCCTCGCAGCACAGTTTTGGACAACAACCGCACTCGACCGTCAACATGCCTTGCGCCTTCCGCAGACTCACCTGTGCCAGATTCAACTGAACGACCTGCTCGATCATCTTGACCTGGGCATCGTAAACCTGGGCCTTCGCACGACTAATCTCAAAGATACTCACCCCTTTGATGTCGCGTGTTTCTTTCAGCTCGTGCAAGTGATCCTGCAACTGCGCCAAGTTGGCCAAACTCGAGACAACGCGCTGCTGGTGCAGATGACATTCGTAACCGGCTCCTTTGATCTCAGCCGTTGCGCCCTGTTCAGTATGTTCATAAAACAAAGCCAATTGCCGACAGCGGACCGGCAACTCAGCCTCGCTGCACCGAAGGCAGCGAATAAAATGAATCATCCCGCTCTGAGGCTCCACGCTACCAATCGTGGAATCCGCAAATTTCAATACCCCACGGGCAATCGGCAACGTCGGCTTCTCCAACTTGCAAAGCACGAGGCTAATGCCTCGCAAATCAGACCGCGTCGCCAAGCCTTGGGCCAACTCCGCCTCGAGGTCGAGCGCACCCAGATCAGGCTGCCAGTCCATCTGTGGCCAATAAAACGAATACTCATCCAACGGACAACCAATCAACTTTTGAAGCTGGCCATTCAGCTGAATACGCATCAAAGCAAGCTGCATCTGCTTCTCTTCCAACTCAGCCAAGTTCTTGGCAACCTGACTACGATCAATCCCCTTGGGCAAATCAAGCCCCTTGGATCGCAGCTTGTCTAAACGTTGCAGCGTCAGCCGAGACTCTTCGACCCCCAACGCCAAATACTGTTTCTGTACCTCAAGACCCGCCAACTGATAAAACACACGCAGCGCGTCGCCCGCCGCCTCGTTACGCAAGCCCGTCGCATGGAGTGCAAGCAAATCGCGATCCAAACACAAATTCTCACGCACCGTCTTCGAGTCGCACTCGATAATCACCTTGGCCCAATGACGCTCCAACTCGACCATATTCGCCAGAGTCGCATTCGTCACCGCCCGGCACTGACAGGTCGCAGCATCCAAAATTTGATAAGTCTCGGTCGGAGTCGGCAATGGCACCAACTCACAATCCGTCTGCGTCAATTCAAAAAAGTCGGGCAGCTCACATGCGGGCACCGTCAGCTCGTTCTCGCACGGCGCGCAAGGCGTGCGAGGAACACACCCCCCCGAAGGACATGCACAACCGGCGAGCACCACGCTAAGCGGTGCGATCACAATGATGGCCAAAATCCGTTTCAGCATAACAATCGACATAAGAGGTCTAGGCGCAGAGAACTGCAGTACTTATCGAGTGCTAGATATGCCTACCAAAGTAGTTACCCCAGTAATTCCGCAGAAACCACTGAGGCAAACTATGACGGTTAAACCAGTCGCCCCGCTCAGGCAAGCAATGCCACAGAAACTCACGAAACACCAAACACCGTGAGCGGCTCGGCCTTCCCCTTCACCGGCTGCGGTGGCAGCGTCTTGTAATCGGGGCTTCCCCCCATATGCTGCCGCGTCGACTCCGTAATCAGCAACGGACAACCAAGCTGCTTGGTCAGCGATTCGACCCGCGACGCGACATTCACCGTATCGCCGATTGCCGTATATTCCTGCCGCTTTGGCGAGCCAATGCTCCCCACAATCGCCGGCCCCGTATTGATCCCCACGCCGATCTTCAGCCCAGGCCACCCTGCCTGCTCCAATTCCTCGGCCGTCTCGTCCAAACAACACAACAGCGCCCGGCCCGCTTCGACCGCTTGCTCCGCATGGTTCTCCCCCTCCGTCCCAATCCCAAACAACGCCATAAACCCATCGCCAAGAAACTTATTGACCATCCCCCCATGCAATTCCACTTTGTCGACCGCTTCGCGGAAAAAGATATTCAGCACCGCAACCACTTCCTCCGGCGAGTGCCGCGAAGAATGCGCCGTAAAATTCCGCACATCCACAAACATCACGCTAATCACTTGCTCGCTACCGACCAGCCCTTCGTCCTGCAACATGATCTGCTTCGCCGCCTCCCGCCCCACATGACGACCAAACGTCTCCTGCAACTGCTCGCGTTCCTGCAACCCTTCGACCATCAAATTAAAACGCTCGATCAACGGCCCAAACTCATCTGCCCGAAGCAAATTCACCCGAACCTTCAAATCTCCTTCCGCCACACGCATCGCCGCATGCTCCAAAAGCTTCACCGGCACCGCCACCAAACGTGCCAGCATCCAAGCCGTCACCAGCGTAAACGCGATCGCCACCCCGCCTACCGCGACTCCAAAAGCCGGATTCAAATGCGCCGCATCGGGCACCAACAAAAGCAGCACCAGCGAAACCACCGGACTCACGACCGTCGCAATACCCCAAATCACAATCCGCGCAGTCAACTTCAACGGAATCCCGCCAGGCACCATCGCCGGATTATCCCGTCGAAAGAAGACCGGGAACAGCGCCTTCTGGCTCACCATCTCGACCGCAAAAAAGCTCTGCGTAATCGCAATCAGCGAGGCCGTAAGAAACGAAACCACCAAATGCCACACCACTTCGGCCGACAAGGGTTCCGGCACCGCTTTTAACGCCAAAGGAAATACCGGAATACAAACCAGCCACCCCACAGCCGTCACTGCCAAAAACCACCACGGAAGATTCACCACATAACGCTGCGCCTTTTTTAACCGTTCAGGCTCAACCGGCTCGGCACGTAACAATGCCCGATGAATGGGCCGCAGCCACAGCAGCGGCAAGACAAAACACAAAATCGCAAACGGATAGATAATCCCGTTAAAAACTTGCACGCACGCCGTAAATTGCTCTTGCTGAGCAACCGACAAAAGCGGAGCCGTCTGATTGGCGTTGTAAAGCACATTGAAAATGCTTCCGATCACATTCGCGGCCACCGGCGAGACCAGCACCAACAGCAAGCCGTGCCGCTCCACAAAGCTCCAGTCGCGCCGGTTCCCCAAACCGACGCCCGATTCCTTGGTATCAACGGTCGATTCTTCTACGCTTGCCAAATGGAACGTCCCCAATAGGTCTCAATCGTTGAATTCGACTTCATCCCCAACACGTATCGTGCCCCCATTCTCACTAGAATCGAGCCTCGTGTTTACCCCAAGTCGATAAAAATGGTCAAACCGATCACTTGGTGCCCAAGCAGGCAAATCCCGCTCCCGGAAACGAGCAAAATCTCGCACAAAACCGCTCGTCGCCAAGCCATCCCGACTCCCTCGCGTCGGCACCACACAACGCTGGCAAACGCCGCAACCCTGCCACGTCAGATCGCCCAGACGAAAACGGCGTTCCTCCTCCCCTTCGCTCCCCACCAACCCATCTTCCCAAAAAGCCTCCGTGTCGGCCACCTCCAAATTGAACCGAAAACGACGCCGAACCTCCGATATTTCAAGCCCCTCGAACCAACCCGCCACCGCTTCCAACGAGCCAGTACTCACCAACGTCGGCCCAGGCGAATCCACATCATCCGGAAACCCTGCCGCCACGTTTTCAACCAACCGACATTCCCTCCCCAAAACCTCACCACACCAAGCAGCCAGCTCTTCTTGCTCCCGAGCAATCGCAAAATTCCGCTCCTGCCCTTCGCTACTCAAAACAACTTCCTGCAAGTCGTCGCTATACGAAGCCCGAATACGATGCATCGCCTCGCACCGCTTACCGTTGATGTACCTTCCCCGCGAGTCGACCAAAGCATACCGCCGATCCCCGGCCAGCGCCCCGCCCCCCAACACCGCACTCGCCAACAAATCATGCCCCTCAAGCGACTTGATCGGATACACCGTAATACGACTAAGCGTTGGCATCATCACGAACCAACCCCTTCAAGGCCAATCCTCTCAAAACACCGACGCTCTGCCGCTTGCACTTCCGCCAACAACGCCTCGATGTCTGTCAAATCCTCAAGCAGCAGGTCAGGCTCACAAGCGGCCAACTCCTCCCTCAAAACCCCACCCGTAGCCACCGCAACAACAAAAGCACCGATCGCCCGTCCACAGGCCACATCCGCCGGCGTATCGCCAATCACCATCGCACCACACAGCCGCTCTTCGCCGCCCAAACTGTCAACATACTTCTCAGCCGCCAGCCTCGCGTCAGCAGCGATTGCATTCCGGTCAGTCCGCTCGTCTCCATAGCCTCCAAACGCAAAACGCCCTTCCAAACCATAGGCGGCCGTCTTCGCCTGCGCACCAAATTCCGTATTCCCCGTCAGCAAACCGACCACCGCATGTTCGTCCTTCTGAAGCGCATCAAGCAACGCGACCACCCCCGACAAAAGCACCCCCTCGCAAACGTCCAACGCATTTTCTATACGTTGGCAATACGCGTTAAAGAATTTTTGCCAATTCACCTCCGAAGGCTCGATCTCACTACGCTCCATAATCTCTTCCACAATCGCACGGTCACTCCGTCCAGCAAACGAGATGTCCGCAGGCAGCTCCCCCAACTGAAAAACATCCAAAAAGGACTCTGCAAACGCAACGCTCCCAGCCCCCCCTGAATTAAGCAGCGTCCCATCAATATCAAACAAAACAGCGTACATACATTTTCCCTTCTCCGGCCAAAAAGCCTTTTCGTGTTTTTTGTGTTTTTCGTGGCTATCCTTAACGCAAAGGCGACTCACCCCGAACCGCCCGTTCCCGATTCACACCCGCCAGCGCCGCCGGCTCCACTTTCAACAGTTTGACCAGTTGCGAATTCGTCACCCCCAAACGCTCAGCCGCCTCTGGCACAGCGTAGTCTGCGTCAGCAAGCAGATCGAGTGCCTCCGACAACAAAGCCGGAAAATCTTCATGCCCCGCGCTAACCGAAATCCGCCTCCCCACGGCCCTCCGCCGCCACAGCTCGCTCAACTCCTCTGCCGCAGGCTGCCGAACTTCCAAAGCCAGTTTTATCCGCAACCGAAAGATCGCCTGTCGCCGATTCTGCTCCTGACTACGCCGCTCGCTCGCCTCGCCACGCAACCCGGTCGCCAAATGCTCGACAACAATGGCCGTCTCCACCTTGTTGCGATGCTGCCCCCCAGGCCCCGACCCCCGCGTCCTCTTGACCTCGCACTCGGCAAGCAACCGTTCCTCAGACCATCGAGCAGGATGAGACATAAGCAAAACGTTCCTTGGGTGACAACACAATCCGCATTCCGAAATCCGATTTCCACACTCGACTCATCGCCACAAATCATCATTCGCAAACGGATTGCCCCGCCCCCCCTTCGGCTTCGGCAACACTTTTAATATCTGCTCGGCCAGGCGCAGGTCGTCGCGTGTTGTGATTTTTAGATTCAGCGGCGAACCGGGGACGACCGTCACCCTCTGGCCCATTTGCTCAACAAGCGTCGCATCGTCGGTCACCTGCTTTCCCGCCCGAGTCGCGTACGCCTTCACCAACACCTCGCGCCGAAAAACCTGAGGCGTTTGCGCCGCCCAAAGATTCTGTCGATCGACGGTCGCCTCAATCCGTTTGTCACCCCCAACACGTTTTAAGGTTGCCGACACCGGTTCAGCCAAAATCGCCGCCCCGTCACGCGACGCGGCCTCGAAAACCGCATCAATCCACTTCTCCGCCAGGCAAGGCCGCGCCGCATCATGTACGGCTACCAACTCAACACCTTCCTGCACCATCGCCAGCGCATTCTGAATCGAATCCGCCCGTTCCGCCCCACCCCGACAGACATCGACCCCCAAAATAGCGATGTTCGCCCCATACTTACGATCAAATTCCTCACGATCCTCGTCCGCCACCACCACAATCAACTGCTTCACATCCTGGCGCTGAAGAAATTTTTCAGCCGAGTGCAGCCAGACCGCCTTCCCCGCCAACGGAGCAAAAGGCTTTTTGTAGTTCTTATCGTGAAACCGACGGCTCGAACCAGCGGCAGGCAAAATAACGGCGACAGTCGGCATAATGAATCGCAAATTCCAGAGAGGCCACCAGAGAGTCCATGACGAAGAAAAACGTCCTTGATTTCACAGCCAACGATACCCTCAACTCCAGTCGGCTCCAAGCCTGCCCTACGGAAAACCACCGCAGAAAACCGCAATGGAAGGCCACCTTTGCCGATCCTCCTAAAAATACGACTCGACAAAAAAAACCTTCTTCAGAAAAGCAGCAAAGTCCGATCGCAACGGTTCTCATTGCAAACCTAGTCGTCGCAATTCTCCATGACCTGTTACACGGGTATTGCGCTTTGCAAGAGGCCTCCTGTGAGGGATGTAGCAAACAACGCTACTAGCACGCTGGTAAGAGCAGTTCCAAACAACTGCCGTTCTAGGCCTCTCAATGCCCGATCCCCTTCATAGAGAAGCTTAGGTGGCGAAAACGGATTTTCCTAATCTCAACAACACAACATCCTTCTGCCCACGGAAGCGGCGAACATGAATTTTCTACAACAAACCTCGATCTGCATTGCATTGGGATGCCTCTTGGCACCTGCCTCCGTGCAAGCGCAACAAATTCGTCAGCCGGCCTCCATACTCCCTTGGAACAGCCCTAAAACGGACAAACCGGTAACGATCGTTACCCCAAAATCCAGCAACCCAACCGACTCTCCGGCTTGGCTCATCGAGACGGCCGAAAAGCCATTCCACCACGCCTCGATTCGCAATAAATTGCCGAACGTAGAGTCGCAAAGCCCTGTTCTCCTAGGTCAAATCCGCTCGGGTTCAGCCCAAATAGGCCACTCCAGCCAAGGGTTGCTACGCTATCCCAGCTCGATCGCCCCCAGCTCGATCAGCATTCAAGCAGCCCGCACAAACCGGCGGCGCTAGTAAGTAAGTTGCTGTTAGCGCCGTCGGCCACGACGAACGCCCCCTCACAGGACGTCGGGTGGGCGTAGCGATAGCAAAAACCGACCGTGATGCAAATTGGTGCGTTACGCTATCACTGCACGCACCCTACAAACTATTGCTTCTCTGTGTCCTCCGTGCCTCCGTGGTTATTTGCTGCTTGGAAGTTCTGAGATAAGCCCTAATTTTCCCCTGACCCCCATTGACACCAGAATTAAAAACCCCATAATTGCGGCAAAGGAACATGAGACTGAGTCTCGTTAGCATTAAACTTCCAGCAATGGCAGAACAGAGGGAAATCCGATGAAATCGACCCGATTCCAAGCCAGCAAGCTTCACAGCCACCCCGCCACCGCCCGACGTGGCTTCACCCTCGTCGAGCTGCTCGTCGTCATCGCAATCATCGGCGTCCTCGTCGCACTGCTACTCCCAGCCGTCCAAGCCGCCCGAGAAGCGGCCCGTCGCATCAGTTGCGCCAACAACATTCGCCAACTCGCCCTAGCGATGCACAACTACGAATCAGCCAACCAAAAATTCCCACCCAGCCTCTTCATCGGCAAGAACCAATATCGCTGGAGCGCCCTCGCACGCATCCTCCCGTATGTCGAGGCGAGCACCATCGGCGACCGGATCGACTTCGCCGAGGACTACCACAAAATCGGCATCAGCGGCACCATCTACCCCAGCAAGTCTGCCGCTCTCAGCGCCGAAGCCCTACTAAAATCCGCCCGCGTCCCCGCCCTCATCTGCCCCTCAGAAATCCGCGACGAACAACGCGTCGACGACGCCACCGGCAACCCTCGTGACTACCTCACGAACTACGGCGTCAACAACGGCGTCTGGATGGTTTATGATCCGAGTAGCCGTACCGGCGGCAACGGAGCCTTTTATCCCAACGCCGGCCTAGGCGCCAAAAACTTCTCCGACGGACTCTCCAACACACTCATGCTCGCCGAAGTCAAAGGCTGGCAGCCCTACTACCGAGAAGAAGGTAGCCCGACAAACGTCCCACCAACGGAGCCAAACGAGATCTGTTCGCTTGCCAGCGGCAAGATCCGAGAAACCGCCCACACCGAATGGATCGATGGCCGCGTGCATCAATCGGGATTCACCGCGACCTTTACACCGAACACCACCGTCCGATGCGCCAATTCCGATATGGACTACAACAGCCACCGCGTCAAAGGCTGGGCACCCGGCGATGACTCCTACCTCACCGAGACCGAAACCACCTACGCCGCCGTCACCTCACGCAGCTACCACAGCGGCGGCACCGTCAACACCGCCAGGATGGACGGCTCGGTCGACTCCATCAACAGCGACATCGACCTCACCGTCTGGCGTGCCCTAGCCACCCGCAACGGCGGCGAGATCATCTCCAAAAACAACTAGCACCACCAATAGCCGGCGAGCTACGTCTCGCCGACGCCTACAAAAAACGCTACAAAAACCGCAGCAGCGCGTACTTTTTCTTCCCGCTCCGCAAGACCATCACCGTCTCGCTTGCCAGATATTCGGCAGTCAGCTGCGTGTCGATCCCCTCCACTCGGCGATTATTGACATACGCACCGCCCTGCCCCACGGTCCGCCGCGCCTCGCCCTTGCTCTTGGCCAAACCGGCTTCGACCAGCGCTTCAATCATCGTCAGGCTCCCGTCGCTCAATCGCGCCTTCGAGAGTTCCTTGCTCGGCACATCCGCAAAAATATTTCCCAACTGCTCGTCGCTCAAATCGCTAATCTCCGCGCCAAAGAAAATCGCAGTCGCCTGCTGCGCAACAGCCAGCGCATCCGCCCCATGCACCAACTTGGTCATCTCCTCGGCCAACCGCCGCTGACTCTCACGTTTTCCCGCATCGCTCTCACGAGCCACGTCCAGCGATTCAATCTCCTCACGCCCCAGCTCCGTCAGCATCCGCAAACAACCGCCCGCGTCCGCATCGTCGACATTCATCCAATACTGATAAAACGCATAAGGACTCGTCCGCTCGGCCGAAAGCCAAATCGCCCCACTCTCGGTCTTCCCCATCTTCGTCCCATCACTTTTGGTCAACAACGGCCAGGTCAGCCCAAACAACTGCCCCCGCCCCATCCTCCGGCCCAAATCAATACCGGCCGTAATGTTCCCCCACTGATCGCTCCCGCCCGCCTGCAATTCGCATCCAAACTCGTCATGCAAATGCACAAAATCGTACGCCTGCAACAGCATGTAGCTAAACTCGGTGTAGCTCATGCCGCCCCCGCTACTACTACTGCTGTTGTCGCTGCCCTCCCCATCGCGCCCCAAACGGCTCTTCACCGAATCTTTCGCCAACATCACATTCACCGGAAAATTCTTGCCGATGTCGCGCAAAAACTCCAAGTAGCTCCACTTGCCGGTCCAATCAAAATTATTGACCAGCTCTGCAGAGCAATCGCCCGCGTCAAAATCCAAAAACCGCCGCATCTGTTCGCCCAGTCCGGCAACATTCCGATCAAGGTCTTCTTTAGAAAGCAAATTCCGCTCGTCGCTCTTACCGCTCGGATCGCCAATCATCCCAGTCGCCCCGCCCACCACCGCAATCGGCTTATGCCCCGCCTGCTGAAAACGCCGCAAGACAATCAACCCCAGCAAACTCCCCACATGCAAGCTATCCGCCGTCGGATCAAACCCCGCATAAACCGTCCGAGGCTTTTCCTCAAGCCAAGCCTCCATCCCCGGGTCATTGGTCGTTTGATGGAGCAGTCCGCGCCAGCGGAGATCGGCAAGAAGTGACATAGAGGATTTCAGCGAATCGATTCAAAGAGTAAATTGAAGGGCAACCTGGAGCAGAACCTAAGCCCCAAAGAAAACGCACGCCAAGAACTGATGGGGCACGCAAAATAGAACAAAACAGAAAAAGTGGGCGATGAGGGACTCGAACCCCCGACATCCTCGGTGTAAACGAGGCGCTCTAGCCAACTGAGCTAATCGCCCTTGCAATGCCACGATGGACAGCAAAGATAGTAGCTCAGAGCACCAACCAATGTCAATCCAGTCTCCGCCCAGAGGACCACAAAAATCCTAGGATTACTCACGACTCTATTGCTCACACTGCACCTGATGGCAATGAACCTCGCCAGCGCCGGCCCCCTGCTCTGCGTCTGGCTCGCCCGACGCTCCTCCAATCCGCTTCGCGATGGCCTAGGACGCACATTGGCCTGGCTTTCGACCTGGGCCTTGGTTCTCGGAATGCTCACCGGCGGTGCGATCCTCTGCTTCCCTTCTTCCGCCAAACTACTCGCTGCTCTCTCCCGATTTCCAACCCGCGCACTCTGGTTTGCAGCCGCAGAACTAGCTTTCTCGCTCGCCTGCCTACTGCTCTACGCCTACTCTTGGCGTGCCCTTCAACGCCATCGCTGGTGGCATGCCCTACTAGCACTACTCGCAAGCACCAATCTGCTCTACCACTTCCCGCCACTCATGAGCGTCCTCGGCAAGCTCGCAGCAGACCCCCATTGGGCAAAAGTAAAAATCCTCGATCGCGCCGCCTTACTCCCACTCATGCAACACAGCGAAATACTCGCCCTCTCCCTCCACTTCCTACTCGCCTCCTTCGCCGTCGCAGCAATTGCCCTGCTCTGGCTCCTCGACAAAGGACCTACCGAACAAGACGCACAAAAAACGCACGCCGCTCAGCTCACGCGACCCACAGCCTCAATCGCCCTGCTAGCCAGCGTGCTACAGCTCCCCGCTGGAATTTGGTTGCTCATCTCGCTCCCTCAACCCGCGCAACGCGCGGTGACCGGCGCAAGCATGATCGCCAGCCTAGCATTCCTCGGCGCACTGCTCCTCACCTTCCTGCTCCTGCAACGACTCCTAACCCTCGCCATCGGCCCTGTCGATAGCCCCAACGAGACACCCCGATTGCGCCCGACCTGCTGGCTCCTCGGGGGGCTGATCCTACTGATGACCCTGACTTTGCAAAGCACGCGCAACCAACGCCACGCCCAGCATCCCCAAAAGTCCAGACAAGAAAAAAGCCGTGAAGCAAACAGCTCCACGGCTTCTGGGTCAACGATTGGGTCGGCGATTCTCACGCTCAAACCATTCGTCTCGAACGAATAGTCGCTTACTTCTTGCCAGAGGATCCCTTCGCCTCAGATCCCTTCGAGTCCGAACCGTCGGCTGGCTCTTTCTTCGCATCTTCCAACGAACCGCCAGGCAACTTACCTGCCTTGATCAGATCGCCGTAAGTCGGGCTTTTCTCATCCTTGGCGTCCGTATGCAGCTTCGCCACTTTTTCGAGAGCTTCGATAATCTTCTCAGGGTTCTTCTTGTCCTTTTTCTTATCCAACAACTTCGATAACTCTTCGCCATAAGCATTATGGTGCTTCTTTTTCTTACCCTGATGGCAAACATAGCACTTCGCCTTCAACACCGCCTTCGCAAAATCTGACTGAACATCGCTCTTTTTGTCGATCTTATAAAGCTTCAAAAATTCGTCGCTAAATTGCTTAATAGCCATCGCCGGACGCGTCAGTCCGCCAGTGGCCAGGGCACCGACGAACAACATCAAAACTAGTTTATGTCTCGTTTTAGTCATCAATGAAAACTCCTCATCTCTCTCGAACCGCAAAAAGGGCAACCGGAAAAACTCAGCCACACACGGGCAAAAGTGTTCCACAACCGTCAATTCAGTAGAACCACGCGTTTTTTACTTGTCAAGCAACCGCCGACATAACACAGGAGAACTGTAAAGCCGGGTGCAGGTAGAGAAATATTAGCCACAGAGATCACAGAGGACACAGAGAACCCTTTGTTTTTAGCACTCTGTGTTCTCTGTGCCCTCTGTGGCTAATCCTAGGTACGTTCTTTTTTTGACTTTGCAATCCTTCTGCGACATAACAACAGGAAACTGAGAGCTCCATTCCTCACTCTTCGCCAAACTCGATATCGAAGCCCAAGCCCGCCTCTCCGAATGCGTCGAAAGACTCTGTCGGTTCTTCTTCCGGCGACAGTAGAAAAATCGACGATCCCGTCTCCGCCTCAGTCCGATCCTGCAAAAAACTTGGCTCGCTGCCAGCATCTTTGACGGTGCTGGCATCCAGCTTCTCCACGCCAGACTCAAGTTCCAAAGTCCCCTCCGCAGTCCCCAAAATATCTTCAACCAGCGGCAACGTTTTCTCCGGCATCTTTTCTACAGCATTCACTTCCTCAGCTCCCGAAGAAGCAAAGTCATGCAATTCAGGAAACGCAACAACCTCTGCCGAATCGGGGCTGCTCAACCCCAGCCAACCACCTAACGCCAACAACACTCCCAGCGGCAACGCCCAAGGAACGTGTTGTCGCCAAGCCCCCACACTCACGGGCTGAACCCTTGGCAACGGCGTCAACGACTGCGGCGGCTGCAAACCAAGCTCTCGAAATAGCCCGTTACACTCAACCACCAATTCGCTAGGCGTCTGAGGACGATCCTCTGGCAACTTCGCCAGCATACGACCCACCATCGCTGCCACCGATTCCGGGATCTCGGGTCGCAACTCCGCCAAGTTCGGCGGGCTTTGATCTTGGTGCTGCAACAACTTCTGCACGGCCGTCCCCTGCGCGAACGGAGGATGGCCAGCCAGCATATAAAACAGCGTACAACCGAGCGAATAGATGTCGCTCCGCGTATCCACCTCACGCGGATCACGCGCCTGCTCCGGAGAAATATAGTCAAACGTTCCCAGCGTAACGCCTGTGTTCGTTAGTTCATGCTCCTTAGCATCTTCCTGGTACAAGCGTGCCAATCCCATATCAACCAGCTTCGCCTGACCCTCGCGCGTCACCAAAATGTTCGACGGCTTGATATCCCGATGCACAACTTCTTTTTCCCAAGCGTGCGCCAGAGCGTGGCCAATCTGACACGCAAAACTCAACGCATCCCCCAAAGGAATCGGTCCGTGATTCACCACCAAATCGCGCAGATTCACCCCGTCGATATACTCAAAAACGATGTAGGGCAAACCCCGGTCGCGCCCAACGAAATGAATACGAGCAATGTTCGGATGATCCAGCCGCGCGGTCGACTGCGCCTCGACCAAAAATCGTCGCTGCAAATCTTCGTAGCCCAGCGAGTGCGAAGCCAAAACCTTCACCGCCACGATACGATCGAGCGTCGTGTCCAAAGCCTTGAACACCGCCCCCATGCCCCCGCCGCCGATAAACTCCTGCAAGTGAAAATGCCCCAGCAGTTCTCCACGCAAAGCGAACGCCAACTCGCGAGGCGAAAGCCCCTGAGGAAATTCTTCAGCATGCAACGAACCCGAAGACGCCAACCCCGATGACGCCGATCCCGATGATGTCAGAACCGTCGCGTCGTCGTCGAACAACGCCTCCACCGAGCCGGCAGCAACAAACTTCGAGTCGACCGACTTCCTATCCATCGGCGTCAAACGATCCGAAGCATTCGCATGCGTTTCCTCCCCACCCCCCCGAGGCGTCCCCACATCCTCCGACGACGGAGCATCAGCATCATCAGCCGCATCATCAGCCATTGAGTACTCCTGGAACGACAGACAGAGAGAAAATCAGTACAAGCAAACCACGCTACTGATTTTAGATACAGCCCTGCCGAAGGTCAATTTTTTCGGCACATGCCCCCTCTACACCATATGCTTCACCACCGCCTCGCCGAACTCACTGCACTTCACCAGCGTGGCACCTTCCATCTGACGCTCAAAATCATAGGTCACGGTTTTCGCCCTGATCGCCCCTTTCAGCCCCTTCACAATCAAATCGGCCGCCTCGTTCCAGCCAAGGTAACGCAGCATCATCTCGCCCGACAAAATCACCGACCCAGGATTTACCTTGTCCTGACCCGCGTACTTCGGAGCCGTGCCGTGCGTCGCCTCAAAAATCGCGTGCCCCGTGTCGTAATTAATGTTGCCGCCCGGCGCAATCCCAATTCCACCCACGCAGGCCGCCAGCGCGTCGCTAATATAATCGCCATTCAAGTTCAGCGTTGCGATCACCCCATACTCCGCCGGACGTGTCAAAATCTGCTGCAACATCGCATCGGCAATGACGTCCTTAATCACGATCGACTTACCATTCTTCGGCGAAGTGAACTCACACCACGGACCGCCATCGATCTCTTTCGCACCAAACAACTCTTTCGCACACGCATAACCCCAGTCACGAAATCCACCCTCGGTGAACTTCATGATGTTCCCCTTATGAACCAGCGTCACCGAATCTCGCTCGTTCTCGATCGCGTACTCGATCGCAGCCTTCACCAACCGCGCCGTCCCCTCTTGGCTCACCGGCTTGATCCCAATACCGACCGTATCAGGAAAACGAACTTTACTCCAACGCTCTGCAAACGCTTCCGAGAACATCGCCTTGAACTTCTCGCAATCGTCGCTCCCCGCTTCAAACTCAATCCCAGCATAAATATCTTCCGAGTTCTCTCGGAAAATCACCATGTCGGTCAGCTCCGGACGCTTCACCGGCGAAGGCACCCCTGCAAAATACTGCACCGGACGCAAACAAGTGTAGAGATCCAAGATCTGCCGCAAAGCAACGTTCAACGACCGAATCCCGCCGCCCACAGGCGTCGTCAATGGGCCTTTGATGCCGACCAACAACTCGCGAAACGTAGCGAGCGTCTCTTCCGGCAACCAACTCCCCGTCGCGTCAAAAGCCTTTTGACCCGCAAGCACCTCGCGCCAAACAATCTGTCGATCGCCGCCATAGGCCTTCGCCACAGCCGCGTCGAACACCGCTTGGCTAGCACGCCAAATATCAGGACCAATTCCGTCCCCTTCGATAAATGGAATAATCGGATGGCTAGGGACTTGCAACTTCTCCCCTTGCTTGACAATCGGCTCACCAGCGGCAACTTCAGACATCGATACGTCTCCTGTTTCTCTAAGCAAAATAGCCGGCGAGCTACGTCTCGCCGAAATACGTAAAATACGAATCAGGCTCTTAACCCGACTTCAAATTAGTGAAACAGGCGATTGTCGACCTAGCGTCGGTCCCGGTCAATGGCCGGCCCGGTCTCTGGCTAGAATCTGCATCACAACCCCCTCCCAGGCGGTTTACCTCTGCCCCACCCCCAACCTATACTCAAGGCCAGTCGCCGGGGCGTCCCGCTCGCCAGAAAACCACCATTCCTGCACAAATCGGACGAATACTATGCCAAAATCCTCGCCAAAAACTTCAAATCGCCGTGATTTCATGGCTGCAACCGCAGCCGCCTCCGTAGGCCTATCCCTAGGTAATATGTCCATGCCAACTGCCCGCGCTGCGGAAAACAACGAACCGCTCTTCAAAATCTCTATCGCCGAATACTCGTTCCACCGCAGGATTGCCGCCGGAAAAATCGATCCCCGCCACTTCGGCCCGTTCTGCGCCGAAATGTTCAGCGTCGACGCCGTCGAATACTGGATGGGCCCCTTCCACGACAAAGCGCAAGACCGTGCCTATATGGACGAAATGCACAAAAGATCGGTCGATGCTGGCGTCAAAGAGCTGCTCATCATGGTCGATATCAAAGATGGCAAAGGCAATCTAGGCAATCCCGACGAGGCCAAGCGAAAAGAAGCCGTCGAAGCCCATTACGAATGGGTCGAAGCCGCCAAACGGATGGGCTGCCACTCGATCCGAGTCAACGCTCGCTCCGAAGGCTCCCGCGAGGAGCAAGCAAAGCTAGCAGCCGACGGACTACGCCAACTCAGCCAATTTGCGGCTCCTCACGAAATCAACATCCTTGTCGAAAACCACGGCGGCTTCTCCTCTGACGGCGCTTGGCTCGTCGACGTCATGGAACAGGTCGATTTGCCAAACTGCGGAACCCTGCCCGATTTCGGAAATTTCAAAACCGGCGAAAACGAAGACGGCTCCGATATCTGGTACGACCGCTACCAGGGGGTCACCGAACTGATGCCCTTCGCCAAAGCCGTCAGTGCCAAGACACACACTTTCGACGCCGAAGGCAACGAGACCAAGACCGACTACCTAAAGATGATGAAAATCGTAGTCGACGCAGGTTACCAAGGTTACGTCGGCATCGAGTGGGAAGGCGAGACCCCAGACGAGTTTGAAGGAGTCTTCAAGACCAAGGAACTCCTAGAACGAGTCCGCGACCAGCTGGCTTAAGCTTTAAGAAATCTTAAAAAATCCGTTCCATCACAGGCGGCCCCCAGGGGCCGCCTTTTTTATTGCAGTTAGGCCTGTTTTACCCTCTCAAATCGAATCTCATCAGCCACCCTTACCAACTAGACATTGCCGCCCATGGGAACCATCGCACTGCCCAAGGAATAGGCAGCCTCGCAAAACCCGCCCAAAGCAGCCCCTGCCCAAAAATAGGCACTGCCAGCAAATCGACGTAAGTGCAAGCAGTGCAAGGACCTGCGTGATGCACTTGCCTGCTAGCCAATACTGAAGGCAACACGGAGGCCGTTGTGGTGCTTCGAGACAACCTCTCAAGCTTGTACGCGTAAGGAGACATTAGCCGTGCTGACACAATCTCAAGAGAAGTATCGGGAAATTCTACAAGTTGCTGAAAACCTTTATCGCCAAGGCCCCGATTGGGTCACCTTCTTCCGAGAAGTCGTAGGAATCGATGGGGCAGTCCGCAAAAGCTTTCCTTCCTTTGAAGAGCTGACTGCTTTCGAGCAAAGCGAAGAATTCGACGCCATCCAAAAGATGCTCGTCAAGCTTCGCGAAAAACGAACCGCCGCAGACCCCGAAGCCGAGCCAACACGCGTCATCACCGTCCGCCTGCCCAAGAGCATGCACGAGTACCTACGCACCGAGGCTCACGATCTCCGGACCAGCATGAACAAGCTTTGTATCTCAAAGCTGCTCCAGGTCATCGGCGAAGAGATGATCCCCAACGAGCGAACGGCAGCATCCGGCAACGGCTCACCAGCCGCTGCTAGCATCAAGCCTGCCGCCCCAACCCCGGTTGCCACCACTGCGGTAGGTCTCACCCAACCCCAGCTCCACCAACCACCACTCCAGCAGCAAGCCCCTTCCCCCTTCAAACCGACTCAACCTCGGTTCTAGAGGAAAGAGCGTTTGCTCGCACTGAACGTCAAAAAGCCGTCCCCACACCGGGGGCGGCTTTTTTTGTTTTGGAAGCAGAGCAAAGAAAAATCCCCTGGAGAGGACCTATAAGCCGGGTCTTGTTCGTCCCGGCGCAGTGCGCCGGGACGTAGCAACCATTCCTCTAGGACGGCAGTTGCCTGCCGTCTCAAGCAGTCTACCCGAGAGTCGTAACGAGCCGGACCGACTCTGCTCTCTGTTTGACCTTGCACCGGGTCGGGTTTACCTAGCCAAGCGAGTCACCCCGCCTGCTGGTGCGCTCTTACCGCACCATTTCACCCTTACCGGAGGAGCCATCAGCAATCAGCGTTCAGCTTCTTTGCTAAAAGCCAATCGCTGACAGCTCCCCAGGCGGTATCTTTTCTGTGGCACTTTCCCTAACCTCACGGCCGGTGGACGTTATCCACCACCCTGCCCTACGGTGCCCGGACTTTCCTCCCGTCGCAGCCAAAGCCACAACCGGCGATCACCCAGCCCTCTCCAAGGGAAATTTTATTGTATCACACTCACAAAGGCACGTCGGCGAGACGTAGCTCGCCGGCTATCTTTCCACTCAATAGCCGGCGAGCTACGCCTCGCCGACGTCTAAAAAACCCCCTTGCAGAAGAAGTGTACGCACGTATACTTCATGGCAATTCTGCCCCAGGAGCTTTTACCATGCCCTGCTATCTCTTCACCTTTCACGCGTACGGAAGCTGGCTACCCGACCACAGCAAAGGTTTCGTTCTTCGCAAAGAAGGCGTCCAGCCAACAAACGTTGCGCTAGCAAAAACTTACCGCCAACGTATGACAGAAACTGAGGTGACACTAGCAGAACCGCATCAACAAACCACCATCGAAGCTATTAAAAATGCCGCCAAGCACATTGCCTGTCGCCTCCACTTTATTTCCACCGAAACCACCCACCTCCATCTACTCACGAGCTGGCACGACGAAAAAACTTGGCAGCAAAAACGAAACAGCTACAAACGGGCAATCACCATCACGCTCCAATCCGAATTTGCAAAGCGCACTTGGCTTTCCGAAGGCTCTTCGCGCAAGTGCGTCGAAGACCACGAGCATTTTGAATACCTGATGACGCGATACTTGCCTCGCCACCGTGGCTGGAAGTGGTCGGAACACAAGGGGCTATTCAAAACGTAGCTCAATAGCCGGCGAGCTACGCCTCGCCGACGTACTTCCTTCCCCCTACGCCTCACCGACGTACTTCTTCCCCTGCCAGCTATTCCGCCGCTCAAACTCCCCCTCAATCGCCCGCTTCACCCCCGGCTTATCGAGGCACCAGTCTGGCCCCACAAAATAGTCGGGCGGCGCATCCCCGCTGATCCGCTCCACCACCATCGTCTGCGGCAACAGCTCCAAAAAGTCGACCACCGTCCGCACATAATCCTCACGCCCCATCAATTCGACCTCACCCGACTCCACCTGCTCAGCCAGCTTCGTATTTTTCACACAATAAAGATTGTGCAGTTTCACCGCGTTAATGTTCACACGCGCCAACTCCCGCGCCGTCGCCAACATATCCTCGTGCGATTCGCCCGGCAGCCCAAGGATCGCATGCGCACAAATCTCGAACCCACGCCCACGGCTCCGAGCGACCGCATCCAAAAACGAATCGTGATGCTCACCACGATTCATCCAATCGAGCGACCGATTATGAATCGTCTGCATACCGTACTCCAGCGACAAATACGTCCCCGCTGCCAGTTCCTCCAACAAATCAAGCACCTCGTCCGGCACACAATCGCTTCGCGTACCAATCGCCAGCCCCACAACCTCCGGATGAGAAAGCGCCTCTTCATAAAGGGGCCGAAGCCGCTCGACCGGCGCATACGTGTTCGTCGCCGGCTGAAAATAGGCCAGATAGTGCCGACAATTCTTATAACGCTTGCGAAGCCGCACAATGCTCTGATCAATCTGCCCCAAAATACCCGCCCGGGGCAGCCGACGGCTCGGACTAAAGCTCCGATTGTCGCAAAACGTACATCCCCCCTTCGCGACCGTACCGTCTACGTTCGGACAGGTAAAACCAGCATCCAAGCTCACTTTTTGGACCCGGCAGCCAAATCGCTCTCGGAGAGCGAAATTATAGGCATAATAGCGCAGCCCAGCACTCCGCCACGAAGGCTCTAAACTACGCACAGACATAGAGTTAGTTGACGTCACTAGGAGATTTGCGTAAAGTAAAAAGTTGGCCAGGGGAGGCCACTCAAAGTAACCAGACAAGATGGCCAGTCTTGTGAGTGCCCTACCGAAAGTTTTGCAACAACTGCTTATTTGTCATTTTGGGGCAAGGTTCAATTCACGCAAGAGCCAAACACACGAGAGAATTACACAATGTACGGTGAACTTATTCCACAAGGCGGCGGCGACCCCATCCCCCTCCTAAAAAAGCAGCTCCTCATCGGACGACGCGAAAGCTGCGATATCGTGCTCCGCTTCGCCAACGTCTCGGCCCACCACTGCCAGCTCTTTGTCAACGGCGGCTACTGGTACGTTCGAGATATGCAAAGCCGCAACGGCGTCAAAGTCAACGGCATGCGTGTCCAAGAAAAACGGATCGGCCCTGGCGACTCGATTGCCGTCTCTAAGCATAACTACGAACTCGAGTACTCGCCAGCCGACCTAGGAGCCATCGGACCTCCACCTGCCGAAGATCTCCCCGCCGAGATCATGACCGAGTCACTCCTGTCACGCGCAGGGCTAAGCTCTCGCGACACCGGCAAATCAGACCCCCCGGCAAAACGAGATCGTCGCAACGACAACGGCAACCGACGCTACGACGTCCTCGACGACAGCGCAGGACAAATCAATTCACCTGACAAACCGGTCTAACCAGCCGCTCTACGCACCTATGGCGAAAAAAAAAAGCAAACTACGGGCTAACTTTCGAAAAAACCGTAGCGTACGCACCCGCCACAACGACCTCACCCGCGCCTTCGACGCAGACAGCGAATCCCTAGCCGACACCGAAACCAGCCAAAGCGTCAGCGGCAAGGGCGAGCTAACCCGCAAACGAACACTCGCCGGAGCCGAGCTAGCCGAAGACGCCTCCGGCACCATCCTTCTCCCCGCCGTCGACACAACCCTCTGCAAACAGGGGCGAGTCCTACGCGTGCAAGGCCTCGTAAGCATCGTTCATCTCGACGATGGCACGCTACGGCAATGCGCCACCCGCCGCTTGCTCAAAACCCTCAGCACCGACCAACGCCACGTCGTCGCCGCCGGCGACCGCGTCTGGATTCGTCCCGAAGGCGCAAACGAAGGCATCATCGAACGCGTCGAACCACGTCGGGGCATCCTCTGCCGCACCAGCCGTGGCCAACAGCATGTGCTTGTCACCAATGTCGACCAAGTTCTAATCGTCGTCAGCGCTGCCGAACCTCGCCTCAAACCCAACCTGATTGACCGCTATCTGATCACCGCCGAAAAAGCCGACATCGAGCCGATCCTCTGCATCAACAAAGTCGATCTCGTCGACCCAACCCATCTCCAACCACTCGTCGGCGTCTACAGCCAACTCGGCTATCGTGTGCTCCTACTTTCGGTCCACAACGACTGGGGAATCGCCCCCCTTCGCAGCCTACTCCGAGGCCGAGAAACAGCCGTCACCGGTCAAAGCGGCGTCGGTAAATCAAGCTTACTCAACGCCATCCAACCAGGCCTCGAACTGCGTGTCCAAACGGTCAGCGGCGACTCCGAAAAAGGCCGACACACGACCACCACTTCCGAATTGATCCCCCTCACCGAAGGCGGCTTCGTCGTCGACACCCCCGGCATCCGCCAGTTCCAACTCTGGGACGTCACGCCCGAAGAAGTCGCCGGCTACTTCCGAGAACTCCGCCCCTACGTCAGCCGCTGCCGCTACCCCGACTGCACCCACACCCACGAAGAACCCTGTGCCGTCAAAGACGCCGTCGCCGACGGCTACATCGACGCCCGCCGCTACGAAAGCTACCTACAAATACACGCCAGCGACGAAGCATAACTTTTCGCACTAAAAATCCGCACCAAAACTCTGCGGTCTCCGCGCCTCTGCGTGAGGCTTTCCCAAATTCCAAGCACTATTAACCTCTGCGCAAGGAAAGTAGTAGGCCGACCAACGGAAGGCCGGGTTGAGCCGGCTGATTTTGATCGACAAGTAAAGTTGCCAGCGCACACTTCAATAAAAAGATCACCGGGGTGTAAAATCAGCCCCGCTCTCGATCTGCACCGCAAAACCTGCCAGTAGGTCAGCACACATGTCCAAATCTTTCAGCGAAACCATCTCGACCGCGCTATGCATATAACGGTTCGGAATACTCACCAAACCCGCCGCCACGCCGGCACGCGAAAGCTGGATCGCATTCGCATCGGTCCCCGTCCCGCGACCAATCGCACCCCACTGGCAAGGAATATCCGCCTCGTCCGCAGCATTCCTCAAACGCTCCACCACCACCGGGTTCATATTCGGCCCCCGATAAACCACCGGTCCGCCGCCCAGTTTGATATCCCCCTCCTGGTTCTTATCAATCGTCGGACAATCGGTCGCATGCGTCACGTCGACCGCAATCCCCACCTGCGGATCAATCCCATAAGCACTCGTCCTGGCCCCACGCAAACCAATCTCTTCCTGCACGGTCGCCACCGCATAAAGCGAAACATTCAGCCCCAGCCCCTTGGCCCGACGCAACGCCTCCATGCAAACCCAAAGCCCCGTCTTGTCATCCATCCCAGGCGAATTCGCCAGCCCGTTGCGCATCTCCTGATAACCAAGCTCCAACGTGACCGGATCCCCAATCCGCACCACCTCCGCCGCCTCTTCCTTATTTTTCGCTCCAATGTCGAGCCAAAGATCCTTAGCTTTGACAACCTGCTTCCGTTCATCCGGATCGAGCAAATGAATCGCTTTACGAGCAATCACCGCCGGAATCGGCCCGTTGTCCGTATAGATCGTCATCCGTTGACCAATCAACTGCTGAGGATCCCATCCACCAATCGTGTTCGTATAAATAAATCCATTCTCGTTGATATGCGTCACCAACAACCCAATTTGATCCGCATGTCCCGCAAACATCACCCGCAAATCCGCCCCCGGATTACAACAGGCAATCACGTTCCCATGCAAATCCGTACTCACCTCATCCGCAAACTGGCCGGCATAACTGCGCACCAATTCCTGCACCGGCTGCTCGTAGCCCGAGGGACTTGGCGTTTCCAAAATCTGCTGAAAAAATTCTTTCGCGGCGGCTTCCATAGTTTATGCTTCCTTGGTTTTAGAATCCTTGGTTTTAGAAATTGACGGCACGTCCCCAATTTTTTCCTCTGTGTCTCTGCGCCTCTGTGTGAAATTTTTTCGTTTCCCAAATCCAGTTTCCCGAATTCAAACGACGGACAGGTCACAAAAAACTCATTCCTCCACCACCATACTCGCCACCTCTGGCCATTCCCCAATCTCCACCACGTTGCCATCCGGATCTTGAAAAAAAACTTGTCGATAACCACGATCCGGCAACACTCTTTCTACCGTCTCGACACCATGCTCGGCAAGCAGCCGTAAATCCCGGCTAATATCCGTCGACTGCATCGCAAAGTGAGGCCCACGCGTGTTGATCGGCCCCTCGCTCACCCGGTGATTCGCATCATGAATCAAATGAATCATCACCCCCGCCTCCCGACGGTACAACCAACGCCCATCAAACGAAAACGAGGGACGCGCCACCAACCGAAACCCAAGCACCTCGCAATAAAACCGCGCCCCACGCGCCGCATCGACCGTCGGCAAGGCGATATGATTAAAATGCCCCGGCTCCAAACTTGCCCCCGACATCGCTCCCCCTCCCCACGAAATTCCGGAAAAACCTTAATGATAGAGCAAGCCCCAATCGAGTGTTCCGCTTCAACAGCCATTTAACGCGCATACCAGGGGTTGCTAGCGAAACACGCGTGTGCGGCTCGCACTAGCAGCCAACCGATAGCTGATAGCACCTGACAATCTGTACCGATTTTAACGATTTTGTGGCCCCCTGCGAACCGTCCCGCCGATAAATCAACACGAACGCTCGCCCGGTCAATTTGCCGCGAGCAACCTACACCTGTACAAAATCGCCGGAGTGAACAGAACCATGTCGACTCGACACGTTTTAACTTTGATCGTCGCCCTCTGCACCGCTAGCCAAATGGGCTGCGTTTGCCTCCAAAACCTAGCCGGCGGCCGCTGCGGACAAGCCTACGATTCTTGCTGTGCAAGCTGCGGCGTGCCCGAGGCCTCTTGCTGTTGCCCCGATGCTTCATGCGGATGCCCAGAACCAGCCTGCGGATGTTCTGACACCTGCTGCGACGTCTCCTGCGGATGCCCCGATGCGTCCTGTGGCTGTCCTGATGCCTCGTGCGGATGCCCCGACGCCTCTTGTGGATGCCCCGACGCCTCCTGCGGATGCCCCGAAAGTTGCGGCGGCGGCGTAGGATGTGGCTCGTCGGTCGTCGGACAATGCCCACTATCAAAATGCCGACTCCTGCAACGCATGGGCAACGCGCTCCGTCGCTGCTCCTCTCCTGCTTGCTCTAGCCCCGCTTACTACAGCGAATGGCAAGACGCCCCACCCTGCGACTCCGATCCGTGCGATTGCTACGGCAATCACACCGGCGGCCCCTACGGTAGCCCCCACGGACGACGCGCCAACCTAGCCAAACGCCACCTCAACTTCGATGAAGAATCAGGCAACACCTACCGCTAGAGCAAGGTTTTTTTAGATAGCCACAAAAAACGCGAAAAGCACAAAGAACAAATCATTCTTCGTGTCTTTTTGTGTTTCGTGGCTATCCTTTTTTCAGAAAACGGCTCTAGACGCCAAACAACGCACGGGCATTCGCGGTAGTCAGCTCCGCCAGCGTATTCAACGAAACACCGCGCACCTCCGCTAAACACGCAGCCGTGTGCCGTACGTACGCCGGTTCGTTGGGCCGCTTCCCACGCACCGGCTCGGGCGACAAGTACGGACAATCGGTCTCGACCAACAGCCGCTCGTCGGGAATGGTCGCCGCACAATCTCGCAAAGCCTGCGACTTCTTAAACGTCACCATGCCCGCAAAGCTAATGTGCATTCCCATCGCGATACACTCCGCCGCCATCTCGGCATCGCCCGTAAACGAATGCATGATCCCCCTCAGCACACCCCGCTCACGAGCCGCACGCAACGCCCGCAGAATGTCAGCATCGCAATCACGCATATGCACCACAAACGGCAAATCATGCCGCTCCGCAAGTCGCATATGCCGGTCAAAATAGTCTTCCTGCTGCTCAAACGGCGTCGAATCCCAATGCCGATCCAACCCCGTCTCGCCGATCGCCACCACATCCGGCGCGGTGGCCAACTCCTCAATCACCGCCCAATCGCCCGGCTTTGCTTCGGCAACATAATTCGGCTGAATCCCAACCGCCGCATAAACGCCCTCAAACTCAGCAGCCAACCGAACGCACTTTTGACTGTCACTCGCCGTGCAACCCACTGCAACGAGCTGAGCAACGCCAGCCTCTCGCGCCCGCGCAATCACCTCGGCACGCGAGTCGTCAAACTCCGACTGATCCAAATGCGTATGCGTATCAAAAAGCATAGAAGAAACGATAAACTATGAACTATGATTGATAAACGACTAACTGCTATACGACTATTTATCGTTCATCAATCATCGTTCATCGTTGTTTTTCCGCCACCAACTCCCGCATCGAATCAAGATGCCCCTTGGCCATCCCCAGCGTCTCTTCGGCCAACGATTGCGCCGCCGGTGCAAGCTGCAACTGATCCGCAATCTCGCCAAGGTTCGCAATATCAAGCTCTTGATAACGCGCCGCTTCGCCAAACAGATAATTGATATCCAAGTCGTGCAAGTCGGTGTATTCCATCGGGAACTCACCAAATCGGGGTGCCGTACTCTCGTCCGACAACATCTGACTAATGCGCTCGACCATCACATCTTGGTCACTCACCACAGCAGCCAACGCTTCGACCAGATGGCTACTCCCCGCCGGAACATAAGGACGCGAGTACTGCATGTACTGCGGAAAAGACCGACCGACGATCGCCAACAGACGATTTAGCAAGGCATGGGTAGAAGGCTGGCTCATACGTATATTTTCAACAGAATAACTCGGAGAGATCAACTAAAAAACTGACGAGCCGCCTGATCGGCCCAACGCGCCAACCATTCGGGCATCAACCCAAACAGCAACACCGGCATCGACACGACCAACACATAAGCCACCGGCAAGAAACCGAGCGACACCGGACCACGCGAATCCGATTCCGGATCAATACAGATCGTTTTTACTACGCGCAGGTAATACACCAGCGAAATGGCCGTATTCAAGCCCGCCACCACCAAAGCCACAATCATCAAGGTGCTACCCGCCTCGTAAAGCGACTGCAACACACGCAACTTCGGCCAAAAACCGGCCATCGGAGGAATCCCGACCAGACTAAACATGATGATCGTCATCATCACAGCGATCAGCGGACAGCTCCGAATCAAACCCGCATAGTCCTTAATCTCTTCGCTCTGCATCGAGTTCCGCAAGAAAGCAACGATCGCAAAGGCACCCAGATTCATAAACAAGTAAATCGTCACATAAAACAACAACGCCGAAACCGCCGCGTGCGCTTCCATCATGTTGCTACCCACCAAGGCAACCGCCGCTGCCACGGCCATCATCATGTAGCCCGCATGGGCAATCGTCGAGTAAGCCAACATCCGCTTGATATTCGTCTGCCCATAAGCGGCCAAATTTCCAAACGTACAGCTCACCATCGCAACAATGAGCAGCACCATCACAAAGAAATTGCGGACCGGCGACAACGGCCCACTCTCAACCGAGCCATTCTCCGCAGCAGCAGGACCACTCCCCGCAGCAGCAGGAATAGCCTCCGTCGAAATCGTCTCCGTCGAAACCATCACCGCCGATGCTGCTGGCGGCGTCATCGCCAAGGCATCCTCGGCCGGCAAATAAGTCAATCCAAGACCAACCCGCAACAGCAAAGCCAGCGCCGCCGCCTTCGAGGCAACCGACAAAAACGCATCGACCTCAGCCGAAGCCCCTTCAAAAACATCGGGACACCAAAAATGAAACGGCACCGCCGACAACTTAAACGCCAAACCAACGCCCAACATCAATCCGCCCAGCGCCAAGACCATCAACTGCGAGCCACCCTCGCCAGCAGCGATCATCCCCGGAATATCCAGAGCCGCCAACTCACGAGCCATCGTCGGAAAATGTGCCGACCCCAACACACCCGCCAAAAGACTCACACCATAGAGCATCACCCCAGCCGTACCCGCACCATAAATCGCATATTTCAGAGCCGCCTCGCTACTACGCCGGCGTCCCTTCACAATCCCAGCCAACACATACGACGGCACACTCGCCATCTCGATCCCCAAGAACAGCGTCAGCAAATGATTCGCCGAAGCCATGATGCACATGCCCACCGTCGCACCCAGCACCAACGTGTAATAGTCCTGCCCATCCTCACGATCAGCAATCCCCGTCAGCCACGACAGCACCACAAACAGCACCACAAACGCCATCAAAAATACACGCAAGTACGCGGTCAGCGTATCGTGAACCAACATCCCGGTGAACAACTCCTGCCGCTCCAACGTCGCCCAAGAGGCCAACCCCTCCGTCGGCAAAGCCAACCACAACGCCACCAACGAACCACCCAGCGCCAACAAAAACGAAGGCACATGCCTCCCGCCAGGAAGCACCCGCACGAGCAACAACAAGACGATCGTCACACACAACGCCAGCTCGGGCCGAAACAACGGCAAGCTAAGTTGGAGCGTATCGCTCAGCAGCGAATCAATAAGAGAATGAAAGTTCACGAAAAATACTCAGTTTTGTTTCAAAGCCAATTTCAAAAAACCAAAAGCGACAAGACCTCGCAAACCCTATGGCCGCAACTCCGCCATCTGCCCCTCTTCAATCAACTGCGGCTTCGCAGCCGTCTCGCGCTCGTCATGTTCCTGCGTCCAAGCCGCCAACTGATCGACCTGCCGATCGACCGACGGCTGCATGGTGTCCAACAAAAGCTTCGGATAAACCCCAAACAGCACGGCCAAAACCATCAGCGGCACCGCAACACACAACTCCCGCATCGTAATCGGCGTCAAATTCTCGCCATGCGGCCCTTTGTATTCGGCCCCCAAATAAACCCGTTGGATCGCCCACAAAATGTAACCCGCAGTCAGAATCACGACCGACGCAGAAATAATCGCCAGCACAATGCTGTATTTCCAAACCGAAAGCACCACCAGCACTTCACCAATAAATCCGCACAAACCAGGCAGACCCAAACCGGCAAAGAAAATCCCGACAGCAAGAGCGCTGTACAAAGGCATCTTCGCAAACAGACCACCAAATTCGTTCAAATTGCGATGATGCACACGGTCGTAAATCACGCCGACCATAAAGAACATGCCCGCCGAACTAATGCCGTGGCCGATCATCTGATACATCGCACCATTCATGCCCATCTTCCAATAGTCCGCGTTGTAGCCCGTATCCGCCATCGCACTCCAAACACCAAAGCCCAACACCACATAACCCATGTGACTCACCGAGCTATAAGCAACCATCCGCTTAAAGTCCGTTTGTGCAAGCGCCGCAAACGCACCCCAAACCATACTCACCACACCGACCATGCAAACAAAGTAGGCCAGGTCATAAGCCGCATTCGGACAAATCGGATAGCAGATCCGAAAGATCCCATATCCGCCCAGCTTCAACAAAATGCCAGCCAAAATCATCGAGATAGGCGTCGGTGCTTCCACATGCGCATCGGGCAGCCAAGTATGCAGCGGCACACTCGGCACCTTAATTACAAACCCAATGAACAGCAGCAAAAACGCCCACCACTGCAAACTCTTGCCAGCCAGAACTTCGCTATCGAACAAATCGGTATGCTGCCCCATCTGCTGGAGGGCCAAGATATTAAAAGTGTGCAGTTGCTTCCGCCGAGCAGGATTCGCTTCCGTAGAAACCTCAGTAAACTTCTCCGCCAGTGTCGAGCCTTCCTCGACCCAGCCGCTCAAAGCCTCTTCGGCAGTCTGCCCTTCGGCAACCGTGTAGATTCCTGCGTCAGCCAATTGCTGCGCGTCGAGCCGTGTCAAATCGCTATTAAAATACAGCATCAAAATGGCGATCAACATCGCCACGCTACCAAGCAGCGTATAGAGAAAAAACTTGATCGCCGCATACTCGCGTCGAGGACCGCCCCAAATACCGATCAAAAAATACATCGGCAGGAGCATGACTTCCCAGAAAACATAAAACAGGAAGAAGTCGAGCGACAAAAACACGCCCAAAATGCCCGTCTCAAGAAGCAAAAACAGTATGCAATAGCCCTTCACATGCTTGCTGATCGGCCAACTGGCAATCATCGCCAACACAAAAAGCAACGTCGTCAACACGACCAACGGAAAACTAACCCCGTCGATGCCCATCAAATACTGAATCCCAAACGAAGGGATCCAGTCCAGATTAAACATATTCTGCATCTCGGCCACGCCTGCCGTAAAATCGACGCCCGCCCCCTGGCGGAACAATCCAACCGACAAGATCAACGCCAAAATCGTCACCGCCAAAGTGATCAGTCGATACGCGTCGTCGGTCAAGCGAGGCAAAAACGCCAACACCAAGGCCCCCAACGCGGGCAGGAAAACAAGCAAGCTCAGATAAACCGCGGGTTCGCTGAGATTCATAATTACGCCATCATCTTTCAAAAGGTCTGTGTCGTTTTATTGTTTTCTTGAACTACTTTTTCTTCAACCACGAAAAAACGAATGCTACGAAATTTTCACTTCTATTTTTTCGTGTATTTCGTCCCTTTCGTGGTTCCCTCTCCACACTCAAATATTCTGCACAAAACTAATCGCAACAAACAGCAAAATCGTACCCACAGCAATGAACATCACATACTGACGCAAGCTTCCCGTCTGCAACTTGCGAAGCCAAAGCCCCGTATCCCAAGTCCCACGGGCAAACGTATTCACCGAACCATCCACAATCGTCCGATCGAATACCGCGTCCACCACCTTGGATCCCCCTTTGCAAATCGCCGCCGTGCTATGCACGATCGAATCAATAATGCCAAGATCGAATTTTGAAACCAAGGCAGAAATCAGCTTCGTCGGACGAACAAAAATCCAATCATAAAGCTCGTCAAACCACCACTTATTCCAAAGCCAACTATGCAGCGGCTTAAACGTCTGTTTCAACTCCGTCGGATTCAACATATTCCACAGATAAATAACCGTCGCCAGCAGCAAACCAGCCCCAGCCGTAGCAAAAGCAGCAATACCCGCCGGCTTCTTGATCTCCCAAGCATGACTCAAATGCTCATCCGGAATCACCACATCCGACCACAACTGACCATGCGTCGTCGCCAACGTGCCCACCGGACGCGACTGCTCCAACAAATTGGTCACTTTTAAGTTGGTCCCAGGTAACGTCCAACCAACGCCCAGTGCAAAGACGGCCAACAAAATCAACGGCGCCGTCATCACCCGTGGCGACTCATGCGCGTGATCATACCGCTCCTGATTCCTCGGCTTCCCGGCAAAAGTCATGTACCAAAGCCGGAACATATAAAAAGCCGTAATAAACGCTCCGGCAACCGGCGCCCACTGCAAAATGACATGCTTGGGATTCGCACCACCAAAACTAAACGCCTGCTCGATGATCGCGTCCTTCGAGTAGTACCCCGAAAAACCAATCGTCGTCAGCGGAATCCCCGCCCCAATAATCGCCAAGCAACCCACAAGCATCGTATAAGCCGTCACCGGCATCTTTTTCCGCAAGCCGCCCATCTCGGTCATGTCATTCGTATGCACACCATGAATCACCGACCCAGAACACATGAACAAAAGGCTCTTGAAGAACGCATGCGTAATCAGATGGAACATCCCCGCTACCCAGCCACCCAGACCGAGCGCGAGCATCATGTAACCCAACTGGCTAATCGTCGAATAGGCCAACACACGCTTAATATCAGTCGCCGTGATTGCAATCGTCGCGGCGATCAACAACGTAATACAACCCGTGTAAGCAATCACCAACAAAGCTTCGGGCGACAAGACCGGAAAAAATCGTCCGACCAAATAAACACCCGCCGCAACCATCGTCGCCGAATGCACGAGCGCCGACACAGGCGTCGGACCTTCCATCGCATCGGGCAACCAAACATGCAACGGAAACTGAGCACTTTTTCCAACACAGCCACAGAAGATGCCAATCCCAGCAACCAACAAGTAGCCAATGCCCCGCTTTGTTTTTCGCGTCACCTTCGACCGACTCCGCCCCTTCCGGAGAAAACCGCTCGCCCTCAAATAGCATGCCGTCGGTCGGCTGCAGATGAAAATCGTTTTCCTCAGTCCGCAGCAGACTAAACATCCCCTGCTCGACCGTCCCATCCGCTTTCGTCATATCGCCAAACGCAAACGTCCCCAGACTCGACCAGAGCGCCATCAGCCCGATCAACATCCCGAAGTCGCCCACGCGATTCACAATAAACGCCTTGTTCGCCGCCGTCGAAGCACTCTTTCGCTCGATATAAAAACCGATCAAGAAGTAGGAACAAATGCCAACCAGCTCCCAAAACACGAAAACCATCGCCAGGTTCCCGGCGATCACAATGCCGAACATGCTAAAGCAAAAGAGCGACAGATACTGAAAAAATCGATGAAAACGTCCCGGACGCTTCAGCTTTTCGCCATTGGAAAGTGTCACCTCGGGGTCGGTAAATTCATGCAGCTCGTCGTGCATGTAGCCCAGGGCATAAAAATGCACACACGAGGCAATCAACGAGACCATACAAAACATGCCGACCGTCAGCCCGTCAATGTAATAGCCAATCGCCAGCGTCAATTTTCCAAAAACACCCAGCTCGTACCAATTTCCCGAGTAAGCCTTGTACCCCTCCGGACCATTATTCGCATGTGCGTCGCCACGCCCAGCGTGACTACCATCGTGACTACCAACATGATCGTCATGGCCATGCGAATCTTCCGAAGCAAGCAACGCCACCGGTCGGATCAGACTACCCTGTACAAGGCTTGCATGAGCATCTTCAACATGCTCTTCCGCATGATGTCCAGCATCTCCGAGCGGATGATTCGGCAACCAAACCCCAAACAGCGCCGTAAAACTACAGACCGCAGCAAACACAATCGCCAGCGTAGCGACCAGTCCGGCCCCTTTTCCGTGCGATCCCATGTGCTTGCCGAAAAACAGAATCAGCACAAACGACGCCAACGGCGTCAGCCAGGCTAAGGCAAGCAATTTTGGTAACCAAGAAACATCCATAACAGGCTACTTCTATTATCCGTGCAACTGATCGGCGCGGTCCACGTCGATCGAGTCTGTGTTGTTGTAAAAATTCAAAACAATCGCCAGCGCCACTGCCGCTTCCGCAGCCGCAAGCACAATCACAAACAGAGCGATCAACTGGCCATCCAACCCCAGCGAGTTGGCGTCGTCTCGTAAATAACGGCTTCCAAAAGCGATAAAGTTGAGATTTGCGCCGTTCAGCACCAACTCAATCCCCATCAAAATCCCCAAAGCATTCCGCTTGGTCGCCATGCAAAGCACGCCGCAGGTAAACATAAACGCACCGACCACGACATAATGGGCCACACCCACCGGCTCGGTCAACAAATTAGCCATCAAAGGATTCATCATCTCTCCTCACCACCGTCACCCAAACCAGCCAAAGCCGACCGTTTGTGTTTCGCCCGTGCCAAATAGGCCGCACCGACCAACACGACGAGCAGATGGACCGAGACGATTTCAAAATGAAACAAGTAGCCCGACATCCCTTCGCGCCGCCCAGCATCCGGCTCTTGCAACTTATCGACCCGTGCCCCCAACAGTCCCATGGCCAACGGCGTCACCGTTTTCTCCAGCTTCACGGCTTCCGCCACTTCACGATCGAGACCCTGCCAAGCCGAGATTCCAAACGCCGCTTGCAGCAAAATTGCCAACAGCGTTCCACCAATAATAAACGCCACGACCCACTCGCCGCTCGAAGTCTTCATCTCAACAAAGCGTTCTTGCGAAGTCAGCATCACGCCAAAAATCAACAGCACCAACGTGCCGCCCACATAAATCATCAACTGCATCGCACCGACAAAGTCAGCACCGGCCAAGAAAAACAGCCCAGCCGTCGACGCCAGTGACATCACCAAGTAAAACGCCATCCGCACAATGTTCTTCGCCAGCAGCACCCCCAACGCAAATGCGCAAGCGATTCCGCCGAACAGCAAAAAGAAAAACGACGGCCAATAAATTCCTTCCATCGTTACCGCCTCCCTCGTGTTGAATCTAAAGCGGGAACCAGAATCGAACGTTCCCCCTGTCGGGCAAGCCGCACGGTCGAGACAAGAATCGTATGCTGGCCACGGTGCCCGAGCGGTGTCGAAGCAATCAAGATCGATCGCTCGCCAAGACGCTCAGCAGGAGCACCCCCCCCAGGAGCAACTCTCGCGATGTCATCGCCCTCAACAATCACCTTGGCCTCCTCAGTCTCCCACCCTTCGCTAATCTCATAGACAGCATCCGGCACGTCCATCAGCCCAAAAAAGTTCTTCGCCGGCATCTGATATTGCCAAAAGGTCGCCCCCAAAAACATGGCGGCGGCAATCGGCGTACAGTATTTCAAACAGGTCGCCATCACTTGATCGATGCGTAGCCGTGGCAAAGTCCACCGCACCCACATCATCACACAGACGCCAATCGTAGCCTTCAAAATCACATTCACAACGCCCAAAGCCTGCGAGATCACCCAGCCCAAACCGCCCCAGCCAATCGTCCCCGTTTCGGTACTCAAACCGAGCAACGACGAAACCGGAACCGGCCCATGCCAGGCACCCAAAAACAAGATCACCGCCAACAAACTGACCGCAAGCATCGAGCCATATTCGGCCATGAAGAAAAAGCTCCACCGAAGCCCTGAGTATTCCGTATGAAAACCGGCAACCAGTTCGCTCTCGGCTTCCGCCAAGTCAAACGGTGCTCGGTTCACGCTCGCCATCGCACAGGTAAAATAGACCCAAAAAGTGACGAACGTAAACGGATCGTGAAAGACCAGCCAGTTGGTAAACCAACCCGCCTGACGATCGCCGATCACCACCATATCCATCGACCCCGCGATCAGCACCGGCACCACCACACACATGCCCAGCGGCACCTCGTAGCTCACCACCTGTGCCGCCTCACGCATCGCCCCAAACAACGACCACTTCGACGCCGAAGAATACCCCGCAAGAATCACGCCGAAAACCTCTAACCCCATCACCGCCAACACAAAAAACACACCCGTGTTCAAGTGCTGAGCAATCCAAGGATAAGCGCCCCCGGCAAAAGGAATGGCCACAAAAGCCGCAATCGAAGCACAGAAGCTCACATACGGCGCAATCCGAAACAACATCCCGTCCGCACCCGCAGGCATCAGGTCTTCTTTGGTCAGCAGTTTGAGGCCATCAGCCAGCGTTTGCAGCCAACCAAACTTCCCACCGACGCGCGTCGGACCCAATCGATCCTGAATACGACCCGAGATCTTTCGCTCGAGCCAAATGAAAATCAGCGCACCGACGGCCACCAGATTCAAGATCAGCGTGATATGCACCAATCCAGTAATCGTGTACGCCAGCGTCGACACCAGCCAAGGCCAAACGTCGACGCCCACAAGATTGGTAAGCCAGTTAATCAACTGGATGATATATTCGGCCACAGGTGGTTTTTCCTCAAACCGTTTCTCTTCAAGCCATCATGACCATTGCGACCGATGCCATTATTCAAACAGCATGGCACCCTCCGAGGGCACCCATTTCTTCCCGGTCACAAAGAACCCAAAACGTTCGTAGGCAGACACTTATCGTCTCTGCCAGCTAAGATTGTGAAATATCGCACAAGGCCATCAAACTGTATACCCCCGCAGCCAAAAAACAGGCACTTGGCCCCCGTATTTGGCTTACCGTAGGCACCGCACTAGCGGTCAATCTCGCCCATCACCACATCCAGCGATCCAACAACCGCCGGCACGTCAGCAATCAGACAACCCGCACACAAAGGCCCGGTCACCGAAAGATTGCTAAAACAGCTACTCCGTGCCCGCGTACGCCACGGAACCGCGTTGCCATCGCTCACCAAATAAAATCCCATCTGGCCACGCGGCGCTTCCGTTTCCAGATAAACCTCGCCCTTTGGAAGCTTTGCATTGAGCTTCACCGGCTCGCCATAATTGCCGCTCGCCGTGCTGTAACGCTCGATCGCCTGACGTACCAAGTCGATCGCCTGTATCACCTCCAGCATCCGCACATAAAACCGGTGCCAACAATCGCCCAGCACCGCTTCTTTCGGAATCCGTGGATAATCGTGATCTTTTGGATAATGCCCGTTCTTCTCGACAACGACCTCAAACGCATAGCCATCGTACATCGCCGTATAAATTTCTTCGCCGTCGCGGCGCAAATCATGATCCACGCCGCTGCCACGCAACACAGGACCACTCGTCCCGTAGTCGATGGCCATCTCTGCCGACATCACCCCGATGCCAGCCGTCCGTTTGATAAAGATCGCATTGGTCGTCAACAGCGCATGATACTCGGCAATCAACGGCTCAAACTGATCCAAGAACGCTGAGCACTTTTCCAACCAACCCGGCGGAAAATCCGCCGTAGCGCCACCCACAGTGAGATAGCTATAAGTCAGCCGCGCGCCACAAACCTCTTCAAAGAGGTCCAGGATTTTTTCACGCTCGCGAAACGCATACAAAAACGGGCTAAACGTCCCCAGATCAAGCCCATAAGCACCCATCCCGACCAGATGGCTCGCAATCCGCCCCATCTCGGCAATGATCACCCGCAAGTGCCGACCCTTCTCGGGCGGCTCGTATTGCATCAACTTCTCGACCGTCAGCGCCCAGCCCAGATTCATATTCATCCCCGCCAGATAATCCATCCGGTCGGTATAAGGAATCCATTGCCGAGGAGTCAGGTTTTCGCCAATCTTCTCCGCACTCCGATGCAAGTAACCCAGATGCGGCGTCACTTCCGATACGATCTCGCCATCGGTGCGCAACACCAACCGCAACACGCCATGCGTGCTCGGATGCTGAGGCCCCATATTAATCAGCATCTCGTCCGTACGGACATCAAATTCAATAACGCGAGGATCGTCGACAGTTGTGCTCATAACTCGGCTTCGGCTTAGGTTTGAAAAAAGTAAGGGGGCAAGGTCGCACGTCACCACGCTTTTCTATCTGCCACGTATCCCGTGATACTCCAGCGGCATCTCATAATCTTTACGCAAAGGATGCCCCACCCAATCTTCCGGACAAAGAATCCGCCGCATGTTGGGATGGCCCGTAAAGCGAACGCCGAGCAAGTCATACAACTCGCGTTCATGCCAGTCCGCCGTACTCCAAATCCCCGCGACCGACGCCAGCTCGGGAATCGTCCCCTCCTCGTCATTCAGCCAACGTGGCAACATCACCTTCAGCACCAAGCTGTGCTTATGCTGCATACTGAACAGGTGATAAACCACCTCGAGGTGCGGCTCCCAATCGGCCTTCGCCGCCTTCTTTTCGTCGGTATGCAAATAGTCGACCGCCGTCACGCTATTCAAATAATCAAAAGCCAAGCTCGGCTCGTCACGCAGATAAGTACAAACCTCGAGAATTCCCTCAGGCGTCACCTCCACCCAAGGATCAATGTTTTCCAAGTTCGAGCCAGAAATCTTCTCGCCAAACTTCTGCTTCAACTGATCAACAAAACTTTGTCCACTCATGTGTGGGAATCCAAACGTAAGAGCCTAGAATCGAGAAAAAACGGTTAGCGTCTGCTGCCAAGCAGAACCTCACCAAATAAACTTAAACAATCTCAGCAAACCTCAAGTCGACAAAATCGACCCCGCCGGCTTGGCAACCGTGCCTGCCTCTCTCGGAGGTCCACGCTCGACCACTTCACCACGCTGGCTCGCCACCGACCGCACCCAATCCAAGTCGCCACGTTTCCAAACATAAGCAAAGCCGACCAACAACACCGCAAAGAAAACGCCAATATCAGCAAACGAAGTCAACGCAACCTTTCGAGCCGTCGCACGAATCGCCTCCACCGGTGCTTCGACCGCCGCCAAATCGGCAACATTCGACTTGCTAAGCCCTAGCTCCTGCAACCGAATACCCATCGCCGGTGGAATCCCCTGGTCCTCAGCCTCCGCCGAAACCGAAACCCTCGCCGGGGCCGTCAACTCGGTCGCCTTCCCAAACACGGTCGCCCAAGGAAAGAAAAAAGCAATCTCGACGTCGAAAATAATAAACAGCAAAGCCACCACGTAAAAACGCAAGTCGAACTGCACAAAGCTCGAACCAATCACCGGCTCGCCACACTCGTACACCTCCAGCTTCTCATCGTTCGGAGTATTCGGACGGGCCAATCGGCCTACCAGTAAATTCACAAACAAAAAGATCCCTGCCACAGCTGCAAACAAGGCCAGGTAAGCCACAATCGCGGTCGGAGTCGCCATCTTTAATTCACTCTCGAAATTTTTTACTTAAACGAAGAAGGGCGTTACCGCACTATTGATTCGGACCACCATGCACTGGCTCGGTGATCACCTTCGACTGCGCAACCGCCGTCGGATTCAACGTCGCTCGTCCCCAAGCCACGTCCAAAGGCAAGCGAGAAAAGTCCACAATACAACCATCGCGGCTATAGCAACTCAGGTCGTGCGTCGCACCCATAAAAATACAATCCACCGGACAAGGCTCCACACACAAGGCACAAAACATGCACTTGCTGTAGTCGATCGCGTAGCCGGTGATCTTAAAACCCTTGCTCCCCTCAGACTTTTCCTTGCCAATGTAGATACAATCCACCGGGCAAGCCTTCGCACACTGGTCGCAAGAGATACAAGTCGTCAGATCGAAACGATGAAAGCCCCGATAACGAGCCGAGACCGGCACCGGCAATTCGGGATACTCAAAATGTTCGGTAAACGTTTTCCGCTCTGGGTTGTACGTCTTGAAAGCAGTACGCAACGTAATCCACATTCCGTGTAGGACCGTCGTGATCGCTTCAAAAACATTACCAAGCCAAGGAAAGACTCGTTTGAGCCAAGGAATCATTGCTGCTGTAGGTCCTCTCTCTTGGCCATCCATTGTCGGCCAAGTGCCACATAACTAGACATTGGATCGGTTAATCCATGCCTTACCACCAAATTACAAACCGTGGATTATAGAACCCCTCTCCCAACCCGCAACCGCCGTTGTCCATTCAAGTTGCCATTCTATGAATCTCCGTTCTACCCAACATGCTTTGTCGTTAGCCCCGTCGTCATCGCCGGTGACCACACCGCAACACACCAGAATAAATAATGAGATAGATTGCTCCAGAAACGGCCCCGCACGTCCTGCCTGAAAACAGCCCCAAGCAAAGAGTGACCCTCTTTTGACGCCTCGACCCAAAAAATTGGGTCTTTCCGCAGCCAGCAAGCCATCAAACCCGTCCTCCTCGACGCAATTCCATCAATCACCCTAAGCTACCCCATCAGAAACGCCGCAAACTACTCCTTAAAAAAGACTTACGACGATAGAGCAGCAGCCTCTTGGAAAGAAAAATCGTGCGGATCGCCCTGGGGCATTAGGGGCTCTAGGCCGATTTCCATACCCTACCCCCCAAAACTACGTAAAAATGGCCCAACCAGGGCGTCTCGTTGCTTGACTATGGCCACACACCACGTAGAGTGAATTGGAGCGGCGTTACGTAACGCCCCGTCGCCTGCGCCTAGTCAAGTGTCCGCAAGGAGCCTTAACTGGGTAGTTCAGGGCAAAGGTTTGGAGGCCGGCACCGGTTTGTGTGGAAACAACCGGCCAATGAGAAGAAGGAATCGCCCTATGTTAGTCCTATCACGAAAAAAGAACGAAAGTATTATCATCAACGATGATATTACGATCGTCGTCGTCGAAATTCGTGGCGACAAGGTACGCCTGGGAATCGAAGCACCCAAAGAGGTGCCCGTCCATCGTAACGAAGTTTACGAGGCAATTCGCCGCAACGCCCAGCTCGAATGTGAACCCCATTCGGAACCTGGTGCCAGTAGCGCTGCTGAGTAGCTTCTTATTCGATACCACTTGACGTCCGAGCGACTTCTCGTAACTCTATACATGCACGTACTGTTGACGGCTACCACCGTTCGCGGTCTGTGCAGGGTCAGATACAACCACGTATCTGCACCGGCCCCTTCGTCTAGCGGTCTAGGACTCCGGCCTTTCACGCCGGCAACACGGGTTCAAGTCCCGTAGGGGTCATTTTTGTTATTTGTCTCCCGTCCCTTATGGTCGGGGTTCGCCGTTATTTGTCATTGCACGCCGTGCCTTCTTACGACGCCATCCTGCTCGTCTCGTTCGGTGGCCCCGAAGGCCCCGCCGACGTTCTGCCTTTCCTCGAAAATGTTCTCCGGGGCAAAAACGTCCCCCACGAGCGTATGCTCGAAGTTGCCAAGCATTACGAACAGTTCGACGGCGTTAGCCCGATTAACGAGCAATGTCGGCAACTGATCGCCGCCCTCGAAGTCGAACTGGCCGAGCATGGCCCCCAGCTCCCGATCTACTGGGGCAATCGTAACTGGACACCCATGTTGGCCGACACGTTGCAACAGATGGCTGATGACGGCGTCGGGCGTGCTCTTGGCTTCTTCACCTCTGCATTCAGTTCTTACTCGGGCTGCCGCCAATACCTCGAAGACCTGGACCTCGCCAGCCAGCAAGTGACTGGCGACGCCCCCCAAATTGACAAGCTCCGCGTCTTCTACGACCATCCTGGTTTTCTCGAACCGATGATCGACTCGGTACGAGCCGCACTAGAAAAAATTCCTGCTGAGCGTCGCTCCCAAACGCCGCTGCTCTTTACCGCCCACAGCATCCCCAGGGCGATGGCCGACCATTGCCAGTACGAAGCGCAATTGGCCGAAGCCTGCCGTACCGTTGCCACCTCGGCGGGCCACACCAACTACGAACTTGTTTACCAAAGCCGTAGCGGTCCTCCGCACCAGCCGTGGCTGGAACCTGACATCTGCGATCGTATCCAGGAGCTTTACGATCAGGCTCAAGCTAACGAAACGCCGCTTGCCGATCTGCTCGTTCTCCCGATAGGTTTTATCTCTGATCACTTGGAGGTTCTTTATGATCTGGATACCGAAGCGGCCCAGCTTTGCAATCGTCTGGGTATCGCCGTGCAGCGTCTGCCTACGGTCGGCACGCACCCTCGCTTTATATCTATGATCCGCGAGCTGATCGCCGAACGGACCAGCAGCGACCTGGGCCACGACGCCTGCCCCGCGGACTGTTGTCTCTTTCCCCGGGCGTAGCGTCCTCTCTACGCGAAACTTCGGTTGGTGGTGGCTTTGCCTCGGGTGGTTAGGGCGGTGTTGATGGTGGCGTGCTGGGCGTCGGAGAGTTGCCAGGTCATGGCGGCGGCGGATTCTTGGAGTTGCCAGGGACGTTTGGCACCGCAGAGGACGGCGGTGATGCCGGGTTGGTGGAGGGTCCAGTTGATGACGACGGCGGCGACTGACTGGTTGCAGTCGTCGGCGATCTGTCGAAGGGAGTCGACGAACTGTTGGTTTTTCTCCCATTCGTCGCCTTGATACATCGGGTAGTCGCGTCGTTTGTCGTTTTCGGCGAGCGGGTTTTCTCGGGTGATTTTTCCGGCGAGTAGGCCTTTCATAAGTGCCCAGTAGACGATGACTGCGACGTTTTGTTCTTGGCACCAGGGGATCGTTTTTTGCTCGATGTCGCGTTGGAGCATGTTGTAGGGGAGCTGGACGGCGGCCAGCGGGCAGGCGGCGTGGAACTCTTGGATTTGGTCGAGCTGGCAGTTGGACGCGCCGGCGTAGCGGACCTTGCCGGCGTCGATGAGGCGTTGGATGGCTCCGGCCGATTCGGCGACGGGGACGTTGGGATCGGGCGAGTGGAGGTAGTAAAGCTCGATGTGGTCGGTACCTAGGCGGCTGAGGCTTTCTTCGCATTCGCGGCGGATGGTTTCGGGGCGGGCGTCTTGGACCATTTTTTGCTGGGCGTCGAAATGGATTCCGCATTTGGTGGCCAGGACGTACTGGTCGCGGCTGCTGGCCAAGGCAGTTCGTAGTAGCTTTTCGCTTTCGCCGTTGGGGCCGTAGCAGTAGGCGGTGTCGATGAAGTTGATTCCGAAGTCGGCGCAGGCGCATATTGTGGCGAGGCTGTCGGGGTCGTTGACTTCGAGCGACGAGACGCCGGCGATGGGCCAGGTGCCGAAGGCGACGGGGGAAACGGTGAGGTCGGAGGAGCCGAGTGGGCGATGTGGGGTGTTCATGAGTGTTGCTGTGCTTCTGGAAAAATTTAGCCGCGGATTATTTTTCTTTTTGTGCGCGGGAATGGTTGTGGTGAGTGCAAAAGTCGTGGGGGTGACTCCGGCGATGCGTTGCATCGCGGCTGTTTTGTGGGGGTGTTGTGGATTTTTTGGGGCGACTTTTGTCGCTGATTGCTGGGGGGCCCCAGGGTTGGGTGCGAAAGTCGGGGAGTTTTGTTGTGTGGTGTTTTGTTTGGTGCTGCTCCTTGCGTTGCGTTGCAACGCGGCCACTGCGAAAGTCGGGGAGATTGCGATTTTTGGTGGTCGAGTTGAGGTGGAATTTGGCTGGAAAATTGAGTTGTTACAGAACGAGGGGCTGCGCTTTATTGTGTGGATTGAGGGCTGGAATGCGAGGGGGATTTTTTGGCCAAGGGGGGATGAAGGATGAAGGGTGAAGGGCCCTACGGGCGTTGCTAAAACGCCACCTGGTGTGCGAGAAAGCGATGCCTAGTCTCATATGTATTGCTGTGTTTCTCGGCGGATAGCACAAAACGGATTTTGGCACTGGACTTGCGTGAGAGCCGTGGTGACTTGTCCCTCTCAACCCTAGGCATCCCCTGCTATGAGCTTCTCTCAACCGCTGTTAGAAAACTGGACTCCCGAACAGGCTGCCCGTATGGAAAACGCCATTTTTGTTGCGCAGCATCGACTCCATGTGTTGGACCTCTTCAGCGACAAGCGGCTCATCGAGCTTCTCGACCGCCATCCACGTCAAGACTTGGGCATCAACACGATGGGGACCGATCCGTTATTGCACCACGAGTGGCAAGAGGGTCGTGCCGGGAATCTCAATGCTGAAGCGCTGTTTCAAGCTTCGCAGCAAGGCCGCATCTGGCTGAACCTGCGCCGCGTGATGGACCATCACACGGAATATGCTGAGTTGGTCAACCATCTTTACGAAGAGATAGAAAGCGTTTGCCCTGGTCTCCAGACGTTCAATCGTTCGGCCAATTTGTTGATTTCCTCGCCTGACGCGATTGTCTACTACCATCTCGATTGCCCGATCAATATGCTTTGGCATCTGCGCGGCACCAAGCGTGTGTGGGCCTATCCGTTAGAGACGGGGATTGTCTCGGACGAAACGATCGAGGGGGTCCTTTGTGGCGAGAAGTCGGAAGAGTTGGAATTCCGAGCCGAGTGGGACGAGTTGGCCACGAGCTACGACCTTCAGCCGGGCGAAATGGTAACTTGGCCGCAGCATACGCCGCATCGCGTTGAAAACACCGGTGGGCTGAACGTCTCGCTTTCGACCGAGCATATGACGCGTCGGGGTTCGCGCCGCAACAACGTCTTTTTGGCCAATCGGCATTTCAGAAAAATCTTGCCGGGTAGCTACCGATCGACGGAACTGGTGGGCTGGCGGCCAGCCGTTAAAGAGTTTGTTTTGCGAGTGATGCGACGCATGCCCGGCTTGGCACCTGTGCCGCCAGCGGGATTCAAATACCCGGTTAGCTTTGAGGTCGATCTTGAATCGCCGCTTTGTGTGCGTCCGTTAGAAGAGGCCGATCAACGTCAGCAAGCTTTAGGAACTGCTTTGAAGAGCAACTAGCCAACCCAGGGTGCGCCGCTTTGCGTCGACCCTGGGCTACGGTGTGTAACGCCTTTGGCGTAGTTTCTTGCGGAAGGCTACTTTAAGCAGGCATTCAAATGCCGAAGTTGTTTTTGAGCCATTCCTAAGCCTTGAAGAAGCCGGCTGGTCTGCGGAGCGGACCCTACTTTCGGTCGACTTTTTTTGCTACTTGCGTTCTGAGTAATGGGCTTACACGTTGCGCAAATTCTTTGGGAGGCAGATAGCCTTGCATGAGGTCGAGGACGTCGCCCTTTGGCGAAATTAGGACCGTCGTTGGGTAGCCGCGAATTCCCAAGCGTTTGATCAGGCTCTTGTAGTCGTCTGAGTGGGCCAAGACCGTCTGGGTGCGGCCGGTCAGCATTTGCTGGATGCCTGGGTGGCCGTAGGTTTCTGCTAGCATTTTCTTGCAAAACCGACAATTGTCGGAGGTAAACATGACGAGCATCGGCTGCTGCTTTTGCGTCGCGGTCTGCCAGACTTTTTCGATGCTGGTTTGGGTGAACAACTTGGGCGATTGCGTCCGGCCGCGTGTGTCGTACTGCGCAGAAGCTTCGGGGGTAGCCAAAACCAGGAAGACCAAAACCAGGGAGATCAGTGCAACGACAGGCGAGAACTTGGGCATTTTTCGGGACTCTGGAAAGACAAAGGAAATGAACCGAACGTCACGACGCTCGGATACCTTCCATCATCGGCAGAACTGCCCGGTGCCAAGTGTGAATAAGAGCACAGAACCTGTAGAAAATGCTTTGTAAGGATCGAGACAAAGTATCATCAGCGGGTCTGGGTTGCTGTTGGCTTGTTTAGCGAAGCTAGGCCGGTTTGGAGGCGTTGCTGAAACCGTGCTGGATCGACGTAGCCTTCGATGACATCCAAGATTTTGTTGTTTGGGCCGACGAGTACGGTGGTCGGATACCACTTGATATGCAGCTTCTCTACGAGCTTGGCATGGGTATAGCGTCCGGCGTAGATGGTCTCGAAAGAGCTGGAGACCAGGGCTTCGACGTGCGGGAGGTGGTAGGTCTGGTCTACCATTTTGACGCAATGAGGGCAGTTTGGCATCGAAACGAAGACCAAGATGGGCCGATTGCTTTTCTGCGCAGCGGTCCAGGCGGTGGGATAGGTCGCGTGTTGAAAGAGAGGGACTTTGGGGGGCGTCTCGACCGGTTTTACCTGGACCGGCTTTAAGGGGAGCGCGTCGGCAATCACGACTTCGGCAATCGGCTCGACAACAGCAAGAGGGACGGCGTCGTCTGCAAAAACAGAAACCTGGCTCAAAACCACCAGCGTGGCGCCCCATTGCGTCATCCGTGCGACAATCCTTCGCATGCCCTACTCCTCCTTGTATTCGTTCGGCTGCTACCTCCCGGTGCCAGCTCTCATGAATAACATCGGCGCAAGAAGCTCGACAGAGGGTGAAGATTCCTTTTCAGCAGCAGATCCGTCAAGACAGCCGAAGTCTCGCCGTTCGGCAAGCAGCACCTGACCGTTATATTCTGACACGGAGAGCCGCAGATTTTGGTCAGGGGGAGACGAAGGCTACTAAGAAAGAAGGGCTAGACCGCGGCACCGATGGCACGGGCTTGCTGGACGCCGACAAAACCGGCGTTGGCTTTCAGGCATGTCTGCTGAAAAGGTTTGGGGTGGGGAACCCCCACTAGACGGAAGGTTTCGACGTCGCCGAGCCGAAAGATGAGATTTCCGGCGGGGTACCATTCTTGTCCTGGCTCGACTTCGATGTCGATCGAGTCGAACCGGTCGAGCGAGACGCTCTGTTGTTCGCCGCCGCCGAACGCTTGCTCGACAATTACGCGTCGGTTGGTTAGGCGGTAACGCCGACAAGCTGAGTTCGAGATGCCAAACACGACGAACGGCAGCTTGGGGATGATCATGTGGAAATAGACGGGCAAGATCGCGGGGATCGACAGCAAGGCCAGGACACGTCCGATGGTTATTGGCACGCCGAACAGGGTGATGCCAACGTTGTTTGCAAAGCGGCGTCCCCACCAACGGCCATAGGCGGTCGCGGCCAACGAGGGCCAAACGGTCATCACGGTGACTTCTTTTTCGGTATCGGGAACTACCCCGGCAATCGCTTGGGCCATCGTTTTTATTTGGGTTTGGGTCGCGGCAAAAGTGTCGGAAGCATTTAGGCCCTTAGGGTATCAAAGGGGAGCAAAAATGCCTAGGGGACTGGGGGACTTCTCAAAAAAATGAACCACGACGGAACGAAGAAACGACGCTATTTTTTCGTTGTTTTCGTTGTTTCGTCGTGGTTCAATTTTCTTCTGAGCGTTCTTGCTGGCTAGGCTAGGGGGGCTTCGTTTCGCTCGACGAGGGCGCTTAGGTAGAGCAGCGAGGACTCTTCGGAGCGGTTTGGCTTGAGCTTGAGGAGATCGAGCGAGGCGCGCATGACGTCGCGGCGGCTGACTTGGCCGACGAGGCGTCCCTCTTCTAGTACCGGTAGCCGGCGGTAAGAGGTCAGCAAGAATGCTTGGGCGATTGAGAGCAATTGGGTATCGGGGTCGATCGTCTGTGCTTCGGTATCCATGAACGCACCGATCTGGTTGCTCGGTAGTTGCTCGTAAGCGGCGTCGAGCAAGACTTGCATCGCGCACTTTTCAGAAAAGACACCTAGGTACTTTCCGTCGGCGTCGACCACCGGGGCACCGGAGATTCGGTTTTTGAGTAAGCGCTGAACGGCGACCATCACATCCATCTCGGGAGGCAACGTCACGAGTCGGGTCACCATACAATCGCGGGCAGTCGTTTGATTCATTGTTACGCTCCACAAGAGGCGTTTGCGCCATCGCAGCAAATGGCGCAGCAAATGGCAACAAGCAAAACAGAAAAGCGGGCATCCATGAAAAGAGACTGGCAGTCGGCCAGTCATCCTCTAGGATAACACCGATGGCCTACGCGCGGCTAGCTGTTTTGGAAGAAAATAGGGGCTTGTGAAATTTTTCACAACGAAGGTTTGTGAAACTTTTCACGCTATGAGGATTGGGAATGGGGAGGTTCACACTAACGCTTGGATTTGTGCGTGGAGTTTTTGAGTGTAGAATCGTTGCACAGTCCTTTGGAACAGCGAGGCAGCCCCTTTGACCGTATACCATCTTATCGACGCTCTGCCCGCCGCTTTTTTTGGTCTGCTTGGCATTTGGGCGGCGGTGGTGCGACGACATTGGTTTTTGCGATTTGCGGTCGTGTGCGTCTTTTTGTTGGTCTGCCTGCTGATTCCGGCGTACGAAGTCGTTATTGATTTTGGTATCGCCATCGCGCTGATCATGGCAGGCGTTTCGGTTGCACGGGGATTCCAGCGAGAGCGGTTTCGTTTTTCGTTGGAGTCGGCGCTGCTGGCGATGGTTGTGGTGGCGATTGGCTCGGCAGTGATCACTAAATCGCCGGATTTTTCTGTTACAATTAGACGGACAGTGCAAGGTGGTCCTGGATTGGTTCCAAATGACTCGAAATGCTCTTTCCGAAACTACACTCCGAGTATTAGAGTTGGAGTACCAAGCCTATGACTCTTGATCAACTAGCAAGCATCCTTGAAATATCCAAAGGATTGCTAACCCCACTTATTGCGCTGGTAGCCGTGTACATTGCTTGGCAACAATGGAGGACGAATCAACTCAAGGTTACTTTGGATCGCTACGATCGCAGGTTTCGTATTTATGAAGAGGTCGTTCAGTTTCTAAGAATCGTTGTGAAAAATGCAACAGTTGCCACAAATGACATTGTTAATTTTCGAAACGCCACTTCGGAAGCGGACTTTTTTTTGGCCCCGAAATCCCCCAATATTATTGATGAAATTCATAAGCGAGGAATAGAGCTTCATACTTTGAGGGCGGAGGAGGAGGCCAACAAGGCACGCGGACTCCAGAAAATCAACGCTAGTATTGCCACGGAACTGAAGTGGCTTTCCTCGCAATTTCATCCGGCAAAGAGCATGTTTAAAAATTATTTAGACATATGTGGATGATGCAACACCATTGAGTGTACGGGGGATATGCAACGAGAAACGCTGGGAAGTGCAATCGTTCAAAAGGTGTGAGCATATATAGCAAGAGCCTAGCAGCATTAGCCGCGCCGTACCTCTGGCAACGGCTGCAAGAATTGTGGCACGGTTTTTGTGCTACTTTGCATCGGCTGCAAAGAGAGTACCACCCGCTGCCGCAACCGCCTTGATCAGGCCTTTGTCCTGGGTGGCTAGGGGCGAGTTCGTGCGGAGGGCCAATTCGAGATAAGCAGCATCGTATGCAGTGATGCCATAGCGGCGAGTTAATAGAAAAATCTGCCCGGCATCCGGCAAGGGGTCGGCTATCAAATCCAGTTTTCCCAGTAGTGTGCCAAAACGGCCAGTGTTTTCTGGCGTGCTGCGTAGGCGTCGTTCGCCCATGGCGAGTGTGTTCCAAATTTCAAACCAGAAAAGTGCCGGAACCAGACCACCTTCGGTAGCCAGCTTGTGAACGACTGCTTCGGCCAGGGTGTGATCTTCGTCCGAAAAGGCCAATGGAACAATCGCCGAGACATCAACGACTAGAGGCATCATTCCATCCCGCAGCGACGATCAGAGAGCACTTCGTCGAGGCTTGCCTTGCCAAACATCCCTTCGAGATCACGAAACTCGGAGAGAAGCTGATCGGCATCGAACTTGGGTTTGTCAATCGGTTCCTTGGCTCGGAGAGCTTGTCGAGCCGCATTTTCGACGAACGCCGAAACGTCGCCATGCAGAGCAGCAATCGTTCGATACATATCTTCGGGAATTTCAATGTGCATTTGGCTACCTCCGTAACGATTGACTTCTCTATTCTACCACGCTGCTCTCCCGCATACTACAACCCCGCATTCAGCCCCTGGAGATCGTCGGGGAGGAAGTGGCCGTCTTTGCGTAGCAACTCCCCATCGAACCAGATTTCGCCTCCGCCGTAGTCTTCGCGTTGGATGAGGACCAAGTCCCAGTGGATGCGGCTGTTGTTGCCGTTGTCGGCTTCTTCGTAGGCTTGGCCGGGGGTGAGATGAAAACTGCCGCCGATTTTTTCGTCGAAGAGCGTGTCTAGCATTGGGTGGCGTACGCGGTTGTTGGTGCCGATTGCAAATTCGCCGACGTAACGAGCGCCTTCGTCGGAGTCGAGGATTTCGTTGAGCTTTTTTGTTTCGTTCGCTTCGGCGCGGATGATTTTTCCGTTTTTGAACTCGAACTCGACATTATCAAAAACGGTGCCTTGGTAGCGTGACTGGGTGTTGTAGCGGATGACGCCGTTGATGCTGTCTCGGACGGGGGCGGTAAAGACTTCGCCGTCGGGGATGTTTCGTTCGCCGTTGCAGGGGATGACGGGGATGCCTTTGATGGAGAATTCGAGTTCGGTGCCGGGGGCGATGATTTTTACGCGGTCGGCGGCCTCCATCCGTGCGACGAGCGGTTCTTGGGCTTTGCCCATCGCTGCGTAGTCGGCTGTGCAAACGTCAAAATAAAACTCCTCGAAGGCTGCGGTGCTCATGTTTGCCGATTGGGCGAAGGAGTCGGTCGGGTAGCGAAGGACGACCCATTTGGTGTCGGGGACGCGGATGCTGCCGTGGACGGGCTTCCACCAATGTTGCTGGAAGAGGTCCATGCGGTCGTGCGGGACGTCGGCGAACTGGCTGCTGTTGGCGGCACCGCGAATGCCGACGTAGGCCTGACAGGAGTGCATTCGTGCCCCCTCAAACTCGGCTACGGATTTCATGCTTTCGGCGGTCGCCGTCTGATAAAGGGACCGGAGAACGGCGTTTTGTTTGGTTGAGACGAGGGGGATAGCTCCTCGCTGGGCAGCGCCTTCGACGAGCGCACAGACGAGATTCGGCTCGGGCAGGTCAAAGGCTTCGATGAGGATTTTTTCGCCCTTTTTGATCTGGCAGCTATGGTCGAGCAGCAGATTGGCGAGTTGGGTGATGCGTGGGTCGTTCATGGAAGGGTGAAGGGTGAAGGGTGAAGGGTGAAAAAACATGGGGCAAATGGGTTAAAATGTGAATCTTTGTAAAAAGGGTAAAGTGTTTTGTTGCGGCTCACAACTGGCAAATCGTTGGAATGGGGTATAATTGAGTTGACCACGACTGGGTGACTCCGGCGATGCGTTGCATCGCGGCTATTTTTTTCTGATTTATTTTTTCTCTGATTTATTTTCCTTTGACTTGCGGCCTTTGAACATGAGCAACGACACCTCCAAGCCTGACGACTCTGAACGGGAAATCTCTTTTGCTGAGACGGCGCTGAAGCTGGGTGGCAAGAGTGATGATGAAGCCCGGCGGACGGGGGCGATTGATGCGGCCGATGATCAGGTCGAATCGCTTTTTGCTCCGCAGTACCAAACGGTGAATAGTCCGGCGCATGCGGCGGTTTGGGACAAAGGGGTTCCGGTCGAGTTGTTTCAGAGCGAAGCGCCTTCGACGCCTGCCGATATTCAAAAGGTGATGGACGATGCGGTTGCTGTGGTGCAGCGTCACCGTGCGGCGGGCACGCTGCTTGATGAGAAGGGAAAAATCATCGAAGCGGTGATGGAAGATCTTGCGGGCACGGGGTACTGGGGCTTGCTTGTCGACAAAGAGCATGGGGGTAGCGGTACGGCGTTTTCGACGTTTGCGCCGTTCATCACGCGTATGGCGATGACCGACCCGACGATTGCTGGGCTTGCGTCGGTGCATGGGTGTATTGGTGCTGTTGATCCGGTGCGGACGTTTGGCAATGCCGAGCAAAAGCAGCGTTTTTTGCCTGGGCTTGCGGATGGGTCGCGTTTGAGTGCTTTTGCACTGACGGAGCCTTGTGCGGGGAGTGATCTTACGCAGCTTCGTACCAAGGCGGTGCTGGACGGCGATAGTTATGTGGTGAACGGAGAAAAGCTGTTTATCACGAATGTTGTGCCTGGACGTACGATTGGGCTGGTCTGTCTGATCGATGAGAAGCCGGCAGTGCTAATTGTCGATTTGCCGAAAGAGGAAAACGCGAATTTTCAGCTTCGCAAGTACGGCATCTGGGCGCTGAAGCATACCTACAACCAAGGGCTAATTTTCAAGGACTTGCGCGTCCCTAAAGAAAACTTACTTGTGCCTGCGCGGGGTGATGGGCTGACGATTGCTTACCACGGGTTGAACCTTGGGCGCATTGCGCTTTGTGCGAATGCGGCTGGGACGATGCGGATTATGATGGCGAGCATGATTCCTTGGGCTAAGTTCCGCGTGACTTATGGTGCGACGATTGCCAAACGTGAGTTGGTCCAGCGGCGTTTGGGGCAACTTGCGGGGCTGATCACGGCGTGCGATGCGTTGACAGCTTGGTGCTCGGGGCTGATCGATCGCGGCTATCGGGGCGAGATGGAGTGTGTCATTGCCAAGATTTTTGGGAGCGAGTCGCAGAAGCACGCGGCCATCGAGCTGTTTATGAAGACGCACGGGGGGCGGTCGTTTTTGCACGGGCATCTGTTGGGCGACAATGTCCATGAATACCTTGCCCCTTGTATTTATGAGGGCGAAGGCGAGATGCTTGCGATGGCGTTCTTCAAGTCGCTGGTAAAACACCACGGCAAGACGTATTTCGAGCCGATTGGTAAGGCGTTGGCGGCCGCCGGCATCAAGAAGCCGAATCCGCTGAACCCGTCGCATGCTTGGGCGTTGAAGGGGGTTGTGTTTCCGTATCTGAAGTGGATGGTTGCGCGTCGGCTGATGTCGACCTCTAGTAGTCAAATACCGACGATGCCCGCGGAATTGGCTCGCCATGCTGAGTTCGCCTGTACGCAGTTGCAAAAGATGGCCCTTGAAGTCGATACGACGATGAACACGTTTCAGTTGTCGTTGGCCGATCGTCAGTGCCGTATGGCGGAGCTGTCGGGGCGTTGCCAGGACCTCATTACCATCCTCTGCACCAGCCTTTACGGCGCTCGTCAATCGGACGAAATCGTCCGGACTTCGGCAGATATTGCTTGCCAAGAGTTGATCCAGAAGTTCACAGGCAAGCGGCCCAGCAACCGCTTTTATAAGCAGGTCACGCAGCTTGGCGCAGCAATCGCCGACGGGGAATTTAAGAGCATCGCGGGGCTCGCGCCGGATGAGATTTTGATGGGGTATGAGGGGTAAGTCGAAACTTGTTCTACTCTTGCGCGATGGTTGCGTCGTAGCTGCTGACTCGTGTCGAGCCTTGAGGCGGATCGGCTTGGCCTCGTTCGTGACGTCCCCACCATGCGTCGGCGTCGTCGACGGACCAACTGTGTGCTTCGGGGCATCGGTCGAGCAGGTTGGCTAGGTCGCGGGCTGTCTGGGGTCGCTTGGCGCGGGCTTTTTCTAGACAGGCGAGGATTGCGTTTTCTAGGCATTCGGGAATCGGTTTGCCGACGCGCGTGGAAGGGGGCTGTGGTATTTCGGCGGCGTGCATGCGGCAAAGTTCCGACAACTGGTCTGCCTCGAAAACCGGATGTCCGGTCAATAAAAAGTAGCCTAGTGCGCCGACGGCGTAGAGATCGCTGCATGCGTCGACTGAACCGGGTGTTTGGATTGCCTCGGGCGACATGTAGAGGGGCGTGCCGGCCATCGAATGATTGGTCGGGTCGTCTGCGTGTTCGCCTTCGCGTGCTTTGACGAGTCCAAAATCGAGGACTTTGACGACGTCGCCCTCGCCGCCACGGCGGTTGAGCATGACGTTGGCCGGTTTGATGTCGCGGTGGACTAGGCCCAACGAATGGGCTTCGTACAGCGATCCGCAAATCTGGCGGAGGATGTAGATGACTCGACTTGGTGGCTGTGGACCGTAGCGATCGACGAGTTCTTGCAAATCGAGTCCGTCGAGGAACTCCATTGCGTAGTAAAAGACGCCTTCGGGGGTGCGACCGAAGTCGTAGATCGCGATGGTGTTGGGGTGATTGAGGTTGCTGGTGATTTGGACTTCTCGCTCGAATCGGGCAATCGAGGTGTCGGTCACTTTGTCGGCATCAAGCAGTTTGATGGCCGTGGGGCGGGCGAGCATAGCGTGTCGTCCGCGATAGACGACGCCCATAGCGCCCTCGCCCAACTTTTGTTCGAGCTTGTATTGGCCAAGCTGTTTTGCTTCGATCGTTGCCGCCTGTGCTTTTCGCTGCAGTTGTGCGACGCGAATCGTAAAGACAAAAATGGCTAGGGAGCTGGCTGCCAGCAGAGCGAGCAATCCCCAGAAGGTTCGTTTGAGGATTGTTAGGGGGCGGAAGGCTTCGGCGTAGTCGACTTCGGTCGCGACACCGAAGCCGTATTCGTCGAGCCATGTCCAGGCCCCCACGACGTTGACGCCGCGATAGTCTCGGTAGCCTAGGGTGTCGACTTTGGATTCGCCGCTGATCGCCGACTCTGCCATTCGGGTGAGCGCGAGTTCTGCGCGTCGGACCTGGGGTCGGAAGCCCTGGGTCATGTCTCCGCCCGGGTCGCGGATTTGGACCTGCAGGATGGAACGTGTCTCTTCGAGATCGGGTAGCAGGCCGAGCAGAATTAAATCGTGGTCGAAGCGGCTGTTGGAAAGCATCGTGCCAGACTCATTGAAGGCGTAGGTTTCGCCGGACTCGCCTAGGCGGCCTAGTTGCAAAATGCGGGTGAACTCGTGTTCGGGATTGATTTGTAGTCCCAGGGAAGCGACCACCTGGAGGTGTTCGTCGAGGACGGGGGCAATGACGAACATGGTGGGGACGCCTGTTTTTACTCGCCCCTGGGCGTCGCTCAATGTGAGGAGGCTGGCAAAAGGTGGGGTCACGGTTGTTTGGTGTTCGTAGATGCGTTCGGTGACGGTTTCAAACCCTTTGGGGAGTGTTAGTCCTACGGCATCGCGATGGGTGGCGGCTAGGATTTCCTTGCGGTCGGCTACAAAGAACATGCCGTAGCCGTGCGAGTTCATCGCTGGGCCGAGTTGTTTGGCCAATTGTTTGGCGATGAGTTTGGTGTCGTGGTGTTCGCTGTCTTCGGCGCTGTCTTCGGCGGCCAGTAGCTTGGCGATGAGTTGCCGCACTTCGGTGTCGCCAGCGACGCTTTGGGCATTATGCTCTTGTGCGGTTAGCCAGGTACGCATCATGGCGACTTCGACGTCGAGCAGGGTTTGTAGCTGCGACCGCAAATTGGAATCCATTGTCTTTTCGATGGACCCATGCACGCCCCAGCCGAGCGCCAGCAGCAGCGTCACTGCGATGATGGGCCATGCCCAGAGCCGCCGACTGAGAAAATCGCGGGTTTTGGAGACTTGGCTGGAGAGGGTTCGCGAGGCCCAGGTCATGTGCGCAGCAGGCGATTTTGATTTGGAATGCTGGAAAACATTGCGAAGTAGGGACATACGGTGCGTCTCGAATAGCACGGATCGAATACAGCCCCCCCGAACAAGTGGGCACCGACACATTATAATTGAGATTTTTCCGTGTAGACGTGGAGACTCGCAAATGCCGAAGAATCTTTGGATGCCCTGAATGCCTGGGTAAATCGCTAGAAAACGGGCTGGCAATTCGGGATTGGGGACGCCAGATCGCTTTTTCCGAAGAACAGAGTGTTTTTTGATGCCTTTGCACCCGTTTGCAGGCGGTGGTTTAGTGCTAATCACGGCACATGAAACAGCTTGTGGCATACCACTCTTGCGGATAGAGGGGAAAACACCCAGGACGTATCCGAACTGGCTAACCGCAAGATTAAGTAGAAAAGTCGAACAAATCCATTGATTTGCCCGTTGAGGAGGGCTACAATCGGTGCATGATCAGATGGATCTGAACAGCAGGACTTGATGGTATTTTTGGGTTTAGCTCATCCGTTGCTGGGGCAAATCGGTAGCAACAGGTTGGATAGTTTATTAGGGAGAGAACCAATGCTTACGACACCTTATGGATTTAACTTCTCACGCGCATGCTGCGCTCTTACGCTTGTTTTGACAGCTGTTTTGACAACGCTTATTTGCACTGATTCGGTTGATGCTGGACTTGTTTCGTTCAGTGACATTGTGCAAACGACTCAGACGCCGGGTGATCCCGCGAATCTCTTTGGGGTAGCGGACACCTCCACACCGAACAAGCTTGCCTTCAACCATCCCAATTCGTTTGCCGCTACGGCGACCGGTGTTGGGGGAGTGGATGTCACCGATGGTTTCTTGACGTTTACGGTCGAAGCTGATCCGGGTACTTGGGCTACTGGGATTTCCTTGATGGAAAGTGGTAGCTGGTCTCTAATTCCAAGCTTGCCTGGAAACCGGGTAGGGGTCCGTGGTGGTGGTACGATCCGTGTCACTGAAGTGAATGGTGCCCCGGTTGTTGGGCCGCCAATCAATTTCCCCATTAACTTTGCGGTAGATCGTGATCAGAGCGACACTCCTCCTGACTCGGGTCTCTGGGCCGGTGGATTTGCTCAAGGGTTTGGCTCGGTGCCTGGCAAGGTGACCGCTTTTAACGTCGAAATAAATAACCGGCTTTTCGCGCTGAGCGAAGCGGGCTTCTCGTTTATCGACAAGAAAAACATCATGTTTAATGTCCAAACGGACATGATCCCTGAGCCTGCCTCGCTGGCTCTGATTGCCTTGGGTATGGTTGGGATGCTGGCTAGCCGCCGCTCTCACTAGGCACAACAGGCCTTAGACAACAGGTCGATTTATTCAGACTAAAAGAGGCCGTCCAAATGGGCGGCCTCTTTTTTTTGCGTCAACCGTTTCAAAGTACAATCAGAGGGCAGAAACATGCCCGCGAAACACGCGGAAATTCGCGAAAACAACGAGTTCTTCTCCTGGTTCTACGCGCACTGATTAAAAGCAGCGTGCGTGTTGTTGGCGACGAAAAAATTAGCCGCAGATACGCGCTGATGAACGCAGATGGCTAGTTTTTGAAGAAAGCATCTGCGTTTATCTGTGTGCATCTGTGGCTATTCAAAACGCTAGTTCCGATGCGTATTACTCGGCTAAAGTGGACTCAATGCTTTTCAGTTCGGTCTGGCTGAACGAGCAGTTTTCAAGGCAGCCGAGGTTTTGTTCTAGCTGTTTTACAGAGCTTGCTCCGACCAGGACGGTTGTTATCCGTGGGTCTCGCAGTACCCAGGCTAGGGCCATTTGCGCTAGCGATTGGTTGCGTTGGTTGGCGATTTCGTTGAGTTGGCCAATCTTTCGGAGCATTGGCTCGTCGAGACGATCTTCGGTGAGAAAGCCGTGAGGTTTGGCTATGCGTGAGTCGGCTGGGATGCCGTTGAGATACCGATTGGTGAGTAGGCCTTGAGAGAGGGGTGAGAAGGGAATGCACCCTGCGCCTTCTTCTTCGAGAACGTCGAGCAAGGCGTCTTCGATCCAGCGGTCGAGCATGGAGTAGTGTGGCTGATGGATTAAGCAGGGTGTTCCCAGGTCACGAAGAATCTGACAGGCTTGGCGGGTCAGCTCGGCGGGATAGTTGGAGAGTCCGACGTAGAGAGCTTTTCCTTGGCGGACGGCGGTGGCTAGTGCTCCCATGGTTTCTTCGAGGGGCGTTTCGGGATCTGGGCGATGCGAGTAAAAGATGTCGACGTAGTCGAGGCCCGTGCGTGCGAGGCTTTGGTCGAGGCTTGCGAGCAAGTATTTTCGCGATCCCCAATCTCCGTAGGGGCCGTCCCACATGGTGTAGCCCGCTTTGGTGGAGATGATTAGCTCGTCGCGATGCGTGCCGAGATCTTCGCGCAGCATTTTGCCAAGGCTTTTTTCGGCGGATCCTGGCGGCGGGCCGTAGTTGTTGGCTAGGTCGAAGTGGGTGACTCCCAGGTCGAAGGCTCTTAGAACGATGGATCGTCCCGTTTGGTAATCGTCGACGCCGCCAAAGTTGTGCCATAGGCCGAGCGAAACGGCTGGCAGCTTGAGGCCGCTGCGGCCACAACGGTTGTAGGACATCTGTTTGTAACGCTCGGCGGCTGCTTGGTGCATTGTGTCCTCGGGAAACGATAGGTCAACGACTGCGAAAGTTCTCGCTACAGATAGGTTGTAATGTGGTCGACTCGAAGAACCTATCCCAGAACCCAGGAGAACAGTCATGTCGGAAAAGAAAAATTGGCCACAGAGTTCACAGAGAACACCGAGAAGGGCTTGTTATCAGGACTCTGTTTCTCTGTGCACTCTGTGGGTTCTCTGTGCACTCTGTGGCTATTTCTTTCCGAAAGCGGGGAGGGGAATTTCGGGTAGGCTCTAAGTAAATAGCGGGGCAACGATTGAGCTGATTGCTATTAAGAGGATCAGTGCATAAGTGATCCGGCGAAACATTGGTTTGGGAATCTGGTGGCCCAGGTGCAAGCCTAGCCACAGGCCGGTGAAGATGAGTGGCATCAGACAAATCGTTGTCAGAGCGGCGGGTAGTATCTTTTCGCCATGCTCGAACCAGTAGGTTGCAAAAGCAATGGGGAGGGAGGCGGCCGAGCAGAAAAACAAAAAGGCGCGGGACTTATTGGCTGTCCAGGTGAGTGAATTGACGTAAACGACCATCGGGGCACCGCCGATGGCTGCGAAGCCCATGAGGAATCCGGAGGAGGCAAAAATGAGCGTTTGCCAGCCCCGGTGTAAGTGTTCGCGCGGCGAAAATTTGCAGCCCCACAAGAGGCCGACGATTGCCAAAAGAAAGAGGCCGATCAATTGTTTTGACTGGGCTGGGTCGAGTCGTTGGTCGGCTACGTAGGCCAAATAGGTTCCGCATGGAATGGCAAACCAGCGCACGATGACCGGGAACGCCAACTCGCTTGGGTCTAGATGAGGCCACAACTTCCAAGCGCCGGTGATGTTTTGGACGCTGGTCGAGACGAGGTTGATCGTTGCCGCTTCGGGCAACGAAAAGCCGGTGAGTACTAGGAGTGGCACGCCGAGTAGTCCCGAGGCAAAGCCGACGGCTCCTTGCACGACGCTGCCAAGAGACATGATGATTGCGATCAGCGCGATTTCGGTTGGAGTGTAGGTCATCATCGTTTTTTGACGATCTCCTGTACCTTTTTGCGTAGCTCCTCGCTGTTCCAGCCTTGCTTTTCAGCCTCGGCGAGGAGGCGACGCTGTTGGGCGTGGGGGAGACGGGCGACTGCGGCGTGGGCGGACCAGGAGAGCGCGGGGCGTCGGTTTTGGGCGGGGACGCGTCGTGCGACCGAGGCATAGCGGCTGACCATCTCGGTGGAGAGCGTGTCGCCGCAGGCTTCGCCGAATTCTTCGCCGTAGAGGTCTTCGCCCCGATTGATCATGTCGCCAATCCACCAGGGGCTTGCCCGTTGGCACCAGAGGGCAAATTGCAGGGGGCCTTTCCAATCGTCGATCGGCGGGCGTCCGTTGACGCTTACGTTGGCTGGGCGGAATTGGAAGGGGCCTAGCGCCATTTTGGGTTCTTGCGAAGACATTTGGGGATATTTGATTGAAGATATTTGATTGAAGATGTGGACGTGAGAAGTGCTTTGATTGATTGTCCGAATTGCTTTTTCAGATCATCAAGCGCATATCTCACATCTTACATCCAGATTACCGGTAGATTTTATGGCCTGGGGTTCCGATAATGGAAGTCCGATATTCTAGGCCACCCGCCCTCACCCGTATATTGCAGTCGAATATGTCTGAATCCTCGTATCCTCAAACTCGTCTGCGTCGCCTTCGACGCCATGATTGGTCGCGCCGACTTGTGTGTGAGAATCGGTTGTCGGTTGATGACCTTATTTGGCCCCTTTTTGTTTGTGAGGGTGAGAATCGACGCGAGGGGATTGCTTCGATGCCGGGCGTGCAGCGACTTTCGATTGATTTGGCGGTCGAGGCTATTGGGGAAGCTGCTGGGCTGGGGATTCCGGCGGTCGCGTTGTTTCCTGCGACTGCTGCCGACAAGAAAACGCCGGAGTGTGAGGAAGCTGTCAATTCAGACAATTTGGTATGCCGGGCGGTTCGCGCGGCGAAAGCTGTTCATGGGGACAAGATCGGCGTGATCTGTGACGTTGCGCTCGACCCTTATTCGAGTCATGGGCAAGATGGTTTGGTGCGTGAGGGGTATGTGGTGAACGACGAGACGGTTGCGATGCTTTGCCGGCAAGCGGTGGTCCAAGCCGAAGCGGGGTGTGATGTTATTGCGCCGTCGGACATGATGGACGGGCGGGTGGGGGCGATTCGCCGGGCGTTGGACGAAGCGGGCTTTGAACAGGTGCAGATCATGGCGTATGCGGCCAAGTATGCTTCGGCTTTTTATGGTCCGTTCCGCGACGCGGTTGGTTCGTCGGGCAATTTGGGCGGCGGCGACAAACGGACGTATCAGATGGACGCTGCGAATGGGGACGAAGCGCTGCGCGAAGTGGCGCTGGACCTTGCCGAAGGGGCGGACAGCGTGATGGTGAAACCGGGGATGCCGTATTTGGATATCGTCCGGCGGGTGAAGGACCGTTTTGGTGTGCCGACTTTTGCGTATCAGGTGAGCGGTGAGTACGCGATGCTCGTGGCGGCGGCTGAGCGTGGTTGGTTGGACCGCGAACAGGTGATGCTGGAGAGCTTGATTGCTTTTAAGCGTGCGGGGGCGGACGGGGTGCTGACTTATTTTGCTTGTGAGGCGGCAAAGGTGCTGCGAGATAAGTAGGACGGAAATCACTCGTTCTGCGAATCGCCATTTGTCTGTTGAGAGCCCATTGAGACGGCTTTTACATTCACTATGTGTAGCAGCGAGAGAAACTCAAAGTTGTCCGATGTGGGACTGCCCAGAATCACGCTCGATCGCAAAAGAAATGCGTTCTCGGGGTGGCGGATTTGATGCACATCGCCATTGCTCATGCGAACCTCGATCGGTTGAAAAGGCTGTCGACGCAAAAAGTCTTGGAAGGTCGCGGTGTTCATGTTTTTATTTTATCTCGTGGCGAGCAGGGTGTCCAACGAATCCAGGCTGAGAGGGGAAACTTCCATCTTTCTGGCGATGGCGTTAAACCTTCCGAGCATTGTGCAGTAACGCAACTGCACCGAAGGCTAGTATTCCGAGGGCTTCCATGTGGGGTCTTCCTAGCACGACGGCAAATAGGCTGAGAAGGATTCCGAAGAAGAGAAGCTTTTGGGGAATCTTCAAGCCATCGAAGGCGATCAATGTCAGGCTGAGGAGCCAACTGAGTAGTAAGCCGTGGTAAGCATACACGCCAATCAATGGCCACTGTGGGGTCCATACGTTGTCGGCCGCGCCGGTGAACGGAGTGATAGGTCCGCCGGGTAGATTTGCTCCGCCGCTGAAGAGTTCGACATAGGCCAACACGAAAAAGGCTAGGCCCATGACGAATTCGACGATTGCGTAGCGGGGGGAGATTGGCTCTTTGCAGTCTCGACATCTTCCTTTTAGCCAGAGCCAGCCGAGTACGGGGACGTTGTCGTAGGAGCGGATCGGGTGGCTGCACTTGGGGCAGTGCGAGGGTTTCCAGATGACGGACATTCCGAGCGGCATTCGGTAAGCGACGACATTGAGAAAGCTGCCGATACAGGCGCCGATGAAGCCTAGCCAGAGGGCGGTTATCAAGTCGATGAGGGCGCTGGGGTTCACATTTTCCGTCCATTCTAGCCGTTTGTGTTTGTTTCTCGATCGGCTTACAATAGCCGTCTGCCTCTGGCAGCATTATCAATTTTTTGCGCCCCTAGGGAAATCTCAAAATGCCTTTCCGAGCCAATAATTCTCTCCAATTTGGATTTTTTCTCTCTCTCGCACGGACTCGGGTGTTGGTCGCTGGGTGGTTGCTTGCAGCTCTTGCGGTGCCGGCTTGGGGGGTCGAGGCGGCTTTGGAAGCGGCACCGGACTGTGCGGTTGAAGAGGTGGTCGAGGAATCTGGTTTTGAGCCGTTGTTGGGTGCGAACGCCAAAACGCTTTGGCGAGGCTATGCGTCGGAAGGCTGGCCGGCGGGATGGCAACTCGAAGAGGGGGTGCTTGCCCGTGTGGCGGGTGGAGCTGACCTTATGACAACGGAAGCATTTGCTGATTTCGATTTGCGTTTGGAATGGAAAATTTCGCCGGCTGGCAATAGTGGGATTCTTTATCGTGTTTCGACAGGGGACCAAGCCTCGTACTTCACCGGCATGGAATATCAGATTCTTGATGACGACGCGCACAATGACGGGGGGAATACCCTGACTTCGGCTAGCTCGCTTTATGGGATGTATGCTCGCAGTAGCAAGGCGACGTCGGCGGTTGGCGAATGGAATAAGGTGCGGATCGTGGTCGAGGGGAACCATGTCGAGCATTGGTTGAATGGCAAGAAGATGGTCGAGTGTGAAATAGGTAGCGACGACTGGAACGAGCGTCTAGCGAAGAGTAAGTTTTCGGATTGGCCCAAGTATGGGAAAAATCGCCAGGGGCACATAGCATTGCAAGACCATAACGACTTGGTCTGGTATCGGAACATCCGTATTAAACGACTTTCGGAAGCAAAGTAGTCGATGCCTTTTGCCAACTCATCAAGAACTGTGCTTGGAATCTACCGAGGGCAGTCGTTAAGATAGAAGGCTATTGGCGGAAACCCTTCCTTGATGACCAGAAGTAGATAATGGCAAGTGAATCTCGCCCTAACGAAGAAGAGCTTGCCCCGGAATCGCTCCAGCGAGGTTTGCTCTCGAAGAGTTTTTTGGGGTTGCTGGTCACCCAGTTCCTGGGAGCCTCGAACGACAATATCCTGCGCTGGCTGGTGATTGGTGTTGGCAAGCAGTATGTCTTGCCAGGCCAGGTGGGTTGGATCTTGATGGCGGGTACGGCTTCGTTTGTGTTGCCCTATCTTTTGCTGGCCGCACCGGCGGGGTATTTGGCCGATCGTTTTAGTAAGCGTCGCGTGATCGTCGCCTGTAAGTTGGCGGAAATCGTGATCATGGCGATGGCGATTGTGGCGATTCTTATTGGTAGTGTTTCGTTGCTATTGGCCGTTGTTGCGATGATGGGCGCACAGAGCGCATTGTTTGGCCCCTCGAAGCTTGGGAGTATTCCCGAGATGCTAGAGGAGTCGCGGATCTCTTCTGCCAACGGTTTTATTGGACTCACGACTGTTATTTCGGCCGCTTTGGGGACGGCGGTCGGCAATTGGCTTGCTACCGTCACTGGACCAAAAGGCCAGGAGATGTGGTGGCTGTCGGCGATTGTTTTGATTGGCACCGCGGTGCTCGGCTGGGGCACCAGCTTGTTGATCGCACGTTTGCCTGCGGCGAATCCAACGCGTCGGTTTCCTTGGAACGCGCCGAAGCAAACGCTGTTGGATCTTCGTGAGTTGTTTGCTCGCAAGGATCTACTGCGTGTAGCGTTAGGTATTATGTTCTTCTGGTCATTGGCTGCCTTGGCGCAGCTGAACATCGATCAGTTTGCCACCGAGGGGGGGACGACCCGTCAGACTCAGGTGATTCCGTTGCTGATCGCGTTGGTGATCGGCGTCGGCATCGGTAGTGTTTTGGCGGGGGTTTGGTCGGGCGGTCGGGTTGAGCTGGGTATTTTGCCTTTGGGAGCGGGCGGCCTTGCGGCGTCGGCGATGTTGCTGTTTACCGTGCAAGGAGCCTTGGTAAATCCTGGCACCGACTGGACGGCGAGCTACGCTTTGGCTTGCATGCTGCTCTTCTCTCTCGGTTTTTTCGGGGGTCTGTTCGATGTTCCGTTGGCTGCTTATATGCAGCACTCCAGCCCGACCAAGAGCCGTGGGTCGATTCTCGCCGCCAGCAACTTTTTGACCTTTGGGGGGGTGCTGATTGTGGCTCTTGCCTTCGGAGTGATGCGAGCGCCGATGTCTGCGGGGTCGTTAGAACAATTGCTCAAGGCGAGTCCGGTGGCGGCAGCCAATTCCGACTTGGCAGGCGAGATTTTTGAGCAGATGAAATCCTCTGAAAATCTCGACGTCGACGACTTTGCCAAGCAGTACCCCCAGCACGAACCGTTGGTCCACTCGATTCATCAGGAGGTGCTTGGGCACCCGTTGATGACTTCTCAGCAAATCTTTCTTCTCTGCGGACTGCTTACGATTCCGGTGCTCCTTTATATTCTTTTCGAGATTCCGCAGGCTTCGATTCGTTTTTTGGCTTGGTTGGTCACGCATACGGCTTACAAAATTCGTGTGCATGAGCGCCACCATTTGCCGGAAGAGGGGGGGGCGTTACTGACGCCGAATCATGTTTCTTGGCTTGATGGGTTGTTGTTGATTGCCATTTCGACGCGGCCGATTCGGTTGATTATTACGGGGGATTTGGTCACGAGCTGGTGGGCCAGCGGGCTGGCTCGCATCATGGGGGCCATCCCGATTAGTCGTCGTTCGCCGAAAGCGGCACATAAGGCGATTGAACTCGCTCGGCAGGCGCTCAACAACGGCGAGCTGCTCTGTATTTTCCCCGAAGGGCGGATTTCGCGGTCGGGGACGCTTCAGAGGTTTCGCTCTAGCACGCTCGATATTTTGAAGGGGACTTCTGCGCCGATCATTCCTGTCTACCTGGATGAGCTGTGGGGGAGTATCTTTACGTACCGGGGAGGACGATTCTTCTGGAAGCGTCCTCGGCTTTGGTCCCGTAAGGTTTCGATTTGGTTCGGTAAGCAGCTTGAGCAGCCGCATGACATTCATGAGCTGAGGCAGGTGGTCCAAGAGCTGGGCGCTGATGCCGTTTTAGGAAGGAAAGAACGGATGATGGTTCTCCCTCGGTTGATGTTACGTAAGTGCCGCAAGGCTCGCTTTCGTTTTAAGATGGCCGACACGACGGGTGCCGAACTTACGGGGGGTACGCTGCTGATGCGCACACTCATTTTGCGGCGACTCCTACTGCGTGAAGTGCTGAAGGAGGACGAGAAGTACATCGGGATCTTGATTCCGCCGACGACTGGGGCTGCCGTCACCAATGCGGCGGTAACCTTTGCTGGCCGTGTGGCGGTGAATCTGAACTACACGGTGAGCAACGATATCATGAACGCCTGTATTCGCAAGGCAGGTATTCGGCACGTACTGACGACCAAAAAGGTGCTGGAGAAATTTGATTTCAAGTTGGATGCCGAAGTGATTCTGCTTGACGATTTTCGTGAGAAAATCACGGCGGTCGACAAGCTGCTTGGAGTTATGCACGCTTATGCGACTCCTTTGCCGATTTTGGAACGCTTGCTCGGGCTGCACAAAATGACAGGCGACGACGAGCTGACGGTCATTTTTACGTCGGGTTCGACGGGTATTCCGAAGGGCGTGGTGCTTACGAATCACAACATTGGATCGAACGTTGAAGCGATCGACCATGTGGTTCACTTGAACAGCGAGGATACGTTGCTGGGTGTGCTGCCGTTTTTTCATTCGTTTGGCTTTATGGTCACGCTTTGGACGGTGCTGGGGCTGGATGTGCGTTGTGTTTATCACACCAATCCGCAAGAGGCTCGGCAGATCAGCAAGTTGGCGGGCAAGTGGGGTGTGACGGTGATGTTGGCGACGCCGACGTTTTTACGGCTTTATTTGAAGCGTTGTCTGCCCGAGGATTTTACGAAGCTCGATATTGTGGTCGCCGGTGCAGAAAAGCTGCCTACCGATCTTAGCGATGCTTTTGAGAAAAAATTTGGGGTTCGTCCGGTGGAGGGTTATGGAGCGACAGAGCTGTCGCCGCTGGTTTCGGTGAATGTGCCTGCGAGTCGTTCTCAGACGAAGGAAACGGATTGTTTGGAGGGGACGGTCGGGCGTCCTGTTCCTGGCGTGACCGCGAAGACGGTCGATCCGGAGACGTTTGAGGACTTGCCGATCGGTACTGCGGGGATGCTTTTGGTCAAGGGGCCGAACGTGATGCGAGGCTACTTGGGCGACGAAGCCAAGACGGCCGAAGTGGTGAAAGAGGGTTGGTATGTGACGGGGGATATTGCGATTGTCGATCCGCAGGGATTCATAAAAATCACTGGTCGGCAGAGTCGTTTTTCGAAGATTGGCGGCGAAATGGTGCCGCACTTGAACCTCGAAGAGGCGATTCAAAAATTAGTCGAAGGCGAAGACGACGAGGCGATTCGCGTTGCGGTCACTGCGGTGCCTGACGCCAGGAAGGGCGAGCGATTGGTTGTCGTCCATACGCAGCTCGATCAAACGCCGCAAGCGATCTGCGATCACCTGAAGAGTCTTGGCTTGCCGAACCTTTGGCTCCCCAGCCCGGATAGTTTTTTGGCCGTGGAGCAGATCCCGGTTTTGGGGACGGGGAAGCTGGATTTGAAGGGGTTGGCGGAGTTGGCGAAGGAGCGTTTTGGGGCGTAGGGTGGGCAGTGCCCGCTCTACCCTCCGCTTGACATTCGTAACCTTTAAGTTACACTTTAATGTATGGACGTTAAGCCGCAGCGGGTCGAGATCTACGAAACGATTGACGGAAAAAGCCCGTTCAAAGCTTGGCTTCGCAACCTGCGAGATCAACAAGCGAAGCAAAAAATCCGTGCAAGGATTGCACGGATTCGCCTCGGTAATTTTGGCGACTTGAAGTCCGTCGGAGAAGGGGTCCTTGAGCTACGAATTCATGCTGGTCCCGGTTATCGCGTTTACTTGGGCCGCGATGGTGATGCGATTGTTGTTCTCCTTGCTGGCGGAGATAAAGGGAGCCAAGATCGCGATATCTCTGAGGCAAGGCGGCACTGGAAAGACTATCGGGAGACAAAAAATGCCGACTAGTGACTATGAAGAATTTTTGCTTGAAGACCTCTCCGATCCCAAGGAAGCAGCCGGCTATCTGTCTGCCTGTTTGGAGGAAGGCCCTGAAGTCTTTCTCTTGGGGCTACGTGATGTGGCAAAATCGCAAGGCGGAATGGCCAAGCTTGCCCGAGAGACGCACCTTGCTCGTGAGCCACTCTATCGGATGCTTTCGGAAGAGGGGAACCCAACCTTTTCAAGCATTACTGCGATCGTCAGCTCGCTAGGGATTCAGCTTCAATGTGTGCCGTCTGAGTAACAGACACTCTACTGCGACTTGCGTGCGATGCGGGGCGAGGTTTGGCTGTCGTATTTTTCTGCGCACTTGTAGGCGATGCGTGCGAATTGTTTTTGGCGTTGTTTGGTGACGCGGGGGAGGTCGTCGACTAGCCGCTCGATGGCTGCGGGGCGTTGTTCGGCAGCTTGGGAGAGGTTGCTGATGAAGGTGATGGTGTCGGCGAAGTTGGCGTCGGCTGTTTTGCCGACCCAGGGATGCAGAGCTTTGGCGAAAAGCTCGATGCTGGTCCGTTCGATCCGAACGAACGAGTCGAGGCGGCAGGCTACGTAGTCGCGGTTGTTGGTTTCTTTGAACGAACCGCTTCGCAAGAGTAAGACGCACTGTGCGTGGACCGGACGTTTGAAAGGTTTGCCTTCGTAGGCACCTTCGGAGTACATCACGATTCGGTTTTGGGCTTGGTCGTCGCATTGCTGCTCGACAATGACGAGGTCGCCCTTGGTGCCAGCACCGTCGGAGAGGAAAAATTTGTTGTCGCCTCTGCGCTGCAATTGGACTCGGCTGATGCCCATGTGTTGCCACATTTCGACGAGCACTTCGGGGTTCTGGGCCAAGAACGTAAAGAGTTTTGGGTCGCAGTCGACCATTTGCGTCGGCATCCGGCGGTAGATACTGCTGTCGGTGAGTACCTTGTGGACGGAGCGACGGTACTTGGGGTCGATTTTTTTGAGTGGGATCGCCTTGATTGCTTGGCGACGGGCTGCGTCGGAAGTGGTTGCCTGCATTCCTTGCTGGCGATTTGACTCGGCAGCAAACGCCAGGTTGGTCGCGCCGCAGAGAACTAGGCAGCAGATCGCTAGGCGTACCCAGCGAGACCCTCGGCCCCAGCCTTCGCAGTGGTCCGAGACCGGCTGCGCAACGGCGATCGCGTTGTGTCGATAGCAGTGCATTCATCCCCCTTCAATGAAATCCCGGCACAACTGAGAAGTTGTACGGGTTACAGGAGTCTTTTCGGCTAGGTTGAGGGGCGGTCCGCAGTAATTTTCTGAGGGGGATTGGCCGCGATGCTATCACTGTTGCTCGTGCCTCTTGCTTGTGGGTGGCGGGGTTGTGCGAAAGGGGTCGATTCACGACAATCGCCACCCAGCTTTTTTGTGAAAACATTTTTGGCGAAAACAACTCTGACCGAGGTTTGTCCGATGCGAGCAGGTGCCAGCACAACGCGGCTTTTAAAAGTCGGGGCCACGACTGCTGTCATGCTTTTTTTTGTGTGGCAATTTGCTCCGACGGTCGTGACTTGGCATCAGGGGGAGTTGGCCCGTCGACTTGCGGTGCAGGTTGCGACGCTCGATGACTGGGAAGTCAAAGTCCCGTTGCGACAGATGGCCCAATTGGGCGAACCTGCGCTTGAGCCGCTGGTTGCTGTTGCGGCGTCGCGACGTGCCCTAGGCTCTGCCATTGCGCGGCAGATCGTTGACGAAAAACTGGCTGTTTGGCAACTGCTAGCCAAGGAGTCGCCAACAAACCCTCTTGGTAGTGCGCCGAGTTTCCTTACGGCTGCTCTGGCTAAACACATCGACGAATTTGGCCCGGCAGGAAAACAATGGGCTGAGCATTTGGCACTTGAGCTGATCGATCTGGCCGATGCTATGCCTGCCGAACAGGTGGGGCTGTTGTTGGCGGATTGCACTCGTATTCTTGTGGCGGTTCCGCCTCGCGGACCCAAAATGCGGACCGTGGTAGGAGCTGTTGGACCCACCAAGACGGTGCCGGGCTTGGATGCTCCGCAGCCGAAGCTCGAAACGCTTGCGCAGGCGAGCGAAATGGATTGGAGGGCAAAGGTTCAGAGCCGTGCGAAGCGAGCCCTGGAATTCCGTGGGCAAACTGGACTGGTCTCGACTCTGTCCCCATCTCTGAAAGGGGCCGCACCTGCACCAACGACATTACGCTGGTCAGCAGACTTGGGCTCAGAAGAAAAGAAGCTGGGGGCGTTGGTCCATAATTCTGTGGGTGCGTCCTTGGCGGGTGGACGCCAGCTATTGCAAACCTCGGCGAGCAAGGTGGTGGACGTGCCAAATCCGCAAGCGATGCAGAATTTGGCTTCGGACCTACGACGGCTTTCGTCGGAGGTGCTGTTGCAGCGTCTTCACCGCTCGGACTTTTATGAAGCGGGAATCATTCGCGTGGTACTACGCGAGCGGGGCTTTGCCAATGGCGAACTTCTGTTGATTCAACAGCTGGCTTCGCCCAATGTGGTGGATCGGCTACGGATCTTTGAAGTGATTTCGACGTTGCCGGCTGCTTCGGGTCGGCGTTTGTTGCGTGGGTTGCTGAAAGATCAGGATGCCGACGTTCGGCTGCGTGCTCTTACTGCGATCGCAACGACCAACGATCCAGGGCTGGGCGATTTGGCACGCGAGCTGGCCGTTGGAGATGAGGACCTGCGTGTGTCGGAACTGGCTTCGCGGATCTTGCGGCAGGTTCGCTAGAGGCATACGCTGAAAAGAGCGCCACAAAAAATGGGACCGCTCTAGCGTCGGACGGTAGCGTTGATGGGGGTGATTCGCCCTGCAGTGACGTGGGTGCGGCGATACTCGGGCATGAAACCACGGGTGCCGTGGACTCCGACTTGCTGGCCGATGTAGGGTTTCAGATCGAGATCGGAGGTGGGCGTGACGAACGAGACGACTTTGCCTTGGGGATTGATCAAAGCGTACTCTGGCGCGTTTTTGCGTTTCGAGACGACCGGCTTGAGCAGTCCGACGGCATCGTAGAGGGGCTTGTCAGCGTTCGGCGTCTCGGACTTTGCCGAAAAATCTTTCTGTACACGTTCTCGAATTGTCGAGACCGAGCCGGTAAGCTCGTACGATTCGACGGCCGGTGGCTCAGGGTTTAGTTCAGGCGTTGTTTTTTCCGACGTTGTCTCTGACGTTGGATTGTTCTTGGTTGCGACCACTACCGGTGGAGGGTTGATGTAGCGCTGCTGGACTTGCTGAAAGCGGGTGATGCGTTGGGCCAGTTCGCGTAGCTGGGCACGAACGGCTGGCGATTTGGTCTCTTGGAGCAGACGGTTTGCCTCGGCTTCTAGCGGTGCAAGCTGCCATTGCTGGGGCGATTCGACCACGGCTTGCGAAAGCCGCAGTTCTAGCTCTTCCACGCTCTCGGCTCGGACAACGGCTGTTGAGCCACCGAAACTTACGCGCGGCGGTAGGTTTTCGCTGTTCAATAACGCGGGCGGAGCTAGCTCGGAGGGTTTTGATTGAAATTGTGCGAGTTGCAGTTCTGCCGGCGAGCCGGCGACGATTTTTATGGCTGTTGTATTGCTCTGCGTACTGCTCTTTTGGGGCGGCTCGGATGTTTGAGACGGAGTGATGCTTGGCGAGGTAAATGGTAAGCCAGCTTGATCGGTGGCTGCGCCTTTGTTTCTGTGATAAGGGGCGTTCAAGTGATGAAAGGCGTTTGGTTCGCTGCTGTTGTTGGCCGAGCGCTCGGATTGCTTGGTCCAACCCGATTCATTGGTCTTGGGCAAGGGTTGGGTTTCGAGGGGGGGCTGGAGCGATAATTTTGAGGCTGCAATCCAACGGAACTCGCCGGCTGGGGCGGTGACACGGACCCAACGGGGGTCGTCGCTTTCAGTGGCAGGTAGTCGCTGGAGACGTTCGCCTTTTGGTAATAAGACTTGAACTGCGTTTCGGTCGGGCGAAAGCGTGCTGCCGACGTGTGCGACGACCTGGTCGGCGATGATTTCGACGACGTCGCCGGCGATCGGCAATGTATGATGGCTGGGCACCCAGCTAAAGCTGCCTTCGGGAGGGCGGATGGCACACCAGCCGTTGGCGTCGTGGCGGTAGACTTCGACGGCGTAGCCTTCGGCAATTTGGCTGGTTGGGTAATAGCGTTGCCCCGGGCCACTGCGGACATAAGTCTGCTCGCCGGTGACGTAAGCGACGTAAGGAAACTGAGTCGCCTGGGCTGTCGTCGTTCCGACGGTTATTCCGACAAGCAACAAGAAAAGCGTCAGCCGGGGTCGGCGGTTGCCGGTTGTCGAACCGATGTGGAAGAGAGATTTCAGAGCGATGAATCGGTTCATGGTACCGTTCTCGTGTGGTAACGAAGGGGTGTTTGTGTTTGGCTTCGGGGCCAATGGCGCGAGGAATCAGCGCAAAAGTGCCTAGGACTTATAGGAAATCGTGCCGAACGACTCAAGAGCTTCCGGGACTGTCTGCTAGCTCCTGCCTATTGGGCTTGCTACGATAGCAGGAGGGCGAGAAGACCGCCGCCAGCCCTTGCTTGGGAGCTTGGCTGGACTGGGAAAGAGAGGCGAACTATGAAACTTGACAAACTTGGCCCCTATCGGATCGGCAAACAGATTGGCAGGGGGGGGATGGGCGCTGTTTATGCGGCTGTCTATGAAGATTCTGGTCCAGAGACGGGCATGCAGGTCGCGATCAAGGCGCTTAGTCCTCAGCTAGCAATGGCCGAGGGTTTTCGGGAGCGGTTTGAGGCGGAGATCGAGTCGCTGAAAAAACTAAAACATGATGGGATTGTGCGTCTTTATGGATATGGGGAACAAGAGGGGACGCTTTTTTATTCGATGGAGCTGGTTGAGGGGACGAGTCTGGAGGAAGAGCTGAACGCTGGGCGGCGATTTGATTGGCGTGAAACGCTACGCATCGGCATCCAGATTTGCCGCGCTTTGAAACATGCGCATGATCACGGGGTCATTCACCGCGACATCAAGCCGGCCAATGTGATGCTTGCTGACGAGAATCGGATTAAGATCGCTGATTTTGGGATCGCTCGATTGTTTGGTGGTACGCAGCTTACTACGGCTGGTGGGGTGTTGGGGACGGCGGACTATATGTCGCCGGAGCAGGCCGATGGTCGATCGGTTACGGAGAAGTGCGATCAGTATAGTCTCGGCTGTGTGATGTTTGCGTTGTTGGCGGGTCGTCCCCCGTTTCGGGCCAAGACGATGGTCGAGATGCTTCAGCTCCAACGCTTTGCCGAGCCTGAACCGGTGCGGCGCTATGCCGTCGATACGCCTGACCAGCTCGATCGGTTGATCACTCAGCTTTTGTCAAAAGAACCGGACGATCGGTTTCCGAATGTGTTGGTTTTGAGCCGGCATATGGAAGCGATGGAAAAAGCGCTTTCTCGGCCCGTCAAAAAGCTAGAGGAGGAGGACGAGGTGAGTTCGCCCCAACCGGCATTGCCCTCGGATGCCACAGCGATGATGGACGAAGAGGTGACGCGTGCGTTAGAAGCTCCGATCGTTTTGCCTGGCGAGACCTCTGACGGCCAAGTGCCGCACGATTTGTATGATGCTCCGACGCTTGACCAGCCTGCGGACTCGGAAGCAAGCCGCTCAGAATCGGCCTCGCTTTTGGAAAGTCCTGCGAATCTTTCGGGCAGTGATCCCAGTACAACGACAACACATTTTACAACGGTTGACGAAGAGGCGCGTCGTCAGCGTGAGCTGGCCAAGGGTAGCCGTGTGGCATTGGCTGCGCAACTTGGGGGACTGTTGGCGGCCCTGGGATTGCTTGGGTGGGGTGCTTGGGTGCTGATGAAGCCGCCTACCGCCGATGCGTTGTTTGCGAGCATCACGCGGGCCGTCGAAGAAAAAGGCATGAACAACCTTTCTCGGGAAGTTACGGAAGATGCAAAATCCTTCTTTACCCGTTTTCCCGAAGATCCGCGAATCGAAGGGTTGCTGCCGCTACAAGAACAGTTGGAATTTCAACAATACGAACGGAAGGCGCGTGCTCGCTCGCGTTTTTCTGGTTCGACGGGGTTGAAGCCGATTGAACAGATTTATTTTGATGCGTTGGCGATCGCCGACAACGATCCGGCTGGTGCGCTCTCTAGATTGCGTGCTTTGCTCGCACTCTACGACCCTGAAAAAGTCCTGGTCGATTTGGAGACGGCACGGTCGCTTTCGGCGGAGTTTGCGGAACTTGGCGATCCGCGTTTGCTGGTCATTGCTCGGCAGAGGATGGAGCAGTGGCGTGAACAACTCGAAGAACAGACTGCCTCGCAATTGCCTGCTCTTCAAGAGCGACTTGCGACAGCGGCGCGACTTCGTCGGGCCCACCCGCAACGTGCGCGGCGGATGTATCAAGCCATCATCCAGCTTTATGAAAACCAAGCCTGGGCAAACGAGGCGGTCCAACAAGCCAAGAAGGAAATCACCGAACCCAATGACCACTGAACACTCAACCCTCCGTGATCGTAGCCAAGCCGCCTTTGCTCGTGCCCAGCAACTTATGCCAGGGGGCGTGAACAGTCCGGCGCGTGCGTTTGGTGCCGTTGGGGGGACGCCGATTTTTATTGAGCGAGCTGAGGGGGCGCATCTTTTTGATCTCGATGGGAACCGCTATCTCGATTACATCGGCTCTTGGGGTCCGATGATTTTGGGGCATCGGCATCCGGCGGTTGTTGAGGCGTTAGAAAAAGCGTTGGCTCGGGGGACGAGCTACGGGGCGCCGACCGAGGCGGAGAGTGAGTTGGCCGAGCTGATTATTGATGCGGTTGCTTCGGTCGAGAAGATACGGCTGGTCAACTCGGGGACCGAGGCGACGATGAGCGCGATTCGTCTTGCGCGTGGATTTACGGGGCGCGAGGTGCTTGTGAAATTTGCGGGCAACTATCATGGGCATGTTGACAGCTTGCTTGTGGCGGCAGGTAGCGCGGCGGCGACGCTTGGGGTTCCGAGTTCTCCGGGCGTCACGACGGGGACGACCCAAGATACGGTTGTTTTGGAGTACAACGATGTCGGGGCACTGGAACAGCTTTTTTCTTTGCAGGGCGACAAAATCGCGGGGGTGATTTTTGAACCGATCGTCGGCAACATGGGTGTGGTTCGACCTAGCGAAGCCTTTTGCACGGCGCTGCAACAGCTCACTCGCAAGCATGGTGCGCTGCTGATTTGCGATGAGGTGATGACTGGTTTTCGGGTTGGCTTTGGCGGAGCGCAGCAGCTTTTGGGCATTCAACCCGATTTGACGACGCTGGGGAAAATCGTTGGCGGGGGCTTGCCGGTGGGTGCTTATGGGGGACGCGCCGAGGTCATGGATCACGTATTGCCCGCTGGGCAAGTTTTTCAGGCAGGCACGCTGAGCGGCAACCCGCTTGCGACGGCTGCGGGCTGCGCCACGCTACGTCTGCTGAAAGAGGATCCTCCGTATGCAAAGCTGGAGACGCTTTCGGCGCAGCTTGAAGCGGGGCTTTGCCGTGCGGCCAAGTCTGCCGGCTTGCCCCATAGCTTTGCTCGGGTTGGCAGTATGATGACTCTGTTTTTCAATGCGAGCCGGGTCGACGATTGGCCGACGGCTAGTGAATGTGACACCGACCGCTACGGGCGTTACTTTTGGGGGATGATCGACCGAGGGGTTTATTTGCCTTGCAGTCAGTACGAGGCGCTTTTTGTGTCGGCGGCACATACGGCTGAAGATATCGAGCGGACGATTGTGGCGGCGGAAGAAGTGCTGCAATCGATCTTGTGAATCCCCCGGCGTAAATCCCCCGGCGGAGCCGAGGGCTACGATGCTGAATCGGCTTTTGCGGAGTCGATTTTTTCTTCTGCGGCGCTTTTGCGGTAGTAGCGCGGGACCAGTTGCATGGCGTTGACGGACTCTCCGTTTTTGTAGGCGGCGATGCCGAGCTGGCCTACGACTTCTGCGCGAGGAGACCAATTGGCGGGGTCTTCGGCTAGGACTCCTTCGGGCAAACGCTCGAGCAATTTCTGTAGGGGTGGGCCGCTTACGACGTCGCCGGGGCGGAGTGTTTGTAGCCACTTGTCGACGGGAAGGATGTGGGTCTCGGGTAATGCTGTAGGCTGCGTCTGCCAACCAGAATCAAATCTGGCGACGAACAATTCTTGGCGTTGGGCATCTAAGAGGGTCCACAAACGCTGATAAGGTGCGGTGACGCCGGCGGCAATTGCCGCGAGTGTGTGGACTTCGACCAAGGTGGCTCCGGTTGCGTAGGCGAGGGTCTTGGCCGTGGTGACGCCGATTCGTAGTCCGGTGAATGAGCCGGGGCCGGTTGTGACGCAAATCAAATCGAGTTGGCTGGGTTTCCAGCTTGTCTCGTCGAGTAGGGTTTTGATGGCAGGCAACAGGGATCGAGCCGAGCGTTGATCGGCTGGCAAGACCGCACTGCCGACGGTTGCGCTTTGCTCGCCGGTGGTCTCGAGCGTGGCCAGTGTCCCCTGGCGTTCGCTGGTTTCGATGGCTAAGACTCGCAAAAAGCACCTTGCTTTGGCTGGAAGGCGGAAAGAGGGGTTCAGCAGAAAACCTACCAACGGTGGCGTCTGCTTTCTAGGCCCCAGGCGGGGCACTTTTGATCGTCCTTGACCCCTTAGTTCAAGGGACTTAAACTAGCAGTTTGGTGTTGGCAGCCCGGCGTCAGGTCGGTGCGGTCGTTCTGATTGTCTACGATAGCTCGACGCGGTGTGTGGCTTCCGGTTGGCAATTTCTAGTACATTGCGAGTGAAATAGGTCGAATACAGGTGAAACGCGCGGTTATCAGCGATATTCATGGCAATCTCGAAGCGCTCGAGTCGGTGCTTGCGCATATTGCTGACCAAAAGGTCGACGAGATTTTTTGCCTGGGCGACATTATTGGCTACGGACCGAATCCGTGCGAATGTCTCGACCTAGTTATTAAAAATACGAAAGTCTGCCTTCTGGGTAATCATGACCAGGGGGCGATGTTCGATCCCGAAGGTTTTAATAGTGGAGCGGAACGCGCTATCTTTTGGACGCGTGACCAGCTCGAAACAGGTACGGGCAGCCGCGACCAGATCGATCTTCGCTGGGATTTTTTGGGGACTTTGCCGCGTGTTCACCGTGACGATCCCTGGTTATTCGTTCATGGCTCACCGCGCAACCCGGTGAACGAATACGTTTTTCCGGAAGACATTTATAATCAAAAGAAGATGGAAAAGCTCTTTGGGCTGATCACCCAAGGTTGTTTTCAGGGTCATACGCATGTGCCGGGCGTCTTTCTTGAAAGCCTGGAATTTATCACTCCCGAGCAAACCGAGAATGTTTTCTTGCACGGGGAAGAGAAATTCATGATCAACGTGGGGTCGGTGGGCCAACCGCGTGATGGCGACCCGCGCTCTTGCTACATCGTGCTGGAAGATGACAAGGTCACATTTCATCGCGTGGATTACGACTTTGCTGTCACCGCTGAGAAAATCTACAACACTCCGGACTTGGATAATTTCCTGGGAGATCGCATCAAAGAAGGCCGGTAATCGGACAAGACGAACCTTAGCCTCATGTTCGTCGTTCGTCATTCTTCATTCCGTCTTAATTCCGTCATTCTTCATTCGTCACTCTCCCCGCCGCTCTCGCTTTCCTTCGCACCCGCGTCAGGAACAAAGGACTTTCCCCCGTGGATCAACGCCGTCTTTTTCTTTTTCTAGCTCTCTGCTTCTTGCTGATGATTGCGTTTGGGCCTAAGCCCAAGCCGCCTCAGGAGCCCGCAGAAGACGAAGCTGCCCAGGTGGAACAGGCCGACGGTCTGGCGGATGTGGGTGCGAAAGCGGACGAGGCCGATTCTGGCTCGGAGGAAGCTCCGGTGGAGAAGGTGGCTAGGGCTGCGCTTGCTGAGGAGGTGGCGGCTGAGCTGGAGTATGTGACGCTTGGTTCGGTGGCTGCTGATTCGCCTTACCGATTGCTGGTGACCCTGACGAACCAGGGAGCTGGCGTCCGGCGTGTTGAACTGAGCAGCCCACGGTTTCGGGACTTGCATGATCGGGGTGGTTATCTGGGGCATTTGGAACTGGTACTCGACGAGCGTGGTGGCTTGCGAGTTCAGGTGCTTGGCGAGGGGACGCCTGCTGCTGCGGCTGGTCTTGAAGTGGGGGATCGTATTCTCTCGTTCACTCAAAAAGAGGAGTCGACGCCTCTGGGCGCGGTCGGTGAACTGACGACGTTGCTCAAAAAACGTAAGCCGGGCAAGAAGCTGGTGCTGCAAGTTGTGCGAGGCGAGGGGGAGTCGGTGGACCGTGTTGTGACGCTCGGTCGGCGTCCTCTTGAAGTGATTCGTCCGGAAGCCGAGAACGTCTCGATGCGAGTCAAAAAATTGCCCGTCGGGGTGACGAGTCCTCCTTCGTTTCAATTTACTTTTGAGCAACTGGGCAACATAAAGATTGCGGAATCTGCTCAAGAGATTGTTGGGCTTGCGATGCGTGATGGCAATTGGGAAATTGCCGAGCGCGACGAGCAGAGCGTGACGTTCCGCATTGGTTTGCCAAAATACAATCTTGAAGTCCTCAAGCGTTATCAACTTCAACCGGTGCCTGCGGAAGATCAAAAAGACAAGAACTATCCTGGGTATAGCCTGACGCTTGATATTGAGGTTCGTAATCTGGGTGAGGAGAGCTTGCCGCTACGCTATCGGCTCGAGGGTCCGAATGGTTTGCCGGTCGAGGGCTGGTGGTATGCGAACAAGATTGGACGGAACTGGGGAGCAGCGGGGCTTCGTGATGTGGTCGCCCGTCATGTGGGGAACGACACGGTTCAGTTTGGCCCGGCGGATATTGCCGCCGACGAAGTCGAACCGATGCAAGGGCCTCCGCTCGCTTTTGCAGGTATCGACGCCCAGTATTTTTCGGCGATTCTGTTGCCGATCAAGCCGAATCTCGAAACGCTGTGGATCGACGAGCTGCGTAGCGTCTCGCTCAGCCCCGAGCCGAAGGGACGTTCTAACGAGGGGCGTTATGTGAACGCTACTTTTCAGTTGATTAGCCACGAGATACCGCTGGCTGCTGGCGACACGCTGAAGCATTCTTACCAGATCTTTGCTGGCCCCAAGCGGCCCGACCTGTTGGCCAACTATCATGCTTGCGAGAGCAAGCAATATCCGCTCAGCGATCTGATGTACTATGGATGGTTCAGCACGGTCGCGAAGGCGATGCTTGGCATTCTGCATTTTTTCTACGGTCTGGTTGGCAACTACGGTATTGCGATCATCTTGCTCACGGTTTTGGTGCGTAGCTGCATGTTTCCGATCAGCCGTAAGCAGGCTCAGAGCATGGCCAAGATGCAAGAGCTGCGTCCCGAGATGGATCAGCTCAAAGTCAAATACAAGGAAGACACGCAGAAGCAGTCGCAGGCGATGCAGGAGCTTTATCGCAAGCACAACATCAACCCATTGGCGGGCTGCTTGCCGATGTTTATCCAGTTGCCGATCTTTTTGGGGCTTTATCGAGCGTTAATGGTCGATGTGGAGTTGCGCCAAGCGCCGCTGTTGGGGGATGCGGTCCGTTGGTGTTCCAATTTGGCTGCTCCCGACATGTTTTTGGACTGGTCTGGCGCGGTGCCTGGGATGGTTACGAACTTTCTTGGTCCCTACTTAAATGTTTTGCCGCTTGCGACGGCCGGGCTGTTTTTGTTGCAGCAAAAACTGTTTATGCCTGAGCCTGCGAATGAACAGGCGGCCATGCAACAGAAGATGATGAAATTTATGATGCTGATCATGGGGTTCTTGTTCTTCAAAGTGGCAGCCGGACTCTGTTTGTACTTTATCGCTTCGAGCCTTTGGGGCATTGCCGAGCGGAAGATGTTGCCCAAGCCAGCGACCCCCACGGGTCTTGCGACTGCCGAGGGGCCTGCGATCTCCAGCAGCAAAGCGTCGCGCAACGGCAGCTCGGCCTCAAGTCGGCGCAATAAGAACAAGAAGTCGAAAAAGAAAAAGCGATAGGTTCGCCATGACCTACGATCCTGACGATACGATTGCCGCGATTGGCACTGCTTCGGGTGGGGCGGTACGCGGGATGGTGCGTCTGAGTGGTCCGCAAGTGCTTGATTGCTTGGCGGGATTTTTTCGACTGGAAGATTCGTCTTGTTTGTTGTCGGACATTTGTTTTCCTAGCGTCGTTACCGGTTCTGTCATTCTGCCGGACGCTCGGCTCCCGTGCGACCTGCTGCTTTGGCCGAGCGATCGGAGCTACACGCGCCAGCCGACAGCCGAGCTGCATACGCTAGGCTCGCCCCCACTTTTGGAGCAATTGCTACGAACGGTTTGTGAACAGGGAGCGCGTCTTGCCGAGCCGGGTGAATTTACGCTCCGGGCATTTTTGGCTGGGCGGCTTGATCTGACGCAGGCCGAAGCGGTGCTTGGCGTCATCGATTCGCGCAATCAGACCGATCTTAGTTCGGCGCTTGCTCAACTTGCAGGCGGGCTTTCTGCGCCTTTGGCTGAACTTCGCGAACAGTTGTTGCAATTGCTTGCTGAGTTAGAAGCGGGGCTCGATTTTGCGGAAGAAGATATTGAGTTTATCTCGTCCGAGCAATTGCGTGGTCAGCTTACGGCGGCGCAATCTATTATTTCCTCGGTCGTTGAACAGATGGCGAACCGTGGCGAGGCGACCGACCTGGTGCGGGTGGTTCTTTGTGGTCCTCCGAACGCTGGCAAGAGTAGCTTGTTCAATGCGTTGGTCGAGCGTTTTGCAGCGGGGCACTCGAACGTCGAAGCGTTGGTGTCGAGCCAATCGGGCACCACCCGTGATTTTGTGACTGCGGTGATTGAGATCGAAGGCCTCGTGTGCGAGCTTGTCGATACGGCAGGGGAAGCATCGGACGCGACGCCTGACTCGATTGATAGTGCCGCTCAAGCGATGACTGGCCAACAACGCAGGCAGGCAAGTTTGAGGGTGCGTTGCCACGATGCTAGTGAAGCCGAGACGATCGCCGGATTTATTGAAAACGAAAAGGAGCTTTGCGTTTGGACGAAAAGCGACCTGCTGGCTGAGGCAATGGCTTGCTCGGAGTCTGAAATCGCGTGTAGCAGTTTCAACGGCGTCGGGATCGAGCAATTGTCGCAGCGCATTCACCAGAAGCTAACCGATGCCGATGGTAACGTGCATTCTGTTCTGTCGAATACGGCGGCACGATGCAGCGAAAGTCTGCACTTGGCGGAGCAATCGGTAGCTGAGGCCCTTCGGCTCGTTTCGATTTGTGGCGGCGAGGAACTGATTGCCGCCGAAGTCCGCCATGCTCTCCACGCTTTGGGCCAAGTCGTCGGGACGGTCTATACGGATGATATTCTGGATCGGATATTTGGGCAATTTTGCATTGGGAAGTAAGCCTTCTTAAAAACTCTTCGGCGAGGCCAGAAAATAGAACGCGGAGGAACGCGGATTTGGCGGATAGCCGCGGATAAAACGGACGATCCTGTCGTGCTGCGTTCCTCAGATGGCTGAATAGGCACTTCTTGCAACTTTAGGAAAAAAAATGGAGCTTGGGCCATGAGGGTTCTCTGCGTTAGTAAAAGAACGCCTCAAGAACTCTGAGGGATTTTTCGGTTTTTGTTCGGTCGTGGTTCTCTGAGCCGGGTATGTTTTTCTAGCCAAGTGTGCGAACCGTTAGAAAAACCTGTCAGAGGCGCTTCGATGCACGATCAGCAACCTGTTTTGGACCTTTTTCCAGTGTGCCCGCGATTCGCTCGCCATTGGCCATCGTCTACGACCTCGTTGCCGAGCTATTTTGTCTCGTTGCCGAATTGGGTTACATTGGCCTTTGCCATTTTTGCTTTTTTCTTCGGGAATATCGGTACGGCGGCAGAAAGTTTGTGGCTCGACGTTGCCCGTTCGTCGATCACGACGGGCGAGCTGCGCAATCATGTTGGTGTGCTGGCCGACGATATGTTGGAAGGCCGCGAGGCAGGTTCTCGCGGCGGGCTTGCGGCGGCCAAGTATATCATTGCTCGATTGCAGGAAGCGCAACTTCAGCCGGCAGGCCCGAACGGTGGCTTTAAGCAATCGTTTTTGCATGGCCATCAGAATCTACTAGCCGTGCTTCCGGGCAGCGATCCTGAATTGCGCGACGAGTATCTGGTGATCGGTGCTCACTATGATCATGTTGGCTACGGTTCGCGCCGGAATAGCTACGGGCCTTGGGGCTATATCCACAACGGTGCGGACGACAATGCCAGTGGGGTTGCGACGCTGCTGGAAATTATTGATGCGTTGTCACAAAGCGAACATCGGCCTCGCCGTTCGATTCTTTTTGCCTTTTGGGATGGCGAGGAAAAGGGTCTGCTCGGATCGAAGCACTGGGTGGCGCAGCCGACGGTTCCTGTTGAGGCCATCAAGCTGGCGATCAACATTGATATGGTAGGCCGAATGACTGACGGTCGGATTGAAGTCGGCGGGACGCGGATGGCTGCGGGCTTGCGCCGTTTGCTTTGCAGTTCGGGGCTTGGCGAAGAGACTTGGCTCGATTTTAGTTGGGAATACAAAGATAACAGCGATCACTGGACCTTCTGCGAAGCGGGGATTCCGTCGATCTATTTTCATACCGGCCTGCATGAGGATTATCACCGTCCGTCGGACGATGTCGAAAAGTTGAATATCGAGGGCATGCGGCAGGTCAGCACGTATTTGCTCGAACGACTCGACCAGTTGGCGAACGCCGAGCGGTTGCCGGGCTTCCGAACGCAAGGACATCAAGAGACACCTGCCACCCAGCGGCAAGTCGAGCGTCGACTTCCGGTGATTGCGCCGCGGCTTGATTTTGCTTGGAAATATGTTGCCAGCGTTCCTGCGGTTGTGGTGGTCGAGCAGGTTCCGTGGAATTCGATGGCCATGCAAGCGGGGTTGGTTGTCGGCGATCGGATTGTCGGGGTCCAAGGGGAGTCGATTACGAGCGAAGCGATGCTTCCTGCGGTTGCCTTGCAAAGCGACCAGACTGTTGAGTTGCAAGTAGAACGTGCCGGCGAAGATCAGCCGGTAAGCGTTGTGCTTTCGCTTGTTGGCAGTCCGACGCGTCTCGGTTTGTCGTGGCGAACTGACGCGGCTGAGCCTCAGTCGGTCTACGTCACGCGCGTGGTTCCCTACTCGCCCGCGGATTTGGCTGGCATCAAGCTTTACGATCGTTTGTATGCTTTCAACGGCAAGCCGATTTCGGGGGCTGACGAACTGCTGGTTCAGGTACAGACGTTGCTCGATGCGGGTGCGGAGACCTTGCAATTTGAACTGGAGTCACGCGGCTCTCTTCGAGAGATTGTTTTACCGCTTGGTCCGCCGACTGCTCCGCTGGGCGATGCAACGCTCTAGTGTGAAGACTTGCTCTCATTAGGATCGTTGCCCCGGTTTGCTAGCTCGAGCAGGCGTTCCCAAGTGAATAGCCCGGAGTTGTGTCCGTCTGACCAATGGATGCGGACCGCGTAGCTGCCGACGAGTTCCATTTTTTGGATGGTGATTTCGGGCGAGATGGTTGCGGGATTCAAAATGGCCTCGCCGGTCCACTCGTTCACGCACTGGGCACAGGCACACTGTCCTCGGAGGAAAACGAAGGGGAAATCGACCTTTCGCTGGCCCCAGGAAACCGCCAAGAGGCGTTCTTCGCTCCTTGCCTGAATGTCTGTCGGGACGTCTGCCATTGGTTTCCTCTCGTCTCTTGTAAAAGCTGCATTCTCGTGGCTGCATTCTCTTTGTAAAGCGACCCTAGCCTGATAGGCCCTAGACGACTATACTGCTAGGCTTGCAAATCGTTAAGAGGGGACGTGGCGGAATTGGCAGACGCGCTGGATTTAGGTTCCAGTTCCTTCGGGAGTGCAGGTTCAACTCCTGTCGTCCCTACTACTTTTTGCAACTGACAGCTAAGAACGGCGGCTGGACTCGAATCGTGATTCGTTTCGGTCGTCCTTCTTCTGTGAGCTCGTAGCTCAGTTGGTAGAGCAACGGACTTTTAATCCGTAGGTCCCGCGTTCGAGTCGCGGCGAGCTCATTTTTTTGAACCTGTTATTTTGAACCTGCTGTTCTGTTTTGACCTCTAGAACAGGTACGACACTAGCCTCGTTTTTTATCGAGGCTTTTTTTGCGCTCGCACTAAGCTTTGTCGGAGGCTTTGTCGAGCTCGTAGGTTCGTTTAGCGCACGCTGTAGCTCGGGGAAGCCCCACTCGCTTGTTGAGGCGTGTCGAGAGACCCTCGCCAACCGGTTCCAACAGGCACTTGCGTAGTGGAAACCTACGAAGAAAGTAAGTTAAGTAGCCGAGACCGGACTCGAACCGGTACGGGAGTTCCCTCCCACTGGATTTTAAGTCCAGAGCGTCTGCCAATTCCGCCACTCGGCCAGTGTTAATTTGAGATTTTTGATTTCAGATTGAGGATTGGGTTGTGGTGAGACTAGCGTACCGTTTGTGAGCCTGTGCGACAACGGTGGTCTCGTTCTGTCATTGCCGTTAGACCGCCCCGTGTTGGTCGCTTTCGGCTGCGCCGATTTCGATATGGTTGATGGCGTTGAGGAAGGCTCGGGTGCCGGCTTCGACGGTGTCGGTCGAGGTGCCTCGGCCTCGGTAGGTTTTTCCTTGATATTCGAGTTCGATGTTCGACTCGCCTTGGGCGTCTTTGCCGCGTGTGGCACTTTGGACGCGGAAGTCTCGTACGATGACCGACTTGTCCGTGATTTCTTCGATCAGGCGGAACAGGGCATCAAGCGGGCCGTCGCCGGTGTTGATCGTTTGGGTGGTTTCTTGTTCGCCGCGAGCCAAGGTCAGGGTTACCGAAGGGGCTTGGCCGCTGGTGGCTTGGACATCGTAAGAAACGAATTGCCATTGGTCGACGACTTGGGCTTTGCGTTGCTCGATCAGGGCGGCTATGTCGCCGTCGTAGACTTCTTTTTTCTTGTCGGCGAGAAGTTTGAAATCATCAAACACCACGGCTAATTGTTCCTCGCTGAGGTGATAGCCCAACGCTTGCGCGCGATCGGCCAGCGCTGCTCGGCCGCTATGTTTGCCAAGCACGAGGTCGGTTTGCGTAAAACCGACGTCCTCGGGACGCATGATTTCGTAGGTCGTCCGTTCTTTGAGCATTCCATCTTGATGGATGCCCGCCTCGTGCGCAAATGCATTACGGCCGACGATGGCCTTGTTGCGTTGGACGAGCATGCCGGTGATGTTGGAGACCAACCGGCTAGAGGGGACGAGGCGCGGGGTGTTGATCTTGGTTTGAAGCTGATAGTAGTCTTCGCGGGTGCGGAGGGCCATCACGACTTCTTCGAGCGAGCAGTTGCCTGCGCGCTCGCCTAGGCCGTTGATCGTACACTCGATCTGCCCTGCCCCGTTTTCGACCGCGGCCAAGCTATTGGCAACGGCTAGGCCGAGGTCGTTGTGGCAATGGACGCTGATGACGGTTTGGTCGATGTTGGGTACGCGGTTCATCAAGCTCGAAATCACCTCGGCAAAATGTGCGGGCGTCGCGTAGCCGACCGTGTCGGGAATGTTGACGGTCGTGGCACCAGCGGTGATGGCGGCTTCGACGACTTGGCATAAAAAGTCGATTTCGGTGCGGGCTGCGTCTTCGGGCGAGAACTCGATATTGTCGCACAGCGACTTCGCACGGGTGATACCTTCGATCGCACGACGGATGATTTCTTCTTTATCCATCCGCAGTTTGAATTCGCGGTGGATTGCGCTGGTGGCCAAAAAGACGTGGATGCGGACATCGGGGCCGTGCTGCAATGCTTCCCAGGCGCGATCAATATCACGAGGATGGCAACGGGCAAGGCCGCAGATGGTTGCGCCGGGGATGGTAGTGGCAATCTCTCGCACTGCTTCAAAATCGCCGACCGAGGTGATCGGAAAACCGGCTTCAATGACGTCGACTCCTAGGTCGACCAGCGCGTGGGCGATTTCCAACTTCTCTTCTAGGTTCATGCTACAGCCGGGCGATTGTTCGCCGTCGCGTAGCGTGGTGTCGAAGATCGTGATCTGTCGTTGAGTGCTTGTGTTGGACATGAAGTTGATAGCGGTTGGTGGGGGGTGGCTGTGATGCTCGTGTTGTTCGATGGATCCAACAAAAAAACCCCAAGGCCGGCGGGCCTCAGGGTTTTGTTAGAAAGTTATTTTCAACGCCTGTACGACCCTAATTGCTCTTGGGGAGCAGTAGTAAGTACAAGGATAATAAAGAGGCGAAGATCATCATTTTGGATTTTGTACTTTTTTCAGGCGTTCTCATCTGCTTAGTAGCAGGCTCTCAACTGTAACGGAGGTGCCGCATGAGGTCAAGGTTCGCGTTCCGTGCAATAGGAGAGCTGCAAAGTCAAAAAGCAGATGCAATTAGGAATTAGCCACAGAGAGCACAGAGGACACAGAGAATCCCCTTGTTTTTAGCACTCTGTGTTCTCTGTGCTCTCTGTGGCAAAATATTTCTACAGGTCGCGACTTTGAAGCTCTCGCGTCCCACGCAAGTTTAACGGATAATTTGGCAACCTTGAGGTTGGTCGCCGTGGCGGACCGAAATAGAATAATGCACGGCAGGGGTATTCGGTTCGCCTGCACCTCCGTTTTCCCGGGTAATTGCGATGTCTGAAAAAGGCCGACAGCTTGATTTGACGAGTGCTGCCACGCCACAGGCTGAGCAAACGGCAGGCGACAAACGCTTTTTGGGCGTTCATTTTGCCTGCTGTGACATCTACACGCGGATCTATCCGAATCGGGAGAAGACGGCTTATGTGGGCAACTGCCCACGGTGTGCCAAACGGATTCATCTTGGCATTGGCGAAGGCGGAACCGATTCGCGGTTTTTTACCGCCCACTGATCGCAGTCTATTGAATCGTAGCTGCTAGCACTTTTTCTGATAGCAGCCGTTTTTGATAGCAAAGGCGCAGCTCTCGCTTGCCCTGATCAGTCAATTTTTCTACGATCTCGCAGCGTTCTGGTTTTGCGCCGAACCATTTTCATTTCCCTGCGTTGTGAGTCGCTATGCTGCTTGAATTTGAGGTCCAAACCTTTAGCCGCTGCTGCGCCAAAACGGACAAGGCGTTGGGGCCTGGCGACGTCTATTTTTCGGTGCTTGAGGTCCAAAAAAAAGAGACCGAGGCAGAAACCGTGCGACGAGATTTTTGCGTCGAAGCGTGGCAAGGTGCCCCCGAAGGATGTCTCGGCTGGTGGCGGTCGCGCGTGCCGGTCAAACAAAACGAAAAACCACAACTCGCACCAGCCGACGTGATGCTCAATTTATTTGGTGCTTTGGACGATCAACCGGCGGACCAGCAGTTCCGCTACTTGCTGGGGCTTTTGCTGATTCGCCGACGCGTCCTTCGTCGAAAAGACTCGACTCGCGACGAATCGGACCGAGAGGTACTTATGCTTTACGCTCCGCGACGTGACGAACATTTTGAACTGATCGTTGATGAACCCAACAAACAACAGGCCGAACAACTACAGCAGCGAATGATCGATCTGTTGTACGGTGACGCTGTAATATCCACCGACTCACCCGAGCCAAACCAGAACTAAACGGACGATGGGAATCACCTCAAAAACAGACAGCGCTCGGTGGTACGCCCAGTGCGTGCTGCTCTTGCTGGTCGTATTTTGCGGCTCGGGGGCAAGCTGCAACCGAGGGTTTCGCAATCCGTTTGCTGCGGCAGGACCGCCTGCGCCTGAGGTTTTGTTAGGGGGTTCGTCGTTGGATCAAGTTGTTGCCGCAGTGAATCTCAACGCGGCACAAGTCGTCAGCTACCAAAGTAACAATGCTTCGATTACGGTGCCTGGGATGCCAGGGATTCCGCTTTTGCGTGGCAACTTGGCTGCCCAACTGCCTGGAAAGGTTAGGCTCCAAGCGTCGACCGCGTTGACTGGCCCCGAGGTCGATCTTGGCTCGAATAACGAGCTATTTTGGTTCTGGGTCAAACGGAACGAACCGCCAGCCTTGTACTTCTCTCGCCACGATCAATTCACGGGCAGCGCTGCGCAGCAGATGATGCCGATCGAACCGCAATGGCTGCTCGACGCGATGGGCATGATGCAATTTTCGCCCAACGATCACCACGAGGGGCCTTTTCCGCATGGGAATGGGACGCTTGAGATTCGTTCGGTCATTCAAACACGAAACGGCCAGATGTCGAAAAGTACGGTTATCGACGCGCGGCGTGCTTGGGTCTTAGAGCAACACGTCTACGACCATACCGGTACGTTGGTCGCGAGCACACGGGCACGCTCGCATACGTTTCATCCGGCGGCGGGCGTCTCGCTGCCACAAAATATCGAGCTACGGCTACCGGCTGCTAAGCTTGCGCTGTCGATCGACGTCGGCACCGTGCAGTTGAATCAAATGCCTGACAACCCCCAGATGTGGAGCCTGCCGGTCTTGAGCGGCTATCCCCAAGTCGACTTAGGAGCTTCAGGAGCCGTTCCGCAGCAAACCGCCGTGCTGCCGCCGAGCTACCAACGTGCCCCGCCGGCGTCTGCTACGATCCTTCCACGCGGGCAATCGCCTGGAAAACCCCTTGCACAACGGCTCCGCCCGGGTGGCGTACCGATTTCGGTCGGGCAGCGGTAACTGCTGATTCCTTGCACTAGGCAGACTAGGCAGACAGTTATTGCATTTGGCGGTAGAATGGAGGGATCATGAAACAGCCTCCTCATATTGAATCGCTCGACGAAGAAACGATCGCTTGGCTACGCACGAAAACGCCCGCCGAGAAAATAAAAACGTCGAGTGACCTTCATGAAACGGCGCGAAAAATCGTTGCGACACAAATTCGGCAGGAACACCCTGATTGGGATGAAGCTAGAGTGCAAAAACAGGTTGCGTGGCGGATTCTTAACAAGATTGATTTGCCAGAATTGACCTCTGCCGATCTGCCGCGAGTTTGATTCAACGCTATTCGCGATCCCCTCCAAAAAACAAGAAAAATTGGCTAAATTTGCCAAGCGGCGATGACCGAGGTATAGTGTACACCTGTATGCTATATGTCGACTGGCTATTTCTGGATATGAACTCCTTCTTTGCTTCGGCAGAGCAGCACCTACAGCCTGCGCTGCGGGGGCTGCCCGTGGCGGTGGTGCCGACGATGACCGATCGGACCTGTTGTATCGCGGTGAGCTACGAAGCCCGTCCCTACGGCATCAAGACGGGCACCAACGTCGGCGAAGCCCGGCGGCGCTGTCCTGGGTTGCGGGTTGTGGCGGGGCGACACGAAAACTACGTGCGGATTCACAAGCAGATTATCGAGGCGGTCGAGACGGTGTTGCCGGTGACCAAGGTCTGTTCGATCGACGAGATGGTTTGCCAGCTTTCGCCTCAGCATCGCGAAGTCGGACGGGCGACCGAGCTGGCCCGAGAAGTCAAACAAGCGATTTACGATCGGGTCGGCGAATGTCTGCGCTGTTCGGTCGGTTTGGCGACCAATCGTTTTTTGGCCAAAGTGGCCAGCAACATGCAAAAGCCCGACGGGTTGTCGGTCATTACGCGCGAAGAGTTGCCGCGCCGATTGCATGCGCTCGCACTGACCGATTTTCCGGGCATTGCTCGCAACATGCAGCGACGCCTGGAAAGCCAAGGCATCCGTACGACGCGGCAACTTTGCGGACTGACTCGAAAGCAAATGATCGACGCTTGGCAAAGCGTTTTGGGAGAAGTCTGGTGGTACCGGCTGCGTGGTGACGAAGTGCCGGAGAAGCCGACCACACGACGCACCGTGGGGCATTCTCACATCTTGCCCCCCAAGCTGCGAACCGACGAGAGTGCTCGTGGCGTGTTGGTTCGGTTGCTACATAAAGCGGCAATGCGATTGCGGCGAATCGACTACTGGGCGGCGAGGATGGTCGTCACCCTGCGTTACACCGGCGATTGGCCGAAATGGAAAGAGACCCTCTACCTGGGGCGCTGCCAGGATACGCCGTCGCTGTTAAAAGCGTTGGAACGGGCGTGGGCCGATCGCCCGCCAGGGGGCCGTCCCTTTCAGACGTCGATTACGTTGTACGATCTTACGCCGGGCGTTAGCACCACGCCTTCGCTATTTGAAGAAGAGCGACGCGCTTTGTCGGCAGCCCAAGCGATGGATGCCGCGAACGAGCGGTTTGGCTCGAATACGATCTATTTTGCGTCGATGCACGAGACGCGCGACTCTGCCCCCATGCGGATTGCCTTTACGAACATTCCTGATGTGGCGGCGGATCAATGAAAAAGCCTCACGCAGAGATGCAGAGGCACAGAGAGAGAAAAACCGGGTTTGGCTCCCCCCGACAGGAAAACTGCAAAGCCGTTTTTTAACGGTATGCGAGGCACTTTGGAATAAATTTGAAACACGACGCAACAACGAAACGACGCTAGATTTCCGTTGTTTCGTTGTTGCGTCGTGTTTCACTTCTTTCTCTCGCCATGAAATTCGCAGTTTTTTTGACTTGGCAGTTCTCCTGCCCCCCCGAGGGACGGGAAATCGGGCAAGAAGCATGGCTCATTTCTGGAGCTGCTGTTTCTACTTGGCTCCGATCCGGATATCTTTGCAGGCTTAGGCAATGTGTCCGCCTTACTGATTTTCCAACCGCGCCGATTGAGAACAACATGTTGCGTCTTTCCTTCCCTCTTCAAGCGTTTGTGACCTTCGCTCGACGTGCAGTTCTGAGCCTATTGCTTTTCAGCCTGCTGCTAACCGTAGCAACAGGATCGAAGAACGTTGAGGCTCAGATTCCTCCCGCTCTAGCATTGCCCGAGGCCCCGGTGTCTGCTGCGAAAGCGGAAACGGTTCGGTCAATCGCGGAGTGGCAAGCGGATGTTCGAGGTCGGCTAGCAGAAGCCAAGCTATTATTGAAAGAAGCGGAAGCAGCGAAAGAAACTCCTGCACCGACGCTTAAACGCCAGCTAGAGATTCTTTCGCGGATTGACCTGACGCTCGGGCAACAAATAGCGGCAGAAGAACAAACTAAAAAGATCAACGGGGAACGCGAGCAGATACAAAAAGACCTCAAGCAGCTTATTCAGCATGGCCTGAGCGTCAGCGACTCTGCTTCGATCCGCCAACTCGATCAGCTTCGAGATGAGCTACGCTCTGAGGAGCGACGGCTCCAACGACTCGAAGAAAAAGAAAAAGCGGCGGCTCTCTCGAGAGAGAAATCCCGAGAAGACGCTAAAAGAAAGAGCAGTGCCCGGCGGTTGATCAAGGAAAAAGTCCAAGGAAATAGCGAAGCTAGCCTTCGGCAAGAATTGGGCGAAAAACTGGCGGAAGCAATTCAATTGAGCGAAATGGCGGATGCCGTTGCTCGGCTGCGCAAAGAAGAAGTCGCCCAGGCAAAAGCAGCGACCAGCCTGCAAGAGCTTCATGTCGAGCTCCTCAAAGAAAAGGAAGCTCGGTTGCAGGCAGCGGCGAAGTTTGGGCCGGAGGAATTGAATGCCTTGTTGGTGGAGCTAGACCGACAGGAAGATGACCTGAAGAGCCATGTTGCCAGCATGGAAAGTGCGGCCGACACGCGGCTCAAGTACCTAGAAAACCAGTGGATTACTGCTCAGCGTCAACTGGACGAATCGACCGAAAACAAACCGGCGCTTCGCGAAAAGCTTAAAGCGATTGAACTCGACCGTCAGGCTTTGAAGGAGTCTCCGCCGCTGCTGCGTGTTCAGTTAGATCGTCTCAGTAGGGATCGCAAAATCTGGCAGCGTCGACAACGCGTTTTTAGCGTCCGACCGGATGGCAAAAGAATACGTGCGTGGACCGAGGAATCGACCGATGCCCTGGCGCAACTCAAACGAGAAGAACGTACCGAAATTTTTGAAACCGAGGAATTGCGGGAGCAGCAAGATTCGTTAGAAGCCCAACTCAAGAAAGTGAAGGGAAATTCCTTTGAAGCCACTTTCCTTACGCAACAAATCAAGAGTCTCCGTGGGCTTCACCATAGCCATCAAGAGAGCCTCAACAGCATTCGGACGAGTCAGCAGTTGCATGCTAGGTTGCTCAGTGAGCTAGAAGGCGATTCTTTGGCGACCTCGGCCAAGGATCAACTCCAAAACCTTTGGCATCGGGTCGAAGGGATTTGGAACTACGAGCTGATTTCGTTTGGTGACAAAGAGAACGAAGAGTTTGTCACGGTGCGAAAAGTAGTGACCGCGCTCATGGTCCTTTTGGCAGGCATTATCTTTTCGCGTGCGTTGAGCCGTGCATTGGGGCGTCAGGTGCTTCGACGGCTCGACATCGACCCAAGCGCTTCGGCGACGATTCAGTCGTTGTTCTACTATGCGCTCATGCTGATGTTTGGGCTGTTTTCGCTGAATGTGGCCAGGGTTCCGTTGACGGCGTTTACGGTTTTGGGCGGTGCGGTGGCGTTGGGCATTGGTTTTGGCAGCCAGAACATTATCAACAATTTTATTAGCGGACTCATCTTGCTCGCTGAGCGGCCCGTGAAAGTCGGCGATCTCATTCAGATCGACAACCTGTATGGCAATATCGAACACATCGGTGCCCGTAGCACGCGTGTCCGTACGGGCAGCAACCTGGAAATCATCGTGCCCAACAGCTCCTTTTTGCAGAACAATGTCATTAACTTCACGCTTTCGAGCGATAAAGTGCGGACGCTGGTCGAGGTGGGGGTTGTTTATGGTTCTCCGACGGTGACGGTCACCCAGTTGCTCCGCCGTGCGGTGGTCGAGACAGGGCGTGTTGCAAAAGACCCGCCACCGATTATCTTATTCAAAGAGTTTGGTGGGAGCTCGCTCGTATTTGAAGTCCATTTTTGGATACGGATGCGTACGATGATGGATCAAATGCAGATCGAGAGCGCGGTGCGATTTCGTATCGATCAGCTTTTCCGCGAAGAGGGAATCGTCATTGCGTTCCCGCAGCAAGATGTGCATCTCGACACCAGCTCGCCGTTATCCATCCAAATGGTAGAAACGCCGACGGACCCTCAGAACTAAGAGCGAACTAAAGAGGCTCATGAAAACGCTTATAAAAAACGCCCAAGTTGTCTTGCCGACCGGCGTCGAATCGGTGTCGGTACTGCTGGCCGACGGCAAGATTGCCGCCATCGATGCGGCGATTCAAGTTACCGCCGACGCAACGATTGATGCCGCTGGTCTGCATCTGTTGCCAGGCATCATTGACGATCAGGTCCACTTTCGTGAGCCGGGGCTGACGCACAAAGAAGACCTTGCCGCCGCGAGTCGGGCCTGTGCTAAAGGAGGGGTGACCACTTTCCTTGAAATGCCCAACACCAAGCCGGCGGCGATCACCCAAGCCTTGGTCGACGACAAATATGCGTTGGCTGCAAAGTCCTCGCTGGTCAACTACGGGTTTTATATTGGTGCGACGCCGGAGAATATCGCTGACTTAAAAGCGGCGACGAATGTGCCGGGCATCAAAATTTTTATCGGCTCTAGCACCGGCGATTTGCTGGTGGATGATCAAGATGCGTTGGAACGGATTTTTGCGGAAACCACGCTGCCGATCACGGCTCATTGCGAAGATGAATCGACGGTGCGAGCGAATGCCGCGCTGCTTGCTGGCACGACCGACGTGACCGATCATTCGCGTATCCGTGATCACGAAGCGGCGATCGTCGCTACACGCCGAGCTTTTGATTTGGCCAAACGCCATCAGCATCGGTTTCATTTGCTGCATGTCACGACCGGTGCCGAGACCGAATTGTTGAGACGATCACCGGGGGCTTCTCACCGCCGAGGCTTGTTTGCCTCACCTCATGTTTACTGTGGACGACTACGCTCGACTGGGTACGCTGCTGCAAGCCAACCCTTCGGTAAAAACCAAGCAAGACCAGGAGCAGCTCTGGCGGGCGCTCGTCGAAAATCGGATTCAGGTGATTGCGACCGACCACGCGCCGCATACGTTGGAAGAAAAGCAGCAGGACTATCCCAACTCTCCCTCGGGAATGCCCTCGATAGAAAACAGTTTGGCACTGATGCTTAACGAAGTGCATCTGGGGCGGCTGACCTTGTCGCGACTTGTCGAGGCGATGTGCGATGCGCCGGCGCGCGTCTGGGACATGGTCGGCAAGGGCCGTATCGCAGAGGGATACGACGCCGACCTGGTGCTGGTCGATTTGCAACGCACCCAACGAAGTGCGGAACGAAGAGCAGCTCTCCAAATCGTGGCTGGAGCGCTTGGCATGGGCAAGAGCTTACGGGCTGGCCCGTGAGAACTTGGGTCTTGGGAAACGAAGTTTACCGAGAAGGAAACATTGATTCTACCCATCGAGGGCAACCCGCCCTGTTCGATCATGCCCTGGGCGGATACTGGGCAACCGCCGATTCTTAGTGCGAGCCGCACACGCGTGTTCCGCTAGCAACCTTGGGTCTACAAGAGTCAAACGGTTGTTTAAGCGGAACACGCAAAGGAGACTTGGTCTAGCAGTACCGAAAGCGTGGTTCTGTTAGGTGACTCACACTCGTTGGTGCCGTTGGACTTCTCTGGGAGAGGCGATAGAATAGGGCATCTGCCCACCAGCCTCCCCCCTCCCTTACTATCTTCAGGAAAACCGTCGGCATGTCGGAACGGCTTTGGTACCTGAAGAGTTGCGATCTGTTTCAGCAGCTTAGTGCCGACCAGTTGGCGGCCCTTGAGTCTCGCTGTCGGGTGCGTCAATGTCCTCGGGGCACGCCCCTCTATTTGCCGGCCGATCATGCAGACGGGGTACTCTTGCTGGCCCAGGGCCGGGTGAAGATCGGGAGTTTTACGGAAGAGGGCAAGCAAACGATTTTGGCTTTTATCGAGCCGGGCGAAATTTTTGGCGAGCTGTCGCTGATGGGGACCGAGCAGCGGGAAGAGTATGCCGAAGCGATCGAAAAATCGACGATTATTCTGATTCCCAAGGAGACGATGCAGCAATTGCTCGTCGAGAATTCGTCGGTCTCGCTCGGAATCACCAAGCTTTTCGGCCTACGACGCCAACGGATTGAACGACGTTTGAAGTACCTGCTTTTTCGCTCGAACCGCGAACGGCTGGTCCACCTACTGATCGAGCTAGCTGAGCAATATGGCAAGCAAGTGGAGGAAGGCGTCGAGCTACGTATCAAGCTCTCGCATCAGGATTTAGCAAGCATCATTGGAAGCACGCGCGAGACGGTGACGGTCGTTTTAGGAGAACTCCAGAACGAGGGCCGTCTGAAGCTGGGGCGGAGAAAGATTGTTCTGAAAGATATCGACAAGCTGGCCGATAGCATCCATGTGCCGTCGCCGCAGCTCAGCCGGGCCAAAACCTCGGGGATCTAGACAAAAACACCATTGTGAACCACTTCACAGACATATTTTCAAAAAGTGACGAAGATACAATCGTCCCCAAAGGTTGGGGCGTCCCAAAAGGTTGGGGGACATCCCCTGGGCAGGAAAGCAGTAAAACATGGCTAGCAAACAAGAATCCGACGATCTAAGACAGGCCGACCTGTGGGAAGCTTGCGCTTCGGGCGAGCTGTCGCAGATGGTGCGGCGTTTGGACGGAACGCAGATTCGTGCCCGTCGCAAGCAGGTTTTTAGTACGGCTCTCTTAAGTACGGCCGTGTTTGCTTGCCTTGTGTTTGTCGTAGGAATCATGACGGGGCCTTACGGCGGAATCCGTTGCTCGTATTGCCACAGCCACATGGCTGAGTACTATGCTCACACGACGGGTAAGATCGTTCACGAAGACTCTGCGTTTGTCGGGAGCATGAAAATCCACCTAGAAAAATGTGCGATCTGTCGAGGCAAATTCGGCCAGATGTACCCTGACATGCAGGCTGCTGGTCGCTCGCCTGTAGCGCGGCCTGTGACATTCGAGGATTTACAGCCCACGTTCGTAGCGATGGCTCAGCGATCTTGGTAGCGGCCCGTATCTTCGCGGAACTTTGCTTGCGTTTCTGGCGAAGTGAAAAAGTATCTTTTGCCCTGATGCCAAATCAATAATTCTTCGAGACCCGGAGCCGAGCGTCCCTCGTCGATGAGCGTCACGATGCAGTCGCCGCCCTCAACCAGATCGACCTCGGCATAGGTCGCGGGGCTGGCTTTGAAGGCTAATTTTTTTTCTGGCCCCGCAAACAAGAACAGTCTGCCCTCGTATTGCGCGGCGTGATAGATATTGCCGGGAAGGCGTTGGTTCTTGTCCCGCTCTGAAACTACGCAAGAGCCGGCAAGAGCTGGCAGGTAAGCATGCGGATTCAGAAGGAATTGCTTTTGCTCTGCTTCGCCAACAAAAAGGTAGGTTTGGCCGTCGAAAACCGCCCGGTGGCTCGGGTTCCCCAAAGACCAGACGCCCGCCTCGCGTATGGAAACAGGACAATATCCCGCCATGGCTTGCTTCTCGCTGTCAGCTTGGCGCAAACTTTTTGGAGCCGCCTGCTGGACCAGTCCTTCCTTTTTTTGTACAGCGCTGGGAGCTAACAAGGGGGGCGGATTGCCTGAGCTTTTGGGCGATCGGAACGTTGCCTTTTCAACGCCGTAGTAGCGCATGTTCAGAAGAAACTTTTGCTGCTGGTCGACACCGGCAAACAGATAGCGTAGCCCATCAACAATCACGGTGGTCTCGGGTAGGCCGGGCAACTGTTGTTGTTGATCGATTTGGCTGACTAGGCATTGCCCGTCGTTCGCCAGATCGACCTGGCCGTAACGGCCAGGGTCGGTCCGGAATTTTTCTTGTTCGTCCAGACTGCGAAAGAAAAAGAGTCGTTGGTTGTGCAAGATTCCATACTGAGGGTTCCCACTCAGGCGGCTTCCCAAGTCGTCGAAGGTCACGACACAATCTCCGCTTAGCGCAGGAACATAGCGTTGCGGACTGGCGGCAAAAATGGCTCGTTGACGCTGGCCGACGAACCAATAAATTTGTCCATCAAAATTTAATTGGTTTCGCTCCGAACCAAGCACCCACTGTTGGCCTTCGCGTAGCGAGACGGCGCAGAATCCGCTGAGCGCGAGCGGCAGTCGCAAGTCGCGGTTCGCATTGGGAAGAAACGGATTGGCACCCTGGGGCTTGGGTTCGACGACAAGCGAGGAGGTATTATGATTGGCCATTGCAAACGGCGCACGTGTATTGCTTTGAGCATGCGTCCTTGTCGTAGGAACCGCGCAGCAGAGAACGCCGAAAAAGCAGAAGCCCATTCGAGACGTGAAACAAGACGCTAGACGCATAGCTATGCCGATCACTCAAGCCAACGGAGAGCCGGGAGTGTAGCTATTTCGACGTCAAGCGCCGACGCCGTTTGGTGCTAGCACAGTCGTGTACACCTGGCCATTCTTGCTCTCCTGCGTGACAAGCGGGCTATTCGGAGTAGAATGGGGTTGATCGTGTACTCCGCTTGCTGAAACTCCTGAAAGACCCAAGGTCTGTTTGCTATGACTCACTTCAAAATAGCGTTTATTGGCCTGCTACTGGGTGCTTTGGCAATGAGCACTGCAACCACCACGATGGCAGCGCCAGTGGCGGTTGTTAACCCGGGGTTTGAAGATATCTCTGGCGAGAGCCCAACCAACGAATTTACCTTCGGCGCGCTGAACGGCTGGGAGCTGTACGATCCGGGCACGAACACGAGCCAGGGCGATGGGCCGACTTATTTCATTGGGACACTCACTCCGTTTCAACCCGACCCGGTGGGCAACCCGGGCGTTTATGCCAACTTTCCTGCGGGGGCACCCGAGGGGCAACGCGTTGGAATCGCGTTTAATTTTAATGGTAGCGATGGCCAGGGAGAGTACGGCTTTTTTCAGGAATTGAGCGCTACGCTTTTACCGAATACGACCTACACGCTCGAAGTTGGGATTGGCAATATCGATTCGGCTACCGCGATGAGCGAGCAGTTTTTTGCGTTAGCTGGTTTTCCTGGCTATCGGGTCGAACTGCTCGCGGGCGGAGTGATGTTGGAACAAGACAACAATTCGCTGGCCGGGACGATTCCGGATGGCCAGTTTGCTACGAGCACGGTCACCTACACCACGGGTGCCTCGCATGACCAACTGGGGCAGAATCTGGGGATATTGCTCGTGAACTTGAATCAAGAAGATGCGAGCTTCCCCAACTCGGACCTTGAAGTCGACTTCGACGACGTGAGACTCGACGCTTTGACCGTACAGCCAGGAGATTTTGACTTGGACGGCGATGTCGACGGGGCCGATTTTCTGTTGTGGCAACGCGAGGGAATCAGCAATGGACAAGCATTGGCTGACTGGGTGGGGGCATACGGCACGACTGCGTCGCTAGGGGATGCGTCGATCGCAGTGCCTGAGCCAGCGTCTGGAATTTTACTGCTGCTAGGTGCCCTGACCGTATACAGAAAAAAAGGCGTGTGGCTGGCAGCATAGCCCTGCGGCTATGCGAACCACAGGACCAGGTTGGGGTTTGGGGTCGCCACCAACCACAACACCTAAAGGGCACCCTTTTTCTTGTTACCGATTCATTGTAGGCGATCGGTGTTTGAGCTTCTGTATGCTGGCCCACACTAGAGAAACCCGCACAAGAAAAATTACTTCTCGTTGCTTTTCCTGAGGCTAAATAGCCCTTCTAGGGCTAATCCCATGAGACAAGGGACGAACTCTACCCAGGCGATGACAAAGTAGAAAAAGTAGGCACCGTTGTACGGGGTGCCGAGTACGGGTGGATTGGGGTAGTGGGCGCTCAGCCAGAATCGCAGGTAGTAGAGCATCGTCAGGGCCGCGACCGCGTACCAGGTTCGAGAACCTGCGAACGGCAGCAGCGGCAGCACCCAACACCAGTACCAGGGATTTTGCGTCGGACAGGTCAACCAGAACCAAGCCAAAGTCAACATCGCTGCCCGGCACCAGGCCTGCGGATCGGCCTGCCCTGCCCCGCGCCAGGCAAACCAACAGGCAAGCAGTGCGAACACTCCGCCGGTTAGCAACCGTGCAAGCGAGAACGAGGCCGATTTTAATTCCGACGGGGTTGGCTCTGCGCGATTGCCGTCCTGCTCGTCTGCGGTAAACGATCGCGTAAAATTGATCCAGCGCGTCATCACCGACCGCGACCAGGCGTCGGAAGTCACGACAAACCAAGGATTTTTGTGGGGAACGACCTCGGCTTGCTGACGCAGGTTTTCGAGAACCACCATAAAAATCAGGTCGTTCATTTCCCATTGTTTTAGGAACGTGCGGATGCCGTCTGCGGCTTCAACGGTTGCATCCTGTGGCCCCGCAGGAGCGTTGAGCTGTCCAGCCGCATCCGGCATGTCCGCTGTTGATTCTGTTTTTACATGAGGAGAAGCCGAAGTCATCCAAAAGGGAGCCAACAGTCCGGCGGTTAATACGGCAGAACAACCCAATCCCATCACGACCGAACGCCAACCAAGTTGCCGCAGCCAGACGGCAGCGAAGAGTGGCACCAAAATGATTGGGTAAATCTTTGCACCAATTGCAAGGGCAAGCACCGAACCCGCGAATGCCACGCTGCTTAGCCTTGGAGGCGAAGTTGAGCGAACGGATCGGACGAGTAGCCAAACGGCGAGCGTCGTCAGGAAAATTGCGATCGAGTCGAGATGCCCTCCGTTGGCCACCTCTTTCATCATCAACGGACACCATCCGTAGGCTAGGCTCCAGCCTGGGTGTCGACCCACTTCGCGCAGCAAGAGCATCACGACCGCGAGCGTCGCCAGATCAAAAAGGACCAAAATCGATTTCATGACGACCAGTCGCGCGTGTGTCGAAACGCTGTCTGGCGTGAGGATCGCCACCAGGGCAAAAACCGCTTGGCTCACGATCGGATAGGGCGATGGGTACTGTCCAAAATGAATCTGATTCAGGCTCTCGGCAAGCGAATCGCTGCTTGCTTGTAAGTCGACGAGCTGTTGTAGCGTCGCATCTGTTGGATTTGCATGGGCACCGACCGCTTCCTGCACTTGCTTGGGGGAATACCGGTAGGGACTCACTCCCTCGACCAACACCGCGCCGTCCCAGATATACCGGTAGATGTCGATCTCGTGCATCGGCACCGAAGGCAACAGCACGGCACGAAACAAACAGGCGGCGGCAAAAATTCCGCCGAGCAGCCACCGGGTTGGCGGCAATCGAATCGCCAGCCACAAGGCTCCCCAATAGCAGACAAACTCGCCAGCGAAGAGCGCCAACATCCAGAGCGTTGGCCGTTCGGACGCATCTCCTGCAAACTGCCAACTCAGCCAGAGCAACACGGCATAGCCAACGCCGCTGATTGCTCCCAAAAGGATCAACCAGAGGACTTGCGGTTTGCTTGCTTGCTGACAATCGGTTTTATTCATCCGTACCGTCACTAGTTGTGATGCGTCTGCGCCAGAAACCGTATTTTGCAATCGTGTAGAGAATTTTTGTGCCAGCCGAAATCGTGCCACGCACCGTGCCACTGATCTTGCTGGTTCCTATCCGTCGCCGATAACGGACCGGCAGCTCTATCGTTCGCAGACCTGCCTTGACGGCTTTGATTTGCATCTCGACGGTCCAACCAAAATTGGTGTCCGACATTTTTAATGTGAGCAGTTTGGGATAGCTGATCGCGCGAAACGGGCCGAGATCGGTATATCTGGCTCCGAACAGCAATCGCATCAACCCGCAAGCGAGCCGGTTTCCATACAAGCTTTGCGGCGGCATTGCGCCCGACTCTCGCTCGCCTAGGATGCGTGAGCCGAGGACAAAATCGGCCTGTCCCTCGAAAATGGGCGTCACCAATTCGGTCAATTGCTCGGGATGGTCGCTGTAGTCGGCATCGATAAACACCACGATCTCTGGAACCGTTTCGCCTGCGGCAACAAACTGTTCAAGTTTCCCCATCCCTGCTAGGCAAGCGGAACCGTAGCCACGGCGAGGTTCGTCGACAACCAACGCGCCACCCGCCACCGCGACCTCAGTCGTTTGGTCGGTCGAAGCGTTGTTCGCAACGATCACGCGTCCGACAGGCGGCAAGTCGCGCAGCACCTTGGGCAACGCCTCTTGTTCATTGAAAGCGGGGATAATCACAGTCACACGGTCAAAATCCATGCCGCCAGCCTACCGGGCAGGTGGCTGTCAGGCAAACTCAACTTTTCAAACGAATGAGGATTTACCGTGAGCCGCTGCCACCGCCACTAAATGCGCGAGGCAGAGCCTGTTGAGGAGCGGGAGCGTAGGTCGGGGCATACGCCGTTCCAACGCTTGGATTGACTCCACACGAGCCGCCACAGCAACCGCCCGGGCAGCCGCCGCCATAAGGCGTCTGGCAACCCGCGCTGATCAGTCCCAACAAAGCGACGACACCTAAAAACGTTTTATTCAACATGACGCAAATTCCTTTTATGAATAGAAAAACAGGAGACAACGGGAGCCTTCTTGCTTGCTATCGACCTTCCTTGGCCTGTGACCGTGTGAAACAGCTTACCTAGGGCCGCGACGCCTGATCGTTCAGCCCCCAGTCGTACGGCAAGTAGCTAACCCGCGCACGGCCGCCGGTCGCTAATGACCGTGCAGCTTGCGATGGCAAATACGGCGCTATCGTGCGGAGCTGACTAGCCTGATCCGGACCAAAGTCTTTGGGGAACCACTGTAGGATTTTGGAGAGTTTTAATTCGCCTTGGGGCGTTGTGTTGAACTTTCCTGGATCGGCGAAAAAACGCTTGGCGTTGAAGGTTAGCTGTGCATCAAGATTCTCTGCGGTATAGGCCTGATTCAAAAGGGGCGGGCAACCGATCGAGGCGCAGACGATTGCAAAATGAATTCGAGGATCGCCCATTTTGCGCAGCACCTCGTGTTCCATTTGGTTCAGGGAATACGTACGCCCGCCAACGCTCAGCAGCAAGTCGTCCCAAATGTTGTAGCCAATCAGTTTGGCGGTATGGTTTTTGATGCTGCTGGTGGGATACTCGCGAAGAATCCCTTTGAGGGTGACCGCGTTGTAAGCGTTGATCCAAAAAGCAAACTTACTTGCTTGCGAGGCAGTTAGCTCTGGATTCGCCTGCGAAAGGTGCGCCAAATACTGATCGAGTTGCTGCATATCAGCAGCCGACTGCTTCCAGGCTTGATAGTTGACGTATCCCTGGGGGTCGCAGTGTTTGCGTAGCAGTGCATCGAAGGCCGCGTGGTCGATCCGATCGATCGATATCTGTTGGGTGCTGGCCACTTGGCTACCGACCGTCACTTTTGTCCCCGCGTACAAAGGAAGAGGAGAGCAAGCCAACGCCATTACAAGCAGTCCGGCCAGGGGGATTTTGAACATCGATTCGGCTCCAAAACAAGAACAGCGGAAGACTCACGAGGATACTTCTACAACAAATCGTAGCTCCGCTCGGGAGTCCTGTCTGTTGGATCGAATACGTATGGCAAAGAAAAACGGTTCGCCGGCGTGCAACGAATGCTATCATGAACGCGATGCCAGCAGCTTCTAAAACTCTCCGACATGTGATTGTCACCGGTGCCGGTAGCGGCCTGGGTCGGGCGTTTTGCTTGCAGTTGGCACGCGATGGCTGGCATGTTGCGGTAACCGACGTCAATCTGGCTGCTGCAAAAGAGACGCTCGCCCTTCTCGTCGCCCAGCACGGCAGCGGCCAAGCGGAACGGCTCGACGTCACCGACCCTGGGGCCTGGAAAATCTTGTCTGAAAAACTTCGCGCCGATTGGCCACGCCTTGATTTGCTGGTCAACAACGCCGGGATCAGCGCTACTGGCGAAATTGGTAGCATGTCACTAGACAAATTTCACCAAGTGCTCGACATCAATTTTTACGGGGTACTCAACGGTTGTCAGTCGATGGTCCCGTGGCTGAAAGAAACGGCACCGGGTGGCCGCCTCGTGAACATCGCCTCGATCTTCGGTCTCATCGCTCCGCCGACCACCGGGGCTTACAACGCCTCGAAGGCGGCGGTTGTCGCCCTTTCCGAAACGCTCTATGGCGAGTTGCTCCCCCTGGGCATTGGCGTCACGGTGGTGGCCCCTGGCTTCTTTGCTTCGCAGTTACTCGAACACGACCGCTATGCTGCTGATGTCCATCGGAAGATTGCTCTGCGGTATATGCAAAATGCGCAGCTCACCGCCGACGAGGTCGTTGACCAAACGCTGAAGGCAATCACGCGTCGACGGCTCTACGTCGTCCTTGGCCCCAAAGCCCGTTGGATCTGGCGGCTGAAACGCTGGATGCCTTCTCTATTCGCCAAGATGCTTGCCTGGCGTCACCGCCGACAACTAGAAAAAACAACTTCCGGCGATTGAAAAATCGACGGCGATCAGGGATATTGTTACGCATGCTGCACCTAAAATCTCTCACCGATGCCCGTTGGTTCGCCCAGGTTGATGCCCACTTGGACGAGATTCTTATCGATCACGCCCATTGCGAAAAAAAGGCGGCGGGCACGGCGCTCAACCTGATCTTTCATTACGTCGAAGACCGTAAGCTGTGCCAAGAGATGACCGAGATCGTCAACGAAGAGCTTGAGCACTTTCATAGGGTGCTCGAACTGCTCGAACGCCGCGGTATCAAATTTCGGCGACTCAAGCCGAGCCAGTATGGCCGCAAGCTCCACGATCTGGTCCGCAAGCAAGAACCCGAACGGGCGGTCGACCGGTTGCTCGTCGCGGGGCTGATCGAAGCGCGTAGCTGCGAGCGATTTCAAGCCCTGGCCGACTACGTCGACGACCCCGAGCTGGCCAAGTTTTATCAAAGTCTGTTCGAGTCGGAAGCCCGTCACCACACGGTCTACACCCGGCTGGCCAAAAATTTTGCTTCGGAAGAAGTCGTCAACCGCCGCCTCGAAGAACTCTACGAAGCCGAAGCCGCAATCATGGCCCAGGGCGAGACAATAGCTCGTATGCACAGCTAGAGAGGGGGAAATGACGAAGCTCGAATGACGAATGACAAAGCCTTGTTCTTTTCGTCCTTGGGTATTTCGTCATTCGACATTCTCTCCCCCCTCGCCGCTTGCGGTTTCGCTGGCTACAATGGGCGGTTTCCCAGCAGCAAAAAACCTCTAGCAGAAGTGACGAAGTCGATGAAGCTTGCAGTGATTGGTGGTGATGGTATTGGCCCCGAAGTGGTCGACGTGGCGATGAACGTACTCAAAGCGATCGCGCCGACCAACAAATTTGAGTTTGAATCCACGCCTTTTCCGTTTTCTGCCACCCATTTTCTTGAGACGGGCCATATCCTCGAAGATTCGGACATTGAGGAACTGCGCAACTACGATGCCATTTTGCTCGGTGCCGTCGGTGGACTGCCCAACGATCCACGGCTGGCGGGCGGTGTCATCGAAAAAGGGATCTTGCTCAAGCTGCGTTTTGATTTGGACCAGTACATCAACCTCCGGCCCGTCTCGCTGTACCCTGGCATCGAGACGCCGCTCAAGGACAAGACGAGCGAGCATATCAATTTTGTCTGCGTCCGCGAGAATACCGAAGACCTTTACTGCGGCCTGGGCGGCATTGTACGCAAGGGGACGCCGCAAGAGGTGAGCAACCAGACGATGGTCTCCACCCGTTTTGGTGTCGAACGCTGTATTCGCTACGCGTTTGAGTTGGCCAAGACGCGCAAGCGCAAGCATCTTACCATGGTCCATAAAACGAACGTGCTGAACTTCGCCGGCGACACCTGGCTCCGTGCGTTCCAAGAAGTCGCCGAAGAATACTCCGACATCGAGACGGCCTACCATCATGTCGACGCTTGCTGCATGTTTATGGTTGCGAAGCCCGAGGTCTACGACGTGATCGTCGTGCCCAACATGTTTGGCGACATCATTACAGACCTCGGCGCGGCGATCGCCGGAGGCATGGGCATCGCCTCGAGCGGCAATCTCAACCCGGACGGCGCCGCTCCCTCGATGTTCGAGCCGGTCCACGGCTCGGCTCCCGACATCGCTGGCCAAAATTTGGCCAATCCGATCGCTACGATCGACTCTCTTGGCTTGCTGCTCCGCGAGACGGGCCGTATCACGTCCGACGCTGCCGCTATCAAGTGCGGCGAGCAAATCGGAGCCGCCGTAAAACGTGTCACCCCTAATTTCAGCGGCAAAAGTCTCGACCGCTCGGGTTTTGGCACCGACGAAATCGGCCAAATGGTGATCGACGCCCTGGCCAGCTAATACTGGGCAGCTAAAAAACCCTTCGTTCTCGAACGACCAATGCAACCGGCCTTTCCGCTACGGTCGAGATGATGCGACTCCTGGAGATTGCGTCACCGTCTTGGCTACGAGTTGCCGATTTTGGAAACTAGGCGGATGAGGCAGCCCTTGCGTGCTGCTCTTAAGGAGATTTTCACCAAGACTCAGGAGGTCTTAGAGCGATGGCCCATAAAGATCAAAACCCGGCGCATAAAAACTCAGTGCAGTCCCCGCAGCCCCGGACGTCTTCTCCTACCGCAGTGATTACGATGGCCTGCTTGGCTGTTGTCGCGGCCTCCTATTTCGGTTTTGTGCGCCCTGCACAGCAACACATGCAGTCGCTCGAACGCCAATGTAACAAGCTGGTCGTCGCGGTCAAAAAACTACAGTGCAAAGACGACACCGCTCGCCACGGGCTTCGGCTTCTGAACTTGCTCGACGCCCAGAGCGAGAAAATTACGGCGGCTGAAAAGGCCCTGAGCCAGTTCACCACCTTCCGCGAACATCTGATGCAAGAAGCCGAAGCCATGGCCCAAGCCAGCACGGCTCTGCAACAATTAGAAAACGTACGAACCGAAATCGAGGGCTACGGTCAAACGCTCGCGAGCACAACGACTACGCTAAGCGAGATGACAGACGTTGCTGCGGCTATCTCGGTCTCGAGAGATACTGCCCGTGAGGCCAACCGTTCTTTAGCGACTTTGAACAAACTGCAAGCCGGTCTGTCCGGAGGAATGTCGCAGCTCAATCAACAGCTTTCGGCCCTAGAAACTCAGATTGACACTCGCATTCAAAACCTACCGCAAGCCGAAGCGTCGCTCACGCAGATCGACCAGCTTTGCGAACAGCTCGCCAGCGAAACCTCGACGCTGTCTACCGCACAGGCACAGCTCAGGCAGCTTGTTGATCTCAAGCAAGAAGTGCTCGAACACGCCACCGACCTTCCAGCCGCCGAAGCAGCGCTCGACCAAATCTGGGACCTGCACGAAGGCGTGCTACAAGCCAAAAGCACGATCGCCAAGGCTCAACAACTGGCGGTCGACATGATGCTGCTAGAGCCGGTGCTGGATCGCGTAGCAAAATCTCTGCAACCGATCTCAGAAAATACTCGGCTAAGCCGGCGTGCAGAAGCAAAATCACCAAAAACTCGCCGAACAGCCTCAACAGTGCAATCGACTTCGTCCTGGTCGAATGCATTTGAGGTGTTTGTCGCCTTGTTGAATCCAGCGGAATAGATAGCACACTGATTCCACTTCAACGACGAAGTCCTTCCGGCCTGCATGAAACCGCAATCAATCAAGGGAATACCGCGTCGCATCTCAAGTAAGATCGTGTTTCCGACTATTTTCCTTGACATAGAAGGCCGATTGAAACATATTGAAGTCTAGCACGGGCTTCGGGGTTTTCTGCTCTAAGGAAAATTCTAGAGGCGACTTCGCTTATCATCCCTCACCGGACTGCTCCTGAAGAACAGCGGCAAACACTTCCATTCCTATCCGGTTGCACTTTTAGGGTCCAGAATCTGTAGCTTTGCGCGCAGATTGTGTTATGGACACCAAAACACACCAAAACAAATCACCTAGACGGAGAAGCTCAGAACGATGAAAACAAGAACCACCACGCGCTGCATCTGCACCCTCGCGATGCTAGCCCTCAGCATGACCTCAACGACAGCCCAAGCTGGCACGTTTCCCTTTGGAGACTTCGCCGGCACCGACGTGATGTTCCTCGGCGTAACCGAGAACAACGGCGAACCCAACTCCCTCTTTGCCCCTCCGTCTGGCCCAAATGTATTTGGAAATACGCTCCACCTCGACCCCGAAAATTTTTCTTCCCAGTCCGGCAATAATTCGGCCCATTTGATCGATAGTACGCTCACGACCACGATCATGTCGGGGCCTGGCAAAGTCATTACTAGCGTTTCAATTAGCGAGCTTGGGGATTACTCCCTGGGAGGTCTGATCGGAGGGCAGGCATTTGCCGAAGTGGGTGCCGCATTTTTCTGGACGGTACTTGAAATCGACAATCAGCCAGCCAACCTGGCAACCCAAGCCACCAATCTCATCCTGGGCACTGGCGCCGGCGCCAACGGCGGAACTTACAACCGTCCTGGTGACGATGGAACCGCCGTTATCTGGAACGGCATCGCAAATATCGATTTGGCAGGATTTCTCGCCTCGCAGAATATCAATGGCGACGTGACGAAAGTCCGCTTGCGTTTCGATAACACGCTTCAAACTGCGGCCGACGACGTCAGCAACGCCTTCATCAAAAAGAAGAGCGTCGACATCAGCGTCACGACCGAGATGATACCCGAGCCAACGAGCGCCCTGCTCCTAGTCCTTGGCCTCACGGCCATGCCTTGGGCTCGCCGCAACCGCTGCCTGTAAAAACCTACTCGTAACAACCTAAAAGATTAGCCACAAAGGACACAGAGTTCACAGAGAAAAAGGGGGGCTGTTCCTCTTCTCGGTGCCCTCTGTGTTCTCTGTGGCTTTTTTATGCCCTGTTCTCTGCGGCTTTTTTTCTTCTACTGCCTAAGTTCCCACCGTTCGCAGCCAGGTATGGGCCATCAGGGCGGCACCGTCGGACGTGGGGTGAACGCCGTCACTTAGCCAATGCTCGGGCGGAGCAAATTGAATCGCCCGGTCGAACATCGCCTGAAAAGGGACGAACGTCGCACCGGATTGATCACAAACTCTACGGGCCGCTGCACGGTAGCCATCGAACGTAGGGAACCATTTTTCGTCGACCGCACCGCAGCGCAAAACAAAAGGCTCACAGACGACCAGTCTGACATCGGGTAGTGCCGCCTTGGTGCGTTCGATCAGTGCATGAAAGCCTTTTTCATACGTCTCTGCCGTGCCTTCGTAGTTGCGATCGAACGTACGCCAAATATCGTTGACGCCGATTAGAATGCTCAACACGTTGGGTTTTAGGTCCAAGCAATCTTGCTGCCACCGCTTCTCCAGATCGGGGACTTTGTCGCCGCTGATACCCCGATTAAAAATCTGGAGCTGATCTTCGGGGCGATCCATCAAGAGGGACGCCGCCGCAAGCCAAGCATAACGATCACCCAACGGAGCCTTTTTATTGGGCTCGGCGGCATTCTTGCGGTCACGTCTGGCATCGGTGATCGAATCCCCCTGAAACAAAATGGTATCGTTGCGGCGAATCAGAGGCATCCTAGGGTTCTCCTCGGCAGAGTGCTCCTCGTCGGCGTGCAACGTCGTTGCCCATGACAAGCCGCCCAGCGCTGCCGCGCCGGCCGAGGTTTGAATAAATTTACGGCGAGACGGTGCTCTTGACGAATTGTTTTTTGACTGCGACATCACCACTACCCTCATGTGCTAGATAGAAAATAACTTGCCTCTCAAGATAAACCTCTGTGAAAAAGTTCACAAGCACTTTTTATAATGCGATTTGCTTGACTCGTCGACCGACGCGTCTAGGATGCAGGTAGTCTTGGTTACAAGAGGCAAGCTTGTTGGGGGCTTGGCCACAGGAGCAAAGGGGTTGCTCTTTCGCTAAAGCGATCTGCTGATTCAATCATTTTTGATTCAACCGTCGCTATCTCGTTGTGTCACCACTCAAGAAACGGCATAGGCGTATTTTCGCGTCGCCGCTTCTTACCTCTCGATCCCCTGTAGTGCGACCTTCGTTTGTCGAGCAAGAGGCAGCTCGTCAAGTCTTCCCGGTGCATTGCAATCCATGCACTGGGCCTAGTGTTTTCGGAATAGAAAGAGGCCAGGCCATGTCCAAACAGACAAGAAAACTGCGCACCGAGCAACTCGAAAAACGTGAACTCCTAGCCGCCGACACGGGGGCAGCCGCCAGCACAAGTGTCGACTTCAGCCAACTTTTCGATTCCCTAATTGTCGAAGTTGCCTCGGTGGATGGTACGAACAACAATCTGAGCAAAACCGACTGGGGGTCTACCGACAGCCAACTTTTACGGCTCGTCTCGGTCGAATACGGCGATGGCATCTCGACTCCCACCGGCGACGATCGACCCAGTGCCCGTGAGGTGAGCAACGCCGTCGTAGCGCAAAGCACGCTGACCACCAACGACCGTGGCTTGACCGACTTGGTTTGGCTCTGGGGGCAGTTTATCGACCATGACATCGACCTGACCGAAAGTGCTTACCCCAACGAAGCATTCGACATCGAGGTCCCCACGGGCGACGGCTATTTCGATCCCAACGGCACCGGCACCGAAACGATCGGCCTCAACCGCTCGAACTACGACCCCGAGACCGGCGACTCCGTGGACGACCCACGCCAGCAGATCAACCAGATCACGGCGTTTCTCGATGGCTCGATGATCTATGGTTCGGACGAAGAGCGGGCCGCTGCGTTACGGACGTTTGAAGGCGGCAAACTCAAAACCTCGGAAGGCGATCTCTTGCCCTTCAACGAAGAGGGATTCGACAACGCCGGCGGACCCAGCGAGACCCTTTTTCTCGCCGGTGACGTACGGGCCAACGAAAACGTGGCGCTGACATCAATGCACACTGTCTGGGTGCGAGAACATAATCGGCTCGCCGATGAAATCGTTGCGGCTAACCCGGATCTAAGCGATGAAGAAATTTATCAGCAAGCCCGCGTCCTCGTACGGGCCGAGCTTCAGGCTATTACCTACAACGAATTCTTGCCTGCACTGTTAAGCAAGCATGCCTTGGACGACTACGAAGGCTACGACCCGACCATCAACCCAGGCATCAGCAACCTGTTTTCGACAGCCGCCTACCGCCTGGGACACAGTATGCTGCCGACCGAATTGCTGCGGCTCAACAATGATGGCACCGTGGTCGATGCGGGTAATCTCGCCTTGCAGCAGGCGTTTTTCTCTCCGCAAGTCCTTTTGGAGGGCGGCATCGACTCGCTTCTGCTTGGGGCAGCCAACCAACAAGCTCAACAGATTGACAACATGATTATCGACGACGTCCGCAATTTCTTGTTCGGCGAGCCGGGCCAAGGCGGTTTTGATTTGGCCTCGCTCAACATTCAACGCGGGCGCGACCACGGTCTGGCCGACTACAATCAGGCTCGTATCGACCTGGGGCTGGAGCCGGTGACTAGCTTCGACCAGATCACCTCCGACGCGGTCCTCGCCGCCGAGTTAGAAGCTCTGTACGGCGACGTCAACAACATCGATGCCTGGGTCGGCGGACTAGCCGAAGATCACGTCGCCGGTTCGAGCGTCGGTGAACTGATGCAAACTGTCTTGGTCGATCAATTTGAACGCCTTCGCGACGGCGACCGCTTTTGGTACGAAAACGTTCTCGCCGGCAGCCAATTAGCGGCCGTCCAGCAGACGACGCTGTCTGACGTGATCATGCGCAACACCGACATCGAAGGCCTCGCGCAAAACGTTTTTCAAGAGGAGGCAGCCGAACGTCCCGAACGCCGCCATAGGTTCGACCCGCGCATGGCTGAATCTCTCCGACATCGCCCCGCCAGCCGTCCTAACAGAATGGCTCGTGACCGTGCGATGGAAGACCGTGGCAACGATCGACTTCCCTCACAAGCTCCACCCGTTGTCCCTGAGGGCAGACGTCGAGAAGCCCAACAAGCCCGACGCCGACCAGCACCACGTCCCGAGGCCCCTGATGCCGCCATCGATGCAACATTAACAAACACTGCAATCGACACCGACATCATCGACCGAGCCTTAGGACGCATGCGATTCGGCAGAGGCCGCTAGATCCCCTCGTTAGAGAGTCCGTAGGGTCCGCTGTGCGGACCGATTTTCGACAAGTCGGTCCGCCGCCCTACCTTTCTAACCTATCCTTTGGTAGCGTTAGTGCGAGCCGCACACGCGTATTCCGCTAGCAACCCTGGTATGCGAGCGTCAAATGGCTGTAGAAGCGGAACACTCGATTGGGACTTGCTCTAACTACCCTTCGTGCCAAAAGGACCCTGCCGTGCAACCGACCATGCAGATCGAAACCCTCGACGCCCGGACGCTCACTCAAGCCGACGCCCGTGCTATTGGCGAGCTTCAGGCAGCCGTTTGGCCCAATCCTAAAAAACCGGTCGAGGTGCGCATCCAACAAATGCTCGACATGGGACAGGGCTACGCTGGTCCCGAAGCACAGGCCCCCCGTTCTTTTGTGGTTCGCGAGGAAGGACGCGTTATCGCTCACTCCGCAATTATTCCTCGCACGATAGGCACTTCGACGGGCGACCTTACCATTGCCGGGCTGGCCCGAGTCTGCTCGGCTTCCGACCAGCGTGGTCACGGACTAGGAGAAAGGGTCGTTCGAGCCGTCTTCGAGGTCGTCGACGCCGGAGCATTTTCCTTCTCGCTTTTCCAAACCACATCGCCTGTCCAGGCATTTTATGAAAAGCTCGGAGCTTGCCTCGTCGAAAATCCGATTTTTAATTCTTTGGGCGAGGATCCCCATGCGTCACCGTTTTGGAACGAAGTCGTCATGCGCTATCCCAAAGGTGGAGAGCGGCCCAACGGCGAAGATTGGCCTGAGGGCGAAATCGATCTTCGCGGGCCTGGATACTAGGCGCACGGCTGGTTATACACGTTTGAATTAAAAAGTGCGCAGCTAGCGTTATTAAATAGCCGCAGATACGCGCTGATAAACGCAGATATTTTCCTTCGGGACTAGCCATCTGCGTTTATCTGCGCATATCTGCGCATATCTGCGGCTCATTTTTTTATCGCCAATAACGCGTTGTTTTTAATCAGGATGCGTATTAGACGCGAGATTGGCCGCGTAGCCGCGTGCGAACCCGGCTGAGCATCGGTCCGACGCTGTTGGTCGGCATCCCCATGACCCGACTGATCTCTTGGTAGGTTTTTCCTTCGAGGTGATACATGCGCACCACCTGGGCCTCGGGGCCTTCTAAGTGGGCTAAGAGCCGCTCCACCTCTTCTTGGTTGGTCATCCGCTCTTCGGCACTCGCCGAACCATCGGCGATCGCCTGCCCGGCAACATCGCCCAGCGAAGTGGCCGTTCGGCTTTCGAGCATCTTCCGCACCACGACGCGTCGGGAGATCACCGTCAGGTAGGTTGCTAGGCTACTTTTGCCTTGAAATTGGCGGAGAACCGCATAATCTTTTTCGATGATCGTGAGCATCACCTCGGCAGCCAAATCCTCGCGATCAGCGGTCGAGAGCAGAATCGATCGACATTGGGCCGTATGGTTGATCACATGCATGACCAAGCCCATGAACCGATCGACAAAATCCTCCCAGGCTCGCGGTTGATTGGCGAGGCAGCGGTCAAGCAAATTACGGTCGATCTCGGATAACGCCACGTGGAAGTAGCCTCATGGGGACTAGAAGCAAAGGAGCGGAAGGCTATCAAGTCGCCGTTACCGGCAACAGGCCAATACCCAACCGCCGGCTCAAACGGAAACTGGTGCCAGCATCGAAGGAGCCTCTCTATCATTCTATCATAATTCGACAAAAATCGTTGTCTGCCCTAGTTTTGTCCTCTTTTCCCGAAGAATTCAACAAGGCCCTGGAAGGCGACCAAGCGTCGGGCTTGCTAACGGCCCAATTTATAGAGATTGGTGCCATCCGGACAAGCTGAGGCCTCCGAGCTGGCCGCTCGCGGCGAGGCAGACGGAAAGGCTTGCCCAAACCGAAAGACTTGACAAAGCCCACTTCTAGGGCGTATACAGGTTCGCATTCGGAAGCTTCGACGGGCCAAAACTCCTTTCCAGGTAATCACTTGCCCTTCGTCTGCCGATAGAGTTATCATTCCCAAATGGGCCATGTTCCCAAAAGAGGGTATGGCGCGGCCAGAACTAAAGACAAGACGCGGCTTGCTGACTGCCGTGTGCTAGAAGGAGACCTGAAAACATGACTCACGTTGTTTGCGAACCCTGCTTTGCCTGCAAGTACACCGATTGCGTTGTTGTCTGCCCCGTAGAATGCTTCTACGAAGGCGAACAAATCCTCTACATCCATCCCGACGAATGCATCGACTGCGAAGCTTGCGTTCCGGAATGTCCGGTCGAGGCGATCTTCCTAGAAGACAACGTCCCCGAAGAATGGGCTGCCTTCACCGAGCTAAATGCCGAAATGGCTCCCACGCTGCCGGTCATCACCGAAAAGAAGGACCCACTGGTCGATTCATAGTCGGTGCGCCGCGAAGCCTGGCGTCCCTTACCGGACGTCCCACGCTCTGGTAACTCAGCGCGATCAGTCAACAAATAACGAAAAACCTTCGTCCAAGGATTCTTGGGCGAAGGTTTTTTCGTGCGTCAGTTCTCCGCTTCGCCTTGAGGGGTTGTGCCGTTTGTAACAACCCAACCGAATGCGCTTGATTGCACGCTTAAACGACATAGAGGGTTTCAGGCCCCCAAAGCTTTAAGAGAATCATTCGCTCTCCGAGCATTCTCTCAATCAGACCCCATCTTCGACATAAGCTTTTAATGTTATCGGAGGTTATCCGCAAGAACTGCGGTAGCTGTCGACTGAATTTTTCTCAGGAAAATTTTTCTCAGGCAAAGCCGGACCGTGTTCCATCCATCAAAAATTCGATCTGCCACGACGACAAACCCCTGCGGTTTGAAGCGTAGGCGAGCGGTTCGCTCAGCAATTGCCACTGTCGAGTTAGCCATTTGCTTGCCTGTGCTTTCGCTGATCATGTTCGGTTCAATCCAAGCGACCAACTTGATCTTCTTGCAACATGCAGCAACCGCTAGCGCCTACGAAGGCAGCTTAGAACTGGCCAAGACCAATGCCTCGAACGATTCCATTAAAGCAAGAATCCAACAAGTGCTCGATGCGCGAGAGGTCATCAATACCAAAATTGAAATCCTGCCACTCGGCACCGACGTCTCAAAAACACCCCCCGGCACATTACTAACATTGCAGGTCACGGCAGACGTACGTTCCAACCTGACGCTTTTTGGTTTCTTTATCACGCCCGACCAAGTCATGGGCAAAGTCGTTTCCATTCGCTAGCCTCAGTCCATTCCTACTTGGCCCAATCCCAATCGGCAAGTCAACACTCTTTTCTTTTCCATCTCTATCGAGTTACGCCATGAATAGCAAACCATGTCCCTGCAAGTACCTGGGAAGTAAAACCCAAACTCGCCGCGGAGCGATTTTACCGCTGGTCGTAATCACCTTGCCCGTCATGCTGATCCTGCTCGGTTTCTCGGTCGACTTGGCATACATGCAGAACTCTCGCATGGAGCTACGCGCCGCCACCGACGCCGCCGCGCGGGCTGCCGCCACCAAGCTTTCGCAAACCGACGACGTCACGCAAGCACGCGCATTTGCCCAACTAGTCGCGCGCAGCAATTCCGTAGCGGGAAAGGGCCTAGAACTACAAGACGCCGATATCGTTTTTGGACGCTCCGAGCCTAGCAAGTCAGGACGTTGGGTCTTCAACCAGGGAGGAAATCCACCCAACTCCGTACGCATCCTTAGCCAACGGACCAGTGGTACTCCCGGAGGTGCGATCCCCCTCTTTTTTGGCGCGTTCATTGGACAAAAAGAATTTGAAACCTCGCAGACCGCCACCGCGAGCTTCTTGAATGTTGATATTTGCCTCGTGCTCGATCGCTCTAGCTCGATGAAGCTCGGCGTTGATTCTGACGAGCGTGGCATGAGCATCCGTGACAAGCGGGTCTGTGCAGCGCCCAATGATATCAGTCGTTGGGTCGCCTTGGACCAAGCGGTTCGGGTCTTTACCCAGACTTTGCGAAACTCGTATGCCAAAGAGCAAGTCGCGCTGGTCACCTACTCCAGCGACCTGGAAAGTATCATCCCTGGCCTCTGCGGTGCCTCTTCCATCCCAAGCACACTCGATTCTCCCTTGGACACCAACCTAGCCCGAGTCGAAAGCGAAATGGATCGCCTTCGTAACGAAGTTTGGAATGGCAACACCTTCATCGAATCGGGAATACGAAAAGGCATTTCCGCGTTGACCGACCCCAGGAAGGGCCGCAAATTTGCCAACAAAGTCATGATCGTCCTGACCGACGGCCAGGAAAACGAGGGGAGCGCGGTTGCGGCAGCCCCCGATTGCGTCAGCGAACAGATTGTCGTGAACACGATTACCTTCGGTGATTTTGCTGACCAGCAAACAATGGGAGAACTCGCGGCAGCTGGAGGCGGACGCCATTACCACGCCTCTGACGCAGCCACGTTAGAAAGTGTCTTCCGTGAGTTAGCCGCAGAAATTTCGCAAATCACTGAGTAAAAAAATTAGTGACCCTCAGACAACACGTCCCTCTTCAAGCCAGGCCTATCATGCAAAATTTCCTTCCTAAATCGAGAAACTCGAATCGTCACGGCTCGAATCGCCATGGAGTCACGGCTGTTGAATTCGCGCTGACCGCTCCCATCGTTTTTCTCTTGTTGATGGGTGCCCTCGAATTCAGCCGAGCCAATATGCTTCGGCATACGACCGTGGTGGCTGCCACCGAAGGAGCACGGCGCAGCATCATTCCTGGGGCTACCGCTAAAGAGTGCCGGGATGCAGCCGCTCGCGAACTGGCAGCCGTCGGTTTTCCTTCAGCAGACATCCTCATCGATCCGCCCACCATCCTAGCAGACACCTCGCAAGTGACCGTCAGCGTCAGCGTACCGCTGTCTGGCAAGAACGGATTTGTGTTACCCCGGTTTCTCAAAGGAGCAAAAATCGAAAAGGCCGTCACGCTCCAACGCGAAGCAGCCATCGAAAATCCAGGAACCGAAAAATCCAAGAGGAAAAAAAATCCCAAGAAGGAGAAGAAACTCAAAAAAGAAAAGAAGGCTAAGAAAGAGAAAAAAGGCAAGGGCGGCGAGGACGACGACTAATGCACGCTCTTCCTCTTAGCCGCAGGAGGCAAAACGCCATTCCTGCAGCAAATCCAATCCAACCTACTTCAGATCGACTGACCAATAAGCAGCGTCAAGGAACGTCTTCCAGCTCGCGTACTTCGGATTCCCGAGCTTAATCGTCAGCAACGGGCTACGCTTAGGCCGTACTGGCTTACAGATCAATTTCATGTTCGCCTGCTTCGGGGTCCGTCCTCCTTTGCGAACGTTGCACTTCACACAGGCGCAGACCAAATTTTCCCAACTGGCGCCACCGCCCAGGCAAGTCGGAATAACGTGGTCGAGGCTCAGCTCGCTCGTCGGAAATTTCTTGCCGCAATACTGACAGCTATTGGTGTCACGCGCAAAGATATTCCGTCGATTCAGCCGGACACGCTGTTTTGGCAGGCGATCGTAGTACAACAATCGCAGAACTCGGGGGACGCAGACCTCAAAATTCACGCTGCGGACCCAATCTTCTTCGGGCCGTTTGAAGTCCGCCTTCAACTCGCTCACTTCTCGCCACGACGCAAAATCGTGGTTGGCGTATTGCCCATCTTCGATGTGGATCACTTCTGCCAGCTCGTTCAACAGAAGCCCGAACGCTCTACGCACACCGACCACATGGACGGCCATATACTGGCGATTCAAAACCAACACACTGGCATTCAGACCTGAGGCCCCAACGACGGACATTACGTCAATCCTTCCAGTTTCCGGTAGTGCTAAGCAGATTCGATTGTGCCAAGCGGCGTCGTGCAAGGAGCACGAAGATCAGCTCAACAAAATCCCCAGCAAAAATCTCTTCAACTTCAGTCCAGTTCTCCCACCACTCGGTTACTCTACAAGCCGACCGCAATCGGTGTCTCTCATGGATGCGTGGTGCCCAAAAAACGACCACCACAGCAAACCAGGTCTGTGCTCACGGTCACAAGACCGGATCGCATACTGTGCAATCACGCACCAAACCCTCAGAAGCTGCAAGCCTAACCCAAAAAGTTAAGCAGCCGCCACTTCCATGCTGTCTCAGGAAATATATCCTACACTGTCCATTCTAACGGCCCTCGCAAGACAAAACCACCGTTTCCACGAAAAACACAGGAGAACTGCCGAAAGAAAAACCCTGGAAACATGCGAAATCCCAACGACCCCCGGACATTTCGCAAAACATCCCGGCAAAATGCGGATCTACGAAACAGTTTTAGAAACCCCTTATAAACTCAAAGTTTCGCTTGATCCCGCGACTAGATTATCGTTACGATGAGAGAAATGAGGCGGTGCGAACATTGGAGGACTGCCCAATGTCGCTACCAACCTTTTCTTAGAAGCTTCATTTTCTTCACGACGCTCTTGGCCAGGAAAACACCTCGCCAGGAGTCACTGTTTTTGAAGGGAGACACGCTGCACTATGATTCACCACACGTGCGACTGCTGTAAACGCCAGATCGACCCCGACGACGAACTCCGTTTCGTTGTACGCCTCGAAGTCTATGCAGCCATCGACCCTCAGGAAGACGAAGCCGACGACGACCGGGACCACCTCCGCGAAATCCAAGAAGTTTTAGAACGACTCGACGACCCACACGAAAGCGAAGTCTGCGACAAAGTCTACCACCAACGACGCTTTGACCTCTGCAACGAATGCCGTCAACGTTTTGTCGAAGATCCCCTCGGACGCGTCACCCTACAGTCGCTCGACTTCAGCAATAACTAGTGCGAGCCGCACACGCAATGCCTAGTCGAATTCGCTACAACCGTTGGCCTCAACGGATCACCTTGGCAATCACGCTGCTCCTCTTCCTCGGAGGCTGGTGGCTCGAAGGCCAATACCTCCTCCCCCCTGTCGGGCAGCGCCCCTCAGGACAACTCCTCACAGGCGACTACCGGGTCCGGCGCGTCATTGACGGCGATACGCTTCTCCTCGTGCAAGACGACCTGCGCATCCGCCTCCAGGGAATCGACACCCCCGAGACGGTCAAAAAAAACACCCCCGTCCAGCCGTGGGGTCTCGAAGCAAGCACCTACACCAAGCAATTCGTCAAAACGGCAAACTGGATCGTCCGACTAGAAATCGAAGGCGAGGCCCTCGACCGCTACGGCCGCCACTTGGCATTCGTCTGGCATGACGACCGCCTACTCAACGAAGAACTCGTACGCAACGGCCTCGCCCACGCAAAAACCAACTACGACTTCAGCGAGCCAATGAAACAACGCCTCCGCCAAGCCCTACTCGACGCCCAAGCAGCCCAGCGAGGCCTCTGGAGCAACGACTAGCCCTATTGGAGATTTTTCTCAAAGTCAGAAATCGTTCAAAATTCTGTTATAATTATCACGGACAATGTTCTTGCAGCATCTCGCTAACAATCCTCCATTGGCGTTTCACATGTCTTCTGCTCCCATTCCATCGCCACAAAACCCTGATCTTCCAGGCGCAGAATATGCTTGGGAATTAGCTACCCTGTTTCCCGCCCAAGGGGACTGGACGGAAGAGGCTTATCTCGATTTGACCAACGGGTCGAACCGGCGTATCGAACTCACAGCCGGAAAATTGGATTTTATTGAAATGCCGACTCTAATCCACGAAACGCTGGTCCAGTATTTACTTTTTGCACTCTACGGTTTCGTCGACCAGCGAAAGATGGGTTCAGTATTTAATAATGGCATTCGGCTGCGAATCCGCCCAAGCAGAGTCCGCCTGCCCGACATTATTTTTCTCCACAAAGACAACTTTCACGCAAGACACAACCGTGTTTGGGATGGCGCAGATCTAGTGATGGAAGTCGTCAGCGACGACCCCAAAGACCGCCGCCGCGACTACGAAGAAAAACTATCCGACTACGCCGAAGGCGGCATCGCCGAGTATTGGATCGTTGACTACGAACGAAAGCTAGTCATCGTCCATCAGCTAGAAGCCGGCAGCTACGTCGTCCAAGGAGAATACACCCTAGGCCAGCAAGCCGCGTCGGTGCTACTCGACGGATTTTCAGTGGATGTGACAAAGCTGTTTGCATCGGCAGATGATGTGCCGGAATGATTGTCAGCCCTGCCGGCGTTGATAGACTAACTGCAACCCAAGAAAACCTGAATCTCTTCAATGGTACATGGGGGAGAGAGCGTTGCGTTGCGATGCGATGCGCGACCGCATGCCAGTTCGCTGTACAGCATTCCCTATGAGACCGTTTCGACCAATTTCCCGGACCTCATTTGCTCGAACGCTTCCCACTTTTCGGCAGAGGCCGATTCTCTATCTCCATGACCGCTTGAAAGGATGGCTCCTGAATTCAAGTGGTATAGTACATTGAATTTGTCGTCGATTTCGATTGCTGCAACAAAGACTAGATTAACTATTTGATCATGTTCGGTCAAGAAAATATTTGTCATAATTGAAACCCTCCACGAAGTATTATTTTTCAAGTAACTAGCGTTTGATCTGTTTATTCTATCCGATTTCCAATTGACAGACAAACAGCGCAGCCGCTCTGCGATTATTCTTTCTTTCCTGCTCAGTAGAAAAAATGCCTGTTTTGTTCGTTGAACCAACACAGAGAACACAGAAGTGCACAGGGAAGTGCTTTTCAGCCTCCTAGACTAAGACACTTTCCTCTGCGATCGAATACAACCAAGTTCTGCACATGAGAATCCAAAGCTCCTAAGCAAAACAAGAGAAAAACGATCCCGAAACAACCACGTGCAGAAAGCTCAGCGCATAAAAAAAACCGGTACAGGATGGCTAAACCCCGTACCGGTTTCTCAATACAATTATAGTTAGTTTGCTAGCCCACTCCCGAAGGAGTTTTTCTAGCTGACTTCTATGCCATCACAAGGACTGTCCCCAATTATTTATTCAACCGTCACCGGTTGGAATAATAGCACTGAATTTCATCCCGAAAGATGATTTCCAGCGTTCTAATTATCCTTAGAAAGGAGGTGATCCAGCCGCAGGTTCCCCTACGGCTACCTTGTTACGACTTAGTCCCAATCGCGGAGTTGACTCTAGGCGCCTGCTTCCCGAAGGTTAGCTCGGCGACTTTAAGCCCCCCCCACTTTCGTGGCTTGACGGGCGGTGTGTACAAGGCTCAGGAACATATTCACCGTGGTATGCTGACCCACGATTACTAGCGATTCCGGCTTCATGCAGGCGAGTTGCAGCCTGCAATCCGAACTGGGGCATTCTTTCTGGGATTTGCTTGCTCTCGCGAGGTTGCTTCCCTTTGTAAATGCCATTGTAGGACGTGTGCAGCCCAGGCCATAAAGGCCATGAGGACTTGACGTCATCCCCACCTTCCTCCGGTTTAACACCGGCAGTCTTCTTAGAGTCCCCGACATGACTCGCTGGCAACTAAGAACAAGGGTTTCGCTCGTTAAGGGACTTAACCCGACATCTCACGACACGAGCTGACGACAGCCATGCAGCACCTGTAGACGTTTCACCCGAAGGCAACTAATCCGCTTTCACGGGTAGCATCCGCCTATGTCAAGGCCTGGATAAGGTTCTTCGCGTAGCCTCGAATTAAGCCACATCCTCCACCGCTTGTGTGAGCCCCCGTCAATTCCTTTGAGTTTCAGCCTTGCGACCATACTCCCCAGGCGGAGCACTTAACACTTTCGCTACGGCCGAGAACCTATGGGGGGGCCCTCAACCAAGTGCTCATCGTTTACAGCTAGGACTACCGGGGTATCTAATCCCGTTCGCTACCCTAGCTTTCGTGCCTCAGCGTCAGAAGAGACCCAGTAAGCCGCTTTCGCCACTGGTGTTCCTGATGATATCAACGCATTTCACCGCTCCACCATCAGTTCCGCTTACCTCTGTCTCCCTCTAGTTATGTGGTTTGGAGCGCAGTTCCTCGGTTGAGCCGAGGGATTTCACACCCCACCTACATGACCGCCTACGCACCCTTTAAGCCCAATAATTCCGAATAACGTTTGTCCGGTTCGTGTTACCGCGGCTGCTGGCACGAACTTAGCCCGGACTTCCTCTGAAGATAGGTCAAGATGCGCTCTTCACGCACCCTTCCTCCCTACTGACAGCGGTTTACAACCCGAAGGCCTTCATCCCGCACGCGGCATCGCTCGGTCAGGCTTTCGCCCATTGCCGAAGATTCTCGACTGCAGCCACCCGTAGGTGTCTGGGCAGTGTTTCAGTCCCAGTGAGACGGGCCACGCTCTCACGCCCGCTAACCATCAAAGCCTTGGTAGGCCATTACCCCACCAACAAGCTAGTAGTACGCAGTCTCCTCCCCAAGCGGAATCACACCTTTGATCCGGAGATATTATTCGGTATTACTCACAGTTTCCCGTGGCTATTCCGAACTTGGGGGTAGATAACTACGCGTTACTCTCCCATGCGCCGCTGTCCATTTTAGAAATCAACCGAAGCTTCAAACTAAAATTTCTCGCTCGACTTGCATGCCTAATCCATGCCGCCAACGTTCATTCTGAGCCAGGATCAAACCCTTCAATTTGGTATATACATTAACTTCGGCCACTCCGCTGTCTCCTAAGGACAAGTCCAAAATAAACAAGGGAGCTTCGAAGAAATGAGCCAATTTTCAGATTTGAAAGCTTTCATGCCAAGTACCGAAGCACCTGGCATTCCAGCCGTACAGTCTTGTGCTGGCAAATTCTCGCGAATTGGTACCCAAACTACAAAGAGCCTGGGCCAATTCTAAAAATTGATAGAAGTCACTAACCAAATTGTCAAAGAGCACTGTTTACTTACCAACAACTTAATGTGGCAAGCGACCTAATATACTGCAAGCACGCCACTTTACAAGTAACAAAGCTTACTACGAGGTCGATAAAAAAATCTCAGTTTGCCACCTAGGCCCACCCCTTAGGAACAACTTCCCACTGGGCTTGCCCGCGTGTCTCGCTGAGATCCGCAATTCTACCAATCGGCAGCCCCCTGTCAACGGCTTTGCATAAAACTTCTCATATTTCTTTTGCGGCTACAGTCCTCCCTGCAAGGCGGGCGATCAATTAGACTGGTGGGGAAGAGTTTACTGAGGGAGAGCAGAAGCCGCCAGCGGACGACGCTTGCCGTTTTGTCCGTGCAAAACAGCTTTTCTATGTCTTAGGGAGAACCAACAATATGCCGTGCAGGGGCGTCCGTGGAGCCACGACCATTCAACAAAACGAGCGCGAAGAAATCCTCTCCGCGACCCGTCAATTGCTTGCGCTGCTCATCCGCCGCAACGAAATCGAAGCGGCCGACGTCGCCAACGCTATTTTCACGACCACGCCCGACATCGATGCCGAATTTCCTGCCCTGGCAGCCCGCCAGCTAGGCTGGCTCGACGTCCCGCTGCTATGCAGCCACGAGATGACGGTGCCCGGATCGCTGCCGCTCTGCATTCGCGTGCTGATCCAATGGAACACCGACAAGACGCAGGACCAGATTCAACACGTCTATGTCCGTGAGGCCGAACGACTGCGTCCCGACCTCACCAAGCTACCACCCGTCGATATGCAAGAACTCGATGCGTGGATCAGCGAACAAATGAACTTGTAATGACCATTAAAGGACCAACATGCAAGACTACTCGACATACCACAAACCGGTTAGCGAACTTTTCCCACCACTCGGCGAACCTGGGGAGCAACAAAAACTCTGCCTGAGCGAGACGCAACTTGCCGATTTCGAGCGAGACGGATTCGTCGGCGGCGTGCCCCTTTTATCGTCCGAGCAAATTGCCGTTTTGCGCGACGAGCTGGCCGAAGTGACCGCCCCCAACCACGAGGGGCAGGAACTCTGGTACGAATACCACAGCAACGAATCTACCGATCCTGGCTCTGTATTGTTTCACGCCCTCGGCGCATGGCGGCTCCGCCCTGCGCTGCACGATATCCTCTGGAACACCGCGATGCTTCTGCCCGCCAGTCAACTGCTGGGCGGAAACGTTCGCTTCTGGCACGACCAACTCTTCTGCAAGCCGGCCGGCGACGGGGGCGTCGTGGCTTGGCATCAAGACTATTCCTATTGGACGCGTACCAAGCCGATGGCACATCTCACCTGCTGGATTGGTCTCGACGATTCGACCCTCGAAAACGGCTGTCTCCACTATGTGCCAAAATCGCACAAGTGGCCGCTGCTGCCGACCACCAATCTCGCGGGCGGCATGGAGGCAATCAAAGAGGTACTCAACGAGGAGCAACTCGAGCAATTCCAGCCGGTCCCCAGCGAAATGCCCGCCGGGCACGCGAGCTTCCATCACCCGCTCACGCTACACGGCAGCTACGAAAACCGCAGCAAACGCCCACGACGAGCGATCGTCATCAACCTTTTTCTCGATGGCGTAGTTTCCGACCAAGACGAGCCGCTGATGCCCGGCACCGCAGCCATCGCACGCGGAGAAAAGATGGGCGGGCAATTTCACCCGCTGCTGTACGGGGGCTAGTTCCTTCGACGTTAGCGCCGTCGGCCACGACGAACGCCCACCAAGCACATTTTCTACAAACAGAAAAACTACCGCCCTGCGCTCGCTTGCCTTAGGCAAACGTGCTCGGTTGCTAGTACCCGAGAGAGGATTTGAACCTCCACCCACTTGCGTGGACATGGACCTGAACCATGCGCGTCTGCCAATTCCGCCACTCGGGCCGAGTGTCGCGTCTAGCTTGGCAAAACACCCCCCTATTTGCAAGAGGGCGCTTTTGCCAAGGATGAAGTCGCCCTGTAATAGCCGGCGAGCTACGTCTCGCCGCTGTGCACAACGAATTTCTTTTGGCAACACCGCTTATTTGCAGCACCGTTGTAGGCACGTCGGCGAGACGTAGCTCGCCGGCTACCTTTTCCCATTGCGTGTGCGGCTCGCACTAATAGCGCGACAGCGTCGGGTCGATCTCCTGCGACCATCGATCGATTCCGCCGGCCATCGACTGGGCCTCCGCAAAACCTTGCTGGCGCAGCCAGCCGACCACCTGCGCGCTGCGCATCCCGTGATGGCAATGAACCACGATGCTCATCTCCTCTTTGCCCGCCAGCTCCTCGCGCCGCTCGGCCATCTCGCTCATCGGCAGCAACGTCGCTCCCTCGATCTTCACAATCTCATACTCGTCTAACTCCCGGCAATCGAGCAACAAAAAGTCCGCTCCAGCATCCAGAAGCTGCTTTACCTCACCACAGCCAATTTCGATCGCAAGTTCACTCAATAGACCCACCACCTTTCTCACAGGCCTCTTCAGGCCTCTTCAAAACTATCTGCGTTCATCCGCGTCCATCGGCGGTTCCATTTTTTCTATCACAACAAAAAAGGCCGCTGCGGTTACTCGAACCGCAGCGGCCAAAACTTACTTCAAGAAAAATCAACCAATCGCTTACAGATTCTGGGTGTTTACGATCTCGCCACCAGCGCGAGTCACCAAGTGCAAGTAAACGTCACGGTCGATGTCTTCGTTAATCGACTTACCGTGAGCATCGCCAAACGCGTGCTGCACCGAACCAGGATGGGCACTACTCGGGCCATACCAGCGTGATGCCTCATCGCCAGTCAGCGAAGCATGGGCAAAAGTCTTGGCGTAGAAACGAGCCGTCTGAGCCGAAGGATCGTTCGGACCTTGGGTAGCCTTGTCGCCACCCGAGAGCTTGACAGCAGAGCCGACATTCAGAGCCGATTGGCCCTCAGTATCGCCCTCATCCCACATCAGCTTGACCGTCTGCCCAGCTGTAGGATTGGTTGGCAGCTTATCAACGCCGTTGCCCGGTCCTTCGGGATCCGCTGCTACGACATAAGAGGAAAGTCCGCTAATCCAAGCACTGTAACGTTCTTCTCGCGACTCGGCGAAGAGAATCGTGTTGGAAGTACCGTCCCGCATCGCAGCAAAGTTGGTCCCCTTCGGCTTCGACCCAGTCCTAGGCTTCTGGAGGATACTGATCAACTCGAGACTTCCGCTACCTGCAGCAGTATCAACGGTACGCTGTGCGAACACAATCGAACCGTTACCTGCTCTCGACTTCGCCTTCGCCCCATTGTAGCTATCGTATAATTCGCCACCGGAAGACGGAGCACCCGTATCTGTGCCGTTGCCCGTTCCGTCCGCATTGTAATGCGTCGATACGATCGCGACATAATTACCCACGGCACCAGACTGGTCTTGGCTAGCCCCATAGGCTCTGCCCTTGGTGTCGGGTGAACCGGGATAGCTAGGACAAACAAAAGCGTCGACACTTTGCGTATGTGCGTAGCGCGAATTGTCGCTGGCTGGCTTACTCGGATCAATAACAATCAACGGGTCAAAAGGCCCTTGGGTCAGCTTGACCGAACCATCGCCAAACAGACCGCCCGTTTCGAGCTGTGAATCTCGAACGCGGTTGTACAAGTTTTGGTTTTCCAGCTCTGGCAAGATCTGGAACATCCAGCTGTAGCCATCGTACTGGGATCCGACCGTACCTGGAGCTCCACTATCGGCATTGTAATAAGCCGTTGAAGCGAGCGGCATCGCCTTCCGACGATCGTGGTAGTTGTGCAGCGCCAAAGCAACATTCTTGATGTTGTTCAAGCAAGAGTTACGACGAGCCGCCTCACGGGCAGCCTGCACAGCCGGTAGCAACAACGCTACCAATACACCGATGATGGCAATCACCACCAACAGTTCGACGAGCGTAAAGCCCCGTCTCATTTGCTTTGCATCCATTTTGATGCTCCTTCTCAAAGAAAAACAATGAAAAAAATAAAACCCTAAAATAACGATCCGCCAATAACAGCGGAAAGCACAACGGCCAGAGAGGCACAAGCCAGCAAGGCACAACAAAGAAAAGGTCGTGTGGCCAAATCAGCACCACGCACCTAAAATCCTTTTTCTGCCCTATCGCACAAGAACCCCGAGATAAAAACCCAGGAATCCGAGCTTGTCCGTAGCCGAAGCACCCCACTAGTCTACGCGAAAAGGCGAACTGCTGTCAATCTGCTAAACTGTGGCTACTACTACACTTGGCAGCATTTATGGGCCTTTCGTGCCGAATTTTGCGAGTGAACCTGTCAATTTCCGAAGAAAGACACCCAATCATGCCAGCCGAGGTCCAACTCCTTGCCGGACCTGCCCGATGCGGCAAAACGCAACGACTGCTCAACCATTATCGGCGGACCCTACTCGGCAAACCCAACTCGACCGACGCCACAGCGATCGATCGCTGCTGCTGGCTGGCACCGAATCGGGTCGCCCTCACCCAAATTCAGGACCAGCTTCTCAAAAACTCCGCCCAAGCTTTCCTCGCCCCCAACCTCTACACCTTCTCGGCCTTCGCCGATTCGCTCATCACGCGCAGCCAGCGCCGCATCCGCCCCGTCGCGCGCCTACAAAAGCGGCGTCTCCTGCAACACGTCATCCGCGAAACTCTCGAACAAGGTGCCATCAATCACTTCGCCCAGGTCGCCCATACCCCTGGATTCGCCATCCAAGTCGACGAATTCATCGCCGAGCTAAAACGAGCAGACGTCTGGCCCGACCTCTTCCAGCGTTGGGCCGCGCAGCGCGAAGACCGCCAACCCCTCGAAATGGCAACCCTCTACACCGCCTACCAACGGGCGCTCCACCGTGGCGAGCTGTACGACGCCGAAGGTCGTTTTTGGGCCGCCCGCGAAATACTCGACAACCAGCCCTCCGCCTCCCGCCAAGAGTACGACCTCCTGATCGTCCACGGTTTTAATGATTTCACCACCGCCCAATACGACATCCTCCGCCTGCTCAGCCAACGCTGCGCTCAACTGATTATCTCGTTAACCGTCGAACCACCGAACCCCGACCCAACCAACCACATCGACGAGGGACGCTCGCTCCTCTTTGCCAAAACCAACCAAACACTAGCCCGCCTGCAGCAGATCTTCCCTCAACTCCAAGTCCACCGCGAACCTTCCCCCTCGCCCGCCACCCATTCGCTCCAGCAATTCCAACAACAACTGTTCTGCGAATCCCAGGAAGAATCCCAGGAGTCGGCGGAAAAATTCGACGGCCTCGAAATCCTCGCCGCTAACAGTGCATTAGGAGAAGTCGAAGCGATCGCCGAGCGTATCAAAACACTGCTAGTCACAGACCAAGCACGGCCCCAAGACATCCTGCTTGTCTCGCGTGCCGACGAATTGTCCGCACGCATGATCGCCGAGGTTTTCGACGACTACGGAATCCCCACCGCCCTCGAATCCCAACCACGTCTCGAAGCCGAGCCCCTGACGCGTGCCCTCCTCTCCCTCCTTCGCCTGCATCAAGAAGACTGGCCCTTCCCCACCCTGCTCGAAGTCATCAACAACCGCCTCTTCACACGCTTTGATACCCAATTCGATGCCCAAGCCGACGCAGCCACTAGTTTTGCAACGCAGCCGCGTGTCGCCCTCGAACATTGCCTCCGCTCGGCACAACTCCCCTCAGGCAAAGAGGCCCTGTTAGAGCAGCTCGAATACCGCCAAAACGCCGCGACTCAGTCCCCGCCAGACCTGCAAGCCACACAAGTGTCGGTCGCCTTACGCGAGCTACAGCAACTGGCCCAACTCCTTTCGCAGCTTCCAGAAAAAGCGTCGATCAACGAGTGGGCCCAGCACCTCGAACAACTCCTCACCCAACTTGGCGTCCTCACTACAAACGCCAGTTCCCGCGAAACCCTCGCCTGGAACCTACTACGGCGCGGCCTGCAATCGCTCGCCCAAGTCGACACCTGGAGTTTTACCGAAGACCGTTCGCTTCCGCTCCCAAAACTCATCGAACTCATTGCACTGGTCGCCCGCGAACAACGTCTTCCCGCAACGCAAGACGCCACCGGTTGCGTCCGAATCCTTTCCGCCGAATCTGCCCGCAAACTCACCGTCAAACACCTCTTTCTCGCAGGACTCAGCGAACAATCGTTTTCGTCCTCGACAACCACCGGCGAAACGGCCATCGCCAACCAATCGCAGGCCCTGCTCGACAGCCTGCCCGAAACGCTGGTCAAGAGCACCACGGTCGACGTACGGCAGAGCAACTCGATGCTGCTGTTCTACGAGCTGGTCACCCGTGCCACCCAAAGCCTCACGCTAAGCTACGCAGCCCTCGACGCCAAAGGCCAACCCCTTTCGCCCAGCCCGCTGCTCACCGAGATGGTCCGCTGCGCCGGCGTCGACCGCATCACTCACCACACGATGCCGCTCGGCCAAATCGCGACACTCGATTCGCTGCCCCACAGCCGCAGCACCTTTCGCCGCCAAGCCGTCGACCAAGCCTTACAAGGAAAACCGCGTTGGCTTGCCGGCATGATTTCCCAGGCCGAATTTGTCCGCACCGGCAGCTCGATCCTCACCGGTATCGACTGCATCGCCCAACGTGGACAACGCGACACCTTTGGCCCCTACGAAGGCCTCGTCCTTAGCCCGCCCGCCCAAGCCGCCCTCGCCCAACGCTTCGACGGCGAGCACAACTGGAGCCCCAGCCAACTCGAAGGCTACGCCACCTGTCCGTTTCGATTTTTTGCCGAACAGTTGCTCGACCTCGAGCCGCTCGCCGAGTTGACCCTGCGCAACGACCCACGCCGACGGGGCAACCTCCTCCATCAAGTCCTCGCCACCATTCATCAGCAACTTAGCCAAGCTGCCGACGCCGCCGAGGCCTCAGACGCCACCGACGCACAGCTCATCGAACACTTTCTCGCCGCGCTCAACGCTGCCATCGAAGCCACCCCGCTGCGCGGCCTCCAACAAGCGCTCCGCGAAATCGAACGCCGCGAAATCGAAGCCTGGGCACCCGACTACGCCCAGCAAGAAACCAGCTATCGCAGCCAGTGGAACCAATTCGACGAGCCGCCTCGCCCCGCCCACTTTGAAGTCCGATTTGGCCCAAGCCGCCGCAGCGACACTCCCTCCGACCAAGCATCGACCCCCGTCCCCTTTGAACTCGACCTGGGCGACGAGCGCATCCGCCTCACCGGACAAATCGACCGCATCGACATCGGCCGCATTGGCGGCCTCACAGTCTTCAACATCATCGACTACAAATCGGGCAAGGCCGTCAAACTCCAGCTCGACAAAGTTCGTTCAGGCCACCAGCTTCAACTCCCCCTCTACGCCCTGGCCGCCGAACAGCTCCTTCTGGCCGACCAACAGGCAGTCGCCCTCGCCACCGGCTACTGGAACATCCAAGGCAAAGGTTTTGAGAAAGGCAGCAGCGGCTCGCTCCATTTGCGAGAACTGGCCGGCGAAGACCTCCAAACCTCCGCCGACTGGCAACAGCTTCAGCCCACCATGCTCCGCCGCGTCCAAGAGCTAATCACCGGCATCCGCAGCGGCCAATTTCCTGTCTACAACGCAGACAAAGATTGCACACGGAGCTGTTCGCTAAGCACGATTTGCCGAATAGCACACATCCGCAGCCTAGAAAAAGTACCGCAACCACCCTCCCAGGCGAACCCCGACCGTAAGGGAGCGGGAGAAAACAACCCATGACCCCCACACCCCCACCCACCCACCTAACCGACCAACAGCGCACCGCCCTCGCGGCCCACGACCGCACCGTCTCGCTCGCCGCCGGCGCAGGCTGCGGCAAAACCTTCGTCCTTACCGAACGTTTTTTGTCCTACCTCGACCCAAGCCAACTCCAACCGACCGCCGACCTCCAAGAACTCGTAGCCATCACTTTTACCGACCCCGCCGCCCGCGAAATGCGCGACCGCGTCCGTCGCCGCTGCTACCAACGCCTCGAGCAATCCGAAACCCCCGCCGAGCGTTCCGCCTGGAAGCAGCTTCTTTCCTCGCTCGACGGCGCACGCATCAGCACGATCCACTCTTTCTGCGCAACGCTGCTCCGCAACCACGCCGCCGAAGCAGGACTCGACCCTCGCTTTGAACAACTCGACACTCCCTCCGCAGATCTCTTACGCCTACAAACACTCGACGACCATCTCCGACAACTGCTCGTCGATAGCGACGAACGCCTCATTCAACTCGCCACCCACTTTCAGCTTCGCAAGCTACGCGACTACGCTGCCCAGCTACTCGGCAGCAACGTCCACGCCGTTGCTGATCGCTGGCAAACAACCTCCCCCGCGCAACTCGCCGCCCATTGGCGCGAGCACTACCAGTCCCAGGCCGCCCCCGCAGCCTTGGCCGCGCTCGTCAACTCGGAACCGGTCCAACGTCTTCAAAATTTTTGCACAACGGTCGCAACCCCCAACGAAAAGATACAGTCGCATTTCGACGAACTCCTCGACCTACTCGCAACCTTACCCAACACCAAGCAACCACATCTGGCCGCTCAACAGCTACGCGGCCTAGCAAAAGTCAAAGGCGTTTGCACAAAAAAACAGTGGGAAGACCCCTCAGACTACGAAAACCTCCAAGAGACTTGCAAAGCAGTCCGCAAGCTCGTCGACGGCAGTATCCTACGCGCCCCACTCGCCGACGAAACGCTACAAGCCACCGCAGCCCTCGGCCTCGACCTGCTGCACCTAGTCTCCGACGTCGCCAAGCGTTACACCCGCGTCAAACAGCAGCGCAACGCACTCGAATTCGACGACCTCCTCATCCGCACTCACGCGCTACTGACCGACAGCCGCTATCCCCATGTGCAAGAAAACCTCTCGCGCAATACGCGGCTCTTGATGGTCGACGAATTCCAAGACACCAATCCGCTGCAAGTCGCCATCGTCCAAGCCCTCCGAGGCGATGCTTGGGCCGAGCAAGGCCTGTTCGTCGTCGGCGACTTCAAGCAGTCGATCTACCGCTTCCGAGGAGCCGAACCGCGCGTCTCCAACGAGCTACGCGCCACGCTGCCCGTCGATAGCCAACTTTCGCTCACCACCAATTTCCGCAGCCAGCCGGCCCTCACCCACTTCGTCAACGCCCTGTTTCACGATTCCTTTGCCGAAGACTACCAGCCACTCGTCGCCCATCGCCCTCAACAAACCCCAACCCCAGCCATCGAGTTCCTTTGGTCGCAGCCCGACGCGAAGCAGCCCAACGAAAAGCAACCCAAGACCGAGCAGGACCGCCGTCTCGGCGCTGCTCCGCGTACCCGTATGCAAGAGGCACGCACCATTGCCCGTCGCCTTGCCCAACTACTCGACGAAGGCGAACCGCTAATCGTCGACACTAGCGGTGATTCCGATACCGACGAGCCAACCGCCCGCCCTCTCCAGCTAGGCGACATCGCCATTCTGTTCCGCACCCTCAGCGACGTCCCCCTCTACGAAGAAGCACTCCGCGAGTACGGCCTCGACTACTACCTCGCCGGCGGCCACGCCTTTTACGCCCAGCAAGAAATCTACGACGTCCTCCATCTGCTCCGCACCCTCGCCAGCCCCGCCGACGAGCTAAGCCTCGCCGGACTGCTACGCAGCCCCATGTTTGCCCTCACCGATGAAACACTGCTCTGGCTGGTCGAACACTCAGGCTCACTCAACGGCGGCCTGTTCGCCGAATCCCTGCCCGACGAACTCTCGCCCCCCGAACGCGCCAAAGTCCTCCGCGCCGCCAGCACGCTCACCCAGCTCCGCCAACAAAAAGACCAACTTCTGGTCGCCCAGTTACTAGAAAAGGCAATCGCCCTGACCGGCTACGACGCCATCCTGCTCACCGAATTCCTCGGCCATCGCAAATGGGCCAACGTCCAAAAGCTGGTCGAACAAGCACGTACCCTCGACCGCACCCGCCCCGGCGACCTCGTCGGCTTCGTCACCCAGCTCTCCGAGTTCGTCGTCCGATCGCCCAAAGAGGCCCTCGCCGCCACCAGCTCCGAAGGCGACGTCATCCGCATCATGACGGTCCACGGTTCCAAGGGCCTTGAGTTCCCGCTGGTCGTCCTCCCCGACCTCGATCGAAAAAATAAACCGAACGACCGATCTCCCGTCTTCGACGAGCAACTAGGCCCCCTCGTCCCTTCCCCCAACAAAAAAGAGCTTGCCGGCTGGGACCTCCACCAGTTCGCCGAAAAAGAGCAAGACCAAGAAGAACGCAAGCGGCTGCTCTACGTCGCCTGCACCCGCGCCGCCGACTACTTGCTGCTTTCCAGCAGCGTCGAAGATTTACAAAATCCCAAGAGCGACTGGCTCAAACTACTCGCCGCGCATTTTGATTTGGCCCAAGGTACCTGCCTCACCACCTTGCCCGCCGGGTATGTTACTCCAGAAATCCGCGTGACGACCGACGAGCCAGAGACCACCCGCAAACCGGCCGGCCCGACACATGGCGTCGACCTTGTAAAACTGATTGCAACGACCCACCAGCTTGCCGAAGCTGGCAAAGGCCAAGTCCCCGCCGAAGTCCAGCCGATCCCAGCCGACACCGCCGCCCGCCGACGTTTTTCGTTTTCGCAAATTTCCGGAGAAATCGTCGACACCGCCACCACCAACGCCAAGCCCCCATCCACCAAAAACGAGCCAACCTCTTTCGACCCCCGCGGCTTCGGCACCCTCGTCCACGCCGTCCTCGAACGCATCGATTTTTCCGAGCCGACCGACGACCTGCTCGGCCTGTGTGAGCACCTCGCCCCATTGCACCTAGAACAGCACTGGAAATCCGCCGCCACCGAAGCCGCCGCCCTCGTCCAAAACTTTTCCAGCACCCCACGTGCCGCCCAACTCGCCGCCGCCCAACAAATCCACCGCGAAATCGAGTTCGTCCTCCCCTGGCCCCCCGACCAACAACCCGACGATCAGCCCTTCCAAGGCCGCTACCTCCAAGGCACCCTCGATTGCCTCTACCAAGACCCCACCGGCGACTGGCACCTGCTCGACTACAAAACCAACCAAGTCAGCAATGCCGACGTCCCCCAATTGGCCGAGCACTACGCAATGCAGATGTTCGTCTACAGCCTGGCCTGCAAACAAGCCCTCGGCGTCGCCCCCGTTGAAAGCACCCTGCACTTTTTGCGACCAGCGATAGAATTCGTATTTGAATGGACCGACGCCCAGCGTACGGCCATGACAGAGCAGATCGATCAGGTAATTCAGCAGAGCTATATGGATCGACAATAGCCCGATTTGACGAATTGCAGTAAATCTGTTATACTTCCATCATGACTGAACGCGTTACGATAAACAGCCGCGGTGTGATCACCATCCCGTCCAAGATGCGCGCGGCCTTCGGTTTGAAAGCAGATGACGAGTTGATCCTGGAGGCAGTCGATCAGGGCCTACTCTTGCGACCCTCGGTAAGTGTTCCCCTCGAATTCTATAGCGAATCGCGGATTGCCGAATTCTCCGAAGAGGACGAAGCCGTAGGCAAGCTGCTTTCCGATGAGCAGTAGGCTGAGTTGCTGAATCATGCGAATCTTCCTCGACGCCAACGTAATTTTCTCTGCATCGAATCGTGCTAGTAACATCGCCCGGCTTGTCGAAATCGTACTCAACGACCACACGGCCATCACCAGCGACTTCGCACTCGAAGAAGCTCGTCGCAATGTGCAACTCAAGCGGCCTGCCTGGCTGGAAGGTTTTCAGGTGATCGCACCCCAATTGAAAATAACACCCTCCACACTGTTCAACTTGTCGATAGAGCTAGAAGCGAAAGACCGCCCGATTCTGTGCGCGGCAATCCGCGCAAACTGCGATTTGCTCGCAACGGGCGACCAAAAGCATTTCGTCCACCTCTACCAGCAGACCGTCGAAGGCGTCACGATCGTGTCTGTGCTAGGCTTAGCTCAGCGAATCCTAGACATCTAACACCACCATGCCCACCACCACCCCACAACGCGATTTCGCCCTCCAGGTCGTCCGCCAACTGCGCGACGCTGGCCACCAAGCCCTCTGGGCCGGCGGCTGCGTGCGCGACGAACTACTTGGCCTGACGCCCAAAGACTACGACGTCGCGACCAGCGCCCACCCCGAACAAGTCCGCGAGCTGTTTGGCCATCGCCGCACCTTGGCCATCGGTGCCGCCTTTGGCGTGATCGCCGTCCTTGGCAGAAAGGGCCTCGATCCAATCGAAGTCGCCACCTTCCGCAGCGACGGGGCCTATATCGACGGGCGCCACCCCACCGAGGTGACGTTCACCACCGCCGAAGAAGATGCCCAGCGACGCGATTTTACGATCAACGGACTCTTCTACGATCCGCTCGACGAAACCCTAATCGACTACGTCGACGGCCAGCAAGACCTACAGACGGGCATCCTCCGCGCCATCGGCGACCCCTCCGCCCGTTTTGCCGAAGACAAACTCCGCATGTTGCGAGCCGTCCGATTCGCCACAACCTTTCAGTTTGACATCGAAGAGGCCACGCTCACTGCAATCCAAGCAATGGCCCCCGAAGTCGAGGTCGTCAGCGCTGAACGCATCGGCACCGAACTTCGCAAAATCCTACAACACCCAGAACGTAGCCGAGGCACGCAACTTCTGCTCGAGACCGGCTTACTCCGCCCCTTACTGCCCTCCCTGGCCGAGATGGCCGAGCAAGACGAGCCAGCATGGCGCCGCCTACTCGACGAACTACAAAACCTAGAGACCGACTCCGTCGCGGTCGCCTTCGCCGCAATTTTCAGTTCGACCCAAAATCCCAAACTCGTCCGAAAAACCTGTCGTTGCTTTCGTTTCACCAACAAAGAAACCGACCGAGCCGCTTGGCTCGTCGAAAACCTCCACACGCTCGACCAAGCCGACACCCTCGCCTGGCCCCAGCTCCAACGGCTACTCGTCCACGACGCCACCAACGATCTGCTCGCCCTAGCCACAGCCATCCACGGCCCCCAGCACCCAGCCATCCTCACTTGTCGCGACCGATTGGCCCTTCCCCTCGAAAAGCTCAACCCCGAGCCGCTCCTCACCGGCGACGATCTGGTCGCCCACGGCCTACGCCCAGGCCGCCACTTCGCCCAGCTACTCGATCGGGTCCGCGACGCCCAACTCGAAGAAAAAATCAGCGACCGCACTCAGGCTCTCGCGCTGGTCGACCAATGGCTCGAAGAACACCCGATCGAATAATTGCCGCTAGATCTAGAGTAAGCCTCAATTGCGTGTGCGGCTCGCACGAATTGCCGGTAGACGAAAGCCTGGGCGAGGCGTACCATCGGTAGCTATTCGCTGGCCGCGTTGCAACGCAACGCACGGCGACCGTATTACCATTTCACCTTGCGTTGCGTTGCAACACGGCTACTGAATATCCTAGGAGACCTCTTGTGGAAATGTTCGTATTCAACCTGCCCCTTTTGGCCTTAGAAATGGACGGCCCCTACGTCGTCCAGCTCGTCTCGCGCGTCCTCCACATCCTCTCGGCCATCATTCTGGTCGGCGGACTGTTTTACGTTCGTACGATTCTCTCACCGGCTGCGGCCTCTGCCGAGAGCATGAGCGACACCTGTTTTGCCGACCGACGCGCCGTCTGGGCCAAGTGGGTCGGCATCGCCACCCTCTTCCTGCTCGTCAGCGGCATTTACAATTTGATCACGATCATCGGCCAAGCAAAAGCCGACGGCATCAAGCTGCCACCGACCTACCACATTCTGTTCGGTGCCAAGTTTTTGCTGGCAATGCTCGTCCTGTTTATCGCCGCCATCCTCGCCGGCAAAACCGAAGCAGCCGACCGCTTTCGCTTGCAAATGAAAAAATGGCTCAACCTCGCCTGGCTCGCCTCCGTAACAATCATCGTCCTGGCCGCCATCCTACGCACACTTCACTAACAACTAACGCTAGCGACTCAATTTCTCATGGACAAAAAAGCAAAAAAACGTGTCGAAGTCTTACGCAAAAAAATCACGCAGTACCAGGTTCTCCTCACCGCTGCCAAACAGCAGCCCGACGACCCCGACGAGCCTGCCCGTATTCAGGCAGACATAGAAAAAGCGCAAGAAGAAATGCAAAAGCTCAAGGCTTCCTAAGAATAGTAGCCGACATGCTCGGTAGAAAACCTACTTCTTGAACGGTTACAAAAAAATCACCACAGAGGACACAGAGGTACACGGAGAGAATCGTCTTTACCTAGGCGGAAAAATTCTCTGTGTTCCTCGGTGTCCTCTGTGGTTGATTGAAAGAACAATAACGGGAGGTTTTCTAGTGAGCCTGAGCGGCTGGACTTTCAGCAGCAAAAATCTCGTCCACAACCTCGGCATGTTCGTCGCTTTCGGTCTTCCCCGGTTTCGGCTCTAGAGTTTCAGGCCGATCATAGCGACGCGCAATTCTCGGTTCCTCTACTTGCTCGGTCGCAGCCGATTCGCTCTGCGTGTTCGGTAAGTAAAGCTCTCCCAGCAATTCTTGTAGCCCCAAGCCAACGTCTTCGTACAGTTGCTCCAACGGTTTGAGCGTAGGCAAATTCGCACTCGCCAGCTCCCAAAAACCGCTGAGCGAAAAGATCCCCTCAAAAGGGCTTTCGTCCTCGAGTGTCTCGACGGGCGAAACACGGTCTGGCTCCTGACTCGATCCGCCAAAGGCCGACTCCTCACGAGACGACAAGGACGCCTTTTGAGCACCCACAACCTTGCCAGCAACAGCGACAAACGACGACCTCAAACTCACGTCCGACGCCCTCTCCGGCGTCGCCTGCAACGAAAGCCCTAAAATCGGCAAGGCACGAGTCCTTCCAACACCTTCGCCACCATGAGCAACGATCAAGGGATCCCCGTCCGAGTTTTGCTCCACGACATTCAAAGCATCATAAAAATCATAGCCCGAGAGCGTTTCGCCCGCCCCAACAAAAATCTCGCCAAACAAATTCGGATTAAAAACGACTCCGCCACCCGAACCGGCCTGCGAGAGGCCATCGCTATACCCAACCGGCGTTTGCTCCTGAAGGGCATAGACCCCAGGGATTAAACCAGAAAACTGATAGCCCCCTTGTGCATCGGTAAGGCTCTCCTCGATCACCGCGCCGGTCTCATTCAACAACTGCACCCGCACCTGGGCCATACCAACCGTCGCACCCTCAACAGCGGCATAAACATTTCCCTCGATCGTTCCCGCAATCGCCCCAGGTGAATGCAGCGGCGGACCATTAGCGTCCAAATCCACCGCAGACAGCAAATCGGCCGCAAGCAATTGGCGCGGCTCCATCTGCTCAAAACGACAACGCCGCGCTGCACCCTCCACCGCCCTGCGTCGACTGCCAACACTCGAAGAAATTTTCACTGATCGATCCTCGCCGAACAAGAAACTAACGGACCTACTTGTCGTTAGTCTCTGTATCGTCGAGCGACCCAGCCCAGCCCAAGTGGGATTGGACAAGCCTCACAAATCCTTCTAGTTTGCCTAAGCAATTCAAGTCTCAAAAGACGCATAATGCGAAGGATTCGAGACGCCAGGCCGCTTTCAACAGGCAGGAAATTCCTCTATCATCGCTGGTCTACAAGGACGAAGGACCGTACCGGAAACCAGCACCAGGAAATCAACCCGATGACGGACGCAGCACTTTTCAGCAAAGATTCGCCCGTCGCGGCACGGCAGCCCAAAACCGACCGGTTGTTTCTGGGCCGATTTGTCGATTCGGCAGGCAAGGACAAACGCCTCGATACCGAGCCGATCGAAGCAGCCCACGCCATCGTGATCAAATGGGCCGATCTGGAAAAGAAAGGTCGGCTCCAAAAACTCTCCGAGACACAGCTCGAAGGCGACTTTCTCAACGAAATTTTTGGCCAAGTGCTGGGATATACGCGCGTTGCCGAGAATGAAGAAAGCTGGCACCTCGAACCAAAACGTACCATCAACGGCCAAACGCCCGATGCTGTGCTGGGCCATTTTTGCCAAGGTGAAGAGTCCCCACCCCTGGCCGTCATCGAACTCAAAGGCCCCAACATCCACCTCGACCGCGACCGCTCCAATGGCCGAACCGCCGTCGACCAGTGCTGGGACTACTTGGTCAACATGCCGACCAATTGCCGCTGGGGCATTGTGTCAAACATGGTCAGCTTTCGACTCTACGAGCGCGATTCGACCAAACGTGCGTACGAACACTTTTCGCTCCGATCGTTGCGCAATCTCGAAACCTTTCGTCGATTCTACGCTATTTTTCGACGCAAGGGGCTGATCGAAAGAACCGCGAAAGAAGATCCCAAGTCGCTTGTCATGCTCAAGCAAACGCTCGACCGACAACGCGAAGTCAGCGACAAACTTTACGAAGAGTATTCGCGCCATCGTCTCGACTTTATTGCCCATCTGCACAACGATCTCGGCCACACGGTCGACCTGTCAATCGAATTTGCCCAACGCTTGCTCGACCGGGTGATCTTCATCGCCTTCTGCGAAGATCGCGGCCTGCTCCCACGCAACACCATCAAAAGTGCCTACCAAGAACTCCCCGCCTTCTCGGCGATCACCAACCCCCGTTGGCAAAATTTTAAGACGCTCTTCCGTTTTGTCGACCAGGGCGAGCCGGCCAGCCCTAACAAGACTAACGACCGCATCCCGGCCTACAACGGTGGCCTGTTCGCAAAAACCGCGGCCGACGATCTCGAACTCGACGACCAGTGGACCCGTTTTTTCAACCACATCGCCGGCTACGATTTTGCCGACGAAGTGAACCTCGATGTCCTTGGCCATCTGTTCGAGCGGTCGATCACCGAACTGGAAAAACTCAAAACAACCGGCCTGTTTGGCGACGCCGAAAAATCGGAGCAGTACGCCTCGATGCCCCAGTCGGCCAAACGCAAGCAACTCGGCACCTACTACACCCCGCCCGAGCTAACCAGCCGCATCGTCCTCTACACGGTTGAAGAACTGATCGACGAGCGATTCATGCAACTCGCCATCGAATCGGGCATCAGAAAAAAGGACGCCAAGCGGGGCGTCGTCCCCGACAACACCGACTTCTGGCAAGGCTGCCTTGCCATCCTCCGCGATCTGCGCGTTCTCGACCCGGCCTGCGGCTCCGGCGCGTTTTTGTTTCAGGCGTACAACACACTCGAGCTGCGCTACCTCGAAGTCCTCGGCCATCTCGAACAGACGGGCGACAAAAAGGCGGCAAAACTTGAGGCCGACGTACCGCAGTGGATTCTGCACGACAATCTCTACGGCGTCGACCTCTCGCCCGAGGCGGTCGAGATCACACAGCTCGCTCTCTGGATTCGCTCGGCCACGCCAGGCCAAACGCTCGCCACCCTCTCCGAAAACATCGTCCACGGCAACTCGCTGGTCCACGACCCCGAAATCGCCGCCGACGGTTTTGATTGGCGCGAGCGTTTTCCGCAAGTTTTCGATCGCGAGCAAGCCGGTTTCGATTGCGTCATCGGCAACCCCCCCTGGGAACGCATCAAGCTGCAAGAACGCGAATTCTTCTCGCTGCCCGCCCCCGAAATCGCCACCGCCACCAACGCCGCCAAACGGCGTAAGCTCGTCGCCAAGCTCGAATCGGACGATCCCTCGCTCTACGAGCGGTACGAGCAGGCTCTCGAATCGGCCAACGCGCTGCTCACCTATTGCCGCAAGTCAAACGAATACCCGCTCACCGGCAAGGGCGACATCAACCTCTACGCCATCTTTGCCGAACTGGCCTATCGGCTCGTCTCGCCACAAGGACGCGTCGGCCTGCTCACCCCGTCGGGCATCGCGTCGGACAAAACGACCAAAGACTTTTTTGCGGCCATCGCCGAGTCGGACCGCCTGATCCGGCTGTACGATTTCGAGAACAAAAAAATCTACTTCCCCGATGTCCACGCGTCGTTCAAATTCTGCATCCTCAATTTCGGGGGCGAAGCCGTCACCACCAAGGCGGCCGATTTCGCTTTCTTCATCCACGACATCGAAGAACTCGAAGAAAAGCAGCGGCACATTGCCCTGTCGGGCGACGATATCAAGCTCCTCAACCCCAACACCCGCACCTGCCCGATCTTCCGCACCCGCCGCGACGCCGAAATCACCAAAGACATCTACCGCCGCGTCCCGATCCTCATCGACCGCAACCGCAAAGGCCCGACCGGCAATGCGTGGGGCATCAAGTTCAAGACGATGTTCCACCAAACCAACGACGCCGAGCTTTTCCGCGAAGCCGAAACGCTCGAAGCCGAAAAATTCAAGCTAAAAGGAAACTCCTGGGTGAAGGGTAAGCAGACGTACTTGCCATTGTACGAAGGCAAGATGATTCAAGCTTATGACCATCGTGCGGCAAGTGTTATGATCGAAGAAGCAAATTGGTTCCGGCAAGGGCAAACCGCGAAGACCTCGCTAGTGGAACATTCTAACCCTGAATTTTTAGCGATTCCTCGTTGGTGGGTTGATGAGAACGCCGAAGGAATTGCGGATATGCCACCTGCTGTCCTCGCTTTCAAAAATGTTACCAGCCCTACTAACCGACGGACAATGATTGCATCGTTTGTCCAGAAAACGGCGTTGGAAATTCTGCTCCGCTCATTCATGTAGAAAGCAGTCTGTCCGCTCCTCTATATTCGTGCTTACTTGCAAACTTGAATAGCTTCGTGTTGGATTTTGTCGCGCGCAGAAAAATCGGGAATGTCAATTTGAACTTTTTTCTGATTGAGCAGTTTCCAATGTTTTCCCCCGACACCTACGCCAAGCCCTGCCCCTGGCAGCGCAAAACCACGCTCGAAACCTGGATCAGCGAACGGGTGCTCAAGCTCACCTGCACGGCCGAAGATATGCTGCCGCTGGCCGAGGCGTGCGATTTTACGACGGGCAGTTTTCAGAAAGCCTACGACGGGCGGCTCAACAAGTGGGACGAAGCCGAACGGGCGCAGCTGATGGCCGAACTCGACGCCGCCTATTTCCATCTCTACGGCCTCGACCGCGACGATGCCGAGTATATTCTCTCGACGTTCAAAGGCATCCACGACCCTGCGCCCCTGTTTCCCGGGAACCACAGCACGGCAGAGCATATCTTAACGCTCTACGACAAGCTAAGCCGATAGCCGCACGAACCCTCAGCGAGCGCGCCAAAAGCTCGGGACGACCAGCACCAGCACGGCAAACAGCTCCAACCGTCCCAGCATCATCAAAAACGTAAAGAGCAGCTTCGACGGAGCCGAGAAAGCGGCATAGTTTTGCGTCGCCCCGACAATGCCCACGCCCGGACCAATGTTATGCAGCGTTGCGATCACCGCGCTGCCCGAATCGATCAGCTTATTGGTCACCGGTTGCCCCGAATCGACCCAGGTCGAATCAGGCTCGATCCCCACCAAAAGCTGGCAACTGAGCGCGATAATCAACGAGACCAACCCAAAATACATCAAAATATTCTTCGGCAAGTCGGGATCCACAATCGCTTCTCCCCCCAGCCGAATGTGTCGCACGACCGAGGGATGATAAGAATGCTCGACGCCGCGCCGCAAAATTTTGATGAATAAAATATGGCGAATCACTTTCATTCCGCCCCCCGTGCTGCCCGCGCAGCCACCAACAAACATCAAGATAATCAACAACGCGCGGCTGAAATTATGCCACTGATCAAAATCCGCCGTAGCAAAACCGGTCGTCGTCATCAGCGAAACGACCTGAAACAGACCATCGCGAAAAGCAGCTTCATAGTGATCCCAACCCGAGAGCTGCCCACCCGCGTCAAAATCTCGGGAGACCCAAAGACCAAAAAGCATCACCATCGCGGTCGATCCCACGATAATCCCCATATAAGTCCGCCACTCAGGATCCCCCAACAAACGCCCCGGTTTTCCTAACAGCGTGAAATAGAGCAACGTAAAATTCGTGCCCGCAAAGAGCATAAACAGAATGACCGTATACTCGATCGCTCGCGAATTAAAACCGCCCAAACTCGCGTTAAGCGTACTAAACCCGCCGGTCGCCATCGTGCCAAAGGCGTGGCAAATCGACTCGAACCAGGTCATCCCCTCCCACTTCAACACCAGCGCCAGTACCAAATTCAAACCGCAATAGATCGCAGCAAACAGCCAGGCCGTATGTTGCATCCGCTCTTCCGAGCCTTCCTTGCTAGGCCCCGGCATCTCCGCCCGCATCAACGCCTTGCCCGCCGAACCTTGCCCCAAGACGGCCACAAACAGCACGATGATTCCCAGCCCACCGAGAAAGTGCGAACTCGACCGCCAAAACAAAATGCAACGGGGCACCCACTCCTGATTTTCGATATCTGTCAGAACCGTCGCGCCAGTCGTGCTAAACCCCGACTGGCTTTCGAACAGAGCCTCGGCAATGCCCATCGCCACCGGCTGGCCATTCTCACTCCGAAAGTTCACCTCGCCAAAATAATAGGGCAGCGCCCCCAGGATCGTCGCCAACACCCAACTCAACCCGACGATCGCCATCGCTTCCTTACGAAACAACGTTTCGGGCGCCTTGCGCCCCAGAAGACGCAGCACCACACCGACGACCAGGCAAACTACGATCGAAGCGACCAAGGCCCAAAAACCTTGCGACTCAAATTCCGCCTGGCCTCCGACCCCAGGCCAAGCCGCAGGCAGGCTAAACGCCATCGTCAGACCGATCAGCCACGAGACAATGCCCAACAAGTACGATACGAGCATCAGGTTCATAGAAAGGGGGGTATCCTCTGTAGAGTGATTCGCAGAACCCAGACGTTATGCGTGAGGCCGATCAAAAAACGCTTCGACGTCGGCAATCACGTCATCAGCAACCAGCACGATTGCCGAATCGCCGGCCTGAAAGTGGTAATCCGCTCCCGGTACGCTCGTAAATCCCTCGCGTAGCACAGCCGCAATCAAACTCTGATCGGGCAAACCCAGATTGGCCAACACATGTTCCGTCGCTTGCGAATCGGGCATGACGTCGATCTCCAACACACTCAGGCCGCTCCCTTCGCTCAAGCTCGTCCGAGAGACGGTCGGCCCGCCGCTCAAAAAACCCAAAACCTGCTTCGCTACGACTTCACGAGGGCTTACCGCGCGATCAATCCCCAGTTTCCCGACCACATGAGCATAATCAGGACGGCTCACCAGAGCCATAATCGTTTCGGTACCGATGTCGCGTGCTTCGACCGCAGCCATAATGTTGTTCTCGTCGTCGCCCGTACAGGCGACAAACACATCCGCACTCCCCACACGCTCCTCTTCCAAATTGGCCCGCCGCGTCGCGTCGCGGCACACTACCACCGTATTTTTCAAGTGGCTTGCCAAAAAGTCGCAACGCTCGCGGTCGCTCTCCATCAACACGACACCAAACTGCTGGCCTTCCAACGCATGAGCCAAGTGATAGCCCGTCTCTCCGCCACCAGCAATCACCACACCAAGCTTGGCATGGGCTTCGGCGCAAAACAGCTCTTTCACTTCTTCAATATCTGTTCGCTTGCCAATGATCGTCAGGCGATCACCAACTTCAATAACATCTTCGGCCCCCGCAATCCAAGTCTTGCCCTCGCGATGGATCGAGCCGACGCGCACCCCTACCGGCAAACTCAACGCTTTGAGTTGCTTGCCAATCCCCTTTTCTTTTTCGCTCGCAACCACTTCATGCACTTCCAGCTCTCCACGCGCCAAGTTCTCGACAGCCACCGACCCCGGATGCCGGATACTTCGGGCCAATTCCAAAGCAGTGAGATGCTCGAGGCTCAACAGACGGTCGATCCCAAAATGCCGCTGGTAGTCAAACGTACTCAAGTCACGAAACACTGGGGCATAGACGCGCGCGACCGCGCGCTTGGCTCCCATCGCCTTCGACATACTTGCAGCCACCATGTTGACCTCGTCGTCGCCGGTGACCGCCAGACAAAGATCCGCGCTTCCCACGCCCGCCTGAAACAACACGCTCGACTGCGATGCCGAACCGGTAACACCACGCACGTCGAGCGTTTCGCAAATTCGCCGAACATGGTCCCCATCCGCATCGACAAGCGTCACACTGTGCCGATGCAGGCACAGCAACGAGGCGATCGAGCCTCCCACCGTACCCGCCCCCAAAACAACAATTCGCATAATCTCGCTCGTCCACTAATCATCTCTGTCCCCCTAGCGCAAACAGGCAGCCAAGGCAAACAGGCAGTTCGTAAAATTCCGACCCCATAACAAGGGCCTTTGGTAAGAATCCGTAAGAAGGTGACGATTCTAAGCGTGTGCCGCCGACGGCGGAAGTGCGGATTGCCGACTCAGTACGCTATTTTGTGGCAAACCCCTAATCCCAAGGCCAACCCTACCTAAAGCCCCCACCTAAAGACAACCGCTTATGGGACCGAGGTGAGAGATAGGAACCGCGAAAGACACGAAAGACACGAAAAAATACAGCGATCGATTTCACGGCCATCTCTTTCGTGCTTTTCGCGTCTTTCGTGGTTCTTTTTTCTTATCGGCGCGGTTGCAGTGATCGTGTCCGTCCCTACTCCGTCCCCACTCCGACTCCGCTTACTCCGTTTTCCGGAACTTACTTAGTCCCTCCGCATACTCTCTCGAACGATCATTCGCCTCGACCAAATCCCACAAAGGAAAACTGGCTCCCGCCTCTTCGTCGGCAAGGCTCAAGTCGAGCTGCTGAAGCACCTTGCTGTAGTCCTCGATGTAGTCCATGATGTCCGCACCGGTAACCGAGTCGAGCGGCAACTTCGGAAACCCCTCCAAGGCCTTCGCCCACTCCACAAAGCTCTCTTCGTACAAACGCCTCGCTTCGAGCAAGTCGGCGTCGATCTTAAACACGCGCTTTGCCGAGTAAGCAAGATCATGTGCCCTCAATGCCGCAGGCGTTTGTTCCAACTGACATCGCGTCTCCCAATACTCGTAGTTCACGACGTCACGATTCGTTCGCGTCATGCGAAGCTTTCCTGCGAGATCGACAATCTTACTCACCAATCGGCGTACTTCGGCAGATTTCGCGGGCATTTTCTTCGCAATATGCTCAGCAATATCTTGAGGCTTCACCTTCAACTGTCGCTGCACTTCATAATAGACGCCCTCTTGCTCGTCCGTCCGCTCTGCGTCGGTCATCTCCAACACGGCGAGCTGTTCGGCGGTCAACGCCGCACGCTTCTCAGCCAGGACGTCTTCGCGCGCCGTCTCGGACAAGGCTTGAAGCTGCTTTTCCAGCTCGTTACCCTCCTCCGCTAACCGATCGGCGTCGGCCAAACGTATAATGATCCCCAAGCTCGACTTGAGATCCCGATTGCCATAGTTCTTCCAAAGCCGAGCCGCCGTCGCCCAAGAGGACTTCGCTTTCTCGCCAAAGGTGCCCTCTTTCTCGATCGCTTCGCTATAGTTGATCTGAGCCATACCCGGAGCGGCATAAAAAGTCGTCGGGTTCTTCTGGCCAAAACTTTTCTTGCGATCATCGACCGCCGACACCGCCGTTTCATACCACTCACGCGACACGAGCCAGTTGTCCCGCTGCTCTGGCGGACGATCGCTCGGATGAAAATCGTCATCCGCCTTGAACAAACGCCGGTAGTCTTTGTGCTCATCCGCGCGGCCAATCTTGTTTCCAATAAACCATCCCAATTCCGACAGCAAGTACGGACTATCGCGGTTGTATTGGATCCCTTTCTTCAGAAACTCAATTCCCCGCTTGACGTAATGAAACCGATCTCGCACATCATCCAGCTCGACCGAAACGTTGTAAGACAAGTTCCAAGCCTGGTAGAGCCAAACCTTGATGAAGTAAGGTTGCAACTTGGTTAACTGATTCAACGTGGCGCGAAAATTGGTCCAGTCCTCTTTCATCTTGTATTCGTTCGCCTTGGTCCACAACATCGAGACCGCCACACCACGCAAACCGAGCGTCGCCAAACGTATCGTCTCGCTCGCCGGATCAATATCACCCAGGTTCGACTGCCCCAAGTCGTATTCCGTACGCAGCCGAGCCAGCTCCCCCCCCTCCTCCTCGGTCGTCGCCGGAGCGCCAAGCTTAGAAATCGGAAACAACAACACAGCAATCAACACCAAGTAGGTAATCTTGCGATAAAAAGAACGATGCTCGGTCATTTGGCCACCTCACGAGTACGCAACAAGAAGTAACCGACCACCGCCAGTCCCACAACATAGGCCAAACAGACCGTCGCATCTTGCAAAACACGGTCGGTCGGCACATCAAATCCATAAGCGGCAAAACCGACCGTACTAAACGCCGAAAAGTCGGGCAGCACCTGAGCAAGGCTCAGCATCAAAAACTGCAAGACGTTGTCGACCCCTTGGATCATCGGAGTCGCTCCACCCGCTTTCAGCGGAGACATCACATTCTGCTGCGTCACGATGCGAACCAACGACTCGATAGGACCACCGCCATACTCGGTCCCTGTAGCCACATCCACGAAAAACTGGCGGAAGAAACCAAGCAACACCAACGAAACCGTCAACAACATCGCCACCGGTCCGCTCAGCAACGCACTCGCCGCAACGCCAATTGAAATCACAATCACCATCTGAACCCAAATGCTCAGATAAACTTTGAAAAAGTTGAACAGCGGCGAACCGTCGGGCAGACGCAAATAGCAATCGGGCCGAGCAAAGCCAAAATACTGCCCTCGCTCCAAACATTGCACCACCACCTGAATTTTCCCGTTACTAACCAGATCGTCGTACAGATCGATCTCTTTTCCTTCGGTACTGGTCAGCTTCCGAGGAATCGTCCGCTCGTCGACCTTCGCGTCGATCGCCGGAAAATAGGCCACATCGCTGCTCAGCCCGTTCTCTGGATTGCGAACTTGAATCGTCCCACCGATCGCCTTACCAATGATCCCCTTATGCGTCCGAAACACCCGAACAATCAGGCCCAACTTCAGACCCTCGCCCTCCTCGCCCTTTCCGACAGGAGGAGCCATTACGTTGTCGAAATCCCAAATGGCAGCCCCCTGGCTCCCCCCCTCAATAAAACTCCGGTACGTCCACTCGCTACCCACGCTAATTCCACGCTGAACAGACACCCCCTGCCGATCGAGGTACGACAGCTTCCCCCATCGCGGCACCCGTGCCCGCATAAAACCGTCGGCTCGCAATACCCGTAGCCCCTCGCCACGCGGTTCGACCCAATGCGTATGTCCATGATTCGCGTCGACCTTACCAAATCGCTCTTCGTCCAACTCCACGTCATGCCGGTGATACATATCCCGCGAAGTCCGGCCTTTTTGCCCCCCTCCACTCAAGTCCCCAGGCAACCGCTTCAGACTACTCTGTTCAACCCCATGCGTATGATCCAACGAACGGGTCACAAACACATAGCTGCACACGCCCATCACCGCCAACAACAGCGTGCCGATTAGCGTAAAACCAAGAATACGACCCAGGATAATCTCCCCAGACCGCACCGGCTTGGTGACGAGCGTATAGATCGTCTTCGACTTAAAATCGCCCGGCAAGCTAAAGGCACTCAACACCAACGCAATACCCAACACCAAGTAGGTCGTCGCCGTCAGCACAAAGCTAATATAAAGCTTCGCCGGGTCTTGATGGTCGGTCTTCAAAAACCAACTCGCAAACATCAAAATCACAAAAAAGACCACCAACGCCACCCACACCCGCCGCCGCCAAGCCTCTTTCATCGCCAAGCTCGCCAACGCCCAAACCCGACGGGGCGAGGTTTCTAGCAGCTCGCGAAAACCGGTACTCACCGTCCGATAGGTCAGATCGCCACCACGCAACAGCCCATGCCGTGCAGCCGCCAACACATAACCACCCAACAAGCCCAACAGCGCAATGCCCAGCAAAATCAACGCAAATCGAGGCAACGCACCAAACGCACCGTCGCCGCCAAGAAACCATTGCAGATAAGGCAGAATATCTTGTTCAAGAACCATAAGAAAAAATATCGAGTACTAAATGAATAGAAGATCACAGAAAGAACACCGTTAGCATCGGCGTTAGCGTCGGCTGCCAAGCCGAACACCCACCAAACAACTACCCCTCGCCCTCAGGCTTCGCATCTGCCGGCTTCGCATCAGCCTCACTCCCAGCCTTCCGACTCCCAGCACGGCGCCCAGGACGGGCTTCGCTATCGAGCACAATCGACAAGAATAGCTCTTCCAAAGTCGTCGTCGGGTTGTTCATTTCCAGCATCTCGCCACTATGGCGAGTAATCACCTCGCGAATTTCGTTCTGACAGTCGTCCGTCAGCCCCTTCGCTCGTATTTGCGTCACGTCGGCCACCGTCAACAGCTCGTCCACACGGCCCAGCTCCTTGAGTTCGCCCTGATGCAAAATCGCAATCCGATCGCAAACATCCTGCACATCGGCCAACAGATGACTACACATAATCACCGTCTTGCCCTCGGCTTTCAAACGCAAGATCATGTCTTTCATCTCGCGCGTCCCAAGCGGATCAAGACCACTGGTCGGCTCGTCCAACAAAATCAAATCGGGATTATTGATCAGCGCCTGAGCCAACCCAATCCGCCGCGTCATACCTTTCGAGTATTCCTGCAACTGACGCTTCCGAGCCTTGTCCAGCCCAACCTGCTTGATCAGCGTGTCGACTCGTTCCTGACGCACATCCGCCGGCATGTCAAAAAGCCGAGCATAAAAATCGAGCGTCTCTTCCGCATTCAAAAACCGGTACAGATACGACTCTTCCGGCAGATAGCCAAGCCGCTCGTTCTTGCTCACGTCGCTGGCGCTCTTCCCAAAAATCAACGCCTCGCCCGAGGTCGGAAACAACAGCCCCAAAAGCAACTTGATCGTCGTCGTCTTGCCCGAACCATTCGGTCCCAACAGACCAAACACCTCGCCCCGACGAACTTCCAAGTCAAGCGCCTTCAAGGCACGCACCTTCTGACGACCCCAAAAATCGCGATACACTTTGGAAAGCGAACGCGTCTGAATAACAATTTCTTCGCTCATAGCTGATACTTACGAACTGGATGAATGAAAAGGAAAAATAGCCGGCACACCAACACGATACCGACTTACGAAGAGACCACCAAAAGGGTTCATCAAACCCAGGAAAATTTCCTGGGCCACCTTCCAGCTCCAAAAAGCAGGCCTACGCCAGTCGACCGAAGTGAAGTGCTGAGTATAGTTTGCGCCCCCTCAATCGACAAGGAGCCGCTAAAAACCAGCAACTACTTGCAATATCTGCGAGCCGCCCGACAATGGTGAACATAAGTACCCTGTCCGCTTTTCGAGGAGACCCTCATGCTCGCCAAATTGCAGACGTTCTCGCTCCTAGGAATCGACGCCCTCTCCGTAGAAGTCGAAGTCGACGTCTCGCCTGCCGCCATGCCCAAAGTCATCCTCGTCGGACTCCCCGAAGCGGCCGTCAAAGAAAGCATCCACCGCATCGAACGCGCGCTGGTCAACAGCGGCTACGTCCGCCCCCAAAATCGAGTTGTCATCAACCTCGCCCCCGCAGAACTCCCCAAACAGGCCGCCTCCTTCGATCTACCAATCGCATTGGGCTTGCTCGCCGCAAGCGAACAACTCGACTCCGACATTTTTGGCCGCTACGTCGCCGTCGGCGAACTGGCCCTCGACGGCAGCACCCGCCCCATCAAAGGTGCCCTCTCGATGGCAATCGCCGCCGCAGAAAACGGCGCTCGCGGAATCGTCCTCCCCTCGGCCAACGCCCACGAAGCCGCCGTCGTCGAAGGCCTAGACGTAATCGCCGTCGATAGCCTCACCCAAGCAACAGCCTTCTTCGCCGGACAACTCCCCATCAACCCGACCCCCTCGCGCCTCGACGAGCTTTTCGACCAGCTCGGCGGCTACGACCTCGACTTCGCCGACGTCCGAGGCCAAGAAATGGCCAAACGCGCCATCACCCTAGCCGCCGCCGGCGGTCACAACCTCCTGATGATCGGCCCCCCCGGCTCCGGCAAAACGATGCTCGCCAAACGCATCCCCACCGTCTTGCCCTCGCTCAGCGCCGAAGAATCAATCGAAACCTCGCGCATTTACAGCGCCATGGGGAAACTCCCCCCAGGAAAACCCCTCTTAGCCCGCCGCCCCCACCGCTCCCCACACCACACCATCAGCAACGCAGGCCTCGTCGGCGGCGGCTCCGTCCCCTCCCCCGGCGAAATCAGCCTCGCCCACAACGGCGTCCTCTTCCTCGACGAACTCCCCGAATTCAACCGCAGAACCCTAGAAGTCCTCCGCCAACCCCTCGAAGATGGCCACGTCTCGATCAGCCGTGCCCTCTGCTCGACCGATTTCCCAGCCAACTTCATGCTCATCGCCTCGCTCAACCCTTGCCCCTGCGGCTATCGCAACGATACCCGCCGCGACTGCCATTGCAGCATTCCCCAAATCGAACGCTACATGTCCAAAATCAGCGGCCCCCTGCTCGACCGCATCGACCTCCACATCGAAGTCCCCGCCGTCCCCTTCAGCGAACTCACTTCCAAGTCGCCCGGCACCGACAGCCACACAATGCAACAACAAGTCAACCAAGCACGCCAACAACAAACCGAGCGTTTCGCCGGCACCTCCACCCGCACCAACGCCCACATGACCACCCGCCAGCTACGCACCCACTGCCTGCTCGACAAACCGTGCCAAAAACTACTCGAACAAAGCGTCGACCACCTCGGCCTCTCCGCCCGAGCCCACGACAAAATCCTCCGCGTCGCCCGAACCATCGCCGACATCGACACCAACCCTAACGACGCCCCCCTCCCCATCACCCCCGACCACATCAGCGAAGCCATCAACTACCGAATGCTCGACCGCCAATTCTGGAGCTAAGTCGATTCTCCCGTGCGTTGCGTTGCAACGCGGCTACTGGAAGCTTGGTACGTACACCAGTAGCCGCGTTGCAACGCAACGCAAGGAGCACCACAGTCGACACCAAACTCAGCGCTTCCCCCGCTGCCCCTTGCTTTGCGTTGCAACACGCCCACGGGGCGTTTTAGCCCCGCCCGCCCGCGCGTTCTCCGCCTGCCCGGTCATCTCAAACAAAAACCGGCTTGGCACCGTATCGCGCGTCTTGCCCCATTTTTTGCGCGTCAGCGGAAACGAAAGCGTCAACTCCTCCTGAGCACGGGTCACGCCCACATAAGCCAGCCGCCGCTCTTCGTCGATCGCGTCCCCCCCCTCCTCCACCGCCCGCCGATGCGGCAAAATCCCTTCCTCTTGCCCCACCATATACACATACGGAAACTCCAACCCCTTCGCCGAATGCATCGTCATCAGCGCAATCGCGTTGTTTTTTAATTGGTTTTCCTTTTCATCACTTTCGCAATTGCCCAGCGCGATCTCATCCAAAAACCCCGGCAGCGTCGGATCCTCGGCACTCTCTTCGTAGTTGGCCGCAGCATTCACAATTTCTTCCAGCGAACTCATCCGTGCCTCCCGATCATTCGGATCGGGATACGCCCGATCCAGTTCCCGGTGATAACCCGTCTCCTTAATCACCAACGCCACCAACTCCCCCAACGGCACCTTCTTCGCCGCGACTCCCAGCCGCGAAATCAACCCATGAAAATTCTCCACAGCCTGAACCGCCGCCGGTGCCAACATCCCACTAAGCCCCCCCGCTTCCATCAAATCCCAAACATGCCCACCCCGCGAAGTCGCCGCTTCCACCAATTTTTTCACCGTCGAGTTGCCAATCCCCCGCGCAGGCGTATTAAAAATCCGAAGCAGCGCCATCTCATCCTGCGGATTGTCGAGCAACTTCAAATAGGCCAGCAGATCACGTATCTCCTTCCGATCAAAAAAACTCATCCCTCCGACCAACACATAGGGCAAGTTCGCTTTGCGCAGCTCCGTCTCAAAACTACGAGGCTGCTCGTTCGTCCGGCAAAGAATCGCAAAATCACGAGCACGCACTGCCGGCCCAACATATGTCGGCATGGTCGCCTCCGCCAACTTCCGAGCAATCTCCAACACCACCTTCTCCGCCTCGTCTGCCTCGTCCCGAAACTGCAAAATCCTCGGTTTTTTTCCGCCCCCTCGCGCCGGACGTAGCACCTTCTCGTGGCGCAATCGATTAAATGCAATCAGTGTATTCGCAAATTCCAATATGGCCGCGGTCGAACGATAGTTTTCCTCCAACCGCACCACCTTCGCGTCACCCCAATCTTTCTTGAAGCTTAGAATGTGCTCCACCTCCGCCCCACGCCAACCATAAATCGACTGATCGTCGTCCCCCACCACACACAGATTTCGATGCCCCATGGCCAGCCCTTTTACTATTTGATATTGGCTCTGGTTCGTGTCCTGGTACTCGTCAATCAACACATGATCAAACCGCCCCGCCTCCTCGCGACGCACCTCCGGAAATTTTGCAAACAACTTTTGCGTCAGCAACAACAAATCATCAAAATCAACAATCCCCTTCGTCTTCAAATTATTCTGATAACGCCGATAGGCCGCAGCCGCCAAATGCTCCTTGTCGGTCTCCGCAAGCGTCGCCGCCCGCGCCGGTTCGATCGAACGCGTCTTCCACTGCCCTACAATCGCCAGCATATCCCCAGGACGCAACGACTCGCTCGGACAACGAATCTCGCGCAGCGCCCCCCGCGCCTCCGCCTCTTGATCCCCCCGATCACAGATCGAAAACCGCTTGGGGTAGCCCAATTCGTGAATATGCCGCCGCAAAATCCGCACGCACAGCGAATGAAACGTCGAAATCATCGGACGAAGCGGCTTTTTTTTGCCACGCCCCTTCGGCAACAACTTGGCCGCCCGTTCCTGCATCTCACCCGAAGCTTTTCGAGTAAAAGTCACCGCCAAAATCCGCTCGGGGGCCGTGCCCGTGCGGATCAGCTCCGCGATTCGATGCGTCACCACCCGCGTTTTCCCCGTCCCAGCCCCCGCCAAAACCAGCAACGGACCACGCAGCGTCTTCACCGCATCACGCTGGGCAGGATTCAATTTGTCAGACATAGTCAGCTATCGGCGTCAAAAAAGTAGGTGCCTCAGGATCGGAGCGTCTTGGATCGTAGCCCACCACAACCCAACAGAAAAGGACTTGACGCTCCCCACCTTCCCTACAGCCTCCCCCCTACGGCCTACAGCCTCTCTTGACGCTAACCCAAGCCTAGCCTTACACTTCGGAGATTAATCCAGCTTCTTCAAGCCCTCCGCAGAGGGCGCATTCGACAAGACACGATCGCCATGAAAAACGAACGACGCCACTCTCTCGATACCAACGAACTGGCCGCCGGACTCACCCAGTGGATCCAAAAGCTCAAACCCTACATGGGCCAGATGATCACCGGCCTCGTCATGTTTGCCGCCGTCTACGTCGGCCTAGCCATTTGGGACTCCTACAAAGCCCAGACCGAACGCGACGCCTGGGACGCCTTCGCACTCGCCAGCGATACCAACGACCGCGAACTCAAAGGCTTGCAGCGCGTCGCGGAAGACGAAAAATTTGCAGGCACCAAAATGCAAGAATGGGCCTACGTCGGTTGGGCCGACCGCCAAGTTCTGCTCGCCCAGAAGACCTACCTCTTCGACCGCGAAAGTGCCAACGATCGACTACGCAATTCCTCGGGCATCTACGAAGCCATGGCCGCCGATGCCTCCGACCCCCAAGTCAAAAACCGCGCACGCTTCGGCTTGGCAAGAATCTACGAGCTACAAAACAAACTCGACGACGCCCGTCAACAATACTTGCTCGTCCGAGACGATTTAGAGCCACAAGCCACCCAACGGGCCAAGCAACTCGAATCCGAAAACGTCCGCGAAGCCTGCAACTGGCTAGCCACCGCCGAACTCCCCAACCGCAATCGAACCGGCGGCCAAGGTGCCACCGGAACCCGCCCCGATTTTGACGCCGACACGCCCGAAGCAGATGCCGCGCAGGACGGCGGCCCCTCCAAAAGCCTCGAAGATCTTCTCGGCGACCTCAACCCCGAGGCCACCAGCGAAGAAACCAAAGAGCCTGTAGCTGAAACCGAGGGAACTGAAGAAACTGAGGGGAAAACCGAAGAGCCTGAAACCAAAACTGGCACTGTCGAGCAATGACCGCCCCCCCCGAAGACGACGCTTCCCCCAAGCAGCGTTTCTTAGTCGACGAGTCCGCAGCAGGAAAACGCCTCGACGCCTTTCTCGTCGATCAATATCCACAAGCAACGCGCGTCCGAATCCAACGCGGCATCGCCAAGCAACTCGCCACGGTCGACGGCTGCCCGCGCAAGGCCTCCTACAAAATCAAAACCGACCAGTCGGTCGAGTTCCGGCTCCCACCGCCCCCCGCCGATGGCCCACAACCCGAGCCAATCCCGCTCGACTTGCTCTACGAAGATGCCGACTTAGCCGTCGTCAACAAGCCCTCAGGCATGGTCGTCCACCCGGCCAAAGGCCACTGGTCGGGCACGCTCGCCAGCGCGCTCGTCCATCACTTCGACCAACTTAGCCAACATGGCGGCGCCGCACGACCCGGCATCGTCCACCGTCTGGACCGCGACACCAGCGGCGCAATCGTCATCGCCAAAAACGACACCACCCACGCCCACCTCGCCGCCCAATTCAAAGACCGAACCGTCCGCAAAGAATACCTGGCCATTGTCATGGGCTGCCCCGACCGCGACCGCGATCTCATCGACCACCCCATCGGCGACCACCCCTCGCAACGCGAACGCAAAGCCCTACGCTCCGACCACACCTCAAGCCGCCCCGCCCAAACTTTTTACGAAGTCGAACAGCGGTTCAAGGGAATGGCCCTTCTGCGAGCCTTCCCCAAGACAGGCCGCACCCACCAAATCCGCCTTCATTTCAACCACCTCCGCTGCCCCGTCCTCTGCGACAAACTCTACGGAGGTCGTGCAAAACTGACCGCCGGCGAACTTCGCACCTGGTGCCGCAACAAAAGCATTGCCGCCGATCTCGCCGACGACGCCCTCCTCCTCGACCGCCAAGCTCTCCACGCCCACCGCCTTGCGTTCACCCATCCCACCACCGGCGAAGAGCTAGAAATTGTCGCCCCACTACCCGCCGATCTAGAAAATCTCTTATTGATCTTGCGGCAAATTCCCACAAAAGAGTAAAACCACCTGCTAGCACCCCAACAGGGGGGAATTACACTAAAGATTCACTCCGCAAAAGTCGCGCACCGGGCACGACAAACTAACGAACGACCAACGGGAGTAGACCACCTTCAACCGAGCGGCAGCTCGCATAGGCTGCGGCCCTGCCGCCCACATTAGGAGAAAATTACAATGGGAATGATTCAAGAGTTCAAAGACTTCGCACTCAAGGGAAACGTCGTCGACATGGCCGTCGGCGTAGTCATCGGCGGAGCCTTTGGCAAAATCATCAGCTCACTCGTGGCTGACGTCATCATGCCTGCCGTCGGCATGGCCACCGGCGGAATGGATTTTTCGACGATGAAATACAAGATCCAGGGCGCTGTCGAAGCCGCCGAAGGAAAAGAAGCTGTTGAAGCCATTTACGTCAACTACGGTACCTTCATCAACACGGCCATCGACTTTCTTATCGTCGCCGCTGCCATCTTCTTGGCCATCAAAGTGATGAATTCGATGCAGAAAAAAGAGGAAGCAGCACCGAAAGAACCTGCCGAAGACATCGTCCTGCTACGCGAAATCCGCGACGGTCTGAAAAAATAGCTGCTACGAAAAAATTTGCCACAGAGCACACAGAGTTCACAGAGAAAAACGAAAACAGAAGTTCGTCGACTCGGTGCTCTCTGTGTGCTCTGTGGCTATTTTCTTTTATTCACCCCCAAACACCGACCCCATCAAATCCCCCGTCCCCAACGTCCGGGGACTGACCAGCATCTCGCCCGCCGGATACCCGGCCGTCTGCCCCGCCTGCCGCGCCCAAGCTTCGACCCGAGGGAAAATCGACTGCTTCTCCGGCGGAAATTGCGTCGCGTAGCACCGCACCGCCTCAAGCTTCGTTTTCAGCGTACGACTAATATCGACGACCAGATGCCCCGCTCCCGCCATCGGCTCATTCGAGTAAAACGCCAGCGTAAAATACATCTGCGCGGCAATCGTATGCGGCGCGAACCCCTCAAAATCGTCGTCCCACTTCGTCAGCTTCGAGTAAAACACGGCCGCGTCAGTAATCTGCATCGCCTGCCAATGATCGGGCGAAGCCATCGGCGTTTTTTCGCCAAAACCCAGCACCAACCGAGGACGATACTTCCGAAACTCAATCGCCAGTTTCACTCTTGCCTCGTAAGAATCAAACAATTTTCGATTCGGCAAATCGAGCGTCACTCGCTCATGCACGCCCAACACCTCCGCCGCCGCCTTCGCCTCCGCCAGCCGTACCTCCGGCCCAGGCGACCCGGGCGTCGGCTCGCCATCGGTCAAATCAACAATCCCCACCCGATAGCCCTGCTCCACCAACCGAGCCAACGTCCCTCCACAAGCAATCTCCACATCATCCGGATGCGCCCCCACAGCCATCACATCCAATCGCGGATAATCAGTTTCGGACATCACCTAAAACTCGCTTTCTTGAAGAAAAGAACCGCCGATGGACGCAGGTAAACGCGGATGCGAGAAACCCAAGTTCAAATATCTGCGTTTATCTGCGTCCATCGGCGGTTAATTTTTAGAGCCAATCGTCACCCGTCGACCTTCGAGCTGAATCTTCCCCGCCGCCAATAATTTCAAGACATGCGGATAGGCCTCTTTTTCCGCCCCAAACACCCGTGCCGCCAGCGTCTCGGCCGTATCGTCGTCGAACACCGGCACTGGCTGCTGCCAAATAATCGGCCCCGCGTCGTACTCGTTATCCACAAAATGAATCGTACAGCCGGTCAGTTTTGTCCCATAGTCGAGCACCGCCTGATGCACCCGATCCCCATACATCCCATGCCCACAAAACGCCGGAATCAACGACGGATGAATGTTGAGGACGCGGCCAGTGAAATCCTCCGGCACGGGAACAAGCTTCAAAAATCCCGCCATCAACACATAGTCAACTTCGGCCGCTCGGCAAGCATCAAAAATCCGATCGCCATACTCTTCGTCAGTTGCCGACTCACGCCGATCCAAAGTCTGCGTCGCAATCCCCGCCTCCTGTGCGTGCAGCAGCCCACCCGCCTTGGCCGAACTGCTCACCACCAAACGAATATCGAGCGGCAACTGATGTTCAGCGCTAAGATCAATAAAATTCTTCAGCGTCCGCCCACTGCCAGAAATCAGCACCGCGACACGAAGCGACACCTTCGACGACCGACTCACGATGCCACCTGCAAGGTAAGTTCAACACTTGCATCGCCCACCTTGGCCACCACCGGCTCAACACCGGCCAAAACATCAAACGCAATCGACTCCGCCAGTGTTTCTTGCTTGACGTGACTATCGAAATCTTCGATCGCACGACGCAACTCCGCCGAATCGGTCGCAACACCAATCTCAATACGATCCGTAAATTCACAGCCCGACGCTTTTCGTTGGTCTTGCACCAGCCGCACAAAATCGTTGATCCACCCTTCAGCGATCAGCCCCTCCGTCAGCTCCGTCGCCAACACAACCACCACCCCGCGTCCTTCAGCAGCCGCCCAACCCACTTTGGCCTGCAACCGGACTTCAATATCCTCTTCATCCAAATCGATCGACTCGCCACCCCCCAAATCGAGCGTCACTTTTCCTTCAGATTTGAATTCGGCCAACATCTGCCCGCCATCCACCTCACCCAACATCTTTTTTACTTTGGGCATGTTCTTGCCAAGCTTCGGCCCCAAGAGCTTGAAATTCGGCACGATCGCATAGTCAATATATTGCTCAGCATTCTCGGCAAACTCAACCGATTTGACGTTGAGTTCTTCAGCAATCAACCCCGCGTGCGACTCCAACCAAGCCTGATGCGTCGCATCCGCCAAAATAACTTCCACCTTCGCCAACGGCTGACGCACTTTTAATTCGGCCCCGCTTCGCGCCTGCCGACCTAGCGAAGTGATCTCCCGTACCAAACGCATCCGTTCCGAAAGCGCCGCGTCCACCGCTTCCGGCTTCGCCACCGGATAATCACAAAGATGCACGCTCTCAACCACTTCTTTTCCAAAAGGCGCCACCGCCAACTTCTGCCACAAGCTCTCGGCCAAAAACGGCACGAACGGCGCAATCAACTTCGTCGTCGAAACAAGGCACTCGTACAGCGTCCAATACGCATCCAACTTTTCAGGCGACCGCTTATCGCTCGCCCAAAACCGGTCCCGACTCCGCCGCACATACCAATTCGACAGCGCGTCGACAAACTCCGTAATCGCCTGACAAGCACCATAGTTGTCGTACTCATCCATCCGCTCCACAACGACGCCAATCATGACATTCAGCTCGCCAAGCACCCACCGATCCAGCTCCCCCCGCTCTTCCAGCGAACGATAGGAATCGGCACTCGCAAAGTCGCAAGTGTTCAACTGAGATTCCGCCTGAGATTCCGCATTCCGCAATCCGCATTCCGTATTCGGCTCAAACCCGTCAATATTCGCGTAGATCGTAAAAAAGCTATACACATTCCAAAGCCGCAGCAAAAACTCCGGAATCGAATCTTTGATCGCCTGCTCGCTGTACCGAATCGACGTCCAAGGCGGCTGATTCGCAAAAAAGTACCACCGCAGCGCATCCGCCCCATAAAGATCAAAAATCTCGCTAGGATCCCGATAGTTCCGCTTACTCTTGGACATCTTCTGCCCATCTTCGCCCAGCATCAGGCCAAGAACAATGCAGTTCTTAAAAGGATGCGGATTGCGGATTGCGGATTGCGGAATCTTGGCAGATGAAGCTTCTTCTTTATTCTGCAATCCGCCTTCCGAACTCCGCATTCCAAACATCATCGTGCTAATCGCCAACTGCGAATAAAACCACCCGCGTGTCTGGTCGATCGCTTCGCTAATAAAATCAGCCGGAAACTGGCTCTCAAACCGTTCTTTTTCCGGGCCGCTCGCTTGCCCACGGTACCCCCACTGCGCAAACGGCATCGCCCCCGAGTCGTACCAACAGTCGATCACCTCGGTCACGCGAGTCATGCGGCCCTTTTTGCCGTCGTCTTTGCAATTGGGGCAATCAAACGTGACCGCATCAATATAAGGCTTATGCACCCGCAAATCGTCAGGCAACTCAGGATTAGCCGCCTTCGCCGCATCCCAAACCTCTGTCCCCGTCACCCCCGGCTGCGCCAGCAGCTCCTCATAACTGCCCGCCGCCCACTGCCGACTACACTCCTCACAAACCCAAATCGGCAACGGCGTTCCCCAATACCGCTCTCGCGACAACGCCCAATCGACGTTCGACTCCAAAAACTTCCCAAACCGCCCCTCTTTAATATGCCCAGGCAGCCAATTGATCGCCGCATTATTCGCCAGCATCTGATCTTTGATGTCGGTCGTACGAATAAACCAACTCTCACGCGGATACTGAATAAGAGGATCCTGTTCCGCCCGCCAACAGAACGGATAGTCGTGCAAATACTGCTCCTGATGAAAAAGCAGCCCCCGCTCTTTCAGATTCCGATTAATCTCCTTATCACAATCTTTCACCCAGCGCCCACGCACAAACTCCGGAGCTTCATCAGTAAATTTTCCATCAGGACCAACGCAGTTGATTAACTGCGGCCCCTCGCCCTCAGCAAAGCGTGCTTGCTCGGCAACCAGCACCTCATAATCAACCTCGCCAAACGCCGGCGCTTGATGCACCGCACCACTACCACTGGCGGTCGTCACAAAATCGGCCGCAACCACACGCCAAGCAGCCCGATTCTCCGCCTCATAATAACAATCAAACGGCGGCTGATAACGCCTTCCGACAATCTCCGAACCTTGGCACGTCGAAACCACTTCCAGCTCACGTTTTACTTTTCCGGCAAGGGCCTCGACCAAGTCCGCCGCCATCACTAGCTTTTCGCCCGTCTCGCCATCCACGACCGTCGCGTACTCGATCTCCGGATGCACCGCCGCAAACTGATTACTCGGCAGCGTCCAAGGCGTCGTCGTCCAAACCAACAGCGACGTATCCGTAACCTTCCCCTCATCATCCAGCAACGGAAATTTCACAAACACACTCGGATCGGCCACCTCCCGATACCCTTGCCCCACCTCCCCAGCTGACAGCGCCGTACCACCTTGTGCCCACCACCAAAGAATTTTGTGCCCCTGGTAAAGCTGCCCACGATCGAACAGCGTCTTCAACGACCACCAAACACTTTCCACATAGCTCTGATGGTACGTAACATACGCTTCTTCAAGATTTACCCAAAACCCAAGCCGCTCCGTGAGCCGTTCCCACTCCCGCATATAACGCCAAACGCTCGCCTGACATTTTTGGATAAACGGCTCGATGCCATACGCCTCGATCTCTTCCTTCGAGTGGATGCCCAGCTCCTTGCAAACCTCGACCTCGACCGGCAGCCCGTGCGTATCCCACCCCGCCTTGCGCTCGCACCGAAACCCGCGCATCGTCTTATAACGCGGAAACAGATCTTTGATCGCCCGAGTCAGACAATGCCCCGGATGCGGCATCCCATTCGCCGTCGGCGGACCTTCATAGAAAACAAAGTTCTCGGCCCCCTCGCGCGCCGCCAGCGTCTTCTCGTAGATGCCCTGCTCTTTCCAAAACGCCCCAACAGCTAGCTCGCGATCCGAAAAACTCTCGTTCTTATCAGCAACAGGAAACATAGAACCCTTGGGGTAAATAACGAATTAAGAAATGACGAAGCACGAAAGAGTAGCCGGCGAGCTACGCCTCGCCGACACACCAGCCGACGCACCCAATGAACAACCACTTTCTCAATCCGCGTTCATCCGTTAAATCCGCGTTCATCCGCGTTCTATTCTTCTGACGCCCGACTTCAAATGGCAAAAAGGTTACTTATTTTTTATCAAAATCAGGATCGTCACTAAACGGCGACTTCTTCCCGCCGTCCTCCTTCTTCTTCTCGTCCTCTTGGCCACCAAAAGTGTCGGGGAACTCTTCGTCCTGTGTCAGGTCGTCTTCCCAGTCTTCCTCAAAATCGTCGTCGAATTCGTCGTCGAAATCATCGTCCTCAAAATCGTCAAACGGATCGTCCATATCCCCAGCGTCCGAATCACCGGGGTCAGGCCCCGCAGAAAGCGACGGACGCATCACCGCCACGGCCCCCCCCAACAAAGGCCCATCGCCCAACCAAGGCCCACTCTCCGACCAAGGCGAGCCAACCCCTGGAGCTTCCAATACGCTTGTTACCACTGCCATCAATCTACACCCCGTCCTAACTATGTTTAACTTTGCACCCATTGAACTTTGCACCTAGGCATCCAGTGCAGTCTACTCTGTTCTCGCCGAAAAAAAGCCTCTGCTAGCACCGCGAATCTCCGAACTGGCAAAAGCCCGCCAGAAGACACGAGTGCTCTGCTCAAACAGCCGTTTGACGCTGAAATGCTAAGGGCTGATAGCGGAACACGCGTGTGCGGCTCGCACTATTGTACGCGCCGATTCCACCCCAAGACAAGCGGGTACCGCTCCCCAAAAGCTGAAGTTGGTCGATTTCCCGATCCAGGGTAAACTAACCGTCAAATCACTGCACAAACCCTGGCTTGCCTCCACACAAAACTGGCATGCCCAACCCCCATATTTGGCCCGTACGCAAGGAGGCGTAGATGTCTCAAGCCCCGCTCCGATTCGTTCATACCAGCGATCTCCACCTAGAATGCCCCCTAGGAGGCGTCGCCCAGGTGCCAGACCACCTCCGCGAACTCTTCCTAGACGCCCCCTTCCAGGCGGCCGCCCAAGTCTTCGAGACCGCCCTCTCCGAACACGCCGACGCCCTGCTGCTCGCCGGCGACGTCCTCGACGTCGACCTCGTCGGCCCCCGAGCCGTTGTTTTCCTCCAAGAACAATTCCAACGGCTCGCCGACCACAATATCCCCGTCTACTGGGCCTGCGGCAACGTCGACCCGGCCGAATCCTGGCCCGCCAGCCTACCCCTCCCCGAAAATGTCCACATTTTCCCCGTCGGCCACGTCCAAGAGTTCGAGATTCACCGCGATGGCGAAACCGTCGCCAAAATCCAAGGCATCAGCCGCAACCAAGGAAGCCCCCTCGACGACAGCGGTTTCCACCGCGACCCGCACGGACTATTCACCGTCGGCGTCTCGCACGGCACCGCCGCCTCGCCCGGCACCGAAGGCGACCGCGTCCACTACATGGCCCTCGGCGGCCAACACCATCGTCAAACCGTCGATCAATCGCCCGGCATCGCCCACTACTGCGGGTCGCCCCAAGGCCGCACCCCCAAAGAAACCGAAGCCCACGGCTGCACAGTCGTCACGGTCAACGACTCCGCCCAAGTCAAAACCAGCTTTGTCGCCACCGACACGCTTCGCTGGATCACCGAAACGGTCGAAGTCACCGCCGGCACCGACGAAGACGCCCTCATGTCGCAGCTCGAAGCGCGCATCCGCAAGCTCCAAACCAAACACAACGGCAGCCCCCTGCTCATCACCTGGCAAATCGAAGGCCGAGGCCAAACGCTCAACCACATCCGTCGCGGAGGCATCAGCGACCAAATGGTTGCGCGTCTTTGCCAACAATACGGCCACGCCTCGCCCGCCATCTGGACCATCGCCATCGAATGCCACGCCCCGCTCGACGTCCCCCAAGAATGGGTCGACGAAGAAACCATCATGGGCGACATGCTCCGCGAGTTCCGCGCCCTCGAAGCCGACGTCGACATCCCGCTCCGACTCGAAGAGTTTCTCCCCGAAGAGCTACTCTCCACCCCCCGCGCCGAACTGGCCGAAGTCACCGAACAAGACCGCCCCGCCCTCCTCTGGGCAGCCTCCAAAATGGCCGTCGACCTCCTCGACGGCGAAGAAGAACTTACTACATAAAAGTCGACAATAGGCAAATATCCCTAGGCAAAACCATGAAAATCACCGACATTCGCATCGACGGATTTGGCGTCTGGCACGACCTCCAACAAAGCGGCATCTCGCCGCGCCTGACCGCCTTTTACGGTGCCAACGAAGCCGGCAAGACGACCCTCATGCAGTTCGTCCGCTCGGTCCTCTACGGCATGTCGCCCGAGCGCCGCCAGCGTTACCTCCCACCCGTCAACGGCGGCCAACCGGGCGGTTCCCTCGGCCTCGTCGAAGCGGGCAACTCCTTCGACGTCAACCGCATCGCCGATCGAGGCACCGACGACGTCGGCCTCGTCCGCATCACGACTCCCGACGGCCAAGCCACCGGCGACCGCCTCCTCCGCGACGCACTCGCCGAAGTCGACGAAGCCACTTACAACAACATCTTCGCCATCGGCCTCAGCGAAATCCAAGAGCTAGGCACCCTCGGCGGCACCCAAGCCGCCCAATGGCTCTACCGCCTCACCTCCGGCCTCGACCGCGTCAGTCTCTACGACGTCATCCAAGATCTCCGCCAAACGCGCACCGATCTACTCTCTACCGACGCGCGCAAATCCAAAATCAGCCAACTCATCACCCGTCGCGACACCCTCCGAGGCGAAATCAGCCAGCTCTCCCAGCGCAACCGCCACTGGTCGCAACTCTCCGTCCGCATCCAAGAACTCGACACCCAAATCGCCGAGCAAGAGGCCGCCGTCCGCGAGTGCGAACGCAGCGCCCGAACCATCGAAATCGCCGTCGGCCTCAAATCCAACTGGCGCAAACGGGCCAAAATCGGCTCGCAACTCCAACAATACTCCGGCAACATCCAACTCCCCGACGATGGCCTCGAACGTCTCGACCGCCTGAGCCGCAAGATCGAAGAACACACGCGCGAAGCCGACATCCTCGAAGGCCAACGTCGCCAGCTCAAAGAAGAATCCGACCGCCTCGACATCAACCAGCTCCTCGTCAAAAACGCCTGCCGCATCAACGGCCTCGGCGAACAACGCGATTGGCTCCAGTCCCTCGAACGCCAAATCGAAGACCTCGAAACCGAGGCCGGCCAATTCGAGCAACGTCTCGAAAACGAGCAACAACGCATCGGCCGAGCCCTAGGTGTCGCCGACCAAGAACACCTAAGCACGGTCAGCAACGCCGACATCGAAAGCCTTCAGCCCAACATCCAAGAGCTACGCACCGCTCAAAAACAGGTCGAACGTGCCCAGCAAGAAGTCGACGCCCTAGCCGAAAGCGAACGCTCGCTCAAAGTCAAAATCGAGTCCGCCATCCTCGGCGGCGAGCAACACGGCCTCCCGATGGACGTCCGCGAAGCCAGCGACCTCGTCGCCAAGCTCCGCAGCCGCCTCAAAGTCGAACAACGCATCGAACAGGCTCGCAACCACGAACTCGACCTCGAACAACAGAGCCACGACCTGCTCGAAGACCAGGTCATGCCAATCGCGACCTTCAACTGGTCAATCGCAGCCATCGTCCTCAGCGGCCTCCTGCTCGGCACTTGGATCTGGATGCCCAACAACCCCTTCGGCAACCTCGGCGGCCTCCTCGCATTCGGCTCCGTCGCCACAACCGCCTTCCTCTTCCTTTTCAAATTCTTCACCGAAGAAGCCGCCGCCGACAAGCTCGACGCCTGCCAACGCCAAGTCGAAGTCGTCGCCCGTCAAATCAAAGAAGCCCAAAGCGAAAAAAAGCAACTCGACGCCCAGCTCCCCATGTCCGACGGCTCCGCCCTGCTCCGCATGCAAGCCGCCGAAAATCACCTCGCCGAACTCGAAAACGTCCTCCCCGTCGAAGCCCAACGCAAACAGGCGGGCCACGAAGTCTCGAGCGCCGAAACCCGACTCGCTCAAGCTCAAAATCACCTAGGAAAGGTCCTAAAAACCTGGCGCAGCAAACTCGTCAGCCTAGGTTTTTCCGAAAAACTCGACCCCCAACGCTTCCTCACCGTCACCGAACGCTATGAAACTCTCAGCGATCTCGAAGAACGCGCCAAACTACGCCGCGAAGATGCCACCGCACGCCAACGCGAACACACCACCCTCACCCGCCGCATCAAAGATCTCGCCGAAGAAGTCGGCTGCATCCTCGTCAGTGAAGAAGTCGAAGTCGGCGACGACGGCGAAGAATACGAAGTCGAAATCGGCACGCTCGATCAGCTCGAACACCTCGTCAGCCAACGTACCCGCCAGCTCACCCAGGTCCAGCGCAGCAAAGAGCTACGCAAACAGGCCAAAGAACTGAAAGCTAACGAAGCCAAGCACCGCCGCACCATCGTCGGAGTCCGCCGCCGCCGCGAAGCCCTGTTTCATGCTGTCGACGTTGACGATGAACCCGCCTACCGCCGCATGGCCGAAGAGCAACAACAACTGCTCAAACTCAAAAAACAACGCAAGGGCGTCTCCCGCGAAATCGTCGCCGCCATAGGACGCCACGCCCCCGAAGAAACCTTTTCCGATCTGCTTACCGCCGGGCAAATCGACCAGCTCGACGCCTCCTGGGAAACCGCTACCGAACAACTCGACGCCGAACAACAAAAACTCACCACCCTAGCCGACCAACGCGGTGCCCTCCGCCAAGAACAGCGCACCCTCGCCGAAGATCGCACCCTCGCCGAACGCCAGATCGATCTAAGCTGCGTCGAAAAACAACTAACCGACGCCCGGCAAACTTGGCGCGAACACGCCACCGTCAACCGCGTCCTCGAATGCATCCGCTCCGAGTACGAACAACATCGCCAACCCGAAACGCTCGCCGTCGCCTCCAACTATATGCACCAACTCACCGGCGGCGAGTACACCCGCATTTGGACGCCACTAGCCGACGACATCCTACTCGTCGAAAACGCCGCCGGAGAATCGCTCCCCCTCGACGTCCTCAGCCGTGGCACCCGAGAACAACTTTTTCTTAGTGTTCGACTTGCCTTGGTTGCCAACTTTGCTAGCCGTGGCATCAAACTCCCAATGGTGCTCGACGACGTCCTCGTCAATTTTGACGCCGTCCGCACCCAACGCGCCGCCCAAGTCCTCTGCGAGTTCGCCGCCGACGGCCACCAACTCCTCCTCTTCACCTGCCACGAACACATGTGGCAAATGTTCAAATCCCTCGACGCCGACTGTCGCCGCCTACACAACCGAGGCCTCGCCGAGCAGCCAGCACCGGTCATCGATGTCCTGCCCGAAGCGATCGTAGAAGAAGTAGTGGAAGAAAAAACTATCGAAGTCGCAGCCACCAAACCAAAGAAAAAACGCAAACCCAAACCAAAACCGGTGGGCGTCGAAGAGCCAGCCCCGCAAGAATTCTACGACTACCCCTTCACCGAAAAAATCGAACAGGTCACCGAACAGGTCGTCGTAGAACCACCCCCAACGGCCGGCACTCCTACCTCCACCATAGAAACCACCTACGAGTGGCGCAGCGATACCCAGCTCCCCCCCGACCCACGCACCACCACCTCTCCTACCACCGACAACGCCTTAGCCTACATCCTCGAAGAGGAAAGCAAGACCGACGCCGACGGCATCTACTACGACCGCATCTACCGCGACCACCTAGAACCCCGCCGGGCCTAGAGCACGCCAACAGCAGCGGACCATTTCGCCATGAAGAACGAGGGGCAGAAAACAGTCCGTAGGGTGCGTGCAGCGACAGCGGAACGCACCTTCTGCATCCCGGTGGGTTTCACTATCGCTACACCCACCCTACAAACTACTCGCGTAGCAACAACTTAGTGGTTACGGCAGCAATCGCATTGTCATAGCCATCGTTAGCAACACTTGTTAGTTGCTCGCGTATCCAGTCTGGACCATACAACTGCCACTTATTTTCGTCGAAATGGCATTGCAACCGGTCTGCCTCCGACGCGACGATGTTGCCTGCCGCAAGGCAAAGTTGGACTGTCGGCGATTCCCTGATTGCGTTGGACACGCATAACTGGGCAACCAGACGATCTAAAACCACTTTGCGGGTAGTTGGTTCGGTAAATAGCTTGTAACGACTCGCTCCCTTACTACCGGGAACGAACGCACCAACCGATACGCCACGCGAGTCGAGATAAGACTTGCACTCAACGACCCTTAGAAGATTGTCCCCAGGGCGGTAACCGATTACGTCCAGCTCCCATCGTGGCGACGTTGGTCGGTCAATTGCTACTTTGTCCTCTTTAGTCAATTCGACTTTGAAGGTGGTGCGAACCCAGAACCCTTCGCGTTCGAAGAGCGTAGCGATTACGTGTTCAAATGCGTCCATATAATTCAGTATACCATTTGTGTTCTGTGTCCGCTTGGCTGGGTGCCACTGCTGGCTTGCCCAGCAGTGCGAACCACGAACCAGGCCCCCACTGCTGGACAAGCCAGACAGTGCCACCCAAAAAAACCCGCGTTTCCTCCGCGCCCATCCGCGGGCAATTTTTTCTCCCCCCACCCCCCGGCCAAAAAAACAACGTGCATCCCCCACCCAAATCACACACAATCATTCTACGCTAACAAAAAGAAAAAAGCCTCACGCAGAGACGCAGAGTTTTTGCAGTTTTTTCTCTGTGCCTCTGCGTGAAACTTTTTTAATCGAACGTAAACTCCCCAACTTTTGCAGTAGCCGCGTTGCAACGCAACACAAGGAGCAGCACCAAACAAAACACGAGCGCACAAAACTCCCCGACTTTCGCACCCAACCCTGGGGCCCCCCAGCAATCAGCGACAAAAGTCACCCCAAAGAATCCGTTTCCCAGCACCCACAGCAACAAACGGCAAAGACTTTTGCACAAAAAAACAAAGGAGCAGCGCACAAAAAGCGCCACCCCTTTTTTCACCCTTTACCCTTCACCCTTCATCAGTCGTCATAACGACCCCGACGCCCCGAGCCATGCACCACGCCCTGATACTTGCTCCGCACGTCCAGATAGCTCCAGAACAAATACAAATTGCCAGCACCCGAACCACTCAACAGCACCCAAGAAAGAAGCAACGGAAAGACGCCCTCCTTCTTCGGATTTGCATCACGGTAGTTCGCCGCGTTGGTATCCTGTCGACTCCACCCCAAATCCTGCGGCCCAGAACCAAGCGAAGGCAAGCCCATGCCCTGCTGCTGCATCGGAACCTGCTGACGACCCGCCGTCTGAAGATCGCCACGCCGAATCTGAGGACTAGGCGAAGGATTCCCCGACCAACTCGGACCGGCAACTTGTGGCCCAGTTGCCTCACGCGAAACCGTAGCAGGAAACTGCGGCCCACCCGACCAATCGTTGGCTGGCTCGTAGGTGGACTGTTGGCTATTCCCAAAACTGGGTGCACGATTCTCCTCCGACCGGTTCGCCAGATCAAACGAATCCTGCCGCCTCGGCCAAGAAGTCGGCTGCGTAGGTGGCTGACTCCCTTGATGACTGTGCCCCTGATGACTGTGGCCTTCGTGATTCTGTCCCGTAGCGTGCTCAGCCCCCAACGATGGACGACGCACAATCGGCGGCCAAGGCGCATTAAAATCGCCCGAACGACTACTCGGATTCGCCCGACTCGGACCCGACTGCCCTGTCGGCGTCCGCGCAAAACTCGAAGGAGGCGCAGAATTTCCGCGCGGCCAAGTTTCACGCTGCGGTTGCTGTTCACGCTGTTGCTGGCCGACCGGCTCATCGATCCGCCGACGACTAGGGGTTATTGCCCCCCGATCAGCCAAGCCCCTGCCCGACGAGCTGGGCGGCAAAATAGTACCTGAACCCGCAGCTTTTCCATCCCTCAGAATCGACCGCTGCGTACCCGGTGATCGTCCAAACTGACCGACGGCCTCTTCGGCTCGCCGCCCCAGTCCATCGACCCCAGACCGCACCTGCTGTTCCGTTTGCTCGGCCACCTGCCGCACGCCGCGCTGAAGCCCCTGCTGCAAACCCTGTTGCAAGCCCTGCTGAAGCCGACCAGCCGCATCACTAAAGGCGTTTTTCACGCCCTGTCCCGTCCCGCTGCCACCACCTACGCCACTGCCAAACAGTTGCTCGCTAGGCGGCAAAATCTGCTGTTTTATCTCAGACGCTAGGTTCTTTGCTTCCTGAGCACCCTGCTGCAAGGCCCGACCCAAAGGATTGGAAGCGACCGAAGTCCCTCCGCCGGGCGGCAAAATCTGCGAGCGAGAAGCAGCCGGCGCTCCATAACGACTGCCGCCGCCCGCTTGAGCCGTCGGCGTCGTGTATTGCGCCTCGACGATTCCTTTTCGGGACAATCGCTCGGGCCAAGGTCGAATGGGTTTTAGCCGCGTGACCAACTTTTGCCGTGGCAACGCTTCGCTACCCACAACGATACGTATCCGCCCAATCGGACCTATGTCCTCGGGAATATCCGAAGTGATCGGGATCGAGTGCCCCGCTTGCAGCCTAGCGACCAGTTCAGGCTCAAGCTGAATCAGGTACTCGACCTTCGAGCTGCCATCCGGCATCGGCTGCCAACCAAACATGACGCTCGAAGCCATGAGATTTGAAGCAAGCAAGACAAACGTGGCTGATACCATTTCGGAGTCCTTTCACAGTGCCATCCCTGCGACGGCCAATCCTAAAATCTATTCCGCCTTCCCAAGGCGAAGCGGGGGGAATCAATCCCGCCATTCTAATCCAATCGACGAACACAGCCTAGACAGGACTTTTGGCAGCCCTGGATCAAAACGACAAACATGCTAGCAGGCCGTCTGCCCAGCTATTTCTTCTTCCGCTTGCCCTTTTTCGCCGCCTTCGGCAGCGCCACAGGCGGCTGCTCTGCAATCGCACTGGCCGAACCCGTAGCAAACACGATCGGCTGGCCCGTCGCGTCCGATTCCTGCCCCAGCAAATGCAGCTCCTTATTCATCATGTTGAGCAGTGCCTGTAAGAAGGCGACCAGCATTGGCCCGACCAAGATGCCAATCGGCCCCAGGGCCTGGATCCCGCCGATCACACTCAGTAAAGCCAACAACGGATGCAAATTCGATTGTCCATGCAGCACCATCGGCTTGATGAGATTGTCGATCATCGAGACGACCGTGGCGCAATAGACCGCAAGCACGATGGCGGAGGTCGCCTCGCCTTGGACGAAGTAGAGGTAGAGGCAGATGGGCACCCAAACGGCGGCCGCTCCCACAAACGGGACCATCGATAAAAACATGGTGAGCGCTGTCCAAAAGAAGATACTATCCACCCCTGCCACCAAATAGCCTGCGCCCGCCAACAAGCCTTGGATGATTGCCGACAAGAGCGAGGCAAGCACCACGGCACGGCTCACGTCGCCAAACTTATCGAGCAATTCCTGCTCGTAGGCGTCGTCCATCGGCGAGAGCTTCATCAACGCTGCGGCCATATTCGGACCATCTGAGAAAAAGTAATACATCGTCAGCACCATGATCGCCAAGCCGATCAGCGTGCTGGCCAAAACTTCGACGCCACCAAGCAGCAACGGAGCGGCGATATTCCCGAGATTCTTACTGACGTAGGCATACACATTTTCGCTGCTCTGCTCGGGCAGCTTGAGCTTCACTAGCCCCCGATTCAGCGAAGCAACCGCTTTTTCGACAAGCACTTTTACTGTCTCGGCATTGAGTTCCCCTTCGGACGTGTTGTCGCGGACGAGCGTCACTCCTTCGGAAACGGCTTTCATCAGCATTCCGCCGAGGGGAATCAACACGATCAAAACAATGCCCAGAGTGGTCAGCGAGGCCGCCAGTTTTTTTCGCTGCCCACATTTTCCCAACATCCAAAGATGCAACGGCTTAAAAATCACCACCATCACCGCCGCCAGAAACAGCGGCACAATGAACTGCACCATCACCTGAAAAAACATCGACCCGATCAGGACGATTACAGCTAACAGAACGATAAACGAGACGACGCGTGGCACGGCAACTCCAAAACCTAGGGCCAAATTTTCGCTGCGACACGAGCGTCGCGTAAGCCGCCTATTGTAAATCGCACCCGACGCTCACGGAAAGGTGAGTCTTATCCTTAGAATCTGCAAATTCGGACTCCGTTGGACTAGGCTCCTTGCGAAACGGACGTGGTTTCCAGGTCTATTTCTGCTATTCTAGAGATAGAGAGGCACCTGCCGCCAAAAGGGCAACCACCCTGGGCGGCCACCCCAGGAACACCGCCCATGATTAGCGTCGTCATCCCCACGCTCAACGAATCGCAAAGTCTCGAGCAACTGCATCGCGAGCTAAACGAAGTCGCCCAGAAAAACGACTACCCGCTCCAAATCATCTTTGTCGACGACGGCTCGACCGATGGCACTTGGAAGCTGATCGAGCAGCTCGCCGCCGAAGATCCTCGCGTCCTTGGCATTCGCTTTCGCCGCAATTTTGGCAAAGCGGCTGCGCTGAGCGCTGGTTTTGATGCGGCTGAAGGCGAAATCATCATCACGATGGACGCCGACCTGCAGGACGACCCGGGCGAGTTTCCAATACTAATCGCCAAGCTCGAACAAGGTTTTGATGTGGTCAGCGGTTGGAAGCAACGCCGCTACGACCCTTGGCACAAAGTCTGGCCCTCACGCGTTTTTAACGCCCTGGTCGGAAAGATGACCGGCGTCAAGCTGCACGACCACAACTGTGGCCTCAAGTGCTACCGTCGCGACGTGATCCACGAAATCCGCCTCTACGGCGAGCTGCATCGCTTTGTTCCTGTACTGGCAGCCTCACGCGGATTTACCGTCGGAGAGGTCGTCGTCGAGCATCGTCCGCGTGAGCATGGCCAATCCAAATATGGTTGGTCGCGTATCCCCAAGGGGTTTCTCGATCTGCTGACCGTGCAGTTCATCACCCGTTTTGGCCAACGGCCCCAGCATTGGCTCGGAAGCGCCGCGATGGTTTCGCTGATGACCGGTATGTTTGGGATGTTTTATTTGGCAGTCGTCTGGTGTCTCTCGCGTCTGCCGGGCAACGTTCCCGTTCACCTGCACGAAACGGCTGCCTTGTACTACTCCCTGGTCGCCGTACTTCTTGGTGCCCAATTGCTGGCGATCGGTTTTGTTGCTGAAATGATTGCTTCGCTTGGCTCACGCGAAACCGATTTCTATTCGGTGAAAGAACATACTTCGCCCGAGAACACGCAAACGAAAACTACCTCTAAGTCAGAATCAAATCCTGAGGCTATCCATCCAAAGAGTGGGCCGCAATGAGTGACCCCGACGTCGAGGACGATGGCACTCACAACCGATCCCTCCGCTGGAGCATCTATACGCTGCTCATCGCGCTGGCCATTGGAAACATGACGGGCCGGTTGTTGGCGGTCAACTCGGTTAACCGCATCGACCTCGAACGACACCTGGGCGACCGTACCCTTCAGCGGCCCTTTCTTAGTGCCAACGACCGGAGCCGCTGGCTGGCCATCCGTGCATTGGTCGAACATGGCACCTACGAAATCGACCAAGTCCTCGATCGCCATGTCTGGAACACGATCGACATGGTCCAACATCGCGGTCGCGACGGCGAGCTGCACCTCTACTCGAGCAAGCCGCCGCTGCTCTACACCCTTTTGGCAGGCGAATACTGGCTGATCCAGAAGACGACCGGCATGACGCTCGGCAGCCATCCTTATGTTGTGGCTCGAATAATGCTCGTGACGATCAACATTTTGCCGATGGCGCTGATGCTTTTTTTCATTGCCAAGCTGGCCGAACGATTGGCGATCACCGACTGGGGCAGCCTCTTTCCGGTTGCCGTCGCCTGCCTCGGCACGTTGCTCACCACGTTTGCCGTTGTGCTGAACAACCACACGGTCGCTGCGGTTAGTGCGACCCTAGCCCTCTACGCCTTCGCCCGTATTTGGTTCGATGGCGAAACCCGTCTTCGCTATTTTCTAACCGCTGGCCTATTCGCCGCTTTTACTGCTGCTAACGAGCTGCCTGCTCTTGCCTTTCTTGCCCTGATGGGTCTGGCCCTTTGGAGCTGCGATCGGCGTGCTTGGCTTCGCGGTTTTTTGCCGGCGGCCCTGCTCGTGGTCGTCGCCTTTTTCGCCACCAACTACGCTGCCCACAATTGCTTGACGCCGCCCTACATGCACAAAGGGACCGACGACCCCGAAGAGAATTGGTATATCTACACCTATACCGTTGATGGCGTTGAGCGAGAAAGCTATTGGCAGAATCGCCAGGGTATCGATCAAGGCGAGCCTTCCAAAGCGGTCTATGCCCTGCACACGCTCGTCGGCCACCACGGCATTTTTTCGCTTACGCCGGTTTGGCTTCTGAGCGTTTTGGGCATGTTTATGTGGTGGCGCAATGGCGAATCGCCCCAACGCTGGCTGGCCCTCGGTATCGCGACACTCACCTGCGTCTGTCTCGTTTTTTACATTGGGCTGCGCCCGCAAGTCGACCGTAACTACGGCGGTATGACGTGCGGACTTCGCTGGATGTTTTGGTTTGCGCCGCTCTGGCTCGTGACGATGCTACCGGCAGCCGATTGGATGGGCCGGACGCGAACCCGGCAAGCGATTGCGTTGTCGTTGCTGGCCATCTCGGTTTTCTCGGCCAGCTACCCGACGTGGAACCCTTGGACGCAGCCTTGGCTGCATCGGTGGCTGGAGTACTTGGGATAGCCGGCGAGCTACGCCACGCCGTATTGATGCAACATGAGGAACATCGGCGAGACGTAGCTCGCCGGCTATCCTGGCGTTGGCAATTCGAGCGGTTCCCAGCTTGGGGGCAGCGGGGCAAGCACATCGACCGGCTCTCGGGTCATGGGGTGAGCAAAGCCTAATTGCCGGGCGTGCAGGGCGATGCCTCGGTCGCGTAGCTCGGGGTATTGCTCGCCGAAGGGGACGATGCTTCCGTACTGCGAATCGCCGACCACTGCATGGCCGCGCGAGGCGGCTTGAATGCGAATTTGGTGGGTGCGGCCCGTCTCTAATACGATTTCTAGCCAGCTTCCCTTCTCGCCTTGCCACAACACGCGATAGTGCAAGACTGCGTGTTTGGCTGCGACGTGGTCGGCGTCGACTACCTCGGACTGCGCCATCCCATGCCGCTTGTGAAGGTAATCTTGCCAAGTTCCTTCGTCGGGCGTCACTTGGCCCTCGACAAAGGCCCAGTAGACTTTGCTGACCGTTCGGTCGGCAAACTGGGTACACAACTTACGTGCTGCCCGTACGTGGCGGGCGAAGACGATGGCCCCGGTCACGGGGCGATCGATGCGATGGGCCAGCCCCAAATAAATTTTGTCGTCGGGATTTTTTCCTTCGCGCTGGCGGTAAAAATCTTTGACCCAAATTTCTAGGCTGTCGATCCCGCGCGGCGCTTGCGTCAGCAGGCCTGCGGGCTTGTTGATGATTAGGCACGGGCCTTCTTCGTAGAGTATTTCTAGTCGGGCGTGTGGCATGCACTAACGATACCGATTCATAAGGCGATCGACTAGCCTTGGCGAAAGGCGATTCAGCAGCATCATCAGCCAACCACGCCAGTTTGGATAGATTTCGTTGCGGCGGCTCTCTACGGCTCGGATAATTTGGGCGGCGACCTTTTCGGCGGCTAAACCTTGCTGCTGACCCCAAGGCAAAGTCTCGGTCTTGGCGAGCAGGTGATCAAAAAACTGGGTGTCGACTGTTCCTGGGCTAACCAGCAATAGGCCAATGTCGTCGCGGGCCAGCTCGGGGCGGATCGCTTCGCTCCAGCCTCGTAGGGCGAATTTACTGGCGCAGTACTCGGTGTTGTAGGGAATGCCCCGGTGGCCAAGGATTGAACCGACGTTGACGACTAAGGGGTCGTCGCCTGCGGCCAAAAGGGGCTGGGCTGCGCGGACCAACTCGGCTGCAGCGAAGAAATTCACTTCCATAATCTGGCGCAACACGTCGGGAGTGCTTTGATCGAATCGGCCATGCGCGCTGACGCCGGCGTTGTTGATCAGTAGGTCGAGGCCCGCCCAGGTGTCGCGGATTTGGTCGAAGGTTGTCGTCCGTAGTTGGGCATCCGTCACATCGCCGACGATGGTTTCGACGGTCGCAGCGCCAAGGCGTTTGAGTTCTTCGGCCAGTTCGATCAAAGGCTCTTCGCGCCGAGCCAACAGCATTAAACGCGGGTGGAAAGGTGCCAGTTGCAGCGCAAGTGCGCGGCCAATGCCACTTGAGGCACCGGTCAATAAGATACGACGATCGTTCAGCGTGCGGCGGCCCATTGCAGTCTTTATTGATGCTTGTGCTAGCAACTTTACCTTGAAATTAGATTCCAACGGCTAAAACCGGCCTCCCGCTGGTCGGCCTGACAATTTCCTTGTGCAAAGGTGTTTAGGCCACCTCTTCGATCGTGTTTTCGTCAGACGCGGTTTCGTCCGACTGGGGAGCCGGCGGATGCTCGTCGAGATGGACGCCATCGACCTCGTAGGGGCGAACATGGACGTCTTCGGTCTCGCGGAGCTGGCCACGATGCTTTTGAGAAATTCGGCAATGGACCACCACGCGATTTTCGACGTACGTCTTGCTGAGCACCTCGCCATATTTGGCAAGGAAGGCCAACAATCGGCCATTGCTGACGTCGAGGTCGATCTCGAGGTCGAGAAAATCGCGGCTTAGGGCACGGCTCACCTTGGTGGCGAATTGCGAGAGGCCTTCGCCGGTTTTGGCGCTAATTGCCACTGCATGGGGATAGCGATTGCGCAGCGCTTCGAGCTGCACCAGGTCGGCGATGCCATCGACCTTATTGAGCACTAACAACGCATCTTTTTCGTCGATGCCCAACTCTTTCAAAACTTCATAGACTGCTGAAATTTGATCGAGCGCTGCTGGGTTGCTGGCGTCGGCTACATGGATCAACAAATCTGCCTGACGAGCTTCTTCTAGGGTTGCCTTAAAACTGGCAATCAGGCGGTGAGGCAAATTGCGTATAAAGCCGACGGTATCGCTGAGCAGCACGGGTCCCCAGCCTGGCAGGTGCCAACGCTTGGTGCGGGTGTCGAGCGTTGCGAAAAGTTTGTCTTCGGCCAGCACGGCCGCTTCGGTCAGGGTATTCATCAGCGTGCTTTTGCCGGCATTGGTGTAGCCGACCAGCGAGACGGTCATCCTATCGCCGCGTGCGGCGACTTCGCGTTCTTTGCGTTTTTCGATCTGTTTGAGATTGTTGCGCAAGTCGGTGATTCGCTTTTCGACCAAGCGCCGGTCGGTTTCTAGCTGTTTTTCACCTGGTCCACGCATGCCGACGCCCATTTTCATGCGCGAGAGATGCGTCCACATTCGCTTCAAGCGGGGGAGCGAGTATTCGAGCTGGGCCAGCTCGACGGCCAAGCGGGACTCGTGCGTTTGTGCGCGTGTCGAAAAGATATCGAGGATCACTTCGGTGCGGTCGAGGACTTTGACGCCAATCGCTTGTTCGAGATTGCGGATTTGGGCAGGCGAGAGATCGTTGTCGAAGACCACAATGTCTGCGTCTGAGGCTTCGACCAACAGTCCAAGCTCTTCGACCTTGCCACGGCCCAGGTAGGTTGTCTTGTCTGGGGCTTTGCGGTTCTGGGTCATGCGACCGACAATCGTGGCGCCGGCTGTTTCGACCAAGCCTGCCAGTTCGGCGAGACCATCGTCTAGGATCGACGCCTCGGGGAGATGCACGCCCACCAAGATGGCGGATTCGCTCTCCATGCCGCGTTTACGGTCAGTATCAGGAGATGTCACTAGTGGAATCGGACTCCGCAGGGTTTATTGAGGTGCACGAGGCATTATACGGCTCCGAGCAGATCGAGGAAGACCTGATCTTCGAGCGTCAGCTCAAGCTCCTCGGCATCTTCGACTATCGCTGCGAGGTCTTGCGAGTCGCGGTCTCCGACAAGCGGTGAGAAATCAGTGAATAACTGATCTCGCAGATCGTTGCTGGCGGCGGTCTCTTTCTCTTCTGAGGCGCTTTCGTCACCGAAGAGGGGAGCCAAGGCTACGCTGCTGTCGATCCGCGTCTCGAGTGTAAGGCCGGTTAGTAGGCTATTTAATCGTGGATTAGCAGCCTCTTGGACGACAGCTTCCTGAACGACAGCAAGCTCTTCGACGTTTACTGCCAAGGGGATGGGTGCCGAGGGGCTTGCCACGAAGGATCTGGCAAGGGCGGAGCCGGCCACTTGCTGCGAGTCCACGACTGGGGGAACTGCGGCAGGCGTCAGGAAGATGGGAAGGTTAACGGCCGCAGGTGCTGGTTCTTCTGCCGCCAACGCGGCTGAGGAAGAGTCTCCGCCGCCGCTGGTGAGCGCCGCCAAATTTCCACTATTGCCGTAGTCGGCTTGCCAGATGGCCAGGTCGACCTGGTCGACGGTGTTGCTGTTGTCGGCATCGCCGGCAGTGAGGGCAGCAGGAGTCGTCTGGCCAAAACCGAGCTGCCACGAGAGGAAGTCGAAACCGTCGACGTCGCCATCGTTGTCAAAGTCGGGGCCATTGCTGGCCTGCAAGCCGAGATTGGTGATCGTGATGGGGAGGCTGTAATCTTCGACTTCGCCGAGGAAGGCGAAGCCCGTCGGGGCGACAATATCAAACTCGCCGTAACGGAAACGGGCGTTGACGACTCCCGTGGTGTTGGCTGCTAGGAGGTCGGTCGGAACGATGATGGTGTAGGAGTTGGCACCTGCGTCGAGCAGTTTTCTGCGAACCTTGCCATCCGTTTCGAGGAAATCGCCAGGGCCGGCTTCAAAGACGACTGCTTCGTCGTCGCTGAAGACGAAGTCGCCGTTGAAGTCCATCCATCCGCGCAGATACCCACCGTGGGAATTTGCGGTCGCGGTGATGTTTAGGGTAGTCGAAATATCGCTCAGGGCGGCAAAGACGATGCCATCTTCATCGTCGAAAGTGGCTGAGTCATCGCCATCGGCTCCGGCCGATTCTTGGCCATCTAGCTCGCCGTCGACGGTGCCTAGGAAGAAGGTCGACCCAATACGATGGTGGGCACCGTCGTCTGCTGCCAAGGTGAGGTTGTAGGCGGCTGGGAGATCGCCCCAGTCGTCGATGGCTAGCGAACGGATGCCGAAGTCACGGGCGATGGCGACTTGTCCAGGTTGCAGGAGGACCGTGTGGCTGCTGGCAGCCGGGGCGGTCTGCGAGAAGGCTGCGGGCTTTTCGATACGGACGACGTAGGTCGCGGTGAGTAGCGAATCGAAGATGTAGGAGCCATTGGAATTCGTTGTACGAGATAGCTCGCCCACGTCGAACGATTCGTTTCCGTTGGCATCGATGTAGACGGTGACGCCTGCTGCTCCGCCTTCGCCCTCGCGTGCTCCGCTGCCGTTGGCGTCGACAAAGACAACGCCAGCGATTGCGCCAGGTGTTGCGGGATCAACCGGTGGGTCGTTGGGGTCGGGATCGGGGTCGGGGTTACTAGGATCGTCAATAATCGCTGGAGCAAAACCGAAATCAACGCCGGTGATGGCATCGCCAAGCATTGCAAATGTGGCCTGCTCTCCGTCGGTCGGATTGGTTGCCACGCCAAAGGCACCGGTTGTGCCGTCGACCACGAAGATGCTATAGAAGCCTGGTATGGCTGGCAAAATCGGGTTGGTGGTGAGCGTGTAGGTTCCGTCTGAGGCGGTGGTGGTCTCTGGGTCGACCAAGGGGTCGAAGACACCGTTTTGGTTGATGTCGAGGAAGAGTTCGGCATCGGCGACGACGCCATCGTCGCCGTCTTGGACTCCGTCGCCGTTCAAATCGGCAAAGACGACGCCGCTGAGGCTAAAGGTATTGGCAACGACCGGGGCATCAGGGATTAAGAAAGCATTGAGCGCTACGACGTCAGCGATTTGAGGCATTTGCTCGGGCGTGAGCCGGTTGCCTACCGCTGCGATAGTCACAGTCGTAATTGGGCCGGTCTGGACATTCGCGGCGTTATTGAGTCCTTCGGGCAGGGCGGTATCGTCGATTCGGATGTCGTAGGTCGCTGGGGGAAGGTCGAAGTAGTAGTTTCCGTCGGCTCCGGTTTCGAAGAAGGGTTCGGTGCTGTCACGGGTGCCGTCTTGGTTAATGTCGGCGTAGACGATGACTCCGCCGGCGAATGGTTCTTGGCTAGGATTGGAAACGCGATCACCAGTTATTGGATCGATGACAAACCGAGAGTAGTTATTTCCTGGCGCAAGGGCATCGTCCGAGAAGAATCCGTCTGCATTGAGATCGACGCCCAGCGCGCCTTGGATACGGCTCGTGCCTGCGGTGCCGACGCCGTGGAAGGTGACGTTGTAGTTGTTGATGTCAATGTCGGAGTCACCGTAGTTTTCAAAGACGAGACGCCAACCGTCGATGACATCTGCTCCGGGCATACCTCCTAGAGGGAAGCTTGTGATCGGATCGCCGGCGGCGTCGACACGGGGCTTGGCTTCGGTCCGTTCGCCCCAATGGCGGTTGGTGGTCAAGATCAGATTGGTTGTGCCGAGGTCACCCGCTGCGTCGCCAAAGGAGTTAATGCCATCGAGATGGTCTGTACCGTTTGAGACGTTTTGACCAAACACGTTGAGTTCGGAATTGGTTCCGTCGGGCGAGACGAGTGTGATGCGTAGGAAGTCTAGATCGTTGACATCACTGGGGGTTAAGTTCAGTTCGACTTCGACCCATTCGACGGCCATCGAAGGCATGCCCGTGATGGGGATGCCGGGGTGGCCGAGACCACTACTGCCAATGTCCCGGTCGCTGACTGGCTGAGGGTCGTCAGCCACGCCCATATCATCGGTAAATGGAGTGTCGTCGCCGAACTGGTTGTAAAAGTCGGGAAAGCCCTTGTCCGGGTCGCCGTCGCCGGTGATACCGCCGGGAATTAAGCGTCGTCCAGTCTCGTCACTGCTGATTTCACGGCCCCAAATCGTGCCTGATTGGGTTGAGCCGGTGGTCCAGGTGAGTTCGCTCTGCTGTGGGCCGACGGTTTCCCATCTGCGGGCCATGTTGACTGCCGCGGTCGCGTCGATGACGCCGTGGCCTAGGCCTGCGTCGCTGAAGCTACCGGTGCTTTGATTGACCGTAAAGCCGGCGCCATTGGTAAACTGATTGGGGAGCCGCTGGATGAGGAACGGATTGCCGATCCAAGAACCACCCACAAAAGGGCCAATCATCCCCTGGGTAAGTGGATCTAAGGGATCCAACTGGAATTCTCGTACGTTGGTAATCCAAGCGTTGCTGGTTGGAACAGCTTGACGAGCGGTACGGACGAGGATGTGCTGGACATCGCGGTAGGTGAGGTCGGGATTGACCTCGAGCATTAGGGCGATCGTGCCCGAAACAAGCGGGGCGGCTGCGGAGGTGCCGCTGAAACGGGACGTGTAGTCGAGGAGGTTGCCTTCGACATTGGCATCGAAGAGGAAGTCGTTATCGAGTTCTAAGCCAATGGCATCGGGGCCTGTATTGAAACCGAGGTTCTCGGGTAGGTCGGTGGTGGTAATACCGCTACCTAGCTGGGTATCGCGGATGATCGTCAGGCTGTTGGAAGCCGACGGGGCGGCAATGAGGATATTGGCGCCGCCTTCGGGGTAAGTGGTTGATGTGCCGTCGACGTTTGCGGGCTGTCCATCGTGGTCGACGACGGTTACGCCAATCGTGTAGCGGCTATTTACTAAGCCATCGTATTGCGAACTGGTGGAAGCGGCCCCATCGTTGCCGGCTGCCCAAACGTGGATGGCCCCCAGGCCGTTGCGACCGAAGAAGACGGAGTTGCGGAGCGCGGTGAGCGAGAGGGGTCCGAAATCGATGATGGTTCGTGAAGTGGCGGAGACCAACCCCCAACTATGGTTGTACACGTCGATTTCGTTGAACTGGTGGAGCAGGGCCTGCGCGATTTGCGCGTCGTTTGTTAAGGATTGGCCGCCAGAGTTATTCCCTAATAGCCGAATGGGAACGATGTCTGCTTCGTAGGCGACGCCGGTAATGCCGATGCCGTTGTTTCCGACCCCAGCGGCAAGTCCTGCTACCGCCGTGCCATGCCCGGCACCCTGCGTCGGCCCACCATCGCCGCCACCGTAGACGTCGATCGCCAGATCTTCGCGGATGTTGGCCTCTAGGTCGGGATGGTCGAGAAAGACGCCGTCGTCGACGATGGCGATTTGGACGCCTTTGCCCGTGACGCCTTGGTCCCAGGCACCTTGTACGTTGATATCTTCGCCCGGTACGCCCCGAATGAATTGGAATCCTGGACCGCCGACTTGCTGGCCGAAGTTGAGCAAGTGCCATTGATCCTTGAGCAGCGGATCGTTGGGAAGCGCCGTGGAGACCGTTGCATAAGAGAGCAACGGGTAGAAGTAGTCGACCGCTTCGCTACCGGTGAGCGAGCTGATGAAAGCATCGGCATTGTCGCCGGGAGTTACGATAAACGAACCGGGAAGGATGCCTGTCTCTTTGACGACATTGAATCCAACGTCGTCGGCTAGTTGGGTGATGTCGGTGACTTCATCCGCAAGCACGACCCATTCGGCGGTGGCCAGCAGTTCTTCTTGCGAGTACTGCGACAGGTCGGAGACGCGCTCGAACGCACTGATGATCGTCTGATCGTCGAGCATGATGTCGCGCAGGATGACGTCGGAGGCGCTCAGTCCGGCGGTGATCGGATTGGCCGACATGACGCGGCGATCTTCTAGAGTCTCGAATTGAAGCTGGCGTTTTTGACGACGGCTGATGCCTGTGGGGCGACGGCGCTTCGATTTTTTTTGCGATCGGGTTTTGTGCGATCGGCCAAACGCAAAGGGACTCAGGTAAGATTTTGGCATGGAATGCTCTCTCTAATTTAATGTTCCTGAAATGTTCCCGGAAGTGGGGGATTCTAACGGGAAACTAGAACCCTGCCCTCTCCGGGCTGTAAGGCTGCCTGCCTTCATGACAACCTGCCGTGGTTTACACAGATAAGCTCTTCTCATTTAACAGATAAGCTCTTCTCATTTATCTGTCCAAGCTGAGCGCTGGCAACTAAACCGACGCCCAGTCCAGCAGGGCTAACTAGCCCTGGAGACGAAACCACAGCCTCCATCCTAAATTCCAGCTGCGATAGCGTCAAATTATTCTCAGCCGTTTCATCTCAATCGCTAGGGGCCTCAAAATGGGGGTTTTCTGCGAAAAACCTAGTTTGCTAGGGCTCTCTCTTTTCTAGTAAGTCGTCTGATGCTCGAGTTTCACCCATAGAAAGGGAGAAAAAGGTTGGGAATATGACGCTATTCTCGGTTATCTCGCTAATATCTCGCTAAATCAGAAGATCGAACCGGTCGATTCCATCATCCGAAATCGACGTAAATACATGTGGAATAACAACTTGCGGATTGAATCGCGTCTCGCAGACGAGCGGATGTTAATTTGGGATGTTTCTACCATTTCTTCCCAATGTACCGGAAATCCTGATTATCGGACTCGTCGCGGTCCGATAAGGTCTTTCGAGACGGTAGGCAAAGAAGGTCTGCGGCTCGATTTCGTCGCCAGCGTGGCACCCACGGTGTGTTGCGTCTGACGACGGTGATTTTGAATATCAGGGTTTTGAAAACTATTTCTGCTCGGCGACGCAAATTTTTGCGGCCATTGCAGACTAAGGGGAGGGAATAGGCATGAAACGCAATTTGCGGACATTCCTGCGGACGGTTGCTGTAACACTCATAGCGTTGCTTGGACCCATTGGATTTGTCGAGGCCCAAACAACCGGCTATCAGTCGCCGACTTTTTTTGGAGCGGGCGCGCAAGCCAATCCCTACTTAGGACCGACGCCAGCGTCGCCGCTCGCAGGCGGACCTAGCGCGGCGCAGGGCGACTCGTTTATCGACGCCCACGGTCGGCCGATTGTGATGCAAGCGGGGTACAATCCAGGTTGCCAGGGCGGCGGAGGGTATTGCGAAAGCTGTCCTCCAGGCATGGGTGGTATGGGCGGCGATCCGATGGCTGTCGACTTTGGTGGCTACGGCCAGGACCAATGTGGGCCTCACTACTTTGATGTTTATATCGACTCGGTATTTCTCCAAGCGGAAGACACTTTTAAGAACCTTGGGGCGTTTTCGTCGATTGGAGCTGGCAACGGCACGCCTCGTGCGCTTGACCCGACCGGACAAGCTTCGGATCTTGAGGCGGGTTGGCGAATCGCTTTTCGATATGATATCGGTGCCTTGGCCGTTCTTGAAGCGACCTACATGGGCATCTACGATTTTGGCCTAAGCCAAGAAGTGCGGTCGGTCGACGTGGCTCCACTGAACCAAGACAATCAACTGTTTTCGGTGTTCTCGGGTTTTGGGCTAGGAAACACGAACACCGCGTTTGATTTTGCGTCGGTCCATCGGCTCGACTATCAGTCGGACTTGCAGAGTACGGAAATCAGTTATCGACGGTACTGGCTAGGAAATAGCCCACGTATTTCGGGGACCTGGCTTGCTGGTGCCCGTTATGTGCGAATGACCGAAGACTTTGAGTTTTTTGGATCCTCGTCGCTGAACGGCCAGGGGAGTCTGAACCTGTCGAGCGAAAACGACTTGGTCGGTTTTCAGTTTGGCGGGGATGCCTGGGCCTGTTTGCGGCAGGGGCTTCGCGTGGGTATCGAAAGCAAAGCGGGTATCTACAACAACCGCTTTAAGTTCGACGCGTCCGAAAACGTAGCGAACGCCGCGATCAATCTGCCAGCCCAACAAGAAGGGAATCAGATCGCTTTTGTCACGGAAACCGGTGTGACGATGATCGCCGACATTTTGCCGAGCTGGTCGTTGCGTGGCGGTTATCAGGTGCTCTACATGAATAGTCTTGTCACGGTAGGCAGCAATGTGGCAACGAACATTTTCGAAAATCCTGCACCTGCGGCTGCAGCACTCAACACGCAAGGACATGCGTTGATGCACGGATTTCATGGTGGCTTGGAGTATGTCTGGTAGCTTGCTGACCTTCGGTCGGTCCTAGCAGTAGCCAAAAAAAAGCCGCACATTCGGTTGCCCGAAGTGCGGCTCTTTTTGTTGTTTGTGATTCTTTCAGAATCAGGCAACTACGGTCACGTTCTCAGCACAAGGACCCTTGGGGCCTTGTCCTTCTTGATACTCGACCTGTTGGCCTTCTTGCAAGCTATCGAAGCTTGCGTCCTGAAGAGCGGAGTGGTGGAAGAAAATATCTCCACGGTCGCCTTCGATGAATCCAAAACCTTTGTCCGTCAATTTCTTGATTGTACCTTGTGGCATTTTGCCAGTCTCCACTTCAAAAACTTAATACTTGGCGAGTCCCGTGAAGGAAAAGCCATCACATGGCCGTCTTAAGACGACCAAAAAACAATAATGGAGGGAAGCAAAATGCACCGCATTCGCAACAGTTGACTTTGTTGGGCACCCACGACTCTTGCTGTCAAGCAAACCGGGGCACCCCATCAGCGAGTTGGAACTCGCATCTTCTTCACCACCTTGCCTACAGGATAGCCGATTCCCGCTATCAGTCAACTAGCGATTCTTGCTCTGAGGCCCCTCTCCTGGGGAGGGCAGGCTTTTTTCCATGTTTTTACGCTTGGGTGGCCGTGTTGCTCAGAGGCGACAGTTGGCGATTGCGGTCTCTAGAATGGCCGCTGCACCCAGGGATTCGAGCTTTTCCATGATCTCGATCACTTCGCCCCGTTTGACCATTGCCCGTACACTGTGCCAATTAGCATCTTCCAGACGGGTGACCGTGGGCGAGTTGAATCCCGGGGTGATTTTTTCTGCTTCGGCCAATTTCTCGGTTGGGACATTGTATTCGAGTAAGGAATAGGCCCGTGCGATGACCACGCCTTCGACGCGGCGGACGATGCGGTCGGCCAGGGCCTTGTGCTGCGTCTTGGGGTTTTGCACCAAGACGGTTTCGTAGCTGCCGATTTCGTCCAAAATCGAGAGGCGGTTTGCAGCCAGCGTGCTGCCGGTCTCGACCAGATCGACGATCGCGTCGGCGATGCCCAAGGCGATCATCACTTCGACTGAGCCGGTCAGTTCGACCGTGCGTGCCTGGACGCCAAGCTTGGCGAGGTAGGTTTGCGTGACATGCGGAAAGCTGGTGGCGATCCGTTTGCCATCCAAGTCGGTCGGCTGGCGGATATCTCCGCCTTCGGGGACGCAGACGGCCAAACGGCAGTTGCCGACGCCTAGGCTCAGACGGGTGTCTAGGACTGCTCCGCTTTCGGCGACCAGATCTCCGCCAGTAATCCCGAGGTCGATTGCGCCTTCGGCACAGAGAATGGGAATATCATCGGTGCGTAGAAAAGTGATGTCGATGGGCATCTCTTTGACGCGTGCGAAGAGGCTGCGATTCTGGCGACGAAAGCGCAGGCCTGCTTCTTTCAGCAGTTGCGTCGAGAGGTCGGCCAGGCGGCCTTTGCTGGGGATACCGATACGTAGGTTCGATGACATTTTTAAAGGTTACAGATTTCTAGGTGGTGGGTTCTAGTTTTCGAGGGTGGGGTTTCTTGGTCGATCAATGCTTTCGCGAGGCTTTTTCTTCTAGGCCAGAGACACCAAAACGGCGTGCAAGTTCGGCTTCGACCTCGGCTAGCCGCACGCCACGCTCTGCCAACAAGACCAGCGTATGATAGACGAGATCGGCTGCTTCGTAGATTGTGTGCTGGCGTCCTTCTTCGTTGGGTTCTGCGGCGGCTTCGACCAGTTCGGCAGCTTCCTCGATGATTTTGGCCCCAATTCTTTCGACTCCGCCGGCCAGTAGCTTGGCGGTGTACGATTTTTCGTCGGGCGCAGCTTGACGCTCTAGGATGATCGATTCCAGTGCGTCGAGCGGTCTTGGGTCTTGCTGAGCCATCGGGGAGGCTTCTCGTGTTGTCGGCACCTTCCCACGGATAGCGAAGTGCATCACAATGGGAAGCGGCATTCAGGTGAATCGTGTAGTTTAAACGGCGGCTGACCGTAAGGCAATCGTCCTCCCCATCTCCTAGGCACCAACAAGAATAACTGTGGAAGAATCGTTGCCTGCTCTTGACTGTTGGTTTTTGACCGGTGCAACTGCGGTGGGCAAGACCGAAGTCGGCATGTTGCTTGCCCAGCGGCTTGGTGCCGAGATTATTGCCCTCGATTCGATGACGGTGTATCGGGGCATGGACATTGGTACGGCTAAGCCCTCTGCCGAGCAACAAGCGGCGGTTCGCCACCATCTGATTGATGTTGTCGGACCGGACGAAGAATACAGTATCGACCGCTATCTCGAAGCGGCTCACGCCCAAATCGAAGCCATCCGTGGCCGTGGCAACGAAGTTCTCTTTGTCGGTGGCACGCCGCTGTATCTGAAAGCCTTGTTGCGAGGTTTGGCTTCTGGGCCACCTGCAAACTGGGAGCTACGCGAAGCGATCGAAACCGAAGTTGCCGAAATTGGCAATCAAGCACTTTACGAACGGCTCGAGCAGCTCGATCCGATCGCTGCTTCGCAGATTCATCCGAACGACACGCGTCGGCTGATCCGAGCGGTCGAAGTTTTTCGTGCCACGGGCCAACCGATTAGCCATCATCAGTTGCACTTCGAGCAAGACAACTTGGCGGAGGATTGTCGGGTTTTTGTCCTGCAACGTCCGCGTGAGGAGCAGTACGAGCGGATCAACCAGCGTGTGGACGTGATGCTCGAGGCGGGGCTTGTTGATGAAGTGCGGGAGTTGATCTCTGGTGGCAAAAAGCTGGGGCGGACGGCGAGCCAGGCGGTCGGCTATCGGGAGGCGATCGAGCATATCGAGGGCGGGTCGGAGGAAAAGATGCTCGCTAACATGAAAACCCGTACGCGGCGATTTTCTAAACGTCAGGGGACGTGGTTCCGGAGTCTTTCGGAATGCCGGTTTGTAGAAATTTCGGGCGAGGTTGCGCCTGAGAGTTTGGCTCAGGAAATCATCGACCAGATTGGCTAGCCCCGCTTAGCGATCTCTTCGCGTGACGAATTGGGCGATTTGCAGTAGCGTCGCCAAGGCGGGGGTGTTTGGCAAGCCGGCCAACTGAGCCGTAGCCTGCTGAGCATGTTTTTCTGCGACGTCTCGGGCATGCTGTAATGCGCCGCTATCGCTGAGCCATTCTAGGAGTTTGGCGAATGAGGCGGCCTCGGGCTGGTCGATGAGTTGTCGCAATTCCTGCAGCTTCGAGGATTCGAGCTGATCGCGTAGCCAGATCAAGGGGAGGGTCATTTTTTGGTTATTCAAATCGGTTCCCAGCGATTTTCCGGTTAGCTGCTCGTCGCCTTCTAGGTCGAGCAGATCGTCGGCAATCTGGAAGGCGATGCCCAGATGTCGTCCGTAGGATTCCATGCGCTGGATCACTTCGGGGGTCGCGTCGGCGTAGTGTGCCCCAAGCTGACAGCAACAGGCACAGAGTTCGGCCGTCTTGGCTGCGATAATGTCGAAGTACGCATCGCGGGCAAGCAAAAAGTTGCCGCTGGCGGCGGTTTGCTTGAGTTCGCCTTCGCAGACGATGTTGGTTGCCTTGCCAATAGCACGACAGCCAAAAGTCGTCTCGAGCGTGCTGGCCAAGTAGAATGCGTGCGAAAAGAGGTAGTCGCCCAGCAAGATGCTGGTCTGGTTGTTCCAGCGTGCGTTGACGGTTTCTTCGTGCCGTCGGATGGCGGCTTCGTCGAGGACGTCGTCGTGGACCAGGGTCGCGGTATGGACCATCTCGACAACGGCTGCCAAGACGCGGTGTGCGTCGTTTACTTTCCCCACGGCTTGGGCACTCAGTAAGAGCAGAGCCGGGCGAAGTCGTTTTCCGCCGAGGCGGAAAGAATGCTGAGCCAATTCGTCGATATGGGGATCTGGGTGTCGAAGCTCGGTTTGTAATCTTTGCGAGACGGCTTGTAGCTCTTGCTCGATCGGCGCGAACATTTGTGCTAATAGGTTGGACGTGGCGGCAGGCAAAGGTTTTGCGATACTCATGGTGATGCTTACTGCCGTCTCTTGGGTGCTGCTTGTGTGGGTGTTCGTCTTGTGTGGGTGTTCGTCTTGGCAGACGACGCTAACGTGTTCTGGGGTCACGTGTTCTTAGGTTCTGGAAAAGGGGCCGCTTTTGCCGCCTGATTTTTCTTCGAGCTGAACGTGCTCGATGGTCATCCCTCGATCGACGGCTTTGCACATATCGTAAATGGTTAGGGCGGCGACTGAAACCGCTGTTAAGGCTTCCATCTCGACGCCCGTTTTGGCGGTCACTTCGACGGTGGCTTCGACACGCATCGCGTCGTCGTCGACTGGCTGGAAATCGAGCTGGACTGATTCTAACGCTAGCGGATGGCAGAGCGGAATGAGATCGGCGGTCCGTTTGGTGGCCATGATCCCAGCCAACCGGGCGACTTCGAGTACATCGCCCTTGGTGTGGCCCCGATCGAGGATGAGTTGCCGGGTGGCTGGCTGCATCCGCACGAGTCCGCTAGCGCGGGCCAAGCGGCGGGTCACGTTTTTCTGACCAACATCGACCATACGGCTAGCACCATGCTCATCAAAATGGCTCAGCTCGGACATGGGCGACGGGCAGCAAAAGGAGTGGGTGGTGAAAGGCTGCCATTGTATGGGGTTGGCGGCTCTACCGGTAGATGAGCCGTAAGGCTATTGTTTTGGTCCGCACAGCGGACCCTACTTGTAAGGGGTTAGTGGTTACCGGTAGATGAGCCAGACCGCAAAAGCGGCGAGAATTATCCAGCCCAAGAGTGAAGGCAAACTCATGGGCGTCGCCGCAACAGCCGTGGCTGAGGGGCCGTGCTTTTCTTCAGGGCGTTCGCTCTCCAGCTCGCTGAGAACCTCGCGTGCTCGAGGCAGGTCTCGTTGACGGACCAAGACGCTTACCAGTCCGGGGGCTTCTGCCCGAAAGCCCGAGGTAAATTCTCCGGCGGTCGTCGCATCGACTTCGTGAGCGGCCAAAGCGCTCACCACCATAGCTGCTTCGAGATCGTTGGGGACGGACAACAGATTGACCGGGTTATTTTGAGGATCATGCACGAGAGTGCTCCTATCGGCTGACTCCGACTCGGGATGCTGAATTGTACGGTTCACTGGGCATTCGGGAAACCAAGGTCTCGTGGGAGAGTCTACTCAGCCAGGAGGTTAGCGTCAAAATCGAATTATTCGTCCCAGGCGACACTTTTAGCCTCCACGGCCTGCGGAGGCTTGCTCTTTCGCCCTCCGCAATTCGTTTTTCAGACTCAGAGCGAACTAGTCTTCAGTGGTCTCATTTTTTTTACCGAGTACACCGGATGCAATCGCCTCATTCCTCTCGCCACCGACGTGATCTTCTGCGCAAAGGCGTTGCCGTGGTCGAATTGGCTGTCTGCTTGCCGGTGCTGATGCTGATTGTGCTGGCTACGATCGAATCTACCGCGATGATTTTCTTGCAGCAATCGCTCAGTATCGCGGCTTATGAAGGGGCTCGCGTTGCCCTGGTGCCTTCGTCGACCGACGTCAATGTTCAATATCAAGCGGAATTGATTTTGGAAGGCCGCCAAGTCAACAACTCGACGGTGACTGTTACGCCCTCGAATTTCAATGCTTTTCCGACGGGGACTTGGATTCAAGTGGTGGCAAGTGCGCCTTTTGCTGACAACTCTCTCGTCGGTGGCTGGCTGTTTAATGGCCATACACTTACTGCAAGCGTTGAAATGATGAAGGAACATTGACCTTCTTCTCTTCCGATGAATTTATCGAACCCGAGTAGACAACCATGCAAAACAGCTCTTTTCTGATTCGACCTTGTGTCTCGGCAAGCAGACGTTGCGGAGCAGTTGCTCCGTTGGTCGCTATTATTTTGCCGGTACTCCTGATTTTTGCGAGCTTCGCAGTCAACTTTTCCTATCTGGAATTGACTCGTACCGAATTGCAAATTTCTGCCGATGCGGCAGCTAGGGCGGCAGGCCGAACTTTAATCAACACGAATGACTTTGATCTTGCGCGTGCCGCAGCACGCCGTGCAGCCACCAACAACCAAGTTGCCGGCGCAGCTTTGCAGCTCTCGGACGCGGACATCGAATTTGGCCAGTCGGAACGAACCAACCTTTCGAGCCGATACTCCTTTGCCCCTGGAGGAATTGTCTCGAATGCCGTGCGAATTCATGCCCGCCGCGATGCTAGCTCGCTTAGTGGTGTGGTAAGCCTGGTGATGCCCAGTTTTGGTGCGACGAGTAGCTTTCAATCGACGCAGAGCGCTGTGTCGAGCCGAGTTGAGCTGGATGTGGCACTGGTTTTGGACCGCTCTGGATCGATGGTCTACGGGGACACCGAAGAATCCTACAATATGGCTGTCGCGGGGCTTCCTCCTTCGAGCGCTCCTGCCGGATGGGCGTTTTGTGACCCTGCACCTCCCGGTTCACGCTGGCGAGACTTGCTTGCGGGTGTAGCCGTCTTTAACAATGTGTTGAGTAGTTCCTATTCGGAAGAGCATGTTGCCCTGATCACGTACGCAGGGACCTCGACTACCGACTTGGATCTCACGAGCGACTACGACGGTGTCTTGGACGCAATGGACCCTTACACTCAAAGCCTTTGCGCTGGGGCGACGAATATCGGCGAGGGCATCTATGAAGCCATTGATGCGTTGGGAAGTATCGCGTCTTCGCGTCCCTGGGCTGCGAAAGTCATCGTGGTGATGACCGATGGGCAACACAATACAGGCTCGAACCCTGAAACGGCTGCCACGGTCGCTTTTGATGAAGGTATCACTGTCTATACGATCACTTTTTCGAGCGAAGCCGACCAGTCGCGGATGATTGATGTCGCGGACAAGGGCGGGGGGAAACATTTTTATGCGGCAGATGGCGCAGCCTTGCAACAGGCATTTATCGACATCGCCCAAAGTCTTCCGACGCTGTTGACAGATTGACCTTTAAATTCATATGTCCCTCCAAAAAATACTTACAGGCCAAGCGATGCAAGACTTAATGGTTGCTAGAATCACCGACAGACCTACAGCGCCCCAGTTGCGTCGCGGGGCGACCGTCGTTGAATTTTCTTTGGTGCTGCCGATTCTGTTTACTATTATTTTCGGCATGATTGAATTTACCCGGCTTAGTAACATACAGCACGCTGCCGACAACGCGGCTTATCAGGCTGCGAGAGCTGTCGTGGTGCCCGGCGCTAGTAGTGCAGACGCGGTGGCGCTGGCCAACGACTTGCTAGCCAGAGCCGGGTTTACGAGCGCGACGATCGTCGTTACCCCGTCGACCATTGCCGAAACGACCGAGAGCGTAACTGTCCGTGTGGACGTACCACTGGCTGCGAACTCTTGGCTACCCGAATCGATGACCGGCGACTACCTCGTCTCGCGCGATGTGACTTTGATGACCGAACGCGTGCCCGTCATTCAGACCGCCGCAGTCCCGACCCCCCCGCCGACACCGCCAGGCGGAGATCCTGGTGACCCCGGTACTGGTGGCGATCCCGGCGATCCTGGCACAGGCGGAGATCCCGGTGACCCCGGTACGGGCGGAGATCCTGGCGATCCTGGCGATCCTGGCACGGGTGGAGACCCTGGCGATCCCGGCACAGGTGGAGACCCTGGAGATCCCGGCACAGGCGGAGATCCTGGTGATCCACCGCTACCGCCACCGCCTCTGCTCTGATGGAGTCTCTCGCAAGGCAAACAAAAAGCCTCGCCACTGAAATTCAGTGGCGAGGCCCATTTGAACGGGGAAGTGATGACCTCTCCGGGAGAGAATCGGTCGTCGCGCAGTTGACTCTTTCAACAGCCCCTATCTTGCTATCATGATCCGCTGGCAGTTTGAAGCCCCAACGGTTTGGTTGCTAGACTTGATTGCTAGACTCCGGCGATCTGTTAGATCGCGGCTTTGTCTACCGTTTAGACTAACTCTTTTTTGGCACCGATTAGCGTTCTTAGACGTTCGGCCAGCAGGGCTGAGTCGAACGGTTTTTTGAACGTTTCGTTGATGCTCGAACGATCGAAGCTCGCCGTGGTACCGTCGTCCGGTAGTAGAGCGATCAGGATCGTTTCGGCAAAGTCGCTGCTGCGACGCAGATTTTGACAAATCTGCAGCGCTTCGACTTGGCCAATCGAGAAATCGACGATGATGCAGTCGGGGTGGAAGCTCTCGGCTTGGATGCCAGCTTCAAAACCACTCGCAGCCATAGAGGTGCGGAACGATCTTTCGGCGGGCAACTCTCGCTTGAGATTTTCGATCAAGACTTGGTCTTGAGCGACGATGAGCACTTTGGCCATCGCTTCGTCTTCCAAATCGCCCAGCGGCATGCCGTGCTCTTTGAGAAACTTAATTAGATATTCGCGGGGAATGCGCCGGTCCTGAGAACCGGGGATGCGATACCCCTTCAAACGTCCCGAGTCAAACCATTTGCTGACTGTTCGGGGAGCTACTTTGCAGATCTTGGCGACCTGACCAGTTGTAAAGACCTTCATCACGGGTACTCCAATTATGTCTTACGTTGACGCTCGTCAAGTTGTGAGTTCGGCGGCTCGCAACCTGGGCGCCCCTATTGTTTACATTTCAGCCTGGCGTAAGGATTCCCTCCTGCCAGCGGGTCGGTGTCGTTCTCAAGCAATAAAGCCTTCGAACCACTTTTGCTGAAATGCACCTGGGTCGGGGCACTCCGTAATCGCATGCCGGTTTGGCTCAGATCCTTCTGAATCCGCTCCGTCATGTCTTCACGCATCAAAAAATCGAAGGGACTCTTCTATGGCAAACAATGCCAACGATTTCGATTTCTCTGACACGTACTAAAACCTATCGGCAATGCAAGCACTGGAAGATTGGCGAAATTCGTTAGATTGGTGACTTTAGGTACAAGTCGGTCCAATCGTTACTTCCCCAATACCTCGCAGTCCCTTCATTGCACAGCTAGGGCTGCAACAAATCCGGTTGCGTGGTGAGAGCATGTCTCGGACAGGGCGCTACGCTAGCTGCACTTTGCAGCGACGTTTCCCTATAGTTTGGCAGGCTCCCCCCTTAGATGGGCATTCTCTCCAGCCGGGTTGACCACTGCGAAGAATCCTACTTGGATAATCGCTGAGGTCGTGCTGTTGGGAATAACCCTTCCGATACTTAGTGTCGATTCAAACGGGGGTGCGACTTTAGAAACTTTCGCCTATCAGGCGAAGAAGACCGGTTATACGGAATGTAAGCAGGGTTTTAGGCGGCTTGGCGGATGTTTCCGTCGGCGGAAACATCCTCGAAGCGGACGGAGACCCGTTTCGAGACGCCGGACTCTTGCATGGTGATGCCGTAGAGCGTGTCGGCGCAGGACATCGTTCGCTTCGAGTGCGTGACCACCAAAAACTGGGTGCTGCCCATAAACTGCTTTAAGACTTCGACGAATCGATCGATGTTGGCTTCGTCCAGTGCCGCGTCGACTTCGTCCAACACACAGAACGGGCTAGGACGGCTACGGAAGATTGCCAGCAGCAGCGCCACGCAAGTCATTGTCCGTTCGCCACCTGATAGCAGCGAAATGCTACGTAATTGTTTTCCGGGCGGTCGAGCGACGATTTCGATGCCGCACTCCAGTGGGTCGGCTTCTTGCTTCGCATTGTTTTTGAGGGCTTCCCCTTCCGCCTCTCGTGATTCCAAAATAATGTCTGCCTCGCCGCCGCCGAAGAGACTGCCGTACAATTCTTGAAAATGCCCGCGAATCACGTTCAAGGATTCGAGAAAAATCTGTCGGCTCTCGGTGTTGATCTGCGAGACCAACTGTAGGAGTCGCGTCTTTGCCTCTCGTAGATCTTCGTACTGCTGAGAAAGCGTTGAGTGCCGGTCTTCGACGGTCTCTAGCTCGGACAGTGCTTCCAGATTCACCGGGCCGATGCCTTGGAGTTTTTGCTTGAGCGATTGGATCTCGAGGTCGACTTCGTCACGGCTCTCGATTTCCACGGTCGGTTCGGTCGTAGCGAGCAGCGCCAGTTCCAGGCCAAAATCGTCCTTCATCCTTGACGAAAGATCGGCTCGCTTATGCTCCAATTGCTGTAAACTGAGTTCCACTTCCTGGAGTTCGCCTTGGCTGCGGAGTAGTTTTTCTCGGAGTTGATCGACCTGACGAACGATTGTAGCGCGTTGTTCGCGTCTTTGCTCATGGCTCTCGCTTTGCTGTAGCAGCTCGGCGGCTAGATTTTCTTTCTCACGATACCATTCTGCCAGTTCGCTACTCAGGGTGAGAACCGATTGTTCGAGTTGCTGGCCCTGCTCTCGCGATTCTGTTTCGCGGTCTCGGGTTTCTTGCAGCGCTCGATCATGTTCTTCGTGGTCGCGGTGTAGCTGTTCCGTTTGTCGGCGTAAGCCGTCGCGTCGCTGCTCGCAACGAGCCAAGGCGACCCGGTGGTCGGTTGCCTGGTGCTGGAGCGTTTCGACTTGTTGCTCTAGTTGTAGGCTCTGGTCGCTTCGTTGTTGCAGCAGTTTTTCTGACTCTGCGAGTTCCTCTTGGTGCGCGACCAATTGTTGTTGGTAGGTTGTAATCTGGGTTCCCGCTTGGCTGGCCTGATTCTGAGCAGAAGCGAAATCTTCGCTTGCCTTGGTCTGTTCTTGTTTGGCTCGATCGAGCCGCTCACGAAGCGATCCTGTCTTCAGTTTTGACTCGCCCAAGCGTTGGGAAAGGCTCTCGTGACGCTGTGTCTGTTGCTGCTGCTCTTGGTCTTGGCTCTCGATGGCCGCCTCCAGTTGCTCGCCTCGTGTTTGCTGTTGGTTGCTATGCTGCTCCATCGTGCCGATCTCGTCGACCAGTGCTCGTAATTCGCTACGACGTGAGAGCAAACCCGTCCCCGATTGTCTGGGGCCGACCGTCAAGGTGCCATCGGCACCCAGCACCTCGCCAACGACGGTCACATAGTTCAAACCTCGTCCGACGCCGCTTGCCAACCGAACGGCGGTCTTCAAGCTGTCGACGAACCAATGGCGTCCTAGCAATCTTCGCGTCAACGAACCTAGCTCGGGCGAGGTCTCGACAAACTGATCGGCTCGACCGACTACGCCTGCTTCGCCAGACAAATCGATGCGATCGACCGCGCTCGCTGCGACGGGTACATCGAGACGGAGGAAACTTGTACGCCCCGCCCATTCGGTATCAATCCTCGCAAACAAAGCGGGATCGGTCTGTTCGATTAGCAAGTAGTTGGCTCGTTCTCCCAAAGCCGTTTCTACTAACGACGCCGTATCTGCATCGACGTGCAGCAAATCGGCCACCACGCCGCGCACCTTTCCAAAAGGTCCGTCTGGTTGCTCCTTTGCCAAACGAAGCACTTCTTTGGTTCCGGCGCTCAACCCGTCGAGCCGACGTTCTAGCTCTTCTAGGACGATGGCTCGCTCTCGCGCGCCGGTGAGTCGTCCTTGTAAGTCGGCCAAGTCACGCTGCGCCTGCGCCAGTTCTTCGCGACGCTCTCGCAGTTTTGTCTGAGCCGACGCCAACTGCTGTTGCGACTCGCGAGCTTCGTTTTCAAACTGCCGGAGACTTTGTTCTGCCAGTGCGAACTGCGACTCCAACTGTTTTGACACACTTTCGGCATGTTCGAGTTGCTCGCGGGAACGCTCGGTCAGCGATTCGGCGGTGGTCTGTTTGGATTGCAGAACGTGAAGCTGATTTTCTAGCCGCGTTGAATCGCTGAATGCAGCCGTATGTTTTTCGCGGTACTCGGCGATTGCCGTGCGACATTCCTGTAACGCTTTTACGACCAAATCGAGTGCCGACTGTTTGGTTTGAACGCTTTGATGGTATTCTTCAAACTGCTGCTCGACCGTCGCAAGCTCTGCCGAGGTGTCGGACACGAGTTGCTGAGCATTTCCGGCACGCGAACTCATCGTCAGTAGCTGTTTTTGCAGACGGGTTGCTTCCTGGCGAAGTTCGTCGCTACGTGCGAGCTGGCTTCGGCGGGTCGACTCGCTTTGCGCGATTCGCTCTCGCACCGTCGCGGCATTACTATTGGCTTCTTGGACGGACTGTTGCAAAGCGTCGGCTGCTTCTTCTGCGGCTGCTAGCTGCTGGTCGCAGGCGACGACTTGCTGCTGCAGGGCTTCTTTCGCCGCAGATGCCAATTCGGCCCGTTGTTCATGGCTACGCAGCGTCTCGGTCAGTTGTCGCCAGTCGACCAGCGCGACTTGGGTTCTTAATAACTTGAGGCGGTCGGACTCTTCCTTGTACTTGCGTGCGCGGCCGGCTTGCGAACGGACGCTCCGTAGGCGTGAGTCGAGTTCTTCGACGATGTCGGAGAGTCGCAATAAATTTTGATCGACGCGTTCTAGCCGACGGGCCGCTTCTTGGCGTTTTAGCTTAAAGCGGCTGACGCCCGCCGCTTCTTCAAAAATCATTCGCCGCTCTTTGGGCGACGATTGCAGCAGGGCGTCGACTTTGCCTTGCTCGATAATGCTGTACGCACCGGTCGAGACGCCGGTGCCCGAGAATAGCTCGCGGATGTCTCGCAGCCGGCACGTCTGGCGGTTGATTAGGTACTCGCCTTCGCCGCTGCGATAGACGCGCCGGGTGATGTGGACCTCGTCGGCGTCAAAATCCAGAATGCCCTGGGTGTTATCGAACGCTAGCGTGACTTCGGCCGCATTGGTTTGCGCTCGGCCCTTTGCTCCGCTGAAAATGACGTCGGTCATTTCCTTGCCGCGTAGCGCCTTCGCGCTTTGCGAACCGAGTACCCACTTGATTGCGTCGACGACGTTCGACTTGCCCGAGCCATTGGGGCCTACAACCGCCGTAATCCCTTCGGGAAATTCAAACCGCGTTCGGTCGGCGAAGCTCTTAAAGCCGTTAAGTTCCAGCGATTTGAGCATGAGGGGCGTTTCGAGTTGCGGGTCGTAAGTCGTGAGTTAGGAGTGAATCGATAGCCGGCGAGCTACGTCTCGCCGTCTTCAATAATTATTCGTCGCTTTCAAAAATTCTCGGCGAGGCGTAGCTCGCCGGCTATTATTTCGTTATTTCGTTGCGACTTGGGAGCCTTCCTTTACAAACTCGCGGCCTCCTTCGGGCAATGCGTTGACGCGAAAACGGCTCGACAGAGCGCCCGACTCTTTGGCTTGCTGTAACATTTGAACCACGTCGGGGTAGGTGCCGCCTAGTTCGACCACTGCATGGATGACCTCTCCGACTTCGGTCGAGACGGTGCGTTGCTGGGTGCTTGCTCCGAAGTGGCTCACTTTGATTTGGCCGCCGCTGAGGCCGTTGACCAAAATTTTTGGTCCCGCGTCCAACACCAACGGCAACCGAAGCTGATGGTCGGTGCCAAACAGAACAATCTCGGCATGGTGGCTATTGGTGGCATGAATCATGGCGGGGCCTTCCACGTCGAGGACATGGAACGTAAACATCCCGGCCATATCTTTGCCTCGCAAATAGGCATCGCCAGGGGCCATTGCGGTCATCGCGCGGAAGGCTCCGTAGCGAGTTTCCGCACTTTTTACTTTGAGTAAGGATCGCAGACTGTCGTAGGCGGCGCCGTCGTCCATCGCGCTGAGTGCGGCAAGGGCATGGACTCGGAAAGCAGGCTCTTCTCTGGCGACTTGTGCCAAGATCGAAACGGCATCGGTCACGTCGAGATACGCCAGGGCCTCGGCAGCGTAGAATCGGACTTCTGGATCTTCCGCACGTAGGCCCACTTTGAGCGTGGCGATTGCCTCGTCGCCGCCGAGCGCTTCGAGTCGCAAGGCTGCGGTGGCCGAGGTAACGGGATCGAGCAACTGGGTTTTTAGCAATTGCAAGCGTGCAAGACGTTGTGCTGGTTTTTCGTCGATGGCGATGTTTCGCACGACTCGCATATAGCGGTTGACGTTATCTTTGTAGCGTGAGTGCAGGACGATCTCGACAAATTCGTCGGTTTTCGGTGTGGCGACGCCTTTCTTTTGGCCATCGACATAGGTGTGAAAACGGCGGTTCACCGCTTTGCCGATTTTTTGACTCATGCGAATGGATTGGCGTTCTTGATCGAGAATCAGGCCTAAGTTACGTGATTTGGTCACCACGCCGCCTCGCAAGATCCGTCCCTTGGTTGCCAGTGCGGTCTCCTTCTCTGAATTGGCAGTCGGATCGACCAGGACTGCGCCTTTGCCGACGGCTAGGATGTGGCCTTTGCGAATTTGATTTCCAAGCACGGCCATCTCGGTCAGACGCGTCTCGAGGAGGTGGCCACCGCGTAGGCTTGTGGTGTCGCTGCGCGAACTGGTGCGCACTTCGATGTCAAAGCGATCGCCTGCTTGGATTCCGGGACGTAAAAAGCAACGGACCAAGACAAGGCCTGTGTCGGGGGATGCCAAGACTTGTTTAGGATTCTCAACATCGCGGCGGCTCATTTCGTCCATCAGCGCGGCGCGCTGCGGCGAAGGGGCCGGATCTTCGCCCGTGCCGGCAAGCCCGGTCACTAGCGAGACGGCCTCGAGCTTGACGTAGCCCATGCCGTAGGGATGCGCGACGTTGCTAATCAACGGCGAACTAGAAACCGGATCGGAACCAAAATCTGGCTCCGGACTTTGCTGCCGCAGGATCGGCATCATGCAGCCGCTCCAGCAACTGAGGAGCGTCATGACCAAAAGAGACCGACGTATACGAAAAAGCGTGACCATGCGTCCCCACTCCGTGAAGGATTGAGAAAAGGAAAATAGTAAGTAACCCATCGCGCAGCGAGATCCGTTTACCCGCTGAAACAAGGGGTGGGAGAATAGGAAGAGTCCGCTGACCGGTCAAGAGAGCCGGGTCGGTCTAGGGCGGGTCGTAGCCGCCAGCGTTCCAGGGGTGGCAGCGGCTGATCCTGCGCAGGCCGCGAAGCGTGCCCCAGAAGGCTCCGTGCTTCTCGACCGAGGCGATAAAATAGGTACTACAGGTGGGCTGAAACCGGCAGCGTGGCCCCAGCCAGGGGCTAATCAACCATCGATAGCCGTGCGCAGCCAAGATCAACATACGTGCCGGCAAGCGTAGCAGCGTCTGCCAAATCGTGCTCACTGCGGTTGCTCCTTGCTAGCGGCCGCCAGTTTTTGGGCTGCCCGCGATGCTAGCAGTTTGAGCGAATTTTGTAGGCGAGCGACCTCGGGCGTCGCCGCTGGTCGAGGCAAAACCACCAAATCAAGATTCTTGGGCAACTCATGCTGCACCTGTCGAAAGGCTTCACGCAGCGTTCGTTTCCAACGGTTGCGCGCCACAGCATTTCCACACTTTTTTGAAACTACCAGTCCCAAGCGTGGACGCGGGCTGTCGCTTTGCGCGACGTAAACCACGATCTGGCCATCGGCAGAGCTACACCGGCGAGCGAACACACGGTCGAACTGATCCGATTTTAGTAATCGAGCGGATTTTGGGAAATCGAATCGTTTCATAACGAAAAGTGGAAGCTTGGTGATCAGGAAACGACCGTATCGTCCGGGCCGTGGGTCTCCGCTTCGTTCGCTTTTGTTGGTGGTACGTTTTGGGGCTTGCGAGGAATCAACACGTCCTGTGGCACGGCAGATTGCCGACGGCGGTTGCCCCAGCGCCGAACCCAATGCCCGCCTAACAAGGTTGCCACAATCATCAGCATTCCGAGCAACAGAATGCCGAGCAATGCCATGTAAGCCACTTTGCGAACAGGCTCGGGCAAATCCGGCGAGGGCGGCGTTTCTTGTGCCAACAGGCAAACCAAGCTTCGCAGAAGCGTCGTCACCATTGCAACTCCGCCCTGGGGTTGTCGGTGTATTTTTCGCAAATCGCTTCGATCTGCTCGCGATCCTTCGGTGCAATCTCTTTGGGTAGGACGATCTGTAATTCTGCGAACAAATCGCCGGGCGAGCCTTTGCCGCCCTGAATCCCCTGCCCTTTGAGGCGTAGTTTCGCTCCACTCGAAGTGCCGGGTGGCACTGTCATCGTGACGGTTCCGTGGGGTGTGGGGACGTCAATTTTTGCGCCGGCGAGCGCCTCGGAGAGTGCAATCGGTACGCGCACGTCGAGTCGTTTGCCCTGGCGGCGAAAGCAAGGATGCGCCGCCACTTTGACTTTGATCAGCAGATCGCCGTCGGGGCCACCGTCGGGACTTGGATTGCCTTGTCCTCGAAGTCGGATTTTTTTTCCGTCTTCGATGCCCACCGGAATTTTTATTTGGATTGTTTCGAGGCGGCCGTCGTGGCGCTGCACGGCTATTTGCGCTTCGCCGCCCAGAACGGCCGTCGTGAAACCGACGGTCAGCTCATGCTCGATGGGCGTGCCTCGCGTGGGAGCAGCACGTCGCGTCTGCTGTTTGCCACGTTGGCCAAAGTTTTTGAACAGGTCCGAAAAACCACCACCGCCGCCCAGCAAATCCTCGAAATTGACATCGAAGCTAGGTCCGCCGCCCCCCGAATTGGCCCAGGGCTGAGGCCCACCCGGTCCCGCACCACCTGGCCCTGCACCACCGGGACCGACCGACTCGTAGGCGCTGCCGTAGCGATCGTACATTTCTCGTTTTTTGGAGTCGTTCAAGACTTCAAATGCGTTTTGCACTTCTTGGAATTTAGCGCGCGCCTTGGCATCGTCCGGATTGAGGTCGGGGTGGTGCTTGCGTGCCAATTGGCGGTAGGCCTTTTGGATTTCTTCGTCGGACGCTTGGCGATCGACACCTAAGATTGCGTAATAATCGTCTGCCATTCGAGTCTGTGTTTTTATGGAGCGGTGGGGAGGGTCTCTTACAAACACCCCATTCTAACGCCGATCGACGCAAAGTGTAGCGGCTCTCTGCTGCCAAAATCGAATGTGCTAGACTAGTACTAGAGCAGGTAAAGTTTGCCAAATCCTTCCATCTACCGCTGTCATGAGACTTTCTGCCTTGTTTCGATCCCTGTTTTTCGCGGCCCGATCCCCGTTTGTCTGGCTCCTTGCCATAGCCCTTTTCAGTCCCTCGGCTTCCATCATGGCGGCTCGATACGACGGGAAATTGACGATCCGGGCACTCGACGAGCAAACCAAGCAGCCGATCGCGGTGCGTATGGAACTGCGAAACGGGCGGGGGCACGCGGTGAAAGTGCGGGCTGAAGGTGCGGTGTCTCGCGGGGACTATTTTGTTTTTGATGGCCAAGTGACGCTCGAATTGCGAAAAGGTCCGTACACGTTTCTGATCGAAGCAGGGCCCGAATACCAAACTCGCCCTGGGCGTTTTACGATCGAGCGTCATGCCGAAGACCAAACCGAGGTCGTCTTGCGCCGCCGAGTCGACATGCGTTCCGAAGGCTGGTGGGCTGGCGATCTGGATGTTCGGCAGCATGCCGAAGATCTGCCTCTTCTGATGCGAGCCGCGAGCGTTGATTTTGTCCCAACGATCGTTCATGAAAACTTGAAGGGGAAATGTCAAAAGAATGGTCGTCAGAATGGTCGTCGTGTCAAAAAAGCATGGGACACGCTCGGCGCACTCGACTATCGACGAGGGGGCGGGCTGCTGTTTTTTCAACAACCTGTGCTGAATCTCTGCAAGGGCAAGGCGAATGGCTCGTCGGTGCCGGTTTTGCAAGCAGCCGACGAAGCGGGAGCGACCCTCGTTGCTCTTACCCCTTTTGCTTGGGATCTTCCGCTTTGGGTCGCTGAAGAAAAAGTCGACGCGATTCAAATCATTCACCGCCACGCGCTTGCTGACGAGGTTGTCGACAACGAAGGTTGGGGACGCCCGCGCGACAAAATATTTTTCCCGGGAAAAACGGGGAATGGTCGTTGGAGCGAAAAAATCTACCATCATTTGCTGAACTGTGGGCTGCAAATCCCACCTGCTGCTGGCAGTGGATCGGGGGCTAATGCCAACCCGGTCGGCACGAATCGGGCTTACGTCTATTGCGGAGAAGCGTTTACACCTGAAAGTTGGTTCGCTGGTTTGCGTAGCGGCAAAGTGATGGTCACCAACGGGCCGCTGCTACGGACGGAAGTCTTGGGGCAGATGCCCGGTCATCAATTTGTGCTCGACGCAGGCGAATCGCGGGACTTCCAGATTGCTCTCGACTTAGCTTTTTACGAGAAAGCGCCCGTCGAGTACCTCGAGATCGTCAAGAATGGGCGTGTGGTCCACGAAATACGCCTCCGCGATCTGGTCCAACAAAAAGGTCGGTTGCCGGTTCTTCATTTTGATGCCAGTGGCTGGTTCCTCGTGCGGGCCATGACCAGCAGCACCAACAACTATCAGTACGCGACGACCGGGCCGTACTATGTCGCGTCGAACTATCGAGCACGCGTTAGTCGTAGCAGCGTGCAGTTTTTTCTTGATTGGCTTGATGCGGCGGAACAAGAGTTTGCCGACAACCGAGCGGTTCTCACGGATATCGCTGCGGCTCGCCCTTTTTGGCAAGAATTATTTGGTCAAGCTAATGTCGACTGACGAGGCGGGGGTCATTTATCCGCGTTTTGCCGCTTGCCGCCCGTTTGTTTTTCCGACGTTTTGTCACTTACGTGCTTCAATTGAGGGACGGAGGCAACCGCTTTGGGTGTTTGTGCCGCTTCCAGTAAATCGAACTGGGAACGTCGTTCTTGCTCGCCCTTGCAAACCTTTGCTCGAAGATAAGTGCCATCGGATTGTAGGAGACGCGCCCGTGAGTTGTCGGCCAGATAGACCGGCAGAATCTCGTCGCAAATGCGTTGCTTCAACTCGGGATCTTCAACCGGGAACATCACTTCGACGCGTCGTTCAAAGTTGCGCGGCATCCAGTCGGCGCTCGACAAAAAGACTTGTGCTTTTTGTCCCACACCAAAAACCATGATCCGGCTATGCTCCAAAAATCGATCGACAATGCTACGCACCTGGATGTTTTCTGAAATGCCGGGCAAGCCGGGCCGTAAGCAACAAATGCCTCGGACGACCAATTCAATTGGTACGCCTGCCTGGCTTGCGTTATACAACGCTTCGATCGACTCGCGATCGACTAACGAATTGAGCTTGGCATAGATTCGGGCCTTTTTGCCAGCCCTTGCTCGTTCGGTTTGCTCCTGAATGAGATCGATCGTATGCCGATGTAAATCTTGGGGAGCGACGACCAACTTGGTCCATTCGTGTCCCTGCGAGTAGCCTGTCAAAAAATTAAACAGGGCCGAGGCATCTTCGGCAAAACACTTATTTGAGGTAAACAACCCCAGGTCGGTATAAAGCTTTGCCGTGCTTGGATTGTAGTTGCCCGTGCCAAGATGGACGTAGCGGCGCACTTTTTTGCCTTCTTGCCGCACGACCATCGCTAGCTTGCAATGGGTTTTCATGTCCATGAATCCATAAACCACATGGACCCCGGCGTTTTCCATTTGCCGCGCCCAGACGATGTTGTTTGCTTCGTCAAAACGGGCTTTCAGTTCGACGAGGGCCGTTACGTGCTTTCCGTTCTCAGCAGCTTTGATGAGTGCTCGCACAATGGGGCTGTTGCCACTGGTGCGATAGAGGGTCTGTTTAATTGCCAAGACCTGATCGTCGTCGGCAGCGGTTTCGATAAAGTGGACGACTGGATCAAACGAATCGAAAGGATGGTGCAACAGGATATCGCGAGCGGCAATTTCAGCAAACAGATCGTCCTTGGTACGCATCCCGAGTGGCTGACGTGGTAAAAACGGTTTGGCAATTAGATGGGCTTTGCTGCTGAGCTGCGTAAGCTCGGTCAGACACGTCATATCGAGCAAACCGTCAACGCGATAAATCTCGCTATAGTTCTCGCCCTCAACATCCAACTTGCTACGCAGTTGTTCCTCTTCGACGAGCATCGCGAGCATATCACGGTTCATTCCCGAATCGACTTCTAGGCGAACCGCTTCGGAGTGTTGGCGTTTGCGCAGCCGCAACTCGATAGCCCGTAGCATGTCGTCGGCTTCTTGCTCTAGCAGATCGTAGTCCATGTCGCGTGTGATTCGGAACGCGGCATGATGCGCGATTTCGTAACCGCCGAAAAGTTCGGGGAGTTTTGAAGCCAGAATATCTTCGAGCAGAATAAAGACGTTTTCTCCAGGCGGTCCCAACGGAACAAATCGTGGCAAGACGTGCGGAAGCTGGACCACGGCAAACAAATCGGTCGGGCCTAGTCCGCTCGTGCGTTGCAACTGGGCCACCAGATAGAGGCCCCGATTGTGAAAGTGGGGACTGGGATGGCTGGGGTCGATCGCCATTGGGGTTAGTACAGGAAACGCACGTTGGCGGAAAAAGTCGTTGACCCGCTTTTTCTGTGGCTTGTCGAGGTCCTGTCGTGTAAGGATATGGATTTCTTCCGCCGCCAACGCCGGCAAAATCGCTTCGTTGAAACAGCGGTACTGTTTTTTTACGAGCTTGCCTGTTTGTTGCGAAATCTTGAGCAACTGCGGCAAGGCCCGCAGCCCATCTGCCGTGACATCCTGGGCCGCTCCGCCTCCAAAGACCTGCTCTCTCAAACCGGCTACGCGAACCATAAAGAACTCGTCTAGGTTTGAGCTGAAGATCGATAGGAATTTCACACGTTCTAACAGCGGGTTCGACGGATCTTGGGCTTCTTCTAGGACACGCGCATTGAACTCCAGCCAACTCAATTCGCGGTTGATGAAATGCTCGGGCAGGAAAATTTGTGGAGTGTCCATGAGAAAAGCGTTGGGGTTGTCTTTCGACGAAGAGTTCGATGAATCGTGGAAGGAGACTGTGCGCCTCGCAACAACGTCTATTATAGTCTATCTCGATACGGCTAGACGGGGGATGCGTTGGCGCAATTACTGGGCGAGAATTGCCTTTATTCCTCGGTTCAAACGTGTAGCAACGATTGTGCTGCACAGACAACTCGACCGACCCTTGTTAGACCAATGCGTCAAACACACGGACCTGTGCCCAGGTCTCTTTTTGCTCGGCGATGAATTGCTGGTGGCGCTGGGAGACCTGGTACTTTTCGTGGTCGGCTTCGCTGGCAAAAACCGTGACTAGCGCGACGTCGAATTCTTGATCGTTCACCGGACGTTGGTACTCGGTGGCGCGGCTGCCGGCGCTGAAGTGGATCGTGCCGGGATGCTCGGTCAAGTATTGATGACAGGCAGCAACCAACCGGTCCCGCATTTTGGGCGTCTGCTCTTTGAGCGTGAAGTAGACCGAGTGAGAAAATGTGGTTGGTTCAGTGGCCATCGTCGGGGTTCCTTCGTCTGGGTTTTTCTTGTCGGGGCTGTTTCGCGTGGGGGTTTTTCTAGTTTTGCTCGTCCGTTTGGTTGGTACGAACAGCTGCTTCCGCAACGACACCTCCGCCAGATGCTTTTGCTCCGTGGACCGACGGGCCGATCAGCTCTTCGATTTCCTCGGTATCTAGGACTTCTCTTTCCAGCAAAGCTGCGGCAAGCGTGTCGAGCTTGTCGCGATTTTCGGTAAGAATCTGTTGGGCACGATCGGCCGCGTCATGCAAAATCTTGGAGATTTCTTCGTCGATTATCTGAGCGGTCTTCTCGCTAAACGTGCGATGCTCGTGCGCCATTTCTCTGCCCAGGAAGGGCTGGTCCTCGTTTTCGCCATAGGCGACGGGGCCGAGCCGATCGCTCATGCCCCAGCGTGTTACCATCCGACGTGCTAAGGCGGTCGCGCGTTTCAAATCGCTTTCTGCTCCGGCGCTGTATTCGTCGAATTGCATTTTTTCGGCGGTACGTCCCCCCAGAGCCATTGTCAGTTGTGCAAGCATGTCGCGTTGGCCCATATTATGGCGGTCTTCTTCGGGCACCAATTGCGTGACGCCCAGGGCCATGCCGCGTGGGATGATTGTCACTTTATGCACGATGTCGCTACCCGGCACGAGCCAAGCCAACAGGGCATGGCCCGCCTCGTGAAAAGCGGTGATTTCTTTTTCGTGGTCTGACAAAACTTCTTCGCGTTTTGCACCCATCAGCACCTTGTCGCGAGCGTGCTCGAAGTCGTCCATGCCGACTTTGTCGTGGTCGTGACGTGTTGCCCAGAGGGCGGCTTCGTTGACCAAATTGCGTATGTCGGCCCCCGTTAACCCGACCGTGGCACGCGCCAGCTTTTCAAAATCGACCTCTTCGGTGATGGGCACCTTACGGCTATGGAGTTCAAAGAGTTCGCGTCGTCCGTCGACCGTCGGACGATCGACCGTGACATGCCGATCAAAACGCCCTGGGCGAAGCAGCGCGGGGTCTAGGACATCGGGTCGGTTGGTCGCGGCAAGCACAATCACCGTCGACGTGGGACTAAAGCCGTCCATCTCGCTGAGGATTTGATTGAGCGTTTGCTCGCGTTCATCGTGCCCACCGCCAAGCCCGGCACCGCGTTGGCGTCCGACGGCGTCGATTTCGTCGATGAAGAGAATTGCCGGAGCATTGTCCTTAGCCGTCTTGAACATGTCACGAACGCGTCCCGCCCCGACGCCGACAAACAACTGAATAAATTCGGAGCCATTAATTGAGTAAAAAGGGACGCCTGCTTCTCCTGCGACCGCCCTGGCCAGCAAAGTTTTGCCCGTACCCGGAGGGCCCATCAGCAGTACGCCTTTGGGGACTTCCGCACCGAGTCGTTGGAATTTTTCGGAGTCTTTCAAAAAATGGACGATCTCTTGCAGGTCTTTTTTGACGCCGCCTAGGCCGGCAATATCGTCGAACGTGATTCGCTTATCGTCGGCGTCATAGCGCCGTGCGGGGCTTTTGGTCACGCTTCCCAACATGCCGCCGCCCATCATCTGATCTCGCGTGCGGCGGATCATCGACCAGGCAAAAAAGAAGACCAGAAGCAAACCGGCCATCGAAGCAAACAAAAACAGGTTGTCGTACTGTGCCGGATCTTCGGCGTTGATCTCGACGCCTTTCGATTCGAGTTGCTCTAGCCAATTTTCGCCAACCTGCGCGGGCAACGTACAGGTAAAACTCTTGATCGGTTTTGTTTCGGATTCGCTTTCGGCGGCGGTGGTCTCGCTCGTAACCGGCTGGATCGGTTGGATGAAATCGCCTGTCAAATGCCGACCACGGATCGTCACTTTGGCGATATTTTTCGCCTCGAGTTGCTCGTTGAGCTGGCTGTAAGTGATCTGACTGTTTTGCGTCCATGCCGAAACAAGAAACGAAAATGTCAAAAACCCAAGCATCAGCAGCAAAAACCACTGCAAAGGGTTGCCACGCTTTGGGGCTTGCTCGGGAGAAGGCTGAGGCTGTTTTTTCGGCTCGGTCATAGCGGGCTAAGTTAAAGTACAGAGAGAGAAAGATGCGTAAGGTTGCAACGGGGGAAGGCAGGCAATAAGCCCTCTAGGAGAAAGCAGTCTACGCCTTTCTAGACAAGAATTCGAGCCGTATCCGCAAAAACGACTGAAATGTACCTACTCCTGCTCTGTAGAAAACATGCTTTCTGAGCGGCTGCCCACCTCATTAAACACCGAGATTTACCACAGAGGACACGGAGGAACACAGAGGGAATGGCCTTCGCCTAGTAGGTCAAAAAGACTTCTCTGTGATCCTCTGCGTCCTCTGTGGTTTGATTCAATGAACAAAAAAGGAGCTTTTCTTCGGAGCAACCTACTCTTCTTCATTTAGCTCAATCAAATCGTCGGACTTGTTGAGCGGGACCAGCTCGTCGTCCTTTTTCTTTAGTTTGGAGGAGAGTGCGCCTACTTTTTTCTCTCCGACCCCTGGGATGTTCCCAAACTGTACGACTTTTCCATCCCGCATTCCCTCGTTGAAGAGCGCTTCGGCACTTTTTTGCCCGTCTTCATTCCATTCGGTCATCATGCCATGCATTTTTCCATTTTTGAAATTGATCTCTTGGCGTTTTTGACCGCTCTCGTAAAACGTACTCCGCTGGCCGTCGATCTGACCTTGCTTGTAGTCGATTTCGATTTTTGCTTGCTCACCTTCCGCAAAGTAGGTGATCCATTTGCCTTGGCGTTTCCCCTTCTCGTATTCTTTTTGAGCCGTGCGTTTGCCATCCTTCCCCATCACCTCCCATTGCCCGTCGGGCTTTCCCGCTTTGAAGGTGATCGTTTTGCAGAGCTGGCCGTTCGGGTACCAGTAGCTCCACTCTCCGTCGAAAATGCCCATTTTGTATTTGCCTTCGACGTACTTTTGGCCGTCCGGATAATACTCTGTGTAGGGGCCGTCGCTGACAACGGTATCGTCCGACATCATGACGACCGTACGCTCGGCACGCGTGGACTTGTCCTTGTAAATCTCTTTCAGGGTTTTCCGCTTCGCAGGGCGCGCTGGCGGCTCTTCCTCGGGTTCCGCGAGATAAATCGGGCCACTCACTGCTAGCCCGCCGTCCGCTGCTTGAGCAAAAGACCAACTAGGCAGTAACGCAATTGCCAAAAAAGCAACTGCGAATGCGGGCCTACAGGACAACCAGAGTTTGATGCGTACCATAAAAAATTCTGCTCCACACTGTTTCTTCTAAAGGGGGGCTTCGCAAGTGAAATGCCCTGAGGAAGCTCCAGTATGCCATAGTCGAGGCTAGCAACCAACCGTCGGGAGCCGCGATCTGCAGGTTATGAGGATTTGGGGAACTTGGAGGGACTCGAAATCGGCTAAGCCTGCCAACCGTCGGGCAAGATGGCGTTTTTCTCAACGACTAAAATACCGTCGCGAATGACGCACGTCTCGCCAATTTCGCCTTCCTGGGCGTGGGCAAAATTGACGACTTGTGCCCCAGCGCCGATACGACAATTTTTGTCGACAATGGCTCCTTGAATTGTACAGCCTGCCTCGATGCCGATTGGTGGCAGCCCCTCGTCGGCAGCTCGCGCCTCGTAGTAGTCGGCCCCCATGACAATCGAATTCCGGATGGTCACGTCCCGACCGATACGACAGCGAAGCCCGATGACACTGTTCTCGATTCGTGCGCCAGGCTCGATAATGCAGCCGTCGGCGATCAAGCTGCGTTCGACCGACGCGCCGTCGATTCGGGTCGGTGGCAAAAAGCGGGGTCGTGAATAAATGGGCGCAGTGTCGGTCGTGAAATCGAAGGGCGCATTCGCCTGGGCCAACTGCAAATTTGCTTCAAAAAATGATCTGATCGTACCAATATCTTCCCAATAGCCATCAAACAGATGCACCTGCACACGCTTGTCGTCGATCAGCGAAGGAAAAACTTCTTTGCCAAAATCTTGATGGTCGACATTCCCAAGCGCCTCGGCCAACACTTTGCGACTAAACAAATAGATCCCCATGCTCGCTAGGCAACTACGGCCACCACTGACGATTCCGTGCGCATCGATCCAGGCGGGATCCATTCGCACGTCGCTCAGGGCTTCTTCGGTCTTCGGTTTTTCTACAAAACCGGTTACGCGTCCTGTATCGTCCAGCCGCATGATTCCGAGGCTTGAAGCTTCGTGATCGTGGACCGGCTTGCCGGCGATCGTGACGTCGGCGCCCGACTCGATATGCGTCTTTAGCATCTCGGCAAAGTCCATCCGATAGAGTTGGTCGCCCGAGAGGATCACGATGTAGTCGGTATCCGACTGGGTCAGATAGCGCAGATTTTTCCGCACCGCGTCAGCGGTCCCCTGATACCAATCGGTCCCTTCAGCGATGGTCTGCTGGGCGGCCAAGATTTCTACAAACCCACCGCTAAAATTGTCAAAGCGATAGGTGCCGCGAATATGACGGTGGAGACTGACCGACAAAAACTGGGTCAGGACGTAAATTCGCTTTAGTCCGCTATTGATACAATTCGACAGGGGGATGTCGATCAGCCGATATTTTCCGGCCAATGGCACCGCTGGTTTTGAGCGATATTTGGTCAACGGCATCAACCGCGATCCTTGCCCGCCGCCTAGCACTACTGCAACAACATTTTTCATGGGGAGTTCCTGTCCTCTAGCCTTTCACCACAAAGTTTACCAAACGTTTCGGAACGACAATAGTTTTGACGACTTCTTTTCCGTCCAAAAGTTTTTTTACTTTTTCGTCGGCAAGGGCAAGCTCTTCGATCTTGGCTTGATCGGCATCCGAGGGCACGATGATCTTGGTTCGGACTTTTCCTCGGATTTGCACGGGGATTTCGATCTGATCTTCGACCAACAACGATTCGTCGCAGACGGGCCACGGCTCGTAGGCTAGCGTTTTTTTGTGTCCCAAGAGCTGCCACAATTCCTCGGCCATGTGCGGGGCAAAGGGTGAGAGTAGGAGCACGAGTTGCTCCATCGCTAGGCGTGGCCGCTGCTTCTGCTTGGTGAAAAAGTTGGTAAACTCCATCATACGGGCGATGGCCGTGTTGAACGAGAGTTTTTCGATGTCGGATGTGACCGCCTTGATCGTCTTGTGCAAAACACGATTTTGCTCGTCTGTGGGTCGTTCGTCGCAGACGACGGCGCTAAGTTGTGAGGTTTCGGCTTGATCGTCGACGATCATTCTCCAAACGCGATTCAAAAATCCGTAGACGCCGTTGACTCCGTCCATGTTCCAGGGCTTCATCTGCTCGAGCGGCCCCATGAACATCTCGTAGAGCCGCAACGCATCGGCCCCGTATTCCGAAACCACGGTATCGGGGTTGATGACGTTCCCTCGGCTCTTCGACATTTTTTCGTTGTTCTCGCCAAGGATCATCCCCTGGTTGACCAGCTTTTGAAACGGTTCTTTCGTGCTCACCACCCCACGGTCGTAAAGCACTTTGTGCCAGAAACGGGCGTAGAGCAAATGCAAGACGGCGTGTTCTGCGCCGCCGATATAAAGGTCGATAGGCATCCACGCCTTTTCGATTTCGGGGTCGATCACCGCCGTGGAGTTGGTCGGGTCCAAAAAACGCAAGTAATACCAACACGAACCGGCCCACTGCGGCATGGTGTTTGTCTCGCGTTTGTAGCGCACGTCGTCAATCGTTGGGTACAACCATTCGTCGGGTGCTTTGTCGAGCGGCGGCTCGGGACGGCCGTGCGGTTTGAAATCTTCTAAGTGCGGGAGATCGACCGGCAGTTGATCTTCGGGCACCGCACGGACGACGCCTGTTTTGTTTCCCTCGGCGTCGATTTCGTGGAGGATCGGGAAGGGTTCGCCCCAGAAGCGCTGGCGAGAAAAAAGCCAGTCGCGGAGCTTGTAGTTGACGGCTTCGCACCCGCAACCGCGATCTAACAGATCGCCGGAGATTTTCTGTTTAAATTCGGCGGTTGTTAGGCCGTTGTATTCGCCAGAGTTGATCGCGGTGCCGTGGCCGGCGTAGACTTGCTCGCCGGCTAGAATTGCTGTGCGCACGCCCGCTGAAGCGGACTCGCCGGGATCGACCACGGCTTTGATTGGGATATTGAATTGTTTGGCGAACTCGAAATCTCGCTCGTCATGGGCCGGCACCGCCATGATTGCCCCGGTGCCGTAGCTGATTAGCACGTAGTCGGCGATCCAGATCGGTATTGGCTCGTTGTTGACTGGGTTGATGGCGTAACTGCCTGTGAAGACGCCCGTTTTCTCTTTGGCAAGCTCTGTGCGGTCGAGATCGCTTTTGAGCGATGCTTGTCGGACGTATTTCTGGACCGCTGTTTTTTTTTCGGTAGTGGTGAGTTGCTCGACGTAAGGATGCTCGGGAGCGATCACCATGTAGGTTGCTCCGAACAGCGTGTCGGGGCGTGTGGTGTAAACACGGAGGGTGTTTTTGTCGGGATTCCTTGGAAACTTCGGCGAGCGTAGTTCGCCGGCTACTTCGTTTTGTAATCGAAAGTCGACTTCCGCGCCGGTGCTTCGGCCGATCCAGTTGCGTTGCAACGCTTTTACGCCTGACGACCAATCGAGCGTTTCGAGATCGTTTTCTAATCGGTCGGCATACGCGGTGATGCGAAGCATCCATTGGAGCAGTGGGCGGCGCTCGACCGGATGATCGCCGCGCTCGCTTTTGCCGTTGATGACCTCTTCGTTGGCTAGCACGGTGCCGAGCGCTGGGCACCAGTTGACGGGGGCTTCGCTTTGGTAGGCCAGGCGGTGTTCGTCTTGGTACGCGAGAATGGCGTCGTTGCCGACGGCGCTAACTTCTTTGGGGATTGGTAGCTCGCTGATTGGGCGGCCCCGTTGCTGCTCGGCGTCGAACCAGGTGTCGTAAACTTGCAAGAAAATCCATTGTGTCCAACGGAAGTATTCGACGTCGGTGGTGGCCACTTCGCGCGACCAGTCGTAGCTAAAACCGAGCATCTTCATCTGACGACGGAACGTTCCTATGTTTTTTTCGGTCTGAACGCGAGGGTGCTCGCCCGTCTTGATGGCGTGCTCTTCGGCGGGAAGCCCAAAAGAATCAAAGCCCATCGGGTGCATGACGGTCTTGCCCTGCATGCGCGCGGCCCGGCAAACGATGTCGGTAGCGGTGTAGCCCTCGGGGTGCCCCACATGCAGGCCGTCGCCGCTGGGGTAAGGAAACATGTCGAGGACGTACATTTTTTCGCCGGCGGGAAGCCGGGGCGTGGCAAACGTTTGGTGCTTTTCCCAGTAGGCTTGCCATTTGGGTTCAACAGTCGCGGGATTGTAGCGGGGCATAAAAATGAGTTCGGAATGCGGATTTCGGAGTGCGGAATTTTTCACTTCAAACGAGCCGTTGAGCCTCTGCTCGCGGTTTCGCAGCCCTCGATTCTACCGCCCGAAACTGGCGGCGCAAACCTCGTTGCCAGTTGACTTTGCCGGCTATGGCCAATTACGATGGCTAGTTTGTCAATTGCTGCGGGATTCGGGCTGAGCACATCATGGAAAAAACCAAAGTCGCTATTATCGGACTAGGCACCGTCGGCTCGGGCGTAGCTCGCCTGCTGCTTGATTTCGGCGATCGGACCCAACGCCACGCTGGACGCACGCTCTGGCTAGAAAAGGCCGTTGTCCGCGATTTGACCTCCCCTCGCGATTGCGATCTGCCCGACGGCGTGCTGACCGACCAGCTCCAGGCGGTGATCGACGACCCTGAGATTGAGGTCGTCGCCCAGTTGATTGGCGGTCTGGAGCCTGCCCGTACTATTATGTTGCAGCTGCTCGAAAGCGGCAAAGATGTGGTCACTGCGAACAAAGCCCTGCTGGCCGAGCATGGCCCCGAAATTTTCGACCGGGCTCGCGAGCTGGGCCGTTGTGTCGCCTTTGAGGCCTCGGTTGCCGGCGGGATTCCGATCATTGCCAATATTGGCCAGTGTCTGTCGGCCAACCAAATCGAGTCGATGCAGGGAATTCTCAACGGCACGAGTAATTTTATTCTGAGTAAGATGCACGAAGATGGCTCGGCTTATGACGAGGTGGTCGCCGAGGCCCAGCGGCTGGGGTACGCCGAAGCCGACCCAGCGATGGATGTCGATGGCACCGATGCGGCCCAAAAGCTGGCCATCCTGGCGCATCTTGGTTTTGGTGCTCGCGTCCACTGGGACGAAATTCCACGCACGGGTATCGACACACTCGACCTGGCCGACGTTCACTACGCCCAAGAGATGGGCTACAAAATCAAGCTGCTAGCTGTCGCGCAACTGACGGACGACGGCCTTGAGCTGCACGTCTCGCCGACGCTGGTAAAAGCTGGCCGCCCGTTGGCCGAAGTCGGTGGCCCGTACAACGCGATCCGAGTTGTTGGCGATGCCGTCGGCCAATTACTTTTTTATGGCCCCGGCGCCGGGCAGATGCCGACCGCTTCGGCCGTTGTGGCCGACATGATTGACATTGCGGTGGGGCGTTCACAGATCACTTTCCGTACTCTAGAACTCTGGTCTGACCGCACAGCCAGGGTCTCGGCCGCCGACTACGCCAACGCCCGCGGTCGTTTTTATATTCGTCTTGCGGTCGACGATAGCCCAGGCGTGCTTGCCCAGGTCACTCAGGCCCTTAGCGAACAAAACATTTCGATCGCTTCGGTTCTCCAACATGAGGCCGAAACCGACAAGCAATCGATTCCGCTCGTCATCATGACTCACGAAACCACCGAAGGTGCTGCCAGCAAGGCGTGCGACCAAATGAACCAACTCGCCTGCGTCCAAACCCCGCCGGTGCGTATGTGGGTACGAGACTGAGTACAATGCGGATTTCGGAATGCGGAATGCGGAATAACTGACGAAGTTTCACATACCAAACTCCGATATTCAGCATCCGAAAAATCCAGCAATCCAGCAATCCAGCAATCCAAAATCCGAATTCCAAATTCCAAATTCATGAAATACGCAATCATTATTCCTGACGGGGCTGCCGACGAGGCTCAAGATGCGCTCGGGGGTAAAACTCCGATCGAAGCGGCTCAGACTCCGGCGATGGATGCTTTGGCCGCCGAGGGCGTTGTTGCGCGTGCCTGCCACACGCCGAACCAGCTCCCTGCCGGTTCTGAAGTCGGCAATATGAGCTTGCTGGGTTACGATCCTCTGCAAAACTTTACCGGTCGCGCGCCGATCGAAGCTGCCGCTCAGGGCATCGAGCTAGCCGACGAAGATTGGGCCATCCGCTGCAATTTGGTCACGGTCGAAGACCAAACGATGCGGGATTTTACGGCTGATCATATTTCGACCGAAGAGGCGACCGAGCTACTTGCCGCCGCTCAGGAAGAACTCGGCCCCAGAGGTCTTGATATGGCTGGCCTCGAATTTGTCCCTGGCGTCAGCTATCGCAACCTGTTGCTGTGGCGTGGTGCAGAAAAAGTTGCCCCGTTTACGATGGACCTGCGTGCTACTCCGCCGCACGATCTGACCGACAAATCGATTCTTAACGATTTTCCACGCGGCCCGGGCAGCAACGTTCTCAACGAGCTGATGGCCGCGACCAGCAAGCTCTTTGCCGACCACCCGGTCAACAAAAAGCGGATTGCCGAGGGAAAACTGCCCGCCACGAATGTCTGGCTGTGGGGGATTGGAAAGGCTCCGAAATTGCAGCCGTTTGCGGAAGCTTACGGTGTGCAGGGTGCTATGATCACGGCAGTGGATCTGCTGCGAGGCTTGGCGTCATTGGTCGGTTGGCAGCGGATCGAAGTCCCCGGCGCGACCGGCTACACCGACACCGACTATGCCGCCAAGGGCCAGTACGCCATCGAAGCGCTGAACAAAGTCGATCTGATTTGTGTCCATGTCGAAGCCCCTGATGAAGCCTCTCACGAAGGCGACTGCGCTGCAAAAGTAAAAGCGATCGAAGAGATCGACACGCATGTGGTTGCTCCTTTGGTCGAAGCACTGAAGTCGCATGGCGACCACCGCGTGATGATTTCGCCCGACCACCCGACATTCCTCAACACCAAAACCCACACGCACGGCGACGTCCCCATCATCATCGCCGGCACCGGCATCCAGCCAGACGCATTTACTAGTTACGGCGATGGCAACGCGGCGAAGTCGGAGCTGGCTTTCGACGCGGGGTGGCAGGCGATGCAGTGGTTTATTGATAGAAATAAATAAACCACGACGGAACAACGCGAACGACGAAAAGAGAACGGAAAATCGGACTTCGTCCAACCAGAACGTCGTTTCGTTGTTCCGTTGTGTTTCACTTAGAATGGAAAGAAAGTCGGAAAAACTATGTCTTTAATTGTACAGAAATTTGGCGGCACGAGCGTTGCTGATGCCGAAAAAATCCGTGCTGCGGCTAGGCGTGCTTTGCATGCCCAACAGCAGGGCCATCAAGTGGTGATGGTCGTTAGCGCCATGGGAAAAAACACCGACATGCTTGTCGATCTGGCTGGCCAGGTCTGCGACAATCCGCCGGCGCGCGAGATGGACGTTCTGCTCTCGACCGGCGAACAAGTGACCATGTCGGTCATGGCGATGGCCATCCACGAACTGGGCGGCAAAGCGACCAGCCTGACCGGCGGGCAGATTGGCGTGCGGACCGATTCGAGCCATACCAAGGCCCGTATTCAATCGATCTCGACTGACCGCATGAAAAAGCTGCTCGACGAGGGCAACATCGTCATCGCCGCCGGTTTCCAAGGCGTGGACGACGATTTTAATATCACGACGCTTGGACGCGGAGGAAGCGATACTTCGGCCGTCGCGTTGGCTGCTGTCCTTGGGGCCGAGATGTGCGAAATCTATACCGACGTTGATGGCGTCTTTACGACCGACCCTCGCCAAGTGGCCGATGCGCGAAAGATGTCGAACGTCAGCCATGACGAAATGCTCGAACTGGCCAGTCTGGGCGCTGGCGTCATGCATAGCCGTTCGATCGAATTTGGCAAGAAGTTTAACGTGCCGATCCATGTCCGCAATAGTGGCGTCTTTACCGACGAGCCGGGCACGATCATTGGGCCGATTGCCGAATCGGAAAACCGCGCCGTCAGCGGCTGTGCCCTGACCAAAGCGGAGGCGCGGATCACGGTTTCTGGGGTGCCCGACAAGCCGGGTGTTAGCCTTACGATTTTTGAAAAACTGGCCGAAGAGAATGTGGCCGTCGACATGATCATGCAAACCACCGGCCACGACGGGCTGGCCGACATCTCGTTTACCGTTCTCGAAAGCGACCTCCAGCGTGCTTTGGCCGCTGTGGAAGAAGCGTCCGACGCCGTCGGAGCGACAGGCGTCGCGCACGAGGCGAACGCCTCGAAAGTCTCGGTCGTTGGACTAGGCATGGCTACCCAGTCGGGTGTCGCCGATCGGATGTTCCGCGCCCTGGCGGAGGCCGATATCAACATCGCGGCGATTACGACCAGCGCAATCAAAGTCTCTTGCCTCGTCTCGCGCGAGCAAGGTCTCGCCGCGCTGCGTGCCGTTCATGCCGAATTTGAGCTGGGCACTCCTCCCGAAAAACGAGTCACCTTTGAAGACTCGCTGGCCGCCGCCAAAAAGGCAAAGGAAGCCGACGCGTTGGCGGTCGTCAGCCGTCTGCAAGCGATGGAAGACCTTACGGTCCACGGCGTCTCGCTCGACGGCTCGCAGGCGCTCATCACGCTGACCGATGTCCCCGACAGTCCGGGCATCTCGGCTAATATTTTTGAAGCGGTCGCTGCGGCTGATATCATCGTCGATATGATTGTCCAGGGGGCTGGTTTCAACGGCAAAACGAACCTCAGTTTTACCGTTCCCCAATCCGCAGCCGACAAATCCGCGGCGGCGGTGGGAAGCGTTGTCGAAAAGCTAGGAGGCACGGTTCAAACTTACCCTGAGATCGCCATTCTTTCGGTCACCGGCGTCGGCATTCGCAGCCACACGGGCGTTGGGTTACGCATGTTCCGGGGTCTGTCGCAGGCGGGCATCAACGTCGAGCTGGTTAGCACCAGCGAAGTGAAAGTGAACGTCGTGGTCCAGGGCGACAAGGGTGCCGCTGGGCTGGCAGCGCTCGAAGAAGCGTTTGCCGACGTGATTGGATGAGGAATGTGATTGAAGATTGAAGATTGAAGATTGAAGATTGAAGATTGAAGATGTAAGTGAGGGCTTCGCCCTGCGATTTTTCACATCATCAATCATCAATCTCACATCTCACATTCCTTCTCCCATCACATCGCTGAGGACGTCTTCGCTCACATAGATTGGCAGGGGGGGGTCGCAGGTAACGGCCACGGCGATCGCGTCGCTCGGCCGAGCGTCGATCTCTTGCAGCTCGCCCTCGCACCGAACGCGTAGAGCCGCGTAATAGGTATGGTCCTTCAGCGAGGTGATCATCACGTCCTGAAATTCGCCGCCCAGCACTTCGACCGCGCTCACCAACAAGTCATGCGTCAACGGACGTTGAGTTACCTTCTTCTTCACCCGGCTGTCGATGCTCATCGCCTCGAAGAGGCCGATCAAAATCGGAAACGTCCGCTCGCCGTCTATTTCCTTGAGGAAAATAACCTGCTCGCCAGAGGTCTCTCGAATAATGATCCGGATTAGTTCCATCTCAACTGGCATCGTAGGGTTTCCTCAATGACGCAATAAAAAAGTCGACTGGTAAGATCCGCAGCGTCCCATTGTATCCTCCCACTAGCCGCGACTCAACGCGTCGCCGGAGGAAGCTACAGCTTTGCCAAAGCAGCTTCCACAGCCGCAAGCTGCCCCTCGGCCTCGGCCAGTTTGGCACGCTCCGCCTGCACGACTTCGGCGGGTGCCCGGCTCACAAACCCCTCGTTGCTTAGCTTGCCGGAGATCGATTTGACGAATTTGGCCAGATTGTCGCGTTCGCCGCCGAGACGTTTTTTCTCGGCCTCGGCGTCGAAGAAGTCGCTGATGTCGAGGTGGACTTCCATGCCTTCGAGGGCTTTGCTTGCGGCACGTTCTGGCGGGGTGACGTCCGATCCCATGCCGGTTGACGTTGCCCGAGCCATCGACTCGAAGTAGGGCAGCATCGGCTCGAGTAAGGCCTGCGCCTTCGCATCACAACGCACAGAAAAACTGACGGCCTCTTTGGGCGGGATGTTGTTTTCGGTGCGGATGTTGCGAACGGCGGACATGACGGCTTGGAATTGGGCGAATTGCTTTTCGATCGCCGGGTCGAGATGCGACGCTTCGGCTTCGGGCCAGGGTGCGATGCAGATTGATTCAGACGCAGTTGCCGGGGACGCTAAACCTCTTGTGCTTGCCACGCTGCCGAGGAGCTGCCACACCTCTTCGGTTAGAAATGGGATCATTGGGTGCAACAACCGTAGCAGCGTGTCGAGGGCGTGGGCCAACACCCGTTGGGCGACGGCACGTTGCTCGGGCACGGCGAATCGGGCCTTGGTCATCTCGACATAAAAACTGCAAAAGTCGTCCCAAGCGAAACTGTACAGCTCGCGGGCGGCGTCGGCGTAGCGGAATTCGGTGAGGGCGTTGGTCACCTCTTGGGTTACGGTTGCTAGGCGGCTTAGGAGCCAACGATCTTCTAGGAGTAATACTCCGGGCGCTGACGCTTCCGGTTCGCCTGACGCTACGGGTTCGCCGGGTAATGCTTTGGGTTCGTAGCCTTCTAGGTTCATTAGTGCGAAGCGGGAGGCGTTCCAGAGCTTGTTGCAAAAATTGCGGCCTAGTTCAAACCGTTCGCTGGTGACGCCGCCGCGTGGTAGGGCTTTGTCCTCGTCGGTTAAGGCCCATTGCGTGTGGAACTCGCCCTTGCACTTGTCGCATTGGACGCGGGGTAGGATGCGATTCTTTTTCGTCTGTTTGATCGGTGCGTCGCAATGCGGGCAGACAAACTCGACTGGCATACGCACGTCTTGCGTCTCGGTCGTTAGGTAGGCGATGCCAAACCGTAGGGCATCGGCCCCGAACTGCTCGATCACATCCAGCGGATCGACCCCGTTTCCTTTTGATTTGGACATCGTCTCGCCGTAGCCGTCGAGAATTTTTGGGTGAATATAAACCTGCTCGAACGGGACCTGGCCCATGTTGTACTCGCCCATCAACACCATCCGTGCGACCCAGAGTGTGATGATGTCGCGTGAGGTTATGAGCGTGCTCGTGGGATAGAACTTTTTTAGTTCGTCGGTCTCTTCGGGCCAGCCAAGGGTCGAATGGGGCCAGAGGGCGGAGCTGAACCAGGTGTCGAGGACGTCGTCTTCGCGTGTGAACCCTGCTTTCTCGATTTCAGCCGCGATGGCTTGATCCTCGTTACGCAAGCAAACGTAGGTCATGCCATTAGAGGTCGTCGCGCACACCCCCTCGCCTGTGACCACAACCTCTAAATCCTCCCCAGGCTTGGTCCAAACCGGTATCCGATGCCCCCACCAAAGTTGCCGGCCGATCGGCCAGTCGCGTTTTTCGCTCAGCCAGTCATGATAACCTTTGGCATAGCGCTCGGGGGTGATTTTTACGCGGCCGTCGGCTACGGCGTCCATGGCGGTTTGGGCTAGCTGGTCCATTTTTACGAACCACTGGTCGGCTAAGTAGGGTTCGATGGGGGTTTTGCTGCGGTCGCTGTGGGCGAGGTCGATTTCGCGGTCTTCGACGTCGGTTTCTGGATCGTGGAAGCCGGCGTCTGCCAGATCGGCGACGACCGCTTTTCGTGCCTGCTTCATCGTAAGGCCGCGATATTTTTCGGGGACGCTGTCGTTGAGCGTGCCGTCGGTGTTGAGAATGTTGATTGCGCCGATGTCTGGACCATCTCCTGTGACGGTGCGTTGCCAGACTTCATAGTCGTTGGGGTCGTGTGCGGGCGTGATTTTGACGCAGCCGGAGCCGAGTTCTGGCTTGGCCCAGGTGTCGGTGATGAGTGGGATTTCGCGGTCGGTGAGCGGAAGCCGTAATTTTGTGCCGCGTGCGGCCATATCGCGGAGTTGGATCAGCTGTGGGAGGATCGCTTGGGAGCGATCGCTAACGGCGTCGATTTGTGCTTGGATCGCTTCCCTTTCTTTTTCCGGTGCGGCGGCGAGTTTTTCCTCAAGCTCGGCTTGCACCTTGGCTAGCGCACGCTCGGGGTCGGGATGCACGGCTACGGCTGTGTCGCCTAGCATCGTTTCGGGGCGTGTCGTGGCGATCGTCACATGCGTCGGCTCGCCCGGCTTGGGCCCTTTTCCATCAACACCAACCACCGGATACGAAAAATGCCAAAAATGGCCCTTCTTTACCTCATGAAAGACCTCGTCATCGCTGACCGCTGTCTGCAAAAAAGTGTCCCAATTGACTAGCCGTTTGCCTCGATAAATTTTGTTGTCGGAAAACAGCTTAAAAAACGTCTCACGCACCGCACGGGCACACTGGTCGTCGAGCGTGAACCGGTTGCGCTGCCAATCGCAACCAAAACCCATGCTCTTGAGTTGGCCGATGATGCGTGCTTCGTACTCTTTTTTCCACTGCCAAATGCGGTCAATGAGTCCCTCACGCCCCAGGTCGTGGCGTGTTTTGCCTTCGTGCTCGCTAATCCATTTTTCGACGCGTGCCTGCGTGGCGATGCCTGCGTGGTCGGTGCCCGGTTGCCACAGGACATTAAAACCTTGCATCCGCTTCATGCGGCACAAAATATCTTGCAGCGTGTTGTTGAGCGCGTGGCCCAGATGCAGCGCCCCGGTCACGTTCGGCGGGGGAATGACAATCGTAAACGGCGGTTTTTCGGATGTCGGGTCCGCGTGAAAATAGCCCCCTGGATAGCCAGGATGCGGTGCCTCCCAAAACGGATACCACTTTTGCTGCGCGGCATGGTGGTCGTACTGCGAAGGAAGTTCACTCAAATCGGGCTTGGATACTGTCGTCATATTCTTCTTCTGCTACTTTTCAAGTTATTCCTCTGCGTCTCTGCGTCTCTGCGTGAGACCATCAGAAAAAGCCTCACGCAGAGACGCAGAGTCGCAGAGAAAAAAGAGGGGGGTTATTCTTTTTTACAAAGTTTGTATTCGATGCTGTCGACTAGGGCTGCCCAGCTTGCTTCGATCACGTTTTCGTGGACGCCGACGGTGCCCCAGCTATCTTGGTTGTCGCGGCTTTCGATCACGACTCGTACGCTCGCGGTGGTTGCGGCGTCGGAGTTAATCACGCGGACTTTGTAGTCGACCAGGTGCATGTCGTTCAAGGAGGGGAAGTGTCCGTTCAGTGCTTTGCGCAGGGCGGCGTCGAGCGCGTTGACTGGTCCGTTTCCTTCGGCTACTTCGTGGTGTAGCTTGTCGTCGATCAGCAGTTTTACGGTAGCTTCGGTAATCGGTTCGCCGCCACGGCTGACGACGCTTGTGTGATATTGCACCAACTCGAAATGGGGTTCAAAAGTTCCGGCCGCCCGTTTGACGAGCAAATCGAAGGAGCCTGACGCTGCCTCAAATTGGTAGCCTCGGTTTTCGAGGTCGACCACCTGTTTCAGAATGGCGTTCATCAGCTCTTTGTCATTTTCAACATTGTGTTTGGTTGCCAGGGCGATGATGTTCGACCGGCCCGATAGCTCGCTGACCAATATCCTTCGTTCGTTGCCAACCGCCGCCGGGTCGATGTGTTCGTAACTCGACGCCACCTTGGTGACCGCGTGGACGTGCATGCCGCCCTTATGGGCAAAGGCACTTGGGCCAACAAAGGCCTGGTTGTTGCGGAAGTGCATGTTGGCGATTTCGTAAACGTAACGCGACAACTCGGTCAGAGACTCGATGCCGCCCGCTGCTGAAGAAGTGCCTTCCAGAACCTCGTAGCCCTCTTTTTTGAGCGACAGATTGGAAAGCACTGAAATGAGATCGGCGTTTCCGCAGCGTTCACCCAAGCCGTTGATCGTGCCTTGCACATGAACCGCCCCTGCGGCGATTGAGGCCAACGAATTGGCTACTGCCAGCTCGCAATCGTTGTGCGTGTGGATGCCAAGCGGCTTGTCGACTTGTGTGGCTGCCTCTTGAGTGATCGCCGCGACTTCCTCGGGCAGGCTGCCGCCGTTGGTATCGCACATGACAATGATTTTTGCCCCGGCCTCAGCCGCAGCTTGAATCGTCAGTGCTGCGTACTCAGGGTTGGCCTTCCAGCCATCGAAAAAATGCTCGGCGTCGTAGATGACTTCGCGGCCCTGCTCGCAAAGAAACGCGACCGTGTCGCGGATCATCGCGAGGTTTTCTTCGAGCGTAACGCCCAGCACCTTTTCTACATGAAAATCTGAAGTTTTGCCGACAATCGTAATGACCGGTGCCTGTGAGTCGAGCAACGACTTCATGCCGATGTCGTCTGCCGCGTTGATCCCTTTGCGCCGCGTCATGCCAAACGCACAGGCTTTGCTGTTCTTCAGCGGATTTTCTGCTAGCTTCTGAAAGAACTGGGCATCCTTGGGATTGGACAGCGGGTAGCCGCCCTCGACATAATCAAACCCGAGCGAGTCCAACCGCCGCGCGATGAGCAGCTTGTCCTCCAGCGAAAAGTTGACGCCCTCGCCCTGGGCACCGTCGCGGAGGGTCGTGTCATAAGTTTCGATGCGTGTCATTGTGAAGGGCTGAAGGGCTGAAGGCTGAAGGCGAAGGCGAAGTCTCGTCAATCAAAAAAGCCCTAAGCCTCGGTGGGCCACAGGGCTTCGGATACGGCTTCACTTCAAAGAGACCAAGTTTAGCTGCCCCAGGTTCGGCAAGCAACAGCCGCTTCGTGGGCCGGTCCACCTCATTTTATCGGCTAAACCAGAGAGATTCTTGCGAATCTGCTTAGGAAAGCGGCTCTGCGTCGGTAGGTATGCTAAGTTTGACAGAGAGGTCCGTAACGATTTTACTACCGATTAGTCCGGCCTCTGCAGTTGCCAAATCCGAATCTTTCGAGAGAACTCAAAGCCATGCCTGCCATTTTCCTACTCGTCGGACTGGTCTTAGCCGGTCTTATTGTTGCCAGCTCCATGCAATTGCGCTCGTTCAAGCTGCGTATGGCGTCGATTGCTGCCGCTGCGGTTGTGTTAGCGATTTTCTTCACGCTCGCCTCGTTCCGCCATGTCGGCGAAAATTCGGTCGGCGTTGTGAGCAAGAAGATTGGCATCACGGCACTGAAGCCGGGGAAAATCATTGCCACCAACGGCGAAAAAGGGCCGCAGGCTGAAATCTTGCCACCAGGTTGGAACTTGGGCTATTGGCCCTTCATCTACGATGTCGAATTTGCCAATGTCGAAGTCATCCCCGCCGGCAGCGTCGGGATCCTCATCGCTTCCGACGGCCAGCCGATGCCGCGTGACACCACCTATGCGCCCGAATGGCCCGAGGGTGAAGAACGCCATATGCAGAATGCCGAATATTTTTTGACTGATGGCGGCGGCTTCAAAGGTCCACAGACCACCGTGCTTAAGCCGGGCAGTTATCGTATCAACCCCAAACTGTTTTCGATCGATAAAGTCCCTGCCACAACCATCGAAAAAGCAACGGTTGGCGTCGTCAAATCAAACGTCGGAGAACGCCCCGTGACCGTAGAAGGCGCTGAAGACAACGTCGGCCTGCGCCGCTTAGTCGCCCAAGGCGAGCGCGGCATCTGGCGGCAACCACTTTTGGAAGGCGAGTATTACCTCAACAGCAAAGCATATCAAGTCACTAAAATTTCCACCAAAACCCACATCGTTCGCTATACGGCAAGCGAAGGCCAACGCACGGGTGTTGGCGAGGAAAGCGAAATCATGGTTCGCACGTCCGACGGATTTACGTTTCCGGTTGACGTACGCATCGAATATGAAATCCAGCCCGGCGATGCTCCGATTTTGGTTGCCACGCTGGGCGACGATCAGGATGGCCTGCGCAATGTGATGAATTCGGCAGTGCGAGCCATTTTTCGCAACAACGCCGAAAACGTCAAAGCACTTGATTACGTCCAACAGCGTTCGACCCAGGAAAGCACTTCGCTGGAGATGCTCCAAGCAGAGATGAAAAAACGCGGCGTAACCGTAACCGGTGTCCGTATTGGAGATGTTGGCAACAAAGAAACACTCGGCATGTTGCTCAAAACGCAAACCGACCGCGAAATCGCTCTGCAAGAACAAGAAACCTTTAAAGAGCAACAACGGGCCGCCGAGCAGCGCAAGCAACTTACCAAGACTGAGCAGGAGGCCGAGGAAGAAAAACGCTTGGCCACCGCCGCCTACGAAGTACGGATCGCCGAGAAGGACCGCGAGAAGGTCGTCATTCAAGCCGGTGCCGAAGCCGAAGCGGTCAAGATCAAAGCCGAAGCGCAGGCCAATGCTTATAAGCAAATCGCCGAGCAAATCGGCAGCGGCAATGCGGCCCTGGTTGAGTTGCTCAAGATCGTTGGCGAGCGAAACATCTCGATCACCCCCCGCGTCATGGTCGTCGGCCAAACGGGTGGCAACGGCAAAGACGGCCAAACCACGGCACTCATCGGCACGATGCTCGACACGATGATGCAGGACGCGCCGAAAAAATAGTCGATTACTTGAGGGTCAGCGGAAATTCGGGGAACAGCACTGAAGATTTTAACGCACCGGCTGGCGAGAAAAATTCCAATGCGCCCGCTTCGCTGCACAGCCAAACCTCTTGGGCACCCTGCCCGAAAAAGAGCTGAACCTTCTCTTCCATCTCACGGCGCGAATTCGATGGCGATACAACTTCAATGCAAAGCTCTGGAGCTTGCTCGTACGGAGTCGTTTCTCCGTGCTCTTTAACAAAGGCGTTCGACATCCACGCAACATCTGGCACACGTACCCCCTGTTGGGTGGCCACTGCACATTCCACGATCATCTCTCCATCGCTTTTGAGGTCTGACAGGAGATCATAGATGCGACTTTGCCGACGGGCGTGACGGTTCGATGCAGGCGTCATGACAATCGCTCCATACTGATTCAGCTCGATCTTGTACGGCAAATCTTGCAAGCACGGATCGGCGATCACTTCAGACCAATTCATGGGAAGGGCTCGTTGGTTTACTGAAATAGACGTAGACAACCTCTGTGTTGATTCTAACTACGCAGGCCCAAACCTGCAATCTTTAGCAAGGACCGGCTCTCAGGCATACTCTTCTTCGACTTCTTCCTCCTCTTCCCATTCCTCGTCCTCGGCCAGTTCTTCCTCTTCGGACTCGTCCTCTTCATCTTCTTCCTCTTCGTCTTCCCACTCTTCATCCTCGGCTAGCTCTTCTTCGCCTTCCTCTTCCCATTCTTCGCCCTCTTCAAGCTCAGCCTCTTCACCTTCTTCGTCCTCTTCATATTCCCACTCTTCGTCCTCGGCCAGCTCTTCGTCTTCTTCTTCGTCGACTAGCTCGTCGGTCGCTTTTTCTGTTTCTTCCTCCGCGACGTCTTCCCACGGGGCGGCCACTTCTTCCTCCAAATCGCTCGGATCCTCTGTGCCGGGAACGATTTTATTCACGCGCATCGGCTTACTTGGTACGGTCGCAGCCGTCAACGGTCCCTCCGCCTCAGCTGCCGCGTCACCATCGCCGGTCATGGTTTCCCATTCTTCGACGGTGATCGTCACTTCGCGTGCTTGCGAGCCGTTGTATTCGCCGACAATCCCGTCCTCGGCCATAAAATCAATCAACCGAGCCGCACGGCCATAACCGATCCCTAAGCAGCGCTGCAACAACGAAACGCTCCCTCGCCGCTCGCGTACCACCACATCGACGGCCGCTTCGTACAGCTCGTCGCGATTCTTCAACGGTCCAGGACCTTCGGCCGCTTCCTCTTCCTCTTTGGTTTTTAGTTCGATCAATTCCTTGGCAAACTGCGGCGCATCGGTGCCTACGAAGTCGACCACTCGCGTGATTTCGTCATCGGAAAGGTAGGTCCCTTGTCCTCGTAATAGTTGGCTCGTTCCGGGCGAAAGGAACAGCATATCGCCGTTGCCCAAAAGCTTGTCCGCCCCATTTTCGTCGAGCACCACGCGGCTATCGGTACGGCTGGCCACTTGGAACGCGATTCTCGCTGGCAAGTTCGACTTGATCAAACCGGTAATGACATCGACCGTTGGTTTTTGCGTTGCCAAAATTAGATGAATGCCCACGGCACGGCTCTTCTGAGCCAACCGAATAATGTGCTGCTCCACATCCTTTCCAGCCGTCATCATCAGGTCGGCGATCTCGTCGGCAATAATCACCACGTACGGCAACTGTTTGGGAATGGTTTCCCACTCGGCCTCGCTCTTCGGCTGAATGCGCTCGCGCAACTCCTCTTCACTCAGCTGATTATAAACTGACAAATGCCGCACGCCTGCACGCGCCAGCAACTGATAACGCTCTTCCATCTTGTCGACAGCCCAGCTTAAAATCGCCTCGGCCTTCTTCATGTCGGTCACGACTGGGTGCATCAAGTGCGGCAGCTTGCGATAGCCGCTCAATTCGACCATTTTGGGGTCGATCATCAACATCCGCACTTCGTCTGGACCACGGCTCATCAACATCGAAGCAATAATCGTGTTCAGACAAACACTTTTACCCGTACCCGTACGGCCAGCGATCAGCAGATGAGGCATCGACGCCAAATCGACAACCAACGGATTGCCCGAAACATCCTTGCCTAGATAAATCGGAATTTTCATCCGCTTTGCTCGGCCGTTGGCCTCTTCAATCACGTCGCGCAGGCGGACCAACTGGCGATTTTTGTTGGGGACCTCGATACCGACGGAATTTTTCCCGGGAATCGGCGCAACGATCCGTACGCTTGGCACACGCAAGGCGATCGCCAAGTCGTCGGCCAAATTCGTGATCTTCGCCAGACGCAAGCCCGCCTCTAGCTCGATCTCGTACTGGGCAATGACCGGACCCGTTTCGATCTCAACCACTTTGACGTTGAAACCGAAGTTATCAAACGTCTTTTCCAATAACTTGGCATTTCGACGCACTTCCTGCTCGTGGTCTTCGTACGAAATATCTTCGGACTCGAGCAACAGATCGAGTGGCGGCAGCTCGTAATCGTAGTCGGTGGCCGGCGGCTGTTGATCGGCGGCATCCAGTTGGTCGATGATCTCGTCCCGTTCACTTTTCTTCTTGCCAGGCTTTTTAATCCGAAGCGCTGAAGCCAGCTTCGACGTCAGCCCACCGCCCGCGATTGCCGCAGCCGCTGCGAGTTTCTCTGCATCTTTCTCCGCTTGCTTCGTAGCGGGCGTCGTGATCTTCAGCGCCGGTGCCTCTTCGTCTTCTTCAAGCTCAGCTTCTTCCTCTTCGTACTCCTCCTCTTCCCATTCCTCTTCGTCCTCGTCTTCCTCTTCATACTCATCTTCCAGTTCGTTCTCTTCCTCTTCGTCCTCGAACTCGTCTTCGAGATCGGTTTCTACACGGGCTTTACGTCGCAGCCCCGGCATCGGCCCAAGATGCCCCAACGACATCATCAACCCACGACCCGAAACAATGGTCGTTACTGCTGCAAATTTCAGAATCAGATAATCGGTACATAACAACATTCCCGCCAACAGGACGGTCAGGGCGAGGATGTAGGCCCCTGCGCTGGCAAAGTTCGACTCCAGCACGGCGTGGCCCATTGCACCCAAGTACCCGCCAGCACCAATCACCGGTCCAGGCGTACGATGAGGAAACAGCATGGCGGCCAACGTCGAGATCGCAAGCAACGAAGCTGCCCAGCCGACCGCGCGCAGCACCGGCTGATCGATCCCCCCTCGCCAGAGCAACATCAGAGCGAGCGTCGCCAGCGAAAGCACTAGATAGTAGGCTCCGACGCCGACGTTCTCGAACAGAAAATGCGCAGCATACGCGCCGATTGGACCACAAGCGTTGTGTAGCTCGGTCGGAGCCGGATAGACCAACGTGCTGGGCGGATCGGCCGCGTTGTAGGTCGCTAACGAGACCGCCAACAGCATAGTTGCCGCCAACAGGAGTAGCGTGAAGAGATCAAACCGTAAGTTGCGATTCTCGAACATGGATGTCTAAAACGATCTCGGGTGCCAGTGTCCGCCGCTGCCTTCCTGGCAGCTAGCCGACCGATCGTTGGGCTCATCCGTGCCCGCATTGTTTTTCCGTAAGTCCCCATCCTGGGGAGTCTTTACGTTCCGCTAGCGCAAAAAGTGCGTACGCAGTCCGTAAAAATAGTTTCGGCGGTTGGCAGCCTCAGAAATCAACCTGCAAGATGGGCGTATTAGCCTTTACCAAAGCCGAACGATTGGCAGAACTAGGCGCACCAGAAAAGACGTTGCAGCCGGTGAGGTATGCCTGGGATGACGTCTAAAATCACCGGGTCGCGGCGAACGACATTGATTTCAGAAACCACGTGGTCCGCGGCTCCGTGTGCAACGCATTGTTAGCCTGCGTTGTGAACGAACGACTGTGTTATTTGAAGTGATGTGTATCAGTTCTAGAATTTAGTCTGCCAAATTTTTAGACGTCCATTTTGGCCATGGCCGGGGTCGACGTGAATTGAGCAGCCTATGTTTGAGTGTTTGACTTTGTTAAGGCTAGCAAGTCGACGTTCAGCGCGCTGCAGTGACGATATCAGCAACAGCAGCTGTGAATGTGTCAGTCGCACCCTATATCCTGAATTGACCTGTCGGATTTCTTCCGGGTCTAAACTTCCGAAGGTTGATTCGTTCTTTTTTACGAGATCGTCATCATCGTCGAATCCTTGCTCTGCTGCGATTTCGAGGAGTCTTGTGATCGTGTCTTGATCAAGATTTGGAATTCCAGAGGAGCCGTCCATTATTTTTCTCGATTAAAGGTTGTGGATAGCCCAGTATTTTTGAGGAGGATAACGATAAGTAGGCAGAAAACTTTCTGTATAAGACACCCGGCATCCTACAATTACCGATTCCTAAAGTCAATTTGTGCTTGTGGTTAGGACGAAGGAGAGGTTATTTCGTCCGTTTAGGCAGAGAAATGCTTGACAGCCCAGGGTAATGGACAATGTTCATTGCCGTGAAGCTCCTCGATCAAGTCGTTACTGGTTCCCAGGCAGAGCCTGAGACCGAGAGTCACACGAGCTACTGCTAGTTTCTGGCTGCCGCCGAGGGGGAGGGGACGACTTCGGCGAGGCGTAGCTCGCCGGCTATTTTTTAGGTGCGACCTTCAGCAAAAGTTATTCACGACGCCGAAGAAGCCGGGGCGTTTTTCTCGCACTAGTGCAAGCAACTCGCCTGCCGAGTTCACCGCAACAAAAATCTCGTCGGGCGATTTTGGTGCAATGCTCGTACCTTCGACAGAAATCAATCGGCCATGTTGTAGTTCGATCTGCTGAGCCTCACTCAATTCTAGCCGTGGCAAATGCGCCACTGCCGCCAGCGGAGCGACGAGGCTCTTTTTGATTCGCTCGACGTCAAGCTCTTCGATGTCCAGTCCCTCGCCAACGGCAAAGTCTCCAATCGCCGTACGCTCTAGCCCCGACATCACCGCACCGGTGCCCAGCGCCTGGGCCAAGTCTCGTCCGACGCTGCGTACATAAGTGCCGCTGCCACAGCGCATCCGCAGTTTCAATTCGGGATACCTGTAGCCCTCGATCTCTAGCTCATAGATCTGCACCGTCCGAGATTCTAGCTTCACTTCTTTTCCTTCTCGTGCGAGCTTGTACGCCCGTTGACCTTTTACTTTGAGTGCGGAATAGGCCGGCGGTCGCTGCTGGATTGCTCCCAAAAATGGTGGCAACTGGGCCTCAATCTGGGCTAACGAGGGTTCCGGAGCGTCGACCAGCTCGCAGATATCGGTCTCCACATCATCGCTCGGACTGGTGCGTCCGAGCAAAAAAGTTGCTCGATAGGTTTTGGGCATCTGCTGCACGTAGGAAATCAGCCGGGTCGCCTTTCCCACGCAGACCACCAAGACGCCTGTCGCCAACGGGTCGAGAGTTCCTGCGTGCCCTGCCTTCGCAGGACGCACCAATCCCTGCACGCGATTCACCACATCGCGCGAGGTCCAACCGGCCGGTTTATTGACGTTCAAAATTCCGAACATTTTTTTAAGGCTTTAGGCTGGAGGCTTTAGGCTGTAGGCTGGATGGGAAGAAATGCTTCGATCAATCCTACAGTCAATCCTACAGCCTCCAGCCTAAAGTCTAAAGCCTTGACCACCGACGCCCCAACTTCGCTTGCCGACGCGCTCGCTGCCCACAATATCGAATTGCCTTCAGACCAAGTCGAGCTGCTTGATCGTTACCGTGCCGAGCTTTGGCAGTGGAACGAACAGCTCAATCTGACGCGGCACACGACGTTTGAAAAATTTGTCAACCGCGACGTCGTCGATAGCCTCGAATTGGCAAAACTGCTCGAACCGGGCCAGCGCGTACTCGACATCGGCACCGGCGGCGGCGTCCCTGGGCTGATCCTCTCGATCTGCCGGCCCGACCTCAAAGTGAGCGTCTGCGATTCGACGCAGAAGAAGGCCAAAGTGGTCCAAGCGATCGTCGAATCACTAGAATTGCCGGTACGCGTCCACGCCTGCCGCGCCGAAGAGGTTCTTCAGCTTCAAACTTTCGACACCCTGGTCGCCCGTGGTGTTGCGGCACTTGCAAAAATTCTCTTCTGGCTACAGCCCCACTGGGACGCTTTTGACCGTCTGTTGCTCATCAAAGGCCAACGTTGGGTCGAAGAACGTGGCGAAGCCCGGCATCGCGGCCTGATGCGGCAGATCGACCTGCGAAAAGCAGCCAGCTACGAAACCCGAGGAAACGACTCGGAAAGCGTTATCCTTAGCCTCACTCGGTCTCAGCAATAACCAGCCTCTACTGGGGATAGCACCAACTAGCAAAGGTTCTTATACTGGGATTCTTATACTGGACCGTTCCTAGTTGATCCCTTCACTCGTATTCTTCGAGAACTCAAAAAATGGCCGATGAACCTAAAGAATCTACCGAACAAGCCGAAGCCGCTGGAGAACAACAGCAGCAAGCACAACGCGTCCAAGTCGATGACTCCAACGCGACTTGTGCTTACGCCAACTTCTGCCGCGTGACGGGCACGCCCGAAGAATTGATCATCGATTTCGGCCTCAACTCGCAACCCTTTGGTGTCCCCACCGAACCGGTGCATATTACGCAGCGCATCGTCACCAACTACTACACTGCGAAGCGAATGCTGCACGCTTTGCACCTTTCGGTCCAACGCCACGAACAGGCTTTCGGCCCCCTAGAAACCGACGTTCAAAAACGCGTCGTTGCTCAGCCGAAAGCTTAGTTAACAGTCAGTTGGGCGCTAGACGCTAGTTTCTTAACTAGCGTCTAGCAACTCTTAACCAATGTCGGCTCTTCTTTACATCCCCTGGCTTAGCTGACGGCTGCGCTCCATCGCGTCTTCGGCCAGCTTGATGTATTCCATATTGTTCGTTCCGGCGTAGGCCCGTTGGAAGGTGACGCTCATTGCGGTGAAGCTGAACGGATCGTTCGGCTCGATCTCGCAAACCCGCTGGGCGTGCTGCACCGCTTCGTCGTGTTTTTCCTGACGCTGCAAAACTACGGCCAAGGCCGAGTGGGCGAGCGCGTAGTCCGCGTCCTCGGCGAGCGCCTCTTGCAGCTTGGCCACCGCCTCGTCCAGCTTGCCCTCCATCTTCAACTTGTCGGCTTCATCATAAAGTTGCACTACGTCATCGCTCATATCCGCAATCTTTCTAAACTAGTAGGGTGGGCACCGCTCACCATTTTCTGTTGACATCTCTTTTGTTGGGCAGTGCCCAACCTACTCAGCTGCAAGCACTCGAACTGCAGCCTCGAAGCGTACAGTCTACGCACGCCACCAACCCCCGCCCAGGCCCCAAAGCCAAAACTGCTAGCAACACCATCATGTCAACTTAGGGGAAATACGAAAGAAGGGTCAATCCAAAACCAAACTTCTAACTGGCAGAATCGTAGCAACCGATACTACCGCTAGCGGCCCACCCAACGCCAACCGGCCGCTCCCGCCTACTGCTATCGGCCGCACCCTTTGCCGGTCACCGGCCACCCGAAGGACCCGCCCCTGTGAAAATACACCCCTCCGCGATTGTCAGTCCTGCTGCAAACCTTGATGCTGACGTCGAAATTGGCCCCTTTTGTATTGTCGAAGCAGACGTACGGATTGCCGCCGGCAGCCGACTGATCGCCCACGCCACGATCCGCTCTGGCACGACCCTGGGCCACGAAACCACCGTCTGCGAGGGAGCCGTCCTCGGAGGCCTTCCCCAGCACACCAATCCCCCGACCGACCTGGGAGGCGTCGTGATTGGCGATCGCACGATGGTCCGCGAACACGCCACCGTACATCGGGCGATGCACGGCGGTACGAACACCACCATTGGCAATGATTGCATGCTGATGGTCGGGTCGCATGTCGCCCACGATTGCCAGGTCGGCAGCCATGTTATTCTCTCCAACGGGACCTTGCTCGGTGGCCACGTCGAAATCGGCGATCGCGCCTGCTTGGGAGGCGGTTCGGCCGTCCATCAATTCTGCCGAGTCGGACGCTTGGCCATGGTTGGGGCCTGCACCAAGGTGGCGCAAGACGTTCTACCTTTTTTGCTAACCGACGGAGCGACCGCATTGGTCATCGGCCTCAACAAGGTCGGACTCCGACGGGCCGGCTTTTCGCGTGAGGAAATTCTCTCGCTGAAGACCGCCTACCGACTCGTCTATCGCGAAGGGCTTTCGTTTCGAGAAACGATCGCTGAACTCCAAGAACGTTTTCCAACCGGAGTCGCCTCAGAGTTTGCCGAATTTTTCCAAGGCGGTAAACGCGGTTTCGCCCAAGAGCGACGCAGCCCACCTCGCGTGACTTTACGCGTCCATCCCGAGGTCGACGCCACCGATGAAGAAGCGGTCGAGCCAATGCCGCAACGCAAAGCCGGATAGGCGTGCTTTGATGGTGGACGCCGAGCCTGTCGGCTCACCCACCTATGTCGCCAAGCAAGCCATTCAAGCTCGTAATCTTCGCGCAGCTAGGCCGCAAATTGCTGCGAAAATCAAGGCGACGGATGAAGGCTCCGGGACAATCACGCTCAGGCTTTCGCCGCTAGCGCCTAGGATTGTGTTAATCTGACTGATGTATTCGGGAACAAACGAGTCGCCAGAATATCCACCACCTACGCTATTGAACCAGTGAATGCCAACTAGCGCCAGCTGATTGCCGACCGAGATAAAGGAAGGCCCTCCCGAATCGCCACCGATAAGCATCGACTCGTCGGCACCGACACCGCCCGGATTGTCGTAGTCAAAAGTGTAAGCAAGCGTCTTGCTACCGCCGACGGTCCAATTGAAAAAGAGGTGGGGATCGATCGTGTTGCGTCCCAGGGTCTGAAACAAACCAGCAAAATTACTGTCCAGACCATAGGTGTAGATTTCTTTGTCTGTGTAGTCCGATTTTTGTCCAAGATCGATGACCGAATACCGGGCCACATCTGTGGAGGGAACCGTCGACAATTTCCCAACCCAGAGGTCAGTACCCAGGCCAGCCGAGAATATCCGAGTCCCGGAATCAACGAAATGATCCTCAAAGGCTTCGGTCGGATCGTTCGTATGGTGAAAGCGAATTCGCTGTCCGTTGGTCGGATTGAGGTGTTTGGCTGTGAGAAAATAGTGATCCGAGATCATCGTTGCCCATCCGTAGGGTCCAAAACCTCGACCGACGCCCGAAGAGTCGTAGGCAGCCCCGATGAAGTCCTTGTCAGCGCCTTGATAAAAGCGTCGATGATTTTTCGCAGAATACGACTGAATGCGCATCGCAGAAAGTGCGGGTTCTGCACAAAGAAAGAGCATGGCTACGCCAACCAGCGCACTACAAAAGACCGCACGTTTTCCGTGCAAAAACCGCTTATTCCTCATGGAGACGCTCCTCTATGCCCAAAAAATTCTATGCTTTTAGCAAGCTATAAATAGCCGACAAGGCGTCAACAGTGCGCAGACCGACGCACTGTTTCCACCGAAGCGGCTTTAGAACTAAGGTCATTGAGGGAGGGAAACGAGACAACAAAATATGTATCATTCGGATACATTTCGTGCGTATCCCCGCAAACCTTCTGCAATTCGACTGCAGAAGGCTTGCAAAGCCCTAGATTGAACCCCGTCAGGAGAGCTCTCAGAGGGAGGCGTCGAAGCTAAACGCTCAACGCCGCCTGAGCTGCCGCTAAGCGAGCAATGGGCACTCGAAATGGACTGCACGAGACGTAATCGAGTCCTACTTTATGGCAGAACTCAATCGACTCGGGATCGCCGCCATGTTCGCCACAGATGCCGCACTTCAGCTTGCTCTTGGTCATGCGGCCCTTTTTCACGCCCATCTCGACGAGCTGACCAACGCCTGTCGCATCGAGCGTTTGGAATGGATCGCGAGGCAAAATTTCCTCGTTCAGATAGTCGGGCAAAAACGTATTGATGTCGTCACGGCTATAGCCAAACGTCATCTGCGTCAGGTCGTTCGTACCAAAGCTAAAGAAGTCGGCCGACTTGCTCACTTCGTCAGCCGTTAGCGCGGCGCGAGGAATCTCGATCATCGTGCCGACCAAAATGCCGAGCTTGCCTGAGTACTTCTTCGCTGCCTTGACCTCGTCCATTACCTTACGGACACGGGCACTAAGCAGTTCTAATTCCTTTGCCGTTCCTACCAACGGAATCATAATTTCGGCTTGAGCATCGACTCTCTTTTTCTTGCACGCAATCACCGCCTCGGTGATCGCCGTGACCTGCATGTCGAGAATCTCGGGATACGTCACCGCCAAACGGCAACCACGATGCCCGAGCATTGGATTCGACTCATGCAATGCCTGCACACGGTTTTTCACGACCGATCGCTTCACGCCCATGCGGCTGGCCATCTCGGCTTGGCTCTTGTCGTCGTGCGGCAAGAACTCGTGCAGTGGCGGGTCTAACAGCCGAATTGTGACCGGCAATCCCTTCATCGCCGTGAAAATGCCAATGAAGTCTTTGCGTTGCGTAGGCAAGAGCTTCTTGAGAGCTTCCTTACGATCTTCCACATTCTCGGCGAGAATCATTTCTCGCATTGCCATGATCCGCTCGCCCTCGAAAAACATGTGCTCGGTCCGGCACAACCCGATACCCTGGGCACCAAAGTCGCGAGCACGTTTGGCATCTTCCGGCGAGTCGGCGTTCGTTCGCACTTTCATCTTGCCATGCTTATCGGCCCATTTCATGACGGTCGTAAAATCGCTTGATAGTTTTGGCGTTTGTGTCTCGACTTCGCCCACCATCACTTCGCCTGTCGAGCCGTCAATCGACAAAATGTCTTTATGAGTAAACGTCTTGCCGTTGATTTTGATCTTACGGGCTTTCTCGTCGATGTGGATTTCACCGGCACCGGCCACACAACAACGCCCCCAACCACGGGCAACCACCGCCGCATGGCTGGTCATGCCACCGGTGCTGGTCAAAATGCCAGCCGCCGAGTGCATTCCATCGATGTCCTCAGGATTGGTTTCCTTACGCACAAGCAAAACTTTTTCGCCCTCGAGCGTCCGATCGACTGCTTCGGCAGCCGTGAATGCGAGCTTGCCAAAGGCGGCACCCGGCGAAGCAGGTAGACCAATCGTGAGTAGCTTACCGGTTTTCTTCGCTTTCGCCTTGGCAGCAGGGCTAAAGCTGGGCAGCAACAATTGCGTGAGGTCGCCTGCCGGAATCCGCAGGACGCCCTCTTTCTCGGTGATCAACTTTTCTTTGACCATGTCGCAAGCGATTTTCACCGCTGCGGCACCGGTCCGCTTGCCGTTGCGTGTTTGCAACATGTAGAGCTTGCCTTTTTCAATCGTAAACTCGATATCCTGCACGTCACGATAATGCTTCTCTAGCTTGACCTTGATTTTCAGCAATTGATCGTAGATCTTCTTGTTCCACTTCGTCATCTGCTCCACCGGCTGCGGAGTACGAATGCCTGCCACCACGTCTTCGCCCTGGGCATTGATCAAGAATTCGCCGTAAAACTTATTCTTTCCGGTCGACGGGTCGCGTGTAAACGCAACGCCCGTCCCCGAGTCGTCGCCCATGTTGCCGAACACCATCGACTGCACGTTGACCGCAGTCCCCAGCAGCCCCGTGATGTTCTCGACCTGACGATACCGAATCGCTCGTGACTGCATCCAGCTGGAGAACACCGCCTCGACGGCCAGTTCTAGTTGCTTCATCGGATCTTGTGGAAAGGGTTTTCCAAAATGCTTGCGGAACACCTTTTTGTACAAGTCGCAAAGAGCGATCATGCCCTCCAGCGGCACGTCGTTGTCCTCTTTGGCCCGATACTTCTGCTTGATTCTGTCGAACGCATGCTCGAAGTACTCGTGATCGACGCCACAAACCACGTCGCCAAACATGTTGATCAAACGCCGGTAGGCGTCATAGGCAAATCGCTCGTTGCCTGTCGCGTTGGCCAAACCGGCAACCGATTCGTCGTTCAACCCCAAGTTCAAAATCGTGTTCATCATGCCCGGCATCGAAACCGCAGCACCCGATCGGACCGAAACCAAGAGCGGCTCCTTCGTATTACCAAACTTCTTGCCAAGCTCCTTCTCTAGCATCTTGATGTTCTTCTTCACCGCATCCATCAAGCCTGCAGGCAGCTTCTTCTTGTTTTTGTAATACAGATCGCACACCTCGGTGGTGATCGTAAATCCAGGAGGCACGGGCAACCCAATGCTGGTCATGTCAGCCAAGTTGGCACCTTTGCCGCCCAGAAGTTGCTTTTTCTTCGTATCGCCTTCGGTCTTGGTCTTGCCGAAGTAATACGTCATTTTGGGAGCACGGGAAGCTTTCTTAGCCATCTTGAATTTTTCCTGTTAGCGTCTTTAGGGAGGCGTATTCTATAGAAATCCTGCACAGCAAGACCCTTCGCAGAGCGAGGGCCTTACCTTGCATGGTTTCAACGAGCGAAATCGAACCAATTAAGGTAGTTGCCCAGGCAAGGATCGTCAAGATGGCGACCTACGCTAGGCATTCCAAGAAAGCGCCCTCTGAAGACGGCTTATGCAGAAAAGTAGCCGCGATTGCCACGAAAGGGGCAAAAGATCACAACACGACTGGTAAGGACGCATCCACAAAAAAACGACGGCCCGACTTGCACGAGGCAAATCGGACCGCCGGTCACTTTTACTTTGACCAAGCCCCTTCTTCTCCGAAGGAGAAATGCAGAGCTTGTTTTTACTTACTTCCGCTTAGCGGCAGCAAGGGCAGCAAACACATACTGGAACCTGCTTGCAGTAGACGCGACGGACACAGCGGGAAACCGTGTACGGCACTTGACGAGGCACACACCGTGTGACCTGGATCGTCTTCTGCGAGCAAACCGGACGACATACCGAGTAGCACACCGTCTTGGTGCGTTGCTCTGGAACCATGCGGCACACTTTGTAGCAGCAGGTCTTCGTCTCGGGAACCATGTGGCAGACCTTGTAGCAGCAGGTCTTGGTGCGTTGCTCTGAAACCATGCGGCACACTTTGTAGCAGCAAGTCTTGGTCTCAGGAACCATGCGGCAGACCTTGTAGCAGCACGTCTTGGTGCGTTGCTCTGGAACCATGCGGCACACTTTGTAGCAGCAGGTCTTGGTCTCTGGAACCATGCGGCACACTTTGTAGCAGCAAGTCTTGGTCTCAGGAACCATGTGGCACACCTTGTAGCAACACGTACGAGTGCGTTGCTCGCAAACCATGCGGCACACCTTGTAGCAGCAGGTCTTGGTCTCTGGAACCATGTTGCACACTTTGAAGCAAACCGTGCGGGTGCGCGGCTCACAAACATACTTCGTGCAGCAGACTTCCTTCGTCGAGCAGGTCGGTACGCAAACTCGCTTGCAGCAAGTGCGATCCGGCGAGCAGCACGTCAGCGTGCGGCAAGGACCGGGGCAGTAGACACAGCGGCACTGCGAGGCGTCGTAGCTAAACGAACCTGGCTCGCGAACCGTCTTTGTGTAAGTCTTGCCTGGAACCGTGTAGCTCTGGTTCACCCACTTGCTTCCACGGACCTGGACGGTCTTGGTGTAAGGCACAGCGACGCGAACGTTGTAGGTCTCTTCACGAGTCTGGGTGCTCCAAACTGGCTTGTTGACCGTGTAAGTCCGAGTCTTGGTTTCCCAAACTGGGCGGCTTACGGTGTAAGGAACTTCGCGGGTGCGAGTTTCCCAGACGGGCTTGTTCACCGTGTAGGTGCGCTGCTTGGTTTCCCAAACTGGGCGATTCACGGTGTAGCAGCGTTGCTTGGTTTCCCAAACAGGCTTGCATACGGTGTAGCAAACATTCCGAGTTCTGGTTTCCCAGACAGGACGGTTTACGGTGTAGGTGCGTTGCTTGGTTTCCCAAACAGGACGCTGTATGGTGTAACAAACGTTACGCGTCTTGGTTTCCCAAACAGGGCGGTTCACGGTGTAGCAGCGTGTCTTGGTTTCCCAAACAGGCTTGCATACGGTGTAACAAACTTGCTTCTGACGTTGCTCGCGAACGTAGCGAGTCACGTTGATCACTTTGTCTTCGCAAACTCGGTCGTAAACAGTACGGTAGCGAGTTTCACATTGACGTTCCCACTTTACGCAGCGGACCGTCTTCATCACGGTGTGGCAACGTTGCTGGTGGCAACTGGGCGTACACCCGTTGTACCGTGCAGCGCCGCAATACCCCGCCCATGCTGCCGATGGCAACATAACGATGGCGATCGCTGCAACAGCCTGCACTACAGACTTAGCTCTCATTGGTAGTCTCCTTCACAAATCACTTGGGGAAATAAACAGCTTGGTCAAAATGGGAGCCTTCCCATCTAGGATACATTTCGTCCATCACAAGCTTCCCCCCTTAGCTAGATGATGTATTTTTTCTACAGCACCCAAGTAACGTGCCATACGCAATCGATACGACCCGTGCGTTGCAGATTGCCGTACCTGCAAACCCGGTTCGGGTTGCTAGCACCGTAGCAATCATGCCGTATGCAACGGTTGCCAGGTCGTGCCGAACACATAATCGGGGCAACATCTACCAACAGATTTCGTAAACCCGTGCCAACGCCCAATCGCAGTCCACATTTGCGTCCAAGCAAACTCATGCTATTTGACGCAACTCCTTGCCATGTCTGACGATCGAACTCAGTGGCATGCGGCTTCGACTTGCTGGCAAGGGCAGTTCGAGGCTAAAATAGGATTCAGCCCCAATACTGAACAATCTCCCACCCTTTGCTGTCCCTCCGGCTATGAGCCAACCCAACCCCAGCCAGCCTCGTCTGAACCCCTCAACCGTTCCCGCAGCGGTCGTGAACCGGCTCAGTATGTACTTGCGTGAGCTACAACACCTCCTTAGCGATGGCAAGCAAACCACCAGCAGCAGCCAATTGGGCCGCAGGCTCGGTTTTACCGACGCCCAGGTGCGTAAGGATCTGGCCCACTTTGGCCACTTTGGCCATCCGGGCATCGGCTACCGATGCGAGGAACTGGTGGGCGCCATCCGAAAAATTCTGGGCACCGACCGCCAGTGGCGCGTCGCACTGGTCGGCGTAGGTAACCTTGGCCGGGCGCTGCTGGGTTACCGAGGCTTTAGCCGCCAGGGCTTCCGCCTCGTCGCCGCCTTCGACGCCGATCCCGACAAGGTCGGCCAAGAAATCGAGGGCGTCCCGATCCACGATATCTCGCAACTCTCCAAAGTCGTCACCGAAGAAAAAGTCGAACTCGGTTTGGTCGCGGTCCCGGCCTCCGACGCCCAAGAAGTGGCCGACTGCCTCGTTGCCGCCGGAGTCGGCGGAATACTGAACTTCGCCCCAGTCACGCTCACCGTCCCCGAAGGAGTCAGCAAGATCGGCGTCGACTTGGCCCGCGAGCTAGAGCAGGTGACGTTTGCCGTAGCCAACCGCCAGAGGGAGGCCGAAGGCGGAAGGGGGAAAGCGGAAAGCGGATGACTGCCTGTTTCACAACTTGTTCCGCTTTCCCCCCTCCGCTTTCCGCTTTGAACATAGCACTTCCGCCCCCGGCAAAATTCGCGTAAAGTACCCGAACCACCTTACCCCGTGGTGTAATTGGTAACACTAGGGCTTTTGATGCCCTCATTCTAGGTTCAAGTCCTAGCGGGGTAGCTTTTTATGGTCGCTTCCGCGACGTTGTTCTCTTTGCGTTTTTCTGTCGAAGAAACGCTTCTTTGTCCCCCGGCAGAGCCGAGGGCTACCCCCATTTCCGAACCTCAGCCCCGGCTCCTTGCTCATGTCCTGCCCCATTGATTGCTCCAAAGCCCGTTTTGCTGCCTCGGCCGTCCGCGAAGCGGCCCAGCTTGTCCGCCGTGTCCAAAGCGAAATGGTTGTCGACGCTCTAGCCAAGGACGACAAATCACCGGTGACGGTTGCCGATTTCGCTGCCCAAGCGATCGTCGGCCTCCGCCTCTCCGAAACCTTTCCGCAGATGGGTTTTGTTGGCGAAGAGAGCGCCGACGCCCTGCGTACCCCCGACGGAAAAGCGACGCTCGAGCAAATCACGCACTTCGTCCAAACAATCGTCCCCTCTGCCACCTCTGAAAATGTCTGTGAGTGGATCGACCGCGGCGCGGGCGAGCCGACCGACGAATTTTGGACGCTCGACCCGGTCGACGGCACCAAAGGATTTTTGCGTGGCGATCAATACGCCGTCGCTCTCGGTTTTATCCGCAACGGCGAAGTACGAGTCGGCGCACTGGGGTGTCCCGAGTTGGCCGAGGCTTCGCAACCCGATCGTGGCGGCTCGGGTTCGTTGCTCGTCGCCCGACGCGGTAACGGCACATGGCTCGGCACGCTCAATAACGAAGAAACCGAGTGGAAACAGATCAACGTTTCTGATCGCACCACGCCCGCCGACGCCCGCCTGCTTTGCTCGGTTGAAAAAGCCCACACCGACACCGGCGGCATCGGCCTGTTAGTCAAAACGCTAAAGATCACCGCCGACCCGGTCCCGATGGACAGCCAAGCCAAGTACGCCGTGCTTGCCGCCGGCGTAGGCGACGTCAACCTGCGGCTGATCTCCCCAAAAATGCCCAACTACCGCGAACGCATCTGGGACCAAGCCGCCGGTTCAATAATCGTCGAAGAAGCGGGCGGCCGCGTCACCGACCTCGACGGCCGCGCCCTCGATTTTTCTCATGGCCGAACCCTAGCCACCAACCGAGGCATCCTCGCCACCAACGGCCACCTGCACGATTCGCTCCTAGCCGGCCTGAGCAAAATCAACGCCTAGTTTCCGAGCCAGAGTAGGGTGGGCACCTCCTAAACGCCGCAGTCCTCGCTACAGCACAGCCGACTTGGTTTCTCCTTAGAGACTGCTATAATGGCAGGTACTCGCCGCTATCTTTTCATGCGGACAAGCAGCTTCCCCGCAAGATGATATGTCCCAATTTTCTGGTCGTCGGATATGCCAAGAAAAATACGCGAGCTAATCCGCGACCTTGAGCAGGCGGGGTTTACCAACCGTGGAGGCAAAGGAAGCCACCGAAATTTTGTGCATCCGAATGTGGCAAAGCCGTTGACCGTGTCAGGCAAAACGGGGAGCGAAGCCAAGCAATACCAAGAAAAGGCCGTGAAGCGTGCAATAGAGGACTCCAAATCATGAAAGAAAGCACACGTTACGTGAAAATTGTTGAATGGTCCGAGCAAGACGACTGCTACGTTGGCAGTTCTCCCGGCTTGCTTTTCGGAGGCTGCCACGGGGAGGATGAGCGGCAGGTCTTTGAACAGCTCTGTCAAATCGTGGACGAGACGATTGCCTTATACCACCAGGATGGCAAGCCGCTACCGCCACCAACCTCCGGACGCGACTTCGCGAACAAGATGCTGGGAGTTGCCTAACAAAACGCTGAACCTGACCTAAGCAAAATCAACGCCTAGTTTCTCGTCAGAGTAGGGTGGGCGCCGCCCACCAATATACGCCAACGCCGCTAGTATTTCGGTGGGCAGTGCCCACCCTACTTTCTGGATCGCGATTAATACCATACCGGCAAATATTTACAGCGAAAAGATTGGCTGCTGTTTTTTACTGGAATAGATCAAAGTAGACTGAGTCTGTGTTCTTTTAAGGCAGTAAAAGGAAATCAAATATGCGTCGCGACATGGACCTCGTTCGTCAGATCGCATTCGCTATCGAAGACACTTCTGGCGGCATCGTTAGCGAAAGAATCGTGATTGACGGGTACTCGTCAGAACAGATCGCCTATCACTGCGAACTTATGCACGAATCCGGCCTCATCAACTGCATCGACGACACATGCTTGGGATCACCGTACAGAAAATTCCACATCAATCGGCTTACGTCCGCTGGCCATGATTTTACTGATGCCGCAAGAAATGACAGCCTCTGGAAAAAGCAAGTGCAACAATTGCATCGCAAGTTGGCGGAGTCACAATTGACATTCTCATGCAGTATCTGAAGTCGCAAGCGAGGTCTCGGCTTGGCCTGCCTATGGAATAATTCGCTCGTTCCCTGGCTCCGGCCTAGAACGGAGCCTAATAGCCTGCCGGAGTGCCCACCGGCGGGTTCTCACACCGATTGACGCCCCTCACCCTCCCCGCTAGACTACAGGGCTAAACCGGCTCGCACGGCCCGAGCCTAGTCCTTGTAAATACTTACGGCCGAAACACTTACCAACGCCGGATGCTTTGAAAGCACTGGGTGCCTAGCACTCACATGCCGGTGTGCCTTGGAAAGAAAATTGCTATGTCTTCTGCTCTCGTCAAACAGTTGGTCGAGTCGGGTGTCCATTTTGGTCACCGTTCGAGTCGTTGGAACCCAAAGATGCGGCCGTACATTTACGCCCGCCGCAACAAGATCCATATCATCGATGTCCGCGAAACGATTCGCGGTTTGCTACGAGCCAAAAAATATCTGGCGAACGTCTCGGAGCACGGCAGCCTCGTCCTGTTCGTCGGCACCAAGCGACAAGCGGGCGAAGCCCTGCAAAAGGCGGCCGACCGTTGCGGCATGCCTTATGTCAACGATCGTTGGCTCGGTGGCACGCTGACCAACTTCCGCACGATCCGCAGCCGTCTCTCGCGTCTCGAAGAGCTAGAAAAGATCCGCGAGAGCGAAGAGATCAACACGTACTCGAAGAAGATGCAATCTTCGCTTAACCGCGAATATCGCAAGATGTATCGCAACCTCAACGGTATGCGAGCGATGAATCGCCTGCCCGAGTGCATGGTGATCGTCGATCCGAAGAAAGAGAAGAACGCCGTCCAGGAGGCCCGTAAGTTGGGCATCGCCACGGTTGCACTGATCGACACCGATTGCGATCCCGACCTCGTCGACCTGCCGATCCCCGGCAACGACGACAGCATGCGCAGCATCGACTTGATCATCAACATCATCGCTGACGCGATCGCCGAAGGCAAAGCCCAGGCCGCGAGCCAACAGCAGCAAAAGTCCGAAGGTGCCGAAACAGCGCCGGCTACGACTCCGGCACCTACGACTCCGCCGCCTGCGACTCCGCCCGCTGCTCCTGCCGAAGCATAAACCAGCTCGCATTGCAACCAGCATCGCACCGTAGGCGCACTTCAACGCCCGGCGCAACGCACGGCGCGTCACACTAAACCAACAACCCCACCAAAGAACCTAGGAGTCCCCACCATGGCTGAAATCACTGCAGCAATGGTCAAGCAACTGCGCGACGACACCCAGCTCCCCATGATGGAGTGCAAAAAAGCCCTTAAAGAATCGGGCGGGGACGTCGAGGCTGCCAAACAGGCCCTTCGCGAGTCGGGCAAAAAATTCATGGGCAAGCGCCAAGACCGCGAAACCGACGAAGGGCGCATCGGCGTCTATACGTCGGTTGCAGACGGCGTCGGCGCGATCATCGAATTGCAATGCGAGTCGGCCCCCGTCGCCTCGAACGAAGAGTTCATCCAGTTGGCCAACGACTTGGCCCAACAACTGGCGACCGGCCCTGGCGCCGCAACTGCCGAAGCGCTTTGGGCACAACCCTCGCCCAGCCAAAGCGGAAAAACGCTCGAAGAGCAACGCGACGAAATCCAAAACAAAATCCGCGAAGTCTTCCGCCTAGCACGCCTAGAACGGATTGACGCCCCCAGCGGCGGATTTGTCCACATGGCCAAAATCGGCGTCCTCCTTGAAGTCGAAGGGGGTAACGACGAACTGGCCAAAGAAGTCAGTCTGCACATCGCAGCCATGAATCCCAAGGCCGCGACCAAAGAAGACCTCGATGCCGACTTGGTCGCCAGCGAGCGTGCCACGCTTTCCGAAGCTGCTCGTAAAGAAGGCAAACCCGAGAACATTATCGAGAAGATGATCGAAGGACGCATGCGAAATTTCTTCGCCGAGCATGTCCTCGAAGAGCAACCGTTTGTCAAAGACGAAAAACAGACGGTCGGTGCCGTTGCGAAAGCGGGCGGCATGAAGCTCGTTCGCTTCATCCGTTGGCAGCTCGGCGAAGCCGGTGCCGCCGAAGAGTCGGACGCAGCAGCCACGGCCTCTGCCAGCTAAGTACGTACCACGACAAGCCCTGAGCAATTTTGCTCAGGGCTTTTTTTCCAGGACCTGGGGCGCTTTTACTACGATGACTGATTCTCCTGCAAAGGCTCCATTAGGCCCCTACCGCCGCATCATCCTCAAGCTCTCGGGCGAAAGCTTTGCCAAGACCGGCGAGCGTGGGATCAGCATGGAAGAGGTCGTCCATATTGCCAAACAGACCTATCGCGCCCAGCAACAAGGCGTACAGATTGGCATCGTCATCGGCGGCGGCAATATCCTTCGCGGAGCACAATTCACCGCCGGCAACTCGAGCATCCAAGAAGCGACGGCCCACTACATGGGCATGCTCGCCACGGTCATCAATGGCCTGGCCCTTCAAGACGCCCTTGAATCGCTCGGCTGCGAAACGCGTCTCACCAGCAATGTCAAAATGGACGGCGTCGCCGAACCCTACATCCGCCGCCGTGTCAAACGCCATCTCGAAAAAGGTCGCATCGTGATCCTAGCCGGCGGCACCGGTGCCCCGTTTGTCACGACCGATACGGCCGCCGCCCAAAAAGCCTTAGAACTCGGTGCCGACATCCTGATGAAAGCAACCCGTGTGGACGGCGTTTACAGCGAAGACCCCGAGAAAAACCCGCACGCCGAGCTTTACCGCGAACTCACTTTTCAACAGGTCCGCGACCAAAACCTCCGCGTCATGGACTCCACGGCCATCGCCCAATGCATGGAACACGACCTGCCTATCCTCGTCTTCAACTACCGCCAAGAAGGCAACATCGAAAAAGCTGTCCGCGGCGAAATAATTGGAACTTCGGTTACGAGTCGCGTTTAATGCCAGAAACTTCGGCGAGACGTAGCTCGCTGGCTATTTTTTCGGCGAGCGTAGCTCGCTGGCTATTTCCCTGTCCTCCGGCCCCTAACCCCTCACTTCATCATGACCGCCGACGAAATTCTTCTTGACGCTGAAGAGCGTATGGAAAAAGCGATTGCCAAACTGAAAAACGACCTCACCGGCATCCGCACGGGCCGCGCCAATCCGGGCCTCGTCGATTCGCTCCGCGTCGACGTTTACGGCTCGCCGACGCCGATCAAGCAGATCGCTTCGGTCAGCGCCCCCGAGCCAACGCAACTGGTCATCCGACCGTTCGACCCCTCGACCATCAAGGATATCGAAAAAGGCATCATCGCCTCTGACCTGGGCCTTGCCCCTCAAAACGACGGTAAGGTTGTCCGCCTCAACATCCCGGCTCTCTCGGGCGAAGTCCGCCGCTCGATGGTCTCGCGTACCAAAGAACTGGCCGAAGAACAAAAAGTCGCCATCCGCAACGTCCGCCGCGATGGCAACAAACATGCTGATCAAGAAGAAAAAGACAAGACCATGACCGAAGACGACCGCGACTCGCTCAAAAAAGAGATCCAAGAGCTTACCAAAAAGTACGAGGGTCAGGTCACCAAGCTAGCCAAAGCCAAAGAGTCTGACGTCATGGACGACTGACACGAAAGAAATGATGAACAAGGAGTGATCAATGATGAACTGCTGCATCTCGTCAGTTCCATTCATCACTTATTCATTCATCACTTATTCGTTCATCACTTATTCGTTCATCACTCATCGTTTCCGAAGTGCTAGCACCCGCGTAGCTTCTCTTGCCCCGTTTCTCGGCCACAGCGTATACTACCGGCCCGATACTCGTTCTCTTCGCGCATCCCGTTGCGTGTCGACCCAAATCTTAGTACCCGGTTTATGGAGAAACCGCCATGTCTCGCCACGAGACCGACTCGCGCTCATTAAGTTCTCGCCTCACCCTCTGGGCTAAGAAACACCAACTCGGCTGGATGGTAGCCGCCGCAGTCGTCCTAACTGCCGCCTTTCTCTTCCGCAGCTCCGAGGGTGATCGCACCGCCAAGGCGCAATCGCATCAACCCGCTACCACAAATACTAAAAGCACCGAGAACCTACCTCGAGCCGAACGTCCGAAGCACGATGTCATGGCACTGGTCAACGGCCAAGACATCAGCCGCAAAGATTTGATGGACGCATGCGTCCGGCGTTTTGGCGAGGAAATCTTAGAAAGCCTCGTCAACAAACGCCTGATCATGTCGCATTGCGAAAAGCGTGACATCACGATTTCTCAACAAGAAATCAACGCCGAAATCGATCGTATGGCCAAACGATTCAAACTGGGCCGCGAACAGTGGTTCGACATGCTAGAAAAAGAACGTGGCGTCTCGCCTCAAGAATACGCTCGCGATATTGTCTGGCCGACCCTTGCCCTGCGCAAGCTGGCCGCCGATCGTATTGAAGTCTCGCCCGAAGAAATCGCCAAGGCCTTCGAGCAAAGCTACGGCGAAATGATCAGCGCCCGTCTGATTGCCGTCAACAACGCCGATCTGGCCCGTCAGCTCCACGCCAAGCTCACCGCCAACCCCGAAAGCTTCGCCCGCACGGCCATCGAACATTCGATCGACGTCAACAGCGCCAGCGTCGGCGGCCTGATTCAGCCTATCCGCCGCCACGTCGGCGACCCGGCCATCGAACGCGAGGCGTTTGCCATGCAGCCGGGCCAAATTTCGTCGATCATCTCGGTCGCCCGACAGTTTGTCATCCTCAAATGCGAACGGCGTATTCCACCTCGGCCAGTCAACCAAGTCGAGATCAAGCAACAAATCGTCGAAAAAGTCAAAGACGAGAAGCTTCGCAAGGTTGCCAATCAACTGTTCGAGCAACTGCAAAAATCTGCCACGACGGTCAACGTCTTCAACAACCCCAAGCTCCGCGAAACCATGCCGGGCGTCGTCGCCACGGTCAACGGAGATCGCATCACGCTCAAGCAGCTTGGCCAAGAATGTCTGCTCCGACACGGCGAAGAAGTCCTCGATATGGAGATTTCTCAGCTTCTGCTTGAACAGGCCTTGAAGCGTGCTAACGTCAAGGTTACGGAAGCAGACCTCCAAGCCGAAGTCCGCCATGCCGCTGTTCTAGCAGGCGTCACCGACCAGCAAGGCGACGTCAACCTTGACACCTGGTTTACCTCGATCACCCAGCAACAAGGCGTTAGCAAAAAACAATACCTACGCGACGCCGTTTGGCCTTCCGCCGCGCTGAAAAAAATCACTGCTGAGAACGTCAAGGTCTCCGAAGAAGACATGCAAAAAGGCTTTGAAGCCAACTACGGCCAGCGAGTCCGCTGCCGTGCTATCGTGCTCCCCTCGATGCGCCGCGCTCAGGAAGTCTGGGACAAAGCCCGCCGCAATCCGTCTGTTCAATACTTCAGCGACCTAGCCGCAGAGTACTCCGTCGAACCAACGAGCAAAGCCCTTCGTGGCGAAGTTCCGCCCCTCCAACGTTTTGGCGGGCAACCTCAGCTCGAAGAGGCCGCTTTCAACCTCCAGCCAGGCCAACTTTCTGGCATCATCCAGGTCGGCGACAAGTTTGTCATCCTCCTCTCCGAAGGTCGTACCGATCGGATGGACATCAACATGGCCGAGGTGCAAGACATTTTGCAAAGCGACATCTACGAGAAAAAGCTGCGTCTCGCCATGGGCGAAAAGTTTGAATCGATCCGCGAACACTCTCGCATCGACAACTACCTAGCCGGCACGTCCCACGCTCCGCCTAAGCAAGCCAAGGTGCAGCAAGATTCAGCCGTCCGACCCACCGCGGCTCAGCGATAAAACCTATCACCGAAGCATTGGCCGTGCGTAGCTTCCGGGGCTTCCTAGGCCACGAATAGCTCCATTGGCACCGAACCCCCAGCGGCTATAATTTCTCTGTAGAAGAGTAGAGAAACAGCCTGCCCACTTGCCGAGCCTAGCTATGTCCACCAATACGTCTAACGACTCGTCCGAACCCTTTCATGTCGAAGTCGCCCAGCGCGTAAAACGTCTGCCTCCCTACCTGTTTGGCCGGATCAACAAAATGATCTACGACAAACGGGTCGCCGGCGACGACGTCATCGAACTCGGCATGGGCAACCCCAGCGATCCGCCGCAAGACTTGGTGATCGAAAAGCTCAACGAGGCTGCGCGCGATCCAAAAAACCACCGCTACAGCAAATCCAACGGCATCACCAATCTCCGCCGCGAAGTGGCCGCCAAGTATTTTAAGAAGTACGGCGTCCGCGTCGATCCCGACGACGAGGTGATTACTTGCCTCGGCTCCAAAGAGGGTTTTAGCCACATGTGTCTAGCGCTGATGGGCGCTGGGGATACGGCCATTGTGCCGGCACCGTACTTCCCGGTGCATGTCTACGCCGTCGCGTTAGCCTCGGGCAATGTTATTTCATTGCCAGTCACCAACAGCGAAAAGTTCCTCTCCGACATCGCTTACACCTGCGAAACGCTCTATCCCAAACCCAAGCTGCTCATCGTCTGCTACCCGCACAATCCGACGAGCGAAGTCATCGAGCAGTCGTTCTATGACGAAGTGGTCAAGCTGGCAAAAAAATACAACCTGATGGTCATCAGCGATTTCGCCTACGCCGACGTCGCGTTTGATGGCTACAAACCGCCCAGCTTCCTCGCTTCGCCCGGTGCTGCCGACGTCGGCGTCGAGTTCACCACGATGAGCAAAGGCTACAACATGGCCGGCTGGCGCGTCGGCTTCTGCGCAGGCAACGCCAAGATGATCAACGCCCTAGCCACCATCAAAGGCTACTACGACTATGGCATGTTCCAAGCGATTCAAATCGCAGCGATCGTGGCGCTGCGCCACACCGATTCCGCCGTCGAAGAGCAATCGCGAATCTACCAAAGCCGCCGCGACGCCCTCTGCGATGGCTTAGCCCGCCTCGGCTGGGAACCCAACATTCCCAAAGCAGGCATGTTCGTCTGGCAACCAATCCCCGAACCGTGGCGCTCGCGAATGAGCACCATGGACTTCGCCATGATGTTGCTCGAAAAAGGAAACGTCGCGGTCAGCCCCGGCAGCGGTTTCGGCCCCGCCGGCGAAGGTTTTTTAAGAATGTCGCTCGTCGAAAACGAAGAACGCCTCCGCCAAGCCGTCCGCCAAATCAAACGATGCCTAGCCGACGCCGAAGCAGCGGAAGTCGTGGCCTCTACGTAGGGGGCAGGTCATGGGGAATCGTCTTTAGTGCTGCTACTCCCGGGACTTACGTTGTCGGGTTCGCCTTTGGGTGGTTGAATTTGCGTTTGCAAAACGTTTGGCTGGTGTGCATTATTCGTTAGTGTTTGGTGTGCGCTAAATCTTCGACTCGCACATCCTAGCGTATTGCTGGTTGGGATTCAGCTGTTGCTTTTGGGCACTTGTAGGGTGGGCACTGCCCACCATTTTTAGGATACTATCTGGGAGCTGGTGGGCAGTGCCCACCCTACGGTTCATTCTCCGAGGGAAATCATGGAAGACACCAACAAGCAGCGACCCCGTAGAAGGCTCTTTCGCTTCAGTCTCATGACTCTGATGCTGCTATTCACTTGCATCGCGGGTTATTTTTCTGGCTGGCGTTGGGGGGCATTGCAACGTCAGCAAGAGATTTTGGATGCAACCTTCACGACCCAAGTCTACCAAGTGGGTGATCTTGTCACTCCCCTTTCCGGCAAGACGGCTGCAGTAGCCAGCCTTGACCCCCTGGTCGAATTGATTGTCTCGACGGTCGTTTCTGAAAGCTGGATGGAAAACGGTACCGGCAATGGCGAAATTCAACCTTTTCCCACAAACTTGTCCATCGTAGTAAGCAACACAGGGAAAGCCCATGATGAGATTGCTGAATTGTTGCAGCAATTGCGTAGACTGCGTTACGAACTCCCGGAGGATTTCCTTGCCACAGTGCGAGAGGCAGTTGCTCGAAAACGAAAACCGGCATTTCCGATCAAAGTATTGACTCAATACGCAATCGAAGACGCTCGACGTATGGGAAATCATTTTGAGTCATCTGTGAAACAGCTCACGAACGTGTTTGGCAAACCAAATGGAGTCTACCAAGCGGGTGAGAAAGGTTTTCCGAAGTGGGCAACAGCACAAAAGATTGCCGTGTGGAATTACCGGGGAGGCAAGCTCTACTTTGCGCTGCAAGATTGCCGTCCCGAAGGGCTAGCACTTGTAACGGGATGGTGGGAAAAGTCCTTCGTGGATTTACAGCCGATACGTCTCGCCCCGAAAGCGTTTGCTCTTGCTGAGTCAAACAAGGCGTCAGAATAAGGTGAGAATAAGGTGCCAGGAACCTTTTTCGTGACTTACAGAAACTAAGGTTCCTGACACCTTTGTTCCTTTGTTTCCTCCGCCATAACTGGGACTGGAATCGGTAGAAGGCACCCGCGGGAATTTCCAATATCGAACAAGGAATGTCTAAGTGAGAAGGAAGGGCAGGGGCAAGAAAAACTTCTTCCTTCGGCATTCCTTGTTCGATATTGGACATTCAATCCCTGGCCCCTACAGCTTCGCCCCTATCCTTGGTAGAATCACCCAACGCAAAGAAAAAGGGCCCCTGCTCGCCGGAACAGGGACCCCGTATGTTAGGCTGAACCGGCTTCTTGCGAAGCCAGAGACCCACAGCCTATAAACCCGTATCGTCGGCCACACGCCACGGGCATAACCACCAACTTACGGCAATCCCCAACTCCCTTCGTACATCCAGCCTCCTAAATAGCACCACCGTCACAAATGGAAAAACCAGCCAAGCTAGCCCTCGAAGATGGCACCGTCTACACCGGCACTTCGATCGGCGCCGAGGGCGAAGTCGATGGCGAGGTCTGCTTTAATACCTCGATGACCGGCTATCAGGAGATCCTCACCGACCCGAGCTACCGGGGGCAGATCGTCACGATGACCTACCCGCAGATTGGCAATTACGGCATCTGCGAAGAAGACCTCGAAAGCGAGCGGCCGCATCTTTCAGGCTTTATCGTCCGAGAGCATAGCCGAATCAAAAGCAACTTTCGTTCGGAAGTTTCGTTGGGCGAGTTTTTGAAAGAGTGGGGCGTCGTCGCGATCGAGTCGATCGACACACGGGCACTCGTGCGTCACATTCGTTCGCAGGGGGCCATGCGTGGCATCCTATCGACCCAAGACCTCGACGACGACAGTCTGGTCGCCAAAGCGAAGGCTAGCCCTGGATTGGTGGGGCGCGACTTGGTGCGTGAGGTGATGCCCGACATGCCCTGTGACTGGCGCGAGCCGGTGAGTCGGTGGACGCATCTTTCAAAAGCGGAAAGTGGAAAGCGGAAAGCGGAAGGAGAGGGGCCGCATGTGGTGGCGCTTGATTTTGGGATGAAGTGGAACATCCCTCGACACCTTTACAATATGGGCTGCCAGGTGACCGTACTGCCGGGCACTTCGACGGTCGAAGAGGTTCTCGCTCAGAAGCCCGATGGCGTGTTTTTATCGAATGGCCCCGGCGACCCTGAGCCGCTCGACTATGCCGCCGCCACTATCCGTGAACTCCTCGGAAAACAGCCCATTTTTGGCATTTGCCTCGGACACCAATTACTTTCGCTCGCCTGCGGAGCCAAGACCTTCAAGATGAAATTCGGCCACCGAGGAGCCAACCAGCCGGTCCAGCAACTCGGCACAAGCAAAGTCGAAATTACTTCGCAAAACCACGGTTTCGCCGTCGAGGAAGATTCGCTGCCAAGCACTCTAGAAGTCACCCACCGCAGCCTCAACGACCAGACGATCGAAGGCGTTCGCCACCGCGAAATCGACGCCTTTAGCGTACAATATCACCCCGAAGCAAGCGCTGGGCCACACGATAGCCACTATCTGTTCCAGCAGTTTTTTGAAACGATGAACGATAAGTGATAAACGATGAACGCTAGTCGTAATTCATCGTTGATCGTTCATCATTGATCGTTTTTTTCACTCTCTCGTCAGCAACGAGATAATGTCCAGCGCCGCAATCGCATGCTCTGGCCTACGTGCCTTGTCACTCTCAAAGCGGCGCGTCACGTCGATTGCAAATCGCAGATATTGCTCCCGCGATTCCTCGACCAGCTCCCATCCTAGTGCTTCGACGACCTGCGGCCACAAGGTGTGAGCCTGCTGCAGCGCCCCGGCATCTCCGCGCACTGCCATAAAGATGACATCGTCCAAATCTTCCAGCAGCGTCCGTACTGGCTCCGACTCGGGATGAAGCAGGTACGAGGGCAATTCCTCGGGCGGAACATCAGCGACACTCGGTGCATCGGATCTACCACGGTGGGCCGCGTGGGGCCTGATATTGGGATCACTCATGATTGGCCGGGTTCCTCAGGTTCCTGCTTCTTGGGGCGTTTCGCCGCCAGCCGTGCTTGAGCTCGCTGGCGCAGCTCCAAGCTACGATCCGAGGCTTTGGCGTTCGATGCTCTCGCACTTCGAGCCGGCGAGTCGCCTGACGTCAATTGGGTAGCCAACAAGGAACATTGCTTATCGAGCAACTCACGCATGCCCTTAAATTCTTCTTTCCACTGCGTTTGCTCCGTCTGGGCACGGACACGCTCCGATTTGAGTGCTTCGCTCAGTTCCTCGCTGCGTTGCTGGGCTAATTTAAGTTCGGCCTCCAGCTCAATGCACTGCCGTTCGAGTTGCTCCAACTGCTGAGCTTGATCCGCATTCTCCTCTTTGAGCTGACCAGACTCCTCACGGGCTACCGCCAAATCCGCTTTCCACTGATCGATCTGTGTCCCTATTTCATCCTCTTGATGCTGGCATTTTTCGAGCGCATCCTCACGCAAGTCGAGATTCGTCTGCTTGCGAGCCAATTCGTTTTGCCACTCCGCTAGCTCGCCATGCAATTTCTCTAAGGCTTGGCCAGAATCCTTCACCCAGGCCTCTAGCTGCGTATGCTCGCCGTGCATGGCGACCAAGGGTTCGAGCGTCGCTTGAAGCGATTCGAGCGTTTCGGTCGTAGAAATTGACGTTGTCATGGCTAGTTTCCCACTTCAGCACCAACCAGTAGCGCAGAGAAATGACAAAAGGGTATCGAGAGGAGAGTCAGCAATAGGATTCGTAGGACGGCAGGTAGGCTGGGGAGCCGTCGCGGCAGGAAAAGGGTGCGGCCTAAGGACAACTTCTCCCGGCCACATCTAAAACATAGCTCACGATTCTGTCCCAGGCAAACCAATCTTGTTCACCCCCTGCCAAACAGCCTCTTTTGCAAACTCTGGCTATCGATTCTACTGGCAGAGTAACAATGGTTGTTTTTTTGCATCATGCCCGAGCCGGTACCAGAAATGGCAAATAATAAGAAACTCTCAAAGAAAAAACGAACAAACGGAAAGAACGCTGCTCCTCTCGAAACGCGTGGCAGCGAATCCCTCACCGTCTTTTGGGTCGTCACGGTCCTAACAGTGATGCTCACCAACTTGCTCGCCATCGCCGCTCATTTTTACCAACTAGCGAATCCCGATGCCGAGCGGATCGAAATGCTCAAAGGGCTGATGCTGTTCGCGGGCTCGTTAATCGGCCTAGTCTCGCTAATCGTCCTACCGATTCTCTATCGCGTTCGGCAATCGCCACCCCCGCGCGGTCTAGCCGTCTTCGGAGCCTGCGCCGCAGCAGCCCCGATTTTGGCGATGCTGGTGCAAACACTCCGGTAACATCAAAAATCCGCATTACCCGGCGTCCGAGGAAACGGGATTACGTCGCGGATGTTCGCCATGCCGGTCACTAACTGCACCATGCGTTCCAAGCCAAGTCCGAAGCCAGAATGCGGCACCGTGCCATAGCGGCGCAAATCGAGGTACCACCAGTAGTCGTCCGGGCTGAGGTCTTGCTCTGCCATGCGTGACTCAAGCACGTCGAGCCGTTCTTCACGCTGGCTGCCACCGATGATTTCGCCCACGCGCGGGACCAACACGTCCATTGCCCGTACGGTTTTGCCATGCTCCAGCGAACCCTGGTCGTTCACTCGCATGTAAAAGGGTTTGATCGACGCTGGGTAATCGTGCAAGATCACCGGCACTTTGAAATGTTTTTCGGTGAGGAAACGTTCGTGTTCGGCTTGCAAGTCGGTGCCCCAGCTAACGGGGTACTCAAATTTTTCTCCCGACTTTTCTAGCAGATCGACGGCGTCGGTGTAGCTCAGTCGTTGGAAGGCTTGATTCGCCACGGTGTCGAGCGTCGCGAGTACGGTGTCGTCGATCCGTTTTTGAAAGAACTCTAGATCTTCCTGGCAATTTGCCAACACGTCGCCGACAATTCGCTTCAAAAATTGCTCGGCCAGCTGCATATTGTCATCAAGATCGAAGAACGCCATCTCTGGCTCAACCATCCAAAACTCGGCTAAGTGGCGCGATGTGTTCGAGTTCTCTGCCCGAAACGTCGGCCCAAACGTATAGACTTTGCCGAGCGCTGTCGCATAAATCTCGCCTTCAAGCTGTCCCGAAACGGTGAGAAAAGACGGCCTGTCAAAAAAATCCTTCTCAAAATCAACCTCGCCACTCTCCTTTTTGGGCACGTTGCCAAGGTCGAGCGTCGTGACACGAAACATCTCGCCCGCCCCTTCGCAATCGCTGGCCGTAATGATCGGCGTATGGACGTACAGAAAATCCTGTTCCTGGAAGAAATTGTGAATTGAGCGACAGATCTGGTTTCGCACGCGCATCACCGCACCAAACGTATTGGTCCGGGGTCGCAGATGTGCCCATTCGCGGAGCTTTTCCATCGAGTGCCGCTTTTTTTGTAGCGGATACTGCTCGGGATCGGCCCAACCGTGGACGATCACCTCGGCGGCAAGCATCTCGGTCGCCTGCCCTTTTCCGCCAGAAGATTTTATGTTGCCGCGAATGGTGACGCTACACCCGGCTGAGAGCCGTTTGATCTCCGACTCGTAGTTCGACAAATCGGCGTCGGCGATCACCTGAATGTTGGCCAGACAACTGCCGTCGTTCAGCTCCAAAAAACTGAACCCACCCTTAGAATCACGGCGCGTGCGAACCCACCCTTGAAGCACCGCCTGTTGGCCAATAGCCTCCTCTTGGCGAGCATTACGGATAGAAATTTTGTTCATCGATGCGGCCTCCATTGCCAATTCTGACTAAGAGCCTATCCCAGAACCCTGCGGGAGGGTGCCAGCGGCCGAGAAAGCTGACACTTCCAAACGGTTTTGGGACGTGCTGTAAATTACAGTCCTTTGGATGCCAACCAACGCTCGGCATCAAGCGCCGCCATACAGCCGCTACCTGCGGCGGTGATCGCCTGCTTGTAGTAGTCGTCGGCCACGTCGCCGGCGGCAAAAACGCCTTCCGCACTCGTGTTCGTCCGAAACGGCACGGTCCACTTCAGGTACTTTTTTGCAGTCATTTCCAGCTTGCCTTCGAGAAACACCGTATTGGGCGTATGTCCAATCGCCATGAATGCGCCGGCGGCTTCCATCTCGCGCGTGCTGCCATCTTCGGTCGACTTTAGACGGACGCCTGTCACGCCGGCGGTCTCGTTGCCCAAAATTTCATCCACCTGCGAATTCCATTGAATGTCGATCTTTGGGTTGTCGATCGCTCGCTGGCCCATGATCTTCGAGGCACGCAGCTCGTCACGACGATGCACCAAGTAAACCGTGCTGGCAAATTTTGAGAGAAAATCGGCTTCCTCAACCGCCGAGTCGCCCCCTCCGACTACGACCAACGGTTTGTCGCGGAAGCGTGGCAGTGCGCCATCGCAAACGGCACAAGCGCTGACTCCCGCGTTTTTGAATTTTTCTTCCGAGGGTAAACCCAGATAGTTGGCACGCGCCCCAGTGGCAATAATGACGCTCAACGCCTCGACTTCCTGTCCGCCCAACGATTTCAACTTGAACGGATGCGCATCCAAATCGATTTCAACGATGTCGTCGGTAACTATCTGCGTCCCAAAATTCACCGCCTGCTGACGCATCAGGTGCATCAGCTCAGGCCCCGAGCAACCTTCCTTCTGATGCATGTCGATCATCCAATGATGTTCAGCCGGCAAAGAGGTTCGGAAAAATTCGCTCAGATCACCCGCCGGAAAACCTGGATAATTCTCCACCTCGGTCGTCATCGCCAATTGCCCTAAAGGCAACGTCCCCTGGAGACGATTCTCTTCGGTCACGGCTCCCTCAAAAACGATCGGCTTGAGGCTAGCACGGGCGGCATAAATCGCGGCGGTCCAGCCAGCGGGTCCACTTCCAATAATGACAACATGCTCTGGCACGGTTGCTTCCTTTCACAGAGGGCAAAACTGGCTTCTCGACAGCAAAAGCAAGATTATAGGACCCCGACCGGATCGAGTAAAGCAAAGCTTTCAATAGCCGGCGAGCTACGCCTCGCCGTTTTCCTGAATACGAGACTCTCGGCGAGGCGTGTAGCTCGCTGGCTATTAGGCTGATATCATGAGAATGTCTCGTTCGCCCCTCAAGAAGTCCACGGCCTGATTTCCGAAATGCTTACCCTCCTGATCGCCGCTGGCTCGTTCTTCGCCTTTTTTGCGGCCTATCACACGTATGGCAGATGGCTCGGCAGCAAGATATTCGCCCTCGATGCCAAAGCGGAGGTTCCCAGCCATCAGCTACGCGATGATATCGACTTTGTCCCCACAAAGAAGGCGGTTGTCTCTGGCCATCACTTTACGAGCATCGCTGGCACCGGACCAATCGTTGGCCCAGCGATCGCCGTTTTCTGGGGCTGGCTCCCGGCGCTGCTCTGGGTCGTTTTTGGGTCGATCTTCATCGGAGCAGTTCACGATTTCGGAGCACTTGTCATCAGCCTCCGCAACCGGGGCCAAACCCTCGGTGAAGTCGCGGGTCGAATCATTGCCCCACGGGCCAAGGTGTTGTTTTTACTCGTTTTGTTCTTTGCCTTGACGGTCGTCCTAGCGATTTTCGGACTCGTGATCGCTTCGATCTTCAAGCTCTATCCAGAATCCGTACTCAGCGTCTGGATTGCCATGCCTGTGGCCGTAGCGATCGGATTTTGGGTCTTTCGATTTGGCGGCAGCTTGCTAGGGCCGTCGCTCCTAGCTCTTGGAATCTTGTACGGCGCAATCTACCTGGGAACCATTTATCCGATCACGTTGCCCGAGAGTTGGGGGAACCCGATTGTGCTCTGGACAGCCATCTTGTTAGTCTACTGCTTCCTCGCTTCGGTGCTGCCAGTGTGGGTGCTTGTTACAGCCACGCGACTTTATCAATAGCCATCAACTCTTGGTCGCAATGGGCATGGTCATTGTCGGTTTGGTGGTTGCCGGCTTCACCGGACAACTCGATCTGGCCGCCAGTGCCCCAGCCATTGCTCAAGACCTTCCACCCGACGCGCCACTTATTTGGCCCTTCCTGTTCATCACGATTGCTTGCGGCGCGTGTAGTGGTTTCCATTGCCTCGTCGCCAGCGGAACCACAAGCAAGCAAATCGCCTGCGAAACCGACGCCCAGTATGTCGGCTATGGCAGCATGTTGCTCGAAGGAGCACTCGCGGTCGTCGTTATTTTGGCCTGTTGCGCAGGTATCGGCATGGGCGTGACCGATCCAACCACCGGTGAAAAACTGACCGGCCGCGCTGCTTGGGAATCACGCTACCAAGCCAAAATCCTCCCCAAGCTCGATGCCCAAGGAGAGCCAGTCCTCAAGCCCGATGGTTCACCCGTGACGACCGGCGGTTGGCACAACCATCGCTTGCCTCAAAAAGTCGGGGCGTTTGTCGAAGGAGCAGCCAATTTCCTATCGGCTCTCCATATCCCCCTCAAACTGGGAACCGCAATCATCGCGGTGCTCGTCGCCTCGTTTGCCGCCACGACGCTCGACACCGCCACCCGACTCCAACGCTATGTCATTCAGGAACTTGGCGCAACACTGCACATCGCCCCCCTCCGCGGTAAATACTTCGCCACCACGGTTGCGGTCGTCACGGGCGGAGCGATCGCGATGATCCCAGGCCCAGCCGGCCCTGGATCGGGCGGACTCATTCTCTGGCCACTGTTCGGCGCGACCAACCAATTACTAGCCGGTTTAGCATTTCTCGTGTTGGTCTTTTTCTTACTGCGTCGCAATTTGCCGATTTGGTTTGCTGTCCTGCCGATGATGCTGATGTTAATCATTCCTGGCTGGGCAATGATTCACCAAATTCAACACGATTTCTGGCCCAACCGAAATTGGCTGCTACTTGGCTTCAGCAGTATCATTCTCATCCTACAAGTTTGGATGGTCGTCGAGGCGATCGTCGTTTGGCCCAAAGCCAAAGGAGTGCTAGAAGAAGCCCTACCTCCGCTCCCGCCGCGTACAGAAACTCCGTCGCTTGGAGAAACAAAGCTTGCTGGCGGAAGATCGTGTTGAAGCGCTATCGTGTTGAAGCGTTTGCCTCAATGCTCCAAGAAAACACCACATTTCGGGCAACGGGCGAACCACATCGGAACTTTCTCGCCACATTTGCATTTGATGTTGTGACGCAACACTGACGAGCTTAACAAGCTACCGCTCGTGCTTGCGTCGTTGACGCCGCTGTCATCATCAAACACCGAAGATGCTGCGGCGGCTGCGGCCCCTCCGCCATGTTCTTCTGCGGCCGCACGATACGCGGCCTTCTTCAGGTCTGGGGAGGTTGCCGCGTCAGGCACTCGCACGGCAACCTGATCTTTGCAGAAGGGGCAAAGCCCTTTCTTCCCTGCGTACTTATCTTTGACTTTGAACTCATGCCCAAACGGACATTTGACTGGGATCCCCACGGTCGATCTCCCATCAGGTTCTTTGCGGCTTGCAGACGCAGGCAACAAAAGGTGCCACAGCAATGGTCTCGCGTTACTTACCCCCTCGCAAGTAACACGGAAAAATCATCTAGAAAAGAAAAGCACTCTCCTCTCATTGTGGCCAATTCCAGGGAGCTCTGTCAATCAATTCAGCGAAGCATCGAGTAGTATTTTTGAACCGCAAAGAACCCGAGAGGCTAAATCCTCCACAAACTCCGGCTTTTGCCCTGCAAACCCAAACCGGCTTGTCTTCTCCAGCCGCCTAGGCACCCGATTCTTTGAGAGAGCAAGTACCCTTCGCGTGTGCGGCTCGCACCGCACTAGGCAGACTCGGCTGGCTGCGGAGGTGGCGTTAGGTCTTTCATTGGCTGGGTCACCAAGTGCTGTTCCTCAAGGGCTTGCACAATCTCTATCGCTTTACGTCCTTTGAATTGCCCCGGCTTGGCCTCAAACTTGGGACGCCCCTCAACCGAAACAATCAACGGCTCGTGAACATCTTTTTCGCTGGCAATGATGTCCCCCACGCGAAGGCCTAATAAGTCGGACGTCGAAATCGTTGTCTCGGCAAGCTCGACCACGACTTCGACAGGTGCATTCGCGATGCGGTCACTGATCAGTTGAATCGACTCCTGCGTCGGAGGACGTTTGCTATAGCTCACCCAGCTATTGGAGGAAAGCTTGTGACTAATCCGTTCGATGGCGTTAAACGGAATGCAAAGATTCACCATCCCGCGTGTATCACCAACGGTCAATTCAAAGCTGACCAAAATCACGACCTCATTCGCCGGTATAATCTGCACCAACTGGGGATTGCTCTCCACACGATCGACTTCCAAATCCAACAACAGCACGTTCTCCCACGCATGTTGCATCTCGTTCAGAAAGAGATCCGTAATCCGAGAAACGAGCCTCAACTCAATCTCAGTTAGCGGTCGCCGGGCCGGGGCAGCAGACGCCGTGGTGCCACCCAACAAACGGTCAATAATCGGAAACAAAATCGAAGGATTGATATCCAGAATCAACTGCCCTTCGAGCGGCTTCGCGTTGACCAGATTAAAGCAAGTAGGGTTTTCTAGACTGAACACAAACTCGCTATAGGTCAGCTGATCGACACTCGTCAGCTTCACTTCGACTATCGTCCGAAGAAGCGCCGACAGCGCGGCGCCAAAGTTGCGACCAAACCCCTCGTGCATCGTCTGCAAAGCACGCATCTGCTCTTTGCCAACACGTTCGGGACGCTTGAAGTCGTAGACCGTAATCTTCTCGCGCGTACGTGCAGGCCCCGTCGGCACGGCAACCGCCGCCGCCTCCGGCTCGCCGTCCATCGCGCTGAGCAAATTCTCAACTTCCGCTTGGCTTAAAACATCACCCATTTCGCACTCCTTGCGAAAGAATGCGGATTTCGGATTGCGGAATGCGGAATCTAAATCGGCTTAACCGACTCAACTATTCCGCAATCCGAAATCCGCATTCCGCAATCATTTCCTTATTTGTCCGTTTCCGTGAACAATATACTTGTAACTCGTCAGCTCCTCGATACCACAAGGCCCACGAGCGTGGAATTTGTCGGTGCTAATGCCGATTTCAGCACCCAAACCAAACTCGCCGCCATCATTAAACCGCGTACTCGTGTTGATCATCACCGCCGAGCTATCGACGCCCCCGGCAAACACCCGCGAGGCCGCCAAATCGTTGGTCACGATCGCATCGGTATGACCCGAGCCATAACGATTGATATGCACGACCGCTTCCTCCACCGAACCGACGACACAAACCGAGATAATCGGCCCCAAAAACTCAGCGCCGTAGTCCGCCTCGCTAGCCGGCGTCGCACCATCGACCAACTCACACGTTCGCTCATCCCCGCGCAGCTCAACCTCTTGCGATTGCAAAGCCTTCGCAACAAGAGGTAAAAACTCACTCGCGACATCAGCATGAACCAGCAACGACTCCGCCGTATTACAGACCCCCATCCGCTGGCACTTCGAATTGACAACAATTTCGGTCGCCATCTGTAAGTCAGCCGCCGCATCAACATAGACATGGCAATTTCCGTCAAAATGCTTAATCACCGGCATCTGCGCTTCGTCCGAAACACGACGAATCAACCCTTCGCCACCGCGTGGAATGGCCACATCAATCAACTGCGGCAAACGTAAAAAATGCCCAACGGCATCACGGTTGGTCGTTTGCACAAGCTGCACCGCGTCGATCGGCACTCCGATCTCCTCCGCCGCCTGATGCAACAATTGCACAATTGCCTGACTCGAATGAATCGCTTCTTTCCCGCCGCGAAGAATAACCGCGTTACCCGCCTTCACACAAATCGCCGCCGCGTCGGCGGTCACATTCGGACGCGACTCATAAATGAAGAACACGACGCCCAACGGCACGCGAATCTTGTTGATCGTCAGTCCATTCGGCCGCACCGTCGAGTCGATCACCTGACCGATCGGATCTCTGAGCATCGCCACTTCTTCCAAGGCAGCAGCAATCCCCTCGACACGTTCTTTGTCTAATCGCAAACGGTCAACCTGCGCCTCGGTCAATCCATAGTCGGGAGCCGCTTCGAGATCGATCGCATTCGCCACCTCGATCGCTGCGACGTTCTCTCGCAACAACTGAGCCGAACGGCGCAACCACGCGATTTTCAATTCGCCAGGAACTTGGGCCAACAAAGTCGATGCGGCTTTCGCTCGCTCGGCCACCTGCTGGCAGTAGGCGGTCAGATCGGTCGGCTCAGCAGCCGTGGTCGTTACGGTAGTCATGGGTGAAATTCTGCGAACGAGACAAACAAGATTCAGGGGTCGGTATAGCCCAGGATCGCAAACAGACCCCAGCCCCGTAAGTATCGTTCAATCCCGCAGTTGGGTCAACGTCGCTACGGAGTCTCGCTACTCCGCTAGCACGCCTGCAGCCCCGCCCATTCCGCCAGAAGCCTCGAATGCCAGCAGCGCCTCATGGACAGGCCGTACGTCGTGGACGCGTAATACCTGCACTCCCTGAGCCGCCAACGCCAGTGCCCCGCCAACCGTCGCAGCAGTACGATCCGCCTGCTTGTCTCCCAGCAGTTTTGCCAAAAAACCTTTACGGGAGTGCCCCACTAGCAACGGGCAGCCCAGCTTGTGGAAATCGTGGCAGTGGGCCATCAACGTAAAATTGTGCTGATGCGTTTTTCCGAACCCAATCCCCGGATCTAAACAGATCCGTTCGGCAACGATCCCTGCCGCCAGCAGCGCATCGCGTCGCGCCTCGAGATAGCCAAAAACGTCTTTCACCACATCGTCGTAGCTCGGGGCGTCCTGCATCGTCTGCGGATTACCCTGCATGTGCATCGCACAAACGCCCGCGCCGGTGGTTTTGGCAACCTCAAGCATTTTGGGATCGCCCGCCAGGCCCGTGACGTCGTTGATGATCTCTGCCCCAGCTTCCATTGCAGCTTGCGCTACGGCAGCTTTGCTCGTATCAATCGAGATTGGCGTTTTGGTTTGCTTTGCTAAGGCTTCAACAACCGAAATCACGCGCTCAAGCTCTTCTTCGACCGCAACACACTCGGCACCGGGTCGGGTACTCTCCCCTCCAACGTCAAGAATATCCGCCCCGTCGGCAACAAGCTGCATCGCGTGCTCGACCGCCGCTTGCGGATTGGCAAACCGCCCCCCATCAGAAAAACTATCGGGCGTAACATTCACGATCCCCATCAACAACGGACGGCGGCCAAACTCAAGGGCCCCAAAATCAAGGGCACGCGTGCGCAGCCGCCATCGGGTCGCGCGTTTTGGAAATCGTTCTTGCAATACGGTCATGCTTGCTAGCCTAGCACAGAGATCCCGCAAGAACCACCGACGAGAGCCGCCCTACCAAGGTTCTTCCATGGTCGAAACAATCTGTTGCGCCAATCTTACGAGCGACTGTTGTTGAGCTGTGGCAACCGACTGCCCTGCTTCGGCAATCAGGGTCGACGTATTGCCGACGGGCAACAGTTCGGGGGGCAAGGGCAAGGTGGTCGGCGCTCGTAGCGGAACCCGGCGTCGATTGAGCCAAGTGATCTCCACGGCCATATGAAATTCTACGGCGCGAGGATCATCGTTTTGGTTTTCAATCGTAACGCGTTTGGTATCACTGACCAAGCGTGCTGACAAGATGCTATCCGCGTCCGGCGTACCAACGACTTTGAAGGGTGTCTTCAATTCAATTTCTTTGACGACCGCTTCGGTCAGCCGTTCGCCCAAGTCACGCCGAAAACTGCTCGACTCGATCATCGGCACATAGACCGTGGTTACGTCGGGTGCGTACAACGACTGGGAACCGACGCGATAAGAGGCGCAGCCTGCCAACACTGCGAGCAGCCCTATCGCAAAAGCGAATCGGCAAATGGAGATACGCATGCTGTCCTCTACGTTTAGCGAACCACCGAACCGTCAGCATCAGACGGCGGACGAGCGATCAGCGTTTTTGAGTCTGGTACAAGTAGCGGAACCTGTTGAATCGCCTGCCGCTCCGCATTGTCAGGAATATATTTGATGATGCCAGCCAGCTTCACCGGCGGGCTATCAGGCTTGTCTTGAAGTATTGCATAATTCTCGCGAGCCTGGCTAGCGGCAGGCGTATTCGGGAACTTCCTTAACACCTTGGCGTAGTAGAACTTTGCGCTGCCATAGTTCTCTTGACCTTCGTAAAACTTCGCCAGCTTCCAATCCCGGTCGGCCAGTTGTTTCTGCAACATCGCTTGGGTAACGGCCAGACGCTCCTTTTCTTCTGCGTTGAGCTTGCCTGCAAACTGAACTCTCAGCTGCTTGGCAAGATTTTTTGCCTCAAACAGCGGAGCGCCGTCGTAGTCTGCCCCTTGGTATTTGCGAAGCTTGCATTGCAACCCCAGGATATGTGCTTCGTACTGATGCTCGCTGCGCGGATACTCGTTACGAATCAGCTCGTAACTATAGTCCGCATCACCGTAGCGACCCCGAACAAAAAACGAATTGGCGGTCGCCATAATCGCGTCATCAGCCAGCGGCCCCGTGGGGTCATTCAAGCGAATGTTTTCATAAATTTTCATAGCGCGACCCAACGTATCAAACAACGGGCGCTTGTCATCCAAAAAGTTCGGCGTCACCGGCCAATGAGGCTTATGCTGGTGAGATTGCTCCCAATACCGTGCAATATCAAACTGCCGGCGAATGATCTTATCCAAATGCGGCGAATTGGGGTTCGCTTTCAATAGCCTATCATACGTTTCGATTGCCGCGGAGTACTCGTTAGCAAAGAACTGACTCTCCGCCATTTGATACAGCGCGTCCTGCGCCAAACTGGTGTTCGGCCAGCGCCCTACGGTCTCTTTAAACTGCTTGGCCGCCTCGGCGTATCTCTCACGTTGAAATAAATCTTCGCCTTTGGCAAAAGCCATTTTCGCCTGTTGCTCGTCGGGGCCCATTCCAACCTGCTGTTTGAAGCTCGCCATCGTTTCGGTCATGTTGATATCTTCCAACAGACCTTTGGACTTTTCTTGTTTGAGAATTTTGGCAACAACGGCCTGAATCGGACGTCCCTGCTGGTCGAAATAGCCCGCAAATCCCTCCACGCGATACCCCTCGCCCGGCACAAACTCCGCCTTGCTCTTGTGTTTTTTCCACCAGGCGGGCGTGCCAGCCGGAGCAACCTCGCTCGAAAAGCTAGGCAACTCCCACGTTGTCGGGTTCCAATTCACAGCGGCGCAGTCGCTGGGTGTCCAAAGAGCCAAAGCCGTTAGAGCCAGAAGAAATTTAGGCATATCTACTTGCTTACATGAAAAAGGCGGAAGGCGAACAGTGGCTCCAAGCTGCTTCCATCTTCACGCGCAGCCCAAGCCTCAGAGCTTCGGAGAGTAGAAAAGCGTGGAATTTCCAGCAAGATCAAACCAGCGGTCTGCTAGCACAGGCTAAACCCGGTTCCAGTCCGCTCCAGCTAGTTTGCACTAGCTTGACGGTAGTCGACCTGGAGACGCTTCACCTGACCTTGGGTGATATGGAAAATATCACAATGGCGTCCCTGAAGTTCTAGCGTATACCTCCGATTGCCACAAAGAATGTGGAGCGGACTCGTCTCGTCCTCAGCCTGCCAGGGGTTCGCTGCCAACACAATCCACTCGTCCTTACTCCCGTCAACTTGCAATCGCTTCAGCAGAGGACGCTTTTCTTTCCACAACACATGCGCCAACTTATCGTTGGCGACCGGCTTTGCCTTGGCAAACTTGTCTGACAAATCGGCGATCCGCCCAAGACTCTCCGTGTAGATCTGGAGGTTTTTATAGAGAGCCTTGTCATCCGATTTAGGTTCCCAGCCCCAAAGCACATTGCCTCGTGCTCCATAGAAATAGGGAATGACCGCCGTTGCATCCGCGAGCCAAGGGTCCAACTCTCGATTGCCAAGCTCCTTATTGCTCCCGTGATAGCGCAACCAGGAATACGCGCAAACTGGCTTATTTCCGTACTTCCTCGTACGATTGACATTCTCCTCGACGTTCGATGCGATGTAGTAGAGCGAACCTGGAGTGTCATAAAAAAGGTAGATACTCGCCACATAGAAATCGACATGCGGATCAATATACTTCCAAAGCTCGCCATCCAACGCATGGGTACCATCGATTTGCTTGGTGTCTTTGCCAGCGATCCCCCAAAAGTCCCGCCGAAAAGGCTGGGGACCATAGAGACCCGTCTGCAGATCGGGAAACACCTCTTTGCCCCACTCGCAGGGAAGCCAAAGCCACTCTGCCCACTTGGCAAGATAGGCGTCTCGAAATTTTCTGAAGGTCTTCGTACCACTTGCCGCTTTCACCACGGGGTCAGCCCAGGCTTTCTCAATATCCTGTTCAAAATCGAACTCGATATCATGTACAAAGATACTAGGTCTTACCGAACGAACATCCCGATTTTTGTCAGCTCTCTCTATATTCTGACGAACAATTTCCTCGAAGTACTCTGGCCGATTCCAAGGGTTGTTAGGGTGGTCCTGGCTCTCAAGGAATTTAAGAATACTTCGCTTATGCTTGCCCACGTAGTCGCTGTAGTCGTTCATCAATAGCACCGGAGAAAAACCGTGCCGAAGGGCTTCATCGCGATGAGCGTTGGTTCCGTTCACATCCCAAAAAGCGCGCAATCCACTTTGCATCTTCACCGAGCGAATAGGCTCCCATCCAGGAGGAGACTCGACGTCCTGAGAGCTGGCACTTCCTGCTTCGAGAAGAAAGAAAAAGACGGACAGAAAAAAGCACAGCGCCGGTCCTTGATTCAAGACGCTTCGAGGTTGAAAGAACGAGTTTTTTTTCATGCTTTTTGTCCTTCTGGCTGCCAGAAGCAGTCGCAGATGTATCGCTAGTAATTAGTCAATTTCCTGCTAGCCGTCCCGCGTTCAATCTACAGCTAAGCACTTTCAAGATGTCCACGTCCGAGCCGCTCGATGCGCACTCGCTCAATCCGACGTTTCGAGGCTTCTAACACCTCGATTTTTACGAGATCTTGCCAAATGAGCGTGTCGCCAACTAGGGGCACGCGGCCCAGTTCCGTAAAAACAAACCCGGCGATCGTATCGAAATCGCCATCGTCGGGCAGGTCGAGTCGCATGGTTTCGTTGATCACATCCACGTGCGTCCGCCCCAGGGCTTCGCATGTGTTCTCGTCGAGTCGCTGAATCTCTTGCTCCACTTCTGCGTCATACTCATCGACAATCTCACCAACAATTTCTTCGAGGACGTCCTCGATCGTTACCAACCCCGACACCCCTCCATACTCGTCAAGCACTACTGCGATGTGCGTATGTAGCTGTTGAAACATCTGCAGCAAATCGTCGACCGGCTTCGTCTCGGGAACAAAGACGGGCTTACGCAGCAATTCGCGAATCGGTGTTCTCGAATCGTGGTCACCTGTGGCCAACTCGGGCAGCAAATCTTTGCTATATAGTATGCCGATAATATCATCGCGATTCGCATCGTAGACAGGTATCCGCGTGTGCCCCGCCTCGATCACATCCGCCACCATCTCCTCCCAAGGCATCGCGACCGAAAGCATGTGCATGTCGGTCCTGGGGGTCATGATCTCCGACACATCGGCGTCGCCCAGCTCAATCACCCCTTCAATCATCTCACGGGCGTCCTCTTCCAAGAGTCCCTCGCGGTGCCCTTCGGTAACAATCGCGCGGATTTCTTCTTCAATCGTTTCCTCGTCAACACTCTGCGGCACCCGCCCGGCGAGCCGATGCAGCGTCGTATCGACCAGTTTAGCCCCCCAAATCAGCGGTGCAGCCAACAGTGCCAGCACTTTCCAAAGCGGCCAAGTGTGATACAAAAAGCGTTCCGCCGAAAGACGCGAAACAGCCCACGGCAGCCATGTTGCCGAAACCGTCAAAACCATACCTAGACAAGCAGAAAGAGCAAAAAGTGTGGACCAGGAATCGCCCGGCGATATCTCCCAACGCTCAATCGCCCACCAACTGCCTGTGAGCGTCCCCAAGGTCGCGAAAAAAATCGCCAACATCTCGACGCCTAAAGCAACCGTTTCATGCAAACGCAAGACTTGGGTAAATCGTTCAGGTTGTCCGCGTCGCCGGGCAAGCTCTTCGAGGTCGTGCCGCGAAAAATCGCGCAGCGCCCTAGCCCCTAGGCTAGCGACCGACGTTGCAGCCAGCGAAAGAACACCCATCCAAAACAACTGCGTCATACTCACCGAGAACGTACCTCCTCGTCGGTTTCATTCCATCCTGCCACAGCAGACCATCGCGTCGAACTGCGAGGCACCTCGATACCCAGCTCGCAGAGGTACTTCACCTCGGCAGCACGCATCGCAACTATTTCGTCTGCCTCTTTGTCGCGAAAACCAATCAAATGCAATGCTCCATGAATCACATACAACAACAACTCACTCTCGGCAGGCCAGCCATACTCTGCCGCATTGCGAACGGCAGTCTCCGTACTTACGACCAATTCACCTTCGAGGTAAGGTTCGCGATCTTCCAAGACAAAACTCAAAACGTCTGTCGGATAGTCATGCTCAAGATACTGGCGATTGATCTCATGGATCGTCGGATCATCCACAACGGCAATGCTAATCAAGCCAGAGTCGTAGGAAGAACCCCCCAGCACTCGCCGAACCGCTAATTGCAGTTGCGAAGGGTCGACCACCAATGCAGATTGCTCGTCAGCAATTTGCACACGTAGCGACGGTTCCGGAGGTTCCCCGTCGGCTTCCGTCGACAGTTCGCCAGAAACATCTCCTGTCGTCGGGCGACGTAGATTGAGTTTGTCATTCGTCATTCGTCATTTCCCTATGCCGTCTCTTGCCCCGGATACTTCACGCGGCCGTGATAGACCGCTGTCAGCGATTTTACCAAACTCTCGCCAATTTTGCGTACTTCTTCCAAAGTCAGCCCACATTCGTCAAATTGACCGTCAAGCAAACGCTTTCGAGAGATCTCTTCGACAATGCTTTCGATCCGCGAAGGGGTCGGCTCTTTCAAAGCTCGGCTCGCACTCTCCACGGCATCGGCCATCATCAGCACCCCCGACTCCTTGGTCTGAGGTTTTGGCCCCGGATAGCGGAACGAACTCTCGTCGACTTCACCACTCTCAGGATCATTCTCGTGCTGCTCGTTCGCCTGACGATAAAAATACTCGACAAGCGTCGTACCGTGATGCTGTTGAATAAAGTCGATAATTTGCTCGGGCAACTTATTCTGTCGCGCAAGGTCAGCACCATCTTTCACATGCGCGATAATCACCAACGTACTCATCGCCGGCACCAACGAATCGTGCCGATTGTCCCCCTGGCTTTGGTTCTCGATAAAGTAGCCCGGCTTCAACATTTTTCCGATGTCATGAAAATAGGCTCCCACTCGAACCAGTAAACCCCGCGCTCCGATCGACTCAGCCGCCGCTTCTGCCAGCGCCGCCACGGTAATCGAATGGTTATACGTACCCGGCGCGCGACGAATCAACTCTTGCAGCAACGGATGGGCCGGGTCACCAAGCTCGATCAGGCTCAAGTCGGTCTGCACACCAAAAACTTTCTCAACCGTCGGCAACAGCACGGTCATCAGTGCCCCCGCGATAATCGACCACAACGCAAGCGTAAAACCGTTGACCCACAAGACCGACCAGGGCTGCCCATAGAGCGTCCCCACACCCAAAGTCGTCATTAAAGCAACCCCGGCGGCAACCAACCCCACCGTAAACAGCTTGCCACGCGTACGGACTTCATCCAGCACCAACACGGCACCAGCGACCGTCGCCATCAACACCAACGCCTGCGACATATCGTGCCCAATCGAAACAGCAATCACAAGCGTTACACAGGCAGACAACAAAAGCGCCAGCTCTTGCTGATACGCAACCGTCAACGTCATCGCCAAGAGCAACAACGCAATAATATCCGTACCCCACTGATACTGATACACGATGCAGCCCAGCACGACCGTAAGCAACACAAGCGTCAGCAGCGAAACAAAACGTGACAATTCAGCCAGCGCCTTCGGCTCACGCGTATGAATATAAAAACCACACAACGTATAAAGAGCCACATACATGCCCAGCATGGCTAAAGTCCGACGCACTCGTGGTCCGTAAGCTTGCTGTTGCAGCTTTTCTTCGTACTCCAACCGCAAAAGTTCCATCGATTCCACCGAGAGCGGTTCGCCCGCAGAAGCCAAAACATCTTCCCCGGCACGCAGAGGGCGCGTCTCTTGCGGAGTGTCAGCAGCCGCTTCATCCTGAGCCTGACGCGTCGCGTCCATGTCCACCGACAACGTCGTCATCAAACGAGGCCGTAACCAAGCAAAAGTCCGTTGCGACAACTCAGCCGAAGCAAGCTTTTCGTTCAACGAAGATTGCAGCCGAGCCGCAGCATTCTCAATCCGCACGTCGGCCACTTCCCGACCCGCAGAAGCACCAAACCCTTGCCCTTCCGACTCGCGAGTCCGGATAAATATTTTTTCAAAGTTCAGCTCTTTATGTTCTACCGGCAACGATTCGAGCAAGCCCCACTGCTCAAAGGGGGCCATAACCTCTGCAAGCTGTTCGCCATAAGCCTCCAAAGCATTTTCTTCAGCAAATGCTTCTCGAAAACGCTCGAACTGAGACTGACGCTCCTCCGGAGTCGGATCAGGGGTCCCCGCTGCTAACGGCGGTTCAAAGTCTCGCCACAACTGCTGATCAACCTCTTCCAACTTCTCGGACGAGAGCAGCTTCGAAATCTCGCTACTCAACTGTGCCCGCAACTGGATCAACGGTTCAGGATCTTGATCGTACATAGCCATCACGACCCGACGCGCCCGATCACGGGCCTCTTTCGTAGCTTCCAGGTCGATCTGCTTAAAGTCGACACTCGCAACAATGTCGCGACCAGGAATGTCGTTCAACCGGTAGTTGAACGGAGGATCCCACCCCCGTGTAAAAATCAGCAAGACCACGGCCAACAGGCCACACAACGCCAGACGCAGCAGCACGCTTCCTCGCTGCAATTGCCCCAGCAGCATTCCCCAGGGTCCCGGAGGAAGCTCTACGGTGGCCACACGCTGTTGCCGAGTTCGAGTTTGATTGCCGCTAGACATAGGCCTACTATTTCTTCTTCCGTTCGTCGTAAGCTCGGACAATAGCCTGGACCAATCGGTGCCTCACAATGTCGCTGCCAGTCAGCACCACCTTCGCAAAACCTTCGATATCCCGCAGTCTGGCCAGGGCGTCGATTAAACCGCTTTTCGTATGGGGCGGCAAGTCGGTCTGCGAAGTGTCGCCCGACACCACGACCTGCGAACCTTCGCCCATCCGAGTCAGAAACATCTTCATCTGCGAAACCGTAGTATTCTGCGCTTCGTCCAAAATAATAAAAGCCTCGTTGAGCGTCCGCCCGCGCATGTAGGCCAACGGCACGACTTCAATCACGTCTTCGTCCATGTAACGGCGCATCTGGTCAAAGTCCATCATCTCGCGCAGCCCGTCGAGTAACGGACGCAAATAGGGATTGATCTTTGCTTCTAAGTCTCCCGGCAAATACCCAAGACTCTCCCCCGCTTCGACCGCAGGACGCACCAACACTATTTTGCGAATCCGTTGCGAACGCAAGGCTTCGACCGCCGTGGCAACCGCCAGATACGTTTTTCCAGTACCCGCCGGACCAGTACAAAAAACGAGCGAGTTCTCGCGAATCGCCTGCACGTACTCGGCCTGTCCTGGCGTACGAGGATGAATCGAGCGACCCGCTTCAACGCCAATAGGATCCGTAAAAAGGGGCGTCTCGCCACTCGCCACGCGTTGAATCACTCGCGACACTTCGTCGGAATGCAATGCACCGGTACGATTCAATCGCTTGCGTAGCTCTTCCAAAACAGCCGTCGCCTTAATAACGGCCTCTTCGTCCCCTTGGACAAGAATTTTTCCGTCGCGCGTCGAGATGTTGGCAGGAATCGTGCTACGAATCTGCTTGAGGTGTTGATCCTTGGTGCCCAAAAGCAGGATCAAGTTTTCGGCAGTGCCGACCGAGATTGTAGATTCTATCATGCAAAGGGCGACCGCACGCTGGCGACCGCTGTGAAATAAGTGTGCCCCAAAACTCTTCTGCCACGTCCTCTTCTTCTCTACCTGAGAAAAAGCTTGGCTGTGCCCTCCAACTATACCTAATCCTAGCAGCCTCTAGCCAGTCGAGCCTACCTGAGAACCCCTAAATACTTAGTAGCATTGGGTTTGTATCGTTTGTACTGATTGCCCCTAGCAAGACTCTCCGAGGCGATCTCCCCAATCACAGCCCCAGCAGCCCGCTGACCCAGCAAAAGTACGCCACCGGGGCCGCCACCAACAGCGAATCGAGCAGGTCCAGCACCCCACCAAACCCGGGCAACCAACTGCTCGAATCTTTGACCCCAGCATCGCGTTTTAACAACGACTCCGCCAAGTCACCAACGATTCCAGCCGAACTCACCAACAAGCCATACACCAACACGCCGCCCAACCAGGCCACCAAGCTACGGTCACTCTCAATCCCCATCGCACTTGCCAAAGGCCCCAACGCGAGCCAAGCACTGGCCATCGCAAACACAAGCCCGCCAGCCACACCCTCCCACGTTTTTCCCTGGGCTTAGTCGAGGAGCCATTTTATGACGTCCCCATAAACGCCCCGCAGTGTAAGCTCCGATATCGGTCGACTTCACCACAATAATCATCGACAACATCGCCAACATCCCGCCTTGCGAGACATCGCCCCCCACCGGCAGCAATCGCAACTGCACCAAAAAACCGAGTAGCCCACCGACATACAAAACCGACAACGCCGACGAACCAAGATTCGCGATCGTCTCGCCTGGCTCCCTATAACGCCACATTTCGCCCACCAGCGCAACGAGCAACCCCGCCGCCAACCCACCAGCCAGCCAACCCAAACGACCCACGGGACAGTCCACCGGATACTCCAGCCAAGCAATCGGCACACACGCCGCAAGCAAAGGCAAAAGCGTCCCAACATAAACCGTCCAAGCATTTGGACTTTTACCCGTAACGCGAAACAACCCGAGCATTTCTCGCGTAGCAAGCAGACACAACACGACCGCAAACGGCATCAACCAAGTCCCAGGGCGAGCTGTCTGCGCATCGGCCCTACAGAGCGCCGCAAAAAACGCAATCAACAACGGGCCAAGAATCAATCGCCAACGTAACACAATAATCAGTCACTCGAAGAGGTCAGAAAAACAAGACAAACCCACTACTTCGTTAGCCCACCAAATTTTCGGTTGCGTGCTGCAAAGTCTTGCATTGCCTCGTACAAGGTCGTTTCGTCAAACTCAGGCCAACACTTTTCGGTCACCCAAATCTCTGCGTAACTCACTTGCCACAGCAAAAAATTACTGATCCGCATTTCGCCAGCCGTCCGAATCAGCAAATCGGGATCGTCCAGCCCAGCCGTATAAAGATGCTCACTAATCGTTTGTTCGTCGATCGCGTTTGCCGAGAGTTCCCCAGCGACGACCTTACCGCTTATCGCTTGCATCGCATCCACCAGCTCAGCACGCCCACCGTAGTTGATCGCCAGATTGAGCCACATCCCTTCGTTCTGCGCACTCATGGCAACCGTCTTGTCGAGCTCTCGCAAAACCTGCTCAGGGATATTCGACCGCCGGCCCAACATCCGTACCCGCAGATCGTTGTCCATGATCGTCGTCCGCTCTTCGATCATGTATTGTTCGAGCAGATGCATCAGAAAATCGATTTCCTGCTGCGGCCGTTTCCAGTTTTCACTCGAAAGACAATAGAGCGTCAGTTGCTCGAACCCTAGCCGAGCGCACTCTTCAGTAATCGAACGAACCGAACCGACGCCCCGACGATGCCCTTCGACGCGAGGCAAACCTTGCCGCTCAGCCCAGCGTCCATTCCCGTCCATAATCACCGCCAAATGCCGAGGCCAACGTGCACGCGGCACCTCAACTAAAGCAGCAGGAGTTTTAGCACAGTCAGGCATAGGAGCCGCCGAGGGAGGCAGATGCGAAACCTAAATTCAAACATCTGCGTTTGTCTGCGTCTATCTGCGGTTTTTTCTTTTTCCCCATGAACAGCCCACTCATTACAAAGCAATCGTCTGGCGACGCGCCGGACCAACCGAAACCATCTCGACGGGCACACCGATTAGCTCGCCGACACGCTTGACATAGGCGATCGCATTCGCCGGGAGGTCGCTCATTGAGGTCGCCTGCGTCAGATCTTCTTGCCAGCCAGGCAGCGTCTCATAAATCGGCTGCACGCGGCGGATGTCATCCACATGGCTCGGAAACTGGTTCGTCTGCTTCCCGTCCAACTCGTAAGCAGTGCAGATTTTCAGTTCGTCAAGTCCGCTCAAAACATCGAGCAGCATCACGCAAATCGAATCGACCCCACTCAGACGGGTCGTATACCGAACCGCCACCGTATCCAACCAACCGCAGCGCCGAGGACGCTTGGTCACCGTGCCATATTCATTCCCCTGGTCGCGAATCCGCTGGCCAATCTCGTTATCCTGCTCTGTCGGAAACGGCCCGCCACCGACTCGCGACGTATAGGCCTTCACAATCCCAAGCACGCGATTAATATACCGAGCCGGCACGCCCGAACCATTCGAGATCCCCACGCCCGAGCTGTTGCTGCTGGTCACAAAAGGATAGGTGCCATGATCTACATCAAGCAGCGCCCCTTGCGCCCCCTCAAACAAAATTCGCTTGCCCGCCTCGGCTGCCGACAACAAATACTCGGTCGTGTCGGCCACATAAGGCTTGAGCCGTTCGGCATAAGCTCGATACTGCTCGTAAATTTCCCCAGCATCAAGCGGCTGAAAATCGCCCTTGGCATACATGGCTGTTAGTATCTGATTCTTGACCGCCGTGTTATGCTCGATCTGTTTGCGAAACGTATCGCGATACATGTCGCCAAGCCGTACCGCATAAGAGCGAGCCACTTTGTCCCGATAGCAAGGGCCAATACCCCGGCCCGTCGTACCGATGTTCTCGCCATCCGACGTATTCTTGTCGAGCACGCGATCTTCGGCAAAATGCCATGGGAAAATCACATGCACGCGATCACTAATTTTTAAATTATCAGCGTCGTCGACCTTGCGCGAGACAAGCTCGTCCAGTTCCTCAATCACCTTCTCCGGATTCAAAACCACGCCGCCAGCAATCACACAGGTCACCCCCGGCGTCAGCACCCCACTAGGCAGCAATGACAGCTTGTAGACCTCCTCGCCCACGACGACCGTATGCCCGGCGTTAGCGCCCCCCTGATAACGCACGACCACGTCATGCTCCTGCGTCAACAGATCGACAATCTTCCCCTTGGCTTCGTCACCCCACTGCAATCCAATTACACACGTTCCGGGCACGCAACTCTCCTCACTATTATCAATAGAATCTATTGGGCCTACTCTCCAGGTCACTAGCCCAGATCACCACAAACGCACCATTGTAGCCGAACCGGCCCGTAAGAGAACGGGGCCAAAACCAGGGATTTTTCGCTATTTTTCAGACACCCACGACGCTCCAAGGAAAACCGATTGCGATCTGCGAGGAAAATCTCGCCCAGCAAATCACTCATAGTTCCATTTCAGCGCCCAAGGATCACCAGTCGCGTGCTGAAACGACCGGAGCTTCTCAATATACCGAGCAAGCACGTCCGCGTGCTGCGAATCGTCGGCCAAGTTCTTTTTCTCTTCCGGATCTTGCTCCATGTCGAACAGCTCAAATTTCGGATGCTGCATCATCGAACGAATCGTGCGGAATCCAAACGGAGCATCCGGCCCCTGCCGATGCTGAGCTTTCCAAGTCGGTGCCGTCCAAAGATCCGACGAGAACGGGAAAGGCAACTGGTGTGCGATGTTCCATATAAGCTTGTACTTCCGATCGCGGTAGACTCGCATCGGATAATAATTTTGAATCTCATGAAAAGTATGCGAGGCCGTCATCGAATCCCACCCAGGCGTGCTGCTCTTGCCAAGCGTCGGCAAGATCGAACGTCCATGAAAAGTATAAGGCACCCACTTCATCTCGCCGACTTCGCCAAGAGCAAACCGTTCATCCTCGGGCGAGAACGTTTTCCATTCCCATTTTTCCTTTTCCAATCCTTTGACCTGACCGGTTGCATGGTCGATTCCCTGGGCGTAATCCACCAAAGTCGGCGTGATGTCCAACAGACTAATCAACGCATCGCTGCGCACCGTTTTATTCAAAGGCTGATAAGGGTCTCGCACCACAAACGGCACACGCAACCCCGCCTCGTAAACAGTCGTCTTTGCACCAGGAAAAGCCATGCCATGATCCGCTGTTACGATCACAAGTGTGCTCTCCCAATGCCCGGTCTCTTTGAGAACTTTTATCAGACGACCAACCCCGCTATCGAATCGAGAGATCGACTGGTAGTACTGGGCCAGCTCAGCACGGCATTCGAGCGAGTCGGGCAAAAACGATGGCACTACCACTTCACCTGGACTGTATTCCACCTTAGAAAGGCCCTCTCTGTCTGCAACCTCGTTGCCAAATTGGTTAGGACGACCCGGCCGATCCATGGCAATGCCACCGCTTCGATGCGTATCATTCGTCGCAAAGTAGAGAAAAAAGGGCTTGTCCGACTTCGCTTGCCCCGTCTTCCCTTGAGATGCGAGAAATTCTCGGCAATTCTCCGCCATGCGCTCTGGTGTGCGGTTGGTTGAGATCAGTCGTTCATCAAAGTGAAACACCGACTCTGGAGCGACATGAAACTTCCCCACATTCGCCGTGCGATATCCTTGCCGATGGAGCAATACCGGCAAGCTCTGCACCCACGGCTGGGCGCTAAAATTATGATAATTGTGTTGATGGCCAAACTGACCGTTCGAGTGGTTGTGAAGCCCCGAAAAAATCACCGACCGGCTCGCACTGCAACTGGCTGTCGTGGCATACGCATAATCATACAACGTCGACTCAGCAGCAAGTTGGTCAATATTCGGTGTCTTGACGACAGGGTTGCCATAGCAACCAAGGTCCGGACTCAGATCGTCGGCAACAATCAGCACAATATTCCGCTCGGCTGCTTGCGAAATGCCTACGCATAGGCCCATCCAGACAAGCACCAGAAGGACCCGCAGCCAACACCTGCAAACAGCTTTTCTCGGGAAGGGTTCGAAACGATTCATTGTGGAAGTTCCAATTGCCAGAGAAGTAAACTTGAACTAAATATCTATCGTTACAGTTTAGGCTGCACACCGACCCTCCGTAACGCAACGGCCACCCACGCAACGGCATACGACTGAACGAGCGCGCGAGAAAAACCCGTATTGAATTGAGAACCCAGTTCCCAGTATCCACTCGACGAGCCGACAGACCTCTCCCAGAGGTCGATCGAAGCATAAAGAATCGGGACCAGCATATAGATAAACAGTGCATTCTTGCCAGCCAAAGAAAAGGTGCGCGTCCCCAGTTGGATCCCCCGCACATCGACCAGCCAGTAGACGGCTGCCCAAATCCAAGCGGTGATGGCCGAACTCCATAGGCCCCACGGCGGTGTGGCGTTGATTTTGTTGAGGAAAAACATTGTGTGAACCTCGTTCAGCGAATGCAGCAAGTAGCCGCCAAGCGCCAAGCCGCCCCCATAGAAAACAGCCCACCGAATTCGGGACGAAGGCGATTGGATCGGAGAATCCGACCGAAGCAAAACCCCAAGAACCACTCCGGCGAGCACAATGGCAGGATGAGATCCGAGCGCTGTCGCAACATCAACCCATTGCGTCCCCCACAGATCAGGAAAATGCCCGACCGTGTCCGCCGCAAAAAACAAGTACAACAAGCACATCGCTCCGACCAACGCAGCCATCTGGTTGCGCAAGAAAAGATAAACGTAAGAAGCCACCAAGTTTGCCCAGCCGAGCAAACCAAGAATGCCCCACCAGCTCGGCCGCATTTCGATAAATCCTTTTTCTCCTTCTCCACGAAAAAGAATGGCCAGAACAACAAGCAGCACCAAGCCCACACCTCTCAGAACCCAAGCAAATCGTTCTCGAAAAAGCGACGAAGTACTCCAAGAGTTCCAGAGTAAAAGGATTCCAAGGTAGGAAAGCAAAATCCAGACAGGACGAGACAACAAGCCCTCTTTAGAAAGAGAACCCTGATTGACCATGAAAAAACCGATGGCCAACAGCCCAAGCGTCCGCAGTAGAATGTGGCCTTGAATACTCAGAATCGAATCGCCCTTATCCAGACGACGGCCGATGGCTAGCGGGATCGACATACCCATGATGAACATAAACGCGGGAAACACCACATCCACAAGCGTCATGCCATCGGCATCCGAGGGCTGGATATGCTTCAGCCATGCCGGCGTGCCCGTTACGCCGGCAAGGTCATTGAGAAACAACATCGCGAGAATCGTGACCCCGCGCAAAACATCAATCGAGGCAACACGGCTACCACCGGGTCTATCTGCGCGGCGTGTGGTGGAATCCATTTCAGTTTGCTGGGGCATTCAATTTCCTTGGGTTGTTCACTCTTGGCATTCCACAATACGACTCCCACGACCACGTCGATCAAACACACGAAGTCGCACTTGGCCATCCACCTCGACCGGCTGCTCGTAACGAGCAGAATCCAAGCTCGGCTCGGTGCCATCGGTAGTGTAATGAATCGCTAGCCCCGGAAGAGCCACATTGGCATAAAGCTGGCCATCCTCGACCTTTGCGCCAGGCAAAGGAAGTCGGTAGTTCGTCCCACCATACAAGAAATCTAACCGTGGAAGCTCACGACTCCCAAGCGTGTTGACGAAACGATTCCAGGCCACAGCGAGCAGCTTTTCTCGCTGCTGAATATCTCTCGTAGTGGACCATTCAGGCTGCTTTGCCCAGGCTCTCTCGGCCAAGGCAATGGCCCTCGGAAAAGCCATGTATTCGAGACGATCCGAACTACGAACAAACTCTCCGAAAAGCTGACCTTGGATTCCAAGGATTTTCGTTTTACCATCCGGCGTAAGCCGCACCGAATCAGCAAACCTCTTTGCCGAAATCGGATTCCCCATTTTGTCATGGCTAGCATTCTGAAAAAAATCCAAGGGGGCAAATTCAAAAGGCTTCTTCAACTCCATGTAGCCAGCCCAACCATGCCCCGGCTCTTGAGGATGCTTGTCGTGGGCCAAGTCGAAATAAAGGTTGGTTGCATTGCACAGCACTAGATCGAACCCCGCATTCGCAAGCCGATAAGCGAAATCTTCTTGCCCCCAACCCCAGACATTATTCCAGACGTATCCCGTCAGGGGCTTTTCTAGAAAATCGCGATTCGGCTGTTTTAATCCCTCCTTGCTCTGCTTCAAAAGAACTTCCTCCCAGCCTCCCATTCGGAAGTGGTGTCGATCCAGGATCTCCAAAATGCGGAGAAAGAAATAATCTTGCAACGCGGCCTGATCGAGCGAAGCTACCTTGCCCGATTGGGCCAAGCGATGGCAAGCAGGCGACTTTTGCCAAGCCCCATGCGGCACCTCATCCCCACCCACATGAAATAGGGGCATAGGAACCCCAGCCTGTCTGTAAAGACCGGCGATCTCGCCTACGACCGTATCGATAAAGTGGTACGTCGATTCAAGCCCTACATCCACAACATTGTCATTCCAATACTGGGCCGATTCATACTCCGAGTGGTCATCCGGATCAATCAAAACAAACTCATGAGCTTGCTCGGGTTTGCCTCCTTCGATCAACCGCTTCCGACGCGACTCCGTTGCACGAATCGCCGCACGGGCGTGCCCCGGAAAATCAAATTCGGGAACTACCTGAATATGCCGATCAGCCGCGTAGCGCAATATCTCAACAAACTCGCTCTGCGTGTAAAAGCCACTCCCAGGAAATTTTTCCGGGTCGGGTCCAGAGCCTTGCGAGGGCATCAGGAAATCACGCTCGTCCAACGTGTGGCCACGTCTGCTACCAACCATCGTCAGCTCAGGAATAGCCTTAATTTCAACGCGCCACCCCTCATCATCGGTCAAATGCCAATGCAAGCGATTCAACTTATAAAACGCCATCAAATCCAACAGCTTCTTTATGGTCTCTGGGGATTGAAAATTGCGAGCCACATCGACAAGCAATCCCCGATACCGAAAACGGGGCGCGTCCACGATCCGTACCGCTGGTAGTGAGAGCGAATCGCTAGGCCCACAAAACGCCTCCACAGGCAAGAGAGCAAGAAAGCTCTGCACACCGTAAAAAACGCCCGCAGGTCCGCCCCCCATAATGGTTACGCCCAAGTCTGAATCCGTGCTAAGCACATATTCTTCGGCCGCTAAGTGCGTGCCATGCTCTAAACGAATGGTTCCGCGCCTAACGAGACTCTCCTCGACCGAAACAGTTTTTCCGAGCAAAACCGACAAATGCGACCCAAGGAGGCGTGCTTCGTTTTCCAAACCTGATTCGTAAGAGAGGGCTGTCAAAGTATCAAGCTGCACCGTGCCGGGAAGCCGCGTCACTTTTTTCGGCGTTGGCAAAACCAGATCGACCTGATCGACCTGATCGAGTGGGAGTTGCGAGAGCTGCAGATTTTCTTCATAGCGAGAGGCAGACGACGGTACAGGAATCATGTCACGAGGACCCCGTTTCGTTTGTTGCTCAGAATCAAAAGGAGCAATCTGCACCTCGATCACCGCAGAAGGAGCCTCTGCATTGCCAAGCGAATCGTAGAACACAAAATAGTGCCCCGTCGGAAGTTCGCATTCTTTGACGATCGAACCAACGCCTTGAATCAAAAAACTTCGGCTTTCGCCAGGGGCAATCGGCTTGAACACCGACTGTGGCTGAAGCCAGAAAAGGTCTCCGTTAATCCTCGAAATCTGAACCTCGTCGAGAGGAACACTAGGCTCAAATTTCCGGAGAGAACAAAAGTAGAGTCGCCAGCCAGTCCGACCAAGCGGCACGCGAGATCGGTTGGTGATCGTAAGTTCCGCTTGAAACCGGTCGCTTTCCGATTCCTTGTCAACAAAGTTTTTGACAACCCGCCAGCCAATGCTGATGTCGGTTCCCGACGGAGGCTCCGCAAAACTGACCGAGCCAAGTGTGGCACTCTCCAAAACAAAGCAAATGAATAAGAGAAGAAACTTCATCGTTCAAAAAACCTACCTGTTTTACAGACGTAGCCATTAGCCTTGGTAGCAAGTCCCAAACAAGTGCTCCGCTTCAACAGCCATTGATCGCTAATAGATCAGGGTTGCTAACGGAATACACGTGTGCGGCTTGCACTAGGTAAGCAAGATAAGTTCGACGCCCGATATCGTCAAGAATATTTAACTTTACTTTTACTCGGTTCTTGCAAATGCTGAAATTGGATTGGCACCATGCATGGTGGCTCGAAGCGAATCGACCGGCGTAGCAGTGATCGACGCAATCGCGCTAGCCACAGCCCCTTGCAAAACCGTCTTTGACGCTAACTGAAGCGATCCCGTCTCGAAAATCGCCGGCAACGTTTGATCACGGGTCTTGTCGAATAGCTTCTCGAAAAGACCCTCCACTTGGTGGAACATACGGCCGTAAAGGTAGATACATTCCGGATTAAATAGGCTGAAGACCTGGGATAGCGCCATAGCAAGATGATCGGTCAAGAGATCGATTGACGAAAGAACCGCTTCGTCCCCTTGGGCGGCTAAGGCAACCAGTTCTTCAAAAGAAATCGTTCGACCGAGTGATTCGGAAGCTGTGCTTAACATGCCCCAATCGCTAGCAACCGTCTCCAGACATCCTACCCTACCGCACGTACAGAGGCGTTCGCCTCCCACTCTCGTGCCATGGCCAATCTCGCCGGTATAGCCTTGCCCACCAAAGAAAAGGTTGCCATCAGTCATAACGCCCACACCAAGCCCCGCACTTCCATCCAGCACGCAGTAAGTGCTGTAGCCAGAAGCGTTACCGTAGAGAAACTCGGCTAGGCACAATGCGTGTACGTCGTGCACCATAATACACTCGATGCCCAATGCCTCAGAAAGGTCGGCATCGACCGACTGCCCATTGAGCCAAGGAAAACTGGCGCAAGCATGGACCCGCGATTCGCGGTAGTCGATCATTCCTGGAATCGTAACCGCAGCACGAAGAAACGAGCCAGCACACTGATCAGCCAACGACTTCCCATGATCGGCTAGCGTTTTTAGTAGTTCTTCGTAATTCGAGGGGGGAGGAGACGTGCGTAACGTCTCTTGCCGGAAGGAACCATCAAACCCTGCGGCAACAGTCTCGCACTTGGTGCTACTGAGTGCGATGCCTATGACTGTTGCCCGATCGGAGGCGATGCGGACGCACTTTGCCGGCCTACCTCGACCGACCGATTCTCGGTCGATCTCCTCAAGCAACCCGCGCTCCACCAACGACGCGACGGCTTTTGCCGCCGTAGGGAAGGTCACCCCAGCAATTCGGGAGAGTTCCGAGCGAGAAAGCTCCCCATTGCGTTGAATAGCGTGCAGAACCGCAACTTCATTCAAGTGCCCCAACAATTGAGGCTGGACAACAGACAAGGGCATTTTTTTGTCCCGGTTGGGGTCCGTATCGGCCCTTTTTGTCATATTCGTATCGCTCGTTCTCGCTCGGATTTATTGATTCAAAAAAGGCTCGACAAGGTGCCCGCTTCGCAGGCCGACCAGGCTTAAAACTGGACCGCCATGTCCGAAATAGCCCATATGGAACCTGTCTGAAAAAGCCCCCCCCTGGAAAAGTCCATCTTCCTCACCCAACGCCCCCAGTGCAAGTCATAGAAATTACACGAATCTTGCTATTTATACTTGACAAACAGGGGCGATAAACGACATAATATATTAAAGGAACTATAAAATATAAACTTCGCGGAAGAAGTCGCTTTTTAAGGCTAAGGCATTCGCTTTGCTTCAGGCATACTAAAACACAAAAGGAAAGAATAATGATGGTTCACACCACCACGCGATGGCGACTTCTGGCCATCACGCCGTTGCTTTTGATTGCTTTGAATTTTTCAGCAAGAGAGGCCTCGGCTGATATCCGACTTGCTGATTTTGAGAATAATTTGAACACGCCCTATGTAGATAGCGCAAGTGCGCCAATTGACTGGGAGGTGGTTTCCGGAACCAGCATCTACAGCACGGCAACTGGTGTTACTGCCGGAACAAGCAGCCTCGAGTTGACTGTACCGGTCGACTGGAACGAAACACTACTGCTAGGCTCCGAGCAAGTTATTGCCGACCTAGCCCAGGGCACAGTCCTTGCGATGGACGTCAACGTCCCCGGTGGTAGTACGCTCGACACCGACTGGATTAGCTTCCAGTTTGTCGTCAATGGCGAATCCCAAGCGTGGACCGCTTCTCCCAGCTTGTACGACAACAACGCAACTGGAGATGGAGACGTCACCGTCACTTGGGATTATTCCGCGTTGTCCTTCAACCCAGCCGATACTTGGTACGAACTACAAGTAGTCGTCAATGCGGGTGAAGCGCGAACCCTCTTTATCGACAACATTCGAGTACTGACCGCCTCCGACCCTGGCGATTTTGATAGCGACGGCGATGTCGACGGTGCAGACTTCCTCGAATGGCAACGTACGAATGCTACCGTAGCTGGCTTGTCCGATTGGCAAGCAGGCTATCCCTCGGCGACTCTTAGCAGCTTGAGTGCCGTGCCAGAGCCAGCTTCGCTCGGACTGATGAGCCTAGCGATGTTGCTGATCTCCGCGAACCGCCCCCGACACCGCGTTTAAATAGCAGCTTACTAAAACTTTCTTGTACTTATTGAACCTCTTTTTTCCATTGCATCTGGAGAGACCTTATGAAAACTAGATCTGTGCTTACCGCTGCTCTATTAGCAGCCTCCTTCCTGCTCGGGCAAGCCAACCAAGCTTCGGCCACCCTATTGGCCAGCTTCGAGGGAGCCCTTGATGCCAACTGGAGTGCGTCTGGACCGCCTACTTCGTTCGGCAACACGACCGGCGTAACCGACGGCACCGACAGCCTAAAGGTTGACGCCGCTGCGGGTTGGCAGCAATCGGTTTTTTGGTCCAACGAATTGGTCGTAGCCGATCTTATCGCAGGTGCAACCCTGGACATGGACGTGACGGTCCCCGTAGACGCAGGTGTCGCTTCAGGCGATGACTGGGCCGACGTGTACCTAGTCCTTCAAGGCGATGGCCAATCCTGGCTATCAAGTCCTGCTTCGGTACCCACCGATGGCACAACCGTTACCCAATCGTGGGATTACCTCGCTTCAGGGGCCACATTGAATCCCGCAGCAGCTTGGTTCGAGATTCTCTTGATTGTACAACCCGGTGCTGCGCGTAGCATCTACGTAGATAACATTCGCATCACCCCGGTCCCCGAACCTTCGAGCCTTCTCCTGCTTGGCATCGCCGGACTGGTTAGCTTCGGTAGCCTTGCTCGACGCCGATAGTAAATAGTAACTGGACAAAGGAATAGATGCTGGCACCTCGAAATTCTGCTCGCAAGCTGCGAGGTGCCAGCACTCTTACTCACCTTGAGTGCTAGATACAGGCAGACAACAGGCAATGGAACAATTATTCCCCAAGACTTCTCGTGAACGAGGCCGTCCTGTCAAAAGGCATGCCTTTACGCTCGTCGAGCTGCTGGTAGTTATCGCCATCATCGGCGTGCTGGTAGCGCTATTGTTGCCCGCGGTGCAGGCTGCACGCGAGGCAGCCCGACGTTCGCAATGCATAAACAACATCAAGCAAATGGGCTTGGCCCATCAAAACTACCACAGCGCCCACGGCAAGTTGCCCACCGGCGCAATGCTTCCGGGAGGCAGTAACAGACGCCACATCTTAGCAAACTGGCGAGCCTTAATTTTACCCTACACCGAGGGAGGCAACCTTTTTGACCAGCTCGACTTCTCGGTCACTTTTGAATCCTTCTGGCCGACCAACCCCAACCGTATCCTGAGCGGCAAAGTCGTTCCGATGTTCAAATGCCCCTCGAATCCTCTCGAAGCCATCTACGATCATCCAGGAACGTGGCTAGCGAACTGGAATGCAACGACTCAAGTGCAACTCATTGATTATGTCGGCATCTCGGGCGCGGTCTTTAGTGCTTCTGGACCCAACCCCAGCGAATCCGAAGCATGTGCCACTGACAAATATGGTGGAATCACTTGCTTCAACGGGATGCTGCCCCCCATGGGACGGCAACTCTCGATGAAAAACGCTACCGACGGAACTTCGAACACCATCTTGATTGCCGAACAGTCGGGCCTCATCGCCTATTCCGATCAAGGAGCCAACGCACCCGTAACCATGGCAGACATGCGTTCCAATCTACTAGGAGGCTGGACCGGCAATCACATGGGGGCCGCAGATGAACGGGATTTCACGGGATTGACCCCAGGGACCACTGGCAGTGGATGGAACGACTTTGAATTCCGAGGCGCGGGCATCACCTCGCTCAAACATGCGATGAACCTGACGGTCGACCCCAACGATGGCACGGCAGAAGGAGATAGCAACACGATCCTCAACTCCCACCACCCCGGCGGAATCCATATCGTACTCCTCGACGGGTCAGCGCACTTTATCACCGACGAAATCGAATTCATTACCCTCAAACGACTCTGCGCAAGGAGCGACGGCGAAGTAATCTCCGAAGGCTTTTAGTTTAAGCCCTCTCCCTGCCAGGGGTTTTACTACTGCACGTTCTCAGACTCCTCTTTTTCAATTTTTCGCTGATCGGTTGCCTTGTGTCTGCTCGCTATCCCACTCCGTTTGTCGTGCTTCTCTGTTCTGCTGCGATCTTCGTGGCCGGATGTGCTTCAGAAAAAGAAGAACGATTTGGACCGACATCCAAGAGTGTTTCGGGAAGCATCTCGTTTGACGGCAAGCCAGTCACGCTCGGCAGAGTCGCCCTTATCAATTCAGAAAAAGGCCTTTCCGTCGGTGCCCACTTGGATAGCGAGGGCAACTACAAATTCCAACAGCCCGTCCCCTTAGGCAAATATGTATTCTGCGTTCGACCGCCACGAGGCCAAAACCCCAAAGAGATTCCGCGCCGGATGCGAAGCGAGCTAACCTGCCGACTGACCGTCGAAGTCGAAGCCGAAGACAACCTCTTCAGCTTTGACTTGGCAGAAGTTAGCAAGGCACGGCGATAAGGCATACCATGCATAAAAAAATATTCTGTCGAAGCTTCCTGCTGCTAGTCTCCGGCATTGCCATGTTACTGGTCGGAATGACACCTTTCGAGGCATGGGCAGCGCCTCGAAAGGTCGTTGGCTACTACGCAAGTTGGACCATCTACGGACGCGACTACCAAGTCGAAGACGTCCCCGCCGAGAAGCTCACGCATCTCAACTACGCCTTTGCCAAAGTGGCAGAGGATGGCTCCGTGGTTCCATGTGACCCCCACGCCGACAACATCAATTTCCCCAAGCTTGCTCTGCTCAAGAAAAAGCACCCCCACCTAAAAACACTCATTTCTATCGGCGGCGCCACCGATTCAGACGGCTTTCCCACGATGGCCGCCAACGAGAAGAAAAGAAACCGATTTGTAACCAGCACGGTCCAATTTATTCGGCAACACGGCTTCGACGGAGCCGATCTCGATTGGGAGTTTCCCGAAGAGGCCGACAAAGCTAATTTCACGAGGCTCCTCGCAGAATTGCGTGCTGCGGTCGATTCTGCAGGTTTACAAGACGGAAAAACCTACGAACTCTCGATCGCCTCGGGATCTTCGGGTTACACACTCAAAGGGACCGACCTCGAAGCGATCCACCCTTACCTCGATCACATCAACCTGATGGCATACGACTATCATGGTCTCTGGAGTAAGACGACAAATTTCAACGCACCCTTAAGTGGCTCTTCAACAGACCCCGAAGACCGCCCCGACGATTCCAATGAATTGTGGGTCGAAGGTTCCCTGAAAATTTACCTACGCGACCTCAACAACCCGTCAAACGACCTTGTCCCGCGTAAGAAGCTCGTCATCGGTATTCCTTTCTACGGTGTCGGCTGGGGCGGTGTCCCCAATATCAATCACGGACTTTACCAAACCGCTACTGGCCCAGCTTTGCCAGGAGAAAACAGCAAGTTCGATTATCGCAACTTGGCCAGCAGCCAATTGCTCGAAGGAAGCGGCTACATTCGCCATTGGCACAAACAAGCCCAAGTGCCCTGGCTCTATAACTCGACAACGGGCATCTTCATCGCGTACGACGACCCCGAATCCATCGCCCTCAAGTCCGACATAATCGTCGGCCTAGGCCTCGGAGGCGCCATGTTCTGGGAACTCAGCGCCGACGACGACTCGAATACACTTGCCTCGCTCATCCATGGTAAAATGACGAACGAGGCGATACACACTAGCAAAAATGTTGAGCCAGGAACGGAGAAACCAACCCTTGCAAACTAAACCCATGAAACTAACAACGATTGGCAATCGCCTAATCAGCGGCACTCTTTTGTGCTGCGCCCTTTTAGCTCTGCACTTCCAGGCCGATGTTGCTGTCGCCCAAACACCAAATTTTCCTTTTGGTCAGCAACATCAGGCGTATCGCACCGGCACACTCACACCCAGCCGTTTTTCCGCCTCGCAAATCAATCAGCACACGGCCGATTACTACGACGACTGGAAGAGCCGCTGGCTCGTGACAGACCCCCAAGGAGATGGCTGGCGTGTGCTGTTTTCAGCCGGTTCCACGAAAACCGTTTCCGAGGGAATGGGCTATGGAATGAGAATCGTTGCTGCCATGGCAGGGCACGACCCCCAGGCAAAGACCATCTTCGACGGGCTCTTGGAATTCCGACTCGCCCATCCTAGCGAAACCGACAGCCGACTCATGGATTGGAACATCCCACTCTCGACAGGCAACGGCAGCGCCTTCGATGGCGATGCCGACATCGCCTACGGCTTGCTGATGGCCCACGCCCAATGGGGAAGCAACGGCACGGTCAACTATCTGCAAGAAGCCCAAAGTGTGATCGCTGGCATCAAAGCTTCGACCATTGGGCCACAAAGCTTGCTCCCTACCCTCGGGGACTGGGTTTCGCCCAACGGTTCGACCTACAACCAATGGGGAACCCGATCGTCCGATTTCATGCCCGCCAGCTTTCGCGCTTACGGACAAGCGACCAACGACACGGCCTATTGGGATTCCGTCGTCAATGCCATCCAAGCCGTCAGCACCGACATCCAAGCCAACGAGTCGAGCAACACCGGCCTACTTCCAGACTTCATCGTACTCGCCGGACCTCAACACGATCCACAGCCGGCCGGCCCCAATTACTTAGAAGGGTCGAACGATGGCAAATACTGGTACAACGCCGGTCGCATCCCTTGGCGTCTGGCCGACGACGCGCTCCTCAACGACGATTCGCTCTCGCTTGCGCAGGCTCAAAAAATCACGACTTGGTTGCGAAACAGCACCAACGACGACCCCGACCAAATTCGCTCAGGCTACGAACTCGACGGCACAGGCCTGTTCACCTGGCAAGACCATTTCTATCTCGCACCCTTTACCGCAGCGGCGATGACCGGCTCCGGTGCCGGCGCACAAGATTGGCTCGACGACCTCTACGACCTTGTCTACGAAGAGCACAATACTGCCGACTACTATGCTGATGCCATCACTTTGCAAACGTTGCTCACGCTTAGCGGAAATACATGGGACCCCATGCTCCTGACCGCCATTCTCGCAGGCGACTTCAACACCGACTTCAACGTCGACGCCGACGACCTAGCAATTTGGCAAACCGCCTATGGCGGAGCCGCTGACGAAACCACGGGCGACGCCGACGGAGATAGTCTAGCCACGGGAAATGATTTCCTCATTTGGCAAAACAATTTTAACGGCAGTGGAACCTCCACAATGACCGCCGTCCCCGAGCCAACCACCGGAGCCCTCGTGCTCTTCACCTCGATCGCACTCCTACTCGCCCGAGCCCCATCGCGTCTCTCTCCGTTCAGCAAATCAAGCGGCCAGCCACGATAAAGTCACTGAACGCTACGAGTTTCGATTGAAGTTTTCTCGGGTTCCGGACAAAGACCTGCAAGACGTTAGCATATTTGCCCAGACGCCCATAAAACACGCATTCTTTGGGTCGCCTTTCTTGCGACAGGCAGAAATTTTTGCCATGATGACCGAAGTCCTTTGTTACCCTAGGTCTACGGCGATTGCGCTAGTCGATTGCCAACAACCCCTAGTGGGCACCTTCAGGGCATATTTCCGCAAGAAAAACGATTTGCCCCCGTAGCTCAGGGGATAGAGCACTGGTTTCCTAAACCAGGTGTCGCAGGTTCGAATCCTGCCGGGGGCGCTTTTTTTTCAAACGACCATAGAGACTCTCGACCAAAGTATCCAAACCAACCACGCTAGCCCTCCCTGCTCCTAAGCGGCTTGGTCGTCTCGTCGGCTGCCCAAAATGCCGAGCTAGGTGACCAGAGAAAACGGAAGTATAGAATGCTCAAACTCCTGATGGCTTTGCCACTCGTTCTGCTGTTGGCAGTATTTGCCATGCCGCACTCTGTCTCAGCGCTGGAAGTGGCCTCAGCTCTAGAAGTGCTCGTCTTCAGCAAAACAACCGGGTTTCGTCACGTCGAGGCGATTCCAGTAGGCAACGCAATGCTGCGCCAATTGGCTGCAGAGCATCACTGGAAAATTACTTTCGGCGAGAAAAGCGAAGTTTTTACCCCAGAACGCCTAGCCACGACCGACTGCGTCGTCTGGAATAATCCCTCGGGAAATGTACTCAATCCAACCCAACGCATCGCCTTCCAGGCCTACCTGATGCGAGGCGGAGGTTTCGTTGGCATCCACAACGCCATGCACGCCGAGATGAACTGGCCCTACTATCGAGAAACCCTAGGTGCCACATTCCAAGGACACGGCGCTGGCAAAGACCAATTTCAGGCCAGCAGAGTCGTGCTCGAAGAAAAATGCCACCCGATCACAAGGCATTTCCCCGCTTCTTTCCGCCGGACCGACGAGTGGTATAACTTCTCCCCCAACCCACGCCCATTCGTCTCCAAGGTCTTATTGCGACTCGACGAAGCGACACTCAACGGCCCCAACATGGGCGGAGACCATCCCATTGCCTGGACCAACGAATCGGAAGGCAAACGCGTCTTCTATACGGCATTCGGACACACGGCCTCCACCTTCCGAGAACCAGAAGTCGTCGAGATGTTTCTTCAGGCAATTCTATGGGCCGCAAATACACAGCAGCACGCCATCATCGACGAATTCAATGGCTGCACCCCACCCGGCACCTGGAGTGTCCAACAACCCTTTGAAGGCACCTTCCCCTTTACGGCAGACAACGACAAACTTGCGCTGACCGGAATACGATCGCTGGTCGCCAACCAGCAGCTAACCCGCGAAGACGTAGCAATCGACGCCAAACGTCCCTATGCCATGCAGACGACATTCCGAATCACGACCACCGGCGGAATCCAATCGTTCGCAATGAACTTTCTCCAGGAAGACCAGCCCACCGACGCAAAAATCAACGCATGGTCGCTAAACCTCGATCTCAACGGAGACGGAACCCATGCCGTCATTAAGCACATGGGATTCCGTCAAGGAAAATTTGCGGCCTTGGGCCCCTCTCAACCAGCAAAATGGGCGAAAGCCAACACCGAGTACATTTACCGAGTGGATGTCAATCGAAGATTAGATGGTTCGGTACAACCCAAATGGGTCACCGCCAAAATCCAAGAACTCAACGGCACCGTTCACGAGCATTTCGAAGTCGACTACAGCAAGTTCCCCTGGCAGCCCAACCTCGACCTACCCGTGAGAATAGGACTGAATTCGCATTTCGCCTCATGGGAAGTACGAAACCTAAAGGTCTTCTACACAGACAAGACGACGACAACACCTAACAGCGAATAATCGCAGCCAAGTCCCCTCGTCTATTCGTAACGTCTTCCGCCAATCCTCTCTAGTCGAACTTCAGAGGTTCAACAGCCTCCCCCTCAGCGAGTCGTGCGATCCAAGCGGCACCCACCCGCAGCTATAGCTAGAAGCAACAGGAACACCGAAGCTGGTTCAGGGACCGCAACAGACACGGACGCATCGACCGCAGCACCGGCCGCCTGATTTCGCCAGACGAGCAGATCATCGCTATCAATGTCGCTATCAAAATTAGCATCGCCCGCGGCGAGTTCTCCGGTCCCTAGGGCTCCATTCCCCCTCTGCCATACAAGAAAATCGGTGCCGTCAACGTCTCCATCCGAATCGAAATCCGCCGAATGCGTCAGCGTGTAGGTAAACGTCTGGTGAGTACCGACCGGAACGATTGGAGATAGGTCCGGAAGACCCGGAAGGTCCGGGAAATCAACCTGAGCAGCCGTGTCTCCCAGATTACTTACTAGGAACGCAACTTGGTCCTCCTTGCGCATCCCAGACCACTCAATCCCCGTCGTCTTGACGGTATCGAGGTTGAGAATCTCTGGCGCTTGGTCACCGTCGAAAAGCCAATCCAACTCGTGCCAAGCATCCCAAACGTTCTCACGGTACTCCTCGTTCGTCGGATACCCCGCAGGAGGAGTGTAGGTCGAAAGCGTCGACACCAGCGTATAGTACCCGTCCGACCCTCGAAGGCGGGTGTGCTGCGCAAGCGCCTCATGGTCCTCAACCGTGGGTTCAGGCGCATTGTACCCAGGCCAATCGATGTAGCCAGCAAGCCAGGGAATCAGCAGATGGCCAGCAGGAAGGTTTCGCTTCGCTACAGAGATTCTCTCCAGGGGTCCGTAAAATAACGCCGAACGTTTATTCGGAGAAAGAAACGTTCCCCAGCCAGCCACGCCGCCAGAGTCGGTGGTATGAGCCTCATAATACTCATAGGGATAGGCACTCGGCTGGGCAATGTTGAGACCACTATCAAGATAAAACTGATGGTCATTTCTCCCCCAAGCCGTCGTGCGATCGGCCAAATGCATAAAGTGCTGCGAAGGATCGTACGCGCCTGGATACATCCCGTAGTTTCCGATATACGCATTGGCAACATTCGGGTTGGAGTGATTTCGCACTTGACTCACCATCGTCATCACATGGCTCTCCCGATTCGCGCTCTCGAAATCAGCAAAAACATAATCAAGGCCCGTCACACTACTCATTACCGACGTCAAAGTACCGTTGCCTCCCTGGCTGTCCTGCAGCATCAACGCGAGGGGAATCCCCTGCGACTCGAGGCTCAAATACAGGTTTTGATAGTTGACATGGTTTGCCGGAAGATCGTGGCCCTGATGCGGAACCGGAATCACCCCCGAACCGCTAACCTGGGCATCACGGACCGACCAGTCAAACGCCAAAGTCTGCGCATTGGCCGGCGCAGCTCCAAACCCAACAACCCATGCCAAAACAAGGCTACCTACCGTCAAAAACACACGCATTTTGAAATCTCCTGTTCCGAAGTTCAACCTATTTGCATCGAACCCACTTTTAACGAACCCACTTTACAACCAGCTCTGCAGCCTCTAAGACCTTTGCCGCTATGGCATCACTTCCACACTTCGTAAAACCTACTCCCTAAAGGCCTACTTTCCAGAAGGAACCTCTAAATCGAGCCTCGCATCCGCCGCACCTTTCTCGAGCACCAAATTATCCAAGGGAGAACGGGCAGCCGAGTTGTACTTGCGATCAATGAAACTGGCGACTGGTTTGCCCTCCATGTTCGGAGGCGATTCCCAACAATGAACCCCGACTTTGTACGTGCCAGGAAACAGTCCATCTCCTGGGCGAAATGACGTTGCCTCAAAGTATCCGCTCCGATCAAAATTCGCGCGACCCGATCTCGCCGGAAGACCGTCGGCCGAACTCAAAACAGCAAACATGATCTTCCCAGGCCCAGGCGGCGGACCTCCATCCACAGTGACAGTGCCCGTCACTTGAATCATCTCGAGCCCCCCATCGCCGCAGCCCAGCGCAAAAAGCAAGGCAACAGCAAAGAGCAACGCCGCCCAACCTGTCACTGCCGTAAAGGCTGCTGCTTCACCGTGGCGATTGACTCGGCCAAATTTTAGCGTGATCAAGGTAACGACACCGCCTCCCCCCCTGCGCGAGTGCCCAGGTAGTTGTAAGTCACGAAGTCAATAATTTCATTGAGAAAATGGACGCTCCCGTCGGCAAAACAAAAATTGGCACCTCCCGGATGGTTACTCTTAAAGCCACTCGTGACCGTCCAACCAGACCCTTTTGAAACCGTACCAACTCCCTGCTCATCACTTTCAAACGTATTAAGCGGAACTGTCGTCGACGAAATATTGAAGTTCACCGCAAAGGCACTGATAAAAGAACACTGCCGAGGCAAAGTCTCTCCCAACATAATCGTATTACTTAACCCGTCGGGGATTTCGCGAAAGGCAATACTCCGCTTGTTTCTTCCAAACAATCCAACTGTCGCCATTTCTTCCTTAAAAGAACGGCCCTCTCGCGGCCCGCCAAAGCCCCCACCGTTGCTCGTACTTACCCCTTGGCAGCAATAAATGGCCGACGGATTCTCGGGATCCGGCTCATCCCCTGCACCACACAAGGGACACCCCCCCGGATGCGTCGGCCCCATCGAAGCTGTGTACCAAAGACCCATCGCAGGATCCTCCGGATTAAAAGCACCATTCAATGAGGTGCGATCGGCAAGTATCGGATTCGTGGGATCCCTATCACTAGGACATGCGTAGGCCGGAATCACCGTCGACACAATTTCCGCCGGCAACAGACCAACATGAAAAAGAGGCCCGTCACTGAAAGCGCCACCAAAAGAATCCGTACCAGTAATAGCATCCGACAACGCGGGCTGTTCAAGGTAAGGAAGTATCGAGGTCGTCCACGTATGGCCTCGCGCACGAGTCAAGCTACAGCAATACTGAACAGCCGCAGGCAAAGTCTCACGAACATCATGATAACTTTGCAAAGCTAATCCCAACTGCTTAACATTGTTCGTACATTGCGCACGACGGGCAGCCTCGCGAGCCGCCTGCACCGCTGGAAGAAGCAAGGCGACAAGCACGCCAATGATGGCAATGACCACCAAAAGCTCAACCAACGTGAATCCCACGCGGCGACACTTCGAAACGGTACAAGGATTGACCATCCGACGATGGTTGCAAAACGACATGAAAACCCTTCCGATGGTTGTGACGCCTAAAATTGCTCTGCCAAGACAAGATGAAAATAGGAGAAGGCAAAGCCAAAGAGACACTTGGATACCTATTATATAGCCAGGCCGCCTTGAGTGTTCAGTATGCCAGAAAAAGGTTCACAGGTCAATACTTTTTTCATATGTCAATATTCTTTCCGGGAGCTAGATTCGGACCCTCCCACACGATCCGACCGGAAACAGCGGAAAAACACCCTTCTGAAGCTCAATCCCCGCAAATAGCATCGACCGGAAACCTCTCGTCAAAATTCCTCAATTCCCAACCTAGCTAAGCGATATACATGAGCTGCTCGAGCGGCGTCCAATGCTGCTCCGCCCCAGTCCCTGGCAGACGTTGGTGACAAGCCTTCGTAATGGGCCACCAACGGTCTCGGACGACCGGTGTCTCGGCCAATTCAGCAAAGTCCTTGCCCGCGTCGTCACCAGCATACTCAAAGTAACTAAACAGATATTTTCTCCCGCCTAGCTCCACAAGATCGATGCTGTAGTTTCGGATACAGGCTTTCTTGATTGCTGCCACCACATCGGGCCACACCTCGGCGTGAAGTTTGCGATACTCCTGTTCGTGTTCGACCAAAAGCTCAACACAAGAGACGTAACGCTGCCGCGTCCCAGAATCCGAAGGGTTCGTCGGTCCAAAAACGGCACTCTGCGGATCGTCACACATACTTCGTTTGCCTCAAAGCAAGGGAGAGGAACAGGAGGAGAAACTGCGTCTTCGAGTATGGCTAGATAAAAACTACGCGCGACTCCAAAAGCGCCCTTTCTTGTAACCTACAGCACCAGCAGTCTGCAAGACGATCCATCCCGACGCTTATCTACCTCTTTCCCATTTTCTGCCAGGAACCAACCAGCCTGCCCCCACTTGATTTCCCAAACCGTCAGTTGTATATATCAACAAAACATTTGCCAATACAACACCAAGGCCCTTGCATGACGATTCACCTAAGAGGAATGACCTGGGCACACCCGCGTGGGTTCGACCCTATGGTGGCAACTGCCGCCGAGTTTTCGTCGCAACACGCCGACGTCTCCATCACCTGGGAAAAACGCTCCCTACAGGCGTTCGCCGATCATCCGCTAGACGATCTTGCAGCCCATTACGATCTCATCGTAGTCGACCATCCGCACTGTGGATTTGTCGCCCGCAATGCTTGCCTCCTTGCGCTCGATCAACCAGCATATGAAGACGAACTGGCTGCCATCGCCGCCCAATCGCTAGGAGGCTCCCACGAATCCTACCAATACGCAGGCAGGCAATGGGCCTTGGCCATCGATGCAGCCACACAGGTTGCAGCTTACCGGCCCGACCTAATCTCGACTAGCGATCTCCCCACGACATGGAACCAAGTCGTTCAGCTAGCCAAAGCAAAACGGGTCCTCTGGTCGCTCAAGCCTGTTGACGCCATTTCGTCGTTCAACAGCCTCGCAGCAAATCGTGGAACGCCAACAGCAACTTCGCACGATCGTTTCATTGCTCCAGACGACGGCGCTGCCGTACTCGCAGCGATGACCGACGTGGCCCAGCATGTACCGCGTGAGGCCCTCGACATGAGTCCACCCCAAGTCCTGGATTGGATGAGCCTGCCCGAGAACGAGCAATACGCCTACTGCCCCCTGCTCTACGGATACACCAACTACGCCCGCCCTGGTTTCGCCGATCGGCTGGTTCGTTTTTCCGATGCCCCAGCGTTAGGCAACACAGGCCCCTCCGGAACCCAACTTGGCGGCACGGGCATCGCGGTTTCTGCACAAACCAAGCACCCAGACATGGCCACAAAGTACGCCTACTGGATAGCCGGAGCAAGCTGCCAGCGAACACTCTTTTTCGACGCCGGCGGCCAGCCAGGCAATGCGGCGGCTTGGGACGACGATCATTGCAACCAAGCGGCGAACAACTACTTCCGCGACACCAGGGCCACACACGACTCCGCCTGGATTCGCCCAAGCGACGACGGCTACCTCGACTTCCAAGACCAAGGCGGGAGTCGCATTCACGAATACCTGACCTCCGGCGGCGACCAGCAAAAAGTAGTCGACGACCTGAATCGGCTCTACGTACTAGCGATGAGCAAAAGCCACAGCTAGAGACCACTGCTAGAGAAACGTAGCAGACCAGCCCTGGATTCCAGCCATTTTTGAAGTAGGGTCCCACACTTCTCAGAAATCGTTGCTGCCCAAGCGTTGACAACAGGTGTGTGCATATACTAAAATAGATTTCACATATGGATTCTCAGGGAAATCCCGCGCACACTCTATTCTACGCATCTGCGCCTTATCAAACGCGTCACTAACTTGCTTTGCTTCAAAGCTAAAGGCCATAGATATGGAAAAACACAAGCAAACAAGACCGTACTTCTGGCACCAACGTACTCGCACAACGGCTAAGACGTCCGTCTCCAGAAGGCTGACGCTAGAAACGCTTGAAGATCGTTTGGTTTTGAGCACCGTACTCCCTTACAGCCAGCTCGGGGTCACTTCCTCGGGCAACTTTCCTGGCGGAGAAGCGACCGACGCCTTCGACGGAACCGGCCTCATCTCACCCGACCTCCACAACAACCTTTGGAACGAAGGCTGGCTCTCCGACGGGGGAACCCCTGTAGGCGAATGGCTAAAGGTCGACCTGGGCGGCACCTACGACATCGATTATCTACGGGTCTGGAACGACAACCAAGCGGGCCTCACGACTCGAGGAATCAAGCAAGCCGATATCTACGTCGCGCTTTCCGACCCAGGCAACAACCTCAACGACTCGTCGCAGTCCTTCGACCCCTTCGGCTGGACACTGGTAACCGCCGGTCAAGCATTCACGAAGTCGCCTGGTGGGGCATCCATCGCCAATACCGATCCGCAGATCAGTCTTGGTGGTGCCCAGGCGGCTTTTCTAGCTATTCGGGTCAACGAAAGTTGGGGAGATCCCCAGTTTGTCGGACTCAGCGAAATTCAAATTTACGTCGACGACGCCAGCGCGACAACCTATCCGTTGGTCGTAAACAACGGCTCCGGAGACGGCGACTACGCCCAAGGCGCAACCATCAACGTCATGGCAGACCCGGCCCAGCAAGGCCAAGTCTTCGACACCTGGACCGGCGACACCAGCTTCTTGGACGACCTCCTCGCTCCAAACACAATGTTCACCATGCCTGCCGCAACAGCAACCATCGCTGCCGCCTATCGCAACTTGCCCACGCCCGACGCTGACTTCGACTCCGACTCCGACGTCGATGGCTCCGATTTTCTCTCCTGGCAACGTGGCTTCGGCACCGACGCCGGCACCGGAAACGTAGCACCCTTAGCCAGCGGAAACGCGAACGGCGACTCCCTAGTTGATGAAAACGACCTCACCATCTGGCAGCAACAATTTGGCCAAACTTCCGTGGCCAACACGGGGCCTGCAAACCTTGCACTCAACAAACCCGTGACCGTATCAGGCAATCTCAACGCGACCGATGTCGGCACCAACGCCGTCGATGGACTCGAAGATACGCTCTGGAGAACGCCTGTCACCGACCCCTGGATCGTCGTCGACTTGGGCCAAGTCTACGACAATATCGACCGCGTCAGCATGCGCTACTCACGGGTGACCGGTTATTACGCCACGAACTTCGACATCGAATACTCGCTCGACAACCTAAGCTGGTCCCTAGCTAAAAACGAGCCGAATGGGTTCCATAGCACCAAGGTCGACATCTTGTTCGACCCCGTTTCCGCAAGGTACATCCGCTACAGCATCAATACCCTGAGTCACCCGACCCAAGGCGTTCGTCTCGACGAAATCCAGGTCTTCCAAACAAGGCCTCTCAACGAACTCAACCGCCGCGACGATGCCGGAAACTTCTTCAATAAGCTCGAAGCCGGCGGTGTCGTAAATGTCGCCTACATGGGCGGCAGCATCACCGTACAACCCGACGGATGGACCGAACAAAGCCAGGACATGATCGAACTGATGTACCCTGGCGTTCAAATCACCCCCTTCGAATCAGCCGTAGGCGGAACCGGAACCCAGGCCGCGCTCGGGCGTGTCGCCAGCGTGATCGCGTCCAATCCAGACCTCGTATTCATCGAGTTTGCTGTCAACGATGGCCACAACCCCTACGAAAACAATCTGGCCAACATGGAGCAGCTCGTCCGACAGATTTGGACCGCTGATCCAACCACCGACATCCTCTTTGTCTACACGCTAAGAGAATCAGCCCAGGTCGATCTCAAAGATGTCGACACCCTCGACTCCGGCTACTACCAAACCATGTCGGCCGCCGCCTTCGAGGAAGTGGCCGATTACTACGGCATTCCAACAATCCACATGGGCAAGCTGATCGCAGAGCAGGCAGCCCTAGGCCAAATAATCATGGAAGGCCCCACAACCTCGCAAGGCGGAATCCCCGTCTTCGCAAGCGACGGCATCCACCCCTACATCGAGACCGGCCACGTCTGGTATACCGAGGCGCTCCAGCGAGCTTTCACAACGCTAGGCACAAACACAACCCTCTTCACCCATTCGCTCCCAGCTTCCGAAATCCGCGAAGCCTCCACCGCATCTTCAGCCATTTCGACCAGCGCTGGCGGAAGTTCACTCGCAGGACTTTCGCTAAAATCACAGCAATTTTCCCCCACCGACGAGGCATTCCTCTTGCTTCCCCAGACTCCCCTCCAAAAAGAAATCCACCCCAACCCGCCCCTCTCCAGCCCACAAATCCAAGACGCCCTCGACCTCGCTTTCCAGCAGTGGGAGGCTTTCCAGCAGCGAGAGCAACACCCTCAAGAGACGGAACAAGAGAGCGCTGATTTCACCCAACAGCTAGCCAGCGGACTCACAGAAGCAATCGAATGACTTGATACAGCATTGACCAGAACAGCATCCTGCGGTCAATGAAGTTCCCACGTAAAACGTTCCTAGCAATTCCTTCCAGGACACTCTTTAGATGACCCCCAATCCACTGCTGGGCGCTGCCCTACACGCTGTAGGTGCCGCCGCAGCCGCCTTCTGTTTTATGCCCCAGCAAAAACTGAAGGGGTGGTCGTGGCAAACTTACTGGCTAAGCCAAGCGGCTATCGGCTGGTTGATCGCACCTCTCCTAGGCGCGTGGCTCACGATCCCGCACCTCGACCAGGTCCTCGCCGAAGCACCCCGCTCTGCGATGCTGCTCACCTTCCTCTTAGGAGCCGCTTACGGAATAGGAGGCACCGCCTTCGGCCTAGCAATTCGCTACGTCGGCTATTCGCTAACCTACGCCATCGCCATCGGCATTTCGTGCATCCTAGGAACGCTTGCCGGACCGATCCTACGTGGCGAACTCGGAAAAATTTTCGGCCAAGTCGGATCGTATTGGGTGCTCGGAGGCATGGCCATCGGCCTATTCGGCACGATGCTCTGCGGCCTAGCAGGACGCTGGAAAGAGGTAGAACTCACTCCAGGAGAAGAACAATCTTCCTTCAACCTTCCCAAAGGATTAGCCCTCAGCGTGATCGCCGGAGTCCTTTCCTCGGTCTACGGCATTGCGATCAACGACACGGCCGCACCAATCACGAAAATCGCTGCTGAGCATGGGGCAGGACATTGGCAGACAAACATTGCCTACGTCTTTGCCAACACGGGCACGTTCCTCACCGCCGCACTCTACGCCCTCTGGCTTGGAAGAAAGGAAAAGACGCTACACGAATTCTCTAGTGCCCAAACCAGTACGAAATCCACACTCCTGGCGAACTACGCCCTCGCCATGCTGACCGGACTGCTTTGGTACTCGCAATTCCTGTTCTACGGTCTTGCCCACGTCAGGATGGGGCAGTTTCAGTTTTCTAGTTGGGCCATCCACATGACCATGCTCATCCTCTTTAGCAGCCTAGCCGGCGTCGTCATGAGCGAGTGGCACGGCTGCCGAAGCCGCACACGTTGGGCCATCAACGGCGCCCTAATAATCTTGGTCGCCTCGGTTCTGATGATCGCCTACGGCAACTATGCAGCCGAACCTACGAATCAAAGCGCTGCCGTCGAGAAGTAAACGCAAGACCCATTCCTGCTACCAAGAGCAAGGCAACAGAAGTCGGCTCTGGTACAGCGGTAAGCGTACTTTCCATGGGGTAGTCATTCTGCCAATTCTGAAGACCGCCAGAAGTCGCATCCGTTCGCTGCCATTCCAAAAAATCTGCGCCGTCGACATCCCCATCCGAATCGAAATCGCCACTCCCCCCGCCAAACGAAAAGTCGACTACAAGCTGAGGCCTAGTCGTTGAATTGGCATCAAAAAACTCCGAATCACGAAGCAAAAGCTGGCCATCGGTCTCAACATCAGGATCAACGTCTCCGTGAACTATCCAGCCATACATCTTGTCGTTCACAAACTGGCTAGTAAATGAAGCCGTAACATCAAAATCAAGATAACCACCGTCACCATTCATAATGCCTGTGATCGAGCTATCGACCGGACCCCGGTCAAACGTACTGTCGTAGGAAGACGAACTATAGTCGGGGCCAATCGAACGCGCCAGGGGCGTGTTCCACGCAATGTAGGTGCCAGGATTTTGTACATCAGGACGCCGGCGATTATTCGCAGTTGGCCCCCCATCGACGCCCGCAAACTCAGACCCCGTATCGTCGACATCTCCAATCCCCTCGTGACCAAAATCGACCAACAACCCCGCAACATCCATCTGAACACCCGGAGCATCGTAACCTGTATCGATGTAAGCAAAATTCGCAACCTTCGACACCCGCAACGTCACGCTATGGATCGTCACATTGGATGGAATCCCCAAATCGTCAAAACGTAAAACTGCTGCACTTTCCGAAGGGTTATCCGAATGGGCGCGCGTTACCAGCATCGATCCCGCATTATTAAAATTGAGGTCGTCTTGTCCAAAGAAAGCATCTTCTTTCAGCCTCGTATCATGCGTGCCCGCATAGCCATCCAGACCATTCATATAGGTCCGAACAATCCCATGAGCCAATTCCCCGTTGCCTACGACCAGGCAGAACGCCGTCAAAAAAGTGAGACCAGTAATTGTCGATTTCATTGTGTTGCAAACTCCCGAACGAAAAAGAGAAGACAGACGAACCGGCCCAAATGACCGTCTATTTTGGCTACTACAAGAAGATTAGAATCCTAAAAAGAGCTTCCACGTATACCCTCAGTTGTAATCGCTACATTTTCATATGTCAAGTTATTTTTGATATTTATATCACTCACCTTCCACCATACTGCCCCGTAGCAAGATGGCACTGGCATACCAAGCCACCCCCTCAAACCGCTTCGGATCGTCCATCGAGTTACCCAGCCTCGACAAAATTGCCTTCTTATCGGGCGATTCCGAATCAATCGTCAGCCTGACCCGATGCACTTGATTGGGCAGCCCCGTAGCAACCGGCAAGGCTCCAATTCGGTAAGAGACACAGTAACTATCAAAACGCAAATGGCTCACCGCCGGACGGTCATCCACTTCAACCAAGACGCTCCCACAGTCAGGCCCCATCAGATCAAAAATCCGGAGGTCCGTTCCCTTGAATTGAAAGACGATCGAATCTCCCGGCTCATCCGCTCGATAAAGCACAGGCAACGTCCCCTGAAATCGTCGAACCAATTCAAAATCAGCCGGGTCAAGACGCTTCCATCCAGAGCTAAGCGCAATCTGCTCAAGCGAAATCATTTTTGCATCTTCCCAATTATCTTCCATCAGCGGCTCAGCAAGAACATGCTCGCCAGCCGCCGACCCGACCTTGCCGATCGCGTGCATGCTTCGCTGAATCGCCTGGAAGTACAAAACGTGCCCACTACTCGGATACGGATGCACCCCGTCCGGTGAAAATACAATCTTTGCGTCACCCCCGGCCCCTTCTTCAGGAAAAACAGGCTTGGGGCCTTGGAAGACCAACTCCCCCTGCCGCTCCAAGCTGACCGTTTCAACACCCAGATGAATCGAGGGAATCCCATAATGATCAGCCACTCGTTCCATCGCCGAAGCGGAAGGCGGAAATTTGCCCTCCTGAAGCGTTGCGAGCATATCTTGCTTCATCGTATAGACAAAACAAAGGTCGGTACGCGGATTCGCACGCCACACCTTTCGGACAATTCCCTCCATCGTCTCCTGAATCTGCTTCGGCGGCACCACGCTATCATTCACCGCAAATTCAACAAAAAGCAAGTCCGGCGAATGCGGAATGACCTGTCGATCGATGCGAAATACGCCTAGCTCCGAACCAGTCCCACCAAGCGAAGCATTGATTTCGACAACCTTGCTCTTCGGAAATCGATCTCGAATCCAAGCGGTCGTCTTCACGCGCCAACCAGGCTGCGCCGTAATGCTACCGCCCAGATAAGCAATGCGAATCTCTTGGTCCGCACGAAGCTTCGCCAAGAAGTTAGGAAGCCCACCCCGCACCTTGAGCTCTTGGGCTTTGCAAAGCGGAAACGCTTCGGACTTGCCATAAGAGACCGAGGCAAAAACGGGAACCACTGTCAAGAACACCAAGAGGCGAGCAACCACGTTGAGAACAAGCAACCTCATCAATCATTCCCCCCCTTGACCTTCTTTCTCGTCCAGCAAACGCGAAACTTCCCGAAGGTGTTCCAGCTCCAAGCCCTCGATCTTTCCTGACCTGTTGATCGGAATACAGTACAAATAGTTCGCATGGTTCCGATTGCAAAAGTCCAGATAGTCGACCGTCCCCTGCGGCGTCCTGACCGATTTCGTAAGCCCTTCCATCCAAAACCAAGTCGTCGAATACATCGAATCAGCAACTTCCGAAGGCCGCGTATTCCCTTCAGCCAACTGTTCTACTGAAGTGATAGGACGCTCGTGGCTGATGACGTCGGTGTAATTATAATCGTGGGAGTTATTGCCAATCACCAAACAATCCGGATGGGCAGCGTTCAGATAATCCTTGATCTCTTTCCACCGGGCACCCACCTCAGGAACTCCCCCCATCTGATCGATCCAGAGCACCTGCACCGGACCATAGTTATCTAGCAATTCCAAAAGCTGTTTCTTCAAGAACCCGACCCGATCGGCCTGCCCCTCGGGAGGCAAACCCAACAAGTTCGGCTTCCCCTCAGGAACCGTCCGCTGATAGACAAGCCCCGGCTTGGCGAAATTACCAGGGAAGCAGTAATACAGACCAATCTTGAGGTCTCGCGCACGAAACGCATCAACAAACTCTCGGACCACGTCTCCCTTCCCACCCCGAAAATTCTTCGCCTGCGCAATGTCCATCGTCGTGTATTTGCTATCCCACAAACACCACCCCCCCGTGTTCTTCACCGTCAGCACCGCGTACTTCATCCGAGCAGCCTTCGCCTCATCGGCCCACTGCCCACAGTCAAGATCCGTCGGGTTAAACAACAACGGGTCTTCATAGCCGTTGGTATGCCCGTACTCTAGGAAATTGGCCATATCGAAGCAGGCAAACAGACCAAACCGATACTTCAAAAAATCCTCGTGAAGCGCCGCCAAATCTCGCTTTGCCGTCGCCGCATCGACCGGTTCCTTGCCCTGAACCAGAGGAACAACGGGACCAGCAAAAATGCCGAGACACATTCCAAACAGTACTGCACACAAAAATGCCTGACGATTCATTCGTAAATCCTTACAGCTGGAAATTAAAAAGGACCGCTACCGGGCGATGCCCAGTAGCGGTCCCATCGCTAATTGCTTATCTCAACGACGCTCTTTTCAGCAGGCTCGGCGACGAGCTACGCTCAGCAAACCCAGGCTAAGCGAAACGAGTACCAAACTACTTGGCTCCGGAACCGCAGAGAACGTAATCTCCAACTGAGGCTGGGTGCCAGCGCCCTGAATTTGAGCCGATCCGGCAAACGCCACCGTTCCAAAGTTCGCGGCCAGACGACCCCCGACGAGCAAACCGTTACCCAGGGTGCCACCGGTGTACTGAGCCTGAATAATATTCTTGACATCCCAGGTAACCGGGGTGTTGCCAGAAGCAGGAGGCGAAACATTCGTGATCGATACGGTCGAGCCATCAATATCGCCAGGGATATCCTTCGCACCCGAAACCGTCCAAAGAGTGCCCGTCGCCGAACTGTTCCAAGTTAGCTCTGCCCCGGTGAAAGTCGTATTCAGACCATAAACGGGCAAATCAATCCCCGTGCCGGCGCTGCCAAACGACATCACATGCAAAGTCAGAACGGCCGAATCAATCTGCTGCCCAGCCGGAATAGAAATGGCAAAATCTATTGCCGTAATTTTTTCGTCCGGCGTACCATCAACACCATTCGACGCTTGAACAAAGTTGCCGGTGGGTACCGGGGTGTCGACATTAAAACCGCTGTTCTCTCGTCCGGCCCCCATGGACGCCCCTGGGGATGAAGTACTCAAAGACAAAGTCGTTGCTTGGGCCGAAGCCGCCAATGCCCCCATTGCGGCTAGTACAAAAGTAAACCTTAGGTGTCTCATTAGAACATCCCTCCCTCAAAACATGGTTGGCGAAAAGACAGGGCCGATGCCCCAAAAAAGCATTAACGCAGTTGCGTCACGAATTTCAAATAGTAAACACATTTTTGCATACGAAACCCACCCCTGTCAAGCGTTTTTCCCTCTTTTGCTGAAAACTTGGCATTCCCCGAGCCAGTTTCGATAGATTTGTTCGCTCAAACAGCCAGAGTCTAGATGCTAGCGAAACACGCAGAGTAGCTCTCAAAACCCATTCCAAGAGCAACTACGCCTCTTTGGCGACCAACAGAATATGGTCACACACCAGGACCAGCTCATCCGCTTGGTTCAGAACTTGCAACCGCTCGACAATCCGGCCCATCGCCGGACGCTTCGGATAGTCTGCTTTTTCCACCACCGTCACCACACTTCGGATCGTGTCGCCGATGTGGACCGGACGCAAGAATCGTAGCCGATCATACCCATAGGTTATGGCCGCCGGATTCACCACCGAGGCGGTCAGCCCCACACCAATGGCGAAGACCATCGTGCCATGCGCTATCCGCTGACCAAACGGCTGGGTCTTGCACCACTCCGCATCGACATGATGCGGGAAAAAATCGCCCGTATGCCCCGCATGCACAACGAAATCCGTCTCGGTCAACGTTCGACCAAACGTTTCTCGAGTGCTTTCCAACTCATACGCGTCCCAATACATGGGTTCTTTCATCCGAGGCCTCTCGCAGGAAATGAAGGCTAGAGCAAGTATCTATCGCGTGTTCCGCAAAAACAACCGTTTGACTCTTGTATACCAAGGCTGCTAGCGGAACATGCGTGTGCGGCTCGCACTAAGCACTGCCCGCAGGAGAGCCACCCAACTCTTTAGAAATAATAGCTGCCGTCTTGGCCAGTCGCTCACGCACGCGGGTTAGCGGCACCTCTTGCTGACGCCGAAGCATACAGGGTACCGTCAGCGTCGCAAAAGCATCGCCCGACGGACCCGTCACAGGACAAGCAATATCCGTCACTCCTTGAATAACATGACTCTCCTGCTGAATATAGCCTTGCTCGCGGACTTCTTTCAATCGCACCATCAATTTTTTTATCTTCGCATCAGACAATGGCTCCGGAACAGCGTCCAACCAATCTTGCCGCGTCTCCTCCGACTGATGCGCTAACAAAACCAATCCCGACGCAGCCTCATGCAACGGAACCCGTGCACCAGGCTGAACCGAAAAACCAATAAATCCGGGTTGGCATATTTCGCCAACAATCAGAATGTCGCCTTCATGATAAACGCCAATATGGCACGACTGAGATACCGACTCGGCAAATTGTCGCATCACCGGCAGGGCGATTTCCAAAAGACGATTTGTCGGCGGATGCCGATGGGCCAATTCATAAAGCCGAGACGTCAGACGATAAAGATCATCCGAAGGATCGCGACGTATGTAGCCCCGACGCTCCAAACAGTCGAGCATCCGAAACAGGACGCCAGAAGATCGGTTCAACATCTGAGCCACTTGCGCCTGGCTAATCCCTTCCGACTGGGTCGATAACAACTCCAGAATATCCAGTCCCTTTTCCAACGCCGGCGCGCTATACTTCCTAACACTGCTACGCTTTTTTTTTGCCATCGAGATTCCTTACTGCTTCCCCGTGTCTTCTTGACTTACCAAGCAAATGCACATATAAACCCTTTTTGCGTTTTTGAAATACTGCGGCAGGCCGCTACTTCGCATTGTACCACGCTGCCTGATACAGAAAAACGCTGGATAAAACCTTTTCGAGGGGGGTGGACGCGATTGCCAAGTCACCGACCAAGAGCCCAATCATGCCCCCACAAAAAGCACCGGAAATACAACAGCACTGGCCCCTTCCCACCAAGCCACGACCGATTGTCCTGATCGGCGCCGGCGGCATCGTCAACGATGCCCATCTCCCCGCCTACAAAAAAGCCGGATTCACCATCCAAGGCATCTTCGACGTCGATCCCGCCCGTAGCGAGGCAACCGCCCAAAAATTCGATATCCCCAACATTTACTATTCCCTGGCCGAAGCCACAAGCCAGGACGCCATCTTCGATCTGGCAATCCCCCCAACGGCCATCCTCTCGACGCTCCAAGCCTTGCCCGACAAAGCCGTCGTGCTGATCCAAAAACCGTTGGGAGTCAACTTACCCGGAGCCTTGGCAATCCGCCAGCTCTGCGTCGACCGCCAATTCACGGCAGCCGTCAACCACCAGCTACGTTTTAGCCCCTATGTCCTGGCCGCAAGAAGTCTGATCGACCAAGGAAAAATCGGCCAGCTCCACAGCCTCGAAGTTCGCATCACCTGCTACACGCCCTGGCACTTGTGGGATTTCCTACTCCTCGAACCTCGCGTAGAAATCCAGTACCACTCGATCCATTACCTCGACATGATTCGCTCCTTTCTCGGCGAACCCAATGGCGTCTACTGCCGGACCCTAAAACATCCCAAAATGAGCCAACTTGCGTCGGTTCGCACCGCCTGCATCCTTGATTATGGCGACGAACGGATGGTCGATGTCCTCGTCAACCATAACCACGAGTTTGGAAGCCGTCACCAGCAAAGTTCGATCAAATGGGAGGGCACCGAAGGCGCCATCGTTGCAAAAATCGGCCTCCTCCTAGACTACCCACGCGGTGTCCCAGACGCCTTCGAGTACTGCCTCACTGAAAAAGACCAACCCCCAACCTGGCAGTCTCTCGAACTCGAAGGCTCCTGGTTCCCCGATGCCTTTCTCGGAACGATGAGCAACCTACAACGTTTTGCCGCTGGAGAAGACACCCAACTTCACACCTCCGTCGACGACATCTGCCAAACAATGGCCCTCGTTGAAGCCTGCTACGATTCCGATCAAAACGGCTCCACAAAAATCCCTCCATTACCTTTTTCTTGACAGCGGCCTTTTTCATAATAACGGAGCTTCCCCATGCAGTTGAATCTGGCCCATCGCCTAGAAAAATGTTACAGCGGCGCTGTCTACGACGTCCTTCGAGCTATGGGTCACCGAAAGTGCGTCTTGCCCAACAGCATCCGTCCCCTCGACAACGATCGAAGGCTCGCCGGCAAAATTTTCACCTTCTCGGGCAAGGCCACCCACGAAGTGGACGACCACGAAACCCTCGTCCAATGGACCGGCATGCTCTCCAAAATCCCCGCCGACCACGTCGCCATATGCCAACCCAATGACGACACGATGGCCCACATGGGCGAACTCTCTTCCGAAACCCTAAAACTCCGTGGAGTCCGAGGATACATCGTCGACGGCGGCTGCCGCGACAGCGAATTCATCTACCAGATCGGCTTTCGAGTCTTCTTCAAGTACGCCACCCCGCGCGACGTCGTCGGACGATGGGTGCCCCAAGCCTTCGGAGAACCTATCCAAATCGGCGAGGTCAACATACACACGGGCGACTACGTAGTCGCCGATCGCGACGGCATCGTCATCATCCCCGCCGACATGGCCGAGGAAGTCACCGACCAAACCGAAAAGGTTCTACGAACCGAAAGCTTGGTCCGCAAAGCGATACTCCAAGGAGAAGACCCCCAGCAAGCCTACCTAAAGCACGGGAAATTCTGAGGCACCAGGGACACGAAAACTCCGGAAAAGTCCTGATCCTGAATCGAAACGCTTGAAATCGCCCCTCGTGTTATATATAGTAAATATAGTTTTCACTAGTGCAACGTCGCGCAGTTCCCTCACAAACGCCAACTGCTGACACCCTTTAATCAGGCCCTCCAGTCATGTTCACCAAGCGACTCCACATCGATTGGAATGACTGCGGGCACGATTACCTGACCAAAACCGCCAAGAGCCTACGCGATCAAAAGCATCATTGGATACCCCTACGACGGAGGGCAACAACGTGATCATCGACGCTCACATGCACCTCTGGAACCAACTCCACGGCAACATAGGCCGAGACCTCCCCGTCCAAGCCGTCCGCGATGGCATCGTCCAACTAGGCGATACCCAGATGCAAGCGATGCCCGCCTACATGCACGATTGCGCCGCACGCGCTGAATACTTCGTTGCAGAAATGGACGCTGCCGGAATCGACCTAGGCGTCGTCGTCCAAGAAAACATGGACGGAGAGCAAAATGACTATTGCCTCGAAGTTCTCGAACGCTTCCCCGACCGCTTCCTCGTCCACGCCCTACCCAACTACTGGGAACTAGACAACGTCGAGAGCGAAGCCTTGGCCTTGTTGGATCGAGGCTTTTGCGGATTAAAACTTCCCGCAGGACATTTGGCGGGCCAGATCGAACTCGATCATCCCCGGCTGATGCCCATCTACCGAACGATGGAACAAAAACAATCGGTCCTAGCCGTCGACCTCAGCGAAGGGGACCAACAAGTCCCCGCCCTACGACGCATTCTGGAAGCCTACCCCACGCTACGCGTAGCACTTGGCCATTTTGGCATGCCCAACCGAGGTGGCTGGCCAGCACAACTAGAGCTTTGCCAGTTTGAGAACGTCTACCTAGAAACCGGAGGAATCCTTTGGCTCTATCGCGCCGAAGGCTACCCTTTCCCATCCGTCATAGCGGCACTTTCCCAAGCCGCCGACCAAGTCGGCATACAAAAACTGATGTGGGGAAGCGACTGGCCAAGAACGATGGTCGACTTTACCTACCGCCAGTCGATCCAGTTCCTCCAAGAAAGCGACCAACTCAGCAGCGCCGACCAAACATGGCTCTTCGGCCGCAGTGCAGCGACTCTCTACCAATTGGAATGGACCGAAAACAACCGACAAGCTTTCCCGTTAATCACCGAAAATTAGTATCACCAAAAGTTCGCTAAAGGCAAAACCAATGACGTTACCGCTGAAAGGCATTACCGTACTCGATTTCAGCCAGTTCCTGGCCGGACCCCTAGCAAGTCTGCGCCTAGCCGACCTGGGGGCGCGCGTCATCAAAATCGAAAAACCAGACACCGGCGATCTCTGTCGATCCATCTATATCTCCGAGCTAGAACTCGACGGCGACAGCACTCTCTTCCACTCCATCAACCGGAACAAAGAAAGCTATGCCGCGAATCTCAAAGACCCCGACGACCTAGCCAAGGTCAAACAATTGTTGACCCAAGTCGACGTGATGATCAACAATTTCCGCCCAGGCGTCATCCAACGTATCGGCTTAGATTACTCCACCGTCAAAAGCCTCAATCCAAAAATCGTTTATGCAGAAATCACAGGCTACGGCACCGAAGGCCCGTGGCGCGATCTGCCCGGCCAAGATCTGCTCGCCCAAGCCAAGTCGGGCCTAACCTGGCTCACCGGAAAAGCCGACGATCCCCCTCGATCCATGGGATTGGCCGTAGCCGACATGCTCGCAGGACACGGTTTGGTGCAAGGCATCTTAGCCTGCCTCGTCCGTCGAGGCATCACCGGCAAAGGCGGGAAAATCGAGACCTCGCTCCTCGAAGCCATGCTCGACTTCCAATTCGAGGTCCTCACAACCCACTTGAACGACGGCGGAAAACTCCCCAATCGAGCCCAAGTCGGCTCGGGCCACGCCTACCTCGGCTCACCCTATGGCATCTACCAAACCAGCAACGGACATCTAGCGCTGGCCATGATGCCCCTAGACAAACTAGGAAGCCTCATCGACCTACAGACACTCACTCTTCCCGAAATTCAACAACGGGAGTTCAGCCATCGCAATGAAATCAATCAAATGATCGCCGACCACCTGATCACCCAAACCACCCAACATTGGCTCGACATCCTAGAACCTGCCGACATCTGGTGTGCCGAGATCATGAACTGGGAGGAGCTGCTCCAGCACGAAGCCTTTGAAGTCCTGAAAATGACTCAGAAAATCGTACGGCCTGGGTCGCGCGACGAAATCGAGACCCTGCGCTGCCCGCTACGCATCGACGGCAAACGATTGACCTCACCCGTCGGCGCACCCTCGGTCGGCCAAGACAACGAAAAAATCGAGCAAGAAATGCTCCCACGCGAAATGGTTCAACTCGATATTGCCAATGCTTTATGCAAGTCGCAAAGCCTTCATTCAGAAAGCACCAAGTAAAACCACTAGCTCAAGCATCCTTCTTGTCACAAGATTTTCCACAGGTCGACACCTTCAGCGGCATGTAGGCGGGGCACCATCGCAAAAAGGCCGTCGCCAGCGGCACCAACCCAACAGCGCCCCACCAACTCGAATACGCGATCCCAGCACCACAAATAGCGATCCCCGCGATCAAACGAATCAGACGGTCCGTACTTCCTACGTTGGCAGTCAACATGATTTTTCTCCTAAGCGATTTGCAATGCAAAATGAAACTGGGCATTCGCATTGTACCAAACAGGGCCCACCCTCCAAAGTTCAGAGCATTTCCTCTTGAAAGCCACGAATCCCCCTAAACTCCCACCTGACTCGTCGGCGTAGACGTGCTCGGCAGCCCCGTCTTCCGCCAAGCTCGATACCCCCCACTCAAATTCACCGCATCGAATCCAGCCGCCTGCAAAAGACTCGTCCCCACAGCCGAGCGTCCCCCGCTCCGACACTGCACAACCACCGGCTTGTCACGCGAAAGTTGATCAAGCTGATCCGGCAATCGCCCAAGAAAATGGTGTGTCGCTTGGGCAATGCGCCCTTCGTTCCACTCCGCTTCCGACCGAACATCCACCAACGTCACCTCGCCCGACTCAATTCGCTCCTGCAATTCCGCTGGCGTACCACTCTCGTAGCTTTCTGTCGCTAATCCAGAACTCTCGACGGCCCCCCGCTCAAAAAGACCCGCAATCTCCTCCACCCCAATCTTACGGAGCACGCGCACCGCTTCCGCAAACTGCCACGGCTCTCCAATCAGATACGTCGGCTTCGAGTAATCGACCAACCAGCCAGCCCACGCGGCGAGCATCCCCTGCGGAATGTTCAACGAGCCAGCAACATGCGCCGCTCCAAAACTGGCCGAAGACGACAAATCAACAACCGTCCCCGATTCAACCGCTTTTGCCACTTGCTGAACCTCAAGAACTTCTGGAAGACCTTCGTCCCCAAGCACCCGAGGCCCCTCTTTATTCACCCGTTTCATCACCGCAAAATACTTCGGCGCTTCAGGCTGATCCGAAAGAATGTACTGAACAAACGCCTCCTCGTCCGTATACTGCAAAGCCGGATTAAACAGTTTTTCATAACCAACCGTAGACGACGGGATCGCTCCCAAGCCTTTTCCACAGGCGCTACCCGCACCATGCGCTGGCCAAACCTGCAGGTGATCGGCAAGCTGCTTAAATCGGTTCGCCGAAACAAACAAGTCGCGAGCACCCGGCTCCGCCGTCCCCATAAGACCAGCCGCTTCTTCCAGCAAGTCGGGACGCCCAATCGATCCAACAAAAACAAAGTCGCCCGTAAAAATACCCATCGGCTTATCAGCGCCGCCCCCCTGGTCGGTCAACATAAACGAAATACTCTCCGGCGTATGCCCCGGCGTGTGCAGCACGTCGAACTTGATCTTGCCGATCATGAACGAATCGCCCTCCTTCACCAACTGATGCTCATACTCGTCCAAATACAGATACTTCCACTCCGCCGGTCCTTCATCCGACACATACAACTTCGCACCCACCCGATCGGCCAACTCCCGTGCCCCCGAAACATAGTCCGCATGAATGTGCGTTTCGGCCACTGCAACCAACTCCAGCCCCTCCTGCCTAGCCATTTCCAGGTACGGCTCAATATCACGCCCCGGATCCACAACCACCGCAGTCCCAGCTCTCTGGCAACCCACCATATACGAGGCATGAGCAAGCGCTTCATCATAAAAATATTTGAGCAACATCGTATTCTCTCTTTCTTGATTGCAATGAATCTATACAAACACTGATTTTGAAATGACAAACAGAGCAACCAAAATCACTCCGCCCGCAAAAACACGCTGAAGCGTCGGCCCCTTCAGCCGCTTGGCAACTCTGCCCCCTAGCCACATGCCGGCAAACCCACCCAGCAGAAACTGCACCGCAATCTCCCAAGACATCTCGTTTCCCGAAGCCAAGTAAGAAGTCACTCCGCTCACACTCACCAGAAAAATCACCAGCAAAGAGGTCGCCACCGCGCGGTGAATCTTCATCCCACTAAACAGCACCAACGCAGGAACAATGACAAACCCGCCCCCCACGCCAAACATGCCCGACAAAACGCCTGTCACAAGACCAATCCCAGCCAACAACATCGCACAAGGCGAAGTCAACCGAAGCGTCCCATCCTCGTCACGCTGACATGTCGAACGCTTCGAGTCCTCGTCCGTGCTGCAAAGCTCCTGTGGCAATTCAGGCGTTTTCGATTTCCGCCACATTTGCAAAGCAACCACCAGCATCAACATCCCAAACAAAATCAACAGCGTTGTCTCGGGTATCAAACTCGACAAATACGTTCCGACCGGCGCGCCGAGCATCCCAAACAAAGCAAACAAAAACCCTGTCCTCAGCTCCACTTCGCCCCGTGCGATTCGAGGCACAACACCAAACAACGCCGTCCCTCCCACCGAAGCAAGCGAAACGCCCACCGCAGCACGCGCCCCCACCCCCAACCCGTAGACCAACAGCGGCACAGCAAAAATGCCACCGCCGCCTCCAGTCAGCCCAAGAGCAAAACCAACGAAAACGCCAAAGACTATCGCTAGACCGAGCACGACGAACCATCCTTACATTGGTTCCAAGGCATCCTGGCCAACATCATTCCCATCCCACAGGTATCCGTGAGACCTGCAAACAAAAGACCCGCACCGACGAACCCCGAAAGGCCAATAAAGGCCGGATGCACAAAATAACCAAGCACCGCTCCCAGCAGCGCAAGAAACCCGGCAACAATGCGTACCTGCCGCTCCAGTGAGATCGACTTCTTCCCACGAACCACAGGCAAGCCCGCCTCACTCCAAGCCCTGGTCCCACCTTCAACATTCACAATGTTTTTCAAACCAGCGTCCATGAGCTTCTGGCACGCTTTGCTCGAGCGATTACCGCTCTGGCAGATCACATAAAGCGGCTCAGAATCATTGCGCGAATTCAGCGCCGACTGGGCATCGAGCGTATCGAGCGGAACATTACGAGCGATCGACGCATGTACTTCCCGATATTCCACCGGTGTCCGCACGTCAATCACATGCACCTCGCCCTGCCCCTGCCCCTCCAGCTCGGCAAGCTGCTTTACTGATATGGATGAAAAAGTACTCATTTGGCTTATCTCCTAGTCTTACTAAAGGATCGTCTTATCGAAATGTCGTAAATGCACGACATATCTACTCAAAAAAACACCCACTCAAAAACTCTGACCTCACGTTCCCGGCAAAAACCGGCTCTCTATACAATGCATAAGGTTCTCCAAATGAGGCTCAGCCACCTGATAAAAAACCTTACGCCCCTCACGCTCGCTCGTAAAAAACCCGCAACGCTGCATCAATCGCAAGTGTTCTGAGGCCACATTGTCCGGAACACCGCAGTCCGTAGCCAATTCCCCCACGGTATATCGCCCATGCAAAAGCAACTGGACGATCCGCAAACGAACCGGGTGCGCCAGCGTCCTCAAGCACTCTGCCGCTTGGGCAAATTCGCCAGGACTGCCAGCCGGCTTCGTCTGCGATTCCGTTTTTGTAGGTTTTGTCTCAGATGTCATTGGGCTCTCCTTAATATCAATATATCGTAACATCTCGATCTGTCAATGACAAAAAACCCCCAGGAATCTGCTTTTTCTTTCCCAAAGCCCAAATCCCGCTAAAACTGTGAGCTACCTTTGCAAAACAAGTTTATTTTCAAGAGGCTAGAAAAAGGGCGGAAAAATGAACGCATTGCTAGAAAACAGCACTGAAGTCGAGCTGGCAGAAGCTCGCCAAGTCATCGAGATCCTTCGTAGCGAGAACGACAAGCTTCGCTCCGACCTCATGAATGTCCAAGCAAGCCTCGCTGGCTCCGTAGAATTCAACAAGCGAAGCACTCAGCTTTGCAGCGAGACCGAGGAGGTTTTTGCGGACCTCGCCCAAGAATCCCTTCAAATTAGCTCCCGTACGGTCGAGCAAAGCGAATCAATCTCCGAGTCCCGTAAACTTGTCGACAAAGCTTCCCAGCAACTTGCTGATGTCAACGCTGCTGCGGCACTCATCAAAGACCTAGCAGATCAAACCAACCTGCTAGCCCTCAACGCCCAAATCGAAGCCGCAAGAGCCGGAACCGCTGGAGCCGGATTCTCCATCGTCGCCCAAGAAGTCAAAGCTTTATCCAAAGAAACCGATTCGGCAGTCCAGAAAATCGAAGAGTCCGTCGAAGCGATCGAACAGACTTCCAACAAAATTTCTGACCGAATGCGCACCCTCGAATCGTCCAGCAACGACATCAAAACCACGGTCACGCAATTCAACGAACAAATCAATCAGACGCAAGGAAGAAATACCGAAACGCTGCATCGCGTCATCAACAGCTCCGACAGTATCTTCATGAGCCTAGCGAAACTCGATCACATCATCTGGAAGGTCAACACTTACCGAAGCGTCATCGAGCAATCGCCACAGTTCCAGTTCGTCGATTGCCAAAATTGCCGCCTAGGCAAGTGGTACCACGAAGGCGAAGGCCAGAAGGGCTTTGCAAGCACCCCCTCGTTCAAAAAACTCGAGAAACCACACGCCATCGTGCATAACGCTACCAAGCAATTGTTCGATCTCCTAAACGAGGATAGTCAGAATGACTTCCTACAATTTGCCGATACCCTGGCAGACATGGAACGCGGCAGCGTAGGTGTCTTCGATATTCTCGACCAAATGCTAAAAGAAAAGTAGCATTCGTGCATGCCGCCGTAAATGTCGCAGTCTGAATGTCGCAGCCTGAACCAGACTGCTTCAGCCTACCGTCAAGACTCGTCCGAATCCGCGTCGCATTCCGACACTACAGCTTCGGTTACACCAGCGCCGACTTCGGTCGCACCTGCAACGGCTGCCTTGCCACCCCCTTTGCCCACCACATAGGCACCCAGCGCAGCAAGACTCATCCAGAGCATATCCCACTCAGAAAAATTCTTGGTCAGCGAGACCTTACCACCTCGGTAGGCGTCCACGGTCGCCCGCGACAAGTCGGGTAATTCCACGGCCACTTCTGCGTGGTTCCCTTGGACTTTGGCTTCACCTTTTGCCGCAGGCACTTCTGCCGCGGCCGCTACGGCAATGGGAGCCACAGTGGACGCTTGCATGATTTTTGCAAAAACCTGCCGCCCGCCGACGATCGCTGCAAGCGTCAAAAGAATCGCCAACGCACCCCGAAGAAAACTCTCGGCAGCCTGCGCGCCACTCGCACAACGAACACTCGCTCCTGTAATAAGTCCAACCAAACAAACCAGCCACGAGAGGTTCGACTGCGTAAAGTACTCGATTGCCAACCAAGCCGCCGTAGCTAGGGCTGCTCCGACAAGACCGCCAATTAGGGTTCGCATCTTAAACGTCTCCAGGAACGAAAAATCACCGCCGAAAAGCCATCACTGAAAAGAAAAATTATCAGACCACGGGTGCCGTTGTGGAAATACTCCACCATGATAAGCTTGCTGTCAGTATAAGCCGGACTCTGCCGGGTGCCTAGCCTTTCTTAGGGAGACGCACTGACAACAGCGTTTTGACCGACAAACGCTGCCAGACAAGCCATCGGAGAGTTCCCGTACACAGCCCAAAATAACTTTGCCCGTAAAATCCTTATAGCAAGTCCCCATCGAGTGTTCCGCTAAACAGCCATTTAGCGAGCTAGTAGACCAGGATTACTAGCGGAACACGCGCGTGCGGCTCGCGCTAGGTCCCCTAGATGTCCCAACAAGAACACGACACCACACCTCCAGAAGATCGCATCTCGCTCGGCCAAAAATCGGCCTACGCCGTTGGCATGCTTGTCAACAATCTGCAAGCGGCCGCCATGCCAGCTATGGTCGTCATTCTCAATCTGGGTCTCGGAATGGATCCAATCTTGGTCGGCATGATCGGCTTCGTCCCCAGGCTCTTCGATGCCGTCTCCGATCCGATGATGGGCTATATCTCAGACAACACCAAATCTCGATGGGGCCGTCGCAGACCTTATATACTCGTCGGCGCAATTCTATCAGGCCTCGTCTTCGCCGCGATGTGGCAACTGCCCGAAGGCCATTCCGAAAGCTTTTACTTCTGGGTCTTCCTGTCGGCCTCCATTCTTTACTTCCTCGTCTACACCGCCTACGCAACACCTCTGGTTGCCTTCGGTTTCGAAATGACACCCGACTACCACGAGCGCACGCGCTTACAAGCCTTTGCCAATACGGTCGGACAACTCGCTTGGCTCGGAGTCCCTTGGTTTTACGCCATCATGGCAAGCGAACTCTTCGACAACACAGTCCACGGCGCACGCGTCCTAGCAATATGGGTCGGAGGAACCATCTGCCTACTAGGCGTCATCCCCGCCATTTTCTGCAAAGAGAAAATGGTGGCTCAGCCCAACAACGAAAATCCCGACGCCTCAATCACCCAAACCAAAGGCTTCTTCAGCCACAGCAAAGACTTTTTCCAGGGAATTGCCATCACCCTGAAATGCCGACCTTTCGTCAAGCTATGTGCCGCCACTTTCTTGGTCTTCAACGGTTTTCAGCTAGGCGCCTCTTTCTCGTTGTACGTAATGATCTACTACGTTTTCGGCGGAGACAACAGCCAAGCCGGCACACTCATGGGCTGGTTCGGCTCGCTCACGTCGCTTTGCACCCTGGCCGTCATCCCCCTCACGGCTTGGATCTCAACGAAAATCGGCAAACGCAAAACCTTCTTACTCACGATCTCCCTCTCGCTCGTCGGATACGGACTCAAGTGGTTCGGCTACGACCCGGAACACCCCTATTTATTGCTCGCCTCCTGTCCCTTAGTTGCTTTTGGAACCGGCTCTCTGTTCACCCTCATGGGTTCTATGGTCGCCGACGTTTGCGACTACGATGAACTCGAAACCCACCAACGCCGCGAAGGCGTTTTCGGTGCCATCTATTGGTGGATGGTCAAAGTCGGCATGGCTCTCGCCGGACTCCTCACCGGAGTCATGCTCAACCTCTCAGGCTTCGATGTCGCGCTAAAAACCGCCCAGTCCGAAAAGACTTTGTTCCTCTTAAGAATCTTCGACGTCGGCGTCCCACTCGCAACCTCGGCTATCGCCATCTGGATCATCTCGACCTACGAAATCACCGAATCCAAAGCACGCGAGATTCGCAAAGAGCTAGAGCTACGAAGAGGAACCTCAGGATAGAATTCAGGCTTGGGTATTTCGTCATTCGTCATTTGCCTTACTCGCTCCACTCATAGCTGCCTTCGGCGTACGATCCACATAAAACAACCCCCAATGTTTTTCCACCTCGTTCGGATGTGGCCCCCCCTTCCAAGGCTCGTCAAAAGCCTCGAAGAAAAACGTGCAAACCTTTTCCTTGCTAGCCCAGTCCGTAAATTGCTGATAATAAACCCGCTGCTGCGCTTCGCCCGCTTCTCCCTTGATAAGCTTCGCTTGCTCACCCTCGTCGTGAACTTGCGTCGCCCAACCCGCCTCCCCAATCACAACCGTCTTCTCCGGATGATGCTTGCATACCTCCGCATACGTCTCCTTGGTCCAAGCCATCGCCGTCGGCAACTCCTGCCCCAGCCACATCGCATGAATATGCGTAACAATAAAATCGACCTCCGCAGCCACAGCCTTGCTCTCAGCTAGCTTCCAAAAACTAAAATCATCGGCCGTTGCCACAGGCACGGTGGTCGCCGCTCGGACTTCGCGAAGATATCGAATCAGTACGTCTTGTTCCGTTCGGTGGCCTGACCAAAACACCTGCGTCTCGTTCCCAACACTCACAGCAAGCACCTCGTCAGGATAGCGATTCGCTAGCCGAATCACCTCCGCCACTTGCTCTTCATTCCCCCGTTTCGTGTTTGCCGCAGCCTTCGCCTCCTCAGACCCCGCTTCACTACCCTCCGACACGCTTTCCCGAGCGATCCACGCACCAAGCATGACGCGAATGGGCAATTTTTCTTCGTGAACGATCTTCAAAACATCCCCAGCAACTTCTGTCGAACCGTACATCCGAAGAAGATGCCAATGTTTTGCCAACAAATACAAATCCTCCCTCAACTCTTCACACGAAGGTTTTTCTCCACCCGGAGCCTGCCCCTCCCGAAAAGCCCCGTAAGAAACCGCCTGCCCAATCCAATCCCCTTCAAGATACGGCGAGAACTCTCGCGGACTCGCGATCTGTCCATACGAGCTGGCCAAGAAAGGACTCGTCAAAAAAAGACTTGTCCAAATAAGAACAGGGAATCCAAAAAATGGCGCCACTCGAAAAACCGTCCAAAACACTTGGCTCATATCAAAATCCGATTCCAAAAGATCATTGCCGAGAGAAAACCAACCGCAAGCCACGTAGACAAGCTGCCCTCACTATGAAATCATTCTTATCTCAATCGCCTTACAAAACAACCGAGCCACGAATTCGAGCCTCTCTTGACCAACTCCAGCGACGATCGCCCCCACCCCACCACCACCGATGCCCTCCTCGAAGAAATGCGCCTCCTCTGGTCCGAATCTGACGCCATCTGGGACGATTGCCGAGACAAGCTCGAATTCGGCGGATTCGTCTCGGCCGACTATCTGGAAATCTACAACCAACTCCTCCAACTCCAAAATCAAGTCGTCACCGTCCTAGAATGGGGTTCAGGCCTCGGCGTCGTCACGATCATGGCTAGCCGGCTCGGCTTTGAGGCCTACGGCATCGAAGTCGAACCCCTGCTCGTCGAGCGATCGCTCCAACTGGCCGAACAATACGCCCCCGACGCCCAATTTGCCACAGGCAGCTTCATCCCCGACGACTACCAGTGGAACCTCGAACTCGCCGGAAATCCCTCACGCACCGAAACCGACACGCGCGCCGCCTACGACGAACTCGACATGGAACTCCGCGATTTCGATCTCGTCTACGCCTACCCCTGGCCCGACGAACACGGCCTCTACCTCGACATCGTCCGAACCTGCGGAGGCGAAAACCCACTCTTCCTCAGCTACGACGCCCGCGAAGGCCCCACCCTAACCCGACTAAAAACAAACCCCTAACCACCTTCAACGCCCCCCCGCCCCCCACAACAGCCGCGATCTAACAGATCGCCGGAGAAACCAAAACAAAAAATGAACCCACCCACTTTTTTGCTAGAATCAACAGGGCCACTCTACCGCACGCCCTCCTTCGGGAACAACAAATATGCCTCTTCCACGACAGCCCCGTGTCCGCCAGCTCGAACTGGTCCCGCTCGAAGAAGGCCCCGAACCGACCTACGCCCTCCGCGATCCCCAAGGATTCGCTGGCACAGCATCCCTGCCTATGGGCACAGCCATGCTCGTCACCCTGATGAACGGCCAACGCACGCTCCTCGAATTACAAGCCGCCTTCGCCGAAAAAACAGGACAACCGATCCCTCTCGAAGAAGTCGAAAACGTCGTCCAACAACTTGACGAACGCATGTACCTCGACAACGAAAAATTCGCCCTCCACAAAGCGGCAATCACCAACGCCTACGACGAACTCGACATCCGCCACGCCGCCCACGCCGGAGGTGCCTACCACGCCGAACCCGAACCCCTCCAAGCCCAACTCGCCGACCTTTTCACCTGCGACGAAGGCCCCGGACTACTCCCCACAGAAGGCAACAGTAACAGCGACTTTTCCAGCACCGACGACCGCCACCTCTGCGGAATCATGAGCCCCCACATCGACTTCCATCGTGGCGGCCCAACCTTCGCATGGGCCTACGACCGCATCGTCGCCGAATCCGACGCCGAGCTATTCATCATCCTCGGCACTGCCCACACCCCCCTCGACGGCCTGTTTAGCGTCTCGAGCAAACACTTCGACACCCCCCTCGGCATTGCGAAAACCGACCGCCAATTCATCGACGATTTCCGCACCCGTTTTACCGACCTCGCCAACCCCGAAGAAGCCCAGCGTATCTTCCAAAACGAACTACCCCACCGCCGCGAGCACTCCATCGAATTCCAAACGCTCATGCTGCAATACATACTCGGCGACCGACGCGACTACCAAATCGTCCCCATCCTCGTCGGCTCGTTCCACCCCTTTGTCCTACACCACCGGTCGCCCGCCGACTCGCCCGCCGTCGCCGACTTCACCACCGCCCTACGAGAAACGGTCGCCGCCTGCGGCAAAAAAGTCTGCTACATCGCCGGCGTCGACATGGCCCACATCGGACAACAATTCGGCGACGAACCCCTCCTCGACGATGCCCGCCTCAAGCAACAATGGACCGACGACCAAGTCCTCCTCTCTGCCGCCTGCGAAGGCGACACCGAAGCCTGGTTCATCCACGTCGCCGCTGTCGAAGATCGCAACCGCATCTGCGGACTCGCCCCCACCTACACCATGCTACAAGCCATGCAACCCAAGCAAGGAGAACTCCTCAAATACGACCAAGCCGTCGCCGAAGATCGAACCTCCTGCGTCAGCTTCGCAAGCCTAGCTTTTTACAAGTAACCACCGGTTACCGTTAGCGCCGTCGGCCACGACGAACGCCCCTCACAGGCCACATCCAACTCCAACTAAAGCACATCAACCATGAAAAAAATCCCCCTCACCGCTTTGGTCTTCTGCTCGCTCTACTCCTTGGCCACAGCCGCCGAAGAAAACTGGCCCCAATGGCGCGGCCCCAACGGAAACGGCGTCGCAACCCCCGCCGACTACCCCACCCAATTCTCCCCCGACAAGCACCTCGCCTGGAAGGTCGAACTCCCCGGACGAGGCACCTCAACCCCCGCCGTCTGGGCCGATCAAATTTTTGTCACCTGCCCCATCGACGAACAAGACGCCCTCCTCTGCTACAACTTCACCGGCAAACAACTCTGGCAAACCAAACTAGGCCCCCAACGTGACGGCAAACATCGTAACGCAAGTAGCTGCAACCCTTCGCCCGTCACCGATGGCCAACATTTGGTCGTCTATTACAAAAGCGGAACCCTCGCCTGCCTCGACCTCCAAGGCGAAGTCCAATGGCAGCTCAACCTCCAAGAACTCTACGGCGAAGACACCCTCTGGTGGGACTTAGGCACCTCGCCCATCCTCGCCGACGGCAAAGCGATCGTCGCCGTCATGCAAGATGCCGATTCCTATCTCGTCGCCGTCGATCTGGCCACCGGCAAAGTCGCCTGGAAGCAATCACGAGATTTCCCCTGCGAAGTCGAATCGGGCCAAGCCTACACCACCCCACAATTGGCCAACATCGACGGACGCCAAGTCATCGTCACCTGGGGCTCCGACCATCTCACCGGACACGCCGCCGACACGGGCGAGCTACTCTGGCAGTGCGGCGGATTCAATCCCGAGAATCAAGGCATGTGGCGTGCGATCGCCTCGGCCGTACTCAACGAAGAAATCGCCATCGTTCCCTACGGACGAACCGAGTTCCTGGCCGCAGTCAAACTGACCGAAGCCACCGGCGACATCACCGCCTCGCACCGACTCTGGACAAAAACCGGCCTCGGCACCGACGTCCCCACGCCCCTCCTCCACGGCCAACAAGTCCTCCTACTCACCGACAAAGGAGCCGTCCACTGCCTCGACAAAAACACCGGCGACCAACTCTGGACCAGCCAACTCCCCAAAGGACGCGAAAAATACTACGCCTCCCCCGTCCTCGGCGGAAACTCGCTCTACTGCGCACGCCTCGATGGCATCCTCATGACCGCCCAACTCTCCGACGAAGGACTCCAAAACATCACCGAAAACGACCTCGGCGAACCCCTCATCGCAACCCCCATCCCCATCCAAGGCCAACTCCTAGTCCGAGGAGAAAAACACCTCTTCCTCTTCACCAAATAATACCCGGTACCATCAAAAGCAAAAGCCTCGCGCAGAGGCACAGAGACCTTTTGTTTGTTTTTTCTCTGCGTCTCTGCGCCTCTGCGTGAGGCTTTCTTGTCTTTCCTACCAAAACAGCACAAACGCCCAACACTTTTTCGTGCCTTTTCGTGTTTTTCGTGGTTCAATCAAAACGCCACAAAATCAAGCATCACGCAATCGCGGATCAAGCGCATCGCGTACCCCGTCACCCAAAAAATTCAACGCCATCAGCGTCGTCCCCAGCGCCAAACTCGGAAACAAGATCAACCACCAATAGATCTTCACCGGCGTAATCACCTTGATCCCCTCGTTCGCCAACAACCCCCAAGAAACATCCGGCGGCTCGACCCCCAGCCCCAAAAACGACAAAAACGCCTCGAACAACATCACCCGAGGAATCGTCAGCGTCAAATAGACCAGCACTACGCTAAATAGATTCGGCAACAAATGCCGAAAAATTATCCGCCACCGCCCCGCCCCTAACGAACGGGCCGCCTCCACAAAAAGCTCGTTCTTCAACGAAATCACCTGCCCCCGCACCACCCGCGACATCGTCAGCCAATAAATGGCCCCCACCACAAAGAAAAAAATCGTGATTCGATCCACTCCCCAATCGGCCAGGCTCTCCGCCACACTCTCTTCACCCAAAATCGTTATTAAAAAAATCACCACAAAAATAAACGGCACCGAATACAGCACGTCCACAAACCGCATCATCGCATCATCGACCCAACCCCCAAAATAACCCGCCGTCGCCCCATAAGTCACGCCAATCACCAACGACACACAGGTCGCCACCAGCCCCACAATCAACGAAATCCGCGCCCCCCAAAACAGCCGCGACAAAATATCCCGCCCAAACAAATCACGCCCGCACAACGCATTAAGACTCCGATTACCAAACAACGCAAAACGCGCCCGAACCATCCACCGGCTCAGTCCCCCCAACTGCGGATAGCCCAGCTTTCGATAAGGTTGCTGAATCGTATCCTGAATCTCCGCCTGTTTTTGTTTCAAAGCGGCCTCCGACTTGCCATAGGCAACCTGCGCTTCCGCCTCCAATTCCGCCACAGCCGCAGGCATCGCGTCGATCAACTCCCGATCCAAATCAAACGTCGGCAACCACAGCGGCAAAACCGTCGGCTCCTCATATTGCAGCTCCGTATCGACAAAGTCAGGTGCCTGCAACGGCAACAACGGCGTCAGAAATGCCAACATCGAGATCGTCACCAACACGCCCAACGAAAGCATCGCCACCCGATTCCGGCGCAGCTTCCGCCAAGCATCCTGCGTCAACGACATCCCCTGCGTCGCACCACGCAAATCACCCTCAGGACCACTCGGTTTAATTCCCTCAGCAGACAACGGCAAATCTCCCAAACGACACAACAAACAGTAAAGCAACTCTTCGCAACGAAACGAAAGAGCCTCACGCAGAGGCGCAGAGACAGCAGAGTTTTTTCATTCCATCTTCCTCCGCGTCTCTGCGCCTCTGCGTGAGGCTTGTTCTTCTCCACAAATTGAAATGATCAGATTTCACCGCAACTGCACCCGCGGATCAAGCAACGAATACGACAGATCAACCAACCAGTTCATCGAATACAACAGCACCGTGTAAAGCATCACCAACCCCATCGCCAACGTATAATCACGCTGCAGCGCCGCCTGCACAAAATGCGAACCTAGCCCCGGAATCGCAAAAATCTGCTCCACCACCAACGACCCCGTCAAAATGCCCGCCACCGCCGGCCCCAAAAACGAAACCACCGGCAACAACGCTCCCCGCAGCGCATGGACAATCACCACACGCGCCGGACCAACGCCCTTCGCCCGTGCCGTCCGAATATGATCCTGCGACAGCACATCCAACATACTCGTCCGAGAAATCCTCGCCACATATGCCGCATAAGGTGCCCCCAAGCAAAATGCAGGCAAGACCAACTGCTGCAAACTCCCCCACCCAGCAGCCGGAAACAGCGGCCACAAAAACACAAATAGAATAATACAGATCCCAGCGATCACAAAATTCGGCAGCGCAACGCCAATCGTAGCGACCAACATCAACCCCGCATCGCCCCAACTCCCTCGAAAAACCGCCGACGTCACCCCAGCCACCAGCCCCAGCGTCACCGCAAACGTCAACGCCAACACCCCCAGCGTAATCGAAATCGGCAACCCCTCGGCAATCACCTGCCGAACCGTATAATCCCCCAACTTAAAACTGTAGCCCAAGTCGCCACGCGCAAAATTATTCAGCTCAATCCAATACTGCGCCAGCAACGGCTTATCCAAGTTGTACCGTTTCATAATGTTCTTCTCGATCTCCGGCTCCAGCGCCCGTTCACTATCAAACGGCCCACCCGGCACCGAACGCATCAAGAAAAACGAGACCGTAAACACGACCCACAAGGTGAGCAACATCCACAGAAATCGCCGAAAACAAAACGCAATCATTGTCGCCCCCGCATAAATTCGTTCGGCTCGCCGCTCTCGCGATCAATCCAAATCGCCCAAATCGGATGAAAGTCTTGCACGTTGTTATAAAACCCGCGCACATGCGGCTTCACCAAATTTTTCGAGACGTAAAAATAGATCGGCAAAATCGGCAGCTCGTCCATCAACAACCGCTCCGCCCGCCCCAACATCCGCATCCGCTCCTCAGCATCGACCTCGCTCCGCGCCGCTTCAATCAGCCCGTCGTACTCCGCATTGCCCCACCCCGTGTTGTTCTGCTCCCCGTCGGTCACAAACATATCCAAAAACGTGTTCGGATCGGCATAGTCCCCGACCCAACCCTTCCGGCAAACATTAAATTTCCCCTGCCGCTGACTCGAAAGATACGCCCCCCACTCCTCGTTGCGCGTCTTCACCACAATCCCCAACTCCCGCTGCCACTGCTTCCGAATCAACTCGGCAATCGACTGATGCGCCTCATGCGTGTTGTACAAAATATCAATCCTCGGAAACCCCTTTCCTTCAGGATACCCGGCTTCGGCCAAAAGTTGCCTTGCCTTGTCCGCGTCCTCCGGCTGTGTCGATTGCGTCTCGTACCCGGCTATCCCCGGCGGTACCAACCCCAACGCCGGAATCTCCCCCGCCGCCAATATCTTGCTCGCAATCTCCCCCCGATCGAGCGCCAAAGAAAGCGCCCGCCGCACCCGTAAATCATCCAACGGCTTTTTCGTCGTATTCAGCAGATAAAAATAACTACTCAACCAGGCCGAAGGGTTCAAATCGTTGCGAGGAGGATCCTCCGTCCGCAATATCCGCAGCGCCGCCGGCGGCGCTTCCGTAATCCAATCGACGTCGCCCGTCATATACATATTCATCGCCGTCGTGATCGCGTCGACCGACAGCGCGTCGACCACCCCCAACCGCACCTCCTCACGATTCCAATACGTTTTGCTCTTCAACAACCGAATCCGATCACGAATCCGTCGAAACTGCACCGTAAAAGGCCCATTGCAAACAATATTCCCTGGCTTCGTCCACTGCGGCGAACCATACTTTTCAACACACCGCTGGTTCACCGGATAAAGCGGATAAAAACCCATCAAGCTCAAGAAAAACGGCGTCGGACTCTCCAGCGTAATGCGAACCGTCCGCTCGTCGATCACCTCAACCCCAACCTCCCGAAAATCCAACAGCACCTGCCGACACCATCGCACCCCCGCCCCCGGCTCCTTTTCCGAAGCCTCTTGATCGTCCGTCGGATAAAATTTCGTTGCCTTACCCCCAACCTCAACCGTAAACACCCGGTCTTCCCCGTTCGACGCCCCGTTCGGTGTTTTTTCAACAGCCAACAATTTCCCTAGCAACACTTCGCCACGCAACGTATTGATCGCATCCACCGGCAGATTTAGCTCCACCTCTACCGCATCGCCCGGCTCAACACCACTACCCCCCAGGCTATAACGCCGCGCATTCTTGATATACCACCCTTGATACGCATACTCAGCCGCAATGCGAGGACTAAGAAACCGCCGAAGCGAATAACGAATATCATGGGCCGTCACCGCCGTCCCATCCGACCATCTAGCCGCCTTGCGAAGATAAAAGGTGTAGGTCGTTAGGTCGTCTGAAATGGCCCAGCTTTCCGCCAAGCCAGGAATCGGCTCAAGCGTCTCCGGATCAAGCCGCGTCAGCCCCTCGAACAGCGCATTGATAATCCGATTCTCAGGCGAACCGGTCACAATCGCCGGATCAAAACTTTTTGGCTCGCTCCCATTGCAAAAAGTAAAATCAGCCGGCGGCAAGCGTTCCCCAAGCGTCGACCAAGCCACGCTCAACAGCGCACCAACCAACACCAGCAAAGCAATCCAAGGCCGAACAGAAAACGACGACACAGAAAACGACATAGCCACACAGGCCCTAAAAGTAGAAACTGGTAAGAACCACGAAAAAGTATAGCCACAGAGAGCACAGAGAGCACAGAGAGCAAGACTTTGCCGTTAAATTTTTTCTCGGTGCTCTCTGTGACCTCTGTGGCTAAAATTTCGTAACACCACCAGCTTACCCGTTCCGCCGATTTCACTCAAAGGAGGTTTTTTGCTTTGTTCGAGCATCAACGCCACAAACCACCCCGTACCCTCTCTCAGCCAAGAGAACTCCTCGTCGTCTGTGCCCCACTACGCAGCAACATCAACCTCTCGCGCATTGCCCGTGCTGCTAGCTGCTGTGGCGTCGAAAAAATCGTCTGCACCGGACACGCCAAGCTCGACCGACGCATCGCCCGCGACGGCGCAGACACCCTACAAATCGAGGTCCACCGCACCCTTCCCCCCGTGCTAGCCGATTTGCGAACCGCAGGCTACCGCCTCGTCGGACTCGAACAGACCACCGACTCCCACGATCTGCACCAATTTTCTTTCCCAAGAAAAACCGCCCTCGTCATCGGCAACGAACGCACAGGCCTCACCCCCGAGCTACTCGACCTGCTCGACGACGTCGTAGAAATCCCCGTCTGGGGCATGCCCTTCAGCTACAACGTAGCCACCGCCACCTGCATGGCACTCTACGAGTACTGCCGCCAATACCCCGAAGGCTAGAACTCTCACTTCCCATCGTCGCGCCACGCACCAACAGCCAACCAAATCCACCCAAATAAAAAGCAAATCCCGCCCAGCGGCACAACCGCTCCTAGCTTTTTCCACTCCGCCGACAAAAAGGTCATCGCATAGAGCGAGCCGCTAAACAGCCCAATGCCCAAAAGAAAAGCAACGCCGACCCAGCCTAGGGTGGCAAGCCTCGAAGATTGCCGCATCAGCAGCGCCACAACGATCAGCCCCAAAGCATGATAAAGCTGATACTTCACGCCCGTTTCAAACCAGGCCATCCGCTGCGGCAACTCATCTTCATAGCCCAAGCCAATCAACCGATCCGCAAGCCCATGCGCCCCAAAAGCACCCAGCCCAACCCCCACAGCCGCAGCCAGAGCTCCCGCAACAAGTATTTGGCGAACCGTCATGCAACAGACCCCGACTACTTACACCGACTCCTAGCAAAAATCAGACATCTGCGTTTATCGGCGTTCATCTGCGGCCAATTTTTCTTTGCGATATCAACACGCTCTTTTTCATCATGCCGATTTAGGTGGAACCAACTAAGGAGAAATGCCCAACCGTTCTTCTTCCTCTTCTTGAATGATAATATGCGGCGTCACCATCATCATCAGGCTATCCGTCTCACGGCCGATACCCACATTGCGGAAAAGTCGATCGATATAGGGCAGTTTACTCAACAGCGGCACACCAAACTCATTGCGACCTTCCCGCAACCGCTTGATTCCGCCCAACAGCACCGTCCCGCCATCGGGCACGCTCACCGTCGTCGCTACCGAAATCACTTCAAACGTCGGCAACTGCACCGTCGTACCACTGGTGACCACCGATCTGGCATTGTCATCGTTCTCGTTGTTACCATCATCGTCCTGGTCGGTCGTATTGCTCGCATTCGTTGTGGTTTGCGAACCTTCAAACGTAAACGTGTTGACTTCGCCAATCTGGCTGAAAAACGGCACCAACGTCAGACGCACATACCGACGATCGTCCGAAACCACCGCCTGCACCGTCATCATCGTACCTTCCGAAAGCACAACAATCACCGGCTGCTGTGCCGCAGCAAATTCGCCAACCACCGGGATCACACTAATCACAAACGGTGTAAACGCCGTATCAACAATAATCGCCTGCTGCCCATTAAACAGCGTCACCTTCGGAGCCTGCAACACGTTCGCACGCGAGTCCCCCTGCGAAGCTTCGATCAAGAAGAAGGCCTCAATATCACTAAGAATCGCAAAGCCAAACTGCCCGACCGGCGTCGCCGCAGGACCAGGACCACCAAACTGCGGCACCGTCAGCCCAAAGCTCGAATTTCGGAAAGGAATATCCAAGTCGACCGTAAAGTCAGGCAGGTTGTCCGCGTTACTAATCGTACCCCCCGAAATTCCCACGGCACCACTTCGCCTTCCAGGCTCAAAGCTCGCTCCCACATTATTCAAATCAGCCATCGCCGTGCCGCTGCCATCTTCAATGTTAAAATCAAAATCGATACCAATACGCTCAAAGAAGTTGTCCGTCAGGCGAATAAATCGCACCTCGATCGTCACCTGCAAATCCTGCAAGCGTCGCAACTGCTCCAGCAAATCGGCAATCTGCTCATGCACCCGTTGCGTCTGGCTAATCACCAAACTCAAGTTCGTCGGGAACGGCTGAATCTCGCCCTGCCCCGTTCCATTCTCCATCCAAGTATCATGCTCAACCGTCGAAACGATCAAATCAATCAACGAATCAAAGTCCGCCTGAGCAGCACCACCCAGCCCACCCGGACCACCGCTTAATGCATTACTCCCCGAATTCATTCCCCCACCGCCACCTGTACCAAACGGCTGTTGCAACACATTCGGATTCGCAGGCCCTCCGCCCTCCACCGGTGCTTGCCCCGGTACATAAGCAATCGGACCACCGCCCGAACGTTGCACATTTGGCAGCGCCGCATAAGCATCATTAATCAGCCCTTGCAAACCCATGTTGTTGCTAGGAACAAAATTCGGAATCGGAATTACCAGATCAGCCACATTATAAACACGCGGACCGACCTCGCCGTCGCGCACCTGCTCGCTCGTCACCTTCAGCACTTCGTCCTTCACCATGTAGGTAAGGTGCAGCGGCTCCAGAATAAGACTCAAAGCACTTTTCAGCGAAACCTCTTGGCCCAAATTCAAGCTCACCGGCGTATCCGTACGAACCCCTTCTTGCCCAAGCCCGCGCGGATCAAGATGGATATTCACACCCGCCAACTCCGACAAGCTCTGCATCACCTCGGCCAAGGGCATCCCGTCATAGCGAGGCAAAACCGGAATACGTAGCTTTTGATGAATCTCTTGCTCGCGAGCCGTCCGCTGGTTCGTCCGCTCGCTCGAGCCTGTACGTTTCACCATCTCGGGCCAACTCTCGGCGTCATAGCGAATCGGCGTATTCGAGTCGAGCAACCCTTGAGCGGCGTCTTTACGAATACCTTGAAAAATCCCAACCACACCCTCATCCGTCATCTGATCGATCTCTCGATTCAACATCGAACGACGTATAAATTTCGCACTCTCCCAAATCTGCTGAGCCACCGGCTCCTCAGGAGCCATGTCAAAAGCCCGCTTCGCGACGACTTCCATCCCCGCATAACGCTGCTCATCTCGCAACGTATTAAACTGATTCACCAACCCGGCCAGACGCTCCTGCACCTGCAACTTCACTTCACGCTGGCGAGCAACGTCTTCCAAAACGGCCTGATTCGCAGCATCTAGCTCCAACTCAGCGCCATGATCTCGAATGTACCCCTCGATCTCCGCCACGCTCAAATCAACACGCCGCGCCAATTGTGTTTTTGTACTCGCATCCAATTCCGATTCCGAAACCAGCTCTCCCGCTTCCTTCAACAGCTTCAACGCCCCCTGAGGATCCTTCGTCCGCAGGGCAGCCGCCTCCGACTGCCGCTTACCAATCTCAGCCGACAACTGACGCGCAACCACCCCTTGGCCCGTAGCCGCAGAGTTCAACAACGCCCCACTCTCTCTACGTGGCAACGCCCGCGACGACCCCGCCGAAAGCATCTGCAAGTGATCCTGTAACTTCTGCTGACTCAGCAAATCCAACTCGTTCCGACGCCCATGCGCCGCTCGAAACATCCGCAAAGCCGAACTTCGGTCACCCTCACGCAACGCATTTTCACCGTTGCGAAGCAACTGGAATACATCCACCGGCACCGGCAACACTTCTTCGGTACTCGGCAATTGCGAAGGCTCTCTCGTAGGAAGCTGTGCCAATCGCAAAGGTTTTTCCCCAGTAGGATTCTCGCCAGCAGGACTCGTGCTTGGCAAAGTCAAATCAACGGGAATCGCTTCAGTAGCCGCAGCCAACTGCACGCGATTCTGCTCGCTGACATCGAGCGTCTTCAGATTCGTCTTCAGATTTTCCGTCGCCACACCCTTCACATCCGGCACACCAACATGAGCCGCCGCACTCGCAGCAGCCGCTCCGGCTCGGAAAGGATCTTTTTTACTCAACGCCGACTTCGTCGACAAAACTTGTTTCAAAGTCGTACCCGACTGCCCCAGCAACTTCTTCAGGTCACGGCGAACTTTCGTCGGCGTATCGCCAAAATGCAGCACCGGATAGTGCATCTTCGCACCCTCCGCACGCCGAATCATCGCGTCCGCTTCCGCAAGCTTTCCCTCGGCCATCGACTTCCGAGCTTTCGCCAGCAAATCGCCAACTTCAACCCGAGTCAGACGAACCGGTGCGGTCACCTGCTCAGTCGGTTCGGCTGCCAAAACCAAACCAGGGAATGCAAATGTCAAACTCAACATAAGCAAAGCAAAACGGCGAATTTGTACGGTAGACCAGTTCAACGCGACTCTCCTTTCGAGACCTACGCCAATTCTGTTGGCTCGGCCTCGCGACGCTAAAGCAGTAGATGATTTCATCAACTGATATCCAATGATGACAAGTTCGACGGAAAGGTTATTTCCAGTCACATTCCTCGCCGCCAATACCAGTCGATTCAAACGGTTCTTCCGTTCCTTCGTCTGCAATCCGGGCGACAAGAGGGAGTTAAATACTTGCCCACAGAATTTGCGTCAACCCCATTGGCACAGCCAACGCAAAACAAGCAAGAACGCGAGTGAGGCTCAGATGCTAGCAAAGTAGGGTCCGCTGTGCGGACCACCCAACAACGACCGGCTCAAGGTCGTGCTACCATTGCCCCATGTCGCCCAAGAATCATTCCTTGGTTTCGCGATCCTCTGGCTACCTGGACGAGAGTCCACTCGACCAAGAAAACGCACTCAAAACTCGCCCCCAGATTCACCACCTCCGTAGCCACCTTCACCCCCATAACCACCGCCACCACCGCCCCGATTACGGCTATTCTTGCCCGCGTCAATAATCGCTTGATATTCCGTGATCGTCTCCTCATCATCAATCTCGTCCTGAACAAACAACCGCCCCGCCGCATCCATCAACAAAGCACGCGTCGGCGCAAAAAGCTCCTTATGCTTACGGCTCAGTTTTTCACCACCCCGAAAATCAAGCAACGTCATGCCCGTCATAAAGTTAAAATCCGGTATCGATTCCGGATCAAACTTCGAGGCCCAAACAACCTTCGCCTTCTCTCGCATATTGACCACGCTCCCCCGACCAAAGTACTCGGGACGCGCTACCTCTGCCGCATACTCGCTACTCAGCGCTTTGATTAGTATCTCAGCCTTCGGCTCATCATTAAAATTCCCCTCACGGGCAGCCTTCGCACTGACCATATAAATCCTCGCCGGCAGGGGCACGCTAGCGATCGGACTTACCTCGCTCCAATCGGTCCAGCGAAAAATCTTGTGCGATTTCTTTTTGATAGCGTTCCGACGATCCGACACCGACTTATCGAGAAAATGCACAGGCACCGCATGATTCACGTCCCGCAAAGCCATACGAATCCGATACCGATAACTGCGACCCGCCTCGACATCCGAGTCAAAATACCGCAGCAACACATAAGGAGTCTCTTGGTCCCACTCAAATTTTTCCAGCTCCGCATCACTACCTCTTCCCAGACTACCACCATAACCTCCACCCCCATATCCGCCGCCGAACTCTCCTCCACCCCCACCATACCCACCGCCGCCAAACTCACCTCCCATTTCGCCACCATAGCCACCACCTCCACCTCCATATCCGCCGCCACCTCCACCAAACTCGCCACCGCCATATCCACCACCCCCAAACTCGCCACCGCCAGCGCCGCCCTTCCGGCGCTTTGCAGCAAGCTTTTTACGTTTCGCCGAAGGATCGGAAAAAAGCCCATCTTCCTCGGCATCTTCCATCACTTCCTCGGGATCCTCCTCAACCACCTCCTCAACCACCTCTTCCGAGGCCAAGGGCATCGACGAATGGCTAACCCGTTCGTCCCAGTCCTTCAAGACCAGCGGCGGCACCGGATGCGTCAACAACGGATGTTCGTAATCCTTCTTGATCGGGTCCGCCATGTTGACCGGATAGTTCTGAATCGTTTTGAGCAACACCGCCTCTTGAACCAGAGGCAATCGTTTCCAATCCTCCTGACCTTGGCTCGTCACCTCAGCGCGTTCAACCTGATAGCCAAGATAAACCGGAATATCGACCTGCTCACTATAGCCTCGTGTCGTACGCAAACTGTCAATGTACTGCTGCGTCTGCTGCTCAATCGGCACTTTGGCCAACACGGTCACCCAAGCCTTCGTCTGAATATCCTCATACCCCTGGAGCTGCGCACCCGTCCGCGGCCGTTCAACAATCGGAGCATCCTTAGAAGCCTTCTTATTTCGACCACGACCACCAGCACTCTGACCCCCATAGCCCCCTCCCTCACCGCCGCCAAACAGCGCGTCCCCACCACGCTTCTTCTTGCCCGTGCCTCGCAACGCTTTCTCCCGCGCAGTTTCCCTCTCCTGCGCTTTGATAGCTCTCTCTTTTTCCGCCTGGATGGCCTTTTTAAGAATCAGCCCCGGCGTCGAAACCGCCCACAAACCGGCGTCCCCATGCACTTCCAGCGCTTCCACCGCCAACAACATCGGATCCATGCGCTGCCCGACCGGTTCAGAAACCGGCGGATTAAACGAACCCCCAAACTTCGGGAAATCTTTCTTTAACGCCAGCACCCCTTCGTCGCTAGCCACCGGCAAAGCCTTCTTTTTGTACTCGTCCGACAAACCGTCCCACGTAAACGAACGTACTTTCGTGCTCGCTTCACTCGCCAACTTCACAAGCTGGTCCGGCTCTTTCCCCAGACGCTCGCGCCCCAGCGCTGACCAAATAATCAGACCCGTACAAACGGCGATCCCCAACATCCCCAATTTTTCGCCATGACCAAGCAAAAATCGCACCACGGCGTTGCCACTCTTCAAGTTCGTCTTCATAGTACGGATTCCTTCTTCTGCCTAAGCAAGATTCAGCAAACGCTGATCTCTGCAATCTCGGTTCCCCAAAATACTCAAATACTATCCTCAGCCGCGTCTTCTTCGGCACCCGGAATATTCAACGCCTCCGAGTCCGGTTCATTGTAAATATACACAGCCCCACGAATCTCCACCTCAGCCAAATTCACATCCGGCGCAACGCCCTGAAGGTTACGACTCGTGCTGCGGCTGCTACTACGGCTCCCTTTAAGACCCATGCTCGACTTGCTTGGATTCACTCGCAGTTGCTTGACTTCTACCGGCAACGCCGCATTCGCACATTCGATCAACACCTGAGGGATATACCGCTGATCCATCATCAAAGTCATACGGATCGGCAACTGCCGAAACTCCGTCGTTCCAAACGTACCCGACGCAGCCGGATCAGGATTCCCCTCCGCATCCAAATACCGATTCTCCAACAAAGCCGTGTCACTCGCCCCGCCACCTCCACCACCGAACTCGCCGCCATAGCCACCACCGTACCCACCCCCCATTTCTTCACCATACCCACCACCAAAATCATCTCCGCCCCCAAACTCGCCACCATACCCTCCACCAAACTCGCCCCCATATTCGCCACCCGCTGCACCGTCGATCGATTTAGGAATATAGACCCTACCAGCCGACTTCCCCTTGGCTGCCGCCGCGCTGCCCACCTCCAATGCCACAATCACGCGCACCGCCGTGTTATCTGGCCGCGTTGCGCCACGCTCTTTATTCGCCTTCGCAATCACATCCAGCAAGGTCTCATAGACCCACAAGTCCTCTTGAGTCACCCACACCTGCATGGCCGAAGGCTTTGCCTTGAAATAAAGCTTTTTTTGCAACTTCCCCTGGTCCAACCATTGCACCAAATAGTCGTCCTCTTCCTCGCCATCCACTCCAGAAGTTCCGCCACCTCCGTATCCACCACCTCCAAATTCACCGCCATACCCACCGCCGCCACCTCGTGCCCCACCTTCTGCAATCTTCTTCGCTTGCACGATCTCTAGCAAGGCATCAAAACGAGTTTCGATATAATTTAAATACCGATCACGCATCCCCGAACTGATCTTGTCACCAAACTTCTTGCCTTCAATTTTCGTCACAAAATCATCGCCCAAGCTCTTCGGCCAATACAGCACTTTGCTCCGTTGGCTCTGATACAACTCGCTCCAAACCGCCCGCACGAAATTGCGCTGCAACTTCGCTTGCTCCAAATCACCAGCGTTCACGTCATCGTTCGGATGCACCGCCTCACTACGAATCGCCGAGACATCGCGAAACGCCCCGTCGATCACACCCTTGCGCTTCGTAAACTGCGCGCTAATATCCGTCGACGCCATGTTCCAACAAACAGCGCCTACAATCGCACAGATCACGCTCAGCACCCAAAAACGCTGCGTCCACAAGACTCTCGCAATAGCACGTACTTGATCCATAACGCTTCTACTTTCTCTGTCTCTCGTTGGCTGATTAACAATCCCTCTAAGGATTCCTCACGAAGGCTCAGCGGCGCACTTCCCCGTCCACCGACGCCGTTTCCCCCAGATCCTCATCCGCTCGCTCTTCTTCTAACAGACGCCGCTCTGCCGCTTTCTCTCGACGAACACTTTTCGGCGTTTCTCTCCAACAAAACTGCACAATAAACTTGTAACGCTTCAAAGAGATAATCGTCGATTCCTCCCCGTCCGCAGCTCCACCGGCTCCGGCTCCACCACCAAACTCACCCCCATAACCTCCACCGCCGCCACCATAACCGCCTCCGCCTCCGCCCGAACCCGACTCGTCCAAGCCAGCCTCCAAATCAATCTGCACATCCTCGATACGCCCCCCTTCGACCAACCAAGCATGACTAATTCCCAAATCTTTGAAAGCCACATCAACCAACGCCCCCTTCGGACCATCCGGCAACCTCACCGAACCTTCTTCCAGATTCTTGATCAGCGTATTATTCACAAATTGCTCGGTCTGATTCAGCTTATGCTCGTCCAGGTTGTGATAATGAAAACCCGTCAGCTGGACCACCCAACCCGAACCGCTCAAACCACCCCCCTCTTCACCCTCGGCACGCTCCTCGGCAACTTCTTCCGACGCTTCCTCGTCGCCTGTCTCAGAACTCAGCCCACGCGACTCCTGATACGCCCCTTCCACCAGCGAGAACCACTCGCTTTGCAAATCTTCAAAAAACTGCTCGTCAATCGCCTCAATATGCAGCTCAACACGGTTACTAATGTCCTCGACCGTTTCCTCACGCTCTGCAAGAGGACGCTCATCCTTGGGCAACGAGGCCTCCAACGCCTTCATCATCTCCAACCACAACAACCGACCTTCCACATTACTCACCAAGTTGACGCCGATCGTCTCGATCGTCTCAAACGATTCATGAATCCCATCGCTAGTCGACTTAAAATTGGCTGATTCCCTTTTCACGTTATCCGCACGGCTTTCCGCCTTCTTCATCTCCGCCGTAGCCGTATCTCGCCACGCCGACACATGCATAAAGTAGTTAAAAGTCATCCCCAACAGCAACGCAGCAATGCCCGCCACCGCCCAAGGCTTCTTGGCTCGCACCAAACGCGATCGCACGATCTCTTCCGGCAACAGATTCGTGTGAATCTCCGACTTGCCCGCACCCTGCAAACACAAGCCATAGCTGACCGCAAAACTTAGAATGTTTTCTTGAAACTGTGCCTGGCTCGTCGAGCTACCTGCCGAAAGATGAATAAACTCCTCGATCGGCGTCACTTCTTGCTCAAGGTTCTGCGACAGATAACGCTGCAAACCGGGCAACTTCATCGCATTGCCCAACGCCAAGATACTCCCGATCTTCGCCTTTTTATCGATACTGCTAAAATAACCGAGCGAACGCTGAATCTCCGCCAACAAATCACTAAAAACCGGCCGCATCGCCTGAAAAACAGCCTTCGGATCGTCCGCCTCTGTCGCATTCCGCTTCAAGTGTTCCGCCTTCACAAACGTCAACTTCAGCTCTTTGCTAAGCGCACGCGTAAAGTGATTGCCACCAATCGGGATATTCCGCTGCCAAACCCGAAACCCATTGGTTACCACCAAATCGGTCGTGTCCGTCCCCAAAGAAATAACCACCGTCGATTCCGGAGGACTCGCAGGATCGTAAGGCTCCGACTTCCAATCCTCCAGACGATCAAAGCAAACAAAGTTATAAATCGCCAACGGCATCAACTGAATAAAATCAACCTCGATGCCCGCCTCTTCCAACGGCTGCAGCGCCCGTGCCACCTGATCGCGCTTCATCGCAAACAGACCAACCTCCGGCTCCAAGGCAAAACCGTCTTCTTCGCTGCCGCCTGTGAGCTGCTGATAATCCCAAACCACATCTTCCAGCGCAAAAGGAATCTGCTGACGTGCTTCGTATTTGACAATATCCGGAATCTTCTTCGATTCCACCGGCGGCAACTTGATAAAACGAGCCAAACCACTCTGCCCCGCAACCGAAATCGCCACCCGATCCCCGGTCACTTCGTTTCGCTCAAGAAACTGAACCAGCGCATCACGAATCAATTCTTCCGGATCAGCCTCAGGCTGAGAAAGAATTTTCGGATACTCGATATAATCAAACGACTCCACAACCAACTGGTTCGGGTCTTTTTCATGAGGTCGACATTGCAAGGCCTTCAAAGCGCATTGCCCAATGTCGATCCCCCAAACGGCGTTACTACCGGCCATTTCAGAATCCTCTGTTCACTTAGTCGATGTCTGTTCCGTAGATACGTCTGTTCCGTAGATACCTGCTTCCAAGCGGCCCCGCTTCAACGGGAAGCCACTCCACCACTTCAATTGGGAAAGGAACCCGAGAGCAAGAAAAACAGATACCCCCGGCGGCCCTAGAGCCACCTCACCCATTTGCCATTCTAGTCAAGAATAGCTATTTGTATAGAATCGGGGCTACTTATGCAGCCAAACAGCCTTCCAAAGCCATATCCGCCCCATTCCGCCACAATACGGCCCCACCCACTACCCACTACAATGATCATTACCATCGACGGCCCTGCCGGAGCAGGAAAAAGCATGGCCGCCCGCCAACTGGCCAAAAATCTCGGTTTTCTCTTCCTCGACACCGGGGCCATGTACCGCGCAGTCACCCTGGCCGCCGTACGCAAGCAGATCGACTGGCTCGACACCGACGCATTGGCCAAAATTGCCCATGAAATCAACCTCCAACTCACCGACGATCGCATCACCCTCGACGGCCAAGACGTCTCCACCGACATCCGCACCCTAGAAATCACCACCCTCACCCGCCACGCCGCCGACAACCAAGACGTCCGAAACCACCTCACCCAGCTTCAACGCAACATCGCCGACGGCAAAAATGTCGTCACCGAAGGCCGAGACCAAGCCTCCGTCGTCTTCCCAGACGCCCAATGCAAAATCTATCTCACCGCGACCGACGAAGTCCGAGCACAACGCCGCTACGAAGACCTCCTCTCCCGAGGAGAAAAAGTCACCCTCCCCGAAGTCTTAGAAAAACAGATCCAACGCGACAAACGAGACCAAGATCGCAAATTCGGCGGTTTACGCAAAACAGCCAATTCCATCGAACTATGCACCGACGCCCTCACCCCCGACCAAGTCGTAACCCAGCTCGAGCAAATCGTGAAGCAAGCACAATAGCCGGCGAGCTACGCCTCGCCGCCACCACTTTGAGCTACGCCTCGCCGCCCCCTCCACTTTTCAAGCAAACTGCAAAGTCCGTTTCCTGAAGAGTAGCGTCAGTAAAAACCAGAAAGAAAGAGTCACCCTCGAGCAATTCCTTAAATTTCGTAGCCAGGCAATGAACCACGACGGAACTACGCAACGACGAAAAAGGCAACTTTCCTCGCTCATCCGTTGTTTCCGTAGTTGCTTTGTGGTTCAAAATTTCAGGATCATCAATCCTGCGACCACGTATTTTCCCGAAATGCTCTAGAGCAACTCTTTTCAGCCGTTTTCTTTTCCGTCGTTGCGTTGTTCCGTCGTGTTTCATTTTCTACGTCCCACGAACACCAAACGCACGTGCCTGCTGCGCGATATCCACCCCCACCAACTCCGACCACCCCCCCAACAATTTTCCATACATCTCCCCAGTCCTGCCGTCTCCTACCGCTTCGCCATCGAGCCGCACTACCGGCAACAAACAAATCGACGTGCTCGTAAAAAACACCTCGTCCGCCGCCGCCAACTCCGCCGGTAGCAAATCGCCTTCGCTGCACGCAATCCCCAGCCTATCGGCCACCTCAAAAAGCACCTGCTGCGTCACCCCCGGCAACACTTTGGACCGCCGTGGCGTCACCAGCCCCCGATCGACAAAATAGGCAACCACATTCGCCGTCGACCCTTCGCCCACATACCCCTCTTGGTCCAGCAAGATCGCCCGTGCCCCCGGCCGTTTCGCCTCCGCCTCACGATCGGCCAAATAATAGTGCATCCGGCTCCGACATTTTAATTCTGCCGGCCAGCAGTTTTCCGGAATCTGTCGCGTCTCGACAATCACCCCCTCCAGCCCCTTTTCAAACTGCGCGGCCCAACCCTCAAACGGCAACGGCCCCCCACGCACGCAAACCGTCGGCTCCCTAGCATCAGCACGCTTCCCAGGCGTAACCAACACGCCCACCGTCCAGTCGTCTCCCTCAACGATCAACGGCCCATTACGCTCCACCCACCCGTCCAACGCCGCTCGAATCTCCCCGATCAGCCCATCAGCATCCCACCCCATAATCTCCAACGAGCGCCGCATCCGCTCCAAATGCAAATCCGTCCGAAACAGCTTTCCGCCAAAAGTGCGCAGCCGTTCCACCACCGCGACCCCCATCAAAAAGCCCAGATCGTCCTGCGCAATCAAAACCTCGGCGTCCGCCACCCAAGCCCCATCCCAATAAGCCATCGATCCCAAAACAAACTTTCCCCTTTCCACCAAAAATAGCCGGCGAGCTACGCCTCGCCGCCCCCCGGCCAAAAAAAACCCTCGACCCACCCTCAACAAACCCCACAATAAACCCGCCCCCCGTTCTTTGACAACTCAACTCTTCCCCCGGCTTTCCACCAAAAGTCGCCCCCACCGAGCGCAATCTCCCCCACTTTCGCAGTAGCCGCGTTGCAACGCAACGCAAGGAGCAGCACCAAACACCCCCACCCAGCGACAAAAACCCCCGACTTTCGCACTCAATCTTAGGGGCCCCCAGCAATTCCCGACAAAAGTCGCCCCACAAAACACGTTTCCTAGCACTCTCACAGAAAATCACCGCTCACTTTTGCACCCGTCGACCCCCAACCCCCATGCAAAAGTCCCCCAACCCAAAAAATCCCAGCCCCTCCACGATCCCCCCTCCCCACGGTAGAATAATCCAATTGATCACCAAGGCACCTTCTTCCTACAGCCTACAGCCTAAAGCCTCCCCCCCTATGACCAAACACATCTTCATCACCGGCGGCGTCGTCAGCTCCCTCGGCAAGGGACTCACCAGCGCCTCGGTCGGCATGTTGCTCGAACGCCGCGGACTCACCGTCCGCATGCAAAAGCTCGACCCCTACATCAACGTCGACCCCGGCACCATGAGCCCCTACCAGCACGGCGAGGTCTACGTCCTCGACGACGGCTCCGAAACCGACCTCGACTTGGGCCATTACGAGCGGTTTACCAATTCCAAGCTCACACGCGACTCCAACTATACCACCGGCCAAATCTACCAGTCGGTCATCAACAAAGAACGCCGTGGCGAGTTCCTAGGCAAAACCGTCCAAGTCATCCCGCACATCACCAACGAAATCAAATCGGTCATCCACCGCATGGCCGAAGACGTCGACGAAAAAGTCGACGTCGTCCTGACCGAAATCGGCGGCACCATCGGCGACATCGAAAGCCTCCCCTTCCTCGAAGCAATCCGCCAGTTCGCCCTCGACGTCGGCAAACAAAACTGCCTCTACCTCCACCTCACCCTGGTCCCCTACCTCAAGGCCGCCCGCGAACTCAAAACCAAGCCGACCCAACACTCCGTCGGCCAGCTCCGCGCCATCGGCATCCAGCCCGACATCCTCGTCTGCCGCACCGAACAACCGATGAGCCGCGAAGACCGCGAAAAAATCGCCCTCTTCTGCAACGTCGAACTCGAAGCCGTCATCGAAGAACGTGACAAAGATTTCTCAATCTACGAAGTCCCCATCAGCCTCTACGAACACCGCCTCGACGCCCTCGTCTGCGAGAAACTCGACCTTCAAACGACCGAACCCGACCTCACCCCTTGGCACGATCTGCTGCAAGGCCTCCGCAACCCCAAGCACGAAATCAGCATCGCCGTCGTCGGCAAATACGCCGACCACCGCGACGCCTACAAATCGATCTACGAGTCGCTCGACCACGCCGGCATGGCCCACCACGCCCAGATTCGCCTCGCCCGCATCCGCAGCGAAGACGTCGAATCCGAAGGCCCCGAACGGCTCCTCGCCGGCTACGACGGCATCCTCGTCCCCGGCGGTTTCGGCGAACGCGGCATCGAAGGCAAAGTCGCAGCGATCCGCTACGCCCGAGAAAAAGGCATTCCCTTCTTCGGCATCTGCCTCGGACTCCAATGTGCCGTCGTCGAGTTCGCCCGCAACGTCTGTGGACTGACTGACGCCCAGTCGACCGAGTTCCAAAAAGAGACCCAACACCCGGTCATCTGCCTACTCGACGACCAAAAGACCAAAACCGACATGGGCGGCACCATGCGTCTTGGCGCTCAGCCTGCCAAGCTCGCTCCCGACAGCCACGCAGCCCGTTGCTACGGCACCACCGAAATCACCGAGCGTCACCGCCATCGCTACGAAGTCAACAACGTCTACCGCCAACAGTTCACCGCCCACGGCCTCAACATTTCGGGCACCAGCCCCGACGACTCGCTAGTCGAAATCGTCGAAGTCCCCGATCACCCCTGGTTCGTCGCCGTGCAATACCACCCCGAGTTCAAATCCAAACCGACCGCCGCCCACCCCCTCTTCCAAGGTTTTATTGGAGCAGCCGTCACTCACCACTCCTCCAAGTCCGACCACTCGACCAAGGTGGCCCAAGATCAGCCCACTGAAACTACCGAATCACCCCAACCCCAATAGCCCCTGGCTCTGCCGGGGGAGGGAATGAATCCTATGAGCGAAGATAAAAAAATCATCATCGACGACGACTGGAAAAGCCAAGTTGCCGCCGAAAAAGAAGCTCTCAAAGAAGATGCAGACAAGCCTCAGCCAGCATCCGACGAGACGCCCTTCCAGATGCCGCCTGCGTCGTTCGAGATGCTCGTCACGACGCTGGCCACCGAAGCGATGGTCGCCCTCGGCCAGTTCCCCAATCCGGCCACCCAAGAACTCTCCGTCAGCCCCGACCATGCCCGCTACGCGATCGACATGCTCACCATGCTCGAAGAAAAAACCAAGGGCAACACCACCCCAGACGAAGAAAAGATGATCACCGAACTCTTGCATCAACTACGCATGATGTTCGTAGCCGTCCAAAACCAGCCCACCGACACGCAGAATCCCACTAGCGCATAAAAAGCGCCATACCTGGCCGAATAACCAACAAAAAACAGTGACTTACATCCCAGACCGGGTGACAACGGACGGATGATAAAACTGGTTATTGAGCCGACCAGGCATGGCGGCTTTGTTTCTGTTTCTTTTCTGTGTTTCTTTCCTAACTCGCCAACTGATCAAACAGCTCCCGAAACTCGGGCATGTGTTCTCCAATATGTTCGCTCCAACGCCGTGGATGCCAAATCTCAATACAAACCGCAGCACCCACGATCATCAACTCCCCGCCCGGCTCGACTTCTAAGAAGTCACGAAAACTCTCAGGAATCGCTATCCGCCCTCGACCCGCAATCGGGACCGTCCGGTGCCGCGTCGACAACAGCCGGCCAAGCATCTGCACCTGTCCCAACTTGCCCGACATCCGGCCACTCTTAATCTTGCTAGCAACCAGATTCACTCCGTCGGCCAACCAGTTTTCCCACTGAGCAGGATTCCAAAGGCTCACGCATCCGGGCCGCTCCTTGGCCAACACACAATCTCCGTCATAGTTGGTCAGCAAATCGACCATCTCACTCGGCAGCGAAAGCCGATACCGCTCGTCCAACGAACGGGTCCACTCCCCCAGGCAAAGGGTCTCATGTTCCAAGGAGGAACCGTCAGCAGGAGGATCGTCAGGGCTTTTCGCCATCAGTTTTTCGCCCTCCCATGTCAGCCATCAAATTTTCGTACGGGCCTGTAGGCCAATCGGTTGCTGAACTCCCTCCCTGGCAGTCACTGGTAGCAGTTGGGTCGAAACCCCTCTTTTTTAATCTTAAATTATTCTTAATGGGTTAGTTACCCACTCAACAACACGGATTCTACGGGCTTACCGATCTCTTGCAAGTACTTTCCTGAGAATCTGGCCAAATTCCCCACAAAACCAGAAAACATGCAGCCCTAGCCCCACAAATCCCGCCGCAAATCCGAGAATCGATGTAGCCACACCCCCCAGTTTTTCCTATTGATAGTGCTCAGAATTTTCACGCACACACCATTGGCTCCTCTCTGGGGCTTCCCTTGATATTGGCTACTTTTTCCCATGCATGAGCGGATCGTAATCACAGGCATCGGCATGGTGACCTCGGTCGGCGCTGACCGCGAATCGACTTGGCAAGCCGTCCAGTCGGGCCAAAGCGGCGTCCGTCGCCTCGAAAATTTCGCTGGCCTGCCCCCAGATATGATGCTCGGCGCGACCGTCGAAAACCTTGATCCCATCGACCACCTACCACGCGATTTTCCGCTCGCCTTCCAAGCTGCCGAAGAGGCGATGGCCGACTGCCAGATCGACCTCGACGCGATCGATCGCACACGGTTTGGCTGTGCCATGACCGCCTACCTGGGCGACACCCCCGGACACTTGGCTCTCCGCCGAGGCCCTGCGTTGGCCGGCTCCAACGAGCAAGACGAAGCTTGGGCTGAGCGTTGGCTGCCCAACACGATTTGCTCAGAAGTTGCACAGCGTTTTCAGCTCGAAGGCCCCCGGATTTGCAGTTCCAGCGCTTGTGCAAGCGGAACGATCCTCACGCTCCAGGCTGTCCGTGCCTTGCAAGACAACCAATGCGATATCGCCTTGGCCGGAGCTTCGCAGTCGATTCACCCGTTGTTGGCCGCTGGTTTTAATAATATGCGAGTGCTGGCCAACCACGAAAACCCGGCCGAGGCTTGCCGTCCGTTCGACGCCAATCGGACCGGCTTTGTCATGGGCGAAGGCTCGGCCGTACTCGTTCTCGAACGGCTCAGCCATGCCCAAGCACGCCGCGCGCCGATCTACGCTGAAATCGCCGGCGGACGGATGTGTGCCGAGGCCCACCACTTGACCGGCCTTAACGCCGACAGCAAAGCCCTTACTTGGCTCATCCGCGAGACGCTCAAAAGCTCGCAGCTCGCCCCGTCCGACATCTCGTACATCAACGCCCACGGCACGGGCACCCTCCAAAACGACGTGATGGAAACCCGTGGCATCCGCGACTCGTTTGGCCAAGCCGCCGACTCCGTTTGCCTCAGCTCGGTCAAATCGACCCTGGGGCACTTACTGAACGCCGCAGGCTCGGTCGAACTAGCGATCTCGATCCTCGCCCTCCGCGACGGCTTTGCTCCCCCCACGGTCAACTTAACTGACCCCGACCCGGCTTGCGACCTCGACTGTATCCCCTTCGTAGGCCGTCGCCAAGAATTCGAGCACGCCCTCAAGCTGTCGATCGCCTTCGGTGGCCACCTAGCCGCCGTCGCCCTGCGCCGCTGGAGCAACGCCGGCGAACGCACCTCGCAACTTACCCATCGCTACGTCGCCTAAGGCTTTACTCGCCCAGGGTTCGTTTGCGTCGCAAGAGATGGTGGTAGTGCTGGGCGAAGCGGTGCGACTCGTCACGGACGTACTGTAAAAGCCGCAGGGCAAACGAGCTGCGGCTGAGTTTGAGTGGCTCTTTTTGGCCGTTGATGTAGATGAGTTCTTCTTTCTTAGCGAGCGAGATCACTAACGGTGGATCGACGCCTAGGGCTTCAAACGCTTGGACCGCTTTTCCTAGTTGGCCCTTGCCGCCGTCGATCAGCAGGATATCGGGAAAGACGTCGCTTTCGTTGCTTAGGCGAGCGAACCGGCGTGAGACGACCTCGTACATACTGGCATAGTCGTCGATTCCGTCGACTTCGCGAATCCGATAGCGGCGATACCCGGGCTTGAACGGCAGTCCGTCGATGAACTGCACCAAACTGGCGACCGTTTCTTGGCCGCTCAGGTGGGCAATATCCATTCCCTCGATGGTGCGCGGCGTTTCGCTCATCTTGAGCACCTTTTGCAAGCCGGCCAGCCCCTTCTTGGGGTCCATGTAAAAAACTTCGGGCTGCTCGTGCTTCGAGAGTTCGCCCCGCTCGTTGAGGGATTCGAGCATTTTGATTTCGTCGCGCAGACGGGCGGCCATTTCGTAGCGTAGCTTGCCGGCCGCTTCTTCCATCTCGGCCTTCATCTCTTTTAAGAGCGGCTTGCGCTTGCCTTCCAAAAACTTTTTCAGCCGGCTGATATCTCGGCGGTAGTCTTCCTTCGAAATCCGCAGGTTGCAGGGAGCCGTACACTGCTTGATCGACGCCAGCAGGCAGGGCCGAAACCAACGCCAACGCTCGTCGTCTGCCTTGATGTCGAGCGAACAATTGCGGAACTGAAAGACCCGTTGCAGCACTTGCAACGCCCCGTTGAGGCTACCGCTCGACATAAATGGTCCGTAGAGCTTTACGCCGCTCGAACGCGGACTACGAGTGATCTCGACACGCGGAAAGTCTTCGTGCGTCGTGATTTGTAAATAGGGAAAACTCTTGTCGTCGCGCAGATCCCGATTGTACTTCGGCTGGATGTCCTTGATCAGCCGGGCTTCCATCAGCAGGGCGTCGACTTCGCTCTCTGCGTCGAGATAGTCGATGTCGTACGCTTCGCGCACCAAACGCGTCGTCCGTTGATCCTCGGCAGCCGCCTTCAAAAAATAGCTGCCCGCACGGGCACGCAAGTTGATCGCCTTGCCGACATAAAGCACCCGCCCCGCCTGATCCTGAAACAAATAGACCCCCGGCGTCTTGGGGAATTTTTCTCGGACCTTCTCAGCAGCCCGCAGAAAAAACTCTGCCTGGGTTTTGAGAGATTCTTCGGAAGGATTATCGGCGTCTGGCATAGTCAGTCATGGTAGGCTGTTGGGGGCGGGCCGCCTAGGACGCTGAGCGTAGTCACTGGTCTTAATGAACTTGCCATTGATCCTGAGCAGCGTGCCGGAACTCGAGTACTCGTACTGTCCTCGGTCCTTCCATCACCTCAAAAATGATGCGGTGAGAAAAGAAAAGGAGTTCTCGTATCTCTCTGCCCAGTTGGTGTTCCTCGCGAATCGTGCCACACCGAGTCGGCATGGTTTCGAGCGTGTTGATGGCATCATAGATGCCTTGCAGCCATTGGATTCCGTTTTGCTCCGACTGCTCGTAGATGTACTCGAAGGCCTGTTCAATTTTGTCATGCACAGCCGGAATGATGAGGACGCGATAACGTTTCATTTTTCCAGTTGGATTCCGTGCTTCTTCGCTATACTTTCGATGGAATTCCGCATATCGGTTCCTTCACCACGGTCGTGAGCGGCGATGCCTTTTTGAATAGCATTCGCGGTGTCCATCAACTCGGCTTTGGCAAGTAAATCTTGATAGGCACCTACGTCTTGTATCACGACTTCTGGAGTTCCGTTGACGGTTAGCACTTCGGGCCGCCCGGATTTCTTTAGATTCGCAAGGTGTTCGGAGGTGTTTTGCTTGAAGTCTGTGAGCGAAGCGATGTCGTTTTTAATATCTACCATAGTTTTTCCTCAGAAAGCAATCAGCACCTTATTTAGTGTACCCTACCGAAGGACACGACGCCATTTTTCTGTGTTTGATCGTAGGTGGTAGCAATCATCACACCCCGGCGAATGCGCGCATGTCGGCTTCCATTTGGATTAGCCGCTCGGCCAGTTGTTCTTTGGCCGTTTCGAGGTTTGCCAGTTGTTCGGCAGGTGTATAGCAAAACATGTAGACTTTGATCTTTGGCTCGGTGCCGCTGGGGCGGATTGCTACATAGTTGCCGTCAAGTTCGAGGTCGAGGATGATGAGGTCGCCTTGGGGGCAATCGAACGGTTGAGTCGAACCCTCGGCGAGCAGGATCTTTTGCTCGAGGTAGTCGCGTACTTGGCGGATGCCGCTGCCGGCCAGTTCGCTGGGGGGGCTGTCGCGGAATTGCTGCATGACTTCTTTCATGCGGCTCATACCTTCGCTGCCGGGCATTTGTACTGAGACGGTCTTTTCGGCGTGGACGCCATGTTGCCAGAAGAGCGATTCGAGCTTTTCGTGGAGCGTCTGGCCCTCGGCTTTGAGCTTGGCGGCCAATTCGCAAAGCAGCAACGCGGCGACGGCGCCATCTTTGTCGCGGACGTGCGTGCCGGCCAGATAGCCGTGCGATTCTTCGGTGCCGAACAAGAAATTCTCAGGGCCTTCGTCGTCCATGACCCCGCCGATCCACTTGAAGCCGACGAGCAGTTCGCCGATCGTGCGGACGCCATAGCTGTCGGCGATGCGGCGGGCTAGTTCGGTGGTGACAAGCGTTTTGACGATGTAATGCTGGGACGAAAGGTTGCCCTGCTGTTGACGGGTTTCGAGAATGTAGTCGGTGATCAGCGCACCGATTTGGTTGCCGGTGAGCGTATGCCACTCGGCATCTGGGGCGGTTGTCAGCGGGGCAGAGCAGCCGATGCGGTCGCAGTCGGGGTCGGTCGCTAGGACGAGGTCGGCGCCCTTCTTTTTTGCGTAGGCAGCGATGTCGTCAAAAATAGCTGGGTTCTCGGGGTTCGAGACGTGGTCTGGGACGTTGGTGAAATCGGGGTCTGGCTCTGCCTGGGGGCCGTAAAGCTCGACGTTTGAAAAACCGGCTCCTTCGAGAACCGGGCAGACGGCTGTGGTGCCGACGCCGTGCAGCGGCGAGTAGACGACGTTTAAATCGCGAGGGCCGGGCGTCTGCTGACGCAAAACCGCTTCGCAGAAAAGCGGGTCGATTTCTTCTTGGCAAAGCTCGATGTTGCCTGCGGCCAGTGCTTGGTCGAAATCGGCACGCTCTATCTGGTCGACCGACATCACTTTGTCGATCGTCCCCTGGTCGTGCGGTGGGAGTAGCTGGCCGCCGGTCGACCAGTAGGCTTTTACCGCGTTGTCGCTTGGTGGGTTATGGCTGGCTGTGACCATGATGCCGCAGCTGCATTTTTTTTGCCGGACGGCGAACGAAAGTTCGGGCGTGCTGCGATGGCCTTGCAAAAAGTAGACTTGAAAACCGGCGGCGACCATGACCTCGGCACAAAGCCGGGCGAAATGTTCGGATTGGTGCCGCGTGTCGTAGGCAAGGGCGCAGGAAAAATGGGTGCCTTCGTCGTGCCCCTCTTTGGCGTGAAAGGCTTTTACGTAATCGGCCAGGCCTTGGGCGCTCTCGCCGATGGTGCGGTCGTTGATCGCGTTGCTGCCGATCGGGTACATTCGTCCGCGACGACCGCCGGTGCCAAACGGGATGATCGTCCAAAAAGCGTCGTCGAGGGCCTGCCACTGCTCGGTCTCGATATGTTCGGCGATTTGCGGGGCGTACTCGGCGTAGCGAGATTCGGTCAGCCAGGTATGGATATGATCACGGGCACCGGGGGTGATTTTTTCGGCTGAGGCGGCTTGGTCGACTTGGTCGAGGAGAGATTTTTTGTGGGTCGTGGTCATTCGGTTTCTAGAGAGTGAGCTGCGGGGGATGTGGTAGGAAAAGGCTAACCTACACCATCATTCTGAGGCGATCCAGGGCCAGAGGGGGTTTGTTGGAATGGACGTAAGTCGCTGAAATGATAGGCATTTATGGCTTGTGGCGGACAACTGGGCGTTTTTTGCCGATTTTCTCGCATGAAATGCGAACCTGCGGGCCGAATGGATGCTCTTAGGGGCGTTGGAAGTGAGTCTTCTGAGTTTCGCGGTCCAGGTTTCGCTTGACCCATAGGGACTCGCCTGACACACTTTTGATAGTGACAGTTGATCCGCAGGGACTCACCTGACACTTTTTTGATAGTGACAGCGGGTTTTGTAGCCCGCGTTTTTTTCAATTCGGTTCTCTCTAAGCAGCGCTAGGCGCAGCGAGGGTCACCATGCGTAAAGTTCAAAACATCATCAGCACCTTTGGCACAATCATTGCCCGCCAAGGCAAACAGCTGGTCGTTCGTATTGAATCTTTGCGCTCCCTCTGCGCTCGTTTTCTCTCGGCGCTGTCTTCCTATGCGTCGGAGCTAGCCCTAGGGCTACGCAACGATGCCTGGCAAGGACTGTGTATGACGTGGTGGCTCCCCAATGTGGTGGTGCCAGTGGTCGTCGTAAAACAGTCTCGTCGGCGACACCTAATGCGACATTGCATTATTGGGCGTCACCGCACCGCCGCCTGAAATTGGGGTCACGCAGAATTGCCTGCCCAAGCCTGATAGCAAAGGCTTCCCAATCGAAAGCACGGACTCGTCGGCCGGTCGGCTACGCCCTATTGAGCGTAGTTATCCCTCCTGCCGAACACTTTGCCACCTCCCAACTGGACGGTTTTCCGTCTGGTTCCTGTGCAAGAGAACCTCTTATGGCTACTACCTTACAAAAAATAGATTACCTCGAAGCTACGACCGAAGAACTTGTTTTGACAGCTCAGCAGGGCGGAACCGAAGCGTTTGGCGAACTTGCCAGCCGGTTTGAACGGATGGTGTACGTCGTCTGCATGCAGCGGCTGCGTGACCACGCCGAAGCGCAAGAAGTCTCGCAAGACGTTTTGTTGAAGGCGTTTGAGAAGCTGCACCAGTTGCAAGAACCGGCGGCGTTTCCTGGCTGGCTCAAGTCGATAGCCGTGCGGCACGCAATCAATCGTTGCACCCGACGACCGCCGACGATCGCCGTCGAGCCGCACACGATCGACCGGGCCGATACGCGCCACGAAGCGCCGTTCGATTCGCTTTTGGCCAACGAACGGACCGACCAGTTGCACGAAGGCCTTGATCGGCTTGCGTCGCTCGACCGTAGTACGCTCGTTGCGTTTTACTTGGATGGGCAATCGTTGCTCGAGATGAGCGACGATTTTTCTGCCCCGCTGGGGACGATCAAGCGGCGGTTGCACGTTGCGAGAAAGCGGCTCGCCCAAGAACTGGAATGCTTGCAGACGGCTTGAGTGAAGGGTGAAAAAATGACGCGGGTGCCCGTCGGTGTGACGGGTGCCCGTTTTTTTAATGACAAAGTTTTCTAATGACAATGGATGTGTCGGCTTTCGGTATTGCTGCGATTTTGCCATACTTGGGCTTTCGTAAAATTGACCACCTCAGCTAAAAGGAATTTCTCTTATGTCTGATCGCATTATTCTACGTACCGGCGAAGCACTCGTTGCTGGTGGCCCTCCTTGTACTGCTGCTGAGCCTGAAGTGGTCATCGGCGAACTCGACGGGCCGGTGGGGACGGCGCTGGCTACGCTGGTCGGCGATCAGGTGAAGGGGCATACTCGGGTGTTTGCGATTCTGAACACGGGCATTCAAGTTCGCCCGGTGACTCTTTGTGTTAGCAAAGTCACGGTGAAGGATACCCGTTACACGAATATTTTGATGGGCACCGTCCAAGCGGCGATCGCTAACGGGGTGCTCGACGCTGTGCGTGCAGGCGACATTCCCAAAGAAAAGGCGAACGACCTGGGGATCATCTGTAGCGTTTGGGTGACTCCTGGCGTGGTCGACGAAAAGAATCTGGATCACGAAGCCCTGTTCAACATCCACCGCAAAGCGATGGCCGAAGCAATCCACAAAGCAATGGCATGCGAGCCTTCGATCGACTGGCTGCTAGAAAACCAGGACAAGATCACGCACAAGTACTATCAGATGGGGCTAGATGGAAAAATCTAGGGGGTAGGGTCAGGAGAACCGGGTTTGATCACACGGTGGGCGGTGCCCACCCTACTGGAGTAGTTCTAGGGCTGCGGTTGTTAGGGTGGTTACGCCGGATTGGATGGTTGCTGCTGGGGCGGGATAGTACTTGGGCGAGTGGAGCGAGGGGGGCGGTGTGCCTGCTTTTTCGTATTCGTCGAGTCGCTGTTGGCTTACGGAGCCTAGTTTTAGCATGAGAATCGGGATGCCAGCGCGGCCTAGGCGTCCGAAATCTTCGCCGCCCATCGAGGGCTGGGCTTCTTGGACGTTTTGTTTGCCGAGAGCTTTTTCGAGGACGGGGACGAGGCGTTCGACTAGCTCGGGATCGTTGAACAGCGAGGGGGTGCCTTCTTTGGTGGTGATTTCTGGCTCGGGGGCGTCGGCGCTTTGGGCTGCTGCCAGGGCTTTTCGTTTGATTGCGGCGATCAATTGCTTGCGCACCTTGGGGCTGTAGCTTCGGACGGTGAGTTGTAGGTGGCAGGTGTCGGCGATGATGTTGTGTTTGGTGCCGCCGTGGATCGAGCCGACGGTGATGACGGCCGGTTCGATGGGGGCGATTTCGCGGCTGACGATGGTTTGAAGATCGAGGACCAGACGGGCGGCGATTACTACCGGGTCGACCGTTGTTTCGGGGTAGGCCCCGTGTCCGCCGCGACCGCGCACGGTGATGTCGACGCTATCGACGTTGGCCTGGGCGTATCCGGCGAGGTAGCCGAGCGTGCCTGCCGGGCTGTCGGCAGCGACGTGCAGGGCGAGGGCGAAGTCGGGCCGTGGGAAACGGGTGAGCAGGCCGTCGGCGATCATGGCCTTGGCCCCAGCACCTCGTTCTTCGGCAGGTTGGAAGATCGCGACGAGCGTGCCCCGCCACTGATCGCGATGGCTAGCCAGATAACGGACGGTGCCGACCAAATTGGTGAGGTGCATGTCGTGTCCACAGGCGTGCATGACGCCGACCGAAGCACCGCGTTTATCCCGAACTTTTACTTTGGAAGCGTAGGCGAGGCCGGTCTCTTCGACGATGGGAAGGGCGTCCATGTCGGCGCGAAGGAGTAAGGTTTTTCCTGGGCCATTTTTTAGGAGGGCGACCAAACCGTGGCCTCCGATTTGGGTGGTCACTTCGAGGCCCAGTGTGCGCATCTCGTCAGCCATTCGCTCCGCAGTTTTTTCTTCTTCAAACGAGAGTTCGGGAGCCTGATGCAGGGTCTTGTAGAGCTGGGTAAGATGCGGCGTTTGCTGATCGAGCCATTGGGCAAGTGTTTCGGCATGGGCAGCCAGTGAGAGCTGTGCTAGAACCGCAAGCAGGCAAACGACTTTGGTCAAGACCTGTCGATTGCGACCCGTTTTTCTGCGAGAAAGTTGAGCCTTTCGCTTGGCAAGGCTGAACGAACTTGTTATTTTTCGGACATACATATTGTTGCTCTTATTATTGAGCCGTTCCGATGGTCATTCGTTCGGAGCGGCTCTTTTTTTGTGTCTTTGAAGCGACGTGAAGAAGAATAGAACGCGGAGGGACGCGGATGAAGCGGATTTTCGCTGATCAAAATAAGAGAAAGAGATAGTTGCCACCTTTTAACAAGGGGTGAGACATTCCCTACGTTTATTCTAACGCCAGGTGCCGCTTGCTGCCAATGCTGCGAGCTGGGGGACGATGGCTCGCATGGCACGGGCGCGGTGGCTTAGGGCGGCTTTGACTCGCGAGCCGAGTTCGCCGAAAGTTCGGTGATATTCTAGCACCTCGAACAGCGGATCGTAGCCAAAACCGTTGGTGCCGGAGGGTTGGGTGCGGATTCTACCGCGACAGATTGCGGAGCTTTCTGCGCGAATCTGTCCGCGAGGATCGGCCACGGCGACGTGGCAGTAGTAGTTGGCAGCGCGTCGTTCGGCGGGCGTGTCGGCCAGCTCGGCGAGTAGCTTGGCGTTGTTGAGCTGGTCGGTGGCCTCTTCCCCTGCAAACCGTGCGGAATAGATTCCGGGTGCTCCTTGCAGGGCGTCGACTTCGAGTCCGCTGTCGTCGGCGAGTACCCAGCAGTCCAGGTGTTGAGCCAGCTCGATTGCTTTTTTCTGAGCGTTGGCAGCAAACGTCTCGCCGTCTTCGACGACGTCGATCGGGTTGGGGACGTCCTGGAGCGTACGGATATGAAAGCCGTGGGGCTGTAGCAGCTCGGCCAGCTCGCGGCCTTTGGCGAGGTTGGTGGTGCCGATCAATAAATCTAGATTCGTGTTTGCCACAGCAGAAGAATACTCTCAAAAGAACGAAAAGAATACTCTCAAAAAACGAAGAAGGACCTCGTCTACATGCGGTCGCGGGGGTCGGACATACTTTCGGCCATTTTGTTGAGGGCTTCGGTTTCGATTTGGCGGACGCGTTCGCGAGTGAGGCCCAGTTGTTCGCCGATTTCTTTGAGGGTGCGTGGCTCGTGGTTTTCGAGGCCGAATCGCATGCGAAGGACGGTGGCTTCGCGTTCGTCCATGGTTTGGAGCATCTCCATGACGTGGCGGAGGCTATCGCTTTCGACGAGGGTTTCGTCGGGGCTAAGTTGGCGCTCGTCCATGACCATGTCGCCGAGCGTCCAGCCCGATTCAGTCTGATCGGTTTGGGGCGTGGCGTTGTAGATTTTGATAGCTTTTTTGATGATCGGCAGTTTTTTCTTGGGGAGGCCCAAGACGCGTGCGATTTCTTCGTGGGTGGGGGTGCGATCGAGTTCTTCGGTGAGGCGGGCGGTGGCGCGGCGCCATTTGGAGAGGAGTTCGACCATGTAGGCGGGGATGCGGATGGTCTTGCCGGTGTTGATGAGGGCACGCTTGATGGATTGCTTGATCCAGTAGCTGGCGTAGGTGCTAAAGCGTGTGCCGTGGGCGGGGTCGAAACCTTCGACGGCACGGAGTAGTCCGAGGTTGCCTTCTTCGATGAGGTCTTGGAGGCTGAGGCCTTTGCCGGAGTAGCCGCGGGCGATGTTGACGACGAGGCGTAGGTTGGCGCGAACCATGCGGTCGCGGGCGGCGAGATCTCCTTGGCCGATGCAGACGGCTAGTTCTTTTTCTTCGTTGGCATTGAGCAGGGCGGTCTCGTTGATTTCTCGGAGGTAGGTTTCTAGCGGGGATTGGACCGCGGAGCTGCTTTTGCGCGTGGTTGTTTTGGTTGCCATCGTCGAAGTTACCGTGGTTGTCAGGTGGGGAGGGCGGGGTGTAACGGTGGAGCTAGCGTTTGGGTTTTGGCGAATCCCTGCCAGTCGCGGTCGACGCTCAGCGCGTTCTTGCCTAGGAAGGCGGGCTGTTGGAGCGTTGCAAAAGAAGTTATCGACGGCTGGCGAGGGGTGTCTGCAACGTGCGTAATTTAGGACACGGTGGGACGAATGTGCGCGACGTTCCGACGGTAACAAAAAGAAGGGCACCACGGGTTACGACCCGTGGTGCCCTGAAACTGAGTGAGGTCAGCCGTATGGCTGAAGGCCGGTTAGGCCGGACTATCGTTTTCTTTGTTTTCTTCGGTCGTTTCTTCGTTAGAATCGGCCTCGGGGGTAGCCTCGCTCTCTTCGGGTTTTTCGGAAGCAGGTTCGGCGACAGGTTCGGCGACCGCAGTTTCGGTCGTCGCGGACGACTTGAAGAGTGGGCCTGCATCGGCACCACCGATGCCACCCTTGAGATCGGCGGGCACTTCGCGACCGGCGTTCTCGGCGGCTTCGGCAGCCTCGGCGGCCGCTTCGTCTTCTTCGGCCCATTCAACGCGTTTGCGTGAGAGACCGATTTTGCGTTCTTCGGAATCGACGCGAAGGACTTTCACTTCAAGCTGGTCTCCGACGCTGACGAGATCCTGAGGATTCTCGACTTTGTGCTCGGCCAGTTCGGAGATGTGGAGCAGGCCTTCGAGGCCATCTTCGAGGCCGACAAAGACACCGAAGTTGGTGATCTTGGTGACGGCCCCAGTGACGAGCTGGCCCTGTTGGTAACGGTTGGGGATGTCGGATACCCAGGGGTCTTCGTCCATTTGCTTGAGTCCCAGAGCGATGCGGCGACGTTCTTGGTCGACCGAGAGGACTTTGCACTCGACCTCTTGTCCCTTCTCGACCAGCTCGCTTGGGTGGCTGATTTTACGGGTCCAGGACATGTCGCTGACGTGGAGTAGTCCGTCGATTCCTTCTTCGATTTCGATGAAGGCCCCATAGTTGGTGAGGTTGCGAACGCGCCCTTTGACCAATTGGTCTGGCGGATACTTGCCGGCCACTTTTTCCCACGGATTGTCTTGGGTCTGTTTCATGCCGAGCGAGATTTCTTGTTTTTGCTCGTCGATGCGTAGGACGACGACATCGATTTCGTCTTCGATCGAAACCAATTCGCTGGGATGGCTGATCCGTTTGGTCCAGGACATTTCGCTGATGTGGACAAGGCCTTCGATGCCGTCTTCGAGTTTGACGAAGGCTCCGTAGGTCATGACGTTGACGACCGTACCCTTGACGGTCGTGTTGACCGGGTACTTTTTGCCGACGTTTTCCCACGGGCTGGGGGTTTTTTGTTTGAGTCCGAGGGCAATTTTTTCTTTTTCGTAATCAATGTGCAAGATTTGCACTTCGATTTCGTCGTCGATTTTGACCATTTCGGAAGGATGGTTGATGCGTCCCCAGCTCATGTCGGTGATGTGCAGGAGTCCATCGATTCCGCCCAGGTCGACAAAGGCACCGAAGTCGGCGATATTTTTGACGACACCGGTTCGGAGTTGGGCGACTTCGAGATCTTTGAGAAGCTCGGTCTTTTTCTCGGCGCGTTGGGCTTCGATGAGGCTTCGACGGCTGACGACGATGTTGCGACGTGCTTCGTCGATTTTGAGGACCATGCACTCGATGGTCTTGCCGATGTATTCGCCAATGTCGTGGGGGCGTCGGATGTCGACTTGACTGGCAGGGAGGAAGACGTTGACGCCGATGTCGACCAAGAGGCCGCCTTTGATTTTGCGAGTGACTTCGCCAGAGACGATGTCGTTTTCGTGGACGGTCTCCATGACTTTCATCCACTTTTCGATCTTCTCGGCTTTGCGTTTGCTGAGAACGATCATACCCCGGTCATCGTTGTGACCATGGGTATCTTCGACATCCTCGACGAGGACTCGGAGCTTCTGACCTGCTTCGGGGGGATCTTCCTCTTCTTCCCACTCGTTGCGAGCGACGGTGCCTTCACTTTTATAGCCAACATCGATAAGAACAAATTCGTCGTCGACGCGGATGATGGTTCCTTCGACGATTTGGTTGACGTCGACGTAGTCGGTATCTAACCAGCCTGCGTCGTCGGTGGCAAGCTCGCCAAGGGCTTCTGTCCATTCTTCTTCGGAGACGTCAAATTCACGAATTAAGTTACGGTTGACCATGAAAAAAAGAACCATGCTGGGTCGTCGGCAGCAAAAAGAAAAGGCTCGGGACGAGGGGCCAGAGCTCTTGCCGAAAACCACGTTAAAGGAATGCCCCACGCGCTCGGCAGCCGACGTCGGCTAGCCTAGTTATTTAGCGGAAGGTGGAAGCCCATCATCGTAGCAAATAGCGGCGGACGGTTCAATCGGGGTAAGTGGAGCGACAGGACGACTACAAAGTCGATTTTGGTCCGTCTGTAAGATGCTCGGAATAAATTTGAAACACGACGAAACGACGGAAACAACGAAAATGAGCGTGGTTTCGTCGTTCCGTGGCTCGGTGATGATTGAGAAAGGCAAAATGGGTGGTTTTCTACAGAGCCTGCGAGAACGATTGAATGTTTGCCTATCGTTTCTCGGTTGCCTTCGTGCGAGCCGCACACGCATGTTCCGCTAGCGGTCCTGGCATACTCGCACCCAATGGCTGTTTCAGCGGAACACCCGATTGGGGCTTGCACTAGAGTCCGGCAAAATAGTTACGGACGGCGACGTCGAGGGTTTCGGGGGTGACCTCGAGCGGGCGTTCGTGGAACTCGCAGAAGTTGCGGATTTGGCGTAAGAGGTCGCGGGGGTGGCAGTAGCGCATGGGGCGTTTGGTTTTGCGGTAGTGCGTTTCGAGTAGGTAATTGACGGCTTGGGCGTCGCACTGGCAGTTTTGCTTGTTGGCCAGTTCGAGGAAGAGGCTGGTGAATTCGGTTTCGTTGGGGCTGTTGACTTCGATTTTGTAGGGGATACGCCGCAAAAAGGCTTCGTCGACTAGGTCGCTCGGTTCGAGGTTGGTTGAGAAGACGAGGAGCATGTCGAAGGGGACCGAGAGCTGGCGGCCGCTGGGCAGGTTGAGGTAATCGTGGTGTTTTTCCATAGGGACGATGAGGCGGTTGAGAAGCTCGGAGGTCGGCATGCGTTGGCGGCCAAAGTCGTCGATCACTAGGGCACCGCAATTGGCTCGGAGCTGGACGGGGGCCTCGCAGATGCCGGTGGTCTCGTTGAACTGGAGGTCGACCTGCTGCATGGTTAGCTCGCCGCCGACGACGATCGTTGGGCGATGGATGAGGATCCAACGCCGGTCGTAAGTAAAACGTTGGAGTTCTTCTTCGGCGACCGCCTGGTGGCAGCGGGGGTCGTAGAGGCGAATGAGTTCGCCGTCGATGGTGATGGTGTGGGGGATCCAGACGAATTCGCCGAATGCGCTGACGACAAGCTCGGAGACGCTGGTCTTGCCGTTGCCGGGGGGGCCGTAGAGGAAAAGACCTCGGCCGTCGTTGATGGCTTGGCCAAGTTGGCTGACCAGGGTCGGGTCGAGACGGAGGTCTTGGAAGGTGCTTTGGAGGTCTTCGTAGCTGAGGCGGCTGTGTTGGAGCGATTGCCGTTGCATGGCGTCGATGTAGGACTCGAGCGGTACGGGAGCGACGCCGGCGTAAGTGCATTGTTTGAGGAGACGGCTGGCGCGGTCGTAGCCCGCTTCGGTGAGTTGGTAGAGGTAGTCTTCGAGTCCGGCGGAGCCTTTGATCGAGATGAGTAGCTCTGCGCGAAGTGTTTCGAGTGCCTCGACGATTAGAGGGCGTGGTAGCTGGACCTGCTCGGACAAGCCGCGACTGGTGAGTGTGCTGCGGTTGAGCAGGAGTTTGAGGATGAGGGCTTGAAGGTCGCCGTTGGCGAGGCCCGTTTCGTCGAAGTTTTGCGGTTCGGCAGGGACGAATTTGATGGGCGCGGTTTTGGCGTCGTTGGGTGTCGTCGCAAGAACGGGTGACGCAGTGGGTGTGTTGGTCGTGGGGGGCAGTAGTTGGTTGGTCATGAGGGGGCCTAGCAAAGCCTGTTCTTGGGACGCTGGGGCGGGTGGCGAGTGCGCAGACTTGTTGCGCAAATTGCCGCTATTAATACATGCCTTACGTTGATGCGACTGTCCACCTACGGGGGGCGATGCAGGGAGGAGGAGTCAGGAAGTTGGGGGCTGGTAGGAGTTGTGCCGTTTGCAAGGGGCCGGAAGGGGCTGACTAGAGAGGATAGGAATGTCCGGTGGTGGGCATGAAAAAGGCTCGCTGCGAACATTTCGCGGCGAGCCTTATTGAGAGAGGTTTCGACTTAAGTACGGTTTTCTAATGACCGTAGTAGTAGCGTGTGGTGGTGTGGGGGACGGCGTCGTAGTGGGTCGTGGTGTGGGGTACGGCGTCAATGTGGTTGCCGTGGCGGCGGTAGTCGGTGTGGGTCGTGGTGTGCGGCACATGGTCGATGTGGGTCGACGTGTGGGCGTGGACCGACCGAGGACGGACGTAGGTGGGGCGATACGTGGTATGTCGACCAGTTCCGCCGTAGTGGACCGTTCCGCTGTGGAGGATGGTCGGGCGATTCGACCGATAGACTTGGCCCTGATAGGTGTTGCTGTGCGTGTTGCTGTGGAAGGTATTGCCGTGGTGTGTGTTGCTATGCGTGTTGCTATGCGTGTTGCTGTGGTGCGTGTTGCCGCGGTGCGTGTTGCCGTGGTGCGTGGTCGCGTGCTGTACGCGATAGACTTGGCGCTGTTGGTTGCCATGATGGCCACCGTAGTGGATGCCGCTGTGATGTCCGCCAAATTGGGCGTTTGCCCCCGACGCGGCGAAAAGGATTCCGGCGATTGCGCCGACAACAGCAACGACTCTAAGAACTACTCGCGACATCATTTCAGCCCTCCAGATAAAAAGGAACGGTCAGGAGGCAGAGGGAGATCTGCCTGTGAGTACGCTTGCGTACGCCCTCCGCTGGCTAGCTTTCGATCCTTCTGGTTTCCAGAGTACCGGGGGGGAAGCTGTTCGTCAATTCTTTGAAGGGGAGAAACAGGAGAACTGCAAAGTCGCTTCCAGACGACATGCAATGCTCTTCAAAAAAATTGAACCACGACGGAACGAAGAAACGACGCTATTTTTTCGTTGTTTCCGTTGTTTCGTCGTGGTTCAATTCCTTTCGTGTGGTTAAAAATCGACTTTGCAGTTCTCCTGAGGGGAGAAATGGAGCCGGAGAAAGGGCGTTTCGGGCGCATTGTCGGGAATGGCATGGTTGCGTTAGAATTGCATTTTTGCCGCCACTTTGCCCCTTGGGATAGGAAACCCCCCGACGATGTTTGAAGCCCTTCAAGACGGACTTTCTGGTGCTTTTAAGACGCTGCGCGGGCAGGGGAAGCTGTCTGAGTCGAATATGCGTGACGGCCTGAAATTGGTCGAAAAGTCGTTGCTCGAGGCGGATGTCAGTTTTCAGGTCGTGCGCGATTTTATGAGCAACGTCACCGAGCAGGCGCTGGGTGAAAAGGTGCTGAAGTCGTTGAATCCGAGCGAGCAGATCGTTGGGATCGTGCATCAGGAGTTGATCGAGCTGATGGGGCCGGTCGATCATTCGATGCATTTGATGGGCAAGGGCGAGGTGACCGTGCTGATGATGTGCGGGTTGCAAGGTTCGGGCAAGACGACGAGCTGTGGGAAGTTGTCGCGGATGTTGAAGGCTTCGGGGCGGGTGCCGTTGATGGTGGCGGCCGACTTGCAGCGTCCGGCGGCCATCGATCAGTTGCATGTGTTGGGCGAACAGCTTGGGGTGGCGGTCTACTCGGACCGGGCGGAAAAAGATCCGGTGAAGGTTTGTAAGGCGGCGGTTGCCGAGGCCAAAAAGCTGGGTGCAGACACGGTCATTTTGGATACGGCTGGGCGGCTGCATGTCGACGAAGAGCTGATGGGCCAGTTGGAGCGGATCGACAAGCAGTGTCATCCGCAGCAGGTTTATTTGGTCGTGGACGGGATGACGGGGCAGGATGCGGTGAATAGTGCCAAGGTGTTTAATGACGCCTTGGAGCTAGACGGTGTGATTATGACCAAGCTGGATGGGGACGCGCGGGGTGGAGCGGCGATCTCCGTAAAGCAGGTGACTGGCGTTCCGATCAAGTTTATTGGGACAGGCGAGCATCTGGATGCGCTGGAGGAGTTTCATCCAGATCGCATGGCGGGGCGGATTTTGGGGCAGGGCGACATCATGACCCTGGTCGAAAAGGCGCAGCGTGAGTTTGATGAGGACGAGATGCTCGCTCAGGAAGAGCGGATGAAGAAGGGCGAGTTTACGCTCGAAGATTTCAAAAAACAGTTGACCCAGATCAAGAAGCTGGGGCCGTTGCAAAAAGTGATGGGGATGATCCCGGGCATGAGCGGGATGACCGATGCGATGGGGGATATGGACCCCGAAGAGGATATGAAGCGGCTGTTTGGGATCATCGATTCGATGACGCCCGACGAGCGGCGGAACCCGTCGAAGGTGATCGACCAGAGCCGACGGCGACGGATTGCGGCCGGGTCGGGCGTAGAACCGCACGAGGTCAATGACCTAGTCAAACAGTTTGACGCGATGGCGACGATGATGACGCAGATGGCTGGCAAGGGAATGCGCGAGCGGATGAAGATGATGAAGGAGATGCAAGCGACGATGTCGGACCCGAATGGGCAGCTAGGCCGCCAAAAACAGGGGACGGGCAAGCGGTTAAACCCCAAGGAGAAGGCAAAATTGAAGAAAGCCCGTGATAAGGAGCTGCGGAAGCGAAAGCGGGAAAAGCGGGGGAAATGAATAAGGGTGAAGGGTGAAGGACTCATTTTCCAAACGGGCATGAACCGGGATAACGCTTGAGGTCACCGGGCCGCGGCCAGCGGCTTGGATTTCAAAATGCCGCTCGATCCGCGACTCCGTGTGCACCGATTTGTTATCGCATATTACATAACGGAAGAGCAGTTTTCTGACTCTGGATCTGACATAAGTAACGAGACAAAGTGGTGTCCATTGAAAGACGCCTTGAGCGTTGTTGTTGGTGAAGCCGGCACGGTGATTCGATATAGTGAATGCCGCATGAATCCAACCAACACATCACGCACTACGAACGATTCTTGTTGCCTCTCAAACAGTAGTACCACATGCAGTCCAACATGGGCGTGATGGCAATCGACTGAAAACGTTCTCCGGCATGTCTTGATTTCAAGGCCGTCTGGAATTCGGACAGGTCGTTTAGCTTTTCCTTTGACGGCTGCGCCGTACGGTACGTCTGAGCGGCGTTTGAAAACAGGGAGGTCCGAGTAATCATCACTGCGGAAAAACAGATCTGGATAGTCACTTGCTCCGTTCGATTCTAGAACCCAATCGGATGAGTTGGCAATCAGGTATCGCTCGATTAGTTTGCTCACCACAGTTCCACCCGCGCCAGCAATCAAGAGTGTCTCATGCTGTAATGCTGATCGAAGCGATTCAAAATCCTCACGTAGTTGAGAGTCGTCAGAAAATACTTGCTCGCGTTCAATTCGCGATAAGATGCGGGCCGTCACTGAGCGGACGTCGACTGGAGAGTTCATTACTTTGGAAACGTAGCTGCAAAGTCCGCTGGCGTTTTGGACCAGCCAAGGAACGAGTCGCCTCGCGTTTTCTTGGCTACGAGTGATCCAGTCGACCTCCGCAGGCAGATACGATTGAAGCTCCGGTTCGGCAAGACGAATTTGTTCAAGAACATGGTCGAGTTGCGGTATATTCATGCGTCAGCCCACCACGAAAAGAAGTCCGCTGGTGAGACCCCAATTGCGATTGCAAGGCGGCACACATTTTCGATACTTAAGTTCCGCTCGCCACGTTCTACGCTTCCAACGTAGCTGCGATCCAATTCCGCTACGTCTGCAAGCTCTTCTTGGGTATAGCCAGCTGATTTCCGCAGCTCGCGTACAGACTCCCCGAATTGCCGCTTTACATCTTCAATATTCATGAATAGAATCATGAGCAATACGGACAATTAGTCCACGGACTATGTGCACCATTTTAGGTAATGACATGCGGCAACAAGAGCAGAAGGACTTTTACGAATTCTTCGCGGGAATTGGATTAGTTCGGCTTGGCTTGGAGGAGGCCGGGTGGCGCTGTACTTATGCAAACGACAATGATGCGAAGAAACAGCAACAATACGAAACACGGTTTGGGACAGAACACTTTCATCTTGGAGATGTATTTGACGTTGCCGAGGTTTCCCAGAATGCGCCAAAGGGTGGAATCCTTGCAACGGCCTCGTTTCCATGCACAGACTTGTCACTGGCTGGTCACTGGAAAGGAATCGAAGGTAAACACTCATCAGCCGTGTTTGGTTTCTTGGATTGCCTTGAGGCAATTTCCAGTCCACCCCTCTTGCTACTCGAAAACGTTGTTGGGCTTCTGTCATCAAAAGGTGGAAGCGATTTCAAGCAACTTGTAAGCGTTTTAGCTGAAGCTGGCTATTGGTTGGATGCGTTCAGGCTAGATGCTCGTCACTTCGTGCCTCAGAGTAGGCCCAGAATATTTTTAGTCGGAATCCACGAGGCTGAAATAGATCGTTGCCCGTATCCGCGATCCGATGAAGGTTTCCGGCTTGGAACAGAAGACTGGGAGTCGGCGATAAAATGCAGTCACGAATTGCGCCCTAAGCGACTCGTTGAATTATTGCTGAACACTGAATTGAAAACAGGATGGTTTTGCAGCGTAACTGCCCCCCCGGTATTGGATGTCGCTTCCCTCTCTGAGCTAATTGATTTGGATGAGGAACAATCCTGGTGGGAAGAACAGCAAGTACAAAAACACTACGATATGATGAGTGACGCTCATCGAGAAGAAGTTGATCGATTACAGACATCCGGTAAAGTCGCCATTGGAACCGCTTACCGGAGGAAGCGGCATGGCAAAACCAGAGCGGAAGTACGTTTTGACGGTACAGCGGGCTGTTTGCGGACACCAAAGGGCGGAAGTGCTCGCCAGATAGTCATAATTGTTGAACCGCAGCGCCTACGAATGCGATGGATGAGCCCTCGCGAATATGCCCGGCTGCAAGGCGCGGACGACTTTCCGCTCGTTGGCAGTGTTAGCCAGCAACTCTTTGGCTTTGGTGACGCTGTTTGTGTGCCAGCTATTCGCTGGATTGGTGAAAAGATCCTCAATCCATTGGCAGGCCACCTATCCAGTAGCCTGTCTTGAAACGGCTACGATCGGTGCGATAACTTGTTATTATTTGGGGAATTCCCAAATAAACACGGCACCTGTCCATATTCTAGCAAAATCAGCACCGGATGCGATGCCCGTCGGCTTCCCGTTTCCCGCTGTCGGTGTTTCTTGCCGAGCAGACGAAAAGCCCGGAAACTAGGCTCGCTGGGCAGTGAACTACCCGGAAAATAGGCTCTTGCCAAATGCCCTGGAAATCTGCAACAATAGTCGATTCGCTTGCGGCCTTATTTTTCCGCAAAGCAGACACGATTTAGGAGAAAAGATACGTGGCAGTTAGAATTCGTTTGAAGAAGATGGGCCGCGCCCATCGGCCGTTTTACCGAGTTTGTGCGTTTGACCACCACGCTCCGCGCGATGGACGTGCTTTGGAAGAGCTTGGCACGTACGACACGAGCCTTGTGGATACCGATGCACGGGCAGTATTGAACCAAGAGCGGATTGACTACTGGCTGAGCGTCGGTGCACAGCCGACCGAGAAAGTGGCCATCCTGATCAAGAAATATGGCACGGATGGGACGCATCTGGAGCAGCAGAAGTCGGCTTTAGAGGCGTTGGCTGCTCCGTGGGTCGTGCCCGATCCGGGTGCTCCGGCTTCGATGCCGAAGAAACCTGAGGAAGAGAAGCCGGCTGAGGAAGCTGTTGCTGCTGAAGCCCCGGCTGCTGAGGCGGCCTCGCCAGAGGCTCCTGCTGAAGGAGCGCCGGCTGCTGAAGCTACTAAGGCTGAGGCCCCTGCTACTGAAGCCCCTGCTTCGGAGGCTAAGGCTGAGACTCCTGCTGCGGAGGCTGCGACTGAAAAAGCTCCTGCTGCCGAAGAAAAAGCTCCGAAAGCTGAAGAAGCGGACAAAAAAGAATAAACTAGGCTCATGCGATTTGATGTGCTGACACTGTTTCCGGAGATATTCTCTGGCTACATGACCCAAAGCTTGTTGAAGCTGGCCATTGATCGGTCGTTGGTTTCGATCGAGCTGCACAACTTTCGAGAGTGGAGCCGCGACAAGCATCATTGTGTTGATGATCGCCCTTTTGGGGGTGGTCCGGGGATGGTGATTAAGCCGGAGCCGGTGGTTGAAGCGGTGGAACAAGTACAGAAAATTGAGCAAACAGAAGGCGGAGAAGTGCCGGGGCATGTGGTCCTGCTGACTCCGCAAGGAAGGCAACTCGATCAAAAGTTGGTTGAGGAGCTGGCCACACATCAGCGGTTGTTGTTGTTGTGTGGACGCTACGAAGGATTTGACCAGCGGATCAGCGATCTGCTGGAGCCGGACGAGATTTCGGTGGGCGATTTTGTGCTCAATGGTGGCGAAGTGGCCGCGATGACGCTGATCGACACGGTGATTCGGCTGGTGCCGGGCGTGCTGGGAGATGAGCAGAGCAGTCGGTTGGATTCATTTTCTGCAGAAACTTGTTCGAGCGGAAAGCGGCTGTTGGAACATGCTCAATACACGCGGCCACGCGAGTATCGGGGACTGACGGTGCCCGAAGTGCTGATGAGCGGTGACCATGCGGCCATTGCGAAGTGGCGCGAAGCGGACAGTTTGGAGCGGACTCGCGAGCGACGGGCTGATTTGTTGGATGGCGAGTCGAAGGAAACGTAGAAAGAGTTCACACGCAGTATAGAATTACACACAGGTAGAATTTTGGCCTTTTGCCACGTAGTTTTGCCACCTAGTAGGAAATACGAGTTATGAGTCAAGAAATTCTTAAGCAAGTCGAAGCTGAAAGCCTGCAAGAAAACCCGCCGAAGTTTGACGTGGGTGACACGGTTGACGTGCATACCAAGATTTTGGAAGGCGAGAAGGAACGCATTCAGATTTTCTCGGGTGTGGTGATCGCTCGGAATGGATCGGGGACGCGTGAGATGTTTACGGTTCGCCGGATCGTGGCTAGCCAGGGTGTGGAGCGTAAGTTTCCGTTGCACTCACCTCGGATTGCTAAGGTCGAAGTGAAGCGGAGCGGCGTGGTTCGGCGTGCGAAGCTGTATTATCTTCGTGAGCGTTCGGGTAAGGCGGTACGACTGAAAGAACGTCGTGTGGAGCGGAGCAAGAAATAAGGTTGAAGGCGGAAGGATGAAGGCGGAGGTGTGCTTGCTTGGTTCCTGGTAGGGTTTCTCCAATGGGTTGGCCAGCTTGGTTAGAGCAAAGACTGCGTCCCCTTTCGCTGCGTCCCCTTTCTTTGGGGGAGCGGGGTGAGCGTGTGGCGGTTCGCTTTTTGAAGCGGCAGGGCTACTCGATTCTTTTTACGCGTCATCGACAGCGGTATGGCGAAGTCGACGTCATCGCTGTGGATTTTTCTGGCGAGCAGCGGACGGTTGTTTTTGTTGAGGTGAAAACGCGCCGTGATGCGTCGTTGGGGCGTCCTGCTGAGGCGGTCGATGCGAAGCGTCAGGGACGGCTGACGCGTGCGGCGCTTGCTTTTCTGAAATCGCACGGACTGCTGGAAGTTGCGAGCCGATTTGATGTGGTTGAGGTCGTTTGGCCTCGAGGGCAGAAGCAGCCCGAGATTCAACACCTGCCGAATGCGTTTGATGCAGTGGGTCGTAGGCAGTTTTTTAGCTAGGGTAATTCACGGAAAAGCATTGCCACAAAAATGGAATTGCTCTAGTTACGCACGTAGGCTGAGCTGATGGACTCGCGGGGGACGGTTATTGGCTCGGGGTAGATGTCGAAGGGGAGTCCGACGAACTTTTTGGGGTGAAAACCGCCGGCCAATTGTCCTTGATTGGCGAAGAGCGTGTTGAATTGGCGTTTTCGCTCTTGTTCGAGTCGAATATCTTGCTGCGCGGGGCGATTGAAATGGTTATTGGGGGACGTCGCGCCAAAAGTGTCGAGGATGATTTTGGCGTCGCGGTTATTGAGGACGACCTTGCCGTGAGCCGTTGGTTGGCCTTCGTCAAAAGAGCCGATGGTGACATAGCTTTCATAACGATCGTGGAACTCGTAGGCTTCCCAACCTTTTTCGCGTAAGGCCATCGTTAATAGGTGTGCATTTTTTACGGCGAGGACCAACGGGTCGTTTTCTTTTGCTTTGCGAGTCCGTTGGTCTTGAAGCTGCTTGCTATCGGCTTTCAAAGAAGTGCGGCCTTTGAAGGTGGCTACTTTGATTGAATAGCGACCGGGGCAATTGAGCAGCGAGTATTTGGGGCCGGTATTCCACTTGGCCACACTTTTCTCGATGCCCTTGGGGACAAAGTATTCTTTGGGCAACAACGGATTGCGGGACATGAAGGCTTGGCCCATCGGGCCTTTTTGGGATTCCTTGCCATTGTTGCGCCGGAGGTAGTTGCGAAACTTGTGGACGTTGGTGAGACTCTCGGCGGTTGGGCCTTCGTCGTTGGCGCTGAGTGATTGTGGGGCGAGCGTTTTGATTTTGGCAAGCAGGTCTTGCGCTTCGGGATCGCTGAGCGTGGGGAAGTGGCCAACGAGTACGGCATGTTCGGTGCTTTGGTTGCCACGACGATAGCGGCGGCGAATCTTGCCGCCGTAGTCGTCGACGCCTCGTCCGGGGTTGGCGTCGTCGAGTCGGAAGGACATGCCCCAGTGGTAGGCGGGCAGGCCGTGATTTTGGCGCAGGTCGAGGACCAGCTCCCGAGCTTTTGCTTCGCCCTCTTCCCCAGAAAAATACATCGCCATGATGAGCCAAGGGCCGTCTTCTTTGGTGAGCGCGTAGTCGCCTTGGGGGTCGGCGGAGACGTTTTTGCGCGGCATCAGGTTTTGCCACAAGGGCTTTGCTGTACTGGCGGTGGGCAGTTGTGCGGCAAGTAGTAGGGCCGCAATAAGCGTGGTGGGCAACAGGCGTTTTGCCAAGGCGGAAGGCGGAAGGCGGAAGGCGGATTGAGGAAGCAACCTGAGTTGCATGGGAGATTCTCCGAGGATTTTACTATGGGCTTTTGGCTTGTGCGGGAGTTTTAGAGCGGGAAAAGTACCAAAACGGGCGGCCGCTCGCCAGGGCGGATCGTGCTAGCATCTGGCAATGCGTCCCTGGCTCCCTGGCTCTACCTGGGAACCCCCAGCCCCATGGGTAGCACCGACACTTGTCCGCACAAATCGTTGCTATCGAGAGGACCTTTTTCGGACACGTGTCGGTGTCGCTAGCGACAAGAGGCTCAACGTTGTCCATGAGCGGTATACCTCTCGTGCTGCGCACACCGACAATCGCTCGAACAAAGTCGATTCGGTGGCAACGTCATTTTCGAGCGACTGTCGGTGCCACCCGCGGGCCAGCGACGTGGATTCTAGAAAACGCCCGGCCCGCAACTCCGGTGCATGCTTTTGTTATGCACATTTACGTGACCGAAGACCCAATCAACCAGACGCTGAGGATACTCGCTTTTCATTACCACGGGAGATGGTTGCTTTTCTTCAATTTCATACACCCAAGATGATACTATGTTATCGCCAGCGGCCAACGCCTTAATGTTTTCACGTAGTGTGTCCATTTTTTCGATAACCCGTGCAGTGACTGGACTGAAAAGGCAGCCGACATCGGCAGCTTGGTGGGCGATATAGTTGCGAGCGTCCTTTGCCGCCGTGAGATGGGCGATGTCGGCTTCACTGAACGCGGGGAACGTCGCCATCTCCTTGAGTGTGGGGCCAAGAAGTTTGTCAGAAAGCGTTTGCGCGAGAGCCCAGACAGCATCAGCGTCGGCAGTTTTGTCGTAGGTATCGGCGAGTTTGGCAATGCGAAGTACGTACTTACATTTGGACTCGAATGAATTAGCAACGTACAACGAGCGGCCTGCTGCGAGGAACAGCTCGTCGAGCAGGTCGTCATTGGGATTGTCACGACAATTGAGGGACCAACCCATGGGAGTTCGGAGGCTGTTGTTGCGAAACTTGTTATTACTTGGGGATTTCCTTAATAAACACTTCACCCATTGTAGCAAAATCGAACAATGGGGACGACGCGATTTGCGTTAGCAGGAGGTACAAAATGGCGGCAAGGGATTTCATTATTATTCCTTGAAACACGGTGTGAATTGATCGTTCCGTTCCCACGTACTACACACGGAAACGAGGGGGAAAACGCGAAGCGCCTTGATAGCCGGCGAGCTACGCCTCGCCGACGTGGCTAAAGATGTAAGATGTAAGATCGCGGCGGCGAGGCGTAGCTCGCCGGCTATTTTTGTGCGTTTTTTTTTGTGGTTCTTGGAAATTGAACCACGAAAGAAGCGAAATGCACGAAAAAGTGCGTAAAAAAAGATGCGATTGGTTCTATTCGGTAGCGCCGATTCGCTCTTTGCCGACCCATTTTTGTAGGGCTTCGGGGACGAGGATTGTGCCGTCGGGTTGTTGGCAGTTTTCTAGGATGGCGATGATCGCGCGGCTGATGGCGACGGCGGTGCCGTTGAGGGTGTGGACGAAGTGGGTTCCTTTTTCGCCTTTGTTTTTGTAGCGGATGTTGAGTCGGCGGGACTGGTAGTCGGTGCAGTTGCTGGTGCTCGTAACTTCGCCGAACTCGCCGCTTTCGCCACGGCCTGGCATCCATGCTTCTAGGTCGAATTTGCGATAGGCGGGGCCGCCCAGGTCGCCGGTGGCGGTGTCGATCACCTTGTAGGGAACTCCTAGGCCGTCGAAGATTTGACATTCGAGGTCGCACAAATAGTTGTGCATGTCTTCGCTTTGGTCGGGCAAGGTGAAGGCGAACATCTCGACTTTGGTGAACTGGTGGACGCGGTACAGTCCTCGCGAGGCGCGGCCGGCTGCGCCTGCTTCGGTGCGAAAACAGTGGCTAATGCCGCATAATTTGATGGGTAACTGTTCGGCGTCGATGGTTTGGCCTGCGTAGAGGCCGCCGAGGGGAATTTCGGCGGTGGCGACCAGATTGAGGTCGGAGTTTTCGATGCTGTAGATTTGTGTTTCGGGGCCGCGTGGAATAAATCCGACGCCTTGGAGGATTTCGTTACGGGCGACGTCGGGGGTGACCATCGGGACAAAACCTTCGGCGACCAACATTTGGATGGCGTATTGCTGGAGTGCCAGTTCGAGCATGGCCGCTTCGTTTTTCAAAAAGTAGAATCCGGCACCGGCGATACGAGCGCCGCCCTCGAAGTCGATGAGATCGTGCTGCTCGGCCAGTTCGACATGGTCGAGCACCGGGAAACCGAGGGGGCGGACTTCGTGTTCGCCTCGGCGTAGCTCTCGGCTATGGGCCTCTTCGCCGATGGGAGCCTCGGGGTGGGTCATGTTGGGCATGCTGCGATAGATGGCCCCGGCCTCGGCGGCGAGGCGATCTAGCTCGGTCTGCTGCGTCTCTTTTTGCTCGCGCAGGGTGCGGCCCTCGGCTTTGCGTTGCTCGCGCTGGGCGTCGTCTTTGGCTTGGCCGATCGATTTGCTGACGGCGTTGGCCTGGCGCGACAGCTCTTCGACCTCCTGTTGGATCTGGCGACACTCGGTTTCGAGCGAGGCATAGCGAGCAATGTCGGCTTTCACGCCACGGTCGTCGCAGTTTTTTTGGACGAGGTCGATGTTGGCGAGGATGAATTTTTTATCGAGCATGATAGTAGTTTTGGAGGTGAGTGAAATTGAACCACGACGGAACGACGCAAACAACGAAAAACACAAATTTCTATCTTCCCTTTGTTTCGTCGTTCCTTGGTGGTTTATTTACTTTTTGCATAGGGCAATCGACTGCCACAGGGCTGCGCTGGCGCGGATGCCTCGGTGGTAGTCGGTGAGCGAGAACTTTTCGTTGGGACTGTGGAGGTTATCGTCGTTTTGGCCCCAGCCCAAGAGCAGTACGTCGGCGTCGAGCTGCTCAGCAAAGGTGTTGACGATCGGAATCGAGCCACCTTCACGGATAAAGACGGGGCGGCGGCCAAAACCGGTTTCGATTGCGTCGGCGGCGGCTTCGAGGTAGGGGCTGTCGAGAGGCATCGCGATGCCGGGGGCACCGTGGTAGTCGATCAGCTTCATTTGGATGCCGGGCGGGACGAGCGGTTCGAGAAACTTGCGTAGGCTGGCGGTGATCTTTTTGGGGTCTTGGTCGGGGACGAGTCGGAAGCTGAATTTGGCGGCAGCGCTGGCGGGCAAAACTGTTTTGGCACCTTCGCCCTGGTAGCCGCCCCAGAGGCCGTTGACGTCAAACGAGGGGCGCGCCCAGCGGCGTTCTAGCGTGCTGTAGCCGGTCTCGCCGGTGAGGCCTTCGACGTTGAGCATTTTTTTGAATTCGGCTTCGTCGAATGGAAGCTCGCTGAACTCTTGGCGTTCGCGCTCGCTGAGCGGGGCGACGTCGTCATAAAATCCGGGGAGCTGGATGCGGCCTTGGTCGTCGATCAGGGCGGCTAGCATTTTGTGCAGCGTGTTGGCCGGGTTGGTCACCGCGCCGCCAAAAACGCCCGAATGCAAATCTTGATTGGGGCCGGTCAGGTGGACTTCGTAGTAGGCGATGCCGCGTAGGCCGTAGGTGATGGCCGGAATATCGCGGGCGAACTGGGCGGTGTCGCTGATGACGACGCAATCGCAGGCAAGCTTTTTCTTGTTCTTGGCGATGTAAGTTTCGAGATGTTCGCTGCCGACCTCTTCTTCGCCTTCGATCAGAATTTTTACTTGCAGAGGAAGCTTGCCTACGGTTGCGAGCCACGACTGGACGCTTTTGATGTGCGTAAGCATTTGGCCTTTGTCGTCGGTAGCGCCACGGGCGTAAAGGTTGCCGTCGCGGACGGTCGGCTCGAAGGGGGGGCTGATCCACTGGTCGAGCGGGTCGGGCGGTTGGACGTCGTAGTGGCCGTAGATCAGCGCGACGGGGGCACCGGGGACCGGGGGGGTCTCGGCGTAGACCAACGGATGGCCGGGGGTTTCGATTTGCTCGACAGAAAGGCCAAAACTTTTTAGATGTTGGACGAGCCAGTCGGCAGCTCGTCGGACGTCGGGGGCGAATTGCGAATCGGCGCTGACGCTGGGAATCCGGAGTAGCTCGGACAAGTCGGCCTCGAACTGCTCGCTCTGCTGGTCGAGATAGGCGAAAACTTGGCTGAGCGAAGGGTCTGTCGGGGTGGGAGCGGTCACGATAGGCTGTCTGAGGGTGGATTGTTTTGGGGCGTGCTTTCCCCTTGCAGGGTGGTCCAATATAATAGGGCGGGCCATTTTATACTACCGCTTGCCCACGGACTGCGAGAACTGAGAGATCAGCGAGATGACAGCGTTTCAAGACGACCAGGATCAAGACGATCAGGATAACAACGCGGGCGTGACGACCGTGGTGCCGAAGAAGCAGCGTGAAGAGGAGCGGCAAGCTCAGCGGCAGCCTCGCTACAATGTGCTGCTGTGGGACAGCGACGACCACACGTTTGATTATGTCGAAAAGATGTTGCGCGCGCTTTTTGGGCACAAGAAGGAAGCGTGCCAGAAAATCGCCGACCAGGTCGACGCCGACGGCAAGGCGGTCGTCCTGACGACGACTCTTGAACATGCCGAGCTGAAACGCGACCAGATTCATGCCTTTGGCAAAGATGACACCGAGGGGAGCAAGGGGTCGATGTGGAGTACGATTGAGGCGGTGGAATGAAGCAAAGCGGAACGTGGAAAGCGGAAAGCGGAATTTCGAAACATACGTTTACAAACGTTAGCGTCGTCGGCAACGACGGTGAACTCCTAACAACCCCAAGACAAACAGAAAATCGCAATGAAACTCAAAACGGTTACGCTTGGATGTAAAGTCAACCAGTACGAAACGGAATACCTTCGTGAAGGGTTGCTGGGTATTGGCTACGAGGATGCTGGGGATCAGCAGCCGGCGGACTTGTGTGTTGTTAATACTTGCACGGTTACGAGCGAAGGCGACTCGAAGAGTCGGCAGATTATTCGGCGGTTGGCACGCGAGAACCCGGCGAGCAAGATCGTCGTGATGGGGTGCTACGCTACGCGGGCGCCCGAGGAAGTGGCGGTGCTTCCGAATGTGACGGAGGTGTTGACCGACAAGCGTGAACTACCCGACTTGTTGGGGCGGTTTGGGGTGACCGATGTGCCGACCGGCATTTCGGGGTTTGGGCGACGCCACCGGGCTTATGTGAAGGTGCAGGATGGGTGCTTGTTGCGGTGTAGCTTTTGTATTATCCCGCATGTCCGGCCGCAACTGACGAGCCGTCCTCAACAGCATATTTTGGACGAAGTGCGGCGGCTGGTCGACAACGGCTATCGGGAAGTGGTGCTGACGGGGATTCACCTGGGGCATTATGGGGTCGATTGGAATCGCACGATGTCCCAAGGAAAACCGGTGCCGAAGGAAAAATGGACGCGGCTGTCGCACTTGGTGCGTGCGATTGCGGAGCTGCCGGGCGATTTTCGGATTCGGCTTTCGAGCATCGAGGCGACCGAGGTGACGCGTGAGTTGATCGGCGTGATGCAAGAGTACAGCGAAAAAGTTTGTCCGCATTTGCATATCTCGATGCAAAGTGGCAGCGATGGCGTGCTGCGGCGGATGCGGCGGCGTTGGGGGAGCCGGCGGTTTGTCGACCGGTGCCAGTTGCTCAAAGAGAGCCTCGACCGGCCGGCGATTACGACCGATATCATTGTCGGATTTCCTGGCGAGACCGACGCTGAGTTTGCCGAGACTTGCGACGTTGCTCGTGAGGTTGGGTTTTCGAAAATTCACGTTTTTCCGTTCAGCGCTCGACGCAACACGCCCGCCGCTGACATGCCTGGGCAGTTGCCCAAAAAAGTCAAACAGGCGCGTGGCCGAGAATTGCATCAATTAGAAGCGGAGCTGCGCGATGCGTATTTTGAGAGTTTGCGCGGGATGACGCTGCGGGTGCTGGTCGAGTCGCCGCTGGAAGATCGGCCGGGGTTGTCGGTGGGGACGGCTTGTCGGTATGCGACGACGATTGTTGGGTCTGGGGTTGGGGCTGGTGAGCCTGGGGATTTTGTTACGGTGAGGGCTGGGGGTGTCGAGGCGGGGAAGATTTTGGCTGTGCGGTAGTGCTCCGGCGATGCGTTGCATCGCGGCTATGTTGCGTAGCAACGCGGCTTTTGGGAATGTGTTCGATCGCTATTCTTTTCCGGGGATCTGGCATGATTTGTAATTCCCTGTAAAATCCTGGTTCTCAACGAGCTTTTCTTTCTTGCGACTACTTTCTTGCGACCAGGAGCCGATGCGATGACTGAACAGGGTGGCCAAATTGATACGGTGATGCACGAATCGCGGCTGTTTCCGCCGAGTGCGGAATTTTCGTCGAAGGCGCGGATCGCGTCGCTGGAAGAATATCAAGCTCTTTGGGATCGGGCGGCTGCCGATCCGGTTGCCTTTTGGGGAGATCTGGCCCGTGAGGAATTGCACTGGTTCGAGCCGTTTCAGGAAACGCTCGTTTGGAACGAGCCGCACGCCCAGTGGTTTGTCGGTGGCAAGACGAATGTGAGCTACAACTGTTTGGATCGCAACATCGACCAAGGACACGGCGATCGGACGGCGATTATTTGGGAAGGCGAGCCGGGCGATAGCCGTACGCTGACGTACTCGGAGCTGCATAGCGAAGTCTGCAAGTTTGCCAATTGTATGAAGGCGCTCGGTGTTGGACCGGGCGATGTGGTTTCGATCTACATGCCGATGGTGCCGGAGCTGGCGATTGCGATGCTGGCTTGTGCAAGGATCGGCGCAGTGCATTCCGTAATCTTTGCTGGCTTTTCGGCCGAGGCGATTGCAGATCGTAATAATGACGCGAAGGCGAAGTTGCAAATTACAGCCGACGCGGGTTGGCGACGCGGAAAACCGTTGCCGCTGAAACAAACGGTCGACGAAGCGTTGGCCAAATCGCCGACGGTCGAAAACTGTATTGTTTTTGACCGGGTTAACGAAGCGATCCACATGGAAGCGGGCCGCGATCATTGGTGGCATGAGCTGATGCAAGAGGCTTCGGACGATTGTCCGGCGACGCCGCTTGATAGCGAGGCTCCGCTATTTATTCTCTACACGAGTGGTTCGACCGGTAAGCCGAAGGGTATTCAGCACACGACTGCTGGCTATAACTTGTACGCCAAAAAATCGTTCCAGTGGGTGTTTGATCATCGCGACGACGATGTTTATTGGTGTACGGCCGATTGCGGTTGGATCACGGGGCATAGCTATATTGTTTATGGGCCGCTGTCGGCGGGTGCGACTTGTGTGATGTACGAGGGGGCGCCGAATCATCCGGACGAAGCGCGTTTTTGGGAGATTGTCGAGAAATATAAGGTGACGATTTTCTACACGGCTCCGACCGCCATTCGGGCGTTCATCAAATGGGGTGACGAGCATATCGACAAACATGATATTTCTAGCTTGCGGCTGCTTGGCACCGTGGGCGAAGGGATCAATCCCGAAGCATGGATGTGGTATCACAAAAAAATCGGTGCAGAGCGCTGTCCGATTGTGGATACGTGGTGGCAGACCGAAACGGGCGGGATCATGATGAGTCCGTTGCCGGGCGCTATTGCGACGAAACCCGGCAGTTGCACCAAACCGCTGCCCGGTATTATTCCTGCGATTGTCGACGAAGCGGGAAAGCCGGTCGGCACGAACCAGGGGGGCTGGCTAACGATCGCTCACCCTTGGCCGGGGATGTTGCGCGGGATTTGGGGCGACGACGAGCGCTATCAAGAAGTCTATTGGAGCAAGGTCCCTGGGAAGTATCTGGCGGGCGACAATGCGCGTTGTGACGAGGACGGTTATTATTGGATCATGGGCCGGATTGACGATGTGCTGAACGTCTCGGGGCATCGGCTTAGCACGATCGAAATCGAGAGCGCGTTGGTTTCGCACCCCAACGTTGCCGAAGCGGCGGCGGTGGGCCGTCCGCATGAACTGAAAGGCGAAGCGGTGGCGGTGTTTGTCACGGTCGTCGGAGCCGAGCCGAATGACGAATTGCGTAAGTCGTTGAAATTGCATGTTCGTAAGGAAATTGGTGCGTTGGCACAGCCGGACGACATTCGCTTTACGGCTTCGCTGCCCAAGACTCGCAGCGGCAAGATCATGCGTCGACTGCTGAAAGACATTGCCGCTGGCAAGGAAACGGTGGGCGATACCTCGACGCTGGAGGACTACAACGTGTTGGCGAATTTGCGTGAAGACGAGGAGTAGCGCGGCGGATCTCGAAAAAACTCTGCCCATAAACTACCCAACCGGCAATCTTTACTCATCTTTTGTCGGTTTGGGTGCTGAAATCAAGCAATTTGGTAGGAGAAAATGGACTTCGAGTAGCAGCTTGCTTATAGTAGCGCTAGAAGGAAAGCACACCCGGTTGGGGGGTGCTCACACCTTTAACCACATAACTTTTTGAAAGGCGGCTTATCATGGCCATGATTCCACTACTTATTCAACTTATTAGCGGTGCGGCTGGCGGCAACTTGGCAGGCGGACTGCTGAAGAGTCTTCCGATTGGAAAAATGCTGCGAACCGTAGTTGGCGGTCTTGGTGGCGGCCTGGGTGGCATGTTGCTGGGTATGCTTGGCATCGGTGGAGCAGCTGCGGCAGGTGTTGATCCAGGTGCAGCGGGCGAAGTTGCTGGCGCTGTGGGCGACGCCGTGGGCGGACTCGATCTGGGATCGATCTTGCGAGGCGTTGGCGGCGGCGGAGCAGGTGGCGGAATTTTGGTCGCCATCGTCGGTATGATTAAGAAAATGATGGCTGGCGGAGCGAGCTAGAGAGTAGGCCGTTGCGATACCAAAGAAATTTAGCCCAGGGGATTTTTCCTCTGGGCTTTTTTTGTTTCTCCGATTGCTGGCTGGCAATGGGTAAGCGAGAATAGAGGTTCCGCAGTCTGTCGATCCTTCGTTGTCGATCCTTTTGGGGAACATGAATGAATGCGTTTTGGAAGTTGATGCGGCGTTGGACTTGGCCAGTGCTCAAGGTTGCTGTCGTGGCAACCGTGGCTGCGGGAGTTTTTTATTGGGTCAAGTTGGCCCCGGTTTCGGTCGTTGCGCACCGGGTACAACGAGGTCCGATTGTTGCCGAGGTGATGGGGACCGGCACGTTGGAGGCTCGCGTTGAAGCGACGATTAGTCCGAAGATTTCTTCTCGAGTTCAAGAAATTTTGGTCGATCAGGGCGATTCGGTCACGGCTGGCGAGGTGCTTGTTCGACTGGACGAGGACGAGCTTCAGCAACAGGTAGCCATCGCACGGGCGAATGTCGAGGCGGCAGAGGCGGCGATTCGTCGCCTTGGCACCGACAAAGCTCGGGCCACGGCCGTCTACGATCAGGCTCGGAAAAGTAATACTCGAGTTCAGACGTTGTTGCGAAAAAAGGCGGTCAGTGAAGGCGAAGCAGACCGGGCGACTGAGGCGCTGGCCGTCGCCGTGACGGGTATCTCTCGTGCGGAAGCCGCCATTTCGGAAGGCCAGAAGGAACAGGTCGCCGCAGAAAAAACATTGGAGTACCACCGTGCTAGGCTTGCCGACACGCAGATATTGGCCCCGTTCGCTGGTCTGATCGTTAAGCGAAGCCGCGAGCCGGGCGACGTCGTGGTGCCTGGCAGTTCGATTCTGACTCTGATTTCGTTGGACGAACTTTGGATCCGGGCTTGGGTCGACGAAACGTCGATGGCCAAGCTACAAGCGGGGCAAACTGCCCGCGTCGTTTTTCGCTCGGAGCCAGAGCGATCGTATCCTGGCGAAGTGGTCCGGCTGGGAAAGGAGGCCGATCGAGAAACGCGAGAATTTATCGTCGATGTGCGTGTTCTCGAATTGGCAAAAAACTGGGCGGTCGGCCAGCGTGCGGAAGTTTTTATTGAGGTTGCTCGCAAAGACGACGTGGTTCTTTTGCCTGCCGAATTGATTCTTACTCGGGAGGCTCAACGTGGCGTGTTTGTCGACGAACAAGAACACGCCGTTTGGCATCCGATTAACACGGGCTTCCGTAGCCGAGAGTTCGTCGAAGTTCTCGACGGGTTGCAGCCAGAGGATGTTGTTGTTGGGCCGAAGAATGGCCGAGCCAAGCTAAGCTCTGGCCGACGCATTACCCTTCCATAAGAAATGCTGCCATGAGAGCGGTACGATGAACCTTGCCATAAAAGATATTCGACACAACCTGGGCCGCTTTGCCCTGACGACCGTCGGCGTGGGGATGCTGTTGATGGTGGTGATGGGCATGGGCGGTATCTATCGGGGCATCCTCGAAGACGCCACGTTGTTGATCGACCGCGTTGGGGCCGATTTGTGGATCGTCCAACGCGATACGCGAGGGCCTTTTGCGGAGATCTCGCGTGTTCCGCCGAACTTGGTCTATCGGGCGATGGCGGTCCCGGGTGTCGCGACGGCCAGGGAATTTGTTTACCACACCGTCCAACGGCAGCGGCACGGCAAGCCCTTGCGGATTGCGATTCTGGGTTTGAGTTGGCCGACAGATCGAGGGGAATGGATTTCGCTCACTGCGGGTCGACCGCTGGCTCAAAATCATTTTGAAATGATCGCCGATGAGTCGTTGGGGTTTACCTTGGGCGAGCAAATCCAACTTGGCAAAGAGACCTATACCGTGGTCGGAACGACTAGCAGTATGATTAGTTCCAACGGCGACGGACTTGGTTTTTTTACCATCGCCGACGCGCACGCCATCCAGTTTAACGTGCCCGGCGAGGCCGTTCGACTCGAGCGTGCTGCGCGAGAAGCCCGTGGCCGACGGAGCGAAATTGGTACTTTGCAGCCCTCGCTTCTGACGAACGCGGTGAAACCGGCTGCGGAGTTGCCACAAATTGCCCGTCCCCAGTTGAGCGCCGTCATGGTGACCGTCTTGCCGGGGGCCAGCGTCGAAGAGGTAGCCAGCACCATTTCTGGCTGGGGAGATGTGTCGGCTTTCACCCGTACCGAGCAGCGTGAATTGCTGCTGAAGGGAACGGTTGAGAAAGTCAAAAAGCAGATCGGCCTGTTTCGCATTTTGTTGACCGTGATTGCGGCCGTCATCATGGCGCTGATTCTCTACACGATGACGCTCGACAAGATTCATTCGATTGCCTTATTGAAACTGATTGGCGCTCCGAACACGGTCATCCTGGGTTTGATTCTGCAACAAGCGCTTCTGCTCGGTGCGTTGGGCTATGGGGTTGCCTACGTGGTCGGCCAGCGTCTGTTTCCGAATTTTCCGCGTCGGGTGATCCTTACGGACGGCGATTTGCAGCAGCTCGCGTTGATTGTGGTAGCGATTTCGATCGGGTCGAGCTTGTTGGGCATTTGGAAAGCGATCCAAGTTTCGCCGAACGAGGCCCTGTCATGAGCGATGCCGGGCAAAGGCCGCTCGCCATCGAGACGCGGCGACTGACAAAAATTTACGGCAGCGGCAACACCGAGGTGGTGGCGATGCGCGATGCGTCGATGCAGGTACGCGAAGGCGAAGTCGTGGCGCTGCTGGGTCCGAGCGGTTCGGGGAAATCGACCTTTTTAACCGCCGTCGGACTTATCAATCCGCCCACGTCGGGGCAGGTCTTCATTGGGGGGCACCTGATTCAGGACGGTCCCCAGTCGCTTGAGAATCTGCGTACGTTTCGTCGCCGTCATATCGGATTTATTTTTCAGAAATCGAACCTGATACCGTTTTTGACAGCCTTGGAAAACGTTCAGATTGCGTTGCAGCTTAACGGCGAGTCGCGACGGGCGGCCCGGCGTCGGTCGCTCGAACTGATGGACTATTTGGGTGTGAGCGACCGAGCGGACAATCTGCCCTCGGCGCTTTCGGGTGGACAACAACAGCGTGTGGCTGTCGCCCGTGCGCTGGCCAATCGGCCCAGTGTCATCTTAGCCGACGAACCGACTGCCGCGCTCGACAGCGAACGGGGCCGACAGGTGATGGAACTTTTTGCCCAGGTCGCCCACCAACAGGGAGCCGGCGTGATCGTCGTCACCCACGACCAACGCGCCCTGGACGTGTTCGATACGATTTACGAAATGGAAGACGGCCTGATGCAACGGCAGCCGCAGGTTGCTTGAAGCCGGGCATGGGGTATCGCAAGGGGGGAAACTCGGTGTATGGTTAGTGAGGTTTCTTTGAGGTTTTTCGGGCAAGCTAAGCCATGCGTCCGCAGAACGTCGAAGAAAACAATCTGGTCCGGTAGCTCAGTTGGTTAGAGCAGGGAACTCATAATTCCTTGGTCGGGGGTTCGAGTCCCTCCCGGACTACTTTTGAGCATCTCCTCTTGGAATCGAACTTCGCGTCCACTTGAGTGCTACGGCCCTAGATGCTAAACGAGGAGGCTGCCTGGTCTGCGGGGTGGGAGTCTTGGCTGTCGTGGGTGTAGAGGCAGTTGCCACCGGCTGCGTTGGCCGATTCCAGAGCTGCTTCGACGCGTTGCAAGGCGGAGCCAGGTTGTTCGTCGGCAAGAATGTCGACAGCGCCGATGCTTACTGCGTAGTTCAGCGAGGCGTACTTTGCATCGGAGTAGTTGGCTGCGTTCTCTCGTAACCGTTGCAGAGGAACCAACGCATGCTCCAAATCGGTAGCCGGCAGCAAAATGCTTAGGCTGTTCGAGTCGAATCGGGCAATCAGGTCGGTATCGCGGAGTACGGAGCTTGCAAGCTTGGCTATCGTCGCGAGCAAACTCTTTCGGGCGTGAGCGTCTTGCTCCGATCCATCTAGGTCTTCGACAAATTCGACGATTGCTAGGCTTAGCTTGGTGCCATAGCGATTTCTTTCGGCGGCACGGCGTTTCAGTTCTTCCAGGAAGACTTTTTGTGTTGGAAGGCCCGTGGTTTCGTCGGTGTAAGGATCGGCCTGCCTACGGCTAGAGGTGTTGTCCGAGACCGTCTCGGTGATTTCGGTAGCGATGCCATATCCAAATTGTTGACAGGTGTTGCCATCGTGATAATGTACGCAATTTCGGCCGGCTTCTTTCGAGCTATAGAGTGCGGCGTCTGCACGCTGCACAAAAGAGGTGGCGTCTTCGTCTTGGCGTAGACGAGCAAAACCTACGCTAACGGTAAGTCGAAGGATTAGCCCATTGAATGGGAAACGGGCGGATTCGATGATGCTACGAGCACGCTCGGCAACGTCTTTGGCGTCTTCGATGCTTGTGTCGGAGAGGACTAAAGCAAACTCTTCGCCACCGTAGCGAGCGACCAAGTCGGTTTCGCGGACCGCTTGTTTTAGCACCTCAGCAACGGCGCGGAGCACGGCGTCTCCGGCCTGATGACCATAACGGTCGTTGAATTTCTTGAAGTAGTCAATATCAAGCAAGACGAGCGAAACGGGCGTCTGATTTCGATTCCATTCGGCAATACGTCGTTCGAGTTCAAATTCGTAAGCACGGCGGTTGGCCACTTCTGTCAAAGGATCGGTGAGGACATCTTTTTTATGAGCTTCGGTCAGCTTGGCCATCGTGCTACGCCAACCATCGCTGAGTGTGCCGACCAAGACTCCGATCAATACCAGGGTTGCAGCCCATAGCAAGAAGACGAGAATTGTTGTGAGTGGTATATTCTGGACCGTTCCTTCACCCAGGCTTGGCATGAAGAAGATAATCGAGGACGACAAAATGCAGAGCAGCGCCATCACACGAGCACGATAGCGTCCGAGCAGTGCCCCAGTCAGAACCACAGGGACGTAGAACAAATGCAGCAGCACGGGTGTTTCGACCGCGTAATACCACATGAGCGTGCTGACCCCGAAGACGAGCGTCACCAGGAGTGGCTCGACAAAAAGGTGTCGGTTCGAACTTAGTTTATCTAGTAGTTTCACGTTCTCAGATGCTTTGCTTTGCGATGGGGTACTCGGTGAACTCCGGTTTCCTTGTTCGGTTTCCCTGTTCGGTTTCATTGAGTGAGTGAGGCCTGAGTCCATGGAAAACCATTTGCTAGGTGGAGAACTCCCACCTAGAAAAGTAGCTCGCCATCCTGCAGGGGGTGGTCGGAAACCCGCAAAATGGGTGGGGTCCTGGGGTTCTCTGCTGACGATTATGCGGGCATACGGGTCTCAGCGGTGATTGTCACTACAACCGAAGCATTCGGCAATCGTAGGTGTAGTTCCCGCTGGTATCGCTACAACACGATCAGACCTAGCAGCCGTAGCTTACGAAAAACCGCATTCTCTATTAATCGGTCTGGTGAGAATACTTTTGCCCCGGTAGGCTATTTTCACGCTAATTAAGGACGTTTCCCCTCGGATGGGTAGTCTCGCTAGAAGCAAAAAAGTAAGAGGCTTGGCATAACTCATCCAGGAGCAACGGCTTATCTCGCTTGTCTGCAATGGCCTTGGCTGCATGCAATAGGAAGTGTACCGCCGGTCCACTTGAAGATTTCGGTAGCGACGACAAAAGTCAGGACCAACAAATTCAGAATTTCATTTTGCAATGCGAAACCCAAGTAGTTTACAATCGAGGTTCGCTTTTTAGCCGATTGAGAGCTGTGTTCTGAAAGCATTTCCTTTTCTCAGAGCCACACCGTCTTATCCATACATTTTTCACACACCGCGCATCCTGGGAGGGACCACTATGTTCCGACGTAATCAACGCCAAAAGAATCAACGCCAAAAGAATCGCAAGAACTCCAGCACTCGAACTCTGACAAGCTCGCTGGGTTTGCGCAGAACCCACTTGTCGCTCGAACAATTGGAATCGAGAATTGTTCTTAGTAGCAACCCCGTCTTGTCGGTTGCCGGCGATCAGACGGTTGACGAAGGGGCGCTGCTTAACCTCACAGATATCGCCGTGTTTTCTGACGAAGTGGTCGGCGCAGGGGGAGCTTCCATCGGATTGAATCCGGACGACTATGCTTCGCTTGGCGCTTTTGACCCGACAGCCAATGTGGTGATTGATACCGATGCGTTGACGATCGATGGAGTGGGCGTCGCGGCAACGACTGTTTCTTTGGATACTGGCTCTGGTGCCTACGATGTGGCGGTGTTTACTTTCGACAGTTTTGAACTCGACGCAGGTTTGACTTTGACCGGCACAGGTTCGTTGCCCTTGGCGATTTTGTCGCAAGGCGATCTCAGTGTACTAGGTACGATCGACGTTAGTGCTTTCGCAGAGTTCCCCGTGACCACCGCTAGTGGCTATGTTCACGGCGAACGGCTTGCTGGTGCGGGTGGTGGCGATGGGGCGAGCGTAGTTCAAGGAGCTCCTTTCACGTTTCACGGCGAAGCCGCAGTCGGTTCTCCCACGGCTCTTGGAGTGCAAGGTTTTGGCCGAGGTTTTATTGGCCTTCGTGGAGCGGGTGGCGCTGGCTTTGGTGGTAATGGTGGCATCGGCATCGACGGTACGGTTCTGAAAAACGGCTTTGCTTATGGCGACCTTTCACTCGGTATCCAAGGAGGAAGCGGCGGCGGTGGAATTAAATTCTCCGGCTCCGGCTCCGTCGATGGCGGGGGCGGGGGCGGGGGCATCGAACTGGGTGCAAACGGGACGATTACCATCTCTGGCTCGGTACTCGCGGTGGGTGGAGATAGTGGACAAGCCTCCCTTCTTGGCGGCGGTGCTGGCGCGGGTGGAGGTATCCTCGTCCATGCATTTAATGTGGATGTCAGTGGAGGGACACTGAACGCAAATGGCGGAAACTCTGACATCGACCTCTTCCAAAGCAATGCAGCTGTTGGAGACGAGGGTGGGGCCGGCGGTGGCGGTCGAGTTTTGTTGTCTTACGATTCCACGGGGACGTTCAACGATTCGGGAAGCTCCATTTCCGTATCCGCTGGTATCGATGGTCTCGTGGTTCCGCAAACAGCCGCCGATGACGGGGTGTTCAGCGTGGTGCCGGTGACTTCCACACCCGTTGTGGAAACTTACGACTATGTCATCAATTGGGGCGATGGCTCGACGACGGATCTTGGCACACCTGATGTCGACGTGCTGGGTGCTTCGGGCATCGACCACGAAGGTTCGTTCGATGGCAGCCACACCTATTCGGATGATGGGGTGTTTACGGTTACGGTCACGGTCAACGATAGTGGCGGCGGTACGGCGACCGAGGCTTTTGATGTTACGGTCGACAATGTTGCTCCGACGCTTACGCTCGCTGGTGTCGCCAACTCCGACGAAGGAGCTGGCTACACGCTGAACTTCTCCTCTTCAGATCCCGGCGACGATACGATCGCCCAATGGGATGTGGACTGGGGCGATGGATCGCTCGAAACCATTCTCGGCGACCCAAGCCTCGCGACGCATACCTATGTCGATGGGAACAACAACTACACGATCTCGGCGACTGCAACCGACGAAGATGGGACTTTTGCCGCAGGCAATACAGTCGACGTAACGGTCGCCAACTTGGTCCCCGTGATTCTCAATCTATCGACCGACTCGTCCGCGGTGGGCGATTTGGGCGAAGGAGACACGGTCACGCTCTCTGCCGACTTTACGGATGCCGGCTTGATCGATACGCATACGGCTACGATTGACTGGGGAGACGGCACCACGAGCGTTGGTGTTGTGAACCAGACGACCGGAATGGTTTCGGCCGATCATGCGTACGCCAATGGCGGCACGTTTGAGGTTACGTTGACGTTGGTCGACAACGACAGCGGCGCGGCCATCGACACGACCGGCACGGTGATCGCCGGCGTAGGTCTCAACAATGGCGTCCTGCAGATTATCGGCACCAACGACAACGACTTTGTCAAAGTTTACAAAAGCTGGTGCAGCGGTGACATGAAAGTGCTTTCGCGCATTGGCGGGGGTCCGATCCAGTGGGAAACCTTTGACAGTTCCAACGTCGACGAAATCGAAATAATTCTTGGCGGCGGGCATGACCTGGGGTTTGTCTCTCGCCGGATTCATGTCGATGCCACGCTGGATGGCGGCGACGGCGATGATCTGCTCTTTGGCGGCAGCGGCAACGATGTCCTGCTCGGCGGAGCGGGTCACGATGTACTGATCGGTCGTCGCGGCCGAGACTTGATGATCGGCGGCACAGGCAGCGACTTTATCCTTGGCAACAGTGGCGAGGATATTCTTGTGGCCGGCACAACGGCTTTCGACAACAACTCGGCTGCCAGAGACGCCATCATGGCCGAATGGACTTCGTCGAGTGACTATGCCACGCGTGTTGCGAACATCACGAACACGGGTGTAGGCGTCGACTTTGACGACCGGTTGAACGAAGACTATTTCCTGATCGCCTCGGGCGTCGATGCGACGGTTTTTGACGACGAAGCGACCGACCTGCTGATTGGCGGTCGGGGTCTCGATCTTTACTTCGCCAATTTGGATGGCGGCGTCGAAGACATCGCCATTGGCCTTCGCAATAGCGAGGTTCTCGAAGAACTGGAAGAGGCCGGCGTTTAGACATGGGTGCGGGCCGTACGTACGTGTGCGGCTCGCACTATTTTTTTGAAACTCTAAATTGAAACTCTAAATTACAAAACGCTAGTTTGCAGAAACACGATGCCAACTGCCGGGAGTAATTGCAAAATCTCCGGTGGCGCCGGCAGCGGTCGTATAGACACCACGAATACGGTAGAACAGCGACTTGCCTGCCTCTAGGGTTGTCCAGTTGCCGTTGCCTCCTGTAAGCATATGGGCATTGCTTTCGGTGACACCGCTGCCTTCGTATCTAACCTCGGCCACACTTGTGTCATTTGTGCTCAAAGCTAGGCAAAGCCCAACATTTGGGTCAAGGCCTCGAACGCTACTAAAATTAAATTGATGCCAATCAAAGCTGCTAGAAAGCTGGCTTTCGTCGATCGCGATCGTTTCGAGCAGAGTTCCTGGCAGCAGAGTTCCGTCCGGCAAGTGCAGGCTAACGCCGAGCGTTCCACTACTCGCGCCGGACGATTTCATGTTCACTTCTACGCTGGTAACCTCCCACGTAACCGCTTCACCATGCAAGTCCGGCAAAAAATATTGCCCGTACCATTTCGTGTCATCGATCGTGTCGGAGGAGCTGCTGCCTGCACTGGTGGTAAAACTTCGGAGTAGCATGGGACCGAATTGCTGCGTTGTGGTGAACGCTGGTGCGTAGGTCACGCTGTAAATATACGTCGACGAACCACAGCGGCCGATGCCTTGAATTTCGACAGGGTCGGTTGCGTCGTCTGCCAAATCTCCGTCTTTGTTGTCGAGAAGGCGGAAGGTGATTTTTTCGGAGATACCTGAAGGGTCTCTCGAACTTTCTTCGCCGTGCATGTAGTCGGATCTCCAACCCGGGGCGAAATCGATCGCCCCCAGGGCAAACTCGACTCCCGATTGAGCCAGGTGCCGGGCACAGGAGCTTTCGTTTTGGGCGAGGGCAGTACGCAGATCTAGCTTGGACAGATGGATCGCCGTGAAGCCGATGAGCGAAACGAGGATCGCTGTGCCCGTGACGGCAATATAGATCGAGCCTTTTCGCAATGCGGCTTTGCTTCGTTTTCTCATTTTTTTAATTTTCATTGGGATCCTCGGCATGATTCACTAGGTTCGAGACTCCGCGTGCCGGGCTAGCGGCAGACCCCACCGACAAGGTGGTCTCAACCTGAATGACGACTGTCTTGTTGATTGTCGGAGGTTGCTCGAGCGAACCGTCACGAGATCGCCAGCCGATCCGTTTGGTCTCGACACCCGCAGGCGAGGTCACGAGCACAACGATCCGTTTAACTTGGCTATCGTAGTGTGTCCATTCATTACCAGTAATTCGGTTCGTCCAACTCACCGTGGCCTCTCGGGTCCAATCCGTATACTCGCTAAGTGGATTGCCCAGGCGGTCCTCTACGTCGGATGGCGACCAGTCTTTGTAGTCGTCGATGTCGTCGAAGTCGGTACGGTCGTCGCCCGACTCGCCGCTGTCGAGGCCCAGTGAGCTGCCCCCTTCCTCGGGATCGCTGTAAGGCATCGCCATAATTTCGCCAAGCAGCATATCAGCGAGCAACGGTCCGACCATCAAGTCGTTGGCGGCAGACCGCGTGCTAATCGACGCTCCCAACATCGACATCGCACCGACAAGAACGGTGCCGACCAGCAACGAAGAGATGACGACCTCGACTAACGAAAGCCCGTTGCGTTTGTTGTTTTTTGTGCAGCACATAATGAAATCTCGTACTAAGGGCTCGTACTAAGGGGTCGCGTCGCCAGCACCAACGGCCCATTCGATGGCCCGCTTCATCAGGGTTTGTCCCTCGGCGTTGAGCGTCGCGACGTCAAAACTGCCTTCTCCCCAGGGCAACTGGCAACGACGCCCAGCGGCTACGGCACCGCTGGCCAGTTGATCTCCAGCGTCGAGAATGAGTAAGGTTGGATAGGCCGGGGCGTTTCCGACAGTGGCTAGGGTCACTGCGTCGGGTGCCAACGAGGACGAAGTCTGTTTCATGTCTTGGGCGGACGAAACCACGGTGAGGGGTCCTGTGGCATGGAGGCTCGTGATATAGTGGCTCGTGTTCGTAATCCGGATGGCCGTCCTGCTCAAACTAGAATTGGATCCGCTGCTATAGAATCCCAACTCGTCGGCGTTGATAAACGACTCGGTGACGATGCCAAGGGTCGCCGAGTTGAGTTTGGTGCCAATCATCGATCCGCTGGCTTCGCCCGAAACATAAACGACATTGACGACGGCCAACTGAGCGTCCATATCTGTCTGGTTTGCTTGCTGCGAAATGACCGTTGCGTCGTAGCCCCAGTCGCTCATCAGGTCGATACGTAGTTGCTCGGACGCGGTCGGTGTGCTGAGTCCGCCAGCGCCGTCGGGAGCTTGCCCGGTGACAAACAAAACGCTAGTCCGTATGGCGCTGCCTTCCATCAACCTTGTCAGCCAGCTAAGCGAGAACGACTGCACCTCTGCCGCGATCGTGCTGGGCGTTCCACCGTTGTATTGCTGGGTAAGCGGTTCGCCCGTGACGCCTGACCAAGCGTAGCGGATCGTCTCTGGCACGCTATCTCCGTTGCGATCAGGGACCGTCATGGAAACCGTGGTGGCCGTTAGCTCGTTGAATGTCAGCGCAGACTGCAAATCGGCATGGAGCATGGACAGCGCACGTTGGCTACTATGCGTTTTCGCCAGCGATCCGGTACTCAGTCCAAGCGATTGACCGGCGATATAGAGCGACGACGCTAGGCCGCCCATCAAGACCGCAGCCGAAGTCGAGGCGACCACCAGCTCGAGTAGCGTAAACCCGCCTCTCCGCTGTCTAAGTTTGTGTTTTCGGGATTTTAATTTCATAATAATCTCACTGGACGGTGGCTGTTCCATCGGCTGCTAAGATGACGGTCCGCTGCGTACCGCCCGATTCTAGGACCACCGTCCCCACGCTGTCGGGGCGTCCGAACATGTCGAACACCACGGTTTCATCACCCTCAAACAAAGCGCTGATCAACTGGGCGGAAAAAGGGGCGTCCCGCAAACTGACGACAAAACCGTGCGCCGGGCGATCGGGATCGGCAACATCCACCAAGGTGTAAGCGTTGTTTGCCGAATCAAAAAGTACGGTCCGACTCATGCTCCTTCGTAGCGCTTCGGATTTTGCGTAATGCAAATCTGCCACGATCTGTTTTGCGGCCATCTCGACGCGATAATTGGCGAGAGCCGAAACATAGGTGGGCACCGCGACCGAGGCAAGAATGCTCATAACCAGCATCACTACGACCATCTCGATGAGTGTAAAGCCTATTCGTGAAGCTAGGCAACGACCTTTGGAATGCATAGGCTCGCCGGCCTTCTGTTTCTATTGGGGACTGGACTGGGTGGGCGTACGACTGGGGTGATGCCGAGGCAGATAGTCTTTCCGAATGGTAATAATCTCAGGAACAATTTCGAGAAAGGCTTCGACGACTTCAGCGTCCCATTGGGTTCCGGCTCCGTCGCGCAAAATGTCTACCGCCTTTTCGTGCGGCATGCCTGTGCGGTAGGCTCGATCGCTTGTCATCGCGTCAAAAGCATCGGCAACGGCAAGAATACGACCATCCTGGGGTATCTGCTTTCCAAGCAGTCGGTCGGGGTAGCCCTTGCCATCACAGCGCTCGTGATGATGCAAAACGCCTGGAAGCACGTAATTGAGCTGCTCCAAGCCTTGGAGAATTTTCCAACCCTCCTCGGGATGACGCTGAATCTCTGAAAATTCTTCGTCGGTCAGTTGATCTGGTTTGTTGAGAATAGCATCACTAACAGCGATCTTGCCGATGTCGTGAAGCAAGCCCGTTAAGTACAGCAATTCACATGCTTCCTCGTCATATCCCACCTGTTGCGCTAAGCGTTTGCCGTACAGGGCGACCCGTTCGCTATGACCGCAAGTGTATTGATCTTTGGCCTCCACAGCCGAGACGAGCGTGCGAACGACGTTGACCAAAAGTGATTCGCGTTCTTGAAACAAAGAAAGATTATTCGCATGCGAAGCGGTCATCGCTGCGGCAGTCGACAAGAGCGTTGCTTCGCTTGTTCCGAACTCATGTTGATTGAGCCGCCACTCGGGAAGGTCCGACTCGCCGACCTCCTCACTTTCGGCTTCTCGATTAATTGCCAGAAACCAGCCAATAGGCTCTTCGTCTGACCCGACCGCGACCATGATAAAGTCGCGCACCTCTGGGAGATCGGTTCTGAGGCTTGCAACTTTCCTGCCATTCTTGATGATGGGTTGGTACACTGCGGCAGAACGATGTTCTTCAACTAATTGAAAAATCGTCGCTTCGTTGTTGCGATTCAGTTCAAATCCCTCTTTCTGCCAAGCAACGAGTATTTCTAGCTGATCGTTGCCCAAATCCCTAACGAAATACATCTCTTCGGCATGTGCCGATTTCCCCAATTCTGGCAGAGAAGCTTGGACAAGCTTTTCTATTGTGTGCGTGCTGTCCTCTAAACCTAGGCGTTCTGCCATCGAACGCAAGAAAGTCAGTTCTTCAAAATCGTCGCTCACCTGTTTTAGGAAGAAGTCATTCTCTTCACGCACACGGACTAACTCTTCTTCCTGATGGAAATAGCGTCCGGCGACCTCTGCCAGGCGTAGGAATAGCTCGGGGCTATCGGTCTGCAGGGCCGTTGTTGCCGCAGTTTGCTCGTCCAGGGGAATGGCAAGAAGATACTGATCAAAAGAACGTTCCTTCACCAACGGTTTTTCCTGGGCAATGGCATTTTTGATCAGTTTCAAGAATTCGAAATCGGCGTCCTCAGACAATAACGAGAGCATGTCTGCTTCAGACGGCTCTGTCGACAGGCACGATCGAGACCAATCCGTATCGCTCTGATAGGTCCACAGATCGAGCGATTGACCGAATGCTTGTTCTACCGCAGCTAGCGCCTTGAGCTGCCACGTCTGCCTGGGATCACGGGTGATGGTTACTGGGTTCGCCATAAGTACTGTCTCAACTTCAAAGTAGGTCTCAACTCTAGACTAGTAAGTTGGTAGAGGGTTCATGCGCGTGATCAAGCTAGCCGCGCGCATCATGCCTCTCTCTTTCTTCACTGGGCTTATGGCAAGACTAGCTTACACATCCTGGACAATCTCAAACGGATGCTGAAGAGAATCATTATTCCGTTTGTAGAGGTTGTGCTGAGGAGAGCCTTTGGCGCACTCGTTGGATTGCGGTCTGCCGTGCCGCCTGTAGCAAATATGCGAACTACCTTTTATGCATACCCTTGAGAAACCCTAGGACTTGCAGCGAAAACGTTTTAGCAAGCTAGGCTTACGATAGCAACTTAACAACACTCTCTAATCGAGGTAGTTCTTATGAATAGCAAAAGCGGTTTTACACTTGTCGAATTAGTCGTGGTTATCATGATCTTAGGAATTCTGGCCGGCGTTGCAGCCCCCAGCATGATCAACACGTCAGGTGCCGCAACCGATAACGGCATTCGACAAACTTTATCCATCGTACGCGATGCGATTGAGCTTTACACAGCAGATACCGCCAGGAATCCCAACCCTGGAGTTCCACCGGCCTTTACCAACTCGGCCAATTTCCATCTATTACTCTCGCCCTATATTCGTGGAACCTTCCCGAACTGCCCCGTTGGCGCGCAGGCCGGAGCGAATACCGTTGTCGAAGTCGATCAGCTGCTCGTTTCAACGGATGCCACAGGTCCTTGGCGGTACGATCCTGACAACGGCGAGTTCAGAGTGAACTTTGCAGGGGCAACCAATATTCTTCCGGGCGTCAATTACGACGCACTGTAGAAACTTGCTATCTGGTCGAGTCGGCAGTGGATGAGGCAATAACACTAAACAACCCCCGAAAGGCGGCAGTGATTGAGATGGGCGGTAGCGGCAAACGAGCTTTGATTGTCGACGACAATGTGGCGTTGGCACGTGTGACGCAATTTGCGTTGGACAAAGCAGGCTACGAGACGAAGACGGTCTACAACGGTCGACTGGCACTCGAAGCTGCTCTCAACTCGCAGTTTGATATCGTCCTTACCGATCAACAGATGCCAGAAATGACGGGAGTCGAACTGTGCCAAGAGCTACGGAGCTTGCCAGAGTACGCAGACTGTCCGATCATCCTGCTGACTGCCAAGGGGTTAGAATTAGAACTGTCGCGGCTGCAAGACGAACTTGGAATCAATGCGACCTTTGCCAAACCTTTTAGCCCCTCGGCGATCGTAAAAGCATGTGGAGACTTGCTGGCGGACGTCGCTCAACAGTCGGAGTGCGTGTAGTCGTTTGGCTCTGATAGACCAAGGCTGCTTGCGGAACACGCGTGTGCGGCTCGCACTAACCGTGGAAAGATTGCAATTTTGTCATGCTTCGCAGCAATTCCAACTTGGGTTTCCCGAGAAAGGTAGTCGGATACTACCTCTTGTTCTGCATGGTCGCCGTCGTTTGGCTCGCGACAGGGCTGCTGCTTACATCGCATACGGTCCTAGACTCGCGCACGACGAATGCGTGCCTCTCGCGTTTAGGCAAAACGGCCGCAGCTCTCGAAATCGAGTATCTTCGCAAAGGAGCGATCGATCTTCAGAAGGCATTGAAACGGAATCAGTGGTCCTCTGATCAAGTGAGTTACTCGATCGTGTCTCCGGAGGGCACCGTCCTAGCGGACACGAACCCCAGCTTGATTGGTAAGTCTGCTCAGCAATCTCAAGGAAATCACCTTCGTTGGGGCGATGTTACTGGCATTCAGTATCAAGATGACCAAGGTCAAGTGATCCATGAATACCACGTTCCGTTGATCGCCCATAAAGATCATTTTGGATCGTTACAAATTCGCGTTCAACAACTCAATTTCCTGGCAACGTTGAAAGAAATCGCACGCATCTCGCCAGCGGTGCTACTGGTGCCATTAGGTCTGATCCTGGCGGGAGCATGGCTCTTGGTCCGGCTTACGAGACCGGTTGCCGGCGTCGAAGCACAATTGCGTCGTCTCGCACTCGAACGCATGAGCGGCAGCAACCTAGAATTGCAGCCCCTCGCGGCAAAAGACGCGACTTCTGTCGGCTGGAATCGCATCGTTGAGTTCGCTCAGAAAGAGGGTTCAGCCGGTGGAGGCGAGGATCTGAATTCTCGGCTGGCTGGAGCAATTGCAGCTCGTCAGCAGAACGAACTGGAGGACGTGCTACATAATCTTTCCGACGGCGTTGCCGTCACCAATCTCGAAGGACGCATCACCTTTGCGAATCGGGCCGTTACTGCCTTGTTAGGTTCGGAAATCGACGCCAACGAGCTTGCAGGCATCGAACTCGAAGGGCACATCCTCAATACGCTTGAGGGCACTCCGGACGGGCCCCTCTTTGAAAATCCCTCCCCCCTTCGTCCGGCGGTCGCCGAAGTTCAACGCGAAGGAGAGGCATCAGAGCGTACGCTTCGAGTGGCTCGCTTGCCACTGGCTGGCGAATCGTTGCGTGGCCATGTCTGGTCCTTGCGCGACGTGACACAGCAGAAGCTTACCGAAAAGACGCGAGACCAGTTTATCGATGTCGCGACGCATGAACTCCGCACGCCGCTTTCCAATATCAAAGCCTATGCAGAAACGCTCGCCACTTGCGATTCGATTGAAATCGAAGAACAAAAAGAGTTTTGCAATATCATCAACAGCGAAGTCACACGGCTGGCGCGTTTTGTGGACGACCTCCTGAGCATTAGCAGCATGGAATCTGGGGCCTTGACCATCGAACGACAACGCACCATTTCGGCACGATTGTTCGAGGAAGTCTTGGACAAAGTGCGACCCCTTATGGACCAAAAGCAGATTGAATTCATCGTTGATTTGCCCGAAAAAATGGCTGATCTGCAAATCGACAAGGACAAGGTTGTCGCAGTGCTTGTGAATCTTTTGGGGAATGCGGCAAAATACACCCCCACGGGTGGCCGCGTGCTGCTCCGCATCAAACTCGACGAGGGGCAGTTGCAGATTTTCGTCGAGGATACTGGCGTTGGCATTGCCGACGAAGAATTGCCGAAGGTGTTTGAAAAGTTCTTCCGTAGTAGCGACCCACGCGTACAAGCAGAAACAGGCACCGGACTGGGCCTTGCCTTGGCGCGGGAAGTCGTGCGTATGCATGGCGGCGATATCACGGTAGAGAGTCAAGTGGATCAAGGCACCACTTTTGTGGCAACATTTCCCGCCCAGTAAGAGCACCCATCATGTTTCAGATCGAATCTCAAGGTGCCGTGGAACTGATCACGCCGTCCGAGGCGTTGAATCATGAAAATGCCGAATCACTTTTGGAGATGATTGCCAACCAATCTTTTTCGGGGCAACCGATGGTCGTTCTCGATTTGAGCAACGTCCCGCTGGTCGATAGCGCCGGACTCGAAGCGTTGCTCGATGTCCAGCAAAACCTGCGAGAAGCTTCGGGGACGTTGAAGCTCGCAGGGCTAACGCCGTTGTGTACCGACGTGTTTCGGATCACTGGCCTTTCCGAGCGTTTTGAGATCTATGCCGATACCAAACAGGCGGTCAGGAGTTTTGTGCGATGAGCATTGCAACAGCTCCTAACTTGCAGGAAGAACAGTTGCTACCTTTAACGGTACCCCTGGACGCCGATCCCAACGATGCGACTTTGGAAAAAGCAGCGCCGCGTGGCCCGCTTGGCCAACAACTGCTTAGTGCCAATCTTATTGCTTCCGACGAACTCGAAGAAGCCTTGCGTTTGCAGTCTGAGAATGGTCAAAAGCTGGGCGAGGCCTTGCTGGAGCTAGGATTTGCCAATGAAGAGCAATTGCTCCCCTTCATCGAAACGCAGCTAGGCGTGCCAGGAGTGAAACTTCGCGAGGGGATGTTGGACCCGATCGCGGTTCGGCTCTTGCCACGCGATTTGGCGGCTAGCCTTACCTCACTAGCACTTTTTCGTGTCAAGAATACCTTGGTCGTTGCAACCGACGACCCTTTGGATTTGGATCGGCTTGACCGCATCGAACGCTATGTCGGACTCGATGTCCGTCCGGTGTTCGCTTTCAAAGTAGCCATACATAAGATGCTGAATCGCGCGTACGACGAAGATTTTCGCGTCGACGCCGTGACCGCCGATCTAGACGACTCCGACGTCGAGCTGCAACTGGAAAGCTCGGACATGGATGTCGCCTCGGTCCACGATCTGGTAGAGGGCAGCCCAGTGGTTAACTTGATCAACTACTTAGTCCTTCAGGCGATTCGCAAGAATGCGAGCGATATTCACATCGAGCCAAGCCGCAATTTTGCGACGGTCCGATTTCGGATCGATGGCCAGTTGGTGGAAATGCTGCGTCCGCGTCGCGATATTTATCCGGCAATGATTTCTCGTATCAAAGTGATGGCAAAGCTCGACATTGCAGAGCAACGCGTTCCGCAGGATGGTCGTTGCCAGGTGGTCGCCGATGGCAAGCAAGTCGACTTGCGCATTTCGACGCTTCCTACGGTGCTGGGCGAGAAGGTGGTTCTGCGTGTTTTGGATAAGCAGCGTCTGACTTTCAATCTCGACGAACTGGGAATCCCCCCTGATGTTTTAGCAATGGTCAAGAAGCTATTGGCCAAGCCGCACGGCTTGATGCTAGTGACAGGACCGACCGGTAGCGGCAAGACGACAACCCTCTATTCGGCGCTCGAGCTAATCAAGTCGGTCCAACGCAATATCATCACGGTGGAAGATCCGGTCGAATACCAGATCGAGCTGATCAATCAAGTACAAGTCGATAGCACGCGCGGTGTAAGTTTTCCGACCGCTTTGCGATCGATTTTGCGACAAGATCCCGATGTCATCATGATTGGCGAAATTCGTGATGCCGAGACCGCTCAGGTTGCGGTGCAAGCAGCCCTCACGGGCCATCTGGTTCTCAGCACGCTACACACCAATGACAGCATTAGTGCCATCACGCGCATGATGGACATGGGCATTGAAAGCTACAAATTGGCTGCGGCCTTGGCAGGCGTCGTGTCGCAACGGCTGGTTCGGAAAATCTGTCCTCACTGCCGTACGTCCTACTATCCGAGTTCCGAATACCTAGAAGCCTTGCACTATCAGGGCGATCAGCGACGTAGTTTTTCTAAGGGCGAAGGCTGTCGCGAATGTTTTGACACAGGCTTTCAGGGCCGTACAGGGATTTATGAAGTCTTACCGGTAAATGCCGATTTGCGGCACCTCATTGCCAAAGAAGCGCGGCTGGAAACGATTGCAGCGTGGGTCAAAGAACAAAATTATCCGTCGTTGCTTAGCTGTGGCCTAGCACTTGCCGAACGCGAAGAATCTAGCTTAGAAGAAATTGCCCGTGTTGCATTTTTTGAGTAATTAGCATTATGCCTGTTTCAACAATCAGTAACCCGACGAGCACAGACGCGACAAGCGTCTTGACCGGTGGCGGCTTGCCTGCCGTGGGAACATCGACGGATAGCAGCAGCTTTGCACCTCCTAGTTTTGCAACAAGTGACGGCGTTTCTCCTACTCAATCGAGCCGTTCCATTCGCAAGCAAGACGTAGCCGAGATCACGGCACAGCTAGCGATCATGACGAAATCTGGCGTCGACCTAGCCACCTCACTCGATTCACTCGCCTCGCAATGTCAGCGACCAGCTTTGGCTGACATCTTAGATACGGTACGCGAAGCGGTTCTTGCAGGAACCTCTTTCTCTGAAGCCCTGAAGCAGCACCCTCTGGTTTTCGAGCCAACCTTTGTGGCGACCGTCGCTGCTGGGGAAGCCTCGGGACGGATGGCGGAAGTTCTGCAGCAGTTGGCCCAGCTACAACGAAAAGAAATTCGCTCGAGACGTGCGATTCGTTCGCTGCTGACTTACCCGGTGTTGCTGTTTCTGGTATCGAGTTCGGTACTCTGCGCATTAGTGCTGTTTGTCTTACCACGGTTTACCGAGATATTCACGCAGTACGAGATGCCGCTGCCGGTAATGACGCAATTCTTGATGGCTTTTGCCGACGAATTGTACACACGCTGGTGGCTTTGGGGTCCGTTGGTGATCGGCCTTGCTGTCGGCTTTTTCTTCTGGCGGAAATCAGACGGTGGCCGCAGCCAGCTCGACCGCTTCTGGCTCTACGGCCCTGTGTTTGGAGAAGTGTGCCAAGGTTTCTTTATTGGAAGAACATGCCGCCTCCTTGGTTTGATGCTCGAAAATGGTGTCGATTTACTTGAAAGCCTTCGTCTGACCAAACAGGGCCTCAGCAATACGCTCTACCAAGAGCTGCTAGAAGATTTAGAAGACTCGGTACTCAACGGGCAAGGGCTAGCCAAGGTTTTAGAAGCAACAGAGATCGTGCCAGCCAGTGCGAAAGAAATGCTTATCACCGCAGAAAGCACCGGCAACCTTGGCGAAGTCACGATTCTACTGGGAGAATACTACGAAGAAGAGTCCTCCGCAAAAACAGAACAGATTGTGGCCTTACTGGAACCGGTCATCACCGTGGTTATGGGGGCGCTAGTCGCCGCCGTTGTGCTGGCGGTCATGCTGCCAGTCTTCCAACTCTCGACCTTTGCCTCGGGAGGACATGGATGAGATTTGCCTCGCGTAAGACCGGCTGGATCGGTGTCGACATCGGCACTTCCACCGTAAAAATTGCTCAACTGGTGCGCGGCCCAAGTGGTTTACGCGTGGCGGCAAAGATGATCGTCCCGCGTCAGCAAAATTGGCCAAAGGATCTCGCAGGCTCGGGCCAGACGTTGTCCTCGCTGAACGAAATCTCTGCTGCCTGTTCTCTTGAAGATCGCTTTCGAGGCCGGCGTGCAGCGGGCATGTTGTCGATGGCCCTTTGTGATGTGCATTTGGTCGACCGCTCGCTTGAAAAGGAAGCAAACGCCGAGCAGATTATTCGTCAAACTATCGAAACCGCGACTCAACAGTCGGCCGAGGGCGTCCAATTCGATCATTGGTCGGCCCCCGCTTCCGACGGCAAACCGGGGTGGACTCAAGCATTGGCTGTGGCTCGAAGCTGGACCGATCAATTGGTCGAAGATGTCGCTCAAGCCGGATGGTCTTGCGCGGCGATCGACGGGCTACCGCTGGCGCTAACGCGTGCGGTCCATCTCGTTCACCCGAAGGCTTCGGAGGGTCCCGTGGCGGCATTAGACTGGGGTCATCACCGTGCCACATTATGCTTGATTGATCAGGGACAACCTGCGTACGTACGTTGTTTGAAAGACTGCGGCTTACGAAACGTATTGGACGCCCTGACCTCGAACCTACAGGTGACCGACGTCGAAGCACAGAAATTACTTGAAGACTATGGTCTCGCGGCCTCCTCTACAGAGAATCCTAGTGAGATTGCTCAGTTGGTCCAAGAAATCGTAGCCGAGCCGCTGAGCCGGTTGCTTGAGGAGATGCGTCGTTCGCTTTCGCATTTTCAGTATCTGCGCCGCAGCTCCATGCCCAAGCATCTGTACTTGTTCGGCGGTGGTGCCACGATCAATCAGCTCGACGTATGGCTGTCCGACCGGCTCGATCTGGAATCACATGTTTGGCAACTGCCTGGACAAACAACGAACCAAGCCTCGGTAAACTCTCATGCCGATTGTCTGTTCGCTCCGGCGATTGCTCTCTCGGCCCTGGCCTGGGAGGAGTCATGAAACGCTCGCTCAACTTAATGTCAGCACGTACCCGAAAGGGAGTTCAGCGACACCGGTGTTTGCGTCTGTGGTCTCGCATTTTCATAGGCGTATTCCTTCTGCTTTCGGCTCGCAGCATTGTGCGGTGGCGAAGCTTCAACGAACAGGAGCAACGTCTGGTCGCTCTTGAATTGGAATATGAGCCCATTCGCAAACTCAAACTTGAAAGTCGAAAATTACGTCATGAAATTGAAAAGTTTCAAGAAGCAGAACGCGTTCCCCTAGCACTGACTCAACAGAAGCCCTTACTTGGGCTGCTTGGCTTGACGAGTCAAGCGATGTTAGCGAGCGAGGACAAAATTTTTCTTCAGCATCTCGAAATCTACCGCAATCCCTTGGGACAGCAGACCGCGAATCGACCGGCGCTGACGTTTGAGCTAACCGGCAAAACAATCGACCCCGTGGCTGCCACGCTGTTGGAAGATTCGTTTCGCAAATTCGGTCCGTTCGATACGGTGAAGCTCAGTACGAGCCAGGCTTCTCAGTTCGGAAAAATAACACAACAACCGTTCACCATTGAATGCACAAACTGACCCTTTGAAGAAAAAGACTTTGACTCGAACACCACAACAACACGATCGAAGGTATGGCTGGTCGCTACATTTAGCCGGCACGGCTGCTGTCGCAATCCTCTTTAGTGGATTCTATGCGCTCGCAGACCGTCCGATGGAGCGCCGACAGGGGGAGCGCGTCGATCGAACCAAGCAACTGGGCACCCTACTATTGCAGTCTAAAAGTGTAAGAAACGGACATCAAGAGCTGCGCGACCGACTGGGTGCCATGCAAAAATCTGTCCATGATTTGCGTGGCAGTTTCTCGACGAAACAGCCCGAGAGAGCTTTCCTCAAGGAGGTTCACCGTGTTGCGGAGAGCACAGAATTGCAGATTTCCGACTACCAAGTCGGGTTGAAAAAAAGCCTCCCGACGCACTCGCAAACCGAGGTCCAGTTTCGTTGCAATGGTAGCTATGCAAGCGTCTGTCAATTCCTCGAACAGATTAAGCATCTTACCAAGACTACGAAGCTTTCCAGATTCAGGCTTGATGCGGAAACAAATTTGGAAGTCTATCCAATTCAGTTGACTTTTGTCTTGTATTCCGAGGCCCAGAGCCACGATACCAAAGAGAAGCGAGGAGTACTGTGAGACGAACCAAACCGACGAACCGTTATGGGGCGACCCCCGGCAAGCTAGCACTGATTGGCGTGCTTGCCGTGGTGCTGACGATCGTCATTGTCCGACAACTGCCTGACCGTACGAAGAAGAACCTTGCTGCCCGACCGGCAACGAGCGCTTCGTCGCAAAAAACAAAAAATGACGACACCGTCGATTCAGAAAAACGAGATTTGCCCCCTTGGCCAGAAATCAACTTAACCAAAACCATCGCACACGATCCCTTTGCCCAGCCTTCTTGGATTGCTCAAGAGGATTCCGGACAACGAACGAACCATGACGACTCGGTAGAACTGGCTGCTTTGCAACAACAGGGAGCCTCGATCGTCCTGATCGCCGAAGACCGTAAACTGGCAACCATTGGGAAACGAAAAATCGGCGTCGGCGACCTGGTCGAAGGCTACACAATCACCGACATCACGACAGACGGCATCATCCTCAACAAACTCGATCCTCGATAGTAAACTCCTCCGGCGAACCCCATGCTTTTCTGCACGCTGACTCGAGACACCACGCAATCCAAGCCTTGGGCAATCGCTTTGCTCGTGCTGATGATTGCGCTGATGTCGAAGACGACCGTTGCCCAGTCGCCTACCCAGTCGCCAGAGAGCTTTTTGCGAGAATTGCTGCCTGTCCCCCAGCCAAGCAACACGACTTCCGCACAACAAAAAGTGATTCCTTTTGCGCAACCAGCAGACGCTCAAAAGATCGTCGTCGAAGAAAAAGGGGCAGGGCTGATTTCGTTGAAAGTCCGCGACGCCTCGCTCAAACAAGTCGTTACCATGATCGCGGAAACGCAGCGGTTCAATATCGTCTTTGCCGCACCCGAAGACATCAGAATCACCAGTTCTCTCGAACAAGTGCCTTGGCAACAGGCCCTAGAATCGTTGTTGTCGGCGTCGGGGCATACTTGGACGATGGACCACGGGATCATGGTCATCACGACGCTCCAAGCGGCAGAGTCTATCGCTCCCCGTGCTGGTGGTCGTCGCGTCGAAACCTTTGAACTGGACTTTGCCAAAGCCGTCGACATTGATCAGACGGTCAAGGGGCTTCTCTCGCCTTCCGGAAAATCTTGGGTGACCGAGAGTAGCTCTGTCGACAACCGCCAATCGCGTGAAGTTATTGCGGTCGTCGATTTCCCAGGGAACTTGCAACAGATTGCCGACTACATCTGTCAGGTAGATCAAGCGCCTCGACAGGTACTCATTAAGGCCAACATCCTGCAAGTCGATCTGCGGGACGATTGCCGTAGCGGAGTCAATCTTCAGCAACTCGTTAGCTTTTCGGGCAACCAGGTCGATCTGTTTTCGGTCGGTTTTGCCAATGCGGCATCCCCCTCAGCCTCTTTCCTTCGATTGAACGGGGGCTCGCTTGACGGGTTGGTAGAAACGCTCAAAACGACGACCGATGCCAAAACACTTGCTTCGACCGAGCTACTCGCGATCAGCGGCCAGGAAGCTCGCCTTCAGAGCGGTCAGCAACTAGGTTTTCGAGTCACGACCACCACGCAAACCAGCACGCTAGAAAGCGTCGAGTTTATTGACGTCGGAGTCGTCCTGACGATGACACCTCATGTCACTCGCGATGGCCGGGTGCTGATGCACATTAAGCCCGAGGTTTCTGAGGGGCAAGTCAACCCAGAGACAGGCCTTCCTGCGGAAGATACGGTCGAAGTAGAAACCGACGTACTGCTCAACAACGGCCAAGGGCTGGTCATCGGCGGACTGATTCAGGAAATCGATACGAACGTCCAAAACAAAATCCCTTGGCTCGGCGATATCCCTTATGCAGGCGTGCTGTTTCAGAGACGGCAACTCATAAAATCTCGTGCCGAGATCATCGTCACGCTGATACCGCACATCATGCCCTACTCGCCAATCGTCAGCAACCGAGATGCTCATCGCGTGATGAGAACCGAGCAACCGTTGCTCTCGGCCCCGCTGAATCGTTTTCCGCGACCCTACGAAGCTCAATTGCCCGATACGTTTACTAACCCGAGACCGATTTGTATCGGTCGCCACTGTCAGCCGGTACAGATGGCGTCGCAGCCAGTCCGTTTGCCGCAACTGGCTCCCCTTCCTGCCATCAATACGCCTTCACAGGAACAGCAAGGGCCGCTCTGTTACCCACCGACCACCGACCAACAAGCGTCGCCTGTTCTGCAACAGGCTGCGCGCAGCAAACCGGCTACCCGTTAGCAGCCCCTTCCCTTCCGCCTTGCGAGGCCAACCATCATGCCCAATCACTTAGACTTGCCGTCAGAACTGGCCGCGTTGATCGAAAAACGCGAGCAAGAAGAGCGCCGTCAGCAGGATCGCCGCACCGAGGCTTCCAAGGACGAAAGCGTGCCAATGGCTGAAGAAAAGCGATTGCAAGAGGATCGTCGATCCGACTCCAATCGCCGCGAAGTTTGAACATGCCTTAGTGCAACAAGTGCGATCGCACAGGTCGCCGAATGTGCAAAGACGGGCGAGCAAGGTGGCCTACGTCTCGGGTCAACTCGCTTCGGAAAGAGTGGCTGCCCTGATGCAGTTGCCATTGATCGCGAAACGGATTGAACGAGCGTATCTGCACGGGTACGGACGCGGCAAAATTGCCTTGCCCAAAAACGCCAAGTCGCACATGCACCAAGGCTTCTGAACGCAAACCGAAATCAAATTCTGGTTCGACCGTCCGAAATCGCAAAGCATAGCTAGCCACGCCCTCCGAAAAATCGGACGAGGCAACCGGCTGAGACCACTTTTGCAACGCTTCAAATCGGATCAACGAACCGTGCGACTGCATACGTTCTCCCCACAGGCGGACATAAAGATTACCCCGCACCGGCACGGGCACGCCTCGCTCGTCGAGCGCTGCTACGATCAACCGAAGGCCGTCCGGCTCAGCATCTTGATCAAAATTGACCAAGAAGGCATCCACACGAAGACTGCGAACTTGCGGCTTGCGCGCAGGCTTCCGATTTTGAGTCACGACAACAGGCAGGCATTCGCCCTGGCAGTTTGAAGGGGCATAGTAGGCCACCGGTTCGACTACAAAACCTAGCGGCTCGCCCTTGGTTCGTTGATGCAACAGCTTTGGCAATTCAGTGAGAGGAATGTTTTTGCCGTCCTGCGTTGCCGCGACAATCGAGGCCCAGGGCACCGAAGAACTGAGCGAGATTTGTTCGCTTTGTTGACGTACCCAGAGCAGCCGGTCGTCGGTTTGCTCGTCGACTTCGCCGCTAAGCTCTCGACCATCGGCCGTCTGCACTGTGATGGCTGCGGCTAAAGGCGTACCCCGCGAAAGCGTGGCGAGCAGGCAGCAGACGGCAAAGAGCAGACCGATTGAGTGACAGGAGGATTTCATTCCTCCATTTTCTCATGCGGCCCAGCAGATTTCCAGGAAAATCATGCTGCCCGGCAGCGGCAATCGCACCCAAGGTTCTGAATTTGAGGGCAGCTTTTTACTCGACCGTGACGCTTTTTGCCAAGTTACGCGGTTTGTCGACGTCGCAACCACGCACCAGGGCGATGTGGTAGGCCAAAAGTTGCAGCGGGACCGACGCCACGATCGGTTGGAGAAAGTCGGCGACGGTCGGGACTTCGATCACGTCGTCGGCCACTTCGGTCACACGGCTATCGCCGCCGTCGACCACGGCAATCACCGGACCGCCGCGTGCTTTGATCTCCTCGATATTGGCCAACACCTTGTCGTAGACAACGCCCTGTGGAACGATGAAAACGCTTGGTGTGTTTTCATCGACCAGCGCAATGGGGCCATGCTTCATCTCGGCAGCCGGATAACCTTCAGCGTGGATGTAGCTGATCTCTTTGAGCTTGAGTGCCCCTTCGAGTGCCGCAGGAAAATTGTACTGACGACCCAGATAGAGAAAATTGTCGCAGTCGGCATATTTTTCTGCGATGCGGCGTGCCTGATCATGGGTGGTTAAAGCAGCTTCCATATCCTCGGGCAGTTTTTCTAGATCGCTGATGATCCTTAGCCCCGCCTCGAAACTCAGATGGTGGAGTCGTCCAAAATACAACGACAACAACGACATCACCACGCACTGGGCAGTAAAGGCTTTGGTCGAAGCGACTCCGATTTCGGGGCCGGCGTGCAGATAAATGCCTCCGTCTGCCTCGCGCGCGATGGTGCTACCTACCACATTGCAAATCGACATCGTGGGATGGCCCTTGCGTTTCATTTCTCGAAGCGCGGCAAGCGTATCAATGGTCTCGCCGCTTTGCGTCAGCGCAAACAGCAGAGTGCCCGGTGCGAGGGGCGGATTGCGGTAACGCAGTTCGCTGGCGTATTCGACTTCAACCGGAATCCGAGCCAAATTTTCAATCATGTATTCGCCGACCAGTGCCGCATGCCAACTTGTGCCACAAGCGGTTAAGACAAAGCGATTTACCGATTGCATCTGCTGCGGCGTTAAATTGAGGCCCCCGAAGACAGCCGTGGCCTCGTCGCGGTCGAGTCGACCTCGTAATGCGTTGCGAACGGCTTCGGGTTGTTCGTAAATTTCTTTGAGCATGTAATGCTCGAATGTGCCAAGATCAATGTCTGCGGCTTCGATGTCGAGCACTTTGACATCGTGGCGGACGTCTCCTTGATCGCGGTGGACGACGCGAATGGTATCGGCCGTCACAACCGCGATTTCGTGGTCTGCTAGGTAAACAATTTTTTCGGTATGCCCGGCCAGCGGAGAACCATCGCTGGCAATGAAATTCTCGCCTTCACCGACGCCCAAAACCAAGGGGCTTCCGAGCCTGGCGGCGACGATCACGTCGGGCCAATCACGAAAAACGATGGCAAGTCCGTAGGTGCCTTGAAGCTGAACCAAGGTATTTTGCACGGCCGCGATGAGCGGGGCAAAGGGATCGATCTCGTTGGTAACTTCTTCGGGCAAGTTCTCTAGCTCGTAGGCCAACAGATGGGCGACCACCTCGCTGTCGGTGTCGGAGTGAAATTGGTAGCCGCGTTGGAGCAAGCGTTCTTTGATCGAACGATAGTTTTCGATCACACCGTTGTGGACCAGGGCGACCACTTGATCGCAGCCAAAGTGAGGGTGGGCATTTTCATTAGTTGCGGGGCCGTGGGTGGCCCAACGCGTATGCCCAACGCCAATCGTGCCGAGGGCAGGGCTTGCCTTGAGAACTTGCGACAAATCTTCGACACGCCCCGCCGTTTTGGTGACGGTCAGCGACTCTTGCTCGGCAGTGACAATCCCCGAGCTATCGTAGCCACGATATTCTAGCCGGCGTAAACCTTCGAGCAAGAACTCGGAGGCCTGATTGGTTCCCACGTATCCAACAATGCCACACATAAGATTTCTTCAACCTCCACAAGGACGGCGAACGCTAGCACTGCCCAGACGGCTGTGTATTTCCTGCCAGACTAGCAATTATTCGAGAACCGTGCCATCGGAACCTTGCTGGCGTCTTTCTTGCTGCCTCCCAGATTGCCGTGGAGGCATAGCCCTGTTTCGGTTATCAATGCACGACCTAAGAAAAATGTGCTAGTGAAAGATCCGAAAATGACACAAAAAAGGACTGATAGCAATTGTGTGCTGGTCATCCCGGCTCGACGGCGCTCGACCCGACTGCCCGACAAATTGCTGCTCCGACAAACAGGCAAAACGGTTTTGCAGCACACTTATGAAGCAGCCTGCCAAACGCGGCTCCCCCGTCTGGTGTTGATCGCGACGGACGACGAGGAGATCGCCCGCGAGGCGCGGCGATTTGGGGCGCGCGTTGTGATGACTCGGGTTGATTGCCCCAGCGGTACCGACCGGGTTGCCGAGGCGATCCGACCTTTGGAACAAGCCGAGATCATCGTCAACCTACAGGGGGACGAACCAGACCTCGATCCGGCGGCCATCGATCGGCTCGTCGAGTCGCTGCTCGCCAATCCTACGGCAGCAATGGCAACGCTCGCCACGCCGATTCGCGACCGCGCAATGCTCGACGACCCCTCGTGCGTCAAAGTCGTCTTTGCGTCTGACGGCAAAGCACTCTACTTCAGCCGTAGCGCGATCCCCCACGTTCGGGACTGGGACGCGTCGATGCTCGAAGCCGAGCCGCCGTTGTTCCATCAGCATATCGGGGTCTACGCCTACCGCCGCGACCTGCTCTTACGGCTTGCCCAGTTACCGCCCGGAAAATTCGAGCAACTCGAAAAACTCGAACAGCTCCGCGTCCTCGAACATGGCGAGACGATTCTAGTGACCGAAGTCGACGAGCCGACGCGTGGCATCGACACCCCCGAAGACTACGCCGCATTCGTCGAGCGCCGACGGGCGGGCTAGCAGGCGAACTGCAGGCAACCCGTTGCGGCAGTTCGGCCAACTGCTACAATTGTGCTTTATGAGAACGCCCTGCCCTAGCCCAGACGTTCCGCTCCCGCTGCTCATCACCGGTATCGCAGGCGTAGCGGGCTACAATGCGCTCGAGTATTTTCAGAAAAAATACCCGGGCCAAGTCGTCGGCATTCGCCAGGAAAAGAACTGGCCCCTTTCGCGTCCTGGCGTCGAAGCGTGCAATGCCGAGGACCGGGTTACTCTCTCACGGCTGTTCGACCGGTATCAATTCCGTAGCGTTTTGAACTGCGCCGGCAACTGCGCCCTGCGCGCCTGCGAGCTTGATAGCCGGCTCGCTTGGCGGACCAATGTCGAGGGGCTGGTGAACCTGCTTTCGATTGTTGCAGAGCGTGAGGTTCGGCTGGTGCATGTGTCGATCGATCTTGTTTTCGCAGGCCGCGAGCAAGGAAACTACTCGGAAGAAGAGCGTCCCGATCCGGTGACCGTTTATGGCAAAACGATGGTCGCTGGCGAACAGTTGCTCGCCGATTGGATGCCCCAAGCTTGTACGCTGCGAATTTCGCTGCCGATGGGAGTAAGTTTTAATGGGCATGCGGGGGCACTCGACTGGATTCAAAATCGGTTTAGAAAAGGGCGTCCTGCGACGCTCTATTTCGACGAGGTGCGAACACCGCCCTACACCGATTGTCTGAATCGACTGTTCGAGCAAGTCCTCGCAAACGATCTCAGCGGTTTGTATCACGCAGGTGGTAGCCGCGAGTTGTCGCTCTACCAAATCGCACAGGTTATTAATCGCATTGGCGGCTACGACCCCGAACTACTGATGGGCTGTCCGCGTATCGAAGCGGGGCCGATCCCACCTCGTGCGGGCAATGTGACGATGAATTCCTCGGCGTTGACCCGTGCGTTGGGCTACGAGCCGTTCGCCCCCTGGCCTCTCGACGAAGCGATGGTTCCCACCCACGACGACTGGCATCACGAAGGGTGGCATCACGAAGGCCAGCGTGGCTCTCCTGAATTAATCGAGCAAGCCCTTTATCTCAATCCGCAATACGGATAGTTCCTTCCGATTTCCCTACTGTCTGTTCTACCACTTCTATTTCTATTCGGAGCAACCCGATGTTTTTCTCCCGATTGACTGCCCTCTGTTTTGGAATACTCTCGGCTGCTGCAACTTCGTTTTGCACGGTGCAAGCTCAAGCCGCCGATTCGCAAGAGTCTGTCTCTGTACCCAACATCTTATGGATTACGAGTGAAGATAATGCAGCACACTGGTTGGGCTGCTACGGTAACTCCGACGCCGAAACGCCCGTGCTTGATACGCTGGCACGCGATTCCATTCTGTTTCGACATGCCTACAGCAACGCGCCGGTCTGTGCGATAGCCCGGTCAACGCTTCTCCACGGCGTTTATGCCGTGACGCTCGGCACGCAGCACATGCGCAGTCGGTATGCCATCCCCGCTTCCATCAAGCCCTACGTCAGCTATTTGCAAGAGTTGGGGTACTATTGCACCAACAACCAAAAGACCGACTACAACCGTAAGGGAGGGGATCAAGACATCTGGGACGCTTGCAACAAAACAGCACACTACAAAAACCGAACCTCGGGCCAACCGTTTTTTTCTATTTTCAATTTGACCGTCTGCCACGAAAGTGCCCTGTTCCCCGAGAATGTTGCCGCCAATCGTCAACGCGGGATCATTCCGGCTACGCCCCGATTGGATGCCGCGCAGGTGCAACTGCCGCCCCATCTACCAGACCTGCCCGAAGTTCGTAGCGACATCGCCATCTATCACGACTATATGACGGCACTCGACCGGCAGGTGGGTGCTATTTTGGACGACCTGAAGGCTGACGGATTAGAGAACGATACGATCGTCTTCTACTATGCGGACCACGGCGGGGTAACTCCGCGAGGAAAGCGCTATCTGACCGACACCGGCGTCCGGGTGCCGATGATCGTGCATGTTCCAAAAAAATGGCAACACCTCTCGATATTCCAACCTGGCCAACAGGTCGACGAGCTGGTTTCTTTTATTGATTTGGCACCGACGCTCCTTTCACTCGGTGGCCAAGAAAAGCCAGCCCAAATGCAAGGACGCGCTTTTTTGGGTGTCCATCGGGCCGCACCTGACGATCAACCCATCGTTTATCTGTTCGGCGATCGGTTCGATGAAGTCACGGGGATGCGGCGGGGCCTGACCGATGGTCACTTCAAGTACATTCGCCGCTTTACCTCGCACCTAGCTGCCGCACCCTGCTGTCAGTACGCCCTGCGCGTGCCTTCTTGGGCCGCCTGGATGCAAGCTTGGCAGGAAAATCGACTCCCGCCAGAAAGCTGCCAAATTTGGGAATCGCCTCAGCCGGTTGAAGAACTGTATGACGTAGACAACGATCCTTGGGAAATTTACAACTTGGCGGCCGACCCTTCGCAAGCAGATCGCCTCAAGCAATTTCGGAATCGACTCGCTCAAGAGATGATCGCCACTTACGACACGGGCATCCTCCCCGAAACGATGTTTCACGAACTGGCAGGCCAAGGGACCTTGTACGACTATGTACGTAGCGAGCAATTTTATTATGAGCGCATCCATAAAATCGCGTTCTTGGCTTCGTCCGGTGACTCTGAGAATTTGCCCATGCTCGCGCTGGGCCTCGCCGACGAAGACCCCATCGTTCGATACTGGACATCGCTTGGTTGCGTGATTTTGGGAAAGCATGCCGAGAGCCTAGAACCTCAACTCACCTCCTTGCTAGAAGACCCGAAGCCCACGGTGCGCATCACAGCGGCGTTGGCGCTCTACGAAATCGGAAAGCAGCAACAAGGAAAAGAGGCTCTGCTCGCAGAACTCGAAAACTTATCGAGCGGCCAGCTCGGAGTCATGCTCTACAATTCTCTAGCACACCTAAAATGCGAATCCGAGATTCCTGACCGTTGGATCAAGCGTGTCCTTAGCAAGAAGGACGAGAATCACGACCTCCTGCGAATTGCGAAGTTCTTGGCTGCACAGCGTGAACCGTAAGAGCGTTTTGAATTCATTTTTTGCAGCTTCGATTATTCGTTACGCAATCGGTCCCACATCAAGATCGCCGCCAGTGATTTGGCGTCTTCGATCCGCCCGTCGAGCGCCATCGCAACGGCTTCTTCCCAATCGACAACCAAATTGTCAATTTGCTCGTCCGCCTCACGCGCCGGCGGACCGGGGGTTAGCCCTTCGGCGACGAACAGGTGCATGCGTTCATTAAGAATGCCGGGCGACATAAAAAAGCCGGGGAGTTCGCGCCAGCGTTGGGCCGTGTAGCCGGTTTCCTCTTGCAGCTCTCGCCCAGCGGTGCGCCGTGGCAACTCGGGTGGTTCGAGGGTTCCAGCAGGCAGTTCGACGAGCGTTTTGCCGACAGCAAGGCGATCGTTGCGGATTAGGCAGACTCGCCCCCCCTCTAAGAGTGGGATAATAGTGACAGCACCCGGATGCTCGACGATGTGCCGTAGCTGCGGCAATTGATGCTCGACAATACGAAATTTGGCTGCTGTGAAGACGGTTTTTGGGTCTGACGACATGGAAATTCTCCTACGGTAGCTCGCCTGGAAAACTCGGGTTTTGTTTTCGCAGTAAAACTGGGCAATTCAGAAACACCGCTATTTCTCGAATGCTAGAAAGGTGGTTTGCCGGGCTAGCCAGACGTTGATAAGATAGTGGGTAAGGCAATGTATGTCATCTCTAGGGGTCGTCTCTAGGAATGGGATCCCTCAATTAAATCAGACAACGATTGGGCCGCACGGGTATGGTCACCCCTTCTTCTGACAACTGGAGCATCTGCGTCGGTCGGCTTTCTGGGGTCGAGTTGCGTGTGCACATTCTCTGGCCGTTGTTGGGGGCTGTACTCCTGCTCTTCGTACAAACCAACGACGTCCAGCCGGTGGTCGCCCAATGGGCGATGGTGGTACTCGCATGTAGTGTGGCGTTGCACGAGCTTGCCCGTGCCGTGACCGCAGCACGCGTGGGTGGCCATACCGATTGTTTGGTGTTAGCCCCGATTGGTGGCCTCACTAAATTGCACTTGCCCATCGACCCCCCGGCCCATCTGGTCACCGCCTTAGCCGGACCGATCTCGTACCTCGTTTTGCTAGTGACCGCAGGCTGCGGCTTAGCGCTGACCGGGGACCGTGACATTTTTCGTTTGTTGCTCGATCCTTGCTCACCAAAAATCCTGGCACCTGGCATTGGTGCGACGACCACTTTGCATTTGATCGCCCAATTAGCCGTATGGATCAACTGGTGTTTGCTGCTGATCAGCTTGCTGCCCGTCGATCCGTTTGACGGTGCCGAACTGCTACGCGGAAGCCTCTGGCCGATGGTTGGTCGTGCGACGGCTGCCAGTGTCACTTCGCGGATCGCGTTGGGCTGTGCGTTGTTTTTTGCCCTGCTCGCCCTGGTTCTACCAGAAAGTGAATTTCGAGCGATCGTACCAACGTGGTTTCCGTTGGCGATCCTCTCCATCCTTCTTTTTTACGGTGGTTTCCGACGCCACTCTATGCGTCGTTACGATGTTGGGCTAGCGATCGATGAGTTCGATTCTGACGACGAAGAATGGCTGCTCGACGAGTGGGACGAAGAAGACCGTGAAGCGGTGCTGGTCGAACACCCCCAAGACAAACAACAAAAATTGATCGATCGCAAGCGACGCGAACGCGAGGCGAGTGAAGATGCCCGCGTCGACGCGATCCTTCTCCAACTTCACGACACAAGCTTCGACCAGCTTTCCGAAGAAGATCGCGCCACGCTGAAACGAGCCAGCCGCCGCTACCGCGAACGCCGTACGACGCACGACGACCAGGACTGAGACCGGTCGGAGAATCGCTCCTCACTCGCATAATCGTCCCGACAGGCATATTCCAACAGCGTTAGGCTCGTCCTGGCGGCTGGATACCCGCATCGGCTCTCTGCGGCCCAGTCTAGCTCCTATGTTTGTAGTGGAGCCATCCCCCTTCTTCGATCGCCTCGATTGGGTTCGGATTGGCGATTCCCACCCCGCCCGTCTAGCTAAACGACTCTCTTGAACCATCCGACAGAAACTTCTGTATTAGCCAACGAACAGACAGGGGCGGTCAAAACTTTGGCCTCCTCGACGGGCGTTGGCTGCGCGTCGAATGAGCGAGTCCAAGAAACCCTCGCCCAATTATCCAAGACGTTTGCCCAGCCTTTTGCGTTGTTCAACGTCGAATCGGGCGATCTGGTCTACTCCGAACACGAAGGTCTCGTCTGCGATTTCTACGATCGGGTCGAACTGTTGGCCGAAGTCAGCCGTCGCGGCAAGCCTGAGCTTGTTGAAGAGGTTGCCCCACTGTGCATGCTGGCGATTCCGCTACGTAGGCTGGGAGTCGGTGCCGAGTTGGTAGCCGTCGGCATTTTTGTCACTCAACAAGTCGCTGACAAAGACGAGATGGCTGCCGCTGCTTCTGCCTTGGGTATCGATGTGGATCGAGCGCTCCGTTGGACAACAGGCCGCGCACTTTGGCAACCGAACGTGTTACAGCAAGTTGCCGAAACCGTCCTAGAGAATCTCGTCCAACGAACCGAGCTTGCTCACCTCAAAAGCGAAATCCAAGAAGTCGAAGCCCATACCGAGGACGTCTACGATGAGCTTGAGTTGCTGCATCGCCTGACGGGTCACTTGCACCTTTCAGAAAGTGGCCCCGAGCTATGGAAGAGTGCGCTAAGTTGGCTGGCCAAGACGATACCTGCCCAATGTTTGGCAATCGTCTTTAGCGAAGAACTCGAAGACGCGGCGGACGGCACAAACCTCGACCACCATCAGGTGATCACCGAAGGCGAATGTCCGGTCGAGAAGGATGAGCTTTGCGAACTCCTACGCCGTTTTGACGCCAGCTTTCGCCGGAAACCGATACTGCTCAACCGGGCCGAGACAACGCTACCGACCTGGAACTGCCCGACCATTCGCGAGCTGGTGTGTGTACCGATCGAAGGTGGCGACCAACCGCGTAGCTGGCTCTTGGCGCTGAATCATCGGGGCGATTCCGAAACAGAATTTGGTGAGTTTGGCTCGGTTGAAATCCGTTTACTCAGCAGCGTAGGCACCATTCTTGGCATCCATAACAGCAATCGAGATCTCTATCAACAACAGGCCGAGCTTTTTGCCAGCTCCGTGCAAGCGTTAACCTCCGCGATCGATGCCAAAGACGGCTACACGGCTGGGCACAGTGATCGGGTTGCGCTCTTTTCTCGCTCGCTGGCTAAACAACTTGGTTTAAGCAAAACCGAACTTGAAACCATCTACCTTGCCGGACTACTCCACGACATCGGGAAAATTGGCGTCGACGATCAAGTCCTCAACAAGCCTGGGAAATTGACCCACGACGAATTTGAACAGATCAAGCTCCATCCCCAGCTCGGCTACGAGATCCTCAGCGGAGTTCGCCAGCTCGGCAACGTGCTGCCGATTGTCTTGCATCATCACGAAGCATGGGACGGCAGCGGCTATCCTCATGGTTTGAAAAAAGCCGAAACGCCGCGTATGGCTCGCATCATGGCCGTCGCCGACGCTTTTGATGCGATGTCGAGCGATCGGCCCTATCGCAAAGGAATGCCGATTGAGAAAGTCGACGGTATCCTACGATCTGGGGCAGGAGCACAGTGGGACTCCGAAGTGGTCGACGCCTTCTTTGAAATCCGCGAAGAAATCCTGCGAATCGCCGAGGAGTCGACAAGCAAGCCTACGCTAGAGTTGGTGCAGGCAGTAGACTAGAGAGCCGTGCCCCCCGCCCACTCTCATGTTGCTCTAGGTTCTCTCCATGGCCCGTGACTCTCAAGATCGCGAAAATCTTTTGCGCGACGCAACGGCGATGAAAAGCCGTGTGCAAATCGAATTTCCCAACGGAAAACGAACGGTCGAGGTTTTTGCCGGCTTTCGCTCGCAAGGGGCCGCAAGCCTCTACTTCGACCAAGACCCAGTCTATCACTTCAACAGCGCTGGCCAGTTGCGCCGTGCCTTTGTTGATGACCGGCTGATCAAGGCGGAAAAGGGACGGCTTGTTGCGTGGTTGCCCCAACGCAGCGAATCGGAAGTGGCAATGCTGCGTCAGCCCATGTCGGATTCCGAGCAAGAATCGATTTGCGCCAAAATAAAAAAACAGTTTGGCGAACTGAGGCGGGCTATCGCTACCGGAGGCTACGTCCTTGTGGGGCAGGTTGCGGAGAAGGAGGACGTCGTAGAGCGATTGGCCGATTTCCTGGAGGCGATCGAAAAGGTTGTCGTCGCCGCTTCACCCCACGTCGGCCGTTAGGTCGGCTTCTCGATCGGATCAACAACGGTTGCTGGACCTAGTTTGCTCGCTAGCTGCGTTCCAACTCCGTTTGCTCCTCGACGAACTGTTGCCAGCGCCAACGGGGCGTTCCATCTCGGCGACCAACAACTACTGGTGACCTGGCCGACTCGCTTTTCGGCAAGGCTTAGCTCCAAGCCGCCTTCAGGGACAGTAGAGCCAGACAGCTTGACGACGACTACTTTTTGGTTGACGTGCCCTAGCGCATCAATACGCGCAATCGTCTCCTGCCCCAGGTAGCAGCCTTTATTAAAGCTGATCGCCTGAGAGTTTCGATCGACCTCTTGCGGGAGATTTGCCTCAGAAAAATCCTCGTGAAAAAGAGGAAGCCCCGATTCGATGCGAAGCGTAGTGAGAGCGGACGCGGAACAGGGTTTTGCTCCGGCCTCTCGCAACGATTGCTCGATGGCAGACTGCTCAGTACGAGTCGAGCGTAGCAAGCAGCCCGGCGGCCAAAACAAATCGCACCGTGCAACCTGACAGGCCGCCTCGGCAACTTGGTTGAGCAATGCGTCGGCTTCTGTTCCGCTGATCAGCGTCCAACAAACCTCTCCGGAGTGATCATGCAGCTGGACGTCCTCGCGAATGATGTAGCGGTCTAGGTGCTTGATGAGCGGCCCTGCTTGCTCGGGAACAGTCAGTATTTCAAGCCGATCCTCATGAGCGAACAGAAACAGATGGGCAACGATTTTGCCTTTGACGTCGGTACAGAAAGCTTCGCACCCTTCGCCGGGCGTGAGCCGTCGAATATCGTTGGTACACATGTTATGCAAAAACGCATGACGATCTTCGCCGGTCAGTGTGACGGTCGACCAGTTTTTTAGTTCAACAAAACCGCAGCCGGTGGTGAGTGCCTCGTAGTCGTTTTTCATCGATTCGCTCATATTCATCGCTTAGACCTTGGCTCCGGCAACTGTAGGCAACAAACGCTGGGCTTCTTCGAGTACCAAACAGGGGCGATGAGATTGTGCTAACCGTTCCAGCTCGCTGTCTGATTCTAGCGGCGTGATTCCTAGGCTTTCGACAACGGGGGACGGAAGCTGGCTTCGTAGGTAGATGGTGCCCCGTTCCAAGGCACGGCAAAGTCGAATAGCCGGACCACTGTCGGCGCTAGGTTCGCCAAGGATTTCTCGTTCAATCACCTGGGGGTCTTCATTATTCCCCGCCAAATGACCAAGCGAACGTCCGAGCGGTTCGGCCAGTTCGGTGCAAATCGCAATCGATCCGCCGACTTCGAGTACGGCTTCGGCGGCAGCAATCGCGTGGCTCACATTTTGCCAAGTTTGCTGGCAAGCGTCGCCCGTGAGCGCGGCAATCACCAGATTGCCACGACACGGGGTCTCGCAATTCCAGATTTGGCGGTATTCGACTTGGGCTGCTTTTGCAACCGACGCTGGGTCGCCTGCCAGGACGGTTGCGACCTCACCGCCTGGGGCGGGAACGACCTGTGCAAGCAGACCCATGCCAAGCAGGTGTCCGCATTCTTCGACTTCCGAGAATCTATTAGTAGCCGTTTCGTCGGAGGGTTCGGCATCCAAGGCCGAGTAGCGGCTGATCGTTTCGGTATCGGAGTAAGCGGGAAAAATTCCACGAAAACTCGAATGGGAGTCGTCCGGCTCGTTCTGCGTCACCGCTACCAACAGCACTAGGTCAGCATCGCAGAGCGTTCGATTCAAACGTAAAGCCTGGCCCGCACGGGTGACTCCCAAAAAGGTGTGGGCTTTCTCGTCGTCGGGGTCATGCACCTGCAAGCAGCAGTCGGCGTGGCCCAGGCTGGCTAGCTCGGCCTGGAGAGATTCGACATGGGTTGAACCTGCGGAAAGAAGTACCGTGATGAGTTCGCCCTCGACGCCTGCATCGCGCAGCGCCAGAAGCGCACCGTCGATCACGTGTAGTTGCTGGGGCATCCCCTGGCCAATCGCTACAGCCACTCGGTCGCCGGGAATGGTTGCTTGCGCCAGGGGCGGATAGTGGAGGGGCTGCCCAAGTTGTGCTCGCACTTGCGCAGCAATTTCGTTGGTAGGCAGCGCTCGCTTGCCTTGGGGCTGTAGGAGCGTGGCCGAATCGAGCAGGCAGGTGGTCGCTTTGCCGTAAGTGAGTGAGGTCGTCATGGATCGGTTCGGTGGGAAACTGGGAAAGCGACGAAGTGCTAGACGGGGAGTCTCGCTGGGCTTTGCCGCCTCTAGGGCATGTGGTATTTTGGACTCTTTCATTGACGCAGCTCCATTGGCGCAGTGTGTGCGGCTTTGGTCAAGAGGCTCATCCATTTTGTTTGCTTCCCCCCGACAGTACCCGAATTATGATCGCTCACCCGCAATTTTTTCTATTTCACCGGTTCACGAGCCCTGGCTGTGTGCTGAGCTGTTTGTTGCTGCTCGGGTGTAGCAGCTCTTCGCCAAGTGGACCGCAGTTGCAGACGCCTTCGGGGCTTTCGGCTGTGGAGTTGATGGCGAAGGTGCGCGAGGTTTATCGGGAGGCCAAGTCTTATACCGATAATGCGACAGTCGTCGAACATGCGGTCGTGCGTGCCACAGGCGCGGAGCGAGAAATCCCCTACACGCGGACCTCTTTGGCGTTTACGCGGCCGAACAAGTTGCGTATTAATTTCCAGGAAGCGGTTTCTAGTTCGCAAGGGCAAGTAAAGTACGAGGTGGCCTCGGATGGCACGATTGTCCGTTCGTCGGCGAGCCAGCTTCCCAAGCAAGTTCATGAAGCGATCGCTCCGCTAGAGCTGTCCAAGGAAAACTTTATTCCTGAGCCAGAGCTTCGCGACGTCTTGCTGGCGGTTTCGATTGAAAATGCTTTTCCGCAGTTAGCCCTGCTACTGACCAGTGATTCGGAACAGTTGGTTTTTCCGGCAGAAGAAAATCTGCGTTTGCTTACCGAGGGCAAGATCGATGGGAAGTCGTATTACCGGCTTGCGATGCAAAGCTCGACGGGTCTGCGTACGCTCTGGATTGACCAAGAGACTTTTACGCTACGGCGGATGGAATTGCCTATCGACGGGCAGATGGACCAACTGAATCCTGGGGGTCGGCTTTCTAAGCTTTCGATACGAGTCGAATTCGAGGACGTGACGCTCGACTCGGAGATTGACGCCAGCACGTTTGTCATGGTGGTCCCTGAAGGTGTACGGCGCGTGCGGCGGTTTGTCCCGTCGCCGCCAATCGGCCCCCCAAGCTTTTTCGGCAAACCGGTCGGCGACTATGCGTTTGTGTCGCTTGATGGCGAGGAAGTGACGCCTGCTACGCTTGAGGGCAAGGTGACGGTGCTCGACTTCTGGTCGACCCGTTGCCCGCCGTGCAGAACGCAGACGCCGGTGCTGACGAAGGTCTATGAACATTTCAAAGCGTCCGAGGACGTCGCCTTCTATGCGGTTAGTACCGACCCGCGGACGGTGCCGAACGAAGTCGTCGAGAAGACGCTGAAAAGTTGGGGCGGGGAGATGCCCGTTCTGCGAGATTTGAAGTCGACGGGCTACCACAAACTGAATGTCCAACAGACGCCTACGCTGGTTTTGGTGGACCGCGACGGGAAGCTCCAAGCTTTCCAGGCGGGTATGCACCGAACCCCTGAGCCGATGATCAAGGTGATCCAGCAGCTTGTGGATGGGGAAGATCTGGTCGCAGTTGCACGCGAGAAACATGCGGAACAACTGGCCCAACATGAGCAAGCTTTGGCGGCGGCAACGATCGGGCAGTCGATTGTCGAAGTAGAGATCGCACGGCCAGAAATTGCTCCGCAGAAGTTGCCTGAAAATTTGCAGCTAAAACAGTTGTGGCAAACCTCGACAGAGCTGGTCAGTCGGCCCGGCGATGTGCAGCTTTCTGAAGATGGGCAAAGCGTTTTGGTTCTGGATGGCGGACAGGCGATCGTCGAGCTTAGTGCAGCAGGTAAGCTCGTTGGTCAGCATGCGTTGCCTGAACATCAGGAGCAGGCGGGCGGATTGTTGCGCACCTGGAGCAACTCGGCTGGAAAGCGGCTGGTTTTGGCCAGCGGTGTGGGTTGGCAGCAGGTTTATGTGTTGGATGAGAATTGGGAGCTGGTGCTTTCGTTTCCCGACGAGCGGCATTCGGGGGTTGGCGACGTGCTGTTGGCTGATCTGACCGACTCGGGCACGCCGGTCATGCATGTCGGGTACTGGGGTGGGCTGGGCGTGCAAGGTGGTTCGCTGGATGGACGTCGGTTGTGGTCGAATCGTCGGCTCGATCATGTGATTCAGCTCGGGCTTGGTCCTGTTGCGGCGGATGGCAAGCAAACGCTCTGGTGTAGTAGCACCCGGGGGACGCTGATGCAATTGGCGAGTAACGGCAAACCGATTCGAGAGCTGTACGTCGCGGGACAATCGCTGATGCATTTTGCTACGTCCTCGGCAGAGGAAAGCTACTGCGGTCTCTCGGTTGGGAAAGTCGGAGAGTACACGGCTGTTGGGTTTGATGCGGAGGGGGAGCTTCAATGGGAATATCCGCTGCCCCCGGGCGAATATATTGAGCAGGTTCCGAGGATTCAAAGCGTGCAATTGCCCGGCGGGGAAGATTGCTGGCTTGTTGCGGCAGCGGATGGGTCGTTGCATTGGATCGACTCGGAGGGTGAGGGGATTGCTCGGTTTGATTGCGGCGGAGTGCTGACGGGTGTGGCGATGGGGGTTTGGGAGGATCAGACCGTGCTTTTGGTGGCGACCGCCGATGCGTTGACGGCTTGGCAGGTGAGCGTCGCTGAGGAAGATTGACCTTGGTCTGGTGTGGTTTGCCGCCTATTTCGAGGGCAATTTCTGGGCTGAGCGCTGTGTAATCGTTACGAGCGAAACACCCGGCACGGGGAAGGTGCTTGGTGCTGGCAATTTCGTGAAAGACGTCAAGGGAATCGTGGAAAGTCGTCGATACGCCATCATATCCAATGAAGCGTTAGCCGCTTTGCAGGACGGATCGCGTTTAGTAATCGTTTCGGCACTCACCAACTAGTAGTGCGAGCGAGGCGCGAAGTCGACTTGTGCGGCAACGGTGTTACCCCCCCCCCTTTTAGGAGCCTTCCCGATGAAAAATAACCTTCTACTGTCGACGATCGGACTGAGCGTCGTCATTGCTTTGAGCTGTACGTCGAATGCCAATGCGTTCTTCGGAATGTTTGGCGGATGCGAAGCGAGCTGTGGCTGTGCCGATGCTTGTGAAGCGAGCTGTGGTTGTGCCGACGCCTGTGGCGGTTGTGCCAGCAGCTGTGAGCCTTCCTGTGGTTGTGCCGATAGCTGCTGCGACCCTTGCGGTTGCTGCAAGCCAAAGCGAGTTGGCTGCTTGGCCAAGTTGCGTGCCCGTATGGCTGCCCGTAAGTGCTGCAAGAGCAGCTGCTGCGAAGCTTCCTGTGGTTGTGCTGACTCCTGTGGCTGTGAAGCGAGCTGCGGTTGTGCAGACGCTTGTGGTAGTGGCTGTGGCTGTGAGCCAAGCTGTGGTTGTGCAGACGCCTGTGGCGGTTGCGCTAGCAGCTGTGAGCCTTCCTGCGGTTGTGCCGATAGCTGCTGCGATCCTTGCGGTTGCTGCAAGCCAAAGCGAGTTGGCTGCTTAGCCAAATTGCGTGCCCGTATGGCTGCCCGTAAGTGCTGCAAGAGCAGCTGCTGCGAAGCTTCCTGTGGTTGTGCTGACGCCTGTGGCTGCGAAGCATCCTGCGGATGTGCCGATAGCTGCTGCGAGCCGAGCTGCGGTTGCGCTGGCTGATGTGAGGGGCTAAGTCCCCGCACGACGTAAGTAAAAAAAGATAAGAAGCGGCTCCTTGCCAGGTTGGTAAGGGGCCGCTTTTTTGTGCGCTGTTGTTAGGTTTTAAAGTGCAAAAGTCGGGGGTGTTTTTCTCAGGGGATGCGTAGCATCGCGGCTTTTGGGGGGTGTTGCGTTTTTTTGGAGGGGACTTTTGTGCGCTTTTGCTGGGGGGCCCCAGGGTTTGGTGCGAAAGTCGGGGAGTATTGTTGGGGGGTGACCTGGGTTCGCACTGCTGGGCAAGCCAGCAGTGGCACCCGGCTACTGCAAAATAGGGGGAGTTTGCGCGCGCCGGGGGTTACTTTTTCATTGGGTTTGATCGAAAAGGCCTCACGCAGAGGCGCGGAGATCGCAGAGGAAAGCATTAAAAACTTTGCGATCTCTGCGCCTCTGCGTGAGGCATTCTTACTGGGCAAAGAACTTGGGGTAGGATACGATTGTGTTGGAATGGGGTGGGGAAAGCGCGTTGTTTTTTTGGCCGGGTGCGTGTTGAAGGAGAAGGAAGTGTTGTCGGAAGAAAAGATTCTTGGGGGGGTGTTTGGGTACTCGTCGTTTCGGGGGGAGCAGGGGGCTGTCATTTCGCATGTGCTGGCGGGGAATCATGCGCTGGTGATTATGCCGACGGGGAGGGGGAAGTCGCTTTGTTTTCAGGTGCCGGCGTTGGTGCTTTTGGAGGAGGAGGCTGCAGAGAAAGCCGAGGAGGGGTCTCGTCCGTTGACGTTGGTGATTTCGCCGTTGATTGCGTTGATGAAGGATCAGGTCGAGACGTTGGTGGCGAAGGGGGTGGATGCGGCCTTTATTAACTCTTCGCTGAAGCGTGAGCAGCGCGAGGGGCGGTATGCGGCGGTGGCTGCTGGGGAGTTTGCGCTGTTGTATGTGACGCCCGAGCGGTTTCGGAAGCCTGAGTTTTTGGCGGCGATTGCCGATCGCGAGGTGGTGCTGCTGGCGGTGGACGAAGCGCATTGTGTGAGCGAGTGGGGGCATGATTTTCGGCCTGATTATACGCGGCTTGATGAATTTCGTGCTTTGCTTGGCAACCCGACGACGATTGCGCTGACCGCGACGGCGACGCCGGAGGTGCAGGCCGATATTGTCCGGCAATTGGGTATTGAGCCGGACGCGATGCGGTTGTTTCACGAGGGGATTGACCGTCCTAACCTTCGATTGAGCGTGGAGCCGGTTTGGGGGGAAGACGAGAAGCTGGCGCGTGTTGTTGAGGCTGCTCAGAATCGGCTCTCGACAGGGAGCGGCGTTGTTTACTTTACGTTGATCAAAGTTCTGGTGGCGTTTAGCGAGCGGTTGACGGCGGCTGGGGTTGCGCATGTTTGTTATCATGGCGACTTAGAGCGTGGGACGAGGCGACGGGTTCAAGAGGCGTTTATGGCGGGCGAAGCGCCGTTGGTGTTGGCGACCAATGCGTTTGGGATGGGGATCGACAAGGCGGATATTCGGTTTGTGATTCATGCGGACGTGCCGGGGTCGTTGGAGTCGTACTATCAGGAGATCGGCCGTGCGGGGCGCGATGGTCTGCCGGCGGAGTGCGTGCTGCTTTATGACGAGCATGATTTGGCGATTCAGATGGAGTTTATCTCGGGGAGTAATCCTGACGCCGATTTTTATGAGCGTGTTTATGGTTTGTTGTCTCGCAATGCAGAGCAGGTCGATGCGTTTGGTTTGGAATGGGTCGAGCAAAAGATTTATGGGAAGACGGGGCGGGACGGGCGGTTGGAGACAGCGCTTTCGATGTTGGAACGCTATGGGGTGGTCGATCGGGGTCGTCACGGCAGGCTGCTGCGGGTGCTTGGGCCGATGCGTGAGGAGTTGGTGGATCAGCGAAGGTTGGACGAAAAACTGGATCGGGACCGGCGGAAACTGTATGCGATGGTGCAATATGCCAATCATGAGGGGGATCGGAAGGCGTTTATTCATGCGTATTTTGGCTTGGCGTCGAGGACGGGGTGAGCTTGGGTTATAATTTTGGTAACCGTTCACAAAACAAAAGAAATTGCCCGCGGATGACGCGGATAAAAAGTGAATGCTGTTCGAGCGATTACCACTCATGTATTTTCTTTTCTGATGATGACTATGGACGAACAATGGTATTTTGATATTGGGGACGGGCAGACTTATGGTCCGTATTCGATGGCGAAGCTCCAGGTGTGGGCGGAGTCGGGAAATTTGATGCCGACGCATCGGGTGCGACGGGCGGACTCCGAGGAGTGGATGATCGCGGCGTATGTTCCCGGTTTGGAGATGACGGCGGCTGCGCCTGCGCCGGCTGAGGACGAGGTTCAGGAGAAGTCGCTTGGTTCGCTGATACGTGGGTTGGGCAAAAAAATAAAAGGGGCTGAGGGGCAGGCGGCTGCGGCGGAGCTGCCCGATGCGGTGGCGCTTTGTACGGAGCTGTTGGAGATTGCTTTTCGGCGTCGCGCTTCGGATTTGCACATTGATCCGGAGGAAAACATTGTTCTGGTTCAAATTCGAGTGGATGGGCGGTTGGAAACGCTGCGCAAACTACCGAAAGCCTTGCATAGTTCGCTGATTGGGCGTTTTAAGGTGTTGTCGCGGATGGATATTAGCGAGCGGCGCATGCCTCAGGATGGGCAGTTTGTTGCGGAGCTGGGGCCGGAGCAACGCAAGACGAGCATTCGTGCTGCCTGTTTGCCGACGACGCATGGCGAGCGGATGACGCTGCGGTTGTTGGCGGTCGAGACAGAGCTGTTGACGCTGAATCGGTTGGGGATGTCGGAGGGGGCACTGCGGACTTTTTCGGAGATTTCTAATCAGAAGCAGGGGATGGTGTTGTTGACGGGGCCGACGGGGAGCGGGAAGTCTACGACTTTGTATGCGGCACTTCGGCATCGGCTGGCGCATCAGCCGGGGCGGATTATTACTGTGGAAGATCCGGTGGAGTTCGATATCTTGGGCGTCGCGCAGGCGGAAGTCGACTCGTCGGATAAGTTGAGTTTTCACTCGGCGCTTCGGAACATTCTGCGAAGTGATCCGGACGTGATCATGATCGGTGAGATTCGGGATGAGGATTCGGCCGACATTGCGATGAAGGCGGCGTTGACGGGGCATATGGTGTTTAGCTCGCTGCATACGAACTCGGCGGCTGGGGTCATTACGCGGTTGGTCGACATGGGCGTGGAGCCGTTTTTGGTGGCGGCGACGTTGCGATTGTGTGTGGCACAGCGGTTGATACGGCGGCTGTGTCCCAATTGTCGACAGGCACGCGAGCTAACCCAGGTTGAAGCCGTCAATCTGGGGCGACCCGAGGCTACCGGGGTGACGATTTACGAGGCGCGCGCTTGTGGGAAATGTAACAATCGAGGTTTTCGAGGTCGGATCGGGGTTTTTGAGATGTTGCCGATCGATTCGGGGTTAGAGCGGTTGATTGTTGAAGGGTGCAACGAAGTGACCATCAACGAGTATGCCCGTAAGCAGAAGCTTGTTTCGTTGACGGAGGATGCGGTGGCTAAGCTGCTGGAAGGATCGATCACGCTTGGGGATATGATCGAGAGCACGAAGATGTGAGCGATTCGTTGAAAAGTATAGCCACGAAAAACACGAATGGCATGACCGAATGCAAACTCTCTAGGTGACAGGAAGAAAAAGGAACCGCCGATACACGCGGATGAACGCAGATGTTTTTTTGCTGGTTTTCCTGCCCAGCTGCACCGACGTTGATTTATCTGCGTGTATCTGCGTTCATCGGCGGTTCCCTTAGAAGGGGTCGGCTCTAGCCGAAGAGTAGGGAGAGGATGCCGCAGAGGATGGGGATGCCTGCGGCGACGCCGATGAGGGTGGCGGGGGAGGTGTTGATGAGGCGTTCTGGTTTGGTGCGGCTGTTTTGGTAGGTTCCTTTTTCGCGGGCGACGGCTTTCCAGTCGGTACTGAGAGCTTCGAATTCGCGTAGCGAACGTTTTTGTGCCGTTTTGGCAACCGAGGTGATGGACTCTAGGTGCTTGGCACCGATGAGGATTTTGCGGGCTTGGGAGGTTTTGAATCGGCGTGTTGCTAGATTTTTTGCTTGTTTGAGTTCGGCGACGGTGACGCCATGTTCGGGCTTGAAAACGAAGCGTTGTTCGAGGATTTCGCGCCATTGCAGCATTTCTAGAGCCAGTTCGGGGGTGATGATGGGTACGCCGTAGACGCCCAGCTTGTGGACGTCGAGGGCCGACTCGACGCCGTAGGATTCGAGCATGGGGATCATCGATTGGGCGAGGCCGGGGATTTCGCCGAAATAGTCACGCAGCATATGGCCGCGCAAGAACTTGTTTTTGTGGATGCCCGTCTGCTGGCGGAGTACCTCTTCGAGCTGGTCGCCTTCGGTGCAGTAGCGTTTGATGGTTTGTCGCAATTCATCCAAATTGGCATCGAAGTTTTTTTTGCGTTGCTGATGTTTGGCGGTGATGGTGTGGGCGACTTGGAGCATGCGGTTTCGGAATTGCGCTAGCTTGTTGTCGTAGCCGACGAGCTTTTGTCGGCGGGCTTTGCCTGGTTTGCTGAGGAGCAGATAGGCTCCTGCACCGAGTGCTAGAAGGGTTCCGGCGATCCAGGCGTAGCCAGAAAGGGCGCTGAGTAGGCATAGGACTGCGGCGACGATCATTAGGATTGCGGCGACGTCGGGCGTGCCAATTTTGGATCGCTCGGAGGTTTGCTTGAGCGCGACGGTTTCGGGCGGGGTAACTTGGCTGGGTGGCAGGTCGGGGTAGGTGATGGGGCGGAGGGCGTTGACTTTGCTGTCGAGCATTTCGAGTCGACGGTCGGAAACCATCGAGGAGCCGGACTCTTGGACGAAGAAAGCAGGGCCGCCCTCTTCTTCGATGCGACACCAGGGGCAAGTCTTGAGGCCTTTGTAGTAGATGTGTAGATCGTCTAAATCGCAAGCGGCGCGGCGCATCATGAGGGCGTCTAGCTCGGCGACCCATTGTTCGGTGGTGGGACGCGTGATGCCGTCGGTGCCGCCGGTTTGGAGGGCTGTTTCAAAGAGTTGTGCCAACCCCTGGGGGAGATCGTCGAGCTGGAGGGAGTAGGGCGGGGGGTCGACCATCGTGGCGTTTTTGTCGCGTGCGAAGGCAAAACGTCGCTCGGCGATCGCTTCTTCGATGAGCAGATCGCCCTCGCCTCGAAAACGTCCTGCGAACGGGTGGCGGCCGACAAAGACGAGGTGGAAAATGAGGGTCGCTAGGCCGAAGAGGTCGTGGTCGAGGGTTCGAGTGACTCCGCCTAGCTTTTTGGATTGGAGTTCGGGAGGGGTGAAGTGGGGCGTGCCGACGGGGCAGAAGTAGGTTTTGTCGCCGTCGGTGATTTGGAATGAATCGCAATCGATGAACTGGATGCCGTATTGTTTATTGACCATCAAGTTGCCTTGATTGATGTCGCCGATGACGATGCCTGCTTCGTGAAGCGAGTGGAAGGCGGCGGCCAAATTACGGGCAGCGAGGAGCAGATGGTGCCAACGGACTTCGGGGAAGTGCATCCGGCGGTTGGTGGTGCCGTAAAGTTCGTGCAAGTGGCGAGCCTTGTTGACTTTGGGCATCAGGAATCCGCAAGGTTCGTTGGAACCTGCTTGGCGGAGGATGGACGTGGGCCAAGCGGCGATTTTGCTGAGCTGGTCGGTGCGACGGGCGATCAGGAGTTCGAGCTTGCAGAACTGCTCTTCGGGGAGTGGGACTTGGTGGTAGATTTTGGCGACGAGCGACGGGTCGCCGTCGACTTCGTAGACGTTGCCCTCGCCCCCTTTGCCGATGAGATTGCCTAGCTGAATCGGCTGGCCCGTGGAATCGATCAACTTCATCGATCACCCTCCACGAGCTGCGAGGCGAGGATGAGCGTTTTGTCGTCGTCGGATCGGCTGGTGATCGATTCGGATTGGAGGAATTTCCCTAGGTCGGCGGCTAGGTTGCCACCGGGCGACGAGGAGCGAATTGCTTGGAACAAGGGTTGGAAGAACGGGAGGTGGGGAGTTTGGGTGTCGAAGTTGAGAGCGAGCCGTTCGATGCCATCAGTAAAAATGGCGAAGTCGGAGATTGGGGTGGTGGTTGTTTGAAAGACGAGGTGGTCTTTAAAATTGTCGGAGGTGACAAAGTTGGTGGTGTTGGCGTACTCGCCGGACTGTGGCCAAAAGACGACGCCGTAGACGCCGTGATGGCCGATGGTGATTGCGCCATCGCCGATCTGGAAGAAAAAAGAACCCCCGGGCGTGACGATCGCTACGCAAAGGGTCGAGGCCAATTCTCGCATCGAGTAGCCCTGTTCTTGGGCGGCTAAGAGGAGCTTTTCTCGGATTTTCTCGAGCCAGGCGACGATGTCTTCGCGCTGGAGCTTGTTGAAGTTGCCGTGTGCGTCGAAGTAGCGTGAAGCGTTGTCGATGATGGTTTGGCAGGCGAGGGCGGAGCCGAGATCGCTGTGTTTTGCGCTGCCTGCGCCGTCGGCAGCGCAGGCGACGATGGTTTGGCCGTCGCATTGGTCGTCGCCGAGTACCTGCACGAGGTGGCTATCTTGGCAGACGGCGTTTTCGGCTGCGTGCGAAGGGCCTAGCAAGCTTTGAGCAACATGTCTCCACACGATACGCAGTCCGCCTATACCTGTGCCCAGCCGAGCGGGCCGGTGGTGGGATCGGCGAGCGGAACTTCTTCGCCGGGCGTCGACCGGGAAACCATTTGCTGCGAATTGGAGAGCCAGCTAAACAGCTCTTGGAATTTTAAGCCTTGTAGCCAGAGAGGCTTTCGGACGGAGAGTTCTTCTAGAACTTGCATGTTGGCACCTTCGACGCCGACGGCGAAAAAGCAAAACGATTTGTCTTTTTCGCCCGCTTTGAGGCGCGAAGCGACCGGTTGCCAATGGTCGTTGGGTTCGCCATCGGTGATCAAGAATGCCCAGGGGCGGTAGTAGGCAATGCCATGTTCGCGGTAGCTGGCCTTGCGTTCTTCGATCATGTCGAGGGCTTCGTTAATGGCTCCGCCCATGGGGGTGCCGCCAATGACTTGGAGCTTGGGGGGCTGGAACTCTGCTGCTGAGACAAAATCGACGAGACGGGTGACACGTCCGCCGAAGGTGACGATGCCGACTTCGACCCGTTTGGCGGCGAGTGGATCGGCGAGGAGTTCTTGCTGGTAGAACTGAAGCCCTTTGTTGAGTTCGTCGATGCGTGGTCCGTGCATGGAGGTCGAGGTGTCGACGATCAGGACGCAGGGGACACGTGGCTCGGGGTTCTCGGCAAACTCGACCGAGCTAAAGGCATTTTCAGGAGAGAGCTGATCCATGGTGCCGTATATTGAAAAGAGCTGCCGTAGAGTTTGAAAAGAGACGTACTTTGAAAAGAAAGGTGTCGCGTAGAGAGCGATTGAGCTACCCCATTTATAGCTGGGGGAAGCCTTGAATGCAACTTGCGTAGGCCCTAACTGCAAAGTCGATTTTGGTCCGTCTGGAAGGCGCTCGGAATAAATTTGAAACACGACGAAACGACGAAACAACGGAAAATACAAGCGTAGTTGCGTCGTTGCGTCGTGTTTCATTTTTTTGCTATCCCGAAGTCCGTAGGTTTTTTGACTTTGCAATTATCCTGGGCCGTGGCACGCGAGGGTTCTGTAGTCGTTATAACTGCTATTCTCTTGTGATTTTGACATCTTTTCCGGTCGGCGAGACTTGCGTTGTTTTGTCTTCGGCGAGGCGTAGCTCGCCGGCTATTTTGTGTGTCGTCGCATGAGGACGGGACTTCTGTTTTGCGGTGTGCTAGCAACTTGTAACCGATATTGACCCTTCTTGGGGATTGGGACACATTGATGCGACTCGAGTGGCTGGCTGTCACTCAATCAGAAGCGTTCGCAACACCTATTGCGTTTCTGACCCAACGTATTTTTCCCATAGTGCAAATGGAGGTGCACCCCATGAAACGAGACCTCGATTTAGCGCGGCAATTGCTGCTAGACATCGAAAACCGTGGCACGGATTGCTCGGTCAGCGTCTTACGCTCAGGTTCGAACTATCCGTCGAACCCTCAGAGCGAAGAACAGATTCGTTTTCACCTGCGTCTGTTGATTGACGCAAAACTACTAAAAGAAATTGACCGGACCAGTGCCGGCGTACCCTGCGTGCGTTTGACGCATGAGGGTCACGAGTTGCTGGAACTGGTGCGCAGTGAGTCGCGTTGGCGCGAAGCCAAGTACGCCTGCCAAGAGCGGCTGGGCGGATTGTCGCTTTCGGTGATTCAAGGGATTTTGTTTCGCTGGGCGGTTGCTGCTCCGGCGCGACTGCCGCGTTATCAACGTGCGCCGGTCGTACGTCGCCGACGTTTAGAGGCTGAGCGTTCGGAGACGGAGTTTGCCCGTGAGCAAGTCGCGTATCGCGTTGAGCCTTTTCCCGCAGGCGATCGATTGATTGACCGCGACTACTGGGAAGAGGATCGTGCTGGTTACGATCATCATTTGCAGCAGGATCATGTCCGTTATGTGAATGTGCGTCCTGAACGGGATGGGTATCGTCCAAGCTCTACGTATTCTCGCAATGGCGTGGATGGTTCTCGCTATAGCGTGGATGGGTCTCTCAATGGCGTGGATGGGACTCGCTATGGCATTGATTTGGATGGCGATGGCCGTGTGGACGTTGAGTTTGAATCGACGTTGCCAGGCTATTTGATTTAGATCGGTTGTTGATTTTTGTGCGAGCCGCACACGCATGTTCCACTAGCAGCCTTGGTACACAAGAGCCAAATGGTTGTTTAAGCGGAACACGCAATGGTGACTTGCTCTATCGGCAATCCAATTTCCAAAGTCTCGATAGGGGCGACAGACGATCCTGTCGCTCCTAGGCGAGGCTTTTTTGTTTGATTTGGAGTCGTTGGTTATGTTGCATTTGCAGAAGCGGTCGAGCACGTTTGCGTTACTTTGGCTATTGGTTGTTGGCGGCGGACTCTTTGTTGTTTCGCGATCGGTACATGCAGGCGAACCCTCGGAAGAACGGAAGAAAGAGCGTCAATCGGCTTTGGCCAGCGATCGCACTTCAGCCGTCGATCCTCGAGATCCGACGGAAGCCGTGGCTCGTGAGATATTGCAGTTGCAACAACAACTGGGGGGATCGGTGGTACGTGGTCGGGCAGAGCTGCAAGGCTGGCCTGCTGAAGCTCCTGCATTGCCGCCTCGGCGTAGGCCTGAGAAGTGGCCGCGTGTGACTCGCAACCAGATGGCACCCACCCCTTCGCGTGCCCGGCCTCCGCAAACCAAGGTGAGAGAGCTGCGTGAGGCGGCTTGGCAACTTGATACGACGGCTTACCGATTAGAAAATTTGGATCTTTATGATCAGGCGGATGCGCTGCGCGAGGTGGCGACTCGGTTGCGTCGCGATGCGCGTGGGATGCAATCGATTGAAAAGGGGAAGAACGCTTCAGTTGGAAGGGAATAGTGCGAGCCGCACACGCGTGTTCCGCTAGCAGCCTTAGTATTTCAGCGCTCAATGGCTGCTTGAGCGGAACACTCGAATGGTACTTGCTCTAGGAAAGGCTTGGCTGACGTTTGCTAGGGTGTGGGCCTACTCTTTCACCGCTCCGAGGGTCATTCCCGACACGAGATAGCGGCTGAGCATCATAAACACGAGTACGACGGGGATACTCACCAAGATCGACGCTGCTGCGTAAAGGCCCCATTGCGTTGACATGCTTGCCTGAAAACTTTTGATTCCCAGTGGCAAGGTAAACATCTCACGATCTTGAAGCACCTGTGCGGCGACGATGTATTCGCTCCAGGCCGTCATAAAGCTAAACAGGGCAGTGATGACGAGTCCTGGCTTCGCCACTGGCAAGATGACTTTGGTGAAGGCACTGAACTGGCTGCACCCGTCGATCTTAGCTGCCTCTTCGAGCGAAATCGGAATCGTGTCATAAAAACCCTTCATTTGCCAAATGCAGAATGGTAAGGCTGTCGAAACATAAAAAATCGAGAGGCCCAAGAAAGTGTTGATCAGTCCCAGCTTGGCGATCATGATGTAGAGCGGCAACAAAAGCATCGTGGCGGGAAACATCTGCGTCGTCAAAATCGATAGCATCATCGCCTGTCGGCCGACAAACTTAAATCGGCTGAAAGCGTAGCCGCCCATCGATGCCAAAACGACGCCAAAGGCGGTGACGGCGGCGGAGACGAGCAGCGAATTTCCGAGCCAACGCAGAAACGGTTGCTCGGTGAACAGTTGCCGGTAGGAGTCGAGCGTCCAATTCTCGGGAATCAGTTTCCAATCGGTGCTGCGCAATCGATCGCCGGGCCGCAGCGAAATCGAAACTACGTCGAGGATCGGCCAGATCGCAATTGCGACGAACAGCAGCAGGACTACGTGGCGCAGGGCGGTGATCGTTCTTGGCTCGTTCAATTCACACGCTCCGTGGCCTGGGTCTTCTTCAAAAACAGCATCGTGAAGACGAGCAGCATCAGGAAGATCACCATAGAAAGGGCTGCCCCGTAACCGTACTGATAATCGTTAAACACCGACTTGTAGACGTACGACACCAGAATATGCGTCTTGTCGGATGGCTCTCCGCGGTTGGAGACGAGCCAAACTACGTTCAGATTATTGAAGGTCCAAATGGCTCCTAACGTAACTGCCGGAATGAGTACGGGCTTGAGCATCGGCAAGGTGATGTTCCAAAACTGTTGCCAACGCGTCGCGCGATCGATACCCGCCGCCTCGTAAAGTTCCTTCGGAATTCCCTGCAAGCCGCCCAAGGCGATGACCATCATAAACGGAAAGCCGAGCCAGACGTTGGCGATAATGCAAGCGGCGAAAGCCGGATTGGGCAAATTTAACCAATCGATAACCCCCAGTTGTAGTATTTCGGGCAAGTAGTGATTGATCGCGATAATCGCTTGGTTCACTACGCCGAATTCGTAGTCGAACATGCCTCGCCAGGTGAGTGCCGTGATGTAGGCGGGCACGGCCCAGGGGATTATCAGCAACAGACGGTAAATCGTCTTGCCACGTATCGGGCCATTGATCACGACCGCCAGCAGGACGCCGATGGAAACATGAAAACCGACGTTGATGGCCGTCCAAAAAATCGTCTTGAAGAAAACGCCCCAAAACTTTGCCGCCTGTCCTCCGTAGAAAATTTCGACATAATTATGAAATCCAACAATCTCCCAGTCACGGAAACTCTGTAGCGACATGTTGGAAAAAGAGAGGACCACGTTGAAGCCTAACGGAAAAACCACAACCAGAAAAATAATGAGTAACGAGGGCAGCGTGAAGGCGTAGGCTAAGCGATTACCTGGCAAGTCGCGGAAAAAATCAATCAGGCTGTGGCGCTGCCATGCAAGTAGTCCCAGCAAAAGTGCGAATCCTACGAACGGCAACAGGGGTGCCGTTACCCCCGGTTTGACCGAGCTTGTCAGCGCCACGATTTTTCGCTCGGCCTCCAACTGCATCTGACGTGTGGCATCCGCTGCCGAGAGGTTTCCCGCCATCAACGACTGATAGGGCGGCTTCATGGCATCCCAAACGGCTCGCATTTCGGTCACTAACGGCATCAAGCGGCCGCTCTGGGTCAGGGCATACGAAGTGATGAGTGTCGGGTCTTGCTTGAACAGCGGATGGCTTCGCAGACTTATACGCGAAGGAATTATTTTTTGTTGTTCTAAAAAAGCTTGTTGCGTCGGCGTATCGGTGAGAAAACAAATCAACCGCATCGCTACGCTATTCCGATTCCTTTCTTTTGCCGCAATGCTCAAGCTATACCCCTTGGGCGACACCATCGAAGCCATCGGAAGATTTTTGTCTTTGGATGAGACGTTGGGGAGCGGCGCGATGGCGGCATCGATTCCCTCGGCCGCGAGATAGTCTTGCCAACTCCAATCGCCATCGATCAGCATCGCCGCCTTGCCGGCGAGGAACAGCTCGCGGGCGGCGTTGTAGTCGGCGGAGACTGGCAGCGCATGATACTTGGTCTTTAGGTCTGCCACGAACTGATAAGCGGCGACCGCTTCGGGCGTATCCAGTTCGGGCACCGGTCGTACTTCCGAACGGCCATCGCCGGCCTCGTCATTGGCAAAGACCCAGGCCCCGTGGCCGGTCAAAAAGGGGATCACAAAAAAAGGCTCGGTATAATTCCAGGCGAGCCAAAAACAGTCGGGGCGAGGATTCCCCGCTTTGTCGACGACTTCATTTTTAACTATTTCAACAAGTTCCTCTTTAGTCCGAGGTGGATTTTTGAGAAAGTCGCGATTGTAAATCAGTGCCAGATGATTGCCGAAACGGTCGCCTACGAAGACCAGTTTACGGACGTTTGGATTCTCTTTATCGGGCAAAATTGCCAAGGTGCGTGGGTCGAACTCTCGTTGCACTTCGGGAGAAAACCAGGGTGCCATATCTTGCACCGCACCAATTTCGTTAAAAACTCCCATCGTGTCCCAAGGGCCGTAAACGATATCCGGTCCGGAACCGACAAGGACCGCTGACTCGAGCCCGCTGCGCAGCTCTTCGGTCTCTTTGTAAAGTGCGCGCACCTCGATTTTGGGATTCTTCTGCTCGAAGACCTTGATACGACTGTCGAGGACTGCGCGATCTGCGGGGCGCATTTGATGCCAAAGCGTAACAATTTGGCGATTGCCTTCTTTGCCGCAGCCAGCGAGTAGTGTGAGCAAAAAAAGAGCGAGCAGGCATCGAGGATATGCCAGGAGTCTCGCGTCTGGTTGCAGCCAAGCTCTTGCCATCGGCAGCATTTTATTCCTCAGCCGACAATTCACTGAACACCGCACCGTCGAGCGCCGGGATGGTGAGAGTCACGGCGTGTTGCTCGCTCTGAATTGGCAAGGTTTCGTTGGGATCTGCCACATGAAAGATTTGCTTGAATTCGACATTGTTGTCCGTCTTCCATTGCCATTCGTATTCCGACGTACCACGATTCATGACGACCAGGACCGATTTGCCGTCTAGCGTACGCCTGAAAGCAAAAAACTTTGCTTCGTCATCATGGTCCACGAGCTGCATCTCTCCGCGTCGAAGCACGTCTGATTCGCGTCGCAGTTGAGTGACACGGCGGTAATAATCGAACAGTTCGTGGTCGAACGCCACTTGGTCTGGCGTGCGAGGTCGCCCTAGCGGATCGGCGGTTTGATCGGCGTACGACAAATCTTCCCATATCATGGGCATCCGATCGCAAGGGTCGTCGGCACCCCACATGCCAGCTTCGGTCCCGTAGTAAATCATCGGAGTCCCGAGCGAGGTCATTTGCATCAGCGCGACGAGCCGCTGGATGCGCCGCTGTTCGGGATTGGGTGCTGTGATTTGATACTCTGGGCTAGAACGCGGAGAAACCTCCTCTGAAACATCGTAGTCAAACCGGTCGGCCTGACGGTAGTTACCCTCGCTCGCGTTGACGATCATCGAAGCAACGCGATCGGTGTCGTGCGAGTCGATCAAATTTTGCAGCGCGAATTGCATCGGCACAGGATATTCCTGTCGTCGTTGTTGTAATCGCAATCCAAAGTCGTGCGCAGTCAGTTGTCCATCGATTAAAAATCCTTTGACAAGATAGGCAAAGCCGTGATAGTTCATGGTTCCCGAAAAACGCCCGTCGATCAAATGCTGACGGGCATCGCCCCAAAACTCGCCGACGGTGTAGGCCTCAGGGTTGAGTTCTCGCACCAAGGTGTTCCAATCCTTCCAGAACTTCGCTGGAACTTCGTTCGCCACATCCAATCGCCAGCCATCAACCCCGTCGGAGGGATCGCCATCGCCATTAGGATCCATCCAACGACGCGTAATGTCGAACACGTATTGCTTGGGGCCTGGATGCAAATCGTTTCCACCTGGCGCATCCGAGAATTCGGGTAACGACTGGAAGCCCCACCAACTTTTGTAGCGGAACTCGCTTGGAGGCGTTTTTGGATCGTCGTAATGCTGAACGATGTACCAGTCTTTGTAGGGGGACGCCTCCTGCTTCTCTCGCAAATCGACAAAGGCAAAAAATTCGCGACCCGTGTGATTGAACACTCCGTCAATAATCACGCGCATCGATCGGCTATGTAGCTGCTTGATCAGCTCCAAGAAAAGCTTGTCGGCGGCCGTCCACTGCCAGGAGTGTGGATCACTCGTTTCGTCAGCGATGATCGCGAAATCGCCCTTGGGATCGGGACCGAAATAGGGATCGATATGGTGCATCGACGCGCCGTCGTACTTGTGGAGCGATCGCCCGTAAAACACGGGATTAAAATAGATGGCGTTGATGCCCAGCTTTTCGAGATAATCGAGTTTGTCGATCACCCCTTGCAGATCACCCCCATAGCGTCTGTGGAAAACGCCGCCTTCATAAAAATCGTCCTTGATTTGTTTTTCCCAGTCGTCTTGCTCGTACCAATCGGCCGTCCAGGAAGAAACTTTCCAGGACTGGGGCACGTCCTCCGATTCGAGCGAGGCGCGTGTCGGGTCGTTGGTCGGATCGCCATTGCGGAACCGTTCGGGGAAAATCTGATAGAAGATGGCGTCGGCCACCCAATCGGGAACAAAGGGGGCGACTCGTTCGGCATCGGTGGACTGGAGATCGCTCTTCGGGGCAGGGGACGATTGGGGTCGAACAATTGTGTTTGCTACGAGCGACACGCTTTTTTCGGGTAGTTTTTTTTCGGCCTGGCAGCCCGGCAAAAGCAAGCTTGCTACCAACGCGAGCCACGGCAATCGCCAAAAAACTGACGACGCCATTTTTTCTTCCAAGTTCATGCTTGAAATCCTCAACTCTTGCGAAGAAACATCATTCGTCATTAAAAAGTAGCTGGCCGCGGCTGCCCCAACACGCGGCCAGCTGATGAAACTCTTGAGTAGGTGACTCATGGATTGCGTCGAGTCAAAGCAAGTATGGTCAAGATTCCCACTAGACTCAATACGATGGCTGAGGGTTCTGGTATCGCGGTTGTGGCTGCGCCCAGGAGTGCCCCTCCTTGGAAGCCATAGTGCGTCTTCCAAGCTGCCAAGTCATCAGCGTCGATCGAACCATCGAGGTCAGCATCTCCCTGATCGAAGCGTGCTCCCGCCAGCAATCCAAAATTGCTTTGCAAGATCAGGAAATCGGCACCATCGACGTCACGATCGAGGTCGAAATCGCCAGGTACTGTGCGTACTAAATCGTTAATCAGCGTTTCGATATCTAGGAGGCTGACCGTGCCATCATCGTTGAGGTCGTCCAGCCAGCCGGACCCGCCGATATTGGCGTACAAGGCTTCCACGTCTGCGGCGTTGGTAAATCCATCTTCGTTAACATCGCCGCGACGAATGAGTAGGTCGCTGTAGCTGTCGAGGACTGCCTGACTCGCGCCGCCAAGTAGCAACTGGTCGCCCAAGGCAAGCAGATCCGTGTTGGTCACGAGGCCATCGCCGTTGACATCGGCGGCAGGCTCAAACTTTGAGTTTTGGCTGTAGAGAACCTCCTCGAAAGATCGGTTTCCGAATCCTTCCAAGTCAGCTATTTCGAGTGAGTTGTTCGCGTTCAGATCGCCAAATCCAAGGCCGAGGATGGTATTGGTAAACAGCCCGGGTAGCCGCTGGATGTTGTAGCCTCTGCCCGCCGCTTGATCGAAGCTCGGCTCGAATGTGACAATGGTAACCACATGGTTGCCCGTCTCGACGTTCGAGTAGTCGTTGATCCAACTGTCGGTGTCATACTGGTCGGCTTGGCCTTGCCCGCTTAATGCCCGCGTCAAAATCTGCGCGTCGGTCAAGCTGGCGGGGAAGTCGAGGAAAAAGTGCATGTCCTCGGCGGTTTGGTCGGTACTGCGGGCAACCAAATCACGATTTGTGGAATCTCCAGGAGCAGACGCAAAGCTGACGAGTTCGGCCTCGGGCGCGAAACGGTCGAGATAAACGACGCTCCGATAATCCTCGAACACGGCTGGCCCGCCGACCCCTTTCCGAAATGCTCGGACCGTCACAAAATTGTACCCTTCGGGCAGTCCAGTTGCGTCGATCGACTGCTGATACCATCCGTCACCGCTGGTGCTCGAGAAGCCGGGACTTTTGTCGGAGGCACTAAATTCCTCGAACCCGTAAACGACGCTGCCGGGCGATGTGAAATCGATGCTGCCGCTGCCGTTGGTATCCATGCCATTGTTGACGCGAATAACCGCGTTGTCTCCGTCGGCGTTCTGATCTCGGATGCCTCCGGGTAGCGTCACGGCTTGCGTTTCGAGCCGAACGTCAATCGTATTGGCCGTCACCACATGCAAATCGGCAAGGCGGGTGACCGCGTTTTCGAAGACGTCGAATTGACTGGGTGTACCGCCAGCGAGGACCGTTGCTTCGTTGGTGACTACCAGTCCATTCTGCGACTGGGGCGTTTGCAAACCGTAAATGAGATAGCCCTGATCTTGCCCACCACTGTGCAAAAATCGGACGTTCACTTTCGCCTGTCCGCCGACATTCTGTACGACCACAACTTCATCGAGCGATTGCCCCGAGGCGGCCGCATTGCCCGTGAGTTCGACCAGCGGCGTACCGACCGGGAAATCGACGTCCATCGTTTTGATACTCGAAACGCCAACGTCGTTACGATTGTCGAGCAACACGAGCATTGCACCGCTCCGCTCCATGGCGAAATACTCTTTTTCGAGCAACCGTTGGCGATAGTCGCCCCGTCCATGTGTGTTGCGAATGTTTACGAGGGTGGTGACTTTGTCGCCGTAGTTGCCCAGGGCATCACCTCGGCCATCGACGGGGAAATGACGGTTCGGGTCGTCAAACTGATCGGCGTTGTAATAGACAATAGATTCGCCTGGTTGCGTTAGCACATAGGCATGGGCCACATTATTGAGCTGCGCCCCGCCACCATCGTGGTTGCTAACAAACTGTACGCCAGCCGAACCGTTGTGAAAACCATCGTCATGCACGTCCATGCTGCTGTTGACTACGTCGTTCCAATCGTTCTGCGCGCCATTGAAGGTTAGATTGTTATTCAACTCGCCACGCAAAGAAAAGTCGAGTACGTCACGGTTGCCGCCAACGGTACCCGGCACGTTCGGGTCGATATCTTTACGCGTGTAGCTGGCAAGAAAATCTTGATTCGACTGGCCAAAGGGTTGTCCCGAACCTGGCACCACTTCGCCGTACATAAAGACATGTTCCTGCGAACCGTCAAGCAACAGTCGCGGATTCGAGCGATAGACGGCCGTGTCGATTTTTTCTAGTGCAGAACGCTCCATGTGCTTCGCCGCGTCGATCCGAAAACCGTCGACGCCGATTTCTTGCACCATCCATTGCATATAGCGTTGCAACACCTCGATGGCGTTTTCGGGTATCGCATCGCCAGCGGTCGGAGTTGAAGTGTTGTAGGGATAGACGGTTACGTTCTGCGAAGTTTTTGGATCCCAGTATGTTGCGCCGGGCAGGTCGGTATCTGGATAGAAGCGTCGATTGGCTGCATCGGGCACATTGGCCAATCGTCCAACCCAAGGAATGTTTCCGGCAGGAATGTTATTTGGATCGCCCGGCGTAACGGGGTGGCGTATCAACTGGTGATTCGTATTATGGTCGAAATCGAGTAGCCCCGAGAGTTGGCCGTTGAGATAATGGCCACCAAAAGCGGGGTCGTGAAAATCGCCAAAGGTACCCGGCGTACCCAAAGGGTCGGTGCCTCCATCAGGATTTTGCAACACAAAGCCAGGGTAGCCACCCGATTGTGCAAAATTGGTGAATTGGGGATCGACATAATCGTTGTCGGAGTAGGCGTTGTGATTCAGTACGGTATCGATTTGGAGCCGGCCATCGAACTGATGCAGGCGGTTGGCCAATCGTTTCAAGCCTTGCTCGGTGCCATAGAGGGTGGCTTCGCCTGGCTTACCCAAGTCGAACCGGTCGTAGACGTCGTAGCCAACCGAAAAGTTACTGAGGTCAGCCCGCCCGGTGGGTGGAATATAAACCGCCCCATAGCCGCTCAGAAACATGTCAGCGCTACGCCGATCCATAGTGTCATAGGTTGCTTCAAACCACTGCAAGATGGCCGGTGCAGAAACATCTTCGGCATGAGCTGGTACGCGCGCCGTCAGAATCAACGCCAAGATCATGAACGAGAGAACGATTTGCTTTGCAGATCGATCTAAAAGGGAAATCAAAGGGTAATTATATATCATTGCGTGTTACCTACCTATGTTCTACGTTCTTGACGGCTGACACAGATCCGCTCGGTTCACAAGTGAAACCGTCACTTACCGAATCCAAATCAATTTTTCCATCATCTACGTTTGCGGTTCTTGGGTTTCCAATCAGCGGGTGCTTCCGAAGTCAGTGTGATATCGATTTCGTTAGAACCAAGTACGACGTCGTACGTTAAAGGCGACGACCTGCTTGATCCGTACCAGGGAGGAGTAATTCGCTTGCCTGGAGCTGCTGGGCCGCCAAGCTTCGAGTGTGTCTCTGCCGGCGATTCTCGTGCCACGACGGTGACTCCGTATTGCCCGGTCTGCAAACCTGCTTCGTTGCCCGTAAACACTTCGTAGTTGCCCGACGAATCGGTCCGTGCGTAGCCAAGCGGCCCTCCATCAGCGGGAATAAAGGCTATCGCCCCCGCAGGAACCGGATCGCCGTCGAGCGTGATGACGCCTTCGACCGTCGCATCAAAAGCTCCGCCACAACCGCCAACTCCGGCCAGGACTAATGCCAATAGCAGGCATCGAACTCGTCGTCTCTTTGCTACTAGCACGCAGCAACCTCCTTAGTTATTGAGTGCAGATACTTCACCACCATCGCGAGTCGCATAGGCGCGATAAGCGATCGTATCAATACTTTCTTGAACATAATGCACCGAACCATCTGCCAGGGCAAATTGCGCACCGCCGGGGTGCATGCTCTTAAAGCCGCGTACACTTTTCGACAGGTTCGAGTCTTTGAAATTCGTCGTCTCTGCGTTAAGGATTTGGTAGTTCAAAGGGATGCCGCATGTTGCCCAATCGCCATCGGCAAAATAGGCGGCCGAGTGAAAGTCTTGGAAAACAACATTTTCGCCCACCAAAAACGTATTGCTTGTCCCGTCGCTGACCATTCGGAGCCTGATTGGCGCCCAGAAGCTCGTGCGTTGAAAGAGGCCGTTGTTCGAGACCGTGCTGTGGACATCCGGAGAGCCTGTCTCCACAGCCTGAGGTGGGTCGACATCGGTACTGCAGGGATTCGCATCAGAGGACAACAAGGTATCGCCCACGTTTCCTTTGTAGCTTGTGGTTGCCGTAAAGACGCCGGGCTTATCCCAATACCACTGTTCATCGGACGGTATTGCAGAAGCATCGGACGGGCAGGTAATGACGGAAAGTTGGGTTGAAATAATATCACGAATACCTATTCTTCCCATTCCCCGACCACCCGTGGCACTCGCACTGAACTTACCGTTGTAATCGGCAACGATGCGACCGTGAGCCGCTTGTTGTTCGAGTTGCGGAAAGATATCGACAATCCAGCCTTTTCCGTTGTATCCCATCGGAGGTGCCTCAGCGGAGTTCGCCGAAACAGCCGCTCCATTGGCACAATTGGCAGTGCGATTCTCCCAATTCCACTGGGTGATGCTGATCGGAAAATGCTTTTTCGTATCGTGATAATTCAGTATTGCCAGGCCGAGATTCTTCAAGTTATTTGAACACTGAATGCGTCGGGCTGCTTCGCGTGCCGCTTGCACGGCAGGTAACAGCAGCGCCACCAAGACGCCGATGATTGCGATGACGACCAACAACTCAACAAGGGTAAATCCGCTACGACGTTTCATTTTTTCTACCTTCTTGATGAAAAATTGAGATCGGACTCAAAAGATACGTCGCTTGCCGAAGCCACTTGCACTGCCCTGTAAGCAGCCTATCGGCAATCGCGACGTAACGGATTCAGCCCTCTAGCATTTCAGTACCCTGGGCCTGCGCGTCGATCCAAGCAAAACCGAAAGCCCCATCAGCAACATCAGTCCTGTACCTGGCTCGGGGACGGCATTCACGCTAGCCGTGTACAGAACCTTGCCTGTCAGCAAGCCATTGCCGCCGGCAAGAACCGATCCATAATTGGTTTGCCAGTCGGCCAGATTGCCAACGCTCGGATTGCGTTGCCACTCCAAAAAGTCTTGACCATCGATGTCGGCATCCTGGTCGAAATCGCCTGCGGAATCTTCTAACAAGGCAAATTGAAACTCCAGGTCTTCAAAACCGTTTGCCGAGTCGAAAGGCGTTCCCAAAGAGATCACTGCATTCGGAGCCAATTCCAAACCACCGGTAATCAGCAACTCGGAAATCTGCCCGAGACTGGCGTTCGCCTCATGCCAATTGCCGCCGGAGGTGCCTTGATCGTCGAGGCTATTCCAGGTGCCGTTGGCCGTTTCGAGCGATTCGGTCCCCGAAGAAATCACATAGGCATCGATCGACACGGTAAAGGCCGTGCCGTTGATGATCTGCGCTTCGCCCGTGCCGGGATCGACGTTCAGCGTAAGCGTACTGTTTGGTACCCCGGTGTAAATCACGGTGCCTTCAGTAAACGTACTGTCCGTCGGCTTTGCAAAGCGAAAGGTAATGTCTTCGTTATCCTGGCCAAAAACGGTCGGCGTGGGAAGCGCCACAGCATTTCCCATCGCAATCGTTCCGCCGCCAGCGATCGACTGCGAACTCGATGTATTGAGTTCCGACAGTGCGTTGCTCGAAGCGTTCGCTTCAACCCAACTATTGTTCGGAGCTATGCTGCTCCAACCTGCTTGGTTCAGCGAACCAAGACCTGACCCGATCGTATAAACATCGAAATCGACACTAGCAGACGCGCCAAAATTCTGAATCGAAGTTGTGCCGGTTGCCCGATCGACAACGAGTACAGGATGTTGCTCGAGTGCCAATTGTGTGAGCAGGCCATTGGAGCCACCTGCCACTGAATTTACGACAAACTTTTGGCCTGCAAGAACGCCAACCGTCGACTGATCGATGCTGCCGAATCCTGAGCCGGGCGTTTCATTGGCATCGACCGTGGCCGAATCGACGAGGTTCCATGTCGTTCCAACCGCCGGCGTTCCACCGGGAAATTGAAGCTTCAAGGTTCCGCCTAGGTCCGCATTTCCACCGACCAAAATCGTTGATGCGCCCGTTGCAGGAATCTTCCAGGTGTGGTTTCCGCCACCGCCCAGAGTTAGATCGCCAGTGAACGACGCGCTTACATTCGAGCCGTCGATGATAAGCTCGCGGTCAAGAAAACCAGATCCCGCAGTCAGGTCTGCCGTACCGCTGAGCGATATGGTGCTGGATGCATTGGCGCTCGTGGCAGCATTGAGCGATCCCTCAATCTCGATCTTTCCCTCGATATTCAACAGACCGATTCCGCCATCGGTTCCGGTCTGAAAATTGCCCGACGACTCGCTTCCCGACCTGATCGCAAGCGCGCCGGCGGAAGTCACGTTCAAGGTGCCGCTGGTTCCAAAACCCTTGCCAAGATCGACGGTCGTCGACGGATTGGAAATCCGAATGTCGGAGGTCACGCTGACGACGCCCGTCAGGGTGCCGCCATTTGCACTGTCTAACGAACCGACGACCGCTCGACTATCGAGATCGGGATCGGGTACGTCGCCAAAGCTCCAGGTGCCACCATCGGTCCAGTTGCCAGTGCCGCCCGTCCACAAGTTATCTCCTTGGGCGAACAGATGAGCCGGACACAATAATGCTCCTAGCAGTGCCATGGCGGCGACGTGTGATATCGTTGCCTTCATTGTTGTGTTACCTCGTTATTGAGTCGCAAGAACGCAAAGGCGCTCGGTGCGAGATAGGACTTCAAAAAAGTGAACGTCAATCAAAGTTGTATTGAAACTAAATACAAAACCCCTAGCTACGGCGGCGACGCACACCGGCGAGCAAAACAGTTGCCAGCGATGCTAACAACGCACTCGTCGGCTCGGGGACTGCGCCTAGCGAAGCCCAGGCAGCGGCTATTGCAGCCGGTGGGCCATTAAAGGCGTTCTTCCATTGACGGAAGTCTGTAATATCCACGATGCCCTCAGAGGCGCCCGTGTTGTCGAGGTTGCCCTCGGCACGCAAGAAAGTTGATTTCAACCAATTGTCTCGGATCGGACCAAAATCGTCTTCTAGTTCGACGATCGTGTCGCCATCGGTATCACCCGGCACAAACGTATCGGTGCTAAAGCTGATCGCACCCTTGGAAATATCAAGCAAGAAGGTGAAGTCTTGGTCAGCAGCCACCACGTCGAAAACCCAGTTCTCTGCGTTGATGTTACGGCCGTTCTTTCCCCACTGCCCATCAAAATCGCCCTTGGTCGCTTTGAATTCGTAGGTTCCCGGCGTGTCGATGGTGACGTCGACCGACCATAGCCCACTACCTTGGTCTGTCATTTCAAAAAGCGAGTCGCCTGCGTTCCAGTCAGCAGCACCGCCGGCCTCGGTCATCCAGCTACCTGTCGCAAAAAAGCCAGGGACTTCGGTCGCGTCGGTCGAGACGGTGACGCGGTTGGTCGCCGGTAAAAATCCGTCGCTGTAAGTGTTGGTGTCAATCGCTACTGTCGCCGACCCTGTTCCATCGGTCAGGAACCATCCATTTTCAGGAGTCAGTTCGGGATCTCCCCAGGCGGGTGGTGGATTCCCTTCGTCGTCGAGAATCTTGAACTGGAATCGCTGCCCGGCAGTTGCGCCTGTCAAAGTAGAAAAGGCGACGTCGTGAATCCCGCCAGTCTGATCAGTCAGACTGGGGGCTGTAGGAGGATCCCAGTTACCTGCAGCGCCGCCGGCAACCTGATGGTCACCAGGTATCCAAAGCGTTGCCTGAGAAACGGGGGTGCTGAGCAAAACAAAGCCCAGTGCCAGTATCAATGTGCTAAAAATTCTCTTTTCCATGGGATCACCTTCATGAACGGAATAAAAAATTGTTGAACAGGGGCAAGAGCCTCTCCCAAAACGACTAAGTAGCACGCGCCCTCGACTCGTGTTTACTCTCTATTTGTGCACAGGCCGGGGACCCGTGCTACTTTTTGGGGATAGGTTCTCCGAAAATATTTGGCCGCCTGCCGGCAAACGCCGACAGGCAACCAAGTCTCATTTTAACGACGTCGGCTTAACGACGTCGGCGAGCTGCCATTGCGAGCAAGCCACCAAAAGCCAACACAAAACTTCCTGGTTCAGGAATAGCAACGACTGATACCTGGGCGATGCCATTGAGAGCATCGACACGGAAGGTCACCACGTCGGTAGGCGCGGCGACGGTGAAACCAAAGTTACTGGCATTGACATGACGATTATCCGAGCCAATGGCATCCCACGAACCTGTGTTCGTAGCTTTCCCATTGTAAGATCCAGCGGCCGGAATGTTACCGACCCATTCGTAGATGCCACCGCCTACGGAGGTCATCGACGAAACGGCACCTGCATTGTCCCAGTCGACGCCGCCAAGTTCGCCTTGAAAATCTCCGGCGAACGTCCAGGCTCCTGGATCCATGTTGTCTGCATTGCCAGAAATCCGGTACTGATCGGTGCTCCAGCCATCAGCGACGACGTTCGTGTTGAACGTAAATGCCACAACCCCGGCAGCGTCCGCATCGATCCAGCTATTGTCGCCCGGTCGATTCGGATCGGGACCCCAATCACCACCATCACTGTTCGTATCCTCAACAATCTTGAAGTTGTAACGCGATCCAGGAGTTTGGCCTGTGATTACGATCGAATGCGTACCATCCAGATTGTCGGTCATCGGGTTACTATTCGGATTCCACGAGTCAGAATCCCAACTGCCTGGTACGTACATCGGTGCAGCGTAGGCAGCCGGCAAAACGGCCAGGGCAACAAGCCCAAAAACGATAAGGTAAACGATTTTTTTCATGAGTACTTATCCCTCCGAGAGAAACTCTCCAAAAAAAAGAAACGAAAAATGAAGCTTCGCAATGAGATCGACCCGATCGGGCGCCGACCGCAGCGCGTCACTCCTCCAAAAAAAGTTATTCTTTGACGATACCCAACGAGAGATCGCCGTAAATTGTACCGACCAGGTGTCTATCTATTCTATTATTACAACAAACTCGCAAATATTCAGGGTGTCATGGTTCCCAACAACAGAAGTTTGCGGGAATTACTTGGAAAAATTCGGGCCCAGCTAGCGACTCGATCAATGTGCGCTGGAACGCTCTCTTGTGTAAATCTTCGTAACAGCCGACCACGATCGCCACCCCAACGGCCCGTAACCGCCAAGAAGTGGGTTCCGATGCACAGCTCGTCGATTTCATGGGTTTTCGAGCCGTCAAAATTCGCCAAGCTAATGCGGTCGAACGCAAAGTTGCCTTTCAGCAGGGCATCCACAACGCATAGCTCCTCATCATCTAACGAGGCCGGATTCCTGAAAACTTCGACCGTATCACGGTTATTGGCTCCGAAAGAAATCTTCACGACCAACAAATTTGCTTTGGTATCCTCGGCTCCCAAAGCCGGAAAGTTTTTTGCGCCGTAAATATTCACTGTCGAGGTGACTCCGTAGCCCGTCTCGTCGGCTCCGTTGCCAATGCACAGAACGCGATTGTCGTTACCATCACCGCGATGCAATTCCAAACCGTAGAACCCATCGTCGGTTCTGTCGACGCGTTGCAAAAAGCTGAGGTAAACGGTCGTGCCATCTTGGCCGATCAACCGCACACCGTTTTGGTTTTCGACCAGTCCTTCGACATCGAAGACTCCGCCCAGAGAGGAAGCCAAGGAACGTCGGATCCGATTTTGTTGCGACACAATCGCTGCGTGATTGCCACGCGGCACGATGCCGTCTACGGCAAAGCTGCTGCCGTTTACGCTGTTCGATTCGGGGCCTTTCTGGCTGTCTGCGGCAATCGTCGACCAGGGACCTGCCCAGCCAAATCCACCGTTTTGTTCTGAAAGCGGGCCTTCGGGATAGAGATATCCCTCGTAAGCCAGTAGCCCATCATGCGGCCCTGACACCGAGGTCATGCTCCGCACAAAATGTGTTTCGTCCGCCTGGAATTCAAAGACTGTCGTCGTCAGAGCGCTCGCCAGGACTGCCTCTGACGCATGCACTTCCAGCTGCCGACGCCGTTTGCCGGCAGCATTCAACACGTCTGCCTGCACCGTGCCGTTGAAAACATGCAGCTCAGAATTCCCCGCTTCGCGAGCGAGCAAGCCAAACTCTGCACCCAGGTTGACCAAGTCGAACGTTTTTGTGCGAATGCAAAGTTTGCTTGACCCAGGGGTCACCCTCGCAGCCAAACGACCCTCGAGCACTTCGATCTGTCCAGCAGCCTGAAAGACGACCGTCGCCGGGCTTTCGAGCAACATCGTGGCCCCGTCCTTGAAGGTAATCTCCGCCAGTCCTTCGATCAATTGAATCTTCTGCCCTGCGCCAAGCTCTGCACCGAAACCAACATCAGTGCCCGAATTACCCCAACGACAATTTTGCGTGCCCGTAATGCGAGCAATCGATAACGAAGCCTCCACCTCACCGCTATTCTCAGCAAGACGAGCGTCTTTTGCCGGCGTGGCACCGTCTCGCAGAGATAAAAACCGATCGAGAACGCCCGTGAAAAGTGAAACAAAAACGACCGAGGCCGCTAACACCAGCCACGACCTACTTAGCCATGATTTGCCAGAAACACTCGTAGGACGCACCGTTTCTGGGTGCGAAGCATGAACTTGCTGCGAATCTTCAACTACGGGATCCAAGGCAGCAGCCTCCACAGACAGAGACGCGTGCATCGTCATGTAATCAACGTACAAGTCTCGCAGCGCCGGATCTTGGCGAAGCTGGTCCGCCAGCCATCGGCCTTCGCTTTCACTAATCACGCCATTACAGACATCGCCCATGGCGCGCAAACCGCGTTGTTCGGTCTTGGACTGCTCGCCGTGGAGCCGTTCTTTACTTATTGACTTCACTGCAACCCCTCCGTGGCAAGCGTTTGATTAATGCAATCATGCAACATCCGGCGTATCCTATTGAGAGCTTTGTAGACAGTATTGACTGGACGGCCCAAATGTTCGGCAGCCGACTTGAAATTTTTTGTCTCGTGGCTGTAACATTGCTGCACCACCTGACGATCTTCTGCTGTCAGCTTTCCCAGGCACTTTCGCAAGGCATCGCGGCGGTACTGAAAAATATCGGCGCGGCCAATGGCGGCACTGGCAACATCGCCCAATAACCCTTCGTCGATCGGAAAATTCTTGCGTTTTGATTTGGCTCGGAAGCGATAGACTTGGTTGTTCGCAATCACGCTGACCCACCGTACAAAGTCGGTGCCAAGCTGGAATTTTTCATGCTCGCGCCACAACACGACGCAAACTTCCTGAAATACTTCTTCCGCGTCGGCAGGGCTGCCTAGCAAGATCACCAGATACGAAAACAACCACCGATCATGCTGAGCAAAGAGCCGGGCAAAAGCCTCGCGCCGTTGTTCCACCGCCCGTCCGTCCGAAGCGGAGTCTGGCGGATCAACTCGACCTTCGTCATCAGATTGGTGGTCTGTGGGAGCCATGGTTCGCCGACTAGCAAAATGGGGAAAAGTGTCTCTTCTAGTTATAGTAAGTCGTTAGCAAGGCAAAATTGGTATCGAAAAACGAGAACTTTCCGTCATGGATTGCCCTAAGCCTTTGCATCCATACAGTTTAGGGCCGGTTTCAAAACCCCTTTTTTCTCGTGAGAGATGCCTGCGGAAGGATATCAATCCTGGGCCCGAAGCGGGCATGCATGTGGCAACTGAAATACTGGCGTCTACCGTGTCAACGGCGACGTCGCACGGGGCTTAGAAGTTTCCGTTGGCGACACTCGGTTCTTGCGGCGTTTTACAGGCATGGGTAGAATCTGTTGTTTGATAGTTCTTGGAAGTGGCTTGCGATGAGAATGCTGGGTAGCACTGTCGTGTCTGAGGAGTCGTTGTCTGGAGAGAACTGTGGTACAAGACGTCATTAGCCCCGTTTGTCTCCGTAGCTCAACTGGATAGAGTGTCGGCCTCCGAAGCCGAAGGTTGCTGGTTCGAATCCAGCCGGGGATACTGACTTACGTCGAATGCTATTGCCCTGTCACAGATTTTGTCACAGATACTGCGTATAATGGGCAATCGAAAAAGGCCCCCGAGTAGCTGTAACTACTGGGGGCCAAGCGAACCTTTCAGCTCGCCTTAGTGTTTCAATTCGCTAATGCTGAGAGGTTCCAAAATGTCGAAAAAGTATCCCAAGCCCTGGTACCGCCCCGCTCGAGGGCTCTGGTACGTCACGATTGACGGTCACCAGTACAATCTTGGTACAGACGAACGGGCCGCATTCGAGCAATATCATCGCCTGATGAGCGCTCCTCCAGAGCAGCGATCGACAGGAGAGACCGTGGCCGAGATCATTGATGCCTTTCTGGAATGGTGTCAAATCCATCGTAAGCCTAGGACGTATGAGTGGTATCGCGACCGGTCGCAACAGTTCGTTGATTTCATTCCTTGCGGGCTAAAGGTGTCGCAACTCAAGCCCTACCACCTGCAACGATGGATCGATTCGCATCCCAATTGGGCACCAGGAAACAAACGCAACGCTTGCCGAACGGTTCAGCGGGCTTTGTCATGGGCAGTGCAACAGGGATACATCGATAAATCGCCTGTTCAGTATTTTGAAAAACCCCCGGCAGGTAAACGAGACCAAGTAGTTTCTGACAAGGAATTTCAGCAACTGCTTGCCTTAACTGCCGATCGTTCTTTTCAAGACTTGCTCTCGATTTCTTGGGAGACCGGAGCCAGGCCTCAAGAAACTTTGCGAGTGGAGGCAAGGCATGTTGATTTGGACAATTCGCGATGGGTGTTTCCTGCCAAGGAGGCAAAAGGGGGTAAGCTACCAAGGATTGTTTATCTGAACGAAAAAGCCCTAGAGCTTACGTCCCGCTACATGGAGAAAAATCCTGTGGGCCCTATTTTCCGTAACACAAAAGGAAAACCCTGGACTACTGACGCTGTCTGCTGCCGTTTCTTTACCATTAAAAAGAAAACGGGGGTACGCTACAGTCTTTACTCGCTCAGGCACACCTGGGCTACAAACGCTCTCAAGAAAGGCGTCGATCCGATTACGGTAGCAGTACTACTGGGGCACTCCGATACGAGTACGCTTGCCAGAACTTATGCTCACTTAACGCACGACCCGGTCTATCTTCGTTCAGCAGCCCAAAAGGTTACTGTTTAAGGTGTTTTAGTTTTTTGCCGGGGCGATAAGTGATTTGTTCGCTTTCGCCTCGGCTTTCTTTACAGCCGTCAATAAAGGCTGCCAAGTCTGTTTCACGAACGCGGATGGCACCTCGACCCAATCCAATGCGATGACAGACCAGCTTTCCCTTTTCGATCAGTTGATACACGCAAGTGGCACTCACTCGCAAATGCTCAGCGACTTCCTTGACGGTCAACATCATTGGTCGGAATCCCCCTTCTGGTGTTTGGCGTCATAAATATCAATTTGGTAGCCGGCTCCACGGCATTTCGGCCAATCACGACAGACCCAGAGTTCTGATGGGGTGTCGTACCACATCTCTTCAGACTGGTAGATTTGCTTGCAGACATCGCACCGAACCGACCGCGACCAGGGTGGCTGGAACGGATCGTCATAGTCTGCATCCAGAAGACTTTCGTTGTTGTGACGCCCCATCTCAAAACTCCCCCTCATTAGATTCAGGAATGCGGTTACCAATTTCCAAGGATTTACGCTTCACCTCAGCAGCCATATCGCGGTTGCCGACGATGTCGCGAATTGCAAATTCAAATTCGCGATAGAACTTCTCGTTATCGCAGATGTCTTTCCCGACGCGGGCGCAGATGCCGATAAACATGCCAACGATTTGTTTTATCTGCTTGCTCATATCTACATGAAGCTTGGGCAAAGGTTCGAGCAAAACATCGGAAGAACCCAGGCACCACTCGAAGAAGGCTTCGCGAGCTTTTAGCCAGAGGGGAAGAACTGGTGATCGGTTGGCGTGTTTCTGATCCACCGGGCCATCGGTAAGCCGGAACCATTCAAGTGTTAGCTTGCCGACAATGGCTAGGCGTTTTTCGATCCAGTCTTCGACCGTGTCTACGCCAAACTGTTTGAGTTTGGCCCGAGAGATTTGATACTCGACTCTTGTTGCACACATGGGCAGATAGCCCCAGCGCTTAGTTGCAAGAAGTGGTAGTTTTTCTGGGCTCTTAGATACTTCTAATAGCTTGTCATAGACTCTTAAGCGAAGTGGTGTTTTGCCTATGGCAAACCCTGTAGGGCGTCTGCCAACCTTGTGGCTGCTTATGAATACGCCAGATTCGTACAGGTCTCTTTGACGAGCCCGAGAGACAACCCAGTTTTGAGAAAACGGTGTGCAGAATTCTTCCACGGAAACATCAGCCAGATCAACGCACACGTCTACCCTTGAAATCTTGTTCGTTCTAATCCTTCCACCGAGAGCTTTCACATAATCTTGCATGAGCGCCCAGACGGTATCGAAACCCCGACGCATTAAGACCGTGGAGGTAGCAACCATAGCCATATTGGGCGTAGTTTTATGTGCTTCCGCTCTATTCGCGAGCATGACAGTAATGCCGTGTTCGCTTTGGAGTCTCCATTTCATGCCCAAGGCTTTGTTGCCGGTGCCTAGACGAGAACCACGAGGAGCAACGATAAACCGAATGCCATTGAGTTCGATTTCATCATGAAATAGGGGCGTTGTTTCAGAATGGCTTTTGCTTGCCAGGTCGATGGCCGCCGCTTGAGCTAGATTGAGCTTGTCTGCTAGCTCCTCGAAATACTCTGTCTCAAAATCAATGTAGAAATTGACCGAGAGCCAGTCTTCTCCACCGGTTGTGGTTTTTGGAGAGGGGGTGTTACTAGACTCCCCCTCTCCTCCCGGTGCTGTCGGGTCGAACGAGAACGCAGGAGTCTCTCGGTCGTTAGCATCGTTTGCTGGGGGCCCCCCCGCCCCAGCGTTCTCATGAACTGACCCAGACTCCCCTCCCGCCACCTCTTCCCTGTGACCAGTTACGTCGCCTGTGGGCGATGCTCCGCCCGGCCTCGCGGACGGCCGGTGCGGGCTTCGCCCAGGCGACGGTTTCGTTGGTTCGTTTTGTGGGTTTTCCGGTGGCATGCCGGAATGTTAGACGAACTACCCTCGAAGCGCCCGGACACGTTTTAATGTTTGCGTGTCCGGTTTGAGTGGTAGAAACCAAAAGTTAGGTTCTCGTTGAAGTGCCTTGGAGAACGTCTCGGAGCCCAGTGGCAGGTTCGTATCAGAGAGAAGTTCATGCCTATTGCGTGCTGCGATGTTAAATAGCTTTCGGATCTCGGGCTCTAGCAAACGATATCCAAATCGTTCTGAGATGCGTGCAATCAATCTACCAATGCGATATTTCACGTTTTTCCGAGAAATATTTTTCGGGTGACTATTGATGCTTTTTGAAATGTGATTTCTCGCAAATTGTCGGATTGTGTGTGGGGCACAATTCAACATCCAAACGATTCTTGGGTGATTCACGACATGCTTATCAAGCCGTACTAGATTTTCCAGTGATTTCCAGTTGGTTCGTTTGAGGCGAGTAGCCTCATAGAGCATTTGGCTGGGCCATTTGCCATACAAAAACCAACAAGGGAAAGCTACACGCATAAAAAACCGGAATGGCAATGATGCCATCACCTGCTGGCCGTCCGTTTTGACAAAGAATCCATTGCCAGGGCTACCGGCCAATTCTCGTCTGTGCGTCCGCGTAAACCAATTGCTCAGCCTCAAGACATTTCGCATGGCGCGTTCCCACTGCGTCTGAGTGACACTTTGGAATAATTCGGTTACCTGTTTAGGATTCGCTCGACTCATCCACCCAAAAAAATCCAGCATGTTTTCATATTGAACAATGCGTTTTGCACCGGTGCCTACTGCGACCAAAAGGCCACGACGTAGTTCTCTGTGCTTGCCATAGAGTCGAAGCCATTCGGTACCCTCAGAACGTCGAGAGCCTCGCAGTTGACTGCTCTCAGTAATGACTAACTGAAGAAGTTTATATATGTCCTCAGCGGCAAATACGGCCATTTGTGCAAACGCGGCAAGTAGCACTGGCTTGCCTTCTGACCATTTTGATAATGCATCTATCATCCATTTCCCCTTCTGTATCTTTGTCTAGCAGGACATTTACCCCAGTCGCTTTTTGCAATACTTACCAGAACCTGCTAGCATTTCGGGTAAGTTTTTCAGCATGTGCGAACATTATTCTCGTATCGTGTTTGAGAACAATTGCCGGAAGACTTCACGCAAAATTTGTTCCAAAAAATATGCAGTGGATGCGAGAAGGCGGGTGGCAGTCCTGAGAAGCAGGCGAATGATTGCATAAAAAAGGCCGCACTTTTGACAGGGCTGGGTTTACTTAGCGACCGTGGTCCCGAGCAGTTCGAAGCCGAGTACGCCCCGACTTAGTACGGCCGGTTGCTCCGTGGAGCAGTGCCTGCGAATTCTATTCTTGTTACGAAAAGACGCAGGCTGAGATTGGTTACACCTCAGGCACTTTTTACCAGAACAGCACCCTATCTCCAAATGGATTCTTCAAAAAATGCCAAAACTTACTCTCGGCCTCGATTTAGGCCCAAACTCCATTGGCTGGGCTCTCATTCGCGAGGATTCTGATGATCCGAGCCAAAACTTACTCAGTCGGGGATTGTGGATATTGGATCCGAGTCCGGGTGTTTCCCGAGGGGGTTGATGCGTTCGACACCGGGAAAGAAAAATCTCGTAATGAGGATCGGCGGATTGCTCGGGGGATGCGGCGACAGGTTCGGCGGCGGGTGGTTCGGCGGCAAAAGTTGATTGAGGCTCTCATTCGCTTGGAGCTTTGGCCTGCTGGTTCGGCAGCTCAGGAGGCACTTTATCAGCTTGACCCTTATGAGCTTCGGCGTAAGGGCTTGTCGGAGCAGCTTGAACTGCATGAGTTTGGTCGTGTTCTGTTGCACCTCAATCAGCGACGTGGGTTTCTTTCGAATCGCAAGAAGGACCGTGATGATAGCGAGGCTCAGGGGATGCTCGCTGAGATCAACGAGAACGAGGCCAAGCGAGAGGCTGGCGGCTTTGAGACAATTGGTGCCTATTTGGCAGATAAAGCTGCCAAGCTTGACCACAAAAATCGAGCCGACGATGGCGACGACAAAGTCCGAAATCGTCATTTGGCTCGTTCGCAATTTTTTGAAGAGTTTGATGTTCTGTGGAACAAGCAAGCAGAATACCATCCTGAGTTGCTCACGGATAAAACTCGCTGGGGGGTGATGGGGCCGATCGACGATCCGAAGCAGGCTGTTTCTCCGCGCAAGCCGATTGCCAAAAGCGATGCTCGGCGCAAAGGTCTGTCTGACCTCGAAGCTTTTGGGTTGCACGGCTTATTGTTTTTTCAACGTCCCATGTATTGGCCGAAGTCGGTCGTTGGGATTTGCGAGCTGGAACCTAAGCAAAAGCGTTGTCCTCGGGCCGATCGTCATGCTGAGCGATCTCGCTTGCTGCAAGAGGTGAATAACCTACGTTATGTCGATCCCGAATCGAACGAGGAATTGCCGCTCTCTGAAGATCATCGGACGTTGTTGCTTGAACATCTAAGCACGCGAGAGAAGGCAACCTTCGACCAAATCCGCAAGAAGCTTGGTTTTCTGGAATCGGTAAAATTCAACCTTGAACGTGGCAAGCGTTCGATGCTCAAGGGAATGACGCTCGATTGGATGTTTGCCAAAAGTCTGGGAAAAGACTGGCATAAACGGCCTGAGAGTGAAAAAGATGCCATCGTTGACCTGCTGCGTGAGAATCAGAGCGAAGACGATCTTGTTGTCGAGCGTTTGATGAACGAATTTGGGTTCTCTGCCGATCAGGCGGAGGCGTCGCTCGACATCGATTTGCCCACGGGATATGGGATGTTGTCACGCATAGCGCTAGACAAGCTCTTGCCGCACCTGGAGAAGGGGATGATTTATCAGTCCCAGAGCGACCCTGAAAAAAGTGCTCTTCATGCTGCTGGATATTTGCGACGTGACGAGTTGCAGCGTCGATTGTTCGGTTTCTTGCCTGACCTGAGTCGTGTGAACGTAAAAGATTGTAAACTTGGCGATTTGCCCAACCCGGTGGTTAAGCGAGCCTTGGTTGAGGTCCGCAAAGTGGTGAATGCCATTATTCGGGAGCATGGCAAGCCTGATGCAGTGCATGTTGAAATGACACGATCTCTGCGCATGGGGCCAAAAGCTCGCAGTGAATACAATTCGCGTATCCGCAAGAATGAGGCCGATCGAGAGGAGGCTGCCAAAGCAATCCGCAACCTGGGCGAGCGTCCCAGTCGCGACTCGATTCTCAAGTACCGATTATGGCAGCAGCAATCGCTCGAGTGCATCTACTGCGGTAAAGCGATTAGCCAGAAGCAGCTTTCGGGCGGCGCGACCGACATAGATCATATCTTGCCCTACTCGCGTTGCTTGGATGATTCGCAGATGAACAAAGTCGTTTGCCATCGCGAATGCAATCACGACAAGGGACAAAACTCGCCCTACGAATGGTGTGCAGCCAGCGACGAAGAAAAATATACGGCCATGTGCCAACGTGCTGGAAAGCTGTTGCGCAAAGGCCTGATGCCCTATCCCAAGTATCGGCGTTTCTTGCAGAAGGAACTTGATCTCGATAAGTTTATTGCCCGGCAACTGACTGACACGGGCTACATTACCCGTGCAACGGTCGAGTATCTTCAATTGTTGTTCGACAAGCCACACGACGTTCTCGGTCTCAAGGGGCAGCTTACCGCCGAGTTGCGATGGCAGTGGGGGCTAACGACCATTCTCTCGGAACTGCCCGATAGCCCTGCTTGGCAAGAGCAAAACAAGATGCGCGGTGGCGAGAAAAACCGTGCGGACCATCGACACCACGCGATTGATGCCGTTGTGTTAGCACTGACAGACCGTAAGCGACTGCGAATGCTCTCTGATAGCGTGAAAAAAGGCGGTGCTCGTCAGCATGGCGAAATCTTGATGGAGCCGTGGGAGAATTTTCGTGATGATGTTGTTGCTAAGGTCAAGGGAATCAACGTCTCGCATCGGGTTGAGCGCAAAGTACGAGGGGCGTTGCACGAAGAGACGCTTTATGGACCGACAGCCAACGAGGAAGAATGGGTTGTCCGTAAACCGGTGGCAGACCTTTCGGCGGCGGAAGTTGATCGGATTCGCGACAAGGGGATTCAACGCATTGTTGAAAAGGCACTTGCCGATGCCGGCCTCGAAGCAGGGCGTGGAAAAAAACCGGATAAGAAGAAAATGAAAGAGGCGCTTTCCAACCTAAAAATGCCCAAGGGCGTTCCCATTAAACGGGTTCGACTTATCAAGCCGGAAAAGACTATTGCCCCGTTGCGTGAAGAAGGCTCGAAGGATCAGGCCTACGTAAAACCCGGCTCGAATCACCACCTTTGTATTTTTGAGTTTGAGGTAAAAGGCAAGAAGAAACGTGAAGCTGTTTTTGTGACTATGCTGGAGGCGACTCAGCGGATTAAGCGGGGTGAGCCGATTATTGATCGGGTTCATCCTGACCGACCCGAGGCTCGGTTTATTATGTCGCTGTCGAGTGGAGAGCTTGTTCTGGCGAATGTAAAAGGCGAAGAAAAGCTTATGCGATATAAATCCGCAAAATCTACCACAAGTCAAATGGAATTTGCTGAACACACAGATGCTAGAAAAAGCAGCAAGCAAGCAAAATATGTGCCATCTCCGAACACGCTGGACTGCAGGAAAGTCACCGTTGACCCTCTCGGAAGAATCCGTTGGGCAAACGATTGAAATTACTGGCTTCCCGGTCATCCCATAGTTATTGTGAAAGGCAGGCACGATCGTACGTCAGCGGCAATGGTCAGGGAGGACGTCCGAATAGGTGAGCGACCCTTGTGATCAAACGGACCTTAGAAATTTCGCGTGAGGCGGCCCATCTGGCGGTTCGCAATCGGCAACTGTTGCTCAAACGCGATGGCAAAATTGTTGGGCAGGCACCTTGCGAAGATCTCGGCATGGTCGTGGTCGACCATCCTCAAACCACCTATAGCCACCACGCGCTGATCTCATTGGCTGAGGCTGGTGCAGCGGTCGTTCTCTGTGGGCGAGACCATCTTCCAACAGCACTTGTTCTTCCCTTGGCAAACCATACGCAAATTGTTTCTCGCCTTGCCGACCAAATTGCGTTGAGCCAACCACTCAGGAAACGGCTTTGGCAGCAATTGATCGTTGCCAAAATTGAAGCGCAGGCCGGCAATGTCGACGCTCGCTTGCCTGCGCACAAAAAATTATTCGCCTTGGCAAAAGAAGTGCGTTCGGGCGATCCGTCGAACGTCGAGGCGCACGCCGCCAAGCTCTACTGGCGTAACTGGTTGGACACAGCCGATCCGAAAGAAGCCGACTTGGAGTTGTTCCGACGCGACCCCCAAGGCTCGGGACTAAACAGCTTTTTGAACTACGGTTATGCCATCCTGCGAGCCGCAATAGGTCGAGCCATTGTTGCCGCTGGCTTGCAACCTAGCCTGGGATTGCACCATTCCAATCGGAGCAACGCCTTTTGTTTGGCCGATGATTTGATCGAACCTTTTAGGCCGTTGGTGGATGATCGGGTTCGAGAAATGTATCGCCAGGGGTACGAGTCGCTTAACCAACCGGCGAAGGCCGAGTTGCTGAACTTGCTGACCTGCTCAATGAAGCTCAGGGGGACGAAGCTCAAGGGGACACAGGGGGACCAAACAGGCCCGCTGATGGTTATGTTGCATCGGCTACTAGCCTCGCTGGTGCGTTGCTATGCGGGCGAAAGCCGGCGTCTTGAGATCCCCGTCCCGGCGTCGGCGTCGGTGGAAGATTCCCAGCACCCCAGTGAGCCTGTGCCATGCAAATCACCGGATATCGTCTAATGTGGGTTCTAGCTATGTTCGATTTGCCGACCGACACGAAACAGGCAAGGAGAGAATATACCCAATTTCGCAAGCTTCTTTTGACTAATGGATTTCAGCAGATGCAGTATTCGGTGTATGCTAGGCCTTGTCCGAGCCGCGAAAATTCCGACGTGCATGTAGGGCGGATCGAGGCACATCTTCCACGCGATGGCGAGGTGCGAGTCCTCGTCATAACGGACAAACAGTTTGAACGAATGCGAATTTTCTGGGGTAAAAAACGCCGTGCTGCTGAAAAACCTCCTAATCAACTCGAACTTTTCTAGCGGACCTTCGGACGTAACTCCTTGTCAGTACGCGACTTGGATGCCAGGCAGTGTAACCAATCCCAGCCTGCGGCCAATCCGCAAGGCAAGCAAGTTGTGAGTGTAACCAATCCCAGCCTGCGGCCAATCCGCAACTTGTCCTTGCGTCAAGCAAGTGTGTTCGAGTGTAACCAATCCCAGCCTGCGGCCAATCCGCAACTTTCTAGGTACTGGTACTTCATTGACAGTGTAACCAATCCCAGCCTGCGGCCAATCCGCAACAGATGACGCTTTCAATACGAATCAAGGAAGTGTAACCAATCCCAGCCTGCGGCCAATCCGCAACCGCAACAATTGCAGGCGACACTAGGAGAGTGTAACCAATCCCAGCCTGCGGCCAATCCGCAACATGCCTCTGTTAGGGGTCCGTCCGAACGGAAGTGTAACCAATCCCAGCCTGCGGCCAATCCGCAACGAGGCATTGAGTGGTTCGAGGGATGGATGATTCAGTGTAACCAATCCCAGCCTGCGGCCAATCCGCAACGTTTGTAGCAATTCGCTCAAATGCGAAGTGTAACCAATCCCAGCCTGCGGCCAATCCGCAACTTGTTTTGCTGCGTCGAAGAAGTGTGTTCGAGTGTAACCAATCCCAGCCTGCGGCCAATCCGCAACTTGATCTGGACGGGCGACAAGGCGGAAGTGTAACCAATCCCAGCCTGCGGCCAATCCGCAACAAAAAAGAGTCCTCAAAAGCTGAGTGTAACCAATCCCAGCCTGCGGCCAATCCGCAACCGAGGCCCTCGCACATGCCGGTTATGCTATTAGTGTAACCAATCCCAGCCTGCGGCCAATCCGCAACTCGGCAGTATAGGCGGCAGCCCTTCGCGTCAGTGTAACCAATCCCAGCCTGCGGCCAATCCGCAACTGTGTCTGACCGGCACCCCTATCGGCAATCAGTGTAACCAATCCCAGCCTGCGGCCAATCCGCAACAAAGCCTTCAGCGGCTCGAACGTCAAAGCAGTGTAACCAATCCCAGCCTGCGGCCAATCCGCAACTACGTCGTGGCGAGTCCCCTCTTTGGCCGCAGTGTAACCAATCCCAGCCTGCGGCCAATCCGCAACTCTTATCAACGCGTCGTTTTGGCGTCATTTAGTGTAACCAATCCCAGCCTGCGGCCAATCCGCAACTGACAGCCCCGTGTGGCTTCCGACTTCCAGAGTGTAACCAATCCCAGCCTGCGGCCAATCCGCAACGCCCGTATCTGCTCGCCCGTCTCCATCGTCAGTGTAACCAATCCCAGCCTGCGGCCAATCCGCAACTGGGTCGCAGGTTCGAGTCCTGCCGGAATTAGTGTAACCAATCCCAGCCTGCGGCCAATCCGCAACCATTCCGCCCTTCGGTATCCTGACCGGCCTAGTGTAACCAATCCCAGCCTGCGGCCAATCCGCAACTAGGTTTGTTAGCTTCTGAATGCGAAAATGAGTGTAACCAATCCCAGCCTGCGGCCAATCCGCAACGCGACAGTTGCACCTTTCAGTGTAACCAATCCCAGCCTGCGGCCAATCCGCAACCAGCATTTCAATCAGTCTAGGTTCACCCGCTCAGTGTAACCAATCCCAGCCTGCGGCCAATCCGCAACGCCGTCGAGCTAGGGTGGCGAATCTTGAGAAGTGTAACCAATCCCAGCCTGCGGCCAATCCGCAACTAGGCAAGACGGACGAACATATTCAGAATAGTGTAACCAATCCCAGCCTGCGGCCAATCCGCAACCTGGGCCAGAGTCCGGCCAGAACAATCCCGGTGTAACCAATCCCAGCCTGCGGCCAATCCGCAACAAGCAGGCGGAAGTTCGGAGCGTGTTGCGTAGTGTAACCAATCCCAGCCTGCGGCCAATCCGCAACCGTCCGAATCGCCGTAATCGCGATTCAGTGTAACCAATCCCAGCCTGCGGCCAATCCGCAACCGCCAATCACGGGCACGGCAACGGCAGGTGAGTGTAACCAATCCCAGCCTGCGGCCAATCCGCAACTTCTACGGTGGGATCGCCCTGATTGGCAAAAGTGTAACCAATCCCAGCCTGCGGCCAATCCGCAACTAGTTCCGGCCGGACTCCCCAGGAAAGTTGAGTGTAACCAATCCCAGCCTGCGGCCAATCCGCAACTGCGTCAATTTGCGGAGTCGCTTTGCGGCGAGTGTAACCAATCCCAGCCTGCGGCCAATCCGCAACCGACAGCCATGCGCGTGCTGAGTGCTGTCCAGTGTAACCAATCCCAGCCTGCGGCCAATCCGCAACGGATTTCGTGACGCGATCAAAGGCACGGAGAGTGTAACCAATCCCAGCCTGCGGCCAATCCGCAACCGCGTGTCTCATGGAGCCAGTGGAAGACGAAGTGTAACCAATCCCAGCCTGCGGCCAATCCGCAACCCGTCCTTGCCGTCTTGGCCGGAAGGCCCGAGTGTAACCAATCCCAGCCTGCGGCCAATCCGCAACTAAGGTTGGTGCTTCTGTAGCCGGGCCATCGCAGTTTGTGGTTAGCTTTGTAACCGTCTTTGAAGTGCGTGGCACTTGCGCGGCCAAGCTTGTCACAGAACCTGTTGCAAATCGTTATAAAACGTGTAGATTGTGGGCGTCGTTGGTGAGTTTGAAAGACTCGCTATTCGGTTGTAACTCTTTAGCGCTACACGGATTTCGCACTGCGAGAATGCTCTTTCGAGGCCGCCTCCGAAGCCGAAGGTTGCTGGTTCGAATCCAGCCGGGGATACTTTTTCTGCACGATCCGACGTGAGTTTGGTTGCTTTGGATTTCTTGGCCGCTGGGGGCCTTTTATTGAGGGTGCTGCGGGGAGACCTGGGTGTGTTGCCTGGGGGACCGTCGGTTCTTCTTTGCCTGGGGGCGTGGGTTGTTCTGATTGTGCTTGTTTTTCTGCTTGGCGGCGCTGTGAGCGTCGCTCGAAGCTTGGTGCATAAATTGACAGAATGAGTCTGCCTCATTAGCCTAGAGTCTGTAGGGCAGCTAGGGGGGATGGTATACCTAACCTTCATGGCCGCAGGGACTTCGGGCCTCTTTTGTCGTTGTTGGCGTGTTGTCCTTGGCGCTGCTCGGATATCTCGCTGGATATCTCCTAATGCGAAACAAGACACCTTTGCGAACCCTGAAACGTAACTATGGCAGATCTCGGCGATTATCTCATCAAGAAGGGCGTCATTGGGCCCGAGCAACTGCAAGAATCGCAGACGGTTGCTTCGTCGCGTAAGCTGAAGCTGCAAGACGTGATTGTTCAGTTGGGTTATGCCTCGGGCGACCAGATCATGCGTTGCTTGGCCGAGCAGCATGACTATGAATATGTCGACTTGAATAACGTGCCGATTCCTCCGGCGATTGTGGAGTTGGTACCGGAATCGGTGGCGCGCGAAAACGCGGTCATTCCTTTTTCTGAAGAGGATGGCAAGTTGAAGGTGGTGGTGAGCGATCCGCTCGACTTTGAAACCTTTGACAAGTTGCAGTTTATTCTTAACCGAAAAGTGGAGATTGCGCTTTCGACGAAAGAGAGCATCTTGGAGGCGATCAACCGTAACTATGGTCAGGTTGATGGCGAGAGTGCTGACTCGATGCTGCAAGAATTTACGGATACGGCGATCGACTTTACCGAGACGGAAGACGACGGCGGCGGGGATGATGATGAGGTCGTCGACGAGTCGAGTGCTCCGATCGTGCGGCTTGTGCAGTTGATGATTACCGAGGCGGTTCAGTTACGAGCTTCGGACATTCATGTCGAGCCGTTTGAAGATCGGGTACGGATTCGGTACCGGATTGATGGGGTGCTGATCGAACGTGATAGTCCTCCGCGGCGTATGCTTGCGGCACTGCTTTCCCGCATCAAAATCCTCTCGAAGATGGATATTGCGGAACGTCGGCGACCGCAGGACGGGCGGATTAAGATCACGGCAGGCGGTAAAGAGATTGACCTGCGGGTGAGTATGTTGCCGACGAGCCACGGGCAGTCTTGCGTGATGCGGCTGCTGGACAAAGACAACATTAAGGTGGGCGTGCGGCAGTTGGGGCTTTCGGAAGCCGATTTTAAGAAGTTCCGCTCGTTGATCCAACGTCCTAATGGTATTTTGCTGGTGACGGGGCCGACGGGGTCGGGCAAGACGACGACGCTCTATGCGGCGCTCAACGAATTGAATCGTCCTGACCGTAAGATTATTACTGCGGAAGACCCGGTGGAGTATTATTTGCCGGGCATCAATCAGGTGGAAGTGAAACATAGCATTGGTCTCGACTTTGCGCTGATTATTCGCGCGATGTTGCGTCAGGCTCCCAACGTAATTTTGGTGGGCGAGATGCGAGATCACGAGACGGCGTCGATGGGTATTCAAGCTTCGTTGACGGGTCACTTGGTGTTTAGCACTTTGCATACGAATGACGCGCCGGGCGCGGTGACGCGGATGGTCGACATGGGCGTGCCTGCTTACTTGGTGGCGGGTAGCGTGATCGGGATTTTGGCACAGCGGCTGGTCCGCGTAGTTTGTACGAAATGCAAACAGCCTTTTTCGCCTTCTGAGGGCCAGTTGGAAGCAGCGGGCATCACTGCGGAACAGGCTGCGGACGCGACATTTATGCGAGGGGCGGGTTGCTCTCACTGTGGGAAAAGTGGTTATCGGGGACGGCTTGGTATTTTTGAGCTGATGCCGATGAACGCGAGGGTTCGTGAGCTGGCTTTTGCTGGTGCGTCGACTGTTGAAATCCAGAAAGCAGCCATAAAGCAAGGTATGACAACACTTTACGACGATGGTATCCGTAAGGCGTTGGCCGGAATCACGACGTTGGACGAGGTTTTCCGGGTGTCGAAGCGGATTGAAGTGGATTGAAATAAGCAGCTTGATGAGCGAGTTGCGGCCTGTTTTTTGGTGGGTGGCGACTAGAATTGAAGTGGTGGACAGGCCAGAGGCCTGTCCTACGGCGGAACAGGAATTAGGAACAGGAAGAGTTACTGATGGGAACGATCTTAATCGACAAGCTGCTCTCTGCGCAAGTGAAGCAGGGGGCGAGCGATCTGCACATTACTGTGGGGCAACCCCCGGTGTTGCGTTTGCATGGCCGGATGCAGAAACTCAAAACCAAAGTGTTGGAGCCTTCTGACACGATGGGGCTGATGAAGAGTATCACGCCGGACCGTTGCCAGCAGGAATTTCAAGAGACGGGGAGCACCGACTTTGGTTTTGCTTTTGGCGACCAAGCGCGTTTTCGTGTTTCGGTGTTTCGACAGCGTGGCCATGTCGCGATGGTGCTGCGGCAAATTCCGGTCGACCTGATGTCGATGGACCAACTCTCGGTTCCTCCGATTTTCAAAGATATGATCATGCGTCCTCGGGGATTGATTCTTGTGACGGGGCCGACCGGTTCGGGCAAATCGACATCGCTGGCGGCGATGATCGATTATCTCAACGACACGGTCGACCATCATATTATTACGATCGAAGATCCGATCGAGTTTTATCACAAGCACAAGAAGTCGACGATCAACCAGCGTGAAGTGGGTGTTGATGTGACGACGTTTGCCGAAGCGATTCGGCGTGCTTTGCGTCAAGACCCCGACGTGATTCTTGTTGGTGAGCTGCGAGACCTTGAGACGATTGAGGCGGCAATCACGGCGGCGGAGACGGGGCATGTGGTGTTTGGGACGCTGCATACTTCGAGCGCTGCGGGCACGATCAATCGTGTGATCGACGTTTTTCCGACGAATCAGCAAGATCAAATTCGTACGCAACTGGCGACTTCGATTATTGGGATCCTTGCCCAGCAGCTTTGTCCGCGTATTGGCGGTGGGCGGATTGCGGCGTTCGAGACTTTGGTGGTTACGCCGGGCATTGCGAATCTGATTCGTGAGAATAAGATTTTCCGAATTACCTCGGCGATTCAAACTGGCTCGAAGCATGGGATGAAGCTGCTGGACGATCATCTGTTTGAACACTGGAAGAACGAGCTGGTCACGAAGGAAGACGTGCTTGCGAAGGCGAATAGTCCTGATGATCTGGCGAAGCGGATTGCTTCGGTGGAGCGTGGTGCTTTTGATGAGGATATTGACGCGAATCAGGAATGATATTTTTTGTGTATTTATGTTTTTGTTTGTGCGGCTCCGGCGATCTGTTAGATCGCGGCTACTGGGCAAACCACTTGTAGGCTTTTCTTTAACCCCTTGAAAATTTAATGGCTCTTCGTCGCATTGGTCAAATTTTGGTTGACCTCGGATATGTCTCGGATGATCAGCTTGAGCTGATCGTCGACGAGCAGGAGCAGCGTCCTGGGCAAATGCTTGGTCAGGTGGCGATGGACATGGGTCTGGTCAACGACGATCAGCTTTCGCAAGCGCTGGGCGAGCAAATGTCGTTGAGGACGGTTGCTCTGGGGGACTTGAGCATTGAGCCTGACGTGCTCGAAAAAGTGACCGAGCCGATGGCACAGATGTATCGCATCATCCCGATCGAATTTGCCGACGATACGCTGACCGTTGCGATGTGTGATCCGCAAAATCTGGCGGTCCAGGACGAGCTGCGTACTTTTTTGGGCTTCAACATTCAGGTGGTCGTCTCGACCGAACCGGCGATGATTGCGGCGCTGGACCGTTATTACGGCGAGAATACCGAGAGTGTCGAGAGTATTGTCTCGGACCTGGAGAATGATGTCGATTTGGCTGCTGCGGTGGCTGCGGCCGAAAGCGGCACGGTCGATTTGACGAGCGTCGAGGCGCTTGCCGATAGTGCTCCGGTTCGCAAGCTGTTGAATATGGTGCTGTTGTTGGCGATCAAAGATCACGCGAGCGATTTGCACTTCGAGCCGTTTGAAGATGAGTTTCGTATTCGGATTAAGGCGGACGGGGTGCTGTACGAGATGGTGCCGCCGCCGCGTCACTTGGCGTTTGCGATTACGACGCGTATTAAGGTGATGGCGGATCTGGATATTGCGGAGCGACGGATGCCGCAGGATGGACGCATCGAGTTGAACGTCGGTGGCCATCCGGTCGATCTGCGGGTGAGCGTGTTGCCGACGATGTTTGGCGAGAGCGTGGTTATGCGGGTGCTCGATCGCTCGGTCGTTTCGCTCGACTTGAAGAATGTCGGGATGAACGACGAGCTGATGGTCGGTTTTCGTGACGTTATTTCTAAGCCGAATGGAATCGTGCTGGTGACCGGCCCCACGGGTTCGGGCAAGACGACGACGCTCTACTCGGCTCTGAACGAGTTGAATACGATTGAAGATAAGTTGATTACGACCGAAGATCCGGTCGAGTACGACATGGACGGGATTATTCAGGTGCCGATCGATGCGTCGATCGGCAACACGTTTGCCAAGTGTCTACGGGCCATTTTGCGTCAGGACCCGGATAAGATTTTGGTGGGTGAGATTCGTGACCTCGAGACGGCCGAAATTGCGGTGCAAGCCTCGTTGACCGGGCATATGGTTTTTAGCACGTTGCATACGAATGATGCGCCCAGCACGATCACCCGTATGAAGGACATGGGGGTTCCCACCTTTTTGATCACCGCGACGGTCGAGGCGATTTTGGCCCAGCGACTGGTCCGGCGTGTCTGTAGCAAGTGTAAAGAGGAGTATTCCCCCTCGGCTGAGATCATCGACGATTTGGAGCTCACAGCCGAAGATTTGAAGGGAAAACAGTTTTACCGTGGCGCAGGCTGCGAAAACTGTAATAATACCGGGTACAAGGGACGCGTCGGCCTTTTTGAGCTGATGATCATGAACAATGAACTTCGCGAGCTGATTATGCAGAATTCGTCGGCAGACGATCTGCGGGTTGTTGCTCAGAAGCACGGGATGATCACGCTCCGCGAGGCTGGCATGAAAGCTGCTTATTCAGGAACTACGACCCCCGAAGAAGTGATTCGAGAAACGATTATAGATGCGTAACTAGGCGTTAGGCGCTGGTTGCTAGGCGCTAGTTACAAAAAACGAAAAAACCACAACTTTCCTTTCAACTAGCGCCTAGCGCCTAATAACTAGCGCCCAGGTAACCGCCATGCCTACTTTTCAATTTGAAGCGATGGACTCGACCGGGGCGGAGATCAAAGATGTGATCGACGCCGCGACCGAAGAAGACGCGCAAGCCACGATACGGCAGATGGGATACTTCGTTACGAAGATCTCGGTCAAGAAAGCCCGTAAGAAGGCGGCGGCGACGGGTACGGGGAAAAAGCGTGGGTTTGTGTTTGGTGGGGTTCCGTCGAAAGACCTGACGGCATTTACTCGGCAGCTTTCGATTTTGCAAGATGCGGGGCTTCCGATTCTTCGTAGCCTTCGCATTCTGAGCGAACAAGCCAAGCCGGGTCGGCTGAAGTATTCGTTGGAAGATACTTGCGAGGCGATTGAGGGTGGCGATACGCTTTCGGAGGCGATGGGCAAAGCGCCCAAGGCTTTCGACCGGTTGTACGTCAACATGATCAAGGCGGGCGAGGCAGGCGGTGCGTTGGAAATCATTCTTCAACGTTTGGCCGACTTCAAAGAACGGGCGGAATCGCTGAAGCGCAAAGTCAAAGGGGCGATGATCTATCCGGTCGTCGTGGTATCGGTGGCCGTCGGTATTTTGACGTTCATCATGATCAAGATTGTCCCTTCGTTTCAGGCAATTTTCGACGACTTTGATCTCGATTTGCCGAACATGACGATCTACCTCATCGCACTTTCTGAGTGGTGCGTCAACTATTGGTATCTAATACCGGGCGTGCCGATTGCGATTTGGTTGACGATCAAACTTATTCGCAAGTTTAAGGCGGGGCGCATGGGCTGGGATCAGTTTACGATCAAGATGCCCATCTTTGGCAACCTGGTTGAAAAGAACATTATGGCCCGTACGTCTCGGACTTTGGGGACGCTGATTTCTAGTGGTGTGCCGATTCTTGAAGCGTTGAACATTACTCGGGAAACCGCGGGCAACGCCGTGTTTGAAAAACTCTATGGGCGAATCAGCGACCGCATCCGCGAGGGCGATGCGATTGCGCAGCCGATGAAGGAATACTCGAAGCTGAGCTTTCATCCGGTGGCGGCCTTCTTTTGGTTTTGTTTTATTGGCGGGCCGATTGGCATTTTGATGTACATGATGAAGTACCGTCAGCGCGTGGTCGACGACATTGTGGTGAACATGGTCGACGTTGGCGAAGAGACGGGCGAGCTGGATACGATGCTCTACAAAGTGGCCGACACGTACGACGAAGAAGTAGCTGTGTTGACCGACGGACTGACGAAGCTGATGGAGCCGCTGTTGATTATCTTCTTGGGCGGTGCGGTCGGGTTTATTGTGATCGCGTTGTTTATTCCGCTGGTCGAGTTGATCAACGGGCTAACGTAAGTCTTCTAGGAGCCTTGTAGGGTGGGCAGTGCCCACCAAAATGGAGATTGCCTTGGTTCGTGGTGGGCAGTGCCCACCCTACTTTTGGTGCAAAAAGCGGCTTTTGGGGTGTTCGATTGTGATACAATTCGCCCAGGCTTGTTTGCTTGGGGAAGAAAAAGCTTTGCTGGGAAAAACCCCTCTCTATTTTCTGGAGTGGGGGTGGGTTTCCGCAGATCGCTGCTTTTCATGGGGAAATTCGCCGCTTGGCGGACCTTTTCTGGGGTCCAGGAGCTTGAAACGGAAGATTCAGACCGATTTGCGCACGGGATTTGCGTTTATCCAGGGTACCGACCTATTTAGGAGTTTAGAGATGCAACGGAATCAAAATGAGACAGGGCTGAAAAGCGGAAAGTGGAAAGCGGAAAGCGGAAGGGCAGGAGTGCGCAGTTCCGCTTTCCACTTTCCGCCCTCCGCCTTTACCCTGGTCGAGCTGCTGGTGGTGATTACGATCATCGCGATTTTGGCGGGGTTGATCACTGGGGCGGCGATTAATGCGCTGAACAAGTCGAAGCAGGTGACGATCACGCTGGAGCTGCAGCAGATCGGGACGGCTGTTGAGGAATTTAAGAACGAGTTTGGGGCTTATCCGCCGAATGGGATGGTCAAGGGTAGCGCTCCCACCAATTACCTTGCGCAGAATGACTTTGTTCGCATGTTCAAGAAAGCGTTCCCGAGGAGTCAAGAGCCACCGCAATTGATCTTGGCTCTAGCAGGAAGTGCGGTCAATAATCCTGTGCAATTCTCTGAGCTTATTGATACGGGGATGAACAGCGCAGAAGCCCTGTGCTTTTGGCTGGGAGGATTTAGTAGTGACGTTTCTTTTCCAATTTCGGGTCCAGGTGGCCCCTCGTTTTTGGTGAACAATGCGCTACCTGGATTAGGAGAGGTATTGGAGGACAGACAACTTCGCTACGAATTCGATCTCGGTCGCCTACAGCCCAGGGCATCTGACGGCACCTTCGATGGAGCTGGTGTTGGCCGTTTCATCACTTACAACGATCCACGTCCTGGTGCAGCTCCTAATGACCTTCGGCGTATTAACCTGTGGCACTATGCACCGTCAGGCTCGCTACTGCCAATCGCTTACTTCGATACTTCGCGGCATACGCCTTTGGAATACGATCTGCCAGTGTTTGGGATAGGAGGCGGAGATGTCTACGCACTTAAACGATTCCGTGAAGGAGTCACATTAGCTACAGCAGCTACAGCAACGGGTAATGCCGACATTCGATTTATTGAAGACAAAAAGTTTCAGGTCTTGCATTGTGGTACTGATGACATTTGGGGGGATGGGTTTGCTTCCATGTACCTCGACCCAACAAATAACTCGGCCTACCAAAACCTATTGTTAGTCCCCACAGGCCCGTTCATTGGCGACATTGCTGATACGGTGGGGAATTTTATGACGGGGAATTTGGGGGATGAGCAGGAATGAACGAGCAAAGTGGAAAGTGGAAAGCGGAAAGCGGAACAGGTTCGACCTTGCCGTGCTGCGCACCCGCTTCGTCCCGCTTTCCGCTTTCCACTTTCCGCTTTGGGGTGACGCTCATCGAGTTGCTGATAACGATTACGATCATTTCGATTCTTAGTGCAACGTTTTTAGGCGTTAGTAATCTGGCGATGGAGAGTGCGCGTGAAGCCCGTACGAAGACGATTATTGGGAAGATTCATGGGTTGTTGATGGAGAAGTGGGCTTCTTATGAGACGCGGCGGGTGGATATTGATACGAGTAAGATTACGGCCAGTACTCTGAGGAAACGTGGGGAGTGGATGGCTTGGGCACGACTCGATGCAACTCGCCAAATGATGCAACTGGAAATGCCTGATCGTTGGAGCGATATTTTAAGCACTGATGTTGGCACGAGGAATCCAAACTCAACTAACACAGCAAAGCCCGATATTTTGATTACACGCATCTTTACCAGTGGCACCGACGAATACAAGGATATGCGATTGTCCTTTCCGGCAATATCAAGCTCTTTTCTACGGCGTTACAACAGCATCCCTTTTTCGAGTTTACCCGGCGACACTCAAGCAAAGATTGATCGGGTAGAAAGCAATCAAGGGGCCGAGTGCCTGTACCTGATTATTATGCTCTCTACTGGAGATGGAGAAGCGCGTTCGTTGTTTAGCGAACGAGACATTGGCGACACCGATGGTGACGGCGCTCCTGAATTCTTAGATGGCTGGGGACGACCTATCGAATGGATGCGTTGGCCCGTAGGGTTCAACTCTCCGCTACAAGTTTTATCCGCCCCTGGTGTTGGTGATTCGGATGCTGATCACGATCCTTTTGACCATTTCCGAATCGACCAGAACGCATTCCGCATCACTCCTCTTATTTATTCTCCTGGCCCGGATGGAATTTTAGATATTGCCGCAGTCACAAATGCCCAAATCAGCGCCTACGACCCCTACGCTACTGCCGGTACCTCTGGGGCGTACCTGGGGACTGCCCCCACCAACCTCGGCGACGACAACTCGATTGACAATATTCATAACCATTTGCAGGACAATAAATAGGGGGATGTGGGATGTTTGATTTTAGATTGAAGATGTTAAGGAACCATTGGCTGCGCCCAAGCTGCGCTCTTTCCACATCCTCAATCCTCAATCAAACATCTCACATGAGCCGTCGGGCGATGACGCTTATTGAGTTATTGGTGGTGATCGTGATTCTTACGACGCTTGTGGCCGGGGTGATTCCGGTGCTTTCGCCGAATAATGATGTGCGGAAGATACGGGCGGCGGGGCGTGGGTTGCAGAGCTATATTACGTTGGCCCAGGCCCGTGCGGCTCGGACGGGGCGTCCGCAGGGGATTGCGTTTCGAGAATCGTCGCCGGAGAGTGGTGTGGCGCTGGAGGTTTTTGGTTGGGAAGTGCCGCCGCCGTTTGCTGGGTTTTCGACGGAGTCGCGTTGCGAAATATCGAATCTCAACCAAATTGCACTCGGGACTATCAGTTTTTATGGTCCCAATCCGTCGACGCAAAATGGTGGGGCGAATTTTCCCGAATACGACGGTGCGGTCCTTTATCACTTAAACTTTGTTCTAGCGGATGGCCTCAGTCCACACGGCACTGATCCCTTTCCTCCTCGGACGTTTCAGATTGGCGATGTTGTTGATTTGGAAGGGAACCAGTTTTTGATTGTGGATGATGGGGATCCCACTTCGCAGCCGAACGAGATCGAAATTTTTTCGGGATCAGACTCTGAGTACCTTAAGCCTGACCTCATTGCTCCACTGACTCCGACGGTTTGCGTCTGGATCAACGATTCGGGGCAGACGCTTGCTCCGGGGTTGAAGAAGTACAAAATAAATCGGCAGCCGGCGACGTCTTCGGAGTCGCCCTATCAGTTGCCTGCGGGGATTGTGCTGGACATGCAAGCGTCGGTGGCTGAGGGGGCTACGATTCCTAGTGCGTTTCCTACAGTTAGCTCTTTTTTCTTTAATTCACCTGGACGGATTACTAACGACACGGTGGGGATCATGTTTTCGCCGACGGGTGCGGTGGATAGTCTGTATTTTAATGGGAACGAGATTGCGAATGCTTCGCGGATTGTGTTGCTGTTGGGGCGGATCGAGAACGGGGGGCTGGATCCAACGCTTACCCCCTGGGTGGTGACGAACCCTAACGACAAAAACGAAGTCGAGAAAAAACAGGAAGAGATCAACTGGTTGAATCTTGATAGCCGTTTGCTGAGCATTGTTACCAGCAGCGGACGGGCGGTGGTTAGCGAAATGGCGTTTGTGAATTTGGGCGATGGCTCGGACGAGGATGGTGATATGGTGACTATTGATCAAGACGTCGACGACCAACTTGAGGCTGCCCACGCGTTTGCTCATGAGATGACGACGGCGAAATAATTATGCTTAAAAAATTAACCACAACGACACGACGAACACAACGAGACCGACTCAACGGAGATTTTTCTTCGTGCTCGTCGTGTCGTCGTGGTTCAATTTCTTGCGCTGCGGTAAAAGAATTCCGCCATCCGCCTTCCGCCTTCCACCTTCGCCGCCGCGGCATCAGCCTCATAGAGATTCTTATTTCGATGTTTGTGATGCTGTTTGGTTTGATGGGGGTCGCGGCGATTTTTCCGGTGGGGAACCATTATGTGGTCGAAGGGGAAAAGTTTGATTTGGGTGCGGCGATTGCTCAAAACGCTTTTGAGGAGCTTGGGGCCCGGGGGATGTTGCAGCCGGGGGAGTGGTTGGAGACTGACCATCCTGCTCCTCTGACATTTAATACTGCATTCATTAACAATACTACTAGTGTGTTTATGTCAGCAACTCCGAACTCGGGTAATGCAATTGTAATTGACCCCTTAGGTGGCGGTGCAATTCTTCTTCCGGCAGTATCCCCCATCAGTCGGAGATATTTCCCACTTAATGCCAATAATGGCGACAACCCGTGGGGGGCACTAGATTTTCCCAATACAACCATCCCTCCTGCACGTTGGCCTATCCGTCGTGTAACGCTCCCTCAAGTGGGCAACGTCGCCTTAACAACCGAAGTTGCCGAGACGATTTTTCGGCTTCGGGATGACTTGGCGGTGGAGCAGCCGGACGAGAGTGATGTGCCGAGTATTCAGCGGTGGGATGTCGATGCAACAAACAACCTGCTCCGGCGGCAGTACAAGGGGGATTATTCTTGGTTGGCAACGATTGTGCCGACGACGGGCGAGGCGCTGGCGGCGTTGCAGCCGGCGCATGAGGCTTATGGCGAAATCAATTACGACGTGTCGGTCGTGGTTTTTCGGAAACGGGATACGACGCCGTCGGAGGAGAGCGAACGGCTGATTGAGGCAGAGCTGCTCCAGGGCGGCGAGCTGGTGATCTATTCGACCAGTGGCTCGCTAGCGAAGCAAGAAGTCGACGACGCGGTGGAGGACATTCGGCCGGGTAGCTGGATTTCGGTGATGGGCGTGAATCAAACGACGGGTGATTTTTTGATGAAGTGGTATCGGATTTTGTCGTTGGACGACGAGACAACGGCCGTTTATGTGAATACGACCAATGCGAATCAACAGGGCCGACGAGCGATGCTGATCGGGCCGGACTGGCCTGCGACTCCTGGCGTTACTACCCATGTGGCCGACCTTCGTGCCGGGATCTTTCCAGGTGCGTTTTTGGTGGTCACCAAACAGATGAAGATGGAAGGTAGCTCGTTGTGGAGCTTGGAATGATTTCTGAAGGGTGAAGGGTGAAAAACTTGGCGAACCGTGACCGTAAGGGACCGGAGTGAATAGTGAAAATTTACCTCGTTCCCATGCTCTGCGTGGGGACGGGCTGGGTGGGCTGCTCTGCGGCCCTGAAGTGACGAAGGAAGTGACGCGGAGCGTCAGGGGCAGTGCGTTCCCACGCGGAGCATGGGAACGAGGGTGAACGAAGTACGAGGGTGAACAGGGACTGGGGCGAACGTTTTTTTGGAGCGGAGTTATGAATAGGAACGAAAAAATGCGGATTGGAATGAATTCGGATTGCGGATTGCGGATTGCGGAATGTGAGGGAATTCGGAATTCGGATTGCGGAATTCGGAATGAAAGTGCGCAGCACTGCTCTGCAGTGATTCCGCAATCCGCAATCCGCAATCCGCATTCGCCGCGTCGCGGCATCTTGCTGTTGGTGGTGCTGAGCATGTTGACGCTGTTTTTGTTGATTGGGACGGCGTTTATTGTGTCGGCGAACCATTTTCGGCGCTCGATGAAAATCCAGGCTGGGGTGACGCAAACGTCCAACTCGTCGATCGACCAGGGGCGTCTGCTCGACGAAGTGATCAACCAACTGGTGCGCGATACGAACAACCAAAACAGCTCGTTGCGGTTTCATAGTTTGCTGCGGGATATGTATGGGAATGATGGGATTTTTGGGGAGATTGGTGTTGTTGAGTGGGCCGATGAGAACTCTGGCCCAGGTGCTCTCAACCCGACCAACGGTCAGATGTTGCAATTTCGCCTTAATGCCGCTAATGCTACGGACCAATTTGGTAACCCTCTGCCGACGTTTAGTCCGAACAACTATGCATACAACGGGCTTGTCTTGACCTTTCTCAATGGTCCCGCCCGTGGGCAGTCGGCGCGGATTGTTTGGCATGGCCCTCTTGACCCTGTCCCTCCTGTTCCAGCAGTTTTTGATGCTAGGTTGCGAGTCCTCACGCCACGGCTGGCCAACGGGTCGGTCATCACTACGCCTAGTAACCTCAACGGTTCTCGTATTGCTATTAATGGGCGTCCGTTTAATGGGACGGGGGTGGGGTATGATGTCGGAGCGCCAGCAGGTGGTGCGAGACTAACGGCGACAGAAAATGTTTTCGGGACGGCTCGACCACTCTCACTCTTGCCGAATAGCTCGTTTCAGAGCCTTCTGCTTGATACCGGCAGTTATTCTGATCAAGAAATTTCCGATCTGCGAGCCAGTATTAGCGACGACTATTACTTTTCTTCGTTTACCACTGCTCGTCTCACTGCCTTAGGCATTAACGGCAATAGCAAAGCGGAGAATCTTGAGGCGATTCGACTGAAAAACCTTATCGGCACCCCTGGCCAAGGCGGCAGCGACGAGTCGTATGACGCGGTTGATTTTCAGAATATGGCGTTGGGGTTGATGCCGAGTAATCCTGCGGAATTACTTCCTGCGACCATTGGCTCCGGGGTTTTGGAGGATACGGGTGGGGTATTGCCGATTCCCTCGTTTCATCGTCCGGCGTTGATTAACTATTGGGCCAATCAAAACGCTTTATTTCACACTCCAAGTGGAACCCGCGAATTTGAACCGAACATGCTTCGCAAGGTGTTGTTGCGCCCCAGTTGGATGGGCCATCCTAACTTCACCGGCAGCAACCCCGAGTTTTCAAACTTGTTGGCGGCCTATCAAAACAATCCGACTGGTACTGTGCTTCAAGACAATCTTCTGAACAGCATGATCTACGGTCCTTGGGATGTGGATAATGACAATGATGGGGTGCGTGACAGTGTTTGGGTCGATTTTGGTGCGCCGGTGCGTGAGAACAGCGACGGGAAATTGGTAAAACCGTTGGCGGCGATATTGGTTTTGGATATGGATGGGCGGCTGAATATCAACGCGCATGGGAGCCGGGATATTGCTGGGATGACCACGCTTCCGCCCGGCCAAAGCATCGCCGGGGGTGCCAATACGAATGATTTGCCGCGCGGGCAAGGTTATGGGCCGGCGGAGATTAGTTTGGAGCCGTTGATGGATTTGGGGACTGGTGGAACTTTGACTCCTGCTCAGAAACGGGCTTGGTACCAGCGGTTTTTCGCGGGGGTTGCGGCTTCCGACACCCTTATGCCAACGGATACTAGCAGTCGGGTCATTGCTCGCAGCCGCGTTGGCAAAATGGGCGGCAGCGATGCGTTTCCAGGCCAATTGGGTTTTGACTTGGCGGCTCAAGTGAAGATGCAGGGGATGCCTGGTTGGGCTAACGGTGAAGTTTTCGATTCCTCGGGCGCGCAGGTGCTTGGCGGCTATGCCACGATGCCTGACTTGCATGGACGGTATGGTATTGGCTTGAACGACTTGGGGCAGCCGGGTGACTGGGGCGATTCAAGATTACACGACTAACGGTACTCGTATCGATCAGAATTCGCCCTATGAATTAGATCTGTCGCTGGGTGCGGCACGGGGCGAAAGCACTAGTGCTGACGACTCACCTTATAGCATGGCGGAGATGGAGCGTATTTTGCGTTCTTATGACCCGGATGCGGGGACGTTGCCTTCGCGGATTTGGGAGTTTGCGGGTGAATTCAAACCGACGGCGACGGCGACTACGCCGAACCTCGATAACTTGAACCGCTGGCGGGCTAGCCTCACCACTGACAGCTATGATTTGCCGGTGCCGAATGTGGTGGTGCCGGGGTGGATGCGAGCGAATTTTCAAGCCGTCATGGGGCGTCCGCCGGTGGGGGTTAGTTTTGCGGATTTGTTGGAGTATCGGTTTCGTATTGTTCCACCGATTTTTCCAACAGCTAATGATCATTTACCGAAGAGCGCCGTTCGTTTGCGGCATATTCGTCGAGAAATGCGAAAGCTGCTTCCGCCTGACTTGGCGGATGGGTTGCGGTTGGATATCAATCGTCCGTTTGGGAATGGGCGGGATGACAACAATAACGGGGTCGTGGATGAGCCGGGGGAAGATGATGGGACTGGAACCGAAGCACCGTACTGGGCTTCGGCCAATGATCCTGGCAACAAGCTAGCCGCTTTCAAGGATAGTACCACGGGCCAATTCCGCGATGCTGTTGACCGCGATGGTGATGGGTTTATTACCACAGACTATGAACTTGGCCAAGGCGACATCGACGGTAACGGCACTACGGATGTCAACGATTTGGTGTTCTTACACAACCTGCGTCGTCAGATGTTGGCTCGTGATTTGTATGTGCTGGCTTTGACGTTGGCTGATCCGTTTGATTTGACGACTACGGCTGGCAAAGCAAAGACTCGCAAACTGGCTCAGTGGGCGATCAATGTGGTTGATTTTCGTGACCCGGACAACATCATGACGGCTTTTGAGTATGATGCGAATCCGTTTGATGGGTGGGGGAGCACGGTCGATCCTGTTGATGGGATTCCGAATGCGACTTATCCCGCAACCAATCAAACGCAGTTGGTTTGGGGTGTCGAGCGGCCTGAGTTGTTGATTACTGAGACGCTTGCTTGGCATGATCGGCAGACTACAGACTCGGCTAACGAAGTCGCTGCTATTGGGGAAGAGCGAGGAACTGTCGACGAGGGGAAAGATGAAGATTACGATCAAAGGAACTCTCCCCGCGGTTACGGGTTTATTGAACTCTACAATCCGTGGCCCGAGAATCCGGCCACGAATAATGACACGTACGGGACCGATACCGCTGGAGTTTTTGGTGTCGACCTTGCCCGTGTTACGCCTGTTGGGATAGGCCCAGACCCTGATCCGGTTTGGCGGATGGTCGTGTATAAGAATGGCGGTGCCAGCAAAGACCCCGATGATCCCGATACAGATAATCATCCTCGCCACTTCGCCTTCAGCAATCTGGTCGATCGCAGCCTCTACTTCACCCACCTCCCTTTTGTGACAAATCCGACAAGAAGTTTCGGCAATGACGGGGTCGCGTTTTACAATGATGTCTCTGCTGCCCCTCCTGCCCCTCCTGTTATGCCAATACCAGCAGGTGGCTACATGGTTGTCGGAGGAGCAGAGAAGCAGGGTACTACTAACAATTACCTAGCAATTTTCGGCGAGGATATTGTTACTGGGGAAGAGCGAGGCATTCTGCTCAACACGGCGACCAACTCGATCTCGGTCACAGTTCAGTCAGACGCAACGACAGCGGTTCAGGATGCCGATGGTTTTTCGATGGTTGCTAACAATGTTGCGGTTGCTAATAGTGTTTCGATTGCGATCATCAACAGCCCTCGGCGTTTTTCGTTTTCTGAGCCAGCGCATGGATATCCAAACTTATTTGGCGGTGTCAGAGATATCCCGTTTGACAATGAGCGTATTTTCCAAGCAAACGCCATCAATGCGAATGGACAAGTCGGAGGGGGAACGGCGAAACTCGGTGATGGCGAGACGCGGTTGACTTTGCCGGCCACACCGACCGGGGGTCGCACCATTCCCGGATTTAGCTGGATTTATCTGCAACGTCTGGCCAACCCACTGCAACCTTGGGATGCTGAAGTGAATCCCTACCGAACGGTTGACGCCTCAGGAGCCAACGTCACGGTGTTCAATGGTTTGGATAAAAGAGAAATGCGCCAGCTCACGGGGGGGGCACTTGAAAAGTTTGCGAACTTCGAGGCGATTGAAGGGTTTGCTAGTTTGCAGCGAGGCCGCTCGAATAAACCGACGAGTACCGGCGATAACATGCTGGGGTTACAAAACGCAGCACGTGGTGCTCAATCTCCTTCGAATATCGTACCACCGTTGGAGGTGAGCAACCTATGGAACTACGAGACGATTGGCTCCGCAGATGGAGCGCCCTTCGGTGGCTTTTGGAAGAATCAAGCTGGCCCAAATAGCAGGGGCGATGACGCGAATAGTAACCAATACAATTTTGAGGGGATTCCCGACTGCACACTTGGTTTTTTGAATGAGCCGTTTCGTGCAGCGGGTGCCGTTACCGAGCGGGAGACAAAGAGGGAGCCTGCGCAGCCTTTTCCTTGGATTACCTGGAACAACCGTCCGTTTGCGAATGCTGGCGAAATTATGCAAGTACCGGCGTTTCGATCTTCGCAGTTGTTGCAGGTATTTTCGAATAAGATGACGGCTCCTTCGACGGATCCTTTGACAATGCGTACGTCGGCTGAAAATTATGACGGCAACGTCACCGAGCTGGCACTCTCGACTACCCTTACCCTGGAAACCGACGGCCCCTACGGCCACCTGTTGAACTTTTTCCGGACTGAAATGGGCGGTGGCGCGAATGATGAAGGAATCGCCGGTCTTCACCGTATGCTCGATTACATCCACGTCCCCAGTCCGTTTGTGAAGACCGAGACGTGGTTGAATCCTGTGAGTTTTGGTAACACGAATGTGACGAGTGTCGACGACCCTCGTTATTTGCGCCAGCCGCCGTTTAATCGGATTGCTGAGTATCGTGATCCGGGGCGGGTGAATGTTAATACGGTGGTGAATGAAGAGGTGTATTTTGGTTTGATGCATGGCGACCCTGGAACAGGCGCAAATGATGTACATCCTGGGCCGACTTGGGGCAGCCTTGTTGATAGTCGTCGAGGTTTCGGAGTAGCTAATCCTATCCTACAGTTGAACTCCGACATACCAACCTTTTTCGCCAACCCGCTTCGTTCGTCCGATGCAAGCCAACTGGTACCACTTGGACCGGCAAACGGACCTAGTGACATGACGCAAGAAAATGTCAATTGCACTATCTTACGTGAGGGTGCAGCCTCAAATGTGCCTTTGTTTGCTGCCGCAACAAACAACGCCTACAACAACGTCGATCGCAATCCGTACTTCCGCTATCAACCGATGACGCGGCTTTCGAGTATGACGACCACGCGGTCGAATGTTTATGCGGTGTGGGTGACGGTTGGGTTTTTTGAGGTGGAGGAAGTTGATCGTACTCGTGATCAGTTTGCTGACGACAATGGTTTCGGAGCGACTGCAACTGCAGTATCCAATGCTTTGTACGACAAGGTTTACCCCGAGGGTTATCAACTCGGCGAAGAAGCGGGGAGCGAAACAGGGGATATTCGACGGGTGCGTGAGTTTGCGATGATCGATCGGACGGTGCCGGTGGCGTTCCAGCCGGGGAAGAATCATAACGTCGATAAGGCGATTCGGCTTCGGCGGCGGATTGAATGAAAGCATTGGTCGCGGATGGACGCAGATCGGATTGAAATTTGAAAGAGAGGAAAGACGATGAATACCACTTCCATATTTAACCTGAGTTCACCCGAAAAGCTCCAACTGGTTGAAGATCTCTGGGACGACTTGGCTGCGACTCCGTCTGAGATTCCTGTTCACGATTGGCAAAAAGAGGAACTGGCACGTCGCAAAGCGAACTTATTAAAGCACGCTGACTCTGGACTCTCTTGGGAAGAAGTACAAACAAGGATCAGGAGTCGACATGGTGACTAAGCTGGTTCTCACCAAGGAAACCGAGCGAGACATTGATGAAGCTTATGGCTGGTATGAGGATCGGCGTCGAGGCTTAGGAGAAGAATTTCTTAGCTGTGTTGATGCCTGCTTTCAGAAAATTTGCCGCACTCCCGAACTTCACGCGAGAGTCCACGACGATTTTCGACGGGCCTTAATTCGGCGATTCCCCTACGCCGTTTTTTACGAATCGACGGATAGCACGGTCGTGGTTTTCTCGGTGTTCCACACGTCCCAAAATCCTAACAAGTGGCGAGAACGGCTGCAGTGAGCTTTAGAGGGCGATGTTCGCGAGTTTTTACGAAGTTTGACATGGATGTAAGTTCTTGCGAGAATAGAGTTTGCGGATTTTTTGATGCTTTTTTTGATACTGTCAGAGGCCAGGGGCAACTACGTTTTTTTGATAGGTAATTTTTATGTACATCGATATCTTTTTTACACTTCGACGAGACGGCTTTCGTTGGCTCATAACAACAACCGTTGCCCTTTCACTCACGATCGGCTTCTCTTCTTTTTCTAGAGCAGATTTTGTCGCGGTGGGAGATGTCTCGGGAACCGTAAATGCTGGAGGCGGCGCGACGGGAGCCATAGAGATTGGAGTTGACAATCTTGGTGGGGTCTCTGGCGATGGCGAGCAAGTGTTTGGGGGGATCGGTCCCTTGGAGTCTGCTTCGGCGATCGTTGGTGTCGACGTTGATGGCATCGGGGCCGTCACGCTGACCGACTTTGTCTCGCAGTGGGATATCTCGGGTGACTTGACGTTGGGCGATGCGGGCCAGGGATTTCTTTCCATGGGTGCTAGTGCAACGGTAAATGTCAGCGGGGACACCATTCTAGGAGCACAAGCCACAGGGCAGGGGATTGTTGATATTTCTGGTGCTGCATTTCCTGGTGCTCGTTTGCGAACGACTGGAAATCTTACTGTCGGGGATTTGGGGTCTGGAACAATCAACCTTTCGACACGAGGCTCTTTGCTAAGTGAAGCCGATGCGTTTGTCGGCAATCAAGATGGAGGCAACGGGACAGTCACCCTAAGTGATTTGGGTACACGATGGAGTGTGCAGGGCAATCTTACCGTTGGCAATGGGTCGGGTTCTACTGCACATGGTAGAGTTGAAATTTCCAATGATGCCTTACTGCAAACCGAAGGAGCGGTAAGCGTCAATTCCTCTGGCACGATTGCTTTGCTGGGCGGTACGCTGCGGACGATTCCTTCGACTACGGTCATTGCTAATAGCGGCCTGATTCGTGGCGATGGGTTCATCGACGGTGGTATCACGATTGTTGGAGCTGGCGAACTACGGAATGCCGGCGCGCTCGTGCAAAATGGCTCGACGGTGACGAATTTGCGCGAGCATCTGTTAGTTTCGGGGCCGGTCGTCAACGGCGGCACGATTCAATCGTTGGGCGGGGCGATGGAATTTGAGGCGGCGGTTACTAATGACTTTGAGATTATTGCCCGGGATGCGGAGATGCATTTTCGTGGGGGGGTTTCTAATGAAACAGGTGGCATCGTTTCGATTGGTGGAGATACGACTCTTCATGGGGATCTTGTGAACAACGGTGGGAGTCTGTTTGTCCTTTCGGGCAGCGAGTCGCTGCTGATTGGCAATTTGACGTTTACTGGCAGCAGTGTTTTAGGACTCACTGCCGGTCCGGCTGCTGGGACGCTGGACGTGACGGGCACGATCATGTTCGACGATACGATCATCGGCTTGGATTACTCGGCGGGTGTGTTTCCGCAGGCAGGAGATACCTATCAAATTATGCAGGCTGACGGCGGGATTTCCGGCATGTTCTCGCCGACTGCCTCTGTTGGTGGAGAGATTTGGGATATCATCAACACGGGGACGACGCTGATTGCAACCAACTCTGGGGTGGTAGCCATCCCTGTGGGCGCTGATTTTAATGGGGATGGGGAGGTCAACGCTCTGGACTTGATCATTTGGGAAAACAATTTTGGTGCCACGGGCCCTATTGGCAGTCTTGATGGGCTTGGCGACGCCGATGGAGATGGCGACGTTGACGGGTCGGACTTCTTTAAGATCCAGCAAGATTTTGGCATCACTCCACCACCGCCGATTGCTGTTGTGCCCGAGCCTTCGACGTTGGCGCTTGCTTTGTTGACGCTGGTTTGTTGTCCGCGTCGGCGGCGTTTGAGCTAGTCCAACACTGACTTTTCACTAGCCAGAGGAAAACGATGAGCCGTGGTGAGTTTTTTGGGTTTGCCCTGTTGGCGGTGGCCGTTGGACTGCTGGTAATCTCTGGCCGGAGTGGTAGCCGGGGGGAGCTGGTGCCGAAGGGGACGCCGTTGCCGCCGTTGATGGCCGAGGGGTGGGTGAATGGCTCGGTTTCTCGCGAACAGTTGACAGAAAAAGTGGTGGTGGTCGATTGTTGGGCGACCTGGTGTCCGCCTTGTCGGGCGGCGATGCCGGAGCTGGCGAAACTCTATGCGAAGTACCAGCCGTTGGGCGTCGAGTTTGTCGGGCTGACTTCAGAGCCGGAGAGGGACCGGGCGGCGATCGAACGGTTTGTCAGTAGCGTCAACGGTTTTGATTGGCCGGTTGGCTACGGTGCCGCTCCGACATTAAACATGCTTGGCGTCGAGCTGTTGCCGACGGTGATTGTCTTTGGGCCAAGCGGCGGGGCGATTTGGTCGGGGAGCCAATTGTATGGCATTGAGGCGGCAATCGACCAAGCGTTGGCGTTGGCTAAGGATGAAGGATGAAGGATGAAGGATGAAGGATGAAAAGAGTACGGGCAAACGTTCGCTTCGCATTACTTCGCCTTCATCCTTGTTCAAAAAACTTCCCGAATGAACTTGTGCGAGGGGGGGCCGCCGCCGGGGCGGGCGGGGACGCCGGTCATGTATTCGGAGGCGTAGCGTAGCGACTTTCTTGATTCGGGCACCCGAAAATTGTCGCCCTTTTGCATGATGACACGGGCTAGGGGCATCTCGCCGAATGCTCGCATGCCGGACGACTCGCAGGGGAACCAGTGCAGATTTCCTTTGGCGTCGGCTAGGCAAAACTCGGGGTAGTTGTGCTGGTGGACCCAAACGATGCGTGCGGGGACGCGGGCGGTCCGGCAGAGGGCGATGAACAGGGCACTGATGTTTTGGCAATCGCCGTTGCCATCTCGGAGCGTGGCGAGCGCTGATTTGTCGTCTTGCACGACGTATTCGATAGTCTCTTGGACGTGGTCGTAGATGGCTTCGACGCGTTGCCAGTCGGTGATTGTTGATGTGGGCTGCGCGACTTCTGTAGAAGGACTAGGTTCCCCGACTGCTGAAGCAGACTCGCCGTTGGAGTCGCTGGTCGTGGTGTGCTTTTCTTCTAGGTCGGCGAATATTTTTTTGAGTAGCTTTCTAATCTTGGAGTGCTTGGTATCGATAAGAGGGCTTTTGCCCAAGTAGCGTTTGAATTCGCGTGGTGGTTTGACCGGGATGGTTAGCTCGGAGGTCTCCTCGGGCGGCAGGATGATGCGGGTGCGGACCTCAAAGGTTAGGATCGCGTGGGCTTCGGCCTTGTTTGGCAAATGGGGGACCTGAAAAAGCATTTGCCGGGCGTTGCCGTTTTGGAGTTCGCGGTAGTCACGCGAGTCGACGTAATCGGAAATATCTTCTTCGATCAATTGCACTTCTTGCTCAGGGCAAGCGATGGGCACCGCAAAAGTGCTGAAGACCTTGCGGACGGCTCCGCGTTTGGCAGTGATTGATGCGCCGACACGATAACGTGAGACCTGGGTATCGCCGTAACGGACGAAGGCGTCTTCGACGGTAGTTTTGATTTGGGCTGTAGCCCGGCTCTCGCCAAAGCAAACGCAGAATAACAGGGCTAGCAGGAAACGTAGCATAAAAGCCTGTCGGGTCCGCTGTGCGGACCAATAAGATAGTGACGGTACCTGGAAAAATGGTCCGCACAGCGGACTCTACTCTATTATAGGTCCGAACTCTATTGCAGGTCCGAGAAAGGCGTGTCGGGGGGCGTAAATGCGACTAAAAAACCACCCGACCGCGTTCAGGATGGCGCAGTCGGGTGGCTAGCAAGATAGTTTTTTGTTGTCGCGTGGAAGCCTTGGCAAGCCCAGCGGTTGGGAACAAAGGGGGAGGGCGTTTTTCTTACCAGCTAGCTTCTCTGTGCAACAACCTTCTCTGTGCTACGACGGGGGCTTTAAGTTCTCAGTTCTTCAGTTGGTAACCGGTCCGGGGTAAGTGCCAGAGCCTTGAGGATAGACGTTGCCTTCCACCGCTCCGCCTTGGATGGCTCCCGCTGGTGGGGCGCTGCCTTCGAGGTAGCCGCCAAAATATTCGCCGGGGGCCGTTTGGCAGCCGCAGTCGCCTTCGCCGACGTAGCCCGTCGAGCCGCCCATATAACCGGAATCGCAAGGCATGCATTCCGACTCGCAGGGCATTCCGCCACTTTGGCATGGCTCGCACATGGGAACTGCTTGCTGGTAGCAATTTGGCTGGGCGACGATCGTTTGAGGCATGATTGCCTGGGGTGCCGCAAAAGGGCTGCCTAGCGGAATGGGTCCGCGAAGCATGGGCTGTGCAGCTAGGGCAGTGCCTCCGCAGGGCGAGCCGCGTCGGAACAAGTTTCGGCAACGACCACAGCAACCTAGGTTGGCCGCCATTACGATTGCCAGCGCCAAGAAAATCATTGTTTTCTTCATCGTTGGATACTCCAGGACGACTCTCGTGTTGACGAGCCATCGCATACATCAAGGGTGGGGAGGGGGTGTCTCGAGCCGGGGGGACGATTGGGCCGATTGTGCGGTGTGCATCGCTTGTTCGCAATGCACTAGCAAAACCGACGCAGCCGTTCAACACTACGAGACGGTAGGCACAGCAACTCTACAACATGTTTGGTGATGTGCAAATTCAACCTGCGAATATTTTTTGCCACGTTGGTCCGGCGCAGGTGCAAAAAGGATGCTAAACTTGAGTGGCCGCAAGGAGCGGGGGGAGATGCGCACTGGCAAGGTGTCGCATTGAGCAGGTGGCCACGCGCACTTCGCGATTGGCCGCGATAGACAGTGTCACGGTTGGCAATTCTGGTTTTCATTCTCCCCCCAAGAATCATGAAACCCTCGATCACTACAAGCATGGCACGGCTGCCCCGCTTTTCTTCTGGGCGAACAGCCCTCGGGATAGGGTTGCTGCTGGTTCTCTGCTGCCAAGAAGTTGCAGCCGACCCTGCTAGGCCTTTGTTTGATGGGCCGCGGCCTGCTCCTGTCAGAGACGAGGTTTTTCTGATTAGCACGCGTGCTATGGGGACGGTTTGTTGTAGCGAACAGATGTCTCGCAAACTGAGCTGCCAACGTTTGGTTGCCGGACCGACGGGTTCCACCACATGGCAAACGAGCGATTGGCGGAGACTGCTTTCAAGCGAGGACCGCCGTCCGACGATTATTTATGTCCATGGCAACCGCGTTGCTCCTGGGCAAGACAGCAAGCAAGGGCTGCAGATCTATGAATCGCTTAAGAAGCACGGGCAGAGGAGTGGTCCGATTCGATTTATTATCTGGTCGTGGCCAGCGACGCAAATTCCTGGACTCGTGAAGGACTATCGGGTGAAGGCCCAGCGCACGACGCCTGCGGCTTGGCAGTTGGCTTGGCTACTCGATAGGTTGCCGGTCGAAAATTCGATTTCGCTAGTCGGTTATAGCTATGGAACGCGGGTGGTTAGCGGGGCTGCGCATCTTTTGGCTGGCGGTAACCTGGGTCCACTGCGTCTGAAAAATCGTCGCCATGCCGAAGGGCCCTCGGTTCGTGTGGCTTTGATCGCGGCGGCTTATGATGCGGATTGGATTCAGCCCAAGCATTTTTATGGGCGATCGACTTCGCTGATCGATCGGCTCGTGCTGGTCACCAACGAGCTTGACCCGGCCATGCGATTTTATCATCTGAGCAATGGTCGAGGACGGATGCATGCGTTGGGGAAGTCGGGCGTGCATCGTCCGAGTACTTTGGGTGCCCGCGGAAGACGCTTTCGACAAGTCGACTTTACTGGAGAAGTTGGGCGTAGCCATGCTTTGGTCGACTATCTTGCGGCAGACGGCAAGATGCAGGCGGTTTGGCAGCAGCTTTTGATTTCACGGGGGCAGTCATTGATTGGAGACTCCGGCGACTCGTTGAGTCGCGGCTATTTGGGTTTTAGCTCTGCGACGCGAGCGTTTTGAAGTCTCTCGTTTGCAGTCCGAACTGGTGAAGCACGAATCCTGGGGACGTCTCGGCAGGACAAACCAGAACGGCTGCTACTTCGGGATGATGCGAGCAGTATTCGGCAACCGTCTCGACGTTCATGACAAAAAAGGCGGTCGCTAGGCCATCTGCTTGGGCAGCCGTCGGGGCGAGTACGGTTGCAGACAGCACGCCGGTGGCTGGCCAACCGGTGCGGGGATCGAGGATATGGCTGTAGGTGCGGCCCTCGTGTTCAAAAAACTGGGTGGCTCCTCCGGCTGTGGCCAGAGCGCGATCCCGCAAATAAAACTCTGCGAGTCGTCGCTCAGGTTGAAAAGGATGACGCAAGCCGAGCGTCCAGCCATTGTTGCTGCCTGCTCGGTTGATTCCTCTCGCTAGCACGCTGCTACCCCCGCCATGCCAAAGGTAATCGTTGTGCCCGGCCTTTGCCAAGAGTGCGCTAGCACGATCGAGAGCGTACCCCTTGCCGATGGAATTGAAATTAATTTCGATGCCAGCTTTGGCAAATCGAATGGACCTTTGGCCGGCGTCGAGCAGCACTTTGTTGCTATCGACGTTTGCTAGCGCGGATGCAATTTCGGCCTCTTCTGGCAGTCGGCCTGCTCGTTGCAAGAACCCCCAGGTGCGAGAGAGGGGTCCGCTTGTGATGTCGAAGGCTCCGCCTGTGTCGCGGTGAAGCTGCTGGCAAAGTTGGAGCAAGTCGAATAATTCTGCGTCGACTTCGAGGGGATGCTCGGCGGCGAGGTTGTTGATTTCAACGACTTCGCTGTGATCGCGATAGATGGTGAGTTGATCTTCAACAGCTTCGATGAGGTCGAACGCTTCGAGGGAGTCGTCTGCTAGCTGGGCATCGGACTCATGATATTGGATAGCAAATTCGCAGGCCATTGCCTGGCGGCTGGCGAAAACGTGGGCGACGGGGCCTGTGGGTAAGTTGCCGTCCAATAGCTCGGAGGCGGAGTCGAGCAGGTCTTGCGTTTTTGCAGCTAGCGAGCGCACGGCGGCGCGTCCTTGCAGAAAGTCGCGTCGCGAGTGTTGGTCGGGCTTAGCCATGCCGACATTATAAGCATCATGTCTGCTCACGGGCAGACGCGAGGTGTTATGTTTTCTGCAATCCTGTTACGATCGGCGACATGAACGAACCTATTATTAGCGTCTCTGGCTTGCGGGGGGTGGTCGGCAGCTCGCTGACACCCGAAATTGTTACTGGCTATGTGGCTGCTTTTGCCGAGTCGCTGCCTGAGGGGCCGGTCGTGGTGACTCGCGATGGGCGGCATACGGGGCCGATGGTTGCTGCGGCGGTGCAAGCAGCGTTGATGGCGGCAGGGCGAACGTGCATGGATGCCGGCGTTGCAGCGACACCGACGACGGGCGTCTTGGTGCGACACGTTGGCGCGGTGGGTGGCATCCAGATTTCGGCCAGTCATAATCCGCCCGAGTACAACGGACTCAAATTGTTCGATCGCACAGGGCGTGTGATTCCTGCTGGGCCGGGGCAGCAGGTGCTCGACCGGTATCGGAGTGGTTCGCCGAGCTGGAAAACTTGTGACGAACTGGGCGAGTCGCACACGGTGCAAGAAACCGTGTTGGCTCATCTGGCGATGGTGGCAGACATTTGCGATGTCGAGCGCATTCGTCAGCGGAAGTTCAAAGTGTTGCTCGATGCAAACAACGGCTCGGGCAGCGTGCTGGGGGTCCCGTTGTTGCGAGAGTTGGGTTGTCAGATCAGCTTGCTCGGGGGCGAGCCAGACGGACGGTTTGCTCATACGCCGGAGCCGACGGCTGACAATCTTGCTGGCGTACTGACCTTAGTCAAAGAGGCTGGGGCCGATGTTGGTTTTTGCCAAGATCCGGACGCCGATCGGTTGGCGGTCATCGACGAAACGGGGCACTACCTGGGCGAGGAGTATACGGTCTCGCTCTGCATGGATCACGTGTTACGCAAGTCGCCGGGGCCGGTGGTTACCAATTGTTCAACGAGCCGGATGACGCAAGACTTGGCTGAGAAGTATGGCGTGCCGTTTTTCCGGAGTAAGGTGGGCGAAGCGAATGTCGTTGATCTCATGCACCAAGAAAACGCGGTGCTAGGTGGCGAAGGTAACGGCGGGATCATCGACCCTCGCGTCGGATTTGTCCGGGATAGTTTTGTTGGCATGGCACTCTTGCTCGATGCGATGTGCCAACGCGAGTTGCCGGTCAGTGCGCTGGCCAAGGAACTGCCCCGCTATGCAATCCACAAATCCAAAGTAGTCATGGCACAAGAAAAGGTGTCTGGGGCGCTCGACGCTCTTGAAAAGCATTTTTCGGACGCGACGGCCGATCGACTGGATGGTTTGCGGCTCGATTGGCCGAACAAGTGGCTGCTCGTTCGAGCGAGCAACACCGAACCGATTATTCGCGTGGTTGCCGAAGCACCGACGGAACAAGAATCGCGGGAGCTTTGTGAGGCAACGGCTGCGGTTCTTGGTTCGTGAATAACTGCGGAGACGTGGAAGGCACGGAGAAGAAAAAGGAACCCGTGGTGCCCAGTTAGTGTGGTTGCGTGTCGTTCTCGACCTTGATTTCGATATTGCGACGCCATGCGAATCTACAGTGAGAGGCAACCTTTACGTGGCCTTGGACCTTACAGAAAGCAAACCCTAGGCATTTTAGGGCAAAGATTGTCCCGAGCTTGGTTGCGCCTTGGCGATGGTGTGCTTGTTGCGACGAAATGTTCCCCGAAGAGACGCCAAGCAAGATGCGCTGGACTTGGGTTTGCGACAACTCTTTGATCAAAAATTGGAGTAGTTGACGGTAGATGCCTTGGCGGCGGTAGTCTGGGTCGACGACGGCTGCGAAGAGCCAGACCTCGTTATCACCTAGTCGGTAGTGCAGACCCAGTTCTGGCTCAGCAAACGATTCGGCAGCAACCCAAGCGACGGCAACCAATTTTTCATCTTGCCATACGGCGATGGCGCGACGGGTGGTCCTATTGCAAGCTGCGATATTTCCGTTGGTGGCAAGTTCCTTTAGACAACTCGCTTCTTCTGGGGCGGTGATCCACTTTATATGCAGTGAAGAGTCGACGGCGGCGGCGTGTGCCTCAGTCTTCTTCTTCTGGCGCAAGTCGATCTCGTAGACGCCGAAGGGACGGAATCGAAGTAACCCAGGAGGCACCACTTGTACACAACGTTGGACCGTGTGATAAAACAGAGGCAGCACCCGTTTGGAAAACCAGTTTTTCGGCACTGTCGATTCTCGGAATCAAAGGCAAGGTTAGGAAAGTGCTTCTTCGGTCGCAGCCTCGGCGATGTCGAGAGTGAACTCGGCATCGATTTCGACATCTTCCGAAGTCGTTATCTCTTCTTGGACTTCGGCAGTTCTAGGCTGCTTGCGGACTCCAAACGGATTTTTGTCTGTCGATCGGTCGCCGAAGCAAACGCCCAGGCCGCGTGCGGCTTGCACGGTCGAGCCATCGGGGTTGACTGTGCGGATGTGGTTGACGGCTTCGATGATGGGTACGCTTTCGATTTCTGGTGGGTGATAGCAAACCATTTCGCCAAATCGACCTTCCATGACCAGTCGGACGGCGTGCGCTCCGTACTGGGTGGCCAGGACACGGTCAAAAGTGGTTGGGGCACCGCCGCGTTGCAGGTGACCAAGCACGGCTACGCGTGTTTCGCGGTGGAGCCGTTGTTCGATTTCTGCGGCGACAACCGCTCCTAAACCACCAAGTTTAGCTTGAGCGCCAGCTTGTTCTTTGCCGACCAAGCCACCCTCGGGAAGCTCGGCCCCTTCGGCAACGACGATCAGGCTGTAGCGTTTGCCCTCGCTCTCGCGATCAAGAATTTTATGACAGACGTTTTCATAAGTCCAGCCGATTTCGGGAATGAGAATCACGTCGGCTCCGCCACCGATGCCTGAATGAAGCGCAATCCAGCCTGCGTGGCGGCCCATGACTTCGAGGACCATGATGCGTTCGTGGCTGGCGGCGGTGGTTTGCAGGCGGTCGAGGGCGTTGGTGGCGCACTCGATGGCGCTGTCAAAGCCAAACGTAAAGGCGGTAGCGGAGAGATCGTTGTCGATAGTTTTTGGGACGCCGACGACCGGGATACCGTATTCGTGGAACTGTTGGGCAACGGCTAGCGAACCATCGCCACCGACGCAGACCAATCCGTCGATGCCGAGCTGGTCGATTGTGTTTTTGACACCGGCTAGCAGGTTGGGATCGAGTTCGACTCGATCGGCTACGCCAACCGTAGCGGCGAAGCGTCCTTTGTTGGTCGAGCCCAGGATGGTGCCACCATCGTTGAGGATGCCCATTGTGTTTTGTTCGGTCAGCGTCACATAACGGACCGGGTCGTACAGGCCTTCGTAACCTTTGAGGAAGCCGACGCAGTCGTAGCCAAGCTGGGCAGAGGTCGTTACGACGCCACGGATCACCGCGTTGAGTCCTGGGCAATCGCCTCCACTTGTCAAAACACCAATTCGCTTCTTGCCCATTGCTACGTTCTCCGTTTTTGGTCTGAATTTTTACAGACATTGCTTGCCTGCCTATTGCTCTGCACAAACTTAGGTTGTGGTTTTGGGCAGTGAGGCAGGAAGCCGAAGAGAATCGGGTCGTTTTTTCGTTGTGATCGCTATAACTGCTATGGAGAGTCGTGTGTAAGGGCTTTTGCTGCTGAGCGGAAGTTCGGCGAGGCGTAGCTCGCCGGCTATTTGCACTTTTCAAGGGTGCTGTTGCTTCAAGCACGAAAAAAGCCCCCGGGTAGCGTCCAGACTACCCGGGGGCTTGACCAACCGTGGAGAGCGTGACGGTGGCATTTTATTGGAGTTGGCTTATCGCATGGCTAGCGTTTTTGGTCCACCCGATTGGATCAAGACGGGAGCGTACTTTAGGCCGAGTAGGAAGCGTCGCATTTCGGAATACTCCTGTTGGGATGCGAGCTTGTTCTGAGCGTTATCTTCACGAAGTTGGTTGCCGAAATCTTTGCAGACCTGAGCGATTTCGTCGCTGCCGATGCTGTAATTCTCTCCGTAGCGAACGATTCGGTCGAGCAGCACTTCTAGGCGATTGCGATACTTGGCATAGCGGGGGCTTGCCACGGCGGCGGGCCAGTAGATGGCGCCTGTGTCCCAGTTGAATTGGTATTCGTTGAGGCGGTAGGTGCGGGCTAGCTCTTGGTATTTTTCGTCCCAAAGTTGTTTGGACTGTTGTTTACGCTGTAGGCGGCGTTGACGCTCGTAGTCGCGATAGTCAGAAAGCATTTTCTTGCGAGTCAGCGCGGTGGCGGTTTTTTGGAGTTCGTTGTTGTAGTGCAGCGACTCGGCATGTTGCCAGAGGATTTCTGACTGGGCCTCGTCGACAAGAAAATCGCCTGCTGCGGAGATCCAGGCAGATTCGCCCCGACGGGCACCTTCGTAGGCAGTTGACGAGTGGCGGTGGGGGGCTTCGGGGGCGGTGTAGCGACGGCTGACGTTGATGTTATAGCCTTCGCGAGGGTTGCTTTCTTGGGCTTGGGCGGAGGGGCTGAGTAGGCTGAGGATTGCGACGGCTAACGTGGGGAGTGTGTGACGCATGGGAATCTCTCCTGTTTTGTTTGGACTGGACTTGGTTGGACTGGACTTAGTTGATCTGAACGTTGGCCGCGTCTTTCGTGGCTCACCCTTACAAGCGTAAAACCGCACCCGAAGAGACAATGATTTTTTGTTTTTTTTCTCTGCGAACCCAATAGCCCTGAAAAACCGTATAAAAACAGGGGGCTTCGAGATATTCAGGTCGCTAGCTGGCGGCTAGAATAGCTGGAAGGAATAGAGAGGCCTGTTGCACCACTCCCCCCAAAGGAGCTATATCGATGGTCCGCGACCCCGCTGCTGTGACTATGCTGCTTCGACAAGCCAATTGTGGCGATTCTGCGGCTGGTGACCAGCTTTTTCGAGAGGTGGAGCAGCAGCTCCATCAGATGGCCGAGCGCAAGCTGAGCCAGGAAAAGGTGGGGGGGACGATTCAGGCAACGATGCTCGTGCACGACGCTTTTTTGCAGTTGGTCGGTCCTCATCAAGAAGTGGCTTGGAACGACCGTAAACATTTTTTTGTTTTGGCCGCCAAAGCAATGCGTCGTATTCTGATTGATAAGGCTCGTGCCCGGAGGTCTCTGAAACGTGGAGGGCCGCAGCGCAAGCGAGCCAACATCGAAATAGAGGGCGTCGCCGAAGATTCTCGGGATGAGGATTTGCTGGCTCTGCACGAAGCGTTAAAAGATCTTGCTGAACTGGACCCGCGGCAAGCTAAGATTGTGGAGTTGCGATATTTTGGGGGGTACGACGTCGAAGATACGGCCGACCTATTGGATGTCTCGGGCAGTACCATCAAACAAGAATTTGCAGCCGCCAAAGCTTGGTTGTACCGACGTTTGAACTCAACTTAATTCTTGCTGCGAGTCGACATGTCCTCTGAACAATGGCAGCAAGCAAAGGAAGCGTTGGCCGAGGCGATGACGCTGTCCGAGGATCAGCGTGATCTCTTTCTTGAGAAACTTCAGGAGGAATCTCCCGAGGTTCATGTCGAGGTCGTTTCTTTGTTGGCGGCGCAAGAGACAGCCGAGCGACATGGGTTTTTGGAAGAGACGTACGATCAGTATCAGACTCAAAACTACGACCCCGAACGCACCAACGACCCAAGACCCTCTGACGACAGCAACGCGACCGCCGGTGGTGGCGCGGGGTCTTCTGCAAAATCTGTAGCGAATGACTTGGTCGGAGACGATTACGAGCTGGAGAAAAAAATCGGCCAAGGCGGCATGGGGGTTGTCTACAAAGCCTATCATCGCTCGCTGCGGCGGACGGTGGCTCTGAAGATCATCACCGGCGGCGGGCTGCGCGACGACATCGACATCGCTCGTTTTCATGTCGAGGCCGAGGCAGCGGCACGGCTCGATCATCCAGGGATCATCCCCGTCTACGACGTCGGCGAGCATCGGGGGAATCATTATTATGCGATGGCTTATATCGAAGGGCCAAGCCTCGCAGAGTATGTTGGCGGCAAGGCGGAAACCCTAGACCCACGCCGCGCGGCGGGATGGATGGAACAAGTTTGTCGCGCCGTGCAGTACGCGCATGATCGTGCGGTGATCCATCGGGACCTCAAACCAGCAAACATCATGCTGGAAAACGGTGAGATCCCGCGATTGGCCGACTTTGGGCTGGCCAAAGATATGCAGTCGGACAACGGGCTGACGATGACCGGTCAGGTGATGGGGACGCCAAGCTACATGGCTCCCGAACAGGCGACCGGCAAGCTGGATGAAATCTCGAACCGGACGGACGTCTACTCGTTGGGGGCAACGCTCTACGCACTGCTGGCAGGCAAACCGCCGTTTGCCGGGGCCACGCTGTTGGAAACAATACGCCAAGTGGTTCGCACGGCGCCCGAATCGCTGAAACAAGTTTCGCACAATGTGCCGCGAGATTTGCAAATTGTTTGCGAAAAATGTTTGGCCAAACGGCCCGAGGATCGTTATGCGTCGGCGTCAGACGTCGCGGATGATTTGCGCCGCTACTTGGACGGTTATCCGATTAGTGCGCGACCGCTTGGCCCCTGGGCACGGATCTGGCGCTGGTGCCAGCGCAACCCGTTGGTCGCCTCGCTATTGGCGGTGACGGTCGCGGCATTGGTCGTAGGGACGATCGTCTCGGTTCGTTTTGGGTTGCAAGCCAATCGCTCGCTTGCCGAAGCAAATCAGAATGCGATGCAGCTTCGGTCGGCGATGAAAGAGACTTTTGTGTTTGCAAGCGAAGATGTGTTGGCACAAGAGCCTGGAATGCAGGCTGCACGGGCAGTGTTGTTGAAAACGGCTCAGCAATACTATGCCGAACTGGTGGAATTGACGCCTCGGGATGCGGACTCGCAGCGTGATGCGGCTGAAGCGATGTTCATGCTCGGCAAAGTGCAAATGGCGCTGGGGCAGGATGACGAAGCGTTGGAGACACTGACGAAAGCCTTGGCGATCCAGCAAACGCTTGCCGACCAAACGCCAAAGGAAGCTTCGATTTTGACGGCTTTGGCGAAGAGCCATAATCAGTTGGCGACTCTGGCCCAAAAAAAATGGCAACGCCTGACCCAACTGCGCGACGTGGGGAAAATGCCTGTAAAACAGGCTTCTGAGGCGGATCAGCAGCTCGACAATTGGCAACAGCACTCGGCCAATGTGGTACGGCTACGGAAACTGGTCGTCGATCTTGAGCCTACGAATTTGGAATCGCAGCGTTTGCTGGCCAGTGCAATGATGAACGAAGGGACCGCTATTGGTATACGCGGCTATTCGCGCAAAAAACTTGTGGAGCAGGACCGTGCCCGGCAGAAGATTCTGGAAGCGCAGGAGGTACGCTTGGCTGTATTGAAGGACTTTCCAAAAGAAGTACTGGTGCAGCGAGACTTGGCGCGAGGCTATTTTAATCTCGCAAATACTGAACTTCGTGCTGCCGACCAAGAACTAGACAACGAGCCTTATCAGCAACGATTGCAGATCAGCACTGAAGATTTGACCCGAGCGATCGACGCTTATCAGAAACTTCCGGCGACAGACCAAACACTCGACACCCAGCAGGAACTGGCCCGATGTTTTCGTTTGCGGGCTGATGCCTTTTTCCGTTTGATGGAAATGGGAAAGGCCGTTGTTGACTATCAGCAGGCAGAAAAACTGCTCCAAGTCCTGACCACACGCAACCCGAATGTCTATCGCTATCGAATTGTCTTGGCCGAGACCCAATACAATTTTTCTGGATTTTTGTTTGCCCAAGAACAAGAGGATCGCGCCGCACTTCAACTCGGAAAAAGTCGCGAGACACTGCTGCAAGCGCTGCGTATCGATCCTAAGAACCGGGATGCTGCTGAACAACTCGTTCGCTTTACACAAAGTATCGTCGAGCCGCTGCTGGAGAAGAAAAACTTTGACTTGGCAGACCGGTTGGTGGAAGAAGCCATTCAGGAGCTGGAAGCGTTGCGGCAAGAATCTTCGGAATACTCGAGTCTAAAATCCTCGATTCAAGAGCTTGAAGCAACCGCTCGTCAGGTGCTCGAACAGCGAACAAAAGAAGAAAGCTCTGACGAGGTGACCTGACTTCAAATTCTTTGAACCCCCGCCTGTTCTTTAACCCCCACCTGGGGTGGGTGGCCGCATATTCAGCTCAAGCGTGGCGACCTATTCTACCGATCCTACTCAAATACAAGGAATTTTAACACTAGTACACTTCAAAACGCAACTCTTCTCAGGTTGAACTGAGTTGATCCAGGGAGCGGACCATGGTTTTACGTTTTACTGATTTGGCTATCGCCTTAAGCTTGTCGATCCTCGTAGGCACTGGCCTCCTAGTCGCTGGCAGCTCAGTTGCATTGGCCCAAACGGAAATTACTAATCCGGCAGTGCCCACGCCTGTAGATCCGACACCCCTCGCACCACAAGTTGGACCTAGTCCGACGAATGCTCCAGCGCCGATTCAACTGAGTCAGCCGGGCACGCCCAGCCAGAATTTACTCGCTCCGCCTACGACTCCCCCCGTGCGGACTACGCCTGTTTCGAGTTCTCAGAATTCAACACGCAATAACAACGCTTTTTCACCACGCCTTGCGCGGGCGGCCCCGATCATGGGCGATAGCTTTGCACCGTCGTTGCAGTTTCGCGATGAGCTTGGTTCGGGCACACGCGAATTGCCACAGGGTGGTGGAGCGACTCGCTCGAAAATTGCAGAGAATAGCTCTTCGCTTCCTATGGATCGCCTGATTTTCAACTACAACCACTTTCATAATGCGATCGACGAAAATCTGGTGAATTCGACCAGTGTCGATCGTTTTACGCTGGGATTTGAACGGACTTTTCTTGACCAGATGATGTCGATTGAAGTTCGCATGCCTTTTGTGGCGGACAACGATTTCGTGCTGCCCGGTGCTTTTAGTCGCAATGGATCGGAAGTCGGTAACTTGTCGCTGACCTTCAAAGGAGTGCTCGCGTCGGACGACGACAGTCTGCTAGCAGCCGGTATGACCATTGATACCCCGACCGGCGGTGGTAGCACCCTGGTTAGCATTACTGACGGGCTAACCTTGGACGCTAGTAACGATGCCGTGCATTTGAGTCCGTTCCTTGGCTTTTTGCACACGCAAAGCGGAGGTATTGCCCATCAGGCATTTTTGCAGGTCGATGTGGCTACGAATGCCAACGGATTGACCTTCACCGATACGGTTGGCGGCGACACGGCAACGACTGAACTCTTGGAACAGACGCTGCTGTACGTCGATTACTCGTTCAGCAAAGAGATTTATAACGCAGGCAGGTCGGGCCGTAGCGACTTGGTTCAACGAGTGCTCGGGCTTGCCGAACTTCACTACACGACGACCTTAGAAGATTCGGACGTGGTGTTTAGTGGCACGGCGATGAACCCTCTTTTTGAAGTGACGAGCACCGGCAATCGCCTCGACGTGGTGAATCTTACGCTGGGTATCCACACCGAATTCTCGAACGGTACGCAACTACGCCTGGGCACCGTCGCGCCAATCACCGACGGCGACGACCGCTTCTTTGATTTTGAATTCCAGGCGCAGATGAACATCTTGCTGCGATAGCACTCCGTAAACTTGCAAACCCCCATTGCTAGCGTTGAGGCTGCCTGTATGGGCCCGTCTACATGGGGGTGTCCGTAAAGAACGGTCAAGCGTGAGGGGCTAATCGGACGATAGGTACGACAAGCGTGAGGGTATTTACTGCCCCTGCGCAGCTTTTCTAGCGAACTTGTTTTTTCTAGTGAACTTGTCTTTTCCTTTTCGTACCTACAAGCAGGTTTTCCAACATTCGTTGCGAAAGCTGCGGGAGTCTCTTATGCGTCTGCGCTCGATTGCGTTGGCTCTGGCCGTGGGCTTGGTGATGTCTGCTACGGCTCACGTTGTTTTTTCTCAAGAGGCGTCTCCACAACCCTCTCTACCGGGACTCGGTGAAATCCCGAATCCGTTTCGGACTCCCGATAGCCTCGATACACTGATCAGCCAACCAAGCTTTGACGAGACGAACGACCGAAATCTGCTCTCGCCGTCGACTCCGAACAACCGCCCCTCAGAAAATCGGCGTTCGACGCCGACTCCGGTGTCGACCTCGCAGAATTCGAGGCGCAACAACAGTCCTTTTTCACCTCGACTTGCGCGAGCCGCCCCGATCATGGGCGACAGTTTTGCTCCGGGTTTGCAGTTGAAAACGGGCTTCGACACGGGATCTGGAAATCTCGGCCTGCCTAGTGTTTCGACTTCGACCTTTGAGGCCGACCAAACCTGCGTGCATTTGCCGCAGGGTGGGGGAGCAAGCCGGGCGAAGATTGCCGAGAATAGTGCGGCGCTGCCTAGGGACCGCTTTATTTTCAACTACAACCATTTTCATAATGCGGTCGATTCGCAGCTCACCAACGGCACCAATACGTTCAACGACTCTTCCAACGTCGATCGTTTTACACTCGGTTTTGAACGGACCTTTTTTTCGAGCCTCTGTTCGATCGACTTACGGATACCGCTTTCTGCGAACAACGACATCTCGACGAGTAATTTTAGTCGTAATGGCTCGGAACTCGGCAATCTGGCTGTCAGCCTTAAGTGTTTGCTAGCGTCGGATGATTCGAGTGCGCTAGCAGGCGGCATTACGTTCGATTTCCCGACCGGCGAGAGCAGCTCGGTGAGGATCAACGGCGATACGTCTCCTTTGATGTTCTCGACAAGCAACGAAGCGTTTCATCTGGCACCTTTCTTGGGCTTTCTCATTGCTCAAGGAAAAGACATCACGCACCAAGGGTTTTTGCAGGTGGATGTACCGACCAGCAGCAACCGCCTGCGTATTTCTGACATCAATACACCAACGATCGAAGCCGACCTGCTGGAACAAACCCTACTGTTTGTCGACTATTCGTTTGCGAAAGACGTGTATAACGCGGGGAGATCCGCCCGTGGTGGCCTCGCAATCCAACGGGTCACGGGGCTGGCTGAACTGCACTACACCACGACGCTCGAAGATTCGGATGTGGTGCAGCTAGCCACCACACTGACCGACTTCCAGGTGATGAACGTGGGCAATCGGCTGGATGTCGTGAATCTAACGCTCGGACTACAAACCGAACTTTCCAGCGGAACGACGATACGCCTGGGGACCGTTGCCCCGATTACCGACGGCGACGACCGGTTCTTTGACGTCGAGTTCCAGGCACAACTAAACGTGCCTCTCTAGACGTAAAAACCTCTGCAGCGAACAAGAAAACGCTACCGTAAAAAAAGCTACCGTAAAAAAATAGTCGGGGCGAGAGGATTCGAACCTCCGACCCCCTGGTCCCAAACCAGGTGCGCTAGCCAGGCTGCGCCACGCCCCGAACAGCCTCCTATCGTAGCTGCTCAGAGGAGATTGGGCAATCGCCTGTTTCTGCATGAATACCCACGAGGCACGGAGGAAAGCAAAAGAGGACGCTTCTCCGTGCCTCCGTGGTCAATTTTTGAACCGACTAAGCAGCAGCTCGGCTGGTCATCAAGATCTGCTCGAGACGTTCGAATTCTTCGTGGCTTTTGAAGTGGATCGTGATTCGTCCACGGCCTTTGGTGGTCTGTTTGAGGTCGACTTTAGTGCCTAGGGCTAGCCGCAGGCGTTCTTCCATCTGCGTGAGATGCTTTCCCGCAGAGGGCTGAACGATCTTCCGCGTTTGGCCATCGGCTCCGACGACGGAGAGCGGTTCGCCGTCGGCTTGACGGATATGCTCTTGGACCAGTTGTTCGGTTGCCCGTACGGAGAGCGTGTCGTTCTTGATCTGCTTCGCAAACTTGCATTGCTCGTGCTCGTCACCCAGCGGCAACAGCGAACGGGCGTGGCCCTGCGAGATGTCGCCGTCGACGACCATCCGTTTGACTTGCTCGGGCAGTTCGAGCAGCCGGATAAGATTGGCAATCGTCGAGCGATCGACGTTCACCCGGCTGGCAAGTTCTTCTTGGGTCGAGCCATACTCTTGCAGGTAGCGTTGGAAGGAGGTCGCCTTTTCGATCGCGTTGAGATCCTTGCGCTGGACGTTCTCGACGATGGCCAGCTCGGCCATCTGGCGGTCGTCGACTTCGCGGACCTGGACGGGCACACGCTCCCAGTTGGCGAGCTGGGCTGCCCGAAATCGGCGTTCGCCGGCAATGATTTGATACTGGTCGCCGGCGCGTCGAACGACGATTGGCTGGAGGAATCCGTGGGTGCGGATGCTATCACACAGGTCGGCGATTTCGGCTTCGTCAAAATTTTGGCGAGGCTGATACGGGTTCGCGGTGACGGCTGTTAGCTCGAGCCAGTTTTGGCCCTTGTCGTCCCGCGTGACCGGCGAATCGTCGTCGGCCGTGACCAAACCGAGCTTCACTTCGGCTTGCTGGGTGCTAGCAATTTGTGTGCTGGCGATTTCGTCGCGCACGGTATCTTGGGTGGCGGCGGGGGCCGGCTCTGGGGAGCGACCCAACAAGGCTTCCAAGCCACGTCCTAAACGCCGTTCTCTTGTTCCATTGGCCTTAGACACGTTCCAGTACCTCCTGGCAAAGCTCGACATAGGCTCGTGCGCCGCGCGATCGCGGGGCATAGTCGACGACCGAGCGTCCGTGGCTCGGTGCTTCCGACACTGCTACATCTCGTGGGATTACATTTTGAAAGACAATTTCACCAAAAAAGTCGCGGACCTCGCGGTCGACTTCGACCGTCAGCTCCAGGCGGGCGTCGTACATCGTGAGTAGGATGCCGCCAAACTTCAATCGGCTGTTGGGCCGGTCGATCACCTGCCGGATTGTTTCGATCATTTGGGTCAGGCCCTCCATCGCAAAATACTCGCACTGGATCGGCATCAGCACTTCGCTAGCACTAGAGAGCGCCGTCTGGGTGAGCGGGCCTAACGAGGGCGGGCAATCGATCAACACGGTGTCGAACGATCCGAGGCTGCCTGTCAGGTGAGTTGCTAGCATCGTGGCATGGGTGTCGGACGCATTGGCCAGGGCATCGACATCCTGAAAGCTACGCGAACCGGGCAACAACGACAGCCCGGTTTGGTAGGTCTCGACGAACGATTCTCGCAGTGGCCGGCTATCGACCAGGGCATGACGCTCGGCCGGAGCCAGTCCTAGGCCGGTGGTCGCGTTGCACTGGGGATCGAGATCGACCAGCAACGTCTGCTGGCCGGCGCTGGCTAGCAAGATCGCCAGATTGAGCGAGGTGGTCGTCTTGCCGACGCCCCCTTTTTGATTCGCAATACAGATGACTCGGCCCATTGGCAGATTTGAGATTGATGATGTGAGATGGAAGATATGCAGCCCAAGCTTGGCCACCGTTGGCGGCAGGCCACTAGAAACTTATCGACCGCCGTGCAGCCAAAATGCCGTTTCACGTGGAACGACCGACAGAGATTACGTGTTTCACGTGAAACACGTAGCTTGCCAAAGCGAGGCTAAACGTAAAAGTCGCTGTGAGCGTTCCACGTGAAACAGAGGTAGCAAAGCGGAAAGCGGAGGGGGGGAAAGCGGAAGTAAAATCTGTTCCGCTTTCCGCTTTATTTTTGTTTATTCCAGCGGATTGATCACCAAGCCGCTGAGCAGCTTGGGATAGAAATAGGTGCTCTTGGCGGGCATCCGTTCGGCGGCGTTGCTGATGGCTCGGATGTGGTCGAGTGTGGCGGGCATGACGAGGGCGGCCAGTTCAAAACGTCCGCCGCTGGCCATTTGGCCCGTGTGGTCGCGGCCGACCGAGTCGCCCTGCTTGAGGCCATCGACGACTTCTTCGATGCCTCTTACGTACTTGGGAGCGTCGAGGTCCGAGGCGCCGAGCAAAGTTTCGACAATCAGGCGGTGCAAGATACTGACGCCCAGGCCTTGCCATTCGGCACAATGATCGTCGGCGACTGCGGCCATTTTTTCGATGCCGGCGTTGTTGAGCCGCACCATCGTCCACTGCTGATCTTCGGCGGTGAACAGGGCAAGGGTCTTTTGGTCGTCTTCGGTCTCGATCTCTTCCCACAGATACGGAGCTTCTTCTGGCCCTATGCCAGCCGAAGAGGTCGTAAAATAGTCGCCCAATTTGTCGCACAGCTCCTTGGCAGTCATCGGCGGCAGGCCGCGGAAGAGGCGGTGGGTCGGCAGGACGATCATGCCGGGGTCGCTCATCGAGACGCACATCATCAGCACCGAATTGGCCGGGTGCTGAGAGTCGAGACCGCCCTGCTCTTCTGCCAGTTGGTCGCGATAGTTACAGGCAGTCTCGTAGCGGTGATGGCCGTCGGCGATGTAAATCGGTTTGCCGCCCATCGCGGCAATCACTTTGGTAATCACGGCGACGTCGATGACTGGCCAAATCGTGTGCTTCACTCCCAGGTGGTCGGTCGCCTCGAGCGGCGTGACGCCGACGATGGCCTCTTCGAGCAGATCTTGGGCGACGTTCTCGGGGTCGGGATACAGCCCAAAAATCTGACTGAGGTTGGCTTTGCAATTCTGCCAGAGCTTGAGGCGGTCGGCCTTGGCCCCGCCGTGGGTCTCTTCGTGGGGGTGGATGTTGCCTTCGCCAAACGGTTCGAGCCGGGTGCGGCACATGAACCCTCGGCGCGTGTACACGGTGCCGGCCTCTTCAAAATCTTGGTGGTAGACATAGATGGCCGGGTTGCCCTCGGCGAAGAGCACCTGGTCGCGTAGCCAGTGTTTTAGGAATTTGGCGGCCCGTGTGTAGCGGTTGTTGGTGTCGTCATCGGCAGGCTCGTCTTTGCCCAGGATAAGCCGGGTGCAGTTGTATTCGCTCCGTTGATAGAGCTGGTCTTGAAGCTCGGAGTCGATCACATCGTAGGGCGGTGCGACGACATCGCTGAGCGAGCCGACGTGGCCCAGGTCGTAACGAATACCACGGAAGGCGGAGATATCGGGCATGGTGGAATTCGGAAGTGGGATTTCGGATTGCGGAATGACTTGATGCCCGTAGTAGTCACCAGGGGCCGAACAAGCCGACGAGTCTACCGTATCTCAGCGCATAAAAAAACCGCCGGCTTGCGCCGGCGGCTGAGATTCGTAGGAATGTTGCTACCTAGGCTATCGACCTAGTAGCGGTAGTGCTCGGCCTTGTAGGGGCCTTCGACCGGGACGCCGATGTAGTCGGCTTGCTCTTGGGTGAGCTTGGTGAGCTTGACGCCAAGCTTGTCGAGGTGCAGACGGGCGACCTCTTCGTCGAGCCGCTTGGGTAGGCGAACGACCTCGACCTTGTAGTCGCCGGTATTCTTCCATAGCTCGATTTGGGCAAGCACCTGGTTGGTGAACGACATGCTCATCACAAAGCTTGGGTGACCCGTGGCACAGCCTAGGTTCACGAGGCGGCCCTTGGCCAGAATAATGACCGAGTTGCCGCTCTTGGCAAACGTGTAACGATCGACGGCACCCTCTTTTTCACTCTTGATGACGTCCTTCGAGACCCGTCCGGCGGCGACCTCGGCTTCGAGCCAAGCGATGTCGATCTCGGTGTCGAAGTGGCCAATGTTGCAGAGGATCGCATCGTCGGGCATCTGAGCGATCTGCTCGCCCAGGATGATGTCCTTGTTGCCGGTGGTCGTGACGAACAGGTTGCCCTCTTTCGAGGCGTCCTCGATCGTCATCACTTCAAAACCTTCCATCGCGGCTTGCAGGGCGTTGATCGGATCGATCTCGGTGATGAGCACTCGACAGCCATAACTCTTCAAGCTGTGGGCACAGCCTTTACCGACATCGCCGTAGCCACAGACGACGGCCACTTTGCCGGCGAGCATAATGTCGGTCGCCCGTTTGACGCCGTCGGCCAACGATTCGCGGCAGCCGTAGAGGTTGTCGAACTTGCTTTTGGTGGCGCTGTCGTTGATGTTGATGGCGGGGACTTGCAGACGGCCTTCGCGGACCAAGACATCAAGGCGATGGATACCGGCGGTCGTCTCTTCGCTGAGGCCTTTGATCTCAGCCAACATCTCGGGGAACTTGTCGTGGACCATCGCGGTGAGGTCGCCGCCGTCGTCGAGGATCATGTTGAGCGGCTTGCCCGAGGGAAACGCGGTGAGCGTCTGTTCGATGCACCACTCGAACTCTTCGTCGCTTTCGCCCTTCCAAGCGAAGACCGAAATGCCGGCCTTGGCGATCGCACAGGCGGCGTGGTCTTGGGTCGAAAAGATGTTGCAACTGCTCCAGGTGACTTCGGCGCCCAGTTCGAGAAGCGTCTCGATAAGGACGGCCGTCTGGATGGTCATGTGCAGGCAACCGGCGACGCGAGCGCCCTTGAGGGGTTTGTCTTTGCCATGCTTGGCGCGAAGGGCCATCAAGCCGGGCATCTCGTTCTCGGCGAGGCTGATCTCCTTGCGACCCCATTCGGCCAGACGCTCGAACTCTTCGGGGGAACAGTCCAACACTTTGTACGGAAGCTGGGTATCGACTTGGGCCACGGCAGACAAACTCCTTGATGGTTTGGTAATGTACACTGACAGGGGGGCGGAGCCGCCTGCCAGAGAATCCTGCAATTCTAATCCGCCCGACCTATCCGTGGCAAGTCACGGCTGTCCAGCCTCAGGAGAACTGCAAAGTCATGTTTTATAGAACCGCCAAGGACGCCATGCCTAGCGTGAGGCCGCAGAAACAGGAGGCCAGCACCGTCCTTTTCGACGAATCCTGGCAAATTGCATGGCCTGGTCCAGAGGATGACAACACGGATGTCTGCGATATCTAGACGGCAGAAGCAGGGACCGGACGCTCTGCGGTTTTCCCACGAAAACCCGCAGGTATCTTGCCGAATACTCCAGATTGATAATAATACTCCAGGCCTCTAAGCAAATATGGTTTACACTTTGTAAAGGTAGTTTACAATCGATGGATTGGAACTGATTGCCAACCAAGGCTCGTTTCGCGTACATAATGTGGCTTTTACGTTTTGAATGAAGGACAGGCACTATGATATCCCCCTACCGTTACAGCAAACGATCTGGGTTCACTTTGGTTGAACTGTTGGTCGTCATCGCAATTATTGGTGTCTTGGTTGCTCTGTTGCTACCAGCGGTTCAAGCGGCTCGAGAAGCAGCGCGCCGGTCGCAGTGTCTGAATAATATCAAACAGACCAGTCTCGCGGTTCTGAACTACGAGAGTGCCCGGGGGACGTTTCCGAATGGGGCCTATGGTTGTTGTTGGGGCACCTGGGTTGTCCAAATTTTACCTTATCTCGAGGGTGGCAACCTTAGTGATCGCTATGTAGGAATAGGGGACTGGGGCTCTCATGGCAGCGGCGACCGATACTATGGCCAAAACAACCTTCCGGTTACCAGTCAGTTTCTCAGCTCGATGACCTGCCCGTCGGACGAGAGACAAGAGCCTACTGGCTCAACGGGATTCAAAGCTGTCTCGAAACATAATTACGTCGTCAACTTTGGTAACACGGGGCAAATTGGCACCTCCCACATCAACAGCAATAATCTTCCAGTCGAAGAGTACGGACAAAAGACCGATGGCCGTCCCAACACCTTCGGAGGTGCGCCTTTTTATCTCAGCGGCTGGCGAGATACCTTTGACCCGATATTCGTGAGAATGGCTGAAATTTCTGATGGCACGAGCAATACGTTGATGCTGTCGGAAGTTATCCAAGGTCGTGGGACCGATTTGCGTGGCCTGACTTGGTGGGGTTGGGGATCTGGTTTTTTCACCCAGTTGCCCCCGAATTCCAATCTCCCCGACATCATGCAATACGACTCCTATTGCGATGACACGGTCTCAGATAATCCGCCTTGCACCGATCCGCATACAACCTCCAGCCCCATGACCAATGCGAGCCGCAGCAGGCATCCTGGCGGCGTTCAAGTCGCCTATTGCGACGGCTCAGCATCTTATGTTTCAGACGATATCTCACTCGATCCTTGGCGTGCACTCAGCACAACTCAAGGTGGCGAAATTATCGAAGCACGATAACGAACTCGGCTAGTTGGTAACACAAGGAGAAAGTCCACTTGCGCTTTCAGATTAATTCATACTCGGCAATCTGCGTCTGTATTTTAGGATTCATTTCGGTTACTGGATGTGGTGGGGGCAACCCGCTAGGGCGTCAGGCGATTCGCGGAAGTATTGCTTTGGACAGCCAACCGGTGGCGAAAGGCCGGATCGCATTTACACCGCGTTCTCCCCAAGGTGTCAGCTCTGGCGCTAAAATTGTCGATGGAGAGTACTCGATTCCTGCTGACAAGGGCCTGCCACCGGGGCCCTACTTGGTCCAAATCTACGCTCCGAAGACCTCAAAAGTCGTGGAAGAGGCTTTGGCAAGAGGAGAGATGCCTGACGTCAATCTCCCGTTAAGCGCCGTTCTTGGCGTCGAGAGCATTCCCCCGAAATACAACATTCGTTCGGAAGAATTGATCGAAGTTTTAGCTGAGGGACCGAATCAATTCGATTATTCGATCGACTCCCCTTAGCCAACCACAACGGAACTACGAACGAGCGTTGACGCTTTTCTAGACACAGATTCTAAACTTCAGGCAGTATTCGCTGCAAAAGCCGCCTTGGCAGCCTCGATGAAGGACCGCATCTTTTCCACGCTTTTGACTCCTGGGGAAGTTTCTACGCCGCTGGCCGTATCAACTGCCGCTGGCAGAACGGCTTGGATTGCAGACCCGATGTTGCCAGGGAAAAGTCCCCCGGCCAAGATCAATGGAATCTGGCCGAGGCATTTCTGATGCCCTTCGAGCGCCGGCCAATCGGCAACCCTGCCGGTGCCGCCATACTCGCCGGGGACGGTTGCGTCGATCAATACCGCAGCAGGTTCACGCCCTGCGGCGCGGCAAGCTTCGAGGTCTTCGGCCACGGCGGCTAAGCCTCGCTCGTCGAGGCAACGGACGCGGATGATCGGCAGGTCGGTGCGGATATCCGCCAAGAGGCCAGGCGGCTCGTCGCCGTGGAGCTGCACCCAGTCGAAACCGACTTGCTCGGCGATCTGATTGATCTCCTTGGCCGAAGCGTTGACGAAAACGCCGGTCGTCTTTGGGACGGCTGCGGCGATTGCCTGGGCTTGCTCGGGCGCAATATAGCGAGGACTGGCCGAGTAAAAATTCAGGCCGATCATGTCGGCTCCCGCCTGCGTCGCCGCCCGGGCATCTTCGGGAGTGGTTACGCCACAGATTTTGATTTGGAACACGGCAGAACACAGATAATGAACGCATGGACACTACTTGCCGCACAGGCAACAAATAGGACATTTCTCCTGCTCTCATTGTTCGTTTGCAGAGAGACGTCGTCAACCTAGTGCTTTGTCATTGCTAAAGATGAGTTGCCAAAGCACTCGCAGGGAATTTGTTGCCTGAACCTGTTGCCAGGATGCTGCGCGTGCCGATGGAAGGATTACAGTCCGGCCGTCCAAGGCTTGTACGTACCGAAGGTCTGCACCGGACGAAACACGATTCTCTGCCCCGCTCCCAGTCATTGCTTCATTTACTGAAGGAATCCGCCCGATGTCCCACTCTTCTGCTCCACGACCCTTTGTGACTGCTCCCGACCCAGGCCGCTATTTTCCGGCCAGTGCAATCGAAGAGGCGCGGCAGCGAGTCGGTCGAAGTATCCAGCGAGGAGAAGGCCCCGCGCTGGTGATCGGCGCGACCGGCTTGGGCAAGACCATGTTGCTGCAAGTTTTGGCGCAACAATTCCGCGAACAACTGCGGCCCGTCATCCTCACCGGTGGACAGCTTTGTACGCGACGCGCACTGCTACAAATGATTCTCTTCCAGCTCGACTTGCCTTATCGCGACATGGACGAAAGCGAATTGCGTTTGGCGCTGCTGGGCTTCCTACAATATCAGGGGAGCGCCGAAGCGCGTCGTATCCTGCTGCTGGTTGACGAAGCCGATGCACTACCACCACGATTGCTGGAAGAGCTGCGCGTCTTGACCAACTTGGCAGAGGGGGGGCAGTTGTTGGTCAATTTGGTTTTGGCAGGCAGCTCAAAGCTTGAAGAACAGTTTGCCGACCCCAAGCTCGACCTGTTTAGCCAGCGCGTGTCGGCGCGCTGTTATCTTTCGGCATTTGGCCGAGAAGAAACTTTTCAGTATGTTCGTGCTCAGGTTGCTACAACCGGTTCTGACCCAAATACGCTATTCACCGAGGACGGGCTGGAAGCGATGTTTGCGGCGACCGACGGCGTACCGCGACTAGTGAACCAACTTGGCGATCAACTTTTGTGGATGTCTGACGAGACTGGTTATTCGCCGCTGGACAGCTCGATCGTGCAACAAGCTTGGTCTGAATTACAGCAGCTTCCGGCCCCGTGGAATACGCAAGACAGCGAGCCTCTTGGAAGCCCTGTCGAATATGGCGAACTCGATTCGCACGACGCCGATTTTGAAGTCGAATGTTTTTCCGAGGAACCCGATGAAATCGACGACATGCCCGCCTCGATTCCTCTCTACTCGGCGCAGACCGACCCCGCTGAAGAAGTCGTGCTCGATGCCCTAAGTCCTGGCATCAGTTCTGGCATCAGTTCTGGCAGCTACGATGCGACCGAACAGTTGCTCGATCAACTGAGTGCCATGGACTGTGGGTTGGCCAAAATCGAAACGCTCGAGGATTCTACGGCTGCCCCAGCACACAATCCGTTTGCCGAAAATTTTGATTCCGAGGAAGTCGTACTCGATCAGTATGCCACTTTTGAAAGCATGCTGTTGGCCGAAGCGCCAAAAGTTCTGAACCAGGCGGATGCGTCGTTCTCGCAGCAACTCCAGCAGTTGGAAGTTCTTGAAACTCCGCTGCTAGCTGAGACTTCGATCACAACAGCCCCAGAAGATACGCTCGTCCTGCCCAGCGAGCCAGCCCCCCTTGCTTGCTCCAACCCAGAACCCACTGAAATCGAACCTTATGCGACCGACGACGTACTTGTGATTGAAGAACCTGGACAGCAAGCAGCCGAGGTGGTTTCGGGGCAAAATTTCCGACAACTGTTTAGCAGCCTTGAGACCGCCAACGGCGAACCTTGCTTCGGATAGTAAAGAAGGATAGAACGCGGATTTACGCGGATTTAGCCGATGAACGCAGATGAAAAAACAGCCAAACCATCAGCTTCCATCCTCGTCGCTTTGGCGACCTACAACGAGATCGAGAATCTCCCGACGCTTGTCGAGGCGATTCATGCGCAGTTGCCCGACGCGCATGTGCTGGTTGTGGATGACAATTCTCCCGACGGCACCGGCGCATGGTGTGCGACCTTTGCTCAGCAGTCGGCTTGGTTTTTCCATCATCCGCGAGCGGGGAAACTCGGCTTAGGATCGGCGTTGGCCGCAGCTCTGCAATTTGGGGTCGAGAATGGCTACGCCAGCGTCATCACGCTTGATGCCGACTGGAGCCACTCGCCCGAGAGCTTGCCGGCGCTCGTCACCGCAGCCGAATCGGCAGACGTGGTGATTGGTTCTCGCTATTGCCCGGGCGGAGACATCGTCGGTTGGCCGTGGCGGCGGAAAGCGCTTAGCTGGCTCATGAATTTCATGACCCGTACTTTGATCGGCTTGCCCCTCCGCGATTGCAGCAACAATTTTCGTCTCTACCAAACCGATTACCTGCGTCAGCTCGACGGAAAAAAACTGCACTCGGTGGGCTACGCTTACTTGGAAGAAATCCTTTGGCACTTGCAACGTCTAGGCGCAAAGTTTACGGAGGTGCCAATCGTCTTTACCGAGCGCAGAGCTGGGAAGTCAAAAATCAACTTCGGCGAGATGATCGGCGCGGCCAGCACCCTGCTACGTTTGGCGGTCAAGCGTCTCTTTTCAATCGGCTCTCCGTAGGGGTTTGGATCCAGAGCCAATTGACGCGAGCGAAATAGGCTCCTAGACTTGGGGTCGGCTTACAGTCCGTCCTCACTCGCTCGCTGACCCTTAGCGGTGACCTACCTCTCTCCAAAGCGTTTTCCGCATCTTTTTCGGCAGGTCGCTGCGCTGACATTGGTCGCCACTTTGACGATTTGCTCGCTGGGAATCCCCCTGCCGCACCAAGTCAAAAAGCCGGCGAATCAGCCCTATCCTTGCATGAATTGCCCCTGCGGCTGCGAAAATGCCGAAGCTTGCTGGCGCGATTGCTGCTGTTTTTCCCAACAAGAAAAGCTGGCCTGGGCTAAGGAAAATGGGGTCACGCCGCCAGCCTTTGTCTCGGTAGCCGTTGAAAAACCCAGTTGTTGCAGCAAACGGGCCTGTTGTAGCAAACCCATGACGAAAGCGTCCTGTTGCTCCCAAAAGAAAAGCCCGTCGTGCTGTGGCGGAAGCTCAGCATGTGGCAAGCAGCCAAGCAGGCAACGCCGCGCACCCTCAAACGTGCTTGTCATGTTCCAAGCCCTGCGCTGCCAAGGTTTGGTACATTCGCTCACACTCCTGCCCCCTTCGGTAGTGCCTGCACAGCCCATTTCTGCAAACCTCTTGCCACCCACAGGGGAAAAAATACCCCTGAGGGATGATCATCTCTTGCCAGAGCCATTTCTGGCTCTCGATACGCCTCCGCCAGAGTGCGCCGCTTAAGAACAATTTCCTGTTTCTTAGCACAGTAGGGTGGGCAATGTCCACCAGAAGCTGATGCCGTTTTGTTGGTGGGCTGTGCCCGCCCTACGACTTGGTTTCACTGCTGCTTGGCACTTGGTAAAGGATTAGCATGATGCGCAGACGCTCTGCGCTGACGCTGGTTGAATTGCTGGTGGTCGTCTCGATCCTTGGCGTGTTGATTGCTCTGCTACTTCCCGCAGTCCAGCAAGCCCGCGCCGCTGCTCGGAGGACTGTCTGTCAAAACAATCTGCGCCAGCTCGGTTTGGCAATCTTGCAATACACGAACAATCATCGAGGCAAATTCCCTCGAGGTGCGCATGCTTCCGACGATCCGTCGTGGATCGGAGAGCTTGCGCCGTATGTGGAAGATGTCGCCGAAATTCGTATTTGTGTGGAGGACCCTCATCGCGAGGCTTGGCTTGCGCAACGTAGCACCAGCTACCTGCTCAGCGAATATATCGCGTTAGAGGGCCCCGACTCGGTACGCACGATCGATCAACTCGAGGCGACGTCCAAGACGATCGTTGCCTTCGAGGGTTCCGACCTGCGCGATCCTACGACGACAGGCGTTCGGCTCGACCATGTCCATCCTAGCAAATGGTTTCGGCCCAACTTTGTGCAACTGAAACGGACCTGGAAGTTGTTGACCCGCGAGGTTCAGCCCGATCGACATGGTGCTGCGCACTACCTCTACGCGGATGGACATGTTCGAGCCATCCCGGTCGAGGCAGTACGTGATTGGGCCGATACGGGATACAACTTTGCGCTACCTGGACAAGGAATTAACACCAACTATTAACTTATTGCAACGGTCGTTGGCCGCTTGCGCACTTTTTTGGGAGTACCAACAATGAACCCTCAATGGCATATTCTTCCTGCAAAGCTTGCTTTAGCTACCTTGGTTTGGGCATTTTTTGATACGGCATGGGCATGCGCCCACGGATCGCCGATTTATGTTTCGGTCAATACAGCAACGAATCAGGTCGAAGTTTCTGGCTCGTTTGACGATGCGGTGATCGGCGGCAGCTTGGATTCAGACATTCCAGGGATTGGCGTCGCGAGTGAGAATTCGGGAATCGCTGCGGGAAAAACCATTCGCCTACGGATTTCGCAAGGTCTGCTGTTTTCCAATAGCGAGTCGCTGCAACCGACAACCGCGAGCGTCACGATCCTGAGTGCGCAGTTTCCACAGTCTTTGGTAGTGACTCAAACGTCTGGCATCCAAGAGCATTTGGATTGGGCCGTCTATCCGGCGAACGCGGGTATCCTTTGGGACTTGGACGGACTCTTTGAGCTAGGTCCGGTCGGCGCGGCCCAAGGTGTTTATGGTCTCGTAGCGCAAGTGGTACTTGACGGCGCGATTGATAGCGAGCCGTTTTTGATACCGGTGCTACACAACCCGACTGATGCCGAAAATTCTAAGGCAATACTCCGACAGTCGGTTCTCTTTCCCTCGTCGGCCGATTTTACGCGAGATTGGCACGTCGACGCCGAAGATTTAGCGGTCTGGAAGACACATTTTGGACTCTCCAACCAGGCATCTACCAAGATTTTCGGCGACGCGGACGACGATCTTGACGTGGATGGCGCAGATTTTCTGCGTTGGCAACGCGAGTTCGATGGCACGCCTAGCGCTGCGAATCCCCAAAGTCTTCCAGTACCCGAACCTGCGTCCGGCATACTGCTGGGTATCGCAATTTTTATCAGCACGTGCCATCGGTTCGCTGACAATTTTTTCATTCCATGAAATTTTCAATAATGACTTGGATTTTCTCAATAATGACTACCCGTCTTACGGACATGGGTCATCGGTGGCGTGTCAGCATGGAGGCTACCGCCCACCACTTTGGCTAAAAATATTCGATGGTCGCCCGAATCGACATGCGAAGTTGGCTCGCAGTGCAAGTTCCCCAAACCGTCTGACAGAATCGGAACCCCACGCGGGCAAGTCGTGGTCTTCAAACCTTCAAAGGCCGGTTCTCCCAAATCAAACCCACTTCCAAAATGCTTAAGAAAATCAAACTGTTTTTCCCCGACCACGTTCAACACAAACGGGTCGCCCGCCGTGAGCCACTCCTCGACATAGCGACCCGACTTGACCGCGACCGAAACCATCGGCGGCTCAAAACCAGCCTGCATCACCCAGCTAGCCAACATCCCCGTCGCACGGTCGCCCGTTCCGACGGTAAGAATATAGATACCGCTCGCAACGCGGCCCAACACGGGGTCGAAATCTGAATTATTTTCTGTATCGCTCATCCAATCGTCCTCTTTCTTAGGGCCTGATTTTGAACTACACCGCCTAGGTTTGACGGGGAAATGCGTGTTTGGTCTGCAAAACCCCTGTATTCTAGGGCCAACTCACACGCTGTCGACCTCGAATTGCTAGCACCACCCTTGGTAGGGTGCAAAACAGATCGATCTTCGCAGAAGTTCGGCTATCTCCTACTCTCCTGCGATTCCGTTCCCGCTCTTTTTTCAACGAAAAATGGCTCCCCCCCGACTATTGACCCTGCTGTTTTGCGTACTCGTCGGCTTCTGTCCCGACGGGCGAAATGCTTGCGCTGCGGGGCCACCGGTATGGCAGCCGTATCGCGAAGTACAAACAGTGGTGGCACCTGCGGTGATCGTTCCGCAGCAGTATCATCAACCGATCACGACGTCTCCGCCTCTTGGTATTCCGGTCGACGCACTGACCGATGTCGAGCTTAACCAACTGAGCGCCGCCTGTTGTGGCGAGACGTTTTTTACCACCGATACTGGTATCGATCCGGTGTTGTCGGCCTCACTCCAGGATTCCAGATGGGAGCTGCTGCCCGGCGATCTGATTTGGCACTCTTATTGGGCCGGAGCCAAGGAACCCCGTATGTCTGGTACAATTTTTCGTGAGTCGGGCAACAACCTCTCGCTGTTTGATGTGAGCCTCGGCGGTCGTAGCTCGATCCTGCGCAAGGGTTCTCGCGTCCAGGGGCGACCGTTGGGTTGGGAATTACAGATCGAAGGGGCTGCGCACTTGCGTCTCAACCTCGACCACGATTTCGATTTCGATTCGGCCGATTTTCGCTTTGGCCTGCCACTGATCTACGCACCCAACGAACGGCTCCACTGGAAGTTTGCGTACTATCATCTCAGCTCGCACCTCGGCGACGAATTTTTAGTTCGCAATCCGGGCTTCACCCGTATTAACTTTAGCCGCGACGTGCTGGTACTCGGCACCTCCTATTTTCCGCGTCCCGCTTGGCGTTGGTACGCGGAGCTGGGTTGGGCTTTTTACGATGACGAGGGGTCGGATCCCTGGGAATTTCAGTTCGGTTTCGACTACGCCCAGCCGGGGCCAACGGGTGGCCAAGGCACGCCGTTTCTCGCCTTCAATGGTCACCTCCGCGAAGAAGTCGACTTCGGCGGAAATCTGGTGGTACAAGCCGGTTGGCTCTGGCGTGGCCAAACAGGCCGAGTCCTCCGCACCGGGCTGCATTACTACAACGGCAAAAGCTCGCAGTTCGAGTTTTTCAATAGTTTTGAGCAGCAAATCGGCGCTGGGCTGTGGCAGGAATACTGAAAATCGGCCGCAGATGAACGCGGATGAACGCAGATAGTTTTTTGGCATAAACCTTCGGCTCTTCTCTTTCGCGTAGCTTCTCTGTGTGAGAGAATCGCACCATGATACGTATTCTTACACTCGAAACCACATGCGATGAAACTGCGGCTGCGGTTGTTACCGACGAACTTGAGGTTCTTGGCGCGGTGGTTGCGTCGCAAGAGGATCTGCACGCGCGCTTTGGCGGTGTTGTCCCAGAGATTGCCTCGAGGGCACACGTCGAGCGGATCCTGCCGGTCATCGACGAGACGCTTCAACAGGCGGGTGTCACGCTCGCGGAACTCGACGCGGTGGCCGTCGCCAATCAGCCGGGGCTTTCTGGCTCGCTGCTGATCGGATTGATGGCAGCAAAAACACTCTGTCTGGCGCACGATCTGCCGCTGATCGCAATCGATCATCTCCAGGCACACATCTACGCCTGCCGGATCGCCAGCGGTCAAAACGTTTTCCCCTGCGTTGGATTGATTGTCAGCGGCGGACACTCGAATCTGTATCGCTGCGAGTCACCACTCGACTTTACTCCGCTTGGCGGAACGATCGACGACGCCGCCGGCGAAGCGTTTGATAAAGTCGCAAACATGCTTGGCCTTGGCTATCCCGGTGGGCCGGCCATTGCTCGCATTGCCGAGCAGGGCGATCCCAAACGGTTTGATCTGCCTCGTCCGTTGGTGCGTGATACCAATCGATTGGCGTTCAGCTTTAGTGGTTTGAAAACTGCGGTTCGCTACCAACTTTTCGGTACGGGTCGTCCGGTGATGGGCAAAGCCGCCGACTTGGAACCGCAATTGATTGCCGATATGGCGGCCAGTTTTCAAGAGGCGGTGGTCGATTGCTTAGTCAACAAATCGCTGTTAGCCCTCCAACAAACGGGCTACGAACGTCTTTGCATCGGTGGTGGCGTCGCGGCGAACAGACGTTTTCGCGAAGTGATGCGAGCGCAAGCGGAAGCAGCAGGCTACGAACTCCACATTCCGCCACTCAACCTCTGCACCGACAACGCCGTCATGGGTGCGATCGCTGTTGAACGGTACCACGCAGGCGATTTTGCTTCGCTCGACTTAGATATCAGCGCCGGCTTGGTACGATTGGCCCGGTAGATGTCTCCACATAAAGGGCTCCACAAAAAAACGCGGCCCAAGAACATTCTCGGGCCGCGTCTGGGTCAATAACAATGTTTCCAGAAAAAACTTCTTCCGGAAAATCAAAAGCTCTGCTGCGCGCCACGCTGACACGAAGGGCAGTACGACGGGCTAACAATGGCCGGACTGGCCGACGGGAAGCTAAAAGTACCGTTCGAGAAGCTTGTCGAGTCGTTGACCGTTGGGCTTTCGACGATGACTTCACCTTCGCCACGATACCCCGTGGTGTACGAAACAGGTTGCGAGCGCTCGCCGCTTTGGTAAGCCGCAAGCGTTTCGTTCCACTCCGAATCGCTCAACTGGCCCTGCTTCTTGTGCAGAACGACCGAACCCGTTTTGTCGATGATCGCAGTGAACGGGAATTTTTCGGCGTGAAACACTTTGGCCACTTTCTGACCATACTCCGTGCTGGCATCAATGTGGCAAAGCTGATAGGCCGAAAGCAAGTTCGATTGTTCGTCAGCAACTTGAATCGACTTAGGATCGCTCGGTACGTCGAGTACAACCAGCAGGGGTCGGTCGTCGGTACGCGTTGCGGCCAAGGCCTTACCATAATCGGCTTGCCACTCGGTCGCTGGAGGTGTGGCTACGGCAGAACTCACAGCAATCGCGGCAATAGCTAGAACATGAATCATCTTCATAACTCCTTTCATGACCTGTCTTCCCTGACGAACGGTTTTTCTTGGAGGCTCAACCTATGGCTACAAGCCTAGGCAAACCGCTGGACGAAACCATTCGATTGAAGTTCAAGCCAACTACGGCAGAATCCTTCGGTAGCAAGCTTCTGGTCTCAAATGCGAGATAGTAGAAACGCCATCCTGACTGATTGACTGCACCTAATAGACAATAACGGGTGGGACTGTTGTGGTGAGTATCAGCGGCTGACCAGCGAGAGTCGTCTCGAACGATGAGGTCAGTCAAACCGATGACCTAAATTGTCTGGATATCAACGATCATTTCAAGGGTGGCTTCCCGCAACCGTCCTCGGTTAAGACCTAGAGGAACCGAAACAGAACCCCCAGGGACTTCCCGTAAACCCTTTTGTTGAAGTGACTTACGACAATATGCAAGCACTCGTTTCAGCTAGTCAGATCCAAGAGTTACGGGGATCTCGATTTTTTTTCCGTCGCGCAGAACGGTGAGATGCACCACATTCCCAGGCTGATATTCCCAGATCTTGTCGCGAAAGCGGACACCGGTGCGCATCGGTTCGCCATCAACCGCCAAGACGCGATCTGCCTGCGAGCGATCGATGCTGACCGACTCATAAAGAACGCCCCCTTGTCGCTGACGCTGAACGACTTTGCGATAACCTTTCAGCCCAGCTTGGTCCGCAGGTCCGCCGGGCATCAGACGACGTATCACCAACCCCGCCTCGGTTTCAACGACTTCGATGATCCCGATACTCGCGTGGATGATGCGTCCATTCCGGATCAGTTCAGGAATAAACTGCTTGATCCGATCGATGGGAATCGCAAACCCGAGGCCAGCGTTTTGGCCTGTCTTGGTGGCGATCGCAACGCACATACCAATCATCTGGCCTTGGGTGTTGAGCAGCGGGCCGCCCGAGTTGCCAGGGTTCATGGCAGCGTCGGTTTGGATCAACGACTGCATTTTTCGACCCGGCACACGGCTTGCCAAGCTTCGATTCAGACTCGAAATAATCCCGGTCGTCAGCGTTCCGTCCAAGCTAAATGGGGTTCCCAAAATGTAAACACGTTGGCCGACACGCAAATTTCCAGAGGTGCCCAAAGCAATAGGTAGCAAGTCTTCAACAGGCGCGTCAATTTTTAGGACCGCAATATCTTGCTCTTTATCTCGACCCACCAAGGTGGCTACAAAAGATTTGTCGGAGGCGAGCGTGACTTCAATCTGATCGGCTCCGTCCACGACATGAAAGTTGGTAATGATGTGCCCCTGTTTATCGAGGACCGCTCCCGAGCCTGAGCCTTCGGTCTGCCACTGACGCCGAAAGAACTGATCTTGTTCGATGCTCGTCGTACTGATGTTCACGACGCTTGGATTCGTGTTTTCGTAAACCAAGATGTTCGTCTGCTCTTCGGCAGTAAACGCCGCAGCCACAGCCGGGGCAGCGACTTCCCAACGAGGCTGCGGCTGGGCCACCGTCGCCGTCTGCGCTTGGGCAGGGCTTAGTGGTAGCGATGAATTATCGCCGGCCACCGTCATGCCAATCACCCCACCAATCACGGCACTCGCACCACACAGCAATACCACAGGCTTCATCAGACGTTTTCCTTTTTTACGAGAAAAATGGCCACAAAAGTGGGATCAACACCAGCGCAGAGATCGTCAGCAGCAAGGCTAACGGCCAGCCGACGCGCCAGTAGTCGCGCGGTTGGTAGCCGCCGGGGCCCATGACCATCAAGTTGGTTTGATAGCCGATGGGGGTCACAAAGCTGAGACTTGCCGCTAGCGTGACAGCAATGATAAACGGACGCGGGTCGTAGCCGCCGACGACGGCAACCGTCACCGCGATTTTGATCATGATCGAAGCCACCGCAATGTTGGTGACCGTTTCGGTAAAGAGTTGCGACAAAAGGTAAATGATTGCCAACAACAGATACGGTTTCCAACCGGGACCTACGCCCATCGCTGTGGTGCCGTCCACCAACGACTGGGCCAGCCAATGCGCCGCACCACTTTGCTCCAGGGCTTTGCCGAGTCCCAGCGCGGCACCAATCGTAAGTAAGACCTGGATATCGATGGCCGATCGTGCCTCGGAAGTCGTCATGCAGCGGGTGACGATCATCGCCAGCACAACAGCAATCGCGGCGATTGATTTCGACGTAAAATTCCCCCAGCTCAAGAAGTCGGGCCACAGGCTCGAAGCGGTTAACCAAAGAATCAGCCCGACGAACAGCAGCCCCGCCAACAAAGCGCGATCGTGGCGGCGCGCCGTCGTTTTGCCGACGCGGCTGACCAGATAAAAATCTCGGCTGTTACGATGCGACTCGACAAATTCGTTGCGTGTTTGCAACAACAGGGTATCGCCCGGCTCAAGACGAATGTTGCCCACTTTGTTGGTGAGCCGTTCGCCGTTGCGATGCACAGCCACAACCGCTGCGTTGTAACGCTTGCGGAAATTGGTTTCTTTGATGGTCAGACCAATCAGCGGCGAAGTCCGGGACAAGACGGCCTCGGTCAATTGACGGTAGACCCGCTGGGCAGGGTGCGTTTCAAACGAAGTGTCGACGGCCGGTACGAGACCAGGAATACGCTCTAAATCGGCAATCGTCGTCACCACACCCGTAAAAACAAGCCGATCGCCTTCGCGGATGACGTCCTGCGGACTGACCGGCGTGATCGACTCGCTGCCTCGATCAATCTCGATCAGAAACAAGCCTGGCAGATGTCGTAACCCGGCATTTTGAACTGATTTCCCGATTAACGGGCAAATCGGTTCGACCAGCATCTCGACCAAATAGTCGCGACGACGTTCGTCGAACTGCTCGATCAACTCCGTTCGGTTGGGAAGTCGACGCGGCGCGACAAGCAGCATGTAGGTCACGCCGACCAAGGCCAGCGGGATGCCGACCCATGTGATCTCGAAGAAGGAGAGCTCGCCAATGCGGCTGGCGATTTCAGCCGGGTAATCACCGCCGCTGGCCATGCCGGCCAGCTCGCCGTTGATAACCAACGTGGTACTCGTACCAATCAGCGTGCAGACGCCGCCGATGATCGCGAGGTAACTGAGCGGAATGAGCAACCTCGAAGGAGAAATACTTCGCTGTCGGCACCAATCGACAACGACCGGTGCCATCATCGCCACGAGCGGCGTATTCAACACAAACGCCGAAGCAGGCACGATCGTGGCTGCGAGCCGAACGAGCGCACCGCGTTCGGTGGTCGCACTGCCAAGAATACGGTTGCCGATCCAGTCGAGCGCACCGGTCACCCGAAGCCCGGCCGAGGCAGCAAACAGGGCGGCTATCATTACGACCGCTTTGTTAGAAAATCCGGCCAGCGCTTGATCAGGATTCAAGACCCCCGTCAGCGTGACCACTACCAACCCGCCAAGGAACAACAGATCGACCGAGACCGTGCGCAGACGCTGCATCGCCAAAAAAATGGCGCACGTCACACCGATCGCAATTTTTCCTTCTAGCGACAGCGCCGGCTGCTGAGCAAAGAGAACGGGCAATGGCAACAAAGAAACTAACAACGGTAACACTCGTGTCGTACAGAAGGACAAATTATTGGGGGGACAGTTTTCTCTACCCTGGTCGAGGGGGCACTGCTCTGCAAGAGAGACTGACCAACCCCTCGGGTTCACCCCGAGGTAGCCAATTTTTGCTCTCTCCGAGCCACGGCAGCCAGGGAGGCGTCGTTTCTAGCTACCTGTCGGCAACCGACAATTCTCCACAAACCGCTGCCTCACCACAAGTTAGAGTCCGCGAATTGCTCCAAAAACGATGATTCTAGCGGCTATGCTGGCTGCGACATGCTGGAATAGCTTAGCGAGGCCAAATATCCTGCCCGAGTCGTCAGTTCTGCCTACTTTATTGTGGCAGGCTCGGCCTGCCCAGCTTAAACTTGGGGTATCAGTGATTCATGTGTTTTACGACAGCGTGGGGGCTTTCCTTGCGTTGGTGCGGTCGATTTTCCGGAACAACTTGACCGCGGGCAAGATGGTACAAAACGGGAGCGCTTCGATGCGTCATTATCAATTCGTTGCAACTTTTCTGATCGCAACCGCTTTATTGGTTGCTTCTCACTCTGCCGAAGCGGCTGAGCCACCACGTCTGATGACTTATCAGCACGAGGGGCAAACCTTCTACGCTCTGAGTCTGACGCCCGACGTCGAGCAAAAGCAAGCCGATGCCAGCACGGTTGTCGTCTTGTTCGACACCTCGGCTAGCCAGCAGGGAGCCTATCGAGCCGCAGCCTTGGAGACGCTCAACGCGTTGCTCGACAATCTGCGTCCTACGGATCGCGTAGAGCTAATGGCCGTCGATCTCGATGCCGAGCCACTGACCGAAGCACCCGCAGTGCCCGGTAGCCTCGAACTAACGGCCGCAGTCGAGTTGCTGTCACAACAAACTCCGCTCGGATCCACCGACTTGGCCGTCGCACTCAATGCGGCCAGCGAACGCCTCTCGCAATCCGTTGCAGGACAACGGTCGATTGTCTATATCGGCGACGGCATGAGCGTCGCAAATCTACTAGATACAGCGACCCTATCCCGAGTCGTCGGCAAGCTTCGCGCGTCTCGCACCAGCGTCACGAGCTATGCGATCGGACCCAAAACCGATACCCAACTGCTAGCCGTTTTGGCCAATCAGACGGGTGGAAACCTGTTTGTGCAGTACCCAATGATCTGGCAAGACGAAGCCGTCGGCATGAGCGACCAGCAAGCCAAATCCGAAAACATGCAGAACGCTCAGTTGGTTGGCAAGCAATTGGCCGATTGGACCTCGGCAACCGTGCTTTGGCCAACGCAGGTCGAGTTCTCTCGTGAGCTTGGCAAAACCTATCCCGCCGTGATGACTCCGCTACGAACCGACCGCGACACCATCGTACTAGGCGTTACGACCGACGAGCTTCCGACGTCCATCTCGGCCACGATCGCCGTCCACAGCGAGGCCGGTACGCAACAACTCAACTGGACCACTCAACCCGAAGCTTCGCAAGAAGACAACGCCTTCTTGGCCGAAATCGTCGACATCGCCAAATCGGATGACGGACTTTCGCTGCCAACAGTTGGCTCGCTTGGATTGGTAGAAACAGCTCGCCTCGTCGGGGCACAGATGGATCAGCTTACCAAGCTAGCCGAACGTGCAGTCTCGGCCGGCGATCACCAAGCTGCCCGACGCATTGCTCAAGCCGTCTTAAAAGCCGATCCGGGCAACGCCCAGGCACGCACCGTACAGCATTTTATCGAACAGATCGGTCCGGTCGACGAACTTGGCCAATCGATCCTTGTCGATTCCCCAGCACCAGAATTTGCTCCTGCACCAGCCTTTGCTCCACCGCTTGGCGAACAGATCGTGCCGGGTAATGTTATAACCGGTGGCATCGAGTACCAAGCAGCTCCCGTCGTCGAAGAGGGACTGCTAGACCAGGTGGTCCGTGGCGGCGAGTTCCTCGATCAAGTCGAACAAGAACGCCGAGTCTACGCTGACATGCTCAGCAAAGAAATTCAAAATACGCTCATCGATGCCCGTGCTGGGCTGACGACCAATCCCCAGTTGGCCATTCAAGATTTGAAGCTGGCCCTGGAAACCGTCCGACGTGCCGCCGATTTGGCTGCCGAAAGACGGGCCGAGCTGGTTGGCAAACTGCGTAGTGCCTTGAAAGAGGCTCACTACCAGGCTTCGCTCAAAGACGAACTCGATCGGCAACGCGAGGAAGAGCTGGCATCCAGTCGTGCCCAAAAGCTACTGAACGAGCGTCTGACTCGCCGTGTCGAGCGTGAAAAACAGTTGATGAATCGTTTCAACGCCTTGATTGACGAGCGTCGCTACCTCGAAGCAGAAGAAGTCGCCGAAATCGTTGAAGAGATCGACCCGAATGGCGTGACGCCGCGCGTCGCAACGCATTGGGCTCGCTTCAAGCGGCACCAACACTTGATGGCTGCCGCTCGCTCGGCTCGTCATCGGGCCTCTTGGGAGACATGGTATCAGAACGAACTCTCAAGCATCCCGTTCTCTAGCGACCCACCGATCATCTACCCCGATGCCGAAGTTTGGGAAGAGCTAACTCGGAAACGTCAAAAGTGGGCCTCGGTCGACCTGAGCGCTCGCAGCAAAGCAGAAGAAAGCATTCAAGCAGCCCTACGGCTCCCTCTGAAAGCTCCGTTGCGTCATGACGGCGAGCAACTCAACATCATCCTCGAAACCATCCAAGAGGAGTACAACATTCCGATCGTCTTCGACCGGGCAGCTCTCGACGAAGTCGCGATTAGCTCCGAGTCGGAAGTGACCGTCAACCTGCGCAATGTTTCGTTGCGATCCGCTTTGAATATCATGTTCAAAGAGCCAGGCCTCGAAGACCTGACCTACGTCATCGACGAAGAAGTCTTGCTGATCACCACCAAAGAAAAAGCCGACGAAACGCTGAAAGTCAAAGTCTACCCGGTCGCCGACCTCGTCCTCCCTGTCCAAACGCCGCAGATTGTCGGCGGAGCTGGCGGCGGCGGCGGTGGCCAAGGTGGCGGCCAAGGTGGCGGCGGTGGTGGTGGCCAAGGTGGCGGCGGCGGTGGTGGCGGTGGATTCGGCGGCGGTGGCGGTGGCGGATTCTTTAACGTTGCTGATGACATCCAAACTGAGGATAGCCAAGCCACCTCTGAAACCAGCAACACGCCCGCTGAAGCTAGCCCAAAGCAAGAAACGACCAACTGGCAGGCCCGTTTTGCAAAAGAAACGGTCGAGCCGACTGTGGTTCGAGGCGAAGTACGCAAGCTGATGAGAAAGGGCCAAACCGCCCAGGTCATCGCACTGATCCAAGCCGCATTGCAACAAGGACAAGCACAGCCCTGGATGTACGAATCGCTCGGTATCGCCATGGAGCTAGAAGGACGTCCGAAAAGCGAAATCGAACGCGTCATCATGTCGGCGTGTGACCTTAGCAATTCTCCTGAACAGATGATGCTTATTGCACAATACCTTTCGCACATCGGCATCGACTCACGAGCAATCGAAGTCTACCGGCAAATCATCAAAGCCTCGCCATTACACTACGAAGCCTACGCTCTCAGTCTACGGGCGGCTCAGCGAGCGAACGACCTGCCCGCGATTCGCTGGTCGACAGTCGGCGTGCTAGCCAACGACTGGCCTCGTCAACAACAAGCCATCAGCGACACAGCCCACCGCGTGGCCAAATCGATGCTCGAAGATCTCAAACAAGCTGGCGACACAGCCACTTACGATCAGTATTACCACGAACTAGAACAAGCCTTGGCCCGCGACATCGTGGTGAAGGCCACCTGGTCGGGCGACGCCGATGTCGACTTGGTCGTCGAAGAGCCAGGCGGCAGCATTTGCTCGCTACACGAACCTCGCACCTCAGGCGGCGGAGTCTCTCTGGGCGATGATTACTCGAACTATGAAAAACAAACGACCGCAGGCCACAGCGAACAGTATAGCTGTGCCAAGGGCTTCCCCGGAACCTATCGCGTTCGGATTCGCAAAGTCTGGGGCGAAGTGGTTGCCGGCAAAGTGACACTCGAGATTACTAAGAATTTTGGCAGCAAGAATCAACGCTACGAGAAGCAACGCATCACGGTTCCCGACGATACCGACGCGATGGTCATTTTTGAATTGCAACAAAGCCGTCGCGAACAACCGCTGGCTGCCGAGCAACTTCAAGTAGCCGTCAACCGCCAAGCGGCAATCGGCCAAGCCGTCTTGGCACAGCAACTGGGCGGTGCTTCCGACCCACGGATCGCCCCCATTCGAGGCAACGGACGTGGTGGCGACTTGCGAGACCGACTCGCGATCGCGGGCCGAGGCGGAGCCGTTGGTTTCCAACCGATCATCCAGGTCTTGCCTTCGGGTACCCAGCTACAAGCGACCGCCGTAGTTTCGGCCGATCGTCGCTACGTCCGAATCTCGGCCTCCCCTTCCTTCACCGGCATCGGCAACGTCCAAACCTTTTCGTTTGCCAGCCAAGTCGGTGGTGGCGGTGGTGGCGGTGGTGGTGGTGCGCCTCCTGGTGGCATCTAGTCGATGGTACACCGTGCAAGGCGACTACCTCAAGCCTTTTCGACAACGTCTCCCTTTAGCTGCCAACAAAGCGAAGAGATTCATCGCTAAAAGGCTCAGCGAACTCGGTTCGGGAACGATCGTCGTAGCCGAAAGCACTGGTACGCCGCTACCGAACTGCCGTTGCCACTTGAGAAAGTCGGCCCCATCGGTGTCAGCATCAGCATCAAAATCTCCGTCGACCAGGAGAGCTTCACCTGCACTCACCGCTGCGTAGCCTGCCTCCCAAAATCCCAGGTCGACGCCATCCACCCCGTCGCCGTGGATGTCAGACATTTCAGCCAAGTTCAGCGTGACCGACCAATTATCAATCCCCCTTGCTTGCGTAGTGGTGGTTCCAAATAGAACCCTATTCGAGAGGGCGTAGCCAAATTGAATTGGATCGCCAAAGGCAGAAAAATCGGGGCGAATCACAGCACCAGTGATAAAGAAATCAATTGCCAGAAAGTCGTCGGAATTCAAGGCAGAATCGGATCGTTGCACCCACTGATTGCCACTGAAAATTTGTGTCGGACTACTGACAAACATTCGACCATTCTGCAATAGAGCAAGCGCTACGTCGGTACCCGTGAGAGGCGTATTATTGAAATGGTTAACCGAGATAGAGAAATCAAATGTCGAGATAGCGCGTTGTCGCGGATCATAACTTCCGTCAACATAAATGCCTGTCGTAGTAATGATATCACCAAGATTGTTGTGGTGGATTGAACGAAGGTAAGCGCCAGGATTACCGCCCGTTGTTTGTCGAGTGATTGAGCCAAGCGAGGTCAGCGGTGGAGAGCCAGCCACGTTGGTATCGTCCGTAACATGAACGATTGGCGTCCAGTCTTCGGTGAAAAAATTTTGGTCGGAATACGTGACCTGATGGTCAGAAGCATGACTCGTGGCACTCAAGCATGAGAATAAGAGGACAGCGAAGCAAGGCAGGGGGGCGTAAAACCTCGTCATGGTCGATTCTCCAATTCAAAGAAAAAGTGACATCGTAATATCGCCTCGGCCACAGTACTTCAAACTTGCATCCTACGTCAAGCAACGCCGCTAAAACCTCTATTTTCCAGCCTTTGGCATCGGCCAATCCGCGCCCAAAGTCTCGCGTTGCATTTCGCTAAGCTGAGCGATCCCATGCTGCGCGACACCGACGAGAGCGAATAATTGGTCGCCACTAAAAGTTGCCTCTTCGCCCGAGCCTTGCACCTCGACAAATTGCCCTCGGCCCGTCATCACGACATTCATGTCGACATCCGCACGGACATCTTCGCTGTAGTCGAGATCAAGCAGCTCGGTCCCATCGACCACCCCGACGCTCACCGCAGCAACGCTATCGACGATCGGCGATTTGCCGCTCCGGTCCAAATCTTCAATCGAACGGATTGCTTCGACCAACGCGATAAATCCGCCCGTGATGCTCGCCGTGCGTGTCCCGCCATCGGCTTCCAGCACGTCGCAATCGACCGTAATCATCCGCTCGCCTAAAGCTTTCAAGTCAACGATAGCACGCAAGCTCCGACCAATGAGCCGCTGGATCTCGGAAGTACGACCATCCACCTTGCCGCCACGCTCGCGTCGTTTTCTTGGCGTCGTGCTGCCGGGCAACATATTGTACTCAGCCGTCACCCAACCTTTTCCTTTGCCAGCCAACCAAGGCGGTACATTCTCTTCAACGCTAGCCGTGCAGAGCACGGTCGTCCGACCTGCCTTCACAAGCACGCGTCCCGGTGCCGACCCAGGCACATCGCGTTCGATGCAAAAGGGACGTAAATTGTCGTGATTCTCTCGGCCGTCTGCTCGTGTCGCCATGTTATGGAGTCCTAAGAGGGGGGTAAAATTCTAGTCGCTTCGAGTTGGAGAGTAAAATATTGGCAGGCATTGGCCCAGCGTCAAGAGCCTGTTAAATTATCCTCTGTGGTTGCACCCGAGTGCAAAACGTGCCAACTTTTCCTATCCACAGCGAGACCAACCTGATGCTATTCCGATTCATGTTTCTCGCCGCCTGCCTGGGAGTGCCCACATTGTCCTCCGCCGCCGAGTCAGCCGCCGCCGACGAGCCTCTGTTCGTTCACTCCCCAGAAGTCCATGCAGATGGCCGTGTTACCTTACGCTACTATGCACCGTCTGCCAACAAGGTAAGTGCGACAAGCAACGTAGCTGCGCTCAGCCAACCACTCGTGCGCGACGAACAGGGCGTCTGGTCAGTCACGGTGGGACCGCTCGCACCAGACACCTATGGTTATCATTTTCTCGTCGATGGTGCGGTCGTCATCGACCCGGTCAACCGACACATTCAGCCCTGGGTGTGGGTAAACAACCAAATCCATGTTCCTGGTCAGATCCCTGTGAGCCACCATCTGCAAAAGGTTCCCCACGGACAGGTGCATCTGCATTGGTACCACTCGCCGAAACTCCAACAGACGCGACGCCTGATCGTCTACACCCCGCCGGGATACAGCCAAAGCGATGCCAAGTATCCCGTACTCTTCCTACTTCACGGCGGTGGAGACGACGAATATGCCTGGATTCAAACGGGCCATGCTCATCACATAACGGACAATCTCTTGGCGGCAGGCAAAACCAAACCGATGGTGATTGTCATGCCTTTTGGTCACGACCTATTGCCTACCGATCCCGACTTCGAGGCTTATGACTGCTTGAGCAACTATGGTTTCGTTGAAGAGGAGTTTTTCGCAGGTGTCCTCCCCTACGTCGAATCCGAATATCGGCTGCTGCCCGGTGCAGACAATCGTGCCATAGCTGGACTCTCGATGGGAGGCGCCCAGGCGTTGCGAATTGGATTAACGCACCCTGAACAGTTTCACTGGATTGTAGGTTTTAGCTCTGCGACCAAGAAGCACAATCTCTTGGAATCCGTCGAACCAAGCCTAGCAAGTATCAAAGCAGAGAATCCCTGGCTCTGGCTAGGATGCGGCAAGGACGATTCTTTTTTTGAAGATAGCGTCGACCTCGACAATTGGCTTACCAAACATTCGGTTGAACACACCACCAATTTTACCGAAGGCGGCCACAACTGGAAACTCTGGCGCAGCTATCTAGAAGAAACACTACCCAAGCTCTTTCAATAGCACGGGGCTGTTTGTCACCTTACCGATTAAAACCCATGCTAAAGCTGAAGACTTCGCGGTTGTCGGTATCCGCGTGATTCAGTGCCCAAGCAAAGTCGAGCGCGATCGGTGCAGGACCCAGCGCCGGGACCGCGATACGTAGACCGAAGCCCGGTGCCACGCGAAAATCGTTGATCGTCACTTTCGACTCGACCGTACCAAAATCACAGAAGACCACGCCATGCAGCATCTCGTCGGCAGTGACAGGGAACAGGTACTGGACCGAGTTCAGCCATTGGAACTCGCCGCCAACCTCGACAAACCTTGTCGTGTCAAAAGGCGAAGCCCCGCGGAAGTCAAAGCCTCGCAAAGTCGAAAAACCACCCGCGAAAAAATGCTCATAGATCGGTGCATTCTCACCCAGCCAACCGACATTCGTCGAAGCACTCAACACATGCTTTCCCGAGTGATCGGGCCGTTCGCGAAGTAAGAAATAGCGTCGATAGTCGACCATCACACGCGGATATTCAAAAGTACCCGTCACGTACTCGCCCGACATCTCCAAATAGCGGCCGCGCGTCGGCAGAAACGTACTGTCCCGCGTATCGTTGATCACCGTCACCTTAAAGCCGTGTAATGAATTGCTACCGAGTGCCTCTGCTAAATCGGCATTGGCGGGGATGTCTGGTATCGGGACAGGCAATGCGGCAGGGTCGCCAGGAATGATTAGCCCCCCAGGCGCATTCGAGATCTTCACACTCTCGCCACGGTAAGCAACATTCGCCGACAAATCTTTTTCGACCCACTGGTAGCCCAACGAAACCCGGCCCCCAATACGCGATTCGTCCCAGTGACGAAAACGACGATCGAAAAACGAGCCGCTCAACCCCAGGCTGATCGGGGTGTCCATGAGATACGGTTCTTGAAAACTTGCTAAGTAACGATTCACTTGGCTACCCGGCGAGGCATCAATGCGAAACCGTTGCCCAGCTCCACGGAAAGCCGTGCCGCTACGTAAATCCTCAAAACTGCGAGGCGGACGACGCCAATCGAAGTTCCGCTCGTCCAGTACAATGTTTCCCACCAAGCCTGCGTCGGAGTTGATTCCCACACCAAACATCAACCGGCCCGTCTGTGTCTCTTGGCCATTAAAAATAATGTCGACCGACTGCTGCGGAAAGGGCTGCCCCGGCAAACCAAATCGCCCATCGGGGAAAAGCCGATAACCGGGAACAGCATTCGCCGACAAACCGGGCGTCGGTCCGTAGGAACCGGCCGGAGGCGGTATGTTTTCGCTGTACTGCGTTTGTTGAACGCCGTTGTTCTGAGCAACCAACGGCTGCGTTGCTGGCCCTGTCGCGCCAACTAGTTGGCCACCATATTGAACGGGCACGCCGCCAGCAGGCAGTGCGGAGTAAGCATTTTGCGTAGGCGCAGCAGGGCTTTGGCCACGCAGGTTTTGATAAGGGTTGGCTGGCTTGCGCACGGTCTGCGTGTTGCCTTGCTTCCGCCGAACCCACCATGCAGACGGCTGCTCTCTAGGTTCAGGACTTTGATAACGAATGACTGTCGTTTCCGATTCGGAGCGGTTGGCCGGATGCCCAGGCGGCGGCAAGACCCGTGGCCCCAAGTCGTCGGGGCTTTGCCCACGCATCCCGCCGCTGATGCCACGCGATCCTGATCCTTGTGGCATACCCGAAGGACTTTTCTTCCGACTTCGTCTCTTGGAACGCGAAGGGCGGTTGGCCATCTCGTATTCCGAGTCGTCAGAAATTCGGTAAGTGATTTTTGGTACGACGCCCGTTTGGGCATTGGCTTCAAACAGACTGCTCGCCTGTAGCCGGCGCTCGCTCGACTTAATTTCTCGCGTATCGACAATCTGCCCCGGACGTAACGTCATCCGGTTGAGCACCGTCTGGATGCGTGTGTGGGGATTGTCGCCATCGATGTGGACAATGACGTTGCCGACGCGAAACTGCTCGCCTTCGTCAATATGATAAATCAAATCGACTTCGCCCGGCTCTTCCAGAAAGACCGTCTCGGGCCTGACATCAGCAAAAACATGGCCGTGGCTGCCGTAAAGTTCTTGCAACCATCGCTTATCTCGGTTGACCTTCGTTTGCTCAAACGGTTGGCCGCTCCTGAGCTTCGCCGTACTGGCCAATGCCGTCGGTTCAAACTTTTCGTTCCCCAAGAACCGGACGTCACGAATTTTGTAGCGCAACCCTTCGTGAATGACGTAGGTCACCTTGATCCATTTTTTCCCGGCATAGTAATCCAACTTCCGACTGACCCGCGTCTGAAAATAGCCGAACGAACGATAGTAAGCCGTCAATCGGTCGACGTCCGAATCGACTTCCTCGCGATTCAAATAGCCTTTGAAGTACAGGAATTTCGGCGGCTTGCTGCGGATGAGCGTTTTCAGACGACCGTCCGACACAAATTCGTTACCGATGAACTCAACGTCCCAAACTTTTTGTAGATTCCCCTCGTTAATCAGGTAAACGATACCTTTATCCGTCGGCTTCGTTCCTTCAAGAATCGTCACCTGGACGTTGTTGTACCCGCGACCTTGGTAATAATCGGCCACTTTCCGACGCCCCTCTTCAACCGCGTAGGGGTCGACTGCTCCACCCGATTTGAGATTAGTTTGCTTGCCTAAATTTTTGTCTGAAATTTTTTCGTTCCCCAGATACGTCACGTACCGAATCGTTGGACGCTCGACGACCTGGAAAATAATGACACGCCCTTGCGGCGTCGATTCGTAGAGCGGCTTGACGTCGATAAACCAACCCAAGTTGGCCAGCCGACGCACATCACGCTGCACAATCGAACGATCGAACGGACGACCTACGCGCGTGCTAATATGATCGTCAATCTGCACCGTCGGTATCGTATTGTTACCAACGATTCGGATGGCGATGACCTGCTCAGCCGCTTCCTGACCCACCGGCACAGGTAGCTCTCCTTGCGCATGCGCGGGCAAACGACTCGTTAGTGCGCACCAACCTAAGGCTACCAACATCACGAAAGCAGAAGTCGTAAAGCGATTGGCTCGAGGTGGAGATTCTTTGAGGGGCATGGGCATGTTGTCGCGATGTTGTTCTTGAGCGGTATAGTACAAGAAAAGGATGGCCTTCTGACCGAGCGCAGTATTCCCCCAAAAGGGGCCGCAAAGAAATAGCCGATCCAGAAAGGATCAACAAGGCGAGTTTGCCCCTGCTGGCAACCGAAAGCCTAGCTGGCAACCGAAACTCAGAAACCGCCCGAGTCACCATGATCGGCAAAAGCGTCATGCGGGGCAGGGGCATGATTGCGAAAACGGGTGAAATCGTGAAGCCAGGTAAGCTTGATGTCCCCCGTCGGGCCGTTTCGCTGCTTGCGTATCAGCAGCTCGGCCTCGCCTCGAACCTGCTCTCGATCTTCCTCATTCGTTTGATAATACTCTTCGCGATGGATGAACATCACAACATCCGCATCCTGCTCAATCGCCCCAGATTCCCGCAGATGGCTCAACTGCGGCTTGTTATCACGGGTAGCCTCGACTTGTCGATTGAGCTGCGCTAGGCACAAGACGGGCACTTCCAACTCGCGTGCCAACCCTTTCAGCCGTCTTGCGATTTTCGCAACCTGCTCCTGACGAGGATCGCGCGGGTTATCGGGATCGATCAACTGCAAGTAGTCGATCACGATCAATCCCAGACCTTCGCGCCGCTTGAGCCGTCGCGCGTTAGCCGAAATCTCGGTCATCGTCCGGCTCGGCGAATCATCAATGTAAAGCGGGGCCTGACTGATCTCGGCTGCACTTTGCACAAGCTTGCGCCGCTCGTCCGAGGTAATCGTACCATTACGAAGCCGGTGGCCATTGACTTCAGCCACCGAACAAAGCAAACGGTCGGCCAGTTCGAGCGCCGCCATTTCCAAGCTGACAAAAAGCACCGGGGCACCCACTCGCAGAACGGCATGCTCGGTGATATTCATCGCCAACGCCGTTTTTCCCATACTAGGACGTGCGGCCAAAATGACAAGTTCCGACTTTTGCAACCCGCCTGTCATTTGGTCAAAGTCGTCAAACCCGGTCTCCAGCCCACCTGCCGCGTGATCCTGGTCCATCCGAGCATCAATCCGATCGAGCGATTTTTGCAGCACTTCGCTAATCACATTCAGCTCGTTACTCCCACGAGACTCCAGAATTCCAAACACCTTTTCTTCGGCCTTACTTAGCATTTCGCGAGTATCGGCCGTTGGATCGTAAGCATCGTGAAGGATGTCTGTGCCTGCGTGGATCAGCGAACGGAGTACCGCTTTGTCGGCCACAATCCGAGCATAGTATTCGGCATGAGCCGCCGTCGGAACGACGCTTCCTAGCTCAGCGATGTAGGCAGCACCACCAATGGTTTCGTACTGATCGGCCGATCGAAGGCGTTCGACCAGCAGCATCGGGTCGAGCTGCTGTCCGCCGTCGTGCATTTGCAACAAATGCTCGAACAGCGTACGGTTGGCATCGTCGTAAAAATCATCAGGACGAAGAATCAACGCGACTTCGTCAAAGACTTGCGGCAGCAACAGAATACTACCCAGGACCGCCTTTTCTGCCTCAAGGCTACGGGGCAGTTGGCGTTCGAGAGGCGAAGCTTTCTCGCTGCGTAAACGCCGGGATTGGTTTCGATCGACGGTTGCCACGATACCCTCGCTCCCTCAGAGTGATTTCGTTGACTCAGGTCTAGTGCGAGCCGCACACGCATGTTCCGCTAGCAGTCCTGGTATATTTGCGCCAACTGGCTGTTTCAGCGGAACACCCGATGGGGACTTGCTCTATTAGAACCGATAGCACCAAAAAAGGAAAAGCCCGCAGATGACGCGGATAAACGCGGAAAACATCACCCTCTATCCGCGTCCTATCCGCGCCATTCGCGGGCAATTTTCAACATTCAATTAGGCAATATCCCCGTCAACATTTACGACTATTCACCAACGGTCGGCACGACCCAAACCTTGAGTTCGCCTTCGACTTCGCTGGCCAAACGGAATTTGACCGTGTACAAGCCCAGCTCTTTGAGCAAACCTTCGAGACGGATCTGATCGACCTTTAGCTCGACGCCATTTTTCTTCAAAACAGCCACAATCTCAGGAGCACCGACGCTGCCATACAGATGACCATCTTCGGTGGCGTTCGCCTCGATCGTGATGCTCTGCTTGGAAATCTCTACTGCCCGTTTGCGTAGGTCGGCCTGCTGGGCACGCTCGAGCGCCTGCAACTTGACACGATGCTTGTCGACCATCCGCTTATGATGTTCGGTGGCAAACGTCGCCATGCCATGCGGAATCAAATAGTTATAGGCATAACCTGGCCGAACCTCGACGACATCTCCCTGATGCCCCAGGTCCTCGACGCTGTGGATCAACAACAGCTCAATGCCACCGTTGGGGCCCTTCGGCAGGCGTTGCGACTTACTAGGAGTTCGGTGCTTAATTTTCGTTTTGGTTTTCATAGTTTTTTACTTGTGTTGCGTACTAAAGCTTATGAGTTGTTATTGAATATCGTATTTATCTTAAAACGGAATTTCGTCGGAAGGAGGCATCGAAGGCCCGGGTGCTTCCGAAGGACTCGGCGACGATTGACCCTGAGACGATTGACTAGGAGCCGACTGACTCTGCGCCGACTGACTCGTACCGGCATAATCTTGCTGCGAGCCACTTCCCTGGCCGCCACCACCGCCACTACGACCGCCGACCATCTGCATTTTTTCAGCGATCACCCGTAGCTTCGATCGTTTTTGGCCATCTTTCTCCCAAGTGTCGTGCTTGAGTCGTCCCTCGATCAGGATACTCGATCCTTTACTAAGGTATTCGTTCGCTATTTCAGCTGTACGGCCCCAAAGGGTCACATCAATGAAGTTGACATCATCGACCCACTGATCATTTTTTTTTACTCGTTCGTTCACCGCGAGACCAATTTCCGAAACAGCCGTCCCGCTGGGGATATAGCGCAGCTCGGGATCTCGGGTGAGATTGCCCATCAAGACGACGCGATTATAACTTGCCATACCCTTTCGACTCCGTAAATTGGCCGACCCGTAATTTAGCCGCCACTCTGAAAAACCAGGACGACTTTCCGCCTAAACGAAAAGCCACCAGCACAACGACCCTTAAGTGGACAGCCCTCCTAAGTGGCCAGCCTAGCTGGTCGACCCTACTTCTTCCGCTGCTGCTTCCGCAGGCTTCTCGGTCTCGGCGACTTCCTTAGCATCAGGGGCCGCCTTAGCATCGGAGTCCTTAGCATCAGGTTCCTCAGCATCAGGCTCCTCAGGGGTGATACCCTTTGCGTGATCAAGAATCGGTGCCACGAGGGCATCCGGCAGTCGCACAAACAACTGCCGCAAGATGCCTTCTTTCAGCACACAACTGCGAGTCAGCTCCGTCACCTTTTCTGTCGGAAGACTAAAATAAGTAATCCAATAGGCACCCTTGCGCTGGCCCTTGATCGGATAAGCAAGACGTCGCTCTTCCCACAAACGGCTCACCTCGACCTGGCCACCTGCGGCCTCAATCAGCCCATTGACCTCGCGCGGCAAGCCGTCGCGATCTCTGGCCAAGCGATTCGCATCGAGGATAAACAGGCCTTCGTAAACTGCTTTTTTTTCTGCCAAAACCAAGACTCCCAAATTTCTTATCTAGCCTAAAATTGTCTGCTGCGGACGGTCGTCGTACCGCAATTATTTTTTGTCTAGGACGGCGGTATCGAACTCCCATTAAAACGATTCATCGCTTCAACAACACCGTCCTTTACCCAAGTGTCGACGGCGTCGCACACTCGAATCAACTCACTCTCTAATAACTTCTGTTCTACTGTGGCAAACTTCCCTAGCACAAAATCGGCGGCATTCCACCGATCTGGCACCGGGCCAATTCCTACCCGCAATCGGGCGAACGCGTTGGTGCCCAACTGCTGAATTGTATCCGCCAATCCTTTTTGCCCGCCGTCCGTGCCCCGCGCCCTCAACCTCAATGTACCCACATCCAGGTGAAAGTCGTCGCACACGAGCAACACATCCTGCGTCTCTATCTTATAAAAATCGAGGGCTTGCCGCACGCTTCGACCACTCAGGTTCATAAACGTGTGGGGCCTTAGTAAAAGTGCTTTTTCACCGTGAATTAAGCACTCTTGCAACTCGCCATCAAACTTCTTCTTCGTTGGATCCGCCATGTGGCGCTGAGCCAAATGGTGGATCACCTCAAAACCAATGTTGTGTCTTGTCCCTTGGTATTTACTTCCCGGATTGCCTAGGCCGACGATCAGTTTCATTGAAAATTACTCAAACCGCATCGCCGACTAGTATTTCCAGCAAGCATTCCTGCCGCTCAGAAAACGTTACTCCGAGCCAGCCTCCTCATCCGAATCTTTCTGTCCAATCACCTCAGGCTCGATGCTGCCAGCAACTTCGGCCTCATCAGCATCAGGTGCCGTTGTCGGTTCGACGCATCGCACCAAGACGGCTTCGGCATCACCCACGACCGTAGCACCTGCAGGCATGTCTTCTATGTCAGTCACTTTCAACGCTCCACCCAAATGCAAATCATTCAAGCTGAGATGCAATTTATCAGGAACGCTAATCACCGTAGTCTCGATTTCAATCGAGTGATGCACAAAATCGACCACGCCCCCTTCGTTTTCGCCAGGAGCCGAACCGCGAAGCACAATAGGCACTTCGACCTTCACAAGCTCCTTGGCATCAACTCGCAACAGGTCGACATGCAAAATATGTTGGTGAAAGGTATCCCACTGAACCGCTTGCAAAAGCGCTTGCCCGGTGGCAGCACCTTCCAAATTCACGACGTGAGCACCGTGGCGCAAGCTCGCACGGAGCTGATCGGCCGCCAGCCGCAAACTCACCGATGCTTCGCCGTGCCCATAAAGCACTGCCGGAACAATACCCTCGGCGCGAAGGCGACGACTATTCAATTTTCCCAGCGATTCTCGCACCGAGACTTCTATTACATCCGACATTCTGAACCTCACGTACCAACGAACCCCCGACGGCATCTCCCAGAGAACCGAGTCCTAAAGGACCGGGTCCTAGAGGACCGGGGGGATCGAGAAATAGCAAACTTCCGATTGTCCTCGATCTGCAAGGGATTTCAACCCCAAGAAGCCCCACGAAACCCAGAGTTTTTCATCGCCGAACCCCAGCCGAACCCCACCTGCTTACCTGACCACCCAAAATCGGCCTGACCGCTCAAAATCAGCTAGCCGAACAGGCGGCTGACCGACTCGTTGCGGTGAATCCGCTTGATTGCCTCGCCCAGCAGGGGGGCAATCGTCAAAACCTTGGTTTGTGGCAATATCTGGTCCGGTTGAAGCGGTATCGAATCGGTACAGACAAGACTCGCCAAATTGGCCTCTTTTAGCCGTTCGACTGCCGGACCACAAAGGACCGCATGGGTCGTCGCCACATGAATCTCGCGTGCCCCCTGTTCACGTAAAACCCGGGCAGCTCCGCAAATCGACCCAGCGGTGCTGATCATATCATCGAACATCAGCACGATTTTCCCCTCCACCGGAGCGCCAATGATATTCTCCTGGACCGTTGTTTCAGCACTCGTTCGGCGTTTGTCCACAATCGCAAGCGTCCCCCCAAGACGCTTCACATGCCCCAAAGCACGCTTAATGCTCCCCTCGTCCGGACTAGCAATCACGAGTTCCTCGGGCGGGATATTCAGTTTCAAAAAATGCTCGTTCAAGACCGGTGCCGCATAGAGGTGATCGACCGGAACATCGAAAAAACCCTGGATCTGTGCCGCGTGCAAATCCATCGTCAACACTCGATCGGCCCCAGCTCGCGTGATCAGATTCGCCACCAACTTCGCCGTAATCGGCACACGGCCCTCGTCCTTACGATCTTGCCGCGCGTAGCCAAAGTAGGGAATGACCGCCGTCACTCGCTCGGCGCTAGCCCGTTTGCAACTGTCGATCATCACCAACAGTTGCATCAAGTGCTCGTTCGCCGGCGGGCAAGTCGGCTGAATCAGATAGACATCGCGCCCCCGAATATCCTCCTCAATCTTGCAGGCCGTCTCGCCATCGGGGAACGCCCCCAGCGAAATGGCCCCCAGATCGACGCCTAAATACTTGGCAATCGACCGACCCAAATCCGGGTTGGCATTGCCACTAAACAGCATTAAATCAGCCACGAGGACTCCTTTGGAGTAAATGACGAATGACGAAATACCCAATGACGAACAATCCTCGCGTTTCGCCATTCGGGCTTCGGCATTCTTTCGTCATTGGGTATTTCCGTCATTCGTCATTCTTTCCATCGCGTTCTCCACAACAGAAAGCTCTTCTATATTATTGATACTCATCGACTCGCAAGGTTCGAGCACCTTATGGGCACTCACTCGTTTGCCTTCAGCCAACAGCAGCGACGGGCAGTCGGTCAAATAGTATTCTTGCTGGGCGTTTTCCGACGTCAACTGATCGAGTGCCGAAAGCAACTCGCTCGCCTCGAAAACATAGGTGCTGACATTCACCTCACAGATAGCCCGCTCGGCGTCCGAAGCATCTTTTTCTTCCACAATCCCGACAAAATCGCCCGACGCGCCGCGAACGATCCGCCCATAGCCGGTCGGATCCTCTCGATCGACCGTCCCCAACAAACAGGCGGGTTGCTCGGCCTGAAAAATCTCGAACAATTTTTCGATGGAACTCACCTGAACCATACACTGGTCGCCTGCAATCACCAAAACAGGGCCTTGGTGCTGCGCCAATTGCTCGCGACACATCATCACCGCATGACCGGTCCCCAACTGCTCCGTCTGCTCAGCAAAGTCGATTCCCGGCTCGTCCCCCAGCTCTGCCCGCACCAAATCGGCTTGATAGCCCACCACCACCACCGTTTTCTCCACGCCCGCTGCCCGCAACGCCTCGGTCACATACCGCACCATCGGCCGCCCACAAACAGGCACCAGAACCTTCGGCAAGTCCGACTTCATCCGAGTACCCTTGCCAGCCGCCAGCACAATAGCCATCGCAGCACGAGGGGTTGAATTCGACGACATAGGGCTGCTTTTCTCGACGTTCAAGAGGACATAGGAAAGATCACTGGAGAAAGCGACATCTTCGCCGAACGCCCTCCGCCTGCCAAGGGCCTCGATCATTCTTCCTATTGCCTCTTCCTCGCGCCCAGCCCAGGGCCTAAAATGCAGGATTCGCTTCTACCCGCCACGACCTCCAAACTGACCCTCCCCCTGTGCAAGACGCCATCCAAAAAGCCGACATCCTGATCGAAGCGATGGGCTGGATCCGCCAGTTCCGCGACAAAATCACCGTCATCAAGCTCGGCGGCAGCGTGATGGAAGACCCCGAAGCTCTCCGCCATCTGCTGGTCGACATCGTCTTCATGGAAACCGTCGGCATGAAGCCGATCGTCGTCCACGGCGGCGGCGCGGCGATCAGCCGTGCGATGGCCGAGGCCAACATCGAACCACGTTTCATCCAAGGCCGTCGCTACACCGACGACGCCACCCTGGCCATTGTCGAACGTGTCCTCGCCGGCGAGGTCAACGAAACACTCGCCACGCGCATCGAAGAATTCGGCGGCCGAGCCATGCCCCTCAACTTTTCGGGCATGAACAACAACGTCCTGTTCGGCGAAAAACTACAACTCACCGACGACGACGGACAACCGGTCGACCTTGGCTCAGTCGGACACGTCACGCGTGTGGACCGCGAAACGCTCGATAATCTCACCTACGCCGGCCAAGTACCAGTCATTCCCTCGATGTGCGAAACCCAAGAGGGTACGCGACTCAACGTCAACGCCGACACGGCTGCGACCGCCGTTGCCCAAGCCGTCGGTGCCGAAAAACTTGTTTTCCTCAGCGACATCAACGGCGTCCGTCGCGACAAAAACGACCCCGAATCGCTGATCCATTCGCTCACACCCGACGCCGCCCGCGAGCTAATCCGTGACGGCAGCATCGAGACCGGCATGATCCCCAAGGTCGAAGCGTGCCTCGAAACGCTCAGCAAAGGCGTCGGCAAAATCCACATCATCGACGGCCGCCTCCGCCACTCGCTCCTACTAGAAATTTTTACCAACCGTGGCGTCGGCACCGAAATCGTCGGCGAACCTGCGTAACCCCAAACCGCTCCTGCTAGCCCATGGCTATGCCTGGGCATCATTTACCCCATCACCGACACCCCATCATCCCCCGGCAGAGCCGGGGGCTACTGTCATGCCAACCACTGAAAAAACGACGATCTCTCCCGACACCCTCGCACTGTTCGACGAGTACGTAATCCCCAACTACGGCCGATTCCCGGTCGCCTTGGTGCGTGGCGAAGGCTCCCAAGTCTGGGACGATCAGGACCGTTGCTATCTCGACTTTTTTCCTGGCTGGGGCTGCAACCTCTTGGGCCACTGCCCTGCCCCGATCGTCGAGGCCGTGCAAGAGCAGGTCGGCCAACTCATCCACGCACCCAACACCTGGTACATGCAGGCCCAAGGCCAATGGGCCAAGCTGCTCAGCGAACGCAGCTTCGGCGGCCAGGCGTTTTTCTGTAACTCGGGTGCCGAAGCCAACGAGGCAGCCATCAAACTGGCTCGCCTCCACACGCCCAGCGGACGCTACAAAATCATCACCTTCGAGGGCGGATTTCATGGCCGCACCTACGCCGCCGTCACCGCGACAGCCCAACCCAAATACCACGAAGACATCGGCCCGATGCTCCCCGGTTTCACCTATGCCCCGTTCGGCGACCTCGACGCCGTCCGAGCAAAAATCGACGACGAAACCGCCGCCATCCTCGTCGAGCCAATCCAAGGCGAAGGCGGCATCCGCCTCCCACCCGAAGGTTTTTTACAAGGCTTACGCACGCTCGCCGACGAGCACGAACTTGTGCTAATCTTCGACGAAGTCCAAGCCGGTTGCGGCCGAACCGGAAAATGGTTTGCTTACCAACATTTTGGCGTCGAACCCGACATCATGACCCTCGCCAAAAGCCTCTGCGGCGGCGTCGCCGGCGGTGCCATGCTCGCCCGCAAAGAGATCGCCTCCAGCCTGCGCCCCGGCATGCACGCCGCCACCTTCGGCGGCAACCCGCTGGCCGCCCGTGCTGGCATCGCGACGATCGAGATGATCGAACAAAACAACCTGCTAGACCGCGCCGAAGTCCTAGCCGACGCCTTCCGTGCCCAACTAGCACCGTTGGTCGACGAGCTTCCTTGCGTAACCGAGTTACGCATCTGCGGCCTGATGATCGGCCTAGAATTCAGCGTCGACGCCACCCCGCTGGTCCAGCGCTGTCTCGACCGTGGACTGCTCATCAACTGCACCCAGGGCAACGTCCTCCGGCTTCTGCCAGCACTCACGCTCACCGACGAGCAGCTCCAAACGGGCTGTCAAATTTTGACTACTGCCATACGCGAGTATGCCCAGCAGCTTACTCCCTAGCGTAATAAAGACCCCCTAACGCAAAAGAAATCCACAATGCGACACCTAATCACTCTCGACGACGTCTCTCGCGACGAAATCCTCCGCATCTTCGCGCTGACCGAAGACCTCAAATCCAAGTTCACGCAAGGCATCCGCGAACCCTTGTTGCCTGGCCGAGTGATGGCGCTGCTCTTCGAAAAGCAATCGCTCCGCACACGCGTAAGCTTCGAGGCCGGCATGTCCCACCTCGGCGGCAGCAGCATCATGCTCGGCGAAGATGTCGGTTTCGGCAAACGCGAACGGATCGACGACTTCACCAAAGTCCTCTGCCAGTTTGTCGACGTCATCGTCCTACGATGCAAACAGCACGAAACCGTCGAACAAGTTGCCCAGCACGCGACCTGCTCGGTCATCAACGGCCTCACCGACGTGGCCCACCCTTGCCAAGCGCTCGCCGACCTTTTTACTTTGAAAGAACATGTCGGTTCGCTGGCCGACGCCAAAATGACTTGGGTCGGCGACTCCAACAACGTCGCCCGTAGCTTGGCCGTCGCCTGTGGCAAACTGGGCGTCCATTTTGCAGTTGCGTCTCCCAAAGGCTATGAGTTCGAGCCGACATTCCTCAATTCCCTCCGCGCACAATGCCCCGACATGCAGCTGACCCTCACCAACGATCCGCAAGAAGCGGTCGCCGGTGCTTCGGCCATCTACACCGACGTCTGGGCCAGCATGGGCCAAGAAAAAGAGCAGGCCAAGCGTCAAAAAGATTTCGCCGACTACCAAGTCAACGAGCAACTGATGGCCGCCGCACCCTCCGACACGCTGTTCATGCACTGCCTCCCCGCCCGACGTGGCGAAGAGGTAACCGACGCCGTCCTCGACAGCCCCAACAGCGTCGTCGTCCAACAAGCGGGCAACCGAATGCACGCACAAAAAGGCGTGTTAGCGTGGCTATTGGGTGCCCAAGGCAGTTAGCGCCGTCGGCCACGACGAACGTCTCACCAAACGACTTTTCTTCTCACCAAATCTTCTCGCCAACACTCAATCCCACCACCAAACCAGCTCACCCTCGGGCACCCTCTTGCCCTTTGCCAATTCACTCGCCACTCGCTCGACCTGCAACGTCTTGCGAGCATCGATCCAAACCCCGCCGCTCACCCCCGCCACGATATGCTTCCGCCGGATCACCCGGTGATTCACAACCGTTTCCACTTCGGCAGGAACCTGCACTCGCGGCAACGGCAGCCAATCGGCATTGGCAAATAGCCCCGGCTGCCAACCGGCCCGTTCCAGCAATCCCTCCCGCTCGACCAAGGCCACCACCATCGACAAATCAAACACGTTACGCAGCTCCGTATAGAGCGGATACTTTTGAGCGATCTTCTCAAACTGCTCGCTAAACGACGATGCAAAACGCCGGTTCAACTCCTCCGACTTGCCCGTATGCACACGCTTTCCTCGCACAGCCAACAGTTCATTCTCACTCAACACTTTGGCCCCAGGACCGCGCAACCAAAAAACATCTCGCTCGGCGGTCGTCGCCACAGGTTCATACTCCATCGCAAACCACCAACGAAGCACCGACATCGAGGGCAAACTTCCATCCGCTCCCAACTTCACGGTATCGAGATAGCTAGCGACTCCCTCGACCCCTTCAGCCAGCCCCATGCCAATAAGCTTCATGTGATAGTCGGCCACCAACAGCACTTGCGCCACATGCGAGTCCGACGCGATCCCAAAAAACTCCACGTCCTGCTGCCCCAAACTCTTTTGAAGCCCTTCGAGCCACTCCCCGCGTTCGCCCGGCTCCAAGGGCTGGGCATTGGCAACCGACTTCTGAATACGAGCCAAGCCCGCCTGCCGTGGATTGATCGAAACCCCAAACGCCGCGCCACGCCGCTGCTGATGACGACGCCAAAGGGTCAGCAAATCGTCCAACCGCACAACAGGCTGCCCCGTTGCAGCGCCAACAATTTTTCCGTCAGCCCGCACCCGCCAATCGCCCGCTGGACCAGCCAGCACCAAATCACCCAGCGAATCCGCTGGCGAATCCTCCAACGCGGGCAAAACAAACACGTACTGCACACGCTGCAACCCGGCTAAGGTCAGCATCTCGACCGGCAACGGCTCATGCTGTTGTTGCCGGTTGCGAATGGCCGCCTCGAGCCGTGGCAAAGAGACGTACCGCAGCGCCGAACTTCGACGAACCTCCTCCGCAATTCCGCTCGGTGCCTGCTTCGGTATTCCACCCAAAGCCACGGGAGCCAAAGCATCCGCAAACCGCAGCGTCCCCTCGGCATCCGCAAACACACCGTTAGGAAACGGAGCGATCTCTCCCGCCCCCATACCGTTTTCCACCCAGCTATCTGCCGAAACCGTCGACTGAATCAGGTCGATCAACGAATCAAAATCTGCTTGAGCCGCCCCGCCCGCTTGACCGCCCTGCCCTTGCCCCGTATCAGACGCCCCCTGTTGGCCAGCGGCCAGCGGCAACCCCAAGGTCCACACCAACCAAAAGCACCAACCTTGTAATAAAAATTGCCTCATCAGTTGACCTCGCCCTGTTCGGAACACTCGAGGGTTACCTACCATAGAACGGCAAGCCTTACTTCACGGCCGCAATTAAAAACGTCGGATTCAGAGCATCGAACTTCAGACGCTCGAGCTGATCGGTCCCCCGCGCGACGTTAATCATCCAAACTTGCACGTCCGTCGTCTCTTTGGCCAAGGCGAGACGCAGTTCTTCGAGAGCGCCAATGCTAATAACATTCGCCACAAGTCGCCCTCCCTCACGCAAGCGACCAAACGCAAGTTCGGCAAGCCGAACGACCTCTCGACCGCTCCCCTCAATAAAAATCGCGTCAGGGTCGGGCAGTTCGGCCCAAACTTCGGGGGCTTGCCCAAGCACCGGCTGAACATTGCCAACCCCAAAGCGTTCAGCGTTCTCACGAATAAAAGTTTCGTCCACAGCGTCTTGCTCAATAGCAAAAACCTGTCCACCTGGGGCCAGCAGCGCGGCTTCGACACTCACCGCTCCGCAACCTGCACCAACGTCCCAGACAATACTCCTTGAATGCAACGCCATTTGCGCCAACGCAACCGAACGGACTTCCGCAGGAGTCAGCAACCCGTGCTTCGGCGTCGATTGAACAAACGCTTCGTCCGGATTGCCAAACAAACTTTGTGCGTGCAAGTCGCGTGGCTGATCGGGCGCATCGGTATCGCGCACCAAAACCATCACGTTCAACGATTCAAAACTTTGATCCGCAATTTCTGCAATCGTCCCCCGAGTCACCCGTTCGTCACGCGCACCCAAGTTTTCGCAGACATACACGGTAAAGTAATCGATACGGTGCCCGAGAAGGGCCTGAGCCACATCGGCAGGACCATTCTCCTCGGTGGTAAAAAGCCCGACTTTGTTGGCCGTACGAATCCTCTGGATCACCGCGTCGAGCGAGTGGTTTGCCAAATTGGTAAGATACGCTTCGTCCCAACTTTCTTTCACACGGGCGAACGCAAGCTGCATACTGCTGACATGAGGAACGATCTCGCACTGGTCATGCCCCAATTCGTCGCAAAGGAATCTCGCTAAACCGTAAAAGAGGGGGTCACCAATCACCAGTACAGCAACTTTGGCGTTGCCCGCAGCGTTGATCTTTTCAACAACTTCTTGCAGGTCGCCGCCGACCGTCAAATGCTCGCCGGTCGCTTCCGGCACCAAGGCCAACGTCCGCTCGCTACCAGCCAAAATCTCAGCCGAAAGAATCAACTGCCGAGCAGACTCAGGAACAGCACCAAGACCATCGTCGCCGATGCCGATAATCGCAATAGTGGGTTGAGTGCTTGACATATTTGCATCAGTCTTTGGCATGAGAGGCTTTGACATTAGAGAAACTCGTCATCTTCATTTTCATCAAGAATTTCTTCAGCGACCAACTCTTGCCAAAGTGCTTGGATTTCAGGAGTGCTCCCTTTAGCATCCAATCGACCTTGGACAGGCCCCGCTTCGGACTTGAGTTCAGGAAACGTCAGGAGGAGCACAGCAAGATCGCGCCGGTCAGTAAACGACTTCGGCTTTCCTTTTCGCCTACAGCAGGCGACTACCTTACTGGCAATGAGCTCGGCTGGGCTAGACACCAAAACGCCCTCAAGCAATTCGGTCGGTGGCAACACCTCCACTGGCCGCAAATCGACAAGATGGCGATTTTTAGGCTTGGCAACTTGATAGAGCCGGTAACCAGCCCCATCTCCCACAATACGAAGTCGAACCGCAATCGAAAAAAGCTCATTGAGATGCTGACGCAACTCTTCCGCCAGCTCTTTGGCCCGTGTGGAAACGATATCCACATCTTCGGTCATTCGACGCTCATCCACATAGGCGTTCACTGCCATTGCCCCAAACAGGGCCGCATCGTCACGACCATGAAGGTAGGCAATGACCGCTTGCTGAATCTTACCCAACGGCAAGGGATCATTCATCACAATCTCACGAAAGGTTAGGCCAGCATCGATCAACATTCATGCCCCTCAACTTTCGAGCCTACATACGGATTGAAGCTGTAGTCGCCTCCCGCTCTATTCTAACAAAAAGCCTCGCCCTATGCCACGTAGCACATCAGCGTATGGTGGACGAGGCTCAGTTTGCCGTCGGCGGGCAGGGCAGGGCCGTCGATCGCCGGGTGGACGTCCAGGGGCATCTCGGCCGAGGTATCCACAAACTGTTGCCAGGGCAAGTGCCGGACTGCCTGCGGAATGACAAACTCCTGGGTCTCGGTCCCCGAGTGCATCAGGATCATGACTGGCCTTGCCGCAGGATCCTCCATGCCATCACTGCCATAGACGCAAACAAACCCGTGCGACGAATTATTCCAATCCATTTTTTGCCCGTCCGGGCCATACCAGCTCACATCAGAAAGGTCGCCATTCGAGGTCGGACCGCCCGTCAAAAAGGTGTCGCGGCGAACCGTCGGCTGCGATTTCCGAAACTCGATCACCGCTTGCGTGAACCGTAGAATCTCGGCATTCTTCTCGACCAACTTCCAGTCGAACCAACTAATCGCATTGTCCTGGCAATAAGCGTTGTTGTTGCCACGCTGCGTACGCAAGACTTCATCGCCAGCAACAATCATCGGCGTGCCCTGGCTAAGCAGCAACGACGCCATCATGTTCTTCACCTGGCGACGACGCAGCTCGACAATCGGCTTGCGACGCGTCGGGCCTTCGACTCCGTTATTGGCGCTCAAATTGTTATTGTCGCCGTCCCGACCATCCTCGCCGTTCGCTTGGTTGTGCTTCTGCTCGTAACTCACCAAGTCGCTGAGCGTATAACCATCGTGCGACGTGATAAAATTGATGCTGTGGTAAGGATGCCGCCCACTGTTCTGATAGAGATCGCTAGAACCAGAAAGCCGCGTCGCCATCGGCCCCGTGCGTCCCGGCTCGCCACGCCAATAGCGCCGAATATCATCACGATAGTGCCCGTTCCACTCGGCCCAGCGCCGGTCGGCAAACGAACCGACCTGAAACGCCCCAGCAGCATCCCAAGCCTCAGCAATAATCTTCGTATCCGCCAACATCGGATCTTCGGCAATCATCTCAACCAACGGCGGATTCGGCAACAACTCGCCCGTCCGGCTGCGACTCAAAATCGACGCCAAATCAAAACGAAACCCGTCGATGTGATAGTTGTAAACCCAGTGCCGCAGGCAATGAAAAATCATCTCTCGGCAGATCGGATGGTTGCCGTTGACCGTGTTACCACAGCCCGAATAGTTCTTGTACGTGCCATCCGGGTTGTTCATGTAGTAGACCTTGTTCTCCAAGCCCTTGAAGCTCAGCGTCGGTCCTTCCTGATTCCCCTCGGCAGTATGATTGAACACAACATCCAAAATCACCTCAATGCCCGCCTCGTGCAGCGCACGAACCATCTTCTTAAACTGCCGAACCTGGTCGCCCGGCTTGCTGCCGTGCATGTATCCTCGGTGCGGAGAGAAAAAAGCGAGCGAGTCGTAGCCCCAATAGTTTTTGCGAGGAGGCTTATTCCCAAACGGATCAAAAATCGGAAACTCATGGATCGGCATCAACTCCACAGCCGTCACGCCCAGCGACTTCAGATACGGTATCTTTTCGATCACCCCCAAATAGGTCCCCGCATGTTTCGACTCGCTCGAAGCGCTACGCGTAAACCCACGCACATGCATCTCGTAGATAACCGTTTCGGACAGCGGACGGCGCAAATGCCGATCGCCTTGCCAGTCGAAATTATCCTCAACGACCACGCACTTGGGCGGCCGGATAACGCCATCTTGCGAAGGTTGAAAGCGCCCCGCCAACGCGCGTGCATAAGGGTCGATCAAACGCGCATGCGAATCAAAACGATGCCCCTCTTCAGGCGCGAACGGACCATCGGCCTGAAAATGATACAACTGACCCGTTTTGAGACCCGGGACCAACACGCTCCAGATATCGCCCCAACGGTCGTTCGCCGGATTAAACTCAATAATACGATACGGCTCACGGTCGGTCACCCGTCGATAGAGCAGCACACGCATCGCGGTCGCCGAATGGCTATAAACCGAAAACTGAACGCCACCCTCCTGCACAATTGCCCCATAGGGAACTGGGTAGCGAAACTGCATAAATCGTTTGGACTGAGGCATGACAACGCTGGCTTGATCGGGAATGGATTGACCGGAGAGCGAAAGGGAAGGAGTAGTCCACTGGGTTAGCATAGGGGAAGGCTCATAGGGAAGGACAGAGGGCAGGGCAGGAAACCAGATTGCATCGCCAGCGCAGACCTCCCGCCAAAGAGGCCGTAGCTACCGACATACCCCTAACCTTCGACATTTGCCTCCAGGTTGCTTGTGCAAGAACTGCTGCGCCGGCAGAGCTTTCTTGTGCCTAACTGCTGATTCCACCCCTGCCGCCCCTGCGACCTCCTCGGGCGTTGCAGGCCCGCTGTTCGCTCGATGGGGGCAAATTTAGCCATTTCCCCTAGACAGCACAAACCGCGCCACGCTTCCACAAGAGGATTGCAAAGTCGTGTTTCGACGGTATTGAAGACTCTTGGGAATAAATTTGAAACACGACGAAACGAAGGAAACAACGAAAAACAAGCGTCGTTTCGTTGTTTCGTCGTGTTTCACTTTTTTCTCGCCATGAAGTTCGTTGGTTTTTTTGACTTTGCAATCGTACTGGCCACGCTTCTCCAACCGTTGACACCCTCGACAGAACCGCCGTAAAATCGTGGTTTCCCCTACACTTCCCCGATAACACCTCTCCTATGGGCCCTATGGCAAAAACAACTTCCAAAGCCAAATTGTCCTACAAAGATAGCGGCGTCGACCTCCAGACCTACCAGGAATCGATGTCGCGGCTCCCCAAGCTGCTCCAACGCACCCATTGCCCACGGGTCATGCCCTGGAATAACGGGTTTGCGGGGCTGTTTGCACTCGATTTTGCTGGGGGACTCTTTTCGCGAAATTATCAAGAACCGGTCCTCGTTTCGGGCACCGACGGCGTCGGCACCAAGCTTAAGGTGGCTCAAATGGTCGGTCGCCACGACACGGTCGGCATCGATTTGGTCGCCATGTGCGTCAACGACACGATCTGCTGCGGTGCCGAACCCCTCTTTTTTCTCGACTACGTCGCCATGTCCTCCGACGACCCTGCTCTGCTCGAACAAATCGTCGAGGGCATCAGCGCAGGCTGCCTCGAAAGCGAGGCTGCACTGATCGGCGGCGAAACCGCCATCATGCCCGACCTCTACCAGCCCGGCGACTACGACCTCGCCGGGTTCTGCGTCGGCATTGTCGAAAAGTCGCAGCTAGTCGACGGCAGCGCAATCGTCCCCGGCGACGTCGTCCTCGGTATCGCGTCCAACGGAATCCACTCCAACGGATTTTCGCTCGTCCGAAAAATCGTCTTCGAGCACGCCGGACTCACCGCAGACGATACGGTCGACTTTTCCGACCAGACCGTCGGCGAGCTGCTACTCGAGCCAACGCAACTCTACGCCCGCGCAACGCGAGAAGTCTTGAACCCTACGGAAGAAAAACCCGTCGTCCACGGCATCGCTCACATCACCGGCGGCGGCCTACACGAAAACCTCGCACGCATCTTGCCCGCAACCGCCGACGCGCACATCACCCGCAACAGTTGGACCATCCCGCCCGTCTTCCCTTGGATGCAAGAACTGGGCGGCGTCGAAGACAACGAAATGTTCCGCGTCTTCAACATGGGCATCGGCCTCACCATGGTCGTCAGCAAAGACCACGCCGAAAGCACGCAGCAGCAGTTGGCCACCCTCGGCCTAAAAAGCTGGCCCATCGGAAAAATCGTCGACGGCTGCGGAGAAAGCCACTGGGCGTAAGGCCCTTGCTTCACTTACCCGTCCGGATCATCAAGCAACTCTTGCAGCCTTGGTCGCAAACCCTTTGGCAAGCGATCAGGCCAAGACTCGTCGATGAGGCCTAAAGAAATCATATCAAGCAGGTGAACTTGGTCCTTGCGACGGAATGAATTTAATTTCATCCTCACCAGTGTCTCCAGGCTGACCGTGCGGAAGTCCTTGGTTGTCACATTCGGTTCAATGTCGGGATTGGGATCGTGATCGTCAGGCCGAACCATTTGGCCGCTGAGAACCAGATGCACCGCGTCCCGGGCAGACGCCTCAGGTTCTTCAACAAACATGTCGAGGCCGGTTGTCTGTCGATAGTGAAATCCGTTGCTTATCATTGCTTCGATGACCGCAGGCAAATCGTCGGGGCGAACAAGGATATCGACGTCGCGGGTGGTGCGAACGGCTGCTTCGTCAACCTGCGCCACCCAAGCACGAACGGCATGACCGCCGACGACCGCATACGGAATCTTAGCGGCTTCCAGAATACGAACCGTTTTCCGAAGTCGCTCGTCAACGCGCTGCACAGCCCGCTCCATCCTCGCCCAGAGGGCATCGCCAGTGATTTCAAATTCGATCATGCAATTCAACCGAAGCGTTGCACACTAGTGGCTAATCATCGGCTCCGTCACCTTCGCCTTTTCAATCCAATCTTGCACCTGCGTCTCGGTCGGGACCGCGTTGGCGAGGTTCTTTTCCCCATTCACTTCGGCCAGCTTGACGGTAAGATTCTCCGCTTTGCGCGTACGCAACTCTTTCACCGTGTCGACGCCCGAGGCTTTCAGCAATTCGCCAAACTGCCGACCGACGCCCGAGATGCGCATCAAGTCGGCCATGTCGGCCCACTTCAACAGTTGCGAAGTGGTCAGCCCCGTCTTGTCGCTCATTTCCTGGCGGCCTTTGGCGCTGGCACATTGGCCAAGCAGATCGTCGGTCGTCTCGACTCCAGCCGCAGTCAGCTTTTCCTTAAACGCAGGTCCAATGCCCTCGATCTCGTCAATCCGATAACCCATCGTATTCTCCCATGAAAGTAAAGTAACGGCCTCCTAACGCTGCCGCATCGGCCGTAGCATACCCCCCACGAGAAAACGCTGCAATCCAGAAGCAGCGAGCGATTTAACAGCCGCAGATGCACGCAGATAAACGCCGATGCTTTCCTTAGAAACTAGCCATCTGCGTTCATCAGCGCGTATCTGCGGCTAGTTTTTACCACCAACAACACGCTGCTTTTAATCAGGATGCGTTTACTTATTAAAATCTACTGAGTAACTGCCGCCGGTCGCCGGAGGCCCAGTTGGGGCTCACCAGGCTTCGCAGCCATTGTGCTTTTGTTATAGACCGACGCTTGAGAGTCGGCAGCAGCAAGCGCCGCAAGCACCTGTTTTTTCGTCAGCAGATCGGGCAGAACAATCGGTCGCTTCGAAGCATCGGACGGATAGATTGCCAACAGCGGGATACTTTGGCTATTAAGCTCTCGTAACGCATTCTTAATCATCACGCTCCGGTCGGTCCAATCGGCCAACAGAGTCACCACATTATTTTCTTCGACCCACTGCTTGACCTCCGGACGATTGATCGCAAATTTCGAGTTCGCTTTACAAGTCGGACACCACTGGGCCGTGAAGTCGACCATCACGGTTTTGCCCTCGGCTCTCGCGGCTGCCAAGGCCTGAGGCGAATACGGTTGCCAAGGCAACAGCGACGTACTGGGCGTCAAAAAATGAAACGACAACATACCAACAACTGCGGCAGCGGCCACACCCTCGATCCAAGCGTTACGACGCTGCGCCGCGCTCGCCGTAATCGGCGTCCGACCGATCATCCAACAACCAAACCAAATACCAAACAACAGCGAAAGCGTCGCGATGAAGTACCCATGATTGATCGTCGAGAAAAGATAAACCACCGTTCCCAACAACACAAAACCAAGCAGGTTCTTCAACGTGTCCATCCAAGCACCCGGCTTCGGTATCCAACTCACCAACGAAGGCACAGCCCCAATCAACAGGTACGGCAATGACATGCCCAGTCCCACAGAAAAAAAGATCGCGTAGATCACCCACGCAGACTGACTGATCGTAAATCCAAAGACCGGCCCCAAAAAAGGACCGCTACACGGCGTGGCCAAAATCGTAGTAAACATCCCCATGCAAAAAGCACCAAAAGGGCCTTCACGAGCAGCCAACTCCGTCGCTTTACCCGACGTGGCAAAACCAGGAATCGGAAGCTCCCAAATCCCCAAAAAGCTCAACGCCATTGCAAAGACCAACGCCGTCATACTCACCTTGAACCAGGTCAACGTATAAAGTTCGCCCCAACCAAAACTTTCTTCACTCAGCCCCAGCTTGGCCAACGCTGCCAAAGTCGCAAGCACCATAAAGACAGCCATCAACCCCGCAACGTACGAAAGATTGAGCATCAGAATCCGGCTACGACTTTGCCCCGCTTGTTCAGCAAAAGAAAGCACCTTTAATCCAATGACGGGCAGCACGCACGGCATTAGGTTGAGAATCAACCCGCCGAGCACGCCGTAGCCCAAGATCGTTAGCAAAGGAATGCTCGAAGTTTCGACATCCGCCGCCGATTCGCTACCGACCTGCGCCACCGGTATTTCAAAACCCTCGCCCAACGACGCGGCAAACTCTTGTTCAAACGGCACACAAGTCTGAGGATTGCACGCCTGCCCTTCTACCTTTCCAGAGATAGTCAAACTCGCAGGGTCCACACCCGACGCCAACTGGATGGGCACATACCACGTCACTTGCTCAGCATGTTCGCGAAGTTCCAAGCCGGTCCAAATATCCTGATCGATATGCGTCTCGGGAGCTTCGATCGACCGCCACTTGCCAAGCAATTCGACGCCCGACTCCGCAGCACCCGACTCCGCAGCAACGGTAATTTGGGTCGCCATCGGACCACCCCCATCGTTGGGCAGAGTCCCCTGATCAATCGCAAAAACATGAAACCCCGCAGCGATGCGAGTCGTCACGAACAAGACCGCCGGACGATCCTCGGTAGCCGCACTAAATTGCGATTCAACCGTGACTTCCGAGCGAGAGTTTCCACTACCCGCGCCTAAGCCGCCAGTGAAATTAAATTGAGCAAGCACCGGTTGGCAGCAATACGCTAGCAACAAAGCAAACACAATCGCCATGCGACGGTACATCAATAACGGAGCTTCAAACATTCCAAGCAATCCTCTTAGAAAGCAATCCTCTTAGAAACATAGACTCGTCGCTTCCTGCGACCAGCGAAACAGAACCGGTCCATTGTACTCGCCGAAGAAAAACGAGGTCAACGTCGGCCCAGGGTACCCCGCACTTTGGGCTGCGAACCTTAGAGTTATTCTCGACAGAATCACAGCGCAAAACTGTGCGTTAGTCGACAGTTCGACGGATTTAAGTATGCATCCAGGGTGAGACTCCGTCTCGATGCGGCACCCCGCTAGCGGAGGAAGCCTCCTGGACGCTTCCCCAAGAGGGGCCAGAAAAATTCGCCGAAACGCTAGCAGTGCTGCGCGCCGCGAGTGCTTGCAACCGATCTCGCAACCAAACCAGCTGCGCATGCAGCGCATGAATTTGCGGAAAAGACCGCCCTTCGACAAACAGCCAACGAACCCAATTCGCCGCCGAACAGATCGTCCCCCCCTCGTCAAAGCCAACAATCGCAAGCCGCTCTGCCTCGTTAAGTTGTCGACCCCCGTTAAGTTGCCGATACTGATGATAAGCTTCGACACCTGCTCGCCAGCCCTCGGCGTGGTCGTTCACCGTACTCCCCAGCAATCGCGCCAAGTCGCCAGCCACCGAATCGACCGCTACCGCGCCAAAGTCGAGCAAGCCACTCACCGTTTCTCCCGTAAACAAAACATGATCGTGTCGCACATCGCGCAAACACCACTGAAGCGGCAACGGGACTTCCACAATGCGCTCTAAGTAGCTGGCGACCGCATCCAACGAACGCCCGATCCCCTCGAGCAAGTCGCACGCCACCTCACGAAGATCATTCGCCTCAGCCGCACGCGCGGCCCGCCAAAGCCGCTCCAATCCCCCGTGCCGCAAGCTCTGTATCATCGCAAAACGCTCGCCCAACCCTGGCGAGACCGTCTGGCACGCGGCCTCTCCTTCATAATCAAACCCTTGGGCAGCCTGATGAAATTCCGCAAGCGTCTGTACCGCTGCCGACAACTTCACCGAATTCGGTTCGCGAGCAAAACTCGCCTCTCCCGGCATCCAAGGCGTCAGCTCCCAAAGATGATCTTCGTTAACAAAATACGTTTCGCCCCGACGCGTCGGCAACGGCACAGGCACGACCTTGATGCCAGCAGTCGCCACATGCCGAAGCAAGCCATGAATGGCCAACAACCCCTGGAGGGTCGGATGCGCTTTGGGCCAACGCCGAAGGCAAAGCTGCTCGTCGCGTCTTGAAACACGCCAAATAACGGCACCACTCAGCCCCCCGCTCACGCCAAGCGACTCCATCCTCACGTTCGAGACATCCTCAAACCAAGGTTTTAAATACGAAATCTGCCTGGAAGCAATAAAATTATCAGACACCGACGACATCTCAAAACGAGGACTCATAAACAGAAGGCTCCACACCCCTAGAGGGCCTAGTATCGCCTAATCCCCTCCTCCCTGGCAATCGCATTCTCACCCAATAGCCGGCGAGCTACGCCTCGCCGATTTTTCAGCGAAATGCTTGTTTTTCATACGGCGGCGAGGCGTAGCTCGCCGGCTACCAATGACACCGCGTAGAAGACACGCTATGCTGAGATTTTCCCGCCCACTCCTCCAACACACCATCATGAAGCTCATTTTAGCAGTGATCCAACCGACCAAACTCGAAGCGGTAAAACAGGCGCTGACCCGGCTCGGCGTGACGCGCATGAGCGTCACCGACGCCATGGGCTTCGCCCGTCAACGTGGCCAGATCGAAACCTACCGTGGCGCAGAGTACGAAACCAACCTGCTACGCAAAGTCCAACTCGAGATCGCCGTCAACGACGACTTCGTCGAGCGAACCCTAGACTGCCTACAACAAACAGCGCGAACCAGCTCGGAAGGCACGATCGGCGACGGCAAAATTTTTGTCTTGCCAATGGACGAAGCCGTACAAATCAGCGACGCCCAACGCGGCCCGAGTGCCCTTTAACCCCGAGTACCCTTGAACCATGAAGCTTGTGCTACTTAGCGGCGATTTGATGCTCGGTGCCTGCGTAGAAGGTGCCGCTCGAAAACATGGCCTGTCGGTCGTTACCGTCGGCAACCTCGAAACGGCCATCACAGCCACAGCCGATCCCGAATGTCGAATCCTGATGATCGACCTACGTCTGCCCAACTTGCAGATCGTCGACCTCGTCACTGCCGTACGCCAGGCCTCAGACCATTCGAAAAGCCCTTCGGTAAGCATCATCGCGTGTGGTCCTCACGTTCACGAAGCCAAACTGGCCGAAGCACGCCAAGCCGGCTGCGACGCCGTCGTCACTCGTGGACAATTCGATCGCGATGCGCAAGCCCTTTTAGAGCGATTACTGGAATAGGCGAGTCATTCCGCCTCAGCCTCGTCCGACTCGTTCGTAGTCAAAGTCGCCAGACGCGCCGCACTCGCCTCCCCCTCTTCTAACGTAATTTCTTCCATCTCCGTAGCATCCACATGCCGGCGCAACAGCAGATAAATCCCGACCGACATCGGCCAGAGGCAAGCTAGCGGATAAGATTTCAAAATCAACATAAAGGCCCACGTCCAACCGTCGATCGCACGCGCCGCAAGCGGAACCGCCGAGTCCTGCCACCCACCGGTCAGCAACTCGCCAGCACGTTCTCCCCCCATCCCCCAACTCAGCACCCACTCCGAAACAGTCACCGAAGCCAAAGTAAACACGGCAACCACCGCGTCACCCAAAAACCCGAACAGCGTTGCCACCGCCACATAAAACGCCATCTGCAAAGGCCGCTGATAAACATAAGCATAGCACCGCGACACCGCATCAAAGGCGTCGCTACGCTCCACCCCAAGGCACGCCCACATCAAAGGCCAGCCCAAAGCAAATCCCAGCAAGACGATCGCCAGCATCACTCCCCAAGCAAGCACCAACCCCCAAAGAAGCCCCACCAACACCGCCACCAAATCCATCTGAAGCAGCAACCCCAGCAGCACAAGCGGCACCGCCATCGCAGCGCCCCCCAGCAAAACAATCACCGGGGCACCCGTCGTGCCAGGCCATACAGTCATCGCCGCACGTAGCGCAACCCACACCCCCAGCGTTTCACCACGCGTCAAATAGACCGCCGCAATCCGTGCAATCGCCCCCCCGAAAAGACCCCAAACCACAATTCCCCAAAGACCGTAAAGCAAAACACCCAAAACGCTCTGCCACCCAAGCCCCCGATCCATCAGCCGCAAAAACGGCTCCGTCAGCCAATACCAGCCATGAAGAAAAGTTCCCGATTCGCGTTGCAAGAGCAGCGTCTCACGCCCTATCGAAGAGGAAGGTGCCGAATGCGAAAGCACCCCCTTCGTCAGCAGCAACGACTCGTCGTCAAGTCGGCTTGCAGGAACCACGTCAATCGAAAACAGGCGATCAATCCCAGCCCAACCCCACTGCGTCAACAGCATCCCAACCAACGCAAGCAACAAAACACGCACCAGCAGCGTCACACGCAGCGCCTTCACCAAAATCAGCCAAGGACAAACCTCGCGCCAACGGATCTCGTAAAGCGTTCCAACAGAAGGAGGCGGCGACTGGGACGGTGGCTGGGACATCGGCAAGCAAGCTCACAAAACGAGGAAACCAAGGCGTGCAACATTATAGGCGCACGCCCAGAGAGTGCCTAGCCGAGAGAACCGCTAGTCGCTTGAGGGTTCTTCAGTTTTCTGGGGCAGTTCACCCGACCAATTATCGTCGGGAACTTCGTCAGCCTCGGGATCAGGAACATCCGGTAACGCATAAGACCCCTCGAGCCACCGCCCCAAATCAATCGTCCGACAACGCTCGCTGCAAAATGGCTTCGCAGGCGAAGTCTTGATTTCAAATTCAAGTTGGCAAACCGGACAACGCATCGTCAATCACCTGAATCGTTTTTCTTTTTGGCCGGTTTCTTGTCGCCGCTCTTCTCCGAAGACTTTTTGGCCTTCTCAGACGACTTCTTCGCCTGTTCGGCGCCCTTTTTGTACGACTCGCTACGGTAGTCCGTCTCATAAAACCCCGAGCCTTTGAACACCACCGCCGCCCCCGTCCCAAACAGGCGGCGCAGCTTCAGCTTCTTGCACTCAGGACACTTGCGCTTGTTCGCCTCGGTAATCGATTGAAACAATTCAAACTCGTGCCCGCAAGCATCACATTCATAATCATAAGTAGGCATACGTTTTCTCGCTGTTTTCAGTTGCCACAAAAGCACAAAAACAATCCGTCACCATTTCTTTTTTGTGCCTTTTCGTTTTTTCCGTGGCTATCTTGCTACTTGCTTGCTACTCGTCACTCAACATCCGCCGGCCCCGAAGAAATAATCACCTGCGACGGACGAACCACACGCTCATACAATTGATAGCCAACCTGCGTCTCTTGCAAGACATGGTTCGCCGGTTGCTCGTCAGACGGCTGCTGCAAAATCGCTTCGTGAATTTCTGGATCAAACGGCTGGCCAACCGCCGCAATCGGCTTGCAATGATGCTGCTCAAGCACCGCGATCAACTGCTGACGCACAAGCTTAAACCCTTCGAGCAAGCTCCCGGCCTCACTACTTTGCTCCGCAGCCTGAATCGCACGGTCGACGTTGTCCAACACCGGCAACAAGTTCCGAACCACCGGCAGCGGAGCATAACGCCGCTCGTCCATGATCTCGCGGGCCGTCCGACTTCGCAAATTTTCCATCTCGGCTTGCAACCGCAAAATGCGATCTTTTTCCGTCGCCAATTCGGCCTCGACATCCAAAGGCGGATTTTCAGCATCCCCCGCGCATGCCGCTTGCACCGCTTCGGCAATCGCCTCAGCAGCGTCCACCGAATCCACGATTTCGCTCTCTCGAGACAAATCGTCACCTGCAAAATCATCATCGTGAGTCGGAGTAACCGTCATCCGTCATTTTTCCCTTGTTCTACCTGCTCGTCGTGACTGAAATACTTTTTTACTTTGTCGAAGAAACCTTTGCGTTGCGGTGCAACATTCTTTTGCTCCAACTCCGCCAAGTCTCGCAACAAGACTTCTTCTTCCTCCGAAACCGTCTTAGGAACCTCAATATTGACCTGCACCAACAAGTCGCCCAAACCCACCATACGCGGATCGGGCATACCCTGCCCATGCAGCCGAAAGACATCCCCCGACTGCGTCCCCGGCGGCACTTCGACTTCGCCAGGACCATTCAGCGTCGGCACCTCCAACGTTGCACCAAGCACCGCTTGCGAATAAGTGATCGGCACCCGACAAATCAGATGCTGGCCTTCACGTTCAAATAGCGAGTGCTGCAAGATCGCGACCACACAATAACAATCGCCGGCCGGTCCGCCGTTAGGACTAGGCTCGCCTTGGCCCGTGATACGCACCTGCATCCCATCATCGACGCCGGCAGGAATTTCAACTTCGGCCTCGACCTTCTTCAACAGGTGCCCAGCCCCCCGGCAAGGACGACAAGGCGTGCTGACCGAAGAACCTTCGCCCTTACACGCCGGACAAGCCGTCTGCACGCGAACAATCCCCGCCTGCTGAACCACCTGGCCATGCCCACCACAGTAAGAGCAAGTTTCTCGCTTGCTCCCCTCGGCGGCTCCCGAACCTTTGCACTTCAAACAAGGCTCGTGCCGTTGAAATTGAACCGTCTTGCGAACGCCCTGAGCAGCCTCTTGCAGCGTAAGCGAAACATCGCAGCGCACATCGCGTCCCTTACGAACACGCCGCCGCCCGCGACCACCACCACCACCGCCGCCGCCGCCAAACAAGTCGCCAAAAATATCCCCAAACGCCGAAAAAATATCTTCGACATCCGAAAACCCGCCGCCGCCCGACTGCCCGTTGACGCCTGCGTGACCATAACGATCATACCGCTGACGCTTCTCCGAGTCGTTCAGCACCTCAAACGCTTCAGACGCCTCCTTGAAACTCGCGATCGCCTCGTCATCACCAGGGTTTTTATCCGGATGAAACTTGATCGCCAGCTTACGGTACGAAGTCGCAATCTCGCCGTCCGACGCCGTACGCGAGATTTCCAGCACTTCGTAATAATCGCGTTGATCAGCCATGAGTTAATGACGAATGACGAAATACCCAATGACGAATGAATGACGAAAACCGAATGACGGAAATTTTTTGTGTCGTTCGAGCTTCGGTGATCTTTTCGTCATTCGCCATTCGTCATTCGGGTTTCTTTCGTCATTGGGTATTTCGTCATTCGCCGTTTTCGCGTTAGCGAACGCTACCAGACACGCCCTTTTTATCTTGCTCTTTAGGATCGTAGTTCGTCACCAAAGCTGCGGTCGTAAGCATCAGGCCAGCGATACTAGCAGCGTTGGTCAAAGCCGTTTTCACCACCTTCGTCGGGTCGATGATCCCAGCCTTAAACATGTCGACATACTCGCCATTGTTCGCATCGTAGCCCATGTTTTTCGACTTCCGACTAATCTCGTCAGCCACAACGCTACCATCCAGACCACAGTTGTCAGCAATCTGACGCAGCGGAGCATCCAACACGCCAACAACAATGGCGATGCCAATTTTCTCGTCGCCCTTCCCTTTGACTGCTTCAACCGCTTCTTTGCATCGCAGCAAAGCCGTTCCGCCGCCAGGAAGAATACCTTCCTCAACAGCCGCACGCGTCGCGTGCAGCGCGTCTTCAACACGAGCCTTCTTCTGCTTCATGTCCGCTTCGCTACTCGCACCCACCGAAACAATCGCAACGCCACCCGTCAGCTTCGCAAGACGCTCTTGCAGCTTTTCGCTATCGTAGTCGCTCGTGCTTGCCTCGATACCCCTGCGAATCTGAGCAATACGCTTTTGGACGTCCTCGTTGCTACCGCCACCCTGGACAAGCGTCGTCTCGTCCTTCGTCACAGTGATTTTCTTCGCACGTCCCATTTCGGCCAACGTAACCGTTTCGAGCTTCATGCCCAGGTCTTCGCTAATCAGCGTCCCCCCGGTCAGCGTCGCAATATCGCCAAGCATCGCCTTCCGACGATCGCCAAAACCAGGAGCTTTGACCGCACAAACATTGAGAATCCCGCGCAACTTGTTCACCACCAAAGCGGCCAACGCTTCGCCTTCGATATCCTCAGCAATAATCATCAACGGTTTTCCCTTTTGGCTGACAAGCTCCAAAAGCGGGAGCAAGTCGCGAAGGTTGCTGATCTTCTTTTCGTGCAACAAAATATAGGCATCGTCCAACACGCATTCCATGTCGGCGGTTTGGTTGATGAAGTACGGCGACAAGAAACCCTTGTCAAACTGCATTCCCTCGACCAACTCCAGGGTCGTCTCCGTCGAACGCCCCTCTTCAACCGTAATGACCCCATCCTTGCCAACCCGTTCCATCGCGTCTGCCAACAAATCGCCAATCTCGTTGTCGTTATTCGCACTAATCGCCCCAACCTGGGCAATCTGTTCTTTCTCCGAAACCGGCTTCGACATCGCGTCGAGCTGCTCAACCGCTGCCGCAACTGCCTTGCGAATACCTCGTTGAACTGCCGTCGGATTGCTACCTGCCACAACATTGCGAGTCCCCTCACGAAGAATCGCACGGGCAAGCACCGTCGCGGTCGTCGTCCCGTCGCCGGCCAACGAAGACGTCTTGTCAGCAACTTCGTGAACAAGCTTCGCACCCATGTTTTCAAACGGGTCTTCCAGCTCGATCTCTTTACTGACCGTCACGCCATCTTTGGTCACCGTCGGACCACCAAACGACTTGTTAATAATCACGTTACGACCGGTCGGACCCATCGTCACCGCGACCGCGTCGGCCAGTTTATCGACACCCTTGAGCAGCTTGCTCCGAGCAGTATCATCAAACATCAATTGCTTTGCCACTGTTAGGGCTCCTTAATTTAGCCCCCGGCTTCGCCAGGGGATTGCACCACATAAAGTGTTGCTTGGATTATTGATTCGTCCCCCGGCAGAGCCGAGGGCTACATTTGTGTTAAACGACCTTCGCAAGAATATCACTCTCGCGAAGAATCTTCAGCTCTTGCCCATCGACTTCGATGTCCGACCCGCCGTACTTGCCGTAGATCACTTCGTCGCCAACACCGACCGACAGCTCGCCACGATTGCCGCTATCCAGCAATTTCCCAGCGCCAACAGCAACAATTTTGCCACGCTGTGGCTTTTCTTGAGCAGCGTCCGGAAGCACAATCCCTCCGGCCGTAACTTCTTCAGCTTCCGAAGGTTGAACCACCACACGATCATCGAGAGGACGTAAATTGATTTTGGACATTTTTGAGATTCCTTATGTTCTAGTAGGGTGGGCACCGCCCACCATTTTTGTTGTTTTCGTTATTCTTCTGTTCGTCAAGTTTTGGTGGGCAGTGCCCACCCTACATGTCGACTTGCATTACATCATTCCAGGCATGCCACCCATGCCGCCCATTCCACCCATGCCAGGCATTCCGCCGCCCATGCCGCCCATACCAGGAGGCATCCCACCGCCCATACCGTGGTCATGGTCGTGGCCGCCGGCGCTCTCTTCCTCTTCTTGAGGAATGTCAGCAATCAGCGAATCGGTCGAAAGCAACAAAGCCGCAACGCTCGCCGCATTCTGAAGCGAAGTCCGAACCACCTTGGCAGGGTCAATGATGCCCGCCGCGACCAAGTCGCAGTACTCGTCCTTGTCCGCGTTGTAGCCATCGTTCTTACCCTTGTTCTGACGAACGCGGTTCACAACCACCGCACCGTCGATACCAGCGTTCTCAGCAATGTATCGCAGCGGATAATCGAGCACCTTACGGATGATCTCAACGCCAAGAGCTTCGTCGCCCTCAAGCTGAACCTTCTTCAGTGCCTTTTCCGAACGCAACAAAGCAACGCCACCGCCCGGGACAATCCCCTCGGCCAACGCAGCTTGCGTAGCTGCACGAGCGTCGACCAACAGGTCCTTACGCTCTTTCATCTCGGTCTCGGTCGCAGCACCACAGTTAATCTGAGCCACACCACCGGCCAGCTTGGCTAGCCGTTCTTGCAGCTTCTCACGGTCGTAGTCGCTATCGGTCGTTTCGATTTCCCGACGAATCTGATCAGCACGCGCCGCGATATCATCCTTCTTGCCGCCACCACTCACCATCGTCGTGTTGTCGCTGCTGATCGAAATCTTCTTACACTTGCCAAGATCCGAAAGCTGCACGTCTTCGAGCTTGATGCCCAAGTCCTTGAATATCGCAGTCGCACCGGTCAGCGTCGCAATGTCGCCCAGCATCGCCTTCCGACGATCGCCATAGCCCGGAGCCTTCACCGCACAGACATTCACAATGCCACGCATCTTGTTCACCACCAACGTCGCCAAGGCTTCGCCTTCGACATCTTCAGCAACAATCAACAACGGCTTGCTCGCCTTCGAGACCGCCTCCAAAAGCGGAACCATGTCCTTCGCGTTAGAAATTTTTTCTTCGAAGATCAGTACTAAGCAGTTTTCAAATTCGACGAGCTGGTCGTCTTCGTTGTTCACAAAATGCGGCGAAAGATATCCGCGATCGAACTGCATCCCTTCGACCACTTCAACATAAGTTTCGTTCGAGCGCCCCTCTTCGACCGTGATGACGCCATCTTTGCCAACCTTCGCAAAAGCTTCTGCCAAAACGCTACCAATCGAAGGATCGTTATTCCCAGCGATCGTTGCAATTTGCTGCAAGCTCTTCTTGTTCTTCACGTCAATCGGATCAGCCAACTTGCTGATCTCGGCGGCAATCGCCTCAACCGACTTAGCAATACCCCGACCAAGCGCCATCGCATCGGCCCCAGCGGCAAGCATCTTCAGCCCCTCGCGAAAAATGCCTTCGGCCAAAACCGTGGCAGTCGTTGTCCCGTCGCCGGCCACATCGTTCGTCTTGCTGGCCGCTTCTTTCACAAGCTGAGCACCAAGATTCTCAAACGGATCTTCAAGATCAATGTCCTCGGCCACCGTGACGCCATCTTTGGTCACCTTCGGCGAACCCCAACCCTTGTCGAGCACCGCGTTGCGACCACGTGGCCCCAAAGTGCTACGAACCGCCCGTGCGAGCTTCTCAACTCCCGCAGCAAGAAACTTACGGGCCTCATCCTCAAAAACCATTTGCTTAGGCACGTTTGGACTCCTGTTTGTAGTATTGTGTTTTGTAGTGTTGTGAATTGTGTGTCGCGATTTACGTGTCGCAAGTCGTCATTGTATGTGTCGCAAGTCGTCGTATGTGTCGCAAGTCGTCGTATGTGTCGCAAGTCGTCAATAGCCGGCGAGCTACGCCTCGCCGAAGTGATTTTTCATGAACGAACCACCAACCGCCAACAATTCTGGCAGCCAGACCGTCCTGCATGAACCCATAAAAGCAACCCGCGTGCCAAGAGCCAGCAATCGACCTAAGTCGATTCCTACCAGAGAATTAGAAATTATCCAGAGATTTGGCGAGGGAATGGGCCACTGGTAAGAGTGCCATTTTGGCAGGCCCTTAATTGAGAACGGCTCTTCAACAAACACGCAGCTCAACATCAAACGGCGAAGCCGCGAAAGCACGTAGCGCCCCCAGCGTAAGCTGGGGGAGGTTCGACAACCCAGGGTGGCCGCTTCGCGTCGACCCCGGGCTGCGGCGTAAAACCCCTTTGGGGTACTGAATTACGCGCAATTCAAAATATCAAGCGATTCAAAAGATCAAAAGAGCGGAGAGGACAGGATTCGAACCTGCGGACCAGCGTGAACCGGTCACCGATTTAGCAAACCGGCGCTTTCGACCACTCAGCCACCTCTCCAGGTGAAACTTTGGCGTCTAGCCCCTCATTCTAGGCGAAACGGTGGGTTCTGCAAGGCTGAAGGATGAGACAAAAGCGGGAAGCGGAGGTCGGAAAGCGGAAAAACTGGCGCGGCCACGTTTGACTTCAAGCCAATCGCCCTTCCGCTTTCCCCCTTCTGCTTTCCGCTTTCTAAAATATCCCCAAAGCCGTAAGGCTATAGCGAACCACCAGCCCAGCCACCACCACGCTCGTCATGCTCATCAGCTTGATGAGGATATTGAGGCTAGGTCCGCTCGTATCCTTAAACGGATCGCCGACCGTGTCGCCCACCACAGCCGCCTTATGGGCGTCAGTCCCTTTGCCCCCTTGGGCACCCGCTTCAATGTATTTTTTAGCGTTATCCCAGGCCCCACCTGCATTGGCCATAAAGATTGCCAAGCAAAATCCCGAAGTCAGCGTCCCCAGCAACAAACCCAACACCCCGGCGACGCCCAGCAGCAACCCGACCACCACAGGCATACAAAGCCCAAGCATCGAGGGCAGCAGCATCTCTCGCTGGGCCGATTTCGTACTAATCTCGATCGGTCGCTCATAGTCAGGCTCTTCCGAACCATCCAAGATGCCCGGGTTCTCTCTGAATTGGCGACGCACTTCTTGCACCATCCCTTGAGCCGCCCGACCGACCGCTGTCATGGTCATCGCACAGAATAGAAAAGTCGACATCGCTCCGCAAAAAACCCCGACCAACACTTTTGGGTTCAAAACGGTCGCTTCGTAGTAGGTAGCAAACTGCGGTAACGTAACATCCCCAAGCGCAAGCAACGGAACGCCCGAAGCACGCCATTCTGGCACACCCCCCGCGCCAAGTGTCAACGCCGAATCAGGAGCGCCAACCGGCAACCGCTCTCCAATTTTGACCGCCGACCAAGCCTCGCCCTGTTCTTGACGCTGCAAATCCTGAGGCATCACAAGAAAACTGTCCTTCACTTCCATCGTCCTCTCGGCATCATCGCCGCTCGTTGCGCTGGCCACCTGCACCACAAATCCGTTCGAGACTTTATAAATCCCCGCATCGAGTTGCCCGTTGTCGATCATCTGCGAAGCATAAGAATCTCCCCAACGATCAAACCCCACACGTACCCCTTCGACATAAGCGGCCAACAGAGCGAGTGCGGTCAACGCGGCAGAACCAATCGCAAAACCCTTGCCCGTCGCAGCCGTCGTATTCCCAAGACTATCCAGGGCATCGGTCCGCTCGCGCACGATCGCCGGCAAGCCCGCCATCTCGGCGTTGCCACCCGCATTATCCGCAATCGGCCCATAAGCGTCCGTTGCCAGCGTAATCCCCAGCGTGCTAAGCATCCCAACTGCAGCAATGCCCACGCCATACAGCCCCAACGAAAAGAAAGTCATGTCACGAAATTCCCAACCCGAAGCAAATCCAAAAGCCCCGAGCGTCGCAAGACAAACCAACACGACCGGCACCCAAACGCTCGCCATACCCTCGGCAATTCCGCCAATGATCACTGTCGCCGGTCCCGTCGCTGCCTGTTCGGCCAATCGCCGGGTCGGCTGATATTCGTCGCTCGTCACATACTCGGTCCACCACCCAATCAGCACGCCCGTGATCAATCCAATGACAATACTCACACCCACACCCGGAATGCCATAACCAATATCCGTCCCCGGCGTCAGCGGCATAATCAACTTCGCCGCAACCATCGCCGCAACAATCACCATCGCCGTCGACAGGTTAATCCCTCGGCTCAAGGCGTGCAGCAAGCTCTTTTGCGAAGCATCTTCCCCCGTACGAACCGTGTAGATGCCAAGTATCGAAGCAAAAATACCCAGCCCCGCGATGACCATCGGCAAGAACATCGCTCGCAACTGCGCCGACTCCGCAGCCATGCCGTCCGGCAAAATTCCGTTCGCCGTAAATGCCGCCGCCCCAAGGGCCGCGGTCGCCAAAATCGAACCGGCATACGACTCATAAAGATCCGCCCCCATGCCCGCCACGTCGCCCACATTGTCACCGACATTATCAGCAATCGTCGCCGGGTTACGAGGATCGTCCTCCGGAATGTTTTGCTCGACCTTCCCCACCAAGTCGGCACCCACGTCCGCCGCCTTCGTAAAGATACCGCCACCCACACGGGCAAACAGCGCCTGGGCGCTGGCCCCCATGCCAAAGCAGAGCATCGTCGCCGTGATGTTCATCAGGTCAAGTGCCTCGAACCCCATCGCCGGCCAAACCCAATACAAAAACGCAAACCAAATCGCGATATCCATCAGCCCCAAGCCAACGACCGTCAGACCCATCACCGCGCCAGACCGAAACGCAACCTGCAAACCTTGGTTCATCGAAATCTGCGCCGCAGCCGCCGTCCGGCTACTCGCCGCCGTCGCCGTGGTCATACCAAACCAACCCGCCAACCCCGAAAAGAATCCGCCCGTCAAAAACGCAAACGGCACAAACTCGCTTTGGACCTTCAACCCAAAAGAGGCGATGCCCAACAAAATCGCGATCACAAAAAAGAACGCCACCACCACCTTGAACTGCTGATCAAGATACGCATTCGCCCCCTTCCGCACATAACCGGCGATCTGCTTCATCCGCTCGGTCCCCTCGTCCGCGCGGCGCATCGACTCGTAGAAAAACTTCGCCTGGATCAGCGCAACCATCGCCCCGACAAAAGCGATCGACCAACAGATCATCACAAAACGCTCGTCGGCCGCAGACGTGCTGCTTGCTTCCTCCGCCGCAGCCGCGAATGAGGGTACTAAAAAAGCACCAAGAAATGTTGCAAACCGAATAAGCCTCGTTACGGCACTCTGCCGAATCACTTCGTCAATCACGGGATTCTCCGTCACCAAATTGAACCATCACTTAGTTAAACAGGGGCTGACCTGTGTAAATCGCCCAGAAGACTCAAAGTCTCGTTACCTAGTATCGTGCTACCTTAGTTGGCCCGTTGGCCAGAGCAAGGAGTTTACGGAAGCAGGACGTTTCTGGAAACCGGGGATTTCGATTTCCCAACACTTTTTTGAAAAGAGGTCTCATCCGCCAGCCAACACCCGAGACTGGCAAGTTCCAAAAATGCCCGCCAGATCGTCGAGCCAACATTCCAGCAACGTCGCCTGATTCGCATTCCGGTCCAGTTGAACCTCAGCCTCCAAGCACCGATCAAGCACCGCCAAGGCACAATCCTGGGCAGCCAACCCCATCGCAACCCACTCGCCAGCCACCTCCTCCACCAAAACCTCCGCTCCGCACGAGTGCCGCAATACCCGGCTAAAATGGTCGCCCACCATCTGCAATACGGCCCTCAGACGCTGCCGACGCGCGTTCGCTTCCTTGCCCGCCTGATTCACAAACGCAATCAGCTCGCCCGCCAGACGAACGCTATCAAGCCGCGACGGCACCAATTGCGGCAAAAGCCGCTGCTGCAATTCCCAAAGCTCCGGGTCTGCTAGCTGCGCCGCACGGCTAAGACTTCCCCCGCTCACAGCAGCAAGCCGATCCGCCTCCTCCCCGCTTGCGGCAATCTGCTGCTCCAGCAGCAATCTTCGCATCGTCTCCTCATCCAACCAAGAAAAACGCACCGTCTGCGTCCGCGACAAGATCGTCGGCAATTGCCGCCCACGGCTCGTGCCAATCAAAATGATCACCACGCCCGGCGGAGGTTCTTCCAACGTCTTCAGCAAGCAATTGGCGCTCTCCACCGTCAGATGGTCCGCATCGTCAATGATCGCCACCCGCCGGCTGCCAAGCCGGGGACGGCGCGACACGCTATAGCACAGCCCCTCCTGATTCCGATGAGCACGATCCCCCAAAAACAAATCGACCGGCAACCAACGTTTTCCAGCAGGCAACCCAACCAAATCCAAGTCAGGATGATTCCCAGCCACAAGCAACCGACACGACTCACAACCCCCACACGGCTCAAGCCCCGCAGTCTCGCCCTGCTGACACAGCAATGCCTGAGCAAGCTTCACAGCAAACGTGTGCTTCCCCACCCCAGCCGGTCCCAAAAACAAAAAGCTCGAAGCCATTCGCCCCTGAGCCAAGCTGCGCCGGAATCGCTCGACAACTGCGTCATGCCCAAAAATGCCGTGCCACATGAGAAAGTCTGAAATTAGGAAGAGTGAAGGGTGAAAAAAGCTGCCCCCAACAGCATAAAGCTTCCACCCAACAAAAAACACCCGCCCAAAAGCCCCACACACCACCCTTACCCTACTAGCCGCGATCTAACAGATCGCGGCTATTTGGGCAGACGGCTATTCTGGGTACAATAAGCAACTGCAACCTGCACGCATCCTTATCTCAAGAGGCCACGCGATGTCGATGCCCCTCTCCCCTACCCGACTCTTCGTCTGCCAAGCCTGCGGAGCCGTCTTGCCGATTGGAGAAGAACACATCGGCAAAAAATGTCGCTGTGGACGATGCGGCAAAGTCAGCCGCGTCTCCGAGGCAACGCCAAAGAAGCCCCCCAAGCCTAGACCTCCCAAAGCAAAAGCAAAAAACCCAAAAGCGATGCACGGCCAACAGTACAGCCTCTGGGCACCGGGCGAGGCCCCCAGCTCCGAGGAACTCACCGCCCGGCAGCCAAAATATTTCCCCGTCTACTGCCGCGTCTGCAATACCTTGATGCACGCTCGCCCCGAGCAAGTCGGCAAAAAGCTGACCTGCCACGACTGCGGCGGCAAAACCATCGTCAAAGAACCTCCCAAACCAAGGCCGAAAAAGTCGGCCCTAGTTCCCGACGGCAAAGAGTATCAACTCGACCCGACCCAAACCATTCCCGTACGCCCCCTGCCACTCTTCACACCCCCCACCACTCCCTCCCAAAAAACAACCGACCCCATCCGCCAAGAACAAACCGCCCGACCCAAAATCCCACGCCTACCAATCGCCCAAGGCGTGTTGAAAATGTTGCTACGCAATCCCGTAGTGCCTTGGTTCTTTGGGATCTCAACGCTTGGACTGCTTGTCGTAGGATCCCTGCTGCTCGCCGAAAGCATCAGCCCGTTTCTGGCCCCCTTCTTTTTCGCCTTCGCTGGTTGCCTTGGAATCATAGGCCTTTGTGCAACCTCAGCAATCTGCCTAGCCATACTCACCGAAAGCTCCGAAGGCAACGACCGCCTCCACAACCCACCCGGCCCCATGTTTCTCGATTGGATGGGCAACTTCTTCTACTTACTCATCCCTGGCTTCGTCGCCTCGCTCCCAGGTGCGGTACTCGCCAAAACACTAGAACAAAGCTTCCAGATTCAGCACCAAGGCCTCGTGATGCTAGCCGGAGGATTACTCGCCTTCCCCCCACTGCTGCTTTCCTGCCTAGAAAACGGCTCGCCCTTAGAAGTTTTTTCACCGAAAATTTTCGCAAGCCTCTACCGGCGACCCGGACACTGGCTGCTGTTTTCCCTAGAAGCCGCCCTCCTCGTAGGCGGTACACTATTCGCCCTGGCAGAACTCTCACAAAGATCGCCAGCAGTCGCGCTGCTCGCCATCCCGCTCTGCGTAGCAACGTCCTTGCTCTACTTCCGCCTACTCGGCCGATTCGCCTGGTGGCTCGCCGAATCGTTGCCCGTCGACAAAGAAACCTGACCAGCCTCTGTAGAAAACTTATTTTCCTAACGATTGAGAACCTATTTACCACAGAGGTACACAGAAAGAATCGTCTCTGCGTAGGAGAAAAAAACACTTCTCTGTGTTCCTCCGTGTCCTCTGTGGTTATTCAAAGAACAGAAAGGGAAGGTTTCCTACAGAGCCTTCTTTGCGCCTTTTCGTGTTTTTTGTGGCTATGCTTTCCAGTGCATAACCCTAACGGCTCCGGTACGCTTCCCAAGCCGAAGCATACGCTCGATCCGCCTCACTCAACCGGCACAACGGCACCTTACGCTGACGCCCCCCGGCCTTCTGCAAAAGCACGTACTCCGAAGTCACCTTCACCAAGATCGCTTCGGTACGATGTTTTCCTGTGTTGTCGACCCATTCGCGCAACGGCTCAGGCTCCGGCACAGCCGGCTGCAACAGACGCACGTTAGAAGTTGCCTCAAACGAGGCAGTTTCCAAAGAAACTTCGCTCCGCGCCGAAACATTGCTGGTCTGCAACAACACCGTAATCAAAGGCGGAACAAACATCGCAAACACCGCCGCCACCAACACCAACTGACTCGTCGGCTCTGCCCGTCTTGCTACAGACGTTTCCTGCAAAGGCTGATCCGTCAAGCAACTACAAAGCTCGGCATAACTGCTCCGCGAAGAAAACTGGCACCCAACAATACTCCCGTCAGGACTATCCACCTGCCAACGAATACGCGCCTCGATCACCCGTGGCTCGTCGTCCGGCCCATCGATCGCAAGCTGTACCCTTTCGCCAATCTCGTATTGCACGGGCGAGGAAAAACAAAAACCGCCCGACGACAAATTGTGCAACCCAACCACACATCCTTCCGCATGAGCCTGCCGACGCACGGTCGCCTCCACCGCAATCGGAAGTCGCCGAAACTGTCGACGCTCTTTCCCCGCAGCGGTCGCCAAATAGGCAAACGTCTCGTCGGATATCGGCGGAGCAATCGCACACCCAACCATCCAATTCTCGTCGTCCACCGAGCGAATGTGACGAACCGAAGCAACCCCCTGGTACAGCAAGTCCGTTCCACGAACTCGAATCTCCAATTGCAAAGCCTCTTCAAATTGCAGATGGACCGGCACCCGCAGCTTGACCCCATGCTGAGAAACATCCACCAAAACACCCGACAACTGGCCGCCGTCCGTCGATCCCGTTCGCTCTACGCTGACAATCGTTTCGCTAGAATCATCCACTTCAAAACGGGGCGCGCGAGGAACAAAATCGCCGGTAGAATCATCGCGAGTAGAATCATCGCGAGTAGAATCATCGCGAGTAGAATCGTAGTCCATAGGTTTTTCTTCTGTGCGAAACGACTCAGGAAAAGAGGCTTAAGTGGGCGGAGAGCCGAGCCAACCCCACTCAAAAACATACGTTATTTCCCCTCCCTTTTTCGCCACAGAATCCAAGAGTTCGCACCGGCCTTCAACATCAAAACGCACCCACACCGACCAGCCCTACAAACGTCACAACCGATTCGCTTTATCTCGTGCGATCGTTGCGACGCAAACCCAGCCCAACCGAATGTCGAGCACGCCACCCACATGCCGAGCATACTAAAGGAAAGCCCTTTGGGCCTTCTTTTCCTCTACGGGAGACCTCACACCATGACTTGGTATGCACAGAGCGGCCCACGCTCAAAAGACTTGGGCAAGTTCCGTTCGCGTTCACTCGCAAGCGCCGAAAAATCGACCGACGGCCAACATCGCGGCTGGCGTTACACCCTCGTTGCCCGTCAAACAGGCACCAGCGTCCGACGCACCTGCTACTCCGTTTCGATCCTAGACACCAACGGCAATCAGGCCGCCCATTTACGCGATTTCTCCAGTGCCGCGCAAGCCATCTCTGGCGCTCACGATTGGATCGATAACACGCTCAGCCTCTCGCTAACCACCGCACGCCCAGGCGAAGTCGGAACGATCCCCACGCTACCCAGTCAAAACGCTTCGCTCGGATCAGCAGCCACTCAAGAAAAATAGCGAACCGCGTTGCCGAAAATCTGCAAACCCGCGCCTTCCGTTTCCGCCGGCAGACGGGTCCACTGCGGATGTTGCGTCGGGTCAATAAACCGCTCGGGATGGGGCATCAGCCCAAAAACACGCCCCGTCTTGTCGCACATCCCCCCCACGTCGCCCATCGAGCCATTCGGATTATAAGCGTCGCCACTCTGCTCCGAAGGACCATACCGAAGCACCAATTGCCCGGCGCTCTCTAGCTGCTCAAACGCCGCTTCATCACGCACCACAAATTTCCCTTCTGCGTGCGCAATGGGCAAAAACATGTTTTCGCAACCCGCAAGAAATACGCACTTCTCGCTGTCCGATTTCAGCGCGACCCAACGCGCCAAATACCGCCCCGAATCGTTCCAGCACAACGAAGCCGTAGGCCCGCTCGCGTCATCCGTATCAAGCAGCCCCGACTTGATCAACACCTGAAACCCATTACAAATGCCCAGCACCAGCTTGCCCGCCTCACGGAAATCTTGCATCACGTCGGCCAAATGATGCCGTATCTGATTCGCAAAAATCCGACCCGCTCCCACATCATCGCCAAAACTAAAACCACCCGGAATACAAAGAATCTGAAACTCGGCCGCAAGCTGCGGAGCCTCCAGCAACCGGTTCAAGTGCAACGACTCCGCCACGCCCCCAGCCTGCTCAAAAGCATAGGCAGTTTCCTGATCGCAGTTGGTACCAGGAGCACGAAGAATAAGAATACGAGGCTTAGACATAAATTTTCAATCTTCTACAAATTCAAAAAACACCAAAGTTAGCGCCGTCGGCCACGACGAACGCCCCACAAATCAACAACAAATCACCCCCCAAGCGCCCCCAACCAAGCCCCCTTCAACGCACCCAACTCCACATCAACCACCGCCGCCCCCCCTTCCAATTCCACCACACGCAACCGCTCCTCAACAACCGTCTTCCCAACGCAAGCATGAACAATCCCCTCCATCGCCGCCTCAAAAGCAGGCGCTTGCTCCGGCACCACCTCACAAACAAAACGAGTATTCGACTCGCTAAACAGCCGCACCACAGGAGTCAGCCCAGCATCAGCAACCGGCAGCGCCGAAAGATCGACCTCCGCGCCAACCTCCCCAGCAAAAGCCATCTCCGCCACGGCAACCGCCAAGCCCCCTTCGCTCAGATCATGGCAAGAGCGAACCGCCCCCGATTGAATCGCCCCATGCAGCGCCGCAAAAGTCTGCTTCGCCCGCTGCGCGTCGACCGTCGGAACCGCCCCACCCACTAGCTCATGCACCAACGAAAAATGCGACCCCCCCAGCTCGTCCTTCGTCTCGCCAATCACATAAAGCAAATTCCCCGCCGACTTCAAATCCATCGTCACACAGCTCGAAACATCTTCGACCTGCCCCATCGCACTAATCAACAACGACGGCGGAATCGCAATCGTTTGCTTTTCGCCATCTTCGCCCACATAGCTAAACTCGTTGTTGAGACTATCCTTACCACTAATAAACGGCGTCTCCAGCACCAGCGATAGATCGTGACACGCCATCGCCGCCCGTACCAAGCTGCCCAGCGTCTCGCTCTTCTCGCAATCGCCCCAACAAAAATTATCCAAAATCGCAACCCGCGACGGATCGGCACCCACCGCAACACAATTGCGCATCGCTTCGTCGATCGCGCTCGTCGCCATGTGATAAGTATCATAATCGCCATACCGAGGATTCATCCCACAAGAGACGACCACCCCCTTCCGCGAGCCTAACACCGGCCGCACCACAGCCGCATCGCTCGGCCCATCATTCTGCACACCCACCAACGGTTTGATGACGCTCCCGCCCTGCACTTCGTGGTCATACTGGCGAATGATCCACTGCTTACTAGCGACGTTATAACTACCAAGAATCTTTTTCAAATCGTCCGCATAATTCGCACTTTGCGGCAAATCCAGCGGCACAAACTCCTTCGGCGTAAACTCCGCCTTCCGAATCACCGGAGGACGCCCCTCGTGCAACAGCTTCATCGTCAGGTCACACACAACATGCTCTTCGTACTTCAGCACCAACCGCCCCGTCGGCTCAAACTTGCCGATGACCGTCGCCTCTACGCTTTCGTCCGCACACAGCTTTTGCACAGCCTCCCAATTTCCCTCCGGCACGCTCAGCACCATCCGCTCCTGCGCCTCCGAAATCCAAATCTCGGTATACGAAAGCCCGTCATACTTCACCGGGGCACAGTCGAGCCACACCTCCGCACCAATCTCCTCGCCCATCTCGCCCACAGCACTACTAAAACCACCCGCCCCACAGTCGGTAATCGCCGTGTACAGCCCAAGGTCTCGCAGCGCAAGAATCACGTCCAACACTTTTTTCTCTTCAATCGCGTTTCCAATCTGCACCGCCCCACCCGAAAGCGATTCGCTCTCGCTCGTCAGCTCCGCACTCGAAAACGTCGCCCCATGAATCCCGTCACGCCCCGTCCGCCCCCCAACGCTAACAATCAAATCCCCCGGCTGCACCTCTTTGAACGACATCTCATGCGGAATCAAACCGACGTTGCCACAATAAACCAACGGATTGCCCAAATAGCGCTCGTCAAAATAAACCGCCCCGTTCACCGTCGGAATACCCATCCGGTTGCCGTAGTCACGCACCCCGCTCACCACACCGCGCATCACCTGCTTAGGATTCAAAACACCAGCCGGCAACGTATCGCTGGACGTGTCGGGCGGAGCAAAACAAAACACGTCGGTGTTACAAATCGGCTTCGCCGCCATGCCCGTCCCAATCGTGTCACGAATCACACCCCCCATGCCCGTATTCGCACCCCCATACGGTTCCAAAGCCGACGGATGATTGTGCGTTTCAACCTTGAACGCCAAATTGTGCGTCTCATCAAACCGCACAATCCCCGCATTGTCTCGAAAGACGCTCACACACCAATCGTCCTTCCCCCAACGGACACGCAGCGCTTCGGTCGCGGCAAAAATCGTCTCCTTCAACATGTTCTCAAATTGTCGCTCGCCCTTCTCATCCCGATAAGCAATCCGCCCCGCCAGGGTCTTGTGGCTGCAATGCTCGCTCCAAGTCTGCGCGATCGTCTCCAACTCGATATCCGTCGGCACGCGCCCCAACTCCGCAAAATGCCGCTGGATCGTCTGCATCTCGGCCAATTGCAAATACAACTGCCCCTCAAGGCTCAGCCGCATCAACCCCGCATCGTCCAGCCCCTCTAAATCAACCGTCTGGAGTTCAAACGTATAATCCCCACCCAACTCCAAACGATCAAACGGCAACGCCCCAACAACAATCTGCTCGATCGCGTCGTTCGCCAATATCCGCGAACCGATCGCTTGCAACTGCTCCTCGCTAGCACCCGAAATCCAATACTTCCTCAACGTCCGGATCGCATCCACCGACAACCCAAAATCACGAGCCGCCGTCTCCGCACTCTGAGCCACCGGATCCATCACCCCCGGCTTCAGCAACACCTGCAACAACTGCCCCTTCGGACCACTCAGCGCCGCATCCCCCACCCGCGCGCAAACCACCCGGTCGACCATCTGGTCCGCAAAAAGCTCCGTAGCCAACTGCTCGGCTTGAGCAGCATCCAGCGAAGGGCTTTCAATCAAAAACCCACGCGCCGAACAAATCTCCAACGAGTCGGCAATCCCATCAACAATCCCCAAGTCGGCCACGTCCGCCGCAACACGCTGCGCCTCACGATCCACTTGACCTTTACTTGGATGTAAATCAATTTCCCAAAGCATCTCGAGTCCGTTTCGCTTGATGTAAAAATTCTTGTATCTCGGTCCAACGCTCACCCTCAAGGTCCGAACGCGCCGCTTGCAACCGACCAATCAGCCCGTCGAGCGACGCAATCACTTCAGTACGGTTTTGAGCAAAAATCTGTGTCCACAATTCCGGATCAGCCGCAGCAACACGCGTCGTATCCGCCCACCCACTAGCCGCCAACGACAACCACTCCGCAGGAGTCACTTCCGCCAAAGCCGAAGCAACCAGATGAGGCAAATGGCTAGTAGCCGCCAAAGCCCGATCATGCGCTTCGGCCGACATCTGCACTACCCGACTCCCCAGGGCTTCCCAAAACACCTCAGCTCGCTCAACCGTGGCCAACCCCGTCGAAGCCCCCGGCGTCACGACCACCACTTTTCCCTCCAGCAAGTCACCACGCGCATGTTCAGGCCCGCTCCGATGATCGCCCGCCAACGGATGGCTCCCTACAAAACCGCTGCTCTCAACCTCCAACGCCTCAACAGCAGCACAAATACCAGCCTTCGTACTCCCAACATCCATAACCAACGCCCCGGCCGGAGCAGCCGCCAAAGCGCGACCCACGTCCCCAACGACCGAAGCCACCGGCGTAGCCACAATCACCACCTCAGCCCCCGCAACTCCCTCCGCCAAATCCGTCGTCCCACGGCCAATCGCCCCACAGCCCAGGGCCTTGTCCAAACTCGCCTGCCGACGTCCAACCCCCACAATCTCTCTCGCCAAGCCGCGCTGACCCAGCGCAAGCCCAATCGACCCCCCTAGGAGGCCAACGCCGACGATCGCAACCTTGTTGCAGGTGAGCTTGTTGTAGGTGGACATAGAAACGCTGGGCTAAAACCGTCGCTAAAAACCATCAATTGTAAGGGCCTGGGCGCAACTCGCTAGGGGCAACCCCTCAGCAGGAGAACTGCCAAGTCGCGATCAGGAAGAAAAATTTAGCCACAGAGATCACAGAGGACACAGAGAACCCCTTGTTTTTAGCACTCTGTGTTCTCTGTGATCTCTGTGGCTAATCCTAGGTACCTTCGTTTTTTGACTTTGACAGTTTGCCTGGGCACACCAAAGCCCACAACGACGCCCTCCACGTCTCCAGCCCACAAACTCCCCCTACCAGACACAGTTTAGCCGACTAGAACTGCTCTTTCATTCCGAAGGGAAAATACGGGAAAATGCCCGTTTGGCGATTTGTTTCCGAACCTTCTGACCAAAGATGCGGTAAAATACTTACGTGACTCAACACAAGCCACCCCCCCAACAAGCCGCCCACCCCCAACGGGCACCCCACATAAACAGTATTGTCATAAAAAATGTTGTCCATGAATCTAGCGCAGGGATTTGTGCCATCGGGTCGTTCACGCACTCGGGAGAGCCAAACCATGATTAGCACATCAAAAATTCAAACCTCGATCCTCAACGGTCTGATCCTCTGCCTCCTCTGGGCAGGCTTACTTTCCGCGCCAGCTATGTTGCCTGCGCCAGCTACGGCCCAAGAGTGGGCCGACAAAATGTTCAACAAGCAGGAGCACGACTTCGGCACCGTCGCGCGTGGCTCTAACACCGTCTATCGCTTCGAGATCACCAATCACTACAAACAGCCGATGCACATCACCGGCGTCCGCTCGAGCTGCGGCTGTACGACACCCACGATCGAAAACTCAACGATCAAAACACGCGAAAAAGCCTTCATCGTAGCCAAGTTCAACACCCACACGTTCAAAGGCCGGCATGGCGCAACGCTCACTATCTCGTTCGCCCCACCCTATCAAGCTGAAGTCCAAGTGCGCGTCCACGGCAATATCCGCGGCGACGTTGTCTTCAATCCAGGAGCCGTCCAGTTTGGAACCGTCGACCAAGGTGTCGCCAAAGAACAACGCGTCTCCGTAACCTATGCCGGACGAAGCGACTGGCAAATCATTGATATCACGAACGACAACAACCACTTTGAGGTCGAACTCCAAGAAACCTCTCGCGTCGGAGGCAGAGTTTCCTACAGCTTGCTAGTCCGATTAAAAGACAACCTGGCAGCCGGCTACGTCAAAGACCAACTCACCGTCATCACCAACGACGGCCGCGCCGAGACCCAACGCATCCCGCTCTTCGTCGAAGGCCGCATCGTCCCCGAAATCTCCGTCACCCCCGCAGCACTCGTCCTAGGCGACGTCCTCCCAGGCAAACCCATCACCAAAAAACTGATCGTCCGGGGCAAAGCCCCCTTCCGAATCCTCTCGGTCGACTGCGGCGACGATTGCTTTGAATTCAAAACCGACCAAGATTCAAAAACCCTCCACTTCGTCGAACTCACCTACCGCCCCAACAATCGTCCCGGAGCCATGAAGGTGCCCGTCCAAATCTCGACCGACCGTGGCCCCAACCGAGGCGTTACGCTCCTCGTCTCAGCCACGGTCCAAAAAACCCAACCCACCTCCTCAGAAACCCAACCCAGTTCAAAAAAACAGACCAACGGCGTCCAACAGGCAACCAGCGTCATCGACAGCATCGTCGAAAAACCAAACGCCGCTAGCACCACCAGCAAGTAGCTAGCACCCCAATTTCCGTTGACAGCCGCTCCTCCTCTCGGCATAATCCCCGCCTCTTTCGCCCTCCGCGAAATGTTCTTTGCTGCCGTTTCTACCAATCCATCAAAATCCCATGCCCGCGAACAGACGCCCCTTGTCTGACTGGTTCCGGCCAACCGTGCGATCCCGCGCGCCGTGGTTCTTGCTAACGCTACTACTCGGCACAAACACAACCCAAGCCCAAAATCGCCCCAGCGTCTTCGACGACCAAGCCTTTCAACAGCCCTTTGCAGCCGACACCTCCTTCGCCGAATGCGAAACCTGCGCCCCCGAAGCCGCAGCCTTCGACACCTGGGAAAGCGTCGCCCCCGACGATGACGCCCTCCACTACGATCAACCCCAACTAAAACCTTTCGATTGGGTGCGACATCTTGGCTTCCGACATTCCTCAACCCACGGCCCCCACGTCGGACGAGGCATTCCCCTCGAAGGAACCAGTTGGAAAAACCGACCCTACCACGTCGACTGGTTTTCGGGCACGCTCCTAGGCGACGACCTTATCGGCAGTCGCGTCGGCCAAGACAACGAACTTTTCGGCGGACTACGCATCGGTTGGGACTTTGACTACTACTGGGGAATCGAAACACGCTTTGGCTGGGCAAAACCCAACGTCCAATTCAACGACCCCCAGCCGGTCGCCACCAACGGCAACTACTTTGTCAGCGACATCGATCTCGTCTACTACCCCTGGGGCGACTCCAAAATCCGCCCCTACATGCTCCTCGGCGCAGGCCTGGCCCGCATCGACTTCGTCGACGACACCAACCGAACCTTCAACACCACACTCTTCACCACCCCCTTCGGCGGCGGCATTCAATTCCAACAACGCCCCTGGATGGTCTGGCGGCTCGAAGTCCTCGACAACCTCTCCTACGGTGCCGACGGAGTCGACACCCTCCACAACATCTCGCTCACCGCCGGCCTCGAACTCCGCTTCGGCGCACGCCCCGCCTCCTACTGGCCCTGGCGATCCAGCCGCCGAATCTGGTAACCTAGAGCATAATAAAAAGCCTCACGCAGAGACGCAGAGCTTTTGTTTTTTCTCTGCGCCTCCGCGTCTCTGCGTGAGTCCTTCCCGCTTTCGCTACCAAACAACCTAAAATTAGATTGTCCAATTCCCCCACTGCCCCCGCCCCCCTCCGCCTAGCAATCCTCGGCGGCGGCATCTCCGGCCTAACCGCCGCCTACCGCTTGACGCAGCTCTTGCCCCAAGCACAAATCGAACTCTACGAAGCCACCGACCACCTAGGCGGCGTCCTACAAACCCGTCATGAAAACGGCCTGCTCATCGAGCAAGGAGCCGACAGCTTCTTCAACAAGCTCCCCGCCGCCGTCGACCTCTGCCACGAACTGGGCCTCGCCGACCAAATCATCCCCACCAACGCACATCCCAGACGAGCACTCATCGCCCACGCCGGAAAACTCCATCCCGTGCCCACCGGCTTCGTCCAAATGCGACCCGAACAATATGCCCCCATGCTGCGCAGCCCGTTACTAAGCTGGCGCGGCAAGCTCCGGCTACTCGCCGAAAGGTGGCAACCCACCCACCCAGACATCCAAAACCCCGACTACGACGAAAGCGTCGCCTCCTTCGCAACCCGACGCCTAGGCCTCGAAGTCTTCCAACGGCTTGTCCAACCTCTCCTCGCCGGCATCTACACCGCCGATCCCTACAAGCTAAGCCTTGCCGCCACGATGCCCACCGCCATCGAAGCCGAACGCCAACACGGTAGCCTATTTCAAGCCGTACTCGCAGCACGCAAAAATGTAGCCTCAACAACAAAAGCATCGTCCGACAGCGGCGCACGCTACACAAGCTTCGTCACGCTCCGCCAAGGCCTAGGGCACCTCATCAAAACCCTCGCCAGCCGCCTGCCCCCCAACGCGATCCATCTCAACTCTCCAGCAGAAAAAGTCACCCCCACAGACAACCAACGCTGGACAGTTTCACTCACGGGCATAGAAAAGCCACAACCCTACGACGGCGTCATCCTCGCCCTCCCCGCCCCGCGCGCCGCACAGCTTCTCGCCACCACCGACACCCCGCTAAGCGACTCCCTAAAAAGCATCCCCTACGCCAGCAGCGCCGTCGCCGTGCTAGCCTATAGCCGCAAACAAATCGCCGACCCCCTCGACGGTTTTGGCATGGTCGTCCCCACGGTCGAAGGCCGACAGATCATCGCGGCAAGCTATTCCAGCATCAAATTCCCAGGCCGCGCCCCAGACGACCAAGTCCTATTCCGCGTCTTTGTCGGCGGTGCCCTCCAGCCAGAACTACTCGAGAAATCCGATGCAGACATTCTCCATCTGGCACAACAAGAACTGAGCGATCTACTCGACATTCATGGCGAACCGCTACGAGCCGGCCTCGTCCGCTGGCAACAAAAAATGCCGCAATACCACGTCGGCCACGTCCAGCTCGTCGACCAAATCGAGAGCCTTACCGCCCAGCACCCAGGCCTAGAACTGGCCGGCAGCGCCTATCGAGGCGTCGGAATCCCCCAATGCGTACAAAGCGGCGACTCAGCAGCCCAACGCCTCGTCGAGACGCTGGCCCGCTCTACTTAGCCCAAGCAGTGGCCAGTTTCTCAGCCGCAGCATCGCGCGATCGCGCCACGCGCAGGGCAACCACTTGTTGCTGCACAAACTGCAAGTCGCTCATGCCAAGTCGCGCTAGCGGAATAAGTATTTTTCCGCCCGTCGACTTCAAAAGCGTCACCGACTTGGTCGACACATCCACCAGCCTCGCTTCGCAACGAAAAGTCGCCGTCTGGTCCGTCCAAACGCGATTCGATTCGCTCTCCAAGCCACCCCTGATTCCAAGGCCCCCGGCTTCCAAAAACGACGCTCTTGCTTCCGCACCAAAAACATCATACTCCTCAGGCACGTCGGGAGTCGGTTCGACCAAACTCGGTTCGACCGAAGCAGGAGCCATCGGCAAAGCTGACTTCGAGCCCTTCTTTTGAGGCTCCTCCGAGAGAGAGCCGCTCTCGTCGCTCGGCCCAAACAGTGCATCGCCAAAGTCCATCTCCGCTTCAGGTCCATCCGACACGCGTACTTTTTCAACAGGCATAGGTGCGAGAGCCTCGGGAACGATCACCTCTTCTACCACCTCTTTGACCACCTCTTCGACCACCTCTTCATTTTCTACCGCCTCTTCCACTACCTCTTCTACCTCTTCCTGATCCAATCCGCTAAAAAGATCCTCCGAATCGTCTTCCGGCTTCTCTTCGGACGCCGGTTCGGCCTCCGGCTTCGGCGGAACAATCGGAGCAGGCGTAGTCGGCTCATCAAAAAAATCGACAGCCTCGGTTTTGCGATCTTCTGCAGCACTCTCAGCAACCGGTTCCACGACGACCGGTTTCGCGACCACCGAAGGCGCAGGCACCAAAATCGTTTTGGAACTTTCCTGGGGAACAGCCAACGGAGCAGGCGGGTCAACCACCGCAGGACGGAGCGCATCTATCGGACCCGCCGTCGAGTAAAACTCAATCGGTTCTTCAGCCAGCGTCGGCATAGGCGTGGACGCTACCACGGCTTCGACCACAGGCAAGGTTTCAAAAGCAGGCACCACGACAGAGTGCGTAGGCGAACCGGAAGCGTAAGCGCCCGGAGCACCCCAACAAGTTTCAACAGCAGGCACCACTACAGGTTCAGAACAAACCAACGGTCGGCAAGGTACGGCACAAACCGGCGCAGGTCGACAACGACAGCAAGCGCGCCGAAACAGACGCCCCGCCATAGCCGTATCAACCACCATCCCACTAACCAACAACCCCACCAAGACGTACCGCGACATAAACTGCATTACCAGCCACCCCTTCAATCGAACCCCAATAGAGAACCCCGCACCCAAAAGTGCAATCTTTCATCATAATTGCCAAGTCAGCCAGAAGCAACGCAGCAGCCCGCACCAAATGAAAAATTGCGGAGTCACGCAGTCGAAGAAAAACGCTGCGAAGAGAAGGGGGGAGGCAAACCCCTCTGGAGCAACACCGCTCCGCTACATAGTTGAAATCAGCGCCGCTAGCGTTACCAAATGGCCGCATCAACGACCCGTCGACCCCTCAACAGCCACCTTCAAACGATGCTCCAGATAGCTTGCAATGGCAGCATGCTTGCTCAAAATCAGCTTTTCTTCCATACGATGCTGCGTCGCCGCACTTTGCCAACTCTGGGCAAACGGACCCGTAAGCTTCCCCGCAGGTGCATCGGTCAACAAAAAACTTGCCCGATCAAAAAGTTCCACACCCGCAGTTTGCCAAGTAAGAACCTGCTCAGCATAGGCCAGCAACCGCGAGTCAACTCCCCGAGTCTCCAACCCTTCGATCGCTTCGACAGCCGTCTTATGACACAGCTTCCGATGCATGAGGAAATCAAACAATAGCCAGCTATTCGGATCCTTGATCCCCTTCGAGCGATTTCTAGCTTCCTCTTGAACGCTCGCGCTAAAAGCTGCCCAATAAGCCTGGGTCGCAACACGTTGTTCGGCCTCGGTAAGTTCGCGACGCTCCACGCGAGCCTCTTCGTCACTCGCCACCGCGTCGTCTTCCAACGGCAAAACCTCGCCGTCGCTTCCGAAGTCCGACACCGCTTCTTCGCCATCCCCTTGTTCACCATCGACGGGCAAAGAATCTCCCGTCCGAACTTTCTCCGTGCCTGCATCAGCAACAACCGGCTCGTCACTACGCCACAACTGAGGAACTGCAATATCGGCCTTCTCAAGAGCATCCACGGCCAACGTTTGGACATTGATGCCCAGATATACCATCCCTAGCACGACCCCTCCGCAAAGCGCCACCAAACAACCCAGGAACTCAACAATGGAAACGCCCTGCCTGTCGCTGAAAGCAGATTTTTTCTTAGCAATCGATCGCATCGGATTCACCATAAAGAGAGGCTGTGGGTAGCTAGCGGCAAAAAACGGGGTTCGCACACCTTCGCCACCTATAGGCAAAACATAGCTTGCCTACCACCAGAAAGAGCGCAGCGACACGCTTCCTTCACAGCATGAAAAGAGGGCTGCCAGAAAAATCGACCGTTTGTGACGGTCGTAACATCTTTACGAGCTGCTAGCCTTGCGACCCGCTCGCCGGCGATCCGATTCGAGCAACAAAACCTTCCGCAACCGGATCGTGCTCGGCGTCACCTCAACCAGCTCGTCGTCTTCGATATACTCGAGACAAGCCTCCAACGACATATCACGCACTGGACGAACCTGGCTGTTGTCGTCCTTGCCCGACGCACGCATATTGGTCAACTTCTTGCCACGCACCACATTCACCACCAAGTCACCCAAGCGGCAATTCTCTCCCACCACCTGGCCCGCGTAGACCTGGTCTCCGGGACGAACAAAGAACTCGCCCCGATCATAAAGGGCATCCAAAGAATAAGCCGTCACCATCCCCGGCTCGCTAGCCACCAACACCCCGGCCGAACGACTCGGCACTTCCCCGCGCACAGGCTCGTACGTCAACAGCGTGTGATGCATGATCGCCTGCCCCTTCGTCGCGTTGAGCATCCGGCTCCGCAGACCCATCAACGAACGCGAGGGGATCGTGAATTCCATATGCACAAAACCACCACTCGTCGCACCGCCCGACGCTTGCCGTTGGCTCAGCTTCGTCATCGTCGCACGACGATCTCCGAGCAACGACATCACCGCACTCTGACAATCCTCGGGGCAATCGATCACCAACTGCTCGATCGGCTCGCAACGCACGCCATCCACCTCCCGATGAATCACCTGCGGCTTGCCCACACAAAGCTCAAATCCTTCGCGACGCATGTTTTCAATCAAAATGCCCAAATGCATCATCCCCCGACCCGAAACCCGAAACTGCTCCTGCGTCGCACCCGCAGCCACTTGCAAAGCCACATTCGATCGCAGCTCCTTATCAAGTCGCTCAGAAATCTGCCGGCTCGTAACAAACTTTCCTTCTTGACCAGCAAACGGACCATCGCTCACCCGAAACGTCATGTGCAACGTCGGCTCGTCGATCGTCACCGCAGGCAGCGCCTCAGGACAACTCGGATCCGTAACCGTATCGCCAATTTCAATCGGCTCAAGCCCCACCAACGCACAAAGGTCACCCGCCGAAACTTGCTCGACCTCGATACGCCCCAGCCCATCAAACGAGAGCACTTGCCCCACTTGCCGCTCAGCCACTTTGCCCTGCCGGTCGATCACCGCAACACGCTGCCGCTTCCGAACCGTCCCCTCGCGCACACGCCCAATTGCAATCCGCCCCACATAGTCCGAGTAATCAAGCGTCGTGATCTGCATCCGCAGCGGCTTCTCTTCAAGCCCCGTCTCGGGCGAAGGAACATACTTCAAGATCATTTCAAACAACGGCTGCAGCGTCTCGCTAGGTTGGTCCAAATCGAGCGTGCCCCAACCCTCTTTGGCCGAAGCAAAAATCGTTGGAAACTCCAACACCTCGTCCGGCGCATCAAGCTCCACCAACAAATCAAACACTTCGTCCACCACCTCAAGCGGACGAGCATCAGGACGATCCACTTTGTTCACCACCACAATCGGACGCAAACCATGCTTCAACGACTTCTCCAACACAAAACGTGTCTGCGGCATCGGCCCCTCAAAAGCGTCGACCATCAAGATCGTCCCGCTCGCCATCCCAAGCACCCGCTCCACCTCGCCCCCAAAATCAGCATGCCCAGGCGTATCGATCAAGTTAATGCGATAATTATCACCCGCCTCGCTCGTATAACGCACCGCACAATTTTTACTGAAAATCGTGATCCCGCGCTCGCGCTCCAAGTCGTTCGAGTCAAAAATCAGCCCATGCTGACCCCCAGCCATCTTGTCCAGGTCGGAATCCCGAAACTGCCCCGACTGATAGAGCAACTGATCGACAAGCGTCGTCTTCCCATGATCGACATGAGCAATAATCGCCACATTACGTAGCTGAGAAGTGGCGAGCGGTGTTTGGGTTACATTCATACTGGTAGGCAAAATACGGTGAGAAACGGGAAAGGCGGGACCGACAGACGGTGCAAGTCCTCAGGAAACCCCAAGGCCCAATTGTCGGATAGACCCCTAGTTGTACAGGAATTGAGGACTTTCAGCTAAGGGTTCCACCAATTCCAACCCATTTTTTTGAAGAGCAGGCCATTTTTTGAAGAGATAACTCACCTACCACCTGCTGGCAGTCCGAAGTCAAAGAGAGAGGCCCGAATTGAGAATACAGCGGTCCGAATTGAAAATACAGCCTCCTTAAACTTGTTGGCCCCTGGGCTGGCACGTATACTGAGGACCGCAGGTGCAAATTACGGCCTTACCCCGTAAAAAAGTCATTACACAAAAAGCAGCCCCCTAGCTTGGCACTCACAACCCGACCGTGTCAAAACCTATCGTGTCGACCCAAGATGTCCCAAAAGATGGCGATGTCCCCTCGGACGCCGATGACTCGTCATCACGACCGAAGGTCCTTTACCTTGGCGGCACCCACGACAACCTCATCGACCTTCGCGGCCACTTCGGCACCGACATCGAAGTCGTCGAAATCCAATCTCCTGTACGGGTACTCACCGAACTCTCGCGCAACGACTGCGTTGCGGTTTACTGCGACGCCGACCACTTCGCCGGCGCCACCAACGTCGCCCACCTAATCCGCAACGATCGCATCCTCGAAGAGATGCCCGACGGCGTCGTCCTCCTCGACAGCGCAAACACCGTCCTCTGGAGCAACGGACGACTCCGAGAGTGGACCGGCCGCGAAGTCGTCCTCGGAGAAAACTTCTACGAAGTACTCGATAGCCCCGAAATCATCGGCCCCGATTTCTGCCCGTTCCACACCGCCCTATCAAGATGCGTCTCGAGCACCTCGACGCTCCGCTGCCCCGACAACCGCTACTACCTCATCCACGCCGCACCCCTCCTCGAAATCGGCCAAGACGCGCCCGACAATCTCGTCGTCACGATCCGCGACATCACCGACCAAGTCCTCCAAGAACAAAAACTGGCCGCCATCCATCAAGCAGGCGACGAGCTGGCCGACCTCACCATCGAAGAAGTCGCCAGCCTCTCGATCGAAGAACGCATCGAGCTACTCAAGTCCAACATCCTCCAATGCACCCAAGATGTCCTGCAGCTCGACGTCATCGAGATTCGCATGCTTCGCCAAGAAACCACGGAACTCGTCTCGATCATGGACGTCGGCATCGTCCCCTCCGCCGCCAAGCGTCGCCTCTACGCCTCGACCGATGGTAACGGAGTCACCGGTTTCGTCGCAGCCACCGGCAAAAGCTACATCTGCGAACACACGATCGAAGACCCCCTCTACATCGAAGGCTCCGAAGGAGCACGCAGCTCGCTCACCGTCCCCCTCGTCCTCCACGAACAAGTCATCGGCACCCTCAATGTCGAAAGCCCCGAAGCCAACGCGTTTAGCGAAAGCGACCTCCAGTTCCTCGAAATCTTTGCCCGCAATGTCGCGGTCGCCATCAATACGCTCGAGCTGCTCGTCGCCGAAAAAGCAAGTACCGCGGCAGCAAGCGTCGAAGCCATCCATAGCGCCGTAGCCCTCCCCGTCGACGAAATCCTCATCGACGCCGTCAACGTCATGGAACGCTACATCGGACACGAACCCGAAGTCGTCGAACGCCTACAAAAAATCCTTCGCAACGCACGCGACATCAAACGCGTCATCCAAAAAGTCGGCCAAAGCATGACCCCCGCCGTCGCCAGCCCGCAGCTCGACGAAGCCGGTTCGCGGCCCGCACTCGCCGGAAAAAGAATCCTCGTCGTCGACGCCGACGAATCCGTCCGCTCCGCCGCCCATGCCCTGCTCGAACGCTACCACTGCATCGTCGAAACCGCCCACGACGCCAGCGCCGCCTGCGCGCTCGTCCGAAACCTCGGCACCGACACCACCTACGACGTCATCCTAGCCGACATCAAACTCCCCAAGATGAACGGCTACGAATTCCTTTGCAAATTGAAGGAAACCCTAACAGACGTACCCTTAGTGCTGATGACCGGCTTTGGCTACGACCCGGGCCACGCCATCGTCAAAGCCCGCCAAGAAGGACTACGCGGCGTTCTCTACAAACCCTTCCGTCTCGACCAACTCGTCAACACCATCGAAGAAGTCGTCACCGGCGACGACCAACAACCCTCCCCCTCCTTCAATATCTAAATCAAAAAAACCAACCACAAACTAAACCACGGAGCCACAGCAAGTTAGCGCCGTCGGCAACGACGAACGCCCCACACAAGGCCAAGGCAATTCCTTTTTTTGCGCATCTAAAATCCCTGCGATTCTCGCTCAACGCAATACTGGTCCCCTCCCCCGTGCTTTTGATCTCTCTTGCTGCTCTCGCAACCCTAGGCCACGGCTATCTCTGGATGGACCTGATCAATCCCCTGCACGGCTGGGCCGGAAATCGAAAAATCATCGACGGCCTCACGATCCTCTGCATCCTAGCCTTCCTAATTCTACCCCTCCTGATCCTCTTCCATTGGAACGCTCTCGACCTAGCAAATCTCAGCTTCTCCCAATCCAACTTCCCCTGGCTACGCTGGCTCCGAGGCTATTTCTTCCTCTGCGTCGCCTGGGGCGTCGGACGATGGGCACTCAGCTTTTTCCACCGACGCAACAGCAACAATCCAAAAATCTTATTGCAACACCGCCAAGAAGTATCTCAAAAAGTCTCCGACCTCGTCCAGCAACAGAGCGCCGACGTCCTGCACGGGGCCTTCCCAAAACTCCTAGCAAAAATCCCAGGCAACCAATCGCTCCAAGTCCGGGTCGATCACAAACGCCTAGCCATCCCCCAACTGAGCGAACAACACCAGGGTCTAACCATCGCCCACCTAAGCGATTTCCATATGACCGGCCGAATCGGCCCCGCATGGTTTCAAGCCATCGCCCAACAAGTCAACCAGCTTCAGCCCGACCTCATCGCAATCACCGGCGACATCCTCGACAAAGAAGTCTGCTGGCCCTGGCTCGCCGACTCCCTAGGAAAACTCCGAGCACCCCTCGGCGTCTACTTCATCGTCGGCAACCACGACTACTTCATCGACGTCGACCACACCCGCCAACTCCTCCAAGACCAAGGCCTCCTCTGCCTCAGCGGCACTTCGCTCGAGACCGATTACAACCAAGCCCCCATCCTCCTCCTCGGCAACGAGCGCCCTTGGAACCCAACCGTCCCCGCGCTTCCAGCCCCAACCTCATCAGCAACCACCGACCCACAACTCCGAATCGCCCTACTCCACACCCCCGACCAATTCTCCTGGGCCTGCGACCAACACGCCCACCTGGCCCTCGCCGGCCACACCCACGGCGGCCAAATCCGATTCCCGCTACTCGGCCCCGTCGCCTGCCCCAGTATCTACGGCACCCGCTACGCCTGCGGCCTCTTCCGCCGCCAAAACACAATCCTCCACGTCACCCGAGGCCTCTCCGGAAAAACCCCCCTCCGCTGGAACTGCCCCCCAGAAATCGCCCTACTCGAACTCGTCAGAGAAAAAGAATAAGCGTCTCTCCAAAATCCCCCGCCCCGCCAACGGCGAAGCCGTGTCAGCAGGTAGCCCACAGCGTCAGCTGTGGGTGACTTGGGGAAACCACCCAGCAGCCGCGAATGCGGCGAAAGCACCTTTGCTTTCGCCGCATTCGCGGTTTTCAACCTTGAGAGCCATGGCCGTAGGGTGCGTGGTTGTGGAAAAACGGTGCGTTCGTTTCGTGGCATCAAAGGGCAAATTCGAGAGGACGCTCTACTCCCTTGCAACGCACCAAACCAGGCGCGACGTAAAAAAACCCGTCAAGGTGCGTTACGCTATCGCTGCACGCACCCTACCGACTTTGGAGTCGGTATTCGGAACCACATCGAGAAAAAGCCAAGGGTCTAAATAAGGTGTCAGTAAACAAGCAACCCGCCACCCCACAATAGCACATCTGCGTTCATCCGCGCCCATCCGCGGGCAATTTTTCCTTCCACGCACTCCGGTCCCTTACGGTCGCGGTTCGCCAGTTTTTTCACCCTTCACCCTTATTCACTCCCCCCCGGCCAAAAAACCAACTCGCATCCCCCACCAAAATAAAACACAATCCTATATCTTGCGCGCTACCAAAAGAAAAAAGCCTCACGCAAAGGCGCGAAGGCGCAAAAGAAAAACAGGGGACCGCCGATGGACGCAGATAAACGCAGATGCTTTTCTGGACACACCCATCTGCGTGCATCCGCGTCCATCGGCGGTTCATTTTTACCCCGTCTTTTTTTCTCTGTGCCTCTGCGTCTCTGCGTGAAAATTTTTCAAAACAGACGTATTCTCCCCAACTTTTGCAGTGGCCGCGTTGCAACGCAACGCAAGGAGCAGCACCAATCAAAATACCCAGCAACAAAACGCCCCGACTTTCGCACCCAACCTTGGGGCCCCCCTGCAATCAGCGACAAAAGTCCAACAAAAAAAGCCGTTTCCCAGCAGCTTCACCAGCCACCACCAACGACTTTTGCACTTTTGCTTTGCCCAACCCAAAACAAAAAGATCTCACGCAAAGGCGCAAAGAAAAACATCTGCGTCCATCTGCGGTCCCTTTTCTTCTTGCGCCTTCGCGTGAGGCCTTTTAATCGCACCGCCCAGCTACTGCTTCACAATCTCCAAGCAAATTCCGCCCGCCCGTATGACTTTGTGCATCCGAGTAAACCAAATCTCCTGCTTACAAGCCAAGCCCAGACCCTCACAAATACGCAACAACTCTTGCCGATTATGCGTCCGACAATACCAAAGTCGACTCGTCCAAGCCCCCGAAAAACTGTCCTCCGTCACCAACAACAACATCCGCCCGCCCGGCTGAAGCACCCGAGCCATTTCCGCCAGCCCCGGCTCCGCCTCGGGCAGATGCTCGAGCACATAGCCACATGTAATACAATCGAACGTGCCATCCGCAAAAGGAAGATGGGCCAAGTCGGCAGCAACAAACTCAGGAACCTCGCTTTTCAACCGCAGACGTGCCCGGCGAAGCATCGGTTGCGAAAGATCCGTACAAGTCACCTTGATTTCGGGATCCCCATACTTCAACAAGTGCTTGGCCAATTGCCCCGCACCGCTCCCAACGTCCAGCGCCGAACGGACACCGCTCAAATCAAACTTCCGCTTACGAAACAACCGCTCGCCCATCGGAATGTGCAACGACACCATACTCGCCACCGCAAGCAGCGCCCCCTTAGGCCCGCCATACACACGTTTTACTTTCTGACGATACTCGTCATCGCTCACGCGAGAAATAAGATCATTAGAAATAATACGGTGCAAAGCCTTGCGTCGCCGCTTGCGTTTCGCATCACGCTTATTCAGAGGATTGGGCATCTCATGCATAAATCGATGTTAGTCAGTTAAATGCCAGCCGATTAGAACTTCAGACGTAGACTCGACGGTTATAAATGTACCACTCTATCATAAGAATAATTAGAGCACCGACAAGCAGTGGCTTCCACAACTCGCGCCGGACAGCCGAATTCGGCGATTGGGCCGCAACGTCGACGTAACCAATAGAAAGCGAATCGACCACTTTCAGCCCCTCTTCCCCGTCCGGCCGAACACGTAATCGAATAGCGCTCTCCTCACGGTCAAACAGATTGACGGCAAACCGCTTTTTTACTTGACTCCCCTCCCAAATTTGGTAAACGCCAAGCTGCCCCGTCTCGTGCAGCGTCAACCGCCCCGACGAATCAAGCTCCACCCGTTGGCGTTCGCCATCAGGCAACTCCAACTCCAGCGGCTGCGTCGACTCCGCAAAACGCAGCTCCACCAATCGCCCCGGCCTGTTGTGAGCCGACGCCTCTCCCCTTCCACCCGCAAAATACTCGAGCACATTCAACCAAAACCCCGGAAAACTATGCTTCCGTGGCCAATCGGTATTGAACGTACGCGACCCATCCGCCGCTGTCCCAACAATCTCAAAACCAAGCACCGCATCCTCATACCGATCCCGAGGAGCAATCGCAAACAACGGCCCCTGCGTCGAGTCGATCAAAACCCGACCACCCAACGGCGGACGCGGCAACCGACTGTCCGCGATTTGCACATTTCCCAACTCCACCAAATTCAACAACGGATGGCTCCGCTGCCAGTCGATGATCTGCGGAGCAAAAACAGGTTCCGACGTCGATTTTGCTAACCACTCTTCAATCGGCGGCAACCGTCCAACGAACAACGTATGCGCACGAGGCATCGCCACAGGCGCACACTGATCAAAAATCACCAAGTCGTAGACTTCCGTCTGCGACTGCTCTTGAAACGCGTCCGTCTTCAGCACGTCGGGACTCACCTTTTCGACCTTCGCCAAACGGCTCGCCCGTTCGGTAGCCAGCGCCGACTCCAGCGTCGTATTGCCCGGCGTCACCAGCAAGACGCGTGCATCACGACGCTGGCCCATCACCGCAGTCGCCACGTTGTCCAAGCTCAACTGATCCTGAAAACCCGCAGGGATATCAAGCCGCGCCCGCAACACGCCCTCCTGCTCGCCATTCAAATGAAACGTTGCCGAGGCAACATTCTCTGGCCCGATCGTCAACTCAGCCGCGTCGACCAACCGATCCTCAACATAAATCTCGACGACCGCCGTCTGCTCTTTTCCGCTGAAATTTGCCACCTGGACAAAAGCCTGCTGCAGCTCGGGACGCTCCTCGTTGCGCCGTGTATTGAAGGCCGTAATCGCCAAATTCTGCCCTTCAAACGACCCCAGGGGCAAAAACAACGGCCGCAGATTGCCCAGCGAAAATCCCCCCACTTCCGGAAACCGCCCATCGCTAAAAATATACAGCTCCACGTCACTCTGCTCGGTCACTTCAAACTCCTGGTCGCCTTCCTCGCTCACCACACGCCCCGGATTCGCCAATCCATCGGCCAGTTCCAACGCCCCGCGCAGATCGGTCCCCGTCGCGCTCGGCTCAATCCGCGTCAACGCCTCGCGTAACAAGCGTTTGTTATTCGTAAACTCTTGAACCACGTCGGGCTGCTCGCCAAAAGCGATCACCATCGCCGACATATCTGACTCGAGCTGATCGACCAGCGCCCCAACACGGCGTTTTGCCTCCTCAAGACGTGTCACCCCGTCCGTCGTGTCAGTCGCCGACATGCTCGCCGACTTGTCGACCAAAAAGACAAATTGTTTTCCTTCCAGCGATTCTCCCTGCCAACCGGGCCGCAGCAGAGCCAACATGGCTAGCCCGACCATCAACAACTGCAACAGTAACAACAGGCTCTTCCTTAACCGCTGCCAAAGGCTGTTTACATGCAAATCTTCGATCACCCGGTGCCACAAATAGGTGCTCGGCACCTCGAGCGGCTGGCGCTTGAGCTTCAGAAAGTAGAGCGCGAAGATCGCCGGTGGGATCAGACCAAGAACGATCCACCCAGCGGGTCCAAGCGTATTGCGAAAAAAACTGTCCATCATGTTTAGCGTACCAGCCCTCGCCGCCGTAGATGCTGAGCCACTAACTCCTGCACAGGCAACTGATTATTCGCCAAAAAGTAGTGGATCCCTCGCCGCGAACAATAATCCTGCGCCCCACCCACAAAAGCATTCAGCGTCTGCTGATACCGGTTCAACAACGGCGCACTCACCGTGATCTCCGCGACATCCTGATCTTCGCAATCGACCAGTTTGAGATCTCCCTGCACGTCCGGCTCTAGCTCTTCCTGCGAAAGCACCTGAATCACAAAACAGTCGACCTGGTGCGAGACAAAGTAGCGTAGCGCCTGCTCGTAGCCCGTCTTGTCCATCAAATCGCTGATCAGGACCACCACGCCTCGGCCCGCATTCCGCAGACAAAAATTCTTGACGCCCTCGGCCAAGGTCACCTGCTTTTCGTTCGCCTTGATTCCTTCGACATGCTCCAACATCCGCCAAACACTATGCCGGCCACGCAAAATCGGCCCACGCTCGCCCGCGCCTTGGCTTAGCGTCTCGATGCGCACCCGGTCGGTCCGAATCAAACCGACAAACCCTAGTGCCGCAGCCAACTGCTTGGCATACTCCAGCTTGGTCGGCGAACCAAAATCCATCGACAAGCTATCGTCGATCAACGTATAAAAGTGCAGATCCTCTTCTTCCAGAAAGAGCTTGACGATCAGCTTGTCGAGCCGGGCATACAAATTCCAATCCAGGAGCCGCAGGTCGTCGCCGGCGACGTAGTTGCGAAAATCGGCAAACTCGACGCTCTGCCCTTTGCGTTTGCTGCGCCGCTCGCCCTTCATGCGCCCACGAAAGATCTTGCGCGTCACCAGCTCTAGCCGTTCCAACTGAGCCAGCAACTCGGGCGTCAACAATTTGGATTCGCGTGTTTTAGCCACAGCAACCTTCCGATAATTTTTGGCGTCTGCCACTGATTAAAATGCCTCACGCAAAGGCGCTAAGGCGCAAAGAAGAAAAAGAAAAAATGGCCGCAGATGGACGCGGATGGACGCAGATGTTTTTCTTTGCGTCTTAGCGCCTTTGCGAGAGACCAATCTACCTGCTACGCACCCTCCTCCTTCTCTGGCACCTTTTTCAGGATGTCTACGAGCACCTGATCTGGCTCGATTCCTTCGGCCTGTGCCTCGAAATTGAGTATTACCCGGTGGCGCATCGCTGGCAGAAAAACTCGTCGGACGTCCTCGAAGCTCACGTTGTAGCGTCCCGCCAACAGCGCTCGCACTTTGGCCGCCAGCGTCACCGTCTGTGCGCCGCGAGGGCTGCTTCCCCAGCGCAGATACTTGTTTGTACTCGGCTGGGCAAATTGCCCCTCGGGGTGCGTCGCGAGGGTCAGGCGTACGATATAATCTTGGACGTGCGGAGCAACGATCACTTCGCGCACGAGCTGTTGCCATTTGACGATCTCTGCTCCGTCCATCACCTTGTCTGGCTCGACGACCACGCCACGGGTCGTCCGATCGATGATTTCGGCCAGATCTTCGCGGCTAGAATACCCGACGACCAGTTTGAAGAAAAAGCGATCCAACTGCGCCTCGGGCAGCGGATAGGTGCCCTCTTGCTCCAAGGGGTTTTGGGTCGCCATGACGAAGAAGGGCGGTTTCATCGGAAAGACTTTGCCGGCGATGCTGACTTTCTTTTCTTGCATCGTTTCGAGCATCGCCGACTGGGTCTTCGGCGTTGCACGGTTGATTTCGTCCGCCAGACAAATTTGTGTGAAGATCGGCCCCTTCTGAAACTGAAACTCGCGTCCCCCACGATCGGTCTCGACCACCATGTTCGTGCCCAGGATATCCGCCGGCATCAGGTCGGGCGTGAACTGGATTCGCGAAAAATCCAAATCCAACGTCTGCGCCAAGGTCCGTACCAAGAGGGTCTTGCCCAGGCCCGGCACGCCTTCCAACAAACAGTGTCCCCCGACAAACAGGCAGGTCAGCACGCCGTGCACAATATCGTGATGTCCGACAATCACGCGTCCTAGCTGCTCTTTCACAGCCTTGTAGCGCGTCGCAAACTCCTCGGCCCGCTTTTCGATCGATTCACCCATGCTCATAGTCGATTTACTTTCCGCTTTTGTGGAATACTACCCCAAAGGGGTTTTACAACGTAGCCCAGGGTTCCCCACGCGTGGGGGAACCCTGGGTTTGAAACAAACAGCAACCATTAATTACCCTGCAAGGGTTACACAGCAACAGAACCTACGACTGTAGAACCCCGTTGGGGTACATCCTAATTTTCCTATGACCCAGGGTAGCTCGCCAAAGCTTGCTACCCTGGGCTATGCTGTAATACCCCCTCGGGGTAAAAGCTCTCGTCGTCTTAATTTTTATGGAAACTACCTTCACTCCTTGTCCTCGGACCCTCGGTCTCGGTCTTTCCAAACTTGGCGTTTGGCTTTTAGTAGGCGTTCAGTATAGGAAACCTCTGCCGCCGGGTCTGGTTTTTCTTCGGGTGGTTTTTCTGTTTTTTTCTTCGATACGGCATCGGCACTTGCCTGGATCGCCTCGGTCGCTTCGCCGGACTGGCTCGTTCCCTCGAATCGCGTTGCTGCGCGGCGTGTCTCGATCTGTTGGTTTATCTGCTGTTTACGACTTTTGAGCCGCCCCATCGTCTCGGTCGCTGGCACTTCCTTTTCTCTCCGCAATACCCAATCGCGTGCCTTTGCCAAGAGCGGACCGACCCATAAAAAATTGACCTGCACGCGCCGCACGAACACGTCTGCGAAGAACAAGCAGCTTCCCATCAGCACTAGCCAGGGCCAAATCGACTGGTTCGCGACCACCGGTTGCAAATCGCGGCGAAACGGATTGGCCGCTAAGAGTTGCTCGGGCTGGCTAAGATCTAGCCCTGCCTCGACCAACATTCCTGGAGGCCCGTTTTTGACTGGCATGTTCACCAGTGCTTTCAACAGGGCCATGTTCGTCTCGGTGTCGCGGTACTCGGCCGAGTAACCGACGTTTACGCCGGTGCGAATCGGCGCTCGTCCTGGCCCCGGGTTCACCACTATCAAATAGCTCCCTGCCATTTCCGAAGCAAACGTGCCTACGTACCTGCCTGGTGCTGTCTGTTCGATCCGAAACGGGATCGAACCCAAGTCGGGATCGACGACCGTCGCCGACATCGATTGATCGTTCAAAAACTGCTCTTCGTCGTCGAGCGCCGTGATGATCACCTCGGTTTTTCCATCTCGGACGTTGGTCGCGATGCTATAAGCTCCCAAGTCGCCTGTCGGGCGCATTGCCCAGCGCACCATCTGGCTAAACAGCTTGTCGTAGCCTTCCCACTCGGTCCAACGATTGGCCCAACGCTTGCCCGCGTCGGTCGTCAGCGCGACGGTCTTCCCCGCGCCGTACGTCCAGGCGGCAAGCACGGTCGAATTTTTTTTGGTCACCGGTTGTGGCGATTGCAAGATCACTTCGACCAACGGGTTTTCTTTGATGGTTGTGAGCACAAAACCGCTGATCGGCGGCACGCCTTCGCCTTCGAGGCCTTGTAACATTTCATGCTGCGTCACTACGTTCGGCCGAAACGCTGGCTTCCGCTCGTAGACCAACGGGCGGGCGATGCGGCGTGCTTCGCGCTGATAGATTTTGGGCAGCGCCCTGGGGCTTTTGACCACATAATACTTTCCGCCCGTCATCGTCGCGATCCGCTGCATTTGCTTGCTGCCAATCATCCCGTGCGAACCGACGGCGACCGTACTCACTTTTACTTTGAGTTGCTTGAGTCGATTCAGGGTCGCTTGGGTTGCAGGTGTCGGGTCGCCGTCGCTGATGACGATCATATGCTTTACTGCTGCCTGGGGGACTCCGGCGAAGGCGGTCGCGGCCATTTTGAGCGCCGGATCGAACGCCGGCATGTCGCCGATCTGCATCCGGTCGGTCCGTGCGAGCATCATCTTTCGGTTTGGCCCCACGCGAATCAGGCCCCCCTTCGATTGGCCCCAGAGCCACTGGTCGGTCCCGTTCCACTGCACTAAGCCACAGTAGTCTCGGCTGCCCAGGATTTTGATCGATTCAAACGCGATCCGTTTCTGCCAATAGTTTGAGCGCGGCATCTCGCCTGCGTGCATCATCAGCACCAGAGCACCGACGGGGGTGACCTTGGTGTTTTTGATTTCGAAATCGACGGGCATTGCTTTTTCTAGCTCGGTGTTTGTCCAGCCGCCGGCACCAAAAGTGTCGGGGCCTCCCATCATAATTAGTCCGCAGCCCATCTCGCGTGTGTTGCGCACCAGCATCTCGATCTGTGCATCGCTAAAACTGCTGACGTTGTCTGCGTCGGTTCCAGTGCTGCGCGAGACGTTTGCCAATACGACGCAATCGTACCGCTGCAATTCGGCCAAGGAGGTAAAGAGCCGATCGCTGGGCGCGACGGTCACGGCAATTTCTTGGCTGCGAAGCCGCTCGATTAGGTAATCGAACTCGCCCTGCTTGTCCCAATTTTCGATCAGCAGGACGTGGCCCTTCCCACGCACATGCGAAAAGGCCGACGCTACGTTGTTTTGCGTCATCCCGTCCGCCTCGGGGTCGTCGGGACTAAATCGAGCCTCGTAGGTATAAAAATCGGGCAGGTCGATTTTCTCGGAAATCGTAAACACGCGTTTGCCCGGCGGCACGACGACGTCCTGCACGACGATCGTCTCTTCACGCTCGCCCGACTTGCGGACGATGCGAAGTTTTCCGGGCACCGCGCGTTGGCTTCCCTCGGGGGCATCGTTGCCTAGCACGACGCGCATCTCGAACGGTTGGCCCTTGCGTGCGCTGGCCGGCACATCGATTTTTTCGACGGCGACCTCATTGCGTGCCACCAACATCACGGGCACGACGTCGAGGCTAACGCCTGCGGCGGTCGCCGCCTTGGCCCCACGCTGGGCGTCGCCCAAGTTTTGGTTGCCATCGGTGACCAGCACAATCCGCTTTGCTGCGTCGAACGGAAACATCGCCTTGGCACGCTGGATGGCGGTCGCTAGGTCGGTGTACTCGGGATCCAAGATCGTCTCGATCCGTGCCGACAGCGGGATCCCGACGCTGACCAACGGGATCTCGACGCTCGCATCTCGCCCAAATACGATGACCGCGTAGCGATCTTTGCGCGTCGTGTCATGATGCTCGGTGATCGAAGCGTTGACGTACTTGACCATTTCCTGACGCTGCTCGACCGGGATGCTCAACGACTGGTCGAGCAAATAGATGACCGCTAGCTGGTCGCTTCGGCGCTGGTACTGCAACTCGGCCAGCGCCAGCACAAGCATTGCAAACACCAGTGCCCTGAGCGTCAACGCCACCCAACGCCGCCATCGCCCCAACCCCGACAGACCGGCGTAGCTCAACCACCCCATCACTGGCAGCAGCAACAGCAGCAGCAAGTAGCCGGGGCTATCCAAGGCAAAGCTATGGTTAAACATGATTCCTTTACCTAAAAAATAGCACGTTGGACGCGGTGGTTATTTGAGTCGAGCACGTGGACTCGCCCTCGGCTATCGATCACTAGCGCCCAAGGATTGTGCAACTCCCCTGGCCCACGGCCGTGGCGTCCCCAGCAGGCGACCGACTTGCCGTTGAGCGTGAATTTTTGCACGCGGTGGTTTCCATATTCGCAAATATAAACGTGCCCCTGGCCATCGAACGCCAAGTCGTAGGGGTAGTAAAGTTTCCCGACGTCGCTTCCCTCTTCGCCCCAGTGAAAAAGCAGGGTGCCCTCGGTATCAAAAACCTGAATGCGATGATTGCAGGCGTCGGTCACCCAAATCCGATTTTGGGGGTCGATCGCCAAATTCTGCGGGCGTCGGAATTGGCCCAGCTCGCTTCCGTGTGCCCCCCATTGTAGGAGAAATTCTCCTTGAGCCGAAAATTTCTGAATACGGTCGAAATCGCCGTACTCGCCGACATAAAAATTCCCAGACGAGTCTTCGACCACGTCGGTCACAAAACCGAATTCGCCCGGTGCGCGACCTAGCGTTCCGCCAAGCGTCGCCGCTTCGTCCCTGGTGCCCAGGGCGTCGTAAACCAACACCCGGTAGTAGTGGGTATCTGCCACCAGTAGCCGCCCGGCACGATCGATCGTTAGTCCCGAGGGACGTCCGTTCTTGCTGACTGGGGTTTTCCAGCCACGCAGATACTTTCCGTCGGCGTCGAACACCTGAATCCTTGCGGTCATGTCGACCAGGTAAAGCTGATCTTGGTCGTCGATCGCCACGGCACGCGGTTTTTGCAAATGCCCTGCGGTGATGCCCGCTTTGCCCCAAACCAGGTCCGCCGTCCCCTCCCCTTGCGGACCCTCCGTACAACCGCTAGCCAGCAGCATCAGCCAAACCGGTAAACTCCACATTGGCTTGCTCGTTTTACCCAGGTGTGTAGATCGCATCGTCAAAAACCGCCAAGCCCTTGCTAAGTCGTAAACCTTGACGCTGACAAGGCTTCTGGTACTGGGCCAAACGCACGGGTCGCTTGACCCGGTTCGTCGCCCAGCGTTATATTAAGTCATTCCTACTTACGTAAAATCATTGCCGTGCCTCGGGTGACGCTCTGCTAACGATGGCGCTATGCGAAGCGTCTGTCCAGCACAGAACCATCATAGCCGCTTCGGGCCGTTGGGTGCGTCGTTTCCCGGAAATAAACAAGCCTGCTCCCCAAAAGAAACAAGCCTGCCTCCGAAAACTGGGCAGTCGCCTATGCCACCTATTGTGATTGACCTACGCCGAGCTGACGACAACCGTGATGTCGTTCATCGGGCCGTACAAACCCTGGCCGAAGGCGGATTGGTCATTTTTCCAACCGAAACTGTCTATGGAGTAGGAGCCAGCGCACGAAGCGAGACAGGCGTGCAAAAGATATTCGACGCCAAGGGGCGTTCCCAACAGGTGCCGCTGACGCTCGCCATCAAAAGCGCCGAAGAAGCGATCGACTATGCGCCTCATCTGGGACAAGTTGCTCAGCGGCTCGCACGCCGGTGTTGGCCTGGGCCCGTGACGCTTGTCGTCGACCAAGAAACCAACCAAAAAGAAACCGACCCAAAAACCGAAAGGGGAGCCAACAAGGGGCTTGTCAGTCAATTACCCCAATCCGTACGCCAAGCGGTCGCGCCCAACGGAACCGTCGGCCTACGTGTGCCAGCCCACGAAACGGTCCTTGCCATTTTGCGGATGCTGGCTGGGCCTATTGTTTTAACGAGTGCTAATCGCTCTGGCCAACCGGCCGCAGTGACGGCCGAACAAGCTATTAAGAGTTTAGGAAATCACGTCGCCCTGGTGCTGGACGATGGAGCTTGCCGCTATGGTCAGCCCTCGACCGTCGTCCAAGCTGGTCGCGATGGTTGGAGTTGTCTTAGAGAAGGTGTCGTCAGTCCGTCTGCTTTAGATCGTCTTTCAAGTATGCTCATCGTATTCGTATGTACCGGAAACACTTGCCGTAGCCCGATGGCCGAGGTCATGATGCGTCAATTGGTCGCTGAAAAACTGGGTTGCTCAGCCGAGGAACTTGACGACCGGGGCGTTCTGATCGCTTCGGCAGGCATTGCCGCTGCGCCTGGCTGCCGACCGAGCGCCGAATCGGTCGATGTCATGAAAGAAAAATCGCTCGGTTTGGCCAATCATGCCTCGCAGCCGCTCACCGAAAAACTGGTTCGTCACGCAGACGTCATCCTCACAATGACCGGGGCCCATCGTCACGCAATCCTAAGACGTTGGCCCGATGCTGCCTCGCGCACCCAAACACTATGCCCCGACGCCCGTGATATTAGCGACCCGATCGGCGGTCCCGCCTCGGTCTATCGCGAATGCGCCGAACAAATAGAAAGCGCTCTGCGGGAGCGCGTCAACGAATTGGAATTTAAGTAACCTTTCAGCTAAGTAGAAGAATAGGACGCGGATGAACGCGGATTCAACAGATGGGCGCGGATAAAAAGTCGGTAGGATGGGCACTGCCCACCTTTGTTTATAATCGCAATTTATTCCTTGTGGGCCGTGCCCATCCTACTTCACACCGCTGAAGAGTAACGATTTTAGATAATTACATAAAAAGGTGGTTTGCGAGTAGCGAACTGCTTACAGTGAAAGGCTAACCAACCATGCGAATTGCAATCGGCAGCGACCATCGAGGCTACCACCTCAAAGAAAAGCTGGCTAACATCCTGCGGACCAAAGGCCACGAGATTTCGGACGAAGGGACCGCGATTACCGAGGCGGTCGACTACCCCGACTTCGCAGCCCTTGTTGCGCAAAAAGTGAGCGATGGCACCGTCGAGCGAGGCATACTGATTTGCGGCACGGGTATCGGCATGGCCATCACGGCCAACAAATTTCCCAACGTCCGCGCGGCCGCCTGCACTGACGAAGTTACTGCGGAAATCAGCCGACGCCACAACGACCTCAACGTCCTGTGCCTGTCGGCCGACATGCTTAGTCCACGCATTGTTGAACGGATGGTTGAAATTTGGGTAGGCACCGAATTTGAGGGAGGGCGACACTCGCGTCGCGTCGACAAGATCCATCAAATCGAGATGAATCTCGACAGCTAGCGACCCGTCATTCGGTTGATTTCGTTGTGAAACACTAGCAAGAAATCTCCCGCGGAATACGCGAAAGATTTGAAAAAAACTGGTTGGCTATTTGGAATCTACGACTGTCTGATCCAGCACTTTGAGAATGGCTTGCCGCAGTTCGCGGGATTTCACCGGCATCTGCAACAGCGATCGGTGCTTGTCGACATTCGCCTCTTTTGCCCAGTCCCGATGCTGATCGCCCAAGAGCAGCACGACGGGGACCGTTTTTGTCGAAGGCTCTTCGCCCAAGCGATTGAACGCCTCCACAACAGCCGTCCCAATGTGTCCTGTGCTTAGCAGGATGACATCTGCGGTCTTGCTGTTTTCGTAAAACCGCTGAAACAATCGTTCTGGATCGCTGGTCACTAGCACACGGTACCCGCGTTTCTTAAACAGCTCGCGGAAACGATCTTGCATCTTCGTGTCCGATTCGACCACCATCACTTTGCGTGGCTCGCCTTGCGCGTCGTGTCCTTCTTTGGGGCCGGTGTCGACCGGCGTGTCGATTGTTCCCGAACCTTGTTCGGCCATCCGTTTCATCGCCAGCTTTAGATCAGCCAGCATCTCGCCCGGCGTCTGATAACGTCGATCCGGATCGAATTCCAATGCCTTGTTCGCAATCCTTACTAGCGGCAATGGGAGATCTGAGGCAACCGATCCGATCGGTTTGATCGATTGGTAGCGGCCTTTGTCGAGCCGTTGAACCCGATCGCGTGTTTCAGCAATCGCCGGGCGACCGCAGAGAAGTTGATAATAGATACAGCCGGCAAAGAAAATGTCGCTGCGTGTGTCGTCTTTTCGAACATTGGTCGCGCGTTCTAGTCCGGCGTAATCGATAGCACGCGGATTGGTGTTATCGGCGGCGTCATCCGAGTCGTTGCCGCCTAGTCCTGCTAAGCCAAAATCGACCAGCTTGGCTTCGCCGTCGCTCGACAGAATGACATTCGACATTTTTAGGTCGCGGTGAGTGATGCCTTGCTGAAAAGCATAGTTGAGCCCCGCCACCATACCGGCTGTGATACGGCTCGCTTCTAAGGGTGCGAATTTCCCTCGTACTTTGAAAAAGTCTCGCAGGTTGTGACCTTCCACAAAATCCATCACGATGTAGTGCGACTTGCCTTCGGTTGCTGTCTCGTGAATCGCGACGATGTTGGGATGTTTTAGCTTCATCCCCAATTCGCCCTCGCGGCGAAACAGCTCGGCTTCGCCCGGTTTTTCAGCCTTGCTCTTCCGCAAAACTTTTACCGCAAACAACTCGTTCGTCTTGCGGTGCGTGGCGCGATAGACCCGAGCAAAGGTACCTGCACCGACAAGGTAAAGCACCTTGTAGTCACCATAGATGAAACCCGTCCGAAAGTTTTGGATCAGTCGTTCGAGCTGAAAATTCGTGAGCAGGCCGCGTCGTACTAATAGCTGTTTGAACTGCTCGTACTCGACGTTGCGCGTACCGAGCTCTCCCCAGACCGAACGTAATTCGCGTTCAGTCACGATGTTGACGTCCAATGCGCGCTGGGCCAGTTTCTCAGCAGTTAAGTCGGTGGCCATAGCGTGCAATCGCCCAAATCTACAACAACAAGAATTTCGGGGTTCTAATCATGCGCAAAGCAAGACTTGGTCTACCTCGCGGACTAAGCCAAGCAGACCCTGCTCGCGTTACTCTTCTAGCTTCAGGCGGTAATCATCGCGTTCTCGACGCGTCGCCTCAAGATCAAACATCAGATATTTCATATCGAGCCGAAGCTGACCCAGGGCATCCTGTACCAAAGTCAGGATGCGTCGACGTCGCTTTGTGCTCTCAATCACGGCATCGACCAGCGGAGCCAACTCGGCAGCGTACTGATCTGGAATTCTATGCAGGGCTACGGCTAGCTTCTGCAAGTCTGCTGGAATTTGCTCGGGCGTCGAAACAGAAGCTTGGGAATGGTTACTCATTGATGCGTCTCCTGGAAAATTGGAAGGTCGACGCAGCTAAAAGCAGAACGCGTACCGAACTGCCCACCCAACCAAGACGGCCTCCGCAAGTAATTATATACCAATGACTTGCATCAAATCAACGGTCCTGATAGCAGTTTTTACTGAGAACCCCAATTGAGGTACTTTCGCCACGTATCGAACTGGCTGGTAAGCGGAAATGCTGTTATAAGCGCGACTTACATCGCTTTGGGCAGGTCTTTAGACAATGTTGAGCAATGGCAACACGCTCTGACGCATAATGGTGCCCTATGCGATCGAATCTCGGCGTCAAACCCTTCCCAAATGCCATATCCCCTACCCGTCCCAGGTTTATCCTATCCCAATGCAACGACTGCGGCGACTTTTTGGCAAGACTTCCCTACCCAAGGTTACTTGTAGGCAACCGTGGGTAGCCGCTAGTTGGCTCCTGGCTTTGCTACTACTGCCCTCAGCATCGACCGCCCAAACGCCCCTTCGTCCCCAAGCCTTGCAAGACAATCTGGATGGCGAGCACCCTGTGCTCCGTCCGTTGCAAGCGAACTTTACGATTAGCAGCCAGAGTGTCGATCGTAAGCTCTTCCGACACGGCACGGGTGCCGAGCGCATTCATCTCCGAGTTCCGTCAGGCAAAACTGCTCAACTGGCCTACGCACTTCCTCCGGCACCGATCATTCAAGAACTTCAATTGCGTGCCCACATTCTCTCTAACCGAGCAGGCATCCAACTAGGTGCCAAAGTCGTTCTGCCGCGCAGCATCGACCGTTCGACAGGCCGTCCCTACGAACTGCTTGTGCGCAGCAGTAGGCTGGGCGTTGGCAACTCCTGGGAAGAGATCACTCTAGAAAACCTGCCCCAAGCCCTGGCGAAGTATGCCCGTGTCGCGCGTGCCAAACACAAAAATGCACTCGACGAAAAGGGCGCCTACGTCTCGCAGATTGTTTTTCTGGTGCCGGGCGGCTCTGGGAATACCGATCTGGTCGTTGATCAAATTCAAGTCTACGGCGTCGTCGGCAAACGACGTCCGGCACAGCAACAACCTGCATTCGCTCGGCCTCCTCGACCTGGCCCCACAGGTTCGCAGTCTGCAAGCGAGCGTGCGCAAAACATTCCGCGTATCATTCAATGGCAGGGCGAATCGTTTTCGCTTCTCAAACAGCTTGGCTTCGATACGATCGGCATGAGCCGACTCCCTTCGAGCGAGCAATTGCAAGAAGCTAAGCAACTGGGTCTCTTCCTGCTTTGTCCGCCTCCGCCGCCCGAACAACTCCAGAAAGACAAAATTGGGGACGCGTACGAGCCGGTCCTGGCGTGGGATCTGGGGCAGCAACTTACGGCGGACGATCTGGCCTATGTTCAACGCTGGGAGCAATTGGTCCAACGCCACGATCCGGTCGACGCGCGTCCGACGGTATTGGCACCCCATCTTCACACGCTCGAAGCAAGCCGCATTGCCGACGTGGTACTCATTGGCCGCAACGTAATCGGCAGCCAGCTTACGGTCCGCGAACATGCCGCCTGGCTCGCCCAGCGCCAACGGCTCACACGCCCCGGCACGCCCGTCTGGACTCAGATTGAAACCCAGCTTAGCCCCAGCCAGCAGCGACAAGCTGTCGCACTCAGCCCGCAGGCCGCCCCAAGCCAAGACCCCACCTACGCGCAGCTTTCGGCACTGACAGCGGCCTCGTTTGGCATCCAAACCGCTGGATTTTATTTTCAATCTCAAACATCGCTAACCGATAAAGACCCGGCAACGCGCCGCAGGGCGTTGGCCCTTGAACTGACGAACTTGCGTCTGCAACTGGTCGAACCTTGGCTGGCCGCCGGCAAGGAAATTTCTGCCGCACGCTCGTCGTTGCCCGAGCTGTCGGCGCTTGTCATGCAAGCCGAACGTTCTCACCTGTTGGTCCCCGTCTGGTGGTCGAGTCGTTTTCAACCCTCGGTTTCTCCCTGCACGCAAGGCCCTCTTTCGTTCGTCGTGCCGGGCGTCGCCGAATCGTCCGAGGCTTTTTTGGTCACGCTCGGGGGGCTACAGCATGTGCGTCATAAGCGCGTCACCGGGGGCATTCGCATTGCGCTGACCGAGCTTCCGCTCGACAGCTTCTTATTCCTGACGGACGACCGGCGGGCGATCTCTCAAGTGACCCGTTATGTGCGTCGCATCGCGCCGCGTGCCACCAAAATTCGCCGTGACTTGGCCAACCTGCGCCTGCAAGAAACCAAGCGTCTGCTTGCCGCGTTAGCCCCTACTAATGCAAACCAACCTTCGCTCGACCAAGCGCAAGCCGAGCTTGCTGCATGTGACCGTTATCTTAGCGCCAGCAATTTTGAGCTAGCTTACTTACGAGCGGACGCCACCGAACGTGCGCTCGATCGACTCGATGCCCAACTACAGAACCAAGCGGGCTTGTCCTCGCCCAATGCTCAAGCCCATTTCAACCACGGTCCGCTCGCGTTGCCTGACCGACTGCGTTTGTATAAATCGCTCGCCCGTGCTCCGCTCGGTGCTAGTCTTCTCACCGGCGGCGGTTTTGAAAACCTGTCGACGCTCTTGCAATCGGGCTGGCGTCATCAGCAACTGCCGCTGGACGGGATCACGACGACGGTGCGTCTTTCGCCCGAAGCCCCGCACAGTGGTTCTTATTGCCTCGAGCTAGAAGCTCGTCCGATTGACCCCGACGCCCCGACATCGATCGTCCCCACGGCTCCGGTCTGGATTTCTTCGGCTCCGCTGCGCGTCCACGCGGGCGATCTCCTAGAAATCACCGGCGTCGCGCGGCTGCCCGAACCGCTGATCGGCACCGTCGACGGTCTGCAAATCATCGACACTCTGGGCGGCCCCGATATGGCACTCAGGATTCACGAAGCCCCTAGCTGGCAACCCTTTCGTCTGATCCGAACCGCCACGGCGGACACCGACGTTTCGGTAACCCTTGCCCTCACGGGCTTAGGCAAAGCCCAAATCGACGATGTTGCGATACGGATTGTGAAAAAGCAGCGGTGAGAGCAGGAGGACTGCAAAGTCAAAAAACAAACGCTTCAGGGATTAGCCACAGAGGGCACAGAGAACACAGTAAAACTGGTGGGCAGTGCCCACCCTACACGCTGATTTTCACCACGCAGTTGCTCTCCAAGTCGATCCCTGTCAAATTATCCCTATGCAGCGCACCTCCCAACAACTTCGCGACGATGTCCAACGTATTTGGTGGGCGGGCGTCGAGGCTGTGCAGCCTGAGCGGCTGATTCGTGAGTACGTGTCGGTCGAAGGGGATTGCTTGCACCTTGGCGAGCAAGAAATCGACCTCCGCACGATCGAGCGCATCGCCATCGTTGGTGCGGGCAAGGCGGGGACTAGCATGACGCTTGCCCTCGAAGCGGCGCTGGGCGAAGCGTTGCTTCGAGAAAAAAACGTGACCGGCTGGGTCAATGTTCCGGCCGATTGCGTTGCAACCACGCGTTGCGTCCACCTTCACGCGGCTCGCCCCGCTGGGATCAACGAACCTACACCCGAGGGAGTCGACGGTTCCCGCGAAATCCTTCAAACGGTGCGGCAGCTTGGTCCCAACGATCTTTGCCTGTGCGTCCTTTCCGGTGGCGGCTCGGCCCTTTTGCCTTCGCCTCTCGAAGACTTTTCTTTGGAAGCGAAGGTTGCGCTGACGCAAGAAATTGCTGCGCGAGGCGGGACGATCGAACAGCTCAACGCGGTGCGGCGCGAACTTAGCACGCTTAAAGGAGGCGGCTTGGCGCGGGCATGTGGGGCGGGGCAGCTCGTCTCGCTGATTTTGTCGGACGTGCTGGGCGACGATCTGGAGGTGATCGCCTCGGGGCCGACCGTGCTACGTCCCTCCACTCCCGAGCTGGCCCTGCAGGTTCTTGAGGAATTGCGACTTGGGGATCATCCTGCGGGATGCGAGGCGATTGCTTTGCTGGAACGGCAAAACCGACAAGCGGTGAAACAGCAGGACTGCAAAGTCACCAACTTGCTGATTGGCAACAACGCGCTGGCGGTCGACTCGGCAGGGATCGAAGCCGAACGGTTGGGCTATAGCCACGCCATGATTTCGGCCGCGGAGTCGGAAGGCTCGGCCGAGTCGGTTGCCGAACACCTGATAAGCGTGGCAAAGTCGATGCGCGACGGGCAAGGCCCCGACTGTCTGATTTCTGGCGGAGAGCCGACCGTCCAACTTGCTGACTCGGCCATTCGTGGCAAAGGGGGGCGCAACCAGCAACTGGCTCTGGCCGCTCTGGCCGCCTTAGAAGATTGGCAGGGGCTTGCCCTGCTCTCGGCGGGCACTGACGGAGAAGATGGACCGACCGACGCCGCAGGCGCGATCGCCGACGAGCAAATCGCCCAAGCGGCCCAAGAAAAAAAGCTCGACTTGGCGGACTACTTGCGCCGTAACGACGCTTACCACTGTTTTGAGTCAGTCGACGGACTTTTTAAGACCGGGCCGACGCATACGAATGTCTGTGATTTGCGGGTGCTTGCGGTAAGCAAGAATGACGAAATACCCAATGACGAATGAAATCCGAAATCTGAATGACAAACGAACGAGAGTTCGTCATTGGGTATTTCGTCATTCGTCATTTTTTCTGCTCAGTCCCACCACCAGGTGTCGGCGGGTAGCTCGCTAAGGTTGACCGACGCGCGGGCTTTTTCTAGGTCGTTGTTTTTGTCGGCAAGCAGATTGTCGGCGTTCAGGGCTTGCTTTGCCTGGATCTGTACGCCGCCGCCAACGGGCGTCGCCAGATGGCGGCCTTTCCACATGCTGTTGACCGCCGAAGCGACTTGTTGTGGGGCGTTGTACGTTTCGACCGGATAGATCGACTCGTTGCCTAGCACCGACAAATCCCAGCCTGCCTTGCCATACAGATCGTGTTGCTGCATAAAGGCCGCCGCAACGAGCATGTCGACACAGTTGCGTAGCTGGCCATAAACGGGAGCGTTTTCGGCCACTTGGGCATATTTTTGAGTAAAGCTCTGAGTAAACTTCCGACTCGCCCGGTTTTGGGTGCCCGAAGAAACCCGGCTGCCATCGCGCGTGACCAGCTCGTCCTCGCCGACTAGCTTGACGCCGTTGCCGATAAACTCGACCGCGTTCTCGTCTTCGGACATCTTGATCCGTTGATAATCGGGCACAAACCACCAGCGGCACATCGCGTTGCGAGCAATCGAAGCAAAACTGGCCAACGATAAGTAGCTGCGGATTCGTGCCGGTGCCGGTTCTAAGCCGATACCGATTAGCTTCATCCGATAGTCGGCTTCGACCATGACTTGTGCAAAATGCGTCTTTGTCGAAATGCCACCTAGGGTAATCACCTGGTGACCCAAGCTCTCGCGCAGCCCTTCGACGATATAGCGTTCGTCGCCCGGTTGGATTTGACGTCCGACGCGACTCAAAAACTGCTGCATGCGTTGTAGCCCCTCGGGCGTCGCATCGATCGAGCAATAGACCAACGGATTTGATTTTTCGCCCGGGGGAAATGCCCGCAATGCGACGATCAGATCTTGGAGTTCTAGGACAGGGTGTCCGGTGTCCATGCCAACCACGCGTCCCGCTGCCGACTCGGCCCAACCTTCGGCAGGTCCGGCCAAGACAATGTCTTGTGTCTCGGGATAGTAGAAGACGTATTTGATTCGTGTGAGTCCGGCCAAATGTTTCATCGCTTCGTCTGGCCCGTGGCCTTCGTCGATCGCTTGCCGAATCAACCGTGCGAGTCGGGTCAGCGAAACTTTGCGTAAGGGACTGCGTTGTGTCACTTCTGAACCTAAGCGGGGCAGCGACTCTTGAATGCGTTGCTGAGCCAGTTGCCCTGTCGGATCGTCGACCGTCAAACGCCGCAACACGCCATCGGCGTCGACCGCGACCCCAGCGGCGATGATGCCGTCACCATCGCCATCCTGTGCGTGGGCGGCCGTCCCCGACCAACCCAAGAGCAACCCGAGAGCGATCGCACCGGCGCTGCACAAACGGCGAGAAGATGAAAAGTGATTCAACGAGAGACTTACAAACATAATGACCTCTGGAGCACTGTAAAATTCTGTTCCGAACCACCAGCCGGACAACGACCGGACCAACTGGCTAAACCGTGAAAAATGGGTAAACACGGCTACCTCGATCATAATTCCCCCACCCAGCCGAAGCAAGGAATTCCCCAAATAGCCCTTGATCCGACCGAATAGCCGCGATCCAACGGATCGCTGGAGAGACGTCCACCCCCGACAACCCGAACAACCCTTCCCAGCCGCCCCCCGATGTTGACAAAAGTCCCCATCCGGCGTTGAAAAACCGCCTCACCTCTTTTCCTAGGCGTTACAGTTTACCAGCGACTTCCGCGAACCCAACGACCGTCCCGGTCTGGCGAACGTCACCAAAAAAACTCACCCACCCATGTTCCACCGCGCAACACGCCCTGCCCTGCAACGAGCTTTGCTCTGCCTATGCGCGCTGAACGCCGTCGGGTGTGCTGGACTTCGTCTACCGCGTATTGATCCGAGCGGCGAACGGATTTTTCTTCGCCAGCCGAATCGAGTCCCCGCCCTAGGTTCTGCAACTACCAATCTTCAAGCGCCGCCGGTCTTTACCGCCCCGGTCTATCCGGCCGTCGCACCCAACCCAGGCTTAGCCGGTCTGTTGCCGCCCGTGCCGCAAGATCGTCTGTCGCTTACGCCGAACCGTGTGCTTGCCCCGGTCGGTAGCGAAGTCATCCTCAAAGCGGGCCTATGTACCCGCGAGAATTTTCTGCTGACCGATTCCAAAGTCGATTGGCTGCTGGCCCGCGAAGGGGTCGGCGAATTTGTTTCGCTCGGCGGCCGAGGCTGGCTGCGCGATCCGTGGCTCCCGTGGAACAAACCGAAAAAGATAGATAACCATTACGCTACCGGCTACACGGCCAAGGTTCCGCTACGCATTACGCGTGGCACGGCCGATCCGGGCGACGACGTGCAGGTCGAGCCGGGAGAAGCTTGGATGAGCGTCACTTCGCCGGTCGAAGGGACGACGCGCATCACGGCGGTTGCTCCGGAAATCGAAAGCTGGGCACATCGCCGCGCTACGGCCACCATTTACTGGGTCGACGTCCAATGGACTTTTCCTCCGCCGACGGTCACTGCCGGTGGTTCGCAAGTGCTCACCACGGTTGTCCGCCGTCAAACGGATGGCACGCCGATCGAAGGTTGGCTTGTGCGGTACGAAGTGGTTGACGGCTCTGCAGCGCTGCGCGGTAAATCGACGGGGCAAGTTGTTGAAGTTCCGACCGACGCCCAAGGCCGCGCCAGCATTGATGTCACGCCGACCGGCAGCGCGGGTAGCGTCACGCGGATCAATACCCAGATTGTCCGCCCCGAGCGTTTTGAAGGCAGCAACGCCCCACGGCTAGTGATTGCCAACGGCACGAGCACAATCAATTGGACCAACGGCGGCACCGATTATTTGCCTCCGCCCGACGACCTGAGCGGGCCGCTTCCCAACTATCCGGTGCCCAACACCGACGTTACGCCCCGTCCGCCGACGCTCGCACCGCCGGCAACTCGAAGCGGACCGAAGCTCGAACTCGAAGTGCATCGCGACAACAGCGAAGTTTTTGTCGGCGGCCAAGCTCGTTTTGAGGTCGTTATCCGCAACGTGGGCGACAGCCCAGCCACCGGGGTCGTCTTGCGCGACGCTTTTGATCGAGGGCTGACGCATCCGAACGCTCCACCGGGAGTCTACGAAATCGAAAACGGCAATATCGGCGATATCGCTGCCGGCGATTCACGCTCGCTGTTCTTGACGTTTGGCGTCGACAAAGCGGGGCAACTTCGACAGGTGATTACCGCGACGAGCCGCGAAGGCGCACGTGCCGAACGACAAGCGGTCCTCAATGTCCAGCAACCGCCGATCCAACGGCAAGGCCGCCTCGAAGTTCGCAAAGAGGCTCCCCGTCAACGCAACGTCGGCGAATCGGCGTTGTTTACTTTGAGTGTCAAAAACGTTGGCGATGCGCCACTGACCAATCTCGAAATTCTTGACGAATACGACCCGGCGTTGCTTCCGCGACCGACGCAACAAGGCTACACGCTTCGCAACGGCAACATTGTTTGGGCCGTCTCGCGGCTCGAAGTGGGCGAAACCAAACATTTCGATGTCAACTGCGAGTGCATGGCTCCCAAGCTTGAAGCTTGCAGCACGGTTCTGATCACCGCCGATACGGGTGCCGGTTCGATCCGTAAGGCCGAAAAAAGCTGCCTCGAAATCCGACCGGGTCGCAATGTCGAACCGCCGGTCGGCCCCGTCCCTGGTGGCAATGTTCTTCCCGACGTCACTCCCGCCCTTCCCGGAGTCGTGCCCAACAATCCGAACGCCACCGGCGCACTGCGAATGGAAGTCCTTCCCAGCACTAACACTGTTCGTGCCGGCGCGCGGGTGACCTACCAAATCAGCATCAGCAACAGTGCGGCTACGGCAGACGAACAAGTCCAGTTGCGTGTCCTATTCCCCCCCGAACTGACGCCCGACGTCGATGCGATCTCGAACGATGCGGGCGTCCGAGTGCAGTTTCAAAATGGCGAACTCCTTTTCGCCCCGGTCGAAACGCTACGCCCGGGCGAGCGGCTCACCTTTGTCATTCCCTGCAACGCCAACCAGCAAGGCGTCCGCCGGGTGACGGCGGAATTGATTAGTCGCAACATGCCGCAGCCGATTCGGCAAATCAAGAACATCGAGATTCTTGGTCGCTAGGGAAAAGCCTCGCGCAGAGACGCAGAGACAGCAGAGTTTTCTTGATTTTTTCTCTCTGTGCCTCTGCGTCTCTGCGTGAGACTTGCATGATTCTTGCTCAAAGGCTCGCCCATTTCGGTCCGTCATGCAACAATGCGGGCATCATGCCCCGCTTTGTTCTGCTACGCCACGAGTGCCCGTCCGAGGGTGAAAAACCGAGCCATTGGGATTTTATGCTTGAGAGCGGTGACGTTCTGCGCACTTGGGATCTTCGTCGCCTGCCAGCGTCTTGGGCCGAAGCCCTAACCCAAACTCCATCCAACCGCGATTCTACGAATCGCCGGAGCCAAGCAACAGGTGCCGTTGTCGCCCTCCCGCTGCCCGACCACCGTCTTGCTTATCTCGACTACGAAGGGCCGGTCACCGACCACCGTGGGAGCGTCACCCAATGCGACGTCGGCACCTACCGACTCCTGGAAGAACAAGCCGAAAGCCTCACTTTTCAGCTCTCCGGCACATTGCTCCAAGGCCCCGTTCGCCTCTCAAAACTCTCCGAAGCCGACGCTTGGTCGCTTGAGCTGCTAGCAGACTAAGCTACGAACTTGCAGGACTGCAAAAAATGAAACACGACGAAACGACGAAACGACGCTTGTTTATTCGTTGTTTCGTCGTTTCGTCGTGTTTCAAATTTATTCCGAAGGATCTTCCAAGCGGAACAAAAAGCGACTTTGCAGTTCTCCTGCCCTCTCCCCGGTAGCTGGCGTTGACCAGGGTTTCCTATCCACTAAAATCTTACCTCTCTTAACCTGACTACCGTCCCCAACGATTTTACCTGCCTAAACGATGACAACCTTGATGAATGAACCGGCTGAAAACTCTGAAACTGCTCCCTCGACGCTGGAGGCTGCCCGTCGCGAAAAAATTGCTCGTCTGATCGAGCTGGGACACGACCCCTGGGGTCAACGGTTTGATGACCGCACGCTGATTGGCGACCTTCGCGCCCGTCACACCGAAATTGTTTACCGTGTTGATGGCAAAGATCTCCCGCTGCCTGATTTTGACAATGCCCCGGAGGATTTTAATTTTCGGCAATGGAAAGCCGACCAGGGCAAGGGCGAGATGATCGGCCCCGAGGTCCGCGCTGCGGGCCGCATTGTGTTGCATCGCGACAAAGGCAAACTTCACTTTATTGACATTCGCGATCTGAGCGGCGACCTTCAGCTGATGGTCGGCAAAAAGCAGGTCGGCGACGACGACTGGGCGGTTGTCGAGCTGCTCGACCTGGGCGATATCATTGGCGTCGACGGAATGTTGGGCCGCAGCAACACGGGCGAGCTATCGATTTTCGCCAAGCGGATTCACTTTCTCACCAAGTCGATCGAGACCCCACCCGACAAGCACGCCGGTCTGCAAGACCCCGAGCTGCGGCAGCGGCAGCGCTACCTCGACCTGATCCACACCGAAGGCGTCCTTCCAAGGTTTCTTGATCGCACCAAAATCGTCCGCTCGATCCGCGAGACGCTCCACAGCCAAAATTTCATCGAAGTCGAAGGTCCGACGCTGCACAGTATTGCTGGCGGCGCGGCGGCGCGTCCCTTTTCCACACACCACAACGCTCTCGACATTGATCTTACGTTGCGCATTGCTCTAGAGCTGCACCTCAAGCGTCTGATGGTCGGCGGCATCGAACGGGTCTACGAACTGGGCCGCGTCTATCGCAACGAAGGGATCGACCAAACGCACAATCCCGAGTTCACCATGCTCGAGGTCTATCAGGCGTACGGCGATTACCGCTCGATGATGGATCTTACTGAGAGCTGTATTTGCAATGCGATTGAGGCAATTGGCCAGCCGCTTCAACTGCAATGGGCCGGCAAGACGGTCGATTTCACGCCGCCGTTCGAGCGACGCACGTATGACGAGCTTATTCAGGAACATGCTGGCGTTGATCCGACCGACGAAGCGGCTATTGCTGTATTGGCTAAGACGCTGCACATTGAAACCGAGGGCCGTCACCCGGACGTCATCAAAAACGAGGTTTTCGAGGCCAAGGTCGAAGATGCCCTGGTCGGCCCGATTTTTGTGACCGACTACCCTAGCAGCATTTGCCCGCTGACCAAACGGAAACGGGACAACCCGGCGATCGCCGAGCGTTTTGAGTTGTTCGTCCAGGGCATGGAGCTGGCCAACGCCTATACTGAACTGAACGATCCTGACCTGCAAGAAGAGCTGTTCAAGACGCAGCTCGACGGGCTCGACGCCGAAGAATCGATGGCCAAGATGGACCACGATTTTGTACGTGCCCTTCGCTATGGCATGCCCCCGGCGGGCGGGCTTGGCATCGGCATCGATCGGCTTGTGATGCTGTTGACCAATACACAATCGATACGCGATGTCATTTTGTTTCCGCTGTTACGACCAGAGAAATGAAGCGGTCAGCTTTCAGCGATCAGCGGTCAGCCCAAAAAGCTGAATGCTGACAGCTGATCGCTGAAAGCTTCCACCCCAAGGATGGGTTCTATGTACAAACTTCTACTCTGCTGGCGGTATCTTCGCACTCGCTATATCGCGTTGATCTGCATTGTTAGCGTGATGCTCGGCGTGGCGACGATGATTGTCGTGAACAGCGTGATGGCTGGTTTTACGAACGAGATGCAGTCGCGGATGAACGGGATGCTTGGCGACTTGGTCTTCGAGAGCCGTTCGATGGACGGAGTTCTCGACGCCGAAGCCCACATGGACAAAATCGCCCGCATCGCTGGCGACTCGCTCCTGGGGATGTCGCCCACCGTGCATGTGCCGTCGCTCATGTATATCGAAATCAATGGGCAGCTCCTTACCAAGCAAGTCACGCTGGTCGGCATCGACGAAACAACCTACGCCGGCGTCAGCCAGTTTGGCACTTTTTTGCAACATCCGAGCAACCGCCAGCAGCTAGAATTCGAGCTGCGCGCGGGCGGCTACGACACGATCGATCACCTGGCACCCGCTGGCTCCGAGCAAAAACCTCGCGAGCAAATGAAAGCCGCCGGTTGGGTCTACCGTCGTCATATGGCCCGGCTCAAAAAACAACGTCAACAACAGTTGGCCGCTTACGAAAGCTTGCAAGCCGCTCAAGCCGAACCCGACGCCAAGAAAAATCCCTTTGCCCAGGCGACTCCTTCAGGTTCCGACGAACAAGAGGGACGCGAATTTGATCCGGCTACTGAAACCCACACGGGCATCGTCCTGGGGATCGGCGTTTGTGGCTATCGAGGGGCCGACGGTACCGACCACTTTATTGCCCTGCCCGGCGACGACGTGCGTGTCAGTTTTCCCAAAGCGTCGCTCCCGCCCGAAGCGATCAGCGAGTTCTATACGATCGTTGACGTCTACGAGAGCAAGATGAGCGAGTACGACTCGCAGTTTGTCTTTGTGCCGTTGGCTTCGCTGCAACGGAGCCGAGGGATGATCGACCCGACCACGGGCAAAGGCAAATTTACGTCGATCCAAATCAAGCTCCAGCCCGGTGCCGACGCCGACAAAATCCGCGATGCTCTGCGCAACGAATTCCCCGCACAGTTCTACATGGTTAGCACTTGGCGTGACAAACAAGGCCCGATCCTCGCCGCCGTCCAAATGGAAACGGCCGTGCTCAACGTGCTGTTGTTCATGATTATTGCCGTCGCCGGGTTCGGGATTTTGGCGATCTTTTACATGATCGTTGTCGAAAAAACTCGCGACATTGGCATTCTCAAGTCGCTCGGTGCCTCGGGCGCCGGCGTCATGGGCATTTTTCTGACCTACGGATTTAGTCTCGGGATTGTCGGTGCCGGCGTCGGTCTGGTGCTCGGCATTGCCTTCGTCAAAAACATCAACCAGATCGCCGGCCTGCTGGGCCGCATCACTGGCCAGCCGGTTTTCGACCCGTCGGTTTACTACTTTTACGAAATCCCGACGATCCTCAATCCGTTTACCGTCACCTGGATTTGTGCCGGTGCGGTGCTTATCGCGGTGCTCGCCAGCGTGATGCCCGCCCGCCGCGCCGCACGCCTCCATCCCGTCAAGGCTCTCCGTTACGAGTAAATAGTGCTATGAGTGAACTACAAACCGCCCCGTGGGCCGCCGCGCATCCAGATGCCGAGGCCCCAGCTGCTCAGCCGCAAGCCAAAGAACATCTGGCTGCGCGCGATCTGTTCAAGAGCTACCAAAAAGGCCCGGTCGGTATCCCCGTGCTGCAAGGCATCAACATGTCGGTCTACGAGGGCGAGTTCCTCTCGATCGTCGGCCAAAGTGGTTGCGGCAAAAGCACGCTGCTGCACTTGCTCGGCACGCTCGACCAACCCGACGCTGGCGAAGTCCATTTTGATGGGCACCGCATCGACAACCTGCCGAGTCGTAGCCGCGACCTGCTGCGCAATCGCCACTTTGGCATGATTTTTCAGTTTTATCACCTGCTGCCCGAGCTATCGACGCTCGAGAATGTGCTTGCCCCGGCCTACATCGCCGAAAGCACCTTGGGCTACTGGAAAAACCGTTCTGCCCATCGCAGTCGTGCCCACGAACTGCTCGAACTGGTCGGACTCGCTGATCGAATCAAGCACAAACCTCGCGAGCTTTCGGGCGGCGAGATGCAACGGGCGGCGATTGCTCGCGCTTTGCTGATGGAGCCACGCGTCCTGCTGGCTGATGAACCCACTGGAAACCTCGACCGGGCAGCCGGCGAGCAGATTATGGCCATGCTCGGCGAGTTGAAACAGCAGCAAAAGCTCACTATAGTCATGGTGACGCACGACTCCTGGATCGCCCAGCAAGCGGACCGCGTCGTCAGTCTGGCCGAAGGCCGCATCCAAACGGCATGAACCTAATGTCGTGTCGTGTTGTCGTACAGAATAGCTGGCGACCTACGTCTCGCTGGCGTTCATGAAATAACGACGACGTCGGCGAGGCGTAGCTCGCCGGCTATTGAATCAACTCGTAATCTGCGACTCTTTCCGAATCTGAAAAATTCCTAATCTGAAAAGCATCATGTCACGACAAGTCTATATCAACGGCAAACTGGTCCCTCAAGAACAAGCTACCGTCAGCGTCTTCGATCATGGATTGCTCTACGGCGATGGCGTCTTTGAGGGTCTGCGCAGCTACGGCGGCAAAGTTTTTCGTTTGGAAGAACATGTGCGCCGCTTTTTCGAGTCGGCCCTGGCCATCTGCCTCGAGATACCGATGTCGCAAGCCGAGATGTGCAAGGCAATCAATGACACGCTTGCTACCAACGAAATCGAAGACGGCTACGTCCGAGCTTTGGTCACGCGCGGCCGGGGCACGCTGGGGCTTGACCCCGATCTTTGCAAGAATCCCCAGGTGATTATCATCGCCGATTCGGTCTCGCTCTATCCCGACGAGCTTTACGAAAAGGGGCTTGAGATCATCACCGCCAGCACGATCCGCAACCATCCGGCGGCGCTTAGTCCAAGAATCAAATCGCTGAACTACCTGAACAACATCCTGGCCAAAATCGAGGGCCAGCAGGCGGGCTGCGTCGAAGCGTTGATGCTCAACCACAAAGGCGAAGTCGCTGAATGCACGGGCGACAACCTCTTTTTAGTGCGTCGTGGCGTGCTGATGACGCCTCCGCTCGACGCGGGCATCTTGGGCGGAGTCACCCGCGACGCGGTCCTTGAACTGGCCCAAGCCGCCGACATCCCTGTGCAAGAAGTCGCGCTCACGCGCCACGATGTGTTTGTCGCCGACGAGTGCTTTTTGACTGGCACCGCAGCCGAGGTGATCGCCGTCGTGAAAGTTGACGACCGAATCATTGGCACCGGTAAACCAGGCCCGATGACGCTCGACCTGAAAGAGCAATTCCACAAGCTGGCAAGGCAATAACTCCACTCCGAAACCGCAAACCCCATCTGCGTTCATCCGCGCCCATCTGCGGCTAATTTCCTTTTTCGGAATCCTCGGCGTCAGTCGTCAGCACCCGTGCCGTTAGCACCCGTAGCGTCTGCCACAGTTCTCGCCGCGTTCCTTCACTGTATTCGATATCGAACCAGACGATTTTTCCTGCTGGGTCGAGCACATACAGACGCGGCAGTGCGACGGTCCCTACCGCGGCAAATGCTTGTCCGTCGGTGTCTAGTAATTGCGGAAAACTGGCTTGGGCCTTGTTGAGCGATGCCTGAGTTGATCCTTGAGATTGCCCCACGGCGATCCCCACGACCGCAACTTGTGCCGCCTCGAACTGCGCAACAATGTCACGCTGCATGTCGATCAACGCCGTCCGCGCCATCCAGCGGTCTGGGTGCCAAAACAAAACGACCGTTGCCTGCTTGCCCAGCAGAGAAGTTAGGTCGGTTGTCACGCCGCCCAATCGAGGCAAGCGAATGTCTGAAAGCGTGTCGCCGACCTTCACCTTGCACAATTTCGCATGATCGCCTGAAAGCAGCACTTGGGGGATCGCCGATTGCGAGGCTGGCGTGACCGATTTACAAACCGTGTAGCGCGGCAATTCGTCTGCCGTGGCAGCCAGAGAGGGTGCCGCCAACGAAGTTCCCAACGCCAGCAGGAAGGTGCCGAGCAACGAGATAAAAAAATTGCATTTCACTCTGTCAATCATCGATTCCGTAGCCCGTTAGAAGTCTCGAAAACACGTCAGCACAAGTGCCCTATTCTCAAGCCCCAGCCAACCGGCGTCAAGCAAATGGCCGCTTATTCGGCCAGCTTTATGCTTAATTCTCGGAGCTGCTTGGTATCGACCGTTCCAGGCGCTTCGGTCATTAGATCCGTTGCCTTTTGCGTTTTCGGAAAAGCGATACAATCGCGGATGTTGTCGAGCTTGCCAAAGAGCATCACACAACGGTCGATTCCCAACGCAATGCCACCATGCGGCGGGGCACCATATTGCAATGCGTCGAGCAGAAACCCAAACCGTTCTTGCTGCGTCGCTTCGTCGATCCCCAGCAACCCAAACACCTTTTGCTGCGTCGCAGCGTCGTGGATTCGGATGGTTCCGCCGCCCGCTTCGCTGCCGTTGATGACCAAGTCATAGGCCTGCGCCCGGCATTTTCCTGGATCGGTGTCGAGCAGATGTAGGTGATCTTTCAGGGGTGCCGTAAACGGATGATGCATGGCCTGCCATCGACCCGAGTCAGCGTCCTCGTCGGTGCCCTCGTTGTAGTCGAACATCGGGAACTCGACGATCCACGAGAAATTCATCGCGTCTGCATCATAAAGCTTCATCTCACGAGCAATCCGCGTCCGCAGTGCGTGCAACACTTTGCACGTCCCCGCAAACTTGTCGGCAGCAAACAAAATGAGATCGCCTGGCTCGGCTTCGAGCCGTTTGGAAAATTCGGCCAACAGATCGGCGTCGAAAAACTTGGTGATCGCTCCGCCCAGTTCGCCGCCTTCGTCGACCTTGAACCAGGCCAACCCCTTGGCACCAAACTCCTTGGCATAGTCGGTCAGCGCGTCGATCCCGCGACGGCTATACTGCTTCGTCCCCAGCTTGACGTTGATCGCCCGTACTCTTCCGCCCCGTTCGACTGCGCCTGAAAAGACGCCAAAACCGCTCTTTGCCGCTAGGTCCGAACAATCGACAATCTCCATGCCAAACCGCAAGTCGGGCGCATCATGTCCAAAACGCTCCATCGCTTCGTCATAGGTCATGCGTGGCAGGGGAGTCGGAACGTCGATTCCCAACTGCTCTTTCGCCAGCCTGACAACCAGCCCGTCGATCATGCCCATGATGTCGTCTTGATCGACAAACGACATCTCGACATCGAGCTGTGTGAACTCGGGCTGCCGATCGGCTCGCAAGTCTTCGTCCCGAAAACATCGCGCCACCTGCACATAACGGTCATAGCCGGCAATCATCAAAATCTGTTTGTACAACTGGGGCGACTGGGGCAAGGCATAAAAAGTTCCCTGGTTGACGCGGCTTGGCACCAAATAGTCGCGTGCCCCTTCGGGCGTACTGCGCCCCAGCACGGGCGTCTCGACATCAATAAAATCGTGGACTTCAAAGTAGTCGCGCATCGTCTTGATCATTGCCGCGCGTAACAGCATGGTCTTCTGCATTTCGGGACGCCGCAGATCGAGATAGCGGTGCTTGAGCCGCAGATCTTCGTTCGGCGTATCTTGCTGACTGGGCGAAACGGGCGGGGTCAGGCTTTGGTTCAGCAGCTCGAACCCGGTCGCCCGTAGCTCGATCTTGCCGGTCGCCATCTTTGCGTTCGCCATGCCCTCGGGCCGCGCAGCCACCGTGCCGGTCACCTTTACGACGTACTCAGCCCGCAAGGTCTTGCTCGCTTCGATCGCGTCGGCAGGCGTGTCGGGCGGATTAAACACGATTTGCGTCAGACCATACCGATCACGCAGATCGACAAACAATCCGCCCCCGTGGTCGCGGTAGCTGTCGACCCAGCCACAAAGAGTCACGGTTTCGCCAACCTGGGCTTCGCCCAGTTCGCCGCATGTATGTGTTCGTAGCACGGTAGGAGTCTCGCTTTATCGTCGTATTTGCCGTCAGAGAAAGCCCGCCATTGTACCCCTGGCAGCCCGGCCCGACTAGGCACTCGCCCAGATTGACGCCGCCAGGCCAATTTGGTACAAAGGCCGCCTAATTAACACCGTCAGCAAAAGTCCTTTCCAGGAGATTAGCAGTGGGTTGCAGCGAACGTCAGAAAGAGATCCGCCGTCGTCGTAAGCGTCGCGAGAAAATAACCCAATTCCAGGCCCAGTTGGCCAAAGCGTCTCCCTCGGAGAAGCTAGAAATCATACGCAAGCTGCGTGCCATGACCCCAGGCTCTGAAGTGCTGATCAGCAACTGGAAGCTCGAAGAGGCTCGGTAGAGCAGTTTCCTGGAGGCTATCTTCGGAACGGACTTCGGAACGGACCCATGATTGCTGTCAGCGATCGGCCGCTGAGGCCAATCGCTAACAGCTAATCTTCTAATCTTCCTGGGATTGCTTCTTAGGATTTTACCTCGAACTCGGCGTCGATTGCGTCGTCGTCGGTTGGATCGGCTTCGGGGGTCCCGTCGGCTGAAGCGGACTCGCCGGTTGGTGCCTCTTCTCCGGCGGTTTTGTACAGCGACTCGCTCATGGCGTGTGAGGCGGCTTCTAGTTCGGCGACCGCCGTTTTGATGGCGTCTGCGTCTTCGCCCTTGGCCGCTTCACGGACCTTTTCGATCGAGCTTTCTAACGATTCTTTGTCGTCCTTGCCCAGCTTATCGCCTTGCTCTTTGATCGTTTTTTCGAGCTGGTAGCAACGCGATTCGGCTTCGTTCTGAGCCTCGACCAACGTCCGCTTTTTCTTATCCTCTTCGGCATGAGCCTCTCCGTCCTTCTGCATCTTGTCGATCTCATCTTCGCTCAGCCCGCTCGACTGCTCGATCTTGACCGTGTGTTCTTTGCCTGTGCCAAGGTCTTTGGCCGAGACGCTCAAAATACCGTTGGCGTCCATGTCGAACTTCACTTCAATCTGCGGCACGCCGCGCGGGGCAGGCGGCAGACCATCGAGATTAAACTGATCGAGCAGACGGTTGTCGGTACACATTTCGCGTTCGCCTTGGAAGACGCGCACGGTTACCGCCGACTGGTTATCGTCGGCTGTGCTAAAGACCTGCTTCCGCTCGGTTGGAATGGTCGTGTTGCGTTCGACCAGTTTGGTCATCACGCCACCCAGGGTTTCGATGCCCAAGGAAAGGGGCGTCACATCCAGCAGCAAAATGTCTTGTACGTCGCCCGAAAGGACGCCGCCCTGGATCGCCGCACCGATGGCGACCACCTCGTCAGGATTGACACCCTTGTGCGGCTCTTTGCCGAAAATTTCTTTGACCAGTTCCTGCACTTTTGGAATCCGCGTCGAACCGCCGACCAAAACGACCTCGTCGATGTCGGCTGGCTTGAGCTTGGCATCTTCCATCGCTTTAAGCACAGGCCCACGTACGCGTTCGAGCAAGCCGTCGACCAGCTTCTCGAAGTCGGCACGCGTCATGTTCAACTGCAAATGTTTTGGACCATTTTCATCGGCTGTGATAAACGGCAGATTGATGTCGGTCGACTGGGCCGAACTCAGCTCTTTTTTCGCTTTTTCGCACGCTTCTTGCAGACGTTGCAGTGCCATGACGTCGGTCCGTAGGTCGATGCCTTGCTCTTTTTTGAATTCGTCGGCGACGTGGTTGATCAACGCTTGGTCAAAGTCGTCGCCACCCAGGTGCGTATCGCCGTTAGTCGAAATCACTCGAAAGACGCCGTCGGCTACTTCCAAAATCGAAACATCAAAAGTACCACCGCCCAGGTCGAACACACAGATCGTCTCTTGGGCTTTTTTGTCTAAGCCGTAGGCAAGCGAAGCGGCTGTTGGTTCGTTGATGATCCGCGCCACTTCCAAACCGGCAATCTGCCCCGCGTCTTTGGTCGCCTGGCGTTGTGCGTCATTAAAATATGCCGGGACCGTGATGACCGCTTTGTTGACGGTGTGCCCCAAATAGGCCTCGGCCGATTCCTTGAGCTTCCGCAAAGTCTTCGCTGAAATCTCGGGCGGAGTCTGCTCTTGGTCACCCACCTGAATTTTTACATAATCTTCCGCCGCACCCACAATTCCGTAAGGAACGGTTTTCTCTTCCGAAGAAACTTCGTTGTGCCGACGGCCCATGAACCGTTTTACTGAGGAAACGGTCTTTGTTGGATTGGTCACTGCTTGGCGACGCGCTGGCTCGCCGACAAGGACTTCGCCTTTGTCGGTGTATGCCACGACGCTCGGCGTCAGACGATTCCCCTCGGGATTTGGAATCACCTTTGCTTCTTTGCCTTCCATCACCGCCACCACCGAGTTGGTTGTGCCGAGATCGATTCCGATAATTTTTTCGCCAGATGCCATTGCTATATCTCCTGAGTTTTTGCTGTGTGAGTGTTTTAAACGTCTGCCGCCTCGAAGGCGGTTAGGTGTTAGTGGGCCGTCCAAGCTTCTTTTGCCCAGGCGGGTACAAACCAGTAATTAGCAAAGCCTGTGCCACGCAGGAACGCATTTTTGAATCGACTTAAACTATTATTATAAAGCGACTTATGGAAATATGCAGGCCGTTCATTTATGGCAGATACGGCGCGATGACTGCCAATATGACAGCGGGGTGAAAATCTTTGCCCGAGACGATCCTCGCACTAATGTCAAATTGGCAGGCGTCACCAGCCGTGAAATAGGCTTCCAGCCTGTTGGCGAGGCGGCCATGTTTCGATTGGGCCAACAGGCTAGAAGGCTATTTCTACGGGGGTCCGCCTTGGCCGAATCGGACGTGCGAACCATACTGGCCTGATGGCTGCTAAGAAAAAAACCAAACCGAGCGTGAAAAAACCCTCCCTCCGGCAGATTGAAAAGCTCGATCGTGAGATTCTCGGTCTACTCAATCAACGCGCCGAGCTGGCTGCCCAACGCGACCAAGGCGCAAACCCCGCCTCTCAGTGCTCAGCCCATGCCGAAGTGTTAGAAAAAATTCTCGGCCAAAATAAAGGCCCGCTCGCCGATGCTACGGTCCGCGCTGTTTTCCGCGAGCTACTCTCGGGCAGCAAAACGCTTGTCCAGCAAACGCGGGTCGCGTACCTTGGTCCCGAATACACTTACAGCCATCTGGCGGCGATCGAGGGTTTTGGGCAATCGGCCGACTTGGTTCCCGTCGGAACCATCGCGACGGTCTTCGCCGAAGTCGAACAAGAACAATCGGCCTACGGCATCGTGCCGATCGAAAACTCCACGGACGGCGGCATCGTTGACACGCTGGAATGCTTGGTGCGTAGCTCGGTAAAAATCTGTGGGGAAGTGCCGCTGCACATCCACCACTGCTTGCTAGGCACTGGTTCGCGCAAAGACGTTCGGCGTGTTTACAGCAAACCCCAAGCGCTGTCGCAATGTCGCAACTGGCTCAACAAGCACCTGCCCGACGCCGAGCTGATCGGCGTAGCTAGCACGACCGAAGCGGCGCGTCTGGCCGCGACCAAGCCGCAGACTGCCGCCATCGCCAGCAAGCAAGCGGGCACCAACCACTCGCTCTCGGTGCTGGCCAGCAACATCGAAGACAACCAAGACAACGTCACGCGATTCGCCATTATCGGCCCCGAAGCTAGCCCACGCACGGGGAACGACAAGACGTCGCTCGTGTTCGAGATTTCTCACAAGCCGGGTGCCCTGGCCGATTCGATGGCTATTTTTAAGCGTCAACGGCTCAATATGACCTGGATCGAGTCGTTCCCGATGCCCGGCCAACGAGGCCGATACCTGTTTTTCGTCGAGTTTTTAGGCCATACGAGCGATCTTCGCGTCCGCCGTGCCCTCGCCTCGTTAGAGAAAAAGACCGAGCGTCTTACCGTGCTAGGCTCCTATGCGCAGGCCGACCCGATCGGCTAGACTGTGGGATTGCCTTTTGCCGATAGCCGGCGAGCTACGTCAGTTCAGCAGTCAATAGCAGCCGACGCAATAGTCAGTAGCCGGCGAGCTACGCCTCGCCGACGCTCGTTTGAAAAGGCGTTCAGGACGTCGGCGAGACGTAGCTCGCCGGCTATTGAGTTGGTGAGAGGCCGAATTGGTATCGAGATTGCTGAAGACCCCTTGTTTTGGAGACGAATCGTATGCGTACGCCGCTGATCGCCGGTAACTGGAAGATGAACACCGAGACCGCTAGCGCCACGGCGCTGGCCAGCGCTATCGCCGAGCGTGCGGTCGAAGCGGCAGGTGCAGAACTCCTCGTCTGCCCTCCCAGTCCCTATCTGCCCCTCGTACGCGAAGCCCTTGGTAATTCTCAAGTCGCGCTCGGTGCTCAAAACATGTACCACGAGTCGCAGGGTGCGTTCACTGGCGAGATTAGCGGTGCGATGCTCGAAGACCTTGGCGTCAGCTATGTCATCCTCGGACACAGCGAGCGTCGCCACATCCTGGGCGAGACCGACGCCGACGTCAACAAAAAGGCTGTCGCGGCCCTGGCTGCCGGCCTCCGCCCGATCGTCTGTGTTGGCGAACTGCTCGAACAACGCGAAGCTGGCAAGACTGCCGAGGTCATCCGTAGCCAGTTTGAAGGTTCGCTAGCAGGTATTTCGGCCGACGCCATGAAGTCGGTCGTCCTTGCCTACGAGCCGGTTTGGGCAATCGGCACCGGCAAAGTGGCCACTCCCGACCAAGCTGAAGAGGTCCATGCCGATCTTCGCAAGCAACTGAACGAACGCTACAATAGCCAGACGGCTGACACCGTTCGCATCCTTTACGGAGGGAGCGTTAAGCCCGACAACGCCGCCGAGCTGTTGGGCCAACCCAACATCGACGGGGCATTGATCGGCGGAGCCAGCCTCAAAGCAGACGACTTTTTGGGAATCGCTTTGGCCAGCGTCGCGACGGCCCAAGCTTAGATATCCTTTGCTTAAAGGCCCAACGCTAAAAAACACAAACACACTTTCCAGTTCAAAACGGAGTAACCCACTGTGACGATCCCTCTGATTGCCGCCTTCACGCAAACCGTCTTTATGCTGCTGCTCGGGGGAGTCGCCCTCTTCCTCATCCTGCTCGTGCTCGTCCAACGTGGCCGAGGCGGCGGATTGGCCGGAGCACTTGGCGGCATGGGCGGATCGAGCGCCTTTGGTGCCAAGGCAGGCGACGTTTTTACGAAGGTGACGGTCGTTGCCGCCACGGTCTGGATTTTGCTCTGCATCGCCGCCTCGAAGATGACGCCCAGCGAAGAAAGTTTGCTCGACACCAAAGTTTCGAGTGCTGTCGCCTCTGAAGAAGTGCCTGCCCTAGGAGCTGCCGCCAGCTCCGAAGAGACTCCCGTCGAAGCGACTCCTGCCGAAGACAGCCAATAGCCGGCGAGGCTACTTACCCAATAACCGGCGAGCTACGACTCGCCGAAGTTCTTAATTTTTTCCTGAGCAGGATAAAGGGTACCGTGTGTCGCTGCTAAGCATGACCGGGTTTGGTGAAGTCCGTGACGATCGCGAGGGCTATGCGATTGTCGTCGAGCTGCGCACCGTCAACAGCCGCTACTTTAAGCTCCACCTGCGGACCACCGACGGCTACGGCGCTCTCGAATCGCGTGCCGAAGCCCTTATCCGCGAGTTCATCAAACGCGGCACGATCCACTGCAATATCCGCGTTCGGCATCTGGGCGCCGCCGACGATTATCGTCTCAACAAGAGCGTTCTCAACCAGTACCTCGACCAGCTCCAAGAAGTCGCCACGGTGCGCGGCCTCAACGAAAAGCTGCACCTCGAGCCACTGGCAAGCCTACCGGGCGTCGTCGAACAAGTGTCGGCCGAGGCCCAAGACGCCGCCGAGGCTTGGCCGCTGGTCGAGCCGACGCTTCGATCGGCTCTTGAACAACTCAGCAAAATGCGAGCCGACGAAGGTCTTGCGCTTGCCAAAGATCTCGAAGCGCAGTGCCGCACCGTGACCCGTGCGCTCGACGCCATCGAAGGCCGCGTCCCGGCGGTTGCCGAACATTATCGCCGGCGGATCGAAGACCGCGTGAACGAATCGCTCGCCTCGCTGAACGTGACCGTCAGCCCAGCCGATTTGGTACGCGAGATCAGCCTCTTCGCCGACCGAAGCGATATCTCTGAAGAAATCGTCCGTCTGCGCAGCCACCTTGAACAATTCGACAACGCGATGCAGCTTGCGGAGAGCGCGGGTCGCAAGCTCGAATTCATCTGCCAGGAAATGGGCCGCGAGACGAACACCATTGGCTCGAAGGCCAACGACTCTGAGATCTCGCTCCAGGTGGTCGAAATCAAGACGGCCCTTGAGCGAATCCGCGAGCAGATTCAGAACGTGCAGTGAGAGGCTGTAGGCCGTAGGCTTTTAGGCTGTAGGAAAGAAAAACTATGGGAGCAATCGTAAAAAGCCATTGCCAGTCCCCTACAGCCTACAGCCTACGGCCTAAGGCCTCCTCGTCTAAGGCCTCCTCATGATCGAACCGGGCAAACTGGTGGTCATTTCTGGCCCCTCGGGCGTCGGCAAATCGACCGTTGTACGCGAGATTTTGAAGCAATTTGACGGGAAATTGCGGCTCAGCATCTCGGCCACCACCCGTCCGCCTCGGCCCGGCGAGCAAGACGCCGTCCACTATCATTTCCTCACCGATCAGGAGTTTTCCCAACGGCGAGAAGCGGGCAAATTCGTCGAATGTATCGAAGTTTTCGGTCGTGGGCACTGGTACGGCACCCTCTGGAGCGAGGTCAGGCCTATCCTAGCCGCAGGAAAATGGGTACTCTTAGAGATTGATGTCGATGGTGCCGAGAACATTTTCAAGCAGTTTGGCCTCAACCAGTTTGACGCCCCGGTTTCGATCTTCCTCCAGCCCAATACCTTTGAAGAACTCGAACACCGGCTCCGCAGCCGAGCCACCGAAAACGAAGAAGCCATCCAACGCCGGCTCAGCGTCGCTCGCCACGAGCTCGAGCTGGCCGACCGTTACGAACACCAAGTGGTCAACGATACCGTTCAACGAGCGGTTCAAGAAATTAGCCAGTTATTGCAAAGCCGAGGTTTAACGAAATGATTGATGCCTTAAAAGAAGAAGAAATTGTCAACAAAGTGGGCGGCCGCTTTAAGCTCTCCACGCTCATCCAAAAACGACTCGCGGCGATCAACGCCGGCGCGCGTCCCTTGGTCGACCTCAAGACCGACAACCAAATGGAAATCGTCGTTCAAGAAATTCTCCAAGACAAGATCTACCTCGACTCCTCCAAACGAATCAAAATCATCGGCGAGACTAAAGACTCGACGGGCGGTCCCCCCGAGTTGGATCTTTCCAGTCTTTAATCTGAGTTGCAGGTAGACTTCTGATGCCACAAAAAAAGGCTGCCAGCGAAATCGTTGTCGGCGTGACAGCAGGAATCGCCGCCTACAAGACGGCTGCCCTCGTTAGCGACTTGGTCCAAAGTGGCATCGGCGTCACGGTGGTGATGACCCGTGCCGCTACGAAATTTGTTGGCCCTGCAACGTTCCGCGCGCTCACAGGCCGTCCGGTCTACACACGCGTCTTCGATGGTCAGGCCTTCCCGCTCGGTCCCCACATCGAACTGGCTCGCCAAGCGGACCTCGTCTGCGTCGCGCCCGCGACCGCCAACTTCATGGCCCAAACGGCCCACGGCTTCGCCGACGATCTGCTCAGCACTTTGTTGCTCTCGTTCACCGGCCCGGTGGTCGTCGCCCCGGCGATGAACACCGAAATGTGGGAAAAGCCAGCCGTCCAACGCAACCTCCAACAGCTCCGCGAAGATGGCCTGCACATCGTCGACCCTCAGGAAGGCTGGCTAAGCTGCCGACAAAAAGGGGTCGGACGCATGGCCGAGCCGGAGGAGATTGCACAAGTTATTCGTAAAATCCTAGGAGGTAATGACGAAGTACCCAATGACCAATGACGAAATAATGTCAAAGTAAGAATGCCGAACAAGTGGCATCGTTTTGTCACTCCGATTTTGTCATTTCCTTTCGTCATTGGGTATTTCGTCATTCGTCATTCGATTTATGACTCACATCCTCATTACCTCTGGCCCGACCCGACAGTACCTTGACCCGGTGCGTTATCTCACCAACGCCTCGAGTGGTCGCATGGGCACGGCCCTCGCCGCCGCCGCCCTCGACCTGGGCCACGAAGTCACTGTCATCAGCGGCCCGGTCGACGTCGACTACCCGAACGAAGCCAAAGTGTTGGACGTCGTCTCGACCGAAGAAATGCTCGGCTGCGCTCGCAAGGCATTCGCCGACTGCGACGGCCTTATCGGTGCCGCTGCCCCCTGCGACTACCGCCCTCAACATGTCCTGTCGAGCAAAATTGCGAAGACTGGCGAGCCGCTGCTCCTCGAACTGATCGAAACCGACGACGTTGTTGCCACGCTCGGCGCGGTCAAAAAAGGTCGTTGGGTCGTCGGATTTGCCCTCGAAACCGAAGACCATCGCCTTCGAGCACTCGCCAAACTCGAACGTAAATGCTGCGACCTGATGGTCTCCAATGGCGTCGAAGCGATGCACTCGCCTGACAATAACGTCGAAATCCTCGCCCCCAACGGCGATGTGCTAGCCACCGCCCAAGGCAACAAGACCCTCGTTGCCCAAAAAATCTTAGCCGTCATCCAACAACGCCTCATCACGGGACGACTGCAAAGTCCAAAATCAGACGCATTTAGGAACTAGCCACAGAGGGCACAGAGAACACAGAGGACTGAAAACAGAGGGGTTCTCTGTGCCCTCTGTGGCTATATTTTTCTTCCTGGCTCCGACTTTGCAGTTCTCCTGGGATATTCGACTTTTACAGTGAACTTTGCAATCGTCCTGCGTCTCCTCACCCCCATAGCAAGCCACCAAACCCACCAGTATAATTGCAGTCCCCCCGCCACAGGGCTGGCTCCGCTTACACAAACACTAGATCAAACACTAGGCCCCCCTTCGTTCTATGATCCGTATCGCAATCCTTGGCGCCACCGGCTACACCGCGCGCGAACTGCTTGGCCTGCTCCTTCGGCACCCCGAGGTCGAGGTCCGGGTGCTCACCACCCGTCAAGAGACGCGGCCGCATGTCGGGGACGTCCACCCCTCGCTGCGCGGACGACTCGACCTCGTGCTCGAAAATCTTTCGCCCAAGGAAATCGCCAAACGGGCCGATTGCGTCTTTGGTTGCTTACCCCACGGAGCCAGCGCAGCGGTGGTTAGCGATCTGCTGGACGCCGGCTGCCGAGTGGTCGACTTCAGCGCCGACTACCGACTCGACGATCCCAAGACCTACGCCGACTGGTACCAAGTCGAACATCCCGACCCCGAGCGGATGGCCGGCACCGCCTACGGACTGCCCGAGCTTTACCGCGAGTCGATCCGCGGCGCCAAGCTGGTCGCCAACCCGGGCTGTTACCCCACCGCCGCGATCTTGGCCTTGGCCCCGCTGCTAAAGTCAGGAGCCATCGCACCGCGCGGAATCGTGATCGACGCCAAAAGCGGGGTCAGTGGCGCGGGCCGATCGCCCAAACCGACGCTCCATTTCCCTGAAGCGAACGAAAATCTGACCCCTTACAGCGTCGGCCAACACCGCCACACGCCCGAGATCGACCTCATCCTCAGCAAATGGGCCGAAGTCGAAACCAATGTCCTCTTTACCCCGCATCTCATCCCGATGGACCGGGGCGAACTGATTACCGCCTATGCCGATACTACCGGTGAAACCACGACCGACGCCTTGCTCGAAATTCTTCAGGCCTATTATGCCGACGAACCTTTTGTGCGCGTTGTCGCCGAACTCCCAGGAACCAAACAAGTCGCTAACACCAACTTTTGCGACATCACGGTCCGCCAAGTCGGCGACAAGGCGGTTGTCTTTGGAGCCATCGACAACCTGATCAAAGGTGCCTCGGGCGCAGCCGTCCAAAATTTCAATCTCATGTACAACTTCCCAGAAACCACAGCACTGTTGTAATGACGAAGTACCCAATGACGAATGACGAATGAATGCCGCAAGCACGAATGTCGAAGTTCTTTTTTCTCATTCGCGCTTTCGGCATTCATTCGTCATTGGGTGTTTCGTCATTCGTCATTTGCTCAACTCCCTAAACACCTCTCGCTAAGAGCATACATGCCCGACCAACTTCCAAAAGGTTTCCGTGCAGCAGGCGTCTATACCGGCGTGAAGCGCAATACGAGCAAGCTCGATTTGTCGTTGATCGTCTCGGACCGACCGACCGTGGCCGCCGGGGTCTACACGCAGAATGTCGTCTGTGGTGCGCCGGTCACGCTCAACCGACAACGCACCCCCAGCGACTCGATCCGCGCCGTCGTCATGAACTCGGGCGTCGCCAACGCCTGTACCGGCGAACGAGGCGATCGAGATGCCCTTGCAATGGCTGTCCAAACCGCCAAAGTCTGCGATTTCGACCAGCAAAACGTCCTGGTGATGTCGACCGGCCTCATCGGCTCGTTTCTGCCTATGGACAAAATAAATCCCGGCATCGAAGCCGCAGCAGCCCTGCTCGCCGACACCGAACAGTCGCTGGTCGATGCCGCGCGCGGTATCCTCACCACCGACACCCATCACAAGATCCGTAGCCGCACGATTCAGCTCGACTGCGGCCCAGTGCAAATCACTGGCATCGCCAAAGGGGCTGCCATGATCGGCCCCAACATGGCGACCATGCTCGCCGTGCTCATGACCGACGCAGCGCTGACCATCGACGATGCCCACGCCGGCCTCAAAGATGCTGCCGACGAATCGTTTAACTGCATTAGCGTCGACGGTCACACCAGCACCAGCGATACCGTCCTGCTGCTTGCCAACGGTGCTGCTTGCAACACTCCACTCACTGGCACCGATCTGGCCAAGTTCCAAGCGACCTTGGTCGAGGTCTGCGAAGACTTGGCGCAATCGATTCCTGCCGATGGCGAAGGGGCCTCGCATCTGATTACCGTCGAGGTCCACGGCTGCAAAACTCGCACCGACGCCGTCACAATCGCCAAGACCATCGCAGATAGCCCCTTGGTCAAAACGGCAATCGCAGGGAATGACCCAAATTGGGGCCGCATTGTCTCTGCTGCGGGCTACGCTGGTGTAGCGTTTGACCCGGCAAAGGTGAGCTTGCTCATCAACGGCATGTTGCTCTACGAGCACGGTGCCCCGGTCGATTTTGACGCGGCTGCCATTTCGGACTCGATCAAGGCTGACCGCGACACAGGCATTTTATTACTGCTGGACGAAGGAACAGCGTCGGCTCGTTTTTGGACCACCGATCTCACCGCCGAGTACGTGCGTCTCAATGCCGACTACCATACTTAGTGCGAGCCGCACACGCGTGTTCCGCTAACAGCCTTGGTAAACAAGAGTCAAACGGTTGTTTAAGCGTAACACGCAATGGAGACTTGCTCGAAATGAATGAAGCCCTAGGACGAGCACGACGCGGCGCACTCTTGCTTGGCGGCATTATCGTTTGCTCGATCCTTGCTTTCCATTGGCTCTATAAAAAGCCGCTGCTCGAAGCCATCTACTGGACGGTGATCACCATCACCGGCGTCGGCTATTCGCAAAGCATCGGTGCCGAAGTCCCCGAGTCGCGGCAGTTTCTTTCCATCGTTGTCATCCTCGTCGGAATGCTCACGATGGCCTACACACTCGGCATGTTAATACAAGCAATCGTCGAAGGCCAACTCGACCAAGCGATCGGAGCGAAACGGATGAACAAGGAAATCAACAAACTACGCGAACACGTCATCGTCTGTGGCTTTGGACGGATCGGCCAAAACTTGGCCCATCGCCTTGCCCGCCACAATGTTCCTTTCGTCGTCATCGACTCCTCTGCCGAATCGATCGTCGAAGCCAAAAAACATGGCTACCTCGGCATCGAAGCCGATGCGACCGACGAAGAAGTCCTCCAGAAAGTCGGACTCGACCGCGCCGCGACTATTGTCTTCAGCCTCCACAGCGATCCCGATAACGTATTTCTCACGCTGACCGTTCGCAACCTGAACCCCGACATCACGATCGTTGCACGCGGCGAACATCCACGCACCGAGAAAAAGTTACTCCAAGCTGGCGCCAGCCAAGTCGTGATGCCTGCGATCATCGGTGCCGAGCGCATCGCTGACCTCATCATTCCCCAAGAAACCGAAGACCTCCTCCGAAGCGTCGGCCACGAGTCGGGCCTCAATGCGGAACTTGAAGAATTCCAATTCACCGCCGACAGCCCCTTCCTGGGCCGCACGGTCCGCGAAGCCGAAGAAAAACAAGAGCAGCTCATGATCATCGCCGTCCGGAAAGCCGATGGCGAAACCCTCTTCAACCCCAAAGACGACGAGATCATTCGTGTCAACGACACCGTCATCGTCATGGGCCCCGAAGCCGACATCGAAGCGTTTTACAACACGAGCGTCGCCCCGAAAAGCGAAGCCGTCCTCGTCTAGTGCGAGCCGCACGCGCAAGCAATAGCCACGAAAAACACGAAAAGGCACGAAAAAACTTACTGAGGTTTCTTTGTGTTTTTCGTGGCTATTCTATTTCTTCTGCCTCAAGAAGAAATTGCTTCCAGCTCTTCCCATCGCCGGTACGCCTCGCCCAACCGCTGCTCCACGTTCTTCAGCCGTGTCTGCTCCGTAGCTATTTTTTCTGGCGGCTGCTTATAAAAGTTTGGGGCCGCCATCACTTGATGCAGCTCTCCGGCCTCGCCTTCAAGCTGTTCGATCGTCTTGGGGAGCGTCTCTAGTTCGCGTTTTTCTTTGTAAGCCAGGCGTCGCTTCGTAGGCTGAGAAGCGTCGGAGTTCGGCTGTTGCTCTGCCGCAGCTTTGGGCTTGGCGGAGGCCTGGGGCATCGCGAGGTTTTCTTTGCGCTGCCGTAGCCAATCGTCGTAGCCGCCGACGTATTCCCTGGCACCGCCTGGCTCGAACACGATCGTGCTCGTCACCACATTATTCAAAAACGCCCGGTCATGGCTGACCATCAAAATGGTGCCTCCAAAATCGACAAGCCGTTCCTCGAGGAGTTCGAGCGTCTCGGTATCAAGATCGTTCGTCGGTTCGTCGAGTACGATCACGTTGGCCGGCTTGGCAAACAGTTTGGCCAACAACACTCGATTGCGTTCTCCGCCAGAAAGAAACTTTATTTGTGTACGGGCACGCTCGGGCGCGAACAAAAAATCTTGCAAATAGCCAAGCACATGTTTGGGTTGGCCGTTCATCATGATCGTGTCCGAGCCTTCGCCAAGACTTTCTTGGACAGTTTCTTCGTCGTCGAGCTGGTCGCGCAGCTGATCGAAGTACGCCAGTTCCAGATTCGTGCCAAGCCGGACGTTTCCCTTCTGGGGTTTTAATTGTCCCAGTAACAACCGTAAGAGGGTCGTTTTGCCGGCACCGTTAGCACCGATGATACCAATCTTGTCGCCGCGCATGATGCTGGTCGAAAAATCGCTGACGATTGGCTGTTCGTTTTCCTCGTAGGCAAAGCTGATGTTCTTTACCTCGGCGACCAGCATCCCGCTGCGGCCACCCTCTTGGATCTGCAAGCGTGAAGTGCCGACTTTGCTGCGCCGTTGGCTGCGCTCTTCACGCATTTTTTCTAGTCCACGCACACGCCCTTCGTTACGAGTTCTACGCGCCTTGATCCCCTGGCGGATCCAAACTTCTTCCTGAGCCAACTTTTTGTCGAACAGTGCATTTTGTTTTTCTTCGGCGGCAAGCGCCGCTTCCTTGCGAGCAAGAAACGTATCGTAATCACACGACCAATCAAAAATGCGGCCCCGGTCGATTTCCAAAATTCGCGTCGCCAGATTCCGCAAAAACGCACGGTCATGCGTCACAAACATGAGGGTCGCCGGCCAACGCAGCAAAAACTCTTCGAGCCAAGCGATCGCATCGATATCGAGATGGTTGGTCGGCTCGTCGAGTAGCAACACGTCGGGCTTCGCCACCAAGGTCTGTGCGAGCAGCACCCGCCGCTTCCAACCCGACGAAAGACTTTGCACTTCGAGCGTCGGGTCCAGCTCCATCTTCGAGAGCAGCCGCTCGACCTGCTGGTCGGCCTCCCAGGCATGGGCTTCGTCTTGCAACTCCGCAGGCAAGCCCTGGCGAACCACCTCGTCGACCGTCCCCTGTAAATGGTCGGGCACATCCTGCGGCAACAGCGAGACTTTTTTCTGCGGCGTGATGATGCACTTTCCATCATCGGGCTGCACGACGCCGCTGATGATGCGCATGAGCGTCGTCTTGCCCGAGCCGTTGCGCCCCAGCAGCCCAATCCGTCCGCCCGCCTCGATTTGGCAAGAGACCTTGTCCAAAAGCAACGGTCCGCGAAAGCCAATACTCAGTTCGTGAAGTTGAATTAAAGCCATGAGAGAAATGATGAAAAAAAGCGGGTCGTAGTTTTGTCGTTTTGTAGGCCGGAACAAGCGGTAGCGCAGTTCCGGCATTGCATGGGTAAAAGTTTTTCGCGGCGCTTGCCGGAACTGCGCTATCGCTTGTTCCGGCCTACTTGCTATTTGTCCGACCAGACGCCTAGCTCGTTCCCGTGGGGGTCGAGGAACTGAAAACGCCTGCCGCCGGGGAACGAAAAAATGTCTTTGCAGATCGTGCCGCCGTTGGCTGCGACCTTGTCGCGAGTGGCTTCGAGGTCGGTAGCGTAGAGGATCACTAGGGCTGCGCCACTGGCGGTCGTCGAACACTTTGCCGACTGAAAAAATCCTCCGTCGAGTTGGCCGTCGTTGAACGCCCGATACTCGGGACCGTAATCGGTGAATGTCCAGCCGAACGTCCCCGAGTAAAACGCTTCACCAGCATCAAAATCGTTGGACGGAAACTCGACGTAGTTGATTCTCTGGTCGGTTGGCATTCGCTACTCGTCTCCAATGACCAGCTTCTCGAGCGTATCTCCTTGCACGATTGTGTTGACGACGTCTTGGCCGTCACCCAGCACTTTTCCGAACACTGAATGTTTTCCGTCGAGCCAAGGCGTCGGGACGTGCGTAATAAAAAACTGGGAGCCGTTTGTGTTCGGACCCGAATTGGCCATCGAAAGCACGCCCGGCACGTCGTGCTTTAGCTCGGGATGAAACTCATCCTCGAACTGATACCCAGGCCCACCGGTACCTGTGCCTTGGGGGCAGCCGCCTTGCACCATAAACTCGTCGATCACCCGGTGAAACGACAACCCATTATAAAATCCGTCGCCGGCGAGCTTTTCAAAATTAGCAACCGTCTTCGGCGTCTTGTCGTCAAACAGCTCGATGCGAATCTCGCCTTTATTGGTGGTAAACGTGGCAACTTTCATAACAGCTTCTTTCTGGGTGATTGCAGGGCAGGAAACCGTTAGGATCGCAGTCAAAGGGCGATTTTGCAAGCCCCAGGGAGAAAATGACGAGGACCGAATGACGAATGACGAAAAACCGCACCCCTTCGTCATTCAACCATTTACGTCCGTAGCGCAACCAATTACGTCCGTAGCGTGTGGCTAATCCCCACCGCCACTGGCAGAAAGACCAGGATCGGCAACCAAGCTGCCAGCGTGGGCCGTAACATCCCCAGCCCGCCTAGCGATTGGCACGTCAGCGTCGCCAACGAAAAGACGATCGCCACCAGCAAACAAACGCCGACCGACACAAACACATTTCGTTGCCGACGCGAAAACATCAGCGGCAGCCCAAGCATCAGCAGCGTCGTATCGACCAACGGCTGCACCATGCGCGCATGCACGGCAACCCGTACGTCCGCCCCCAGGTCGGTGCTAGGCCGATTCAGCTCAGCTATCAGCTCGCCCGTCGACGCATAGTTGCGCCACGTTGAGCCGTTGGCCAACAATTTGAACGGCATCTGCGTCGCTACAAACGCCTGCCCCGACTCTAACCAAGGTGCCTCGCGCGACGTCCAAACAATCGTCTGCTCGCCAAGCCGCAACGACTCTCGCTGATTGATTCTCCCGGGCACCGAAACGCCTTCGAGCAGATACCCGGCAGGATGAAACTCGGTCGCTTCTAAATAATAGCCATCTTCGGCGACCAACTGTTTGCCATAACGGGCTAGCTCTGGCGGCAAGATAAAGGTCGGCTTGAGAATACGCCGCTCGAGCGCAACCGTCTTTTCACCGCCAATCAGAATATCGGTCGCCCCATCAAAACGGGCTTCCAAATCGCGGGCCTGACGGCCGCTTAGATCTTTGGTGTCGCGGGTCAGTTGGTCGCGGATTTCTGGAATCACCCATTCTCGATTTGCCGCCCCTAGCAAACTGACCGCCACCGCCGCCAACAACAAGGGCCGAATGATTCGGAATTTCGAGACCCCGGCTGCCATCATCGCCGTCATCTCGTGATGCCGTTGCAGCCAAGTGACTGTGAAGATCGCCGAGATCATCGCTAGGATGCCGCTCGTCCGATCAAAAAATCCTATCGCCTGAAAACCGTAGTACTCGGCAATCACGGCCAACAAATTCCCGCCACGTTCTGCCTCCGCCGAAAAACTATCCAGATGGCCAAACAAATCGATCACCAGATAAAGCCCCATCAGGCTGAGAAAGCAAATCACAAAGACCTGCAAAAACTGGCGCAACAAGTAGCGGTCAAGAATTTTCATAGCAGAGAGGGGCCAAAACAATCAGACACGAGCAACGACGGGCCACGAACACTACAAAAACTCGGCTGCTAGCGTCAAGAGATGTAACAACCCCACAAGCTGCTAGCATGCGATATACTGTTTCTCTGCCGAACTCCTCTTCCCCTAGCCGGCGAGCTACGTCTCGCCGAAGATCGAATCCCCAAAAAATGCCACCCCCGCGCAAACCCTTGCCCCGACCCCAATGGCTACCAAGCCTAGCCCAAACAGCGGTCGACCTGCTCTTCCCGGCCAACTGTCTGGCGTGCAACACCTCGCTCGAACCGTCGCCCGACCGTATCAGCTTTTGCCTCGACTGCCGCAGGCAGATGCAACGCACCGATTGGCCCACCTGCCAACGCTGCGCCGCACGCGTCCCCAAAATCCCAAGGTCTGTTCCCGACTGTGCCCATTGCCGCCAAGAAAAACTCTGGTTCGATCGGGCTTTGGCACTCGGCGAGTACGAAGGCTTGCTCCGCGACCAAGTCCTAGCCATGAAGACCGACCGCAGCGAACGCTTGGCCAACGCATTGGGCCAATGGATGGCCTCACGCCTTGGCGACGAAATAGAGGCAACGCAGCCCAACGCGATTGTCTCGGTGCCGATGCACCCCTGGCGACGTCTGGCCCGAGGCACCAATCCGCCCGCAACGCTGGCCGTAGCCCTAGGGCGAAAGCTCGGTTTGCCAGTCTTTTCGAGCTTACTGACCCGACGACGCAATGCGCAGCCGCAAGTCGGTTTGTCCCGACCGGCCCGATTTCGGAATATCCGAGGCGAAATGCAGGTCCGAAAAAACTGCGATTTAGAAGCACCCCACCTGCTGCTAGTCGATGACACTCTCACCACCGGTGCCACCTGTAGCGAGGCCGCCCGTATGCTGAAACAGGCCGGAGCAGAGCAAATCACCGTCGTGGTGGTAGCTCGCACTTTGAGTTATTAAGCAAGGGTAGGGTGGGCATTGCCCACCAATTTCCGCGAGTGTGACTCTCTGGCTTTGGTGGGCAATGCCCACCCTACCGTTTTCATGCCAACCCGCAGAGACTGGGGAGCCCTGTTCTACGCTATTTTCCTGCCTTGCCAGATCGCCGCCGATCCAAATAATGGTGGTACATGGACATCTCTGAAGTTACCACCGGAAAAAAACGTAGCCCTCTCGATCCCTTTCGTCAGGCCGTGCTGCGCGGACTGGCCGTCCTGCTGCCGCCGCTCTTGACGATCGTCATCTTCCTGTGGATTTGGAACACGGTCACCAACTATCTGTTGGCCCCGATGGAATCGGGCGCAGAACGACTTTTGGTCAACCACTACCAGAAAAAAATCTTGGCCTCCGACCAAGTTCCCAAAGGCCAGGAAGTCCTGGGGGGGCGCACCCTCCTCGACGGGATCGCCTACCAACAAACCGACGATGGCCGTTTTGTGCTGGCCGAAGATTTCGACTATCTCCAGGACGAACTCGGCTTCGAGCCGCCGACGAAATCGGCCAACGAATTTTATCGCGTTTTCGTCAAGCGAAAATTCTTGCAGGGATACATTGTCATCCCTTTTTTCCTCTGCGTCTTTCTCTTGATGCTCTACTTGCTTGGGAAATTCTTGGCAGCCGGCGTGGGCCGATTTTTTTGGATGCAGTTCGAGCGAGTCATCAACCGCTTGCCGCTGATCCGCAACGTCTACTCGTCGGTCAAACAGGTGACCGATTTTATGTTTAGCGAACGCGAAATCGAATACACGCGCGTCGTCGCCGTCGAGTACCCACGCAAAGGTGTTTGGACCGTCGCGATGGTCACCGGCGATAGCCTTCTCGATATTCGCGCCGCCGCCAACGAACCGGTCCTCTCCGTGTTGATCCCCACCTCGCCCATGCCCTTCACCGGCTTTACCGTGACGGTCAAGAAAAGCGAAACCATTGACCTCAACATCACCATCGACCAAGCCTTCCAGTTTATCGTCAGTTGCGGAGTGGTCGTCCCCACGCAGCACGCCTCGGGTTCCCCTCCCCAGCCCGAAGCCCTCGCCCCACCCAAGCCCGACCGCTCCTCGTGACCACTCCGCCCATTCGTATTGCGACCCGTGCCAGCAAACTCGCCCTCTGGCAGGCCAACTGGGTCGCCACCCAATTGCGCCAGCACGATGACCAACTTGTCGTCGAGCTAGTCCACATCACTACCAGCGGCGACACGCAACAGTCAGGCCCCATCGCCGCCCTAGGCCAACAGGGCGTCTTCACCAAAGAAGTCCAAGCGGCCCTGCTCAACGACCAAGCCGATCTGGCCGTCCACAGTCTCAAAGATTTGCCGACTGAGCAAGTCGAGGGCCTAACGCTGGCCGCAGTCCCTCCACGCGAAGAGGTCGCCGACGCCCTCGTCACCAACCAAGCCTCCTCGCTAGCCGATTTGCCGTCTGGGGCAAGGGTCGGAACCGGTAGCTCGCGCCGCCAATCGCAATTAAAACACTTACGCCCCGATCTCGACGTCGTCAACATCCGAGGCAACGTCGACACCCGTCTTCGCAAGCTCGACGACGGCGAGTACGATGCCATCCTCCTAGCCGCCGCAGGCCTCAAGCGTCTCGGCTTGTCCGACCGTATCACCGAACTCCTCTCGCCACCCCAAATGCTACCCGCCGTCGGACAAGGCGCACTGGGCATCGAATGCCGCGAATCCGACCCAACCGTCCGCCGCCTCCTCGCTCAACTCGACGACCCCAACACCCGCGCTGCCACGACCGCCGAACGGTCGATGCTGGCGCTGCTCCACGGCGGCTGTTCGGTACCGGTGGGCGGTTGGGGACGGATTGAAAACGGGCAGCTTGCACTTGACGGGCTCGTCGCCAATTTGGACGGCACGCAAGTTTTGAAAGCCAGCGCCACCGGCAAGCTTGCTGAGGCTGAACCGATTGGCCGACAGGTTGCCGAGCAACTGCTGGCCCAGGGGGCCGCAGAAGTCATCACCGCCGCACGAGCTTGACGAATTCGCAGAATTTCGTGGTAACTTTGCTACCAAAGGCGTTAGAATAAGGCTATGGTCACACCTGTTCATAACAAACACGATGTAATCCTTCGCCTGCAAGGAGTCCGCGATCAACTGAAGTCTCGTGGCGTGCTCAAGCTTGGATTGTTTGGGTCGTTTGTGCGAGACGAAGCCAAGCGCGACAGCGACGTCGATTTTTTAGTGCAATTTGACCTGCGTCAAAAGAATTTTGACAACTTCATGCAGCTTTCGTTTCTCCTGGAAGACGTGCTCCAGCGGCCTGTCGAGCTGGTGACGACCGAGGCGATCAGCCCTTTCCTGGGACCACAAATACTCGCGGAAGTCGAATATGTCCCGCTCGGAGAATAGTCTTGTCCAGCACATGCTGCAAGAAGCAGAATATCTTCTGCTCGAGCACAAGACTCTCACGAGAGAATCGTTTCTTACAGACGAGACGCACCGTCGCGCGTTTGCTCGTAGTATCGAGATTATTGGTGAGGCGGCCAAACACTTACCTGACGGGTTCCGAAAAGAACATCCGGATGTTCCCTGGAGAGAACTCGCAGGCATGCGCGACCGCCTGATCCACGCTTACTTTGCTGTCGACTACGAAATTGTGTGGGATGTGGTAGAAAACAAAATGCCCGGTTTTCGCAAGCAACTTCTGAGGATCCTTTCGGAAAGACCGGAGTAAGCCTGACCGGAGTCGTGCCTTTCCTTTCTGCGTGGTACAATAGAAGCAATGAGCGAGCCATTAGTGAATATCGGAGAAGTCATCGTCCACGGGGTTGTTTTCGATCCCAAAAACGGGGAGCGACTGCGCGCTATGGACTTGAATAACTTATTAAAATCCGTTCCTCAGCTTTTCGATTTACTGGACGATCGCTCCGTCGACTATGCCTTGGTCGGTGGAATCGCAATGCTTGTCTACTTGGACGGTCGCAATACGCAGGACATTGATTTGATTGTTGCTCGAGAATCTCTCGAACTCTTACCTGAAATTGTTGTGCAAGACATCAATCCCGAGTTTGCACGAGCCAAGCTGGAGGAACTGTCCGTCGATTTCCTTTTCACAAGTAACAAACTTTTCGAGAAGGTTCTGCGTGAACAGACTGTCATGAAAGATTTTTCCGGCCGAAAGATTCCATGCGCAACTGTTGAAGCGATTGTCTTGTTGAAACTTTTCGCTCTACCGTCGCTCTACCGTCAGGGGCGGTTTGAGAAGGTCGACCTCTATCAAAACGATGTATTGAGGTTAATGCGAGAATTCAACCCGCCCGTCGAACCGCTCTTTAAGGAGCTTGCCAAGCACCTCTTGCCGAGCGACATGGACGAACTGCACAGTATCGTTCAGAAAATTGAGACGGATATCGCGGACTCTCGCAAGCGGTTTGGCGGCGGTGCTTAAGGCGGCTGCTAGCGGCAGATCTTGCAGTCGAAACATTCTGCTGGCGGCAATCTCTGCCGATGCCCAGGCTCGCTTCCAAGGGGAGGCAAAAGACCAGCAAGCCCTTAGTTCTCGGACTAAAGTGAGCCTCTGGCCGAAAAAAAAGGCGGTGACCACTTATGGCACACCGCGTGCATAAAGAAATCGCCGACGAGCAGGGGGGCCGTACCTGCTAGCACCACCGAAAATCATGTCTTACGGAATGTACATCTCTGCGGAAGGCGCCAAGGCGCAGTCGCAACGGCTCGAGTTTATCGCCAACAATCTGGCGAATCTCGAAACGCCCGGTTTCAAACGCGACGTGCCGACCTTCCAGGCACGCTTTGCCGAAGCGATCCAACAAGGGACCGACTACGCCGGTAGCAAATCCCAAAACGACGTCGGCGGCGGCGTCAAGCTGATCGACGTCGACACCGACTTCTCCGACGGCACGCTCCGCTCCACCAAAATCCCGACCGACTTTGCTGTTAACGGCGACGGGTTCTTCCAAGTCCAGCAAGCCGACGGCGAAAACCTACTCACCCGCGCCGGCAACTTCATGCTCGACGCTCAGGGACGACTCGTCACCCAAACTGGCCGCCATCAGGTTCTCAACGACTCGGGCGAAGCCATCAAACTCGACACTGAACTCCCGTGGCAGTTTCTTCCCGGCGGTCTCATTGACCAAGGGGGCTCGCAAATCGCGATCGGACTCCAACAACCCGAATCGCTGGGCGACCTGGTCAAAGTCGGCAACAACACCTTCCGCCCACTCGGCACGATCACCCCCGTCCCCGAAGAGGCCCGCGATATTCGCCAAGGCTACCTCGAACAATCGAGCGTTAGCTCGACCAGCGAAATGATGGCCATGATCGAAACCTCACGTGCCTTCGAAGCCAACACCAAACTCATCCAACACCAAGACGGAATGCTGGGCCAGCTCCTCAGCCGAGTCTTGAGAAGCTAAGCAGCGACTAACAACCAACACAACTAGCGTCCAACGCCTAACAGCCAGGAACTTTCTATGAGCGTCCAAACCCTTTACACCGCCGCCACCGGCATGGAAGCCCTCGAGACCAAGCTCGACGTGATTGCCAATAATATGGCGAATATTAACACGACCGGCTTCAAGAAAGACCGGGCTAACTTCGAAGACCTGTTCTACCGGCAAAATCGCTTGCCCGGATCGGTCGACGCCGATGGCAACCTTACCTCGACCGGCATCGAAGTCGGTCTTGGCACACGCGTTTCCAGCACTCAGACCAACCACGGCCAAGGCGCGCTGCAAACGACTGAAAACCCGCTCGACATCGCCATCGAAGGGGACGGCTTCTTCCAGGTCGGCACCTCCAACGGACAATTTTTCTCGCGTGCCGGCAATTTTGGCATCAATGCCGAAGGCAACTTGGTCCTCGGCTCTGCCCATACCGGCTGGGTTCTCGATCCGCCCGTCAGCATCCCCGAAGATGCGGTCAACGTCGCAATTAGCTCCAGCGGCGAAGTCCAATATCGCACCACGGGCCAAGCCGCTTTGCAAACCGCTGGCCAAATCCAACTTGCCTCCTTTATCAATCCCGATGGCTTGCTCAAGGTCGGCAACAACCTTTACCAAGAAACCGACGCCTCGGGCACTGCAACCACCGCCAACCCGGGCCAACCCGGTTTTGGCGTCCTCGCCCAAGGCGCCCTCGAAGCTTCCAACGTCGAACCGGTCCAAGAGCTGATCGACCTGATCACGACCCAGCGTGCTTTCGAGCTGAACTCAAAAGTCGTCCAAGCGGGCGACCAAATCATGCAAATCGCCGCCAACCTCCGTCGTTCCTAGTGCGAGCCGCACACGCAATGAGACTTGCTCTAATTTCGCCTCTAACGTTTTTACCAAATGCACCGAGTCACTTGAGTTCGCCATGAAATCACACACTCCCTATCTCGTTTTGCTCCTCGCCTTGCTAGCCCCGGCCACCAGCCGTGGAGCCGACATTGTGTTACGCGAACATGCCACACAACACGGCCCCATCATTCGCCTGGGCGACATCGCCGACATTTCCGCTGCGACCTCCGCAGAAATGCACGACCTCACGCACACTCCGCTGTTAGCCGCACCAGCACCTGGCACCCTGCAATTTCTAGACGCCTCGCAGGTCCGCGAACTACTCCTGGCCCGCGGCATCCGCCTTCAGCACACTACTCTGCAAGGCGCAAAGATCGTTCAAATCGGATCCGCCACCCAAACCCCAACGACAGGCAACCGCCCGACGCCTGTTAAAAAATCGAATCAAGAGCTAACCCTCCTCGTGCAACAGGCCATCAAAACGCATCTGCAAACAACTACCCAACACAGCCAATGGCGTGTCGAAGTCGTCCTACAACAAGACGAACTCCATCAGCTTGCCGCCAGCTCTGACAACCTCAAAGCAAACGGCGGACGCCCCAAGCAAACAGGCAGACAACGTTTTACGCTCAGCACCGACAACCACGACCAGCCAATCACCGTCTACGCTAAAATCGCCAAGCAACAAACCGTTGTCGTCGTCAAACGCCCCATCGAGCGAGGACGCCTCGTCCGCGCAGCAGACATCGAACTCCGCCTGCGAGAAGGAAAACTCCCCAGCGAATCGCTCGTCGATCTCCAACTGGCCATTGGCAAAGAGGCCAAACGGTCGCTTCGCACCGATCAAATCCTACAACAAAGCCACGTACGTGCCCCTTGGCAAGTGCGTCGCGGCGAGTCGGTGAACGTCTACGTCCGCACGGGCGGAATCGTCGTCCGGACGCGAGCCGTTGCCCGTGAGAATGGAGCAGCCGGCGATCTCATTTCAGTTGAGCTTCCCAAAGATAAAAAACGATTGGACGCCAGCGTCTCTGGCCCGGGCGAAGTCACGGTCTACGCCACCGGCGGACAAGCCACCGACTTCGCCTCGCTCAACCGCAACACCACCCGATAACGCCGTCGGCCACGATGAGCTACCCACGAGAAAACCATGAACTATCAGCACAAAAATAGCCTGCTCCTACTAGCCACCGTCGCGTTACTCCTCAGCGCCGACCGTGCCACGGCTCAAGATGGCAGCCTCTTCCTGCGTCCCAACCAAAACGCCCAAGGCCTCACCTTACAAAACAGCTCGTTCATCTACCGCGAACTCCCGCCCGAAGCACGTCCACGCGAGCTACAAGCCAACGACATCATCACGATCGTCGTCGACTTCCGCTCGCGCTTCCTCAGCGAAGGGGACGCCGAAAGCCGCAAAACGGCCAGCCTCACCGCGACCCTCTCCGATTGGATCAAACTCGACGGTGGCGGAGCACTCAAACCGGCACCCCAAGCCGACGGCGACCCGACGATCTCCGGCTCGCTCAACAGCCAATACCGGGCCGAAGCCGATGTTGAGCTTCGCGATTCGCTCTCCTTTCGCATGGCCGCCAAAATCGTCGACATTCGCCCCAACGGCAACCTGGTGATCGAAGGCCATCAAGAAATTCGTAACAACGAAGAACGCTGGCGCATCTCGCTCACCGGCGTCGTCCGCCGCGAAGCGATCCAAGCCGACCGCACGGTCAGCAGCGACGCCATTTACGAATTCAACGTCGACAAAGAAGAACTGGGCCAAGTCCGCGACGGCTATTCCCGTGGCTGGCTAGCCAAATGGTACGACCGCTTCAAACCCTTTTAACGTCTGTTAGCGCCGTCGGCCACGACGAACTTCCCACGAGCAAACAACACCTACCAAAAAACACAACCATGAATACTCCCTACAAAAACTTTCGCTTCTGCCTCGTTAGCCTCGCCCTCGTGCTAACCCTCAGCAACAGCGCTCTTGCCCGGACAACGCTTCGCAACATCTGTCGCATCAAAGGCCAAGAAGAAAACGTGCTACGCGGTCTCGGCCTCGTCGTCGGACTGAACGGCACCGGCGAGGTCAACGACCCTGCCACGATGCGTGCCTTGGCGCGTTCGATGGAAATCATGGGCAGCGCCTCGCCACAAACGGGCGCCCTGCCCGGTGCCGAAAGCCTCCAAGAACTACGCCGCATCAAAAACGCAGCCTTAGTCTGGGTCACCGCCACCGTCCCCGCCACCGGCGCTCGACGCGGCGACAAGCTCGACTGTAGCGTCAGCGCAATCAACGGAAAAAGTCTTGTCGGTGGTCGACTCGCTTTCGCCGCCCTCCAAGGCCCCAACGTCCTTGACCACCGCGTTTACGCCTTGGCCGAAGGCGCCATCCACCTCGACTCGCCCGACCAACCGCTGGCCGGACGTATTCACAGCGGTTGCCAGATGGAAGAAGACGTCTTTACCCCTTTCGTCGAGAATGGCCGCATCACGCTCATCCTCGAAAAGCACCACGCCAACTTCCAAACCGCCAGCGACATCGTCCACCTCATCCGCCAAACCTATTTTCAGCAGAACCACGAACAAGTGCAGGCCGTCAATGCAGCCAACATCGTTGTCACCCTGCCCCAGGAATACCAATCTGACCCGGTCGACTTTGTCTCCGAAATCATGGAACTTCAAACCTACAACCCCGAACCCGAAGCAAGGGTCGTCATCAACCAACGGACCGGCAGCATCGTCATCAGCGGCGACGTGCAGATCGGCGACGTCGTGGTTTCTCACAAAAACATCGTTGTCGAAGCGACCGAAGAGACGCCTCGTTTCAACGAGCTACAGACCGACGAAACCGAATCCCCCAAACTCAAATCGCTCGTCGACGCCCTCAACGCACTCAAAGTCCCCAACGCCGACGCCATCGAAATCATCAAAGACATCGACCGCAACGGCAAGCTCCACGGACGACTGATTGTTTATTGATTGAACTTTTGCTCTCCGGCGATCCGTTGGATCGCGGCTAACTACAGCCTACAGCCTGCTCCCTACAGCCTAACTTTCCCATGAAAATCAACCCAGCTCAACTCAACACGATCAAGCCCCTACGCCAGGGTCCTGCGAGTGCTCAACAGCAGCTCGACGACGCCAAGGAAGTGCGGGACACTTTTCGCACCTTTATTGGCGAGTCGTTCTTCGGCCAGATGATGAAATCGATGCGAAGCACCCAAGGCAAGCCGGCCTATTTTCATGGTGGTCATGCCGAAGAAGTTTTTCGTAGCCAGCTCGACCAGACCCTCTCCCAAGAAATGACCGAAGCGAGTGCCGACCAAATCGCCGACCCCATGTTCCGTCAGCAATTTCCACAACAAGCCGAACTACTACGACGCGAAGCCGAATCGCAAAACCACGCTTCAAGCCTAAACGATCTCCAACAACTACGCCGCCGATAGCCCCTGGCTCTGCCGGGGGATGAACCTTCTACGTAACACAATCCTCCGGCAGAGCCGGAGGCTACTAGCGAGAACACAACGATGAACATCAACTGGGAATCCGAGCTGTCGCAACTACTCGACCGACTCGCTACCTCGCAGCAACAGCTTCTCGACTTGCTCGCCAACAAGCACGATCTGCTCCAGCGCCGCGACCACGTCGCCCTGGCAGCGCTCCTGCCCGAGGAAGAAGCCATCTGCACCGAACTGCAAGCATGTCACGACCACCGACAGCATCTGCTCGACCAAGCTGCTAGCGAAGGACTGCCAGCAGATAGCATCCAATCGTTGGCCAAGGCGCTACCCGACGAAAACGCGCAAAACCTGCAGCAACCCCTGGATGCGTCGGTCCAACGTGCAAAACTTCTCCGACATCAAAGCATCTCTCAGTGGGTCGTTGTCCAACAAACTTTGCTCCATCTCTCTAACATGCTCGAGATTATTGCTACCGGCGGCCAACGAAAGCCGACATATGGAAAAGGCGGCACTATCGAAAGTAGCGGCGCACTAATGGACCAGGCAGTCTAGGGGGATTGCGGATTGCGGAATGCCCCTGAAACCTTGAACACTCTTCTAACATGTCACTCTTCGGATCACTTCAGTTAGCGGGCAACGCCCTCCAGGCGACGCAAATCGGCCTGCAAGTCGTTGGCAACAACATTGCCAACGCCAACACGCCCGGCTACGTGCGTGAGCGCACGATCTACACCCCTGCGCCGGTGCAAGACATTGGCAACCTTACGATTGGCCTCGGGGTCGAGGTCGCGGGGATCATCCAAAGCGTCGACAAATTTGTCGAAGCCCGTCTGCGCAGCGCTAGCAGTGACCGTGCCGGCGCCGAAGTCCAAGAAAAAACCTACCGCGACCTTCAAGCCATACTCGCCGAGCTGACCAACACCGACATCAGCTCGGCACTCACCGATTTCGTCAACAGCCTAGGCGACGTCAAAGACGACAGCGACATCGGCGTACGCAATCTGGTGGTCAACAGCGGCATCACCCTCGCCGAACGCGTCGGCTCGCTCAATCGTAGCGTCCTCGACCTGCACAAAGACTTCAACACCCGTGTCGATGGTATCGCGCAAGAAATCAACGCCCTGACCGAGCAAATCAGCAAGCTCAACCTAAAAATCGTCACCAGCGAAGGGGGCGGAACCTCGGCAAGCGAAGCGGGCGGACTCCGTAGCCAACGCAATATCGCGATTAAACAACTCGCCGAACTGACCGACATCCGCGTGAACGAACGGAGTACCGGCTCGGTCAACATCTCGGTCGGAGGCGACTTGCTCGTCTTCGAGGGAACACGCCGCGACGTAAAATCCTCGATCACCATCACCGACGGACTACCCTCCGCACGAATCCAATTCGCCGACAACGACAACCCCTTCAAAACCACCGGCGGCGAACTCAACGGCATCTACGAGTCGCGAGACAGCGTCGTAGGCGGATTTCTTGACGAGTTAGACAACTTTGCCGGCACGCTTGCCTTCGAGTTCAACAAAATCTACTCGCAAGGCCAAGGCATCGAGGGTTTTACCCAGATCACCAGCACCGGACGGGTGACCGACCCCGATGTCGTACTCAGCGAAGCAGGGCTCAATTTCGACGTCGAGAGCGGAAGCTTCAACATCCTCGTCCGTAACCAGACCGAAGGATTGAACACGACCCAGACCCACCGTATCGACATCGATCTGAACGGAACCGACGGCGATTCCACCTTAACGTCCATCGCCGCTGCCATCGACGCCATCGACGGCGTCTCGGCGAGCATCAGCCTCGAAAACCAACTCGTCCTCACCAGCGAGTCGGCCGACCTCGAGTTCAGCTTTGGGATCGACGGACGAGCTTCCGAAGACGAGAGCGGATTTCTCGCAGCACTCGGAATCAACACCTTTTTCACTGGCTCCGGTGCCGGATCGCTGGCTGTCAACGACAACCTCAAACAGGCCGGTGCCAAGCTGGCTGTCAGCCTCGACACCTCGGTCGCTATTGGTGCAGACAACGAAAACGCTCTTCGGCTCATCGGACTCTACGACGAATCGATCGACAGCCTCGACGGCAAATCCATTAGCGGCGCGTACAGCCAGATCATCAACAACACGACCCAAGGCGCAACCGTCACTGGAGCCGTGGCAGACGGCTTGCGTGTTTTTGAAGGCACCCTCGACGCCAGCGCCCAAGCCGTCAGCGGAGTCAACCTCGACGAAGAAGCCATCGACATGATCCAACTCCAACGCGTCTACCAAGCATCCGCCAGATACATCAGCACCCTGTCCGACCTACTCGACGTGTTGGTCAATTTATAGACCGCTGCACCACTCACTCAAAAGACAAAAAAAGGAACCGCCGATAAACGCAGATGCACGCCGATAAAGATAGACGCTGATAAAAGAGCGCTGGTGCTGCGGTCCCCAAGGAATGTCGCTATAGAATTTTGAACCTCTGAAATCCCAAATCTAAAATCTAAAATCTTATGGCCGGCAGCATCCCCATCTCGAACACGCGCGTTAGCGGGTTACTCCTGCGCCAGCGTCTTACGCAGCAGTACCAAGCCGATCAGCTCGACCTGTTTCGCATCCAAGAGCAAATCAGCACCGGACAACGCATCGTCCTTCCTAGCGACGACGCACCCGCCGCCCTCCGAGCCATTTCTTTACAACGCCTTCTAGAACGCAAAGGCCAATTTGAAAACAACATCCAAGATGGCCAACTCTTTCTCGGCGCGACCCACACCGCCCTTAACGAAGTCACCGATGAGCTCAACAGCATCAAAGCCGGAACCCTCGGAGTCGTCGGCACCGTCTCCACCCAACAGCAACGAGATAACGTCGTCAACGAAATTAACGACGCCCTTGACGCCCTCGTCCGAATTGGAAACCGCCAATCCCTAGGACGCTATCTTTTTGCCGGTTCCCAAACCAACACGCGGCCCTACTCCTTCGACGACGGCAGCAGCGTTGCCTATAACGGCGATCACAAATCGATCCAAAGCTACTCTGACTTCGGCGTCCTGTTTTCCACCAACGCGACCGGCCTCGACGTTTTTGGGGGCGTCTCCGAAGCGGTCCAAGGAACCCAAGATCTTGAACCTCAGCTCTCCTCCAACACACTGTTGAGCAGTCTGAACGGTGGCCGAGGAATCAGCCCCAACGGATCGCTGACAATCTCTGACGGCACCAACACTTCGACCATCGATCTCAGCCGAGCCTCGACCGTCGGCGATGTCGTTCGACTCCTCGAAAACAATCCGCCCACGGGCCGCAAAGTCGAAGTCAGCGTCACCGGCAAGGGGCTTACCCTCCAGCTCGACTCCGGCAATATCATCATCGGAGAAGTCGGCACCGGCACGGTCGCTCGAGAGCTGGGCATCCTCGAACCCAACGGCACGTCGGTCAAAGTCGGCGAAGACCTCAACCCTCGTCTCCTAAAAACCACCCGTCTTGAAAATCTCCTCGGCACCAAAGCACGCGCCGCTCTCAAGTCGGGTGCCGACGGCGACAACAACGATATCCTGCTCGAAGCCAACAGTAACGGGACCCCGTTCGACGGCGTCACTCTCCAGTACGTCGACGATAGCCTACTCGCCGCCTCGCCCGGCATCGCAGCCGGCAACGAATTTGTTCAGTACGATGCCAACCCACGCGCCGCCACGGCCGCCCTCACCTTTGAAGGCACCAACAACGACCTCGTCCTCACTGCCAACACAGCCGGCATCAGCCTCAACGGCGTACGCATCGACGTCACCGCCACGGCCAGCGGCGGCCTCCCCGAAGCCACCTACAACTCCACCACCAAAGTCCTCACGCTCAACCTCGAGGCCGACGGTAGCTCCGACTCCAACCAAATCATCACCGCCATCGCCGGCCTCCCTGGCGCACCTTTTACTGCAACCCTAGATACCTCGGTCGAAGCGACCAACGACGGCACCGGCACCATTGCGGCTTTCAACAAAACTACTTTTGGAAGCACTGGCAATTCGGGCGGCGATGCTAAGACTCTTTACATTCACATCGACCCTAGCCAGTCTAACGCCAACCAAGTCGTCCAAGCGATCAACGCCGAGGGGACTTTCACCGCACAGCTCGACCAAGCTGATTCCTCGTCAACCGCCGAAGCGGGAACCGGAAAAGTCGCCATCACGGCAACGGCAACAACCAGCGGCGGCACCGGCAGCTCGCTCGACCAAAGCTCGGGCCTGGCGATCGTCAACGGTGGGCAAACCCATAACATCACCTTCGAGAACGCCGAAACGGTCGAAGATTTCCTTAACATTCTCAACGGCTCCGATGCCGGCGTCCTCGCCCAAATCAACGCCGACGGCACCGGCTTCAACATCCGCTCGCGCCTTAGCGGAAGTCCGTTTCAAATCGGCGAACTTAATGGCGGACAAACGGCTACCCAACTCGGTCTGCGCACCTATACCGCTGACACCAAACTCAACGATCTCAATTTCGACACGGGCCTACCGACCAGCAACGACCGCTCGCTCGACATTACGAAAGACACGATTACGATCACCACGAGCGACGGAACCGAATTCGTCAACATCGACCTGAGCGCCGCCGCCAACCTCTCGGACGTCATCAACACGATCAACGCCGTCACCACCTCCAGCGTCACCGCCCAACTCAATAGCGATAGTTCGGGTATCGAACTCGTTGACAATACGCCGGGGCTAACGGCACTTTCGGTTTCGCAAACGGGTGCCGACCTACCGATCACCGGCGGCGTCACCGCCACGCTTCCCTCCGACGACCTTGCGATCACCGCCATCGACGGACAAATTTTTCGCGTCGACCTCAGCAGCGCAAAAACCATCGGCGACGCTATCAACGCCATTAACGCCGCAACTGGCGGAGCCGTTACCGCAAAACTCGCCGACACCGGCAACGGCATCCAGCTCGACGACCAAACCACCGGCACTGGCGCACTCACCGTCACCGAACTCGAAGGGAGCCAAGCCGGCGAGTACTTAGGATTTGTTGCGCCTAACGAAACCGAAAATGTCGCCGTCAGTAGCACCCTCACCTCCGAAGATCGTCACTACCAAGAAACTGACAGCGTCTTCAACACGCTCATCAGCCTACGCAACGCGCTCGAAAAAAATGACCTTGCCGAAATCGAACGGACCCACTCGAAACTCAACGCCGACATCGATCGAGTCGTCTTCGCAAGGGCAGACGTCGGGGCACGCTCACGTGGACTAATAACCTCGGCTCAGAATCTACAAGAAGAAGAAATCCAACTCCGAGGGGCACTCTCCGAAGAAATCGACGTCGATTTGGTCGAAGCCATTTCGCAGCTCACCGCCCGTCAAATCTCTCTAGAAGCTTCTCTACGGGCATCAGCGAATATCTTGCAGCTTTCGCTATTGAACTTTATCTAGCCATTTTTTCTGGCTTGCCCATACCCCCAAGGCCGATACTTACCCTGTGAGTCGGCTAGCACTGCGCCCAAAGATGGGCGGCAACTGGCCCAGAATGCTGTCAGTCAAGGAAGGCTAGGGTGGCCCCATGGATGTTTTAACCACACGTTTCGGAAATCTCTCGGTACAGCCGCAGGACGAGCTGACCTTCGCCCAGGGTCTCATCGGACTCGAACATTGCCGCCGATGGGTCGTCCTGACCGACTCCAACAACCCCGCGCTCGGCTGGCTGCAAAGTATCGACGAAGGCCACATCGCGCTGGGCGTCGTTAGCCCGCGGCGCTTTGTGCCCGACTATCAACTGCGCGTCGACCGCGCCGAGCTACATATCCTGGAACTCAACACCCCCCGAGATGCCGAGGTCGTCGTGATTGCCAGTCGCCAAGCCGACGGGCAACAAGCGCTGACCCTCAACCTACGCGCCCCGCTGGTCATCAACGTCCAGAGCCGCCAAGGCTGTCAAGTCATCGCAAAAGACGACCTACCGGTGCAATTCCCCCTATCGACACCATCGCTACCACTAAAACGTACTGCATAGAAAACAACCCCCTACAGCCACAGGCCCGGCTTTGGCGATACCCTCAAAAGAAGGTGTCGTATACAACGCGATCCTGCTGCCATACAAACAAAACAACAGTGGCGTCCCCCGCCCTGCGAGGAGAAAAGAATGTTGGTTCTGTCGAGACAACGCGACGAGAGCATTATCATCGGCGATAACGTCGTCGTCACCATCGTCGACGTGCGCGGCGACAAGGTCAAGCTCGGCATCGACGCTCCCAAAGAGATCTCCGTCCACCGGCGCGAAGTCTACGAAGCGATCCAACGCGAAAATCGCCAAGCAGCCCTACTCAAAACCGACGACGCCAAGCTATTAGGCCCCAACCAAGGCGCCCCCGAGCAAAAGTAGCCCTGTAGGGTGGGCACCGCCCACCATTTTTTTCTTTGCCGATCTTTTCTTTGCCGAGAAAAAATAGGAACAGCCGGCGAGCTACGCCTCGCAGGGGTCTTTCCACCAGGGTTTGCAGCCCAAGCAACCCCCCTCTCTGCAGAAACTCTGCCGCCTTTACCACTTGCAACGGTTAGAGGTTTCTTTGCCAATCAGACAAAGAATTTCGCCAGGAAATTACCCGGTTCACGCTAAAGCACCCAAATTAACGGGCCGATAAATCCCCATAGACGATCCACCTACCGGAATTGTGCACTCCGAGTGCGCATTGCACGGTTTCTGACCTAGAGTTGTTCAATTGACGACTCTCGGAAAGAGGGAAGGATGCCGAGGACCGTCAGCAAAGGACTACAACAACGGTGAATTTAACTTGCGAGGTGAGTTTCCTCGGCACCGTGTGATGAATTTATGTGAGGCCGGAATCGTCTGCTCCCCAGGAATCCGGTCATTCCAACAATAAAATTGATTTAACTTTTATAGGGGTGTTTGAAAAATGACACGTATTAACACAAATGTAAGCTCGCTGGTTGCTCAAAACACTTTGCAACGATCCAACTCGAGCTTGAACCAAGCCCTGACTCGTTTGAGTACTGGTCTCCGGATCAACACGGGTAAAGACGATCCGGCCGGTTTGATCGCCAGCGAAAACCTGCGATCCGACATCACTTCCATCCGTCGTGCGATCAGCAATACCGATCGTGCCAACCAGGTGATCGCCACTGCCGACTCGGCCCTAGGCCAGGTCAGCTCGCTGCTTAACGACATTCGTGGTTTGGTCACCGAATCGGCCAATACGGGTGCTCTGTCCGACGAGCAGATTTCTGCTAACCAGTTGCAGCTCGACTCGTCGCTCGAAGCTTTGAACCGTATCGCTCAGACCACGACCTTCCAAGGCCGTCGTTTGTTGGACGGTAGCCTCGACTTTATCACGACCGCAGGCACCAACTTTACCAACGTCTCGGATCTCAAAATCGACCAAGCCAGCCTTGGTTCGACCGGATCGGTAAGCGTCGACATCAGCGTCACGACCGCAGCCACCCAGGCTCAAGTCGACGTTGCCAACGTTCCTGCGGCCACAACTGCCGTTGCAGCAACCGACGACCTCACCATCTCGACTGCTGCTGTCACCGCAGTGACCGAAGCCCTGTCGACAGGTACATTCACCACAGGTACGGGTGGATCCGACACGATCACCGTCACGGGTGTGAGTGGAACCGCAACGGGCGGTATCGCAGGTGACGACGTCGACGTGATCATCAACGATTCCAATGATGCGAGTGGAACCGCAACCGCTACTTTTGCTGCCGGAGTTATCACCGTCGAAGCCGATGTTACGGGTGGTATTGGGTCCGATGACATTGCTGCCGCCATCAATGGCCTGGCGGAGTTCACCTCCACCTCATCTGCGACCGCGGCACTGATCGCTGGCGATGTCGAGACCAACACCGACGTAACGAGCGGCGGTGTCGACGCAGTCACCGGAGTTACCGCAGGCGACGACGTTATCACCATTACCGCGTCTGCCACAGGCACCGCTGCCAATGGCGTCACGGTCACCGTGGTCGAAGCCAATGGCACAGGTGCAACACCAACGGCAGCGATTGTCTCTGGCAACATTGTTGTCACGGTCGACGATACGGTCGACACTTCGCTTGCCGATATCACCACTGCCATCAACGACCTCGCCGACTACGATGCCACACTTTCGGCCACCGCAGGCGACGGAATCTACACCGGTGCTTCCGAGACCGTACCAACGGCTGCCGCACTGGCAAACGGCGTTGGAACGGGCGGCACCACCGAGGCCGTCGTCCTCGAGCTATCGGGTACCGATGGTGCTGAGGTACTGAGCTTTGGTGCCAACACCACGCTCGCCGAATTGGTCACAGGTATCAACCTCGTGAGTGACGCCACGGGCGTAACAGCGACGGCCAATGGCACGACGCTCGAACTCACTTCGGCCACTTATGGAACCAATTCGGTCGTCGACCTCCAGGTCATCAGCGAAGGAACTGGCTCGACACCGTCTGGAACCTTCACAACTGGCATCGGACAAGGTTCACGCCAAGTTGGTGCCAACATCGTGGCTTCGGTCAACGGCGTCTCGGCGACCGGCAACGGCAACGAGCTGTCGATCAACACCGCGACTCTCGATATCACCACTACGATTAAAGCGGGTACAACCGGCTCGGTTGGCTTCACCATCACCGGTGGTGGTGCGTTGTTCCAACTCGGCCCTGACGTGGTCAGCAACCAGCAAGCACGTCTTGGCATCGGCAGCGTAAACACCGCCCGTCTGGGTGGCGTTAGCGGCAAGCTGTTCCAACTCGGAACAGGTGGTTCGTCCTCGCTCTCGAGCACCGACCTCAACACTGCTGCGAGCATCGTCGAAGAAGCCATCGACGAAGTGACCTCGCTTCGTGGGCGTCTGGGTGCATTCCAAAGAACGACTTTGGAAACCAATAAGCAAGCTCTCAACGACACTTTGGTCAACCTGACCGCCGCTGAAAGCTCGATCCGTGACGCCGACTTCGCTAGCGAATCGGCCGCTCTTACGCGATCGCAGATTCTCGTGCAGTCTGGTACCACGGTACTCTCGATTGCCAACCAGAACCCACAAAACGTCTTGGCTCTACTTCGGTAAGCTAAAACGCTTTCGGGAAAACAATAACGAACCGGTTCGGGCCTCAACGGTCCGGACCGGTTTTTTTATTGCGCCATAACATTCCACACGCCACACACAGCTAGCACAACCCGATTCCGATCAGAGAAACTCTAGCGACTAGGCAAAAACACCCGATACGAACAGATAGCCCCGGCTCCAGCAACCTATATTTCCGTAGGCTGGGCACCGCCCACCAAAACGACCCTACAAACAACCTACACCGGTGGGCAGTGCCCACCCTACGAACTGACAGCGCATCCACTATGGGCAGAATCCAATCCAACGTCGGTCTGATCACCGGGATACCGATCACCGATACGGTCGATCAGTTGATCCAGGTCGCTTCGCGCCCGCGCGACTTGCTCTCCTCGCGCAACCGAGGTCTCCAGCAACAACAGCTAGCAGTCAACTCGCTATCGAGCCGCCTGCTCAGCCTCAAGTTTGATCTCAGCAAGCTCAACGTCTCCACCCCGTTCCAAGCCCGCGCAGTTGCCTCGCAAAACGAAGACGTCCTTACCGCCACGATCACCTCCGGTGGCAAACCGCCCCTCGGCAACTACGCCATCCAGCCCGTCCAAACCGCCAGCTCCCAACAACTCGTCAGCCAACGCTTCGAGACGCTCGACGATATCCAAAACACGGGATCGCTCTCATTCGGCTTCGGCGGATTCGTCAACCAAGGCATCTCGCTCGACGAACTCAACAGCGGCACAGGCGTCGCACGCGGCGAAATCAAAATCACCGATCTGGCTGGCAACTCAGCCACCGTCGACCTCAGCCTCGCGCGCTCTGTCGACGATGTTGTCAACGCCATCAACAACGACTCCACAATCAACGTCACCGCCGCTGTCGACGGCGACAGTTTTACGCTCACCGACAGCGTTGGCGGAGCGAGCACCCTTACTGTCCAAGAAGTCAACGGCGGCTCGACTGCCTCCGACCTCGGCCTCAATGGCATCAGCACTACGGCCTCCACCGCCACCGGCGCTGATGTTTTCACGCTGCACACCGGCACCAAGCTCACCCGCCTCAACGATGGCAACGGCGTCCGCTTTACCGACGACTCCAACAACCCCGACGATCTGCTCATCACCCTTGCCGACGAAACCACCAACGGCGTCGACCTCACCGGGGCCACCTCGCTCGGCGACGTCGTCGACGCCATCAACAACGACGACGACCTGACCGGAAAAATCACTGCCGCCATTTCCGCCGATGGCAACCGCCTCGAACTCACCGACCTCACTGCCGGCGCAGGAACCTTCGCCGTCGCCAACGGCACGACCGGCTCGGCCGCTGAAGACCTTGGTCTCACCACCACCGCAGCCGCCGGCGTCCTAACCGGCGACCGGCTCGTTTCTGGTTTGCGAGACACGCTCGTCTCGAGCCTCAACGGCGGCCAAGGCCTGGGCACACTCGGCAGCATCGACCTCACCGACCGCAACGGCGGCACAACCAACGTCGATCTCTCCTCAGCCGAAACCCTCGGCGAAATCATCAGCGCGATTAACAACTCCGGCGCCAACATCGCCGCCTCGTTCAACGACGCCGGAAGCGGCATCCTCCTTGCTGACACCACCGCAGGCACCGGCAATCTGGTCGTCGCCAACGGCGATGCCAACAACTCCGCCGACGCCCTAGGCATCACGGTCAACGCCGCCCAAACCTCGATCAACGGCGGATCGCTCAGCCGACAAACGCTCAGCGAATCTACGCTCCTCTCGTCGCTCAACGGCGGCGACGGCATCACTGCCTCGGACATCACGATCACCGACACCGACGGCCTCTCGGCCGCCATCGACCTCAACGCCACCGGCAACGAAGCCAAAACCATCGGCGACGTCCTCGATGCCATCAACGCCGCGACCCTCGGCGTCACCGCCTCGATCAACTCCACCGGCGACGGCATCCTGCTCACCGACACCGCCCTCGGCACCCAAACCCTAGGCGTCAAAGATGTCAACGGCACACTCGCCGCCGATCTCAACCTCACACGCGCCAGCGCGACGGTCGACATCAACGGAACCGACACCCAAGTTATCGACGGCACGAACAGCTACTCGGTCGACCTGTCTGACATCGACGGCTCGGCAACCTCCATCAGCCTCTCGTCGCTCAACGACGGTGCCGGCATCACCTTCAGCGATATCCGAATCACCGACGCCGACGGCGAACAGCTTCTCTTCGATCTCAACGGTGCCCACGCCGGCATCACCACCGTCGGCCAGCTCATCGACGCACTCAACGCCGACGCCACCACGCAAAACGTCGGCATCACTGCAAGCCTCAACACCACGGGCACCGGCATTCTCATCACCAACACCGCCGCCGGCACCGAAGACATCAAAATCGAAGACATCAACGGCACGGCTGCCGCCGACCTAAAACTCCTCAGCACCGATTCCACGACCGACACCGTCAATGGCCTCGGACTCTTTTCCGCTCAATCCGCCAGCCAAGGCGCCCTCGACACCGTCGCCCAACGTATCAACGACCTAGAGTCCGGCGTCACTGCCAGCGTCCTCAACGACGGCATCGGATTCCGCCTCCAACTGGTCGTCGATCAAACCGGCGCGGCCAACCAAATCTTGCTCGACGCCGAAAATTCCGGTTTTACTTTTGACGAAATCTCCTCCGCCCGCGATGCGCTACTCGTCGTCGGTGGGCAAGGAACCGCCGGCTCTGGCATCCTTGTCAGCTCCACGAGCAACGACTTCAGCAACGTCATCAACGACGTCGACCTTAGCATCGCCTCCTCCTCCGACACGGCTGTCGACGTCACCGTCACCAAGAGCGACGAAAGCTTAGTCTCGCTGGTCGAGAACTTCGTCAAATCGTACAACGCCATCCGCTCCGACCTCGACAACCTCACCGACTTCAATTCCGAAGATTTCACCACCGGCCTACTCTTCGGCACCAACGAAGCGTTGCGCGTCGACACCCAAATCTCTCGAATCGCCACCGACCGCTTCTTCGGCGTCGGCAGCTTCCAGTCGCTCGAAGAAATCGGACTCAGCGTCAACGACAAAGGCAAACTCGAACTCGACAAAACCAAGCTCCAAGAAGCCTTCGCCGACGACGCCCAAAGCCTACAAACGTTCTTCACCGACGACACCAACGGCATCGTTGCCAAATTCGACGCCGCCATCGAAAGCCTCGCCGGTGCCGACAACGGACTGCTCACCAACCGAAACGACTCCCTCCAGGCAACCATCGACCTTAATCTCGACCGCATCGAGCGTTTCAACGAATCGCTCGACCGACAACGCGAAACCCTGCTGCTCCAATTCTTCCAACTCGAACAAGTCATCGCCGGACTCCAGTCCAGCCAAACCGCACTCGGCGCACTCCGCCCGATCGCCCCACTGGTAAGTTAAGTACCCGATAAATTTTTCCGCCCCGCCCCGGCCCCTTCCCAGACCTTAGCCCAGAATTGAATCCCACGCATGTCGCAACCCGCCCAGTATCTCGAGAGCAAAGTCCTCACCGCCTCGCAGCCCCAGCTCCACATCATGCTCCTCGACGGTGCCCTCCGCTTCGGTCGCCTCGCCAAAACTCTGTGGATCGAAGGTGCCGACTTCGCCGATGTCGACTCCCTCATGGGAAAAATGACCAACATCATGGAAGAACTGGTCCAGGGCCTCGCCTCGAGCAAAGAGCCGGCCTCCAAAGAAATCTCCAAGCAACTCGAAGAGCAGTACGCCTTCGTCTACCGCGAACTGATCTCCAGCCGCATCAACGAGAATCCAAAACAACTCGACTCCTGCCTCAAGCTGCTCACCTACCAACGCGAAACCTGGAAGCTAGCCACCGAGCAACTCGAAGCCGAGCAAGCTGCCACCCCAGCCAAACCGGTCCCCATGCCCCACATGCAAGCCACCCCAATGGCCACCCCCACCATGACCACTGGCCTCTCCCTAGAAGCCTAGAACGCAAGGCAACCTCCAAAATAGCCGGCGAGCTACGCCTCGCCGAACGAAACCCCGAGCGCACCACTCCCGCCACCAATTGACGAACCACCAAACCGACCCCTATCATCTTGGTTTGGCCGTCTATTGTTGTGACCCTACGTTCACCGGGAGTTTTCTGTCGTGACCCTTGCCGAAACCAAGCAGCTCATTCGCGTTGGCCATAGCCCCGACCCCGACGACGCGTTCATGTTCCACGCGCTCGCCAACGACCACCTCGACACCGGCCCCTACAAGTTCACTCACGAACTGGTCGACATCGAAACGCTCAACCAACGCGCGTTCACCGGCGAACTCGAACTCACCGCCATCAGCATCCACGCCTACGCCTTCCTCCACGACAAGTACGCCCTTTGTAGTTGCGGAGCCAGCATGGGCGAAGGCTACGGCCCAATGGTCGTTTCCAAAACAGCCGATGGCCTCGATGATCTCAAAGTCGACGATCTCAAAACCAAAGTCATCGCCGTCCCCGGCAAACTGACCAGCGCCTTCCTTGGTCTCCAACTTTGCCTCGGCCAAAAATTCGAGCACGTCCTCGTCCCCTTCGACGAAATCATCCCCGCCGTCCAACAGGGCGAATACCAAGGCCAACCGGTCGACGCCGGCCTCATCATCCACGAGGGCCAACTCACCTACGCCGACTCCGACCTAAAACTCGTCGTCGACCTGGGCGTCTGGTGGCAAGAACTCACCGACGGCCTGCCCCTCCCCCTCGGCGCAAACGCCATCCGCAAAGACCTGGGCAAAAAAACGATTGACGAAGTCCAGCGTCTCCTCCACGCCAGCATCAAGTACGGCCTCGACAACCGCGAAGAGGCGCTCGAGTACGCCGCACGCTACGGCCGCGACCTCGACCAACAAAAAGCCGACAAGTTCGTCGGCATGTACGTCAACGACCGCACCCTCGATTTCGGCCCCCAAGGCCGCGAGGCGGTCGCCCTCTTCCTAAAAATGGGCCACGACCAAGGATTTTTACCCGAACTGATCGTGCCCGAGTTTGTAGAGCTGTAGACGCTGATATACAGGGCGCTAGGCGCTAGTTGTTGGGCGCTAGAGATTTTGATATCGTTGTTCCTCATTTTTCTTCCCAAAACTAGCGCCTAGCAACTAGCGCCTCACCATGCCCTCCGATTGGAAAAAACTGCTCGACGCCGTTGTCGCTGACAACGCCACGAAGGTCGTCGCCCTCCGACGCCACCTCCATGCCCATCCCGAGCTAAGCGGCGACGAACTCCAAACGAGCCTCCATCTCTACCAACTCCTAGGCAAGCTCGACCTCGACGTCCGCATGGGCCACGAAGGCTGCGGCGTTCTCGCTGAAAACACCACCACGGAGCCATCCAATCGCATCGCCTTCCGGGGCGACATCGACGCCCTCAGCATTCAAGACGAAAAACAAGTTGCCTACCGCAGCACCCACGACGGCATCCTCCACGCTTGCGGCCACGACGCCCACACCGCCATCCTCTATGGCACGATCCTCGCCCTCACGACGCTCGCCGCCCAAGACCAACTCCCCTGGCCCATCGCCTGGCGTGCCCTGTTTCAACCGGCCGAAGAAACCGCTTCTGGCGCAGCCCAAATGATCGAATCGGGCGCACTCACCGACGTCAGCAAAATCTTTGCCCTGCATGTCGACCCGACGCGCCGCACCGGCGAAGTCGGCCTCCGCGCCGGAGCCATGACCGCCCACTGCGACCTGCTCCAACTCACCGTCCAAGGCCAAGGGGGCCACGCCGCCCGTCCCCACGAATCCAAAGACCCGATCGCCGCCGCCGCCCAGCTCATCAGCACGCTCTACCAATTCGTCCCCCGCGCGACCGACACCCAAGACGCCGTCGTTCTCACCATCGGCCAAATCCGTGGCGGCGAAAACCCCAACGTCATCCCCGACGCCGTCCACCTCCGAGGCACCCTACGCACCCTCGACACCGAAATCCGCACGCGCACGCTTCAACAAATCCGCCAAGTGGTGCGCGGCGTCGAAGAAATCACCGACACGCAAATCGATGTCGACCTCCCCACCAGCATCCCCTCGGTCCAAAACGACGCCAACCTCACCCGCCTCGTCTGGCAAGAAGCCGAAGACGTCCTCGGCCCCGACAACGTCCAACTCATCGCCCGCCCCAGCATGGGCAGCGAAGATTTTGCCTGCTACCTCCAACACGTCCCCGGCGTCATGTTCCGACTCGGCAGCACCGCCGACCTGGCCACCCTTACCCCGTTGCACACTCCCAATTTCGACATCGACGAAACCGCCCTCACCCTCGGTACCCGCATCATGACCCGAGCCATCATCACAGCAAGTCAACCAACAGAAAACAACAGAAAAAATGACCAATGACCAAGCCCCAATGACCAATGTAGTAGCGGAATCCCTGCCCACGTAATTTCATCGTTCATCGTTCATTCGTCATTCAAATCCAACCGGGAACCCCACCCCATGGACCCCATCCTCTTCCACTCCAACGACCGCCCTACTCTGGGTATCGAAATCGAGCTGGGCTTGGTCGACAACCACACGATGGCTCTCTCCAGCTCGTTCGCCAAACTGGCCGAGCAATTGCCCAAGCAGCACGCCGACCAATACAAGCCCGAGCTAATGCAGTGCGTCATTGAGGTGATCACCGGCGTCTGCGAGACGGTCGACGACGCGGCCACCGATCTCCAACAAAAAATTGCCATCGTCGAGGCGGCCGCCGACCAACTCGACCTGCGACTCTGGTGGGGCGCGACGCACCCCTTTTCCCCCTGGCGAGAACAGCAAGTCACCCCTGACGAGCGCTATCTCCAGCTTGTCGAATTGCTCCAAGAACTGGCCCGACGCCTCGTCACCTTTGGCCTTCACGTCCATGTCGGCGTCGACTCGGGCGACAAAGCCGTCATGATCTGCGACCGCATCCTCCGCCATCTGCCCACCCTACTCGCACTCACCACCAGCAGCCCCTTTTGGGAAGGCCGCAAGACGGGCCTTCAATCTCACCGCTCCAAAATCATGGAAGGCCTCCCCACCGCTGGCCTCCCCACGCTCATGCGCAACTGGAGCGAATACGTCTGGCTCGTCAATCACATGGTCGACACCGGCTTCATCAACACCATCCGAGAAATCTGGTGGGACGTTCGCCCGCACCACAGCTTCGGCACCGTCGAAGTCCGCGTCTGCGACATGCCCGGCAACCTCGAAGACACCCTGGCCGTCGCCGCCCTCATCCAATGCCTAGTGAAGGCTCTCTCTGACGAAATCGACGGCGGCACCTACCAACACGATTGCCATCCGATGATGGTCCGCCAAAACAAATGGCGTGCCACCCGTTTTGGCACCGGTGCTCAACTGGTCGACTCCTACACCTACCAAGTCGTCACCGTCGCCCAAGCGGTCGACAACCTCGTCGACAAGCTCACCCCCGTCGCCGCCAATCTCGGCTGCGAACACCATCTCGAGCGCTGCCGCCACATCGCCGCCTCCCCGAGCTGGGCCGACCGCCAACTCTCGATCCTCGCCGAAACCGGCAGCGCCGAAGAAATCGTCCGCCGCCTCACCCAGGTCTCCCGTATTTCACCCACTGCTTAACTTCGGAAAAAATTGAACCACGACGGAACGACGAAACAACGGAAATACTGGGGGCGGGGGGGAGAAGAAAAGAACCACGAAAGAAACGAAAAGACACGAAAGGACACGAAAGGATTTTTTTGGGCGGTCTTCTCCCACCATTTTCGTGTATTTCGTTTCTTTCGTGGTTCCTATTTCCTACATCTGTTGTTTCGTCGTTCCGTCGTGGTTCATTTTTTTATTTCCATAGGCATCAAGAAAGTCACCCGCCAAAATACGCCGGTTCGTTGCCCGGCTTCCACTTGATGTTGCAACCCAGGCTAGGCGTCTGCGTCTCCGCCGGTGCCTCTCCGGCCAGCACCGCATCGAGCGCCGCTCGCAAGTCTTCCCCTGTCACCGGCACCCCGCTATCAGGACGGCTCGAATCCAACTGCCCCCGATAAACCAACTTCTGCTCTCCATCAAAAAGAAAAAAGTCGGGCGTGCATGCCGCCTGATAAGCTTGGGCCACTTCCTGCGTCTCGTCATAAAGATAAGCAAATCCATAACCGCGTGCCTCCGCCTCCGCCACCATCTGCTCGGGCGAGTCGGCCGGATAATTGGCCACGTCGTTCGTGCTGATCCCCACCACCGCCACGCCCCGGGCCATGTACTCCTGGGCCAACTGAGCCAAGTGGTCCGCCACATGAATCACATAAGGACAATGGTTGCACAAAAACACAACCAACAGCGCCGGCGCATCGGCAAAATCGCCCAGCGAAACCGTCGTGCTATCAACATTCACCAACGAAAAATCGGGCGCACGGGTCCCAAGCGGCAACATAGTACTAGGCGTACGAACCATCTTTGCATCACTCCCAAAAGCCAAAGTCGAACAGCCGGCGAGCTACGCCTCGCCGCCTTACCGCACTCAAATATAGCGGAAAATCGAAATTCCGCAGCGAACCTTCGTTGACAGTTTTCAAAAAAACACCAATAATTAGGCACCTCGGGCAACCAGCCCGCAGACGAGACAGCAAAACCTCCTACCAGGGAAAATATCACGATGGGTATCCAAGAAGTAAACGACACCGATTTCGATGTCGAAGTCCTCCAATCCGACCAACCCGTCCTCGTCGACTTTTGGGCACCCTGGTGCGGCCCCTGCCGTCAGATCGCGCCGATGGTCGAAGAACTGGCCGGCGAGAATCAAGGCTCCGCAAAGATCACGAAGATCAACATCGACGATTCCCCCACCGCCGCCCAAAACTACGGCGTCAGCAGCATCCCTACGCTCATGGTTTTCAAAGGAGGCGAAGTCGTCGACCGCTTCGTCGGCGTCCAGCCCAAAGCCCGCCTTCAAGAGGCCATCGACGCAGCCAAGGCGTAGTTGAGTAATAGAAACGACGCAGTCAAGGCGTAGTCGAACCTAAGAAAAAAGACGTATCAAGCCGTTGCCGCTCATTGAGCAGCAACGGCTTTTTTCTTCTTAACACCACCCGCTAGCATCGCTAGCCCCCGCCAAGGAAAAAAACCTAAAGAATCAATTCTCGCCGCCCGACTGCCGATAAGACGTTCTGGGCAAGCTGTACCGATTGCCCAGAAAATTCCAGCTATCAAAACCGCAGGCAATCGCATGGCAGCCGACTCCCGTAACCAAAACGACTCCAAAGAACCGGCCGCTGGCAAGCTCCGCGTCGACGCAGCCCATGCTGTCCGTAAGGCAGACCCCAGCACCTCGCCCAACGATCTGGTCGCCGTCATCGCCGAACAGCAGCACCCGGCCCTAGCCGCCGCCGAAGAAACGCTCGGCCAGCTCATCGACGCCACGGCTTCGCCCGAAGTCCTAGCCCGCCAAGCCGTCGACCTGGCTCACCGTCTCCAAAAACAGCAAACCGAACTCGACCACCGCACCGGACGTTTCAACTCCCAGGAAGCCGACTTCGATTCCCGCGTACGCAACGCCCGCCTCTGGCTCGAAGAACGCGAGAACGAACTCGACACCCGGGAACAAGAACTCAAGTCTCGCGAAACCGAGCTAGCCGAACAGGCCGAACAACCGCCCCATGCATTCGAGCAAGAGACGCAACGCACCGAAGAGCTAGAAGCCCTGGAGCAAAGCGTCGCCAAGATGCAAGCCGAGCTAGAATTTTCCCATGCGCAAGTCACCGAAAAAACCAACGAACTCGACCTCCAAACCGCCCTCTGCCAGAGCAAACAAGAAGAACTCGCCCAGGCGAAAAACGGCTACGAACTTCGCCAACGCGAACTCGACCAACGCGAGGCCGAGACTTTTAAATCTCAAGAGCGCCTCGCCACCGACCAAGTGGCGCTCGCCCAGCGCACCGAAAAAAACACCGCCACCAACCAACAAATGGACCAACGGCAAGAGGAACTTCGCGAATGGGAACAACGGCTCGCCGAGCGTGCCAGCGAAGCCGAGTTCCAACGCGCCGAACTCGATCGCCATCTCCTAAAAAAGCAGCAGCAAGAGGCCGACGCCGAGGAACAACAGCGTCAGCTTCGTTTCCGCGAACAAGAAATCAAAACCGCCCTCGAACGTTTTGAACGGCTAGGCATCACCGAACAAAAGCTCGTCGAACTCCAAGAACAGACCCAAGAAATCGAGCTTCGGGATGCCCATCTTACCCATGCCGAATCGCTGCTCACCGAGCAACAGGTCCAACTCCTCGAACAACAGGGCACGCTCCAACAACAAGAGCTAACCTTCGAGAACCGTGTCACCAGCGAACGCCGCAGCTTAAGCAAAGAACGAGACGCGTCCAAAACCGAGTCCAAGCAGGAAGAACAAAAGCTCCAGCGACGCGAGGCCGAGCTAGAACAGCGTCACACGGCCCTAGAGCACTTGCAAGAAGAGCTGCGTGCCTCGCAGCGTGAAGTCCTCGAAATGCGACTCGCCACCGAAGAAACCTGGCTCCAGTTGCAAGGGGCACTCGCCCCAGCCAGTCTGTCTCGTTCGATCGCCCAAGTACGAGGCAAACTTTCTGACCATTATCAGCTTGCCTCCGAAGACTTACAAAGTCGCCGACAAGATCTGGAAACGGTCCGGCTCGAGCTGGCCGAACATCACGCTCAATTTCAAGAGCGTCGCACGCAGCTCCAACAATGGCTCGAACGCCGCGAACAAGACCTCGAACACCGGGCAGCCCGGCTCGTCTCGCGCGAAAAAGAACTCGACGCCCAACAACGCCACTACGAACAGGCCGCCCACCACTGGCAGTCTGAGCAAGCCCAATACCAACAAGAAATCCAAAAGCTCCTCGTAGAACGACGCCGCCCCACCGCCGCCTAGCAACCGTAGGGTCCGCATAGCGGACCCTACTTGCTTACGACACCCAGTCCAATTCAAGTCCAAACTGGCGATACAGCAAAATGAAATCGTTGCCGTTGATGTCTCCGTCGCCATTCCCATCGCCGTCACCATACTGACCACTTGTGCCGTAATTGTCAGACCAGATCCAGTAGTCGGCCATACTAACAATTCCATCGGCATTGTAGTCGGAGAACGCAAGGTCTCGCAGATTTGCACCATAGATCGGATTTGAACCGTAGTTTGCTTGCCACAACGCTAGATCGTCGGGGTCTGTAAAACCGTCACCGTTGAAGTCGGCTTGTTGGAAGGTGTGGTCGGGGCCTCCTTGGTTAAAGGTATAGCTAAAGAAATCGCTACCATCCACGTCGTTGTCGCCATCCGCATCTCCTGGAAGAATGGTAAACACAAAATTAAAATCGCCTCCGGCCGTACCGTTGCCCGAGGGAAAGGTACTCACCGAACTGTCGGTGGTTGTGACACTAAAGGGGTTGGTCCACTCGCCGTCAAGTTGATTTCCCCCAACATCAGTCACCGTATCGGAGAGCGAAAGGTAATGGTGGTCGGCGTCGAACGGTGCATCAAAAGTCCACGTCGCGGTATGAGTTCCCACATCGTAAACAAATCCGCCAGCTGCCAGTTGCGGCACATGCCCGATCGCAAGCTCTTTGAGAATCAGGCTGCTTGAATCGATGTTGAGCACATGCTCGCTAAACTCAATCGCCACCGTATCGGCCCCACCCACGGGCACCCTTTTGAGCTGTATCCCCGAACCATCAAAATCATTAATGTCGTCGTTCGGGTCATTAAACACATGTGGAGCATGTGTTGACGTGGAACCGCTGATGGTGACGTTAGCGACTTGGGGTAGGCCAGCTACATCAATGATGGAATCGATGAAAGGGGCAAATGCAGAGACCCGCGTGTCAGCTCCAATTTCACCAAAACTGAAATTGAGAGTCGAGTCAACATCTCCAACGCCACTATTTGTTCTAGTAACAAACGATGTGACTCCAGCGACCTCGTTACCGATGAATGTTGGTCCGCCAGAATCACCAGGGGCATTTAGTACTTCAGCGTTACCTAGCCCGGTATTCGCAAGGGCTCCATTGGTTATAACGCCAAATGTATCGTTACCTGAGGTACCGTTATCAAAGTCAAAAAGCAATATGTCCGCCTCATCGCTGTCAAAAAACAGCTCGTACAGATTGCTGCCATCCCGTTTGGTCCCGGCTGCTAGGCTTGCCACTCCTTGGCCTGATTGGCCGTATCCGACCTTTTCTCCTACACTGCCAATTTCGCTTGAACCACGAAAAATATCGTAACGTTCGGCGTCAGCAGGGGCCGCTGCAATTAGCTCAACAATGGCAAGGTCTGATCCATTCGTCAGAACTCGATTCCAACTCGAAGGCACCGCGAAAACATTGGAGCTAACTGTAACATCACCTCCAGGAAGTTCAAATACAGCATTTAGGCTGGTTACTACTAATGGAGGAGTGTTGGGATCAGCATTAGTCAGATTATGAGCAGCAGTCAAGATGTGTCTTCCGGTGGGAAGCAATGTACCACTTCCTAGAAAATTTCCCGTAGTCGTTTGGATGTCTAACCTGACTACACCATCAAACCCAGTACCCACTGCCGTTTCATGATTTGCAGGCGAATCGAATGTTGTGTAAGTCGGCTCGATTTCCAACTCACTCACATCCACGTAATCGGCGAGCGCAGCTCCCCAGGTAGCCGTCAATGGCAGACGCTTCTCTAGCACTTCAAATGTTCGTTTTCGCGATAGCATGTTATTTCCCCTATAAATCTGTGGCTTGATCAAAACGGCATTTATTCAATGCCACAATCTCTTGCGACCGAAAAAACTCAATACTGATGCGAGTACGAGTGGGATAGTACCCTTCGGTTCAGGCACAACTATTCCATATTGAAGATGGTCGATTTCGATAAAATCAAACCCAGTCGCGCCAACATACCCTCCACTAATCCGCACTTTTGTAATACCAAACTCTGAAAAAACCCCGAGAAATTGGTCCTCGTAGGTCACTCCACCTCTCGTACCATCACCCATTGGCCTAGGAGAAGAAAACCTTTGCTCTTTGCCATTAGCATTAGTTACCGTGAAACCTGCAGAGGAGCCTCTAAAGCCATCGGTCCATACAAAACCGAAAGCAGTAGGTAGGTGTCCTAGTTGCATCGCATTAAATTCAAATTGCACGCTGAATACTTGTTGTGGAGGTAGGGTTGGAGCCGTGAGATGACTATTTGTACGAAATGAATGCCCACCTATTCCCAATCCGTCAATCACGCCGTCGTCACCATCGACAGAGTCTGTTAGAGCAGACGGGCCAACCACGACGCCGTGATCACTTGTTCCAAACACTGACACGATCGGCTGAAAAATCCCCGGGGTGTTCAACTCCCCATCTTCAAAATCTTCTAGATAAAAATCGGGCCCGTCCAAGTATTGGGCAAACGGACTATCGGCAGCGCTCAGATAAGGCGTTGGGCCGAGGAACGTAAAACCGGCGAAGCAGGGCGAGCCACAAGTAGCAAAAACGACTAGCGTCGAAAAAATAGCATTTACAGCAAATCGCATTTGGGGGGATCTCCTCAGGCTTCGAGTTGTTCGAAGCCTACCATAGGGGGGGGGGGGGGATGTCAAACACCATTGTGGCCGCAAACCGTTGTTTCGGCAAATGCACGAAAAATCCTACTTTTCTTTAGGGGGAATACCCCTGCGCGGCAATCCGCGAATGCGGTATGAGCAAAAAATAGCCGCGAATGTGGCGAAAGCAAGGGTTGTCTCTGCTTTCGCCGCGTTCGCGGCTGCGGGGTTGCTTCCACTAGCCACCCACAGCTAACGCTGTGGGCTACCTGCTGACACGGCTTCGCCGTTGGCGGAGTAGGGTGGGCACTGCCCACCACCTCTAACAAGTTCGGTTTGGTGGGCAGTGCCCACCCTACAAAGCCCACCCTACGGACTGCTTTGGTCCGCACAGCGGACCCTACTTGTGCGATAAAAAGAATTTGCGGCTAAACGCCTTGCTCAACCGAAAGCTCGACTTCGCGTTGGACGTCGATTGTTTTTTTCTCTTTGCTTTCGTAGCTTTTTTCGTCGTCCTTCTTGGAAGCTTGATCGGACTCGTGCTGCTTTTGGCTTGGGGACTTCCAGTTGCGTGGGGTCACGATCTCGCCGGCGGTCATGGTCTCGGCGCGATTGACGATGGCCATTGCGGTTTGCATTTCGGTGCGGCTGAAATAAGGGTTCCGCACCATGCTACGGGTCGTGCCCGTCAGTTTGGATGCGAGGTCGGACCAACTGACTTGGCTATTGAGATGCCAGGTCGCCGCTTGCGAGGCACCGGCAGGTAGCTCGCCGTTGGCATACGCCTTGACGATTGCGATCAGCGCTGGGCTGCTCACCACATCTTCGATCGGACGGATTTCGTACGGCTTGCTCGACGAAGGATCGCGCAGTCCGTGGTCGAGGCAAAGCAACGGGACGTCGAGTCGGCCGATTTTTTCTGGAGCGATGCTAAAAGCTCCGCCCCCACCGCCACCTCGGCCACCGCCGCCACCACCACGTCCACCGCCGCCGCCGCCACCAACGCTCTGTCCGCCGCCGCCACCGCCGCCCTGGCCGCCACCACCACCGCCACCAAACTGGTGCAACACCGGCACACCGGCAAAGGCTTCGGGCACGAGCACGCTCACAGGTTCTTTGGTTTTGTTGGTCATGACGAGCCGCCCTTTGGAGCTACTGCGCGCGACAAACTTGACGTCGACCAAGCCTTGGTCGATCGCGTCGAAGAGGTCGACCGGTGTGACGTCGTCAGACCCGAGGACTTTGGCTTCTGAAGACTCGGCTTCTGAAGACGGAGCCTCGTCTGCTGCCCAGGTTGGTAAAACCAAGACGCCGACCATCAGCAGTCCCGCCACGAAAAACCACTTTTTCTGTTTCTGAGTATTCATCGTTTGTTGCCTTCTAGTGCGAGCCGCAAATAGGGCTGAGACCGCCAAACGGCCCAGCCAGCTGGTCTCTCCAGCATAAACTGGACCGATCGAAAAGCCAAGAAAAAGTGGGCAGTAAAGTAGTGGGCAGTCGGCTGGAAGGGGGAGCAGGGACTCGGGGTGGGCGATTGGCGCTATTCTGAGGTTGCTAGGGGCACGTTTTCGCCAAACAATGCCCTTGGGGTCTGCAATTTGAGCCTAGCAAGGTAGGCTTGGATACCCTCTTTTTCTGCCCACTGTCCACTGCCTGCTTACCCACCGTGACAGCCACAACCGCATCTTCTGCCCCAGTGCAACGCCCAAGCTGGATCGTCTCGCCCTGGTGGGACTTGGCCTATGTGGTCGTGACTCCGATACTGATTGTGCCGATTGTGCTGATCGTGGCGCGACGTTGGCTTACGCCCGAAGAAGTCTCGCTGGCGGTGATTGCGTTTGCTTCGCTGGGGCACCATTTGCCCGGCTTCATGCGAGCCTACGGCGATCGCGAATTGTTTCAACGCTATCGCTCGCGGTTTTTGCTGGTGCCGCTGCTGGTCTTTGCCCTGGCGTTGTTGTTTTCGCCTCCTAGCTCGTTGGCAAGGGCGCTGCACCTTCCCTGGACGCATTTGCACGGACTCGAATTGATCCTGCTGGTTTGGGGCACTTGGCATGGACTGATGCAGACTTACGGATTCATGCGCATTTATGATGTGCGGCTGGGGGTGAACGACCGCTGGTCGGCGCGGCTCGACCATTGGCTCTGTCTGAGCGTGTTTGTCGCCGGTGTGGTGTTTAGCGATGCGCGTGCTTTTGGCGTTGCGAACGCGATGTGGCAATCGGGGCTTCCGTTGTTTGGGCCCGAATGGCTTGCGTGGACGCGGCTGATCGTCGGTAGCGCGGGCGTTTGCGTGCTGCTTGCTTATGCCGTCAATCTCGTAAGACGCCATCGACTGGGTCTGCCGGTGAGTTGGCTCAAGCTGCTGCTGATCGGCACGACGGGGTGGTTTTATTGGTTTACCGGTCGGCTATCGACCAACGTGCTTATCGGACTGGCAATGTTCGAGATTTATCACGCCGTGCAATACTACGCAATCGTCTGGGTCTACAACCGGCGATTGTTCCAACGTGCGGGCGAACGATTTGGGCCGCTTCGCTTTTTGTTCCAAGATCGCTGGTCGATGCTTGGCATTTATTTGGCGGCGATCGCCGCTTATGGTTCGATCCGCTATTTCAACATCGACGCCAACGAGTACGTCTTTGTTGGCGGCAGTCTGGACGCCCATCAGTGGCTCGTGGCACTGTTTGTCACCTCCTCGTTCTTGCATTTTTACTTTGATGGATTTATCTGGAAGGTCAGCGAGAAAAAGACGCAGCAGAATTTGGTCGATCAGGTGCCGCAAAACCTGGTTGCCGAACATTTTGTGCCCGGCATCCTTCACGCTGCCAAGTGGGGGCTGTTGCTTGCTATCGCTGGTGGTTTGCTCTGGGCAGAGCGATCGCAGTCTTCGGACGACTACAAGGATCTCGAACACCGACGCTCGCAAGCGCTGCTTGCCCTAGCGCCCGAGCTACCCGAGTGCCAAGCCCAAAGAAGCCGCGACGCGTTGGCTCAGGGCGACTCGCAAGCGGCGGTCGACCTCGCAGAAAAAGCGTTTGCCCAACGTCCCAGGTCGTTTGAGATACGCATGGATTTGTGTTTGGCGTACATGGAAAATGAGCAATTAGAAAAAGCGATCTCGCTGGCCAAATCATTGGCGACCGATCGTCCCAAGCACTGGCAGGCCCATCTGCTGTTAGGCTCGGCACGGAGCGCCAGCGGCGAAAACGAACTTGCGGTCTCTGCGCTACAAAACGCGAGCCAACTCCGACCTGGGTCGGCTGAGGTGTACTATCAACTGGGGGTTGCCGAGTTCCAACGTGGTGCTCATGCCGAAGCGATCGCTCACCTCACCCATGCGTCGGAAATCGCCCCGAAACATTTTGAGGCTCTGTTCCAACTAGCCAACGTCTACTACACGCTGGGCAAACCCGACGAGGCGCTCGATGCCTATGCACGCTGCCAAGAGCTTCGACCCCAGCACCCGCAGCTCTGCGCCAATTTGGGGGGACTCCTTGCACAACTGGGGCGGACCAGCACCGCCGAAAAGGTCTATCGTGCGGGCCTTGCCGCCAATCCCGACGCTGCCAATTTGAATTTCAACCTCGGCATCCTGCTTTGGCAGCAAGGCGAGCAAGACAAAGCCCGTCGGCTGATTTTTCGTGCCGAAGCACTGGGGATCGAGCTACCCGCTGGCGTGCGAGCGGCGATCACGTTGGGGCAGTAATCATTTTGCTTACATCGACTTACGAGTCTTCCATTTTTGAGGGTCGGCAGCCGCATGGAAAACCCCAAATACTTCAACAGCGTTGCCATCACACTCGAAGAGGACAAGATAGGGAAATCCAGCTACACGAGTCGCTCGCAACTCGTCCTGCACACGGCCAAACGACTCGGGGCGCAACTCAATCGTATCAAAACGCAAATTGACGGCCCGTCGAAAACGGTTACCTAGTTTGGGAGAAATATCGTCATACCAGCGTATGGCGCTCGATAAATCTTCGGCGACAAGCGGATGAAAGCGCAGTGAATCAGCCATCAATGCGTCGCCACAATTCGTCGCGATCAATGGCAAGCGAACCTTTGGCCTTCAGCTCTTCGCGGCGGCGACCTGCTTCTTCAAATTGCCAGGGGTGCAATGCGATCGGTTCGCTCGACGTACTAATATCATCCCAAAGGATTTCTACGAGGCGCAACTTTTCAGCAATCGGGAGGTTTTTTAGATCGTTAATATCAACACTCATGATGATTACCCTCAAGAGATGACGAGAAAATCGCCAGTCAACCTACGCCCGCTATTTCATTATCGGATAGTTCATTATCCGATAGCTGCTCACAAATGACAAGAGAATATTATTCCAATAGCTCCCTAAAGGCTTGTTCGCTCAGCACCGAGACGCCCAGTTGCTGGGCTTTTGCCAGTTTGCTGCCCGCTTTCTCTCCGGCGACTAGGTAGTCGGTCTTTTGCGTGACGCTGCTTGTGGCTTTGCCGCCGTGCTTTTCGACGAGGGCGTGGATTTCGTCACGGGTGTACTTTTCTAGTTTGCCGGTGACGACGAATGTTTTGCCGGCGAAGATTTGGCTGACGATTGGTTCGCTGGACTGCGAAACCGCGAGCGACACGCCTGCGTTGCGAAGTTCGGTGATGACATATTGGCCTGCGGCGCTATGCAAAAAATGGTGCATTGAGGCGGCGATCTCTGGGCCGATGCCCGATTCTTGCTCGTCGACTTGAAACGTCTGGATTTCTTCCTGTGTGGCGGCAACCAGTGCGTCGATCGTACGGTACTGCTTGGCAAGAATACGCGCGACGGTCGAACCGATATGGCGGATGCCCAAGCCGCACAAGACTCGGTCCAGCCCTCGCTGTTTGGCCGCTTCGATGCCAGCCAGCAGATTGTTGACCTTTTTCTCGCCCATGCGATCTAGTTCGAGTAATTGCTCGCGGTGCGTGTACAACTGAAAAATGTCGCCAAACGAATCAAGCAGCCCTGCGTCGGCTAATTGCAAGATGATCTTCTCGCCCAGGCCATCAATATCCATTTGCCCGCGAGCGGCAAAGTGGATCAGGCGTTCGCGGAGCTGGGCGGGGCATTCGGGGTTCATGCAGTAACGGGCGGTCTCTTTGCCGGTGTCGTCTTGCTCTCGCTCGACTTCGCCCTCGCAATCGGGGCATGTTGTGGGTGGTTGGATGGGCGGTAGATTCGGCGGGCGTTTTTCTAGGTCGACCCGTACGACCTGGGGAATGATCTCGCCTGCTTTTTCGATGATGACGGTGTCGCCGACGCGGATATCTTTGCGCTCGATCTCGCCAAAATTGTGCAGCGTCGCATGTTGGACGGTCGTCCCTGCGACCAACACCGGTTGCATCGTCGCACGCGGCGTCAGTTTTCCGGTTTTGCCGACTTGCCAATCGACTTGCAGCAGCTTGGTCACGGCTTGCTCCGCCGGATATTTATAGGCAATACACCAACGCGGAAAACGGCTAGTCGCGCCAAGCTGCTGTTGCCAATCGTAGCGATCGATTTTGACCACCACGCCGTCGACGTCATAAGAGAGCTTGGTACGCTCCGCTTCAAACTGTTCGATAAGCTGCCAGACCTCGTCGATCGAACGGCAACGCTTTGCCAGCGGATTGGTCGGCAGGCCCCAGGCAGACAGGACTTGCAAAAACTGGCTATGCGACCGAAACGGACTGTCCGAGACCTCGCCTTGCCCGTGGGCTAAAAACTGCAAGCGTCGCTCGGCCACGGCTATTGGGTCGAGCTGTTTTAATGTTCCTGCGGTTGCGTTGCGAGGGTTGGCTAAAGGCTCTTCTCCTGCGTCGCAAAAGGCTTGGTTGATTCGCTCGAACTCTGCGGAAGGCATGAAGATTTCGCCTCGCACTTCGAGCACCTCGGGTGCGGGCGTCTTGGTGGTGGCAAGTTGGAGCGGGATCGAACGGATCGTGCGGATGTTTTGTGTGACGTCGTCGCCGTGGCTTCCGTCGCCTCGGGTGGTGGCAAGCACAAGGAGCCCGTTTTCGTAGCGCAAGTTGATTGCTACCCCATCGATTTTTGGCTCGGCAAGGTAGCCCCCTTCGAGAAGGTAACCCGTCGAAGCTGCGGCGGCTAAGAATTCGTCCGCTTGCAGGCCGAGTGCTTCGCGTTGCTGCTTGGCTTGCTTGCGTTTTTCCTTCGACGGTTTGTCTCGTTTTCCTTTGAGCTGCTGTTCTCGCTGGTCGATCTCTCTCAACTCCGCTTCGATCGCGGCGAGATCGGGATCGAGACTTTCAAAACAGCGTTTTGCCCACTTGCTTAAACTCTCGGCGTCATAGGTGTTGTCGATCGAGAGCATGGGCCGCGCGTGGGGCACCGTCTGAAACCCTTCGAGCGGTTCGCCACCGACGCGTTGGGTCGGACTGTCGGGGGTGAGCAGCTCGGGGTGGGCGGCTTCGAGTTGCTGGAGCTGCTGGAGAAGCTGGTCGTATTCTCGATCTGAAATCGACGGCGCTGCCTCGACGTAGTAGCGCCGATCGTGCGCACGGATTGCGTTGCAAAGCTGAATGATGGTTCGTTGTAGATCAGAGTGCGTCATGGCAGATCGAGATGAGCCTCAAAAAAGTCAAACCACGAAAGAAACGAAATACACGAAAGTGCAGAAGCTCCGTTGGATTTTCGTGTCATTCGTTTTTTTCGTGGTTCTTTTTTCCTCCGAGCTTCTCTGCGTCCTCGGAGGGCACGTTTTTCTTGGTTTCGGTCCACCAACTGTCGGTCAGGATGGTTCCGACCGTCAAGATTGCCAGGACTGCAAGCTGGACGAGCATCGCCTTGCTGCCATGCGTCTGTAGCCAGGCGAACAAGGGGTGATTGGCGGTCGATTCGATCGCCAGGGCGTCGCCATTGACCGCCTGGAAGGCCATCAGTCCATAGGCAAAACCGGTGATGCAGAAGACCGCGCTCACGGGGAGGAGCAGCAAGTAGAACGGATTTTTCCATTTTTTAGCGGACAACGACAAAACCCTTGGGAAGCACGAGCAGGAGTCAGCGAGAAATTATAGCAAAGTCGCAGCGCTGGCACATGCGGGTAGTTTTGCGGTAGGATGGTCAGTTTACCAACCTGTCGATAGACTTCACAGAGCAGCTCGAAACGTGACCGACCCTACCATTCGCCTTCGAGGCGTTGCCGTCAATAATCTTCGAGAAGTCGATGTCGACTTGCCTCATCGGAAGTTGATTGCCTTTTGCGGAGTCAGCGGCAGCGGCAAGACGAGCCTGGCGCTCGACACTTTGTATGCCGAGGGGCAGCGTCGGTACATCGAGAGTTTTTCGGCCTACACACGTCAGTTTTTGCAGCAGCTCGACAAACCCGAGGCGGAGAGTATCGAAGGCATTCCGCCTTCGATCGCTGTGACTCGCAAGAGCGTGAGCCGTTCGAGCCGAGCGACGGTCGGTAGCGTTACCCAGATTAACGAATATCTTCAGTTATTGTTCTCGCGGATTGGCGAAGTGATTTGTCATGACTGCGGTCAGCGGGTTCACCAAGACTCCTCGGAATCGGCTGCGGAGTCGCTGGCAAGTCTGCCTGAGGGGACGCGGCTGATGGTTGGGTTTCCTTCGCGCAGGGGCGCACAGCGAACCGACGCAATTTGGATGGCGGACCTCATCGCCCTTGGCTTCCGCCGCTGTATTCATGACGGCAGGACGATCGACCTAAGCCCTTCGGCGGTTGGAGAGTTGGTTGACTTAGAAGCAATCGACGTCGTGCTCGACCGCTTGTCGGTTTCGCTCGAGTCGGCAGCGCGCTTGCGCGACTCGTTAGAATCGGCCCTCGAAGCGGGGCGAGGAACTTGTGTGGTTTGGGCAGAGGGTGGCTCGGAGGGTGACAGTAGTAAAGACGGCTTGGCAGCCGACGCTAACGGGGACGCTGGCGGGGTTTTGGAAATCGATGGTCGACCCTGGCAGCGACGACGTTTTAGCCAATCGTTTCGCTGCGATGCGTGCAACCTCGATTACCCGACACCCGAACCGCAACTGCTCAGCTTCAACAATCCGCTCGGGGCCTGTCCGACCTGCGAAGGGTTTGGCAATGTGATCGACGTCGACATGGACCGCGTGGTGCCCGACCCAGGGAAATCGCTACGCGACGGAGCCATTGCTCCGTGGAACACGCCCGCCTATGCCCACGAGCTGAAAGAACTGCTTGCGCTGGCCAAAGAGTACAAGCTGCCGGTCGACGTGCCGTATGAAGATCTTCTGCCAGAGCATAAGCAGCTTATCCGCGAAGGGGTGCCAGAGCGTGACTTTGGCGGACTCGACGGGTTTTTTGAGTGGCTCAAGCGTCGCAAGTACAAAATGCATCTGCGCGTTTTTCTGAGCCGCTGGCGCACCTACTATCCTTGCGATGATTGCAAAGGGGCTCGATTAAAACCCGAGGCGCTGGCCGTACGCATCGGGGGGCTGAACATCGCCGAGATTTCGGCGCTAACAATCCGTGATGAACTCGAGTGGTTGGCGCAGGTTGAGCTTACGCCCTGGCAGCGCGAGGTAGGACGGTTGTTGCGCGACCAGGTCGTCTCGCGGCTGGAATACTTGCAACGTGTGGGCGTCGAGCATCTGACGCTCGATCGGCCGCTGCGCACGCTGAGCGGCGGCGAAGCGCAGCGGGTGTCGCTCACTTCGGCTTTGGGGTCGAACTTGATGGGGATGCTCTATGTGCTTGACGAACCTTGTGCCGGTTTGCACCCGGCCGATATGCCTCAACTGGTCGATACGATTCAAGGCCTCCGCGATCGGGGCAATACGGTCGCGGTGATCGAACATGATCCGCTGCTGATTCGTGCCGCCGACGAGGTGGTTGAACTTGGGCCGGGAGCTGGCGAGTTTGGCGGAAAGATTGTTTTTCAAGGGACGCCTGCCGAGATGCTCGAATCGACCGAGAGCCGCACGGGCGATTGGCTCACCGGGCGGCGCACGCTTGGTTTGCGCAGCGAACGACGGGCGACCGACCAGGGCTGGCTCCGTTTGAAGGGGGCGCGAGGAAACAATCTTCAGAATGTGGACGTCGAATTTCCGTTGGGCGTTTTGTGCGTGGTGACCGGCGTGAGCGGGTCGGGCAAGAGTACGCTAGTTCAGCATACGATCTATCCGGCCGTCGCCGAGCGATTGGGAATCGACACCGATAAACCGGCGCCCTACGACGGACTGTCGGGGGCGAGACAGGTCGAGGACGTCGTCTCGATCGATCAAAGCCCGATTGGCCGCACGCCACGTTCCAACCCGGTGACGTACATCAAAGCTTTTGATCCGATTCGAGCTTTGTTTGCCGACTCGAACGAGGCGCAGGCTCACGGCTTTAAGGCGAGCCACTTTAGTTTTAATGTCGATGGCGGACGGTGCGAAGCTTGCCAGGGCGAAGGCTATAAGAAGATCGACATGAAGCTGATGGCTGATGTCTATATGCGCTGTGCCGAGTGTCAGGGGCACCGCTATCGCCGCGAGGTGTTGGAAGTCAAATACCGAGGTTGTAACATTGCCGAAGTCCTCGATTTTTCGGTCCGCGAGGCGTTTACGTTCTTCCGCGGTCATCGCAAAATCTTGACCCGGCTCAAATGTCTGATGGATGTGGGGCTTGATTATCTGCGTTTAGGCCAACCGGCCAACACGCTCTCGGGCGGCGAAGCGCAGCGGTTGAAGATGGCGACCTACATCGCTGCCCCGCGCAAAGGCCGGACCTTGTTTGTCCTCGACGAGCCGACGACCGGCTTGCATTATTCGGATGTTTTGCAGTTGCTCGATTGTTTTGATTCGTTGATTGCGATGGGACACTCGCTGATCGTGGTCGAACATAACTCGCTGATGATGCAAGCCGCCGACTATATGGTCGACTTGGGACCGGGGGCGGCAGAGAACGGCGGACGCGTGGTCGCCTATGGCACGCCAGAAGAGGTCGCCGCAAGTTCGAAATCGTTGACCGGCAAATTTTTGGCCACAGAACTCGAACGCTCGGCAGCCGCCGTCTCTTCGGAATGAGGACTGAGATGCTACATCAACAAATTTCGCTGCTACAGGGTAGTGCTGTCGACGCCGAAGCGAGGATTTTTCTGCAAGCGCTGCCGAGCAGCAAGATCCAAACGATCGACGGCCAGTTGTGTGGACCGCACTGCGAGTTTGCCCGTACTTTGCCAGCCACTTTTGCCGCACAGCCTGCTGCGAATCAACCGGGTGCCGCCTGCCTGACCGAGCTGTTTGTGCCCGACCCTTGTTTTTGGACGCCGGGGCTTCCGTTTCTTTATGATTTGAAATTGTCGGTCACGACCGAAGGGGGCGAAACGCTGGACTACGAAACGTCGATCGCCCTCAAGCGTTGGTCGGTGGATGGCGGAAACTGGAAGCTGGAGGGGCGACGTGTTGTTTTGCGTGGGGCGGTTTCGTTGGCCCTCACCGATGAGACCTTGGCAGCTGCGCGTGCGACGGAGTCGATGTTGATTGTCGCGTCGCCCGGTGAAACGGTTCTGGAGTCGGCCAGTCGCCGGGGAGTCCCTTTGATGATTGATTTGCGAGAGACGGGTGAAAACGAGCTGGAGCGTCTTGCTTGGAGCCCAGCCGTGGTCGGGGCAATTTTTAGTTCAGAGCAACTGCGTACCCAGCCGTTGCTGGCGGCGTCTCGCTCGGGACGTTTTCCCGTTGGGGTCGTGGTCGATGTGGATTCGCAAGCGAGCGATACTGCGAATATCCCTTGTAACTTTTTTGTCGTCGAGCTTTGCACCGACCAGCGTCCCCCGGGTTGGCTGGCGAGCGCCGAGAAGCCTGTGATTGTGATTCGACAAGGGGCAAAACAGGCTGACCTGGCTACGGCTCGTGCTGCTTGCGACCGGTTGCAAGCCGAGCTGGCTCCTGAATTTGATCTGGCGGGGTATTTTGTTGCGTCATGACCACTGAAGACCAACCCTTGAATCGGTATCGTCGCCAAGTCCGTTACGCTCCGCTAGGCGAAGCGGGGCAACGGCGATTGATGCAGGCTCGCGTTTTGATTTGCGGGTGCGGTGCGCTGGGCTGCGTGGTGGCCGGCACGTTGGTGCGCGCTGGCGTCGGATTTGTACGGCTGGTCGACCGCGACTTTGTCGAAGTCGACAACTTGCACCGGCAAGTCTTGTTTACTGAAGAAGACGCGGCGACGCAGTTGCCGAAGGCAGTGGCGGCGGCTGCGCGGCTGGCCAAAGTCAATTCGACGGTTCAGATCGAGCCGGTCGTTGCCGATTTGAATGCCGACAACATTCGCTCGCTGGCGGACGACGTGGAATTGATTGTCGACGGGACCGACAATTTTGAGACGCGTTATTTATTGAATGACTATGCCGTCGCGCACGGAAAACCGTGGATCTTTGCCGGCTGCGTGGGTGCCGAAGGGCAAACGCTGGCCATCGTGCCGGGCAAAACGCCTTGCCTGGCTTGCCTCATGCCCGAGCCACCGCCTGCGACGGCCATGCCGACCTGCGAGACGGCTGGCGTGCTGGGGCCGATCGTTAATGTGATTGCTTCGCTGCAAGCGATGGAAGCTCTGAAGCTGCTGAGCGGAAATCGTGAACATCTAAATCCGACGATGACGATCGTTGATCTTTGGAAGAATGACATCCGGTCGATTGGCGTGGGGGCGAGTCGTAGCGACGACTGTCCGACTTGTGGGCGGCGCGAATTTGTTTGGCTCGAGGGCAAGCGGGGGAGTGCTATCACGCGGCTTTGTGGGCGTAACTCCGTACAAATTGCGCCGAGCCAATCGGAGCCGGTCGATTTGATAGCACTTGGCGAGCGGTTGCAAAGCGCGGGACAAGTGACGGCGAATCCCTTTTTATTACGGCTGGCGGTTGAGGACTATTTATTGACGGTGTTTGCTGATGGGCGGACGATTGTTGGCGGGACCGACGATCCGGCGGTTGCACGGACGGTGCTGGCAAAATATATCGGCGGCTGACCTCAAAGCCGACCTGGCTTGCCTGGATTCTCGGTGGTGCGCCGCAGTTTGTCGTTCTGAGCAGTTCGGCATTGAGCCTAAGCCCTTCGGTGGCCGATCAAAGGCATAGCCAGGTTTTGAATACCCGACGAAAAAGCTGGCTTCTTTTCGACCCAGAATCACACCTCGCAACACTTGTATGGCAACTGTAGAGCACACCCCTGGGGTCCGCGCCAATTTTGCCGCGACCCAAAAGAGTCCCCAAGCGGTGGGCCGAATTGGTCCGTGGCAATTGGTCCGACTTTTGAACGAAAGCGACCTAGCACGCGTTTATTTGGCGCGTCCTGCCGACGCGGCAGCCGACCAGCCCGCGACCTATGTTATCAAGGTGTTGCGGCGCGAGTGGTGGCGAGATCCCCAGGCGATCGAAATGCAGCGACGTGCGGCTTGGGTCGGTCGCACGGTGTCGCACCCGCATCTGTTGCCCGTCTTGTCCGCGAACGTACAGCAAGCCCCGTTCTACTTTGTCACGCCGAATCTCCCCGGCCGCTCGCTAGCGTCGGTGCTCCAACAGAAAAAACGTCTGCCGCTGCCGGTCACGCTTTGGGTCGTTCGACAGGTGGCCGAGGCACTTTCGGCGCTGCACGAGTCGGCTCGTATGATTCACGCCGACGTGAAGCCTAGCAATATCCTGCTCTCACCCGATGGGCACGCAACGCTCCTCGATTTGGGTTTTGCGCATGCTGTGTCCGAGGCACGGCATTGGTCTTTGCGTCCGGTGGTGGGAACGCTTAGCTATATTGCCCCTGAAGTGGTGACCTCGAGCTTGGCTGCTGAAACGGCAAGCGATCTGTATAGTCTGGGCGTGACGCTTTACGAGATGATCACTGGCGAACTTCCTTTTGTGGCCAGCACGCCCGACGCCTTGATCCGGCTGCACCGCGAGTCGAAAGCGACGTGTATTCGGCATACGGTGCCTCGATTGCCCAAGCCGGTCGCTTCGTTGGTCCATCGTCTGTTGGCCAAAGATCCGCTGCGGCGTCCAAACTCTGCGGCTCAGGTTGCAGAAGAACTGATACGGCTAGAGATCGATTGCTTTTCGCAGCGGGCCGGCTGAACGATCGCAGTGAACGATCGCAGGAAAGCGGGGCGCACCTTGGCTAGCAAGGTAGCCGGCGAGCTACGCTTCGCCGACGTCACGTCAAAAGTGTTTTGAAGAACTGCGGCGAGGCGTAGCTCGCCGGCTATTGGGGGATCGTTGGCTATCGTAGAATCCGTTCGAGTTGATTAATTAATTCGCGTCGACTGGCACGGGTTCGACGCCATCGAGAAAACCGGTTAGCGAACGCGAACGATAGGGTGATTGCAGCTTGCGGACGGCCTTGGACTCGATCTGACGGACACGCTCGCGAGTGACCGAAAAGATCTTGCCCACTTCTTCGAGTGTGTAAGTATAACCGTCGGCCAATCCGTAGCGGAGGCGGATGATTTCGCGTTCACGGTAGGAGAGGTCGGTCATGACTTCTTCGAGCCGTTGCTTGAGGGCTGCCATGTTGGTGTCGTACAAAGGGTCTTCGTCCCGTTTCTCTTCGAGAAATTCGCCGAAGTAGTTGTCTTCGTGATCGCCGACCGGTTGGTCGAGCGACAACGGCTGGCGGGTCATCTTGTTGACGCATTTGGCGTCTTCGACCGAGATGCCGGCACGCTCGGCGATTTCTTCGGGGTTCGGTTCGCGGCCAAACTCCTGAATAAAGCTAGCCGTCACGGTGCGAATCTTGCTCATCGTGTCGATCATGTGGACCGGCAGACGAATGGTGCGGCTTTGGTCGGCGATCGCACGGGTAATTGCTTGGCGAATCCACCAAGTGGCGTACGTCGAAAACTTATAGCCACGGGCATGCTCGAACTTGTCGACCGCTCGCATGAGGCCGGTGTTGCCTTCCTGAATGAGGTCCAAGAAGCTCATGCCACGATTGCGATAGCGTTTGGCGATCGAGACGACCAACCGAAGATTGGCGGCTGAGAGGTCACGTTTGGCGGCGTCGTATCTCTTTTTGCGTCGCAGGGTCCGCGAGGTCAGGCGTGTCAAAGTCTGTGGTGTTTCCAGCGTGATTCGCATGAGATAGCGTAGCTCTTCGGTAAACTCGTGTTGCAATCCGGTATGCAAAAGCTGCTCGGGGTGGGCGAGCTGCTCTTTGACGGAAGTCATGCGGGCGGAGATCTCGTGCAATTGCTCCATGATGGGTAGCAAGCGTTGCAAACGGAGATTCAGCTCTTCGACCAGTCGCACCGCTTTGTTTCGACGATTGATCGTCCGGCGCCAAGCGGCCTGTTTGAGCGCTGGAGTGGTGTTTCGACTTACAGCGATGCGGTAGTCGATTTGGTTTTTGGCTAAGAGGCTGCGAATGGTTTCTAGATTGGGACCGATCCGCTTGAGCACACGCTTTTTCTCGGCGGTGTTGGTCACCGAGATTTCGATGGTGCGATCGAGACGCAAGTTGCCGTCGGCGACCTTTTGTAACAACTCGGCAGCCCCGTGCAGCATAAAGTCGTTGCAAAGCATCGTGCGGCGGAACCGGGTACGCGTCGCTTCGATTCGTTTGGCGAAAGTGACTTCTTCGTCACGCGACAACATCGGGATTTCGCCCATCTGCATGAGGTACATGCGAACCGGATCGTCGATGGCGGCAGAACTTTTGGAAGCCTCTTGCGCGTCGCTTGGCTTGCGGACCGCGGCTGGCTTAGTGACGCTCCCGTTGGAGAAACCGTTGCCGTTGGCCTTACCGTGGCCATTCTTAGTAGGTCCATTCTTGCTCGAACCATTTTTGGTAGTCGTCTTGCTGGTCTGGCGTGGCATGGCTGCTTCCTCCTGGGCGGCGTGGATGACTTCGTCGGAGTCCCCTCATTGCAGGGTCTATGCCGCAGCCGAGGGGCAGGGGGCTTTGCATGCGGTAACATTCATGGTCATATGGAGTTACGCTTATTGAACCGGGTCTTCGTGACGAGGCGTTTGGAGTCTGATGTTGACGAAAAACCACACGAGACGGCGAGCGCTGTTGCCAAAACTAAACGCCAAAACAAAATTCCAGAGTGGAGATAAAGTCGAGCGATGCCTACACCAAGTAATTGGATCGACGTAAAAGTGACCGATTGTGCGGGGACGATTATTTTGAATCGGCCCGACCAGGGGAATCGGCTTACGCGGCAGATGCTCGGACAGTTGACCGAAGCGCTCGACGACCTATATCGAGAAAAACGTGTGCGGGCGATTATTCTGACGGGGGCCGGAGAAGTCTTTTCGGAAGGTGCGGACTGGCAAGAGATGCGATCGGAGGACCCGGACCAAGCGATGCAGCTTTGGGGCGAATACGCAGCCGAATGGCGCGACTTGGTGCTGCGGATGCTGGAAACTACCAAACCGATCATTGCCTCGGTCAACGGGCTGGCGCTCTCAGAAGGGGCTGGGCTGGTGTTGGCCAGCGACATCGTTGTCGCTTCGGAAGACGCCTGCTTTGGCTTGCCCGATCCGCGTTACGGGTTGGTGGCAGGGGTTGCGGCCCCGCTGCTGTGCCATCGCCTGGGGACGGGGCAGGCTGCTCGTTTGTTGCTGACCTCCGCTACGATCTCGGCATCCGAAGCGCACCAGTTAGGTCTGTTTCACGAATTGGTTGCCACAGACAAGGTTTGGGCACGGGCGATGGAACTGGCTCGTGAATGCGCTGCGGGAGCACCCGAGGCTATTCAACTCACGAAACGGCTGTTAAACGAAACGCTCGGCGAGCAGCTCGAAACCCAACTGGCGGGCGGAGCCGTGATGCGTGCGACTTCGTGTACGACCGAGGCCGCCCGTGAGGGTCTTGCCGCTTATGCCGACAAGCGCCCTCCGGTATGGCGGTAGGTTGCCTCCCCGAACGAGGGGTCGAATTCGTTAGAGAGGGCGATAAAATGAAAACTTCCCTTTTTATCTCCCTCCCAGTTTGACCGCCCGCCTTTCGTGACCTATCTGTTTAATAGCAGCAGAAGATGTCTCTACGATATCTCTTCGAGTCTCTACGACGCATCTCTGCTACGCTTTTCCCACTGGGCATCTCGCTCAAGGCAAACCGATCGTGAGGTCGGGGCGCAAAGCCATGGGTCTCTCGTAGATCGCCAGGCCGCCGAGAATTTTTTTCACGGTAGTCAATCGGCGGCAATACGACTCATGAGCATCTTGGCCATCTACGCATCGTATCGACGCCTCAGAAGCCCTAAGCATTTCGGTAAATCGATCCAATAAAACAATAGGGGATGAGTCCGGTTCGAGGCGTTGCTGGTGCCCCCAAAACGTCGAGGACGGGCTCGTCCCCGTTTTTAATGACGAATGACGAAATACCCAATGACGAAAGAATGACAAAAATCGAATGTCCGAAACAGACCAACCTTGCTATGACCTGGAAGAGAGAACTTCAAAATTTGGGGAAGCAGTGATTACTTTTGCAAAGTCGGTTCCCTTAAGTCCGGTAACGAATCGGCTAGTGGATCAACTGATAGGAGCAGGCACGAGCGTCGGCGCTAACTATTGCGAGGCGGATGACGCGGTTTCCAAAAAAGATTTTCGCCACAAAATCAGTATTTGTAAGAAAGAGGCCCGGGAGGCAAAGTTTTTTGTTCGCATGTTGGTCAAAGCGGTGCCCGAACTTCGAGAAGCAGCAAAACCGTTGTGGCAAGAAGCAAAAGAACTGCACCTGATCTTCGCAAAAATCTATCGAAGCTAGCGATTCGACATTCCGACTTCGTCATTCTTTCGTCATTGGGTATTTCGTCATTCGTCATTCACGGCGCGTCGCCCGTAAAAGCTTCTTGGTACATGGGCATGTAGCGGTAGTAGACTTCGAGGGTGAGGATTGCGAGGGTGGTGGTGTAGTGCCGGCCGCCTCGGTCGCTCCAGTTTTCGTCGAAGTACCAGCTTCCGGCTTCGTGGCCTTGGGTCGCTTGTAGGTTGACGAGGTAATCACGCATTTTGGGATTCCAACGTTCCCAGGCAGGGCCACCGTGATGGTGCAAGACCATGCTGGCGTAGTAGTTGAAATAGATGTGATTTTTTTCGGGCACATGCTCGGCAATCTGCACAATGCCTTTGAGTAGCGGTGGGTGATCGTGGGGCCAGCCGAGCATCATCCGCGAGAATAAGCCGACGACCGACATCGAGGGTTTTTTGCTGGAAGGGCTACGATAGCCGTAGGTTGCGCCGCGTTTTTCTTGCACGCTGTCAAAAAAGTTGCTGGCCCGATACCAGACTTCGCGGGGGATGGTTCGTTTGGCGAGCAGCGCACTTTTGAGCGCGGCGATTTGCCAGCCGGTAACCGATGTGTCGCCTGGCTCGCCTGGTTCGTAGCGCCACCCCCCCTGTTTATGCTGTGCGTGAACAATGAAATCGACGGCCTGTTGGGCGGGGCCAGCGAGATTTTCGTCGTGGGTCATCGCATAAGCTTCGCAGAGGGCGAGCGTAGCGATTGCTTGAGAGTACATGTTGCCGTTCGCAGGTTGGGGCAATGTCGTGTCGATGCCCGTTAGGATGGTTTTGTCTCGCAAGTCGGCACCCAGCGAAGTGATGATCATTCTTTGCTGCAAGTAATACAGCCCGTTGGCGACGGTCTCTTGGTAGGGGCCTTCGTGTTGGGTGTAACCGGCTCCTAAAAAGCAGAGCAGGGCCAGTCCGGTTGAATCGGTGGTGGAGGTACGAAACCCTGGATGACGGCAGTAGCCGTTGCACTGGGGAGATTGCGAGTGATCGAATTGCCAACTGCCATCGTCAAACTGATGGGCCGCCAGCCAAGCTAGGCCGCGTTCGACGGCCGACTCGCTGGCGGCTGTGCCGCCGCCGGTGAGGGCTAGGCTGTGGCGGTTACGTGCGCGGCGTCCGTCGAGACCGCCGCCGCGCGAGGCGAGCGGTTGGCTCATTGCGTCGGTAAGGCTCGCCGAACGGGTGGAGTCGGCTTCGGTCGTCGGCAATTCGAGCTGCGATGGTTCGACAAGGCGGGTGTTGGCCAAGTTCTGTGTCACGGGCAGATCGATGGCATGTTCTTGGTCCATCGAAAAATCGCCGGCTGCGGAGGCGAGTTCGTTGACGTCGAGTTCGAGCGTCTCGGCGTCGGCGTCAAAAGCCCCTTCGAGCCATCCTAAGGGCCGATTGCTCGGTAAGGGGAATATCCACAAGGACAAGAGCAGCAAGGCGGCTCCGTGGAGCGTGGCGCTGGCAAATAGCGAAGAGACTTGCCGTTTCGATTTTCGTGCTGGTAGGGACTGGGCAGATCGTGCGGATTTTGAGGGTGCCGGGCTGGGCGGAGCCTCTTCGGACCCATGCGGCGAGGCTGGCAAAGCGGCCGTCGGAGGCTCGGGAAATCTCGGAGGATTTTCTGCTGGCAAGGAATTCACAAAGCACTTTTTCACCGGTTTTGCCGGACAATCAGCCTCTCTTAGACTGAAAAATAGCGGAAACCAACGGTTAGCGAGGGTGTCTCAGCGACCGTTTCTGTCTGCCCGTAGCTCAAACTCAAGTATAACCCCACTTTTCGCATTCCCGGCTTCGATAATTGTCCCACTGGAATTTCACCACTGGATGAAACGGGGAAAAGTCCGTAGAATCATGCGATTCGAGAGACATTTAAGAGGGGCAGGCTCCGGCGATCTGTTAGATCGCGGCTATCCCCGCATCCAATAGCTTTTAACCCCTTCAAAAGTACCATGGCTAAGAAATCTGGCGGTAAGAGAAAAAGAAAGGTCGATTCGGTTTTCCTCGTCTGTGGAGAGACGGGCGACTACAACTACACGATCCGGCGCAAGACAGGCGGCGAGAAGCTGAAGCTGATGAAGTATTCTCCTCGTCTTCGTAAGCACACGCTACACACCGAAAAGAAAAAGTAGTCTCCTTCCTTGCAGTCTGTATTCCTTCAAGGGCTCCTTCAAGGGCCATGACCTCGCTGGCCACTCACGGACGACATGTCGAAACGCTGGCGCATTGCCTCTTGCGATCCTCAGGATGTTGCCACATTGCAGCAAGCGGCGGGGATTCCAGCCGTGGTGGCGCAATTGCTACTGTCGCGCGGCATCAGCGATCCGGCCGAGGCGAGAGAATTTCTGGACCCGAAGCTCAATGGTCTGCGCGATCCGGCGGAACTGCCCGGCGCGACGCAAGCGGCCGAATTGATCTTCGCCGCCATTGGTGCCAATAAAAAAATAACCATCTATGGCGACTACGATGCCGACGGCATGACCGCCACGGCGATCTTGTTGCGCTGCCTACGGCTGCTCAATGCGGACGTCGATTTCTATGTGCCGAATCGGATCGACGAAGGCTATAGCCTCAACGGCGACGCACTGCGCAAATTGGTCGAACGAGGGACCGACATGGTCGTGACGGTCGACTGCGGGGTTGCCAGTGTTGCGGAGGCGACGCTTGCCAAGGAACTTGGGCTGACGCTGATCGTGACGGATCATCACCAACTGGCCGAGACGTTGCCCGCTGCGGCAGTGATTGTGCATCCGGCATTGCCAGAGAGCGAGTATCCCTTTGCGGGGCTTTGCGGAGCGGCGGTTGCTTTTAAGTTGGCTTGGGCGATTTGCCAGTGTGCGAGCGACGGCAAAAAAGTGACCGAGCGGCTACGCACGTTTTTGCTGCAAGCGGTGGGGCTGGCCGCGATCGGAACGGTCTGCGATGTCGTGCCGTTGCTCGACGAGAACCGTATTCTTGTCCGGTATGGATTGGATACGCTCAAAGCCAAACCGACCGTCGGGATGGCGGCGTTGATGCGTCACACGAAGTTGAACGACAAAAAACGGCTAGAGGGCGATGACATTGGCTTTACGATTGGGCCGCGTCTGAATGCGGCGGGACGCATGGGACAGGCGGAGCTTGCGATCGAGCTGCTGACCACCGAAAGCCAGCAACGGGCGGATACGATTGCCCAGTATATGGACGAGTTCAACACGAAACGGCAATCGATCGAGCGCAGTATCTTGCTGGCCGCGAACAAGCAAATCAAGGCTGCCGAAGACCGAAAAGATGCGGCTGCTTTTGTGCTGGCCGATCATAGTTGGCATCCGGGAGTGATCGGCATCGTTGCGGGACGGCTGGCCGAAAAACATAACCGTCCGGTGGTCATGATTGCCAACGACCCGTTGGGCGTGAAGCCGGGCATTGGATCGGCGCGGAGTGTGCCAGGGTTTAATCTGCACGAAGCGCTGGCCGAATGTGGACATTTGCTGGAAAGCCACGGGGGCCATGCTGCTGCTGCGGGGATGAAAATCAAACCGGAGAACCTCGACGCATTTCGAGAAGCGTTTTGCCAAGTAGCCGTTGAGCAGATTTCGCAGGCGGATCGTGTTGCTGAGCTTCGGGTCGATGCCGAGGCTTCGCTACAAATGTTGACACGTCAGACGGTCGAGCAGATCGAGCGCCTGGCTCCTTTTGGGCACGGCAATACGCGTCCGATGCTTTGTGCAAGCGAAGTGCGTCTTTCGGGCGCACCGAAACGGATGGGAGCGACGGGCAGCCATCTGTCGATGACTTTCGACCAGCATGGTGTCAAAATGCGTGCGGTCGCGTTTGGTGGTGGGGACTGGGAAGAGGAATTAGTGAAAATCAAAGGGCCTATGTCGATTGCCTTTCGGCCCGTGATCAATCGCTGGCAGGGCCGCGTCTCGGTCGAAATCCATTTGGATGATTGGCATGTGGACGGGGACCACGAAAAAACACCGGAATCCGAAACGCTGTAATCCTCTGAAGAAAAACCAGGAAAGCCTCACGCAGAGGCGCAGAGACCGCAGGGTTTTTAATTTTTCCTCTGTGTCTCTGCGCCTCTGCGTGAGGCTTTCTCCTTGTTTCCGCGATTGCTGCTAGCAGCACCCGAACCGACGTTTACAGGTGGGCTCTGGCTTCGTATGGTTGGCCTCCCGTCAATAATTTTGATTCCACCGGTCTAGGATGGTTTGCCATGTGCATTTTGCAATCTCTGAAGAAGTTTGCGGTTCTGTTGTCGTTCTGTTTGGTCTCTGTGGTGCAGGCTCAGGAGCTACGCATCGAGACGCATGTCTATTCGGGCGATGCGACCGAGCCGCTAAGCCATGCCGTGACACTGTTCGATTCGGGAACGGTCTACGACTTTGTGGATGGAGATTCAGTTGACAAACCGGCACAGATCGCGGTTTTTCGACCGCCGACTAGCTCGCGACCTGGGCAGTTCATTCTTCTCGATCCCAAAACGAAGCAACGCACTGAGGTGACGACCGAACAAATTGCCGGGTTGATGCAAAAGCTGACCCAATGGGCCGAACAACAAGACGATCCGTTGATCCAATTTTCGGCCAAGCCAACGTTCGACGAGCAATTTGATCTGGCCGAAGGGCGACTCACACTGAGCAGCGAGCAATGGACCTACACGGTCGCGACGGTGCCTGCCCAAGACATGAAAACTTTGGGCAACTATCGACTTTTCACCGACTGGTACACGCGGCTGAACGTGATGATGCATGGCACGCCCCCGGCAGGGCCACGGCTGGCGCTGAACGCCGCTTTGGAAAAACATGGGGTGGTGCCCGTCGAGATTCGACGCAAGGTCGATTCGCAGACAACCCCGTTGCGAGCGACGCATCTGTTCTCGTGGCGACTTTCGCGTGAAGATCGTGCGCGGGTCGAGGAAGTTCGCAACCAGTTGGCAAATTTCAAGAAGGTTGAGAACGCCGACTTTTTGGCGCATCAAGCGGGCAAGGATGTGGTACGCGGGCAATCGAAGTAAGCGACGTTCGTATCAAAAAAGCTGCCCGCGGATGACGCGGATAAATTCCGTCGGAAAAATGATGGACGGTGCCCACCCTACGGAGTTATCTGGGCTTACTTTGTAGAGCTTGAGCGAGCTGCTCTTGCCACTCGACGACCATTTGTTGCACTTCGAGCGGCGTGAGTGCGTTGAGATCGACGCTGCGAATTTTTTCTAGCAGTGGGTGATCGGCAGTTTCAAAGAGAGTCATTTGCAAGGACCGGCGATCGGGCTGGTCCGCCTCCTGCCTTCCGCCTTCCACCTTCAGCCTTCCGCCTTCATGTTGATTTTCCAACATCACTAAAATTTCTTTGGCTCGCTCGTTCACTTGGCGCGGGACGCCGGCTAGCTGGGCGACGTGAATGCCGTAGCTCTTGTCGGCAGCACCAGGGACGATTTGATGGAGAAAAACGACTTCGCCTTCCCACTCTTTCACCGCGACGTTCAGATTCGCTACGCCGGGCAACTTGGCTTCGAGATCGGTCAGTTCGTGATAGTGCGTCGCGAACAGCGTGCGGCAACCGACGTGGTCGTGCAGATGTTCGACGACTGCCCAAGCGATTGAGAGGCCGTCGTAGGTGCTGGTGCCGCGACCGATTTCGTCGAGGATCACGAGGCTGCGATCGGTCGCCGTGTTGAGAATCCGGGCGGTCTCGGTCATTTCGACCATAAACGTACTGCGGCCACGAGCCAGGTCGTCGCTTGCGCCGACGCGGGCGAAGATGCGGTCGGCGATGCCGAGGGTCGCTTTGCTGGCTGGAACAAAGCTGCCCATTTGGCCCATCAGCGTGAGGAGCGCCACCTGACGGATGTAGGTGCTTTTTCCGGCCATGTTGGGGCCGGTGAGAAGGAGCAGTGAGTTACCTGACGCGAGTTGCGAGTTTTTTTCTTCCTTCTCGCAACTTGCGCCTCGTGCCTCGCAACTCACACTGTTCGGGACAAACGTTCCGTCGGCTTCGAGAATATCGAGCACCGGGTGGCGGCCGTCGAGGATTTCGAGCACCGGGTGGTCGACGACCTGGGGGCGGACGTAGTTGCGCGAGCGGGCTAGCTCGGCCAGGGAAGCGAGTGTATCGACTTCGGCAATCGCCGTAGCGGTGGCTTGAAGCCGGCCCGCAGCAGCAGCCACGGTGTCGCGCAGTCGGACAAAGATTTCGTATTCTAAGGAAAATGCGCGCTCTTCGGCGGAGAGGACTTTTTCTTCGTACTCTTTTAGCTCGGGTGTGATGTAGCGTTCAGCATTTTTGAGCGTCTGCTTGCGGATAAATTCGGCGGGAACCTTTTCGCGATGGGCGTGGGTCACTTCGAGGTAATAGCCAAAGACTTTGTTGAATCCGACTTTGATGCTGGGGATGCCTGACCGTGCAATCGCTTCGGCCTGGTAGTTGGCCATCCACTGCTTGCCGCCTTGCATGAGCTGACGTTGTTCATCTAGGTCGGCATCAAAACCGCTGCGGATGTAGCCGCCATCACGCGTGGTGAGCGGGCAATCGTCGACCAGGGCAGCTTCGAGCTGGGCACGGATATCCCCACACAGATCGATGCGCAACTCCAACTGCTGCAAGCGTCCGGCGCGGCGGCCCGTCATTTTGGCTTTGACTTTGGGCAAACAACTGAGCGTGCGTGCGACGAAGCTAAGATCGCGGGGCGTGGCGCGACCGGCGGTGATGCGGGCCAAGAGACGCTGCATATCGTAGGTAGAACGCAGGGCTTCTCGTAATTCGGTGGTGAGAGAAACTTCCTCGTGAAATTCGCCGACGGCGTCGAGCCGAGCGTTGATGGTCGAAGTCTCGGTCAGCGGGTTGGCGAGCCAATCTCCCAAGAGCCGTGCGCCCATCGAGGTGACGGTTCGGTCCATGACGCCGAGTAACGATCCCTCGCGGCGGCCGTCGCGTAGGGTTTGTGTGAGTTCTAAGCTACGGCGTGTGGCTTCGTCGATTTCTAGGCGTTTGCCGACGCGATAGGGCGTTAGGCAATCGATATGGCCGAGCGAGGCCTTTTGGGTTTCGGTCAAATAGTCGAGCACGGCTCCGGCGGCTTGCAGGGCGGGAGCATCTTCGGCCTCAAAACCAAAACCGTCGAGCGACTGGGTACCAAAATGTTTGGACAGCGCGTCGACGGCGGCGTCATGTCCAAACGCCCAAGCGGGACGGACCGTGACCATACGCCCCTCGGTCCAATCGACGGGCAGATCGTCGGCACCGTCGGAGAGCAAAATTTCGACCGGGGCTACGCGAGCCAGCTCGTCGCCCAGACGATCGGCCGAGACCACGGCGGCCTCGAATCGGCCGGTCGAGATGTCGATCCATGCTAAACCGCACGTCTCGCCGGGAGCGAGGGCCAACAGAAAGTTGCTTTCTGCCGGGTTGAGTAGCGCGTCGTCGGTGACGGTGCCACGGCTGACGATGCGAGCGATTTCGCGGCGGACCAATGTTTTTCCGTTGGCTTTGGCCTCTTTGGGATCTTCGACCTGTTCGCAGACGGCGGCGCGCATTCCGGCGGTGATGATTTTGGCCAGATAGCCATCGAGCTGATGATGCGGGAACCCGGCCATGGGGATCGGGTTGGCACTTTTGTCGCGACTGGTAAGGGAAAGGCCGAGCACGCGAGCAGCCGTTTTGGCGTCGTCGAAAAACAGCTCGTAAAAATCGCCCATGCGAAACAGCAGCAGGGCATCGCCGGCCGAGGCCTTGGCCTCGTGGTACTGCTTCATCATCGGCGTTTGGGTAGGTGCCGAGGCGGCCATAAAAGCATCTCCACTGTGAAAAATCGACAGTGGTTTATGCTAATGGACCAAGGTAGAAGGCGGAAGGGGGAAGGGGGAAGGCGGAAGGCGGAAACTTGTAGGGTGCGTGCAGCGATAGCGGAACGCACCATTTCACAGAGTTCAAATATCTGCGTTCATCCGAGTCCATCAGTGGCTTTTTCTTTTTTTTTCATACCTACGTGTGCGGCTCGCACTACTGCACTAGCTCTTCTTCTTCGCCGCCGGCGTTGAGTTCTAGTTCGCCGGTGTCTTCGAGGCGGCGGATGATGTCGACGATTTCTTGCTGTTTGCCTTCGACCACCGAGAGCTTGACGGCCCCGGAGAATTCCATTTCTTCTTTGAGCATTTCGCCGGCACGTTGCGACATGTTGCCAAAGATTTTTTCTTTGAGTTCGGAGCTGGCACCCTTGAGCGCCGTCGACCACTGCGAGTTCTCAACGTTTTTGAGTACCATTTGCAAGTCTTTGTCATTGAACTTCGAGATGTCCTCGAAGACGAACATCAAACGACGGATTTCTTCGACCAACTCAGGGTCGTCCTGCGCCAGGTTTTCGAGCAAGGTGCGCTCGGTCGAGCGGTCCGAGACGTTGAGCATTTCGGCAACTGCGCCGACGCCGCCGGCGTTCTCGAAGCTTTGGCTCATGACGCTCGACATGCGTTTTTCGAGTCCACGTTCGACTTCTTCGATAATCTCGGGGCTTGTCTGGCCCATCGCTGCAATACGCTGGACGACCAGCAATTGCCGATCCGAGGGCAAACCGGCCAATATTTCGGCGCCCGACCCGGCAGGCAAATGCGACAGGATCAGAGCGATCGTCTGGGGATGTTCGTCGATGATATAGGTGAGAATGTTTTGGCTATCGACTTGTCGCAAAAACGCAAAGGGGACCGCTTCGATCGACTGGCGGATATTGTCGAGCGCTTCGTTGGCGTCCTTGCCAAGTGCCATTTGCACAAGCGACTTCGCACGGTCCAACCCCCCCGCGTCGGTGCCGGCTGAGCCGGGGTTGGTTTCGGCAAACTGAAGAATGATCTGTTCCTGTTCGTCGGCGGTGACAGCTTTCAGGCGTGCGATCTCAATCGAGACCTGTTCGACCTGCTTGGCATCAAGCTTGCCCATAACCGCAGCAGCATCCTCTTCAGGCAAAGACGTAAGCAGGACAGCAGCTTTGTGAATGTCGGACATCGTAGAAAAAGATCCCTCGAAGAGCTTGAAGACTTCCTGCGGCAAGGCGCGCAAACGCTAGGGCACCTAGCCATCAGCGCTTACTCCAAAGATCGTCCTGCCGGACTGGGAGACTTGAGTCGAGTTTGCCGATCGTGCGAACTATCGGGGCACAGGCTGCTAGCATTGCCTTCAGTTGCGGAAGGTTTAGACGCTGGCTGGCTCGCAGACGGTCTCTAGGCCGACCACGAGTCGCAAGGGGCCGAAATCGGTGTCAAACGCCACAGAAAGAGGTTTGGCGTCGGAAGGGAAGCGAATTTCATGGTCGTCGCCTGTGACGACGGTAGGCAGGCTGACGCTGAGGTCGAATTCTTCGAGTTCGGCTTTGGCTTGGCCGGCAATCATGTTGGCTAGCTCGCCGACGGCGTCCAGGACATCCGCATCCAGCTCGGTCAGTTCCGTCATCAGCATGGCGGAGGCCCCTTTGAGGGCGACTTCCTCGGACAGGTTGATGACGACCGTACCGACGGCCTTGCCCGAGAGTCCGATGACGCCGCTGATCGGAAATTTTTGGCCGCCCGAATCAGCAATCGAAATTTCACCCCGACGGGTTTCGCATTGAAGCATCGTCGAAAAGGTGTTGCTAACCGACTTGAGAAAGGGATTGATGTGTTCTGCCCGCATGATTGGATTACCTTCGTCCGCTGTACGGCTCTCTAGCCGCGTGATTTCTGTCACTGCCTCGACTGAAACAACTCTTTGCCAACTACCCTTAAGCTAGGTTACGAGACCCAAACGTCAAACCGGGCGTCGACGGACAATGAACCCGAGGGAGATTGGGTAGGAGTTGTGCCGATTGTGCGGCGTAGAGAAAGGTCACTCGCCGACCAGATGACAGACGCCCCATTGCCCGTCGCATTCGTCGACCGCGATCTGCATGTCGGTCGGTCGGCTGCCAAGCCGCTTTTCTAGGGAATCGAGCAGTTGGTGGCCGATATGGCGAGCCAACAGTTCGGCGGTGGTGTTGGCAAGAGGCAGCAGCACGCAATCTTGGGCAGGAAAAACCCATCGTCGGTCGCCATGTTTTACCTCGACCTCTGTCCCTTGGTTCTCGACAGCGATGGTTGGGTGCTCGGTCGGCAGCAACATCCTATGATCGAGCTGATCCACGATGGTTTGCAGGGCGTCTCGCAAGGCGATAAAGTCGATCACGTACTGGTTTTCGTCCAGCGGGCCGCGTACCTCGGCCGCTACGTGATAGTTGTGCCCGTGCAGCGGCTCGCAGATATCGCGGTCGTAGGTAATAAAGTGTCCGGCGCAGAAGACGAGACGCTCTTTTTCGATTTTGACGTGGTACTGTTCGGTCACTTGGGGTGCTCCGTGCGTTGCGTTGCAACGCGGCTACTGGGTGTTCTTACGGGGTGTTCTTTTGGGTGCGGTAAAACTGGACGGGCCAGTTTAGTCTTTCTTCGCGTAGCAAGACAAACAGGGCGGCGGCGATCAGGTCGGCGGAGGTGCCAGGGTTGCGGCGATGGGTGCGAAGCGAAAAATCGAATTCGGCCAGCGACGCTTCGTAAGCCGTTTCGCCGGGGTCGCCTTGGGAAAGGACGGCTGCGGCTTGGGCGGCGACCTCACGGGCAACCTGTTCGCCCTGTTTGCGTTGGAGGAGGCTGTCGGGAAATTCGGCGAGGAGCTGCAAATAGGCGTAGACGATCGCATCGCTCAGCGGCCCATCGCGTTGAACCTCTTTTTCGATGCAATCGGCAACATAAAAAACTTGCTCGAAGTGGTTGGTGTATTGACGGGCGATGAGGTCGCGGTCGGCGGCGAGTTGCATCGCTTCTTGGAGCGAGACCTCGGGGGCCGACGTATTGTTGACATCGGCCGTTTCGACCTGGCCCAGCCCGCCGGGCTGCGCGGTACGGATGGCTTCAAAAACGTGCTTTGCATCGTCGCTCGACAACGCGTTGAGAACTGTGATGACCCCAGTTGCCAGCGTTTTTTCAGCGGGAACTACAGCCAAAGGTGCGAGCAACAAGATCATGCCGAGATTCGTATTCGTCGCAACGGCGGCGTGCGTTTGTCGGACGGCTTCTAGAACAGTGGCTCCAACGCCTTGCTGAGCGGCATGTTCTAGCACAGGGCCGATGATAGCGGCGCTCGTAAGAAAATCGACGTAGGTGAGGTCCTCGAAATCTGCGCCCCGGTAGACGTTGCCCGGTTTGGGGGCGGTCGCTTCCCAGAGACAGGCGAGCGTGGCACAGGTGCCGAGGGTTGTAGGCGGAGAAACCGCAAGCGTTGGCATTAGGCTGAGGCTCCAGGAATTGGCGAGGCGGTTCGCTGGAGCCATTCGGCGAGAAGTTTTCCGGTTTCTTCGGGCGCGTCTTCAACAACCCAATGTCCTACGTCGGCTAGGCGGTGAACTTCTGCCGAGGGCCAGTATTCGCAAAACTTATCGAGGCACTCTGGCGTAAAACACCAGTCGCGCATGCCCCAGACAAGATGCTGGGGGAGCGCCGACAAGCTGGGCAAGCCTTGTTCGATCTCGTGCAGCGTCTGCCAAGTCGGGTGGCGATCGGAGAGCGGGATGTCTTGCACAAACTGATAGACCGCCTCGCGCGACTGCCAGTCGTGGTACGGGGCCAGATAAGCCTGCTCGACTTGCGGATCGAGGCGCCGCGAGCGGTTGAGCGTCATCCGCAACGCGGCGCGAGAAAAACCGTTGGCTCCCTGTAACGCCAAGCGTCCAAAAAGCGGCCATCGACAGACACGAATCCTCCAGGGAATAAACCAAGGCGGAAACGCGCCGGTGTTGTAGAGCGCAATGCGCTCGAAGCGGTCGGTCGTCTGAAGTAGGGCACCGAGGCCTATGGCTCCGCCCCAATCTTGCACGACGAGCGTGACGCGGCGCAGGTCGAGGGTCTCGATCAGGCGGACCAAATTGTCGATATGGTCGGCCAGACGCAGGGGGTGGGGCTGCAAATCGCTGAGTCCGCAGCCCAGGTGATCGGGGGCAACGCATCGAAACTGGCCGCGATGTGCTTGGATCAGCCGACGCCAGTGGAAGGACCAAGTCGGATTGCCGTGGACGAACAGAAGCGTGGGGGCATCGGGCGCGTCGGACGGCGATTCGTCGAGGTAATGGTAGGCGTGGCCATCCAGATCGAGCGTCTGCGAGGCAAACGGGTAAAGCGATCCCCAAGAGGTGCTGTCGATCGATTTTGAGAGTCTGGCCATCGGGAGCGATCAAGAGGGGAGTGTGAGAATCCCTGAGTCTACCAGCGCAGGGCAAGCAGATCAGCGGGCAAATTCGAGGGAATAGCCGGCGAGCTAACGTCTCGCCGAGGTTCCTGAATGTTCACAAGCGAACCTCGGCGAGACGTAGCTCGCCGGCTATTAACAAACTTTCGTAGCTGCAAGCGGAAGCTGCGGAGGGAGGGGGCCTTTGACGATTTGGCTCTGGCAGCGTACAAAGGTGGGTCTGGCGGCTAGCGTGCGTGACGACCGTCGGTGAGGGGTCTCTGCAATGGGGGCTTTGCGAACCTGGTCAGGGTGGAGACACCGCAGCCATAAGCTTGCGTCTCTTTGTGTGGGGGCCTCTCACCGACGGTCGTGTTGTCAGTTTTCACAAAAAACCTCTTGGCCCATTGGCGTTTTTTCCGCTGTTTCGGTCTATCCCATGTCAGAATCCTCGACACCCGAATCCTCGACTGAGCCACCGAAGCCCAAGGACGGCAACTACGTGGTCGTTGCCCGTCGGTATCGGCCGCAGACGTTCGAGGATTTGATCGGCCAGCAGCACGTCTCTCAGGCGTTGTCGCGAGCCATTGCCAGCGATCGCGTCGGACACGCCTATCTGTTCACAGGCGCACGCGGAGTAGGAAAAACCTCGGCAGCTCGGATTTTGGCCAAAGCGCTCAACTGCATCCAAGGCACCTCGCCAACGCCCTGCAACACCTGCGAGCTGTGCCAAAGCGTCAGCTCGGGCGACGATGTCGACGTCTTGGAAATCGACGGCGCTAGCAACCGTGGCATCGACGAAATCCGCCAGCTTCGGCAAAATGTCGCAGTGCGCCCCAGCCGGGCACGCTACAAAATCTACATCATCGACGAAGTCCATATGCTCACCAAAGAGGCGTTCAACGCGCTGTTGAAAACCTTGGAAGAGCCGCCTGAGCATGTGAAATTTATTTTCGCGACGACCGAACCCAATAAAATCCCGGTCACGATCCTCTCACGCTGCCAGCGTTACGACTTCGCCGGCATCGAGACGGCGGCGATTCAAGCGAGGCTCGAAGAGATTGCGACGGCCGAGGGCGTGACAATCGACGCCGATGCTTTGCAAATTCTTGCCATGCGGGCGGCCGGTTCGATGCGCGACAGTCAATCGCTGCTCGAGCAATTGCTTTCGACCGGCACCCAGGCGATCACCTCGGCCGACGTCACGACGATGCTCGGCATTGCCCCGGCCCTGCGGTTGAGCCAACTGGTGCGACCGCTCATTGATCGCAATGCGGCGACAGCTTTGACGGAGCTGGACGCGGGCATCTCGGAAGGGGCCGAAGTCAGCCAGTTGATCGATCAGCTACTCGGTTATTTTCGAGACGTGATGACCCAAGCTGTCGGCTGCGACGCCACCAGCTTGCTCTACGCCTTGCCGGGCCAAAAAGAGGAAGTACGCGAGGTTGCCGAGCAACTGGGCGTGCATACGCTACTGGCAATCGTGCAGATTCTTGATCAAACGGCTGCCCGAATGCGTGTGAGTACGCATACGCGAACGCTTGCCGAGATGGCCATCGTAAGGATTTGTCACCTGGAGAATCTCGACGAGCTATCGACGCTCATCTCACAAGTAAAAGGGCCGCAATTGAAAGGCTTGGCTCCTCCGACCACTGCATCATCCCCGGCAAAAGCGCCCCCGGTAAAAAAAAACGTGAGGGCTAGCGTACCCTCCCCTGCCCTGCCCCCTACCCTGCCCGAAGTCACCGCGCAGCAAGCGACTGCCCCGGCGGTTGCTGCTGTTGCTGCTGTTGCTGCCGTCGCCAAGGGGGCTTCTGTTGCTGCCGTCACCAAGAACGTCGCGGCTGGTCCGACGGTCACAGAGCAAGCAATCCCCGCTGCTTCAACGGCTACGCACCTCTCGACGGAAAATGTCGAAGAAGTCTGGAAACAAGTACTCAACACGCTGACCGGGATGGTGACCGACCATGCGGCAGAGGCCGATGACGTTTCGGTCGACGAAACGGGCCGCTTGGTCGTAAGTTTTGGCGAGAGTTTTCATCGCGACATTTGCGAACGCCCAACGAATCGCTCGCGGCTAGAAGAAGCTTTGCAAACCGTCTGCGGGCAAAAAATTGGCGTGGTCCTGAAGACCCACCTACGCGCAGACGTAGCCGCAAAGCCCGTCGTGCGGGCACCCTCACGCCGACAACAGCAGGCCGAAATTGCGACGCAACCTTTCGTGAAAAAAGCTTTGGAACTATTTAATGGCGACCCCGACCGGCTGCGCTACGTGCCGCCAAGGGAACAATAGAGAAGGAAAAACGATCGTGCTTAAGGGACTTGGAAACATTGGCAACATCATGAAGCAGGCCCAAGAAATGGGCGGCAAGATGCAGCAGCTCAACGAGGAGCTAAAAACCAAACGGGTGGTCGGCAGCGCCGGCGCAGGCATGGTCGAAGTCGAAGCCAACGGACTTGGCGACGTCTTGGCGGTCCGCCTCGATCCGACGCTCGTCGAAAAACAGGATCGCGAACTGCTGGAAGACTTGCTGCCAGCGGCGATCAACTCGGCACGAGAAAAAGCCCAAGCCTTGCACGCCGAGCAAATGCAAACGCTCACCGGCGGCATGAACCTGCCCGGGATGGGCGATCTCCTGGGGCAACTCGGTGACCCCTCTCCTGGAGAGTAAAGGCCTCCTGGGGAGTGAGGGCCGTAGGCAAATGACGAATTCCGAAATACCCAATGACGAAGTCGTAGGGTGCGTGCAGCGGAGCGCAACGCACCGTGATACAGAAGGTGCGTGCGTTCTGCTTCGCGGCACGCACCCTACGGCCTCCCGCTCGCAGCTATGACGGACGATTGACAGGACGTCTACGCCAAAGGCGTTGTACACCGTAGCCCAGGATCGACGCAAAGCGGCACACCCTGGGTTAACGGTCCACAAGAAAATTACGCTGAAAGCGTTACACAAGGGCCGTACCGAACGGGCGCTGAGTATGTGTAACGCTTTCAGCGTAAATTTTTGAGGTATTGTTTGCCCAGGGTTCGCCCCGGCGTGCCGGGGCGAACCCTGGGCTACGATGTAAAACGCCTTTGGCGTAGTTTCTTGTTTTTCTTTTCCTACATGACTTGGCAGTCCCCCTAGCTACCCAGCTTCTCAAGTTTGACCTACGGGGAGGGGCTGCATTATGCTACAGATACGTTCTCGGTAGCTATTCGTTCTTCACTCCAAAACTCGACGACATCCTTCGCAACAACATCCTTCGCAAAAAGGCGATTCATGCGACTATCCCTCGGCCAACAAATGCAGATGGCTCAGAAGCAGGTGCTTGCACCGCGGATGATCCAGTCGATGGAGATTCTGCAGTTGCCGATCATGGCCTTGCAGGAGCGCATCGAGCAGGAGATGGAGGACAACCCGGTTCTCGATCAGATTGAGCCGACCGAGGACCCTGAAACGCTCGAGGAAGAGGCGGTCAATCCGGACGCACCGAGCGAGTCGGAGCGTGAGCTAGTCGTCAAAGAAGACAACAATAACGAGGACGATTTCGAGCGGCTGTTGAACATGGTCGAAAGTCTTCCCGACGACTACGAAGAGCGCAGCCGCCCTTCGCGGGGACAGATGGAAGCCGAGTCGGACCGTCGGCACGATGCGATGGCCAACATGGTTTCGCGTCCCGAGTCGTTGCTCGATTATCTACAGCACCAGTTAAGCTGGTTCGACTTAAGCGACGAACTGCGGCGTTTGTGCGAACGCATCATCTACAATCTCGACAGCAACGGTTACCTAGAAATGCCGCTGTCGGATCTGGCCGCCTCGCCCCCGGCGGATCTCAACGGAGCCGATCGCAGCGGGGGTGGCGATTCGTGGCAAGCCGAGCAACTGAAATTGGCAGAAGAAGCCTTGGCCATCATCCAACGCCTTGATCCGCCCGGCGTGGGTGCACGCAATCTGAAAGAGTGCTTGCAGTTGCAACTGACGCCCGGCTTGCTGTTCTACGAAGAGCTGCTAGTGCTGATCGAGAATCACCTGGAAGACTTAGAAAACAACCGTCTGCCGTTGATCTCGAAGAAAACTGGTTTTTCGCTCGAAACGATCAAAGAATCTTGGGAAGACCTGCGAACGCTCAAGCCAAAACCAGGCTCAGAGTTCAACAGCAATTTTGCCCCGAGCGTGACGCCCGACGTTTATATCGAACGTCGCGATGGCGGCGGCTACGAAGTTCGGCTCGAGGACGGACAACTCCCATCGCTCTACATCAGCAACTATCATCGAAAACTGCTGCAAGATGCAGGCACAAATGCCGAGACGCGCGATTACATCAAACGAAAAATCAATTCGGCGCAGTGGATCATCGAAGCGATCGAGCAGCGCCGCAGCACGCTCACCCGCGTGTCGCAGGCGATTGTTGATCATCAAATCAAGTTTCTGGATAACGGCCCCGAGTACATCGAGCCGCTCAAGATGCAACAGATTGCCGACAAGGTGAGCGTGCATGTCACGACCGTCAGTCGAGCGGTTGACGACAAGTGGATGCAAACGCCACGCGGCATCTTTCCGCTCAAGCGGTTTTTCGTTGGCGGGACGACCAGTGCCGATGGCGAAGAAGTGGCCTGGGACAAAGTGCGTCTCAAGCTGCAAGAGATCGTCGACGAAGAAGACAAAAGCAAGCCGCTCAGCGACGACTCGCTGGTCGCCGAGCTTGCCAAGCACGGCATCACCGTCGCCCGTCGGACCGTGACCAAATATCGTAAAGCGATGAATATCCCCAGCTCTCGCCAACGGCGTGAATGGACCGAAGCGAAAAAGTAATGCGGAATGCGGAGTTCGGAATGCTCTGCAGTTGAAGAACCTAAGGAAAACATGGGTTTGGAAACAGTTCTGGTTTTTATTCTGCATTCCGCATTCCGCATTCCGCATTTACTGGTATAGTGGCGGCCATGAAATGTCCCTTCTGTCGTATGGATAACGACCGCGTCATCGACTCGCGTGCTTGCCAGGATGGTTATGCCATTCGGCGACGACGAGAATGCTTGAAATGCAAGCGTCGGTACACGACCTACGAGCGCATCGAGGAATCGGCGATCAAAGTCGTGAAAAAAGATGGATCGCGTGTGCCCTTTTCCCGCGACAAGATCAAGTCGGGCCTGGAACGCGCCTGCTGGAAACGTCCGATCGGAGACCGCGACATCGAACGGACGGTCGCCGCGATCGAGAACGACGTCTACTCTTCGTTCGACTCCGAAATCGATAGCCGCCGTCTGGGCGAGTTAGTAATGGACCATCTCCGTGACCTAGACGAAGTCGCCTTCGTCCGCTTCGCCAGCGTCTACCGTCAGTTTGCCGACGCCGGCGATTTTGTCGACGAGCTACGCCCGTTTCTATCGAAGACGAAGCAAACTCCCCGATAGATGGCCCCGGTAGACACTGGGCAATCGAAGCCTTAAAATTCGTGTCCGTCTTGGGGCGGTAGCTCAGTTGGGAGAGCGCTGCGTTCGCAATGCAGAGGTCGAGGGTTCGAGTCCCTTTCGCTCCACTTGAAAAATCTGGGTGGCTCCGGCGATCTGTTAGATCGCGGCTGTGAGTGCGCGGTGTGGTGCTTGGGGTTTATGAAGCTATGCTTTTTTCTGCGCCGCGTTCGGCTTACCTCCATGTTCCTTTCTGTGTGCATCGTTGTGGTTATTGCAACTTTGCGGTCGTGGCGGGACGCGAAGATCTGGTTGAGCCTTATCTCGAAGCGTTGCAGCTTGAGCTTGCGTTGCTCGGACGACCTCAGGAGGTCGATACCCTTTACCTGGGTGGCGGCACGCCGACCTTTCTTGCTCCGGCGCAGCTTGCTCAGCTCTGCGAGCTTGTTTTGCAATGGCATCCCCTAGCGACGGGCTACGAATGGACGGTCGAGGCGAATCCTGGGGATCTTGATCAACAGCGACTCGACGTGCTTGCCAGCTCGGGCGTCACTCGTTTGAGCCTAGGTGCTCAATCATTCCGCTCTGATAAATTAAAAATCTTGGAACGTGATCATGAGGCGACAGATATCCGCCGGGCCGTTGAGCTTGCTCGTCAAGCAGGGATGCAGGTGTCGCTCGATCTGATCTTCGCGGCGCCCGGCGAAACGCTTGAGCAATGGCAGGACGACCTGGAGCAAGCGATCTCGCTTCATCCAGAACATATCTCGACCTATGGCTTAACCTTTGAGCAAGGCACGACGTTTTGGAATCGTTTGCAAAAGCAAGAGCTGGCGACGGCTCCTGAAGAATTGGAACGCGCGATGTATCTGATGGCAATCGACCGTCTGGGCGAAGCCGATTTTTGCCATTACGAAATCTCGAACTTTGCGCGTCCAGACCACCGGAGCCGGCACAACGAAGTCTATTGGTCGGGCGAAGGTTATTTTGCTGCGGGGCCAGGGGCAGCTCGCTATGTGGACGGCATCCGTGAGACAAATCATCGCAGTACGTCGACTTATCTCAAACGGATGCTAAGTGGGGAATCGCCGGTCGAAGAACGCGAACAACTCGACGACGAACAACGGGCACGCGAGCTGCTGATCTTTGGCCTGCGACGACTCGAAGGCGTCGGTCGACAAGATTTTTTTGAACGGACCAGTCTGAGCCTCGACGCGTTGGCCGGAACGCAAATAGCCCAGTTCGTTGCTCTGGGTTTGCTTGCTGACGACGGAGAGCAGATCCGCCTTACCCGCGAAGGCTTGCTGGTAAGCGATAGCCTCTGGCCCGACCTGCTCTGAAGATTTTTTTTGTTGCACAAAACTCAGAGCGGTGCTCGTGGCAACTCTCGCTGGTAGGGCAGGTCTTCGATTTGCGGCAGATAGCCTTGGGTCTCTTCCGCCCAGGCTTGGCGCTCTTCTTCGTTGGCGTAATAGCGTAGCCAAGTGTCGGGGTCGTCGCTAATGTTGGCGCAGTCCCAGTGCAGGTAGTTTTTTTGGCGTTCAATCTGTTTTTCGTGAGCCGGAAGGATGTCTCGGGAGATGAGGCAATACAACTGTCGATCCGAAAGATGGTCGGTAAAGTCGAGCACGATGTGCTTTTCGAACAAGCGTTGAATGGTGTCGTGCAATAGCCGCTGCAAGCGTTCGTCGTCGAGTGTATCAGGAGTCGGCAAACTGAGTCGCGGCTGAAACCAATCGCAGATCGGTAAGATCGGGGCGCGTTCCCATTCGAGCATCGACTGCAAAAAGTCGTTTTCGTTGGAGGTCGACATCAACTCGGCGTTGACGCGGCCAATCGACTCGTCGTAGAGCGGCTCTAGAGCATCACGCAGCTGCGCGTTGCGAAGCAAATCGTCGACGTCGCTCGATTTCGGAGAATTAGGAAAGATCATGGCGATGAAAATAAATCTTGGTCAATCAAAGCTGACAGAGGAGTTGGGTCATTCAAACGTGTCTACGGGCAAAAACCTTGGCGGGTTCGCTACCTATCGGGGCAGAGCACTCAACCACGTCTGATAACTCGACTTTATCAACCCGTGGCGCGTGTGGAAACAGTTTGGAGCCTCAGATACCAACAGTTTACGAAATCGCCAGAGCAGGACCGTTACGACCGGCAATCTCCCCCCAGACTGCCGCCCGAATAGCTGGCACTACCCCACCGGCGTCCCCATCTGGAGCATCAGCATCTTCATATCATCCCAGGCGTCTCGTTTGGCGGACGGGTTTCGCAGCAGATAAGCCGGGTGGTAGGTGCAGACGACCTTGATGCCACGGTAGTCGTGGACTTGGCCCCGGAGGCGACCGATCGTGGTGGTTGTCGACAGCAAGTTCTGCGCAGCCACAGCTCCCAGGCAGCAGATAAATTCCGGCTCGATCAGCTCCAATTGGCGTTCGAGAAAATGGCGGCAGTTTTTCGATTCATTTTCTTGAGGATTGCGATTGTTCGGGGGCCGGCATTTGAGTGTGTTGAGAATGTAGACATCTTCGCGGCGAAGATGGCAAGCTTCGAGGATCTTGTTCAAAAGCTGGCCGCCGCGTCCGACAAAAGGCTCGCCCAGCCGATCTTCGTCAGCACCAGGGGCTTCGCCCAAGAAGCAAAGCCGAGCTTTGGGGTCGCCAACGCCAAACACGGTTTGCGTGCGCGTTGTGGCTAATTCTTCGCACAGCGTGCATGCGGCGACTTCGCTCTGAAGGATTGGTAAGCTAGAGGCCGTCGAGGGAGGTGCCGCAGGCGTTTCGTCCGGACGAGGCAACGCCTGAGCTGGTGGGGCGTCGGGTGACTGGAGCGACGGGGCGTCGACGACCGCCTGGGCGGCGGCGATTGCCTCGGCAGAGGGCCTCGGCAGCTGCTGGACGCCGGCTGCCTGCAAGCTTTCTAAAGACTGCACAATGCGTCGATTCGACGCGATTTTCTGCTCGTTGCTCATAAGAATGACCCGCTGGCGCATCGGCCCAGGATTGAAAAATGTGGGCACCCGCCGAACATTTTCTCCTTGGCGTTCGTCTGAAGAAGTCCTCAGTCTACGCATTGCCGTGCCCGCCGGAAGGGCCTGGGCTGCTTTCCTAACCGCGTAGCAGCTATCTGCGGCATCTTCTGTTGGTTATGATGGACCGATACTAAAACCTGCCCCCAGGGGGGCACCTAAGGATATTTCTTCAAAATGGCCGTACCTCAAGTCGTAATCGTCGGACGCCCGAATGTGGGCAAGAGCAGCCTGCTGAATTGGCTGGCTGGGATCCGTATTGCTGTTGTCGAAGATCAGCCTGGGGTGACTCGCGATCGGGTCGACTACCTGATGGAGTATGAGGATCGTTTTTTTGAGCTGGTCGACACAGGCGGTATCGGCATCAAGGACGAAGACAACCTGACCCAACATATCGAAGACCAGATTCAAACGGCCATCGATTCGGCGTCCATCATTTTGTTTGTGGTTGATACACGCGAAGGACTGCTGCCGCTTGACGAAGAAGTGACGCGTCGCCTGCGCAATTTGGACGTCCCCGTCATCTGCGTGGCCAACAAGTCCGACACCGACAAACTCGACAATCTGGCCGCCGACTTTTATCGACTGGGTCGCGGCCGCGTGGTACCAATCAGCACCAAACAGAATCGCAACCGGGCGATGCTGCTCAACATGATTATGGAACGGCTTCCTCCGGAATCGGCCGATGAGGGCGACGCTGCCGAAGAGCCCGAGATGAAAGTCGCGATCGTGGGTCGGCGGAACGTCGGCAAGAGCACGTTTGTCAACACGCTGGCCGAAGCCGAGCGAATGATCGTCAGCGAAGTGGCTGGCACCACACGCGATAGCGTCGACGTGCGATTCGAGCTGGATGGAAAAGCTTTTGTTGCCATCGACACCCCCGGCATCCGGCGCTCCGCCGGGCGCAAAGCGGCGATTGACTTCTACGGCTTCCATCGTGCCCAGCGCAGCATTCGCCGCGCAGACCTCGTCTTTCTTTTTCTCGACGCGACCCAACGCATCAGCAAAGTCGACAAACAGTTGTGCGACTACATCAGCCAGAACTACAAGCCCTGCATCTTGGTCGTCAACAAGTGGGATCAACTGGCCGGCTCGATGCCTACCGAAAAGTGGGTTCACTACCTGCACGATACGTTTCGCACGATGCGCTATGCTCCGATCGCATTTATCACCGGAGAAACAGGCAAAAACGTCAAGGCGCTGCTCAATCATGGACAAATGCTGTTCAAACAGTCGCGGCTACGGATTCCAACGGGGAAGCTTAATCGACTGCTGCGTGCAGCCATTCGCCAGACACCGCCGCCGTTGCACCGTAACCGAAGACCAAAAATTTATTACGGAACGCAAGTCGGCGTCCAACCGCCAACGCTCGTCCTCTTTTGCAGTAGCCCGGCAGGCGTTTCTAAGCCGTACCAGCGATATCTGCTAGGTGCGGTACGCGACCAGCTGAACTTTGAAGAAGTGCCGATCAAACTCTACTTGCGCAAACGCCTGCAGAACGATCAACGCGACGAAATCAAGTCGGAAACCCCCGAGACAGAGTTAACTGCGAAAGAAGCTTCGACAACACCGAGCGAAAGCGGCAAGGGCAACGGCTGAAACGGTGCCTTCTCTTGACGCGCCATAAAACAGAAAAGTCTCACGCAGAGTCGCGGAGACACAGAGAAAAGTCGCTAAGCTCTGCTGTCTCTGCGACTCTGCGTGAGGCTTTTCGCTGTTAGCTTCCGAGAGCTGGGCCGTTACTCAAACTATTCAAATTCGCTGCGCGTGCCCGAGAATTCGCCGCCGGAAAAGCCACCCGAAAAGTTATTCGAGGTGGCAACCACGTTGTTGTCCGTCTTGCCATCGGTGCGCATGCGATAGTCGTCGACGGCGGCAAAAACGCCGAGCACCCATGCTGCCAAAAAGAGCATCAGCTCTCCGACAACAAAAATTTCTTGACTACCTTTGAGCTTAAGCATTTGACCTAACCACATGCGACGCAATACCATCCGTGATCTAGCACCCGTCAGAGGACTCCCAACCTTTGGGGAAAACTCCAGCTTCGTACACCTGACTCGGAAACTCATAAAACCAGGTCCCGAGTAGAGCCTAATTTGGCAAATCTCGCAAGAAGAGCCGCCTGAACGCTAGCAGTTGCCTGCGCGACATGCGGCCAATTGGCCTGTCCAGACCCGAAAAACAACGGGCCTACCCTGCTTTGGTCTGGGATGCTAAACTGTGCGATTCTCTGCTGCTGCCAGCAGCCGAGCTGAAAACCGCAAGGATTTCAGGGCGATTAGCTCAGTTGGTTAGAGCACTAGCTCGACAAGCTAGGGGTCACTGGTTCGAATCCAGTATCGCCCACTTGAGGCCCGAAATTTGGCTTCGATTGGTCAAAGCGGCCCAATTTGGCGATAGTTTAGGCTGTCGCTTGCAGTGAAAGAACACAGAATCTAGACTACATGGTCCACCTCTTGCACGGGGTTCACTCCTGCACGGGGATGTCCGAAAAATCCTTCTAACCATTTTTAAGTGAGCGGAGAAACTATTGGGTACGAAAAAGTCAGGTAAAGGTCGACGTAAACTGGGCCGTAAGAAGCGACGCATGCGGGCCAAAATTCGCCATCGCAAGAAGTAGATCGCTGATTCTGTAATTAGCCTCTCAGAAGCCCCGGGCTGTTTAGCCCTTGAGGCCCGTCGTGGAAATGCCTCGTACGAAGGTGCGCTGCGCTACGAAAAACAGCGCTACGATCGGCAGCGTAAACAGCACGGCTGCCGCCAACAACAAGTGCATTTGGCTCGAGTGTGCGCTGACAAACTGTTCGAGTCCGTAGGCTAACGGAAATTTCTTGGGATCGTTCAAGTAGAGCAGCGGTCCGCCGTAATCGTTCCAGGTCGCGACGAACTCGAGCAACGCGACCGTCGCCAGGGCAGGGCGGGCCAGCGGCAGCACGAGCCGCCACAAAACCCCCAGTTCGCTACAGCCGTCGACGCGCGCGGCGTCGACCATCTCTTGCGGCACCGTCAAAAAGAATTGCCGCAGCAAGAAAACATAAAACGCTTCGGCAAAAAACTTCGGCAGAATCAACGCGCCCAAGGAATCATAAAGCCCCAACTCACGCACAACCAAAAACCGTGGGACCATGGTCACCTGCCACGGCAAAAGCATCGTCGCGATCAGCATCGCAAACACCCAATCGCGCCCCGGCCAGCGCAGACGCGCAAACCCATAGGCCACCAACGAACACGAAATCAACGTCCCCGCGACACTGCCAAGGCAAAGCAGGAATGAGTTGAGCAGATACCGCAAAAACGGAATCGCGGTGACCGCGTCGGCATAATTTTGCCAGCGGAAGGGACGTGGCCACCAGGAGTAGGGGGCCGTGGCGATCTGCTCAGGCGTTTTGAGCGAAGTGAGCACCATCCATACCAGCGGGGCGACCATCACTGCCGTCATCAAAAACGTGACCAACTGAGCCGCACGAGGCGAACGATCAACGTCCATCCTGAACCTCCTGCAACCGAGCACGCACTTGGTTGGCCGCTTGTCGAAGAGCTTTTTCGGGATCCTCGCCCCGATAAAGGACGGCTTGCGCTGCTTGGACGACCCGTTGGTAGTACAACGAAGCGACCGGCAACGCTGGCACAGGCCTCTGGTTGGGGCTGGCCGCCAGTCGGATAAATTCTTTCAGCAAAGGCCAGCGTTCGAGGGCCTGTTGATAGGCGGGCTGCTCGACCACGGTCGGCGAGACCGGTATCCAGCCACCGGCGGCACAGGCCTCGGCCGCCACGGCAGCCTGACCCTCAAGCCCCACCCAAAATTTCATGAACTCCCAGGCACCTTGCTTGTGCCTCGCTTGACGAGGGACAACAAAAAAATTGCCGTTCACCCAACCCGCATCTTTTCGTCCACCAACGGGGCAGGGCAGGGGGGTAACCACAAATTCGTCAAACGTCTTGCCACTTTTTTTGGCTGCCTCCTCGGCCTCGGCCAGGTCGCGTACGCGCCACTGTCCATCCATAAGGACAGCGTAGCGACGATCGGCCAACAACGGAAAAGTGGCACCCGTCAGCGCTTGTTCGCCCGACCGAAATGCCGCGACCTCGCTTGGCCCGTAACGGCGGCTGTAACCGGCCATCCAAGTAAGTGCAGCAAGAATCTCGGGCGAGTCAGCAGTAATCTTCTCGTCTGGATTTTCGGCCTGAACGTCGGCAAAACGTCCGCCGAAGACGACTCCCCAGGCCCACAGACGTCGCGGATCGGGCAGATAGCCCATCCGTCGCCGCCCCGACGTGCCGCTGGCAGGCGCGATCGTTTCGGCGATTGCGTCCAGATCCTTGATGGTTAGGGGCAACGCCAAATCGTGTTCGTCTAACAAGGTTTTGTTGCAATACAGCGCACGGATATCAAGCCCATTACATAGTGCATAAAGCCGGCTGTCGTAGGTTCCCAATTGGCGAGCCGCCGGAAAAAGCCACGTTGACAGTTGCTCTAGCTCGGTCTCGCTCGCCAATTCGTCGAGCGGCGTGAGCACGCCGCGAGAGGCCCAATCTCCGACAACCGGATCGTCGTGGTTCATCAAATCGGGCGGATCGCCGCCAGCAACGCTGAGAAAAAACTTCAGATCAAGATTCGAACCCGGCAGTGCAATCGCCCGGACAAGGTAGCGGTCTTGCGAGGCATTGAACTGCTCGACAATTCGCTCGACAATCGGTCGATCTCGCCCGCCCCAAAAATGCCAAAACACGACCTCCTCGCGATTCGGCAAGTCGACGGGCGGTTCGGTCGTACAGCCTGCAACCAACAGAAACAAGCCGACGAGCGAAACCGCAAGCCGCACAAAAAAATTCGTCATTGGGTATTTAGTCATTCGTCATTCTCACTGATGGACCCAATTTCTCGACGTGCGAAAAAGCCCGATCGTTGCAAGCATCACCAACACGAACAAGACCCAGGCCATCGCCGAGGCGTAGCCCATGTCGAGATCTTTGAACGCAGTAAGGAACAAATGCAGCGAGAGCGTCAGCGTCGATTCTGCCGGATCACCCTGGCCGTCGCTGACGATATAGATTTGCGTGAAGGCTTGCACCGATTGGATCAGCCCCATCACCACATTGAAAAAAATCACCGGGGTCAACATCGGCAGCGTCACATGCCAAAGTCGTCGTAGTCGACCCGCACCATCGATTGCTGCCGCTTCGTAAAGTTGCTTGGGAATGTCGGCAAGCGCCGCCAAGTAGATCACCAGCAAGTTGCCCACGCCCCAAAGGCTCATCAGAATAAGGCCATCCTTGGAGCCAAAAATTCGACCCGCATGATCGCTGGGCCAAGCCGAGGGCCAAGCGGCCGAGCTGGTGCTTTGAAACCAACCTTGCGCGGGAACCGAGCCAGACTGCAAAAAACTATTCACCAACCCTTGCTGGGGATCGAGCAACCCAATCCACAGCACCGCCGCAGCCACGGTCGGCACAACCGCAGGCAAAAAACAAAGCGTCCGGTAAATGGCCCGGCCCCGCACTTTCCACGAGAGCACGATCGCCAGCGTGACGCCCAACACGACCGACAACGTGACGCTCCCCAGGGCGTAATAAACGGTGTTGCCAAGTGCGCGAGCGAAGGTGCCGCCCTGGGAAAACTCCCCTGCCAAACGACGGTAGTTACTCAGCCCCACCCAGCGAGGCTCGCTCAGCAAGTCATACTCACAGAAACTCCAATAGAACGACGCCACAAACGGATAGAGCGTCAACACCAAAAAACCAACCAGCCAAGGGCCAATCATCAACAGACCGATTTTTAGTTCGCGACGCATCATCATGCCTAGTGGCCGTGAGAGTAGAGTGTGGCGTCTATCCTACTTCAACGAGTGGCCACTGACGACCAGCCCGTCGGAATTCGCATTCCGCATTCTGCGATTGCCACTTACACTCTCTGTATGGAACGCATTTCCACCAAATCTGCTCAGGTCGAATTTCAGGCAACTCGCGACGAAGCCGGGGTGGCTCATATTGTGGCCGGTAGCTGGCAAGAGGCGATCTACGCACTCGGCTATATGCACGCCGTCGACCGTCCAACGCAAATATTTTTTTCACGGGCCGTTGCGCTCGGCGAAGCGGCTGCTCGCATTGCAAATAAGCCGAGCTTGTTCGAGACCGATCGTTTTTTTCGACGGGCCGGACTGCATCTCGATTTGGACAGCGAAGTCGAAAACCTTCGGCCACAGACCCGCGAACAGCTCGATTGCTACTGCAATGGCGTGAACGACGGATTGCAAGAGTCGGGACGCTCGCTGCCGATGTGGGTCACCGGTTTTCGCCCGCGACCTTGGCAGCCGACCGGAGTGATTGCGATCGGCAACCTGCTGAGCTTCGCAGGCTTGGCCGTCGCGGCGCAAGAAAACGAGCGATTGCTCCTCGAATTGATCCAGACAGGCGTACGCCCCGAGATGCTCAAAGAGCTGATGTCGCCCTACCTGGACGGCGTCGACTTCGAGCCGCTGAGGGACGTGCATATCGAACGTCGACTCTCGGACGAAGCCCTCGAGATGCTCGCCGACCTGCCCCGACTAGCCGGAAGCAACGCATGGGCAGTGTCGGGACGCCGCAGCGCGACGGGCCACCCACTGTTGGCTTCCGACCCCCACCTCGAAGTCAATCGCCTGCCAGCCATCTGGTACGAAGTCGCGCTGCACTGGGGCAAGGAAAACTACGTCATGGGCGCGACGCTCCCAGGCTGTCCGTTGATGGCGGTGGGCCGCTCGTCGAAGCTCGCCTGGGGAGTCACGTATCTACATGCCGACACGAGCGACTATTTTGTCGAAGACTGCCAGCCCGGCGGCAACACCGGCTGGCAATATCGTCGCGGCGACCAATGGCACGATTTTCAAGTTCGCGAAGAAGTCATCGAATGCAAAGGCTCAAAACCGACCCCCTTGCGTGTGTTTGAAAATCCCCAGGGCACGCTCCGCTGGGATCTGACCGACCAACAACCGGGCAAATATCTTTCGGCCAACTGGATTGGCAGCAGCGAGGGCGCGGGCCGATCGATCGGCTGTTGGCTCGACGTATTGCAGTGCGACAACGCAAAACAAGCCATGCAAGTGGTTCGAGAAAATCCACACCCGACGCTCGTCTGGACGTTCGCCGACGCAGCCGGACATATCGGACGTCAAGCGAGTGGCTGGCTGCCAAAACGCCCCGAAGGGCAATCAGGCTTGGTGCCGGCGCTAGCTTGGGAAGAATCGACGCACTGGCAAGGCCGCCTTTCCTCCGAAGGACTCCCCAGTCTGTACGATCCGCCCGAAGGCTATCTTGCCAGCGCCAACGAAAACCTCGACCGTGCCGACGAACAACAAATCCATAGCCACGCGCTGCCCGGCTATCGCAAAAAGCGAATCGTCGAGCGGCTGCACGAACTCCAGCAGGCCACCATCGAAGACATGCAGCAGTTGCAATACGATGTCACGAGCCTACAAGCACGCCGTCTGCTTCCTATTTTTCTCCCACACGTCCCCGACGGACCACTAAAAAAGATGCTCGCCGACTGGGATCTCCGCTACAATCCCGAAAGCGAGGCGGCCACGATGTTTCAGCACCTGTACCGTCACGTCGTGGTCGAACTCTTTGGCCACGGCGAAGGCATCGGCTGGCGGCGGATGTTTTTTCTTTGCACACGTATGGGCTACTCGTCGATGATTCTCACCGCGATCGACGACCTACTCTGCCAAAAAGAATCGCTCTGGTGGCAAGGCCGCGACAAGGGCGAGCTGATCCGCGCCGCTGCCGAACGCGCTGCCGAAGAAAAGGTCACCGTATGGGGCGAGGCCAACGCGTTTCATTTTGCCAACCGATTTTTTGAAGGAAGCCGCGTCGGTCGACTGCTCGGATACAACTCGGAGCGCAAAGCCATGCCCGGCTGCCAAGCAACCCCCTTCCAGGGACATCTCCTAGCGACCGCAACGCGCGAATCAAGCTTCGCCCCCAGCTACCACTTTGTCACCGACCTGGGCACGCAAGAAGCCTGGACCAACCTCCCCGGCGGCCCCAGCGAAAGCCGCTTTTCAAAATGGTACCGCAACGACATTGCACGTTGGCTAGCCGGCGATTACAAACGCCTGTTGCCGCAAGTGGGTGAGGAGTGATCCGCAGAAATGAGAAAGTCCGTAGGGTGCGTGCAGCGACAGCGTAACGCACCTTTTCGCATCACGCTGGGTTTCGCTATCGCCGCACCCACCCTACAAAACTACTGAATTTTCCTCGGCGTGTCCTTTGTGCTACAATGAAATTTCTGATCAAAAAGGAAAATTCATGGCTACTGACAATTCCAATCCGTCTGCCGACGCGGGACTTACCGAAGCCGAGCTTTTCTACAATTATCTCGGCCAACGCATTTCGCACGATGGCCGCGAATCGCCCGTTGCTGACCTAGTCTCCGATTTCCAGGCGTATTGCCGAGAGCTGGACGAAGTCCGAAAAAAGCTTCGTGAAGCCGAGGAGGCGAGTCGTCAGGGAGAATCGAAACCTCTCGATTTGGCCGCCTTGATGGAGCGCGTCGAAGAACGCTGGGACGCGAAAGGGCTGCCACAATAGATGCCCCAGGCCTACTGGACGCCCCAAGCAGAGCGAGATCTTGCGGAGATCGTCTACGATATCGGCATCGAGCAAAACCGGCGCGATACGGCTCGAAAAATCGCTGTGGCGTTTCACGAAAAGTGTAATCTCCATGCAACGATCCCCCTCGGTGGAACCGCACGAAACGACCTGGGCGAAAACTACCGGGTCTTTTCGCTCAAGCGTTGGGTGGTCGTCTTTCGGCCCCACTTGGAAGAAATTGAAGTAATGAGAATTTTCGACGGCTCTCGCGACTACCCTCGCCTCTTCCATTAATTTGTCAGTCAGCAAAAACATGCACTCCGCCGACACCCGCCTCCAACACGAACTGATCGCCGCCGCTTACGATCCGCAGACCGTACGGCTGGCGGGCGAGCGGCTGGTCGGTTTGCTCGGCAAGCATTTGCGGGAGGTGCAGGGAGCAACCGGGCCGGTGCTGCATTGGCATGAGCCTGAGGAAAATGTTGCGCTGGCTTGCGAGCAACTTGCCACGGGCGAAAAAAATCCGCCCAACGGCGTGACTGAACTGCTCGCTCGCTTCGGCGAGCTGATCGAGCAGACGCTCGCCCGGGGGCAAAACTTGCACCATCCCCATTATGTCGGACATCAGGTGCCAGCTTCGTTGCCATTGGCCGGCCTGTTCGACGCGGTCACTTCGGTGACCAACCAAGTGATGGCCATCTACGAAATGGGCCCCTGGGCGACCGCCATCGAACGCGCGGTCGTCCACAAGCTGGGCGAGACGATCGGTTTTTCACCAGGGAAATTTACGGGGCTGGTCACGTCGGGCGGATCGCTGGCCAATCTCACGGCGCTGCTCACCGCGAGAAATGTCACGCTCGGCAAAAGCTGGTCGCAAGGTTTGACCTCTCGCACGGTCGCCCCCGTTTTGGTGACACACGCCGAGGCGCACTACTGCGTCACCCGCTCGGCAGGCATCCTCGGCCTGGGCACCGACAACCTCGTGTCGGTCCCGCTCGACGAACGACGACGGATGGACGTCAACCAACTCGACTCGATCCTCACCAATCTGCGAAAAAAAAACGTGCCGATCGTCGCCGTGTCGGCGGCTGCCTGTGCGACGCCGATTGGTGCTTTTGACCCACTGGTCGACATCGCCGACGTCTGCCGACGCCACGAAGTCTGGCTGCACGTCGACGCCGCCCACGGAGGGGCCGCCTGCTTTAGTGCAAAGCATCGCCACTTGGTCGAAGGCCTCGAACTCGCCGACAGCCTGGTTTGCGATGCCCACAAAATGATGTTTATGCCTGCGCTGTGCGCGCTGGTTTTTTATCGTAACGCAGAACACCGATACGCCGCCTTCGAGCAAACGGCCCCGTATCTGTTCGACCCGTCGGCCCCCGGCATGGCCGAGTACGACAACGGCATCAGTAACCTCGAATGCACCAAGCGCGCCGCCGCAATGGGCCTTTGGGGCGTCTGGTCGTTGTTCGGCAGCCGCCTGTTCGAGGCACTCGTCGACAACGCATTTGATTTGAGCCAGCAATTCTACGAACTGCTCGTCGCGCAACCCGACTTCGAGCCTTTCTGCCGCCCCGAGTGCAATATCGTCGTCTTCCGCTATTTGCCTACTGAGACGCACCACTGGGCACCTGAAAAAGTCGACCAATTTCAACTGCAACTCCGCCGAGCCGTCATCCAATCGGGCGATTTTTATCTCGTGCAAACCCGCCTCGACGGCCGCAGCTATCTGCGCACGACGATGATGAACCCTCTGACAACCGCAGAGCATTTGCAGGGTTTACTCAACAATCTGCGCACCTACGGCAAACTCCTACTGGCCTCCGCCTGACTACACGCGTCGGCGTGGTGCTACCAACATGAACGAACCCAATGCCAACAGAAAAATCGCCGTAGGTTCGGGCACGACGACAAAAACACTGTCCGGCATGGAGTCCATCGCCGAATTGCGAAGAATAATCTCGGACAGGCTCGTCTCTCCAATCGCTGGGAACAACGCCAGAAGGTCGTCGTCGTTCTGATAGAAAAATCGATCGCCATCGCGCGTTCGGACAAACTGATCCACGATAATTGCATTGAGCAATTCGCCCAGCAAGCCGTCGGCCACCGCATCTTCGGCAATCGCACCAAGCCACAAGTCGACGTCCTCGATCGAGTCGTAGACGGCTGCCAAGGCTGTGGTCACATCGGCGTCGGCAGTGATCTCCGAAAAATCGACGCGGGCGTCTAGACCCAGACCACGGCGCATATCGTTGTAGCTCGGCAGTCCGTGGTCGCGTCCACGCTGAATGTTGACCGCAGCCAGATCGAGTCCGCCGTTGCCTTCGTCAAACAAAAAGCTACGGACCTCGTCGATAACCATCACATCCACATCCTGCGCCTGCTGCGTCGACAGCCCTTTCAAAAGGAGATCAACGCCTTGGTTTTTGGCAAAGTCGGGATTAAAAAATGCGTCGCGCAGCGCTACCGATCCTTGGTTATTACCCGCCGCGTCGACCAACTGCAATTCGGGGGACAACAGCGTGTGCCCAACACGATAGGCGGCATTCGCAAATTCGTTACTCAACGTCGCGTCGACCGCCGCGTCGTACCCCTGATAAGCGGAGAGTCCAGTAGGCCCCACCATCATCGGCAAAAACTCGTTGTAAGTGATCGCCTGAATCTGTGCACCGACCGCCTTGCGACTCATTTGATAAACATATTCGTCAACATCCGTAGCCTGATTGGCATCAAGCCCCGCGTTGGTCACAAGCTGGCCAAGGTCTGGGCGAAGGTTCAAAGATTCTGCGAGGCGATTATGCTCTCGCAAAAAGAGCGTATGGACGGCCGTCAGTCCGATTTGCTCATTCACACGAACATCGCCAGCAAGAAACAACTCATCAGCCTCCGCCGGCGATTCCCCTGGGGCAGCCGGCGGATTGGCGTTGGGAAACGGGTTAACAGACCGATTCATCGGCAACAGCATCTCGCCGTTGGCACCCACCGTCGATTTCATTTTTCCCGCTTGAAACGTCCTCAGGAAATCGGCGCGTGCCAAGTCCGATCCATAAACATTCGAGCCATCGATGTAGGCGGTGATTTTGCTCATCTGCTCGCGAGGAACGCCAAACCCAGCTCCGGTGCCAGGAGCCGGATCGTTGCGCCGAAATGGCAAAAACGGAAAGTGAGCGTTGTAAAGCGAGTCAGCGGTATCGGTGACCGGAATCAAAAAGGGGTCGCTCGTCGGCGTAGGCTCTGCCAACCCCAAGTCGTGATCAATAAACTGCCCCCACTGCCAAAGCCAGTCACTCGCGCCCAAGGGATTCAGCACCGAGCGATTTCCTTGTGCGACGACCGCGTTGCTGATCGTTCGAGGATTTGGCAACCCCGACCCACCTCGCGGAATGTCGAACCCGTCTTCGTACGCCGGGGCGAGCGGCGCTCGATTAAAATTCGCAAGCGGCGCGACGATCACATCCCGAAGACGTACCAAAGGCGTGTTCGCTCGCCCTTGGTCCAAATGCGTCAAATTATTTCCCGAGCCATCGATCGACCGAAACTCGACGGCTTGGCCTGCGGGTACTGCCGTCAAGTACAAGAGAACGCAACAAATGCCGTTCGCCAAAAATTCTGTTTTCACCATCATGGGTATTGCCTCAATAAAGTTGAATTTATTGTGTAGTCCTGGCGTTATTGCTTTTTCCAAGCCGACACGCAACTCATTATAACCAAGAGGACGGCGGTCTGTGGCTCGGGGACAGAGATCGCCGCGACTGCCGTAACTTCAGCGTCAAAGTCGCCTTGCCAGAGAAGAAAGTCGGCCCCGTCCACATCCCCGTCAAGATCGGCATCGCCGTCGGTCGACTCTGCAGAGACCCTCATACCAAAACCGGACCTCCAAGCACCCAAGTCCGCTGCGTCGACCACCCCATTCCCAGTAAAATCGCCGCCCCCCTGCCCTATTGCAATGCTAAAGCTCGCGTCGCTAACGTCCTCGTAGTCATCGCCACCGTTATCCTGCCGCACGCGCACCCAAGCAGTCGGCAAGGCCAAGTCAGGCAAGGTCCAATCAAAACTGTGAATCGAATCGGTCGACGAATCGCCGACGGCAATATCGCTAGCAATTGCTTGCCAGGGGCCGGCTTCACTTACGGTTGAATACCACAAATCCCAATCGAGCGTGTTGTGCGCGATCTCAACACGCCAGACGATTTCAGCACTAGAGCCGCCCAACAACATTTCGCCACCATTGGGCGAATTAAGCTGGACATGTGCGAATCCAACACCCGCGAACCCAATGCTCAAACAAAGTGCCAAGACAATCATCCAGCGGTTCGCGCGCAGACCTTGCGCAATGCGTAGAGACATACCTCTTCTCCTTTTCCAAAAATGCTTAGAGCAAGATTCCTTCAGCCATTGCGCAGAGGCGCACCAAGGCTCTTGGAAATCCTCTCTAGCTGCCTGTTCCGTAATCGCGAATTGTTCCAAAAACGCGAAAAGAGTGACACCAGTATCGGACGATTCCCCCCAAAATGGAATACCCAAATCGGGGCATACCGCAAGCAATGCAAGCTCTGCTCCTTACAGCGAGCGTAAGTACTTTACCGCGTTGCCGATATCTTCCACGGGTCGCGTCGAAGCACGGCGTTCTACCGTGAGCCAGTCGCGATAGCCAAACTCTTCCATCCTTCCCAATAATTCTGGAAAGTCGGCCGAGCCGCGCCCCAACTCAACCTCCACGCCGCTCCGACTTGCCAAATCATAAACACCATCGACGGCATGGACATGCGCTAGGTACTTCCCAGCGATCGAAACAAAATCGGACGGCGACTCCCCCCCTGCGATCAGTCGCGCCGGGTGAAGATCGACCCCCAACGTTCCCTCCGGCAAGGTCGACAAAAAATCAACCAACGCCTGAGGACTTTCTGTCGACTGAGCCACCAGGGAAACCCCCACACGATTCCCGAACGTGGCGAGACTCTGTAAAGCGTCGACGAGCGTGGTTCGCTCTGACGAGTTGGCTTCGGCAGGCAAAGGCCCCAAGTTTACAATGAGCAGACGCGCTCCCAGCTCCGAAGCCATCCGCATCGCCGCGCGCGTTGCCTCCAAACGAGGCTCGAGATCGACCGGATTGGAGTAACCCCGACGAGTGGGAAACGCCACCGAACCAACCCGCAAATTCAGATCAGACAGCATTTTCCGCAACTGGCGCAGCCCAGTCTCCGATAACTCCGCCGGAAGCAGCTCGCCACGGGCATCGAATTGCACACCATTGCACTCCAAACGGGCTGCAGTGTGCAATGCTTTCTTGAGGGATTGCCCGAAACACCGCGTTTGTACCGCAATTTTGAAACCGATCACAGGAGAATCCTACCTAGCGTTTCTAAAGACTGTAATTTTAATGACGAATGGCCCTTCAGCCATTGGAATCAACCGCTACTCCGACCATGCTCTCCTTCCTCTCCCACCTGCTGATTCTAACCGTTCTGGCCACCACGGCCAGTGAAGAACGGCACGTCGACGCGGTCGAGGTCTTCTCGTGCAATTTTGGCTCAGACTGGGACGTCAACTACGACCGCTGGCCCGACAAGTGGCGTCGTCAGCGCGGTCCAGAATGGCCCCTTTATGTCGGCATCGGTATCGAAAAAGACAGCCAAGCCGTTGCCGGCCGTTGTTTGACCGTCCAACTCAACGGCGGTAGTGCTAAGGTTTCTAGCCCCGCCATTTCGGTCTCCGATAAGTTTAGCTACGTTCTCGAAGCACGACTTCGCACCCTCAAGCTCAAGAATAGTCGTGCCCAGGTGCGTATCGACTTTTATGATGAGAACGATGAAGTCTTAGAATCCTTTTCGAGCCAATGGTTTAATAAAACCCAGGACTGGACCAAGCTGCACATTGGCCCTGTGAGCATTGCACATCCCAAAGTCCAACGAGCACGAGTCACACTCTTCGTCGAACGAGGAGAACAGGTCGATCTCACAGGCAAAGTCTCTCTCGACGATGTCTGGATAGCGCGACTACCGCGAATGTCAGTCTCGACCAATAGTTCCTCGAATGTCTACACCGACCCGCGCGACGTGGTCGTCACTTGCAAACTCTCAGGCATCTTGGAAAAAGACCCCGACATTCACTTCGAGCTTTTAGATGCCAGTAGCCACCGCCTCGAAAACACGTCGGTTCAGCTAGAAGGTCGGTTGATCACCGAACGCATTAGCAAGGCATCGGATATCGTGAACACCAGCTCGACAAAAACCAAAGGATATGCTGGAAGCACGCAGTGGCGTCCCCCGATTCGAGATTTTGGCTTCTATCGGGTGCATGTTTCGATGCAAACGAAACGTGGCACCTTGAAAGAAGATGTCATTTCACTTGCGGTCGTGCCTCCTATGCAAGAAAAAGGATACGGCGAGTTTGGATGGTCGTTGGCCGGCGACGACATCCCGCTCTCGTTCCAACAGCTCGAAGAACTCCTACCCAAAGTCGCAGTGAGCTGGATCAAGCTTCCGGTTTGGTATGGCGAATCGGAAACCGAGCGAGGCGAACAACTGGTGATTTTCTCCGAGCGACTGGCTGCCAAAGACATAGAAATCGTTGGTGTTATCGACCGCCCACCCCAAGACCTCGACTTAGGCAAACGCATTGCCAAGGACGCGACGATCGCCGACCTACTTTCGTCCGAAGACCCTTCGGCTTGGTTGCCGTCGCTCGACGCGGTGCTGACCCGCCTCTCGCTTCGCGTCCGTTGGTGGCAACTGGGCGTCGACCGAGACATCAGCTTCTCCCGATTCCATAATCTAGAAGACGAAATTGGCAACCTCCGAGAACAACTCTTCCGCTTTGGACAAGATGTCAAACTCGGCATCGGTTGGCCGTGGAACGAGATGGAGTCTACCAACAAACCGGCGACTTGGGATTTCCAACAATTTTCTGCATCGCCTGCACTCACCGGCGACGAGATGGCCACTTACCTCGCGCTACCCAAACGCGAAGGGGTGGCACGCTGGGCGATGATCGAACCCCTCGAACGCTTCACCTACGACCTCGAAACAAGGACACGCGATCTGGTTCAACAAATGCTGGCGGCAAAAATACATGGCGCCGATGGAATCTTTGTCGCCACGCCGTTCGACGACAAGCGGGGACTGATGTCCGACGCCGGCACGCCGGGCGAACTCCTACTCCCCTGGCGAACCACCGCTTCGCTTCTGAGTGGTTCGAAATACCTCGGCAAAATCCGATTGCCCCAAGGCAGCGAAAATCATCTCTTTGAAACCGAAGAAAACGAAGTCTTGATGGTTGTCTGGAATCGCAAGCCTCAAGAAGAAATCCTCTACTTGGGCGAGAAAATTCGCATCGTCGATGCTTGGGGACGTTCCAACCCTCCGCAGCAACAGGGATACCAACAAGTTTTGGAGGTCGATTCGCTACCCAAATTTGTCGTGGGGCTAGATCCACAAATCGCGAAGTGGCGCATGCAAGTCCGCTTTACCGAAGACAGTATTCCCAGCGTCATGGGGTTCGAGCATACGAACCGCCTGATGATGACAAACACTTTTGCGCAGGGTGCCGGTGGTTCGGTACAGTTGACCGGCCCCGAAGGCTGGCAAATCCTTCCCGATCATCTCAATTTCAAACTCTCCGCAGGCGAATCGGTCCGACGCCCTTTCCAAATCATCTTGCCATTCAACGCCAACAGTGGCATCGCAACACTTCAAGCAGAATTCAATTTTACGGCAGGCCGACCCTATCGGTTCAATATCTTCCGGGACCTCAAGGTCGGAGATCAGGAAATCGAAATCGAACTCGACACACGCATCAACGAAAAGGGCATGTTGGTCGTCGAACAGCGAATGATTAACCATTCGGCCAAGCTGACCGATTTCAAGTGCTTGCTCCGTGCTGAAGGGCACAAAACACAGCGAATGCAAGTCTTTCGCCTAGGCAACAGCTACGACCTGCAAACCTACGTTTTCCCCAACGGCAAGCAGCTCGTCGGCACCAACCTCTCGCTCCGCGCCGAAGAAGTCGGCGGCTCGCGCGTACTGAATCATCGCATCACCATCGAGCCGTAATCCCACTCGGACTCGCTTTGGAGAAGTCTCACGCAGAGACGCGCAGACTTACTGAGAGAGTGAAATGGTTGCAAAAACGAGGGTTCGCTACAGAGCAAATCCTTCCTCTATCCGCGTTTCATCCGCGCCATCCGCGGGCAATTCCTTTTGTTTTCTGAACGGTCCTATTTTTCCTCTGTGCCTCTGCGTCTCTGCGTGAGGCTTTCTCCCCAGTTGCTTCGTGGAATGGTTTCTACAGAGCCACTCGGACTCCTTGCCGCACGCGGCACGGCGGACTACCATGCGTAGTACAAACTCTGGTCAATCCACGCTCTGTCTCCACGCTCTGTCTCCGCACTCCCCCTGCACTTCAATACCTCCCTGCCGCCATGCCCTCCATCGGTGATGTCACAACGATCCTAGAACAGTTTGCGCCCACCGCGTTGGCCGAAGACTGGGACAATGTCGGACTCCTCGTCGGCGACCCCGCGTGGCCCGCCCGTCGCGTCATGACCTGCCTCACGCTAACGCCTACCTCGGTTGCCGAAGCCGTCGAAGCAGAAGCCGACTTGATCGTCGCCCACCACCCCCTCCCCTTCCAGCCACTCAAGTCCATCACCACAGCAACCACCGACGGCCAGCTTCTACTCCAGTTGATCTCCGCAAAGATTGGCGTCTACAGCCCCCATACGGCCTTCGACTCCGCACCCGCCGGAATCAATCAACATCTAGCCATCGGACTCGGCCTCCAGCAAATTGAACCCCTTGTCCCGTCGACCGGCACAAAAGAAGCCGACATTGGCGCGGGACGCATCGGCATTCTCGGCGGCGAATTTCCTCTGCTCGAACTGTCCGACCGTGTCAAATCGTTTCTCGGCATCGGAAGCCTACAGATCGTCGGCAACGACAACCAAACCGTCTCACGCGTGGCGATTGCCTGCGGCAGTGGCGGTTCCTTTTTATCGGCGGCAATCCAAAAAGATTGCGATTGCCTAGTCACCGGAGAAACCAACTTTCATACCTGCCTCGAAGCAGAAGCCCGAGGCGTAGGGCTCATCCTGCCGGGACACTTTGCCAGCGAGCGATTCGCCCTGCTCTCCTTAGCCGATTATCTCCAAGAACAAATCTCGGGCATCGACGTCTGGGCCAGCCGAAACGAGCGTGACCCCCTACGCAACATCTAGCCGTTTCTGCTCAAGTAGCCTCTACCAGGGTTCTAAGACAAGCTTTTAGTTGACCTTGCCCTCCACCCGCTTAGAATGGAACCGAGGTTCCTACGCTGATGTTCCTACGCTGATATCTCTACGCTTTAGCAGCGACCCCTAGGCCAAAAACATGACTCCCACGCAACTGTCAAAAGATTCACCACGATTCCTCACCGCATTGCCGGTCTACAACGAAGCGCGCCACGTTACGAGCGTCCTCGACGAAGTCGTAAAATACGCAACAGACATTCTGGTAGTTGACGATGGCTCGACCGATGGCACCCGCGAGCTACTTGCCCAACGCAACGACATCAGCGTTGTGCTTCACGAGCAAAACCGAGGCTATGGCGCTGCGCTCCAAACAGCTTTTGAATACGCCATCGTCAAACGCTACGACGTCATCGTCACGATCGACTGCGATGGCCAGCACGAACCCCAACGGATCTCGCAACTCGCCTACGACTGCTCCAAGGCGGACATCCTCTCGGGAAGCCGCTATCTCGATCTCGATCAATCGACCGACAACGTCCCGACCGACCGGCGGCAAATCAATCAAATCATCACCGCCGAACTCAACGAACGCTTAGGCCTAAAAATCACCGACGCCTTCTGCGGTTTCAAGGCCTACTGCACCAAAGCCTTGGCACGCTTGAACCTCACCGAGACCGGCTACGCCATGCCCCTCGAGCTATGGGTCCAGGCAGCCAAGCACAACTTGCGAATCCGCGAAATCGCTGTCCCCTTGATCTACCTCGACGAAGAACGAAGTTTCGGCGGCGCGCTCGATGCGTCAGACATTCGCCTCAAGTACTACCGCGAAGTCATCGACCGCGCGCTCTTAGCCTACGAGCAATCTTCGACACGCGAGGAAACTCCAACCACAAAGGCACAGCCCTGCTCATGACTGCCGATAGCTCCTACCCAAGCTATCGCGCTCCTCAGGCGGACGGCGAAATCCTGTGCCAACCCCCTTGGTCGACCCTCGCGCAGCAACTGGCTACCAATCGCCAAGGGCTAGTAGGTCGTAACGTAGATATCCTCGGCATCCCGCTCGTCGAGTTAGCTCAAACAGCGCGACAAGAACTGATAGAAAAAGCGTTGGCCCACACCAACCACTACGCCAACGTCGCAGCACCCACCAATAAAAACGCTCCGCTGATTGTCACCGGCCATCAACCCGAACTGGCCCATCCGGGTGTCTGGCTCAAAAACTTTGCCGCAGCGAAGCTAGCCCATCAAGTCGGCGGCACGGCCATCAGCCTGATCATCGACAACGATCTTTGCCGCACCCCCTCTTTGCGAGTTCCTACCGGTTCGGCAGAACAACCCAAAATCGCCGACCTCCCGCTCGATCAGCCCCTAGAAAAAATGCCCTACGAAGAGCGCACGATCGTCGACCCCTCGCTCTGGAAATCTCTAGGCCAACGTGCCACCGATGCGATTGCTCCCCTGGTCGCCGACCCGCTCATCGCCCAGTGGTGGCCCGAGGTCGTAAAAATTTCAAAAGAAACTCCACAACTTGGTCTAGCAATCGCACAGGCACGCCATCGCCTAGAACTCGACTGGAACCCTCCAAGCTTAGAAATCCCGCAAAGCCAAGTTTGCCAAACCGATTCGTTTCGACACTTTTTGCTGCACCTGTTGTTCGATGCCGAGCGGCTACGGCACGACTACAACTGCGCACTGGCCGACTACCGACAAGCCCACCATCTGCGTAGTGCCGCGCAGCCTCTTCCCGACCTAACCGAAATCGAAGGCTGGACAGAAACCCCTTTTTGGATCTGGACCCGCACAGACCCCACCCGCCGGGCACTGTATGTCCAGCAAACACCGACCGGCCTACTCCTTTCCGACCGTCAGCAATGGCAAGCCACCTTGCAACGAAACGCCCCGCAGAGTGCATTGCAACAACTGGCCGACTGGGAATCGCAAGGAATCAAACTACGCACCCGCGCACTGATCACCACGCTCTACGCGCGCCTCCTACTAGCCGACACCTTTATTCATGGCATCGGAGGAGCCAAATACGACCAAGTGACCGACACCCTAAGCCGACGTTTCTTCGGCATCGGCCCCCCCGCTTACGCCACCTTATCAGGAACACTCAAACTCCCCATCGACCATCCCTCCGCGAGTCCGATGCAACTACGCAAGCTGCGCCAAACCTTGCGAGAACTCAAGTATCACCCTGAAACCCATCTGAACAATGCGCTCGCCGACCCAAAATTGGCTGCCTTGGTCGCTGAAAAAAAACGCTGGGTCCAAACCATCAAGACAAAAATCAATGCGACTGAGCGACATGTGCGAATTAGCACAGCCAACGCATCGCTACAACCGCGGGTCGAACCACTACGTAAGGAAATCAAAACAGAACTCGACACTGTGGCTAGCCGAATCAGCGCAAATCAAGTCCTAGAGTCACGAGAGTATGCTTTTTGCCTATTTTCGCGCAAGCACCTTCGCAAGTTTTTACTAGATTTCTGAAACCAAATACCTTAGTCTCAAAGGCAGAAGGCGGAGTACCCAACAGCGGAGGCAAAAGCAGATGGCCACGATCGAGGATTCCATCAGACTCCAACTTGCCCGTGCGACGGCTGCCGGGCGGGCCTCTAGAATCTCGCCCAGCGACTCTCCTTGCCCCAGCGTCTCTCCTTGTCTTCGTAGCTTAGGTTCCGAAACTCAGATCCTGGCCGGCAATGTTGGCGATCACCCGCGACTCTTGCAGTTGCTCGTTCAAGCTTATCAAACACCGCTGGCCGACGATTTTCAGAGCCGACTCGACGAACCGCTCTACGAAGCCAGCGATCGCCTATTGCTTCAACACACCGACCAACAGCTCCTCGGCCATGTCCATGTTGCTAAGCTGATCGGTTGGTTTCATGGCCAGCGCTGCCCGTTGGCCCGGCTGCAAGATTTTCTCACCCTGCCCGAGTACCGCTCCTACGACTTCGACTCCCCTCTACTAGAAACCGCCGAATCGGTCGCCCACAACGAGGGCGCCATTCTTGGTTTTGTTCGTACCGATCGGCCCGAATGGTTTGAGCAACATGGCTGGAGTGCCTGCCGTGGCCAAGGCCACACACGGGCGAACACACGCGCCATCCTCTCGCACTTCGATGCACAACAATCCAAGCGTCCTTACCAAAACGACTCCCTCGAAATACGCGCCTGGCGACACTTTGAACTCGACAGCATCATCAAAGTCTATCAACAACTTTCGACCAATATGTGGGGCACCTTGCAACGTTCTCTCGAAACCTGGCAATGGCTGGTCGGACGCAAAGCGCATGACCAAATACTGATCGCCGTCGATCACACCTCGCAAGCCTCTCGCAAGAGGCCCGAAGCAAAGCATTCCGAAGCAAACCCTCAAGCAACAAACAAGGACGACACGATCGACGCCGAACCGATCGATCTGGCCAGCCAACCCAACGTCGTCGGCTATGCCGTCGTGCGAGATTCTTGCATCGTCGAAATGCTCACGCTCCCAGGATACTCTGCCGCTCGCCCCCTGCTCATGGCACGCGCCTGCCGCGATGCGATCGACCGCGATCATCATTTCGTTTCGCTCCACACGCCGGCAGCCGATCCGATGCACGAGTTGCTCGTCACGGCCGGTGGTAGCTGGGTTGCCGACGGGGCAACTTCGGGCGGACAAGCCATGCTCAAGCTGCTCGCCCCCGAACGCTGGATCGAACGACTCTATCCGCTCCTCCACGAACGAGCACGCGAGGCCGGAATCCAACGCCCCTTAGAAATCGACTTCGCCCTCGAAAACGGATACCGACGTCTCACGCTAACCCGTCGAAGCTCGCGACTCGAACCGATCACCAATCCCCGAGCGCCCATCCAGTGTACTGCTCTCACCCTGCAAGACTTGCTGATCAGCAATCTCACCTTCCCCGAAGCCATCGCCCAAGGAAGGCTCCGAACCCCCCACCTAAGCCTCCTGAGAACGCTAGCTGCGTTATTCCCAGCCAAGCTCTTCTGGCAATCCCCCTTCCCAGTACTACGGCTATAAATGGGCAGGGGTTAGCGCCGTCGGCCACGACGAACGCCCCACAAAGGCCACCCAGAACACAGAGTCAGTTCCGTAGGTCGCTGGCAAGCATATCCAATATCCAACAAGGCCAATATCGAACAAGGAATGTCCAAGGAAGAAGTTCTGCTTGGGAACCTTCTGCTTGTTTTTTACTTCTTCCTTGGACATTCCTTGTTGGACATTCGTCATTCGAATCTAGAGGAACATCCGCAATAAGGCTCCGTGGTTGAATTCGCCTGAAAAATCTTGGGATGGGCAGGAGCATGTTCAATGCGTAAAATGGAAGATCGGCTGTCCTTCCTTGTTACCCCACCCGGTGCTGCTATGTCCCGCCTTGCTCAATTCGCCTCGCTCGCACTCCTAGGCCTGCTTTTCCTAACGGGCTGCAATCAATCAAGCACTCTCGACGCCAAGACCCTTGCTGCGTATCGCACTCAGCTCGCCCTGGCCGAAGAACCCGACGCCATCCAAACCGTCTTCGACATCCGCACAACCCTGCTCGGCGAAACGTCTCACGCCGACCACGATGCCGAACATGATCACGAAGGGCACGACCACGCCGAACATGATCACAAAGAACATGACCATGACGACCACCACGACCATGCTCACCACACCGCCGCAGTCGGCCCGATCAAGGCGTCGGTCGTCGGACACATCGGCGGCCTAGCCAATCCTTGGGAAACCACCCAACGCGACTTTCCTTTTGATACAACCCAAGCCGTCTTCTTCCTCGCCGATCCGCAAGCCGTCATCGAGAACGAAGCAAGTGGCCACTCCCACGCCCCCGGCGAAGAATGCGCCTTCTGTGCTGCCCATGCCGCCGACAACTCCGACAAGCTGGCCATGGTCCAATTGGTCGACCAAAACGGCAAGGTCCTGGCCGTCGACGTCCGAAAGCTCTTTGACATCAAAGAAAAAGACACGGTCGTCGTCAGCGGTTCGGCTCGCATCACCGAAGGCGGCATGATGGTCATCCAAGCCACAGGCATGTATATTCGAAAATAACCACTTCACTCACACACCCCTTATTTCAAGGAATACTCTCCCATGTCTTACTTCAAAAAAATCTCGCTCGCCCTCGTAGCTCTCGCCGTTCTCTCGTCCACGTCTGCCAACGCCGAGCCAGTCGCCCCGGCCACTACGACCCCGGCCACTACCGCCCCGGCATCTGCTCTCGCTACCACAACGCCAGCCAAGCCAAAAACCAAACTAAAGATGGCCGCCAACGAAACGATTATCTACGTCGACGATCTTCATTGCGGACACTGCGCCAAGAAAATCGCCAGCAAGCTCTACGCAGTCAAAGGGGTCATCCTCGTACGGACCGACGTCAAAGCCGACATCGTAATCATCACCCCTCAAGCAAAGAAAAAGCTCGATCCACTAGCTCTCTGGAAAGCGGCCAAAGATTCGACGTTCCCCGCCCTCCGACTCGAAGGCCCCACCGGCAAATACGTCGCCGACCCCAAAACCCAAGCCCCCCAGCTTGTGCCCGAGAAAACAGTGGCGCCAAAGAGTTAGAGCAAGTCCCAATTGGGGTGCAACCATACAAGTGACATCCATCGAAGAATGCTTATCGTAGAAAGGTTCGTTTTTACGATAAGCCGGGGTGCCGCTCGGAATCCGCGAACCTGCGTCGGTCGACGAAGCAGAATAGCCGCGCGAGATTCTCTCCTCGGTCTAGGCAGCCGCCGCATCTAAACTCGCCGCCTACGTTAACAACAAAGCAAACGGGCAATAGCCCACCAAGGACGTCACCCTGATGGGCTATCACACGAAGATAGGCTTATGGTCGAGACAATGGCGTTGTGATTAGACTTCCAGGAGTTCTACGCACGACGACGAGCTGTGCAGGCTAGGCTTGCGAGGAGAGCAAGTATCACAGAACTTGGCTCGGGAATGATGGTGTTGGCTAGTTGACCTCGCTCGACCATAGTTCCAGTCAGTCCGCTGACTACAAATGGGTTGCCGTTGTAGGTTCCTACAAGGTCGATAGCCACATCAACGGCGTGTTCTAGGTCGCCGTTAGGGAGAGTTTTATAGGCATCGTTGCCTGGTAGAATTTCTAATGCCATGCCGTCGGCTGCGATGTCGATATCTCCACCACCACCACCGAAGGCGATCTTAAGCACGGTAACGTGCCCACGATGCTTTTGTCTGGGTGGACCTGGGGCCTTGAGAAAGTTGAAGTCGGGTTCTGAGGCATCGAACAAGAAGGTGCTGCCTGAGTCGAGTTCGAGGAGGCCGTTGCCGGTCGTGTTTGCAGAGGGAGATGTTCCGAGCACCTGTGCAAAATCAACGTTTGGATCATTGTCGGTAAAGCTAAGATCGAACTCAAGATCAATCGTACTGAAAATCGGGAAAAGTCTTTCCGTCTTCATCATCTGGGTCGATGTCGTCAGGAGGGCTGGGAGTACTGAGAGGTTTTGTTTGAACGCGAAGAGTTGTGGTCTGTGGCCCTTGTCAACGTTATGTCTACGATGATGTCAGCACCAGCTTCGCCAAGTGGAACAGTCGCGGTGCCGGTCAGGTCAAGCGACACAATCTCCGTATCAAATACCAGATATTGTCCCCAGACTAAGCAGGGGGTTGTGGCGATAGCAATGCCTAATAGGCTTGTGCGCAACTTTTTTGTTAGGTTTGTCATTAGCAAACCTCCTATTTGAAAAGTGAAAAGTGAAAAGTGAAAAGAGTTGACCGTAGTAACGAGGCCAGTGAAGTATCGTATCAACAGAGTCAAAAGTGCTCTGTAGCCCCCCCTTGATAGTTCTTTCAATAAGCAGGTTTTCTACAGAGCAAACTTGTCATTGGGTTGAAACTTCTTCAGTAAGATCTAGCATACTGAAGAAGTTATTAGTACGCAGATTGTACCTTTACTGCATAGCATTGGCGAAAAAAAACAGGTTTTCTGGCAGTCTCCATTCCGGGAGTACGATTCTCGACCTAAGTCCTTCCTAGTGCTGCTTTTGGCGTCGTTCGCTATGACGGATTCTGCACCTTGGTACGGTTGCACCCCAATTGCGTCCTCCGATCAAACGGCCGTTTGGCTCTTGTATGCTAAAGCTGCTAGCGGAACACGCGTGTTCCGCTAGCACTAATCTCCGAAGATTCCAAATCGCCACAAAAAAAGCCCCGACCAATCGCTGGTCGGAGCTTTTTAATGCTACTAGGAACCGCGCACGGCACCCACCAAATCGACGAGCGACCAACGGAAGCGGACCACCCCGAAACCGAGCGGCAGCTCGCAAAGGCCGCGGCCCTGCCGCCTTAGGCGTTCTTCTTTTGGTACTCGCCTTCGATCCATGCGTAAGTTTTGGCCATGCCGTCGCGGAGCTTGATGCCCGGTGCCCAGCCAAGATACTTTTGGATGAGCGTGTTGTCGCTGTTGCGACCATTCACGCCCTTCGGAGCCGACAGGTTGTGGTTGTGCTCGAACTTAACGTCGCCGATCTCTTCGACCATGTCGCCCAGCCCGTTGATCGTCGTCAGCTCGTCCGAGCCTAGGTTGATCGGTTCGAGGATATCGCTGTCCATGATCGCAAGAATGCCTTTGATGCAATCGTCGATGTACATGAAGCTACGCGTCTGTTTGCCGTCGCCCCAAATCTCAATCTCGGTGGCTCCGGTCGCCTTGGCATGAATGACCTTGCGACAGATGGCCGCCGGCGCTTTTTCGCGTCCGCCATCCCAGGTACCGAGGGGTCCATACACGTTATGAAAACGTGCTACCCGCGTGTGCAGACCATAGTCTTCGCGGAAGTGGCGACACATTCGCTCCGAAAACAATTTCTCCCAGCCATAACCATCCTCGGGCATCGCCGGATAAGCGTCTTCTTCCTTCAGCGGAATCACGTCTTCGCTCACCTGCTTGTCGGCGTTGTAAACACAGGCCGAACTTGCGTAGAAAAATCGCTCGACGCTCGTCTCGTTCGCGGCTTGCAAAAGATGCGTATTGATCAGCACCGACAACATGCAAAGCGCTTTGTTGTTCTCAATAAAACCCATGCCGCCCATGTCGGCAGCCAGATTATAAACGTCCTGCATACCCTCGCAGGCCGTCTGGCAAGCTTGGCGATCTTTGAGATCGGCAACGAGGTTTTCGGCTCCCTCAGAAACTTGATACCACTGGTCGACCGGTTTGATATCAACGCTACGCACCGTATGACCTTCGGCAAGCAAATGCGCCACAAGGTGTCCACCAATAAATCCACCGCCGCCACCAACTAAAATTGTTCTTTTGCTCATGTCTTTCTGAGTCCTATTAATGTTTGCGTTAGCAACTTTACGTCCATTGAAAATCCTACGGCTAAAATCGGCCTCCCGTTGGTCGGCCTGACAACTTCCTAGCGCAGAGGTCAATAAAAAGCTTTGCTGATATCAAATTGAGTCACAGCGTCTAGAGTCTCACCGCCAGACGCGAACGTCTCAGTATAGTCGGTCAGACAGCTAGGGGAGCGCCTTTTTTGCCTGCGGCAGAACAATTTCGCTCGGCCACGAAATTCCCCCTCGACTACGAGATTCGTAGCGATTTCTCAAATTGGTCGGTGATTCGCCCAATATCGAAGTTTTCTTCGGCGTAACGCCGTGCGGACTGCCCCATCGCCTGGCACTTCTCGGGCGAGGCGATCATCTGGCTGGCCGCTTCGACAAAGCCCGCAATGTCGGTAGGCTCTACAACTTGCCCTGCTTGATGGTCGACGACGATCTTGGAAGCCAAATTGTCCCCCGGCATCGCCGCCAAAACAGCCCTGCCAGCACACAAATAGCTCAACACCTTCGACGGCACGCTAAACACGCCCGCATCGGCCTCCAACACAGCGACCAGCACATCGGCGCTCCCCAGCACCTCGGCCAGCACCTCAAAAGGCTGAAAGCCCATACAACGCAACGACCCGATCCCTGCCTGCTTGGCCTCCTTCTTCAACCACTCGACCCCGCTCCCTTGCGAAACGACTATCAGCTCGCCCTCGCCCCGCTCGTCCAGCATCTTGGCCAGCGCAAGCAACAATCCCGGATTGTGCTTCATCGCCAGCGTACCGGTATAAATAAACCTTGGCCCCGCCGCCAGCGAATGCTCCTCCGACCAGCCATTGTCGCGCGGCTTCATCTCCAACTCTTCCAAGACGGCCCAGTTATGGATCACATGAATCCGCTCGCGGTCGATCCCCCACTCCTCAAACACCGGCACAAAATCGTCGGTGATCACCACCAGCCCATCGCTACCGCGAGCCGACTTACGATCCAACCACATAAAATACTGCCCCACGGCATGCCCCAAAACCGGCACCCGTGATTTCAACAGACGGTAGGCAGCAATGCCATAAATATCCTGGACCCAATAGACATACCGAATGCCACTTTGCTTGCAGTGCTTCACCACCTTCCACTGAGGTATCGAAGGCGTGTTGCCCGACAACACCACCTCGGGCTGAAACCGCCGACAAACCTCCACCAACCGCTGTCCATATTCCGCTTCCATTTGAAATCGGCGGAAAAAATTATTCTTCGGAATTTCCGCCCCCAGATCGATCGCCTCCACATCAAACCCCGGCGCATCGCCAGCCAGCTTCCGCAACGTCCCGCGCGGCGTATCAAACGACCCGCAATAAACATGCAAAACCTCGTGCCCCCGCGCAGCCAACTCGCGGCTCATCTGCGGCTGAAAAGGATGCCCCACATAATCATGCACTAAAATTCGCATACGCTTTATTACTCGCTAACCGTTTTACTAGGGTGTCTTAGACTGCAATCCCAACACGTTTCTTGATCTCCGCAACAATCCGCTCGCAATTCGCAGTATCCTCAAACTGATGGAAACTCCGGCGAATTTTCTCCGAAACTTCCATCGCCTGTGCTTCGCCCGCAAGGCAACGCCCTACTTCCTCCAACACTTCAGGCCACCGATCACACTGCTTTCCTAAGGTGAGTTCTTCAAGAGGATCATAAAAGTCACGGCTGTCTTTGTAGGCGTCAAAATCAGGCATATAAAAAACAACCGGCCTTCGCAGCACCGAAAAATCAACACAAGCACTCGAATAATCCGTAATCAATAGGCTACTACAACGCATAAGCTGTTGGAAATCAACAGGACCACGAACCGGCATGATATGCGACAACTGCTTCGCTTCCAGCTCTTGATAAATATCGGTTTGGCTAAATGGGTGCAAACGTATCGCAAGTACAGCATCAATCGCAGCCAGCCCCCGATTGACCTCTTCGGCATCAAAAGATTCCCACAGGCAATCTTCCTTGCCATCCTCTCGCCAAGTCGGTGCATAAAGCACGATCCGGCAATTTCCTTGAGATCCTTGGGCACGAGGGAGGTCCGGAAAAAACTTTTCCATAAGTCGCTCGTCCGCTGCCAGCAACGACTCGTCTTGCCCCAAAAGGACATCCGCTCGCGGCGTACCGGTGACGACAACTCGTGTTCCTGGAACCCCAAATGCCGAGGCCATCCGTTTGGCCGCGTACTTGCTGGTCGCAATAATCAGATTGTTTCGCCGCCAAGCAAATTTCGAAGCCGTAAGCACAGCAAAATTTGCCAACCGCCCCAACATCGATCGACTGCTGGTCACTTGGCAGTCGCCCGGAAAATCGAGATGCACCTTTTTGATTGGCATTGAGTGGTAGAGCTGGGTGATAAACATCCCGCCGATGAGGCCTCGGCTCAAGTCTCCCAGACCATTCGAGATCACTCCCACTCCAGAGCGAAGCAGATGCCACGTCGCCGCCCAGCTTCCCGAACGAACGGCTCGAAAACCGGCTGCATGAACTGCGTCCAAGGTTTTTTCATCGAGCGCCAGCCAAACCGCATCAATCTCTGGATGGTTGGCTACGACATGCTCCATCATATACCGGCAGTTGTCATGAAAACCACGTTGGCTCCCAAAAATCCAACGTCTTTTTGACCGAGGCATGAGCGAACTGAGCACCACAAGCGGTGCACCTGCAACGGCGCTCATCACTCGTATCAAGTTGCGAAAAGGAAGACGCTTGAGAGCCATAGCACTGCTTACTTATCAAATAAGTCCTTGGCCCGATGGTAGTCTTCTTCAAAATCAACTTCGTTCCAAGGCATACCCGTGATGTCACAAGCTTCGACCGACAATCGCTTTTTGTCGATCACTTGCTGAACAATAAATTCAAAGTACTCTTGTTCCCCACCCAATTCGATCGCCGTCTCGGCAAACTGCCGCAACGTACCCAACACCCCTTTTTCAATCCTACAAAACCCAGTGAACTCGCCATGCGCGTCCTCCGAGGCCATCTGCTTGGTCACCGTCGTGACCCGGCTGCCCTCAAGCTGAACTTTCATCTCTTCTTCCCCACAGCGGCGACTGTCGTAGCTCAACACAATATCGCCTTCAGGATATTGGATCAGCGTCTCGACGATCGGCTCCGAGACAACCGTATCGGCATGAATATATAGCGTCGTCTCCTCGCGCAGATGGTCCAGTGCCAGCCAAAACGAAAACAACACATTCGTGCGATCGAAGAGCGGATTAAAAACAAAGCAAACTTCTCTTGTCCAGTGCTTGCCAACGTAGTCCATGATCTGCTGCCGCTCGTAGCCGACCACGATCACCAGCCGATCGACGCCATTTTTTTCAAAAAGCGCAAGCGTATGGCCCAAAAGCGTCGTTTCGCCAAAGGGCAGCAAAGATTTCGGGCGATTTTGCGTCACCCCGGCGATTCGTGATCCCTTGCCTGCCGCGAGTATTAGTCCCTGCATCGTTTACATCGACCTCTCATAAATTGCTTGGATGGCCGCAGGAGAAACATCCCCAGGGTCCAATGCCAAATTACCCGTTACCATGCCCGTCAACTCGGCCGCCTGGCCAGACTGAATTCCCAACTCCGTAAGAGAACGCCTCATCCCAATTTCGTCGAGCAATTGATCGACCAACGCGACCAGACGCAAGGCACCTTCTTGGGAGCCAAACGCTGCCGCCTCAGGATCGATCCATGCGGCACACTCGGCCATAAGATCGGTCGCATGGGGAAGCGTCGACCGCAACCAGGCGGGATACAACGCTGCAAGCCCTTCCGCATGGGCCGTGTCCGTCAACGAACCAATCGGATACTGCAACCGGTGCGGAAGACACGTCGACGACAACGCCAAATTGATACCCATGATCAAACTGGCATAGGCCATGTTCGAGCGTGCTTCGATATTGCTTGGGTCGGAGCTAAGCAGCGGAAGATTGGAAAAAACCGCACGGACCGCATGTCGCGACAAGTCGATGGTAAAGAGATTGCGCTTCGTCGAAAAAAAGGTTTCCATCGCATGCGTCAACACATCAAAGCCCGTCACACTGGTGACCCCGACGGGCATATTCACCGTTAGCTCCGGATCGACAAAAGCCCAATCTGCGGCAAGCGTCTTTCCGCGAATCCCCCCCTTCTTCTTCGTCACTTCGTCGGTCACGATCGAAGACCAACTCACCTCCGCTCCGGTGCCGCTAGTCGTTGGTAACAAAATCAGGGGCAGCTCTCGCCTGGGCAGCGCCTGCGAGGAACCTAACATCTGAGTCGGATCGAGCCGATTGCTAATCGCCATCGCCGTGGCTTTGGTCTGGTCCAAGCAACTCCCGCCGCCAATGCCAAACACAACGTCCACGTCCAGCGTCCACGTACTGCAGATAGCAATCGTTGATGTCACTGATGCGCGGATTGGGACGAATCTGCGTAAACGTAGAAAGGTTTTTAACCGCCGAGGCCAACTCCCGAATAAATGGCCCAGACACACTATCTTCGAGTGTCCTCTCGCTAGCAATCACAAGCACATTCTGCCAACCATGCTCCTCGAGCAGCGGCAAAATCTCGCTTCGCACTCCCGTTCCAAAACGGACGTTCGTGGGCAAGTCGATATTGAAAGGTGCAGACATAGGGGCCTTTACGTTTCTTCTTTACGCCGATTCTATTGCTGGCTCAAAAAAATTGCGTCGTAAAAACTACAGGTTCTCGACGCGCTCCAGATGCAGCAGCTCGTGCTTCTCGATAAGTTTACTGCGAACACCAAACAGCGGTTCGAGTTGATCAAAAGTGCTCAAATACAACTGATAGAAATCATCGTAAAGAGTCCGATTCTGTGGCCGTGGCAGAAAAATTTGCCGCGTCCGAACCATGTGATTGCAGGCGTCGCGGATACTCGGATAGCTGCCGTGGGCAACCATCGCAATGATCGCCGCACCGAGGCAAGTCGATTCAAACTCATCCATAATGTGATATTCCACGCCAATGATGTCCGCCTTGATTTCATTCACCAGCGGAATGCGCGCCAACCCACCACTGGCAGTAAACGAAGTGACAGGGTTCCCCAGCTCCTCAAAAATATCGGTAAATTCACGGATACTGTACCCGATCGATTCAAAAACCGCACGCGCCAAATCTCCACGCGTGTGATGCCGTTCTAAACCAAAGAAAGCGCCACGGGCACCGCTATTCCACCGGGGAGCACGGGCACCAAGCAGATGGGGGACAAAGATCAATCCATTCGATCCCGGCATACTCGCACGAGCTTCCAACTCCATCACTTCATAAGCATATTCTTCACCGCTGTAGAAACATTGCTTGGTCCATTCGACCAAGCCTCCGCCCAAGTTGTTCGAGCCACCAAGCAAAAAACAGTCGGCTGGCTCAAACGCCTGACAGAAAATACGGTTCTGCTTGTCCACGATCGGTTTATCCGAATACATGCGGACCGAAGTGACGGTGCCCGACACGTCGCAAACTTTCCCCGCTTCGATAACCCCCGTCCCAAAAACCGAGCATATCGCATCGTACGTACTCAAGCGAATGGGAACCCCCGTAGGAAGGTGCAGCTTGGCAGCCACCGAATCGGCAACGGAACCCACCAGGGCACCCGACTTCTTGACTTCCGGAAAGAAACTCTCTCGGACGTCCAAGTCCTTCAACAGTTCCTTCGGGTAGCTGGCCTTCTCTTTTTGAAAGTAAACTTTCTCGGCATTAAGCACATCGGTCGCGGTCGTACCACCGGTCAGCTTGGCAATCAGGAAATCGTTGGGCGCAAGAAACCGATCAACCTTGGCATACGCTTCTGGCTGATGGCGTTTCATCCACAGCACTCGAGCCAACTGCGAAAAGCTAGTGCAGGCAAACCCATGTTTGCTTGCAAGCGTCTGAAAACTGGCCAGCTTTTTGATGTCTTCCGCTTCTTGCTCAGCCCTGCGATCCGAGACCATCATCACCGGCCCCACACCCTGACAATCCGCGTCGACCGGCACCAAGCAACTTGCAGAGCAGGAAACCGTAATCAACTCAACCCGACGGGCAATCTCAGGGTCCAAGGTCACTTCGTTGACCACCAACGCAAGCTTCTCCCACCACTCGTCCGAAGATTGCTCGACAAACACTCCACGAAGCGAGGTCGACACCGGCAGCGCTGCCGTCGCCAAACGCTGGCCATCTCCGTCAAACAAGATGGCACGAATACTTTTCAATCCTAGATTAATAACGAGTATCACTTCTTAAACCTCTTTTGATAGTTACCCTAAGGTCGACAGAACTCACGCTAATGTTTGCACGACGTCGCGACAAAGCTGCTCGCACTCTTGCTCAATCACACGATGCAACGTGCCAGGGCTTTTGGCGACTTCTGCCGCCAAAGACTCCCTCGCCAGAACTTTTGTATAAACCATCTTCAACGCGGTCGAAACATTGACTTTCGAGCATCCTAGGTCGATCGCCCGACGATACTCTTCGGTGCTAAACCCGGTCCCACCATGCAAAACCAGAGGGACCGTCGTCGCCCGAGCCACCTCTTCCAAAATATCCCAACGCAGCTCTCCGGCAGATTTGGCTTTGCCGTGCGCGTTGCCAAATCCGACCGCCAAACAATCGACGCCCGCCTCACCGGCAAAACGAATCGCCTCCGCAGGATCGGCCAAATGGTCGGACGAAACCGAGCCATCCTCCTGACCACCAATCCCCCCGACTTCGCCCTCCACAGCAACCCCCGCCGCATGGGCTTCTTCAACCACCCCCTGGGTCAATCGAAGATTCTCCTCAAATGGCAAACCCGACCCGTCAAACATCACCATATTCCAACCTGCCTGAATACAGGAAGAAATCAACTCGGGATCCGAGCAATGATCTAAATGCAAATAGATCTCTGCCTGAGTATGCTTTTTCGCCAGCGAAAACCAATCGAACACCAGTCCGACACCAACCGTCTTCAACACCCCAACCGAAATCTGCGTAAGCACAGGCCGCCCAGTTTCCGCCGACGCCCGCGCAGCGGCCAGCATCACGTCAAAGCTAGGGATATTAAACGCCGCAACGGCGCTCTGCTGCTGTTGGTTTTCCAGCAAGACTTGGCTAATAGAAATGGGCATCAGGATATTGTATCGGAAGTGAATTCGCTTGGGCAGCGGTCGGAAATTCGATTATTTTGCTCTCTACGCCGAAAGCAACAGGTCCATATATTGCTTGGCTATCGTTTTCGGGGAAAAGCGACTACGAATCGTTTCTATAAAATCGGCCGACGGACGTACAGTACGCCCCTGACCAAGCAATTCCGTCAGTTGCCTGGCCATCGCCGCCTCGTCACAAGGATCGTCGCCCAGATAATACGCCGAATCCAAAGAAACTTCGCGTAACACCGGCAACCCACTGGTTAAAACGGGTGTCCCCAACCCAAGGGCTTCCACCACCGGCATCCCAAACCCCTCGAACAACGAGGGCATCACAAAAAGCTCCGCATTCCTATAGAGCGACCCAATCTGGCTGTCCTCGATATACCCGGTGACAACCACCCGATCTTCGATCTCCAAATCCCGAATCAGATCGACCGTCGAAGGAAAACGGTCGGCGACTTTTTCGTACCGACGTTTCCCCGCGGTGATCGAGGCTCTCGGTTGCCCCACCAAAACGAGCTGATGCTCAGGAAATTGATCCTTGATCAAATGAAACGCTCGTATCAACGTCGCAATGTTTTTCTGGGGACGGTCGACCGCAACGCTCATCAAAAATGGCCGGCCTTCGGTAAAGTCATGTTCTGTCTTGTCATCGTATCGATGCCAATCAATCGGATTCCAAATCGCATGAACCCGGCCTGCGTACTCGCTCCCATAAACATCCATAATGTCTTGACGCACCACTTCCGAAATACTGACGACCGCACTGCTGCGGCGCAACGTTTTCTTATGGCTATGGCGCAACCAACCTCGCTTCAACGTGCGCATCATCTCGGGCATATGATAGTAAAGCAGATCGTGAATCACCGTAACATTCCGAGGCGATTGCAAAAAGGGAGGTGTGAAGTAATCCAGGAAAAGCATCGCATCGAACTCTTGGCTTTGTTTCCAAGCAATGCGCGTCTCTTGTGCAAATCGGTCCCAGCTCGCAGCAATCGGCAAGATCCGAGACACGGGCACAAAGTTCCAGCAATCGTCCTCAACGATCGGCACCCCAGGCGTATGAAACAAGGTCAGGTCCACATCCTGATAGGCCGGATCCTGCTCGCAAAGCTCAGCAAACCCTCTCAGCAAATTGCGCTTGAACGAAAAGAGGCCCGCCTGCCGCTGAAAGCCAGGTGAAATTGCAGATATCGCGACTCGTCTCGCCATAAGTTTTCCGTGAGTTCCTCTGAAGGGCCGCTTCGCCTAATAATTTCGACGAGGCTGCTGAGGATAGGCTTGGCCTTGCTGGCCCATCGCCATCGGATAGGCAGGCACGCTCTGCGGCCGTTGCTTGCCCACAAACATATGAGCCAACGTACGCAACAGCAGCATCACAAGAAAAGTAGCCAACACCCACATCGTAAGCTGCGAGATAACCCCGCGTGGCCAAAGAATAATATGCCCCGAGGAAGTTGCAAAAAAGCCCAGCAGCATCGGATTCCCTGGATTTCTAACCAGCACTTCGTCCAAAAATCGAAGCACAAAGGCCACCAAGACTCCGTACAGCGCAAGCGCCGGCAACCCCCCGTCACGATAGCCGATTCCGACCACGCCGACGCCCCAATTCTGCTTCGTCCCTTTCTGTAGCACACCGCAATCAACCGGCAACGTCAGGCCAATGTTCCTAGGTTTCTCCGGCCAAAGCACCCGTGGTATGGGCATCGTGACACCTACAAAAAAGGAATACAACGGTTTGACTTTTGCCCAAGCATTGCTCCCAGGCTCCACCACATGAGCATTAATCGCAATCAACGACCCTTCAATCGGATCTTGGCCAATCCGAGCAAACTCAACTTTCTGCACACTCGTCCACGCATCCTTCAACATCGAAAAACGCTGCTTCGCTCCCTCCGACCGACTGAGCTTGGCCCTTGTACCCCAACGCACCCCGTGAAATCGCACCATACGATAAGCCTGATCAAAAGCCAAAAACGGGACGGAAAGAGCTGCAAACAACATCAGCACTTTCCACGGCTTCATCGTCCGCAGCTTCCACCAATACAAGCAAAGCGGCACCACGCCCATCGTGCCGTAAAGCAACCGACGTCCACCACCATACGAAAAAGCCGAAACAAATCCCAATGCCAGCACAACAACCAACATCAGCACTCGCATCGGGTCCGTCCGATTCTGATACCAATTGGCCAGCGCAAACGTCAAAGCAAAAATAGGAGCCACCGCACCAATACGTACACCGATTTGCGCCAAGCCAGGAACAAACGAGATGGCCAACTGTCCCAACGTCATGATTAACGAAAAAATCGTGAGCGTGTACAAAGTGCTCGAATTAAATTTCGGCCAAGCCGTCAGCCATCGAGACGCAAGACGCTTAGGCATCTTCAAGCTTCGATAAGCAAGGAAGAGCGGGATGTAAAAAGCGGCCAGCCCCAGGTACAGATGCGTAAAAACCGAGGTGGAATAGTGAAAACGATGCCCCTTGGTCACCGAGTTCAACCCCGACAAACCAACGAAAATCGCGGAACCAAAGAGAAACAGGTTCCAAAAAGTAAACAAGTCTCGCTTGCCGCGCAAGTAGGGTACAAGCACAGCAACGAACATCGCAGCCGAAAATGCGATGCTAAACGAAAACAAGGTTTGGTCATTGGGCGACATAAGCCGTCTCTGCAAAGGCTAAAAGGAACGCTGATTTCTAGCACGTCCTCTAGGCATGAAATAAAGCATATTATTCAAGGTTCCTGTATTGTACCCGACACTAAAAAGAGCGGACACTTGAACTGGTATTATATGGTGCGAAGACCTGAATAAACGTTACGAATTGTCTGAGAATAATGAGCATGCGGTTTATACCGCCTAGCAGCTCCTTGCTAGCCGCCACCTCTCAGAAGCTCCAAAACTCGCCGAGAGGAGTGGAAATCCTCATGGCAGTTAAACTGGCTACGAATCGACTTGCGATCCCCTTGAAATCGATCTTCTCCCGAGACAAAACGGCTTATCTCATCAATCACCTCAGCCCAGTTCATACACTTGGGTCCCGGCGTCACTTCTTCGTAATTGTAATACAGCTCTCGATTCTCCGAAACGTACTGCTCAAAATCAAAAGGGGCAAAAATGATGGGACGGTCGGTGAGCAGGAAATCGAAGTAGACACTTGAATAATCGGTAATCAGAATCGCTGTCTTAGAGAGCAGGTCGCAAACATCCATCTTCGAGTCCACCAATTCAATGAGCGGACTCTGCCCAAAACGGTCCAAATTCTCGGTGTGAAATGGGTGAAGCTTGATTTTCAGCCGGTAACCAGACTTCTCTAGCACTTGCTCCAAATCCGCAACCTCAAGCGTACAAAATAAGTCTGTCGATTCCTGCTTGCCAAAATTTCGATGCGTCGGCAAATAGGTGATCCATTTTTCAGGTTCCACTCCACCCAGGCTATCATTTCGCGGATAGCCCGTCACGACGACTTCCTTCGCATCCGGAAAGGCCGTTCGGTAGGTTACGGCCACACATTCAGACGCAGCGCAAACATAACGATAGCCTTCGTAACGTGGCGTAAAAAGCCATCGTTTCATCTGGCGATTTCGCCAACTGAAACGATAACTATCGTCTGCCCCAACTTTCTTGAGGGCCGAACCATGATAAAGCTGGATCCGATTCGCCGTCGTCGTCGCAAAACGATTCACATCCTTATAGTCCAAAGTCAACACCACCCAACCCGCTCGCATACAAGTCCAATAGCCTGCAAGCGAATAGGTTTTGACCACACGGTAACCGTCCGCTTTTAGCTGATCGTAGACCGCTTGATTCCGCGTCACCCAAACCGCATCGACCTCCGGGGCATGCTCATTCACGTACTCAAAAAGATACTTGCTGTTATCCGCATACCGCTTGCCCGACCAAGCACCAAACACCCAAAGGTTTTTGCGTTTCGGGACCAGTAGCAACGAAAAATACCAGATCGGTAGATTCAGAAAAAAAACAGCGAGTGTTTTGGTTTTATGTAGCATATCGAAAAAACATTACCCTAGTGCTTTGACAACTCATATCCCAATTTCCAGCAATGACAAAGCACTAGGTGCGTCTGAGAAGTCGTAGCGCAGAATTGCCCCAACCAAGAATCTTTTCTTTTTCTAACCGCGTCAAACCAACAGTCCATCCCAACAAGGCGACCGACCCGAAAAAACTCGCAACGACCATGACGGCACGCTGCAAAGAAGGTTCCTCATACAGAGATTGAACCCACAGCCCCACTAAAAAGCTACCACCCACAGTCACCAGCATACGCAGCGCAACCTCACGCAACCACCCCCAGAAAGAAATGCCGATCATCCCTCCTACGTACCAAGCCTGAAACAAGACCGCAAAACAGATACCCACAAGCAACAACTGCACCATCAGCTCCGGCTGACGATGCCCCATCGCAAAACCGACAGCCGCCAGAAGAAACGGGGTGCTGATCGTGAGGGCAGAAATAATCGTATATTTCCCAATCTTCCCCGTCGCCTGCACCGCCGAAACAAACCCGCCCGTAAGCTGCTCCATCAGAACCGAAAGAAACATAAACCGACAAAAAGCAGCCGCGTTGGGCGGCACTTTAACCAACCACAGATCAAGCAAAAAATCCATCTCCAACAGAAACGGAACGATCAACAACGACGCAAACAGCGTACTCATACGACCAGCCGAAAGCACCATCTTATGCACAAAATCAATGTCGCCACGCGCGTAGCGCTGGACAATAGCTGGCCGGGTCGCCATCGCGATCGAATGAACAATCCGACTAGGATAAATCTGCGCTTGCACGCCCACCGAATAACCCGCATTGACAATCGGCCCAAAAAACGGGTTCAGAATCAGGTTGCCACCCTGCTGCCGCAGGCGTAGCACCATCAAATCAAAAACCCCCCATCCGCCAAACGACAACAACTTGCGCACATCAGCCAATCGAATCGATCCAACACGCCCACGGCTTTCCGGAAAACGAATGAGCGCAACAACGATCATATAAACCAACTCGATTGCACCCATCAACAAAAACAACCAACCATAAAGCAGCAATCGATCGCCCGTGTGATACGACACAGCGATCGCAATCCCCAGCCGCATGAACGATGTGCAAAGCATAAAAATTGCGTCTTGCACCAACGCCTGGTGAGCCATGAACAGAGCGTGAAAGGCCGACCGGATCGACAGCACGCCAAGCGAAAGCACCATCGCCGTCCAAAGCGTTCGGACCGTGGCCGACCGTTCTTCCGGAAAATTCAAATAGCCCAAAACAACGGGCGTCAAAAAATGGCCTACGGTAAGCAGCAAAATCGCGGTCACAAAAAAGATCGCAAAGCACGAGGAAAACATCTCCCGAAGCTTCTCGGGGTCGTCTTTGCCAATTTGATACGCCAAGTTGCGCTGACTGCTTTGCAAGAGCGCCGCTTGAATCACACTCATGATGGCTATGCCACCAGCAACCGCACCGAACAAACCAAAATCGACTTCGCCCAGGGCATCCACCAAAAGCCGCGTAGCATACAGCCCAATGCCAATGGTCAGAAACATTCGCAGGAAGGTAACACCAATGTTGATTGCAATACGTTCTGACTGCTTCATGCCGCTGCTGACGAGTAAGTGAAATCGATCGTGATACGATGATGAAAGAAACCCTCATCATGTCGCAAAAACCCAACGCTTTTTTCCCATGCAAACCGGACACGGATGGGGGTTCTTGCTGCCCAACTTTCCATCCCCCCCCGACGGAGAGAAAGCAAGTCCGTGGGTGGATGCAGAAGTGCCGGTGACAAACCGCAAACGACATGCCACAAAACATCGAAATCTCGTCGACAAACGGCCATTATTGTCGATGAGAGCAAAAGTTCAAGGAGAGCCTGCTACCCAATTGATAGAACCACTACAACATGTGATAGCAAGCTGCCGAAAGACGAACAGAAGATTTGACAGCCCCAAACGCCTCGGATAGGATGACACTCGTTCGCTGAATCTGGTTGTCTGAACCGGAGGGGGCTCAGCGAACCAAGGAACTAGGCGTTGGCACGCCGTTTGCGAGGCTTATCTCATTACCCCATTGACGGAACACCTGCTCTAGAGGGAGCACCTGCCATTTCGCAGTATTCCTCCGGAACCGAGAACCCTTTGCAAAGTTTGCCCGTATTCTCCTTATATGACCTACAATTATCATGTGGGCAGCGGAGAATACTGAACAAACCTTGCATACCAAACAGAGCGACGGCAAGGAAGTTTGAACAGTTACCTTCGAGAGCGTGCCGAGTCCGATAGCCGACTCGCACTTTCTTGAGTAATCAACGCAACGACCCACAACTCATCTGATCGACAATATGACCCAATCGCACTTAAACGAGCCCTCGCACAGCCGACACGACGCCCCCACCTACGTGGCCGACGAGTCGTCAAGCAACGGCAACACAAACGGCAACACAAACGGAACAACGGTTACCCACACCGAGGGCAACTCCAAGCAGCAAGTGCAAGACGAACCCCGACAAGTCGAACTTCGAGGCACCCTGCGTCGCCATCAGGCGATCCCACAACATCGAGAGAGCATCAAGAGTTTGCCCCAAATGCCACAAGCTCGCCAAGACGGTAGTCTCCCCTATTTGCGGCAACTCCTGCTCACGAGCCTCCCACTTGCGATCACCGATTTGGTCGTACTCTTGCTTACCGTAACTGCCTGTCATGTAGTCGGACTGCAATGGCTCAATCCAGAAGACGCCACCTCTTTAGCTTCCGTTTGGCTTCCGCCCGTTGCAATGGCACTGCTACTCGTGAATGCCGCCAATGGTCTCTATCCAGGAATTCGACTCGGCACAGTCGACGAGATGCGCCGCCTCTGGCTCTCGATCACTATCGTTGCTCTGATCACCGCATCCGGGATGCGTCACCACCCCGAAATGTTTTGGAAGAAAATCATCTTCCTAGCTGTCGCTTACGTGCTTTGCATTGCGATTGCACCATTTGTGCGCAGCAAAGTGCGTCGCCTACTCGCAAAAACCTCTTGGTGGGGTTTTCCAACACTCATCTGTGGCGATGATGCCCTAGTCTTCCGCGTCAGCTCGTGGCTCTCCGACAATCGTCGACTCGGACTACGCCCCGTAGGCATTGTGACCTCCCCAGAAATGGCCGACTTCCAGAGCGATACCCCGGTGCAGACTGAAAAATGGCAGAACGCTCGTAAACTGGCCGAAAACCATCATGCCTATTGGGCCGTGTTGGTAGAATCCCCAGACGACAAACGCCACGTGACCGATGTCGTCGACGAGCACCTAGGCAACATGCCCCACGTCTTCGTCGTCTCCGAGCTCACCGGTATCCCCGACCCTTGGGACCATCACCAAATGGAAGAGGGCCTCCCAGGATTCCGAATCGACCAACACCTGCTCCTGCCCATACCCCAGCTCATCAAAAGAGGCATGGACCTCTTCATCGCTACCGTGGTTAGCCTACTGCTGGCACCCTTGTTTCTCTTCCTGGCAGTGGCAATCAAACTCACCTCGCCTGGACCCATTTTCTTCGGCCACGAGCGCGTCGGCTTTGGAAACACCCGTTTTCGTGCCTGGAAGTTCCGCACAATGGTGCAAGGTGCCGAAGACCTCATCGAAGACTACCTCAACCAACACCCCGAACTACGTGAAGAATGGGATCGCGACCACAAGCTCAAAAACGATCCGCGCGTGACCGGCCTCGGAAAATTCATGCGAAAATGGAGCATCGACGAGCTGCCCCAAATCTGGAACGTCTTCTGCGGCGAAATGAGCGTCGTCGGCCCACGCCCCATCGTCCCCAACGAAATCGAAACCTACGGTACCCACTTCGAGAGCTTCTGCACCGTCCTACCCGGCATGACCGGCCTCTGGCAAGTTTGCGGACGCAACAACACCACGTTCGACGTGCGCATACAACTAGGCATGTACTACATCCACCACTGGTCCCCCTGGCTCGACCTCTACCTCATCGTCAAAACAATACGCACCGTCCTGTTCGCCAAAGGCGCCTACTAACAGGCAGCTTACTAGCTAGCAGTTAGCAGTTAGCGCCGTCGGCCACGACGAACGCCCCTCGCAGCCCACTGAGCGAACGGAAAGTCTTGCAGGGTGTTGGCAAGAATGTCCAATATCGAACAAGCAATATCCAAGTTCCCAGAAGAGCGCTAGCCCTTTACCCCAAACGGGTTTTACACCGTAGCCCAGGGTTGCGAACGAAGTGAGCTACCCTGGGTTGAGGTTCGACGAGCACCGGTACCCTGCAGGGGTCCTACACCTCCTCCGTGGCTCCGTGGTTAGATTCGTCCGAAAAATTGGAGGCAAGCAACCCTCCTGGGCTTACTAGCAGCCTGCTTGACTAGGGCAAATCGATTTCCAGTCCCTTAGAACGAATCCCAGACTCCCCCTCCGTTCGCCCATAAAGAACCACCGGACCACTCCCCAACTGGTTCACGGCAATCTGCACGGTGCCCGACCGCTCCACAACACGGCCTAGCTCACGCCCATTGTGCAGCACCACCACAGGCTTCCCATTGGTCGAAACCGCCTTCACCGCCAGGTACTTCATCCCCTTCTTCACGCTGCGCTTGTCCACCGAAAGCTGCACGGCATCGCGACCATTTTTAACGAGCACTTTCCCCACCCAACGGCTTTGCGTTTCGAGCGGCGTATCGTCGACCGCCACAACACGCAGGTCATGGTAGCCATCCTCCAGCGTCGTCGTATCAAGCTTAAACTTGGTCCCCACACGGTTTCTCTGGACACGTCGGCCATCGACATAAAGCTCGAAGAAAGCCACCTTACGCCCAACAGAGGTCGTTGCCGAAGGAGCAATTTCGATCGCGCCACGCAAAACCCCCTTCGGAGTAAAACCAGCGACGTTCACCGACATTCTCTCTGCCCAAGGCTGACAAAGCGGATCGCCCACCAACAACTGCTGATAAGGCCCCGCAACCGATTGATAAAAAGATTCACCCAGCGAGCAACCTCGCACATAGTGCAACTGGAGTGACGGCTGCGGAAATTTTGGCCAGGCGCTCGTCGGCTCAAAAACCGTTCCACAAGCTCCAGTAGCACCACCCCGTATAAAATCACACACCGAAACTTGAGGCACTTTTCTTTTGCCGGTCTTCGTATCGATGGGATTCTTGGGAACCAAAAGCATCGCACCATAGCTCGTTAAATTATCGCAAAACGCGCCCGGCAAAAACTTACAGCCCGAGGCCTTCACATTCACTCGAGCGACCCCACACGTCAGACCGACAATGTTTTTCTTGCCTGTCGGAAACTTTCCTTCCAATACCTTCGCTTCAACGCCCAGCCGCCGCAATCCGGTCGCCGTGTCCTTGAAAAAATCGTGTCGCGGCGTCGAGCGAGGACCTTTATGCTGCATGAAATAAACCGTCCCAGACGGCTTCGTCCCGTCCGATTCCTTAGCTCTTTGTAAAGAACGAATCACTTCTCCCACAGTATTTCCACGCGCCCCTGTAACACCTAGCATCGAGGAGATCATATAAGAAAGGCCCTCTCGGGTCCGACGCCCACCGGCTGCCCAGCGGTACTGGCTACGAAAAGCTCTCGACACGGCCAAAGCACTCAACTGCTCGGTGAAGTACCAATTCGTATTAAAACCGACAATCTCCTTCCGCTTCTCTTTCACAAATCCCCAAAGATACGTCGCGCCCGTCAAAGAAGCATACGGAGCATTGGACATTGGAAACTTCTCTTTCGGAAAATCCCCCTTCAAATCCACCCGCCAAGGAAAATCGCAGGAATAGACCAGGTAATCAATCTGCCCAACCAATCGACGCTTCTCAACCTCAGCCAACACCGGCAATAAAATCTGTTCGCGAAAGGAGGCGACCTTAATTGCCGTCTTTTTTCCCTTATATGCCAGATAAAAAACATGGCTCTGCGGGATACCACGCAACGCAACATAATGATTCGCAACTGTCAGCGAGCCTTGGCTCGTCGAGTTCACAATCAGAAAAACATTCTCAGGACCACCGCCGGCACGACAACAAGACGTGCCCGCAGCAGACTGTCCAAAAAGGAAGACCGCAACCATCGGCACCCAAAACGTCCTGGCCAATCGCATAAAAAATCCAATCTCTATTATCAAAAGGGTCCATTGCCAAGACTACGCAGCCCCCTGCATCAACTACTCTCAGTTTAGGTCAATTGCCACCTGCGGACAATTGCCAGACGCTCCGCGCAAAGGGGATTACCTTCCCCCCAGCTTGTTGTCTCGCCGCAGCTTCCAAATATAATGAAGTCAGACACTCACGCAGCTTTCAAAGCTGAGGGAGGCAAAGCATTTTTTGACAGAAAAAAAAAGCAGGCACAACCTTGACACAACGCGCATTCATTACCGGCATCACTGGCCAAGACGGCTCCTACCTCGCCGAACTCCTCCTTGCCAAAGGCTACGAAGTCCACGGCATGGTTCGCCGCAGCAGCTCGCTCAACACCCAACGCATCGACCACCTCTATCAAGACCCCCATCTTGCAGGCACCAAGCTTTTCCTGCATTTCGGCGATCTCACCGATGCCCAAAATCTCACCAACCTCGTCCTCGATCTTCAGCCCGACGAAATCTACAACCTGGGTGCCCAAACCCACGTTCGCGTTTCCTTCGATGCGCCCGAACACACACTCCAAGTCACCGGCGTCGGTGCGCTCAACGTCCTCGAAGCAGCCCGACTCTTAGACCAGCGCCACCCAACCCGGTTCTACCAAGCCTCGTCCTCCGAAATGTATGGCGAAGTTGTCGAAACGCCTCAAACCGAAGAGACACCCTTCCGACCCCAAAGCCCCTACGCTTGCGCCAAAGCCTACGCATTCTATCAAACGGTCAACTACCGCAAAGCGTACGATTTATTCGTCAGCAACGGCATCATGTTCAACCACGAATCGCCACGCCGTGGAGAAACTTTTGTCACCCGTAAAATCACCCGCGCAGCCACACGCATCAAGCTCGGACTCCAGGAAAAACTCTACCTAGGCAATCTCGAAGCGAGGCGCGACTGGGGCTACGCCAAAGATTATGTCGAAGCCATGTGGCTCATGCTCCAACAAGACACCCCCGACGATTTTGTCATCGCCACAGGCGCAACCTATTCGATCCGAGACTTCCTCAGTTTTGCCTTCGAATCGCTCGATTTAGAATGGCAAGACTACGTCGAGATCGACCCCCAGTACTTCCGCCCCACCGAAGTCCCTCTGCTGCAAGGCGACGCCTCCAAAGCCAAGCAACAACTCGACTGGCAGCCTCAAATCCAATGCCCAGAATTGGCACAAATCATGGTCACCGCCGACCTCAAACTGGCCGAAGAAGAAGCCCGCCTAGCGTCGCACGTTCGATAAGGCCCGACCACCGACAACAGGACCACCAAAATGACGGCGTTGCATCATCACCAAGAGCAGCAGCCCGACAGCCGCAGCAACCCACGTCGCAGGCTCCGGCACCGCCAAGGCAAAACTCGGCAGCGATACCGGCCCACCATGCAACGCGGCACTCAACACAGCAAAATCAACGCTGTCCACGTCGCCGTCGCCGTCCGCATCTCCGTTAGCACGGCTTGCACCCAACAAGGTGTTTGCCCCAAGCTGCCACGTTAAAAAATCAGAGCCATCGACGTCGCCATCCCCGTCGAAATCAGCCGAAATCGAGTCAAACAAAGTCGAGGTCCGCCAAGCCAGCCCAAAGTCGCTCGCCAAATCAGAGCTAGAAACCTTGATCGTATACGTCCCCGCAGCCAAATCCTTGAGGTACACATGCTCGACGTTATCAACGTCGCTATCGCTCAAACCTTCTTGGTAGCCGCTATCGCCAAGATCCAAATCGATCGTCGCCCCACTCGAATCAACAATCTCAAGACGCAAATCGGCAACCACTGGGTCATCTATATGAAACGGCGAACTCGTCTTCGCATTCCAAGTCAAAATCACCGACAGCTCTGCCCCGGTGCTACCCGTCGGAATAACAAGGTCATAACGTAGTGCGTCGTCACCAGACGCAATCGTCTGAAAATCCCAGCCGTTCAAGCCGACCGCATTCGAGCCAACAACCGTACTCGTCCCCCCCACCCCTTGGCCATCCAAGGTAATCAGATAGCTATTGTAGAGATCGACTTCCCCCGCCCCATACTTATCGTCCAAAGGACGCCACGTTCCTCCTGTGTCAAACTGGCTCCAGCCCGAAAATTCCGTCTCATTTTTACTGGCCCCTGCCATCAAGATCGCTTTCATCACCTCCGAGTTGACCGCAGCCGTCCCCTGCACCGTATTCGCACTATACAAAAAAGTAGCCACCGAGCTGGTAACCGCCGAGGCCCCGCTCGTCGAATTAATCGGAGCAACCAAGTCGGGCTTACTACGACCCAAACCGTACCCCGCCAAACGTGTCAAACCGGTATTATGATTGCCATCCGAGCGACCGACCGCGATCGAATTGTAGCTGTGGCTAAAAATGTGAGGCATCAGCTCGGTCGTGTTATTACGACTCAGCCCCACCAAGGCCGTAACGTCGTCTCTGTCGATCAAAAAATCAAACCGCCGCAACGCCTCCCGATCGCTGTTCAGTTGCTGAGTGGTTGGCGGCGAAGAATTTGTCCCGACCCAGCTAAAATTTTGAACGCGAAAATCTTGCGCATCAGGCGGATCAGTATTGCCGTCTGCCAAGTTCAGGATGTTGCTAAGATAATTATTGGCTTCGTAGACCGTCACTGTGTTCGCCCCAGGAGCGACACTCAACGTGTTGCCAAAAAATCGCTCCGCCTGCTCGTCCGCGTGAGTTGAGTGAGCCGCAAGAGGACTGGGCAAAAAAGTAACGTCGCCAAATTCGCTGTTGTTGATATCCGGAAAATAGTTGCTGCCAACTTTAGCTTCCACCAAAGAGATCGGCACCCCGCTACCATCCGGAAAGATGCCGCCCGGAAGATTCGAGCCAGACCCCAGCTTCAACCGGTCAAACCCAACATCGTCCCGCCAGTCGGCCTGCGCCGGCGCAGCACAGAGGCAACTTGCCAAGACCAGCAAGCACCAGACACGGCGCAATAAGCGACCAAAAGCCTCAGATAAATTCATCAGAAATGCCCATACGGGTTTGCCATCAACTCAGCGTTCCTGCTACCCCTATTATCGCCGTTCCACCCTATTTATCAAGCATTGGGTTGCCCTAGAACCCCCAATTCGGGTGCCGAATCTAACAGAAAAAACGATTCTTCAGGGACACTCCGCAAGAAGCAGCTCAATCTGGGCTAAGCAGCCCAAAAGCCACCTGAAGAATAGAACGCGGATAAACGCCGATGAATCGGATATTCGCTGATCCAAAAACAAGAAAATCGTTGTAAGGCTGTGGTCGAGGAGTTGCAAACAGACGCAAACAATCTCTTCTTTTTATCTGCGCTCATCCACTGAATCCGCGTGCATCCGCGTTCTATTTTTTCTCTTCGCAAACCGTTAAAAAAATCGACCGACCTGCTCCACAATCCGCTCAGCCGCCCGTCCATCGCCATAAGGATTGGCAACATTAGCCATCGCCTGATAGGCCCCCTCGTCGGTCAACAACCGCGAAGCCTCGGCCACAATCCGCGACGCGTCCGCCCCCACCAACTTGACCGTCCCCGCCTCGACCCCCTCAGGACGCTCGGTCGTATCACGCATCACCAGCACCGGCTTCCCCAAGCTCGGCGCTTCCTCCTGCACGCCCCCCGAATCGGTCAGCACCAACCGACAGCCTTTGGCCAACGTCACAAACTCCGCATAAGGCTGAGGTTCAATCAAACGAATGTTTTCCGTCCCACCCAATCGCTCATGCACCACTTGCAAGACATTGGGATTCAGATGCACCGGATAAACTATCAACGTCTCCGGGAATCGGCGACTCAGCTCAGCCAGCGCGTCACAAATCTGCTCAAACCCTTTCCCCAAATTCTCTCGCCGATGGCCCGTCACCAAAACCGACGGACGCTCCAGCCAATCCTCTCCCACCAATCCCGCAATCTTATTGCGCAGCTCCTGCTCTACCCCAGGCAACTCTTGCCGCTCGAGCTCCATCAACAGCGCATCGACCACCGTGTTGCCCGTCACTTCGATCGACTCCGCCGCAATCTTCTCGCCAAGCAATGCCCGTCGCGCCGCTTCGGTCGGAGCAAAATGCAATTGCGCCAAAGGACTCACCAGCCGACGGTTCGCCTCTTCCGGAAACGGCGAACGCATATTCCCCGTGCGCAGCCCCGCCTCGACATGCCCCACCGGGATCTGTTGATAAAAACTCGCCAGCGCCGCACAAAGCACCGTCGTCGTATCCCCCTGCACAAGCACCATCTCGGGCCGCGTTTCGTCCAGCACCTTGTCGATGCTCTCGATCAGCCGCGACGTCAAACCGGCCAACGACTGATTCTTACGCATCACCGCCAATTCTCGATCCACCGAAATACCAAACAGATCGATCACCTGCTGAATCATCTCTCGATGCTGACCCGAATTGATCACCAACGGCTCAAAACGCGCATCCGCCTTCAACCGAGCAACCACCGGGGCCATCTTAATCGCCTCGGGCCGCGTCCCCATAAACACCGCAATACGTCGCACCATGTTTTTTCTCTCTATTCGTCGAATGAGTCTACTAACAGTACCTACCCATCATCATTCAACCCAAACCGCCCTGCAACTCAATTCCTACAAGGTCAGCCACCAACAGGACGATTGCAAAGTCGCGGCCATGAAAAAAGATATTGCCACAGAGATCACAGAGGACACAGAGAACCCCTTATTTCTAGCACTCTGTGTTCTCTGTGCCCTCTGTGGCTAATCCCTACGTGCGTTTGCTTTTTGACTTTGCAGATATCCAGCAGCCACCAAGGCCCACCTCGCCTGCCGACATCCAAAACCGTACAATACATCCATGCAAACCTCGAACGCTACGCACGCTCCCCTTTTCCTAATGCCTCGACAGGCAAAAACCCTCCTCGCCTGCGCAGTCTTCTGCCTAGCAACCCTCTGCCTAACCACCCAAGCACCGGCGGAGCCAACAGCGAAGCGACCTGCCAAAAAAACGTCTTTTGATGGCGAACGCTCCTATGGCTACCTCAAAACGCTCTGCGACTTCGGTTCGAGAATGAGCGGCAGCCCCGGGATGAAGCAACAACAAAAGCTACTCGAAAAACATTTCATCGATCTCGGGGCCAAGGTCTCTTACCAACGCTTCAAATGGAAACACCCGCGCACAGGCAAGCGAGTGCCGATGGCGAACCTCATCATCGAATGGCGTCCCGAAGCCAAGCAGCGTATTCTGCTCTGCGCCCACTACGACACCCGACCGCGCCCCGACCGCGAGATCAATCCTCGCCTGCGCCACAAAGGCGTTTTCCTAGGTGCCAACGACGGCGCAAGCGGCGTCGCCCTGCTCATGGAACTCGGACACCACGTCGCGCAGCTACCAACCAGCTACGGCTTAGATTTTGTAATGTTCGACGGCGAAGAGCTAGTCTACGACGACCGCGACCCCTACTTTCTTGGCAGCACTTGGTTTGCCCATCAATATATTAGGAACCCGCCCCAACACAAATACACAGCCGGCGTCCTCTTCGACATGGTCGCCGACGCCCGACTGAGCCTTTTCCAAGAACGGCACAGCGCGACTTGGCCGCAGACCCGTCTCCTCGTGAAAGAAATCTGGGGCACCGCCCAACGGTTGGGCGTCGAGGAATTTATTCCACGCGTCAAATACGAAGTCCGTGACGACCACCTCCCCCTCAATCGAATCGCCAAAATCCCCGTCTGCGATCTCATCGACTTCGAATACCCCGACCCAAGCAACCGGTATTGGCACACCACCGCCGACGCCCCCAAAAACTGCTCCGCCCAGTCGCTAGGCAAAGTCGGCTGGGTCACGCTAGAATGGCTGTCTACGCGGCGATGAGCGACAACCGCGGATAGAGGAAGTGGGTTAGACCGGCTCTATAAAAAACCTCCCTTTTTTGTTCTTTTAATGAACCACTGAGGACACAGAGGATCACAGAGAAGTTTTTTTTGCCTCCTAGGCAAAGGCAATTCTCTCCGTGTACCTCTGTGTCCTCTGTGGTCAACCGCCAATCTTCAATCAAACATCTTCAATCTCACATTTCAAATCCATGTTCCCCGACCCGCTACGACTGACCATCGCCCTCATTCCCCTAGCCTCCTACGGACTACTAATCGGCCTGCTCAACGCGCGTCGACGCCCCTTCCTCACGACCGGCAGCGCCGACCTAGCTGCCCTGGGCGCCGCACTCTCGGGCCTAATTCTCGTCGGCCCCATCGAACTCTTCCGTCCCGAAGCGGCCTCTGCCGAATTCGGCCGCTACGTCTGGCTCTTTCTGCTCGTTTTCTATTGGCTCTGCGTCTGGCTGGTCGTTTTGCTAGCAAAGCCCCGACTCGTGGTCTACAACATCAGCGTCGAAGAGCTACGGCCCGTCCTCGCCGAAACGGCCCGCCAGATCGACCCCCAAGCCCGTTGGGCCGGCGATAGCCTCGCCCTACCCACGTTGGGCGTACAGCTTCATCTCGAAAGCTTCGATCTCATGCGCAACGTCTCGCTCGTCTCGAGCGGCGCGCATCAAAACCTACTCAGCTGGCGACAACTGGCAGCCCAACTCTACCCCAAGCTCAAACAACTGCGCGTCGCGCCCAATCCACGAGCACTCGGCATCCTACTCGTCGCCCTGCTGCTACTCGTAGCTAGCACTGCTAACATGCTCTCCAACCCCCAGCACGTCGCCCAAGCCATGCACGAAATCTTTACGTACTGAGTGTAGTTTCAAATCCTGCAATCAGGCCGAAGCTCTTACTCCAAAGGGGTTTTACATCGTAGCCCAGGGTTGCAAACGAAGTGAGCTACCCTGGGTTGAGGTTCTACAAGCATCTGTACCCTGAAGAGGTACTACACCTCCTCGCGGTAAAACCCCTTTGGGGTAATGCTGCAAAGAACGCTTTCTCAAAAGAATGTCAAAGTTTGACGGTTAGGGCGACGATAACCATTCTGCTGACTATTCCGGCTGTCACTGCGCAACCTCTATTGGGCTGTCAAAAGTGCTAGCGGAACGTAGCCCGGGGGGAACCGGCAGCAAGCAACCGCTCCAACGCTCAATCGAGCCTGGCTCGGTGTCTCGCTGCCCAACCTAAGCAATGGCTCCAATAGCCGTTGCCGACCACCGAAGCTAGGAATGCAGCATCATGAACCGTCAGATTCGGTCCTCCCTCTCACTGGCATTGTGCGCCTTGATCCTGACCTCAGGATGCAAGCCGATCCAGCCCTTCTTCTTCCAAGAAGATGGCAACCTGCTCGGACCCGGCGACCTTTCGCATTACATGAATGTCGCCACCGACATCGAGTACCCCGACGTTTGCGAACCCTCGCTCGACGAAGTCCTTGCAGCCCAAGCTCCGCTCACACTTGCCAACTCCGAAAATTTCGAGGTCTGGGATCTCACGCTCGAAGCCGTCACTCGCGTCACACTGACCAACAGCAAAGTCATCCGCCAACTCGGCGGACGCATCACCGACGGCGGAAGTAATATCTCAGGCTCGACGCCCGAAACATTACAGAACAACCCCGGCGGAGCCGTCACAAGCTACGACCCGGCCCTGGTCGAAAGCGGCAACGGCACCGGCACCGGCAGCCAACACAGCGGCACCGGCGTCGAAGCGGCCCTTTCCGAATTCGACGCAGTCCTCGACTCCAACATCACCTGGCAATACAACGATCGCCCCCAAAACTTCAACAGCAACATCGGCGGAATCCCCAACTTCTTCGCCAATAACTTTCAGCAAGACACCGGCAATTTCACGTCGGGAATCACCAAAACAACGGCCAACGGTAGTGTCTTCGAAATTCGCAACAACACGCTCTACGACTTCAACAACAACGGAAGCCGCGCAACGCCGAGCGACTGGTTTACCAACTTCGAAGCCGCCTTCACCCAACCGCTGCTCCAAGGCGCTGGCACCCAAATCAATCGCATCGCAGGCCCCCAAAGCTTTGCCCAAGCGGCCGGCGGCGTCGCCAATCAGATCGACGGCGTAATCATCTCTCGCATTCGCCACGACATCACGCTCACCGACTTCGAAGCCGGCGTCCGCAACCTCATGCGGGACGTCGAAGACGCCTACTGGGAACTTTACTTCGCCTATCGCGATCTCGAAGCTCGCAAAATCGGACGAGACAGCTCCCAAGAAACCTGGCGCAAAGTCAAAGCCCTCCAACGCGTCGGCGGCACCGGCGGCGAGGCCGATCGCGAGGCTCAATCACGCTCGCAGTATTTCCTCTTCCGCTCGCAAGTCGAATCGGCACAAACCAACCTCTTCCGCGTCGAAAACCGCCTGCGCTACATGATGGGCCTCACCGTCTCCGATGGCCGATTGATTCGCCCCATCGACGAACCAACCACCGCCCAAGTCCACTTCGATTGGGCCAGCATCCACTGCGAAGCCCTGACCCGCCGCACCGAACTACGCCGCCAAAAATGGCAGGTCAAACGCCGTGAGCTAGAACTGATCGCCACACGCAACAACCTCATGCCTCGCCTCGACGCCGTCGGTCGCTACCGCTGGCTCGGTGCCGGCGACGACCTCATCGACAGCAGCGCCACCGGCATCGGCCCCTTCGGAGAAGGTTCCAACGCTTTCGAGTCGCTCGTCGGCGGCGACTACCAAGAATGGCAGCTAGGCCTCCAGTTCTCGATGCCCATCGGCTTCCGCCGCGCACTCTCCGGCGTCCGCCACCATCAACTCCTCCTCGCCCGCGAAAGGGCGGTCCTCCAAGACCTGGAACTAGAGGTTTCCCACCAACTGGGCGACTCCCTGCGTGATGCCGACCTAAATTTCGGTCTAACACAAACCAACTTCAACCGCCGCGTCGCCGCAGAAGACGAAGTCGAAGCCGTAGAAGCAGTTTACGACTCAGGACGCGTCACGCTCGACCTGCTGCTCGACACCCAACGACGCCGCGCCGAGGCAGAATCTGCCTACTATCGCTCGCTGGTCGACTACAACCGGGCTATAATGCGGGTACACTACCGCAAGGGTTCGCTCCTCGAATACAACGGCGTCTATTTGGCCGAAGGACCTTGGCCCGGCAAAGCCCAGTTCGACGCCCTACGCCGAGCACGCCAACGCGACGCAAGCACCTACCTCGACTATGGTTTCACACGTCCCAACGTCATCAGCCGAGGCCCCCACGCCCAGGCCACCGATCAATTTGCACCCACAATCAACCAGCCCACGCTTGACGACTCGGCACCCTACTACGAAGGCCCGTCCCTCGAAGAATCCACCCCACTCCCAGAGGCTCCTAATAAAAACGAGGCGCCCCAAGACGAAATTATCCCTACACCCTCAGGCATCGAAGTCACCTCGGCTCAAACCGAAACCATCAACCCGTTTGCCCCATTCGCCAATTTACCGGTCGTCCAACCGGCACTCGCACAAACACCTATCGTGCCTGAGGCTCCTGTCGTACCTGAAGTTCCCGCAGAGGTTCCTGCGGTCGCCGAGCCACTGGCTACAAACAGCCTAGCTACAAACAACATCGCACCCTTAGTCCACATCAACCCTTACCGCCAGGAAATGAAAAACTGGATGGATTCCACAACGCGTGGACTGCCTGCGACTTCCCCAGGCACGAACTCCCTTCGCGACTCGCAAAACGTCTCCTTCTCCACTGCCTGGAGTGCCGATCAGCCGCTCGCCCATGAACATCTCCCGCATTACACGCCTATTGAAACTGCTCCAAGCACTCCAGTCGGGCCGTAGCCAAAATGCCGAGGGCTTGGCCAAAGCGTGTGACGTAAGCCGTCGGACGATCTTCCGAGATTTAGAAACCCTCAAAGAAGCGGGCGTCTCGTTGCAATTCGATTCCGAACTGCAACGCTACATGATCCCCAGCTCATTCTTCCTGCCACCCACCAACTTCACCGCCGCCGAGGCCCTATCGGTCATCGCCTTGTGCAGCGAAATGGGCACCGACACCGGCCTCCCCTTCTACGCCCCCGCCCGTCAAGCGGCCCTCAAACTAGAAAGCAGCCTGCCCGCAGCGTTGCGCGATGAGCTTCGCACCATGACCCAAGCGATCCATATTCGCACAAGCCAAATCAATCCGCTCACCGGCAAAGAGGAAATCTATCAACAACTGATCGACACGATCGCCGCCCGTCGCGTCGTACGCATCAGCTACGGGTGCCTGACCGACTGGAAAACGATCACCACCAAGCTACGCCCCTACCACCTGCTGTTCAGCCGACGCAGTTGGTACGCCATCGGCCGCAGCTCGCACCACCGCGAAATTCGCACTTTCAATCTGGGCCGCATCGAGACGCTCAAACCCTTGCGAGAAAAATACGCGATGCCTCGCACCTTCAGTCTCGAAAAGTACCTAGGCAATGCCTGGCACCTAATTCCTGGCCCTGGCCCAGAGCACAACGTCGTCGTGCGATTCCAACCTCTGGTAGCTCAAAACGTCGCCGAAGTCGTCTGGCACAAAACACAGGAATTAAAATTCCTCGACGATGGCAGCCTCGAATTTCGAGCAACCGTCTCGGGCCTCGACGAAATCGCCTGGTGGATCATGGGCTACGCCGATCAGGCCGAAGTGCTCAAGCCGCTCAAGCTCCGAAAACTCCTAGCCCGCCGAGTCAACCAAATGCAAAAAATCTACAACGCAGCCAAAAAGTAGGGTGGGCACTGCCCACCATTTCTATAGGTGCGATCTATTGGTGGGCAGTAAGTAGGGTGGGCACCGCCCACCATTTCTAGGTGCGATCTTATTGGTGGGCAGTGCCCACCCTACTAGGCTAACATTGCCCAGTACGTTAAAACATCGGACATGTTCTTTTCCTTAGATGGTATCGATGGCGTTGGCAAATCGACGCAAATGCGGTTGTTCTGCGAGTGGCTGACCCAGCAGGGGCACGACGTCCTGACGTGTCGCGATCCGGGCAGCACACCGCTGGGCGATCAGGTGCGCGACATTCTGCTCAACAGCGACGCAAACACCCCGATTGCTGCACGCACCGAGATGCTGCTCTACATGGCCGCCCGTGCCCAGCTAGTCGACCAAGTCCTCCGCCCTGCCCTGGCCGCCGGAAAAACGATCGTTTCAGACCGCTACCTCCTAGCCAACGTCGTCTATCAGGGCTACGCAGGCGGACTAGAAGTCGAGACGGTACGCCAAGTTGGCCAAGTCGCCACGACCGGACTGATGCCCGATTGCACGTTCCTACTCGACATGTCACCGACCGACGCCCGCAAACGGATGGGCGAGCAGCTCGATCGCATCGAGAGCCGAGGCGACGACTACCGCCTACGTCTCCGCGAAGGTTTTCTTGAAGAGGTCGCACTGCTCGGCGACAAGTTCCACGTCGTCGATGCCGATCGCCCCATCAAAACGATTCAAGACGAAATCCGTACCCTAGCCCAACAGACGCTCAACAAGTAGCCGGCGACCTACGCGTCGCCGACGTGTTGAAAAGCTAAAGTTGAAGCCAAAAAAAGCGCGGCGACGCGTAGGTCGCCGGCTATCCTGTTTTTTTACCCCAGCGCTCGAGTAGCAACACGGCGACCATCGCCACCAAGGCCAACCCGAGGCAAACCGTCACTTCTCGATCCCAGCCAACCGGCATGATCGGTCCGTAGAGTTGCTTCTCGCCGACGCTCGCCAATTTTTCTTGGAAGGGCCAAATCAATCGCAACGAGCCGATCATAAATCCGCCGAGGATCGCCATCATCGGCGAATGCACACGGGCAAGCAGCCATTTCAACAGTTTGCTAAATCCGATCAGGCCACAGGCACAGCCGGCGGCAAAGATCAACAACGAGACCAGCTGCTCTTGCGAACACTGCAATTTCACCACGTCTTTGATCGTGCCGGTCACAATCTCGTAGGCTCCAAGCAACAAGAGAATATAAGAACCACTAATGCCCGGCAAAATCATCGCACAAATGGCCACCATCCCGCAAAAGAAAAAATAGGCCGGATGATCGTGAAAGCCAAGCTGCTCTAGCCCGACCAGCCAATAAGCAAACCCTGCGGCAACGACCGCCAACGCATAGCAACCCGCACGCTGCGCTGCGTCCCGAGGCCGAACCAGCCGCATCACAATAAAACTCGACGCAAGAATCAGTCCGAAAAAAACGGCAAGCGTGTAAGTGCGTTGTTCGAGCAACAGATAGTGCATCAACCCCGCCAGACACGCGACGCCCGTTAGGATGCCCAGGCCCAAGGTCGCCAAGAATCGAAAATCAAAATGTTCTGCTGCCGCCCGCCACCGACGTTTCGCAACAAGACCAACCAGGTGTCCATCGATGTGGCTAATCGCCGAGACGAGCCGTTCATAAATCCCCAAAATGAGGGCCACGGTCCCCCCCGAAACCCCGGGGATAATATCCGCCCCCCCCATCAAAAAACCCCTCATAAGCTGGGCAAAATCTTCTCGCTTCGGTCGCATCGACGCAGTCGCTCCTTAAAATCGGTTACGGGAGGCTCATTTCTGCCCCTGTTTGGGACTTTCAGACTTCCGTTGACCTAAATTCGAGTTCGCTCTAAAATTCTTTGTGGCTTGAAGTTACGACCTTTTCCTTATCGTCCCTTCAGGCTGCTAACCCATAATACCAGCCCATAATACCAGAAGGGCAGACCTGACGAGCAACCTGCTGATAACAAACTGTCGGTAGCAACTCTGACATATACCTACTGCATACACCTACTCCGAAGTCGCCCAATATCGTGTTGGGCGAACGGCCCATGCTGACGACGATTCTGGACGTACACCATGTTTCCCCGCAAGGTCGGTTCGGCTTGGGAGATACTTGCTCCTGCGAAGCTGAACCTCTACTTGGAAGTTCTCGGAAAGAGGGCGGACGGTTTTCATGCCCTGGAAACCCTCATGCTCCCGGTACGAATCTACGATCAGCTCCGCTGGGTTGGCAAAAGCTCCGGCGACTCGCCAACTTTGCGCATCCGCGATTTGACTTCCCAAGGCGGCGGCGACTCTCGCCAACTGCTGGGCAACTCTGACGACAATCTGGTGCTTCGCGCCGCCCGGCTCTTGGCCGAAACCGCCGGCATCGAGCCGCACGGACGATTCGATCTAATAAAGCGCATCCCCATCCAAGCCGGCATGGGCGGAGGCAGCAGCGACGCCGCCGCCACGCTCCTGCTAGCCAATGCCGCCTGGAAGGTTGGTTATTCGCGCAAACAACTTTTGCCACTGGCTACGCAGCTCGGTAGCGACGTCCCGTTTTTCCTCAACCACGGAGCAACCGTTTGCCGTGGACGCGGCGAATTGATGGAACCTGTCGCTCGGATGCCACATCTGCATTTTGTTGTAGTCAAACCGCCGGCAAGTTTGTCGACGGCGGAAGTCTTTGGACAATTGCCCCGTCCGACTGGCACGGCAGAGGAGCTTTCGGCAGTTTCTCGTGATCGCTTGTCCCGGCTTCTCACAGCACTTCAGTGCGGAAACCTTGCTGTTGCCTGTGAAAACATGACGAATCGATTGGAACTAGCAGCGCAGCGGCTGGCCCCTTGGCTGGCTGAGTTACGAGAAACCTTGGCTCGCCTCGACTGCATGGGTCACTTCATGACCGGCAGCGGGTCGGCCTACGTCGGTGTCTTGCGCAGTGCCAAGCAAGCCCAAAGCAACGCAAAGCTCCTATCCGGAATGAATCTGGCCGGAATGAATCTGGGAAAAGTTTATGCCACTTCAAGCTGTTAACCGCGAGGTTGACTAGCAAGGAAAGAAGTACCATGGAAATTACCGAGGTGCGGATCAAACTCATGGAAGAGCCTGGAGAACGACTCAAGGCTTTTTGTTCGATCACGTTCGACGGCTGCTTTGTCGTACGAGATTTGAAGATTATCGAGGGAACGAGCGGCCCGTTTGTCGCGATGCCTAGCCGAAAGCTGACTTCGCATTGTCCCCGTTGTCGGACCAAAAACCACCTACGGGCGCAGCATTGCAATCAATGTGGCGGCGCGCTCTCTGCCGATCGGATGCCCCACGACCCCGACGGACGGACCAAGCTGTATGCGGACATCGCGCACCCGATCAATTCGTCCTGCCGAGAGATGATTCAAAAGCACGTCGTCCAAGAATTTGAAGCCGAGATCGAACGCGCCAAGCAGCCCAACTACACTTCGCGTTACGATGACTTCGACATCGACTTTGACGATTCTCGGACGGCCGCCCCGCCGGCTCCCCAAACCGAAACCCGTGTGGATCAGGCCCACGCCCAACGCGATGCCCATGCGCCGCGTTCGGGCGGTACTTCTCAGCAAGCGGATAGCGGATCGATTCCTGCTCCCAAATTGCCGCCCTCTCAGACTGCGGCTAAGCAGCCCACGGCGAACCCCGACAAAGGTTTTGGGGAAGGCGTCTTTCCTAAGGGCTAAGATTGCCAGCACGGTTGTGCTTGGTTGCTGCGACCCTTTGCTATGGACTTGAGCAATTGCGCAAAGTTTGCGCTTAGAGCAATCTGCCAGCAGAGTTGAAGCTATCCGCAACTCTTGCCGATAACTTAATCTATCACTAAGCCCCCTATCTTCCCCGAGGCCCCTGAAGTCCTAGATAGCATTATCATTGATCATCCCCAATTTCCTACCACGGAGGTACTAAATCTCAATGGTGGAGTGCCAAACTAGTATTCAAAATTTTGAGGATATTCGCCAGTACGTCACCGAAACCCTGAGCCATCTCGAGTTATTACGGCCCGAAAGCTCGTATTTAACGACCCGATTGCTGAAAAGAAAGAACCAACCGTGCGGCATTTATTTCTGCCTGCACGGCCCCAGGTCGCTCCGCTTGACTGCGGTCTGGGAAACCGATGCCAACACGATCTTGTTCTATGGCTCGCGCGGCGAACGCGTCCAGAGAACCCGACTGCTGGCAGCCCCCGAGCTGGATGTCCAAGCGTTGCAAGCTGCTTAGCAGTGTTGGTCATCGAAAACACCAAGAAGTTGACGAAGCGGTCTTGCCGATCGGATGCGGTGGCCATAAACTATACAGACGTACACATACCCTAGATTCTACAAGGAGGTGCATCATGCTGGTTTTGTCGAGAAAGGAAACACAACGGATTCGCTTAGGCGACTCGATTGTGATCACGGTGGTTCGTATTGGAGGCGATAAGGTTCGTCTTGGTATTGAAGCCCCGAAAGAGATGTTGGTGCTACGGGACGAACTGGAGCCACTAGAAAGCCCCGTCAGCATCAGTCCTGCGGTAGTGACTACGACGGCCCAATGCGTGGCCTAGCGCGGCGTAGTCGCAGAGAGTACCGCACCCCAAGCCGTCTTCGCCCGCCCACGGAGTCGCTTGGCCCTACTTTTCTAGTAAAATTCTTCTCTATACCGGCACGTCTTTTCTAAAACGACGGCATGAAAAAAGGCCGCCTAGCAAAAATGCTCGGCGGCCCTACTGTTTTTGATGTCATTTTTTTGCGACTAGTCGCGTGGGCGAACGGCTCCGGTGAGTCCGCTGTAGTCGGCCCGGTCGCTGTCGTGCCAAAGAGGCTGACCCAAGCGTACACGATCAGCCATGACTTCTAGCTTCTCGCGAGAGCCGGCGGGTGCCTGGGTGGAACCAAAATCACGGTCGGACGAAGGAGCAAAATCCTCGTCGTGGCCGTATTTTAGGATGGCTTCAAAGACGTTCTTGAGTTTTGGGTCTGACATTTTTATATTCTCCAACCAAACGAAATTCTGCTGGTCCCGGCGGGCTAGCTCTGCCGGCGGGCTGAGGAACTAGAAAGACCAGCGAGGGGGGGGTAACCTATCCATCTGCGGCTTGCAAAGCACTCCAGGGAGGGGGTCCTGCCCGAGCTGGTGAACTTGCAAAAGTCTGTTTGTTTACTTCCTGAGCAATGATTATTACCACCTGGAAGAGGAAGTCAAGTTTTTTCTTGGTAGGTATTGACAGTTTTTTCTGGGTCGGTTTGGAGAGGCAAGAAACTTTGCAGACTAGGTAGAATCCGCAGTCCAAAAGCTAGTGATTTTGGGGCGGATCGGGTAGTTCAGTTGCCCAATTTGGATTGCCTTGGCAGGCTGTGCTCCGAAGGTATACGGCCAGTCGTCTAGTGGACATTCTGTCAGTTGGGACTCTATGTTGGCATATTGGGCAAGATTGCTCTGTGCCACGAATCGCTCACCACGAGGACTTTATGACCTGGACTCAACGGACGGTTGAACTTTCTCCCCGAGGTCGGGGGTTTCATTTGATTACGGAAGACGTTTTGGCCGCCTTGCCGGAAGTGGGCGAGTTGCGGGTTGGGCTGCTGCATCTGTTTTTGCAGCACACGTCGGCTTCGTTGTCGATCAACGAGAATGCGGACCCGGATGTGCCGTTGGACTTGGAAAGCTCGATGTCGGCGATCGCTCCCGAGGACTTTCCGCATCGGCATACTTGCGAAGGTCGGGACGACATGCCGGCGCATGTGAAGTCGTCGTTGTTGGGATGCTCGCTTTCGGTGCCGATTCGGGAGGGGCGGCCCTGCTTGGGAACTTGGCAGGGGATTTATTTGTGCGAGCATCGCAATCATGGTGGTCGTCGGCGCGTGGTGGCTACGGTTTGGGGAGAGTGACGATTTTTTCTAGGGGGACTTTTGTTTTGGGTCGAGGTATTCAAAAGTGCAAAAGTCGGGGGTGATTTACCTTGTATTGCGTTGCAATACGGCCATTGGACGTGACTTTTGTCGCTGATTGCTGGGGGGCCCCAGGGTTGGGTGCGAAAGTCGGGGAGTTTTGTTGCTGAGGTTTTTGATTGGTGCTGTTCCTTGTGTTGCGTTGCGATGTTGTCGGCTGCAAAAGTCGGGGAGTTTACGTTCGAGGTGAAAAGGTCTCTCGCAAAGGCGCGAAGACGCAAAGGAAAGGACGGAGTAAAAAGGGAACCGCAGATGGACGCAGATAGACACAGATGAAGGTGTTCAACACCAACCACTACTTTTCTGTTTTTTCCTTTGCGCCTTCGCGCCTTTGCGAGAGGCTTTTTCTACGTAGAGTCATTGTGTTGGGTTTTGGTGAGGGAAGCGAGTTGTTTTTTTGGCCGTCAGGGGGTGGCCATGCAGGCGGCGCAGGTGGCGGCGTCTTCGGGGGCGATGCGGTGGAGGTCGGTGGCGAGGAGGGCGTTGAGTTGGGTTTTGGGTGGGAGATGGAGGTAGACTTGGTTGTCTTCGACTTTGACCGGAAAAACTTTGACGGAGAAATCTTCGCCTGAGATGCACTCGCCGCTTTCCAAGGAGAACGGTTTTTTGTGTAAGGGGCAAGCGACTTTGGGGGTTTCGCCTTCGTTGCCTAGGATGCCGCGTGAGAGGACGAAGGCGTTTTTGTGGGGGCACATGTTTTGGCAGGCGTACCACTCGCCTCGGCTTGAAAAGTTGAAGACGGCGATTTGGACGTCGCCGTATTTGATGGCGGCGCCGCCGTTGTGGGGGAAGTCGGCGACGGTGCCGACGGAGACCCAGGTAGGGCGGTTTTCGGGGGGGGCCTTGCGTTGCGTTGCAACGCGGCTACTGGCGGATTGGTGGGTGGCGTCGTTGGTGGCGTCGCCTAGGAGCGCGCCGTTGGGGAGTTTGATTTGGTCGAGCGAGACGCCATCTTTGGGCCAGTCGGCGGGGCGGTTTTGTCCGCGTTGGTCGATGATTTCGATGCTATTTTCGTTCTCTTCGGTGTTGACGAACTGGCGGTATTGTTTGCGTTTTTCGGGATCGTCGACCACGGCTTTCCATTCGCATTGGTAGGTGTCGACCAGATGCTGTAGGCGCTGTTCTAGCTCGTCGCACAGGCCTAGCTTGTCGTCGAGGACGACTTCTTTAAGGTGGTCGAGGCCGCCTTCGAGTCCTTCGAGCCAGGTGGCGGTGCGGGTTAGTTTGTCGGCGGTAAAAATGTAGTACATCATGGTGCGGTCGATGATGCGGATAGCAGATTGTTCGTCGAGGTCGGTGGCGAGGAGGTCGGCGTGGCGTGGTTTGGCACCGCCGTTGCCGCCGACGTAAAGGTTGTAGCCGGTGTCGGTGGCGATCAGGCCGAAATCTTTGCTTTGGGCTTCGGCACATTCGCGGACGCAGCCGGAGACGGCGAATTTTATTTTGTGCGGAGAGCGGATGCCTCGGTAGCGCTCTTCGAGTCGGATGGCAAAACCGACGCTGTCTTGCACGCCGTAGCGGCACCAGGTGGTGCCGACGCAGCTTTTGACGGTACGCAGAGATTTGCCGTAGGCGTGGCCGCTTTCAAAGCCGGCGTCGATCAGTTCTTCCCAGATGACGGGGAGTTGATGGAGCTGGACACCAAACAGATCGATGCGCTGGCCGCCGGTGATTTTGGTGTAGAGGCCATATTTTTTGGCGACTTGGCCGAGGACGATCAGCTTTTCGGGGGTGATTTCGCCGCCGGGGACGCGGGGGACGACCGAGTAGAGTCCACCGCGTTGGATGTTGGCAAGAAAACGGTCGTTGGTGTCTTGGAGGGTTTGGTGTTGGGGGTCGACGATGGTGTCGTTCCAGAGCGAAGCCAGGATGGAAGCGACTGTCGGCTTACAAATTTCGCAGCCGTTGCCTGTGCCGACTTCGGCGAGCAATTGGTCGAACGTGCGGATCTCCTTTACTTTGACGATACTGAACAACTCGGTACGCGAATAAGCAAAATGGTCGCAGAGGTTGTTGTTGACTTCGATGCCGGCTTTTTTGAGTTCGGACTTGAAGAGGTCGGTGACCAGGGGCATGCAGCCGCCGCAGCCGGTGCCGGCTTGGGTGCAGGATTTGACGTCGGCGAGCGAGGTCAGGTTGCCTTCGCTGACGGCGGCGCAGATGGCGCCTTTGTTGACGTTGTTGCAGGAGCAAATTTGGGCGTCGTCGGGTAGGGCGTCGACTCCGCCGAGCGCGGCGGCCGCTCCGCCAGAACCAGCGCCCATCAGATCGCCGGCGGGGCAGGGGAGGGGGTCACCGCTTTTGGCGAGGATCGAGAGCGTGCCGAAGTCGGAGGCGTCGCCCACCAGGATGCCGCCGAGTAGGCGCTTGCCGGTAGGATCGAAGAATAGTTTTTTGTAGACGCCGCCGAACGGGTCTTCGTAGACCAGGGGGGTGGTGGCTTCGGGTTCGGGTTCGTTGTTGCCAAAACTGGCGACGTCGACGCCCATGAGTTTGAGCTTGGTCGACAGATCGGCACCGGTGAAATGGGCGTCGCTTCCGGTGAAGTTCATGGCGACGATTTCGGCCATTTCGTAGCCGGGGGCGACCAGTCCATAGATCATGCCGGAGTGGAGGGCGACTTCGCCGACGGCGTAGATGTTGGGATCGGAGGTTTGGAGGCGGTCGTTGACTTGGACGCCGCCGCGTTGGTGGACTTCGAGTTCGGCTTCGCGGGCCAGGTCGTCGCGTGGGCGGATGCCGCAGGAGACGATCAGCATGTCGACGTCGAGACGGTCGCCGTCGGAGAACTCGATTTGCTCGACGGATCCTTCACCGTGGATTTCTTTGGTTCCTTTGTTGAGATGGACGCGGACGCCCAGCGCTTCGATTTTTTGGACGAGGATTTTGGAGCCGGCATCGTCGACTTGTCGGGGCATGAGGCGCGAGCTGAACTCGATGACGTGGGTTTCGAGGCCCAGTTCGTGGGCCGCTTTGGCCGCTTCGAGTCCGAGCAGGCCGCCGCCGAGGACTGCGCAGCTTTTAGATTTTTTGCCGTATTCGATGATGCGTTCGAGGTCTTCGATCGTGCGGTAGACGAACGAACCGGGGCGTTGGACGCCTTCGATGGGTGGGACGAAGGGGTAGGAGCCGGTGGCGAGGACGATGTGGTCGTAGTGGGTTCGGATGCCCTGCTGGGACTCGACGATTTGCTTTTGACGGTCGATTTTGTTAGCCCGGTCGCCGATGTGCAGCTCGACGCCTTGGGAGCGGTACCAATCGAGACGCGCGATCATGAGTTTTTCGGCATCGCGATGGGCGAAGAAGCCGGTTAGGCCGACGCGGTCGTAGGCGGCGCGTGGTTCTTCGCAGAAGGTGACGATTTTGAATTTTTTGTCGGTGTCGAATTCGACGAGTTTTTCGACAAAGCGATGGCCGACCATTCCGTTGCCGATGACGACGATTGTTTTTTGTGTTTGAGACATTTTTTTTGAGGCTGTGTGTGGGTGAGTTTTTTGGGGAAGTAGGTTGCTACGTTAGATGGTGACGGGTTAAGTGGTGAGCGGGCGACTCGGACGCGGGGCGGATGCGGACGGCGCAGTTTTTGTAGGAGGGTTGGCGGGAGTAAGGGTCGTAGTGGGCGAGGGTGAGTTGGTTGGTTTCGGCGTAGTGCATGGGGATGAAGACCTGGCCGGGGGGGACGGACTGGGTGAGGTACGCGCGGGCGACGATTTTGCCGCGTTGGGATTGGACTTGGACTTGGCTGTTGGGGCGGATGCCTTCTCGCTTCGCATCGCGTGGGTTGATCTCGATGTAGATTTTTTTGGGGTAGAGCTGCCGGAGGACGGCGGATTGGCGGGTGCGGGTTTGGGTGTGCCATTGCGAGGCGGTGCCGCGACCGGTGTTGAGTAGGTAGGGGTAACGCGGGGTGGGAGGCTCGGGCATGGGGCGCGGCTCTTCAAACAAAAAGCGGGCACGGCGGTCGGGATGGTAGAACTGGCCGTCGGCGAAGAGGCGTCGCTCGGGGGCGGTGTCTGGTGTTGGTGTTTGGGCTGTTCTCTTCGCTGGTGTCGGGGTAGGGCCACTGGATGCCGCCTTGGTGGTCGAGCATTTGGTAGTCGCGGATGCCGGTGATGTCGCAGGGTTGGTCGCGGGTGATCGCTTTCAGGGTGTGAAAAACGTCTTCGGGCGTTTGCCAGTCGGCGAAGAGGTCTTCGCAGCCCCAGTGGTGGGCGATGAGGCGGAAAATGGAAAAATCGGAGAGGGCCTTGCCCGGTGCGCGGGCGACTTTTTTGATGAGGCCGAGGCGGCGTTCGGAGTTGATGAAGGTGCCTTCTTTTTCGCCCCAACCGGCGGCGGGGAGGACGAGGTCGGCGAGCTGGGCGGTTTCGGTCGTGTGGTACATGTCTTGAACGACGAGGAAGTCGAGTCGGTCGAGGATTTCGAGGCTGGTGTTTTGGTTGATCCAGGAGTGGGCAGGGTTGGTGCTAATGACCCAGAGGCCTTTGATTTTTCCGCTGAGGATGCCTTCGATGATTTTGTCGTAGGGCCAACTGTTTTTCTGGGGGATGCGGTCGACGTCGATGTTGAGGATGCTGGCGACTTTTTGGCGGTCGGCGGCGTTTTCAAAGTCGTGGCCGCCTAGCAGGTTGGTCGTGTTGCTGAAGAGGCGGGAGCCCATGGCGTTGCATTGGCCGGTGATCGAGTTGGCCCCGGTGCCGGGGCGACCCATGTTGCCGGTCATCAGGGCGAGATTGATGAGGCTCTGGGCGGTGCGGACGCCCTGGTAGCTTTGGTTGACGCCCATCGTCCACCAGAACGAGACGCGTTTGCCTTTGTGGATGGTGCGGGCTAGGTAGTGGAGTTTTTCTTTGGAGATGCCCGATTCGGCGGCGACGCGGTCGGGGGTGAAGGGGGCGACGAACTGGCGGAAATCGTCGTAGTTGGTGGTGTGGGCGTCGATGTAGTTTTGGTCGATCCAGCCTTCGGCGATGAGGATGTTGGCAAGGCCGTAGAAGAGGGCGAGGTCGGATTTGGGTTGGAGCGGGATGTGTTGGGTGGCGGCCATCGCGGTTTCGGTCATGCGCGGGTCGACGACGATGATCTCGGGGTTGTGGGGGTTGCGAGCGATGCGTTGCCAGAGGATAGGGTGGGCAATGCAAAGGTTCGAGCCGACGAGGACGATGACGTCGGACTCCTCGAAGTCTTGGTAGGTGTAGGGCGGGGCGTCGAAGCCGAACGATTGTTTGTAGGCGACGGCGGCCGAGGCCATGCACTGGCGGGTGTTGCCGTCGCCGTGGACGATGCCCATGCCGAATTTGGCGAGGCTACCGAGGTAGGCCATCTCTTCGCTGGGGATTTGACCCGTGCTGAGAAAGGCGACCGACTCGGGGCCGTGTTGGCGTTGGATCGATTGGAAGTGGACGCAGAAGGCTTGCATCGCTTTTGTCCAGTCGACTGGTTGGAGCCGACCCCGGGCATCTTTTAATAGGGGGGTGGTGGCGCGGTCGGGGGAGTTGAGGACGGAGAGCGATTCCCAGCCTTTGGGGCAGGCCATGCCGAGATTGACGGGGGAGTCGGTGGCGGGGGTGAGGTTGATGGCCTCGCCCTTTTGGAGATGGATGTTGAGGCTGCAACCGGTGGCGCAGAAGCCGCAGGTCATGGAGGTCGTGGCGTCGGGTTCTTGGTTGAGAGGAATTTGGCCTAGGCCGAATTTGCCGGGCGTGCGCAGCAGGTCTTCGGTCATGGGGCCAGTGCGTTGGCGCAGGAGATGCGAGAGCGGGTTGGGTTTGGGCTCGGGCGGGGTGGTGGAAACTGCTTGGCTCATGTGGTGGGTGCTCCGGGCATTTTGGGGGCGACCGAGGCGGCGAAAAACAGGTAGCGCTCGATCAGTTCGCCAACGAGTAGCAGCAAGAAAATCAGGCTGACGATGACGCCCAACTGAAGGGGACTCAGGAGGGGACTGCTGTCGGTGGGCTGGTTTTGTTGGGCGAGCAACACCAACGGGCAAGACCAAGCCGCCTAGGATTCCGAGAAGGAACCTAGCCTGGGTCGGTCGACGCAACTCGCCGGTCATTAGCAGTGCGGTGCGGCGAAGCGGGGTAAATTGTTTTTGTCGGAGGTTGCTAAAAATGCCGCACTCGAAAAGGAGCTTGGCGGCGACCGTGATGAGCAAGGCTTTGCAGAGCAGGTAGCCGTAGTCTTGCATGATCTGTTGGGTCGTGATTTCGGACGACCAGCGGCAGGCGGCGAGCGAGACAAACAGGCCGACGGGGATGCCGAGGACAAACATGGTGAGTAAAAACTGAACGCTGGTACGGGTGCCGGTCCAGAAGGGACGGCGCGTGTCGACGTAGATCATGATCGAACAGAGGATGGCGACGACGCCGCTGGCGGCGGCAAATCCGCCCAGTCCGTTGGCGGCTTGGAAGGCGAAGGTGTTGACCGGTGCGAACCAGGCGGCAGCGGAATAGGCGGCGGCTAGGGCGGCAAAGACGTTGAAGGCGAGTATCTCGCGGCTGAGCCAGGAGGTGCGTAGGCCGAGGATGGCGCGGAAAGCGTAGAGCGGTCTGCCGAGATGGAAGATTGCGGCGAGGAGTCCTAAATTGCCGAGCAGCAGGGCTGCCACGACGTGGGCGGGGCGGACATCGCGGAGCAGGGATTCGGAGGACCAAGGGCCGAGGAGCAGGGCTTGTCCGACGATAAACGCGCCGACTGACATTTGGGTCAGTACCAGCATGAGGACGAGCGACCAGTGGCTATGTTCTCGGCGCGGGGAGTAGTAGTCGGCGGGCAACAGGTTGCGAGGCAAGGATCGCTCGGTTTTGTAAATGGTGGTCGGAAGGGTGTAGCCTGGCTCGGGAGCGGTCGGAAGGAATTGGTTGGTTTCGCTTTCTTCGAGAATCGTTTCTTGGTTGACTGTGCGAATGCGGATGGCTTGGGTGGGGCAGGATTGGACGCAGGCCGGGGCTTCGCCGACGGCCAGGCGGTCGTGGCACATGTCGCACTTGCGGATGATGCCTTTGGAGGGGCTGTAACGCGGGACATCGTAGGGACATTTGAGGACGCAGTATTGGCAGCCGATACATTGGTCGTCCAGGTGGCGGACGATGCCGGTGACCGGGTCTTTTTCAAAAGCGAGCACGGGGCAGCCGATCATGCAGGCGGGTTCGATGCAATGGTGGCAGGCGGTGGTGACGTGCTGCATGAAGGGTTGTTCGGCGGTGCCGCCGGCGAGGAGTCCGACGCTGCGCCAGGTTTCTTCTTCTTCTAATCCGTTGAGGTTGTGGCAGGCGGCGACGCACGCTTTGCAACCGGAGCAAGCGTCGAGGTCGACTTCGAAGGCGTATTGTTCGCCGGGCTGAGGCGCTTCGAGCGGGATGAGATCGCGGTACTGTTGTTTGAGAAGCGGCTCGGTTTGGGTGGCGTGGAACTGCGCAGAACTTTTCGACGGCGGTGGTTTGTTGTTGCTCGTCGAGCAGCAAGTCGACCAGCGACCAGCCGGGGCCTTCTGCCGGAATGCTGCTTGCAGTCGTACTGCTTGCCTTGATTTTTTCCATCGTCGCCATCAGAACCCGTATTACCTAAAGACTCTTGCCACTCAACGAACCCGTAGCGTTACTAACGCAATTGCCGCGCCAACTGGCGGTTGGAGCCTTGGAATGCTTGAAACGGCTGTTTAAAAGAAATCTCGGGGAGCCGTACTGCCTAATGTCTGGGCAATGGCCGCCTTGGAGTGGGCAGGGGTCGAAAAAGAAAGGGCCTCACGCAGAGGCGCGGAGGGCGCGGAGAAGTCTCTAAAAAAATCCAGATGAAAGGTCTGAAAGGATTTTACCACGGAGGACAGGGAGATAGAGTTTAAGATTGCAGATCTAGGATTGATGATGTGAAAAATCAAATATCAACAATCACACATCTCAAATCAAGCATTCTCCCGTGTTCCTCGTGCCGCCGTGGTGATTTTTCTTTTCACTAGGAGTATTTGTGATCTGACCTGCCGTGGTTCGAGAGACCTTGAGTGGAGGGCGGTTGGTGAGCTAGGATGGTTGGTTCGGCTCTTGCAGCGTTCGGACGGGTGGCAGAGTGGTCGAATGCACCGGTCTTGAAAACCGGCGTGCCGCAAGGTACCGGGGGTTCGAATCCCTCCCCGTCCGCTTTTTCTGGGGTGTGCGCTTTTTTTGGGTATCCGCTTTTAAGGTTCCTGACACGAATGGCACCTTATTTGGTCCACCTTGTTTGGTCTAACAGGTAAACCGACAAACTGCGTTCGGAGAACGCTTGATATGGCAATTGAACACAATCCAGAGATTAAGCAGCAGCTTCTAATACGCGTGCCTGCAGAGACCGTGTACACTGCATTCGCGAATCCTGAAATCACAACTCAATTCTGGTTCTCGCATAGCGACGGCCCACTTGAGACGGGCACTAAGAGATTTTGGGAATGGCGAATGTTCGGTTGCTCTACCCGTGTTGACGTAGTTGAGGCCACGCCTCATTCCCGCATCTTGATTGAATGGGGTGAGCCAGCTCGACGCTCTTCAGTCGAATGGACATTTGAGTCTCGTGCTGACGATTCAACTCTCGTAACTGTTCGGAACTTTAAGCTGACCGGTAGCACAGAAGAAAAGATTGCTGAGGCGATAGATTCTATGGGTGGTTTTTCGCTCGTACTGGCTAGTTGCAAAGCGTTACTTGAGCACGGCGTTCAGCTGAATGTGATTGCAGACCATGCTCCAGATGCGTTGGTTATAAGGGGTAGTTGCAAAAGTGCTTCGTCGTGAAACACCGAGGGCAGTCCGTAGGGTGCGTGGTGGTCGCCGGGATTGGTGCGTTGCAAGTGAGTAGAGCGTCGCCTCGAATTCGTCCTTGGATGCCACGAAACGAACTCGCCGTTTTTTAACAACCACACACTCTACGGACTGAGCGTTTTCTTCGCCTCTGGGGAGCTTGCAATTCTGAAAGTCCGTGTTTTCTGCACGCTTTTATGCTCCGGTTTATGCTCCGGACGACTAAGCTGGTAGATAGCGGTCCTCATTGCCTATCTGACTCCCAGCGAGAATCTATGGTACCCCAGAATGTTTCCCACAGCCTAAGTCGGCGTTTTTTTGCTTTGATTTTGATTGTCTATGCGTCTTCCGGGGCCGTTGTATGGGGGCAGCCCTATCAAGCTGACATCAATCGTTGGGTAGCCCAAGATGCGCTCGACGCTCCTCGTGCCGGCTCGATTCTATTCACCGGGAGTTCCAGTATCCGTCGCTGGGAACAATTGGCATTGGACTTTGCTGATTACAAAATCATACAACGTGGTTTTGGTGGCTCGCAATTCGAGCAGCTCACTGGGTTCGTCGACGACATCGTCTTGCCCTACAACCTGTCGGCGATTGTGATTTGGGAAGGGACGAACGACATTGCAAGCGGAGAATCGGGCAACGAAGTCTTCGCCGACTATCAAAATTTTGTAACCGAGGTTCACTCCTCGCAGCCCAACGTCGATATTTTTTATCTTGGCATCATGCCGACGCCCGGCCGTCGGACGAACCAACCGCAAGAGATGATCGCCAACCAAGCCATTTCGACTCTCGCCGCCGGTAATTCTAAGCTGCATTACGTTGACCTGCCCACTAACTTTGCGACGTTGAACCCGTATTTTGATCCAGCATTCACGTCGAAATTTGTTGACAGCATCCATCTCAACCGCTCGGGCTACAATTTTTGGACAAGCGTTATTCGTCCACAAATCGAGGCGGTGATTGCTCCCAATAAAGTATTTGCTGCCAATCCAAACACGCTTCAAACTGGCCGAGAAATCCTCTTTGACTTTGGTCCAAATTCTCAAGGCGCAGAGCATACGCTAGGCCCCGATGCTAACGGAAATATCTGGAATAATTGGCATCCTCTGGCGAGGGGTGGCGTCATTAATGCAGGTGAGCACCTGGGCAATTTGGTTGATACCACAGGAGCAATCACAGGCATCGACCTGACTATTACTGGTGGCTTCGAGGCCAATATTGGCGGTGGGCTTTCGACACCCGACGGCAGTTTACTTGGTGACTTGGCGGTAGCAAACGCAACAAAAGACTATTTTTTGAGCACTGCGGATGACCGACAAGGAGGGGGGAGCGATGATGTTCCCGGCGGATTGATGCTCGATGGCCTTGACCCACAGCTTGCCTACGATTTTCAGTTCTTCGGATCGCGAAGGACTCCGGCAACATGGGTTACGGAGTATTTAGTAACAGGCGCAAACAGCAAGTCAATCACGCTCCAAACTTCGGGAAGCGATATTGGTGCCGATGGCGATTACGATGCGAACGACGACGAGCTCGCGTTGATTTCTGGAATCCGCCCCGACGCGTTTGGACAAATTTTTGTTGACCTCACCCTCGTTGAGGGAGGATTCGCGTTTCTGAACGCCATGCGAGTCTCGGTTTCGCTGCCTGAGCCATCGACGGCGGTATTCACCTTCGTTGCTGCGGTGGCATTCCTGGCTTTTGGCGGGCAAGGCATTCGCTGCCGCATCCGGTAACCCGGGGAGCCATCAGTGGGATGGACTTAGGCTGCTGCCCAAGACGCTTGGCGGGGAGTTTGTCAGGCTGAAATCCGAGAGGCCGCTTAAGCCGGGGGAAGCGCTGAAACTGCCGAGATTCGCCAAGCATCGTTCTTTGAACTTGGGGCGACTTGCGGTAATATGCTTTCTTCTGGCGGGCACCTGCGTGGGGGTGTGGCGCGGCGTTCTTTTTGATGTTCTTTTGACTGGGGTAGACCGTGATCGATGGGTGATCTTGATCTGAAGTCGAATGAGGAGCAGGCGATTATTCCGTCGGTGCTGTTTTATAAACGGCACCAGCGGGTGTTTGCTACGGTTTTCGATCGGCGGCTTGAAATTGGTCGACAGCGGTCGGGGGAGTCGGAGCCTGTTTATCGGCAAGACCGTACGGATTCGGCACGGGTGATTTTGGCCCCGTTGGATGATGTGGATGTCTCGCGGTCGCACCTTTCCTTAGTGCTGCTGCCGGAGAATGGCAAGATTGAGGTGACGAATCTGAGCCGTACGCAGCCGGTGCGATTGGCTCCGGACGGGGTGGTGGCTCCTGGTCAGACGGTGGTGACCGAAGTGCCGTTGTTGGTGCAATTTAGTTCTTACGCGGTGCGGGTCGAGCCGCCGGCTGAAGACGAGATGGAGCTGCAACCGTTGCCAGAGCGGACGCTGGTGCCGGGTCGGCAATCGATCGAGAGTGGACTGGGTCGTCTGAACATCGACACGATGGACGAGCGGGTGTTGCTGCGGTGGTTGGAGACGGTGCTGGGTGTTTTTCAGAGCGCTGCGAACTCGCGTGATTTTCCGGAGCAGGCGGCCAAGGCACTGGTGAAGATTGTTGGTCTGGATGCTGCGGCGATGCTGACTTGCGACGCGGAGGGACGCTGGCGAACGGCCGCTTTGTACTCGGCGGTCGAGGGGCAGAACGAAAATACTTGGATACCGAGCCAAACGTTGTTGGCGGAAGTGCTGAAAGAAAAGCGGACGTTTCGTCATGTGCCGGGGAATGTTCCGGATACTGCTCAGAGTTTGCAGAACGTGAGTGCGCTGGTTGCGGCACCGATTCTTGATGGCGAGGGGGAGGTGATCGGGGCGCTTTATGGCGACCGGCGTAGTGGGGAGGGTCTGATCGACAACATTCCTGACATCACGTTGTTTGAAGCCAAGTTGGTGGAAGTGTTGGCGAGCGGGATTGCTGCCGGCTTGGCACGGGTGAAAGAGGAGCAGGCGGCGATGGAGGCTCGTGTGCAGTTCGAGCAGTTTTTTACTCCGCAGTTGGCTGCCCAGTTGGAGCAAGATCCGGAGCTTCTGGAAGGGCGCGATGCGCAGATCACGCTGTTGTTTGCAGACATCCGAGGGTTTAGCGCGGTGAGCGAACGGCTTGGCCCGGCGCGGACGATGAGCTGGATTCAAGATACGATGGGCGCGTTGTCGGAATGTGTGTTGGCGGCGGACGGGGTGTTGGTCGATTATTTTGGGGACGAGTTGATGGCGATGTGGGGGGCACCCATTGCGCAGTCTGATCATGCGGACTTGGCTTGTCGGGCTGCTCAAGAAATGTTGCGCAGCGCGTTGCCTGCGATCAATGAGCGTTGGCAGGCGGAGCTGAAGACTACGGTCGAGCTGGGGATTGGGATGAACTCGGGGATTGCGAGGGTGGGGAATACGGGTTCGCGTCAGAAGTTTAAGTATGGACCGTTGGGGGATACGGTAAATGTGGCGAGTCGGGTGCAGGGGGCCTCGAAGTACCTGGGGGCCGATTGTTTGTTTACAGGTTCGACGTTGTCGGCGATGTCTGGGTCGGCGGTGTCTGGGCCGGCGATGAGCCGACGGTTGGCGCGTGTGCGGGTGGTCAACATTGAGCATCCGCTCGACATTTACGAATTGGTGAGTCAGCCGCCCAAGGATTGGGAAACGCTGCGAGAGCGGTACGAGGAGGCGTTGGCGGCTTTGGAGAGGCAGGATGTCGGCTCGGCAGGGGAGCTGGCCAATCGGTTGGCGGGCGATTTCCCGGGAGATCGGGCAACCAGTGCGTTGGTCGACCGAATTGCCTCGGGGCTGCGGGAGGAGGGTACGCCGGACACCTCGGTTTGGTGCTTGCCGGGTAAGTAGCGAGCCCAATTCAGGAGAACTGCAAAGTCATGTAGGAAAAGAATAAAATAGCCACAGAGTTCACAGAGAACACCGAGAAAGCTTTATTTTCAGCACTCTGTGTTCTCTGTGAACTCTGTGGCTATTCCTTAAGGCGGCTTGTTTTCGACTTGGCAGTTCTCTCCTGCGGAGCCCATTTGGGGCCACTTGCCGCCGCCTGAGAAGCGGGGTATATTTTCGGGTCTGGTTTGCCGATAGAATTGCTACGTGGGGTTGTCCCAGTCTACGGACAGATGGTCTCGCAGTTTGCTAGCAATACCCTATATGGCGCCGTAGCTCAATTGGTTAGAGCACCGGACTGTCGATCCGGAGGTTGCGGGTTCGATTCCCGTCGGCGTCGCTTTTTATGTAAGTTCAAGCCCTGCAATGGTTTGCCGGGCTTTCTTTCTGCGCTCGATTTCCTTAGCCCCCCGCAGAGACTCCTCCCGATGGGAGTGTGGCTCTCTTGCTGTCGACTGGTTATGTCTCGACCCATGCCACCCGATGATGCGGCTGCTTCCTACCGGGCTGGTGATGCGCGACATGTGGCTGCTCTTGATTTTCTGTTGGGGCGGATCAATTACGAACGGGCGGTGGTTTTGCCTTATGGGCAGCGGCAACTGAAGTTGGATCGGATGCGGCAACTGTTGACGCGGCTGGGGAATCCGGACGCGGGGTTGCCGATTGTGCATGTGGCGGGGACGAAGGGGAAAGGTTCGACTGCGGCTTTGGTGGGGAGCATCTTGCAGGCGGCCGGCTATCGGGTGGGGCTGTTTAGTTCGCCGCATTTGGAATCGATTGAAGAACGATTTGCGGTGAATGGCGAGGCTTGTCCTGGGGACGACTTTGTGGAGCTGGTGGATCGGCTGCGTCCGGTGGTGATGGCGATGGACCGGGAGGCTGAGAGTGTTGGGGATAGTTCGCTTAGCCCGACGTATTTTGAGCTGACGACTGCGCTGGCGCTGATGCACTTTGTGAAGCGGAAAGTGGATATCGGGATTTTGGAAGTGGGGCTGGGGGGACGGCTCGACTCGACGAATGTTTGTCAGCCGGCGGTGACCGTTATCACGAGTATTAGCCTTGATCATACGAAGCAGTTGGGCGACACGCTGGAACTGATAGCTGCGGAGAAGGCGGGGATCGTTAAGCCGGGGGTGCCTGTGCTTTGTGGTCCGTTGGAGGAAGGGCCTCGGAAAGTGATTGCCGAGATTGCCCAGCAGCATGGGTGCCGGATGTTGGAGGCGGGGCACGATTTTACGCATGGGTATGATGCCGCCGCGTCATCTTGAGCAGCGCGACGGACTAGGGCGGCTCGACTTTTTTGGCACGTTTACCGAAAACCACTTGGAATTGCGCGAGTTGCCGTTGCGATTGTTGGGAGCGCATCAGGCAGCGAATGCGGCGCTTGCGGTTGCGACGATCGTTGAGTTGCGGCGTCAGGGTTGGTCGGTTTCGGAGGAGGCGATTCGGCTTGGGCTAGCGGAGCTAAGTTTGCCGGCACGCGTTGAGATTTTGAGCCGAAGGCCGACGGTGGTGCTTGATGTTGCGCATAATGTGGCGTCGGCCGAGGCCTTGGTCCAAGTTCTGGACACCTGTTTTGAATCGAAGAAGCGGATCCTTGTTCTTGCGACAACACTCGACAAGGATGTACCGGGGATTGTGCGTGTGTTGCTGCCCTATTTTGATGAGGTGATTGCCACGGAGTACCAAGAGAATCTGCGGGCCGTGGCGACTGCGGCGCTTGGGCAGATCGTTCGCCAGGAGTTGGCGGTGTTGGGTCGAGAGGCCGAAGCGGTCTACGAGCGGACGCTGCCGACGGAGGCGTTGGCGTTGGCTCGGGAGCTTGCTGAGGGGGCCGAAACGCCGTTGATTTGCATCACCGGTTCGTTCTTTATCGCGACAGAACTGCGTCGGGTAGGGATCGCAGACGCTTGATGGGGATGAGCCAGTCGAGCTTGTATTTGCGGGCTAGGTAAATGGTTAGGCAGCAACCGAGATAGGTGAGCATGACGATTCCTTTCGTTAAGCATTTTTATTTTTTTGGTGGGCAGTGCCCACCCTACGCTTCTCAGATCCACCCTACGCTTCTCAGATTTTGTCGTAGTGGGTCCAGCGGGGTTCTTCTTGCCATTGCCAGTCGGACTCGGTTTGTGGGCCGGCCGGTTCGATTTCGGCTTGTAAGGCCGTGGAGCTGCCTCGGCTGAGGTTATTGGAGCTGGGGGTGCTGGAGAGGTTACGTTCGTGGCGTACTTCGTCTTGCAGGTTGGTGACGAGTCTGGCGATGAAGGGATCGGACCAAGGCAGGAGGTCGCTGGGGCGCGTGCTGAATCGGTTGTTGGTCTTGGTGTTGGGCATGGAGGTATCCTCGGCACTCGGGACCCTCACTACTGTGCAAAAAATCTTTCTCGTTCTACGTGGAGCAACCATTGGTGTTCCTTTCCCCTGTTGGGCAAGATGTGCCCATTTTGATGATAATAAGAGTCTTGAAAAGAGGCCTGTGTTGCCCAAGCCGACATCCCTTGGCCTTGGAGCTGAACACAAACAGCCTGAGACAGAGTGGCGTCCACTCCCAGTGGCGACCGTCTGCCGCGATGCCCGGCGTGGGGCTTCGCATGATTGTAGGTTAATGCAGGTGGCGTGCCAAAGAGGGCAGGAACGCTAGCAATCGCCGTAAAGTACTTCTATTGTGTGGGTTACGGAGATTCCTGAACGGGTGTCTGGGGTGTCGAAGTGGGGTAGGATTTTCAATGGCTGTGCAATGGGGCGGAAGGTTTGACGGTTAGGTAGGCTGGTGTGGGTTTCTAGCAGAAGGAAAGAAATTGGCCGCAGATGGGCGCGGATGAACGCAGATTTTTTTTACTGGTTCCCAGGCAGAGCCTGGGAACCAGTAAAAAGTGCCGTTAGCGTTTCGGCTGGAGATGCTCGACGGCGCGTTGGAGTGCTTGGTCGACGTAGTCGGGGGGGAGGGTGCCATCTTCTTGGTTGAGCTGCTGGGCAAGTGGGCCTTGGGGGTTGTCGCCGAGGAGATCGCGGCGGCGGCGGTATTGTTGCCACTCGAGGTATTCTCTTTCGTTGAGGAGGACTTCGTAGCCGGGGTTGGGGCGAACTCCCCAGGTTGCCTCTGGGCCATCGCCGGGCATGCGGTGGATGTTTTTTTCGCTGGGACGCCAGTAGGTGGCCGATGTGAGTTTGAGGAGACTGCGGCCCGATTCGATGTAGCGCAGGCGTTGGACGGTGCCTTTGCCGTAGGTGCGTTGTCCGATGATGACTGCGCGGCTGTAATCTTGGAGGCAAGCGGCGACAATTTCGCTGGCGCTGGCGCTTTCTTGATTGATGAGGACGGCGAGTGGGAGCTTGGTGTAGTGGCCGTTGCCGGTCGAGACGAACCGATCGCGGGGGACTTGGTCGCGTCCGCGTGTGGTGACGATGGTTTGTCCTGCGCGTAAGAACAAATCGGTGATGCCGACGGCAGCGTCGAGGGCGCCTCCTTGATTGTCGCGCACGTCGAGGATTAGGGCTTGGATGGGGTTGGGGGCGGTTTCGGACGTCAGTTCGGCGAGAGCGCGGGCCAGTTCGGCTTCGGACTTGTCGCCGAACTTGGTGATTCGTAGATAGCCGATGCGTGGGGCGTCGGGCAGTCGGAAATTCCAGCGGCCGTTTTCGTCGTGGAGGTCTCCGTAGATCGAGTCGACGGTGATGATCGCACGGACTAGTTTGACGTCGTGCGTGCTAGCTTCTCGAGTCTTGGCTTCCGTGTTTTCTTCTCCGGCGTGGCGAACGGTTAGCGAGAGGGGTTTGCCGGCAGGTCCACGCATGAGGCGGAGGATGTCGGTCATTTTCATGTCGTCGGTCGACTGGGAGTCGATGGCGAGGAGGGTGTCTCCGGAGCGGATGTCGGCATGAAAGGCGGGGGTTCCGGGGACGGGCGGGCCGACGACGGTGGGGAGCGGAGGGGTGCCTAGCAGGCGAATGCGAACGCCGACGCCGCCGAATTGTTGGCTAAGGTCTTCGCTAAATTCGTCGCGTTGCTGTTCGTCGATGAAGTCGGAATGCTCGTCGCCCGATTTGTGGAGGACGTCGATCATGCCGCGCATGGCACCCTCGAAGAGCTGCTGGTCGGAGGCCTCTTGGAGAGACCAACGGTCGATGACCGAGTAGCCGGCTGCGACGTAGCGAGCGTAGGGATTTTGTTCGGCTCGCACGTAGCAGGCGAACGCGATGAGGGTGGTGGCGAACAGGAGTAGGAGATTGCGGTGGGGCATAGCAGCATTATGCACCGAACGCGGGCGAATTTGTAGGGTGGGTGATGTCCACCGAAAGGTCGCCTCAGGTTTTTTTGATGGTGGGCAGTGCCCACCCTACGAAGAGACACTCTAGGAAGAGACGGAGTCGGTGGAGGAATCTTCGCGGCGTAGGCTTCGCAGCTTGGCGTGGAGGGCGGCGTGGGGGCCCTCGAGTTCTTGGTGCGGGGAGTCGATCAGTGCGGCTTGGATGGTGTCGGTGCCGACGGGCTGGGCGGGTGTTTTTTCGTGGTTGGGCAGAGCGTCGGGCTGAGGGTCGGGTAGGTGGACAGGTTCGGCAGGTTGGTCGACCGAGGCAACATCGACTTGGGGTGGGTCGACTTGGGGTGCCGTATTCCAATCGGGCGTTGCGTTGGGTTCGGCGGCCTCGCCACCAAAAAAGTGTCCGAGAGGACCGGCTAGGATGGCGGGTAGGAGGAGGAGGTCGCCGACGAGGGCAGCGCCGAGCATGGAAATCATCAGGTAGCCAAACTGTTGGGTTGGCGTAAAGGTGCTGGTAGCAAAAACGGCTAAGCCGAGACCGCCGATGATTGTGGTTTGGAGCATTGCGGTTGCGCAACGGTCGTAGGCGAGCATGACGGCCTGGACACGGTTGAGGCCCTGTTTGACGCCTCGGCGGAACCAGGTGAGGAAGTGGACCGTATCGTCGACGGCGACGCCCAATGCGACGCTGGCGGTCATCATGATGCCGATATCGACTTTGATGTTGAGCCAACCGATGGCACCGAAAATGATGACGATCGGAAAGACGTTGGGGATCATTGAGATCAGACCGGCCATTGGGCTACGCAGGACGAACATCATGACGACGGCGATGAGAACCGTTGCCCACATGATGCTTTCGTTGAGGCTGATCAGGAGCTGACGTTGTGTTTTGTAGACGAGGGGAATCATGCCGGTGTAGACGGCTCGGATAGGGCGGGGGCCTTGTTCGAGTGTCATCGGGACTCCTGCCGACGCTTCGTAGAGCGGGAGCTGCGAGACGTCGATCAGGTGGAGGCCGCCGTTGATGAGGTCTTTGGCGCGTGGGTCGCTTCTGGCAGAAACGAGAATGAGGGCGTCTTGTTTGCTGAGCGCGGCGATGGCTCGGTCGAGGTATTTTGGGTCGTCTTCGTGGGTGTCGAGGTCGGAGAGGTTGAAGGTCGAAATGCCCCGGGTTCTGGTGCCATCTGACAAGGTGCGCGGTTGAACGCCACTACGTTTTAGCAGCTTGGCGAGTACGGCCTCTTGGGTGGTTGCCTTGGGCTTGGGGTCGTTGTCTCGAGTGCGATAGAGAATGCAGAGCCGGGAACCGTCGAGCTTTTTGTCGAGCTTGTGTAACTGAGTGACAATGATGTCGCGCTGTCGGTAGGAAAGCAGGATTGGATCGACGGCGATTTTTAGTTGTTTGACGAATTGGCCGTAGTCGACGCCGGCGGAGTCTTGGCCGAGTGCTGCGACACGGGCGCTGACTCGCCACAGCTCTCTTCCGGGGATCTGGTCTCTTCCAGGGGTCTGGTCGTCTTGTTCAGGCGGGTTTTCGAGCCGTAGGAAGCCAGTTTCGAGCAGGTTGGTACGGTTTTCTTCGAGGCTTTTGTTTTTGGCGAAGTCGGCACTTCGATCGGCGTAGGTGAGGCCGGTGTCGGTGTTGTCGGGGGTGTAGGTTGCGACGGACATGACGCGGCTGATCTCGGGGAGCTGTTCGATGCGAGTTTGGATTTCTCGCATCAGGTTGAGCCGTTCGAGCATCGTGAGGCGGTACTGTTGGGCGTCGTCTTCGGCGCTTTCTTCGGCAGTGCGGCAACGTTCGGCGGGAATCGTGAGGACGATTTCCATGGGGACCAAGTTGCCTAGATTTTTTTCTAGCCAAGCGTAGTCGTGGATGAGGTCGGTGTCTTCGTCGAGTAGTTTGAGAAGGCTGACGGAGGTTTCGATGCGTGTGAAGCCGATGGCAAACACGCTCATCACGACAAACCAAATGGTACAGGTCAGGACGTGTCGGCCGACGACAAAACCAAACATGCGTTTGGCCCAGTCGGGCAGATGGCTTTCGTTGTTTCCGCTTTTTCCGCCGGATTGTTTTTTGAGCAGTTTTTCGCTGACGGGGAAGCGGTGGAGGAAGACGGGCAAGACGGTGAACAGGACGACGACGGTCATCATGACGGCCATCGCGGTGAACATGCCGAATTTTTTGATCGGGAGAATATCGCTTGTGTAGAGCGATCCGAGACCGACGGCTGTGGTGAAGGCGGCGAGGGCGCAAGGGCCCCAGCCGAGTCGGACGGCGGTTTCGGCGGCTCCGTGGATGCCGTTTTCTCGACGCGCATCGCGGTAGTAGTTGACGATATGGATTGCGCCGGAGAGTCCTAGGACGTAGACGACGGCGGGCATCGACATGAGGATCGCGTCGACGGTGCCGAGTCTGGGCGTTGCGAGGCCCGTGAGCATGACTTCGAGGATGCCGAAGTAGAAGACGAGCGCGAGGCTGATGCCTGCGCTAATGACGCCAACGGCAAAGACGACGCCCGTTAGCTTAGCACTGCGGAAGCACCAAAAGGAGAGCGTCAGACCGACGATGCCCGAAAGTCCGGCGAGACGGATGAGCGTGCGCTCGCCTTCGACATCGATCGTGATATTGTCGACCGGGGGTCCGCCCATGTGGATGGAGTCGGGGGCGATTCCGCAATCGGTGGATGCAATGTCCGCGATTTTTTCGACCGCTTTTCGCATAATGCGATTGTTGACGGTCGCCTCTTCGCTGAGGTAGACGACTAGGCAAGTGGTTCTTGATTTGTTGCCGAGCGATTTTCCTTTGGCATCACGTTGTGCCGGACCGACGAGCGCGCCGTCGATGCGTTTGACGGCTTCGTTGTAGGAAAGCATTCCGGTGAGCTGGTCGATAACCTGCGGGCCGGTGATGATGTCTTTGTACCACTCGGTGCGCAAGTGGAGGTCGGAGTCTTTGTCGGCCTTGGCTAGTGCCTGCTGGGTCGGTTTGAGACTGCGGGCGAGTTTTTCTAGCTTTTCGGTATTGCCTAGCGTGCAGCCATCCCAGCTGATCAGGACAAATTGTTCGCCGAGGAAGTGGTCGCGAAACCAACTGAGATCGACTGATTCGGCGTAGCCGGGTGGGAGCCAATCTTCGGCTTTGTTGGTGTTACTTTCGATGGCTTTGCGGGCACCGCGAGGTACGAGTGCGAGCAAGAATGCTGCGAGCATCGCCAGCAGAAAGTAATTGGGTTGCCCCAGCGTCTTCCGCGCTAAAAACGAAGGTTGCTTCATCGGCTTTTCAGCGTAGGTGGGGCAAGAGAATCAAGCCTGGGGGTTGGGCCAAGCTTGTGGGATATATCGTGAACAGTCCAACTGCATTTTCTTAGCAATTCAGGCTAACGTCGATCGCAGGCCGAGTCTACGCCGGATGTCCGCAAATCGTTGGCTAGCTAACACTTAGGGGGTCGCGGCAGGCTTGGTTTGTGGTCTGCAACGGTTGGCCCAGTCGGGGCGGCTTTGACTTGTCCGAAGACCTTCTGTAGCCAGACCTTAGGGCTTCTCTAACCCCTTTTTCGAGCCGGTCTACCAGTAGCTCTCAAACCCGATCGAACCACCCACAAAGGTTGTCGAACCGGTGCCGACCACTTGGGAGGTGGAAACTGGGATAAAGTTGATTTGTTCGGCAGCCAGCGCAATCGAGCTGACATAGAGGATTTCTAGGCCGGCCCGGAGCGAGAAATTGGGACGGAGGTGCCATTTGCCGAGGACCGAGCCTTCGGTGATGAAGGAGAGGTTGTCGACGGTGATGTCGTTGTTGCCCGAGGTGACGCCGCCGGTGACTTCAAAGTTGGAATGCACGTCCGTGTGGTTGAGAAACATGCCGCCTTTGGTCTGCAAGCCGAGACTCCACCGGGCGGACTCGTAGACCCAGCTTCCGCCGAGTTGGGAGCCGATCAGATCGTTGTCGGTGCTGATTTGGTAGGTGCCGGTTTGGGGATCGGTCGCGGTGTTGTTGTCGTTGTCGATTCCAAAGGCGTTCCAGTTGAAGTCTTCGCCCAGATTGAAGTAGCGGACGCCGGCCATCAGGGACCAGACGCCGGAGGACTGAGCACGTCGGACCCAATGGCCGCTTGGCTCGAGTTCCATGCGATCGCGGCGCATCCGATTTTTGACGTGGTAGTTTAGTTCAAAGTTATTAAAACGACTGTTGTAGTCGTATTGCATGCTCGTCGCACCGGTGAACGACGTGTTGCCACCACCCTGCAGAACGGTCAGGGTTGCGCCATTCGTAGCATCCAGGCGTCCCGATTGACTCCATTGTCCGCCGCCGTAGGCGACAAATTCAGCCGTATGGTCGCGGTTTTTGTGGTCTCTAAAGAGGAATCTCCCGAGCTTTAGACGTGGCATGCCTTCGGCCCCAGAGCGGCCAGAGTCAAGTAGAAGTGTGTTCAAGGTGCCTGTTTGATTCGCGAGGAAAATACCGTTGCGACGCCAGACGCGGTCCATGATGACGGCGTCGATTTCGGAGTACCAAAAGCCTCGGCGGAGCCAGGTGCCGGTGCTTTCGAGCAGGGCGGGTTCGCAGTCGAGGATGCGGACATCTCCGGCTGACGGAAAAGGTTCTAGTGAGGGTTGTAAGTCGCCGGAGGAGATGGGTCTGGATCCATTCTCTGGCGAGGGATCTGGGGTGAGTAGGTCTGCACTGTCAGACGGGGATGGTCCATACGATTCGGGGCCATACACATCGGTTCTTGTGCCAGAGCCGGCTGAAGGGACTGGTGGGAGTTCCATCTGAGGGGGAACGAGTAGTTCCTGTGCAGAGGCTCCGGAGCTAGTTCCTAGCAACATGCCAACAGTCAGTACTATGATAATTTTTACTGAGATAAGTTTTTTCACCACAATCGCCTCCCTACATATCAATAGCTTGGAGTCCTACGCAGCCTGCGCGGGAATCTCATCTAGGGGATAGATCGTCCGCTGGCGGGGGAAGATGTAGGAATAACCGGCAGAATTGGAAAAATCGTGTCGATCCGGATATTCGGTAGGCTTGTCGATCTCTTTGCAAACCACTCAAACTGCCTGCTTTAACAAATTTGGGCGAAGCTGGCTTGCTTACGAGGCATGTAGGAAAGAGAATCTGCGGGAGTGACCTCCACGGTTCTTTCTGAAAAAGAATAGAACGCGGAGGTACGCGGATTCAACCTATGATCGCGGATAATAATCACCCCACAGAACCAGGAACCCTGTCTATGCCCTCTCCACTTCAAAGCATTATTACCGCTGGCACCAAACTTTGGCTCGACTCGGTCGATCCCGATCTGGTGGCGAGTAGCCGGGGGCTTGGTGCTACCGGCGCGACATCGAATCCGATCATCATTAGCAATCTGATTAAGACGGGGCGGTATGACGGCGAGCTGGCCAAGCTGTTGGCCCAGGGGGATCTCTCGGATAATGACGCGGCTTGGGCGTTGACGGATCAGGTGGTGTCTGCGGCGCAGGAAGCGTTTTTGTCGGTTTGGAAAGCGACCGACGGGGACGATGGGTATGTTAGCTTTGAGGTCGATCCGTTGTTAGAAGCGGCTGACAATGGGTTATCGCATGCGGAGCGGGTGGAGCAGTATGTCGAGCTAGGGACGCGTTGGTCTGAGGGGCACAAGAATCGGATGATCAAGGTTCCGGCGACGGCGGCTGGCTTGGAAGCGGTTGAAGAACTGGCCGCACGCGGGGTGCCGTTGAACGTGACGCTTATTTTTACGATACGGCAGTATCAAGCAGCGCGCGACGCGATTTGGCGCGGCGCGCAGCGGCTTGACTCGCTCGATAAATTCAAGAGCGTTTACAGTATTTTTATTTCGCGGGTGGATGTTTATACGGCGGCTGAGGTGTCGGGGTTGTCGTCGGCGGCGCAGGGGGAAGTTGGATTGCTGAATGCCAAGTTGCTTTGGAAAGAGAATCAACAGTTTTGGGACGAGCGTCCGACGCCGCTGCGGCAAGAAATTGTCTTTGCGAGCACCGGGACCAAGAACGCAGGGGATCCGCTGTGGAAGTATGTTGGGGCGTTGGTAGGGAGCGACATCCAAACCAATCCGCCGGCGCTGAACGATGCGATCGAGGCGAGTGGCCAGACGTTTGAGCGTTCGATCGATGAGCTGCCGCCGCAGGAAGTGGTCGACGAGATTTTGGCGGCTGTCGACATGGATCGGCTCGAAGAGCAGCTGATGCGTGAAGGGGTGCAGAAATTTGCTGATCCTCAGCAAGGGCTGCTGGCGCTGATTGCCGAGAAGCGAGCTGGAGCTGTGGCCTAGAGAGCCTCGCACCTTTTTGCAGAGGGCTATTTTTTGCAGAGGGCTATTGGTTGAACCCTTTTTGCGGGTCGTCGCTTACGGGCAACTATGGTATTATTCGGAAAGGCGTTTTTGCCTGTATTTCTCCCAAGTTTCGCGTTTCTCCCCCCCGTGCGACGGTAAGACAAGATGGCCATTGATTCCTATTCGCCTTGCCCTTGTGGCAGTGGTAAGAAGCTCAAATTCTGCTGTTCGGACTTGGCAGGCGACCTCGAAAAGGTGCAGAAGATGGTCGCGGGCGACCAGCCTCACGCGGCGCTCAAGCATGTTGAGAAGTTGCTTGGCAAACAGCCCCAGCGGGCCTCGCTGCTCGACTTGCAGGCTTCGTTGCAGCTTTCGATGCACGATTTTGATGCGGCTCGCAGTACGATCGGCGACTTTCTAGAGGCCCATCCGCTCAGTGCGACGGCCAACGCGCAGGCGGCCATTTTACTTGCCGCGATGGAACAGGCACACAAGTCGATTGGACCGTTGCAAAATGCGTTGGAACAACTCGACCAGGAGATGCCGCTGCGAGTGCTCGAAGCGGTCGGTGCGGTTGGCCAATCGTTGTTGATGCAAGGCGACCTGACTGCGGCACGTTCGCACTTGTTGCTTTATGCCGCCATTGCACCGGAAGGGGACAACCGGGCGCTCGAGTTGTTGTTGCGGATGAATTTGCAGGCGGGGCTGCCGCTGCTGATGCGTGAGTCGTGGCGGTTGCTAGAGTGCCCGGCGGAGGTGGAGTGGCAAGCGAAGTTTCAACAGGGGGCTGATTTTTCGGCGCGTGGTTTGTGGCGACAAGCGGAGGCGATTTTTGCGCAGCTTCGCGAAGAAGTCGGGGCGGTGCCCGAGGTGGTTTATAATTTGGCGCTGCTACGCGGATGGCTGGGAGACTCGGCTCGCTATGCTGCGGGGCTGCACGAGTACGCGCAGCTTGAGGTGTCCGAGGAGCAGGCAATCGAAGCCGAGGCGTTGGCGCAAATTGTGAATCCCGATTTGGAAGATCCTCAACTCGAGACGGTCAAGCTGACGTATGAGTTGGCGGATGTGGAAGCGGTGTCGGAACGCTTGGTTAGCGACAAGCGTGTTGAGGACTATGCCCTCGATCCGCAAGACCTGAGCGACGAGACGATTGATCGTCCGCGCAGTACGCATGTGTTGTTGGATCGGGCGACGCCTGAGACGGGGGTCGACTTGGAGCGGGGCGACATTCCGCACGTCATGGCTTTTTTGAGCCTCTATGGCAAGCGAACCGACCGCGAGGCGATGCTCGAAGTGACGACTGACCGTGGCGAGGGGTTGGCTCGTGTGCAGAAGTTGCTTGGTGAAGTGACCGGCGATGCCTTGGGCGCAGCGGCTGGGGCTTTGGGCGCAGCGACGGGGGAAGAGGTGGTTGCGAAGAAGTCGATTAGCGAGGAGTCGCTGAGTTGGCGGTGGCGGTTGCCGGATGACACGCCGCCGGACCATCGGCGCAAACTTTTGGCCGAGCAGCGTCACGAAGCGATTTTGGAGGATTGGTCGAATGCTCCACGCGCTGCCTTGCAGAACAAGTCGCCTCTTGAAGCGGTGGATCAGCCTGATTTGCGGATTGCGTTGTTGGCGAGCGCGCTGATTATTGAGCAGGCGGCGGTCGATCCGGCGGAGCTGCCCTTGTTTGAAACGTTGCGGGAAAAATTGAACTTACCGCAAAATGAAAAAATTGATCCTACGGATCTCGACTTGGAGCAGGTGCCGTTGGTGCGTGTTCCTCGTTTTGATTTTTCAAAATTGCCGGAGGATCGTCTGGCGAAGTTGCTTGATCGGACGGGGCTGATGGGCGCGAACTTTGCGGCGTTGATCGTGGCGAAAGAAATTGTCTCGCGTCCGGAGTTGGACGGAGGCAGCGATCGGACGACGGCGTATCGTCAGTTGATTCGTTTGGAACCGGACACGAAGCAAGCGAGGCAATGGTCGGTCGAAGCACGGGCTTGGTCGGAGAAGAACGGCAAATCGTGTGCGGAGTGGGCACTGATGGAGTTGGAACTGGCAATCCAGCAGGGAGAGGCCTCGGAAGTGCAACATGCGCTGGGCGAGATTCGGACGTCGCATCTCCAAGAGCCTGGGATTGCTGAAGCGACGTATCGGTTGCTGTACTCGGCGGGTCTGGTTGCTCCGCCGGATGCCCAAGGAGGGGGAACGCCGATGCCTTTGGAAGCGGCGCCGGTGGGGACGGCGGCGGGCGGCGGCGGCGCTTGGACGCCGGAGGGCGATGCCCCGGCTAGTGAGGCCTCGGCTGGCGGCGAGAAAAAATCGGTCATTTGGACCCCCTGATCGGCTCGATTGCTATGACTGGTTCGTGTTGACTACCGTCAAGGTAACAAGCTCTGAGCAAAACCAAAGCTGTCGCCCCTACGGGGCTTTTGTGTCTCCGAATGAGGTTCCGTGGGCTTACGCCCACGGCTACATTTTGCCACCGCTTCGCGGTTCAAAACCATGGCCATGAAGTAGCGAAAAGAACATTGCCGCCAAGTGGTGAACAAACCCTTGCCACGAAGTGGCGAAAGCGTTTAGCCGTGGGCGTAAGCCCACGGAAAGTCGTTTTAGAATGCCTTAGCCCCGAAGGGGCGGCAGCAAAAGATTCTTGGAGTGCATGGATAAATGTCAACACGACCTGGTTCTGCTGTTGATCGTCGGTTGCTGTCGCAAGCTTTGGAGCTTGCCGAGCGAGGTCGTGGGGCGGTGGAACCGAATCCGCTGGTTGGCTGCGTGATTGTTCGGGATGGGCAAGTCGTTGGTTCGGGTTATCATCAGCGGTTTGGTGGGCCTCATGCCGAGATCGAGGCGCTGCGCGGGGCTGGTGAGGCTGCCCGTGGTGCTGAGGTCTATGTGACACTCGAGCCTTGTTGTCATCAAGGCAAAACGGGGCCGTGTTGCCGGGCGCTTATAGAAGCGCAAGTGGGGCGGGTCGTGGTGGGCTGCGTCGATCCAAATCCGCAGGTGTCGGGGCAAGGTCTGGACGCATTGCGTGAGGCGGGGATTGAGGTTTGCGAAGAGGTCTTGAGCGAGCAGGCGACTCGGCTGATTGCCCCTTTTACTAAACTGGTGACGAAGGGGCAGCCTTGGGTGATCGCCAAGTGGGCGATGACGCTGGACGGGAAGATTGCGAGCCGAACGGGGAGCAGCCAGTGGATTAGTGGCGAGGCGTCGCGCGGGGTCGTTCATGCGTTGCGAGGGCGCGTCGATGCGATTCTTGTGGGACGTGGGACGGTGGCGGCCGATGACCCGTTGTTGACGGCTCGGCCCGCTGGTCTGCGCACAGCGACGCGGATAGTGCTTGACTCGCGTGCGTCGCTCTCGACCGAGAGCAAGTTGGTCCAATCGACGGACGAAGCGCCGCTGTTGGTCGCTACTGCCGAAGATGCCTCGCAGGAAAAATGCCGACGGTTGGCCGGGGAAGGTGTCGAGGTTTTGGGCCTGGGTGGCGAAACTAGGGGAGAGCAAATGACGGCTTTGCTCGACGAGCTGGGGCGACGGCAGATGACGAATTTGCTGGTCGAAGGGGGCGGCAAGGTTTTTGGGACTCTGTTTGATCTGGGTGCCATTGACGAGGTGCATGTTTTTGTGGCTCCCAAACTGGTGGGCGGGCAAGCGGCATCGACGCCGATCGCCGGGCAAGGGCTTGCCAAGATGCTGGACGCTGTTGCGCTACAGAACGTGCAGACCGAGACTCTGGGCGACGACATGTACTTCCACGGCTACACAAAGTAGCGGGAACGGTTACACTGGAAGGGCATGCGCCCGTAGCTCAGTTGGATAGAGCAACGGACTTCTAATCCGTAGGTCGGAGGTTCGAATCCTCCCGGGCGTACTCTTGGCTTTTGGGAGTTGCAATGACTATTTATGGTACGGCGCTGCTATCGATCTGCCTGCTGGTCGGCATCCTGGTAGGCAAGTTGTTGGGAATCCTCGTTGGGGTCCAGGCAAATGTCGGGGGCGTCGGCCTTGCGATGTTGTTGCTGATTGTGGTTGCTGATCGATTGCAGCGTTCTGGGTTTCTTCCTCAACCGAGCCGCGATGGGGTTCTTTTCTGGAGTTCCATTTACATTCCGATCGTCGTGGCGATGGCTGCGAGCCAAAATGTGCGGGCAGCGATCAGCGGTGGTCCTGTCGCGCTGGTTGCTGGTGTCTTGGTGGTCGTGGTCAGTTTCTCTCTGGTTCCCATCCTGAGTCGACTCGGACAGTCCGAGGCTGATGACGCATGACCGAACTTGTCGAAATGCTGGAGTCTGTTTTAACGAAGTATTCGCTGGTCACTGCTTTTGCGTTCGTGGGCATCGTGATGTGGCTCTCGTATGCTTTTTCCAACCGGGTGACGCAAGGACGTATCCACGGCTCGGCGATTGCTATTCTTGCCGGGTTGCTGCTTGCCTATTTCGGCGGAAGCATGACCGGGGGCGAGCGCGGGATCGCCGACCTAGAATGTCTTGCCGGCGTGGGTCTGTTGGGGGGAGCGATGCTTCGCGATTTGGCGATCGTTGCCACGGCATTCGGAGTGCGGCTCGATGAATTTTTGAAGACGGGGGTCAGCGGTATTGCGGCACTCCTTTTCGGCGTTTTTGTTTCTTTTTTTCTCGGCGCGATTGTCGCCTATGCCTTCGGCTATCGCGATGCGGTCAGCATGACGACCATCGGCGGAGGAGCCGCGACGTATATCGTCGGGCCTGTGACGGGGACAGCCCTTGGTGCTACGAGTGAGGTCATTGCTTTGAGTGTCGCTACGGGGCTGGTGAAATCTATTTTGGTGATGATATTTACCCCGTTTGTTGCCCCTTGGATTGGCCTCAACAATTCGCGTTCTGCACTCATTTTTGGCGGCTTGATGGGAACCACGAGTGGCGTCGCTGGAGGGTTGGCGGCGACGGATGAAAAGCTCGTTCCCTATGGTGCCATGAGCGCAACGTTTTTCACGGGACTAGGATGCCTATTGGGACCCTCGCTGATATTCCTGATCATCCGAGCCTTTGTTGATTGAATTTTTAATTGAAAGTGTGGCCACAATGGGACAGTTGTCGTTGATCGAACGTGCGGAGTCGCATGGCAGTGCGATTGCGGTGCGCAACGGCTCTGAGGAATACTCTTATGACGACTTGCTGGCACGCTCGGAAAGCATTGCGAGCGTTTTGCTGGGGAACCTTGACGATTTGGAAGAAGCACGTATCGCGTATCTTCTGCCGGCGGGGCCAAATTATATCGCGGTGCAGTGGGGCATCTGGCGGGCGGGTGGAATCGCAGTCCCGCTTAGCCTCTCTGCCACCGAGAGGGAACTTGAATACACGCTTAGCGACTCGCAAACGTGCTGTGTTGTTGTTAGTCGTGATCTTGCCGACCAGGTCAAGACGCTTTGCACACGACTTGGCCTCCGTTTTGTGATCGAGGAAGCCGTAGGCGACCCCCCGTTAACAACTTTGCCGGAAGTCGATTCTCTTCGGCGCGCCATGATTTTGTATACGAGCGGAACTACCAGCAAACCGAAGGGAGTCGTGACAACACATGCGAATGTTCAGGCTCAAATCGCAACGTTGGTTGAGGCGTGGCAATGGCAGGCGGAGGACTCGATTCCGTTATTTCTTCCGCTGCATCATATTCACGGTATTATCAATGTGATGTCGTGTGCTTTGTGGTCGGGTGCCACGATTGAACCCTATCCGCGTTTCGATCTCGTTGCTCTGCTCGAACGGGTCGCCGATGGGGCCTATTCTGTCTTCATGGCAGTCCCGACAATTTATGTAAAACTCATTCAGGCAATCGAAGCAACGCCGCAAGAGAATCGCAAGCGGATCCTCGAGGGTTTCGCCAAGATGCGTCTGATGGTTTCTGGCTCGGCCGCGCTGCCGGCAAGTGTTCATCAGCAATGGACGTCTTTAACCGGCCAGAGGTTACTCGAACGCTATGGCATGACCGAGATTGGCATGGCCCTGTCGAATCCTTTTGACGGCGAGCGTCGGGCGGGTGCCGTAGGTTTTCCGTTACCGGGGGTCGAGGTGCGACTTCAATCGGAGCAAGGGGAGGTGGTCACCCGGGAAAACGAACCGGGCGAAATTCAGGTTCGTGGTCGGAGCGTGTTTTCGGAATACTGGAATCGTCCGCTGGTGACTGACGAGTCTTTTGCAGAGGGCTGGTTTTTGTCTGGCGATATTGGGATCGTCGAAGGGGGGTACTATCGCATCCTGGGACGCAGCAGCGTCGACATTATTAAGAGTGGGGGGTACAAGCTGTCGGCTCTGGAAATCGAGTCTGCCTTGCTCGACCATCCTGCGATCTGCGAGTGTGCCATTGTTGGCCTGCCTGACGCGACTTGGGGCGAAGTAGTAGCAGCCGCAATCGTTTTGGATCAGGAAAAAGAACTTTCACTCGAACAATTACGTTCCTGGTGCAAGGAAAGAATTTCGCACTACAAAATCCCGAAGCAATTGTGTCGCGTCGATCAATTGCCGCGAAATGCCATGGGCAAAGTCACGAAGCTAGCCGTTAAGGAATTGTTTTCGCCATGAAATTTTGATTCGCCTTTTTTGCGACGAATGGCCATGATACAATCGATGCTCCGCTGTGTACAATCTTTTAGGTTCAACGAATCCCCCAGAAAGCGATCATGACTACGCGCCGCTCCTTTCTAAAAACGTCGGTCCTATCCTCGCTGGGCGCGTCTACGCTGGGCGGGAGCATGGCGGGCGGGAGCATGGCCTATTGGGGCGGCGTCTCGGCGGTGGCCGCTGATGCTTCGACTTCGCCCAACGAGCAGCCAGTGATGGCTTTTATTGGGACGGGGATTCGGTATCGGGCGATTGGCGAGCCAGCGATGAAGTTTGGGCCTTGTGCGTCGATTTGCGATGTCGATCTAGTGCAGGCGGGTCGAGGGTATCAGATTGCGGTGGACTCGCATCGTGAACACAAACGGCCGCTCGACATTGATCTGGTTGAGGATTACCGCCGTGTTCTTGATCGGCACGATGTGGACGTTGTGTTTATCGCTACGGTTGACCACTGGCATACCAAAATTGCCATTGAAGCGATGCAAGCTGGCAAAGATGTTTATTGCGAAAAACCGTTGACGTTGACCATTCGTGAGGGGCAACAGATTCTTGAGGTCATGCATCGGACGGGGCGTGTGCTGCAGGTTGGCACGCAGCAGCGAACGGAATATGACAAACGCTTTGCCAAGGCTGCGGCGATGGTTCGCGAAGGGCGTGTGGGCAAAGTAAAGCGAGTGACGGCGGCTATCGGCGGTTCGGATAGCTGCGACCCTTTGCCTATCGCGTCGGTGCCCAAGCGGTTGAACTGGGAGAAGTGGCTTGGACAAGCGCCCATGACGGACTATCGGGTTGGGAAGCTTGTTCATAAGGAGGGTTGGGGAGCCGGTTTTCCGTTGAGTCGGACGCATCGGTACTACCGCTGGTGGTACGAGTACGGGGGCGGCATGGTGACCGACTGGGGTGCCCATCACGTGGACATTGCTCTTTGGGCACTCGACAAACAACATGCGGACGTCGGGTTGATTGCGATTGATCCGCTCGAAGCCGTACATCCGGTCCCTTTTGTGGAGGGCTATCCCACGGTCGACGATCGATTCAATGCGGCGACGAAGTTTAAGGTACGTGTGCTGTTTGAGGACGGGATTGAGTTGATGGTTCGCAACTCGGCGAAAGAGGACCTCGGGTTTATCAACGGGATTATGTTTGAAGGGAGCCAGGGGCGATTTTTGGTGAATCGGGGTAAATTGGTCGGCAAGCCGGTCGAACAGCTCAAGGAAAACCCGTTGCCGGAGGATGCCCTGGAAAAACTCTACGGCGGAAAAGTTCCGAAGAGCCACATGGACAACTTCTTTGAGTGCGTAAAGACGCGTGCCCAACCGGCGTCTGACGTTGAATCGCACCATCGGATGATTTCGATCTGTCATGCGATCAACATCGCGCTACGACTGGGGCGCAAGCTGACCTATGATCCGAAGCTCGAGCAGTTCGTGGGCGACGCGCAGGCTAATACGTTTCTTGAGCGGCAGCAGCGCGCGGGCTACGAGATTCGGGTCTAGTGTGCTCTGTAGAAAACTTGTTTTTGAACGGTTGGCCACCTCATTAAACACCGAGATTTACCACAGAGGACACAGAGGAGCAACAGAGGGAATGGCTTTTGCTGAGCAGGTTAAAAAACTCTTCTCCGTGATCCTCTGTGTCCTCTGTGGTTTATTCAAAGAACAAAAAACCAAGTTTTCTACAGAGCCGGTCTAGAGTAATTCACGGAAAGCATGGCCACAAAAAACATGGACATGCACAAAAATTGGGTCTATTGGGGCCGTTTCTCCGTTGATGTTCTTCTTGCGCATAGCCGGTCGTAGCAGTTCTGCGGGCTGTGCTTTCTTTTTGCTCTTCGCATTCTTGACTGTGCGTTGTTCGCGCCGACTTGGCGACAACCCGTAACCTAGGATTGCTCTAGGCGAGAAATTCGCCTTGCCATGCAAATATCCGAAACCCTTTTGATAAGGTCCGAAGCACTATGTCCCACCCCCAACGAAAAAAGACGTTTGTCGACCCGAAGGTTCAAGGAACGCTTGTGCGGCGTTTAGTGATGCACTGGCTCTCATTCTTGTTGGTCGCGTCGCTCGTTTCCTTCTGCTTGCAAGTGTTGAGCAACCCTCTTCGCCCGATGAGCGAACATGTTCAACAGCTTTGGTGGACGCATGGTCCGTTTTTGTTGGTGATGGTGTTTCTGTTGCCTGTCTTTGTTCTCGATACGATCAAAATGAGCCATCGTTTTGTTGGGCCGATCTACCGTTTGCGTCAGACGATTTTGGAAATTGCTCAGGGCAATCCTCCGCCACGTTTGAAGTTCCGTGATTTTGATTTTTGGCAAGGTTTGGCTGAAGATTTTAATCGGATGGTCGATCAGCTGACTTCGCGTGACGTTCAGGCAGTTGACTACGAGGATGCTGAAGAAGACGCCGTAGAAACGACGCCGTAGAAACGCTAGTAACCTTAGCCTCAAAAAAACTGTAGCGATGAGATCCATGAAAAACCGTTTTTCCAAGACAACTTGCCGTAGGGCCTCTCGACGCGGGGTTGCGGCAACCGAATTTGCCGTCTGTTTGCCGGTAATCGTGCTTTTGGTGCTCGGGATGATCGAGTGTTGCACCATGATTTTCCTGCAGCAGTCGTTGACGATTGCCGCTTATGAAGGCGTGCGAACGTCGCTTGAAGACAAGGCGGTCGGCGTCGACGTTCGTCGGACGAGTCAACAGGTTTTGACCGAACGGCGTGTTCGCGGTGGCACGACCACCGTGAGTCCTGCCAATATCCCTTCGATACCAACGGGGGCGTATATCACGGTCACGGTTTCGGCTCCGGCTGATTTGAATGCAATTTTTCCGGGTAGTTTTTTCCGTGGTCGTACGTTGACGGCCAGGGCGACGATGATGAAAGAACTCTGAGCGACCCTTCAAGCGACCCTTCCTTCGCGAATAGCAAATTATGTTTATGCACAAAAAACCATTTAGCTCTAGTCGTTCCAGGTCTCGTCGCGGTGCGATGATGGTGTTGATCGCGTTGACGCTGCCGTTGGTGGTGATGATGACCGCATTTGCGATTGATGTCGCTTGGATGCAGTTGGTTCGTACCGAGCTTCGGACGGCGACCGACGCCGCGTCTCGTGCCGGGGCCAAAACGCTCAGTTTGCGGCAAGATGAGGCTGCTGCTCGTGCGGCTGCCAAAGATGCTGCGAGTCGCAACTTGGTGGCGAGTACGCCGCTTCAGGTGATTGATTCGGAAATCGAAATTGGCTTGGGCCGGCAGGCGACGCGGAACTCGCGTTTTGTCTTTACTCCTGGCGGGGCGCTGAAGAACGCAATGCGTGTGACTGGCAATCGGACGGCTTCGTCAGCGGGCGGGCCGGTCTCTTTGTTCTTGGGTCGCATTTTTGGTGTCGACACGTTTGAGCCGAGCCAAGTCGCAACCGCGACGCAGTTGGACCGAGACATTTGCTTGGTGGTTGATCGTTCTGGCTCGATGATGCGAGATTTGGTTAGCCAAAACGTACCCGGCGGGTTCTGCAATCCGCCGCACCCGACGCTGAGTCGTTGGGGTGGGCTTAATCTTGCAGTGAACGGATTTCTTGCCGAGCTTGATAACACGGCGCAGCTGGAACAGTGTGGGTTGGCTAGCTATTCGAGTGCTGGTTCTCGATGCGGGATTACTTTTACGACTTCGGATATTAACGCACAGCTTGATTTTGACTATACGCTGATCCGCGACGAGATGGCTCGGCTTAGTGGCCAAGCGGTGGCTGGATTTACGAATATTGGGGCAGGCATTGATGAGGGCATTTTGATTTTGACGGACCCGCTTGCACGACCCTTTGCTGTGAAGACTATGGTATTGATGACCGATGGACGCAAGAATCGGGGCATCGAGCCAGTGATTTCTGCCCGTCGGGCAGCGCGAGAGAACATTACGATTCATACGGTTACGTTTAGCGATGAAGCCGATTTTCCGAGGATGCGTGCGGTGGCCGCAGCAACCGGTGGCGAGCATTTTCATGCCCCGGATGCGGCTGCGTTGGAGCGGATTTTTCGTCAAATCGCGGCGACGTTGCCTGTCCTGTTAACCGACTAGAGTTATCGCCTAAGTAGCATTATTGCCCAAGCAGCATTATCGCCCAAGCAGAAAACCAATGACTTCAAAATCTCAACGAAACTGTCGACGGAAATCTCGGCTCCGCAGCGGTGCGACCGTCGTGGAGTTTGCGATCGTCGCGCCTATTTTTTTCCTGCTGCTGTTCGCCTCGTTTGAATTTTCGCGGCTGAACGTGATCCGGCACACGGCTGATAATGCGGCTTACGAAGCGGCTCGCATCGCGATGGTGCCTGGGGCAACGGCTGGCGAAGCGGTGACTGCCGCCAATAACATTCTCGATGTGATTGGTACTCGCGGAGCCGTGGTGACGGTGAATCCGGCGACGCTTACCTCAAGTACGACTCAGATCACGGTGACGGTCGATGTGCCGCTCGACCAGAATGCTTGGATTGCGCCTCGTTTTACTGGCTCGGCTGTTTTGCGTTCGCAATCGACGCTGAAGGCGGAGCGGACGCAACAATAGCGAGGGGCTTCGCACGCTTGTCCGAAACTACCGCGAAGGCGGTCTGCTCAGCATGGAAGCGGCTGCGACCAGCAGGAGAAGAGCACTTGCGGGTTCGGGCACTGCGTTCGTGGCGTTAGAAATACTGGAAAGATTTTGTTGCCAGGTCAGGAAGTCGGTGCCTGTATAAGTAGAGCCGTAGCCGTTTTCCCATGTGGCTAGGTCTTGAGCGTCGACATTGACGCTGTTGTTGAAGTCGCCGGGAAATTGACTGGCGAAATTCTGTTGCCATTCGAGGAAGTCGTCGCCTGCGTAGGCCGAGCCAAAACCGTTTTTCCATGCGGCCAGATCTTGGGCATCGACGTCGGTGTCGGCGTCGAGGTCACCGGGATACTGGACGGTGTCGTAGGTTGCGTTGAGGTCGAAGACCAGATTGCCGGCATCTCCTTCTTCAAAGAAGTTACGGAAGTCGAAGCTGACGGCTTCGATGGGAGAGTCTTCGCCTTCGCCTAAGCCAAGCAAGTTGAGGAGTCCGCTGGTCAGCGCATCGGAGCCAAGAACGCCGTCGATATCAGGATGGACATCCAGCACGAGCACAAAAACTTCGTCCCAGACCAAATCGACATTCTGGTTGGTGGCTACGCTTAGCGTGTCGATTAAAAACATGGGTCTTGAGACGCTGCCACCTACGCCACCGATGGGTAAGTCGTCGAAGTGGCGGTCGTCTTCGCCAGTGAACTGGCCATCGCCGTTGGTGTCGAGTCCGAGCGAGGTGGCGATCTCGGTTGAGATAAAGCTGATACTTGCTCCGGTGTCCAAGAGAAACTGGCCCGATTTTTTCTGAGTTCCTGCACCGGCTTCTGCGGTGAGCATCGGTAGCGGGGCCGAGGTCGGCAGCGGCGGGTTTTCGTCTTCGATGTCGAATCGTTTTGCGGTCAGCGGGATGGAGTACCGATGTCCGAAGTCGGTGGGAAGCGAGCTGGAGAAGGTTGTTTTTGGGAGTTGAAAGTTGAGAATATCGTTGGGATCGAACACGACGTCTAAATCGATGGACATGACGCGGCCGACCATTCCGGGCATGCCGATGAGTCCGTTGATTCCAAACAGATCGGGAAATTGTCCCGAGAGCATACGGTTGTTCTGGATGACGTGTTCTGCGCCTATGTCATCGGTAATGTGGATTTGATAGGGGGCGGAAACATTGACCAGCGAGAAGCCCGAGACGCCCTGCTCCAAGACCTGGTTGTCGATGACGAAGCCGTTTTGTTTGACGACGGTTTCGGCATCGTTCATTAAAAAGATGCTTGAGGCACCGGTGTCGACCAGGAGGGTGCTTGTCGTGCCGAAAATACCTGCCAACGGATCGTCGGTCGCTGCGCTCGGTCCCAAGGAGGTTGAGCCATCGCTAGTGAAAATTTCGATTTGCGCCTGCGGCTGATGCCCGGCGATTTGGTCCTTGTGGCCCATGTCGATAAACGCCCGTCCGAGCGCGGCGTCCGAGAGGCCGTCGGAACAGGTCGCACAAAGCATCGCCAGAACGAAGCCTATCGAGCGTGAGAAGCCAAAATTTTCCATAGGACGTATTCTTCTGAAGTGATCGCGATTGAACCTTGAAACAATGCGCGTGACAATCGGTAAGAGGATTGCCAGAAGTTCATTCGCTCGTCATAGCAGAGTGTTTTCTGACCGACTGGCGTAAGAAAACTCTGCTTAGAAAAAGAGGTGCCTGTCCTTGCCCTCTCTTATTACAGTGTAAACCGAAACCTGTTGAGCGCCAATTACGGTTAGTACCTACTCAGGAGAACTGCAAAGTCAAAAAACCTGCGAATTTCATGGCGAGAGAAAGAAGTGAAACACGACGCAACAACGAAACAACGGAAATCTAGCGTCGTTTCGTTGTTGCGTCGTGTTTCAAATTTATTCCAAAGAGCCTCGCATACCGTTCAAAAACGACTTTGCAGTTTTCCTGAGTACCTACTGCGGTATACGGAGCGCATGGCCCAAGTGTTCCCAGGGGGAATGCGGCTTTCCGCACTCTCCCCGGGGGATTCCTTCAAACCGTTGGGCGGCCGACGCTGTAGTAGCGGAATCCTCGGTCTCGCATTCTGAGGGGGTCGTACAAATTTCGCCCGTCGAAGACCGTGGGAGACTTCAGAAGGCGTAGGACTTCTTCCCAGTTGGGTCGTTTGTAGGCATTCCAGTCGGTCATGATGGCCAGGGCGTCGGCGTCTTGGAGGGCTTCGAGGCTTTTTTTGCAGAAGGTGACTTTGTCTCCGTATTCTGCTTGGACGTTGGGCATGGCTTCGGGGTCGTGGGCTTGGACCTTGGCACCCTGTTTGAGGAGATGGTCGATCAGGACGAGGGCCGGTGCTTCGCGGATATCGTCGGTACGCGGCTTGAAGGCGAGCCCCCAGATGGCGATGGTCTTGCCGGCGAGCTTGCCATCGAAATGCTCTTCTAGCTTTTCGATCATCACCTGCTTTTGACGCTCGTTGACGCGATCGACGGCCATGAGCATTTGGGGTTCGATGCCGTGGTCGCTGGCCATTGCGGAGAGTGCGCGTACGTCTTTGGGGAAGCAACTGCCGCCGTAGCCGACGCCTGGGAACAGGAAGGCAAAGCCGATGCGGCTGTCGTGTCCGATGCCTCGTCGGACGTCGTTGATGTCGCCGCCCATGCGTTCGCACAGGTTGGCCATTTCGTTGATGAAGCTAATTTTGGTCGCGAGCAGCGCGTTGGCGACGTATTTGGTCATCTCGGCGCTTTCGGGCGTCATGGCCAAGAAGGGGTGTTCGGTTCGCAAAAATGGCTCGTAAAGTTGGCGGAGGACTTCGGCGGTCTTTTGAGTTCGGACACCGACGACGACGCGGTCTGGTTTTTCAAAGTCGTCGATGGCGGTTCCCTCTTTGAGGAACTCGGGGTTGCTGGCGACGTTGCATTCTCGGCCAGTTAGGTCTTGGAGCATGGCGTAGATGCGTGCGTTGGTGCCGACCGGGACGGTGCTTTTGGTGACGACGATGGCGTCTTCGTGCAGATGGGGGGCGATGCCCTGGACCACGGACCAGAGGGCCGACAGATTGGCAGAGCCGTCGTCGCCCTGTGGCGTGCCGACCGCCAAGTAGATGACCTCGGCCGGTTTGACTGCGGCAGCTAGGTCGGTGGTAAACGACAATCGTCCGGCGGAGATGTTGTAGGTGACCATCTCTTCTAGGCCGGGTTCGTAAATGGGGACTTCGCCTCGGGTGAGGGCTGCTACTTTTTCGGCATCGATATCAACGCAAGTGATGTCGTTGCCGCTGTCTGCAAAACACGTTCCGGTGACGAGTCCGACGTAGCCTGTTCCAATAACCGCAATTTTCATGGGAGTCTCAAAATTCAATTTTGGGCACAGGCACCGCTTCGGGGACCGCCCCGGAGTGCCTATGCGTTTTCAATACATCCCTAATAGCTTAATTGGTCAAATAGCTGAGGCAATGCGCGAGGGTGAAATTCCTTGCCAGAGGGAAAGAAAGATAGGTAGAGAGGGTGAGATTTTCGGACGTCCGCCTACTCGGTGCTGTCAGACTCAGCCCCAGAGTCAGAGCCGTAGAATGCGGCTGCCGGTACTCCGACGCGGCTCTGGACTAGCTCGACGATTGCGTCGACTTCGGCGTCGGGGAGGGGCGTGACGCAGCTTTCTGCCGGGCGGCGGGCGATTGTGTAGATCTGAATGAGGCTCAATTGGCCGCCTGCTGCGAGGATTTCAGAGAGTCGGTCGCAGTAGGCCTCTAGCTCGGCCTGGGAAGGTGGCTGAGCGGATACCCGCATGAAAAGGGATTGGATGACGATTGGTCTGACGCGGGCCGCGCTGGTGATGTTCTCTAAGACTTGGCTGAGGGGGATGGGGGTGCGCTCGATGAGCTGGTAGTAGTCTTGGGTGCCTGCGTCGAGCTTGGCCCAGATTTCGCCCTGGTTGGCATCCAAAATCTCAAGGCCTCGCACGACATGGGGCCGATGGAACATGCTGGCATTCGAGATGAGGACCATTTTTACCTGGGCCACTTTTGGATGGTCTACGGCAGCTTGGCGTTTGACTTGGGCGCAGGCGTGGAGGATGGCGTCGAAATTTTTGTAGGTGGTGGGTTCGCCATCGCCGGAGAAGGCGATGTCGTTGAGGCGGCGTAGGTGGGTGGGCGTGTCGCAGAATTTTTCGGTTTCGTAAATTTTTCCTGAAGCGACCAGTTCTAGTAGCTCGCGCAGTTCGTCGAGTAGGCGGTCGATGCCGACGAACTTGGTTTCGCCTTGGACCGTGCGATCGACCTGACAATAGATGCAATCAAAATTGCAGACTTTGTCGGGGTTGAGGTTAACGCCGATCGACATGCCGCCCGAGCGACGGCTTAGCACGGGATAGACGAAGCGAAAGTCGTCGAACGAGCGTTCGTGGGCAGTATGAAGTTTGTGGGAAGGCACGGAGGGGAGATGTTTGATTGAAGATGTTTGATTGAAGATGTTTCTTTCTCCTCCATCATACGGGTTGCTCGGGTAGAAGGCCAATGGAGGTGGAATAGGCTTCTAGCCTGTAGGGTGGAGCGGGGGGGCTCTTTTACAGGCTGGAAGCCTATTCCACGTTGTTATGCGCTGGCGCGGTAGTCGAGGTGGGCTAGGCGGCGGAAGAGGTCGCAGCGGGCGGTGAGCTGTTTGATATCGCCGACGTCGACGATTTTGCCGTGGTCCATGACGACGATTCGGTCGGCGAGGGCCAAGGTGCTGGGGCGATGAGTGATCATGAAGGTCGTGCGACCTTGGACGAACTTTTGTAAGACTTTGTGAATGAGGCGTTCGCTTTCGACGTCGATTTGGCTGGTCGCTTCGTCGAGAATCAGGATTTCGGGGTCGCGTAGGATGGCTCGGGCGAGTGCTAGGCGTTGGCGCTGGCCGCCGGACAGTCTTTTGCCGCCTGATCCGCACTGAGTTTGGTAGCCATCGGCCAGCTTGTGGGTGACAAAGTCGTGGGCGTGGGCTTGTCGGGCTGCTGCTTCGATCGCTTCTTGCGACGCACCGGGCGTGCCGTAGCGGATGTTGTTGGCGACGGTGTCGTCGAAGAGCGTGGTCTCTTGAGTGACGAGGCCGAGGCGACTTCGCAGATCGCGGAGTCGGACGTCGCGCAGGTCGAGGCCGTCGATCGTGATGGAGCCTTGCTGGGGATCGTAGAAGCGAGCGAGCATGTTCATCAGTGTCGACTTGCCGCAGCCGTTGGGGCCGACGATCGCGATGGTTTCGTCTTGCTGGATTTGAAGGTTGATGTCCTGGAGAACGGGTTCGGAGGGGTCGTAGGCAAACGCAACATCGCGAAATTGGATGCGTCCTAATCGCTCGGGCAGTTGGGCAGGGACGGGCGGGTCGAGGACTTGGGATTCTCGGTCGAGCAGGGCATAGACCCGGTCGCTTGCGGCGGCTGCCCGTTGAAGACCATTAAAGACGCCGGACATGCGGCGTACGGGATCGCTGGCCCCGGCGAGGCTTGCGAAGAAGAGGCCCATCATGCCGTGCGTCAGGGTGGAGTCACTAATACGGATGCCGAAAAGATGGGTTTGGCCGTTGAGCACCAAGTAGCCCCCGGCGAGCATGGCGGCGACAATCATGCCGATGCCCATCATCTCGGTCGTCGGACTGACGAGGGAGTTGTACATGGCGATTTTCATCGAGCGGCGATAATACTGTTTGGAGGCCTGATGGAAGCGGCTCCGTTCGCGCGATTCCATTGTAAAAGCCTTGATGACTTTGAGGCCGTTGAAGGTTTCTTCCAGGTGATCGAAGAGGCTGGAAAATTCTTCTTGGGCGCGTAGGTTGGCTCGTTTTAGTGCCTTGGAAAGCCAGTGGATGGCGTAGCCGGCGAGCGGGGCCGTGATCAGGGTAAAGAGGAGTAGCTGCCAACTGACCCAAGCAGCTAGCCCCAGGCAGGCGATCATTTTCATCGGTTCGCGGATGGCCATGCCGAAGACGGTTTGTGCGCCGGTGGCGGCGGCAGCGATTTCGCCGGTGAATCGATTGGTCAGGTCGCCAGTGCTGGTTTGCTGAAAGGTGGCCAAGTCGAGCTGCAAGGTTCGGCGATAGAATAGCTTACGAAGCTCGAAATCGGCGAGCTGTCCGAGCCGTGACATGAAGAACGTGCCAGCGATACGTAGAAGACTTTTGAGGAAGGTGCCAACGAAGAGGAAGAGGGAAACGACGGCTAAGGTTTCAAAAGGGGTGGTCGGCAGCCAACGATGCACGGCGGGCTGGAAGCGTTGCCAAAAGTCGATTTTTCCTTGGGATTTTCCGCGTTGGTATTCGATTCCCTTGAGCGAGCCTTGGAGTTGGCTTTGTGCGGTTTGGGTTGCGGTCGGAAGTTGATCGCGGAGGACGGCAATTTGAGCGTCGAAGTCGGTGACTTGGGTTTGGGAGGCTTCGATGGTTTCGTCGAGCAGATGGGGGATCGACTTGTTTTGCATTACGCCGTCGATGATCGGCAGAACGACGGCGATGTTTGATGCCCATAAGATGGCAACGCCCAGCGAGCATAGGACCGATGCGACGACGGTGAGCCGATGTCGGAGGGCAAGGCGAAGTACACGGGCAAAATTGCTCACTGATCGTCCATGATCCAAGGGCAGCGGGGTCTTGATGCCGCTTCCTGCAGCATCATCAGCACATGGGTCTTAGAGCGTTCTTCGCGCAGTAAAAACCGAGTGCAACGGGGCAAGAGTTTTATCAAAAATCCGGCGTAGCACCAAGGGCGTCTGACGGCAATGAACTGCTAGCATCTTTGGGCGGTGGTAACGATTTGTTGGATTTTTCCGATTCTTCCGCCGATACCAATTGCACGGGAAAGCTCTCGCTCAGCGCACGCAAGGCGCGATAGCCCGGGCATGAGCCGGATGGCCCTAGCCTACCCGCAAGCTTTTCTCGACAGCTTTTCCCGACTATGAAATCTGAAATCCAGGGGGATATTCTGATGAAACAATTATTGTTACTTGTGGCCGTCGTTGGACTGGCTACGACCGGGTGTGCGAGTAGCGGCCTGATGGGGCCCAGCTATCGCCAAGCGGGTGGTGGGATTTCCAGTCCCGGCGGCTCCTCGGTGCAGACGTGTAGCACGGGTGGTGGTTGCGACGACGCTTGTTGTGGCGATAGCTCGTGCGATTCGTGTTGCGGCGGTGGCTGTAGCGACGGTTGCTGTGGCGACGGTGGTTGCTCTAGCGGTCGTTGTGGACGTGGCGGTGGCGGCTGTTCGGCCTGTGGCGGAAGTGGTTGCGGCTTGTGCCAACGGATGGTTGGCCGTGTTGCTAGCGGCTTCTGTCCTCACTCGGGTGGTTATCCCGAGGCTTACAACGATTACACGCCCAGCCCGCCTTCGGGGCAGGTTGCTTATCCGTATTACACGACGCGTGGTCCACGAGACTTCCTGAGCAGCAATCCACCGTCGATCGGACCCTATTGAGTCCGTTTGAGCAAGCAAAAAATCGCGTGAAGGGAAGCACGCCTCAAGCCAGTCGCCGTCGTGCAAGGATGCACCCACAGGGCGACTGGCTTTTTTGCGCGCCGGAGACATTTTTCTTCTCACCCTGCTAGGGAATGCTAGTGGTCAAAAAGCGAGCTTGCTGACATTGGGCAATTTGCCTATATCGGGAGGTGATTTGCTAGCCTTTGAGAAGCAGTTTGAGAAGAAGGCGAGGCGATCTCCCTGAGCTACCGATTGAGCTACAGAAAAAAAGGTCGAAACTATGGGCAGCCACGAAAACGAACGCAACGAGCAATCCTTAGAGCAAGCTAGCGACCGTCTGCTGGCTGAAGCGGAGCAACTGATTTGGTCGTTGCTCGACGGGGAGCTGGATGCGCAAGGGACGCAGCATCTAGAGCATTTGATCGCAGAGAACGAACAGGTTCGCCTGCGTTATATCAACTGCGTGCAGGTTCATGCCGATTTGCACGAGCATTTTGGTTCTGCTCCGAAGCCCGACCTGACCAAGTCTGGTCAGACAAAAACAGGTTCTTCGCCTGTCTTGGGGTTTTTGGGAGACATTCGCCCAGGGACGGACTACTTGCCGCCTGTGCAAGACTAGGTGTTTGAGAAGGTCGTTGCTCTGTTTTGGTGGCGGGGGGGAGCTTTCTTTTGCTCGCTCGTCAAGCTATTCTTCGTAGATGGCGAAAGCAGGCAAAAACAAAGCGAAGGCTAATAAGGGCGAGGCCAAAAACGAAAAAGTCATCGCCCATAATCGGCGAGCGAGGCACGACTATTTGGTGCTCGATACGCTGGAGTGCGGGATCGTTCTGACGGGCAGCGAGGTGAAGAGCCTGCGCAATGGGCTGATGTCGATGGAAGAAGCTTATGGGCGGGTGAAGGGCAACGAAGTCTGGCTCATGGGCTGCGACATCCAGGAGTATAGCTTCGCGCATCAGCTCAACCACATTCCCAAGCGTCCTCGCAAGTTGCTGCTCCATCGTCGCGAGATCCACAAGTTTGCGGATCAGGCGTTTGAAAAGAATCTTACACTGATTCCGCTGAAAATGTATTTCACTCGCGGGAAAGCCAAAGTGCTGATGGGCATCTGCCGTGGTAAGAAGACGTTCGACAAGCGTGAATCGCTGAAGAAAAAAGATATGCAGCGGGATATTGACCGTGCGATGCGCCGGGGCTAGCGAGTGGTGAGTGCAAAAAATGGTAGCCGGCGAGCTACGTCTCGCCGATCCGGTCGCTCAAAAAGCTCTCTGCAATTATTGATGGCTGGTAATTACGGCTGGTGATTGGAGCTGTCGGCGAGACGTAGCTCGCCGGCTATTACTCACCCTTAACCAGCAGGGCCACGGCCTGGCCCGTCAGTTTGTGGTTCAGCGCCAACACGGTCGGCGCACGCGATGGCTGTGTCTCACCGACTACATTCACCGGGCACGCCGAGTCGGGGTCTTCGTAGTTCAACGTCGGCGGCACGACGCTGTGCTGCATTCCCAGCAGACTGACCGCCAATTCTACGGCTCCGCCCCCTGCCCCGATGTTGCCGAAGAAACTTTTGGGGGCGGTGACGGGCACGTCGCCTAGGGTTTCGACGATCGCTTGGGCTTCGATCGCGTCGTCGTCGAGCGTTGCTAGGCCGTGGGCGTTGACGTGCCCGACGTCGGCGGCCGAGAGTCCGCTTGATTGGAGGGTGGCTTCGATCGCTTGTCGAATTGCTTGGCCGGTCGGTTTTTGATTGTCCAAGCATGGCTCGCAGCGCCGGCCGTAGCCTAGGAGCTTTCCTTGGATTTTCGCGCCGCGTTGTTCGGCATGCGCGCGGCTTTCTAGGACAAACATGGCGGCTCCTTCGCTTAGCGCGGTACCGTCACGGGCGGCGTCGAAGGGGCGGCAGGCGGCTGCCGGGTCGTGGACGTTCTGCGAAAGTTCTGCGCCGCCGTGCCAGGCGATATCGATCATCGACAGCATCGTGCTGGTCCCGCCCGCCAGCATCACGTCGGCTTGGCCCCGGGAAATGACTTCGGCTGCTTCGATGATGGCCAACAAGCTCGAGACGTTGCCCTGTACGATCGAGTTGATGGGTCCGCGAGCGTCGTGGGCGATCCCGATGTGGCAACAGGCGATGTTCGGCAGATATTTGAGCATCCACAGGGGGTACATTTCTCGCATCGCCTCGCCCCAGCTTGCGTGCGCGTATTTTCCGGAAGCGCAAGTGACGCGATAGAGGTCGGTGAGGTCTTCGATTTGCGAGCGAAAACTGTTGGTCCCTACGAGCACGCCGAGCCGCTCGGGGTCGAGGGTTGCCGTGTCGAGATTCGCATCGCCCCAAGCCAATTCGGCGGCAGTAAAACCGAGCTGGGTCTCGCGGTTCATCACCTTCAAGCTTTTGCGTGGGCGGATGTATTGCTTCGGCTCGAAATCGGGGACCTCGCCACCGATGGGTATCGGGTAGTCGGCTTCGTATAATCGTTCGATGACGCGGACGCCACTTTGGCGGTTTTCGACCGCCGACCAGACAGCCTCGCGCCCGATGCCCAGGGGGCAGGCGACTCCAATACCAGTGAGGACGACGTCTTGCACGAATAGGGGCCTGCGACAATGCGGAATGAAAAAACGGCGAACCCCGACCGTAAGGGACGGGAGAATGGCACTAGTTTATCTTTGTCTCGACAGCGCAACAACCTTTACTCGACCCAATGCCTTCCAGCTTGGCTAATCCTCACGACCGTTAAGCCATTTCCCCAGCCTTTGCATCCCCACAGCGTTAGAAATGGAGGGTTCGTAGCCGAAATCGTTGCGTGCCGCCGAAATGTCGTACCAGTGGGAGGTGGCTAGTTGGGCCGCCAAAAACCGTGTCATTGGGGGTTCGCCTTGCAGCCGCAGTAGGCGATAGGCCGTTTCCAACATGCCGCCAACCCTCCAGGCATTTTGGAATGAAATCGATTTTTGGACGGGGGGCAAATCGGCCAGAGCCAAGAGGGCGTCGATCCACTGCCAGCAATTGACCGGATCGCCTTGGCTGAGAAAGTAGGCCTTTCCGGCGACGGGGGAATTTTGTTGAGCGAGGGCGTCGGCTGCCTGGAGATGGGCTTGGGCGGCGTTCTCGACGTAGATCATGTCGACACGGTTGGTGCCGTCGCCGACGCGGCGCAGGCGACCCGATTTGGCGCGCGCGATTAGTCGAGGGATCAGATGTTGGTCGCGTGGGCCCCAAATGAGATGGGGACGCAAGGCGCAGGTGCGTAGCTGTTCGTCGTTGGCGGTCAAAACTTTTTGTTCGGCGAGGGCTTTGCTGTGCGAGTAGTAGCTGCGGTGTTGTTGGAGCCAATCGAGAGCCAAGGGTGTTGTTTCGTTGACATTCTCTTGGTTGTCGCCAGCAAATACGACGCTGGGGCTGCTGGTGTAAATCAACCGCGAGACGCCCTGTTGGCGGCACGCGTCGATGACATTTCGTGTGCTTTGGGTGTTGGTTTGGTAGTAGGGCTGGGGCTGGACGGAGGTGCCTGGGCGGGCAGCTACGTGGAAGACGGCTTCTGCGCCTTGGCAGGCGGCGCTAACGGCGTTTGGGTCGGTGATATCTCCTCGTAGGACTTCTACTCCCAGCTTCTCTAACTCGGGATACGCACCCCGTCCAAAACTGCGCACGCGATCGCCGCGCGCAACAAGCTGCTCGCAAATATAACGGCCCAAAAAGCCGCCGCCGCCGGTGACTAGTGTGTTCATGAAATTTGTCTAGGGGTGGGTAGATCCAGTTTCGTACGAAGCTGCTGTAAAGCCCACTTTCCTAATGCTTCGCGGTTGATTTTTGAATTATGGCGAACGTCGACGGGCAATTGGGGATGCACGAACAGGTGATCGATTCCTGAGAGGTGTAGATGCTGTTGCTTGATCGCGAACAATTCTTCTACGAGTGCCGAGTCGGGAGTGGTCTGTCCGATGGCACGATCGCCCTTCACGAGTTCAACGACCAAAGCTGGCTTCGAGTGAAACTGGGGACCAAATCGAACTAAAGCAGACCTTTGGACGCGTGGGGACGTGTTGAATACCGCTTCACAGGGGATGGAATAGAAAACTTCGTCGCCCCATTCGACGCGATGCGCCTTGCGTCCGCAGTACCAGAAGCGTTGTTGGTTGTCGAAGTAGCCGACGTCGCCCATGCGGTGCCAGATTGTGTTGTTGTCGGTGATTTTTGCTTTTGTGTTGTGGGTGGGGGTGGGGTTCTTTGTGGGGCGTTCGTCGTTGCCGACGGCGCTAACTGTTGTGTATATGGGGGAAACTTGGGGGCCGCGTACGATTAGCTCGCCGATTTCTCCGTTGGGCAATTCTTCGCATTCGTTGATCGTAGCGATTGGCTCGTCGGTGATGCGGATGACTCGCCAGTGGATGGTGTCGAACTTGCGGCCGACGCAGACACCTGCTCCGTTGTTGGTTTGTTGGCTTGTTTCGTTAAGCACTTCGGCGGCTTCGATCGTTGCGATGGGCAGGCATTCGGTTGCGCCGTAGGGCGTGTGCATTTGGGCGTCGGAACCAACGCAAGCCAGTGTCCGGCGCAGGACGTTGGCGGGGACCGGTGCTCCACATGAAAAAACTTGGCGCAGCGTTGGGATGCTTTGGCCGTGCGTTTCGCAAAACTGGCTCAATTTGCTCCAGACGGCTGGTGAGGCGAAGGCTTGCGTGACTTGCCAATCGTTGGCGGCGGCGAGCAGCTTGGTCGGATCGGCGGAGGCGGGGCGAGAAAAATCCATGTCCGGAAAGACCGTGGTGACGCCCATCGCCGAATTAAACAATCCGAACAGTGGAAAACAGGCCAGGTCGATGCCGCCAGGACGAAGGCCGTAGTGGCCACTGATTTCGGCGACCTGGGTGTCGAACATCTGATGCGTGTACAAAACACCCTTTGGCGGGCCGGTACTGCCGCTGGTGTAGATGATCGCGGCGGGGTCGTTGGCATTGGTGCAGGGCAGGGGGGGGGTCGATTTTTGGCCGCGTTGCAAAAGCTGCTGATAAGTGAGTCCGCCCCAGAACCAACGCCGTCCGACGGTCACGTTTAGTTTTGCCTGGGGGAAACGTCGCCGCAGCACGGTTCGCACTGCTTGGGCAGGACTGATTGCTACAAATCCCTCGGGGTCGACCGCGGCTAGGCAATTGATTAAATGTCGACGGCCCATGCCGGGGTCGATCAGTACGGTTGTCGCGCCGCTTCGGAGCAAAGCAAACACGAGTTTGACGAATTCGCTGCCGGGTCGGACTAACAAGACTAGCCGCGTGCCAGGCTTTACGCCTAGGTCGACGAGGCCGCGTGCCAGGGCCGAGGCGTCGCGTTCTAGCTCGGCAAAGGTGCAGGTCGAGTAGGTATTTTTTTCGACTCGGTTGCCGCGTCCTGGTGCTGCGACCGCGATGGCGTCGGGCGACTGGCGCGCAACTACAGAGAGTCGATCGGCGACGTTCACACGCTGCTGATCGCTGAGGGCTGACGGCTGAGAGCTAACACTAGACATGCCCCCATTGTGCCGCTGTAGGGCCCAGCCCGCCAGGGCATTGCTCTAGGCGTTTTCCAGATGACTCAAAACGAGCTTGGCGACATCGACGTCCGTCGTTCGTGCCAAGGCTTTCCAGCCGGGGACCGCATTGACTTCGATTGCGTAGAGTTGGCCATTTTTCCCAGGCAGAAAATCGACACCAGCGATTGTTGTTCCGACGGCTGCGGCTGCTCGCAAGGCCATCTCGGCAAGCTCTTCGGAGACTTCGAGCGGTTCGGCTTTTGCTCCTAGGCTAATGTTGGTTCGCCAGTCGTGGGGGTGTCTTCGGCACATGCCGAGCGTTTGATCGCCGACGACCATGACGCGGAGATCATAACCTTTGTGAGAAACAAACTCTTGGAGATAGAGGACGGCTCCGATTTGTTCGAGCGATTTGAAGACGCGCAGTGCGATGGCTTCGTCGGTGATGCGTGTGATGCCGCGTCCCTCGCCACCGAACAACGGTTTGACGACAACGTCGCCTCCCAGCGTCTCGAAACTTTCCATCGCTTGGTCGCAGGTTTGACAGGCTACGGTGCGTGGGACGAGCAAACCGGCTTCTTGCAATTTGACGGTGGTCAGATATTTGTCGACGGCGATTTCGATGGCTCGTGGCGCGTTGACGACTCGTACGCCGGCGTCGGCCAGGTTGGCCAATGCGTTCATCCGAAAGATGACTTGTTCTAAGCTGCCGGGCGGCATCGAGCGGACGAGCAACGCATCGCAGCTTTGCAAATCTAGCTCGGCGGAGTGGAGCGTTGTCGCGGAGTCGCCTACTTGCGAGAAAAGATGGCGATAGGTGACCGGGACGATCTCGTGTTTATCGCCTGCGGCACGGCACAGATCGTTGACGTACCAGCTTGTGGCGGAACCGAGGACGGCGATGCGCATCTTATTCACCACTGAAAGATTGCCGTAAGATGTCGGCGTTGGTTTCGCCAAACGTAAAACGGTTGCCTGTCTCGACGTTGACCAATTCGATTTGAGCCGGACTGAACAAGAGCGGATCTATTTGATAGAAATCGTTGTTGTATTGTGCCATCACCTGGGCAAAGGGGCGTCCGTAGTCGGCGGAAGCGGAGCTAGGTAATTGGGGGCCTAGCTCTTGGATCGAGGCATCGTCGCCGCGAATTTCTAGCGTTACGCGTCCGCCGTAAAGGATTGCGTCGTTCGTCACGCCGATGGCGGCCAGGTCGTTGCTCGCCACGGGAGGTAGCGGAGCTGTGCCCTGCCCTTTTGTGACTCGCAGCAGGTCGAAGCCTAGTTCGTGCAGCTTGTGTAGGGCGGTTTCTACGCTTCGAGCGACGACTTGCAGCGTGCCGGCCGGGCTGCTCGTCGGAGCGATGAGCAACGTGAGGTTTTTCGGGCCGATTCCGCACTTGTCGGCGATCTCCTTGCAAACTTCGTCGGATGGCAGTTTGGACGATTCGAGAACGCCGACGCAGGAAGCCGCTTTTTCACGGTGGTTAATGTCGTCGAACAAAGGCTCGCGTCCGGCTGCTGCTCGCATCGGGCCAGAACCCATCGCAAAAAACTTTTCGCCTTGGACTTCCCAGCCGGCGTATTGCGAAGCCATGCAGGCGGCGACCGGCGAGTCGGTTTTTACCTGGACGAGCGGCCACGGGCCTAGCGATGTGTCGGAGGCGATTAACTCGACGGTGGCCAAGTCGGCCAGACAAACTTGCGCTAGTAGCAGCCCAGCTTCGTCACCGCCTGGGGCATCGATCCCAAAATCGAAGAGCGTGGTTCCCGAGTCGGCTGTGGTGCGAACGATTTGCAAGGCTTCGCAGCGTTCGGCGATCTGTTGGCACAGAGTGGCGGCGCGTTGGTTTAGTTCTAAGCTGGGTTGAGTCATTATGGCAGATGTCGATTTTGGGGAAATTCGGCGAGGCGTAGCTCGCCGGCTATCGACATTCTAACAGAGCGAGCGTGTTGCCGACATTCTAGCAGAGTGGGCGTGTTACCGCTTCTGGGTGCTTGGCCGCAACGATTTTCCCAATTTTGGGATAGATCCGGGCAGTGAAAAACCTTGTCCGCCGCCGGCGAGCGAGGCTAACTGGCCGAGTAGTTTTTGATCTTCTCCGAGCTGGGCCAGCAGTTTTTCTTGGGCCTCTTCGCGCAGCTGGGTGAGCTTTTGGAGCTGTTGGTCGACCTGTTTGCGGGTTTTCGCGAGCAGGGCGTCGCTACGCTCTTGGAGAAGTTGTTTTACTGCCACGTTGAGACCTGTGGCGACTTGGGAGCCGAGGTCGGAGTCGATTTTTATTTTTGGTTTTTTGAGTGTCCCCGCCAAAGTGACGGTGGCTTCTAGACGCTCGACGCCTGACATGGCCTTGCCAAGGGCTGTCGACACTTGTGGATTCTTTGAGTTCGCCAATCGAGGCTTCAGTTGTAGCGAATCTTGCACAAAGACGATTTGGCCTTCGAGCTGGTCGCCACTGAGCGTCAAATCGACTTCTAAATGAGCGACACCCGAACCGACTTCCATCGACAGCTTTTCGGCGTTACCCAGCGTTCGCTGGGCGATGGCTAGCTGGGGGCAGTCGAGCTGTAGATGATCTTGGGGGTTCTCGCCACGCCGATCTAGGACGACCTGGACGTTAACTTCTAGGGCTTCGCTGCCATGCAGTTCTAATCGCATCGGTTCGGCAACCAGGTGCGGCGCATCGCTTGCATCGGTAAGCGTACCCACCAGTTGAATCGACTGGCCGTTCAGTTGGGCAGAACCTTGCAGTTGCAATTGTTGGATCCAGTAGCCCGGTTGTGGCTGCGTAAATAGGACCGTGCTACCACGGCTGCGCAATGATTTGGGTTTTGTTGATTTGGCAGGCAATTGCTCGCGTGCCCAGCTGATCCAGCCGAGGGCTGAGGCTAGGCCTTGCGAGACGGGCTGGCCGAGTAGTGTTTGGGTTAGCCCCTCGCCGTCGAGCGAGCCGATTTGTAGCTGCTTGCGAATCAGCGCTTCGTCTTGCTTGCGTGCGGCCAAAATTGCTTGGCGATCGGCTTCGGCTTGCTGTGGCAAGTTGGCAATCGCCTGTTGAACCGTTTGCACCTCTTCTTGCGTTATTTGGAGCTGGGCTTGTAATTCGGGTAAGCGCTGGAGGCCGCGCAGTGGATTTTTTTTGACCTCGCTGATGCTTTGTTGTAGTTCGCGGCCGCGTGTCCGAATGTTGTCGACCTGTTGCCGGAGTTGGTCGTATTGGCTTGGCCATTTCGCTTGTAGCTCTTTGGCCAGCCGGGGGGATTGCAGTTGGTCAACGATATCGGCATTCAGACGGTCGCCCAGTTGGTCGAACCAAAGTGCGCCCATCTCGCTTGCCGAACCGAGCAACGGGTCGAAGACTGAGGGGTCGGCCTCCTCTTCGGCTTTGGCTAGCTCGCCCGAGGTTTCGCGGTCGGTATCAAACTTCAGGTCATGAATTGTGCCGTCTTGAACCACGACGTGCCCGTGGAGCAAGGCGTTGATGTCGATCTGCAAGCGGGACTCGCCCGCTTCGAGCAAATTGCGCATCGGCGACTGCGGATTGGCGAGGGCTAAGTCTTGGAGTACCAATTCGCCATCCCACAACGAGGTTCGTAATGAGGCGATTTCTACTTTCGCTCCGAGCGACGATTCTCCGCTGGTGACGAGGCCCCATTTTAGTGCCGGGTCGAGGCCAAAGCGAAACAGTAGGCCGAGGATCAGCAGGACTGCCAATCGGGGCAGCACATATTTCCAACGAATCACGTTCATACGAAAAATGCTCATACGTCGGTCCCCCAATGGGTGCCTAGCTCGGCACCGCGTAGCCAACGAATGGCCCGGTAGCGGAGCAGCCATTTGCTGAATCGTGCCTGGACGCGACTGGCAAACTTGTGTGCGAAAAAGTAAGCGGGGTAGGCCAGGTACAGGCCGAGGAGCAACTGGCCGATGACGACCGTGTTGTTGGTTCCGAGCCAGGGGCCTAGCGGTAGTTCGTAAAGCCAAACGTGCAACGGCCGTGCTGGCTCCCAGAGCAAGACGAGCGCACCCAGGTGATGGGCCAGTCCATCTAGCAAAAATCCGACGAGCGAAAAGAGGCCGATGGCCAAGACGCCGGCCGATTTGTTGACGCGTAGTCCGCAGAGTAGCAAGGTCAGCGCGATGATCAGCAAGTTGCCTTTAGGCATGAGGCCAATCATCATGCCAAACACAAATCCCCAGGCGACTTGGCGCGGCGAATCGTTGGCGGTTAGCGCTTGCGCCAATTGGCGCACAGGCCTTAGAAAGAACGAAGTCATGAGGATTAGTCCTCGCACGCCAACCGTGTATTGGCGATCGAATAGTAGTGGTAGAACAGTGTCGTCTGAACAAGGGGTCGTCTGAACAAGGGTCCCGCCTTGTTCGGACAGAAAAGTGGAGTGTGTATAGAAAAATTTCCCGAACCGGGCAAGTCGGAACTGGAGGGTGAAGGCTTTGCTAGCAAAGGGAGAATAGGCTTCTAGCCTGTAAATCGTGCTCTTCTACAGGCTGGAAGCCTATTCCACGGTCGGCTTGGGGTTACTCATTGCTTGCTTAATCCGCAGGTAAATTGCCTGGGTGGCGGGGTCGTTGGGGCGTATTTTATTCATCTTTTTCAGTGCCTCGACGGTCTGCTCCCAACGCTCTTGCTTCTCGCAAATGAGTGTCAGCGCGAGCCAGTTGCCGAACTCTTCGGGGGCCAGCTCGCATGCTTCTTTTAAAGAACGGCGTGCTTCGTCATGTCGGTTTAGCAGGTAGAGCAACATGCCGCGTTGGTACCGTAGGGGAGCGACGTTGGGCAGCAATTTGCAGTCGCGCGCGAGCAGGGCGACTTCCTCTTCGCGAAGTTTTCGGATTTGGGCTGGGTCGCCGCCCGACTGCTCAAGCAGTCTCGCCAGCTTGTCGCGGACTCCTGAGAGGTACGGCTCTAGCTGTATTGCTGTTTGCAAAGATTGCTGGGTCGCTTTTTCGTTGCCAAGCGATTGGCTGATTGCGGCTAGGTTTAAGTGCGCTGCTGCTCGTTCTTGCATGACGGTTTGGGCGGTGTGGTACTCGCCGAGCGCCGCCTCAAAGGAATCGCGGTCTTGAGTCTCCAGCGAGCGCCTTGGCAAGCCAGCCAAGCTCCGCACGGCCGCCAATCGAACTAATCGAATGGGGTCACGCAGTTTTTCGGCAACCTGATGTCGTGACTGAACCAGTGAAGCGCCGGACTGGGTCCGTAGTGCGGCGGCTCGGACCAAAGCACTTGTGTGGTCACGTGCCTGTCGAATTAATTTTTCCGATGCTTCGTTGGGGTAGCCGCTTAGTAACTCGATGGCCGTTGCGCGTACGATGTCTAGCGTGTCGCGGCGGTGCAAGAGTTGCTTGAGCAGGTCGAATCCGTCGGCATCTCGGCGACGGGCTGCGGCAAACGCTACGCCAAAGTGCGGATCGCCTGCCCGTTTTTCTCCGTACCATTCTCGTACGGCTGCCGCGGCCCAGGCAGCCGACTCTTCAGGTTGGGTGTGGCAATCGTTACAGGCGTTGGGGGTGCCTAGCTGCTCGCTTAGGTCGGGGCGCGGCACACGCAGGCTATGGTCGCGGCGACCGTCGACGGTCATGTAGTTTTTCGAGGGCATGTGACAATTCACACACTGGGTAGCCGCCGGATCGGTGTGATGATGATGCGTTGGGGAGTCGTATTTTCCTGGTTGATGACATTGGGCGCAGAGCCGGTTGCCCTCGAATTTTAGTTCTAACGAATGCGGATTGTGGCAGTCGGTGCAGCGTACTCCTTTGGCGTACATCTTGCTCTGCAAAAACGAGCCGTAGACGTAGACCTCGTCGAGGATTTGGCCATCGGGGTGGTACAGCCCTTCGTGTAACAAGGAGGGTTCAAAGTTGTCGAAAAACTTGTCGCCTGCGTGATAGTTCGCGTGGATTTGTGACCGGCGGGAATGGCACGGAGCGCAGGTTTCGACTTGCACGCTATTCGTGGCCCCCTTGATTTTTAGCAATCCGTAGCCGTGTCGGCGGTCCCAGAACCACGAGTTGCTTTCGGCCAGTTCGACATGCAGACTGGCTGGGCCGTGACAGGTTTCGCAACTGACGTCGATTTCCGAGAACGTGGTTTGGTAGGTGTTGGTCGCCAAGTCGAAATTCTTTTGCAAGTGGGTCGAGTGGCATTCGGCGCACATGGTGTTCCAATTCTGTCCGATGCCGGTCCAATGCAAAGGGTCGCCCGGCTCGATACGCTCGTCGATCACGTCGGCCGGGGTAACGTAAAACCATTCGTTCTTGACGGTGTCCCACGAGACGCGGAGTACCTGCACGCGGCCGTCGGGGAACTCGACCATGTACTGCTGCAATGGGCGCACGCCGAACGTATATTTTATTTGGTAATCGTGAAGTTGGCCGTCGGGGCCTTCGGTGTTGACGAAGTATTTTTCGTTGCGGCGAAAGAAGGTGGTGGTTACGCCAAAGCGGGTAAAACTGGCGTCGTTAAAATCGCCGACGACCGACGCTTCGCTGGCCCGCTCCATCGCTCGGTCGTGGTCGGAGCCGTGCCACTGGTCGACTTGGGTCGTGTGGCACTGGGCGCAGGAATCCCTTCCCACGTACTGGGCAGTTGCTGTCTCGGGCAACGCCGAGTACCAATCGGCAGCGGCAAGCAGGGCGGTCGCTAGGAACACCATCCCGGTGGTCAGCAGCGTGCGATGTCGAGAAAAGGGCATGAGGCTTGGAGGCTGAAGGCTGAAGGCTGTAGGGCTGGTAAGGCTGGGCGTCGTTTCCGACACGGCGCCGACGGCGCTAATTGCCCTGGTGTTGCACACCGTGCTGGCATTCTATCAGCTCTCATTTTCGCCCGATATCTATTTCCACCCGGTATCATGGGAACTCGCTTGCTCCCCCCTTCACCAATCCCCCAATTCCGGTTAATTTAAGGGCTAGGCAGAAGGCAGCCAGCTTTTCGAAGTGTTTGGCTGTCAGCAGAAGTCCGAATTTGGCGGAGTAGCTCAGTTGGTTAGAGCAGCGGAATCATAATCCGCGTGTCGGGGGTTCAAATCCCTCCTCCGCTACCTTTTTTATAAGCCCAAGAAGATCATAAAAAAGACCGCTGCCTCGTCGTTGAGGGAGCGGTCTTTTTGTAGTCGCGGGCTATCGTCGGCAGCAAGTCCGTCGGCGGCAAATCAGAAAGAGCGTGTTCTGTTAGTGCGAGCCGCACACGCGTGTTCCGCTAGCAGTCCTGGTGTATTAGCGCCAAATGGCTGCTTTAGCGAAACACTCGATTGGGACTTGCTCTAGAAACAGCGGGCACTGATTATCAGGGAGCTGCCTAGGAGAAACAGTAGCAAGGAGGCTGGCTCCGGTACGCTGGCGCTCGCCAGCATGCTCGTACCCCCTCCGTAGGCGGCTACCCACTCGGCCAGATCGTTGGCATCAGGCGGGGTCGAGACACCGCCCCGCTGCCAGAGCAGAAAGTCGGCACCGCTGACTTGTCCATCACCATCAAAGTCGCCAGGCGTTGTTACCGAGGCCAAGTAATCCAAGATGCCCTGTAGCTTGGGAGTCTCGGAAAGAGGCTGGCCTTCGTGCTGCGTAATCCCCCAACTGCCCCACTGCGTTTGTTCGCCCATCGACGCGAAAATCATAAAATCCTCGCCACCGATCTGGTCCCAGTGCGTCAGGTAGTCGAAGTACCACTGCTGCATCTCGGGTCGACGGCTAAGCTCTTGCATCAGCTCGGTAAGCGCCACGTTGCCGTGGGTATTTGGGAACCCCAGGTAATGCTGACCTCCCTCGTAAGCAAAGAGCTTGATGTTGGAGTAGATGTTGGCACCCTGGCCATCGGTCGTGTTATTGAGCAGATTGGCGTGGTCGTCCATGTTGTTCATGGCGGTTTGCAAATCTTGATCGACCATTGCGATGCGCTGAGGCCACGTCGCATTGGTCCACAAGTCGGCCTCGGCACCTGCTTGGACGCCACCACCAAAGTAGGGGGCGATCGCCAGTGCGTCGGTTTTGAGGTAGGCATCGTTGTATTCGAGAATCTGCTGGGCAACCCAGTCGTTGGCGGCTTGACTCGCCATCACTCGTACAAGGCGGTCCATCCCGGCAGGGTTCGCTCCGCCGTTGGTGAAGACGTCTTCAAAAATGTCGAAAATTTCGACCGAGCGATGCGAGTACCAGCGTAACCCGCCGAGTCCGTCCGCGCTTTCACCAATCGAAGGACCTTGGCTGATCGCATGTTGCGTTTGCGAAAAAGAACTATTCCAGACTTCGTTGGAGAACTCGATGCGTGCGGTTAAGCCTGCGTCGAGGTTATCGCGTATCAGCGTGGCCATATTTTCGACAAAATTGTCGGTGGCCAAGTGAGGAATATTGAACCAGGGTTGTGATTGAGTCGTATTTGCGTGGTTGATCTGATGTTCGATGGCAACTCCGTACTCGCCCCCTTGTGTGAAATCGCCAACATGGGGTCGGTCTGCCCAGTTGGATAACGTCGAATTGTTCGTTTTGGTCCAATCCATGTAGCGGAAAGCTGACATGTTGGACCAACGGTTCGTAAAGACGCTGCGGAACGGATTGCTTGGGGTGCTGCCCGTGTAGGCTGCTTCTTCAGCGATCGGAACGATGCGGACGTTTCGCACCGGATCGTTGAGATCGGTCGATTTGATTTCAAAGCCCCGACGGTTCTGCACGGTAGAAGCAACAGGCAGATCGAAGACGATTCTTCCTGCCACGTCGGAGACAATCGTGTTGCCTGGAGTCAGAATCATATCGATGTCGCCGGTTCCGTCCCAAAGCAAGACGTGTTGGCCACCGGCATGGCCCTTGGGCGTATCCCAGAGAGTTCTTGCGGAGTGGTCGTTGGCGATGTATGTCGGATACCCGTCCGCACCATAAACTACGCCGCCCGGATCGGACTGCGCCCACCCTGCCCCGTTCTTCTGGGCAAATGACGTGTTGACGCTATTTGAAAGATCGGTGAAGACGTATTCATGCGAATAGTAGGTGTTGCCTTCGAGATTGATCCCAACAGACGCATGTTGTGCGGTGGCGTTGGGTGCCACGCATAATAGAATCAATAGGGTTATGTAAAAACGCATAAAATCAGTCCCTTCTTCTGTTCCGATTAAGAAATTGCCATTGCTCTGTACTGTCGTCTCTATCGTGTCGTATCTATCTTAGTGGTGTGATTCAAAGAGACCACTGGATTGAAGGGGAACCCTTCTAGCAGCATTCACTGAACTAGGCCACAAAACCCGACTACAAAAAAACTTAGGAAAAAAGGGTCAGACGCGACACACTTGACCACGCCTGACCCTTATTCATTATTCGTTCGACTAAAAAAGCTAACTCTCTAGCTCCGAAGTCGACGCTTGCACAAGCCCAACAGGCTCAAACCACCCAAAAGTACGAGGGAGGAAGGTTCTGGAACGGTAACGGCGTCGAGCGTAACGTTATCGAACACGATCTGCTTGTTGTAGTCGTCGTTTTGGGTCCATCCCAAAATAACGCTGATGTCCTGCCCTACGGCGCTAGGGTCAGTAGCAGTGTCTAGCGTTACGGTAAATCGCTTCCAACCCTGATAAGCATGGCTGTTATCAACCATGATACCAGGAAGCTGAACGTAGCTTGGTCCATCTCCATCTGGTGCCTGGAGATCCGTGGTGTCAAGAACCACTGGCGTTGCGGCCGTCGAAGGACTGGTGAAGATACCGAGGCCAGATGACAAGATTCTCGCAGCGCCTTGCCAATTATTCCACCAACTACCGTCTTTTGAACCGACATCGAATGTTAGTGTGTAGGTGGTGTTGGCGGCATAGGTGCCCAAGGAGGCTTTCGAAGATAAAGCGGCGGTGAAGGTAGTGCCAGGAAGAGCATCTCCGATGATCGAAACCTCGGCAAGCTGCACTCCATCGGTATGGCCTCCCGGTGGTGCGACGGTCCCAGTGCCGATGATTTGGGGAGTTCCTTCGGATTGCCAATCTGACGGTACTTGCCAGTTAAACCCAGCGTTCTCAAACGAGCCGTTAGGCACGCTGATCGGCGTCGCGACGGCGGTCCCGACGGTACAAAGCGCTGCGATGCCGCAGGCTAGGAATGGGATACTTAAAAACCTTGTCATTAGACTACTCCTACAATGATTATTGCCACCACTCGCGGAGAAAGTACAACCCTGCGAAAACTGCTGGCCCGGAAGAGACTGTGGGTGACCGCACTCCCCGGCGGACACCTCATGTATGTGTACGTAATAGGTAGGCAACAATGGCTGGAATTGGGACAGAAAATCCTAGGTAAACGCCAATAACCTACCCCAAACGCCTCAAATTACCAAAACAGGGCCCCTATTGGGCCACTACGTACGCTCTCGCACCCCCGGCAATGCCCCAGAGATGTACGGAATGCAGCTATTTTGGGGGCGCGATTTCAACGAAAAAAGCCCCTCTGCTGGTGAAAGCAGAGGGGCTTTTCGTTTCAAACTTGTAGTCGAGCTAACTAGTTAGCTGCGACGACGACGGCTGATGAAGCCGACTAGGCCGAGGCCAGCGAGCATGAGGCTGCTTGGCTCTGGAACGGCAACGAGCTGTCCAGTTTCATCTACACCTGGAGCAGTGCTGGTCCGGTAGAGGAATACGAAGCCACTATCCAGACCAGGTTGATCAAGACCCGTTGGAAGCACGTTTCCACCAAAGGCGCTGTTAAAAGTCATACCGATCAAGTTTCCCCATTCAACGAAAGTTGGTTGGCCGTTAACAACACCAAAATTGCCCGCAGCAGCTCCATCTAGGTCGGTGGGAGTACTGTCAGGAAGAGTCGCATTTGCGTTGATCCGTAGCCCTACCAAGGAATCGACAGCGGTGAAGGTGATACCGCCGGTGGCAGGATCATAAGTGGCAACTGGCTGAGCAACAGCAACGCTGGAGAAAGCAAAGAGTGCAACGAGAGCAAAAGCATTGATTGAGAAATTCTTCATAATGATTGTTTCCTTAGTTAAAAAGTAAGATCTTTAAACGAGACCCCGTTCTAAAGCGGGGAGACTTAACATGCTTGGAATCCTAGTTCCGATTAAGACGAACGGTTCCGTTAGTTCGTCACTCTGCACTTATGACTATCTGGGTCTTGTGCGGTCCGTTATTCAGCAAATGCTGCGAACCAACCGAGTTTCATTAAGCTAGCTACTCCTTTGTGTACCTGAGTCGGACTTCTACGTTTGAGCCCGCTGACGTTCGATTAAGTATTCTTGGGAAATTGGTAGTTTTGTAATCGCCTGCTGCGATTCTTCTGCCGTCTCAAGAGAAGTGGACAAGCCAGTCTCAGGCACGCAATAAGCCCAGTTGATCCTGGAAATAAAAGCGATGCCGTTGTGAAGACACCAGAAGAAACGGCAAGCTAAAAAAAGCTGCCCAAGAATTGAAAACACAAAGTGAATAGAGAAACGCTGCTCTTTGTGAGCCGCAAGGTAATTCTTTGTGTTTTAGGTCAGTAGAACAATCTCATGTGAGAGAGGTAGATCAAAGGAGGCGCCCGTCGCGTCTCTCCTGTACCCAAATTATAACGGAGAACGCTGACACCGCAAGCTTTTTTCCCAAAAAAAGGGGACTTTACCTAAGTTGTTACTAGTAGTCATCTTGCGTTGACAAAATACCAGGATCCAGACTATCTATCGTAAAATCCTGCATTACTCAATCAAAGATCCGCCTGATCGAAGGCCAAAGGGAACGAACACGGCCTTCTTCTGACAGGCTTCTTTTTCGACACAAGAGCATGAACTTTCAGAACCTCTGGAAGTTCGTGCTAAAGGGTAAGCTAACCTTCTAACCAAAAAAAACGGCGACTTGGGTTCACCAAGTCGCCGTTCGTGTAATCTCAAGGACAGTATGCGGGCACTAACTACGACGACGACGCCGTGTTGTTAGCATTCCAGCTACACCTAGCACAACCAAGAAAGCCGAAGCTGGCTCAGGAAGGTTCACTACGTTGAGCGGAACAGCAACTGGGCTTGTAGGATTGGCTGCGGTTGCAGCAAGGAATTCTAACTCGCCGGGAGCAGTCCCTGGAACAATAACAAAACCAGCAGAGCGGGCTTCAGGGAAAGTCATACCGATCAAGTTGCCCCACTCGATAAACCCTACCCCAGACTGGTCATTCAGCACGCCGAATGCACCATCTGTAGCTCCGCCTAGACTGGTCGCTGCGCCATCGACTAAATTCTGTGGCGTACTGTTTAGGCGAAACCCTACCTCGCCCATGGCGTCAGCCAAGATCAACTCGCCAGTGGCGTAGTCATAAGTAGCCATGATGGCTGCTTGGGCATGAAGAGAAGCTGTGAGAACTAGTAGCACAGCGGCTACACTTGTAAAGCAATTACGCATTAGACAAAATCCTTCCGAATGTTGCGGGAATAGCTAACAGAAACCAGGAGTAAAAGTCAGCAGAGAAAAGTAAGAAACTGCACGTAGTTTCTTTTATTCACAAAAAATAAAAAGTGGTGGACTACCCAGCCTATAGGCTGAATAGTCCACACCCTCGTGTGTAATCCTTCTATGACTTACGGCGAACGCCAGCCAAAGCTGCGATAGCAAGCGTAAGAAGTCCAATCGAAGACGGCTCAGGAACTGCGTTGACTCCGCTAACTGGAGGGGCCGAGACCGACAAACCTACGTTAGCAAGTGCACCCAGGACATCGCCAAAGAGGTCAACGTCACCAGAAGCATTAAAGTCACCTTCACCCCAGGTTATGCCTGTCGACACGTTGGCCAAAGCACCAAGAACATCGCCAAAGAGGTCAACGTCACCGCTACGATCAAGGTCACCTGAAATAAGCTCACCAGAGGCAACACCGTCGCCACGGACGCTTGTGTCGCCAATGCTTGCTGCGACAACGCTTCCGCCAGCACCGAATTCGTTAGCAAGAGTTTCGACGAACGCAGGACGAACCGCACCGAAGGTGCCGGTGGCCAGTAGGGCCGAATCATCCCAAGGGTCGGATGTGACGTTCGTGAACAGGTCGTCCTGTGGCACGTTGCCAGGGGAAGCACCGCCCGTACCGACACCGGTGATCAATGCACCAGCAAGGTCATCACCAGCAACGATTTCAACGTTGCCACCGGTGAGGGTGTTAAAGCGAAAAACGCTCGTCACGTTATCAAAGACACTGGTTGGAGTGCCGGTACCGGTGTTGGGGACAACTGTGCCATCAATGCCGGAGAAAGTCACTTTGAGACCGGCCAAGCCATTGGCTGTACCCGTATCGGATTGAGCCAGCAATTCCCACGTACCACCGAGGGCTTCGTTACCCGGATTGGTGTACTGAAGGTTCAGCTGTACATCGACAGTTGCCTGTGCGCTGTGAGAGAAGCAAGCTACCAAGGCAGCAGCACAAATTGACAAAACTAGACTGCGTTTCATGTTCATTTCTCCAATTCCCCGAGTCAATAGACTAGTCAATCGACTAGTTGAGATGATTTGAAAACGGAAATTTTTAAATGGGTCCAAATTGAATTGTTAGGTCACGCTCAAGAACTACTTCTGGTCGTCTAGCGAAGAAGCCTGCCCCACCGGTGAAGCGATCCCGTCCGATATGATTGGACTCGAATCGACACTAGTGATTTGGTGCTACCGACGCCCTTGGATCGTGATGACCCCAGGCGGCCAGTAGCAACGTCAACTTTTAGTCGCTATCCAGAAAAGGTTCCTGTACAGATCGACGGACTCTCCGCCTTTCCTCCCCTTACTGTACCAAGGATTCCACGGTTTGCAACACTTTTGCGACCTTGGGCGGCCAGTTTCTTTAGGGAGGTTGGTGTTGTCTGGGCAAAATAATCGCGTTTCTGCTTGGTAGGCAACGGCTTACGCCGTCGGCCCGTGAGAAGGAAAAACACCAGATTGCGGAAATCTGTTGTCGGAAAAATGGCATTGAAGGGATCTTGGGGGGAATTTAGGGGCGAAAGACGGGGAAGTTTCACGCAGAGACGCGGAGACACAGAGAAAGCACAGGCGGCTGAGAGCCAGCTAAAGACCGACATTGCATGATTTGGCTCAATTGGCTGGGCTATTACTCTTTTTCGTGCCTTGGTACCCTTTTGTGCTTGGCCGTTTTCCTGTGTCGTTTGTTAGCTCAGGACGAATGCCGTTTGGCTAGTTGGGCCTTACCTGCAAATTTTAGAACGAGAATTACAGAGTATTATGCTTACGGTAGCCTTGCCGGACGGAAGTCGGCGTGAGTTTGAGACGAGTGTGTCGGCCTATGATGTGGCGGCAGATATTGGTGCAGGTCTGGCCAAAGCGGCGGTTGCGGCGGAAGTCGATGGGACGCTGGTCGATCTTCATTCGCCTTTGCCCGGCGAGGGCGAAGTGCAGCTGCGCCTGCTTACGAAGCGCGACCCCGAGGCGCTCGCTATCTTGCGGCATTCGTGTGCGCATGTCATGGCACAAGCGGTGATGCGACTGTTTGACGGGGTGCAGCTCGCGTTTGGCCCGTATACGGAGACCGGATTTTATTATGATTTTGCTCTGAAAAAGTCTCCTCAAGGGCCGATTTCTGAGGAGGATTTTCCGCGTATCGAAGCGGAGATGAAAAAAATCGTCAAATCGAACGAGCGATTTGAACGACTCGAGATGTCGCGCGAAGAATCGCTCGCGCTGTGCCAAGAAATGGGGCAGAAGTTCAAGGTCGAGCATATCGAAACGGGCTTGGCCGACCAGGATTCGCTCTCGTTTTATCGCCAGGGCGAGTTTATTGACCTGTGCCGAGGACGGCATGTGCCTAGTACGAGCTTTATCGGCAAAGGTTTTAAGCTGCTGAGTCTTGCAGGCGCTTATTGGAAAGGGGATGCCTCTAATCAACAGCTCCAGCGGCTCTATGCGACGGTTTTCTTCGACAAAAAAGAGCTGAAAGAGCATCTGAATCGCTTGGAAGAAGCGAAACGCCGCGACCATCGGGTACTCGGCAAAAAGTACGGACTGTTTGAGATCGACGAGCAAGTCGGTGCGGGGCTCGTGCTTTGGAAGCCTAAGGGAGCGATTGTTCGCCAAGAGCTTCAAAACTTTATTTCGGAGCATCTTACGCGGCAAGGCTATAGCCAGGTGTTTACGCCGCATATTGGCAAACTGGGGCTTTATCGCACGAGTGGGCATTTTCCGTACTACCAAGACTCGCAGTTTCCGCCGCTGATTGACCGCGAGCAGATGAAAAAGCTGTCGGACGAGGGCTGTAGCTGTAGCGATTTGGCGAACATGATCAACGAGGGGGAGATCGACGGCTATCTGTTGAAGCCAATGAATTGCCCGCACCATATTCGTATTTATGCGAGCGAAAAGCGAAGCTACCGCGATCTGCCGATTCGCTTGGCCGAGTTTGGCACGGTCTATCGCTGGGAGCAGTCGGGCGAGCTGGGCGGCATGACTCGTGTGCGAGGGTTTACTCAGGATGACGCCCATCTGTTTGTGACCGAGGAGCAGCTAGCCGGGGAGATCGCCGGCTGCCTAGAACTGGTCAAAATCGTGTTGGGGACGCTGGGCATGGAAAACTACCGCGTGCGTGTCGGTTTGCGCGATCCTAGCGGCGACAAATACGTTGGAGAGGCCGACCAATGGGACCGTGCGGAGGCTGCTTGCCGCGAGGCTGCTGAGGGGATGGGCGTTGATTTCACGACCGAAGAGGGGGAAGCGGCCTTTTATGGGCCGAAGATCGATTTTGTGATTCAAGACGTGATTGGTCGCGAGTGGCAGCTTGGCACCGTCCAGGTCGACTATCAGTTGCCGCAGCGTTTTGATCTGGAATACACAGGTTCTGACAACCAGCCGCATCGGCCTATTATGGTGCATCGCGCGCCGTTTGGCTCGATGGAGCGGTTTGTGGGCATGCTGATCGAGCATTTTGCGGCTGCTTTTCCGCTATGGCTGGCACCCGAACAGTTGCGGCTGCTGACGGTCAGCGAAAAGTCGGAGGTTTATGGCAAGCAAGTCGAGCAGCGGCTAAAAGACGAAGGTTTTCGGGTCACGGGGGACTACCGCGGCCAAAAGCTGGGGGCGAAGATCCGCGAGGCGCAGCTCGAATTGATCCCTTATATGCTTGTCGTAGGCGAAAAAGACGCAGGAAACGGGACGGTCACCGTTCGCGACCGGATCGAAGGCGATTTGGGGGCGATGCCCCTGGACGAAGCGATTGCCAAGTTACGGCAAGAAGTGGCGGACAAAACGGTCCGTCAGTTGGCTGCGAAGAGAGAAGAGTGAAAAAACCTGGAATTCTGGCGAATTATCAAATACGGTTGACTGGGTTGTGCCTAGTGACCAATACTTGTGTAGCGGTTAGCCCGATATGGTAGGCTGACCCAAGAGAGACGAACGAGAGCCAATCGGCGCATGTGTTTTTGCGCCCATTTGTAGCTCTGGTAATGAAACAAACCGTTAGGAGACACGAAGATCGATCGCAAGCAACAACGGATTAACGAACAGATCCGGACCCCGGAATTACGTGTTATTGACGCAGAGGGTGAGCCGCTAGGAGTTATCAGCCGAGACGACGCCCTGGAACGTGCCCGTGAGGTCGGCTTCGATTTGGTCGAAGTCGCCCCCCTGGAGAAGCCGCCCGTCTGCCGGATTATGGACTTTGGTAAGTTCAAATATCAGCAGAAAAAGCGGCTCAACAAAGGGCATACGCACCAGAGCAAGAACAAAGAAATCCGGCTTCGCCCGAAGATTGGCGATCACGATTTCATGACCAAGGCGAACCGTGCTCGCAAATTCCTGAAAGAGCGTGACAAGGTGATTTGCTCGGTAATCTTCCGAGGCCGCGAAAACGCCCACGTCGACGAGGGTTTTAAGCTTGTCCAGCGACTGGTGAAAGAGCTGGAAGATGTCGCCAAGGTGGAGCAAAACGCCTCGATGCAGGGCCGTCGAATCGTGTTGATTTTGGCCCCTAAATAAGGGGCGGGCTGAGATTCTTGCTTGCTCGTTTGGAGATTCTCCTCAAGAGGTTGCCAAATTACGTCGAAAGACGGGTTTCGGGCGGCCCCATATTTGCTAGAATGTGGGGCTACCATCGCATTCAGCCCGGGCCACCATGTAGCCCGATTTTATGGGAAATAGAGAGATGCCTAAGCAAAAGACGCACAAAGGTACGAAAAAACGCTTTCGCCTATCCGCCAAAGGCAAGGCCAAGCATCGTCAAGCTGGCACGAGCCACTTGGCCGGTCGGATGAGTACGAAGCGCAAGCGCAACCTTCGAGGGACGACGACCACGACCTCCACCAACTCGAAAATGATTAAGAAGGCTTTGGCTGGCAATAGTTACTAACCAAGCCTTGCACCAAACTCGTCGGGTAAAAACGCCTTTCGTTCGTCGAAAGGGACCTGGACGTGAGCAATTGTAAATAAGGGATCCCCACTCTGCGGGATCAACAAGAACGATGAGAACCACGAAGGGCAGTGCCCGTAACAAGGCGAAGAATCGTCTTTTCAAGAAGACCAAAGGTTATGTAGGCGGTCGCGGCACGTTGCTGCGGACAGCCAAAGAAACTCTGATTCGTGCTGAGGCTTATGCCTTCCGCGATCGTCGGGTTCGCAAACGCGAGTTTCGCAAGCTTTGGATCATCCGCATCAATGCCGCCTCCCGCGAACGTGGTTTGCGTTATAGCGAGCTGGTCAACGGTTTGAAAAAAGCGCAGATCGAACTCGACCGCAAGATGCTTTCGGAGATGGCTGTCCACGATCCGGCTGCTTTTGATGCCGTCGTAGAAAAAGCCCGCGAAGCGTTGGCGGCTTAAGGCGAAAGAGGCATAGCCGTGGCCCTCGCCGAATTTCTTGCAAGTCTTGATGCCCTCGCAGAGCAAGCGCAATCCGCGTTTTCCTCGGCCACGACGACCGATGCGCTCGAAGCGGCGCGCGTCGATTTCCTCGGTGCCAAGGGCGGGCAGCTTCGCAAATTGCAACAAGGCCTGGGCAAGGTCGACAAAGCAGACAAGCCGGCTGCTGGCAAGCGTTTTAATGAGGTGAAGACGCTCATTGAGGCCGCTTTTTCGTCAGCGCAAGAGCGCTCGTCCGGCGGTGTCGAAACGACGCGAGAAGCGTTTGACGTCACGCTGCCCGGCAAGCCTGTCCGTATTGGCCGTTTGCATCCGATTACGCAGACGATCCGCGAGATGAAGGACATCATGGGCCGTCTCGGTTTTTCGGCCGTCGAAGGTCCGGAGATCGAAGACGATTGGCATAATTTTGAAGCGTTGAACATTCCGCTCTCGCACCCAGCACGCGATCCGCTGGATAATTTTTATCTGGGCGCGGCTGCTTCGGCGGCGGCAGAGTCGGACTCGCCGCTACTGCTTCGTAGCCAAACCAGCACGGTTCAAATCCGCGTGATGGAAGCGTGTGTTGCCAACACTCCTAAGGGAAAAAACCCTCCGCCGGTGCGGATCATCTCGCTCGGACGGGTCTATCGTCCCGATACGGCTGACGCGACGCACTATCCGATGTTCCATCAGATCGAGGGGCTGTTGATCGACGAGGGGGTGACAATGGCCGACCTGAAAAGCGTTTTGCGGCTGTTCTGCCAAAGCTATTTTGGCGGGGACGACGAAGTCCATGTAAGGTTTCGCCCCTCGTTTTTTCCGTTTACCGAGCCGAGCGTTGAAGTCGACATGAACTGGACCGACGGGGCGGGCAACAGCGGCTGGATGGAAATGGGCGGTGCCGGGATGGTCGACCCCAACGTGCTTCGCGCGGTAGGCTACGACCCTGAAAAGGTAACTGGTTTTGCGTTTGGCCTGGGCGTCGAACGCATTTGCATGCGACAGCACGACATCAAAGACATCCGCGACCTGTACCAAAACGACGTGAGATTTTTGGAACAGTTTTGAAAAGGCCTCACGCAAAGGCGCTAAGGCGCAAAGCAGAAACTATCGTTGAAATTTTTTATTCAAAGAGTCGAGTGAGATCGTAAATCTTCGCGCCTTTGCGCCTTTGCGTGAGACAAAACCATGATCGTTAGTTGGAATTGGCTGAAAGAGTACGTTGACCTCAATATGTCGGTCGACGCCCTGACCGAGCGGCTCACTTTGACAGGCTTGAACCTGGAAGGCGTCGAGAAGGTCGGCGAGGACGTTGCGATTGACCTCGAAGTGACCAGCAATCGGCCCGACTGCTTGGGGCATATTGGCGTCGCGCGTGAGATTTCAGTCCTCTGGCAGCAGCCCTTAAAACAGCCTGCGGCGGCACCCAAGTCGACAGGCCCCCAAGTCGATACGCTGACCAGCGTCGCGGTCGAATCGACTGAGCTTTGCCCGCGTTACACGGCTCGGGTGATTCGCGGCATCAAGGTTGGGCCTAGCCCGGCGTGGCTGGCCGATCGATTACGGTCGTTGGGCATCGCCGTGATCAACAACGTCGTTGACATCTCGAACTTTGTAATGATGGAATGCGGCCAGCCGCTCCACACTTTTGATTTTGGGAAGCTGGCAGGCAAGAAGATCGTGGTTCGCGAGTCGAAGCCGGGTGAGAAATTTCAGGCGATCAACCACCAAGAGTACGAGCTGCCCGCCGGCACTTGTGTAATTGCTGACTCGGAGCGTGCGGTCGCCCTGGGCGGTGTGATGGGTGGAGCCGAGACCGAAGTGAGCGAGACGACGACCGATCTGTTGATCGAAGCGGCCGATTTTGCCCCGATGTCGGTCCGCAAGACGGCGCGTCGACTGAATCTTCATAGCCCCTCGTCGTACCGTTTTGAACGAGGGGTCGACCCCGAGCGTATTGATTGGGCGAGCCGCCGCTGTTGCGAGCTAATTTTGGAACTGGCCGGCGGTGAGCTTTGCGAGGGAGTGATTGACGTTGGCGAGCCGACAGCGGTCGGCGAACCGGTCAAGCTGCGCTTCGCCGAGCTCCCGAGGATCCTCGGCATCGAAATCCCGCCAGCCACGGTCAGCAAAATCCTTACCGACTTGGGCTGCGAAGAAACCCATATCTGTGACCACTGCGTCAAAGTTGTGCCGCCGACTTGGCGGGCCGATCTGACGCGAGAAATCGATCTTATTGAAGAGGTCGCCCGTATTTATGGGTACGAACAGATTCCCGAAGATGCCGGCGTCAAGATGGTGGTCTCGACACGTAGCCGCGAAGATCGGGTCTTAGAGCAAGTCCGCGATGTGCTGGTCGCCACCGGTTTTTGTGAGGCAATGACCATCAGCGCGGTCGACCGTAGCCTTGTCGACACGTTTCAGCCTTGGTCGAGCGCCGAACCACTGACCGTGAGCACCCCGGTTTTGCGAAGAGCCGATTGCCTTCGTCAAACCTTGCTTCCCAGTTTGCTGGTCGCCCGGCGGACGAACGAAAAGCTCTCGAACGCGGTGATCGAACTTTTCGAGATCGCCAACGTCTATCTGCCCCAACCAGGAAAACTGCCCGACCAGCGGCGGATGCTTTCGCTGACCACCGGCGGCAGTTTTGCTGAACTCAAGGGTGTGGTGGAGCTGCTCGTCGAGACGGTCGCCCCGGGTAGCCGTCTCGGTGCGCAAGAATACGAGTCGCAGCTATTCACGTCTGGTCGCGGTAGCAAGCTCCTCATGGGCGATCGAGTGCTCGGATTTTTGGGAGAAGTCGGTTCGTCGGGACGCAAGCAGTTTGAACTCCGAGGTTCGACGACGGTTGCAGAACTTGACCTGAGCGTTCTGATCGATGCCGCCGTGCCGATTCGTCGTGTCACGTTGCTCTCGCCTTACCCGCCGGTCGGTCGCGATTTAAATCTGGTCGTCGACGAAAAAGTCGCTTGGGCTGAAGTCGAGCAAATCGTCTTGGCCGAAAGTGGCGACCTCCTCGAAAACATCACCTTCCAGGAAACCTATCGCAACGAAAAACAACTGGGTACTGGCAAAAAGAGCCTGCTCTTTAGCATTCAGCTACGTTCTTCCGAAGCGACGCTTACCAACGAACGGGCCGACGCCGTCCGCGAGCAAATTGTTGCGAAGCTTGGCAAACAACTGGGCGGCCAACTGCGGGCTTGACCATGCGGCCACAGAACAACGTAACCATTCCTCAGCTCTTTGCCACGACGGTCGCTCGCGCAGGCGATCAACCTGCGTTAGGAACGATCGCCGAAGGTCAGCTCTCCTGGCGGACTTGGGCTGAGATCAACGAGGACGTCTGTCGCTTTGCCAGTGTTCTCCGACAGGCAGACATCGGCTCTGGCGATCGTGTTGCCCAATGGGCTAGCAACAGTTATGGCTGGATCGTCACGGACTTGGCCATTCTGTCGCTGGGAGCGGTGCATGTTCCGCTGCATCGTTCGTCGTCGTCAAAGCAAGTTGCCGAGTTTTTTGATTTGGCCCAAGCCAAGCTGCTTGTTGCCGATGACGAGAATGTCGAGCTAGGCGGTATCCCGCAGCTTAGCCACGTAGAGCTAGCCGCTGGTACCGACACCACGCCGATTGAAGATCCGACCAATCCCAGCCAATTGGCCACGCTGCTCTTTACTTCCGGCACCACGGGAAAGCCGCGTGGCGTGATGCTTAGCCATGAGAATCTTGTTTCTAATACGATTGCTACGACCAAATCCGTTGGCTCGGCGACCAACGAAACGCGACTCTGTTTTTTGCCGTTGAGTCATATCTACGCCCGCACCTGCGACCTCTACAGTTGGCTCTACCACGGTTCTCGACTGGTGCTCGCCGAAAACCGCGAGACGATTGTCCGCGATTGTCAGCTTGTCCGTCCGAACGTGATTAACGGCGTTCCCTATTTTTATCAACGAATAGCCCAGCAAAAGGGCACCCAGCAATTGACGGCTGACGAGCCGAAGGCTTTACAAAACCTGTTGGGTGGAAAACTCAAACGCTGTTTCTGTGGCGGCGCGGCGATTGCGCCCCAGGTTGAGGGATTTTTTCAGCGTCAAGGGCTGCCAATTCTCTCGGGCTACGGACTCACCGAAGCTTCGCCGGTGATCTCTGCCACGGCACTCGAGGGTTACCAACCAGGCACCGTCGGTCGTCCGCTTACTAACTTAGAAGTGCAAATTTCGGCGACGGGCGAGATTTTGGTCCGTGGTCCGAGCGTGATGCTCGGCTATTGGAACGACCCGAGGGCCACTGAGCAAGCGATCGTCGACGGTTGGCTCCAGACAGGCGACCTAGGAGAGTTCGATTCGTCCGGTAACCTGCGCATCGTCGGGCGAAAAAAAGAAATCCTGGTTCTCTCGACCGGCAAAAATGTCTCGCCCTCGAGAGTCGAACAACATTTGGCCGGCTCGCCTCTGATCGAACATGCGTGTGTTGTCGGCGAGGGACAAAAATATTTGGGTGCGCTCCTCGTGCCGAATCCAATTGCTCTCCGCCACGAAATTCGAGAGCGACGCTTGTGGGTTTGGTCTCGCCGCCGCGCGGTGACGCACCCAAAAATTCGTGCGATGTTCCGTGCCGAGATCGACCGTCTGCTCGCCTCTTTGAGCGACACCGAACAGGTCGGCTGCTTTACGATTCTCGACCGCAATTTTTCTTTGGAGCAGGGCGAACTGACGCCGAAGCTTAGTCTGCGGCGTGAAACGATCGCCACGAATTTCGCTCGGCAAATCGACCATATGTACGTTTTGGGCTGATCTCACGCAACTTCCCGTGAGGCCGGCGTGGCAATCGTTGCAATCGGCGCGACCCTGCTTTGCACTTTGACCCAGGGCCTTTTGCGACCTATATACCCCTGGGGAAACGTTTGCTGACACAGCTCGATTTCTGACGAGAAAACAGCGATTCCCCTCTGCTTGGCACTGGCACTTTGGGTTCAATCGGCTATGGATGATTCGCAATCTTGCCCTACGATGGGCGATGATCGTTCTCTCGAAATTGCCGAATCTTTGCGCGCGCTGCGCGATCAGGCCGATCAAACCCACAACGCGCATTGCCAGTCGGTCGAACAGCTCGAATTGCAGATCAGCGAGCAGCTCGAAAAAATCGCTGACGAACTGGCTGCTGAACAACAGTCAGGACAACAGGCTCGCAAAGAAAGTACCGGCCAGCAAAAAACGCTCCAAAAGCTGCAAGTTGCGATCTCCGAGAAGGAAGCCGAAGCCGAACAGCTACTCGACCGGATTGTTGAGCAAACGCTCGACTTCGAAAAGCAAATCGAAGAACGCGACCAGGAGCTTGCTGAGTTGCTCGACTTGGCCGAAGAGGAAAATCAACAACGAGAAACGCTCGAAAAAGAGTTGCAACAAACGCACGCCGCCTTAGAGCAGGCCGATGCTTTGGAGTGTGCTGAGTGCGTGGCCGGCCAAAACGCTCTGTCGAGCGCCGAGCTGCAAATAGGCGACCTGAGCAAACAAACCGAGTCGCTTCGAAAACAACAGAGGACGCTCGAAGAGGAACTCGACTCTGCCCGCAAAAATCTCGAAGAGGTCCAACAGCAGGGCGATCAGAACGAAGAGCAGCTTGAGCAGACGCGACGCAAGTTTGAGCTTGCGCTGGCCGACGTGCATAAGCTGAAGCGAGAAAACGCCGAGCTGCACGAAGAGCTACTGAGTCGCCCCGAAGCCAACGATCAAGAATCGCCCGAACTGATCAGTCTACGGTCAGAACGAGACGCGCTGGCGGCGCGCATCGAGGAACTCGAAACCGCCTCGGTGCAAGCTGTCACGACCGACGGACAACAAGAGTTGGACGATCTGCAGCGTCGTTTTGAGATGGCCGTCGACGACGTACGTCAGCTCAAGCAGGAGAATGCCGATCTTCGTCAGAAACTGGAAACGGCTCAACAGGGCGTCACTTCGCTTCCCGCCGAGGAGCCTCAAGACTGGCAATCCCAGAAAGCGAGGCTGCTCGCCTCTCTCGAAGCCGAAGACCAGAACGGGATGGCCGAGGGGCGTCGCGAAGAACGGGCAACAATCGAAGGGACCATCTCGATTACCGATAGCGTTGTTGCGGAAAAAGATCAGCGAGCGGCCCATCAAGAACGAGAACTCCAAGAGCTACGCGATCAGCTTGTCGAAAGGCCGGCTGCTGAAAACCTAGAGGAACTACGGCAGCAAATTACCGACGAAATCTTGGGCGACGACGAGGCGATTCAAGTCGAACAAGCACGACTCCAAGCACAGCAACAGTTGCTAGACGACAAACTGCGAGAAGCCGAACTAGAAATTTCGGTACAGCGTGCTACGCTCGCACGCGATCGGGCAACGCTCGAAGAAAAGCTAGCAAACCTCCCCGTGCCTAGCGTCGATGAGGACGAGCACGCCGACTCCACCGGAAAGCCACGCCGCCGTTGGTTAAAAGCGCTCGGCATCAAGGACGAAGAAGCTGAGGGCTAGCAAGCTTTCACTCTACCGATTCGCCATCGAGTCGATAGATAGCTCGCGTGGTGCCGTCGTAGTCCAAAAACTCCTCGAACAAAAACGTCCCTTCAACCGCCACCGGCCGGATCGAGAACTCTGCGGTGTTGCCTTCTTTCATATGCACCAGAATACAGTCGAATAACGCTGCCCCTGGTCCAAAACAACACTCCAGGTTGTCACGCACCAAGACGAATTGTTTGAGTCCCTTTTTCTTGAGCGTCGGATAGATGTAGCCACGTATGCGGATGCGGCGTCCGAGCAGGCCTTCGACTTTGGGGGTCAGCATCGAACGCTGAAAGGTGGCGGTTTCTTCGATCTCAAATTTCAGATCGTCAAAGGTTGTTTCTAAAACGGTCGTAGAACCCGTCCTAGCACCCGGCCCACCCCCGGCGACCGTCGTTGCCCGATTGCAGCCCGCGCTTAACAGCAGGGAAACTGCCATTCCAAAAAAGTACGTCCGTGCGTTCATTGGATGTAGTCCGCCTCGAGCATGTAGAGAGGCTCGACCTGTCCTGCTCTCGGATTAGCAGCGACGATCCGCAGCTTGCCCGCCAGGCGAAACAACCCGCTCGAGTAGTCGGTATTCAAATTCCCCAGAAGCTGCACATGCAGCTTGTCATAGTATTTCACACTCGAAATATCGCCAAAGCAACATTCGTTATTGTCGCGGACCAACATAAAGCGGCTTACATTGTGCCGGACGGGCGTGCCCCCTTTCGAGACATGGGTACCGGGACGCATGTAGCCTTTGATAAACACGGTTTCGCCGTCCAGGCCTTTGACGTCCCGTGGGATGGCTTCGCGGCCCCGAAGTTCGACGTCATCGGGCCGCAGATTGCGGAAAGCCAAACGCTCGTAGCCTGGCGGGACTTCGGTCGCATGGACGTAGCCCGCGTAGCTGAGTCCTCCGACCAATCCAATCATCGACAGCACGGTGCCCGCCATCGCTGGGAAGCGGCCGCTGAGTTGGTCGGGCATCTGGCGAATCCTGGCCAGCGCCTTCAAGCCGCAAACCAAACCCGCGACAGGAATCGGGCAGAGCATCAAGCAGGCCTGGAGGCTGTCTTTGCCGGCGACAAACGTCAGGGCAGACAGCACCCCCAGCAAGACCGACGCAATGGCCATCGTACTCAACGGACGATAGACAAAATCGTCGTCTTGGTCGGATTCTAGAATTGCTTCGCTGGTTGCCATGATTTTTACTGCACGTCCCAAAACCGTGGGTGAATAAAAAAATTACGATTCGTCGCTCGAAGAGCGGACGTCGGTGCCACGCAAGAGCAGGGCAAAAACACCAAACAGAATGAGGCCAGCAATCAAAGGGCCACCTATGAGCAGCACACGGTTGGGGCCTTCTGCGAGATCGGGGGTAGAGGCGATTGGAGTCGGTTCGCTGTCTGCCGATTCGTTGTCTGGTGACTTGGTGGTCGTGCTTGTGGAGGCTTGATCGGTATCCCCTTTCGGCTTCGGTTTCTTTCCAGCGCCGCTCAACATGCCAAAATTGAGATACGCGCGTGCTCGTTTGACACCCTTCGGATCTAGTTTTTCCAACTCCTCCAAAGCGGCATTCGCCCGTTGGCCAATTTCTGCGGGCTGCTCTGCCGCAGTTAGCAAGTAGGAGACCACCGGCTGGCGGAGCCAAGCGTCGTGCTTCGATTTTTTGAACATCGTGACCAACTGATCCAGAATGCTCCAATCTTCCCATCGCGTCAGATCGGGGATGACTTGATCGGCGATTTCTTCGTTTTTCAAGAGCAGTCGGACCGACGCGAGGAGTCGCTCGCGAGGCAAGACGTCGGTCTCTTCACCGTGAAAACGCAAGGCCATCACTGCTGCGTAGAGGTGTGTGTATTCGGCTGCTGGGTTGGCGAGAAATCGGCGTTCGATCAGGGGCAAGCCGTCGGGGCCTTTTAGTTTTAAGTAGGCTGCGATCAGTGCGTCGAGACATTGCTGCTTCTTCCGCACGTCGGATTTGACCATCTTGCCCATCACCGACATGCCGATGGCTGGCGCGGTTTGTCCGAAAACCGCCGACATCGCCGCAAGCCCTGGCTTCATCTGCTGATAATCACGCAACAACAACGATTCTAGAATCACGATGTCTTCTGCCTGCCCACAGACGCCAAGCATGGTGAGATAGAGTCGTCGACGGGTCGGCCCAACATCGGAGTCGGTGATCCAGGTGAACAACTGCTTCCGATCCATTTTGTCGCGAATCGCAATCACCAGGTCGTAGGGCGCGCGTGCGAATTCGTCATAAGCATCTTGGGCCAACAGCGGGTCGTCGTTTTCTAGGTGCCCCAAGAAAAAGGTCAACCGCTCGGGGCCTTTTTCGGGCAAGGTTCTCAAGTCTTTGAGATAGGCGATGCCACGGTCGGTGAGCAGCAGGGGCGTCGTCCAATCAATTTTTTTGCCGACGATACCGGTGATCATAAAGCGTTTGCCCAGATCCTTGCTGCCGAAGTAAACCACTTTGATCATGCTGCCCGTCGGGACGGATTCGCCATGAATCGTTTCGAGCACTTCAAAATCGGCGGTACCCGAATCGGGATTGTCGACATCAAAACCGGCAGGGTCGCCGCTCTCTAAATCAGCTTCTGGCGGCACCTTCACGAGTCGCGCCAGGACCACCACATCGGCAGCCGCAATTTCCTCGCTCAGTGTTTGCGAAACGATGCTGCAAAAAGGACATGCCTGCGTCCCCGTCTGCCAAGCGAGGACAGCGAACAAGGCAGAGCCAATCAGGATTTTTTTGTAGGTATTCATAGCACTTCTTGTTTTGACACCCTTGTTCTACATTCTACCGCTCAACGCCGTCCTGCGGCTACCTTCCGCCGCCCAAAGCCCGCCCGACGTCGGTACGGTAAGCCGTCAGGGCAGGTAAAAAGCCGACGAGCGAGGCAAACGCGACCAGTCCGGGGATCAGCAGACTTTCTTGCCAGTTGAACTGCCAGAATTTCAGAACGATGCCCGCCTGAGCTTCGATCAACGGGCTAATCAGTCCAATGACCGTATGGCCTAAGAGCACTCCGGCGATTCCGCCTAGCAACGAGAGTAAAATCGACTCGACCATGACGATTCCCATCACTGCCCCACGGCTGGCCCCCAAGGCACGCATGATGGCGATGTCGTGGCTGCGTTCGCTCATCGAATTGTAGATACTCACCAAAATACTGATGCCTGCGACGATGATGATTAGGATCGTGAGGACCAACAGCACGATGCGCACGGGGCCGATGATGTTGTCGAGAAAATCTTGGATGATGTAGCTTGGCTTCACCGCATGGATGGCAGCGGCGACCGGGTCTTTTCCTTTGTTGATTTTGTGGTCGAGCGTCATCATGCCAATATCATCTTTACAAAGGACAAGCACCGAAGTCACGGCGCGGCGCGATTCGGGCAACGGCCGATAGCCACGGTTCGGATCTTTGGGGTCGACCGGCCCGGTCGGTTTGTATTCGACAACCGGCTCAGCAGAACCTTTTTCGAGAGGTTCGGCATGGCCATCCAATAAATAAAATCCTTCCATGTTGGCAAACAGCGCGCGGTCGTTCAGGCTGCCGGTCGGCTGGAGAACACCGACAATTTCAAACCCTTTGTGTTTGTCTCCACCGGCGCTCATGCCGTGCGTCGGCTGAAAACTATCGCCGACCTTTAAGCCTGTTTTGCTGGCAACGATCGAACCGATGACGGCTTCAAAAAAATGGTCGGATCGGAAATTTCTACCTGCCCGAAATTCGTAACGCTTGTCGGTGCCATCTTCGTTCGCACCGTAGGCGAGCTTGTCGAACAAATCGGGAGTGGTCGCGACGACGCGAAATTTGTGGCCATTCTGGTGGTAGCTATCGCCGATGCAATACGGCACCGCCACCTTGGTATAAGGGGCGTAAGCTCCGTCGACAAATTCACGATAATGGCTGTAGGGAAACGGATAGAGCGCCTTGCCCATGTGAAAGACGGTGTTCATCACAAGCTGCGTATCGCCGCCGCCGCTGCCGCCGATAATGAGATGGTAGCCCTGGGCATCTTTTTCAAACTGCTCGACCGTCACCTCGTGGATCACGATCACTAGGATCATCAGCGCCACGCCGAGCGCCATCGACAGCCCCGTCAACGAAGAGGCCAGCGCCCGTTGTTGCATGTTTCGCCAAGCTATTTTCCAAAAACTCATGCTACCCCGCCAGCAACCGCTCGGTTGATCTTTTCCAAATACTCAATGCGATCAAACTGTTCTGAAACTTCGGGCGAATGGGTCACCAACAGCATCGCCACGTTTTCTTTCTCGCAAGCGCCACGCAACAGGTCGATCACTTGTTGCTGATGCGAGGGGTCGATGTTGGCCGTCGGTTCGTCTGCCAAAATCAGTTTCGGCTGATTAGCCAATGCTCGAGCGACGGCCACCCGTTGTTGTTCTCCGACCGACAGCGCGGCCGGCTTGTGCGTCAGCCGATGGCTGAGGCCCACGTCGGCGAGCAATTGCTCGGCACGCCCCCGATCGGTCTTCTGCCCCATAAACGTCATGCCCAACAGCACGTTTTCTAAAGCGGTAAACGCCGGCAGCAAATTAAACGTCTGGAACACAAAGCCGATGGAACGGGCACGAAACCGATCGCGAGAAACTTCGTGCAAACCGACGATGTCGGTGCCGTTGATTTCGATCTGCCCCTCGTCAACCGTCGTCAGCCCCGAGATGCAGTTTAAAAGCGTCGTCTTGCCGCATCCGCTACGCCCCCGCAGCACGACCTGCTCGCCGGCGTTCAAGGAAAACTGCTCGATGTCGAGAATCGGCAGCACCTCGCCATTCGGCTCCCGGTACGACTTACGAACATTTTTCAGTAGCAGCAACATGCAGGCAAAAACTCAGCAGGGGACTTTTGATGGGGGGGAGGGGAAGATAGCTAGCACAACACTTCGGGGGAAATCTATCATAGCTAGACCAAGCCTGGAGAGACACCCAAGCTTATCTATCCGCAAGTAGGGTGGGCATTGCCCACCAGATGCTCGAGTCAGGCATCCTTCTGGTGGGCAATGCCCACCCCGCTCACTCGCTATTTGGTAAAATCTACAAACGGCCCACTCCGAAATTACAAAAGAAGAACACTGCTAGCAAATCCTCTTCAGAAGGTCCAAACGCCAAAACCGCTGCGATTCTAGGCAGTTATGCCGAAGGGTCCCGCCCTATTCGCTCGGAGCAAACTTTTGGCATCGGCTTTGCGTTAGTATCGCATCGGTAGAAGAGAGTTTCGATCGACCAGCGGTTTTATCTTCGCGGGTATAGCCAAGGCAAAACCAACACGCTGCGATTCGATCGCGAGACAGTCCCACCTTAGTAGTCTCCCCCCTTGAGGGTCGACCAGGTATCCCGCACCTTGTCGACCCTTTTTTTATGCGCCTGTCATCCGCCTAAATGCTCAGTCGCCCGTTGGTGCAACTGAAAAATGGCCGCTTTCACTTCAGGAAAATCCGCTCGACTTTCGAGCAATTCGACCAGCTCTAACCAAACGCTTTCGGGCAGCCCCGAGCTTTCGGCCGCTTGGCGGATCGCAATAATCACCGGCGCGAGCCGTGGCGAAGCAGGCGTGTAGTTCAGCAACAAGACATGGGTCTTGATGGCCAATTCGACCAGAGCGGCATGATTGGCGTCGTAGCGTTGGTTCAGCTCGCCAACCAAGCGAGGCCCTCCGTCTTCCAACAAAAACACTAAGTTGGCCGACAATCGATCGGCTCCTTCCTCGTGCGTCGGCAACGCCGGCAACGAGACTTTGAGCAGGCTGGCAGCGTCATGGGCCTGTTCAAGTCGTTCGCCAAAATTGTCCGCGTCGCGGCCCTTGGCTTGCAACGCAACAGCCATGCTCCACTTGCTGCTCATCTGCCATGTGGACAGCGCCGTGCGAGACGGCAACCAGGAGCTGGTTTCTTGGAGTGTCATTCCTTCGAGTGCTGTTTCTTCGAGTGTCGATGCTTCGGGGGATGTTTCGGGGACCGACGCTGGCTCGACTGCGTCCAACATGGCCTTCGGCTCCGGCGTGGGTTGGTCAGCCGGACGCTTGTCGTTCAGTTCGATCGCTTTTTGAGTCGCTGGCGTAGTAGTATGGGTCGGCTCAAAATGGACTTCTTCCCAGCAGCCCGTGCAACTGAGGCTCAAGGCCGCTATCCCCACGATCTGGCAGCAATTTTGCCATCTGAGGTAAGAAAATTGTTGACAGCGATTTGTTGTTTGGGGCATGATCAAGTGCTGGGGCCAGACAGTGGCATCGGGTACAATAGGCAAACGTCCCAACAATATAGCCCCCCCGCCCATCAAAAGAAAACCGGCAAAGAAAACCGCCAAAAGAAAACCGTAGCTCTGCTAAGGACTGACTCGTTGACCAGCGAATCACAAACGACCGATAAAAAACGACCAACGAGGCGCAAGTTTCTCCGCCGCGCTGTGGGTGCAAGCTTGTGCGGCGGTTTGGGCACAGTGGGCTATGCGTACGGAATCGAGCCACACTGGGTAGACGTCACACGGCGGCAGTTGCCGATTGCTCATCTGCCTCAAGACCTGGTCGGTCGTCGGGTGGTGCAAATCTCTGACTTGCATGTCGGCGACTGTGTGTCGGACAGTTATATGTCGAAAACGCTCGCGAGTTTGTCGCAGTTCGAGCCTGATCTGATCGTCATGACCGGCGATTTTATGACTTCTCATGCCGACGAACAGGTTGACCACACGCTCAACGTATTGCAGCATCTGCCGACTGCACCGTTAGGACGGCTCGCCATTTTGGGTAATCACGATTACGGTGATGCCGCGCTACATCCGCTAGCCGCTGACCAGCTCGCCCTGGGTATGTCTGAACTAGACATCCACGTACTTCGCAACGAAGTGAAGGACGTTGCGGGGTTGCAAGTTGCCGGGCTAGATGAGTTGCTCGCCGGGCGTTGTCTCATCCGACCGACCCTGGCTCAACTCGATTCCCAGCAAGCAAGCCTCGTGCTCTGCCACAACCCCGACGCCGCCGATCAATCGGGCTGGCAAGGTTATCAAGGCTGGATTCTGGCGGGCCACACGCACGGCGGACAATGCCGTATCCCAGGGTTTGCACCGCCAATCACGCCCGTCTGGAACAAGCGTTACACGGCCGGCGTGTACTCGCTGAATGGAAATCGACGCATGTATATCAACCGGGGCTTGGGATACTTTCGCCGGATTCGGTTCAACTGCCGACCCGAAGTGACACTCTTTACGCTCGAACGTGCGGCAGGGCCGCAGCCTATTCGAGCTGCCGCTCGGTTGGGGATGGGCCGCTTCCGTTGGGCGCTCGTTGGGTAGTAAGGCAAGGCACGAATGACGCGCCCTAGTAAAACGAGGCTCGAAAAACTAGCTTGAGCGGCATGAACCGATCCCTACTCTTACCGGCCCTGGCCAGCAGCCTCCTCGCTTGGCTCGCTTTTCCGCCCGTCGCCTGGAGCCTGTTGATTTGGGTGGCGCCCATCGGCTGGCTCACCCTGGTCCTTCGGGAAAAACTGCCCGGGGAACGCCCCTATCGCGCGATTTGGTTCGCCGGACTGGTCTTCTGGCTGTTGACCCTCCACTGGATTCGCCTGCCGCACTCGATGAACTATCTTGCCTGGGCGGCGCTGGCAAGTTACCTGGGCATCTACCTACCCGCTTTTGTGGCGCTGGCGCGCGTGGGCGTCCACCGGCTACGGCTCCCATTGTGGTTGGTCGCGCCGGTCGTTTGGACCGGCCTCGACTGGCTACGCGGAAATCTGATGACCGGTTTTTTGATGGGTTCGCTGGCCCATACGCAAACCCAATTTCCGGCGCTGATTCAAATCGCCAATCTGTTGGGAGAATACGGCGTCACCTTTTTGATTGTGCTGGTCGCTGCCTGTCTGACGCAATCGTTGCTCAGCAACGAGCGCCCTCTGCGCAGGTTGGCACCGCTACTACTCGCGGCGCTAGCTGTCACCGCTACGTTACTCTACGGCGGTAAACTCCGTATTGAAAAATCTCCGCCAGGGCCACGCATCGCGCTGATCCAAGGAAACACGCTGGCCGATTGGAAGGGCGATCCCGACAAGCAGCTCGGCATCATGCAAGAATACGCCCGCCTGTCGGAAGAAGCGATCGAACAATCGCAACAGCGCGACGGACGCGACGTCGATTTGATCATTTGGCCCGAAACGACCTACCGCTACCCGTTGTTCACGGTCGCCGAGAATTTTCGGCCTCCGGCGAGACTCTTCCCGGAGTCGTATCTTCGCTCAGCCGAACTCAATTTGGCTGCTTTTGTCCGTCAAACGGGGTCGGCGGTCTTGACCGGCATTGATCGCATGCATCTCTTTCCGACCGACATGGGCCATACGCACTTCGACAAATTCAACTCGTCGGTCCTCATCAACCGAAAAGGAAAAATCGTCGGCACCTACGACAAAATGCACTTGGTCATCATGGGCGAGTACGTTCCGTTTGCGAAGTGGATTCCCATGCTGGCAAGCCTCACGCCGATGACCGGCTTCGCAGCAGCGGGAGAGCAACCAACGGCCTTCGACTTGGACGGCATGGTTTACTGCCCAAACATTTGCTACGAGACGGCCGTCCCTCACCTCATCCGCCGTCATGTCACCGAACTTGCTGCGGCGGGCACTGCGCCCGATGTGCTGGTGAATCTCACCAACGACGCTTGGTTCTGGGGGTCCAGCGAGCTAGACATGCACCTCTCCTGCGGCATCTTTCGTGCGGTCGAAATGCGTCTGCCGCTGCTGATCACCGCCAACGGCGGACTATCGGCGCACGTCGACGCCTATGGCCGTGTGCAGCAAATCACCGCACGGCAGCAGACCGCAATTTTGCTGGTCGATCTGAAACAACCGGTCAATAAAAAGTTGACGCTCTACGCCCGGTGGGGCGACTGGTTTGCCGGCCTATGTGTGGTATGCTGTGTAGTTTTGGCGGTTCTTGGCTACCGCTACCGCAGCTAGTTCGTCGCGAAGCGACGGCGCTAACCTACTCCGCATTCCCCACTCCGAATTCCGCATTCCATCAATGGCCATCGTTCTCCAACTTCAGGATGCCTACAAACGCTACGGCGAACAAGCGTTGTTTGACGGAGCAAGCTGTGCGCTGCCCGACGATCAAAAGGTGGGCCTCATCGGTCGCAACGGGGCCGGCAAAAGTACGCTCTGTCGCATCTTGCTCGGCGAAGAAGAACTCGACGCGGGCGAAGTCGTCCGTAGCCGCAAGCTACGACTCGGCTACCTGCGACAACACGATCCGTTTGAAGAAGGCGAAACGGTCGTCGGCTTTCTGATGCGTGATAGCGGCCAACCCGAATGGCGGTGTGGCGAAATTGCTTGGCAGTTTCAGCTCCCCGACGCGATGCTCGACCAACCGGTCCGTTCGCTCTCAGGCGGTTGGCAAACGCGTGTCAAACTGGCGGCGCTGCTCCTGCACGATCCCAACCTGTTGATTCTCGACGAACCGACCAACTTTTTGGATCTGCGCACCCAAATGCTGCTCGAAGAGTTTTTGCAGAACTTTCGCGGCGGCTGTCTGATCGTTTCTCACGACCGGGCGTTCCTCAAACGGACCTGCAACCACACGCTCGAAGCTGCGGGTGGCAAGCTGACGATGTTTCCTGGCGATGTCGACTCCTACCTAGAAAATCTGGTCGAACGCCGCGAACATGACCGGCGCGTCAACGCCGCGACGCTCACCAAGCGCAAGCAGCTCGAAACCTTCATCAACAAAAACCGCGCCAACGCCAACACCGCTAGCCAAGCACGCAACAAAGCAAAACAACTCGAACGCCTGAAGATGGTCGACGTGCAAGGCGAAGAGGCGTCCGTGCAGTTTAGCTTTCCGGTGGTCGACCCACGGCAAGGCTGTGCGTTGCGGACCGAGCAACTTGCGATCGGCTACCCCGAGCACGAAGTCGCCAAAAACATCCAACTCGAAATCGATCATGGCACGCGAGTCGGCATCGTCGGCGACAACGGCCAAGGCAAAACGACGTTTTTGCGCACGATCTGCGATTCGATCGCCCCGATCGACGGCAAGCTCAAGTGGGGCTACGGCTGCCAAGTCGGCGTCTATGCCCAGCACGTCTACACCTCGTTGCCCGAAAAGCAAACGGTCAACGATTATCTCCATTATCAGGCTGCCCCCGGCACAACGATTCAACAAGTAAAAGATGTTGCGGGCAGCCTTTTGTTCAGCGGCCAATTGGTCGAAAAGCGAATCAAGGTGCTGAGCGGCGGCGAGCGTGCTCGTCTGGTGCTGGCGGGGCTACTGCTACAAAAGCACAACGTGCTGATTCTCGACGAACCGGGCAACCATCTGGACGTCGAGTCGGTCGAAGCCCTGGCCGACGCCCTTTGCCGCTACCAAGGCACCGTCCTGTTCACCAGCCATGACCGGCATTTTATGCACCGCGTGGCGACCGCCGTGGTCGAAGTACGCGATGGCCGCGTCATCAGCTACCCCGCCAGCTACGACGACTATGTTTATCGCACCCGTCAGGAACTCGAAGCAGGGCTTCGCGCCGAACACTCCACGCGCGGCACCCCACCCACCGAAGGCGGTGACCGTCAAAAGCTCGGTGGCCGCGAAGAACGCGATCTACAAAAAAAACTAAAATCGGTCGAACGCAAAATTGCCAAGCTCGACGAAGAAAAAAAGTCGATCAACGAACAACTGCTTACCGCGACCGCCGCAAAAGACGCGCAAGACCTGCACAAGCAACTCACGACACATTCCAGCAACGTCGAGCAACTCGAAGAAGAATGGCTCGATATCTATAACGAGCTAGAAGGCGTGTGATTCTTGCTCGTCGCGTTGTGCGTTTTCGCACACCCTCGGCTCACTTGGAGTCGCTTCTAGCCTTGACCTCACCTCAAAAATGCTCAACGCTGTAGGGCCTCAAACAAGGCACTCTCTCGCTGGAGCAAAGACGTGGCAAACGACCAAGAAAAACTGACGATTGTTATTGTGGGCGGCGTTGCCGGCGGAGCTTCGGCAGCGACCCGTGCGCGACGAATGAACGAACATGCCGAAATCGTTCTCTTTGAGAAAGATGAACATGTTTCGTTTGCCAACTGTGGGTTGCCCTATCATATTGGCGAAGAAATCGCTGACCGCGCATCCCTGCTGGTTGCAACGCCAGAGTTCCTCACGCAACGTTTTCGTCTCGACGTGCGTGTTCGGCAAGAAGTCCTTTCAATCGACCGAGCGAAAAAAGTCATTTCGGTCCAGCGCCACGAGACGGGCGAAACCTACGAGCAGCCATACGACAAACTCATCCTCGCGCCGGGTGCCAGTCCGCTGGTGCCGCCGATCGACGGTGCCGACGCCCCCAATGTGCTGACACTGCGCAACCTGGCCGACACCGACCGGATCAAAGCCCTGGTCGACAACGAAACCATAAAAAAGGCCCTGGTCGTGGGGGCTGGCTTCATTGGCCTCGAGATGGTCGAACAACTCATTCGACGCGGCATCGACACGACGCTAGCCGAACTCCAATCGCAAGTCTTGCCGCTGCTCGACCAAGAGATGGCACAACCCTTGGCCGACGAACTCGAACGGCACGGAACAACGTTGCATCTGGGCAATGGAATCGCACGCATCCACACCGACTCCAACGGCGTGGCGACCGAAGTCGAACTGGCGGACGGCACGCGAGTCGAAACCGACTTGGTCATCCTCGGCCTGGGCGTCCGCCCGAATGTTGCGTTGGCCGTCGAAGCCGGCCTAGAGATTGGCAAGAGCGGCGGCATCGCGACCAACGATTTTATGCAAACCAACGATCCCGATATCTACGCCGTTGGCGACGCAGCCGAATATCTTTATGCTCCGACCCAGTCGCGTATGCGAATCGCACTGGCTGGCCCTGCCAACCGCGCGGGACGTCTTGCTGGCGAACATGCGGCCACCGGGCAAAGCGCGCCGATGGCGCCGGTGCTGGGAACGTCGATCGTGCGCGTCTTCGACGTAACGGCCGCCTTGACGGGGCTTACGCGCAGACTGGCCGATCGCCTCGACCAGCCAGCACGCAGCGTCACGATCGTCTCGAACCATCACGCAGGCTATTTTCCCGGCGCAAAACCGCTCACGCTAAAACTCGTTTATCAGCCTGACAGCGGAAAAATCCTAGGCGCCCAAGTCGTCGGCAGCGCAGGCATCGACAAACGCATTGATGTCCTCGCCACCGCGATGCACTTTGGCAGCACGGTCCGCGATCTGGCAGGCCTAGACCTTGCCTACGCCCCACCTTTCGGCTCGGCAAAAGACCCCGTCCACCTAGCTGCCTTTGCAGCGTGCAACGAATTGGACGGAATCGAGTCTTTTGCGGATAGCGAATCTGATCTAAGCGCGTATCAAGTCGTCGATGTCCGAACTTCTGCCGAAGTTAAAAAGGGGGGACTTCGTAACGTGGCGCATGTCATTCACATACCGGTGGACGAATTGCGAGGACGAATCAGCGAACTCGATCGCAACAAAACAACCGTCGTCTCCTGTGCCGTCGGCGTACGAGGCCACCTGGCAGCTCGGATCCTGAAGCAAAACGGCTTTACTGTTCGCAACTTGTCGGGGGGAGCGACGGTGCGCAGCCGCTGTGATCAGCAGGACGCTTAAGGAATCAGCCCTCGCACTTTCAGCCAGCCCTCGAGCAAGTCGGGCCAACGATCGGCCGGTTGGTCGCGGCGGTACATTCCAAAACCGTGGCCGCCCGTTTCATAGAGGTGCATTTCGACGGGGATTTTGTATTTGCGCAAGGCTTGGTAGAACAACCGACTGTTTTCGACGGGGACGGCCCCGTCGTCGCAAGCATGAACGAGAAACGTAGGCCCGGTGTCGGCAGTAACCTGCAATTCATTGGAGAACTGCTGCACGAGATCGGCAGCCGGCGATTCGCCCAGCAGGTTTTTCTTGGAGCCTGCATGGGTAACTCCTTCTCGAAAGGTAATCACCGGGTAGGCGAGCACCATAAAATTGGCGCGGCTGCTGACGCGTTCGATTGGCTGCTCCGAGTTCGGATCGCCCTCGTCGTAGCGTGTGCCTGCCGTCGACGCGAGGTGCCCACCGGCGGAAAATCCAGCAACGCCGATTTTGTCGGGATCGATTTTCCACGCTTCGGCTCGGCTACGCATAAGACGCAACGCGCGCTGCGCATCGCTGAGCGGCACAGGATTCTGATGCACGCCGCCTCCGCAACGATATTTCAACACACCTGCGGCAATGCCCCGATCGCAAAACCATTGCGCCAAGGCGTGTCCTTCGTGGTCAATGGCCAGACCGAAGTAGCCTCCGCCGGGGCAAATCACAACACCTGCGCTAAGGCTCTCTTGGGTGGGGCCCTCGTGGGCGGCAGGTAAATACACCGTAAGCGTGGGTCGGCTTACGCCCGTAAGCCAGCCAATGTTTCCATCACGCTTCGCATGGACCTCCTCACCCGTGAATTCCTCGGAACCTGGAGCAACACCCGGCCAAAGGGGAATCTCTTCGCGTTGCGTTTCAGCAGCAAAGCTCTGTCTTGAGGCGTTCCCCCACAAAAAAACGCTCAACACCATGAACCAAGCCAGTAGGACGCGAATTTGCATGGGTAACTCCAAAAGAAAAATTACTGGGAATTCGAATCAGGTCCGCCACACGCCAACGACCGCCGGGGGATAAGTCCGCACGTCCCAGCCTTCGCCTCGTTTTTCTTTGCGCACACCGCCGGGCAAAAGATCGAAATCAAATCGCTCGTCGGCTTCGACCATCAGGATGCTTCCCTCCGGGGCATGCTCTAGCATAGCCCCGATCAACGCAAGCATCTCCTCTTGTCGATCTACAAAAAAGGAGTAGGGCGGACTACAGAAGACTAGCCAGGGGGCTTCAGTTTGCTCGTTCGGAAGATCGCGTTTGCTCCACAAAAACGCGCTGGTCATCCATAGCCGAGTGCGGTCTTCGACTCCTAGCGTGGCAATGTTCTCTTCGACCACACGGGCCGTCGGGATATGTTTTTCGATGAAGGTCGCGCTGAGCGCGCCGCGGCTGATCGCTTCCAGCCCAAGCGCCCCGGTGCCGGCGAACAGGTCGATCGCGTGTTTTCCTTTGGCCTCGGTGCTGACGAGATTAAAGATCGATTCGCGCACGCGCTCTTTCATCGGCCGCGTGACTAAATCGCCATGATAGCGTAGCTTGCTGCCGCGAAAGTGCCCGCCGATGATCCGTAGTGCTACGGATTCGTGCAAAGGATCAATTTTCGGTTTCCGTTTAGACATTGAATGAGGCTGTAGGGGTTAGGCCGTAGGCTTTAGGAAAAACCGTGTGGCCTGCGGGCACGGATTTTCCTACAGCCTAAACCCTACAGCCTACAGCCTTCCTATGCTATCCTACCGGTCTTGCCTGTGTTGGTTTGTTCCTAATCTGTACTGAAAATGCGTGAGGCTCTATCCCATGTTGCGCCCGGTTTTGATTCTCCTCTTCTTGCTCTCGACCGGTCTGTCCGAATCTACGGCTCAGACGCCTGCTGCGACGGCCAAAAAACCGACCGCTTCTGCGGCCAAACAAGCGTTTTCGCAGCTACAAAAGCAGTGGATGGACTCGATCGTCCTCTTGCAGAAAAAAAGCCAAGAGCGAGCCGGTAGCGGCCAAAAAGGGCACGGGCCCGACAACCAGAGACATGGAATCGACCACGATATCGAGGAGCTTCGCGAGCAGGTCGAGGGAATGGTCGACAAAATCGTCGCGGCAGGTTTAGAAGTGCATCGGGCCGGAAAAACCGACGATCCGACCGTCAATAGCACGCTCGCGGCCATCGCCGGATTTTACGTCACCGGCGACCCCAACGGCGACGGCGGCGATCAATACGAAAAAGCGCTGCCGTTGATCCAGTCGATGCTCGACGCGGGGCTTGGCAAAGAATCGAAAGAGCTATGGCTCTGGGGCGGAGTCAGCGCGTTTAATCTTAATGACTACGCGCTTGCACAAAAATATTTTAGCCAAGCACACAAGGCCGGATTACTAGGAAACAATCCACCCGGACAAGGCCACGGCGACCCACTCAATCGAGTCTGGCAGCTCGCCAAGACGCAAAGCGAAGCCTTGCCCGCCACGCAGCGAGCTTGGCAAAAGGAAAAAGCCATTCGCGCCCAAGAGGCCACCGCCGACAATCTGCCAAGGGTCCGGTTCCACACCACACGCGGCGATCTGGTCATCGAATTGTTTGAAAACGAAGCCCCCCAGGCGGTCGCCAGTTTTATCAACTTGGTGAAAGCAGGCTACTACGATGGCATCGTGTTTCATCGCGTCTTGCCCGCGTTCATGGCACAAGGCGGTGACCCCACAGGCACCGGCAGCGGGGGGCCAGGCTACAACATCCGCTGCGAATGCTACACACCCAAGGCTCGGCAGCACTTTCGAGGAACGCTGAGCATGGCCCACGCGGGTCGTAACACGGGCGGTTCACAATTTTTCTTGACGTTCGTCCCGACCAGCTACCTGGACGGAAAACACACGGTTTTCGGACGAGTGATCGAAGGCATGGACGCGGCAGCCGCCTTCAAGCGTCGAAATCCCAACGGACCAGGCCCAAAACCAAAACCGGACAAAATCGTGAAGGCCCATGTCCTCCGCGACCGGGGGCATGAGTACAAGTTCGATAAACTGCCTGGAAGGTAGGGGTTATCCGCTAAGTAGAGGCAAAATCATCGGGATCCGAGGGGAACAGGCTGCTTGACTAGAAGCCAGAATTACGTTACTTTAGTATTTCGATTTTCGATCCTGGCGGCATCTGGTATCGGCTACGTCGATTTTATGGAGTGACTTCTCTACCGGCTTTCTTGGAGCCGGCCGGCAACGGATTCTGCTGCTAAGTCATGTTCCAGCTCAGCCGTCAGTTTCGCAGAAACAAGATTAACGTCTGCTGATCGTACTAGTCGGCCAGACGATTTTCCAAATAGGCGGGATACAAGCGAGGCAGTAGGCCTCTGTATCTGCCCATTGTTTGAGACGACCTCGTGAAATGTGCGCGCAGCCTCAAAGGCAAAGAAAACCCTCATGCAATTAAAATCTCTCAAACTCTTTTGTGATGTCGTCCGTCGGCGCAGCTTTTCGCGCGCTGCCGATGAGAACGGCATTTCGCAGTCGAGCGCCAGCCAGGTCGTCCACCAGTTGGAAGAACGACTGGGCGTACAGCTACTCGATCGTTCAAAACGTCCATTCGTACTGACGGCCGAGGGCGAGCGTTATTACGACGGCTGCCGACAGCTCGTCAAGCAGTATGCCAAGTTGGTCGACGAAGTCTGTAGTTTGCATGACGAAACCGCAGGGCGACTCCAAGTCGCTTCGATTTACTCCGTCGGACTCGCACACATGAGTGCGTTTATGCGTAAGTTTTCTTCGGCCTACCCCGAGTCGCAGGTACGCCTAGAGTACCTCCACCCCGACCGGGTGTACGAAGCGGTCGAAAATGGCGAAGCCGACTTGGGATTGGTCAGTTACCCCGAAGAATCACGCACGCTGCATGCAACCGCTTGGCGCAGCGAGCCGCTGGTTGCCGTTTGTCATCCGGCACACCGATTGGCCAAACGCTCGTCGATTCAGCTGAGCGAATTGGCGGGCGAATCGTTTGTTGCCTTCGAGACGGGACTACGCATCCGTTCGGAAATCGACCGCCACCTGATGGTCAACAAGGTCGACGTCCCCATCGCCTTGGAGTTCGACAACATCGAAACGATCAAACGCGCAATCGAAATCAACGAAGGCGTCAGCCTCCTTCCCGAGCCGACCGTGGCCTGGGAAGTTGCCTCAGGCTTGCTCGCAAAAATACCCCTGTCAGAAGTCTCGATCGAACGTCCGTTAGGCATTATCTATCGGCGAGACCGCCCGCTCGGCCCTATAGGCGAGCAATTTGTAGAGCTTCTACAAGCCGAAACGCAGTTTAGTCCGCCCCCGCTACTGACGCCCCTGACGAGTCTTCGCGAAACGCCCTCGCGAGTCGTTTGAACAACACCTCACAGAAACAACGCACAAAGCAATACAGAACATACGCCACGTTGATTGGAAGTTAGTTTTATGGAAAACAGAAATCTCTTTCCTTCGTTCCCGCCCAAGCAGGGTCTTTACGATCCGGCCAACGAACACGATTCGTGCGGCGTCGGGTTTGTTGCGCATATCAAGGGCGAGGCGAGCCATCAAATTTTGCTCGATGCCGAAGAAATCCTGCGCAACATGGACCATCGTGGTGCCTGCGGTTGCGAAACCAACACGGGAGACGGTGCGGGGATACTCACGGCCCTGCCGCATGCGTTTTTTCAAAAAGTCGTCCAAGCCGACCTAGGCACCGATCTGCCAGCAGCAGGCAGCTTTGCCGCAGGCAACGTCTTTTTGCCGCAGGTCGACGCCGAACGCGAAAAATGCAAAGCAGTTTTTGCAGAGCTAGTGTCCGAACATGGCCAGAAACTGCTTGGCTGGCGTTCGGTTCCAACCGACAAAAAGGCCGCGAACATCGGCCCCACAGCCCAGGCGGGCGAGCCGATTATCGAGCAACCGATTATCGCTGCTGCCGAGGGACTCTCGAGCGAAGATTTTGAGCGCCAGCTTTATCTCATCCGTAAGCAGGCCAGCCACCGCCTGCGCACGGATGCGTCGCTGACCGAAGCAAAACTTTTTTACGTCTGTTCGCTCTCCACCAAAGTGATCATCTACAAAGGGATGCTCACCACCGACCAGCTTTTCAACTACTATCCCGACTTGGCTGACCCCGATTTCACCAGCCATCTGGCAATGGTCCACTCGCGGTTTTCGACCAACACGTTTCCCTCTTGGGATCGTGCCCAGCCGCTGCGGTTCATGAGCCACAACGGCGAAATCAACACCGTGCGCGGCAACAAAAACTGGATGCACGCCCGCGAAGGCATGGCCCAAAGCGAAGTCTTTGGCGAAAAACTCGAAAGCCTGTTCCCCGTGGTCGAACCCGACTGTAGCGACTCCGGCACGTTTGATAACGTCTTGGAATTTCTGCTGATGAGTGGCCGCACGCTGCAAGAGTCGGTCATGATGATGGTGCCCGAAGCGTGGCAGAACCACGAAACCATGTCCGAAGAGAAACGAGCGTTTTACGAGTACAACTCCTGCCTCATGGAACCGTGGGATGGCCCAGCGTCGGTCGCTTTTACCGACGGAAAATACATCGGTGCCGTGCTCGACCGCAACGGTCTGCGGCCCTCACGTTACTACATTACCCACGACGACCGTGTGATCATGGCCAGCGAGGCGGGCGTCCTGCCGACGGTCCAGCCCGAGAATGTGAAGTTCAAAGGCCGCCTGCAACCGGGGCGCATGTTTTTGGTCGATTTTGAACAAGGCCGGCTCATCCCCGACGAAGAACTCAAAAGCGATTTTGCCACCCGTCGGCCCTATGGCGATTGGCTCAAAAAGCAGCGTATCGACATCAACGAGCTAAAACCCGACACTGAGCCGCACGGCTTTGACAGCGACTCGCTGCTCCAGCGCATGCAAGCTTTTGGCTTCACGATCGAAACCATGCAGTTCATGCTGCTCCCGCTGATCAAGGTCGAAAAAGATCCGATCGGTTCGATGGGCAACGACTCCTGCCTAGCTTGCCTGAGCGACAAGCCTCGGATGCTGTACGACTACTTCCGTCAACTTTTCGCCCAAGTGACCAATCCGGCGATCGACTCGATTCGCGAAGAAGTGGTAATGTCGCTCGAGTGTTACATCGGCCCCGAGCAAAACTTGCTCGAAACGACCGAACAACACGCCCACCGTCTGCGGTTGCCTCATCCAATCTTGTCGAACGAGCAACTGGCCGCCCTCAAGCACATGGATCGCAGAGTAGACCATCGAGGCTGGAAGACCAAGACGCTCGACATCACTTGGCCGCGCAACGACGGCAAGCAAGGCTTGGCCAAAGCCCTCGACCGCGTCTGCACCGAAGCAGAAGCTGCGGTGGACGAAGGCTATTCGCTGGTCGTGCTCTCCGACCGTGCCATCGGCCAAGACCGTGTGCCGCTGAGCGCTCTGCTCGCCTCGGGGGCCGTGCATCACCACCTCGTTAAACAGACGAAGCGTACGCGCATCGGCATCGTCGTCGAGACGGGCGAAGCCCGCGAAGTGCATCACCATTGCCTGCTGATCGGTTACGGAGCAGACGCCATCAACCCCTATTTGGCGTTTGAGTCGCTGTGGCAAGCTCGCCGCGATGGGCTGCTCGACTCGGGCGGGGCCGCTTTGGCCGACTCCGAATCGGGCGAAGGCAAAAACCACCCCGCCGTCGACGCTGGTGCCGATGGCGAAGACTTCGATCCGGTCACCGCCGAAGATCATGCGCTGGTACAAAAATATCGGACCGGCGTCGCCAAGGGTATGCTCAAAGTGATGGCCAAGATCGGCATCTCGACGCTCCATAGCTACAAAGGCGCACAGATTTTCGAGGCAGTCGGACTGCGCGACGAAGTCATCGAGCGTTCGTTTGTCGGCACCGCCAGCCGTATCCAAGGCGTCAACTTCGACATCCTGGCCGAAGAAGCACTGCGCCGCCACGAAATTGGCTACCCCGAACAACCAACCTTCAAGCTGCCGGTCCTGCCCAACCCGGGCGAATTTCACTGGCGTGCCGAAGGCGAACGCCATATGTGGAATCCGCAGGGCATCGCCGACATTCAGGTCGCTGCTCGCACCGGCGACCAAGGACGCCTACCAACGTTTTGCGGACCACATCAATCAAGACTCCCAAACCCGTTGCCAGCTTCGCGGTTTGCTCACCTTCAAGTCCGACGCGAACGGTGGTCCGATTCCGATCGACGACGTGCAGCCAGTGCAAGAAATCGTCAAACGCTTTTGCACCGGAGCCATGTCGTTCGGTTCGATCTCGCCCGAAGCCCACGAAACACTCGCCATCGCGATGAACCGCCTCGGCGGCAAAAGCAACACGGGCGAAGGCGGCGAAGACCCGGTCCGTTTCGAGCCGCTGCCCAACGGCGACTCCAAGCGTTCGTCCATCAAGCAAGTCGCCTCCGGGCGATTTGGCGTAACGATCAACTACCTGACGAACGCCGACGAGATTCAAATCAAAATCTCGCAAGGTGCCAAGCCGGGCGAAGGGGGCGAACTGCCCGGGCGCAAAGTCAACGAAAACATCGCCCGTATTCGACATTCGACGCCCGGTGTCGGACTGATCAGCCCGCCGCCGCATCACGACATTTATTCGATCGAGGATCTCAAGCAACTGATCCACGATCTGAAAAACGCGAACCGCGAAGCACGCATTAGCGTCAAGCTGGTTGCCGAAGTGGGCGTCGGCACGATTGCGGCAGGTGTCGCCAAAGGCTACGCCGACCACATCTTAATTTCGGGCGACGGCGGCGGTACGGGAGCTTCGCCGCTCACCAGCATCAAACATGCCGGCTTGCCGTGGGAATTGGGCATTGCCGAGACCCACCAGACCCTGGTGCTCAACGATCTACGAAGCCGCGTCGTTTTGCAAACCGACGGCGGATTGAAGACCGGACGCGATGTGGTGATTGCCGCGATGCTGGGGGCCGAGGAATTTGGTTTTTCGACCGCGCCGCTCATTACGCTCGGCTGCATCATGATGCGCAAGTGCCATCTCAACACCTGTCCGGTCGGCATCGCAACGCAAGACCCCGACCTTCGCAAGAAATTCGCGGGCAAGCCCGAACACGTCGTCAACTACCTGTTCATGGTCGCCGAAGAGGCCCGTGCACTGATGGCTGAACTCGGCTTCCGCACAATCGACGAAATGGTCGGTCGCGTCGATTGCCTCGAAACCAACGCCGCGATCCAACACTGGAAAGCCGACGGACTCGATCTTACGAGCCTGCTCTCGCCCATCGAAACCCCCTACGCCAACGCCGGTCGTTATTGCACCCAAGGCCAAGACCACGGACTCGATCTCTCGCTCGACATCCGCAAGCTCTTAGACCTGGCCAAGCCCGCGTTAGAAAAAGGCAAAAAGGTTCGCGCCGAGTTGCCGATCATCAACACCGACCGAACCGTCGGCACGATTCTCTCGAACGAGATTTGCAAAAAGTACGGGGCTGACTGCTTGCCAGACGATACGATTCACTTCAAGTTCAACGGTTCCGCCGGCCAAAGCCTGGGCGCGTTTCTCGCCCGTGGCGTGACGCTCGAAGTCGAAGGCGACGCCAACGACTACATCGGCAAGGGCCTCTCAGGCGGACGCATTGTCATTTACCCGGCGAAAAACTCGACGTTCGCCGCCGAAGAAAACATCCTCGTCGGCAACGTCTGCCTCTACGGAGCGACCAGCGGCCAAGCCTACTTCCGTGGCCGGGCTGCCGAACGATTTGCCGTCCGTAACAGCGGTGCACTCACGGTGATCGAAGGCGTCGGCGACCACGGCTGCGAGTACATGACCGGCGGTCGTGTCGTGATTCTCGGCCCGACTGGCCGCAACTTTGCGGCGGGCATGTCGGGCGGCGTCGCTTATGTGTGGGCCGCCGACCGCGAAAAGTTCCGCATCGATTGCAACCTGGGCATGGTCGAGCTAGAAGACGTCGTCGACGAAGACGATGTCGCCGAGCTGAAGCAACTGATTGAACTGCACCAAAACTACACCGAATCGACCGTCGCAGCAGACATCCTAGACCGCTGGGACGAGACCCTACCCGAGTTCGTCAAAGTCATGCCGACCGACTACAAACGCGTCCTAGAGGAGCAAAAAGCAACAGAAAAGCTAGCGGCGGTTTAGTTGAAATTTTCACGCAGAGCCGCAGAGACACAGAGGAGATGAATTTGAAATTGAATGACATTAGCGGAGAGATCTTGGATGCCGCGATTGCTGTTCATCAAGAGCTTGGGCCAGGTTTATTGGAATCTGTTTATGAAGTGATCTTGGCCCATGAGTTAAAGAGTCGTGGACTTAGGGCGGAACGCCAAATTATTGTGCCTATCGAGTATCGGGGCTTGCGGTTTGAAGAAGGGTATCGAATCGACTTGCTCGTCGAAGACACGGTTGTCGTAGAAATCAAATCAGTGGAAGAAATAACCAAAGTACATCACAAGCAACTCCTAACCTACCTCCGCATGATGGATAAGCCGCTAGGCTTGTTACTAAATTTTAACGTCCACTTAATGAAAGAAGGAGTCTCGCGTATCGCAAACGGTGTCTTGGAATAGAAATTTTTCCTCTGTGCCTCTGCGTCTCTGCGTGAGACTTTTCTCTTACCAAACCAAACAAGACATCAAACGACATGGGCAAACCTACCGGATTTCAAGAATTTCAGCGAGAAGTAGTCCCCTATCGCGATCCCGTCGAGCGGGCGAACGACTTTTTGGAGATCTACACCGATCCACCTGCCGAGCATCTTCACACACAAGGTGCGCGCTGCATGGACTGCGGAGTGCCGTTTTGTCAGTCGAACGTCGGCTGTCCGATCGACAACCTCATCCCCGAGTGGAACGACCTCATCTATCAAGGCCGCTGGCGAGACGCCCTCGACCGGTTGCACAAAACCAATAATTTTCCCGAGTTCACCGGCCGCGCATGTCCCGCACCTTGCGAGGGGGCCTGCGTCTTGGGAATCACCAATCCACCAGTGACGATCAAAAACATCGAAAACGCGATCATCGACCGGGGCTTTGCCGAAGGTTGGGTCGTGGCGCAGCCACCGACACAACGGACCGGAAAAAAAGTGGCCATCGTCGGCAGCGGACCCGCCGGACTAGCTGCCGCCGCGCAGCTCAACAAAGTGGGCCACTCGGTAACCGTCTACGAACGGGCCGACCGCATCGGCGGCCTGCTGATGTACGGCATCCCCAACATGAAGCTCGACAAAGGGGTCGTCGAGCGGCGAGTCCAGCTCCTTCGCGACGAAGGCGTCACGTTTGTCACCTGCGCACACGTCGGTCTGGAAGAAGATTTTGAGCCAGGCCACATGACACAGATCATGCAGGAACGCGGCTGCAAGATGCAGTTTATCAATCCCAAAGAATTGCTCGCCGACAACGACGCCCTCCTCATGGCCACCGGTGCCACCAAACCGTTCGACCCAACCGGTCGTTGCCCGGGCCGCGAGCTACAAGGGATTCACTTGGCAATGGATTTTCTTACTCGCAACACCAAAAGCCTACTCGATGGCGACCTCTACAGGGCCGAGCAGGCCGACGGCGAATACATTTCGGCCAAGGGAAAGAACGTGGTGGTGATCGGCGGCGGCGATACCGGTGCCGACTGTATCGGCACCTCGTTGCGTCACGGCGCTACGAGCATCGTCAACTTCGAGCTGCTCGACAAGCCACCCGCCGAGCGTGCCGAAAACAACCCTTGGCCACAATGGCCGCGTGTCTATCGCGTCGACTACTCGCACGCCGAGACCGAGGCCCGCCTGGGCGACGATCCGCGTCAGTACAACGTGCTGACCAAAGAGTTTGTCGCCGACGACAAAGGACATATCAACGGCGTCAAAACCGTGACGGTCGACTGGTCGAAACCGGTCGAAGGAGGCGCACCGTTTAGCGAAGTCAAAGGAAGCGAAAAAGTCTGGCCCGCCGACTTGGTCTTCTTGGCCACCGGTTTTGTCGGCCCCGAGCTTCGCGTCGGCGAAATGCTCGGTCTCGATACCCAAAACCCACGCGGCAACTGGAAAACTTTTGCCGCCGAGCATGGCCACTTCACCACCAACGTCGAAGGCCTCTTCGCCGCCGGCGACTGCCGCCGAGGCCAAAGCCTCGTGGTTTGGGCAATCAACGAAGGCCGCGGAGCCGCCCGCGCCATCGACGAATACCTCATGAAAACCACCGCACTCTCAGCCCCAGGCCTCAACCTGCCCCAGCAAGTCGTGTAACTCCTGCCATTTCCAGCCAACAAAGGTAGGGTGGGCACTGCCCACCAAAACCAACCTAACAGTGCAAAGAAAAATGGTGGGCAGTGCCCACCCTACGGATCATGTCTGACTACCGTCGATACTATGTGCCGGGTGGAACGTATTTCTTTACGCTTGTCACGCATGGTCGGCGACCTCTCTTTGCTAACGAAGCGAATATCGAACTCTTGCGAGCAGCTATTCGTACGGTTAAGCAAGACCAGCCATTTGAGATTCATGCCGCTGTAGTGCTTCCAGATCATCTCCACTTCATCTGGTCTTTACCGACTGGCGATGATGCCTACTCAAAACGCATTGGTCGCATAAAAGCAACGTTCAGCAAACTACTGAGAGAATCTGGTGATGCAATCGCCGCTAGTAATTCCACAAGCGCCTCGAAGCAGCGACACCGTGAAAGAGATATTTGGCAACGTCGCTTCTGGGAACACACCATCGATGACGAACACGAATTTGAAGCTTTCTTTGACTACATTCATTATAATCCCGTCAAACATGGGCTGGTTTCTTGTCCGCATTTCTGGGAACCCTCCAGTTTCCATTTTTGGGTCGATAGGGAAGTCTGCGATATTGCTTGGGGATGTCGGTGTGCGGGACGTAAAATTGATAGGTTGAAGATGAGCCATCTGGAAGATTTTGCCGGAGAACCGCCCTGAATGGTAGGGTGGACACCGCCCACCAAGACAACCCAACGGTGAAGAAATGGTGGGCAGTGCCCACCCTACATCTCTCATTTTCACCCAACCAAGCACGAATTGCGGTCCAGGGCGAAGAAATCTATACTGGGTGGTTCGCTATTTCCTGCCCCGTGCCCCCCTGCCCAAGACCTTCCCCATGCCTGAACGTGCTTCCCTCCTCGCGCTGGCCGATGCCGAGCATCCCTTGTTTGTCGGTATCGACGTGGGCGGGACCAACATCAAGATCGGGCTAGTCGACAACGCAGGCCGGACGTTGACCTACCATTCGATCCCCACCAAGTCCGAACGTGGGCCTGAAGATGCGACGCAGCGTATTGCCGAGGGGGTCGACCATCTCTTAGAACAAGCGGGGGTGGCGAAAAAGGACGTGGCTCGTCTTGGTTTAGCGACACCCGGGACGATGGATATCGTCAAGGGAATGTTGCTCGAACCGGGAAACCTGCCCTCGTGGTGGAATTTTCCGATTCGTCAGCGCGTCAGCGAAGCGTGCGACATGCCCGTCCGATATGCCAACGATGCCAACGCCGCCGCTTATGGCGAATACTGGGCCGGTGCCGGATCGGACTTTAACACGATGGTCATGCTCACCTTAGGGACGGGCGTTGGCGGCGGCATCATCGTCGGCGACCTACTGATCGAAGGCGTGCATAGCTGCGGCGGCGAATGCGGCCATATCCTGGTCGACCCAAGCGAAGGTGCCCGTCTCGATTCCTTCGGCCAGACCGGTTCACTCGAAGCCTACTGCGGTGCCTACGGAATCGTAGGACGCACGAACGATGCGCTCGACGCCGGCCGCGAAAGCACCTTGAGCGAAGTCCGTAGTCGTGGCGAAGAGATCACCCCGCTCGAGATTGCCAAAGCGGCCGAAGCGGGCGACCCCCTGGCCCACGAAATCGTCATGGAGACGGCCCGTTATCTTGCCTTGGGGATCGTAACGCTCATTCATACCGTCGACCCCGACAGCATCGTGATCGGCGGCGGCGTCACTTTCGGCGGCGCGGGCCATCCTCTTGCCGAAGAGTTTTTGCAGCGAATCCGCGATGTTGTACGCCCACGGCTGTTGTCGCCCCTTCGTAGTTCGCTGCGAATCGATTTCGCGCAGCTTGGCGGCGACGCCGGGTATATTGGTGCGGCCGGGCTGGCAAGGGTAGAGCATCGGCAGAAGGAATAATTGTTGCAATTGTTCGTTCGTCGTGGCCGACGGCGCTAACGCGCAATTTTTCGATCAAACATTTTTCAATCAAAAATCTTCCATCCAAAATCTCACATCCTTTAATGACTCTCCCCAAATACATTCGCAATTTCTCGATCGTCGCCCACATCGACCATGGCAAAAGCACCTTGGCCGATCGGCTGATGGAACGCACCGGCACCGTCAGCGAGCGAGAAATGAAGCAACAATTGCTCGACGACATGGATCTCGAGCGGCAACGGGGCATCACGATCAAAGCACGCGCCGTGACGATGCACTACAAGCACCAAGGGCACAACTACGAGCTAAACCTGATCGACACGCCCGGACACGTCGACTTTCAATACGAGGTTTCGCGTTCGCTTGCCTGTTGCGAGGGAGCAGTGCTGCTGGTCGACGCGTTCCAAGGCGTCGAAGCCCAAACGGTCGCCAACGCCTATGCGGCCATCGAACACGAGCTGACCGTCGTACCGGTGATGAACAAAGTCGACTTGGTCCACGCACGGCCCGACGAAGTGCGCGAAGAAATGAAGCAAACGCTCGGGATCGAAACGGACGAAATCCTCGGCTGCAGCGCCAAGACCGGCGTCGGCTGCGAGGAAGTGCTTGCCGAAATCATTAAACGCGTACCAGCCCCCGCAGGCGATCCCAAAGCGACCTTGCAAGCGATGGTCTTCGACGCCCACTACGACGAATTCCGTGGCGCCATCACCTACGTCCGCGTGATGAACGGCACCGTGAAAAAAGGCCAGAAGATCAAATTCTTGCAGCAAGGAACCACCCACGAGGTCGTCGAGCTGGGACATTTCGAGCCGCTCCGCAAGTCGGCCGAAAAACTGAGCGCCGGACAAGTCGGCTACCTGATCTGCAACATCAAATCGTTGGGCCACGTCCACGTCGGTGACACCATCAGCATCGTCGGCGAAAACCCTGCCGAAATCCTACCCGGTTACGAAGAACCCAAACGCATGGTCTTCTGCGGACTCTATCCCTCCGACGGTCAAGACTTTAAGCAGCTACGCGATGCCCTCGACAAACTGGCGATCAATGACCCCAGTTTTGAATTTGAGCCTGAAACGAGCGACGCCCTCGGTTTTGGATTTCGCTGCGGTTTTCTCGGACTCCTGCACATGGAAATCATCCAGCAGCGGCTCGAACAAGAAGCCGACATCGATCTCGTCCAGACCGCCCCCAACGTGACCTACGAAGTCGTCACCAAAAGCGGCGAAACCCGCGAAATCCATACCCCCAAAGATGTCCCCGATAGCGGCGAAATCGAAGAGTTCCGCCAGCCAATCGTACGAGCCAGCTTTGTCGTGCCCAGCGAGTACATCGGCAGCGTTATGAAGCTTTGTATCGACCGACGTGGCGTCTTTGTTCGGACAGAATATCTTTCGCCCACCCGGGCAATGGTCATCTACGATGTGGCACTGGCCGAAATCATCTACGACATGCACGACAAGCTAAAAACCGCCACACGTGGATACGGCACCATGGACTACGAGCTACTGGGCTACGAAGCGGGCCAGCTCGTGCGGATGGACATTCTGGTCAAGGGCGAACGGATCGACGCCCTGTCGCTCGTCTGCGACAAACGCGACGCCGATAGCCGCGGGCGGGCGATCATCAAAAAGCTCAAGCAAGAAATCCCAAGGCACATGTTCGAGGTCGCCCTGCAAGCCGCCATCGGCACACGCATCATTGCCCGTCAGACGATCTCGGCGATGCGCAAAAACGTAACTGCCAAATGCTACGGCGGCGACATTAGCCGCAAACGCAAGCTCTGGGAAAAGCAAAAGGCAGGCAAAAAGCGCATGAAGTCGATCGGATCGGTCGACATCCCGCAAAAAGCCTTCCTAGCCGTCCTCGAAACGGGCGAAGAAGAAAAAAAGAAGTAACGCGTTTCCGCGCAACCGCAGCGGCCTTGCTTCTCGACTCTCCTCTTCGCCATTCGCCGACTACTGTCCGTAGCTACCGCTGCCCGCTGGAAATGTCATCGGCGCAGATTCGTAAGGCGTTCCGGCAGGCATCGCAACGCCAGCACCACCATTGAAACCATAAGTCACCGGAGTCCCCGTCTGGCACCCACATCCGCCAGCGCCACAACTTCCGCCAGCACTGCAAGTAGGTCCACAGCTCGGGGCACACTGCGAGTAAACCGCAGGGGCAGCCGGCTTTTTGCAAAGCCCGCGACAGCATCCGCAGCCGCTGCTACCGACAAGCAAAGCAACAGCAGCCAAGAGAGCGAGTGAATTTTTCATGACAATGGTGTCCTTGTAAGGAAAGGCCTAGCCGTGGGGAGGTGGGAGGAACAACGACGGCCCGAGGCAGACAGAGAACTGTCCAACCAAGCATTGCCCCAACGAGGCCAAAAGCAAACAGGACGTTGCATTTTTGCCACATTTTCATCGGTACGGTTGATTTCCGGGGGGTGCTAATCAGCATCTTCGTTGCCACCCAACCTGAAAGTCCCGCTGGATCAGCGCACAGTTGTGGCTGCAAGTCGTTTATAATGCCCGTCATGGAAACCGTAGGCGAGCGTGGGCAGCAAAAACACATACGTAGGATTCTTTGGATTCTACAAATCACGGTCGCTCTGCAATGCCTGGGCAATTGGCGGTGGCTCACGCAGATTCAAGAGACCCCGCTGCTCCACTGGCTACTCGATCCGGCCGACCTCGGCGGCCTAGGCTGGAGCGAATCGACGGCGCTAGCCGTACAACAGACCGTCGGTTGGTTAGTGCTGCTGGCCGGCGGCCTGGTTTTGTGGCGACCCCTGCCCGTGGTGCTAGGGGCGCTCACACTATTTCAACTGCTGATCGCCGTGGCCATGTGGCAGATAGCCGAGGGCTATGCGTTGCAATCGCAGTGGATTCCGCCCTCATTCCTGACCCTTTTTCCGCTGGCAACCCAAGCGGGCCGCATCGCAGCTCCGCTAGGATTGATGTTGTTGACAGCGTCTCGAACGCAAGGGGGCCTCACCCTCTTGCGTTGGGCTATCGCCGTGGTTTTTCTCGCGCATGGGCTTGAGGCCTGGCAACGCAACCCGATCTTTCTCGATCTCTTAATCAGTTCTTCCCAGCAACTTCTAGGATTAAGCTTGTCGCAGTCGGTGGCTGAACAAGCGCTCACCGCCATTGGCGGCATCGACCTACTGCTGGCGGTTGCCTGCGTCTGCCTACGATCGCCGACGGTACTCTGGTGGATGGTCCTGTGGGGGGCGGTGACCGCCTTCAGCCGGATCGCCGCCTACGGCTGGGCGCTCTCTTGGCACGAAACTTTTACGCGAATCTCTCATATCGGCATCCCTTTGGCTGTAGCCCTCGGGTGGCATCTGCTAAAATACGAACCGGCAACAGAAGACCCCAACAAAACCAATTCATGAAGGCACGAATTCCTACGAATGTCATCTCAATCCCCCAATAATAGTCTCGCCAAGCTTCTCGCCTTCCTCCTTGTTTTCGCAGCCACCGCCGAACAATCACACGCCGATGCAACGCTTGAAGGCACCAACCCCGTCCAATGGCGGCTCGTTTGGACGACCGACCCAGCCACTTCGGCGATGCTCTCCTGGAACACCGTCACCCCTGGCAAGCTGCATCAAGTCCATCTTCGCCAAGCAGAAAGCGACGAAAAAACGCTGGTCGAAGCCAAACGCAATGGCCGGTACTCCGCAAAAAGCCCAACCCTCTTTTTCCATCACGCCCGGCTCACCGATCTCCAGCCGGCCACCAAATACTTCGTCGTCATGGAAAGCGACGGCCAACGCTCGCCCGAAATGTTTTTTGTCACCGCCCCGGCCGACGACGTCCCGATTAGCCTACTCTTCGGAGCCGACTCGCGCAGCGGCCACGAAGCACGCCGCCAGATGAACACGATGCTCGGCCAGATGCTTGCTGAATCGCAGACCGCCGACCGCGCACCCATTTTGGCGCTGGCCCACGGCGGCGACTATATCGGCGACGGACGTCATCTCGATCAATGGTCGCGCTGGATGTCCGACCACGAATTAACCGTCAGCCCCGCCGGCCAACTCCTGCCGATCATCCCCGCACGCGGCAACCATGATGGCGGCCCGCTGTACAACGAAATTTTTGCTTTTCCGCCAGAGGACGCCAACTATTACGCTCTCGACCTGGGGCCACAACTTCGACTGGTCACGCTCAACACCGAAACCAGCGTCAGCGGCGACCAGCGACAATGGCTCGAAACCGAGCTAGCCGCCTCACGCCCCGAAAAACGCTGGCTGCTCGCGCAATATCACCGCCCCGCTTTTCCAGCCGTCAAAATGCCGTGGATGAATCTTATGCATTGGGTCCCCCTGTTTGAAAAGTTCGACGTCGACTTGGTCTGCGAAGGGGACGGTCACAACATCAAACGGACCGTGCCCATCCGAGATTTCAAACCCGACCCGACCGGCATTGTGTACATTGGCGAAGGAGGTCTGGGCGTCGGCCAGCGCACGCCCAAAAACCACCGTTGGTATCTCAGCTCTCCCCAAGCAAAAACGGGCGAAGGCCACCATGTGCAGCTACTAACCTTAGACCGCGAACAGCTCTCCTGCCGCGTCGTGCTGCTTGGCGGAAAAGTTTTTGACGAGCATTTTCAATCGGTCCGAGCGCAACAAAAAGCCCCCCTGCCAAAGACTCAGCAATAGGGTGCCCCCTGCCATGTCTTCGCCCAAATTACCCTACATCGTCCTCCGATTGACTATCGGCACGTTGCTTTTGGCGATTGGGCTACGCACTTGGCTCGTCATGGGTCTCGTCGCACCGGTGGTCGTCTCGGGTAACTCGATGGCACCGACGCTAGAGCATGGAGATTCGCTGTGGATCGATCGAACCGTCTTCCAGCGGCGACTACCGCAGCGATGGGAAGTGGTCGTTGCGCGCAACCCTACCGACGGCACGGAACTGTGCGTCAAACGAATCGTCGGTTTGCCTGGAGAAATCGTCTCCCTCCGAGGCGGACAAATTTTGATCAACGGCCAAGCCGTATCTCAACCGCACGAACCGCAACCCTTCGAGCAACCAGGGGCTGCTCGCTTCTCTTGGCAAAGCCGGCAATGGCAACTTGGCCCCAACGACTACTTTTTATTGGGCGATAACCCGCCCATTTCGCTCGACAGCCGCCTGTGGGGGCCTGTCCCTGGCCGTTTCCTGCTAGGCAAGCCCCTAGGCGTCCGCTAGCAGTTTGGCGCCGGACTGCGTTTCCTGCCAACGAAGAATTCGACTATATTAATTGGTCTCAGATTGTTGGTCTCAGCAAATTTACCCCCAAACTTTTTGTACCCTGATTTTCATGGCCAAGAAAAATAAATCGAAGAACTCTCGGACTCCGCAGACCGAAGCTGCCGCAACAGCCCCGACAGGTGGCGGCATGCACGCCGCGCGCGAGACGATCGAATCGATCGTCATTGCCTTTGTGCTGGCATTTTTGTTTCGCACGTTCGAGGCCGAAGCGTTTGTCATACCAACCGGCTCGATGTCCCCTTCCCTGCAAGGACAACACAAAGATGTCGACTGCACCGAATGCGGCTATCGTTTCCGAACGACCGCCAGCAGCGAAGGCGACGATCGGCAGCGTCTAATTGCCCAGTCGCGCAACCCCAACCTTGCGATGCACCAACGCCAGCAACTGCAACGAGCCATCGCAGGCACCGAAGTCGTGGCCGGCATGTGCCCCATGTGCCGACAAACCATGGCCATGCGCCCCGACCTGCCGCCCGGTGTACCCGATTACATCAGTCAAACTGACAACCCAGAACAATCGAGCTACCCAGGCGACCGCATCTTGGTTAACAAGTTCAGCTACACGAATTCCGATCCGCAGCGCTGGGATGTCATCGTGTTCAAGTACCCCGGCAACGGCGAGATGAACTACATCAAACGCCTCGTCGGCTTGCCCAACGAAACGCTCCAAATCTACCAAGGCGATATTTTCGTCCGCAAGAACCAAGAAGGCGCCGATTTCCAAATCGAACGCAAACCGGCCGACAAAGTCCGCGTCATGCTCCAATCGGTCCACGACACCGACCACGACCCGAGCATTCTTTACCAAGCCGGCTGGCCATTGCGATGGGATGCAACAACACCCGAAGGCTGGCAAATCGAGGCCAAGCCCCGAAAACAGACGGTCGAACAAAAATTTCGCATCGCACCCACCGAGCAAGGCGAAGATTCCAAAGTGGCTTGGCTCCGCTATCACCATCGCGTCCCTCAAGACCAAGACTGGAGCATCGCCCGAAAATTCCAACAAACAGAAACGTATTCCGCCATCGACAAAGAGCAGTGGCTCAGCGAAATTCGCCCCGAGTTAATCCGCGATTTCAATCCGTACAACGCCCATCGGCTGCGTCGCGAGGTGGCTCGCGACGGCTGGCCCATGCCGCCCAACATGTACGGCATGCACTGGGTTAGCGATTTGGCGGTCCACTGCGAAGTCGACGTCGAACAGGCACAAGGAGAACTGCATCTCGATTTGGTCGAGGCGGGCAAACATTTTTTCTGTCGGATCAACCTTTCCACAGGCAAGGCGACCGTTGGGATCGAAGGAATGGAAGACCTCTCGCTCACGGCAGAGACTTCGGTCCACTCCGTCGGCACCCATCACCTCTTTTTCGCCAACGTCGACGACCAACTCCTGCTCTGGGTCGATGAAACACTGATTCCGCTTTCCGCCGACAATCCGGGGCTGCTCTACGACGCCGAAAAGGTGTTCGACGGGCGAGAAAATGCCCTTCCTTCGACAAGCGACACCGACCTCGCCGATTTGGCTCCCGTCGGTATCGGCGCCCGTGGCGCAACGCTTACCGTCCAACGACTCGAAGTCCTACGCGACATCTATTACATCGCCACAAGCTGGCTCGAACAAGAAAAAATGCTGGACTACCCCAATCCCCGATCGGCCCAAGTTTTGGCCGATGGCACGCGCATGCCCGCCTTGGATTCCATCCGACAACAATTCACCGACCCGGCTGCATGGCCACGTCTTTCTCGACGCAAAAAAATCAACTTCCCCATCAAAGAAAATCAGTTCTTTGTCATGGGAGACAACAGCCCTGCTAGCCAAGACTGCCGCCTATGGGCGTCGCCGAATCCCCATACCGGCTCAAAACCGGGCGGGGCCTATCTCGACCGCCGCCTGCTAATCGGCAAAGCCGTCTGCGTCTTTTGGCCGCATTCCTGGGGAGGAATCCCCGGGGCAAGCATGTTGCCCGGCTTTCCAAATTTCGGGGACATGAGAATCGTAAGATAGTAATGTTGCAACCATCTGAAAGAATAGAACGCGGAGGAACACTGATAAAGCGGATTTTCGCGGACCATAAAGCAGGAGTTGCAAAAAATGCTCGCACGAATATCCTCACTTTATTTATCTGCGCTCATCTGTTGAATCTGCGTTCATCCGCGTCCTATTTTTCTTCTTCACTTCGCTGAAGGTTTACGTAAGACAGCAAAACAAAAGAGTAAGAGCAAACGGGACATCATCGAAGCGTGGTTTTTCACTCTTCACTCTTCAAAATTCTTCGTCACGGAGGACGAAACCAATGAGTTTGTTACAAGTCACGGGACTGGTCAAAAGCTACGGCCGCCGCCGCGTGGTCGATGGCGTTGATTTCACGGTCGAACGAGGCGAAATCGTCGGGCTTTTGGGCCCGAACGGCGCTGGCAAAACAACCACCTTCCGCATGACCTGCGGAATGGCCGAACCCGACGCGGGCCAAGTTCTGCTCGACGGCATCGACGTGACCGAGTGGCCCATGTTTCGCCGTGCTCGCGAAGGAGGCATGGGCTATCTGGCCCAAGAGTCGAGCGTTTTTCGCAAGCTCTCGGTGCAAAACAACCTGCTCGGCGTCATGGAAATGCTTGGCATCAACCGCAAAACTCGCCGACGCCGATGCGACGAACTCATGGAGCAGTTTGGCATCACCAAACTCAAACGCAGCAAAGCAATGTCCCTCTCCGGCGGCGAACGACGCCGCCTCGAAATCGCCCGTTGCTTGGTCTCCGACCCGCAAATCATCCTGCTCGACGAACCCTTTACCGGCATCGACCCGGTCACGATCGCCAGCATCCAAGAGATTATCCGCGACCTGCGCGCACGGGGAATCTCCATCCTAATCACCGACCACCAAGTGCGAGAAACCCTCGAAATCACCGACCGCAGCTACGTCGTCCGCAGCGGACAAGTCCTTTGCCACGGCACACGCGACGAAGTCCTACAAAACGCCGAAGCACGCAAATACTACTTTGGCGACAGCATGGATTCCGACCGGCGGACCGACCCTGCCCACGAAAGCCGCCTCGCCTCGATCCGAGGACGCCTCACCGGCCGTCACCCGGCGGTTTCCGACGAACCACACGAAGGCGCAGCTTGAAAATTCAATGCAATTTCTTTCTACTCCCATAACATTCCAACCCTTTGGAAAATAGAACGCAGAGAAACGCGGATTCAATGGATGAACGCAGATAAAGAAAAAAGATTCGAGTGAGCGTTTTTGCAGCTCCTGTTTCTGATCAGCGGAAATCCGCTTTATCCGCGTTTCTCCGCGTCCTATTCTTCTCCTCGAAGAGTTCCCTACTTCCAAACAAAAACACATGACAGCACCCCATCGCACGGTTTTGATCACCGGCTGTTCCTCGGGCATCGGCAAAGCCACGGCCACGCTGCTCGCGGAAGAGGGCTTTCGTGTGTTGGCCGGGGTCCGAAAGCAAAAAGACGCCGAAGAACTGGCCGACGCCGAATTGCCGAATTTGGAGCCGATCTTGCTCGATGTAACGTCCGACGAAGCGGTCGCCAAAATCGTTCAGACACTCAAAACGACTTGTCCCAACGGCCTCGACGCCCTCATCAACAATGCCGGCATCGGCCTACCAGCGGCAGTCGAGTTGACAACGCTCGACGAAGCGAGACAACTCCTCGAAGTCAATACTTTGGCTCCCTTACGACTCATTCAAAACTGCCTACCGCTTCTGCGCCAAGCGGGCGGACGAATAATAAATATGTCGTCGATGAACGGCGCGATCGCCCTACCGATGGTCGGCGCGTACTCGGCTAGCAAGTTTGCCCTAGAGGCCCTCTCCGATTCGCTACGCGTCGAACTACGCCCCTGGCAAATACGAGTCAGCCTCATCTGCCCCGGACAAGTCCGAACGTCCATTTTCGACAAAGCCCGCGAGGCGCTGAAAAAACGCCACAGCGAAATCCCTGCGAACCTCAAAAGCGGCTACGACGCCATGTACACTCGTACCGCAGAGTTCAACGAGCGCGGCGCCAAATCGCTCACCTCGCCAGAAAAGGTCGCCCGTGTCGTGCTACGCGCACTCACCGCCAAAAGACCGCGTGCCCGCTATCACGTAGGTCTCGACGCCCATGCCATACGGATCTTCTATGCACTCACGCCCCAATGGCTAATCGACCGCATCCTGGCACGGGTCATGCGCGTGTTCCAACGAGTTAAGTAACTTGGCTGTTGAGTAACTTGGCTACGGAAGCTTTTCAATCAGCTTGAGCACTGTGGCACTATCGTTGGTCGGACTAACCTGGGTATCTTTGTGGACAATTTTCCAATTTTTGTCGATCACAAAAGTCCATCGCTTGGCAGTCACCCCACGTTCGAGTGTCAATTCTTCGCCGGCAATCATCCGCTTGATCGAGCCTCCTTTGCCAGTCCCCACGCCAAACGCCTTGGCAATTTTCCCATCCGTATCCGCCAACAACGTAAAATTCAGTTTGTACTCATTGATAAAATGCTGGTGGTTCTCAACCGAATCGCCACTCACCCCAAGAACTTCCACATCCGCACGCTGCAAATCGGCCAGCGCATCGCGATAACTGCACGCCTGCTTCGTACACCCGCCCGTCATGTCAGCGGGATAAAAATAGACGACATAAATCTTCTTGCCAGCACGCTTCTTAGAGTCCCACTTCTCGTTTTTCTCGTTGACCCCAACAAAAGTCGGAGCCGAATCACCCACTTTTAGCTCGACTTGGGACTCTTTGCCGAAGGCAGAAGACCCGCAACTGGCAAAGAAAAACATCCCGACAGCGAGCAACACAAAACCACGTAGATGCATCAAAGTACCCTCGACTATAAAAATGCAGGAGCAAGACACCCCCCAGCCTCGCCTGGAATCCCCAGGAATGCAAGAGGCCCTCTCGCGTGATATGCTAGTGCGAGCCGCACACGCAATGAACACTTACCCGGTCCATCCTGTTTTCCAGCCATTCTCTCAACTAACTCCTACATGCTCATTTCTTGCCAACCACTTTTTGCTGAAATATCTTCTACAGCCCAATGGCCAGACGGTATCGATCGCGTGGTGACGGCCCTCTACCTGCTGGTGATCCTTGGCCTACCGCTGCTGGGCTACGCTTTTATGGTCGTCGACTTCCGACGCTATCTTCGCTCGCTGCGGCGTGCCTTGGTCCTGGTCACCTCGGCTATCCCAGCGACGCCCTACTGGGCACTCCGTATGCGTCCCGCCTGCCTAAAGACATTTGACCTCGAGCTACCCTGCACCGAGCAAGAGGTCCTCACCGCCTATCGCGAGCTAGCAAAGACGCGCCACCCCGATCGAGGAGGCGACCTCGACCAATTCCTGCAGCTCCAACGCCACTTCGAAAAAGCTCTCCTCCTCGTCCGCAACCAAGAAAGCCCCCGCGACTCGCACTAGCTAGCACACGATCTGCTCTTGCTACCACGCCCTCGACACAGGTACGATTCAGCCTCACAACTATCCATTGGCTCCCAAGTTTTGGGAGCCGATGCACAAATAATTGCCCCACCAGCACAGGGGCAAACAAAAAATCACTGGAAAGGATTCCTGGATGCCGACCACCTTGGCACAGCTTGCAGAACTCGTGGGGGGTCGCCTCAACGGCGACCGAAATTTGCCCATTCTCGGCGCAGCGACGCTCAACATCGTTCAAGCGAATGAAATTTCTCTGGCCGACCATCAAGACCGAGCAAAAGAGCTAGCCGATTCACCAGCAGCCGCAGCGATCGTTACCACCGAAGTCGACTCGCCCAGCATCCCAACCATCGTGGTCGACGACGTACCTACCGCCTTTGCCAAGGTCGTCTCACACTTCCGTCCACAACGCATTCACCAGCCCGTGGGCATCAGCCCTGCGGCAACCGTCAGTCCCACCGCACAACTGGCCGACGACGTCGAAGTCCACCCCGGAGCAACCATCGGCGACGCAGCCATTGTCGGCCCCGGCTCAATCATCCATTCCGGCGTACGAGTCATGGCCGGTTGCCACATCGGCAGCAACGTCACACTCTTCCCCAACGCCGTCTTGTACGAAGAGACACGCATCGGCGACCGCTCGATTATCCATGCAGGCGCTGTTCTCGGCGCTCACGGCTTCGGCTACCGCGAACAGAACGGCCAACACGAACTCTCGGCACAACTAGGCTATGTCGAAATCGGCAGCGACGTAGAAGTCGGCGCTTGCACAACCATCGACCGCGGCACCTACGGCCCAACCCGCGTAGACGACGGCACCAAAATCGACAACTTGGTTCAGATCGCTCACAACTGCCGGCTCGGCAAACACAATCTCATCTGCAGCCAAGTCGGCATCGCAGGCAGCAGCACGACGGGCGACTACGTGGTCATCGCAGGTCAGGCAGGCATACGTGACCATGTCCACCTGGGCGAACGTGCCATTGTCTATTCCAAAGCAGGGGTCACCAACAACGTCGAAGCGGGTCAAGCCGTACTCGGCCAACCAGCCACACCCGTGCGAAAGCAAAAGCTGCAAGTCGCCGCAATCTCCAAACTCCCCGAGATGCGCCGCGAATTTCGCGCCCTCCAACGCCAATTTGCAGAGCTGCAAACGCAGATGCAAACACTGATGCAAGAACAGACTCCTGACCAACAAGAATCTGACCCGCAAGAAAAAGAGTCCGGAGAACAGGCTGCTTAGTCCCAACAACCCAGCCACACCAACCCATGCCCGCCCTCACCCAAGATTCGACGTCTGCGAATCCCCCCCAAAAAACCATCGGACTACTCGCCGGTTGGGGAAACTATCCGTTTGCCGTAGCCGAAGCGCTACGCAACGAGGGACATCGCGTCGCTGGGATCGGCATTATCGACCACGCCGACCCCCAACTGGCCGAACTTTGCGACCACTTCGATTGGATCGGCATCGGCAGCATCGGCAAAGCCATCCGGCACTTCAAACAATGGGGAGTCACCCAAGCCACAATGGCAGGCAAAGTCCACAAAGTCCTTTTCTATCAACCCGGCTGGTGGCTCAAGCACCGACCCGATTGGAAAACCATTCGCGCCTTTTCGCCCCAGCTCTTGTTCGGCTCTGGCGATCGCAAGGACGACACCCTGCTTCACACAGTCGTCGCCGCGTTTGCTCGCGACGGCATCGACTTTGAACCCGCCACTAATTTTGCACCGGAGTTACTCGTGAAAGCAGGGCAAATCGCCGGCTTGCGTTTGACCGGCAAACAACAACGCGATGTCGAGTTCGGCTGGAAAATCGCCAAATCGATGGGCGGCCTCGACATTGGCCAAAGCGTTTGCATCAAAGACCAAACCGTCATCGCGGTCGAGGCCATCGAAGGCACCGACCTCTGCATCCGCCGAGCAGGCGAGCTTTGCAGCACAGGCGGATTTACCGTCGTCAAAGTTGCCAAACCACAGCAAGACATGCGATTCGACGTCCCTACCGTCGGACTTCAAACCCTTGAAACCATGGCCGCAGCCGGTGCCGCCGTCTTGGCCATCGAAGCCGACCGCACCATCTTGCTCGACCATCAAGAATTCTGCGCAGAAGCAAAACGCCAGAAAATCGGAGTCGTCGCCTACAACGAAACACTTGCCCAAGCCGTCGCTTAGGGTAAAAATGAACCGCCGATAAACACAGATACACGCCGATAAAGCAGCGTTGGTGCTGTGCGAATCACAAAAGGCTTTCTTAGAAGCATCTCAGCTCTAGCCCCTAATCTCAGAACCTCCAAACAACAACAAAAATCATCTGCGTTCATCCGCGTTTATCGGCAGTTCCTTTTTTCCTGTCGCCTTGAAAGTCGAATCCAGCCATGCGACTTTTTCTGACCCCCTGGTTTGCCTTCACTTTTTACGTAGCAAGCCTCCTGCTATCCCCTCCGTTGCTAGCCCAACAAGATCGCCCTACCAAGCGACCCTCGCGCCCCGGTTGGTACATGGGACGACAAATCGCCCCGACCATGTCGGCGAGCGGAGCCAACTGGTTGACGCGCAGCTCTCGCAAAAGCGAAGAAGAGCCGCAAAAACTTCTACAAGCGCTCCAAGTCCAACCCAACCAACACGTCTGCGATTTCGGTTGCGGCAACGGTTTTCATACACTCGAATTGGCAAGACGCGTTGGACCGCGTGGAAAAGTTCTAGCCGTCGACATCCAACAAGAGATGCTCGACTTACTCCAACTACGGGCCAAGCCGCGCGGGTTGCTCAACATCCAACCGGTATTAGCGACGCCCACCGATCCCAACCTACCCGACCAACAACTCGACCTCATCCTCATGGTCGACGTCTACCATGAACTCTCTGAGCCAGCCCTCATTCTTCAAGCCCTACACGCCAGTCTCAAAAAAACGGGGCGACTCGCAATCGTTGAATTTCGCGAAGAAGACCCCGACGTGCCCATCCTCCCCCTCCACAAAATGAGCCAACCCCAAGTCTTCAAAGAGATCACCGCCAACTTTTTTAAGTTAATCAACCAGCACGACGACTTGCCCTGGCAGCATGTTTTGGTGTTCGCACGCTCAGATTCCCCGCTGACGGCTAAGCAACTTAGGAAATGGAAACCCACGAAGACGGTTAGCACGATTGAACCGGTTGAACGAGAAAGCCAGACTCTGACCGAAGATGAATAAGTCGGGATTCTACGTAAGTCACTACTACGAAATCACTTATGCCAAATCCCATATTCTTCCCAGCCCCTACGAACTGCCTAAAAATTCAGATTTATCCAGAACGCATTATTTGAGCTAAGCGTAAATTCTGGTTACAATGCGTAGACCGGACAGGGCCGATCGATTCGGCTTTTGCCGGTTTGTTTCCATTTTTCATTTCCATGACCTAAGGGCTGGGCCGCTAGTGACCTGACTTAATCTGGTTTTCACGACTCTCCGAACATTGAAGTTTTAGAGAGTTTGAAGCCAGGGGCAGATTTTTTGGCAAGCGAACAACTGCTGTTTGTTTGCCGGAGCTTAAGAACATGACATCTTCAACATTGGTATCTTTGGATTCGGTTGCCTCGCTGGCGCCCGAAGATCCACAGAGTCTCTTAATCGGCAAAAATAAGGCAATCAATCGCATTGCTCATCATGCCGAGCGTGCAGCTCAGGTCGAGTGCACGGTTCTCATTACCGGCGAGACCGGCACCGGCAAAGAGGTTTGGGCCCGTTTGCTACACCGCCTTGGTCCGCGCCACGACCAAGCGTTCATCCCAGTCAACTGTGCAGCGCTCACCGCAACGCTAGCCGAAAGTCAGCTTTTTGGCCACGAAAAAGGGGCGTTTACCGGAGCCACTGGCGAGAGCCTAGGTGTCTTCCGCGCAGCCCAAGGAGGCATGGTCTTCCTCGACGAAATCGGCGATATGCCGTTAGAGCTGCAGCCCAAGCTACTACGCGTCTTGCAAGAGGGCGAAGTCACCCCAGTGGGTGCCACGCGCCCCGTAAAGATTGACGTACAAATTGCGGCCGCCACGAATCGAAATTTGGCTCGTGACGTCGAAGAAGGTCGATTCCGCGAAGACCTTTATTACCGGCTCAATCTGGTGGAACTCCAAATGCCGCCGCTCCGCGATCGTTGGGAAGATATCCCAAGATTCATCGAGTTTTTCTCCCAAAAATTCGCCGCCCGCTACCAACAACCCGTCTGGAAACCCGACGCCGAAACCCTCCGTCAATTTTGCGAGTATCGGTGGCCCGGCAACATTCGCCAGCTAAGTTTTGTCCTCGAGCAGAGCTATGTTTTACAGTGCGAACCAATACTGCCCGGCGGTTTACAGGCAACCAGCGAGCGCTCGACAAGCTTACCGTTCACCAACCTGAGCCGCCTACGCAGTGCTGCCGTCGAACAGGCACTGCGACTCACCAAGGGCCACAAAGGGCAAGCCGCAGAAATGCTGGGAGTCCATCCCAACACCCTAACACGCCTTCTGTCACAGCTCGACAAGGAATAGCAGCCCAGCCTCCTAGGCTATTGGTGCCCCTATCTCGGTGGTTCTCCACGCTCTGATGCAACCGCGCAGAACGTATGCACGCTTCTTTCCTCGCCATCTTCAGACTCATAGTGCGCCATCAAAAAATGTGAACCGCAGATGAGCGCAGATGGCCAGTATCTAAAGAAAAAATCCGCGTTTATCTGCGTGCATCTGCGGTTCCTTACTTCCTGCCGCATCGTAAGTTTGAATCTACAGGCAATTCAACTTCACTACTTTGGTGACACCTCACTGAAAGAGTGAAACGGCAAGCGAACACTTCTTTCTTAGCCCCAATCGGGGAAAGCCACAAAAACATCTCACTCTTTTGGTGATTCCCTCTGGCTACCCTCTAACGTCATTCAAAGACGCAACTCGTTGCTAAGCAACCACTTACAAAGAACCCAAGCGATTCCCCCAGTTTAGGCATGGGAATCGCTTTAGTGATAGTCGTTCTCTTAGGCAAAGTGCCAACGAGAGAACAGGAGTTGCCAAGGAATATCTTAGGGCGACTCGAAACCAAATGCGTTGCGGTCCACGCGTGTGGACTGCATGGGGCTCATAGAGTCAGGGTTCATCCCTGCTTATTTAGAGGAGAAAGCGAATGAGTAATTCACAATCGTACGAAGCGTTGGAAGCCGATTATGGCACAGACACTTTTCGCCGCACCGTAGGGGTCAAGTCCTCCAAGCAACAACGACCAGCTCATGGCCGTCGTCGTGGCAAGGGTCCGCAATCGGTCAACGGAATCCATCGCCGCCGTAAACGTAAGATGTCGTGGTAGACGCCGATTCAGTTCGCCCCTAAGTCCCCGGAACTGTCTCTGAAGCAAGCATGTGCTTCGGAGACATCAAGGCTCACCCTGGCCGTGCAGGCGCCATTTTTAGCTTGCACCGCACTCAGTGTGCGCCGAAGAGAACTTAGCAGCGATCAGCTTGAAGAGCCGCATCTCTTGATCACATCTATTGATGAGGGTGTTGGCGGAACGCAGAGGCATTTGCGTGAAATCGAATGGCGAAATTCGTTTCGCTGCCTAGTGGGTAGCGTGCGTACTAGCAACAGTAAGAAAGTAATATCGTGGCGTTAGCCTCCACTCATACCGCACCGACTGAGCTAAAACTAGTCAGTAGTCAAGCTCCGCCAAGCACCCTCGTGCTACCGGGCTTGTTGCGCTGTCTCGTCGTTTCTTGGTCGGATCAACGTGCCCGAATGCTTCAGTCGGTTGCCAAAGGAGAATCGTGGCAAGCCGAGGTATGCAACGAGGTGCAAGATTTTCTGCGTAGTCTGTTTCAGTCGGATGCTCACTTAACGATCGTCGACTTACCCCATCCCGAAACCGCTTCCTACGAACAACTGCGTCAGGTGACGGCCCAAGCTTGTGGAATGAGTCGCTCGTTATTCGTCGTCTGCGGAACCGACTCTGCCAAAGAAGAAGAGTTGCGGGAAGAAGAGCTATGGGCACGTCAATTAGGCATCTGGACTTATCTGCCAGGCCTAAGTGATCGCCAAGGTTTGGAACTTGTGTATGCAGAAGCGAGAAAGGCAGTGGCAAAACAGGCATCCGCCTACGTGGAAGCCTGCGGATATCACTGACAGGGGATATCACTGACAGGACAGAATACTACAAGCGTGAGAACAGAACCGAGTGGATGGCATTGAGAGTGAAAAAAGTTCGGGGCAACGAACAAAACCAAAAACTCTGACGCCTTATAGGCCAGGTGAAATTGTGATGAGCAAGAAGCCCTTTGAAGAATCTAAAGACACAGAAAACGAAAATGCCGTAAGCAGCAGTGGACGGCCAACGCGTAGCCGTGGCGGAGTCCGTAAAAGCACGGCGCACAGCAGTGCCAAACGCAAGCGGCTCAGCGGGGCCAGACGAAAAGGAAACACCACCGGCGGCATACATCAACGAGGAGACAAAAGGGTCACGCGATAAAGAAACCAGTTCAGAAGTCTAGAGTAAGAATCGTTTGGCATGAGCAACACAACAAAAAAGAATGCTCCTAGTAGCGCACTGATTCGCGCTTGTCATAGTCCAATTTATGTCGGAGACCTTGCATTTTCGAGGTAAGCAGGTCTCTCAGTATTGCTTTTTGAAAGGCAAATCCATTATGCGAAGTAGAATCACAGGACAATTTTCCGTAGTCTGTCTTACCGTGTTGGCACTGGGTGCCGTTTCAGCCCGTGCAAATATGATCGGGTACACCCACCTAGATCCCAATTCCAGCCAAACCGTCTCACTCGAAGATCTGACGGGCGGTGGACATGTTCCCGGAGTTGTGGTTGGGGACAAAATCTTCAACAACTTCACCTACTCGGCCACCGGCGACATGCCTTTATCTTCGGGCGTAAGTGTGTCGGGCATTATTGATAACTCCGGCAACTTCGGCATCCGCTTCCAAGGCGGTTTCACCGACCTGCTTGACCAAGGCGTCCAGAAAGCGTCCGATGCCTCCATCACGTTCGACGTAGCCGTCTCGCCCGAAGGTCTGATGCAAGGCTACCTGATCAGCGACGCCCACCTGTCTGGCTCTGGGGTTGGCAATTTTGACTTGGCCGGGCCAGGGTCCTTTATCTCCGTCGACGAAAACTTTGTCGACAACGACCCAACCATCGTCGGCGGTATCACCGCGTTTGCCTCAAACTTCGGACCAGGCGGACAGCAACTCGAAGATTGGATCTTCTTTGATAACTATTACGAGAAACTCTCGGTGCAAAAAGACATCCTTGCTTTTTCCTCGGGTCTAGGGCGACTGCCAGCTCGCATGACCATCATCGACCAAACCTTCTCGCAAGTGCCCGAGCCAACAACGCTCGGCATCGCCTGCCTAGGATTGGCCTGCATGGCCTGCGGTCGCAAACGCAAGTAAGAAGCGAAATCGCAGAAGCGAACCGCAATAGCATCGCCAAGGGCTAACTAGCAAACGCTAGTTAGCCCTTTTTTAATAGAGTATCAACAGCCAAGCCGATATCCGGCTCTCGCATCAACGATTCGCCGACCAAGATCGCGTCGACCCCCGCCTCTTCCAAAAGCTCAACATCCCCGCGCGTTCGAATTCCGCTCTCGCCCACCAATACACAGTCCGCTGGGATCTCGCCCCGCATCCGAAGCGTATGACCAAGATCGACTTCAAACGTGTGCAGATTGCGATTATTCACGCCAATCAGCGTCGCGCCGGCCTCCAACACACGCGCAAGATTTGCCGGTTCATAAAGCTCCACCAGCGGAGTCATTCCCAACTCTACCGCTTCGTTGTGCAGCTTCCGAAGCGAGCAATCGCCCAAACACTCGGCGATCAACAACACCGCATCGGCCCCAGCCGCACGCGCCTCGACAAGCTGATAGCTGTCAATGATGAAATCTTTGCGCAACACCGGCAACCCAACGGCTGCTCGCACTTCGCGCAGATAATCCAAGCTCCCCTGAAAAAATTGCTCGTCCGTCAGCACGCTAAGGCAAGCAGCCCCATGAGCCTCATAGATCTTCGCAATACGTACCGGATCAAAATCTGCCCGAATAACGCCAGCCGAGGGGCTAGCCTTCTTCACTTCGGCAATCAGCCGAATCGGCCCAGGCTCAGCCAAAGCCCCAAAAAAGTCTCGTACGGCCGGCGCATCAGCAAGCCGCTCTCGAAGCGATTGCTCCGGACACTGCTGCTTCGCCTGTTCAACTTCCAGCCGCTTGACGGCCACGATCTTTTCTAGAATTGTCTCAGCCATGGAAAAACCATTCTAACGACACCTGCCTGCAAGTGCAGGCTCAAACGGCCAGCGGCAGTGGAAGTTCAAGCAGATTATCCCAATTTTTCGGTCAACCCAGCCGATTTCGCCTCTCTGCCAAGCCACGCAAAAAGACTTTTTGAGTGATTTTTGCTCCGAGAACGACTAAATTGACAGTTACCCGCAGTGCCAGTTCGCTGGCAGCCACGGGCGGCCCATACTGATGCGATTCTCCTCACGAGATAACCGTTGACCGACGCAGAGCTAATACGCCAAGCCCGAGAGAAAAACTCGGAGGCGTGGAATACGCTGTCGCGGCGTTACCTCCCTCTTGTCTGGCGGTACGCCTACGCCCTCCTACGAAATACCCACACCGCCGAAGACATCACCAGCCAAGTCATGCTGGCTCTCCTGAAGGGCATCGAGCAAATCGATCCCGAAAATCCAAAAATTTCCGCGTGGTTACGCTCCGTCGTCCGACATAAGGTAGCCGACCATCATCGGCAAGTTTACCGCGCCAAAGATCACCTCCCCGGCGTAGCTCAGCAACAACTCAGCCGAGACGAACCCTTAGATCCCTCGGCCGAGCTACTGGCCGCCGAGAAAAAAACACAAATCCTCGACATCCTCGACAACTTACCCGAACGACAACGCATCGCCTTGGAATGGAAATACGTCGAAGGCCTACGAATACGAGAAATTACCCAACGACTCGAAGAAACCGAAAAAGCGGTCGAGGCAACCCTCTATCGAGCACGCCGAGAATTCAGACGACTTTTTGAACTAACAGAAAATCAGCAAACCACTGCGACGAAGCATTAGCACATCTAAGCATCCTTCCCTATGACAACCGATCACGAACATTTCGATCCGCACGACGACGTCTCTCCCGATATTCCTCGAGACGACGCCCAGCTTGCGCGATTACTTCGATCGGGCTACGCCCAGCCAGAACCTTCGCCTGAATTTTCAAAAAATCTGCTCCAGCAACTTGATCAGGAGTTTCGAAATACCTATCCAACCAGCCAGCCCGAAACGACCAAGGCGGTTTCCCCTCGCCCTCAACACCGGGTCAGCCTCCGCCTCGCCATGACCCTCGCAACTGCGGCCTCCTTGCTCTTCGCCTTCTCGTTGTGGAATAGCCAGTCGGCCTACGGCTGGGCAGCGATGCTGCGTGCCTTAGAAAGTTGCGACTGGGTACAAACCCTCTCCAAATCGACCGGCCTGAACGGTTGGGTTTCGGCACCACGCGGAGTCTTCGCGATTCGCTCCGACGATCAAATCGCCTATCACGACCGCCAAACTTCCTCGCGATATCTCTCCGACCGCAAAGTCATCTCACAGGAAAATCGGCCCGCAAACGCCTCGTCGCTTAGCTCCACAGCATGGTTAGACCTCTTGCTACCTGAAAAGGTCGGCCACTTTGAATTACTCTCCGAATCCTGGCGACAAGCCCCTCGTATCGACGATTCAAACCCTGCCATCGAGTTACAGGCCACACTCAAAATCTTCGGCAGCCAGCCCGGCAACCAAACATCTGGCAATCAAGAAAAACGGCTCGTCCAACTTGTTTTTCTGCTCGACCCCGAGACCCATTTGCCCAAATCGGCTCGCTTGGCCGGCAACAACCAGACATCCAACCGCTCTTTTGAGTTTGCGTATCCGGCCAACGGCCCCAGTTCGATCTACGCACTCGGCGTCCCGCCCGAAACTCCAATTGTCGCCGCGCTGCCCACCCAACCAACCGAAGAAGTGGCCAAGGCCTCCAGCCCAATCGTAGAAAAGCCCGAAACGCAACTCGGCCCAGTAACCAAGGACCCAGTAACCAAAGACACTGCAACCGAGGACGCAGCCACCACGATCGCCACCCTTCCGCCCGCCGAAAAAATTGTCGAACCGGCCCCAACACCGATCACGGCCAACCCCGTACGCAAACCCCTGCAACCCACCACGCAACCCACCGCCTGGAACTTGCCCGCACAACCCCTTGCCCCCGAAGCATTAGTTCGGCAAATCGACAACCAACTTGCCGCCTGCTGGCAAGACCAAGGCATCGCACCCAGCGAGCCGGCGACCGACTCCGAGTTTCTGCGCCGAGTCTATCTCGACCTAACCGGTCGAATCCCGCGCGTCAGCGAAGTCTACCGTTTTCTCGAAGACCCTTCACAAAACCCTCGCCAACAACTGGTCGACGACCTACTCACCAGCCACGACCACGCCACCCATCTGGCAACCGTCTGGCGAACACTGCTCTTGCCCGACGGCATCGCTACCAACGCCTACGGCGGAACCGACAAGTTCGACCGCTGGCTCGCAGATCGTTTTGAGAAAAACCTGCCCTACGACCAACTCGTCAGCCAGCTCCTATTGGCCGAAGGCCGCGTAAGCGATTCCGGTCCCATCTTGTTCTACGCGGCCCTAAAACTGAACCCCGAAGAATTGGCCGCAAAAACCTCGCGAGCTTTCCTCGGCATGAGAATGGAATGCGCACAGTGCCACGACCACCCGTTCGATGCGTCCGTTTCGCAGCAAGATTTCTGGGGCTTTGCAGCCCACTTCGCCCAGATTTCGCGTCCCCAAGGAAAAATGGAAGTCACCTCGTCCGTCCTGCGAGTACGTGACAATCGACGTGGCGAAGTCCGGCTCCCCGACTCCGACGAGGTCGTTCCCCCCAGCCTACCGTATACCTTTTCAGAGGACGTTGATTCGGAGGACGTTAGGCAGGACGACACGCTTTCGCGCCGCAGACAAATGGTCGACTGGATCACCACCCAACAGAACAGCCGCTTTGCAAAAGCAACCGTCAATCGCGTTTGGCAACACCTGTTCGGCATCGGCCTCGTCGATCCGGTCGACGACATGCGCACCGACAACCCCTCGATTTGCCCCGAGCTACTAACAACGCTCAGCCAAGATTTCGCCGCCAGCGGCTACGACCTGCGCCGCCTCCTACGAGCCGTGGTCCTCAGCGAGGCCTACCAAGCCTCCAGCCGCTCCGCGACCGACGAACCGTCGCAAGCCCTGGCCTTCGCCCGTATGAACATCAAAAGCTTTACCGCCGACCAACTCTACGACTGCATCGGCGTCGCCACACAACACGAATCCATGAATGCCGGGAACGCTGCCACCCTGCTCCGTTTCGGCAATAGCTCGCGCGAGGCCTTCATCGCCCAGTTCCGCGCCCCCCAAGGAAAACGGACCGACTACCACGCTGGCATCCCCCAGGCCCTGACCTTGATGCACGGCACACTCGTCCACGGTGCCACAGACCTCGCCAGCAGCGGCCTCCTCAAATCATTAAACGCCCCGTTTTTCACCGACGCACAACGCGTCGAAACCCTGTTCCTAGCCACCCTGTCCAGATACCCCGAACCCGAAGAACAAGAAAAAATGCTCGCCTATGTCAGCGAAGCTTCCGACGACGAACAACGATCCCGTGCCCTGGGCGACATCCTCTGGGCGCTGCTCAACAGTGCTGAGTTTACGTTTATTCACTAGCCTGCAGAAACCTTACAAACACAAAGCATACGGGTGAAACCATGAACCCTATTGATCGACGACGCTGGCTCCAGTCCGCCGGACTGGGCACGCTAGGACTCAGCATGAGCGGCTGGCTGCCTGCGCTGGCCGAGCAATTGGCCGCCGACCCACACCGGCGTCGACACTGTATCCTGCTTTGGATGGGCGGCGGACCCAGCCAGACCGACACTTTTGATATGAAGCCCGACCACGAGAACGGCGGCGAGTTCAAAGAAATCGCCACCAACGTCCCCGGCATCCGATTCAGCGAACATCTGCCCAACCTGGCCAAACACGCCGACCAACTAGCCATCATCCGCAGCCTCAGCACCAAAGAAGGCGACCACGGCCGTGGCACCCACCTAATGCGCACCGGCCAACCACCGATGGGAGCCGTGCGCTATCCCGCGATCGGTGCCGCCTTAGCCAAACAACTTGCCTCGCCCGAAGTAGCGCTGCCCCCCTATGTCAGCATCGCCCCATTTCGCGGCTTCAACAACGAAGCCTACGGCCCCGGTTTCCTCGGCCCCAAATTCGCCCCGTTGGTCGTTGGCGCAACCAGCATGGGAGCCTTACCCACAGCCACCCAAGGCGAAGGGTTTGCCGAATTAAAAGTCGACGCACTCCGCCCCCCCGAAGGCATCTCGGCCACCCAAATGCAACAGCGTCTCGACCTGTGGAAAACGCTCGAAAGCCGTTTTCTGGCCCAGCATCCCAACGAAACGATCCGCGCCCACCAAGCAACCTACGCCAACTCGCTCGAAATGATCCAGAGCGACGCCGCCGACGCTTTTGATTTGTCGCAAGAGTCCGACGTCGTCCGTCAGGCCTACGGCAAAGGCATGTTCGGCCAAGGCTGTTTGCTGGCCCGCCGCCTCGTCGAACGCGGCGTCCCCTTTGTCGAGGTCTCGCTCAACAGCGCCTCGACCGGCAGCTTGGGATGGGATACGCACAGCAACAATTTCGAAACCGTCAAAAACCTCTCCGCCGAACTCGATGCCGGCTGGGCAACCCTCATGACCGAACTCAAACAACGCGGCTTGCTCGAATCGACCACAATTATCTGGATGGGCGAATTCGGTCGCACGCCAAAAATCAACGCCGGCGGCGGACGCGACCACTTCCCCCAGGCTTGGTCCTGCGTCTTGGCAGGCGGAGGCATCGCCGGCGGACAAACCTATGGCAGCACCAGCGCCGATGGCACACACGTCGAAGAAGACAAAGCCTCGGTCGGCGAGGTCTTGGCCACCCTCTGCACAGCCCTAGGCGTCCCACCCGACACCCAAAACATCTCCAACACAGGACGCCCCATCGCAATCGTCGACGACTCGCCCATCGACCGCTTGCTCGCCTAGTACGAAAAACAGTTCTCAATCACTTCAGCCAAACAACATGCCCTACAACAGACCTAATAATAAAAGCCTCACGCAGAGGCGCAGAGACCGCAGAGCTTTGGATGTTTTGCTTTCCTCTGCGTCTCTGCGCCTCTGCGTGAGGCTTTTTCATTTCCTACAACTACCCCCCCAAAAACCTCCACACCCTCGCACGACTGGCAACACTCTCAATAGCCCTACTAGCAACCGTCGCCCAGGCCCAAACCAACCGCCAACACTACCTAGAAGCAGAGCCAATCGCCAAGGTCGCCGTGCAATCGCTCGCTTCCAAAAAAATCCCCGATTACGCCTCCCAAAACCCTCTCATGATGGTTCAGCCCGAGCAGGAAAACTTCCTTTCCCTGTATGCCCGTACGCAAGATGGCGAATGGCAAATCCCAACGCACGTCGACCCCGACGACCCCTGGCTACGGCTTTTGGTGCTGAGCACTCCCAGACCTGTGCTGATCGATCTTGCCATCGAAATCAACGGCAAACCCTTCCGCAGCCTACGCGAAGCATGGATCGACCAACTCCAAGCCCAAGCAAAAGCTATCTTCCTCGTCCGCACCGGTGCCGCAACCGCCGAAGCGACCGGCGTCACTGAAGTAGACGCCAAGGAAGAAGAAGTAGAGGCCAAGGAAGTAGGTGCCAAAGAAACGGAGACTGCCGAAAAAAAGGCGCCCATGCTCGCCGCCCAACCCCGAAAAACCCAAACCGCCTCGCAGCAATTGATCAACTACCTGGCCGCCAATCAAACCACCGCCGACCGCGAAGAAGTGCGCTGGCTGATGGCCCAGCGGACCGGCGGCCCCGCGCTCCTAACCCTCGGATCTGCGATGGCTTGGCGACGTGCAAACGTGGCCCCCTTGTGGAACACGCTCGACCAAGACAACGACCAAATTCTTTCTGACGACGAAATCGCCCAGTCCTCCGCCATTTTCAAACAGGCAGACACCAACCAAGACGACAACCTCGACCTAAACGAACTCCAACGCATGAGCAAGCACCACGCCCACATGCAGCAAACCAAAAGCCACCCATTACTCCTAGTCGTCGATGCGCAAACCGACTGGCAGTCGCTAAAAAAGCACCTACAAAAAGCCTATCCAGAACAAAGCATGGTGTACACAAAATTAACTTTGCTCAATCGCATTCAACATGGAGACCGCTCGCTACAGGCTTCCGATTTGATCGACCTTGCAACGATGGCTCCCGACCTCACCTGCTGCGTGAATTTCGACGACAAGACCCCCTCCCTAACCTTGCTGTCCACCGGCACAACAACAGCCGAAAGCTGGAAACTTACCTCAGCCACCGACCAAGTCCTCACCGTCGAGCAAGATTCGGTTTATTTAGAACTGACAGCCGCCCAAAACAACGACCCCTCCGGCACCGCCCTCAACAAAACAGAAAAGACCCAAGTCGCCATCGGCGCAGTCGTCGACGGCTACCCCCTGTTTCGCCTATTAGACACAGACAACAATCGCCAACTGACGCTCCGCGAACAGCGCCGCGCAGTCCCCCTCCTAACCACCCTCGACCGCAACGCCGACGGCCAGCTCAATCCCCACGAAATCCCCACAGCCATCCGACTAGCCGTCACCCGTGGCCCCCACGTCCACCAACATCTAAGCAAAGCAACCGCCGCCCAACGAAAAATTTCGGCACCAAAAACGTCTCCGGCTCCCGCCTGGTTTACCAGCATGGACACCAACCACGACGGCGACCTCTCGCGTCGCGAGTTCCAAGGTAGCCCAGCACAATTCAAAAAATTCGACAACGACAACGACGGCCTCATCAGCCACAACGAAGCTCAATAAAAAACGACTCCTCCGGAACACCTTTGAGATTAAAAACTATGACCAACAACAACCAACAAGTGCTAACCCCCGACTCCGACACCGTCGAGGTCACGCGCCTAGTCGACAATCTTTTCGACATCTATCAACAACTACGCACCGAGCTGGCAGGCGTCATCGTCGGCATGGATGACGTCACCGAACAGCTAATGATCGGCATCCTCTGCCGTGGCCATTGCATCTTGCAAGGAATGCCCGGCCTAGCAAAAACGCTGTTGATCTCGCAGCTCGCCTCCTTAATGGACCTCTCCTTCAACCGTGTCCAGTTCACCCCCGACCTCATGCCCGGCGACATCACCGGCAGCGATGTCCTCGAAGAAGATCACACTACCGGCAAACGTATCTTCCGCTTCATCCAAGGCCCCCTGTTCGCCAACCTCATACTCGCCGACGAAATCAACCGTACCCCGCCCAAAACCCAAAGCGCCCTGCTCGAAGCGATGGAAGAGGGCCAACTCTCGGTCGGCGGAACCACCTACCCACTCCCCGACCCCTTTTTCGTCCTGGCAACCCAAAACCCAGTCGAAGTCGAAGGCACCTACCCCCTGCCCGAAGCCCAACTCGACCGCTTCCTCCTCAAAATCAAAGTCGAATACCCCGACCGCGCCGGCGAACGAGAAATCTGCCGCCGACAAACAACCGACTATTCCTACAACACCAAGCAGGTAATCGGCATCGAGCATCTCAAAGCGATGCAAAGCTTGGTCCCCAAAGTCGTCGTCGCCGACCACGTCTACGATGCCGCCATCGACCTCACCTGCATGACCCGGCCCGAATCGGGACAACTGCCTCCCGACCTGGCCGACAAAGTTCAATACGGCGCCGGCCCCCGAGCCAGTATCGCCTTGCTCATGGCAGGCAAAGCACGCGCGCTGCTCCACAAACGCTGCCACGTCACGACCGCCGACATTTTTGCCGTAGCGCCGCCCGTCCTGCGTCACCGCATCATCCCCACCTTCAACGCCGAAGCCGCCGGACTCGACACCGACGACATCGTCACCGCGCTCATTCAGCAATGCACAGCTACTACCAAATCTTAACTCGCGCTACAAGGAAATCACCACGTGGCAGAATCACGGGTTAACCAATTTATCGACGCGCTTCGCAGCCGTCAGGCAGAACATGCCCCCACGGCCGGCCCAGTCCCAGCGCCCACCAACCATGCGCCCACCGGCCCGACGGCTCCCCAAGAATCCGCCGTACCGCAAAAAACAAAGCGGCCGATCTTCGATCCGCAGATGCTTGCCAAGCTGGGCCAACTCGACCTGATCGCCAGCACCGTCGTCGACGGATTTCTCTCCGGAAAGCACCGTTCGACCCACAAAGGAGGCTGCACCGACTTCGCCGAGTTTCGCCCCTACTCCCCCGGCGACGACATCCGTCAGCTCGACTGGCGGCACTACGCCAAATGCGACCGCTACTACGTCAAACAGTTTGACGACGAAACCAACCTGCAAGCCCTGCTGATCGCCGACGCCAGCGGCTCCATGCAATTCGGCATGTCGACCGTCAGCAAATGGCACTACGCCCGCATGGTCTGTGCTTGCTTGGGCCACTTGCTGCTACGGCAACGCGATTCGGTCGGCTTGGCCGTCGTCGGCAGCTCGCAACTCAACTACGTCCGCCCCCTGCCCCGCGCCAGCCAACTGGCCCGCGTGATCAACGTCTTAGAAAACACCGAAGCGACCGGCAACCCCACAACCACGCTCAGCGATTCGCTGCTCGAAGTCACCGGCAGGCTCAAACGTCGGGGACTCGTCGTTCTGGTCTCCGATTGTTTCGGAGACATCGCGCAACTTCGGCGCGTCCTCCAACAATTCCGCAGCCGAGGCCACGACGTCCTCGTCTTTCAAACCTTGGCCCCCGAAGAGCTGACGTTTCCCTTCCGCCGAGAATCGTTTTTTCAAGACCTCGAACGACCCTTCCGAATCCAAATCAACCCCAACGCACTTCGCAAACAATATCTGGCCGCGTTCCAAACCTTCCAAAACGAGCTACGCACCACCATGACCGACCTGGGCATCGACCTAGTCACCATGACCACCGACACCGACGTCGGCGAAACCTTGTCCCACTACCTCCGCCGCCGAGAATCCCAAAAATCAGCCACCACCTCCCGACATCGCACCTAATGGAACAGGCTTCCACCCCGCGTGGAATAGGCTTCCAGCCTGTAAAGCAGCACAAGCTACAGGCTGGAAGCCTATTCCACGGGTAGAAATCCCATATCCTTTTTCCTCCTTTCCAAAATCAAACTTCCCGTGAGCTTCCTCAGCCTCTCATTCCTGTTCGCCCTGCCCCTGGTGGCCGCCCCGGTGATTATTCACCTCTACCGTGGCCGTCAGCGCGAGGTCATTCCCTGGGGGGCCATGCAATTTCTCACCCAAGCAACCACCCAAGGCCGTAGCCTCCAGCGGCTCGAAGAGTTGCTATTAATGCTGCTGCGCATCGCCGCGATCTTGGCACTCATCCTGGCCCTGGCCCGACCAATGATTCGCAGCACATGGATCGGTGGCCACGCCGACCGCGAGATCGTCCTACTGCTCGACAACTCACTCTCGATGGCACGCACCCTCGATAACGCTTCGGCTTGCGACCAAATGGTTAAAAAAGCAAGCAAGCTCATCGACGCGCTCTCAAACAACGACCATGTCCAACTCCTACTAGCTGCCGGCGGAGGACAATGGCTCACCGCCGAGGGAATCGCCGCCGACGCCACCGGCAAACGCCAGCTTCTTGCCCTACTCGAAACGGTCGAACCAACCCTCGGCACGGCCAACTTGCTGGAATGCCTTCAAATGGCCACCCACCTAGAACCACAAGGGCATCCCACGTCGCGCCGCATCGTCGTTCTCACCGACAATCAGGCAAAAAGCTGGCAGCTCGAAACAGAAAACGGTTGGCAACAACTGCTCGCTGCAAGAGAGCGGTCCGAGGTTCCAACGTCGATCGAAGTGATTGCTTGCGAACTCACGACCGAGCCGCTAGAAAACCTTGCCCTCATGCAGATCAAAACTTCTCGGCAACTGGTACGGCCCGGCGAGCCGGTAGAGCTTTCCGCCCAAGTCGCCAACACAGGCGAAACCGTAAGCGACAGCACCAGCGTCGAGTGGCTCGTCGACGACCACGTCTTTGCCACTTCCGATCTGCCCCCGCTTGCACCCCAAGAATCAAAACCTCTGACCGCCCAGCTCCGCCACTCCGAGAGCGGCCATGTTGCCGTCACTTGCCGGATTCTCGGCGAAGATCAAATCGCCCTCGACCAACAGACCACCGTTGTCGTCGAAATCTCCGACCAATTGCCCATCCTCGTGGTGGACGACTCCGACGACCAAAACTCCTCCCAACCCACCGACGCGCTCTTCACCGCCGCCTTGGGCTACGACCGAAAAATCCCACTGCCGTGGCACTCTGTCTACCGGCCCGAAATCATCGCCTCTGACCAACTACCCGAAACCACACTGGCCAACTACCGAGCCATCGTCTTCCTCAACCTGTCTGACTTGCCCGCAGGCACCGAACAACGACTGCAACGCTTCGTCCGCAGCGGCGGCGGACTTTGGGCAGCGCTCGGCGACCGCGTCGACCGCGACTCCTTCAATCGCCATTGGTACGACGAGGGCGACGCCCTCAGCCCCGTCGCCCTAGAAACATTAAAAAACGTTCCAAACTCCAACCAACCCGCAGGCTCCATTCACCCACCCGAACGCGACCACCCCACGACCACCCAACTGGCCAACACCACACAGCTCGACATCGACCAAGCACGCCTCTCCGACTACTGGCAACTCGCACGCAGCAACACCCAACAGGCTTGGGTCTTGCTCGAATCGGGCGACGGCAGCCCCCTGGTGGTCGAAAACCTACTGGGCGAAGGACGCATTCTCATCCAAGCTTTTCCGCTGGGACTCGAGTGGAGCAACCTGCCGCAACTCAAATCGTATGTCGTGATGATTCACGATTGGCTCGACTATCTCACCGCCCCCGCCGCAGCACGCCACAATCTCGAGCCAGGCAACGCAATCCTCGCCCACGCACCAACAGGCTCCGAGTTCACCAACGCCAAACTAAGCACGCCCACCGGCAGCGAAATCGCCCTGACCCTTTCCGACGACGAAAACAACCTAGTCCGCTATTCGCAAACCCAACTCCCCGGCCTCTACCAACTCACTTTTGAAGGCGGCACCACCCAAGACCTTCGCCTTCCCTTCTACGTCGCGCGCGACCCCAGCGAATCGACTTGGAAGCCGATCGCTCGCGGCTCAACGAACTGGCCCAAGTGCAATTCGACGCCGACGCAGCAGCCGCAGCCCTCACTACAAAAAAAATAACCCCAAGCAACCAACCCGTTTGGGGTGCCCTACTACTCGCCCTCGTCCTCCTACTGATTGCCGAGCAACTGTTCGCCAGTTGGTTAACCCGTCAACGCACCGGCGTCGCCGTCACTTAAACAAGTAGGGTGGGCACTGCCCACCATGAACAACTTACGATTAAAACCAAAGGTGGACAGTGCCCACCCTACCGACGAAGCAGGAAAAATGCCCACCGATCCACTGCAAACCTCCGAAAAAATCCTCGCGTTCGACGGAACCGTCTCGCTAGCGACCGCCCTTGGCCTGGGCCTGTTGCTATCGGCGATTGCCGCTTGGCTACTCTGGCGCGACAGAACCACCGTCGGCACCACCTGGGCAGCTCTTTTTTGGGTCTTACGCACAACCGCCTTCGGCCTAGCGCTCTGGATGCTAGTCGGCCCTGTCCGAGAAACGATCAAACGCACAACAACCCCCCAATCCATAGCCATCCTCTCCGACATCAGCCAAAGCATGGAAACCGTCGACCCAGCCGACCCGGTCGATCTTCTGCGATGGACTCTAGCAAGCAACACCGCCGGAAAAACCTCGCCGCTAACCCTCTGCGACAGCGCCAAGGTGGCCCTCCATCTCGCAAGTTCCGCCAGTCAAGAAGCACAACAACTCTTGCACCAGCACCGACCCCTCAAAGAAATAAAACAGGCCCTCCACAACGCACGCACCGCCACCCAACGCACCGAAAAGCATTGCGAAGCGCTAAGCTCCCAATTGGCAGACGTCCCCGAAGAAGATGTCCCTAAAGAAATCGCCGACCGCGTCCACCGCGTCGAGACCTTACTCCAAGGCCCCATCGCCACGGCTTTCGACGAACTCCAAGAATCGCTAGCCGACGACAACACCCCAGACGTGGGCCAGCTTACCGATACGCTCGAAATCCTGTGCGAAGATCTCTCGAGCGCAAGCCGACGCATCGCGTCGCTCACCCAAGATCTGGCCGAGCAGTTGGCAAACGAAAGCCCCACGCTCGAAAGCGCCTCGAATGAACTATCGCGCCGCGAAAAATCCTCAAAAATGCTCGACGCCCTAGAAAAAAACGTCCTCGTCAACCTGACCGAGAACGTGCGCATCCAACGCTTTCATTTCGACTCGAGACTCACCCCCGTCAGCACGCAACAAAGTTGGAGCGTTGCTCTTACCACCCCGCCAACCCATGCAGAAGCCGAACCTCCCCAGCTCACCAACCTCACCGCCGTCCTCCAACGGCTTGCAACCAACCGCGAGGCCCAATCCACGCGTCTCGCGATTGTCATCTCCGACGGCAACCACAATGTCTTCGGCACCCAATCCCCCCAAGAAGCCGCCTCGCAAATGTCCAACCTGGCTATCTTCACCGTCCCCACCGGAAACTCCACCCTCGTACGCGACCTTCGTCTCCACCGCGTCGAAGCCCCAGCAACCGTGGTCGCAAGCGACGCCGGACTCATCGAAGCCATCGTCACCGCCGTCGATTGCGAGGGCCTCTCGACCGAGGTCATCCTCCGGCACGACGGCCAAGAAATCGACCGGCAAAAAGTCACCTTTGAAGGAGAACAAATCGACCGCCGCATCCAGTTCAGCGTCCCCACCCTGCAAACCGGCTGGCAAGACTACGAACTTCTGGTCGAACCCCTCCCCGACGAAGCCGGCACCGCCAACAACGTCGCGCTCGTTAGCTGGGAAGTCGTACGCGACAAATTCCGCGTCCTGCTAGCCGACGGCGTCTCGCAATGGGAGTATCGCTACTTACAACAGCTCTTCCGCCGCGATCCGCACATCGAGTCCGACGAACTCCTCTTCTACCCACGCCTACGCGGCACTGGCCGAATGGCCACCAACCCCCGCCTGCCAGAAACGGTCGACGACTGGGCCGTCTACGATATCGTCATCCTAGGCGACCTGGGTCTCAAACAATTCAGCCGAGCCAGCCAACAGTCGCTAGCCAAATACGTCCGCCAGCAGAGCGGACGCCTCATCCTCATCGCCGGCCGCGATCACCTACCCCAAGAGTACCAAGGCCAACCCTTACTCGACCTGCTCCCCGTGACCGCCGCCCACAATGCCACCGAAGAAGACGGCTACACCCTGATGCTCACCGACGAAGGCCGACTCCACAGCGCGCTGGCCATCGAAGATTCCAACCAAGCCAGCGAACTCGCTTGGCTCAGCATCTACCGAAAAAAACCCTTCTTCTGGATCTCCGAATACTGCCGCCCCAAGCCAACCGCCCGAACGCTCTTACGCGCCGTCCCAAGAAATAGGCCTCTAGTCATCGAAGATCGCTCAACCCAGAAAAATCTCCCCGCCTTTCTGTGCTGGCACCAAGTCGGCAACGGCCGAGTCGTTTATCTCGCCTCGCCACAAACCTGGGTACTCCGCTACCGCACCGGCGACCGCAAGCACCATCGCTTCTGGGGACAAATGCTGCGTTGGATCACCGCCGACAACCTGGGCGGAGGCACCGACCTGGTCCGCATCCTCACCGACAAAACACACTACACCCGCAAAGAGCCAATCGAAGTCACCGTCTGGCTCAAAGACCCCACGGGCCGCCCCCTGGCCGAGCAAGAACTAAAAGTCATCACCCGCACGCTTGAAGAGGAGATCGCCACCACCCAACTGAAAAGCGACTCCAAAGTCGCCGGTCGATATTTCTGCTCGCTCGAAGGCATGGCCGCCGGAGCCTACGAAATCGTCCTTAGCGGCGCAGCCGTCGACAAGCTAAGGTCCACAACCGAAGACAAGTCGCCCATCCGCGCGAGAATCTCGGTCGACGCCGACGACAACCTCGAAATGCTCGATACCACGTGCAATCGTGCCTTGCTCGCGCAAATAGCAAAAATCACAGGCGGCCAGGTCATCCCCCCCACGGCCCTGGCCGAAGTCTTACAACTCACTTCGCTTTCGCCAAAAATTCACGAAACCGTCCGGCGCGTCCCCCTCTGGAATCGCTGGGCGAACCTTTGGATTGTGCTAGGCTGTCTCGTAGCCGAGTGGATTGTCCGCAAACAAAAAGGACTGGTGTAACTCATGACACAGCTCCAACAAAAGATCACCCTCCCAGCCGCAATGGCAGAGAAACTCGAAGGCGTACGGCAACGCACTTTCAAAGTCCGTCTCGGCACCGCACTCGTCACAGCCCTCGGCGTTCTGCTAACCGCGATGGCCATCGCGATGCTCATCGATTGGCTCGCAACGATTTTTGACACGCGCTGGCGGGCCGCACTCACCTACTCCACGTGGTCCGTTGCCGCGGTAACGCTCTTCGCCTGGACCATCGCCGCTTGGCGACAGACGCGCCAGCTCACACAAGTCGCCTCCGACGTCGACCGCGAAATCCCCGAACTCGAAGAACGCTGGTCCACCGTCACCACCGTCTCGACCAACGGCCATGCCACCGACGTCCACCCCGCGATGTTCCATCAAGTGGCTTCCGAAGCACAAAAGTGGACCCCTCAAATCGAAACCGATCGCGTCGTACCGCTCGACGCTTTGATCCGCGCGCTACTCGCCCTCACCGTCATCACCGCAACCCTAGGCTTCGCCGTCCTCTTCGACACGCAACGAACAAGCGTCTTGCTCAAGCGTTTTTGGCAGCCCCACACGCCGATCTCCGCCACCCAGCTCATCGACGTTTCGGGCAAGCAAGTCGTCGGACGCGGCGAATCAATAAAAATCGCCGCCACCGTCGCAGGCCTCCCCGTCGAACAAGCCTCGCTCCTCTTACAGCCCCAGCAGGGAGACTTAAAAACCGTTTCACTCGCTCCGCACACCGACGACCAAGGCCAGCTCACCCACCGACTCCGCGCAGTCAAACAACCCCTGCGTTACCGCTTCCGCGCCGGCGACGGCCAATCCCCTTGGTACGAAATCGTCGTCGCCGACCGCCCTCAAATCGCCAAAGTACGCATGACGCTCACCCCGCCCGCCTACACACGCAAAGCGCCCAAAATCCTCAACAAACTCCCCCGCCGCGTCACCGTGCTCGAAGGAAGCCACGTCGAAATTGCCTTCCAACCCAAACAATCCGTCCAAAGTTTCAAATTAAAAATGGGCGACGCCGACCTCCAACCGCTCACCCCCGACGACCAGGGCTGGTACCGCTGGCAAACAACGCTCTCCCAAAACCTCTCCTTACAGCCCCTTCTGACCGAATCGCACGGACTTGCCAACCAACGCCCCCCGACCTGCGAAATCCGCTGCCGGCCCGACAAGCGCCCCGTCGTCAAAATCCTCACGCCCACCAACAAAATGGCGGTCCGCCCCGACGCGACGATTCCCATCACCTTCACCGCCCAAGACGACGTCGGCATCCGCCAAGCCGAGCTAATCGTCTACGACGAAAGCCACAAGACCGACGGCAAACCAACCGTCCTCGACCGAATCCCCGTCCCCCTAGCCGACCAACAAGGTGCAATCAGGTCAAAGCAACCATCAACCTCGACCTCTCCAAATACAAAACCACCGACGGCGCAGAGCTAAGTTTTTCGATCCGCGTCCGCGAAGACCGGGGCCAACAAACGCTAGCCAGCAACCCGCCCCCCCAACCACCTCAGCCAGCCAATCAACAAGCCCCCGGCTCCGCAATGCTCAAGCAAGAGCTGCTCGAAGCACGCACCAAAGGGGACGCAACAGACCCAAATGAAACTCAAAACAAGTCACCTGCCAAAGTAATTCCGCCCGCACCCGCACAACCTGCCGCCGCCAACACAGCAGCCAAGCCGGCAACCAACAAAGGCAATTCATCACAAAACCAAGTCACTACACCTGCCTCAAACGCACAAACAAATAAAAAGCCGGACGACAAAGCCATCCGACTCGAAATTAGCAGCCCAGTCCTCTCCGCCCTCTCCCACCCAGCAACCACCTGAAACAGAAAAAAAAACGACTCCGCCGAAGCAACCTAAGCAAACTCCACCAAAAGAGCAGACTCCTTCAAAAGCAGGGGCAGCTTCACCCACTTCCACCGACGACCAGCCGAATCCAGCCACCCCACAGAAAAACCCGCCGCCAGAAAACCCCATGTCTCACCTTGCCCTAGACGTCCAAAAAAAATCAAAAACGTCCAGCAGCAAGCGAATCAAAATCAAGGTCGACCAGTGGGCAGGCAGCTACGACGGCCAACAGCGGTTGAAGCTAGAAGTCTCCATCGCCCCAAGCCTAGCCAAGTTGGATCAAACACTCGAAAAGGCACAACAGTTGTCGCGATCCGTCCTCGACGCGGTCGACAGCTCCCCCTCCTGGACCACCCGCCACGACCGCGACATCCAACGCACCGACGAACAAATCGAAGCGGCCCTCCAAGTCGTCGAAGACCTCGAAAAAAAGACCTACGACACCCCCTACGCATTCATCGGCCTCCAGCTCGTCGACATCGGCCAAGCCCACATCGCCCCCGCACGCCGCGATTTCTGGAAGGCCCTACAGCTCGATGACGCCCCACGCATCGAAACCGTGCGCAACGGCTGGCAGCACACCACCCGTGCCCGCGAACTCCTAACACTTTTGACCGAGCGTTTCGAGCGAACCCAGGCCGAATACAAACTGGCAGAGTCGGTCGAACGCATCAAAAAAATGTACCGCATCTTCATCGAAGACTCGATGGAGCTGCTCCGACCCGACGGCGAAGGCAACCGCTACGCGCGAAAAAGGGTCGAATTTGACCTAGATGAAGAATATCTCCAACGCCTAAAAGAAGTCTTAGAAATGCGCAACAAAATGCGCGCCGAACTGGCGCGCATTCTGGCTGAAGATCCCCGACTCCTGCGCCGGTTTCTCGACGCCCAGCGCAGCCGCAGCGCCGTCCTACGCAACGAACTCGATCGCCTCATCGAACGACAAGAAGCCCTCAACCGCGAAACGCGTGCCTGGGCCGCCATCGCCGAAGACAACAACGAAGACCACGACGAAGAAAGGCGCTCCAAACTGGCCGTCATTCTCCTAGGACGGCACGTCGAGTCGGCACAAGACGTGGCCCTCGCGGCCGCCGAACTGCAAGACCGATTCAAAACCTGGTCGCCTCTGGGCGAAGAGGTCGAAGATGCCGATTTCCGCGCAACCGCCGAAGTCTTACAACAAATCGCCACCGCCACGCAAGAACTAAGCGCCGACGGCAACCATTACGCAACCGAATCGACCCGGGCAAGAAAAAAGTCCGACGATGACCCCTTCGACGCCAAAGCTGCCTCAGAAAAAATCTTGACCGACGCCCAACAACTTTACGAACATTTTACCCAACTCGAAATCCTCCTACGCCAAATCGGCAGCCGCCCCGAACGCGTCGACCTTGCCTACTTTGCCACCAATCGATTACTCGAAGCACGCCGCCTTGTCGAGCAAACCTCCGCCTGGATTCGCCAACTCAAACAGCAACAAGCGGGCAACTACCCACGCTCGGCCGAAGTCGCCCAATACCGCCTAGCCATGCAAACCGACACAATGGCAGGCAAGCTGGCGGACCTCGAACAACGGCTCGCGGGACTCTTTCAGCAGGAGGATGGCAAGCTCCCCCAAGCCCTAGCAGAAAAAGCAAGAAGCCTGCTCGCCACGCTCGACGAACAGGCGGCCCCCAACCAACTAGCAGCCGTCTACGCCCTGCGCCGCAATCAAATGCCGAAGGCGACCGCTCGTCAAACGTCGGCACTCGAAGCCTTAGAACTAGCCGGAAAAATCTACGACGAAATGATCGAAGCGTCGATCAAAGAACTCGACAAACTGCCCGTCCAAGACCCCATCGCAAGCCTCCTCGACGATCCAACACTCGACGAACTCCTACGCGAACTCGAACAAGAAGTCCCCATCCAAGAAGCCCTAGGAATCCCCCGCCGACCCTCCAACCTCCAAATTATGTCCAACTGGCTCCGCTCGAGAGGCGACAATGCCCTCATTACCGCCGGCAATCAAAGCATGTTAATGCGCCACATGCGCCAGCAGCAAAAACTACAACAACGCCAACTCGACCAAGCCTACCAACGGGCAGTCGCGCGTGCCCTCAAAGAAACCAAAGCAGAGGACCTCGTCCAAGACATGCCCCAACTGGCACGAGAAAACGCCGACTGGAACCGCCTCGCCTCGCAACTCAGCGACGACCTCCTCCAAGGCCGCGACAAAGCACCGCCCGAACGCTACCGCCGCGCCATCGAGCAATACTTCCGCCAAGTCAGCGGCGCTAATAACGATTCTGAATAACACCCCAAGGAAACCATCATGCACCGCTTTGCCATAAACCAAGTTTTGCAACTACTTCTAGTCGCCATCACTTGCGCTTTCGCTCCGCAACTCCGTGCCCCGCACCTCCATGCACAAACGACCGACGAAATACTGACCCCCGCCGAATGGCAGCGCATCGACACCAGCGTCGAGCACGCCCTGCAGTGGCTAGCCACCCAACAGCAACGCAACGGCTCGTTTCCCACTCTGCCCCAAGGCCAACCCGGCGTCACAAGCCTCTGCGTCATGGCATTCGTCGCCCACGGACACCTGCCCGGCGAAGGCCCCTACGGTGCGCAGCTTCAAAAGGCTCTCGATTTCATCGTAAGCTGCCAAAAACCCAACGGACTAATCGCCTTTGTCGCTCCCGCTGGCAGCAAAATTTCTCGCAACGTCTCGCACGAAGTTGGCAGCACAGCCGCCTACAACCACGCCCTGTCCTCCCTATTGTTGAGTGAAGTCTTTGCGATGGGCGGAGGCGATCTAGAAAAAAACCAAGCCGTTCTCGAAAGCGCCATAAAAGCGACTCTAGAAATGCAGCGCTGGCCCAAACGCCGCGAAGACGACGAAGGAGGCTGGCGCTACGTCGATCGTTATATAGACCCATACGACTCCGACCTCTCGGTCACAGGCTGGTACCTGATGTTCTTGCGCTCGGCGAAAAACGCGGGCTTCGAAGTTCCCAAAGAACCGATCGACAATGCGGTCGCTTACGTTCAGCGCTGCTTCCAGTCGGACTACAGCACATTTACGATCATGGCCAGTCCCGAAAATCGACAAAGCCGAGGGATGGCCGGAGCCGGCATCCTGGCCCTGGCCCATTCGGGACTACACGACTCAAAAGAAGCACGCACCGCCGGAGATTGGCTGCTCAAAGAGGGCTTTGCCAACTACAACGAAAGCCGCCGCTACTCCAATGCAAGATGGGTCGACGACCGATACCACTACGGAGTCTTTTGTGCTTGTCAGGCCATGTACCAACTAGGCGGCGACTATTGGAAGCAATTTTATCCCCCAACAGCAAAAGTAATACTCCAAAACCAAAGCAAAAGCGGAGCATGGACCGCTGACAGCCATCAATCGGACGGCAAATTCGGCAATGCCTACACCACCGCCCTAATGGCCCTCACCCTCGGCGCACCCAACCAACTCCTCCCAATCTTCCAACGCTAACAAATCCCAGGAGGTAGGCCGGAACAAGCTTTTTAGCGCAGTTCCGGCATGGCGAGCCAAAAACACCTATCCGCCGTGCCATGCCGGAACTGCGCTGTCGCTTGTTCCGGCCTACTCACTTTCAGGCTGTTTTTATTGCGATGCTTTTCTCGCCTACCCAGAATCGCTAGAATCGAGGGATGCCCAACCCCAAGATCACTGTTGAATCCCTGCAAGCCGAGCTAGAAAATCTCCGTCAGGAGCACCGACAGCTCGAACAACACAACGCGATCCTGCTCCGTCTGGCGCTCGCCCAGCAGCAGCCCGAACTGAGCTTCGAGCAGACGCTCGGAAAATTCACCGAAGAAGTTTCTCGCTACCTAAACACCCAGCGAGTGAGCGTCTGCGTTTACAACCGCGACAAAACCGTCTTGCGATGCCTCGATTGCTACGATTCGAGTCAAGCGGCCCATACCTCGGGGCTCGAATTCGCGGTCGAACAATTCCCCGCTTACTTCTCCGCGCTCGAAAGCGAACGAGCCATCGCCGCCGAAGATGCGGTCAACGATCCGCGCACACGCGAATTCGCCAGCTCCTATCTCGCCGAGCATGGCATCACCTCGATGCTCGATTCGCCCATCCGAGTCCAACGCCAGCTACGCGGCGTCATGTGCTGCCAGCATGTCGGCCCCCCACGCAAGTGGACCGAAGAACAAGAGCGTTTTCTCGCCTCGGTCACCGACCTGTTATCACTCTCCGTCGCCACGCACGATATGCGACGCACCGAAGAGACGATGCTCGCCCTGCTCGAATCGGCCGCCCAAGGCGTCATCGCAGTCGACGACGAGGGAAAAATCACCGTCGTCAATTCGCTGGTCGAAAAACTCTTTGGCTACACGCGAGAAGAACTCCTGGGCTGCCCGCTCGAAAAACTGATTCCCGAAGACCTCAGCGACAACACGCTCGAAATCCAAGATGGCAACTTGGCCCGTTCTTCCAGCCATCGGTTCGGCACCGACCAGTATTTCACCGGCCACAAGAAAAACGGCGAGGAGTTTCCCGTCGAAATTGCCCTCAGCTTTGTCAAACAGGACGGAGACCACCTCGCGCTGGCCCTAGTCACCGACGTCAGCCGACGCGTCGAATCCGAACGCAAGCTCAAGCAAAGCGAAGAACTCTATCGCAACGTCGTCGAAGACCAAACCGACCTCATCAGCCGTTGCACGCCCGACGGAATTCGCATTTTTGTGAACAACGCTTACTGCGAATACCACGACAAAACCCGTGAAGAGTTGCTAGGCGGCTCGATTTTCGACTTGATCCCCCCACGCGACCGCAAAAAAGTCCGCGAGAGCTTTTCGGGCATGACGCCCAAAAACCCGGTCAATACCTACGAGCATCGGGTGCTCAAGCCCGACGGCAAGCTCGCACTCAACCAGTGGCTCGACCATGCCATCTTCGACGACGCCGGCAAGCTCCACGAAGTCCAGTCGATCGGCCGCGACATCACCAAACAACGCGAAGCCGAAGCCCGCCTGCGAGAAGCCCAACGGCTCGAATCGATCGCCGTCTTGGCGAGCGGTATCGCGCACGATTTCAATAACCTCCTCACGCCGATCCTCATCTATTCCGAAGGCCTGCGCAGCTATTTTGCCGATGGCTCGGTCGAAAGCAGCCAGGTGCTGCAGATTCTCGCAGCCGCAAACCGAGCCAAAGAACTCGTCCGGCAAATCCTCACCTTCGGACGCGAAAGCCACGAAGCCGTCCGCCAGCCAACGGCCGTCGCACCCATCATCCAAGACACGCTCCAGCTACTACGGGCGTCGGTTCCCAAGCAAATCGATTTTCAAGTTTCGGTCGACAGCGAATGCGGAACGGTCGAAGCCGATGCGTCCGAACTTTATCAGATTTTGTCGAACCTCTGCACCAACGCCTACCAAGCCATGCCCGCCGGCGGAGTGCTGACCGTCTCGGCAAGCGAAGTGAAATTGCAACACACCGACTTACCCGAAGGCATGTATGTCCAGCTGATTGTTCAAGACACCGGCTCGGGAATTGCAGAAGAAAACTTAGAACGAATCTTCGACCCCTTCTTCTCAACCAAACCGGCTGGCGAAGGCACCGGCTTAGGGCTGTCGGTCGTGCACGGAGCAGTCACCGGCTTGGGCGGAACCATCGAAGTCCAAAGCCAAGTCGGACGAGGCACCACGTTTGTCGTTTACCTACCCTGCACCGACAAAAAACCGGTCCTCGCCGCTCTCTCGCAAAACCGACGAACGGCAACCACCGGCACCGAGCACATTCTCGTCGTCGATGACGAATCAGCCGTTCTCGAATCGACACAGTTCATGCTCCAGCAGCTAGGCTACCAGATCACGGCCTGCGGCTCAGCCAACGAAGCCCTCACTTGTTTTACTGCTGACCCCACTAGCTTTGATCTCGTCCTTTCCGACATGACCATGCCCCGCACAAGCGGCGTCGAACTGCTCCGGCGAGTGCGCGAACACCGCCCCGAAATCCCCGTGATTCTGATGACCGGTTTTGCCGGGCTTTTGAATGAAGCAGAATTAAAACGCTACGGCATCAACGAGTTCATCATCAAACCCCTCAGCGCCCAAGAACTAGGCACCACGATCCGCCGATGCCTAACCCCAGACGACCAACCCCAGCCCGACCAACCCCAGCCAACGGCACCAACCAAGGTCGACACCTCGCCCTCGACCAAAACCGCTGTCTTAGTCATCGACGATGACCAAATGGTACGCAACGCCATGACCCAACTCCTAAGCAGCATGGGTTACAAACCCGTGGCAGCCTCCTCCATCAACGAAGCGTCTGAACAATTGGACAAACACGAGTTCACCGCAGTACTCGTCGACCATCACCTCAAGGAAGAAGACGGCTTTGCTGCGGTCGACCAACTCCGAGAACAAGCCAGCATCAACGGCAAACCACCACGCTTTATCGGCATGACCGGCTCCGGCGCTTCCGAAAACACCGGCAAACACGCACTCGACGGCTATCTAGTCAAACCCTTTTCCGCCGAGCAATTACAAGCCCTCCTCCAATAGCCGGCAAATCTCGACAAGAAAAAATAGCCGCAAAAAACACGAGGAACACAAAAAGTCGCTTTCTCAAATCTCTTCGTGCTTTTTGTGTTTTTTGTGGCTATTTCCATTCGCAGGCACGGCATCTTCCAAAACACAAAACACCACGCGAAACGCCAGATACCCAGCCGCGATCTTCTCACCGTAAAGCGTTTTGAGTTCTGCTCGCAGCAACTCGGCCGTAGCAAAACCATCGGGGATCGCGTCCTCGTCGGTCAACGCTTCCAGGCAAACCTCGTCTACCGTCTCGATGCGAATGTAACCAATCCCCGGAATATAGCTCCGCTGCCCCGCCTTCATCATCCGCCAACGCCAAAGCCGAATCGTCTGCGTCTTCTCGCCCGTGAGGATGGCCGGCAGAAATTTCTTCTTGAAAAGCAGCATGGGATGAGCCAATATGACGAATGATGCCCAATTCCTAACGAAATGACCCAATGACGAATGATGCACGAAGCCCAGAATGACGAAGATACTGCACTTAGAATGGAAGAACACCCATGCTTTTGGAGTGGATGCTTCAAAACACCTTCGTCATTGGGTCAATTCGTCATTCGTCATTTGCCTAAGTCCCCTTGCGAAGCAGTCTTCTACTCCTATAATTTGATGATCTCCAAGGAGTTTGCCGATAGAGCAGACTCAGCCGCTTGTCGCTGACAAACGGCAATTTGGGGCAAATAGGTACCATGCGGGTGTAGCTCAGTTGGTAGAGCACAACGTTGCCAACGTTGTTGTCGTCGGTTCAAATCCGATCACCCGCTCTTTGAAGGTCAAAATGAGGGCCCGCGCCTCCGATCGCCTGCCACGTGTTTACTAGCACGGGGCAAGCCAGCGAAGAGGGCTGCGGGCCGCCTTTGTTTTGGCAAAATATATAGGTTTATGGCCGGTTTTCCTCGTCGAAAACTCTTTCACAAAAAGCAAGATAGCAAGCAAGGGTGCAACCTTATGGCTGACACAGATCTCAAAGACGCTGATCAAAACGACGCAGGCGCAGAACTCCTTACCGAAGACGAGCCTCAATCGCTCAACCTCGACGTCGAAGTAGCGAGTCCAAGCGCTTGCGAACGCCACGTAACCGTGACCGTCTCGCGTGAGGATATCGACCGCTACATGGACGAGGCCTATTCCGAGCTAATGGCCACCGCCAACGTCCCCGGATTCCGCGCCGGTCGCGCACCTCGCAAGTTGGTCGAAAGCCGCTTCAAGTCCGAAGTCGGCGAGCAAATCAAAGGCTCGCTCCTGATGGACAGCCTGGGCCAAATCAGCGAACAGCAAGATTTCACCGCGATCAGCGAGCCGAATCTCAATCTCGACGCCGTCGAAGTGCCCGAAGAAGGACCGATGACCTTCGAGTTTGATATCGAAGTCCGGCCCGAATTCGACATGCCCAAGTGGAAAGGCCTCAAGCTCAACCGCCCCGTCCGCGACTTTGACGACAAAGACATCGACCAGCAGCAGGAAAAAATGCTTGCCCGCTTTGGCCAGCTCACGCCCCACAACGGCGCCGCCAGCGAAGGCGACTACCTGACCGTCAACATCGTCACCACCCACGATGGCAAACAACTCGTCAACGACAAAGAACGAGTCACCCGCATTCGCCCGACGCTCAGCTTCAGCGATGGCAAGCTCGAAGCGTTTGACAAGCTGATGGAAGGGGCCAAAGCCGGCGACAAGCGTTCCGGCAAGATCGAGTTGACCCAAGACGCTGGCAACGAAGCGCTGCGAGGCAAGTCGATCGACGCCGAGTTTGAAGTCCTAGAAGTCAAACAGCTCAAGCTGCCCGAACTGACCGAAGATTTCCTGCAAGAAATGGGCGGTTTCGACTCCGAAGAAAAGCTCCGCGAAGCGATCCAAGCCGATCTCCAGCGTCAGCTCGAGTACGAACAACAGCAAAAAATTCGCGGCCAAATCACTTCCTCGCTGACCGAAGCCGCCTCCTGGGAACTTCCGCCAGCCCTTCTGAAACGGCAAAGTGCCCGTGAGTTGGAACGATCCGTGATGGAGCTACGACGGGCCGGCTTCAGCGAAGCCGAAATCCGTGCTCGCGAGAATCAGTTACAGCAGAACAGTGCCGCTTCGACAGCCCAAAGTCTGAAAGAGCACTTCATTCTCGAACGCATTGCCGAAGAGGCCGACATCGAAGCCGAAGAGGGCGATTTCGAGAAGGAAATCTTCCTGATGTCCATGCAAAGTGGCGAATCGCCGCGTCGCGTACGGGCACAAATCGAGAAAAAAGGCCTGATGGACGTCCTGCAAAACCAAATCCTCGAACGCAAAGTTCTAGAGCTGGTCCAGTCCGAAGCCAAGTTCAACGACGAACCGTACGAGCCAGAGCCACTCGACGTCGAAGCCATCTATTTGGCAGCCGGCGGCGACGACGGATCGGCAATCCCCGAAGCGACCGAAGAAGAGCCTGAAGCCGAAGCGACCGAGTAATTTAGGCAACGAGTCAAGGCAACACGAGCGGCCCTCCCAAAGCAGCCCTCCGAAAAGGATTCTCAGCGTGTTTCACGACAAAGGACTGGATATGAACGATAACGCCTCGCCTAATTTTTCGACCCTGCTCAACCCCCAAGCCGGGGCAGCCGCTTCGCGTGATTATCAGCGCCAGCGTCAAATGACGCTCGGCGATCTGCTGCTGGAAAACCGCATCATCTTCTTGCAAGGCGAAATCTACGACGGAAACGCCAACGAACTGGTGATGAAGCTGCTCTACTTGCAGAGCGAGAATCGCCGCAAGGAGATTCACTTCTACATCAACTCGCCCGGCGGCAGCGTCAGCTCGACCCTGGCGATCTACGACACCATGCAAATGATCAGCCCGCCTGTCTCGACCTACTGCGTCGGCCTAGCGGCCAGCGGCGGCTCAGTCCTTCTCGCCGGTGGCAAAAAAGGAAAACGTTTCGCCCTAAAGAACTCGAAAGTCATGATCCACCAGCCCCACGGCGGCGTCGGCGGCCAGGTTTCAGACATCGAGATTCAAGCCAAAGAAATTTTGCGAACTCGTGATACGCTCAACCAAATTTTGGCCGGCCACTGTGGCAAAACGGCCGAGGAAATCGGCACAGCCTGTGATCGCGATTACTACATGACCGCCACCGAAGCCAAAGAATTCGGCATCGTCGACGACATTCTCACCAAGCCCCCGGGCAGCGAAAAAGACGACGACGATGATTGAGAAATTGTAAATTTTTTCGGTTTGGAAAAACAGCAAACAAAGACTGCGAACAAAACCACGGAGGCACGGAGAACACGGAGAGAATGTTTGATTTGAGATGTGTGATTGTTGATCTTTGATTTTTTCACATCATCAATCCTATATCTGCAATCTTAAATTCTATCTCTGTGCCTCCGTGGTTTTTATTTTTTAAGCAACTCAAAAATCCCCACACACCCTACCAATGGATTGATTCTGTTATGGCGCTCATTCCCTACGTCATCGAAAAGTCGGGCCGCGAAGAGCGGGCCATGGATATTTACAGCCGGTTGCTCAAGGATCGCATCGTACTGATGGGTTCGGGCGTCAACGACGACGTGGCCAACAGCATCGTGGCTCAGTTCTTGTTCCTGCAAACCGACGACCCCAAGGCAGACATCCACTTCTACATCAATTCGCCCGGCGGCAGCGTGACCTCTGGCATGGCGATCTACGACACCATGCAGTTCATCACCTGCGACGTCGCAACCTACTGCATGGGACAAGCCGCTTCGATGGGTGCCCTGCTTTTGGCAGCCGGAGCCGCTGGCAAACGATTTGCATTGCCCAACTCGCGCATCATGATCCATCAACCTTCTGCTGGCATGGAAGGCACCGCCGAAGACATCATGATCCATGCCCGTGAGTTCAAAAAGACCAAGGAAAAGCTGAACCGGATTCTTCTGGAACACACCGGCCAGACCTTGGAGCAAATCGAAAAAGACACCGACCGCGACACCTTCATGTCTGCGGAAGAAGCGGTCGAATACCATCTCATCGACAAGGTCGTCGACAAAATGGAAGTCTAGGCCGCTGCTAGCAAGCCATTTTCACTAAGCTTGCTAGCTCGAAGGGATTCCGACTCGCACTTTCGTGCTGGCACCTGGGGCTGATCTCGCTTGACGTCGGGGCGGGGTTTTCCTATTTCTTGCGGCCTACGCCACGGCCTTGCGCTCGTGCCGCGTTCGCCCCTTCGCTCTCCTCCTTGCGTTATAGTACGATGCTCAATCTGCTTGAAACGAAATTGTGCAGCAAGACGCTGCTGCTGGTCCTTGCTTGCCTGGGAGCCGTCGGCTGCCGATCGACGAGCGACAACCAGATCGATTTGCTGGAACGCGAACTGCGGACGCAGGAAGACTACATCTACGAGCTGGAAGATTACGTCGTGGAGTATTCGGAAAAGTTGCGAGACTCCCGATGCAGCACCTACCCCCAGCAGGCGGTCGTTTATACGGAACAACTCGGAGACTCTCAGCCAGCACCAGCCTATTCCTCGAAGAAGCGTTCAAAGAAAAAGACACGGCGCAGCTCGGCCAAGGAAAGCTCGGTGGTGGAGAAGACGGAAGATAACTTGCCTACTCCTGAACAGGATGAGCCGAAGACTCCACAGCATACGCCGGAAAGCTCCCCAGAAGAGATCGCTCCGGAAGACTTGGAGGTTCCTGATCTCGATTTCGAAATCGGAGATCCCGTCACCGAGCTGGAGAACGTAAATCCACTGCGACAGGCGGCTTCGACCAAAGTGGAGACTCGACGGACGCCTCGCGGTGTGTTGAGGATTCCTGATCCGGTTAATTTTGAGCCTGAGGTCTTGGAAACGGTTTTGATGTCTGAAGATTTGGGGGACCAGGAATTTGTGGAAGAGATGTTTGACGACGACCCACTGGAACTGACAGATCGGGTGGCCGAACGGGTAGAAATTACGCAGATTTTCAGTGACGGGGACGTCAGCGGTTCGCCTCAGAGCCTACTGGCGGTGGTCGAAGCGCTGGATGCGAACAACGAGCCGGTCGATCTGGATGGCGAGGTCTCGCTGATGGTGATGACTGGTGACCGGGAATCGCCGGAGCGGCTGAAGCGATGGAATTTTGATGCCGAGGAGACGATGGCCGCTTGGCAGTCTTCGGACCTGGGCGACGGGCTGCATTTGGAATTGCCGCTGGAGGAGCTGGAGTTGCCGCAGGGGGACGTCGAGCTGTGGGTCCGGCTGGTTACGACCGATGGCCGTAAGCTGCTGGCTCAGCTTCCTTTTGAGCCGACGCAACTGACAAGTATCAGTTCCTACGAAGAGGCCTACGAAGTGCCTCGTGTGCCGACGACGGGGCTGGTGTTGGTTGAAGAGGTGGAAACTGAAGCAATTGAGCACCCGAGAAACGAGCTGCACGTGCGTCGTGAGGCCCCATCATTGGAGAAGGTGGTCGAAGTGGCCGAGGTGCCTAAGGTTAAGAGTCAGCCACGATGGCGTGCTTCGATGCAGAGGACGGGGCAACGGACGGGGCGGGGTTCGGACGGGTTTGCTACGACCTCGAGCAAGGCGAAGCGATGGATTGCTCAGCCGCTGGGACGGCGGCAGGCGTACGTTCCGGCTGCTAAGGTAACCAGCCATCAGACGCCTGTGGTGCAGCCTAAGCCGCCGGTTACGAAACGAAGTCCGGCGACTTGGACTTCTTCTTCGCGGTATTAGTGCTGCTAAGCGGGCCATTGGCCGCGTTGCAACGCAATAGAGGTGTTGGGCTCCATGCGCTGCGTTGCAGCACGGCTACCGAGGTTCAGCTACCTTTTGCTTTGCTACAGAGCGGCGATTCGGGCGATCAGGTCGGCGGTGCGAGAGCTGTAGCCCCATTCGTTGTCGTACCAACTGACGATCTTCAGGAGGTTGCCGTCGATCACTTGCGTGAAAGCAGGGACGAAGACCGAGCTGTGTGGGTCGCCGATGATGTCGGACGAGACGATCGGGTCTTCCATGTAGCAGAGGATGCCCTTCATGGGGCCCTCTGCGGCGGCCTTGATGGCGGCGTTGACCTCGGCCTCGGTGGTGCTCTTTTTAAGGCTGACGGTTAGGTCGACGACGCTGCCTGTGACGACCGGTACGCGAAGGGCGATGCCGGTGAGTTTTCCCTGTAGCTCGGGAATTACGAGACCCACGGCCTTTGCGGCCCCGGTGCTGGTGGGGATGATATTTTGGGCGGCTGCCCGTGCGCGGTAGGGATCGGCGTGAGGCTGATCTTGGCAGGGCTGGTCGTTGGTGTAGGCGTGGACGGTGGTCATCAAGCCTTTTTCGATGCCAAACGTCTCGTGCAACACCTTGGCGACGGGTGCCAGGCAGTTGGTGGTGCAACTGGCGTTGCTGATGCACTTGAGATCGGCGGTAAGCTTGTCGTCGTTGACGCCGAGGACGCAGGTGAGGTCAGCACCATCTTTGGCGGGGGCACTGAGGACGACTCGTTTGGCTCCTGCGGCGAGATGCGAGTCGTAGCCAGGCTTGTTGCCATCGGCACGAGCGGTGAAAAAACCGGTGCTCTCGACCACGACGTCGACGTCGAGATCGCCCCAAGGTAGCTCTGCGGGGTTGCGCTGGGCCATGGCCTTGATCGGCTTGCCATCGACGATGAGGTTTTCGTCATCGTACTCGACGGTACCAGGGAAGCGGCGGTGGGTGCTGTCGTATTTGAGCAGGTGGGCGAGCATCTTGTTGTCGGTCAGGTCGTTGATCGCGACGACCTCGAACTCGCTGGAACGGGCGTGCAGGTTGCGGAAGGTGAGTCGTCCGATGCGTCCAAAGCCGTTGATCGCTACTCGAATTGCCATAATGAATGTTTCCTTCTGTGGGGGGATATGCGAATAGGCTTGGCTGGCGGCTTGTGGCCGCCTTAGCTGCCTTACTAGGCTGGAAAACAAGCTCGATATTGTACTGCGAGACGGGGTGGTTCACAAGCGGCTGGCGGTTGGAGTTTTGCACGAGGGTTGGGTGGTAAAAGTGCAAAAGTCGGGGGTGATTCACCTTGTATTGCGTTGCAATGCGGCCTTTGGGGGTGACTTTTGTCGCTGATTGCTGGGGGGCCCCAAGGTTGGGTGCGAAAGTCGAGGAGTTTTGTTGTGGGGGGAGTCTTTTGGTGCTGCTCCTTGTGTTGCGTTGCAACACGGCTACTGCAAATGTTGGAGAGATAGCGATTTTTCTGGGCCTTTTTATTTTGGGAATGGAGAGATTGAGCGGGGGAAAAGGAGTTGGGGGCAACTGACGATTGTTTTTATTTTGGGTAGGAAGGCTAGGTTTTTTCTTGGCCGGAGGGGGGGGGCGAACCGGGGGGCGTAAGCCCCTGGAGTCCAACGTGGGGCGTTCGCCGTGGCCGGCGGCGCTAACTGACGGCGCTAACTGCTACCTACGAAGGATTGTTGCGTTTGGGGGGGTGGTTGGGTAGCTTGGAGGGATGGCTGATACTTCTAAGAAAAAGCGGATGACGGTGCCTCGGTTTTCGGGGATGAAAGGCTCGGGGAAAAAGATCTCGATGATTACGGCTTATGACTATGCCATGGGACGGCTGGTCGATGAGGCGGGAGTCGAAGGGGTGTTGGTCGGCGATAGTATGTCGATGGTTGTGCAAGGCCACGAAAATACGTTGCCGGTGACGCTCGACGAGATGATTTATCATGCCGAGATGGTCGGGCGGGCGGTGGAGCATGCGCTGGTAGTGGTCGATATGCCGTTTCCCAGTTATCACCTTGGCGCACACAAAGCGATTGAAAATGCGGGGCGAATCCTGAAAGAGACTCGCTGTCAGGCGGTGAAGCTGGAGGGAGGGGCCGACCAGGCGGAGACGATTGCGGCGATGGTGGCGGCGGGGATTCCGGTGATGGCACATGTCGGGCTGCGGCCGCAGAGCGTGCATCAGTTGGGTGGGTATCGGGTGCAGCGCGACGAGGGGGCGTTGTTGCACGACGCACGGGCGGCGGCCGAAGCGGGGGCGTTTGCGATGGTGCTGGAGTGTGTGCCGTCGGACGTTGCGAAGCGCATTACCGAAAAAGTGAGCGTGCCGACGATTGGCATTGGGGCGGGGCCTGACTGCGACGGGCAGGTGTTGGTGCTGAACGATGTGCTCGGTTTGACGAGCAACTATGTGCCGCGTTTTGTGAAGGCGTACGCGGATCTCAATACCGAAATTGTGAAGGCGGTGCGTTGTTATCGGGATGAGGTGCGCGGCGGGGAATTTCCGGCGGCGGAACATGGGTATGAGTGAGGTGGCCTATAGGCCCCGGTGGCCGCGTTGCAACGCAACGCATGGGGGGCATGTAGTTGTGGTTCTCCTTGCGTTGCGTTGCAACGCGGCTACTGGCTGTTCTGGCTGTTCTGTTCTGTTCTGGCTACTGGCTACTGTATTAGCGATGCAAGTTGCAGGCGTCGGTGTCGCAGGTGTCGGTTTTGGTGCCGGAGAGGCGGTAGCGGTTGTGGGCGATCCAGCGGTAGAGGGGTCGCCATAAAAACATGCTGCCGGGGAAGTGGAGCAGGGGGGCGGCCCACCAGAGGCGGCGGAGGCGGCGTGTTAGGTAGCGGATGGCGTGAGGGCCCCAGTGGCGGTGGCCGTGGGTGTCGATGATGCACATTTCTTCGAGCAGGCGGTCGTGCGACAGGTCGGGCCAACGGGCGGCGACTTCGGGGTCATGCAACGAGAGGTACGACAGTTTTTTTTGGCAGTCCCACCAGGGGAGCTTGTTGACCTGGGCCGTGCAGATGCGGCAGTTGCCATCGTAGAGGACGACGTCAGTGTTGGGGTGTTGGTCGGACATAAAAAAACCTGGCGAACCGCGACCGTAAGGGACCGGAGAAGCTGAAAAATGCTGTTGCGTGACTTGGGGTGGGTTGTTCGATAGAATGAAACGGCCCTTTTATTCTATCCCTGCCTTCCATTCTATACCGAGGAGACGCGTCGATGGACCTGATTCGTGAAAAGGTGCGGCGAGTTCTGCGGCGGCTGTCGTTCGAGCTGTTTTTGAATCGGCTGCTCAAGTGTCTGTCGGTGACGCTGGGGGGGGCAGTCGTGGCGATTGGGGTTCCGAAGGTGTGGGCCATTGCGGAGTTGCCTGGGGCGGATTTGCCTGGGGGTTGGGCGGTGAAATGTGGGATCGCGGGGCTTGGGGTGGGGCTGGTGGCGGCGATGGTTTGGACTTGGATGCGCGGGCGGACGGAGCTGGAGGCGGCGGTGGAGATTGATCGGCGGTTTGGGCTGAAGGAACGGGTGGCGAGCAGCTTTTCGTTGACGGAGGAAGTGGCAGAGACTCCGGCGGGGCGGGCGTTGGTGGCCGACGCGGTGCGGGCGGTGGGGCGGATCGACGTGGATGAAAAGTTTGGGGTTCGGTGGGAGCGGCGTGCTTGGCTGCCCTTGGTGCCGGCGTTGTTGGCGGTAGTGCTGACGATGTTTGTGGATAATCGGGAGGCGCAGAGTGGGGGCGATCCAAAGTCGCCGGAGATCTCGCAGAAGCAACAAGAGAACGCGGCCAAGAAGCTGCGCGAGCGGTTGGCCAATCGTCGCAAAGAAGCGTCGAAGCGAGGACTCAAAGAGGCGGAAGGGTTGTTCCGTGAATTGGAAAAACAGGCGGAGAAGATGGCGGAGGTGAAAGGGGCGGGGCGGAAGCGGAGCTTGGTGAAGATCAATGATTTGGCCAAGCAGCTTGAACAGCGGCGGAAGCAATTGGGCGGCGAGTCGGCGCTTCGCAAGCAGTTGAAAAAAATGAACAATCTGAATAAAGGTCCGGCGGACAAGATGGTTGCGGCGATGCGGAAGGGAGATTGGAAAGGAGCGCAGCAGGAACTGGAAAAGCTGCGGAAGAAGATGGCTGAGGGGAAATTTGACAAGCAGGCAAAGCAGGAGTTGGAACAGCAATTAAAACAGCTACAAGAAAAAATGGGTGCGGCGCAGCAGGCGAGGAAAGAGGCGATGGCGGAATTAAAAAAACAGATTGAGCAGCAAAAGCAGCAGGGAAATTTGTCGAAGGCGGGCGAGTTGCAGCAGAAGTTGGACCAGATGCAGCAACAGCAGCGGCAGCAAAACAAGATGGACCAGTTGGCGCAGAAGATGGGCGAGTGTCAGCAGTGTATGCAGAAGGGGGATGCGCAGGGGGCGGCGACTGCGATGGCTCAGATGATGCAGCAGATGGAGCAAATGGAACGGGAGATGGCCGAGGGCGAGCTGTTGGATGCGGCCATGGATCAGTTGCAGATGGCCAAGGATGCGATGGGGTGTAAGGCGTGTCAGGGGGAAGGATGTCAGGCGTGCCAGGGGGGGGGCGACAGGTTTAGCGAAAGGGGTGGCAACGGGTTGGGGGCGGGACGGGGTGGGTTTGGGCCTCGTCCTGAGGAGAAGAATGATGTGCGGTTTCGTGATTCGCGGGTGCGAATGAAGACGGGGAGCGGGTCGGCGGTGGTGGTCGGCGAAGCGGATGGGCCGAACATTCGCGGGCAAGTGGCGGAGTCGATCAAGGAGCAAATGACGTCGGCAGAGAGCGCGGCGGCTGATCCGTTGGTGTTGGAGCGGCTGCCGAAAGCCCGTCGGGAACATGCTGAGGAGTATTTTAATTCGCTTCGCGAGGGGCGGTGATTCGGCTTGCTTTCTCCGGCGATGCGTTGCATCGCGGCTTTTTTTGTGTAGCAACGCGGCTTTTTTGGCTTCGTTTCTCGCAAATTTTGGTTAATTGGCGCAAACCGGGGGTGATGGGGGTAATATACTGGCATTCTTGCCTGTCATTTTTCTCTGTTGCGAGTTCTTCTGCCGTGCCTCGAATCAATCTGCTTATCCTGCCGCTCGTTTTTTTTGTGGTCGTTACTGGTTTTGTGGAATCGGTCTGCGCGGGGGGGGCGAATGATGTGGTGCGGCTTGAGGCGGCGCTGGATGACTTGGATGCTTGGGTGGGTGAGGAGAAGAACGGGGACAAGTGGCGGAAGTATTTGCGGTCGGCGGCGCTTCGGAAGGCGATGAAGGAGGGGGAGGAGGCTGATCCAGCGGTGGTGGCCAGGGCGTTGCAGCAATATCGTTCGGGAGCGAAGGGGCTGGAGAAGCGGCGGTTTGTGGTGGTGCGGGGGGCGTTGCAGTCGTGGTTGAACGACTTGCGGAATCAACACGCGGGGAATCTTTCCAAATCGGTTTGGGCGGCGCGGGGCGATCATGTTCCGCTGACCGACGAGGGTTTTGCGCCGGTCCGTTCGGAGTTGCGGGAGATGGCGCGTCGGTTGGAAAATCGGCTGGGGGTCGGTAGCCAATATACGGAGAACTGGAAGACGTATTTGAAGTGGTCGTTGCTTGAGCCACATTTTGAAGAGGGAGTCAAAATTTCGGGGAAGTCGTTGAAGGAGTTGGATGAGGTGCTGAAGCGTTTGCGGGCGAACAAGCGGGGGTTGGAGCATCCGGCGTTTGTGCGCACGGCTGCGGCGTTGGAAAAGTATCGGGAGCTGGCTTTTTGGAATGCATTGGGGAAACGTCGGGACACGCGGAAGCGGTACGATACGTTTTTGAAGGAGTTGGAAAAGCAGCTTGTTCGTAATTCCGAAAAACCGTCGGTTGAGTCGACTCGTCAGATTGGGAAGATTGTTGGGTTGATGGAGCACTTGGGGCATGCGCCGCAATTGGTCGAGCGGGTGCGTTCGGAGTTTGACCGTCCTAACTTGTGGGTGGGGGTTTCGACGCGCGTGCTGAATCGGATGGGGCAGCGTCCGGTGAGCGAGACGCAGCCGGTGCGTGATTTTATTTTGGGGGCGCGCGTGCGGGGGACGGCGGATTCGAGCGGGATGCTGAGTCTGCGGACGTTGCCGTCGGCGGATCATATTGCGATTCAGTTGCAGTTGGCGGGAAATATCCAGTCGCGCACCGCGAGTTTTAAGAAGCCGGTGCGGGTGAATAGCTTGGGTTCGACCGATTTTTTGGCGACGAAGGAGTTGGAGATAAGCGATGCTCGTTTTGTGGTGATGCCGTCGGCCGCTTCGGCGCGGACAAAGACGCGTATTTGCTCGATTCGGAAGACGGGCGGGCGGTTTGGACGGCGGCTTGTGGAGCGGATTGCTCGGAAGAAGGTGGCGGAGAGCAAGTCGCAGGCGGAGCGGATTGGGGCGCGGCACGCGGAGCAGAAGATTGCGACGAAGTTTGACGGGCAGGTGGTGGAGGCGCTTTATGAGGCGCGTCAGAAGTATGACGAGAAGTTTCGACCACCGCTGATGCGGATTGGGATGTTCCCAGAACATTTGCGGATGTCTTCGACGAGCGAGAGCGTTCGGATCGAGACGACGCTGGCTTCTGCGCAGCAGATTACGACGAGCCAACTGCCGCCGGGAACGGATGCGAGCAATGATCTGAATTTTCAGATTCATGAGACGGCGCTGAATAATTTTTTTCCGCACTTTTTGGGCGGCGTGAAGCTGGGTCAGAAGAAGGAGTCGGAAGCGCCGAAGCTGGAGGGGGATATTCCTGGTTGGATGAAGAAGCTGACGGGGAATGCGGAGGTCAAAAAGCAGTTTGTGGCCCCGGTAATTGAGGCTTCGGTCAAGGAACCGGAGATCGCGCTCACTTTGTCGGAACCGAAGAATCGGAAGCAAGAAGCGGAGGAGGAAGCAACTACCCAGAAGGCCAAGAAGAAAGAAAAGAAGTCGGACTTCAAGCCTTGGTCTTTTGAGTTCAATCGCGAGCATCCGGTGAGTGTGAGCTTTGAGGATCAGAAGATTGTGTTGCGGATTCGGATTGCCAAATTGACGACGCTGGAGGATGGTGAGGAGTCGGTCCGTCGGAACTGGGATATTTTGGTGACGTATCGGGTGATTCAAGATGGGAACGGGGTGTTGCTGCGGCGTGAAGGGGAGGTCGAAGCGTTGCCGACCGGGTTTGATCCGCACTGGTTTGGGGACAAGCGGTGGAAGGACAAATTGAGCAGCAAGCAGGTGGGCGTGCGTAAGAATCTGGAAAAGAATCTGAACAAGCGTGCGGCCGAGGGGCAAGGTTTTCCGAAGGAGATTCCGATTCCGGCGATCGAGCTGCCGATGTCGGGCGGGGTAAAGCGGACGCTTGTGCTTCGGCAGTTGGATTGTGCTGCGGGGTGGTTGACGCTGGGGTATGGGGTGCCTTGAAGGGTGAAGGGTGAAGGCGAACCGGGTGGCGTAAGCCTCTGGAGTGCAGCTAGCGTAAAGCCTTTGGGGTGAAGGGGGAAACGTGGGGCGTTCGTCGTGGCCGACGGCGCTAACGGCGGCGGCGCTAACAGTAACCTGGGGGCTGGTTACGTCGGTTTGCTTTTTGGCTTAGGATGACTCTCTTTAGTCACACTACGAACTGCTGGACCGATTGTTATGGGTGATACGCCGACTGCTGCGATGGGCGAGACTGCTGCGCTGAATGAGACTGGGGATTTTTCGGAAAATCGTTTGCGCGAGGAAATGGCGCTGCTTGGCGAGTTGCTGGGGGATACGGTTCGGGAGATTGCTGGGGAAGAGGGGCTGCAGGTTGTCGAAACGTTGCGGCGGCTGGCTTGGGATCGACGGCGAGGGGAGCCGGAGGCTGGGGCGGCGATGACGCAGTTTGTTGGTGCGCTTGGGGCGGATCAGCTACGAGTGGTGATTCGTGCGTTTACGATCTTTTTGGATTTGACCAATCTGGCCGAGGACCGTCAGCGGGTTCGGGTTTTGCGTGAGCGGGAACGGGCGGCTTATCCCGAGGCGCGGAGCGAATCGATTCGGGCGGCGACCTTGCGTTTGAAAGCGTCGGGGAAGACGGCGGACGAGATGCGTGCGTTGTTGGAGCATCTGGATGTGGAATTGGTGTTTACGGCGCATCCGACCGAGGCAAAACGTCGGTCGGTGCGGCGGAAGCTGCGGAGGCTCCGCGAATTGTTGCTGGAGGCGGATGCGGAACAGTTGCCTGGGGAGCGGGATGAGACCGAGCGTTCGATTCGGGCGGAGCTGGCCAAGCTTTGGCAGACGGATTTTATTCGACCTTGGCGGCCTTCGGTGATGCAAGAAGTGCGGCGGGGGTTGTCGATGAAGCGGGTGCTGTGGGAAGTCGTTCCGGAGTTGTTGCGTGAGTTTCGACGTTCGCTGACCGAAGCTTATGGCGAAGAGGCCCCGGTGCTACGACCTTGCATTACGTTTGGTTCTTGGATTGGGGGAGATCGGGATGGACATCCGGGGGTGACGCCGAAGATTACGCAGGAGACTTTTTGCTGGATGCGGGAGGCGGCGTTGGAGCTTCAGGTGGCGACTTGTGGCCAAGTGTTCGAGTCGTTGAGTTTGTCGCAGCGTCAGTTGCACCACGAGGGTGCGTTGAGCCAGAGCTGTGATAAGGCTTGTCGGCGATGGCCGCAATTGGAGCAGGTGTTGGCCGAAGTGCCGCCGAATGAGTTGTGTCGACGGTGGATTGGGGTGATTCATTGGCGGCTAAAACAGACGCAGGCGCTGGAATTGGAAGATTGCTTGGTGGACGGGTCGTATGGTTCGTCGACCGAGATGGCGCGGGACGTGAGCGTGTTGTTGGAAGCAGTGGCGGAGGGTCCTGGCGGGGATTTGCTGGCCGAAGAAGTGCAGGCGTGGTTGGACCGGGTGCGTACGTTTGGTTTTCATTTGGCTCGGATGGATGTGCGACAGGATGCGCGGCTCTACGCGACGGTGATGGATGAAATTTTTCGGACGACCGGGCTTTGTTCGGAACCGGAGAAGCTGGAGGAGGGGGAACGGCAACAGCTTTTGATTGGATCGTTGGGTAAAAAGATCGAGCTGTCGGTCGCAAAGATGTCGGAAGAGGCGCGCGAGACGATCGACTTGTTTCGGCTGTTGCATCGGGTGGTGAGGACGTTTGGTCCGGAGGCGTTGGGGGGGCATGTGATGAGCATGACCAGCGCGCCGAGCGACGTTTTTACTGTTTTGTGGCTGTGGGAGCAGACGGCAAGTGAAGGGGCTGCGAAAGAGGAGGATGGGGGGGAGGCGACCTTTCGGCTGCCGATCGTTCCGTTGCTCGAGACGATCGAGGATTTGCAGCATGGGCCGGCGATTTTGGCGGGGATGTTTGAGGTGGAGGCGTATCGCGAGTATCTGGGTGCGCAGCAGGATCGTCAGGTGGTGATGTTGGGGTACTCGGACAGTACGAAAGATGGGGGCTATCTGTCGGCTTGTTGGTCGCTTTACCAAGCGCAGCAAGCGCTGCACACCGAGGCGGCGGCGCATGGGGTGGAGCTGACGTTTTTTCATGGACGAGGTGGGTCGTTGGGTCGGGGCGGAGGGCCGACGGCTCGTAGTATTCGCTCGTTGCCGACGGGGACTTTTGATGGGGCGTTGCGGCTGACGGAGCAGGGGGAAGTGTTGGCGGAGCGGTATGAGGATCCGAGCATTGCGCATCGGCATCTGGAGCAGGTGACGTGGTCGTCGATGTTGGCGGCCGGGGAGCCGGGGGAGAAGGACCGCGAAGGCTGGGGGGAGATGATGGCGGGGTTAGAGAGGGCCTCGTATGGGAATTATCGAGAGCTGGTGGAACAGCCGGACTTTGTGGAATTTTTTCGACGGGCAACGCCGCTTGCGGAGATTGAGCAGTTGCCGATGGGATCGCGGCCATCGCGACGACGTAGCGGAGGGGGGCTGTCTGACTTGCGGGCGATTCCTTGGGTTTTTTCTTGGACGCAATGTCGGTGTTTGATTCCTGCTTGGTATGGGTTGGGGAGTGCGGTGGAAGGGGCGACGAAGGATGCGAAGTCGTTGAAATTATTGCAGACGATGTATCGGGAATGGCCGTTTTTTCGGGCGACGCTCGACAATGCGGAAATGGCGCTGGCGAAAGCGGATATGGGAATCGCCGAGCAGTATGCCAGCTTGGTGGGCAAGTCGGAAGATCTGGCTCGGATTGGGGTGATGATTTCGGAAGAGTTTGTACGGACGCGGGACGCGCTGCTGGCGATCATGGAGAACGAGGAGTTGCTGGACGATACGTTGTGGTTGAAGGAGTCGATCCGGGTGCGCGATCGGTATATTGATCCGTTGAATTTTATTCAGGTCGAACTGCTGCGGCGGTTGCAGGGTGGCTCGGAAGAGGGCCAAGAGGAGATCGACGAATTGCGTCACCTGGCGCGGTTGACGATCAATGGGCTGGCGGCGGGGATGCGGACGAGCGGGTGAGCCGTTTTTCGATGATGCTGCCGGTTCGGGTTGCAAACTTCCTTGGCGGCGGAGATGCGGACGAGCAGGTGAGTTGTTTTATAGTCACAGTCGGTACGATCGGCCTAGAATCTGGTAAACTCCGGTGCGTGGCCAGAGACGGTGGTGCTACGGTCTGCTGATCTTTGTCAGACTGGAGGAATGTTGTTGGCCTGGGTCGTCGGACTCGGACCTGGTTTTTGCATTTTTCAAGGGGATCTTCGCGGATGAATTTGCGCACAGACATCAATCCAAAATATCTGTTTCGCTTGGGGCTGATCACGGTGTTCGGCATCGGGATGACGGCTTATTGCTTGTATGACGGGCTGGTTGCTTGGCCGACGCAGAGCAAGCAGGCGCATGCTTTTTTGGAGCTGAAAGAAGCGAATCCGGAGATGAAAGTGATGCCGCTTTTTGAGAAGTGGAAAGGTGTGGCTGCGGAGCGGGGTTGGCCTGCGGGCAATGCGGGTCGGGAGCAGACGCCGTATGGACCGCCGAAGAAGGCGGTCGATATTAATGGTCAGTTTATCATGGCGGCGGTGACGGGGTTTTTCGGGCTGCTTTTTTTGACGAAGTTGATTCGTAACCGTGGGCGTTGGATTGAGGCGGATGGGGAAGGGGTGCGTTCGAGCGAGGGACGTCAGTTGACGTTTGGCCAGGTGACGGCTTTGGATAAGAAAAAATGGGACAACAAGGGGATTGCCAATTTGCTCTATGAGGTCGACGGGAAAAAGCAAAAAATTGTGCTGGACGATTGCAATTATGATCGTGATACGACGCAGGCGATTTTGCGGCATGTCGAGGCGACGATCGGGCATGACAAGATAGTGAATGGGAAGCCTGAAAAACCGTTGCCGAAGCCGGGCGCGGAATCTCAGGGGGGGAAATGAACCACGGTGGCACGGTGGGTACGGAGAGAAGAACGCGTGGCGTGATGGTGGGCGGTGCCCACCCTACGGTTGTTTGGCGAATGATGATGTGATGGGTGTTGGATATGCAACTTTCTCGGATAGGTCCGTTTGCTTTGGAAGAGCCGTTGGATGGTTCGGCGACGGGGAATGTGTTGCGCGGGGTCCATGTCGACCGGCAGATGGCGATGGCGGTGAAGTTGTTACCGCGTGGCGTTGCTCGGGAGGCGATGGGGCGTAGTCCGTTTGCTGAGGATGTGAAGCTGCTGCAGAAGCTTGAGCATCCGGGGATTGCTCGGATTTTGGGTGGGGCGGTTGAAAAGGGGCAGCCTTATCTGGTGTTGGAGCTGGTCGAAGGAGAATCGCTGCGCGAGCGGTTGCGACGCCGAGGAAAATTGCCTTGGGAGATGGCCGTCGAGATTGCGGACGGGATTGCTGAGGCGTTGGTTGATGCCCACGAAAAGGGTTTTGTGCATCAGCGGTTGACGCCAGCGCGGGTGTTGTTGCCTGTGGATGGGGGCGTGAAACTTGTTGGGTTCGATTGCAAGTGGGCCGACCGCGACGAGGTGGTTGGTTTGCGGGGGCCGATGGAGGTGGCCCATTATTTGTCGCCCGAGCAGTTTCGCGGGAAGCCTTCGGCGGGGCTGCCGCCATGCGATCTGTTTAGCTTGGGGGTAATTCTTTTTGAGTGTCTGACGGGGGAGATGCCTTGGCCGGTGGATTCGCCGGGGGCGTTGGTGCAGGCGCGTCGGGATGGGCCTGCGCCGCGTGTTTCTTCGCGCGTGTTTGATAGTCCTGTTTGGCTGGATGGTTTGACTGAGAAATTGTTGGCCAAGGTGCGTTCGCAACGGTTGCAGACGGCGGAGGAGGCGCGCCGGGCGTTGGTGCTTGCAAAGGACAAGGCGCATGCGGGGACCGGGGCGGCGCAACATGCGTTGTCTGGCAAAGGAAAGGGAGCTGCTGGCGAGCTGCGAAAATTCAGGCGGCGTCGGACCGAGAGTCGCGATGCGAGTCCGTTTTATGAACGGGTTTGGTTTTTGGCAGCTTGTTTGGCGGGACTCGTTGGAGGGGGTGTTTGGTCGCTTTGGCCGGCGAGCGAAGCCGAGTTGTTTGCGAAGGCGCGGCCGTTGATGGCGTCGGAGAGTCCGGTGGATTGGAAACGTGCGGAGACGCAGTATCTGGGGCCGCTGTTGGAGCGATTTCCTGAGACAGAATATGCCGAAGAGATTCGAGCGTTTGCGGATCGGTACGCGATGCACCGTGCGGAAGAGCGGGTCAAGAACTTGGGCCGTTTTGGTCGTCAGCCGAAAACCGAGGGGGAGCGATTTTTTGCGGAGGCTTGGGAGTACGAACGTTTTGGCGATCGGCTCTCGGCTTGGAAGAAGTATGAGGCTTTGGTCCACCTGTTGGGTAACAGTGCGGAAGAGACGGATCGCGCTTATGTTGGGCTTGCGCAACGTCAGATTGCGAAGATTAAGGAGGACCAGCAGACGTCGGCCGATCAGATTGCTTTTGTGGAGCAATATTTGGAGCAGGCGAAGGACCATGCTGAGGGGGGGCGACTGCTCGAGGCAAGGCGGATTCTGGATAGCGTCCTTTCGCTTTATGGCAAGAACCGGGAAGTTCGGCCCCAGGTGGAGCGGGCTCGCGAGCAGCTTCGTGACTTGGACGGAGATGAAGGATGAAGGCGGAGGGCGGAGGGTTGCGTTGGTTTGGCGAGATATTTGGGTTCTGCGAGGCGTAGCTCGGCGGCTATTGGGCCTTTGGAAGCTGAAAACGGGGCTTGCGCGGGCGTTGTGGAGGTTTGGGGCGCGGGCTATAATCTGTGCTTCGCTATTTTGCCACGTTGGCTCTAGTGCGAGCCGCACACGCGTCTTCCGCTAGCAGCACAAGTATACAAAAGTCAAACGGTTGTTTGAGCGGAACACGCAATGGAGACTTGCTCTAATTGCCCCGAATTCGTTGATCTGTCGTTTTTGTTTGTTTTGGGAATTTTCTGTCTATGCGATTTTTGCTTTTGGATCGGATCTGCTCGTTTGAGGCAGGGAAGCAGTTGACGGCGGTGAAGACCGTTTCGCTTGCTGAGGAATATCTGGCAGACCATTTCCCGGAATTTCCGGTGCTGCCGGGCGTCTTTATGTTGGAAGCGGCGACGCAGGCGGGTGCCTGGTTGGTGCGGATGAGCGAAGACTATGCGCATAGCATTGTGGTTTTGCAGGAAGCGAGGGCGGTGAAGTATGCCGACTTTGTGACTCCGGGCCATACGTTGACGATGACGGTTGAGCAGACGGATAGCGACGAGCGTTTTGTCAAAATGAAGTTTCAGGGGAAAGTGGAAGGGCGTTTGTCGGTAAGCGGGCGGATTGTCTTGGAGCGTTATAACTTGGCGGATGAGAATCCGGATCAAGCAGGGCTGGATAGCCGTATGATTGCGCATCAGCGCTCGAGCGAATCGTTGCTGACGCGTGGCTTGGACCTTACGGCGGCGTCGACTTGACGCGGTTCGGCGAGGCGTAGCTCGCCGGCTATTGCTATTTTTTGGGCGACCCCTTTTAGATAAAGAATTTTTCGAAACAGATTTTATACACACCGAAGTGGAGGTTTACACAACGATGCCTACTGAAGAAGAGATTTTTGACAAGGTACGCGAAGCTCTGGTCGATGCGCTGGGCGTGGACGACGACGAGGTGGTTGCGGGCGCGACTTTGCAGGGCGACCTGGACGCCGAGTCGATCGACTTTTTGGACATTGTGTTTCGTCTGGAAAAGTCGTTTGATATCAAGATCGAGCGCGGCGAATTGTTTCCCGAAGACATTCTCACGAACGCCGACTATGTGAGTGACGGCAAAGTGAACGAAACGGGAATCGCAAAACTTCGAGAGCGGATGCCGTTTGCGGATTTGACGAAATTTGTAGCCGATCCGGTGGTGCAGAACTTGGGCCAGCAATTGACCGTGAAAGACATGTGCAATTTTGTTGCCCATAAACTGGCTGGGTAGAACCCAAAACCTAGAAACTAGAGATCGTCATTATGCGTTGGTTTTGGATTGATCGTTTTACCGAATTTGTTTGCGGCTCTCATGCGGTGGCTGTGAAGGGGGTATCGTTGTCGGAGGATCATATGCACGAGCATATGGTCGGCTATCCGATTATGCCCAATTCGCTGGTGACCGAGGGGATGGCGCAGGCGGGTGGGCTGTTGGTGAGCGAGCAATATGGTTTTGGCGAGCTGGTGGTGCTTGGCAAATTGGCCAAGGTGACGTTTCATAGCTGTGTGCGTACGGGCGAGACGCTGACGTATCGGGTGAAGATCAATTCGGTGCGAGAAAGCGGGGCAGCGGTCACGGCTACGGCGCATGTGGGCGATCGGTTGCATGCCGAGGCTCTGTTGTTCTATGCACGGCTGGGTGAAAACAGCGACCAGATTTTTGGGGCGAAGCTGTTTCGTCCGCGCGATCTGCAACATTGGCTGTCGTTGGTCGGCGTTTTTGAAGTCGGCGTGAAGGCGGATGGGAGCCGGATGCAGGAGAGCGACTATCCGTTGGAAGAAGTGGTCTCTTAGTAGCCCTGGCCGTTGGAAGAAGTGGTCTCTTAGTAGCCCTGGCCGCTGGAAGAAGTGGCCTCTTGCCCCGGTTAGAAAAACGCGGCAACCTCAACAGGAGCAAAAGTCATGCGACGTCGAGTCGTGATTACGGGGATCGGTTGTGTTACTCCGCTGGGGACTACGGTTGAGGAGCTTTGGCAGAATTTGCTGGCTTCGAAGAGTGGCGTAGCGCGCACGACGTTGTTCGACGCGAGTAGCTTTCCGACGAACATTGCTGCGGAGGTCCGCGATTGGTCGATTGCCGATGTGGGCGAAGAGGCGAGCGTTTGGGAAGATCGTAGCCGACACACTTGCTTTGCGGCGGGAGCGGCGAGGCAGGCGATGGACGATTCGGGTGTGCTGAGTTCCGGGGGGCTGAGCACGGTCGAGCCGATACGGTTTGGCGTTTATCTGGGTGCCGGCGAGGGACAGCAGGATTTTATGCGGTTCTCGCAGATGATGACTGCGGCGGTCACTGCGGAGGGAGCCGAGGACGATCTGAGCTTGAAGGCGTTTTTGGATACGGGCATTGCGTTGCTTGATCCGGTGGCCGAGTTGGAGCAAGAGCCGAATATGCCTTCGGGCTATTTGGCGGCGATGTTCAACGCCCAAGGGCCGAATGTGAATTGTTTGACGGCCTGTGCGGCGAGTAGCCAGGCGGTGGGCGAGGCGACCGAAATTATCCGTCGGGGCGAGGCGGACGTGATGCTTTCGGGCGGGGCGCATAGCATGATCCATCCGTTTGGCGTGACCGGGTTTAATTTGTTGACGGCACTGAGCGAGCGCAACGACGAACCGGAGCGTGCTTCGCGGCCGTTTGATTTGAATCGGGATGGGTTTGTGCTGGGCGAAGGTGCGGCGATGTTGGTGCTGGAAGAGTACGAACATGCGAAGGCGCGTGGTGCGCAGATTTATGGCGAGTTGCTTGGCTATGGGACGACGGCCGATGCGTTTCGGATTACGGATACGCATCCTGAGGGGCGTGGTGCGACGAGCTGTATTAAGATGGCGTTGGCCGACGCGGGGAAGAATGTGGACGAGATCGACTATATCAACGCCCACGGGACGAGTACGGCGGTGAATGACAAAGTGGAGTCGTTGGCGATTCGCCAGTCGTTTGGCGACCAGGCGGATGGGATTCCGGTTTCGAGCACCAAGAGCATGACGGGGCATCTGATTGCTGCGGCCGGGGCGACCGAGCTGATCATCTGCCTGCTCACTTTACGCGAGAACAAGGTGCCGCCGACGATTAATTATGAGACGCCCGATCCGAATTGCGATTTGGATTATGTGCCGAACGTGGCGCGAGACCATGCGTGTCGGACGGTGCTTTCTAATAGTTTTGGTTTTGGTGGGCAGAATATCACTCTGATTGTTGGCGAGGTTTAGTGCGCCAGCCCAAAAAGAAGATGGCCACGAAAAACAAGCGGCGTAGCCGCGAAAGCACCTAGCCCCCAGCGTCAGCTGGGGGGAAAGATTGCAACCAACATCCCAGCCGGGAATGCGGCGACAGCGATGTCATGCCTTTGCTATCGCCGCATTCGCGGCTACTGTGGGCTGGTTTTTGCATTCCGTGGGCTGATGCCCACGGCTACGTGCTGCTGCCGCATTCGCGGCTAAAGGATCTGCTTACAACCGTCACGTTCGGCGGGGGGGACGCCATCGGCAGGGTGGGTGTGCGACCTTGGCGCGTTTGTCGGTTCTTTTGTGGACGACTTCTTAAAAATTGCGAACTTTGGTGGATGCTGGCCGCCGGGGGTTGATTTCGCGTGTAGAGTTATTCTGTTGCCGGGCGACGATGCGAATCGTTGTCGGACACGCGTGGCAATCACCTGCGGGTGACGTGTATTTTTCTCCTCTGATGACGCATCTTTTGACGCCTCTTTGTCTTTTTGACGCACGTCGACCGAGTGATGAACACCGAGTGGTGAACCTTGCTGGCAGGACCAGGGTCTTGTTGAGTGAGGTGCCCGAACTATCGGAAGTGATGACGAGTTTACTGAAGCGGTCGCGCCCTCCTTTGCGGTAGACGCCGCTTTGAAGAACCTTGGAGGATCACTTGATGAGAATGCACAAATTTTCGCGGTCTTGGAATCGCGAACTCGAAACCCGTCGGCTGGTTTCGTCTGCGATCGCGCAGCATCGGAAGGCCGGCGAACTCTCGCACACCAGTTCTGTTGGTTTGGAGGCGCGGATCGTGCCGCTGGACGAGCAGGGTTTGACGGGCAGTGGCTTGACGGGCAAGTCTTATCCGGTCGAACTGAAAGATTTTGACGAACGTGGCATCACGTTTCACCATCCGCAGCCTCTACACGACCGTCGCGCGTTGCTCGTGTTGGAGGGTCTGAACCTCGGACGGATAGCCGCTGAAGTCGATTTGTCGTGGTGTCGTTTTTCGCGAAGTGGTCACTACACGAGTGGTGGCCGTTTTGTTCAACGGGCGGGTAAAACCGCTTGACCCCTTAGTTTCATCATTAGAAAGGAAATTCGACGGGTTGGGGTTGTTGTTGGTCACGCAACCCGAACCGAGCGTATTTCTTCGGCGAGGAGTGGGGCGTGGGTCGCTCTACTTTTGCCGAAACTTCTCCTCCCTCCCTGGCAATGCGGTCGTTTTTCCTTTGTGGAAGCGCCCGCATTGCTTTTTTTGTGGTTGCGGTTGTGGTTGCGGTTCGGCGAGACGTAGCTCGCCGGCTATTCTGGCAGACCTTGCCGAGGGGGGCGTTGCCGGCGATGATGGGGGCTTACTCGCACTCTGTCTAAGGTAGTAGGACTACGATGCAACTTGGTTCGACTCAGATTCTTGATACTTTTGCCGAAGCGTTTCGGATGCGCTTTGTGCGGTTGATTATTACTGCGGTGGACGACTACTGGCTGGACGCGGCGCTGCGCGAAGTGACGGGCTATAGCTCGTCGGTGATTGGCTGCGATGCGGAGGTTGGTGTTGAGCAGATGCTTGCCGCTGGCGAGACGCCTGATGGGCGGCCGGGGGCGGCGGTCTTGGCGTTTGGTTTTTCGAGCGAGGCGTTGACCAAGGCGGTGCCGAACCGTGTGGGGCAATGTTTGATGACTTGCCCGACGACGGCGGTCTATGATGGGTTGCCTGAGGCCGAGGAATCGATTCCGCTTGGAAAGCATTTGCGTTACTTTGGCGACGGGTTTCAGAGGAGCAAGCTGCTCGGCGGGCGGCGTTATTGGCGGGTGCCGGTGATGGATGGCGAGTTTTTGCTGGAAGAGAAGCTGGGCGTCGCGAAGGGCGTGGCAGGGGGCAACATTATTTTGCAGGGGACGACGCCTGAGGTGGCGTTGGCTTCGGCGCGGCGCGCTAGCGAGGCGGTTGCGAAGCTTGGGGGCGTAGTGACTCCTTTTCCGGGTGGGGTAGTGCGAAGCGGGAGCAAGGTGGGGTCGACGTACAAGGGGATGGTCGCTTCGACGAATGATGCTTATTGTCCGACGTTGCGTGGGCGTGTGGAGAGCGATTTGGTGGAGGGGGCGAACTGCGCTTATGAAATTGTGATCGATGGCGTGGAGGAAGCGGCGGTGGGGGAGGCGATGCGGGTGGCGATCGAGACGGCTGCGGGCGAGGGGGTGCTTGCGATCGGGGCGGGCAACTATGGCGGTAAACTTGGCAAGTTTCATTTTCATCTCCACAAGCTGCTGGGTTGATATGTTGTTGAAAGCCTCACGCAGAGACGCAGAGACGCAGAGGAAGAAAAGTTTTTGTGCTTTCCTCTGTGTCTCTGCGTCTCTGCGTGAGGCTTTTTTCTTTTTGGGGTTTTTTGCTTTACTGGGCTGCGGTGAGCCTGCAGCTCCGGTTTTGGACGGGGTGGGTGGAAATCGGTTGGCGGTGGATCGGTTTGAGCCGCAATCTTCGTTGGTGTTGCCAAGTGAATCGCCTCGGAAGGCCAAATTTGCGGTGGTCGATGTGCATGTGCATCCACGGCTGAAATTGCATAGCAATGCGGAGCAGCTTGACGAGTTTGTGCGGGTGATGGACCAGCAGAACATTGCGGTTTGTGTGAGTCTGGATGGGCAGTTGGGGGAAGAACTGGAAGAACACAAAAAGCTGTTGTGGACGAAGCACGAGGATCGGTTTGTGTTTTTTGCGAATCTGGATTGGGTGGGCGGGGGTCGGCGCGAGGATCCGGCGAGCTGGGATTGTCATCGGCTCGACTTTGGCCGACGGATGGCAAGGTCGCTGGCCGACGCGAAGGAACGGGGCGCGGTGGGGCTGAAAATTTTCAAGATGTTGGGATTGGGATATCGCAATCCGGACGGGTCGTTGGTGGCGATTGATGATGCGCGGTGGGATCCGATTTGGGAGGCTTGTGGCGAGCTGGGGATGCCGGTGCTGATTCACACGGCAGATCCGGTGGCCTTTTTTGAGCCGGTTGATCGATTTAACGAGCGTTGGGAAGAGCTGCATCGTCATCCAGACTGGAGTTTTGCGGGTGCGGAATTTCCTTCGCATGAGGAGTTGCTGGCGGCGCGCAACCGGGTGATTGCTCGCCACGGGGGAACGACGTTTTTGGGGGCGCATGTGGCGAACTATCCCGAGAATTTGGCGGAGGTGGGTCGTTGGTTGGATGCGTATCCGAATTTGCATGTCGAGATTGCGGCGCGCATTGCGGAGCTGGGCCGGCAGCCGTACACGGCTCGTGCGTTTTTTCTGAAATACCAGGATCGAATTTTATTTGGGACGGATGGGCCGCGTCCTGTGGGTCGGCTGGTGCCGCATTGGCGGATGCTGGAGACTCGGGACGAGTATTTTTCGTATGCTGAAAATCAGTATCCCCCGCAGGGTTTGTGGAACATCTATGGGCTAGGTTTGCCCGACGAGGTGCTGCGTAAGGTTTATTCTGAGAACGCGGTGCGGCTGATACCGGGGGTCGCGAAACGGCTCGAGAAGTATTCGGCTGGGAATTTAGGGGATTCGGCAGCCGATCGTTGAATCTGGCCCCAGAAGAAATGCAAAGTTGAAAAACCCTATGGATTTCAGCGGAAGCAAAAAAGCGAACCACAACGAAACGACGGAAACGACGCTTATTTTTCGTTGTTTCCGTCGTTTCGTTGTGGTTCAGTTTCTTTCATGCGATTAAAAGCGACTTTGCAGTTCGCCTGAATCTGGGCTGTGGACTGTTGCATAGTGTTGTGGGGACTTGGTAAACTTGGCGGTTGAAGGTTTGCCCGTCGGGGTGGGCTTGGTACTTGTCTTTAGGATTTTGAAAAGCATGATGGCCGATAAAAACGTGATGGCCGATACGGGGGCTTCTGGAACAGCGAGCCAACCGACCGACTCCAAGTCGACTGTGGAACCCACTGTGGAATCACCTTCTGTGGACTCTTCTGCACCGTCGGAGGCGTCGAAACCGGAGGCGGCTGGTGAGCAGCCTGATGCGACGGGTTCTGCATCTGACGCGACGGGTTCTGCTCGTCCGAGTGAGCGGATTCAGATCGGGACGCAGCGTGAGGCGGATGCTGTGGATACGGCAGAAGCGAAGCCTGTGAATCCGGGTTCGTCGACTCCGAAAGCGCCGGAGCCGAAGAAGAGTAATTATCCGCCGCCGAATGTGCGCGATCAGCTTTCGCCCGAGTTGGAGAAAGAGCTTGAGGCGGCGTTGGGGGGCGAGTCGTTGGACGCGATCATTGATGGCTCGACGACGGAGGGGGTGACGGGCGACCAATTGGCCCCGGACACGCGGGTGACGGCGACGGTTGCAAAAATTCATCGTGAAGATATTTTTGTTGAGCTTGGGGGACGTAGCCAAGGCTTGTTGCCGCTCAAGCAATTTGAAAAAACGGAACCGCCGGAGGTGGGTAGCCAGATTGAGGTGACGGTGGCTCGGTTTAATGCGGAGCAAGGTTTGTATGAGGTGACGTTGCCGACGGCAGCGGTTTCGATTGGCAATTGGGACGAGGTGGAGTTGGGTCAGGTAATTAGCGTCGCGATCACGGGGCACAACAAGGGTGGGTTGGAATGTCAGGTTGCTGGGATACGCGGTTTTATTCCGATGGGTCAGATTTCGATTTATCGGATTGAGAATGCGGAAGAGTTTGTTGGGAAGAAGCTCAACTGCGTGGTGACCGAGGCGAATCGGGGGAAGAAGAATTTGGTGCTCAGCCATCGGGCGATGATGGAGCGCGAGCGGAAAGAGCAACGAGAACAGTTGCTCGCCGAATTGGCACCGGGGCAAATTCGTGACGGGGTGGTTCGGAGCTTGCAGAATTTTGGGGCGTTTGTCGACTTGGGAGGCATTGATGGGCTAATCCATGTGAGCCAACTGAGCTGGGAGCGGGTGAATCATCCGCGGGACGTGCTGAAAGAGGGTCAGAACGTCAAAGTGCGTGTCGATAAGGTCGACCTGGAGACGGGCAAGATTGGGCTGGCTTATCGCGATTTGGCGGATAATCCTTGGGACAGCGTCACGAGCAAGTATCCCACCGGCAGCACGATCAAGGGGACGGTCACGAAGCTGATGCAGTTTGGTGCGTTCGTTCGGCTCGAAGCGGGAGTCGAAGGGTTGATTCATATTTCGGAGATGGGCCACGGGCGCGTGAACCGTGCGGGCGATGTGGTGAGCGAAGGGCAAGAGGTGGAAGTCAAGATTTTGGCGGTCGACACCGATGCCCAGCGGATCGGGCTTTCGCTGAAGGCGTTGATTCCTGCGCCCGAGAGGTCGGAAAGTGGCGGCAAGGATCGAGGCGAGATTCCGGCCAGCGATTCGATTCAGCGGCGCAAGCGCGAGTCGGACAAGGATTTGAAAGGTGGCACGGGTGGGGCGAGTGGTGGCGAGCAGTTTGGGTTGAAGTGGTAGAAAAGAATAGAACGCGGAGGGACGCGGATTCAAAGGATTTGCGCGGATTTTTCCGGGGGGATTGCCTCGTTATTTGATAGCATTCATTCCAATCGGCCATTGTCAGCAGGGGTGACCTCAATTTTTATCCGTGCTGATCCGCTAAATCCGTGTCCCTCCGCGTCCTGTTTTTCTTTTCTTGGCGTGGAATCGCTTCTTTCGAGGTTGCTTGGCGATGTTTCATTGGGAGCGGGGAATCTTTTTGACGGCGGCCGGGTTGGCGCTGGATGTGACTCGGCGGCAGAAGCTGGGATTTATGTCGCATGCGCATGCCGATCATATTGCGACGCACGAGCTGGGGCTTTGCACGTGGGAGACGGCTGCTTTGTTTCGGCATCGGCGGGGGCAGCAGCATCGGGTGAAATTATTGCCCTATCGTGAGACGGTCGAGCTGGGGCCATTGCGTCTGACGACCTATCCGGCGGGGCATTGCCTGGGGTCGGCCATGCTTTTGGCGGAAAGCGACAAGGAGTCGTTGCTCTACACGGGCGATTTTAAGTTGGGGCCTTCGGTGACGAGCGAGGAGGCCGAGCTGCCGCACGCGGATATCTTGGTGATGGAAAGCACTTTTGGGCGGCCCAAGTTTCGGCTGCCGCCGCGTGAGGAAGTGATCGAGGAATTGATTGCTTTGGTGCAGGAGATTTTGAAATCGGGCCAGACGCCGGTGATTCATGCTTATGCGTTGGGGAAAGCGCAGGAGGTAAGCAAGCTGTTGACCAACGCGGGGATCCCGGTGCAGCAGCATCCAATGACTTTTGCGGTGAGCGAAGTCTATCGCGCGTGTGGCATGGATTTGGGGGCGGTGAGCGAATATCGGGACGCTTGGCGGGCGGGACATGCGGTGGTGACGTTGCCGCGTGGGATGAAAGGGTTTCGGTTGGCGGGGATCGATGATCCGGTGAGTATTGCGGTGACCGGTTGGGCGATGGATTCGAGCACCAAGTATCGGCAGAAGGTTGACCACGCGCTGCCGCTTTCGGATCATGCTGATTTTACGCAGTTGTTGGAAACGGCCGAGCGTGTGGGCGCAGAGGCAATCTACTGTACGCATGGTCCGGGGGATTTGGTGGAGCATTTGCGTGCGGAAGGGTTTAATGCGTTTCCGGTGACGGGGAATTATCAGACGCGGATGTTTTGAGGGGCGATAAGCCTTGCCGATTAGGAAGGGTGCTAGCAGGGCGACCTTGCTGGCTGTGACGGCTGTGCGATGGGGTGGTGCAGCCCCCTGGCAGGATGGTAGGGGTTTTGCTGATTCGACCGTGCTGCGGTGGCCGAATTTGACTGAGCAGGCTGCTCTGTGTGGCTGCACCAAATCTGTAGACCTATGAAGACTCGACTGATTCTCCCAGGGAAGGGTGAGCTATGCTCCGCGGTAGTTGGACGAACCGGCATGTTGTTGTTAGGGCCGGCGTTTTGTCGTTGTCGCGCAATTTGCTTGCGGTGGCGACTGCTGTCGTGTTGACGGGCTGTGGGGAGACGAGCGCGCCGTTGGGGGAGATGTCTGGGGACTTTTGTCCGCAGCCTGCTTGGACTGAAGTTTCGACGAGCGTGGGGCTGTCTGCGGAAGATCCGACGCCAGAACCCTTGCCAGAAATTGCTCCAACGTCAGAAACAGAGCCTCCCGGGATGCGATTGGCGGGCATAATGCCTGTTGGTGGGACGCCGTCTGACTCGGAAAGATATTGGTCGTTTAGCGAGGAAGCGGACGGGCCAACGCTCCATTTGCCGGCACTCGTTCGGCTGCCCGTGGTTGTTGAGGAGCAGCCGCTTGCTCTACTGTTGCCCCCGCAAGCGATCGAAACGTCGGAGGAAATCGCTGATGAACCCGAGTTCGGAACGGACCTGGACGCTTTGACCGAAATTGTTCCGGGAGTTGTTACTGAAGAAATCTCGGCGGTCGAAGCGAGTTCGTTGCCTGTGGTTGCGGAGCTTTCGGAACAAGAAAAATTACTGCGGGCGTTGGTTCGGGATTCTTCGACGGCGACGACCGGCGTGTTGACGGATGCTCGGGTGAACGAGCTGGCGAAATCAAAAATTCAACGGGCGTATGCGATGGCCAATCGAGGGTCGTTGTATGTGGCTCGACAAGAGTTGATCGAAGTGCTGCGATTGATCTCGCAGGCGAAGGATGCGGAGCAGGGGTCACCTCGGGGTAGTGTGGCTTTGGCTGCGGGGCTGCGGGCGCTGCGTGAATCGAAAGATTTTGCTCCGCGAGGGACACAACTCGAAGCAGAGATGAATACGGCGGTGCTATGTGCTTCGCATCGGACACCTCTTGCAAAACAGCCGGAATCTGCGGAGCTGTTGCCTCGACTGATGATGGATCGGTATCTGCGTTACGCGCAGTTGCAGCTTTCGCTGTCGGTGGCGGGCGAGCCAGCGGGGTCGATGGCGCTGCATGCTCTTGGGAAACTACATAGTCAGTTGGGACGAGTTGAGCCGGACAAGCATCGGCTTGCGGCGCGACATGCCTTGGCTTATCAGCAGGCGGCTCTGTTGTCGCACGATCGCAATTTTTTGGCCGCCCATGAATTGGGAGTGTTGTTAGCGACTTCGGGACATTTTGCGGAGGCTGAGCAGTTGTTGTTGCAGGTAGCCGTCCGATCGCCGAACGCGGTCGTGTATCGGAACTTGGCACGGGTGCAAGAAAATCTTGGTCGGACGGCTGAGGCGGCGGGCAATTTGGATTACGCGCAGCAGCTTGTGCAGCAAGGTGCTGTGGGCACGAATAATGTTCAATGGGTTTCGCCTGATGCTTTTGCGAATGCCGGTGGGCGGACGGCTCGCTTTCGGACGGCTCGCATTCAGACGGCCAGATCGCGTGGTCCTGTCGGGCGGCCGCTTCCTGGGCAACGCCAAGATTTGAGGACGCCGCAATGGCGATAAACGATAACACCAAATACCAATTTCAATGCGACTGAAAAAAGGAACCGCGGATGAACGCAGATGATTTTTGTTGGCTTCAACGCAACTGAGATATAAGGATTGGCAAAGCGACTCGAAACCTTCCTTTCGTGTGTTTTGTGTATTTCGTGGTTCCCTTCTTTCCACTTTGAGTCATCTTTCCACTTTGAGTAAAAGAGATGCTAAATAACTTAAAAACCGTAACTTGGAAAATCGCCGCTCTGCTGGTCCTGGTTGGCTGGACCAGTTCTGGCCATGCCCAGTGTCAGAGTGGTCTGTGTGGGAACGGAGCGGCTGCGCCTTATCCGATTTGGGCCGTGGATAGCCTGTCGGGTTGCGGCAAGGGGGAGCCGGGCTGGAAGCAGCGGAGCTATTCGGTCGATTGGCAATCGTATGCTCAGGGCGAGTACGTGGGCCATGCGCGTACGGCGCACGTTCCTGAATATCGGATTCGAGTGGACGACGAGATTGCTTTTACGTTTCGTCTGACGCATGAAGAAAGCTCGCGGCCTTATGAGTTGCAGGTGGGGGATACGCTTCGCGTGGAGTCGTTGACGGGCGACAATCCTTCTTCGAGTGCCGACTCGCCAGAGAACGACAACATTGGCCGGGATTTGATTGTGCAGCCCGATGGGAGCATTAGTTTGCCGTTGTTGGGGCAAGTGCGTGCGGCGCGGATGACGATCGACGGGCTTCGGCTGCACTTGGAACAGCGTTATAAGAAATACTACAAGGTGCCAGCCATTACGGTGACTCCGGTGCTGATCAACACGCGGTTGCAAGATTTGATCTCTTCGGTCGATGCGCGTCAGGGCGTTGGTGGCTTGCAATTGCCCGTGATCGTGACCCCCGCCGGTAAGATTTACTTGCCGGGGCTTGGGGCAATTTGTGCGCAGGGGCTTACGTTTGAAGAGCTGAAGATGGAGATTGATGCCCGTTATGCGGCAGCGATTCCTGGCGTTGCGGTGACGCCCATCCTGACGCAGCGTGCTGCCCGTTTTATCTATGTGCTTGGCGAAGTGGCCGAGCCTGGGCAGTTTGAATTGACGGGGCCGACGACGTTGATGGGTGCGATTGCACTGGGAGGCGGCTGGAATGTGGGTGCGAATCTACGGCAAGTGGTTGTTTTTCGGCGTGGCGAAGACTGGCGGCTGATGGCGACGATGCTTGACGTGCGCGGGGCACTCTACGGAAAACGTCCCACGCCGGCGGATGAGATTTGGTTGAACGACTCGGACATTATTGTTGTTCCGAAAAGTCCAATCCAGGCGACCGACGAAGTGATCGGGCAGTATTTTACGAACGGGCTGTATAGCTTGTTCCCTCAGTTTGCGAACGGGCAGTTTAATTTTCAGAATTTCAGCACGTTGAATAATTAGAGCCGTGTGCTGAAAAGCTTAGTCACGAAAAACACAGAATGGAAAAACTTACCACGGAGACACGGAGAAGACTTAAAAAACAGGTCTTTTCTCCGTGTCTCCGTGGTTCTATTTTTTCACACTTCTTTACGCGTTGTCTCCATAAAATTGCTCGGCAATCTGTTGGCAATGAAAAGGTAGCCAGGGGGTGCGGGTGTAGAGGGCGTGGCCGACGATGTTTTGGAAGGGCCAGGGTTTGAGGCCTTGGTAGTCGACGAGGAGCGAAGTGCCGGCGTCGGGGACGCGGGTGCCGTGTCGGAGGCGGGCGAGCATGGATTCGCGCGGGACGTTCTTTTCTAAGAGTTTGTCTAATCGTCGATCGGCAACAAACGTGCGCAGGGCGAGTGGGATGGGTGGAAAATTGCTTCCGGAGATGCCGATCTGCTGGATGGTGTCGCCGTCGGCGGCGCGGAGGATACGACGTAGCTTGAGCGGAACGGGTGCTTGGTATTCTGCGCCTTGTGGAGGTGGGCGGTGGTGGACGAAGTGGAGTAGGTTGGCGTAGCCGGAGGCGTTCCAGCCGTAGCGAATGGGGGTGCCGAAGGTGACGAGGTCGAGCAGTAATTTTCGCAATGGGTGTTCGGGCGTTTCTAGCAACTCGCGCACTTGCTGCCAGACGGGCATGTCGATGCTGGAGCGTAGCCAGGGGCGGTAGAAGCTGGCGGCGGCTTCAAAAAACTGGTCGCGAGCGGGTGGGTCTGCGCCTAGGAGTTGGGTTGCGAGTGCGAGGACGTTGCCGCCGTGGCTGTGGCCCCAGAGGAGGACTCGCGCGGGGGGGGCGGACGGGTCGCGTGTTTCGGCCAGGCGGGCTAGCTCGGCGAGGAGGCGGATTGCTCCGTCGGCGCGGGCGATGTGGTTGTTTTGGCTCGACCAGTGGAAGCGCCGGACGGGAATCGTTTGAGATGCGCCGGCGGACAATCGTTGTTCGAGCGTGGCGGCATACTGCCGGGTGTAGTTGCCGGTCTCGCGTGCGACGAGGTCGACGGTCTGTTTGCCGAGGCGGCCCAAGGCTTGGCTTAGCTTGGGTGCAAAACGTGAAAGTTCGGTAACGAGGCCGAAGAGGTCGTTGCCTGCGAAGGTGCCGTGGAGGCAATAGAGGGCGGCGACGTTGGCTTGATCGAAGTGGGTTCCGGCGAGGGCCAGTTGCTCGGCGTACTCAGGAGTTGCTGGGTCGAGGGACGAGACCTGTGGGAGCAATTGGTACGGCGAAGTGGGGCGCTCGGACTGGTACGGTTGGTGTCGGAAGTGGTTGGTTGAAGACATGCGAGTGAGGCTCTGAGGTACTTGGCTGGTCGACGCGGTAACGTTGGTTGGTGAAGGGCGAGAGGCCGAGGGTGCCTGTCCAAGTTTCGTAGGGTCGTCCGTTGCGCTCGTCGTCTTTGAAAAAAGCGAGGTAGGTCATCGTGTCGGCGGCGATGAACTCGTGTTCGCGTTGTGCGAATTGTGTTTGCGAATGAACGCGCCGCCAAGTGCCGGCATTAAAATAAGTTTGGTGAAGGACGTAGCCGTCGGCGTAGCTGGCGTCGAGCGGGACGACCTCGGACTGGTGGGTGTGTCCATAGACGATATGCTTGGCGCGTCGATTGCGGAAGTCCTGTTCGGTGAGAGCGTGTTGATAAAATGAGCTGCCGGACGCTCCGCGTAGCTCGGCGATCCACTGGGCGATCCAACTGGCCCAGCCCATCGAGAGGCGACGGCTGAATTTTAGGGCTTTTTGTAGGCCGTCGACGATGTCGACCGGGCACCAGGTGTCGCGGTGCTGGACGAACGGGTGTTCGAGAAATTCGTCGGCCAGCTCGTCCCAGATTTTTTTCACCTGCTTGCGGATGGCCGGCTGGGGGCAGGTTCGTTCGAGGAGGCCGTCGATCCAGACGGGGATGAGCAGGAGGGGGCGGATGTTGTCGATTTCTCGTAGGCCGTTGAGCGTGCTGGAGGGGAGATCGTCGCCCAGTTGTTGTTCGACCTGGACACCGAAGCGATTGAGGAGCTGGAGGACGATGACATCGCCCAGGCTGCTGGCGTCGCGATCGCCTTCGTAGTTGAAGGGATCGTAGACGTCGCCGTGGCGGGCGAAGACTTTGTGGCGGCGCATGACTTGGACCAGCTCGTTGCTTTCCCAGATTTCGTGCGGGAAGGGGGCGTTGGCGTAAGTGGCTAGGCCCATGTGGGCGACCAGTTGTTTGCGAAGCTGGTTGTAGTTTTCGCCGGGCAGGTGATAGAACCAATCGTGGTTGCCGACCATGTAATGGATTCGGACGGGGATGGGTTGGGTTTCGGAGGTGGCGGGCTTGCCGGCGCTGGTGGCGGGCGGGAGGGCGATGCCTTGTTGTGTGAGTTTGCGGAATTCTCCGAGGGCTTGTGTATTGTGCTTTAGAATGTCGCCGGTGATTTTGGCGACTTGATCGAAGAGGGCGGGCGACTTGGTGTCGTCCCAGGGGCGGATGGGGCTGTCGAGCCATTGGGTCGAGCGAATGACGTCGAGGGAGTCGCCGAGCAGGACGAGATCGATCTTGTCGATGGGGCGATAGCTGCCGTCGCGCCGCAGCGAGGCGCTGAAGCTCAGGTCGGCGAGGCGTTCGGCCAACAGCGAAAACGCACCGGGCGAGATCGTGGAGCCGCTGGTGCCGTCGGTCAGATGAAGATCGCTGATGATGGCGAGCATAGGATTTTACTCGGTTGGCAATTTTTGGATGGCAGTGCCTTTTGGGTGGCAGCGCCAGTGTGTCTTATTGAAGAGAGCCTCGGTTTCTCTTTGTTGTCATCGGAAGGATGCGTGTGAAAGATTGAGGATTATTCCGAATAGGAAGGGTGGCTGGTAGCTGCGCATAAAAAAATCGCCTGCTAGCTTGAGGTAGCTAGCAGGCGATGGGGCTGCTTGGGGCGCGGCGAGGCGTAGCTCGCCGGCTATTTTTCGTGGGTTACCAGCCGTAGCCGATGCCGACGCCGACGTGTACGCGTGGGGCAACAACGCGTACTCGAGGGGCGTAGTAGACTGGGGCTGGGGCAGCGTAAACTGGAGCGGCGTAAGCTGGAGCGGCGTAGACTGGGCCACCGCCGTAAACGACGGGGCGACGGACGACGCGGCGGACTCCGTAGGGTGGCAGCGCGACACGAGCAACCCGTCGGACTGGGGCGATTCGACGTCGGACGATCCAGGCATTGGCTTCGGTAGCACTTAGGGCTGTGAATCCACTGACCAACAACGCGATAATCATCATTCTCTTGAACATGGTACTTCTCCTTGGCAGGAATCCCCAAGCGGCTCGTTTAGGCGGGATGTGTGGGTGGGATGTTTTGTTGTTCGCCGCTTCTATCTCTTAGAGAATGCACCTAGCGTGCCAAAACCACAAGGATGAATCGCAAGTTTTTTCTATAAAAAGACTTACGTCAGAAGTGGGGTGTCTTTAGAGCAACGGGGCATGTGGGAATGATGTCAAACGGGTGACATATCGGCTCAGAATGAGAAGTCTAAAGTGCGACACCCTCTGCGTGTTCCTATTTTTCCTCTCCTGAAAGAGAGGGGGGCGGCGAGGCGTAGCTCGCCGGCTATTGAGGAGGTATTGAGCTGCCTGGGCTGCTTTTTTGCAGCCCAGGCCCTCAATTCTTATTGCTAGCTTAGAAGCCGAAGGAGAGGCTTACGCCGCTGCGGTGGCCGTGGTGGCCGTGGTGGTGGCCTGAGTAGTAGCTTGGGCCGCCGTAGTGGCTGCGGCTGTGATAGACCGAGGGGCCGCGATGGTAGTAGCTGGGGCTGGATTGGTGGTATCGGACGGTTCGGTAGGAATGTCCTCCTCCGTATCCTCCTCCATAATAACCGCCGCCATAATGGCCTCCACTTCGATGGCAGCCCCCAGCCTGGGCTGTCGAAGCGCCGGAAAACGCGAGGGTTGCCAGCAAAGCCAAACTCAATATTAGTCGTCGGATCATCACAAAACTCATAACAAAACTCCCTGGACGCTCTTGCGTCCTTTGGACCTGCGGAGAGGCCGAGTATTTTTAGTCACGCCATCTTGGCACGCAAAGTTCTGTAGATGCACAGTGCGTGCCGTTTTGTCGGCTCGATGGCTCAAGCGTTTATTAAGCCAAGACTTACGGGGGCTTGCCGGAAAAGTTTAACAGCGCTTTTGGGGCGAGATTCTGCGGTCGGAGTGATGACAAGCGTCATCGAAACTGCGACGACAAAATGCCGCAACTCGTGTTTATGTAACGAGTTAAGATATTTTAATTGTAACGAAAGTTAGGGGCGACAGCTCGGCGAGACGTAGCTCGCCGGCTATGGAGTTCGGCAAGTGCTTTTAATTTAGCGAGTGCTCTTATAATTCGGCTAGCGCTTTTAAGACGTGCTGGTCGTGGCCGTCGACCTTGACGCTCTTCCAGAGCTTGGCGACCTTTCCTTCGGCGTCGAGGACGTAGGTGCTGCGCTGGATGCCGAACGACTTTTTGCCGTACATGTTTTTTTCTCGCCATGCACCGTATTTTTCGGCCATTTTGTGGCCTGGGTCGGCTAAGAGCGGGAAATTGAGGTCGTATTTGTCGCGGAATTTTTCGTGGCTGGCGACGTCGTCGGGGCTGATGCCGTAGACCTGGGCGCCCAGCTTTTTGAAGGCTGCCTGAGAATCGCGGAAAGCGCACGCCTCGCGGGTGCAGCCGGGGGTGTCGTCTTTGGGGTAGAAATAGAGGACGACGGGCGAGCCTTGGAGGTCGGCAAGGCGAACCTTGGAGCCATCGTCGGCTGTCAGCGTAAAAGCGGGGGCCTTTTGGCCCGGTTCGATCCAGTCAGACATTTTTGATTTTTTTGGGGGGAGAAGTCTGGGAGCGGGAAAAGGTGAAAGCGGCCATTCTAGCTACTCAATGGCAACCGGCCAGTCAGGTTGTCGCGAAAGGCGAGCGGAAAAAACGCTGGCTTTCGCCTGGGGCGGGTAAGGGGTAGAATGGGGGGCTTTCTTGTTTTGATTTCCCTCTCCCTCTGCGAAAAAAACTGTGAGACCTCTTATTTCGGACCCCAAGACTACCCCTGAATCGGCCACGGAGCGGAGCTTGCAGCTTGCGCTGGCTGCGGCACGTACGGCCCACGAGAATCGTGGCGAAGATATCGTGGTGCTCGACATGCGTGAGATCACACCGATGTTTGACTATTTTGTGGTGGCAACCGGCAAAAGCCGTCGGCAACTGCATGCGATTAGCGAAGAGATCGACCATTGCCTAGAGGACGATCTCAACGATAAACGGATGGGCATCGAGGGTTATAGCGAGAGCCGTTGGATTTTGCTCGACTATGGCACGGTCGTGATTCATATTTTTGATGAAGAGGCTCGCGAGTTTTATGCGTTGGAGCAATTTTGGAATCAGGCCGTACGGGTGCCGTTGCCTTGGGATGCTGAGGAGCCGACGGGCGAATCTCAGGAAAGAGAACTTGAGACGAAGGAAGTTGAGGGGACTGACGAATGACTCACGCAGAGACACCGAGTCGCAGAGACGACTGCTTTTTCTTTACCCGCTCATCCATTGCTCTGCGTCTCTGCGCCTCTGCGTGACACTTTTTTCGTTAGCCGCCCATGAATCTTCTCGCCGAATTACGTCGACGTTTTTCTGTTGCCCTCGAAAACTTAGAACAGGGTGCGGGGGAGTTTGCTGAGCTGGTGCTGCCTAGCAAGGACGCACAGTTTGGGGATTATCAGGCGAACTGTGCGATGCCGTTGGGCAAGCGATTGGGGAAGCCGCCTCGGGAAATTGCTGAGGCGCTGATCGCGGGGCTTGAGCTGGGCGATCTTTGCGAAGCGCCGACGATTGCTGGGCCTGGGTTTATCAATCTTCGGGTGAAGGATGCTTGGCTGACGGAGCGGTTGCAGGCGACGGCTGGGGACGATGCGGGGTTGGGGATCGTGCCGGTCGACGAGCCACGGACGTTTGTGCTTGATTTTTCTTCGCCGAACGTGGCGAAACCGATGCATGTGGGGCATATTCGTTCGACGGTGATTGGCGATTCGTTGTGCCGGGTGTTGCGTCAACTGGGGCACCGTGTGATTAGCGATAATCATATCGGCGACTGGGGCACGCAGTTTGGCATGATCATCTATGGCTACAAACATTTTGTCGACGAAAAGTCACTTGCCGAGGCGATGGTCCCTGAGCTGAGTCGGCTTTACAAGCTGGTCACTCGGTTGGTCGACTATCATGCGACGCGGAATCAAAAAATCCCGACGGTCGAGCAGCAAATTTTGGAACTGACGGCTCGGCTCGATGAGATGCACGACGCCACCGAGTTGGAACAGGACAAGGAGCGGAAGAAGGCTGCGAAAAAATTGCGCCAGGCCGAGGGGCAGTTGGCCGACGCCCGTCAGACGCTGGATGCGCTGCGCAAGACGCTCGCCAACGTCGACGATGACGCCGAACTGGCCAAGCTGGCAGCCGCCCACGAAACAATCGGAAAGGCTGTGCTTGCGGAAACGGCCGCGCTGCACGCTGGCGACGCGACGAACCAGGCGCTTTGGGATCGGTTTTTGCCCGCTTGCTTGGCTGAGATCGACGAGACGTATCAGCGGCTGGGCGTCACTTTTGACCATGCGCTAGGTGAGAGTTTTTATCATGATCGTCTGGCACGGGTGGTCGAAGACTTGAGCGAGCGTGGACTGGTCAAAAAGAGCGACGGGGCGAATTGTGTGTTTTTGGAAGGACATGCGGCTCCGTTTATTGTGCAGAAGCAGGATGGGGCGTTTTTGTATGCGACGACCGATTTGGCGACCGTGCAGTATCGTGTCGAAGAGTGGTCGCCCGATGCGATTCTTTATGTGGTCGATCATCGGCAGTCGTTTCATTTTGAACAACTGTTTGCGACAGTTCGGCTGTGGGCCACGACCAACAAAAATCTGAAGGAGATCGAGCTAGAGCATATTAGCTTTGGCACGGTGCTGGGCGAAGACGGAAAACCTTACAAGACGCGGTCGGGGACGGCGGTGGGGTTGAGCGGCTTGCTGGATGAAGCGGTCGAGCGGGCGCATAAGACGGTTTGTGCGAATGACGACGCGCGGGACGAGCCGATGCTTTCTGCGGAAGAGCGCCGGCAAGTGGCCGAGCGGATTGGCATTGGGGCGATTAAGTATGCCGACTTGGCGCATAATCGGACGAGTGATTATGTGTTTAGCTACGACAAGATGCTGGCGATGACCGGCAACACGGCGACCTACATGCAGTATAGTTACGCCCGTGTGCGGAGCATTTTTGCCAAGGGAGCGGTCGATCGTGAAAAACTGCGAGCCTCGAAAACCGTGATTCAGCTTCAGCAGCCGCAAGAGCGGGCGTTGGGGATGGCGTTAGCTCAGTTTGGCGAAGCGCTGACGCGGGTGGCCTCGGACTATCGGCCGAATCATCTCACTGCTTATCTTTTTGACTTGGCGAGCAAGTACTCGAGCTTTTTTGAAAATTGCCCGGTGCTAAAGGCGGAGGATGAGGCGACGCGTGCGAGCCGGTTGTTGCTTTGTGATTTGACGGCGCGGACGTTGGCGCGTGGATTGGAGCTGTTGGGGATCGAGACGGTCGATCGGATGTAGCTGGATCTTGAATCTGAAAAGTCTCACGCAAAGGCGCGGAGACGCAGAGGAAATGATAGAACGCTGTTGGCTCTGCTTGTGGCTCTCACGAGCTGTTCACAGATCGAGCAACCTGCGAAGTCGGTGATTCACTTCGGTTGCCACTGTGGGAGGCAGGCTCCCTAGTCGTCTGGCGATATTGCGAACGTGGATGGTCGCTAGTTTGTGAAGTCTCAGTACCGACTTGGTTTTGAGTTTTGTCGATGCGTGCTCTGGAAGCGTTGGATCGAGAACGATATCGGTGGGCAGCAGTGGGTTGGGGATCACCGACGAAACATAGGCGACGAGAATTTCGGGGACGCTGCCCAGCGGGCCGGTCAACGCCAGCACGGGCCGTAGTTTCATTCCCGGTGCATCGCCAAACGGAAAACTTGCCAGATAGATTTCGTCAGCTTTCGTCGAGGGCATCGCCGTCCGCCATGCTGTAGATATCTTGGCGAGTGTCGCTAAGTTCCTCGACCCAATCGCGGGCCACGCCCGTTGCCCAGGCAGCACCGGCCTGATCTTCAGCCGAATTTTTTGATTCGGCTGAAGCAATCCAGACCTTGACTGGGCCAGGAGGAATCGATCCTGGAACGTCCACGGTCAGACGGTGTTGATCGTCAACGTGCCCTTGGAGCGGGATCGATTCCATGGAGGATTCTCGCAGGCGGTGCGGTGTTTAAAGGGTCGTACTTGGCGTTAGCTTAGAAGCTGCCTTCGTCGAGGGGGGCCATGTTTTTTTCGTTGGTTCGCCCTTTGGATTAATACGAGTCATCCGAGGGCTGTGGCAAATCTCTCTCGAACTTGTCGAAAGCGACATTCTTCAGGTCCGACTTTTTGTGATTCGAGGTCATCAGTTGGGCGTAGACCAAGTTTTCAATCTGGTCCGAGATGAACTGTACCTGACCACCTACAAATGCCGCTTGTACGCCGCTCGGGTGATTGCTGGAAGGGAATCCGTAGTTCACTGTCATAGCGCTCGTGATGGATTCTTCGGGCAACGGATTGGGGATGCCGTTGATGCGTCGGAAACGCGGGGCAACGTCGCCGACGAGATCAGATGACTGAGCAGCCAAATCGGCAACAATGGTCTTGGGCTGTTCCCAACAGAACCCGAAGTGAGATTTCCTATCGGTCTCCGTAGAATTATAATATCCCCAATGCGTTGCATTGAGGTTCTCTGAAATCATCAAAGTGTTGGTTGTGCCGTCACCTTTGGCCTGAATGTACGCGACCGTCATTTTTTTCATCGACTCAAAGTTGGCCGTTGGGTCACGAGCGTCATAGGGACCAACCGCACCATCGGCATCTCGTGTCCGATCGAAAAAGATGCCATTGGCCGGATTTTCGGGACGTCCCGGATCCCCACGATTGGCTGTAGGAACGGAATTGTCATTGTGAACAAAGCCAGCATTACCGACATAGGATAACGAAGGTTCGCCGATCGTGTCTGGCGGATCGCTGGGGCAAATCAGAATCTCGACGGAAGGAAATGCCTCTGCTAGCGAAGCGTTCGGCCTGCCGGTGTCTGAAGCAGCACGCCGATTCCAGAGGTCCGAGACATTGTTCATCTCGAGGTAGGGAAAGGTCATGACCAGCCAACTGGCTCGGTTCTGAAATTCGCGTAGGTCGCCAGGAATGCCGAGCTTGTTGATATAGCCAGGGAAATCGCCCAGCGCGGACTCGCGAATTGAGAGTGCTGTGTGGAGCTGTTTGAGGTTGTTCCGGCAGGTATTTGCACGTGCCGCTTCGCGGGCCGATTGGACGGCGGGCAGTAGCAAGCCGACGAGGGTGCCGATGATGGCGATGACTACGAGGAGTTCGACGAGGGTGAATGCTCGTTTTGCAGAAGGCCGTTTTTTAGAAATGGGTTGGATCATGGATTGCCTCATATTTTTCTCCAGTCGAATAGCATTGCCGAAGTGGCTTTTTCATGAGTGGCAGGCCAGCCGTTCCGGGGGCGTGTGCGCTGCCAGGGTCTCTATCAACTGGAGTCGCGCGGAAGACAAAGAATGAATAAATGCACGCAGTCCGCCGGACCCAGCCGCTAGAGTGTTTATTATCTCAAAAATAGCCGGTTTTGTCTAGCAAGAACCGCAGCGGGGGCATTTGAGGCTATTGGGGAAGGATCTGGCAAATGGCCTGGATGGCAGCGTTTGTGGCGATTTTGAGGGGCAGTTGATCGGGAGTGGTGGGCGCTGGTATCTTAGCGGACTCTCGAAAGAGTCAGTGGAACGCCCCCCGGGCTGCCTTGCAACGTGCAATTGGGCGGTCAGAGCCACTCTAGAACCAGACGTTTGGTAAACGGGGCGAGGATGTCCATTTTGTGATACGAATTTTGGAGAAGCGATTATGTCGATGTTTATTGGTGAAGCACTGGCCGGCGACGGCAACGAAATTGCTCATATTGATTTGCTCGTAGGTAGCAAAGAGGGGCCTGTGGGCACCGCTTTTGCGAATGCTTTGGCGCGTCAGAGCGAAGGGCACTCGAACCTGTTGGCGGTGTTGACGCCGAACCTGGCCGTCAAACCGGCGACGGTGATGGTCACGAAAGTGACGATCAAGGGGATGCGTCAGGCGGTTCAGATGTTTGGTCCTGCTCAGGCAGCGGTTGCGAAGGCAGTTGCCGATTCGGTGTCGGACGGAGTGATTCCAAAAGATCAGGCCGAAGATTTGGTTTGCGTCTGTGGTGTGTTTATTCACCCCGAAGCGGCCGACGACAAGAAGATTTACGACTACAACTACGAAGCGACCAAGATGGCGATCAAGAGTGCGATGGGCTGCAAGCCTTCGGTTGACGAGATGTTGGCTGGCAAAGACGAAGCGGCGCATCCGTTCCGCGGATTCTAGCGTTGCTACGCTGAATGACGAATTTCCTAGTCAAGCACTTTCAGTAGTCGGCGAGACGTAGCTCGCCGGCTATTTGTGCTTGCCCCCTCTGTTTTCGTCATTTGGGTTTCGTCCTTCGGGCTTCGTTGTTTTTTTCGTCCTTGGGTCATTCGTCATTCGTCATTGAGCAGCCATGCCTTCTAACATTCTTGTTTGTTTAGACACCGACGCGCAGCCTAGCGTTTTTGATGGCGTGGTGGCCGTCGACGCGGGGGTCGATCATTTGTTTCGCCACGGCGGGGTAACGCCTGGGGACGTGCGCGGTTTGGTGCATGGGGCGATGTTTACTCGTGGGGGCAAATCGCTGAAACATACGGCGGTGTTTGTAGGTGGGTCGGACGTGCAGGCGGGCGAGCAGTTGTTGGCGGCAGTCGAGGAAGCGTTTTTTGGGCCGGTGCGAGTGTCGGTCATGTTGGATAGCAATGGATCGAACACGACTGCGGCGGCAGCGGTGGTGGCGGCTCGGCGGCATGTGCCGTTTGGTCCTGAAACGACGGCGACCGTGCTGGGGGGGACGGGTCCTGTGGGTCAGCGGGTGGTGCGGATGCTGGCTCAGGAGGGGGTGGAGGTGCGTGTCGCTTCGCGGCGGATTTCTCGGGCAGAGGGGGTTTGTCATCGGGTGTCGAAGGCTGTGCCGGGCGCGCGGGTGACGCCGCATTCGGCTGAAGGGTCGGACGGCTTGGTCGATGGCGTGCAGCTTGTGATCGCTGCCGGTGCGGCGGGGATTGAATTGCTCAGCGACGCAGCACGGAAAAATGCTTCGATGTTGCAAGTCGTTGTTGATCTGAATGCGGTTCCGCCGGCGGGCATCGGGGGCGTTGAAGCGCAGGACAAGGGCGTCGAACGGGACGGGCAGATTTGCTACGGGGCGTTGGGCGTGGGTGGGTTGAAGATGAAGATTCACAAGGCGGCGATCGCCCGTCTGTTTCAGACGAACGATGCGGTGCTCGACGCGGATGCGATTTATGCGTTGGGGAAGGAAGTGGCCAGCAGCAGGTAGCAGGTAGCCAGCCGCGTTGCAACGCAACGCATGGCGCGGTAGAAAATGGCCCTTGGCTACCCCGTGCGTTGCGTTGCAACGCGGCTACTGTGTATCGTCGCTGCCCACTTAAAATGCCCAAACGCCCCTCTCGCCGCCGTTCGCCTTCGCCCAACAAGCTGTCGGTGCAGCGTGCGCCGAGCGGAAACAGTTGGGTGATTTCTCATCCTCGGACGGTGCGTGATTGTTCGGAGGATTTGGAAGAAGTGCGGACGATGATCGATGCGGGGGAAGGCGAGATTGCGATCGACGAGCTGCGCTGGCTGTTGGGGACTTGCCACGACATGATCGAAGCCCATTTTCTGTTGGGCAAACTGGCCGTGGAGGTTGACAACGATGTGCCGCTGGGACGCGGGCATTTTGGCACGGGTTACCAGCTTGGATTGCAGGCGTGGCGGCGGGCCGGGCGGCCGACGCCGATGCCGGCGCTGCATCCGGCGAATCGATTTTTCTTTGACTCGGGGCGAGGCGTGGCTTGGTGCTTGCACGAGCTGGAAAAGACCTCGATGGCGCGGGAGATCTTGCAGCAAATGTTGACGCTCGACCCGACCGATCCGTTGGGCATCGCCGGTTGGCTGGACGAGATGGCGACCGAGGGGAAGACGGTGGTTGATGTTGGGTCGTTGTTTAAATAGAGGCTGCAGTAGAGGCTGTAGGCTGTAGGTATTAGGCTGCAGGAAGAAAGTAGCTTTGCCTACGGCCTACAAGCCTATTACCTACAGCCTAATACCTACCCCCCTACAGCCTCCTTTTACGGCAACGGGATTTCTTTGAGTTCGTACTCGATTGGCAGGCGGACGATGGCGGCTGGGGTGCGGTAGACCCAGGTGTAGGCGGTGAGGTCGTCGGTGGGGAGATCGAAAAGATAGGTGAGGCCGACTTCGGTTTTGGTTTGCATGGTGGTCTCGAAGCCGGCGTGGTCGATGAGTTCGCCCTGTTGGTTGAGCAGGTAGGTGAGGTTTTGGAAGACCCAGCCGCGATGCGATTCGAGGCCGGTCTCGGCGCTTTCGACCTTGAGCCGCATGTGGAATTCCCAGAGATCTTGGCTCTTGCGAACCCGGTTGAGGGTGACTTGCACGCCGCCTCGGGCTTGCGTCGAGCTTTTGAAGTTTTTTAACTTTTTGAATTGGAACTCGACGATTCGGCCGGGGACGAGTGCCGACATTTTTCCTTGGATGCTGGCGAGGTGGGTGACGCTGCGTGGTGGTAGGACGAGGGGTAGGATCAGCTCGGTGGCGTGGCTGCCGGGTTGCACTTCGACGTTGAAGAGGGTTTGTGAGCTGGCCAAGGGGATGGACGAACCGTCATCGGCGACGACTTTTAGGGCGTCGGCGCTTTGCGAGAGGGCGATCGGATGGAGTCGGGGCTCCCAGGCAATTTCTAGTTCGAGGCGTACGCCTTGTTGCTCGGGCGAGCGAAGATTGCGACGGGCGACGACGTTGGTTGCCTGGATGCGGAAGGGGCCGGAGTAGCTGGCGTCGGTGGCGCGGGGCGTCGCGGTTGCTTCGCGGTTGATGACGCCCAGGGACGCTTCGCCAGAGAAGGGGTAGAGCGTCAGGTGGGCGGCGTCGAGTATTTTGTCGAGGGCGGGCCAAAAGGGTTCGTCGTTGAGTTGGAGGGTTACTTGGCGAGGCTCGGTGTTTTGGCCTAGCTGTTCGCGGTGGTCGGTGAGCCGGTTGCCGGTTTGGGCGTGGAGAAGATCGAGTACCTTGGCCAGCTCCATCTTGTCGGCGGAGAGCGTTAGGCGGCTTGCCGACAGAGCGCGGGTCGATTGGTCGGTTTCGATCTGTTTGCGCAGCCGGGCGAGTCGTTGCTGGACCTCGGCGGGCATTTTTTCGGTGGGGGTGGGGAGCAACTCGAGAAAGGCGTCGCAGAGGTCGGCGTTTTGGGTGGGGGCGAGCTTGCGTAGGGCTTGCTCGGCCTGGTCGCGCTGGGTGGCTTGGGGGGCGTTGAGCTGTTGGACGAGCTGGGCGATGCGTTGGGAAAGCGCAAGATCGTCGGCGTGGTCGTCATCGGCTGCGGTTGCTATTGGCGTAAGCAGCAAGAGGCCGACGAGAACGATGAGGCCAACGTGAAAAGGGAGGGGACGCATACGGGTCTGCTCGCTGCACAAAATTTGAGAAACAATTTGGGGAACCACGGTTCTATTGTAACGGGCGTGAGGCTTGTGACGACCGTCGATTCTGGGCGTAAGCTAGGCTTGCAGTGTGAGGTGACCTCTGGCACCCGTTCTTTTTCGAGGGATTCTATGATGTTCGGTCGTTTGTTTTTTTGGTTCCTGCTATTAGGCGGGTTCGTGCTGAGTACGAACAGGGCCTGCGGTGGTGGTCCGGCGGATTTTATGATGCGGACGGAGGTCGACGGGGAGTTGCTGGTCGGGCAGCCGTTGTTTTGGGATCGTGACGAGATGTGTTTGCTCTGCCGCGATGGGTCGATGCATGTCTTTCCGAGCAAATCGGCGAAGAATTCTCGCAAGATCGAGCGTAATTTTTATCCGTACAAGTCTTCGGAGATGAAGAATCAGCTTCGCAAGGAGTTTGGGCCTCAGTTTCAGGTCAGTAGTAGCGAGCATTTTTTGGTCGTCCACTCGAAGGGTTCTCGCAAGGGTTGGGCCGACCGGATGGAGAAGTTGTATCGGACGTTTGTTAACAGCATGCGTGTACGTGGGATCTCGCTGAAGCAGCCGCAGGTGACGATGGTGGCGGTGATCTTTCGTAATCAAGGAGATTACGCCAGCTATTTTGCGAAAAAGGGCATGCCTCGTCCGAAGGGAATTTTGGGGCATTATGAACAGTACTCGAATCGGGTTTATCTTTATGAGGATGGCGGCTCGAAGGAAAACATGGAAACCGTGATCCATGAGGCGACGCACCAAACGGCTTATAATGTGGGTGCGCATCAACGGTTTGCAGCCCAGCCGCGTTGGTTGGTTGAGGGGCTGGCGATGATGTACGAGACGCCGGGGATGCGTGAGTCTTGGTCGATCCAGTCACGCAGCAGTCGAATCAATGACTACCGCTTGCGGCACTTTCAGAAGTATCTCGAACGTCGTCCTTCGGATGCGTTGGTTCGGCTGATTGCCAGCGACCAACCGTTTCGTACCGAGGTCTTGGATGCGTACGCGGAAGCGTGGGTACTGAGCTTTTATCTTTTCGAGACGCGGTCGCACGACTATAGCCGATATTTGGCGCGTGTGGCGGCGAGACCGCCGTTTAGCACTTATTCAGCTCGGGCACGGGTGGCCGACTTTCGGAGCGTTTTTGGTGCTGATTTGTCGGTGCTGGAGAACCAGCTTTTGCGGTTTGTGGAGGATCTGTAACGCTTTGCGCGCGGCGCAGTGAAGGGGTTAGGTGCTTGGTGGGGCGTTCGCCTTGGCAGGCGGCGCTAACTTGCTGCTGCTTTAGCGTTTTTCGATCGCTACGATTTCGCGTTCGTTTTGGCCGGTGTAAATTTGGCGCGGTCGGCAAATGCGATTGGTTGGGCTGCCGTGCATTTCGACCCAATGGGCAATCCAGCCGGGGAGTCGGCCGATGGCGAACAGGACGGTGAACATGGGGACGGGGATGCCCATAGCTCGGTAGATGATGCCGGAGTAGAAGTCGACGTTGGGATAGAGTTTCCGCTCGATGAAGTATTCGTCGTTGAGTGCGACTTCGGCCAGTTCTTGAGCGATGCCAAAGATGGGGTCGTCGATGCCCCGTTTTTTGAGCAGTTTGTCGCACGAGGCTTTGATGATGGTTGCGCGTGGGTCGAAGTTTTTGTAGACGCGGTGGCCAAAGCCCATGAGTCGGTAATCGCTGTTTTTGTCCTTGGCCATGTCGACATACTTTTTGACATTGCCGCCGTCTTGGCGAATTTGCTCGAGCATGGCGACGCATGCTTCGTTGGCTCCGCCGTGCAGGGGGCCCCAGAGGGCGCCAATGCCGGCGGAAATCGAGGCGAAGAGGTTGGCATTGGACGAGCCAACCATGCGGACGGTCGAGGTGCTACAGTTTTGTTCGTGGTCGGCGTGGACGATGAGCAGCAGGTTGAGGGCTTCGACAAAGTCGGGGTCGAGCTTGTATTCTTCGGTCGGAACGGCGAACATCATTCGCAAGAAGTTTTCGCAGTAAGACAGATCGTTGTGCGGGTAGACATAAGGTTGTCCGACCGACTTTTTGTAGGCGAACGCTGCGATGGTAGGGAGCTTGGCTAGCAGGCGAATGATCGATTTTTCGACTTGGTCTTCGTCGTGCGGGTCGAGGGAATCTTGATAGAAGGTAGACAAGGCGCCGACGACCGAACTGAGGATGGCCATCGGATGGGCGTCGCGGGGGAAGCCATCGTAGAACTGGCGCATGTCTTCGTGCAGCAAGGTGTGGCGACGCAGTCTGCTCCGGAAATTCTGTAGCTCGTCGGCGGTGGGTAGATCGCCGTAGATCAACAGATAGGCGATCTCAATGAAATCGCACTTGGCTGCGAGTTGCTCGATCGGGTAGCCCCGGTAGCGAAGGATGCCCTTTTCGCCATTGAGAAAGGTGATTTCGCTGGTGGTGGAGCCGGTGTTGACGTATCCCGGATCGAGGGTGACGACGCCTGTGGCGGCGCGAAGCTTGCCGATATCGAGGCCAAGTTCATGCTCGGTGCCCTCGACGATGGGTAGCTCAACTTCTTGATCGCCGACCGTGAGTTTTGCGACCTGAGCTGCCGTTTTGCTTTTCGATGATTTCGTTTCCAATGTTCCGCTCATGCGTGTTCAACCCTGTAGGAAAAACTCTGTAGGATAAGATGTAGCAAGATGTAGCAAGATGTAGCAATTTGAGTCCGGTTGGCCACCTAGGTTTCACGCTTCGGACGTGGAGGATAGTGTAGCGTTCGCGGGTCGGCTGTTCAATCCGTCAGGAATTAGGCCCTGAGCGGCCCGGAGGGACGGATCGGTTTTGACTCTGCCGGAGAGGCGGAGCTTAGCGCCGCTGTTTGGGAGTGTTTTTTTGGCTGAGCTGGGGTCCGGTGAGATTGCCATCGAAAACGGTCCAGACGCGGCTTCGCTTGCGTAGCTTGGCGACTTCTTTCATGGCCAGGCCCTTTTGCTGGTCTTTTTTCAGCGCTTTGCGGATGTCGGCTTGCGCTTCGGTGAAGGGCGTGCGGCCTGCCTGGTTGCGGTCAAGGACGCGGATAATGTGAAAACCTCGTTCGGATTCGATGACCTTGCTGAGCTGACCGACTTTGAGGGTAAACAACTGTTGGTCGATCGCTTTGCTTCGCAGGGCACCCTGGGTAGTCCAATCGTGTTGGCCGCCTGCTTGGGAGGTGAATCCGTGCGATTCTTTCTTGGCGATTTCGGTAAAGATGGGTCCGCGTAGGTTGGGCTGTTTGGCGACGCATTGCCAGACTTCGTTGCCGAGGCTGGTGATCGCCTGCCAGGCGGCCGTCCGATCGTTGTTGGAGCGGCTGAAGCTGATCATGACTTCTTCCCACTGGACGCGAGCGGGAAATTCAAAGTCGGCTTTGTGCTCGCTGTAGTAGTCGAGCATTTGGTCATGCGTGACTTCTTTGGGCTTGGGGGTCATTTGGCGGAGCCATTCGCCGGCGATGGTGCGTTCGTTGAATTGGCGTCGGAGATCGCGGAGCGAAGTGCCCGAATCTTCGAGGACCTGGACCAGCTCGTTGCGGTCTTTGATGTCGAGCATTTTGATCAGCCGAGGGATTTCGCCTTCTTCAAAGGGTTTTTGCAGGTTTTCGGTGATCGAGGGGAGATTTTCGGCAGGCACTTTGCGGCGGAAATCGGCGTAGAGCATTTTGGTGTCGATGAGGCCGAGCACTTGCTGGCGGAGCAAGGTCCGCTTGGCAAGTTTGATTTGGTCGGGCGGAATGCGATCGCGGTTGGCTTCGATCAATTGGTCGACCTGCCAAAGGACGTCGGAGGCGAGGACGATTTGGCCATCAATACGGGCAACAATTTCGCCCCCTTCGATTGGCAGTGGACCGCTGGTGGCTGTGGGCGTGATGGGGCTTGGCGTGGGAGGGGTGGTGACCGGGGAGGCCGTCGGTGGTGCGACGTTTGCTGGCGACGTGATCGTCTGAGGCGAAGACGCGGCGATCCCTCGGACTGCCGAAGGAGCGGTCTGGGGCGGGGGAGGCGCACTAAAGGGGCCTTGGCCCGAAGCAACGGTGCCGGCGATCGACACGACTACAAGAGTAGCGACCACAAGGATAGCGCGTGGCGCGTGGCGAGAGATTGAATGGTAGAGGTCGGTTTTCTGCACGTTGCCAATCCGCGGTAATGGTGCCCAAGTGTGTGTATAGATCTAGCCTCTCGATTCTGCTCCTTTCGCTTCTGTTGAGGAACAGCCGAGAGCAGACCCGAGAAAAGCGGGGGGATTCTAGTCGCTGGCGGAGCTAGGCCGCAAGAGCGATTCGACGACGGAGAGAATCTGGTCGATATCGCTAAGTTGTTTGCCTAGCGGGAGATAGGCGCTGCGGGCGTCGGCAATCCTTAGCTCGACACCAGTCTGAGAGGCCAAATCAGCGATTTTTTGGCGGTCGGCGTAACCCAAAACGACGTAGCGGCCCTCTTGGTGGATGGAGTTGATTTGCCAGTGGTGTGCCCAAATGCGGAGCTGCTGGAGGCGGACGAGCTGCTCGACGGCGGCTGGCACGGGGCCAAAGCGGTCGGCCAGTTCTGCACGCAGGTCGTCGAGTTCGGCGAGCGAGGCGATGCGGCCCAGGCGTCGGTAGAGGTCGATTTTGGTGCGCATGTCGGGGATGTATTGCCGTGGAAAATAAGCACCGACGGGCATGTCGATCGAGACGTCGACGGTCTCGGCGGGCGGCAAGTTTTTGAGTTGGCGGACAGCTTGTTCCAGCAGGGCGCAATAAAGTTCGTAGCCGACGGTGGCGATGTGGCCACTTTGTTGCGAACCGAGGAGGTTGCCCGCGCCGCGAAGCTCGAGATCGCGCATCGCGATGGCGAAGCCTGCGCCCATTTGGCTGAACTCTTCGATGGCACGAAGCCGGCGTGCCGCTTCGGGCGAGAGGTGTCGGTCTTCGTCGATCATCAGATAGCAGTAGGCGCGATGTTTGGAGCGACCGACGCGGCCTCGTAGTTGGTGCAAGTCGGCTAGGCCGTAGCGGTCGGCGTCGTCGATGAACATGGTGTTGGCGTTGGGGATGTCCATGCCGCTTTCGATGATGGTGGTGGCGAGGAGGATATCGAAATCGTGGCGGACGAAGCCGAGGATGACGTCTTCGAGTTCGGACTCGGGCATTTGTCCGTGGCCGATGGCGATCGAGGCTTCGGGGACGATGCGTTGGAGACGGGCGGCGAGGGCGTGGATGTCGTGGACCCGGTTGTGGACGAAAAAGATTTGTCCGTCGCGGTTGAGTTCACGCAGCACTGCGTGGCGGATGAGGCTTTCGTCGAAGCGAGCGATGCGTGTTTCGACGGCGAGGCGATCTTTGGGGGCCGTTTCGAGATTCGAGATATTACGCACGCCGAGCAACGACATGTGCAGGGTGCGTGGGATGGGCGTGGCGGTCATGGTGAGGACGTCGACGCTGGAGCGTAGGGCTTTTAATCGTTCTTTGATGGCGACGCCAAAACGCTGTTCTTCGTCGATGATCACAAGGCCCAAGTTCTCGAATCGGACGTCGGGCGAGACGAGCCGATGGGTGCCGATCACGAGGTCGACTTGTCCGGTGGCGGCGCGGGCGAGGGTTTCGCGTTGCTGCTTTTTGGTTGAGAAACGCGAGAGCGAGGCGATCTCGAAGGGGAATTCGGCCATGCGTTGGGTGAAGGTGCGGCGGTGTTGCTCGGCCAAAACGGTGGTGGGGACGAGGACGGCGACTTGATAGCCGGCGTCAATCGCTTTGAAGGCGGCACGCATGGCCATTTCGGTTTTGCCGAAGCCGACGTCGCCGCAGAGGAGGCGGTCCATCGGCTTGGCGAGCTGCATGTCGGCTTTGATCGCGTCGATGGCCGTGAGCTGGTCGGGGGTTTCTTGGTAGGGAAAGGACGCGTCGAATTCCTGTTGCCACTGGGTGTCTTCGGGGAAATGGATGCCTACTCGACCGGCGCGGGCGGCCTGAAGTTCGAGCATTTCGGAAGCCATGTCGGTGACCGATTTTTCGGCGGCCTGCTTTTGACGAATCCACGATTTGCCGCCAATCCGAGCGAGCGACGGTTTTACTTTTCGACCGCCGACGTATTTTTGTACGAGGTCGATTTTGCTGCTGGGCACGTAGATTCGCGTGCCGCCGTGGAACTCGAGGTCGAGATGCTCTTCGGAACCGCCCTCTTTCTCGAGCAGTTTTAGCCCACGGTAGCGGCCGATGCCGTGGGCTACGTGGACGACCAAGTCGCCTTCGTTGAGCTGGAGGAAGCTGTCGATGGCGCGGCCCGTTTTGCGCTGCGACGGGCGCGCCATTCCGTCGCGTTGAAACAGCTCGGCGGCGCTGATCAGTACCACCTGTTCGAGCACGAGGCGAAAACCGGCGGACAAACGCCCGAGCACAAAGTGCAAGCGATTTTGCGTCATCAACTGGGCGTCGGCAAACAATTCGCTGAGCCGCTGCAGCTCGGCATCGGTTTCGGCGACCAAGTAGACCTGTTCGCCGGCGGCGGCTGTGTCGAGTTCTTCGCGTACACGGTTGATGTCGCCGCTAAAACGCTCGATCGACTCGAATTGTAGGTGGGCGGTCGTCTCGAACGAACCGGCGGGGACGCCCGAGGCGGTGACGCTGGGGAATTTGTAGATTTCTTGGAGGGTGAGATTGGTCGCGAAAAAATCTTCGGGGTTTTCTAAGCGTTGATGGTAGTAGCGGCCCTCTTCTTGGAGCGAGTTGGGTTCGACCAGAAGAAACCAAGTGTGGGGGGGCAGGTAGCTCGTGAAGTGGGTGTGGTCTGCGCGGCTGGGTTGCAGGATGGTGATGTCGACGGTTGATAGCGAGGTGATGCTGCGTTGGGTGGTAACGTCGAAGGTGCGGATCGATTCGATCTGGTCGCCGAAAAGTTCGATACGCACGGGGTGCTCGGCCTCGGGCGAAAAGATGTCGAGGATACCGCCGCGTAGCGAGAACTCGCCGGGCAGTTCGATGGCAGTCATGCTGGTGCAGCCTTGCGCGGCCAGCCAAAGCGTGAAGGCCGCCGTATCGAGCGTATCGTTGACGGCAAGCGTCCGCGTGGCCGCGAGCAAGCTGTCGGCAGAAGGGACGGGCTGCATCAGGCTTTGGATCGCGGTAACGATGATTAGAGGAAATAAGGTGTCAGGAACCTTTTCTGGCGACAGAACTTCGTCATCAGAAGGGGGCTGGGCCAGAAAAGGTTCCTGACACCTTATTTTTTTTAGGAGGCGGAGGCGGTGGCCGTGGATTTCGTCGTGGAGGAGGCGTTCGTTGGCGTCGCTTTCCCAGGCGGGGAAGGCGTGGGCGGGGGTTTCGGTGAAGAGGGCCAGGTCGTCGACAAAGCTGTCGATGTCGCGGGCATGGGGCAAGACGACCACGAGCGGGGCAGGGCAGCTACGCTCTAGCGTCGCTGCTGCGAGCGCGCAGGACGAACCCCAGACACCGCCCAGTGTACCGCTCTCGCCCGTGGCGAGGCTGGCTAACACTTGGGCGAAGCCGCTGTGCTGTTCGAGTTGGGCGGCCAGTGTGCGCAGCTCGCGAGCAGCCGACGGACTGGCCGTGTCGACTGTTTTCATGGGATATGCGTGATTCTACCGCTTCTTGTCTGTGGCTGGTAGAGCAGTGGGAAAGCGCTCTGTTTGCCCGCGGATCACGCGGATGAGATACGGCTGAAAAAACAGGAAGCAGGGCCGGCACTACGGATCGACTCGGAGGAGGAGTATGTGTTGGCGGGGGATCCAGGTTTGTTGTTTTTCGGGCGAGGTGAGGACGAGCCAGTCGTCGTTGAGTTGGACGAATTGCCCGTGGAATTGTCTGTGGGACGTGTTTTTGGAGCCGTCGATTTCTTGGTTGCGCAAAATAACTTGGCACTGTGCGCCTACCGAGGGTGCCATCATCTCGCGTGCTTTGCGGGCGGCGCGTTCGCTGTACTCGGACCAATAGGAGTAGGCGCTCCAGGTGACAGCGGCGAGCGCGGCGAGCATAAAGAGTGTGCGCCAGCGGGGTCGGAACCTAGTTTTTCCGTTTTGGGGCATGGGGGTATCGTAGCAGATGAGCCGGTTGGACTGGATGAAAAGTCTCACGCAAAGGCGCGAAGACGCAAAAGAAAGAAGCCGCAGATAAACGCCGATGAACGCGGATGTGTTTTCAGGATAAGATAAGCGTCATCTGCGTCCATCGGCGGTTCTTTCCTTTTGCTTTGCGTCTTCGCGTCTTTGCGTGAGACCTTCCAGAATCGCAGAAAATCGGCAATGCGCCCTTATAACCGCAGTGATCCTTGTGATTGAACACGAATTTTGGGAGATGGTCGTTGTGGGGCAGATCGATTTTTAGCTTGGAAGGCTGGGGGACGATAGGGAGGGTAGATGTTCCTATCCCTCCCCTGAATTCTGACTGAGGAGCAGCGACGATGTTTCGATCTCTTTTTTTGGCGCTGGGCGCCTATTCTTGTTTGCTGGGTGTCGAGGCCTTAGCCCTGGAAAAGGCGGTTTTGAAGAGGCCGGTGCCTGGGCAGCCGCGGCAGTACACCGAGGAAGATCTGGTTCCGCCAGAATGGGCTCCCTGGAGTCTGATGGGTGCCGGAGCGGTGGTGGTGCTGTACTCGTTTACGATTCCCCGCCGAAACCGAGCGTAAATGCTGTCAAACGGCAGGCTTGGGATCGCATTTTTCTTTGATTGCGAACCTTCAGGCCTTCGGTTCGTTCTTGTTTCTAGCCCCAGGTCCGTTTAGGATGGATCGGTTTAGCGGGCAGGCTCTTGCCAGTAGGCTGACGGCCCTTTTTTACCCCGATTGATAGCTTTGAGGTGTAGTTGTGGCGACCCTAGAGAAGACCCAGACCAAGAGTGACCAGTCCAAAAGCGAACTGACGACCGGTGCGGATATTGTGATCCAATCGCTGGTGAATCAGGGCGTGGACGTCATTTTTGCCTATCCGGGCGGCTGTAGTATGCCGTTGCATCAGGCGTTGACGCGATTCAAAGATCAGCTGCGGACGATTTTGCCTCGCCACGAGCAGGGCGGAGGGTTTGCCGCGCAGGGGGTGGCTCGCAGCACCGGGAAGGTCGGCGTTTGTATGGCGACCAGTGGTCCGGGGGCGACGAACTTGGTGACGGCGATTGCCGATGCGAAGCTCGACAGCGTGCCGATGGTGGCGATCTCGGCACAGGTGCCCGTGAAGGCGATCGGCAGCGATGCTTTTCAAGAGACGCCGATTGTCGAGGTCTGTCGGGGGATTACGAAACATCATTATTTGGTGACCGAAGTGACCGACTTGGCGCGGGTCATCAAAGAAGCGTTTTTGATCGCTTCGACCGGACGTCCTGGTCCGGTGCTGATTGATATTCCGAAGAGTGTGCAGACCGATTTGTGTGTGCCGGATTACGATGCGCCGCTCAACTTGCCTGGGTATTCGTTTAAGTCTCCCGAGGCGAAGCCGGAACAGATCAAGCAGATTGCTGCGGCGATCAAGTTGGCAAAGCGGCCGGTGATTTATTCGGGCGGCGGCATTGTGCTTGCCGAGGCGAGCGACGAGCTTCGGGAGCTGGTAAAGAAGACCGGGATTCCGATCACGACGACGCTCATGGGTTTGGGGACGTTTCCGGGAGAGGATCCGTTGTCGCTCGACATGCTGGGCATGCATGGCTCGGCTTACGCTAACTACGCGGTGGACGAAGCTGATTTGTTGATCGCGCTAGGTGTTCGGTTCGACGACCGGGTGACGGGCAAGGTCGACGCGTTTTGCAAGCATGGCAAGATTATTCACATCGATATTGATGCTTCGGAGCTGAACAAGAACAAGCAGGCGCATATCCCGGTCTGTAGCGATGTAAAATTCGCGTTGCAGAAGCTGAACAAGATTGTCGAACCGCCGGAAGACATGTCGGAGTGGGTCGCGAAGTGCATGACCTGGAAAAAGGACAATCCGTTTAAGTACGACAAAACGTACGACGGCATCACGCAGCAGTTGGCCATTGAAACGCTTTGGAAGCTGACGGCAGAGTGTGATCCGGTGATTACGGTGGGTGTGGGGCAGCACCAGATGTGGGCTGCCCAGTATTTCAAGTTCGATAAGCCGCGCACCTGGCTGAGCAGTAGCGGGCTAGGGACGATGGGTTTTGGTTTGCCGGCAGCGATGGGTGTTCAGGCGGTGTTTCCCGATCGTCTGGTGATCGACATCGAGGGGGATGGCAGCTTTTTGATGAACATCCAAGAGATGGCCACCTGTGTGTGCGAAAAATTGCCGGTGAAGGTTTTGCTGGTGAACAATCAGCACTTAGGAATGGTCGTGCAGTGGGAAGATCGGTTCATGAAGGGCAATCGGGCGCATACCTACTTGGGGCCCATCGATAATCCCGAGGCGACGGGGCAAGGCAATGGCATCGGCCCTGCCGAGCGCTATCCCAACTTCGTAGAGATTTCTAAGGGGTTTGGTTGGGGCTCTAGCTTTGTGAAAGAAAAGGCCGACCTGAAGGCCGCGATCCAAGAAATGCTCCGCTACGACGGGCCGTATCTGCTGGATGTCGAGGTGCCGTATCAAGAGCATGTGTTACCGATGATCCCTGGCGGGATGACGGTGAAGGAAATGATTAAGGATTAAAAAGTGAACCGCGATTAAAGAAAAAATAGCGAACCGCGACCGCAAGGGACCGGAGTGTGATATGAAAAGATATAAAAAAAGGCCGAGGAGCACATTGCTCGTCGGCCTTTTTGTGTGTGAAAGTTTTTTTAACCACGTGGGGGTGGCTATTCGGTGGCGTCTTCGTCTTCTTCTACTTTCTTCTTTTTCTTCTTGAGGACGAGCTTGCGGACGCGGACCTTGGCGAGGCCGAACGGGGAGTCGCCCTCTTTCCAGCGGTCCGATTCTTTGAGCTTTTCGAGCCGCTCGGCACGGGTGAGGACGCTACGGTTGGAGGATCCGCCGCGGCGAATCTTGAGGCTTTTGTCGATGGTCATGGTCCACTCCGACGAATATCTATTGATTTGGTTAGGAGATCGAAATTAATCGAATCGCCCAGTATACCGGCTGCTGCGAGAGACTGCAATGCTCGCCAAACAGGTGGTAGTGGGTGCTAGCTGGCGGCGAATCGAGGTTGACCGGGGGAGGGGCGGCTAGGGATGATACGCCCCAGGAATTCGCTGTTTTGACACTGTTTTGAGGCCGGATTTTTGTTCGGCAGGCCGTGGGGGCTGAGGGATCGCTTTAATGAATGCAGTAATGGGTGCAGTTCGGTTTGCGGGGTTGGCTGTTGGGATTTTTCTCGGCTTGGGTACTTGGTCGGCTTGGGCAGAAGAGACCGGAGTTCAGCCGACGACGTATACAACGCCCCGTACCACTTTGCCTCAAGGGGGCGAGGTGACCTTCTCGCAGCAGACGGCGCGTGTGGGCGATCGGGTGTCGCAGACGGTGGGTGTGGAGCTGGATGTCGAGACAACGATCACTCAGGCGGGGCAGCAAGCGCATGCGAGCGAGACTTCGATGCGTCGTCGCCAGCAGCGACGGATCGAGATCGTTGCCCTTGAAAAGGAAAGGGTCTGCCGCGCGTTGGTGACCTATCCGCTCTCGCGCATCACGACTTCTGAGAGTGACGATCCTGGAAAGGAAATTGTGCAAGCGGTCGAGGCGAAGAGCTATTTTGTGACGCGCCAAGGCGAGCAGTTGTTGGTGACCGATAGACAAGGATCGTTGCCACCGAAAAAGGAGTTTGAGATGGTCGCGACCAGTTTGCAAAACTTTGGATTGCCCAATCCGTTGGTGAAGTTTTTATTGGGCCGAACGGTGCGTGTGGGCGAACGGCTCGTGTTGCCGCAAGAGATTGGCGAACAGCTGATGGGTTTTGGGGGCGAACTCGGCAAAGTCGAAAAATTTGAGCTGGAGTTGAAAGCAATCCGTACGATCGACGAGCAGCCTTGTGCGGTGTTCGCCGCGACCATCGAAGCCGAGGGGCAGGAAGCGAGTCCGGTGAGGATTCACGCCCACGGGCAGCTCGTGATCCAAACGGAGACAAGCCGCGTGGTGCTCGCCAAACTCTCGGGTCCGCTGACGCTCTCTGCGGTGGAACAGACGGCAGAAGGCCCCTTTGAGTATGCAGCCCGTGGGGGCATGCGGGTGTCGATTGCGTCGCGATACGGCCATGCTGGGCAGTAGCGTGGTTCCTGTTGATAGGGACCACAGAGGCACGGAGGACACGGAGCGGGGTTGTGCTTTTCTTGGGGCCAGACGCGACGTATAATTGCGTCATAGTGGCCCGTTTTTCTTACCTGAAAGCCCCGTTGATGGCATCTTTTGTGACGCGATACTTGGTGCTGATGCTCGCTTGCTTCATAACAATGCATGGGGCGATGCCTGGGGCGGTACTGGCTGGCCAGACGGCTGTCTCTGAAAGACCGGTCGCCGCGCAGGTGGCACTGGTACGCGTTCACTTGCCGTTGACGGGTAGCGCCGACCAAGTGCTGGAGGCGACGATTGGCCGGCTGCGCGATCGGCTGACCGAGGCGGCTTCTCGGGCGAAAGACGCGCGACGACCGACGTTGATCTTGCAGCTAGAGCCGCACCGCCAGGAGGGCGAGGGAAGCCAATTTGAACGGGCATTTGCGTTGGCTCGCTTTTTGAGTGGTCGCAAAATGGCGGGGGTCAAGACGGTTGCGTTTGTGCCGCGATCGATTCGCGGCCATGGGGTGTTGCTGGCGCTGGCTTGTGAAGAGATCGTCATGGCGGCCGATGCGACGCTGGGAGAAGCGGGCATCGACGAAGCGGGGCAAGGCGTGATTGGTCAGACGGTGGTCGGGGCGTATCGCGAAATTGCGGAATCTCGGCGGACCATGCCGGTGGCGTTGGCCTTGGGGATGATCGACGGTGCTGCGGAAGTGCTTTTAGTCGAGACGGAAAAGGGCACCGAATTTGTTCTTCGTAGCGAACTCGAATCTTTGGCTCAGCAGCGCGAGGTGATCGACGAACGGGTGCTTGTGCCTGCGGGGACGATGGCCTCGTTCGAGGGGCGCGAGGGTCGGGAGTTTGGTTTCGTGAAGTTTTTGGCGACCGATCGCAACGGGTTGGCGAGGGCGCTGGACGTACCGCTTGAGGCGATTCGTGAAGAGGATACGCTGGCGGGCGAATGGGTGCCGACGATGATCGACTTGCGTGGTCCGATCACACATCGGATGGCGAACCAGATGGAGACGATGCTCTCGACCGCGATCGAACAAAACATCAACTGGATTGGCCTGCGGATTGATAGTGCTGGTGGCGATTTGGCGGCGAGCGTACGGATCGCAACGACGCTTGCGCGGCTTGATGCTAATTCGGTCCGCACGGTCGGCTATGTGCCCGCCGAAGCGACGGGCGGGGCCGCTTTGGTGGCGTTGGCTTGCGATCAGCTCGTGATGCACCCCGAGGCGAGGCTTGGCGCAGCAAGTCCGATCGAACCCTCCAGAAATTTGGAGGTGGCGACAGATCAGGCGACCGAACTGGCTGCGGCAAGGACGACGGTCCGTGAGTCGCTTGCGCCACGTACCGAGCGGAGCTGGTCGTTGCTGGCGGCGATGATTGATCCGGGAATTGAAGTTTTTCAGTATCGAAACAAAGCGACCGGTGAGACGCGGTGGATGAATGGCGAAGAAGCCGCCGGGCAGGAAGATTTCAAAGCTTGGCAACGAGGAGCGCCGCTTGTCGAGGCGAATGAGGCATTGTTGCTCGACGGCGAGAAAGCAGAACAGCTTGGATTGGTCTGGCAGACGGTCGACAGTTTTGATGCGTTGAAGGATGCTTATCATCTGACGGAAGATCCGCCGGTGGCGAAACCGAACTGGGCGCTGGAGTTGATTGAAGCGCTGGCGTCGCCGGAGTTTTCAGTCTTTCTGCTGATGGCGGGCTTTGCGGGGATTTATATTGAGCTGCGCACACCAGGGGTTGGCGTCGGTGCTTTTTTTGGGTCGGTGGCGCTGCTGCTCTATTTTTGGAGCCAGTATTTGCACGGGACGGCTGGCTGGTTGGAAGTGCTGCTGTTTTTGGCAGGCGTCAGTTTTATTTTGATGGAGATTGTGGTGCTACCAGGGTTTGGGATTTTTGGACTGGGGGGCGGGGCGATGGTGCTCTCCTCGATTATTTTGGCGAGCCTCACGTTCATCCGTCCTCGCAGCGAGCAAGATATGGAGGCGCTCGCCAGCTCGGTCGGCATGGTGGCGATGGCGAGCGTGGGGATGATCGTGTGTGTGTTGATCTCTCGCCGCTTTTTGCCGCAGGCGCCTTTGTTTAACAAAATCGTTTTGGATGCGTTGCCGCCGGAAGAGCAGGCAAAGCTCGATCATAGCGAGATGCTGGCGGACTACGAGCATTTGGTTGGCAGGGGCGGCGTGGCAGCCACGCATTTGCGTCCTGCTGGGAAAGCGGAAATCGACCACCAGTTGATTGATGTGATTGCCGAGTCGGACCCGCTTGATCGGGGGACGCCGCTGGTGGTGGTCGAAGCGCATGCGAATCGGGTGATTGTCCGCGCGACGGGGCCGGCTTGAGGAAGCGGTCAAAACAATGCTGGGTATCTCTGGTTTTGATTGTATAATGGGACGAGGTTCGGACCCAGCGGTTTCTCCACGTTCTTTCAAGAACAAATTACTTTCAGGAGCCATTCAAAATGGATGTTCAACTTCCCGCTGATCAGCAAGCCGTGGTCGAAAGCTTGGTCGCCTCCGGACGATTTCAATCGGTGGACGAAGTCCTTTCGGAAGGTATTCGGTTGTTGGCATCGACCGAACGTCTGCGACACGAAGTGCAGGCAGGCGTGCAACAAGCCGACCGAGGAGAGCTGGTCGACCACGACACGGTGTTTGCACGCTTGAGAGCAATGGCGATCGCAGCGCAAGACGGCGACCCTTGATGTGCAAACCGTTCTACACAACGGCTGCAATCGGGGATCTAGAAAACATTCTCGCGTACATCGCCAAAGACAAGCCCGACGCGGCACTCGCGTGGGTTGAGAAAATCGAAGCGAAATGCCTGCTCATTGCTTCGTCCCCTGGAATAGGCGAAGCCAAACCCCGCTTAGGGGCTGGCGTACGAGTGAACGTTGTTGGCAGATACGTCATCTTCCACCGACAAGGCAACGAACGCATCGAAATTTTGCGAGTTGTCTCTGGGGATCGCAACATTACGGAACTCTAGACAAAAGTTGCACCTTTGCCTTTGAGGGTAAACTGCGGGTAAAATAATCGTGCGTTGGTGACTCACCTCTAAAAACACTCGGAGCGTACTATGGCGGCCATGGATCCTTTGACCTGGGCCTTGTTGTTGATGATTGTTGGCTGTGGCTTGGTGGTGCTCGAGGTTTTTATTCCTTCGGGCGGTCTGCTGAGCTTCTTGTCGGCGGTTGTGATCGTCGCCAGCGTGGTGATGGGGTTTCGTCGGGACATGACGACCGGGCTAAGCTTTGTTGTGCTGACGTTGGTGGCGGTGCCGTCGGTGTTGGCGCTGGCGTTTAAGTATTGGCCTCTGACGCCGATGGGCAAAGCCTTTTTGGGCGAGCTGAAGTCGACCGCCGAATTGAATCCGGTCGAGTCGCGCCGAGAACTGATCGGCAAGGTGGGGGTCGCCAAATCAAAAATGTTGCCCTCAGGTTCGGTGCAAATTGATGGCAAATCGATTGATGCGATGAGCCAGGGGTTGGCGATCGAAAAAGGGCAGGCAGTGGTGGTGGTCGAAGTGCGTGCGAACCGGGTCGTAGTTCGCCCGGCCGACGAAGACGAGGCCAGACAAGTGGTACGCGACCCTCGCGAGCTATTTTCTAAGCCGCTCGACGAGCTGGGGTTAGAATCGTTAGACGATCCCCTCGGGTAGGCTGTTAGCGCCGTCGGCCACGACGAACGCCCCTAGCAGGCCACGGAAAACACGGAGTCCGTCAGTAAAGTCTCACGCAGAGACGCAGAGACAGCAGAGTTTTTGTTTTTCTCTGTGCCTCTGCGTCTCTGCGTGAGGCTTCTCCTCCTATTTACTTCGTGGGAGGAAAGGTTGCACAAATGATTTTCTACAGAGCATCCTGGACTCATTTGGCTTGCTATTTGGGTGTGACAGCAAGTAGAATGCCTCCTATCGATTTCAAGGAACCCGACCCCGTAAGACCCGACCACGTAAGGACTCAGGAAAGATGAGCAACGATCTACTCTTCGCACGACTCTTCGCAAAGGTCAATCCGGTATTTGCACCGGTATTCGCAAAAGTCGATTCGACCTTTTTGTTGATCGGCGGTTTTGCTGCCATTATTGCCGCGCTGGTCTTCTTTGCCATTTTCACGCGCTATGCGAGACTCTGGATTCAATCGGTCACGACCCGTGCAGGCATTGGTATTTTTGATCTTCTGCGGATGACCTTTCGCAAAGTGAGTCCGGCGGTGATCCTGCGATGCAAAATCATGGCTGTGAAAGCGGGCCTCGACGACGACCCAGAATTGACCACCAAGGCCTTGGAGGCGCACTATTTGGCCGGCGGCAATGTGCCGTTGGTGATCCGTTCGATGATCGCAGCAAAGAAGGCCAAGATCATCAATCTTAATTACAAACGCGCGACTGCGATTGACCTGGCGGGTCGAGACATTTTGGAAGCGGTCCAGACGAGCGTTTATCCACGGGTCATTGATTGCCCCTCGCGCGAATCGAACCGTGCGACGCTTGATGCTATTGCCAAAGATGGGATTCAGTTGAAAGTACGTGCTCGGGTGACGGTTCGAGCGAATCTGGATCAGTTGATCGGTGGTGCAACGGAGGAGACGATTGTTGCGCGTGTTGGCGAGGGAATTGTGAGCGCGATTGGTTCGGCGACCACCCATGCTCGCGTCCTAGAGAATCCAGACACGATCACCCAAGCGGTGTTGTCGCGTAAGCTCGATTCGCAAACGGCGTTTGAAATTGTTTCGATCGACATTGCCGACATCGACGTGGGCGACAACATTGGTGCTCGGCTCCAGGCGGATCAGGCCGAAGCCGACACACGGGTTGCCCGCGCGCAGGCCGAGGGGCGTCGCGCGATGGCGGTTTCGGCAGAGCAAGAACAATTTGCCTTGATGGCAGAGAACCGAGGGCATCTGGTTGCGGCTGAGGCCGAAGTGCCGCAGGCGATGGCCGAGGCGTTTCGTACGGGAAAGCTAGGGATACTCGACTACTATAAATTGCAGAACGTGCAGGCGGATACGGACATGCGTGAGTCGATTGCCAGTGCAGGCAACCGTCGCACTTCCTAGCGAATGCGTTAGAGGTGATGCTTTCGCCTCGATTTGGTTTCGGAAATAGATTCAACGCAAAATTGATTCAACCATATTGATCCAACCATGTTGTTTGCTGAGATTCTCCTCATGGCCTTGCCCGTTGATATGCCTCTGATTCTTGCAGCCGATTTTTTAGAAACCGCCATCCCGATCATTTTTTTCGTTCTGTGGACGGTTGGTCAATTGCTCGGCAACGGCAAGAAGAAAAAGCAACAACAAAAACAAAAGGATGCCCGGCGACCGAGACCGCCTCAGCCGGTTGACCCCCAGGCAGCGAACCGTGCCGGTGGCGGCGCAGGCCCCCCGAAACGAGAAGACGCGTTGCGAGACGAGGTCGAGGAGTTCTTGCGGCGTGCCCAAGGCAAGCCGCCCCGCGAAAAGGTGCCGGCCGAAAGGGGGCCGTCTGGGCGTCAACAGCCGAAAAGGCCTAAGCTCAAAGAGGCACCGCCGCGCAAGCCCGTGCGACAATTGGTTCCGTTGAAGCCCGTGGCAGCGGAAACCGACATGCGCAGCGAAGGGGTTGCGGAACATGTTGCCAAGCACCTAAGCACGGCGGACATTGTCGCGCACTCGCAAGCTTTGGGCGATGATGTGGGCTTGGCCGATGAACGGCTGGAGTCGCGTCTGCACGAAACCTTTGATCACCAGTTGGGCAACTTACAGCACCGCGAAGTCGAAGTCTCGACGAGTCCACAAAACGATATCGCGATAGAGCTCGTCGAGATGCTTAGTAGTCCAGAGGGCATGCGCAAGCTGATTTTGGCGAATGAAATTCTACGCCGACCTGAATGGTAACTTTTTCACAGATCTATTTTTTGATAGGACACCCTTCCATGCGCCATTTTCGTATTTCGATACTTTTGCTGTTGTTCGTCCCCTGTTGGCTTAGCGATGCCACGGCGCAAGTTGAAGCGCCCATAGCGACAACCGACGACGGCGCATCGCAGGCTTTGTTCAATGGTTCTTTGTTCAACGGCAAGGATCTTACTGGTTGGCATGTCGATGTTCCGGATCTCGACGATAATCCTGAGGGAACGCAGCCGTTTATTGTCCGCGAGGGTTTGCTCGTGAGTCTAGGCGACCCCAAGGGGCATTTGATTACGGATGCTGTGTTTAAGGACTATCGATTCGAGGTCGACTACCGATTTGCAGGCGAGCCGGGTAATTGTGGCGTGTTGGTCCATGCCTCGACACCACGGGCGCTCTACAAAATGTTTCCCCAGTCGTTAGAAGTGCAAATGCATCACGAGAATGCGGGCGATTTCTGGTGCATTCTCGAAGATGTCGAGGTGCCCGACATGGTGAAGCGGCGTGGTCCACGGGAAGAGTGGGGCCTGACGGAGGGCAAGAAGCGACGGATTCTCAACCTGACTGACGATTCTGAAAAGCCGCTGGGCGAGTGGAACACGATGGTGATCGAGTGTTTTGACCGCGCGTTGAAGGTATGGGTCAACGGCGATCTGGTGAATCACGGCACGAATTGCACGGCAACGGGCGGGCAAATTGCGTTGCAAGCCGAGGGTTCGGAAGTCGAGTTCCGCAAGCTCTTGTTGACGCCGATCAGCAAGCTAAGCGACTAGTGCGCATCTGAATTAAAAAGTGCGTAGCTAGCGTTATTAAATAGCCGCAGATGCGCGCTGATAAACGCAGATATTTTCCTTCAACACTAGCCATCTGCGTTCATCAGCGTGTACAAGCAGCTTAGGTCAGGTCTGGCAACTCGTAGCCTTTGCGGCGCGGTCGATGGAGCAGAGCGTTGGCTTGGTCGTCGCCGATAAACTGCTCCGCTTCGGGATCCCATTGGAGCTTGCGACCCAATTCTCGACAAATGTTGATGAAGTGGCACAGGTTGACCGCGCGATGGCCTGCCTCGACAGGTGCGATCGGGTCTTTGCGCGATTTGATGCAGTCCAGCCAATTCTGCATGTGAAGCTCCGCCCCACGCCCATTGTTTTCGGGCGCGTCGACCGCAAGCTCTACGGGATTGCACTTGACGGTGCCCCGGTTGATTTCGATTTTCTGGTTGTCATCGCCTACGAAGACGGCACCCCACCGGATACCGAAATCGCGTTCAAATCGGATCTCGGTCCCGTCGGCATAGCGCATGCGAATCAGTGCGTCGGAGCCCTCGCTGACGGGCCGAATTTCTACGGGACTGGTGTGGTCTTTGTTGAGCGTAAACTGAATTTGGTCGGCTGCATGCGCGCCATGCAAGGTGACATCTCCGCCGGAGTAGTCTCGCCACTGGGGCCAGCCTTGCCAGCCTTCGAGCTTGGTTTGCAACTGATGATTGTAAGGGTGCAGCGGAGCTTGGCCCGACCACAGATCCCAATCGAGTCCGACGGGCACCTTTTCGGCGGGTAAGGAACGATACGCGAAAGGCGATTTATATTGTCGTGCGAGTACGGTGTGGATCTTGCCAATTGCTCCGCTGCGAAGCAGGTCGACTCCCCAACGGTTGGGCTGCATCGACCTTTGGTGGGTACCGACTTGAAGCACCCGTTCGTACTTTCTTACGGCACGTACCAAGGCTTGGCCCTCTCCGATCGTCAGGGACATCGGCTTCTCGGCATAGACGTCCATGCCTGCTTGGCAGGCCATGATGCTTGCCAGAACTCGGGCATGATCGATCGTGGCGACGATGACCGCGTCCATCTTCTGATGGGCGATCATCTGCCGGAAATCTTGGTAGGTCTCCCACTTGGGATTGGAATTTTGCTCCAACAACTGGTCCATCTTTGTAGTGTTGCAGTCACAAATCGCGACGATCTGCCCTTCGGCGGGTAACCTTTTCAGCAAATGCGAACCTCTTGCCCCGCAGCCGATCAAGCCGAGGTGGATACGGTCGTTGGCGCCCGGTTTTCCGTTTCCGGCCAGGGCGGTCGAGGGCACGAAGTAGGGCACGGCCAACCCGGCTGCGACGGCCGCGTTTTCTTTGAGGAACTGCCGACGAGAAGGAGCCTTGGCTGGGGCGGATTGGGTCTGATTCATGGGTAACTTCCTCGTTACAACTGTGAACTAGAAAAATCGGGGCTGCCCGAAACACAATTTTTTTTTTGAGGGGGTCGGCCCAATGCGATCCGCACAGACGTGTTCCGCTAAGCAGGCCTTGGCCTATTAGAGTCCAATGGCCGCTTGAGGGAAACACTCGATTGTAGCTTGCCCTAAGAGCCAATCGGATCGGTGATGGTAATTCGATTGAGTTGCTCGGTGCTGAGCGAATCGTAGGGAATCCGAGCACCTTCGACGGCCATCATCTCGTTTAGCACCAAGGGGTCGCAGGGTTGGCCATTGAGCGAGATCTCGCGTCGGGCGACCTTTTTTCGGCAGTAGTCAATCTGAATGCGACGTTGGTGGGCTTCCGCTTGGAATTGAAAGCTATCAAACGGAAAATAGTTTGCAGGTTCGATACACAGAACCTCTGCCATAGGGTTGAACCCAAAAACATACCGTACGAGCAACTTTAGCAGCACGTTGGAGCTGCCGGTTTGCCAGTCGTCCATGCTCTCGCCCGAAAGGTTCAGCTCGGGGTTATCGAGATAAGAATTGGGCATCACAAAAGGCGAGTGGCTCGGATTTTTGAAGTGCTCTGCGAAGGGTAGGATTTTGTGTATTTGCTCCCAAGCCCGTTGAGGTTCGCCCACGCGAAAGAGTGCGGCAATTGCGAAGGCGGTCGCATGGATGTAAACCGCTCCGTTTTCGGCCGACCCGATAGGGACGTTTACGATCCTTCCGACGCCGACAACGTCTGGCGCAAATCCTGGATCGAACGTTTTGAGGCCGAATCTAGAATCGAGCCGCTCGAAAGCCGCAAGGATGTCTTCTTTCAGCGACAAGTCTTCCTCGAGCATACCCGACAAAACCCAAAAAGCATTCGAGGTGAGTCCGTCTCGGGCCAGGTCGTCGCAGTCGCAGAAACTGCCGACGGAATAGGACTGCTGATCGCCCCAGCCGTGCAGGAGTCGTCGCTCGCCGCCCTGATGGACCACTGCATGTTTGGCGAGACCTGTCCGTAACTCGCTCTGAAGCTCGCGTATCCGGGTCAGGCTAGCTTCGTACTTTGGCGACGCGTAGTTTTCGATCAGCTCGATCATTTCCGCGCAGTTTTGAAACAGCTGGAGGCTCGTCATGACGCTGACGCCCGTCCCGAAATTTTCGCGAGGGTCGTCCGCGATTCCCAATCCGTCGAGGGCGTCGTTCCAGTCGCCGTACATGGCGAGAACCAATTGGGTGACTGGGTCGCGCTGCTGATCCAAGTAGGAGACAATACGTAGCAGGTGCTCTAAGACCGTGTCGGACTCTTCGGCAGGAACGGCGGCGCTGTTGGTTTCATCGGTCACTTGGTGATAGCCGACGACCTGATCTAACAAATCGTAGTCGCCCGTGACGGACAAGTAGGTGTAGATCGCCGAGACGACCCATACGCCCTGGTCGATGTACTCACGCAGGTCCATCCGACCTGACATTCCATTCGACGGAAGTGAATATTGGCGAGGACAGCGTCCGTCGACGAGGACATAGTTTAGCGCTTCAAGTATTTTCTTTCGCGATTCACCTGGATCGTCCAGTAAGTGTCCCTCGATTGCCTGGAACACGTCCCGGATACCGATCAGGGAGTTTGCAGCGGGGTTGATGTAGCCGGTGAGCGTGGTACAGATCTCCACTTGCTTCTTGAGGTAGGTGAAAAAGTGGTTGAAGGTGTCGGCAGGGACGTTTGAGGTTCCCTCGACCGAAACATTCAGATCGCCCAGCTCGTCACTGTGCGAACGTGCTTCCTCCAAGTAGCCATCCACCGAGGAGAGGCTGATCGGCTCGTAAGCTATTCGTTGGTTCGGCTCCATCGACTCTTGTACCGAAAACACGTAGTCGATGCGAGCAAAGGAGTCGGTCGGTATGACGAACCGCATCAGGTCGCCGGCAACAGCAATATCGTTGAACACCGTGACCGGGGCATTTTGTGTCGCGTCGCCCGTGGCCGCGTGGCCTGTCGCCAACTCTCCTGTCGTCAAATGCCCTGTCGTCAAATGCTTAGCGCTGCCCAGCTCTCTTCTGGTGCTACCGAGATACTGGACACGGGAGGTGCATTCCTGGGTGAGCCAACTTCCCTCGCCAGGAATTCCTACGCCATTCGCGTCATGATCTCCCTGGGATTTTCCTTGTTCACCGGAGGGCCCTTGTTCATCGGAGGGCCCTTGTTCACCGAAGGGATTAAGCGTTAGGTCAAGATGCTGCCCGGTGACCTGGTTGGTCATGCGCACGTTCCGATGCAGCACGCCCATGTTGCAAAACGCTTTGAATCGCCCCACGTCTTCATGGGTGTTGAGAATGAAGGGGGGCAGCGCAAGCCCCTCGTGGTGCGGTGAGCCGGACGACTCAGCGGCGATGGCTTTTGCTTGGGCAGTCGAGTCCAACGACATTTTTTTGAACCAGCGATCTTCGTTGGTCTTCACAAAACTATGTCGGCAGAAAGGATTCCAATACGACGAGCAGTAGGAGTCCAAAGGCCTCTCGAGACGATTTTCGAGATAGAGCGAAAGGCACAACCGGGGGAGCTTTGGCTGGGAGCTATCGAGAAAAACCCGGACTGCGGTTATTAGCTCGGGAGTCTCTGTGACGAAGTACGCGGCATCGTGGCCCAGCACCGTGTAACGGTCGAGGACGCGAGATTCGCCGGAACCGACCCACGGCACGGGGAGCATAGAATGCGGGGCAAATTGAGCCTCGCCTTCGGGTCGGCTACCCGCGAAAAAGGCGATCGAGGGCTCTTGCCCTTCTTGCTGCGGAAGAAAGAGGAAGAACAATCCATGATTCGCATGCATGTGCCCCGAGGCTCGGACCCAAAAGTTGAATCCTTCTCGACCGTAGGGATAGCGGCTCTCGCCGGTTTGGCGCTCCCGACAGAGCGCCCTGCCATCGGCCAGAAATGCCACATTGCCCGGCAGCAGGGAAGTAGGCCCGGCATCGCAACGGGCCACCGCTTCACGGAGCAAGCGGATATCGTCTGCTAAGCGACAACTCTCGGAACCGGTGGACTGCGCGGCGCTGGAGGTGGAGTCCGAGCGATCAGGGTGCACTTGCCCCTCGAATGTGCCAAGCGTTTCGCCTGTCCCAATACTGCTATTTCGGATGGTGTCTTGCGACGACATACTGTCATTTCCAGGGAAAAATAGTTACTATGAAGGTGCACAACGATTGGGATGCTCAACTGAGGTCTGCGTCGCCGATATCTATCAGTAGGGACAAAGAACTGGGGGATTTTGTAGCTATTTTTTGCATCGGCGAGAGGAAAGTCCTAGCAATCCAGACTGTGCTGCCATGACCTACAAAGGATGGTGAATGGTGAAAGTTCGAGCTTGAGCGTCAAAATTTAACTTGATTTGGGATAATCGCATGGATTTCTAAAAATTTCGATTCGAGATTCCAGGGGCGGGTGAGGTTGCGAGGGTGGAAAGGCCGGAGAGGTAAGTTGATATAGTTTTACTACTTAACTAACATAGTATTTAACTTAACAAAACTAACAGCCTATGGATACGCCCATGATACTCACCGGTAAGCCACAGCTCAACCGCTTTGTCAACAGGCGACTGATTCTGGACATGATTCGCCAGGACGGGGAGATTTCTCGGGCCGCTGTGGCCAAGCGTACGGCCATCCGTCCCCCGACTGTGTCGGCCGTCATCAAACAGCTGATTGATGAGGAGCTGGTCGAAGAGATCGGTCCTGGAGCCACCAGTGGCGGCAGGGCACCGCGGATGCTTTCTCTGGCGAAAAACAAGCCTCGGGCCTTGGGGTTTGAACTGACCGAAACCTCGATTCTTGCGGGTCTCTGCGATATTCGCGGCAAGCTTTGCTTTCAAAGCCAGTTGGATTCCTCGGTAGTCTCGCCAGACCGGGTGGTCGAGCAATTCCACGCAATGGGAACGGCGCTGCTGAAAGAGGCGGGTACCGACTGGTCCCAGCTCGAGGGAGTCGGTGTTGCCATCCCAGGGCACCTTAGCGTCAAGTCAGAACTGGTCCGTTGGAGTAGCGCTTTCGATTGGCGTGATGTGCCTCTCAAGAAGCTTTGCGAGGATCGCTGGGAGGTTACCACCGACATCGTGAACGATGCCTTGGCAGGCGGGATGGCCGCCCAATACTTCCAACAAGATCAGGCCACCAAGAATCTTGTGTTCCTATTCTTTCGCTTCGACGACAAAAAACATAACGAGGTGGGGGTGGGTGCCGGCATCATCATTGATGGGCAACCGTACCACGGCGAGTTCGGCGCAGCGGGAGAGATACGCACGCCGGTCGCTAGCCCGTTGGTCCATGCCAAGGAGATGGGCGAAGAAGCCCTGGGCGCGAGCATCGCCAATTTCGCAGACGGACTGAAACAGGGGAACCCAATTGCGAATCAGGCCATTGCCCGTATGGGTGAAAGCGTGAGCAGTCTGGTGCTACAGATTGTCAATCTCATCGAACCAGGCCTGTTGATCATCGACTCGGAAGAGCCGGTCCTGCGTGATGTCTTAGTGGAATATCTACAAAACGTTTTGGAAGAGCATAAACTGGCGTACGAAGTCGGACAAACACGACTTGTTGCTTCCGACCTGGGGGAATACGGGCTGACTCGGGGTGCCATTGTCCCCACCCTACAGCGCATTTTTCGTATACCTCAGTGGACTTAGCACGGACCACGCGACGGGTACTGGCCCTGGGTCAGGCTTTCAAGTGCTTTTCAAAAAAAGCGAACGCGTCGTCCTGCATTTCACGCGTGAAGCGGTGCTCCGTGTCATAGAACTTCCCGGAGAAGGCGTCCTCGGCTCCTGCTTTCTTATAGACCGCAGCAATCTTATCCACTGCTGCTTGCATTCCCGGGGGTGTGTAGAGGTCGTCGTGTGCACATTGCTGAACAAGCAACGGCTTGGGTGCCATCATCGAGACCACATCGGGCAAGTCGAGATAGCGATGGAGCGTCGGTGCGAAGTGAACCCATGAATGGGTATCAATACGGGCATGCGCCATGGTTTTGACGGTAGACATAAATCCGGCCACGTTGGCTGCGGCGATTCGATCGTCTAGGCCGGCCAAGAATAGCGATCGATATCCGCCCATCGAGATGCCATTGCAACCAATCCGATTTGGATCGACTTCGGGTCGCGTCAGCAGGTAATCGACCGTGCGTATGTCATCCCAGACCACAATGCCTGGCCATGTCATTCCGGCATAGACCAGCGACTTGACGAGCGTCGTCTCCTTGGCATGACATTTTGGGTTCAAGTAATTGACGTCCTCGACGCTGTAACGCGACCGATCGAAACCGAGTTTTATATCTTCGTCGAGAATCGTTCTCCGCTCGCCGAACATAAAGGCGTCGATCGTGATGACCACATATCCACGTCGAGCCAAAGCCGTACCGGTCGCACGCCCGTCGTAGACGCGTCCGTGGTACTCCTCCATCGAGGGATGATTCTTTCCAAGGTCGGTCACCTTTTCCTTGCCAAAGATGTACATTCCGCCGTGCGAGTGCAAATCGAGAATGGCTGGGGCTGGCTTCGTAAGTCCTTTGGGTATATGGATATAAGCGGGAACGCGAAACTCTGGCGTCGTCGAGAATACGACCTTTTCGCGAATGACATCTCCCAGATCGGTACGGCTGAGCACTTCTGGTTTGGGATCGACTGGCTGCGGTCGATAGAGCAAAATTTCCAGCACCTTCTCGCGGGCTTGGCGCTTGAACTCATCAAGGTTCTCGAAGCGATCTCCCAGAAAAGAAAGCTCGAAGTCATGGAGCTTTCCAAGTCGCTCGACGTCGGCGTACAGGCTCCCGACATCGGCACCGTTGGGCTTGAGCGTGACCGGTATATCAGCGATGCCTGCGTCGATTTTTATGTTTGCGTCAGCGACCCCACCTTGACCTTGTTTCACTTCCTGCGCAAACGAATTTTTTCCGCTCGCCAAAAGCCCTGCCAAAGAGCTTGCCGTCGCTGTTTCAAGAAATGTTCGCCGCGTTGCTTTCTTACGAGTCACTGTTTCGACTCCTCTTGTTGAAGAATTCGCTTCCTTGCCTGGAGACAATTCTCCAAAGCAAAAAATGCGACGGGGAGACCTTGAATGCAAGGAAACACGCCTCGAAAAGCCCGTCCTGGGGACGATGAAATCGAGGTTGTCAATACAATGATTTTAATCGTTTTAGTACGCATTTATCAAGTCCTTTTTGTATGGTTCTGAACCTCCTACACCTTGTGGTTGAGAGACTGCTTACCGCCTTCGTAAGTACGAGTAGGCTCTAATGCTTCAGTGCGGTGAATTGAAGCCGTGCGCTCGCCCTGCAACGACTTCTTCTTTCTTGGTCCTCTCACAAATAACTTCTTGAGCGAGGGATTCGTGCGACTTACAATGGGGGCTAGTGCCTCGGCAGAGACCGGTCTTAGCCGTACTCTCCAGACACAATTCCTCTACCAAAAGGCAACTCGATGCGACAAGCTGGAAAACGCGGATTCGCGATAGGTGTCTCTGCTCTATTTGCGTTGGTTTTGATTTTGAGCAGTGCCCACGGGCAAACTGCGCAAAAGCAGACGCCACAAAAAGTGATTCTCGTACGCAATCAAAGCCACACATTAGAAGAATTTCGCACCTATGCGGAGCTAGCCGCCCGTTTCAAACCGTACGGCCAAGTCCAGATGGAAATCAGCGCGCTGGCCGACAAAAGCTGGTATGAAATCCCCGAGGGTGGAAGCCCCTGGCATGAGTATGCCTGTTATATTTCTGCGCCGTGGAAGTTTTTTCCCCATCCTGATATCGCCCCGCACTTGCCCGCCGACTGGGTGGAGGCGAACCGGCGATTGATCTTGGAAAAAGCGAAAATCGTACGCAAGCACGGCATGGTTCCATTTGTCTATGCCAAGAGCACTCACTTTCTGCCGGAATCTTTTTTTCTGCAACACCCCGAGCTGCGCGGACCACGGGTCGATCATCCGCGTCGGAGCCAGCGTGAGGAGTTTACGTGGTGTACCGATCAGCCTGCAACGCGCGAGTACATTCGGTGGATGATCATGGAGATGAAGAAAAACATTCCCGATCTGGCCACGATCGTCACCGGATTTAACGATTCGGGGTCGGGGCTTTGTCGGGCCGACGCCCAATATCCGGGGCCAAACGGACCAGGCCATTGCCGCAACATTCCCACCAGCGAACGGGTGCGAGTCCTCTGCGAAACGATTCACCAAGCGGCACGCGATGCGGGGGGCGATGTGGTGCTTCGGTTTGGGAACGCCAATTTTTCGAGTCACGAAACCGAAACCGTGCTAGCCCGCTTACCGGCGAACACGTATCTCAACAAAAAAGATCCTGAACTGGTCACCACGGGAACGCAAATCAACCGTTTGTACCCCTTCCTTGGATTGGTCGATCCTTTGGAAATACTCAATCAACTCGCCACGTTCAACGAACCGCAGACAAGTACGATTTTGCTCCGCTTTGCCGATCAGTACTACGGACGCGCCGACGATTCGCCGGCGGCAATTGCCAAATTTGCGGACGTCTTCGAGGCAGGGTTTCAGGCTCCTTTGCAAACACGCCGCCAACGTTTGGATAAACTGAAGGAGATCGGTGCGGTCTGGGGGGGTGAAGCGAATCGAGACGCCGTCTTTGAAGCGTTTTTAAGCATGCACGAGGGGCTGAAGAAAATCCAAACCATCGCGCCTTCCTATTATCGGCAGCCGCTGTTTCTCCGAGTCTCTTCCCGCTTTCTCAATCGGCCGCTGCTCATCAAGCCCGACAAACTGACGCCCAGTGAAGAGGCCTATTTTCTTCCTCACGTCTTCAACGTCGACGAGCAGGAAGCACGCGACGATTACATCGATGGTCATGGTGGTCGCATTCACGGGACACCCAACTGGAGGCACGAAGACTTTCAGAGTGGCCTGAACGATCTGCGGAAGGCTGCTGAAATCCTAGAATCGATTCAGGATGCGCCGGAAGCGGAATGGTTTGAAAACGCAGCCCTGAGCCTAAAAATGTATGTCAGCATGATTCGCTCGATGGACAATTTTTTTCACGCCCAACAGATACGCGATCGCCATCGGGAAACGATCCAGGCCGGCGTACCGATCAAACTTACCAAGGCCTATTCGCTCAGGGGAGATCCCGACTTCATCCCTTACAACGATATCCAACGTGACGAATACGACAATGCGAGTGAACTGCTTCGCTTGTTGGAACGAGGAGGATGGGCACATGTGGTCCATGCCCAGGATGCAAAGCATGAAGACACGTTTTTGCTGGGGCCTGATTTCCCCTCCCAAGTGCGTACAAAAATCGAACTGATGCGAAGACACTGGCTCGACGTTCAGGATTACTTGAGTTCTCCGTTGAAATAGTAACCTTTGCCGTCCGTTGGTAACCGACCCCTGTCGCCGTCTACTCGGCTTCCAGTTGGATCACCGCCAGACTGTAAATCTCTAGGCGTGGAACAACAAACCGAATGACTCCGTCGGTAACTTCATGCGACAAGACCTGTTGTTCTTGTCCGGCGTCGGGAGAAAGAAGCAAAACCTGACGCACTTTTTTCCCGGCAGGGATTTTGAGTTTCACCGTGATATTTTTGACCGACCGATCGGCTTGATCCAGATCGGGGATCATCCCCTCGAGGTGAGCCGACCAGATGTTTTTAAGCACGGGATAGCGTTGCACGCCGTAGTTCACCAGATGCAAAGCGAGTGCGTCGGCTCCGGGGACCGAAACCAGCTCGGCAACGGCTTCGGGAGGCCCCTCGACCTCAAGCAAGTTTTGATCGCCGAGTGCCCAGCGAACGGCTTCAACCATTGCTACCGAGTTTTTCGGCAGTTTCCAATAGAGGCTTGCCATCGGATCGTTCGCCTCTTTTTTGATCGACGGAATGATCTTGGGCAAGTAGGCAATGCGGCTGGTTCCAATTTGGCGGCGCAAAGGCTTTGCCTCAAAGGCAGACTCGGTGTCTCGGCCCCATGCGGGCGGCTGCACCGGGAACAGATCGGCTAGTCCGTAGGCCTCGCGCCGCCGTCGATGCTCGTTGTAAAGTGAGGTATGTTCGGTCGCCACGAGACTTCCGCCTTCGCGGACAAAGGTGCGAATTTTTTTCAATTGCTCGTCGCTCAAAGCCTCTTGATCGGCCAGACACGAGGACGCGATATTTCGACAGGTTGTCGAGGTTCTGGTCGAAGATGATGTCGAAGGGCACCTTGGCTTGGATCAACGTTTGCTCAAATAGGTAAGTGCTCTGTTGGGGTCGGGCGTTGCTGAAAGCCATCGTTGGAAACGCACGAAGCACGGCCACGTTGGCCACTGATTCGACATTCCGATAGTAGTCGAAGTGCTTGCGGAAGAAATTGATGTAGGCCTTTTTGCTCGGGGTCAGAACATAGCCTTCCTCGTTATGGCCACTCCAGGTGTAGGGATTGTCGTGCGTGCCATGCCGTCGGTCAGATTCGGACAACTCATAACCGGCCAGCATCCCCCCCACCATCCCGAGGCAGCCCCGATTGAACGCCAACGATTCGGCCATCTCTAGCAGGCTATCGGCGGTGTAGGTAATCACAATGTTTCCCAAGCCGGTGGACTGTTTATAACTTCGGATACGCGAGAGCAGGATGTCATTTTCGGTAATGCCGATACCGCTCGCTTCTTCTGACCAAACCATATCGGTATGCTTGAGCAACCGTGGGTAATCAACACTCTGGTCCCACATGGTGTTCCAGCCAGAGAGTCCTTTGCTTGGATTGTTGTCGACCGCGACCTCAGGATCGAGCGAGTGGATGTACTGCGTCATTTCCCCATAGAAATCGGCCAGTTGCTGGCAACGGAAGTCGGTCCATTCCTGATACATCGGATCGTCAATCGTCTTCAAGGGTTTGTCGTAGTCGATGGGTTGGACGTGGGCCATCTCGGCAAAACCGAATCGCAACTTTCTTTCTTCAGGCGTGTACTTTTTCTGCAAAAACGTTCGGAAGTCTTGGATGGCTAGAGGATGAAAAAAAACGTCACGCCTAGCACGCATGCTCGTGTTGTCGAAATGGATGAGATCGGCGTGAAGATCTTCAATAGCGATCCGCACGACTCGCTTCATGTATTTTATAAAGCCTGGATGCTTGAAGTAGACGCGGCGACGGAAGACTTGGGTGCCGGGGTAGGTGGCAGGATTGCCACGGTAGTTAGGGACCAGCCATGCTTCGGCTTCGGGCACCTCGGCTAGAAAAGTTTCGTAGCAGATCGTGCTGCCAACGTAGACGCCGACTCGGATTCCATGCTTCTTGCAAAGCGAGGCGAGTTGTTTGGCATCTTCGAGTTGCTGCTTTTCGGCTTCTAAGCCGAACCCTTTGTAAAAATGGAGAATCGCCAACGTCACGCCAAGCTCTTTCAGCTTGACGACCGCCTCTTCGGTATGCCCCCGGTCGTACTCCTGCTGCGCCCACAGGGGATTGCCGCCCTTGCGAAGTCGAAAAATCGGGGCACTGTCCCAGTTGCCAACGATGACGATCGGCTCTTCGCTCAACCAGGAGGGAGATTTGCGGGCAGCCAGATCGTGTTCTTTTGCGGAGACCGACACTACTCCGCCCAGACCGCAAGCCATCGAAAAGAGCAGGAGAAAAAAAGGCAAGCTTCTAGATTCCTGTTGAATGGTGAGGCCTTGCTTCATCGTGGTTACTCTTTTGATTTTTGAATGGGGAAAGGAAACTTATCTGCGATACGCACCTTCGGCCTTGCGAGAATTTTTTACTGGTTCAAGCAGACGGTCCATAGGTAGCTAGAGCGTTGATGGTTGTCGTTCTCGGCCAGGAAAAGCGTGCCCTCGCCGTCGGTTGCCAGATCGTGGATGCGTGCTGGCGTCTCGCCAGTCTGCTGATCGACGATTGGCCCCAAGTCTTTGATCACGTCTTGCGAGGTGTTCCAGTGTACCAATTGTGTCACTCCGCTGGTTCCGCCGGCGCCAAAGAGATTACCGTTGGAGTCAAGCGTCATGGCCGGAAAGCGTCCGGCGGACATGACGTGGGCGATTTTTTCTACGTGAGCCGTTTCGATATCGATTCGGCACAAGACGCCCGCCACCGTTCCGGCGTAGATCGTCCGATCACCGTCATAACACATCGCATCACAAAATCCGTAATCCTCTTTGTGACGCGTTTCGGTCAACACGCGTTCGACATCTGGCTTGGGTGGGTCCGGAAGCAACTGCTCGGTGTCTGCCACGCGAGACAAACCATGCTCGTACCAGGTGAATTGATCCTGATCGGGATCGTATTTAAAAAGCCGAATAGGCGCCGTCCCGGTCACTTCGTCCCAGGCTCGTGTTTCAGCATAAGTGCCCCAGAGGCAACCATGCTTATCGACCACGCCGTTATGTGGCTGCGCAAACAGGATGGCGTTTCCCAGATAGGCAAGCGTCCGTGACTGCCGAGATGCCAAGTCGAATCGAACGAGCATTTCTGCGGGGTAGGTAAAGGCGTAGAGGATCCCTCGTTTGAAGTCGGCGTTGATCGACTGCAAGTAGAGGTGCGGAAAGGGGATTCCCAAAATATCGTACTGAGCTGTTTTGGGATCGAATTTGACGAGCTTCCCACCCGGTGCTTCGTGCTGCTGATCGATATCGTGCAAGAGCGACGTGCCAAAATAAAAGCATCCGTCCTCTGGATTCCGGAGCAGTTGTCGGTGGATCTTCGAGTCGAAAGGATCGGTCCACTGCTGGGCGTTGAGCGACTCGAACTGTTCCTTGCCGGGATCAAAACGATAGAGCAAGTCGCCGTCGATCGAGTTTAGTCCGCAGTAGAGCTGCCGATCGTCAGGATTCCACGTTACCGAATCAAAGCTGATCCATCCCGTACGATAGTTTTCATGGGCAACCAGGTCACGATAGCTCCACTGGCCACTGACCTCGGAGTCCCAATTATCGAAACGAAAATCGCGAAGCACATGCGCTTTGACGACCGTGGTAGGTGAGACGGTCATACTAGGGTCTCACGAAGTCGTATGGCATAGTTGCATGACACAGTTGCATGACACAATTGCAGGTGCAGGTCGCACTAACCTTGGGCCGGGCTAAAAAATCCGTCTCGGTTTCGTCGTTGGAGAAGCATCAACTGGGCTCCGCAAACGACCGTCAGCAGCACAGCCGTCGACGGTTCGGGAACCGCATGGCTAGCAGCTTGCGTACTGCCTGAACTACCAGAAAAAATCCTTTGCCAAAGCAAAAAGTCGCCCCCGTCTACAATCGCGTTACTATTGCCATCGGCATCGCTGCCCGCATCGACCACCGTGTTGCCGTAGTCAGCCTCCCATTTATCCCAGGTCGTCGGCATCGACGAGATAGTCATAATTGTAGTCTCCGACGACCAAGTCACGTGGACCGTACTGGGGGAGCGGCTGCCCAATTTCGTACGCTCCCCGGTCGGGTCCATTGCCAAGAAAATCGTCGTTGATCCCTGGGATCACCTCTGCGTTGTCGAGCACGGGCGACGTGGGACCGGGTCGCAAATCCTGCGGCACATGCTCGGTAAGCACTGCCGCTTTGGTCGTAGGCTGGCTCACGCCCGGGAAGAGCGGCCCCATGTCTGCCGCGCTGATCCCGGTGATGATCAAGCCATTTTGTTCGACGGAATTAAAACTGATGCCCGTCCCATTGACGTAGATCCGCGAGGCATTGATGGGGCTGGCGTCAGTAGTCACACCCACTGCGTCGTAATCGAAATCGCAATCGGTGGCGCACCTTCGGACGTCTGCTCCCCGACTATTACCGGGGCTAAAGCCGTTGATCGTGCCAACATCGACACCACCCATCGCTAGATTGTTACGAAACAATGCGTGGTCAAATTCTTGGCTTGTAAAACTGGTCAGCCCCGAGCCTACCTTCACGATCGTGTTGTGCATGATGACATCCCCCTCGCTAAAGCGATAAGGCTTCAGCGCCGTATGGGCGATGTTGTACATGGAGTTTCTCATCACGTACGTCGGACCGCCAAGGCTTGGTTGTGTGCTGATGCCGATGAAGGCGTCGGTGATCCGATTATCCATCACGCGGACATTGCCCTGCGCGAAGTCGGCTTCGATTGCGTCGTCGGCAGCCACCCGTATTTCGTTATTGTGAATATCAATATTCACTTGGTTGATTCCTGCAGCGTCTTCCAGGAGCGAGATGTTGTCGCGGAAACCTCGCACATCGTTGTAAGCGATGACATTTCCTGGACCGCTCACAAAAATACCTTCCCCTGCGTTATTGCCGCTATTGCCCATCGAAGATTCGGCCCAAACGGTTTCCCCCTGAATGGCATTGTCAAAAATGGCACCATTCGACGCGCCACTGAGTGCCCATATCCCATCTCGTGCATTGATGGTATTGCGTGCGATGACAAAATCACTGGCACCGTTGGCCCTGATGCCTCTGCCGCCTGGGTTGTTGACCGTGACGCCGGTGATAATGACGTCGTGCTTGCCGCTCAGATCGATATGCGAAAAGGTCGCCGGATTGTTGGCAAACTGGCTGCGGTAAATCATCGGATTACCGGGAGTCCCGCTCTGGGGGATCAAGGTTCCGTGGTTGCCCGGTCCAAACTCGATGATCGTTCCTTGGTTGAGCTTGGGCAGAGGGCGCGTCGCGACGTTCAAAAACTGTTGCGTCGAACCGCCGTTCGGATCGCTCAAGGTCAACTCGACTTCGTAATCGGTGCCGGGAGTCAATTTGAACAGACTGCCAGAAAACCGGTTGCCCCAGCTAAAGGGGTTCATCGTTCCTGTACTCGACCCGGCTGAAATTCGTCGCAAAGGCATCCCTTGCTTCCATCCAGCGACGCCCACCGGCCGATAACGGATGCCGACGTTGGCGTTGGCGTTATCGTCTCCGCTAAAGTCCCAGTCGAACGCAAGATTTTCAAACGTGGGATAGATCGAAGTGAGCGATCCCGAGACGATTGAGTTGGCCGCTTCGACTCGGGGCAGGCCTACCCAACAGGTCACCAAAGAACCGAGCAAGAGGACCCAAGGCGTGCTTGCCATCCGAGGGAGGAACGATTGGGGTGGTCGCATTCGCATTTTTGTGCCTCTGTCCAGAGAAATTGCCTGCCTTCTTTCCACAACTTGCGTCCAACAACTTTTCATTGAGTCGTAGCAGAGGAGGCAATAGCAAGTCGCGCAATTGCGAGTCACATTGCCTTGAGTCACCTTGCCTACCGCCGACCCTCCCCAGCGCCAACGAGAGGCAAGCTTTTCGACGGCGTCGGTCTCGGGACATGGCCCGAGACCGACGCGACGAAAAATTGGGGGGGGGTTCTAAGCGCGTCGTCTTTGCAGCAAGGCAAGACTTCCAAGAACCAATAGGATTGCAGAACCCGGTTCGGGGACGGCCGTAACACTTGCCGTCGTCGTACCGGCACCGTAGTTGGACTGCCAATCAGCCAGGTTGAGTCCCGTAGGAGCACGCTGCCAGAGCAAAAAGTCGTCGCCATCGACGTCGGTGTCTGCATCGAAGTCGCCAGGAAGGCCAAGAGCGGCGATCTCGGAAACGATGATACCGTTCAAATACGCTCGGTGGTTGTCGATCGGTTGGACCGTAAGATCAATCGAACCTGCGTCGGCTACGAATTCAGCCAATACCGAGACACTATTACCCTCGGTAGGCCGAGGTCCACAACTGTTACACGATGCACTAACCTGGGTCCACCCGACCCAAAACTGATCGCTTTCGTCCGTCCCTTGAACGATCTTATGCGAGCGGTCTTCGGAAGAGTTGGTTCCAATCAGCAGTTGAATACGGTAGCTCAACCCGGTGGTGAGCCCACTGACGCTAACGTCGGTTTTGCCAGTAAGCGATGGATCGTTGCCGCCTCCTCGTCCGCTGCGAACTTGCGACTTCATGAGTCGGCGGAAGTCGGCGAAAACATCAGCCGTGGGATCGAATCCATGAGCTGTCCCTTGTGACACTGCAGCGGAATTACCCACGTCACCAGATGACGCATATCCAATGGTAATGCCACCCGTTCCGACAGCGCCACTCGCGTCGTACGTGAGGCTCGCGTTCACCGCAGGAAGTGACGGATAAAAAGTCACGCCGTTAATGGTTCGATCTGCATGAAAGTCAATATCGCCACCAACGTTCATCGCTCCCAAGATCGTGCCATCGTTTCGGACAAACGATTCGGAGATGAAATGGCTGGGGATCGCCGGCGGGTCGATAGTATTGTCTGGATTGAACATTTCCTCGACGGTAAAGTTGACGTTAACGGCATGTGCATCCGTAACCATCAACGCCGCGGAGGCGACGAGTAACAGCATCAAGTTTTTTATTTGGACTAGCATATGGCTTCCCCTGCTCTTAGTGTTCGATGAAAGGTGGGTGTTCGATGAAAGGTGGGTGTTCGATGAAAGGTGGGTGTTCGATGAAAGAAGAATGGTGCTGAAAAGAATCGTTCAAGAAAACTACAAAAAAGGCCACCGTGGTACGCAATGCACCACGGCGACCTATCGTGATTTACAGGGATTGACGCTTGCGACGAAGCATCGTCAGCCCAAGTCCTCCCAAACCGAAGAGTGCGAATGCAGTCGGTTCGGGTACGGTTGGGTTAGCAAGATTCTGACCGCCGGTGTCGACATAGACGTCATCAATATAAGTCTCCTTGCTAGTGCCGGTGCTGTAAACGTAGAAGCCAGCTATGCCAAGGTTATGCTCGAGCTCGCGATACCATTCGGCATCGTCTGCCACCAAGGTCGGAGTCGCATACGAGCCACCTTCAACCCACATGTCAAAAGTATCGGTAGCGCCAGTGGTATCCAAGACGAACCAAAAGTTCTGCCAAACCTCGGGGGCAAGTTGCTGCACATTCCCAAGACCACCAGGCGAAGCCCAGCCATCGTTGTAAGTCGACCGTGTCCGTGGCGTAGGCAGTGAAGCAAAACTATCAAAAGTACGGACAGTTTCTACATGGCTGCGAACGGCAAACTTGCCTTCACCTTCAGCAGCTGCCCAGTTTTCTTCCGTAACACCAAAACCGCCGCCTGATCCAACGTTAACTGGTCCTCCCGTAGCTTCTGTAAGACGTACACGGACAAATACGGTAGCAGTCGTGCCATCAGCAATGGCGAAAGCAACATGTGCATCAGACGTTGCTTTCAACTCAAGAGCATTGTTGCCAGCATCATCCGGATCAGCCACAACGGCAGCGGTACCACTGCTATTGTACGAGGTGGTGCCGTCAAAATCGCTGACGAGCACAAACGCGGCCTGTGCGGAAGTTGTTAGAGCCAGTGCAAACGCACAGGCAGCTACAAACACATTCATTTTAATCTTCATTAGATCCCCATTTCAGAAAAGGAAAGTAAAACACAAAGTAAAAAGTAAAAGCAAGATGGGGAACGCGACAGGCTTTCTCCACCGATTCATCTGATTGTTGAAAAACTTGTGACTGTTGAAAAACTTGATTGTTGAAAAGGCTGGTATCTGCAGTAACTTAACTATGAAACCAGGAGGCCAAATGTTCGAGGTCAAGCAAGCCACTTTCTTATCTTACTTGCCAAAGAAATTTTGAGCAAGAAAAAGGCAACAAAACAATAAATAAAGCAGTATTTACGCCCTCTACCACCATTTACTTGACAGCGAAGCCGCCTGGATCGTACGATACAATGTAAACAGACTTAATAAACTCAGTTTGTACTCTAACGACAGATTATCAGGGTGTCAAGTAAATGGAAGATTATAGTGAGAAGATAAGCATGGAGAGATAATCGGATTTGGCCGTATATGCGTGTGCATGTCTGTAGAATGCGTCTCGGTGGCCGCTCTGGCTGCCGCTCGTATTGTTCAAAGGAACCTTGAAAAGGAACAGTGAATATGAGAATAACCCCAAAGAACCAGCCCCAAAAACCTGGTTTTACCCTAGTGGAGCTGCTGGTAGTCATCGCAATTATCGGTGTCTTGGTCGCACTCTTGCTGCCCGCCGTTCAGGCAGCCCGCGAGGCGGCTCGGCGCTCGTCATGCACCAACAACCTCAAGAACATCGTGCTTGCGGTCCACAATTATCATGATTCTAAGAAGGAGTTTCCCCCCAGATCGGGTGGCTGATCGTCACCAGACTTGGCTGCAGTTGATTCTTCCGTATTTAGAGCAGCAAGCCGCAGCCGATTTGTGGGATGTATCACGCGGGAATTTCTATCACCAGCCCTACGAAGCGCGTACTCATCCGGTCGAAGTTTTCCTTTGCCCCTCGAGTAGCCGAGAAGACTTGCTTGTCCAACGGGCACATACGGGTACGCTGTCGGCTCCGACCGACGATGGCGGAATGTTCTACGGGGCGGCGTCCGATTATGGGGCCTGCCAGGGAACCCAGCATCTTGATGGCGACGGCAACATCGTGCCGTATCCGCTGCCCTGTCCCGATCAGCGAAACGGTGCCATCGTTCCGGCAGACATCGGTGCCACGTACGATCGCAATAACAATTGCAAACAGAATATCTTTTTTGGCCTTGGTACGAACGAATGGAAGTCGCAAACTTCGTTCCGATCGATCACCGATGGGACAACCAACACGTTTTTGTGTGGCGAAGTGTCGAAAGTCATGGCAAGACTGACCCATGCGTACTCGGGCGACTACCGGGTAGGCAGTTTTGTGGGATACAACTACAGCTTGCTGCCGAATGGTTATGACGTGCCTGATGATCGGTATGGCGTCAGGGAAGGAATTTCCCTTCGAGATGGAAGCTTTGGCAGTATCCACCCAGGCATTGTCCTGTTCGCATTTGTCGACGGGCGAGTCACTTCGATCCAATTGGATACCGACCCACTTGTACTAGCTGCCTATGCAACGCGTGGTGATGGCGAAGTGGAAGCGGCAAGATCTCCGAACTAGTCTCTGGCCAAGCCTTGCCCTGCTAGGATTGCAACCCGGCAACCCCTAGCAGGGCAAAAGCCTAGTAGGGAAAAGATAGCGGGCAAAAGAAAAAATCGCTCCCATGGGCAATTTCACCCAGCAGGAAATCAGACAAAGGACTAATGTGACCACTAATTTCTATCGACCAGCCAGCCTACTCTTTGTTTTAGCGCTAACCCTTGCATCCCCAGGATGCCAATCGAGCGAAAACCTGCCCGTGTCGGGGCATGTGACCACTTCCGAGGGCACGCCCCTCGTTGGCGCCAGCCTAATGATGCGGTCGGACAAGAACATCACTTGCACGGCTTTTACGGACGAGGAGGGCTACTATAATTTTGGAGTCGTCGCAGCAGGCGACGGAGCACCCGCCGGCACCTACCGCATTTCAATCATGGAAGATCGCGGAGATCCTGACCGCCCCAGACCTCAGCAGATCCACATGAAATACGGTAGTCCGGGCACTTCGGGTTTAACCATTCGTGTTCCCGAAGACGGCAGCACCTACGACGTCGTCCTCGATCCACCCGGTCCGTTTCGCAAGAAACGAAAACGGTAGCGTCCACCGAATACGTCTGTTTTTCTTGGTTAGTAAGGATGGTTCGCTGCCGGGCTGCTCGTGGCGACAGTCTAGTCCACAGCAAAAAACTGTCGCTCCACTAGACGGTATTAATTTTTCCCTGCGGAGACGTTGATGAAAACCAGTACTCTTTTCCTCCTACTTGCGGCCCTTCTGCCTGCTCCTCTTGCTAGTGGAGGTGACAGCCCGCTGCCGAACCGCTGGGTGTTTGTTCATGGCAAGAGCCTCGCAAGGCCTGCAGACGTCGACAAAATACTCCACATCGCCCGCACGGGCGCGGAGCACGGTCTCAATGGCATGGTTCTGGGCGCCAGCTTCGACCGGCTAGACCGGCAAGACAAAAAATACTTTGTGGGCCTAGAGCGACTCAAAAAATCGTGTGGTGAGCTGGGCGTTGAGATCATCCCTCTCGTTTTTTCACCCGGTTTCGGCAGCACCCTGTCCCACGACCCCAACCTTGCGACCGGCTTACCCGTGCGAAACCAGTTGTTCGTGGCCGAGGCCGGGGAAGCCCATTTTGTCTCGGATGCGCCCGTGAAGTTAATCAATGGGGGCCTAGAAAAGACCAAGAAGGGCAAACTGCTTTCGATTCGCGCACGAGGGCAACTTGGGAGAAGTCCTTCACGTCGACAACCAAGATTTCCGCGAAGGTAGCCAGTCGCTACGGTTCGAAAACTTGAACGCTGCGAAATCGGGTAGCAAAGTCATCAAACAGACCGTGGCGGTGAAGCCGTGGCGCAGCTACGTCATCCGCTGCTGGGTCAAGACCGAGGGGCTTTCTCCTCGAAAGCAGTTCAAGATCGAAGCGATGGGCAAAAAGCGTCTGGTGGGCGAGCTGATTCCTCGCTGGGGCGTCACCAACGAATGGACCCAACTCGTGCTGGGATTCAACAGTTGGAATCACAAGAAGCTAGAGATCCGAATTGGCGCACCAAGTGCCAAGGAAGGAAAACTTTGGATCGATGGACTCGAGCTCGAGGAAGTCGGCTTGGTCAACGTCCTGCGAAGACCGGGCACTCCGATCGAGGTCCTGGGCGAGGCCAACGGCACGGTCTATGAAGAGGGCCAAGACTTCGAGCACATCGAAGACCCACAGCTCGACTGTCGGTTCGAGCATCAGGGGCCTGCAATCAAGCTGACCTCAGACAGCCGGATTCAGCCCGGCGAGAGACTGCGTGTGAATTACTACCACGGTTTCATGGCCGTCAAAGGCAAGGGCCAGCGTTGCACCTGCATGTCCGAAGAAAAGGTCTTCGAGATCTGGGCCGAACAAGCTCGGCTAATGAAAAAACACCTCGATCCCAAAATAGTCTTTCTCGACGTAGACGAAGTCCGTGCCGGTGGAACCTGCAAAGCCTGTACAGACCGAGGGCTTAGCCAAGGAGAGCTCCTGGGAAGCTGCGTGACTCGTCAATTTGAAATGCTGCGCAAGGCCATGCCTGGCATCGAGGTAGCGATCTGGAACGATATGCTGGATCCTCACCACAACGCTGGCAAGACCTTTCATGGCAAGAACCACTACTTCCAAGCCCGTGATCTTTACACCAACAGTTGGAAGCATGTGCCACGCGAGCTGATGGTCGTCTGCTGGTACGACAAAATCATGGACAAGAGTCTGAAGCACTTTTCGCGACTCGGCCACAAGACCTTGGCGGCCGCCTACTACGACGCCGACGACCTGGAAAACCCCAAGGCTTGGCTACGAGCCATGAAAGGTGTGCCGGGCGCCTCGGGCATCATGTACACGACCTGGGCAGAAAAATACGAGTTGCTCCCAAGCTTTGGCGATCTAACGAGCGGTAAAATTAACGCAGAGTAATGAGTACGTAGGGCTTTGTTTTCAGCGGTTCGCTTGACGTTGGCGTTTGGTTCACGCTCCCTTGCCATACGCAATTCGCAGCAGAACCGCCGATACGACGAATAACACGGCAGAGATGCCGGCCGCCCTCGGCTCGTCGAGCAAAAATTTTCCGACGGCAAACATCAAAGAATACAAGGCAACCGCCGCAAGGCTCCAACTCACCAGAATCCTCGCAAGCCCGCGACTCTCCAAAACGTCGGGGCAGCTCTCGGCCACAGGCCCCCAAAAAGCCTTGGGAGGCTGGACTTTGCGATAAAATTTCTTCAAGTGTTCCGGATCCACAGGTGCGGTCAGAAAAGTAACGATCAACCAAATCGGAGTGACCAGAGCCACCGTCAAGAGAATACGCTTGTCAAAACCCAAGTCCCATCCGTAGCGAGTGCTGAGGAGCGGCAGCGCAGACGTAACGACCAACGAAGCAATCATCGCCGAGATCTCAGACCAAGCGTTGATGCGCCACCAGAACCAACGCAGCATCAAGACCAAACCAATGGCGGAAGTCAGATTAAAGAAAACCAGGACTCCCGATTCGATGCTCGTCATGAAATAAGCGATCACGATCGCAAGCACGGCGTACCCCAAAACCGAAATCCGCGACACCATAACGCAATGGGCCTCGCTGGCGTCGGGAACTAAAAAACGCTTATAGACATCCGTAACAAAGTACGAGGCATTCCAGTTGAGGTGCGTATCGACGGTCGACATAAACGCAGCCAGAAGCGACGCAACGAGAAGCCCCTTCAAGCCCGTGGGGAGAATATCCATCAGCAGCATCGGATAGCCTAGCTCGGGGTCTTCCAAGCCTGGGTAATGGACGAGCGCCACCAATCCGACCAAGATCCAGGGCCAGGGTCGCAAAGCAAAATGGGCGATGCTGAACCAGATCGACGCAAGCGTCGAGTCCCTTTCAGAACGTGTGCTAAACATACGCTGAGCAGCATATCCATTGCAATCTCCCCACCAAAGCACCGAAAGATAGACCGCCAGCATGGTCCACGGCATCCAGGGGTCATCCATGGCGGGGAAAAAACTGAAAATATTCTCAACGCGTTCAGGCCCATACTCGGTCACCAGTTTGTTGCGTAATTCACCGACGCCACCCACCGAATCTAACGCGTAGACGGCAAACATGATTGCCCCACCAATGGCCACGCCAAACTGGATAAAGTCGGTGATGACAATTCCCCAGAACCCCGAAAGGACCGTATAAAACGTCGCCACCACGAACAAGCCGACCAAAACGGTCCATTTCCAAAGATCCACGGCACCTGGCTCCAGGCCGAAAGCCGCTTCCAGGCTGAGTTGAAGGCTCCCCACCCACGCGGGCTGCGCCATCGTGGTCTGCACAATTTTTTGCATCGCCAACATCACCCACGCCATCGTGCAGGTACTGACGATCAACGACATATATAGCGCGCGAAAACCCCGTAAGAAGGCCCCCGATTTTCCGCCATAGCGAAACTCGATAAACTCGGCGTCGGTAATCACTCCAGAGCGTCGCCAGAGACGGGCAAACATCACGACCGCCAGCGTCCAGGCCAACACTTGGTTCCACCAGATCCAATTACCAGCAATCCCTTTGGTTGCCAACAGACCGGCCACAAACAGGGGCGTGTCGGCCGCAAAAGAGGTCGCTACCAACGACGTCCCTGCGAGCCACCAAGGCAAACTCCGTCCCGCGACAAAATACTCGGCAACGCTGCCACTAGCACGACGAATAAACAGAAATCCAACGCAAGTTACAATCGCCATATAACTTGCGATGATTGTCCAGTCGATCCAGTGCACAGTTCGCTCCTTATCTTAATAAAGAATCTTTTTCGGCGACTTTTGATTGTAGTCTACACTAGGCCGTTGGGCGTATTGCCTTATTTCTGTACTGTTTTTCCAGAATTCACCACACAGGCTCGTGGCCCATTCGCGACTCTTCGTTGGAGACTCTTTTTGAGGCCGGGTACAGCGCATAAAAAACCCCGACCAATTGGCCGGGGTTTTTTGTTCTTCAAACTGGCAACTCGCGTCTCAAAACGCTGGCTCGCTTAGTACATCCCGTCCATGCCAGGAGCAGCCGCTCCCTTGCTGCCCTTCTTCGGGGCTTCGGCAATCAGGGCGTCGCTGGTCAGCATGAGCGTCGCGACACTCGCGGCGTTTTGCAGCGCCGTACGGGTGACCTTGGTTGGGTCGATGACGCCTACCTTCACCAAGTCTTCGTACTCGTCGGTCGCGGCGTTGTAGCCGTTGTTGCCCTTCAATTCGACGACCTTTTCGCAAACAATGCCGCCATCTTGGCCGGCGTTGCTGGCGATCGCGGTAAGCGGAGAGCGGCAAGCACGCACAACGATGTTGTAGCCAATCTCTTGGTCGCCGCTCAGGTCGTCGGCCTTGATCTTGCTACTAGCACGCAACAACGCGACGCCGCCGCCTGGGAGAATGCCTTCTTCGACCGCAGCACGTGTGGCGTGCAAGGCATCTTCGACGCGAGCCTTTTTCTCTTTCATTTCGCTCTCGGTTGCGGCACCAACGTTGACCTTAGCAACGCCGCCAGCCAACTTGGCCAAACGCTCTTCGAGCTTTTCTTTGTCGTAGTCGCTGCTGGCGTTGTCAATCTCGCGACGAACTTGGTCGATGCGAGCTTTGATGTCGGCGCTTTTGCCAGCCCCTTCGATAATCGTCGTGTTGTCTTTGCCGACGATCACCTTCTTGGCACGACCCAGTTCGGCCAGACCAACCGCATCGAGCTTGATGCCCAGGTCTTCAAAGACCGCTTGTCCGCCGGTAAGCGTCGCAATGTCTTCGAGCATCGCCTTGCGACGATCGCCAAACCCAGGAGATTTGACAGCACAGATATTAAACGTGCCGCGTAGACGGTTGATGACCAACGTGGCCAAAGCCTCGCCATCGACATCTTCGGCAACGATCAACAACGGCTTGCCCGCGTTGACCACGGCTTCCAGACAAGGAACCATGTCCTTGACGCTGCTGATCTTTTTCTCGAAGACCAGGATGTAGCAATCTTCAAGGACGCACTCCATCGAATTTTGGTCCGTGACAAAATACGGCGAAAGATAGCCGCGATCGAACTGCATCCCTTCGACCCATTCGACTTCGGTGGCAAGGCTCTTGCCTTCGTCGACGGTGATGACACCATCTTTGCCCACTTTTTCCATCGCCTGGGCCAGCATCTCGCCGATTTCGACGTCGCCGTTGCTGGCGACCGTACCGACCTGGGCCATCTCGTCCGTGGTCTTGATTTTCACAGCCATCTTGTGCAACTGAGCGGAAATGTCTTCGACCGCTCGCTCAATCCCCTGCTTCATTTGCACAGGATTGACGCCTGCCACCACAGCACGCAGGCCTTCGTTGAAAATCGCTTCGGCAAGAACCGTCGCGGTCGTCGTGCCATCGCCGGCAACGTCCGACGTCTTGCTAGCGACTTCCTTGACCATCTGGGCACCCATGTTTTCATAGGTGTCTTCCAGCTCGATCTCTTTGGCGACGCTCACACCATCTTTGGTGACGGTCGGCGAGCCGAACGATTTTTGTATAATGACGTTCCGGCCTTTGGGGCCGAGCGTAATCTTGACGGCACGAGCCAATTTGCCGACACCGCGGCGCATCGCATCGCGGGCTTCTTGATCGAAGGCAATCATTTTAGCCATGAGGTTAGTTCCTTTTGTGTTGGTGAAGTTGTAGGGTGGGCACCGCCCACCATTTTTTATGGTTTGGTTTTATCGCTTGGTTTCATCGTTGGGTTTATCGTTTGGCTATCTAGCTGGTGGGCAGTGCCCACCCTACTTGTTCGCTATTCAATCACTGCAAGAATATCGCTCTCGCTCATCAGCAAATACTCTTCGTCGTCGATGTTGATCGGCTCGGGGGCATAACTCGTGAAGAGAACGCGATCGCCCTTCTTCACTTGCAGATCACCACGAGTACCGTCGTCCAAAAGCTGGCCAGTGCCAACCGCGACGATCGTGCCACGCGAAGGCTTGTCTTTGGCCGAGTCGGGCAAAAAGATGCCGCCAGCCGTCGTGTCGAGCGACTCGTCACGCGAAACGACGACTTTGTCGCCGAGGGGCTGAAGCGCGACTTTGCTCTTTTTCTTGGTGGCGGTTGCCATGGGGGGAGTTCTCCGGGGGGATGTGTGATATTCGATGGAAGGTGATATTTGATTCTAGCGCCGAGCTCTCTAGTAGTAGCGCAGCGATGATCTCTTAGCAAGGCGTAGAAAGCAACCCGTGCGCCAAAATGGCCGCTTTGGGCAAGTGCTTTTGTAGTAGGGGATTAGGGAAATTATCCGACAACAACGCCTGCTGCCATTTTCGGTGCCAGAGCCGCAACAGGCATTCAAAGGAGGCAAGCACTGCCATTTTGGCAGAGCAAGATAGCCGGCGAGCTACGTCTCGCCGAAGTGGTTTCAATTTTTGTCGAAGTGGTCAAGAAAAAGAAGTGGTCAAGAAAAAGCTGCTATCCAAAACAAACCTCGGCGAGACGTAGCTCGCCGGCTATTTTTGCTACGCACGCTTAAGAACCCCACAACTGCCACCCGACCACGGCAATCCCCAGGGGGATCAAATAGTACGCAAACATTGCCAACCGGCCTTGCTGCACCCAACGAACCAGCAGCTTCAACGCGACCCAACCGACCGCGAACGAAACAAAAAATCCAACCGCCAGATTCAACGGAGCCGTGCCCGTACTTTCTGCCTTGAGCGCGTCGAGGCCTTCAAGAAGCCCAGCGCCGGCAATCACGGGAATGGCAAGCAAAAAGGCATAGGTCGACGCGGCCTGACGTTGCAGCCCAACCCCCAAGCCAGCAGCAATCGTAAAACCACTACGCGAAATGCCCGGCAGAATCGCGACCGCTTGCATCAACCCGATGGCGAGCGACTTTTGCCAGGTCATCTCTGGATAATCGGTTTCGCCCGGCGAACGACGAGCTGCCCAAAGCAACACCAGCGCAGTCACCGGAAACATCAGCCCCGCGACCAACGGGTTTTCCAAAATCATTTTCTCTAAGCCCTCGAATGGCCCCTTTTTAATGAGGAGGCCAAAAACAACGGCCGGAATCGTGCCGACGATCAAGAGCGGAACGGCACGGCGGTCGGCGCCCAGCAGACGCCAGATTTCTCGGCGGTAGAATACGAGCACCGCCAAAAGAGTGCCCAAGTGCAGCACAATGCTCACCTCAATGAGATCTTCGACCGGCTCGCTACCCAACGCTTCGAGCAGCGCGTTGGCAACCACCAGATGCCCCGAGGAGCTAACCGGAAGAAATTCGGTCAGGCCTTGGACGATGCCAAGCAGAATAATTTCCCAAAGAGACATTTTTGTAGGCTGGAGGCTGGAGAGATCGGGAACTGAAAATGCTGTGTCACTATAGCTTGCCGCCTTCTTGGCGTCTGCTGAGAATTTGCTGGGTGGGTTCTCGATTTTGCTGTTGGCGGATAGACTGAAACAAGGGGGGATGGGAATTTACTAGTCACGAGCAGTCTGCGGTCGACCAAGCTATGGGTATTCGTTTCCTGTGCCCCAACGGGCATAAGTTGAACGTCAAATCGTTTCTGGCAGGCAAACGCGGCATTTGTCCGCAGTGCGACGCCAAATTCCTGGTCCCCGAGACCAGCGGCGGACAGGCCGAGGCAATTGTTGAAACCGTGGAGCAAGAAGCGTTAAGCTCCGACTCAGGCTCCGGCGATGCGTCGCATCGCGGCTCTACGGTGCCGCCTTTGCCGCCGGCGATGCCGACAGAAGCAGGGTCAGCACCTGCCGAAGTCTGGTATGTACGCACCGCCACGGGCGATCAGTTTGGTCCTGCCAACACAGCAACAATGCGTGGCTGGATCGAAGAAGGCCGAGTGCCGGTCGAAAGCTGGGTCTGGCGAACAGGTTGGCCCGAATGGAAAACCGGCGGGCAAGCAATCACGTTTCTGAATGGCCCGCCCGTGCAAACGATGCCGCAGCCGGCTGCTCCGATCGCCGATACTCCAATGCCCGAATTGCCGGTCGATGCGACGACTGCACCCCTGCCCGAATCGTCACTGCCCGAGTCTACCAGCACAACAATCCAACATCGGACTTCACGTCGGAGCCGACAGGAACGTGCGCGGAAGCTGACGCTTTTCCTGGGCGGGCTGGTGTTGCTGTTACTCGTGGTTTTGGTTGCCGTGCTGATCAACAACAACTAGCCGCGAGGCTATTGAGTTTCGTCCCCTTCGTACATCGCGCAAAAAAAGCCGGGCCTCGCGGTGAGACCCGGCTTTTCGGTTTTTACCGTTCTAAGTTGCAAAAAACAACTTAGGTGGTCGAATCGCTCTCAGGAGCTTCAGGAGCGGCTTCTTCGCTAGCGGCTGCTGGCGTAGGAGCGCTCTCGATGATGACTTCGCCACCACCACAGGTGCTGCAACCTTCAACGGCTGGAGCGGAAACTTCATAGCTAGAGGCTTGCACCGAAGAACCACAAGTGCTGCAACCTTCGACGATCGGAGCGGAAACTTCGTAGCTGGCGGTCTGTACAGGAGCACTGCCACAGGTACTGCACGAGCTGCAAGTGTTGACCTGAGCGTCACAGCATTCGCCTTTGCGATTCGCACGACGAAGCTGACGCTTGCTCAAGCAATCGCAGTTAGCGACCTGGCAACCACAAGCAGGAGCAGCGACAGCAGCCGAGCAACCACAAGCAGGAGCAGCTTCGACTACTGGAGCCGAGCAACCACAGGCTGGCGTGGCTTCGATCACTGGAGCCGAGCAACAAGGTGCAACAGGAGCTTCGCAGCAGGTCGGCTCAGGAGCACAGCACGAGTCTTGCTCGCATCTTTGCTTCTTGCATCTTTGCTTTTTACACCTTTGCTGCTTGCACTTTTGTGGCTTGCAGCAATCGTTCTTGCGACTAAACAGACCAGCATTGGCTTCTTGACTGACGGCCATACCAGCGACCATCAACAACAGGGCGGTTGCCCAAATCATAACACGATTCATTGTAGAATCCCCTCTGTAGAAAAAACGGACGTTCAATAGCCAGACAACAAGTCTGACCCTCATTGATTTCAACAGATCCCTCTGTGTGTAAAATTCTGTGTGTGAACTGAATCTCACTGCTAGCAGACTCTGCGGGTTAGGCTGGGTCTTGCTTCTAGCAAACTTAGGTGGACCAAAATAACACGATCAATAGACGTGTCAAGTGGCTGACCGTAGCGAAAACCATCGAGAAAAAACCGTTTTCCGGAGCCACTGAGATTCGCCCTGGAATTGCAGGGGTGCGCACCAATCGGCGAGAAAGAAGCCAAAAAAAGCGAAAGGCCAGAATCATGGGATTTCCAAGAATTCTGCCTGCAAATCGTCCCGCTTGCACTATTGGCGGAAGGGATCCTCGGCCACCGGACGCGTAGCCTGCTGGGGAACCGAGTTGCTTGGCGTTTGGGTGCCTGCGGTGTTGGGCGGTGCGACGAGTTGCCCAGGATTCTCAAAATCCATGACGACCGGCGGCTGGTTCGGTCCGATCTCGGCGGCCATGCCCGAAATGCGCCATTGCCCTTCGCCAAGACGCAGCGCCCAGGTCGTGTGTTCGTTGTACGACTGACCGTCCGAGTCGCGTTCGGTCCAAATCGATTCGACGATCGCTTTGTCCTCTTCGATCATTTCGACCTGTCCGACTGAAAAACTAGCGGTCTCGCTGGCTGGCGGAGCAAACGTCATGTCGCTTTCGCGGATACGCTGCAATGCGAGCGGCGTGAGAAGCGCACTGGCTGTCGGGATATCACCGGTACGGATCGCTCCGAGAAACTGATGCACCACGCTTTCGGGCGTGGCGCTTTGCTTGCCGCAGCCTTGGGTTACAGCCAAGAGACCAATCATCAACAACAACGAGAATAACTTAGACATTGCTTCCACTCCGTTCGGGGCCGAGCTTTTTTCTGGCGGGCCGAGAGTCTGGCAAAATCGAGCCTAGGGGTCAAGGCGATCTAGCGAGTAACCATCGAACTAAAAGGGGCAACGAGAGCTTACTTCGCAAAAACCTTGTCGTTGGCCTGCTGCTCGCGTTGAAAAAGTGCTAGCTGTGCTTCAAAAGTGGCCGCGTCGACTTGCCAATGAGGCTGGGTATCGACGTAAGTTTGGCAATGGGCAACCAGCACGCGGTAGAGAAACTTAAAAAGCTGTCGCGGCACACGAAGCGACGCAAAAGCTTCGATCAGACGGGCGTCGTCGACGCTCGGGTCGAACAGATCGCGTAGCGTAGGCGAGGTTTCGTCGTCCGCACACGCGGCGACACGTGCATTGGCCAAGTCATAAAGCGACTGCCCAGTCCACCGCAACGAGGGAATCATGTTCTGTTTGTCGAGCCGAGCGCGTTGATAAAAATCGCGATTCTCGTTTTCCACAAATTCCGACAACTCGATCGGCAGCAACATTTTTAGCCCGAGGCCTGGCTGCTTAAGAAACTTGTTGTCAAGCATCGACCAAACCAGGCCGCGCATATTTTCGAGCGACCCGTTGATAAGATGCGGCTCGTCCACGCGATCGACCAGCACCACGATGCTCGTAAAACCCATCGCCTGCAAGACGCCTTGGAATTTGTAGAGCAACTCGTAACGATCGTCCGTCCGATCTTTGTTCGGAAGCGGCTGGTTGTTGATGTCGCGTCCCGAGAACTGCATGAAGACTTGTCGCAACGGATTGACATCGCGCGTTACGCATCGCAGCTTGCGCGAGACGCCAAACGCCTGCATCCACCAGCGCCAAACCTGAGACAACCAGGGTGCCCAACCCAGGGCAATCACCAGCCAAGGCCAGACGGTGAGCATCAACGACCAATCACGCTTGTACCAAAAAACGTAGGTCAGAACCGCCGCTTTGACGGCCAAGCCGATGCCGCGCGTCGCCCAGCTTTGCCAGGGCATGTACCAAAGCTTGCGGCGCAGACGATACCAGCGCGACTGAAACGCTTCGGTCAACGAGTTGTCGTAGCAGGCAGACAGCAGCAGCAGGTCACGCCGTTGAAAACGGTCGAGGCGTTTTACGGCATCATCGGGCAGCGTGTTGGCCGACGAACCGCTGGGCTGTGAAGCGCCAAGCAACCGGTCGGCAAGGCTCGTCACCCCTAGCGAAAGAATCGCGTCCATGTGGTCCCACAGCTTCCACTCGGAAAGCACCTTGGCCGGGTCGCGACGCTTACGGCTGCTCAGTCGATCGGCAAACCGATCGAGAAACGGATTAAAATCGTCGTATTCAATGACAAACGCACGGCGGTCCACGTTCGTTCGGTTGTGTTCTTCAATCTGAGCAGCGATCTGCAACCGCATGGCCGTTTTGCCCGCACCCTTTTCGCCAAACACGATCGACGTAGCCGGATTGGCCGGGTCGCCGTACACCTTGTCCCAACTAGGATGAAACGTGCTCGTCCGACAACTGTTCTGAAAGATCGGATCGGTTTGCGCATCTTCATCCGCAAACGGATTGGCCGTCATGCCGTGATGCGTAAGTAAGTCGTGCAGTTTCATGGGATCGGGCAGGCAGCGGAAGGGGATAGGTGGCTCTACAATTATAGGTTGCAAAATGTCCCTTCGCAGGGATGTTTTCCACTGGGATACGGTGCAAATGGCCCTGCAAATACTGGCCTTTGCTGGGTTTTTGGAGTAGAGTGAATGAGAGATACTTATTTTTAACGTCAGTCGGGAGACCTTGCCCTATGGACCGAAAAGAACTTACTCAACTGATTTCCGAAGGGCCCATTCTTATTCGGATGAATGACGGTCGCGAATATATGGTTGAAAGTGTGCAATTTGCGACGGTCAGTGACATCTCTGCTGCGGTATTGTACCGCGACGAGGAAGATGACAAGTACCGTCATATCCACCTCCCCTTGGTGACGATGTCTGGTGTCGAAAAACTCTCTGCTGATATCTAATTTCCGCCGATATCTAACTGGCTCTACCGGTTCGCGTATTTGCCATCCTCTAGCCCCAGCTTCTTCATCTTCTTATACAGCGTCGTCCGGTTGACGCCCAGCGAGTCGGCCGTTGCGTTGCGGTTCCAGTTGTTCGATTCGAGTACGTCGAGAATGATCTGTCGCTCCGGCTCTTCGAGCGCCTCTTTGAGCGTCATGCTGCCCGCACGAGACAAGCTAATCGTAGGGCCACCCGCGACGTCGCGCGGCAGATCGCCCACTTCAATGGTTTCGCTTTTGCCGAGCAACACAGCCCGTTCAACGACGTTCTGCAGCTCGCGGATGTTGCCGGGCCAGCTGTAGGCCTCGAGGGCAACCAACGCTTCGCTGCTAAATCCGTTCACAGGTCGGTTGGTATCTTCACGCAACTCGCCCAAGAACCGTTGAGCCAAAAGTGGCACATCGCTATGGCGTTGACGCAGGGCGGGCAATTCGACGTTAATCACGTTCACCCGGTAATAAAGGTCTTGGCGAAAACGCCCTTCGGCCACTGCTTCGGCCAAATTTTCGTTGGTCGCCAAGATAATCCGCACATCAACCTTAAAAGTCTTGTCGCCGCCGACTTGCTCGAACTCAAGTTCCTGCAAAACGCGAAGCAGTTTGACCTGCATCGCCGGACTGGCGGTTCCGATCTCGTCCAGAAAGATCGTGCCACCGTCGGCTTGCATAAATTTGCCCGTCTTGTCGCTGGTCGCTCCGGTGAAGGCACCTGCGACGTGGCCAAACAGCTCGCTCTCGAGCAAATTCTCGGGCAAGGCTCCGCAAGCGACCTCGACAAACGGCTTGGCCGCACGGTTGCTTTTGTGATGAATCGCCCGTGCGATCATCGACTTGCCTGTCCCGCTCTCGCCCGTGACGAGCACCGTCGCCTTGGTGTCGGCAATGCTATCGACCATATCAAACACTTTGAGCATCCGCGGATCTTGCCCAACAACGTTGCCCATCGAATTTTTCTTGCCAAGCTCTTTACGAAGCTGGACGTTTTCTTCGATCACCTGGCGTTGTGCAAAAGTACGTTCGAGCGTCATCAGCAGCTCGTCATCGATGAGCGGCTTGGTCAGATAGTCGGCAGCCCCGGCTCGCAGTGCTTCGACCGCCGCATCGGCATCGCCGTAGCCGGTCATCAGCACGACATGGCTCTCGGGATAGTTGCGACAGACTTGCTCGAGTAGATCGAAACCGTCGCCATCTTGTAGTCGCACGTCGACCAACAGCATTTCATAGGTCTTGTGGCGAAGCTTTTCGAGGGCATCGGTGTAGCCCGTCGAGGCATCGACCTGTAGACCTTGGTCTTGAAGCCAATCGGCCATCGATTCGAGCACTTGTTGGTCATCGTCGACTAGTAGCAAAGATCCTTGAAGCATGTGACCCTCTTCTCCCGGCGTGAGTTTGTAGCACAATGAAATGCGACGGCTACCTTCAGAGAAACGGCAACCGGCGTGTGCTCGTCGAAACGACGCACAGCAAAGCCGACCGTGGGGAGATTTCACCTAGGCTGTCGTTAAATATGTACGTCGCAGGTTGCACAGGGTCAACAAAAACGCGACAACGACCGGCAAGTTGCGGAACGGTTGTAAGGGTTATTCCCAATGATCCTAAACAAACACGCGTAGTGAGTAAGTAGCCGCGATGCAACGCATCGCCGGGAGAATTAAGGTTTTGGCTCCGGCGATGCGTTGCATCGCGGCTCTGTGCTTAGAATCGCGGCTGTGAAAGAGTCAAAAGTGTTGACCGTGGCTTGTGTTGACGACTACAGTAGCGGTTCCCCTCTCACACTAGTTCCGCACACCGCTACAAAATCATGCCCCATCTCGAAGTGATCCCCGTTGCCACGCGCCGCGAGCGCAAGCTCTTCTTCAATCTCCCCTGGGAACTCTATCAGGACGACCCCCACTGGGTGCCGCCGCTGCGCATGGTTCAGAAAGAGCTGCTCAACTACCGCCACCACCCGTTTTATGACGATGCCGAAATCCAGACGTTCGTCGCCCTGCAAGATGGCAAACCGTGTGGCCGCGTGGCCGCGCTCGTCAACCACGCGCACAATCGCCAGTACGACGAACAACGGGGCTTCTTCGGATTTCTCGAATCGGTCGAAGACGAAAACGTCTCGGGCGCGCTGTTCGACGCCGCCCGTGCGTGGCTGGCCGAGCGCAACATCGAAGCCGTCCGTGGCCCGATCAATCCTTCGCTCAACTACGAATGTGGCCTGCTGATCGACGGGTTTGACGATCCGCCCTGGTTTATGATGACCTACAACAAACCGTACTATGCTCAGCTAATCGAAAAGTACGGTTTCCGAAAAGCACAAGATCTGTACGCCTTCTGGGGCCACGTCGACATGCTCGACGACATCTCCAAACGACTCAACCCACTCAGCCAAAGCATCACCGATCGATTTGATTTGGTTTGTCGACCATTTGACACCAAGCGATTTGACGAAGAAATCGCCTCATTTTTGGATATCTACAACCGCTCGCTCGTCTCGACCTGGGGGTTTGTACCGATGTCCCAGGCAGAAGTTAAAAAATCGGCAGCCGGCTTAAAACAAATGATCGTGCCCGAGCTGACCACGATGGCCGAGATCGACGGCAAACCGATCGGCACCATGTTTGGCCTACTCGACTACAACGGACGAATCAAAGAGATGAACGGACGGCTCTTTCCGTTCGGATTCCTCAAATTGCTTCGCAATCGCAAAGCGATCACCCGTATGCGGTTCATCAGCGCCAACGTCTTGCCCGAGTACCAAAGCTGGGGCATCGGTCTCGCACTGATCGCACGCCTCGTGCCCGACATTCTAAAATGGGGGATCCAAGAAGCCGAGTTTTCCTGGGTACTCGAGAGCAACGACCTCTCGTTCAAAAGCCTCAAGAAGGGCGGTGCCAAAATCACCAAGCAATACCGCATCTACGACCACGGACCACTCGACACCACAGCGAATGCGAAGTTTATGAATCAAAAAGCGTAGCGCAAAATACACCATAAGGCGTTGATTCCGTCCCGCACGCCAATTTTCTTGCCGGCTCGGTAACTTCGGCTGTCGTAGCTAATCGGCACTTCAACAATCTGCTTCCCCTGTCGCGAGAGACGCGCCGTGATTTCTGGCTCGAAACCAAATCGATTTTGCTTAAAATTGATTGCCTGCAACGTTTCTCGGCGAAAAACCTTGTAGCAAGTCTCCATGTCGGTAAGCCGCTGCCCGGTAAAGCAATTCGACAGCGAGGTCAGCGCCCAATTGCCAAAACGATGCACGCGTGATGGGTCTTGTTGCTTTGCATTTTCCAAAAATCGCGAGCCATAGACGACGTCGGTCTCACCACGCTCAATCGGAGCAAGCAGCTTGGAAAAATCTTGTGGATCGTATTCAAGGTCCGCATCTTGAATCATGACAACGTCCCCCTCGACTTCCGCAAACGCGGTACGCAGCGCCGCCCCTTTGCCACGGTTGTAGCCGTGCATCAACACCCGAATGTCAGACTGCTGAGCCAGCTCGAGCAGCACTTCGCGCGTGCCGTCCAAGCTGTAGTCGTCGACGATGACAATCTCCTGATGGATACCAACCGCTTGCACCCGACGGACAATCTCGGCAATCGTCTCGCGCTCGTTGTAGACCGGAATCACAACCGAAACGCTCAACGCCATTTTTTCCGAGCAGTCCTCACCCGACCCGTCGCCCAGGTCGAGAGCCTCTGCAACCGTCTCTTCGGTGGCAGCGAGCAGCGCCTCCAGACGTTTCAAATAAGCTTGGTCGACCGTCGGTGCCAGAGGGGGTTGGCTAGGTTGGGTCGAAGGTTTTTCAGTAAGCATGGATGCGGTCATCGGTCACTCGTATTCTGTTTTTGCCATTTTGAATGGTACGAGAATCTCCTGCGCACCGAAAAGAATCAAAAGCGGATTCAACCGGTTACTGCATAAAATCCTTCGCAACTTGCCAGGGCACCCCAAAACCTACACCATGACTATCCTCGAAGCGGTCGGAACCCAGGGTGCCACCCTGCTTTTCAACTGGTATTTGCGGTCCTCGAATGCGTAACCCGGCTGAAGCCTACAACCGGCCCATACTCCAGGTGGCACCTGGAAATACCCCATTGGTTGGGTGCTTTGAACGCAACGCTAGCAGGTTCTCGGTTTCTTGGCCCGCTGGCCGAATTTTCGCGCTTGGCAGGTTCTGAAGCTTTTGGTAGTTTCCCTTTCCACTCGTCAAGTACTTCTCTCAAGCAGCATGAGGCGGTGGGATATGTCGCGACAGGATGTTCGCAAGTCGGACGGAAATGGTTTTCCGTCTTCGCAGGGCTGGTTCAACCGACTCAAAGGATTGGTCGGCTACGGAAAAGCCTTGCTCACAACAGACGGACCACGTCACGCAAGACAAAATCGCGAAAGACCACTGACGGGAGGTGACGGTGCTACGACTGGCACTGCTCATCCAAGGACGCCCCATCCTTTGGGGAAAACTGACAAGAGGCCGACACGGAAGGAGGCCAAGATGAGTACAGATTCAAAACAGCGTTTGCGCGTACATATCCGGTGGATGATTCGCCGCGACATGGCTGAGGTACTAGACATCGAACGCACAAGCTTCGAGTTCCCCTGGTACGAAGACGATTTCATTCGTTGCTTGCGTCAACGCAATTGTATCGGCATGGTGGCCGAACATGGCGAGCGTGTCGTTGGGTTCATGATCTACGAACTCCACAAGACACGTCTCCACGTACTCAATTTTTCCGTCGACGAAGATTTTCGCCATCGGGGTGTCGGTGCCCAGATGGCCGGAAAGTTGGTCAGCAAACTCTCGAGCCAACGGCGCACACAAATTTCGCTCGAAGTCCGCGAAACCAATTTGCCGGCACAACTCTTCTTCAAGCAGATCGGCTTTCGTGCCACGTCGGTCCTGCGCGATTACTACGAAGACTCGCCCGAGGATGCCTACCTCATGCAATTTCAGTACCAGCCCGACGAACTCGAAGCGACGATCCCGATGCGAAGCAATCGAATCGACCGAATGGCCGGGTGACTAACCACCGTGGAATAAGGCTTCCAGCCTGTAGAGAGAGTCATACATACAGGCTAGAAGCCTATTCCACGGTTAAGAATCGCTCCATCTGCGCGACGCGCTGTCGTAGCCGTTGCGCGACCGCTTCGCATGAATCAGCCTCGGCAAACAGCGTCATCACAGGCTGTCCGACCAAAATTTCGCTGCCCGCCATCGGAATATCGGCAATATGAGGCCAAGGCAGCGTGCCTGCCTCTTCAAGAAGCTGGGCGCTACATGCAGCGGAAATCGTCAACGGTTGCTTCGCAAACAGAACGACCTTTCCATAGCAGCCTGTCGCTAGCTTAGCAGTAGCCGACGGGTCGAAGACCGACAATCCGTAGGCGCATTCGACCACTTCCACTGCGGCGGTGTAGCGAGGATTGACCTCAATCGTCCAGACGGTCGCTCCGTCAAAAACAAAATCGACTCCATAGAGATGCGCAAGATCAAACTCAGCACTCAACACCTTCCCTATTGCCTGAATTTGCCGCACGTTTTTCGCCGGCAACGGCCAAGGGCCAATCGATCCGCAGTACTGAAACGTGCCAGCACCGGCCCACGACTCGCCCACAAGCTGCCGCGTCACACCGAGAAATTGCTCGCCCAAGTAGACCGCCGAAAGGGGCACCCCTTCTACGCGGCGCTGCTGATAAGTCGCTCCAGAAGCGACTCCCACCCCACTGCCACTACTCCCGCGATACGTTTTTCCGATCCAAGCTTCGTCTTTTGGATCAACGGCAATTTCGGCTTCCAACTTGGTTTCAGGAAAGGCAAAACCAGCACCGCAAAGCGCTGCCTGCAACTGCATCGGATCACGAACCCGGCGGAGCACTTTGGCGTTGTGCCCTTGCAGTGGCCGCAAAGCTGCCAACGCATCGACCGTCTCGGGATAGTTTTCGAGTGCGCCGGTGTAGAGCCAACGCTCGCAGGGCGTCCGCGCGAGCCAATCGACAAAACCTTCGGGGTAGGGCGTCACGCGAGTCGCTGCGCAGTGTTTGCTAAGATCGGCATCGGCAAACAGATCGGCGGCCACAACGCGTTGCCCGGCTCGTAGCAGCGAAAACGCGGCCGCCCGTGCGCTGGCTCCGACAACGGCAATCACTGGCCTCGCATCGTCAACGGCCATCGTCCACCACGCCATGCCGTCCACGGAATTCTTCGGCAGGGTACTTTTGGGCGTTTTTCACCATCTTTGCCTCAATCGTCGAGGCGAGATCAATCCCCAACGAATTGGCCATCGCCAGACTGTAGCTCAAGACGTCGGCCAATTCCTCGGCCACCGCCGCCAGCCCTTTGGGGTCGTCTGCGATTTGCCGCGACGCGTCGATCGTGAGCCACTGAAAATGTTCCATCAGCTCAGCCGCTTCGATGGCCAGCGCCATCGAGATATTCTTGGGCGAGTGAAATTGCTGCCAATCCCGCTCGTCGACAAAATCGCCAACAAGCGTACGCAGCTCGCTTACCGTAGTCGTTGAATCGTTCATGCCCAACATTGTCGGCCACACCTGGGTGTAAGTAAAGCCGTGGAATAGGCTTCTAGCCTGTACGAATAAACACAGGTTTCCTGTGAGGGCTTACAGGCTGGAAGCCTATTCCACGTTTACGCCGCCACTCCAAACCCCGGCAGTTCCAACTGTCGCGGTGGGTGCTGACGTTCGTAGTAGCGTTTTCGATAGCCGTCGGCCAGATGGCCCATCACTTCCAACGCAAGCAGGTCGGCCCGATTCATGACATGCCGAGCGCTACGGTTGCCCAATCCTTGCACGATTCCTTCGAGCACCTGCACATGCAATTGCATGGCACGTTGGGCAGAGATATTAAAATTGGCGAGCAGCTCCGCCAGTTCGGTCATTTCGTCGGTCAGATTCCCGACGCCCATGATGACATAAGTGCGCAATAGCTCGTGATAGTGTGTCACCAGAACTTCGGGCAACTCGACCAAGGCCGCGTTTGTGGCAGTCGCCGTTTTTGCCAGACAATCTTCGAGGCCCGTCGCCTCTTCTTCAGTCGAGGGTTGCTTGGAGCCGTCCTCGAGAACTTCAAGGTCCGCAATGAGAGCACGTTGCTGATCGAGCAGCCGCTCGGCTTCGTGATGTTCCTGTTGCAAGCGTTGCCGCTGGGCTTGCACGAGCCGGCGATTCTCGCGTACCAATTGGCCCCGCTCAATCGCACGGCCAAATTTCCAAAGCAGCCCACGAACCGTAGTTTCAGCAACACAACAATAGTCGTCTGCCCCGACTTCGTAGCAAAGGGCGTCGATTTCTTGCGCAGGCTGCGAACCGAGCAAAATAATCGGTTCGTCGTTGCCGCCAGCCCGAAAACCTTCGACCAAATCGAGCGCGTCGAGCACGCCCGGCTCGTGGCTCACCAAAACGGCATCAAACACCTCGTCTCGCAACCGAGAGAGTCCGGCAGTGACGCCCACCACTTCTTCGAGCACAATTTGAGCCGCACTGTCCGCAGCAAAAGCCTCGGCCAGCCACCCACCCGTCCGGTGCAGCGTCGTGATATAAAGCACCTTCATCCGCATCGGCAGACCACTCCCTGGGGGAGCAGCAGCAACCTCTGGGGCAGCAAGCGACATGACAGCACTCCACGCGGACAATCCACCTAAAAAACGACCAGGACAGTAGCAATCCTAAGCAACCCAGTCAAGGTGGCTCTTCCTGGTTTTCCTCCTGGATTGCCGAGCAAACTCCTCTAGAATAACCACACACCCCAAGGCCCAAGAACCTAAAATCGCTTTCCCATAACGTCCTCGTAGCCACCGGCGAAAGCCGCAGAAAAACATGCGAATTGCTTATCTCGATTGTGCTAGCGGTGCGAGCGGCGACATGATCCTCGGCGCGCTGATCGACGCCGGTGTCGACTTGCCAACAGTCCAGACGGGCATCGACTCGCTGGGACTGCCAAGCTGCCGGTTGGCCGTCGAAGAAGTAAAAAAGCAGGCTTTTCGAGCGTTGCAGCTTACCGTTGAACACGAACCCGAGCACGCCCATCGGCACTTGCACCACATCGTCGCAATGATCGAGCGCAGCACGCTCTCGCCTTCGCAACGCGAACTGGCCCTGCGCATTTTCAATCGGCTTGCCGAAGCCGAAGCCAAGGTGCATGGCTCGACGATCGAAAAAGTCCATTTCCACGAAGTCGGTGCCGTCGATTCGATTGCCGATATCGTCGGCTCGGCGATTGCCTGGGATTTGCTCGGCGTCGACCGCGTCGTCTGCTCGCCGGTTCCGGTCGGGACCGGTTTTGTACAAATCGCCCACGGACGCTGCTCGATTCCCGCCCCGGCAACCGGCGAACTCCTACGCGGCGTGCCGATTGCCGCCAGCAGCGTCGAAGGCGAACTCACCACGCCCACCGGCGCTGCGATTATCTCGACCCTCGTCGACGAGTTTGGACCGCTACCGGCAATGACGATTTCTGCAACCGGCTACGGCGCAGGGCAAACCGATTTCGAGCACCCCAACCTACTGCGACTCTTGGTCGGCGAAACCGCAAGCAGCAGCCTGCACGGCGATGAAATCGTCCTGCTCGAAACCAATCTCGACGACACGCCTGGCGAGGCGATTGGCCACTGCGTCGAGCAGCTTTGGCAGGCCGGGGCCTTAGACGTTGCGACCTCCGCCTTGCAGATGAAAAAAAATCGCCCCGGCGTCATGCTAAGCGTCCAGTGTCGACCGGCGGAAGCCGACGCCCTCGCCAAAATTATCTTCCGCGAAACGACCACGCTAGGCCTACGCCGCTCAACGCTACATCGACAAACGCTACCGCGCCGCAAAGTGCAGGTCGCTACCGACTGGGGCGAGATTGACGGTATTGTGGCCACGCTACCCGACGGAACCGAACGTTTTTCGCCCGAGTACGATTCGTGCCGCGAAATTGCCGATAAAGAACATGTCCCTAAAGAAGGTATCTCTAAAGAAAAGATCTCACTCGCAGCGGTCTACGCCGCTGCACGCCAAGCGTTTGCTCAAGGGAGCTGAATCATGATTTTGTTCGCAGTGGCTCGCGCAACGGTCCTCTTCTTCGCCGGCTGCGCATTGCTAACACTATTTTTACTCAAACGGTCGTACCGGCTCGGCCGTCGCAAGTCGAGTTCCGTACCGATCGAACGGATCGCCCGCCCGACCAGCAAATGGGACGGCGCCCAACGCGACACCCTAGCCCAAGTCGAACGCCAAAAGGTCGACATGTACGACATCGCACGCGACCTCAACGGCGAGCTAAGCTCAAGAATCATCGTCCTCGAACGACTCATCGGCGACAGCCAACAACAAATCGAGCGATTAGAAAACCTGCTAGCCGAAGCCGAGCAGACCACCAAGCAGACCACCGACGAATCGTTAAGCTAGACGCCTCAAAGTGAAAAAGAAGAGAACCACGAAAAAAACGAAATACACGAAATGAAACTCGTCCCCAGGCTCCCGCCTGGGGACGCACTGCCCCCGAGGCTCCGCCTCAAACCAAGTCCCAAGAGACGCGATAAAATGACGCGATCCCGATACCGATTCGGCGACGATCACACCCCCCACTTCATGACTGCAACGGTAGTCGCTTGGCTCCCAATTTTTTCCACACCAAGGTTTGCAGAAATCGTTCTGGACAGTTGGCGATTCCTGCAAACGAAGCACGAAATCGACATCCTCGCTTTCGTCGTAATGGAAAACCACCTTCACTGGATCGCCGTAGGCCCAGAGCTAGGCAAACACGTAGGTGAGTTCAAGTCATTTACCGCGACGTCGATCCTTCGTGAAATGAAAGAGCGGAAATATCAAACTCTGCTGCAAGAGTTGAAATTCCACAAACTTCAGCACAAGGTCGACCAGACCCACCAGCTGTGGCAAGAAGGGAGCCATCCGCAACAGATCGAGACGGAGCAGGTCATGTGGCAAAAGATTGAATACATCCATAACAATCCACTGCGGCGGGGCTTTGTCGACAACACTCTGCATTGGCGCTATTCGAGTGCTCGAGGCTATGCTGGCCAGCCCTGTTTGCTGGAGGTGTGTACGGATTGGCGATAGATAAGAGGGGGGGGCGAGGCGGGAGCCTCGGAGGCAGGGCGTTCCCAGGCGGGAGCCTGGGAACGAGTCTTACTAGTCTCGTCAATCAAACACCCCGTGTGGCATCAGTTCATCCAGCGTGTGAGAAATCTCTTCGTCGCCTTGGGCCGGGGCCTGACACGTAAAACCTTCGCAGACGAAAAGCGTCGGCGCATCGCCAAGCATCGATTTCCCTTGCAGCAGATCGGCAAGCACCGCTGGCGGTTTTGCGTCTTTCGCAGCGAAAGCCAACACTTTGTTCGGCAAAAAACGCCGTCGCAGATCGGCCAAGACGCTCTGGCAGGTTTTTCCGTGCAGATCGCCGGCCAAAACCATTTCGTAGGTCGGACCAAGTTGCAGATCGACAGCCAGCAACATCTGGGCCGTGGCCGTCGGCGCCCGTTGCATCAGGCTGAGCGTCGGGAGCATGGCGCCCGTCGCAGCATCGCTATACGCCTGCTGACCCGTTAGCTTGCCAAGTCGCACCAGCACGGTCGCCGCCATCGCGTTGCCACTTGGCACGGCGTTATCAGTAAAATCTTTGCTACGCACAATCAGCTTTTCTTGGTCGTCGGCCGTGTAAAAGAATCCGCCCCCCTTGGCGTCCGCAAAATGGTCGAGCACCATCTGCATCAGCTCAACCGCCGCGTCCAGATGTCGAGCGTCGAAAGTCGCTTCGTAGAGCGAGACCAGTCCGTTGGCCAGGTTGGCGTAGTCGTCGAGATACGCGTCGAGTTTTGCCTTGCCATGCCGCCAAGTGTGCAGCAGTCGGCCATCCTCGCGACGTAGCGCCTTTAGCAAAAAGTCGGCCGCTTGCACTGCTGCGTCGATATAACGCGATTCGCCCAACACCGCTCCGGCACGAGCCATCGTGTCGATCATCAGCCCGTTCCACGCGACAATCACCTTGTCGTCTTTCGCCGGATGAACACGCGGTTCGCGCGCCGCAAACAGCTTGGCACGACTCTCGGCCAGCTCTTGTTGCAACTCCTCGGCCTTACGGCCGGAGATTCGCGCATGCTCGTCGATGGTTTTGGGCAAATTGAGAATGTTCGCATGTTCAAAATTGCCAGCGTCGGTCACGTCATACACACGGGCAAACGTCGCGGCCGCAGCGTCGCCCAGCACCTCACGCAACTGGGCGGGCGTCCAAACATAAAATTTCCCCTCGACTCCTTCGCTGTCAGCATCTTCGGTACTATAAAAACCACCTAGCGGATCGGTCATATCACGAAGCGTATAGTCGAGCGTCTCACGGACAACACGCGCATAGTTTTCGTCGCCGGTCGCTTGATAGGCTTCGACATACGTGGCCGCGAGTTGGGCATTGTCGTAGAGCATTTTTTCAAAGTGCGGCACCAGCCAACGGGCGTCGACCGAATAGCGAGAAAAGCCACCGCCCAGATGATCGTAAATCCCCCCGGCAGCCATCCGATCAAGCGTCACTTTGACCATGTCGAGCGACTTCCGATCGCGTTTGCGGTGCCAATAACGCAACAAGAGTTGCAGCGTCATCGGTGCCGGGAATTTTGGAGCGCCCCCAAACCCGCCGTACGTGCTGTCAAACGACTGCCGTAACTGCTGAGCCGCACCCGAAATCAAGGCCTCAGACAACGCGCCGCCGGGGACCGCCTGTTGGTCGATTTCAGAAAGTGCGTCGGTCAGCTTGCCCGCAGATTCGACGACCGCCTCCCGTTTGGTTTCCCAGGCATTCGAGACACTGCTGATAATCTCGTCAAACCCCGGCATCCCGCGCGAGCGTTTCGGCGGCCAATAGGTGCCCGCATAAAACGGTTTTAGCTCGGGCGTCAAAAAAACGCTCATCGGCCAGCCACCGCGCCCCGTCATCATCTGCACGGCGTTCATGTAAATCTGATCGAGGTCGGGCCGTTCTTCGCGGTCGACTTTGATGCAAACAAATTTTTCGTTGAGCGATTTGGCGATCGCCTCGTTCTCAAAACTCTCGTGCTCCATCACATGACACCAATGGCAAGCCGAGTAGCCAATCGAAAGAAAGATCGGCTTCTGCTCTTTTTTTGAAAGCGCCAATGCCTCAGGCCCCCACGGATGCCAGTCGACCGGGTTATTGACGTGCTGAAGCAGATAGGGGCTAGTTTCGTTGGCAAGATGGTTGGGCATGGGATTGCCAGAGGGTGAAGGAAAGAGAATACACCTACTTACTTTCCCGCAGACGCCCACTTTTGTCCACCACGTCTAGAAGTAGGCAGGCCAGGCAGGAAAAGCTGTGTTCTTGGCGAGAAACACAGGCTATAATCCGTCGCGTCCCTGCGTCCTCTCACGGAGTCCAATATGAAAAAGTTGCTGCTCATGCTTTTTGTCGGGTCATTCTTTGTAGGCTTTGTAGGATCATTCCTAGACGCGACATCCCTCAGCGCCGAGGACTACGTCCTAACGATTAACGGCACCACTCAGGAAATCGGCTTAGGCAAAGAAACCCAACTGGCTCTGCCCGACGGAACTTCGCTCAAGCTCGTTCTGCGTCAGAAAGAGTATTTGAGCTTCCAGGGCGACTTGTTCAGCTTCGAGCACAAGAACAAATACAAACCGAATCGCAACGACCTGGGCGACGGCATTTTTCAGACCATGACGCTCACACCACTGGGCACCGGGGTCTTGATCCAAGAGTACACCCAGATGAACCCTTCGACGCTCGTCGACACGATGGTCCACGAGTTGACCAAAGAGGAAGTCGAGTACGGATTCAAATTCGAGACCAAAGAAATCAAACGAGAAGCCGACGGCGTGACCTTCACCGGCAAGCAAGCCGTCACGACCAACCCAGGCGAAGAGTGGACCCGTATCGTGCTCACCTGCGCAAAGAAAGATCGAGGCCTGCTCGTGATTTCGTTTATCGAAAAAGATAACTACGAAACCGAAAAAGGACTCATCGAACAATTTTGGAAAACACTGAAAGTCAACGCGAAATTGAAGTAGGCCAATCCCGCCTGCAGGCCAGAAGCGATCAAGCCGCGTCGCTACTCTCGTCAACAACGCGTAGCTCAAGTTGCTCGTTCGATTCCTGCAAAACCACCCAGATTTCCCCAAAAAGGTCTTCCTGCTCGACCTGCACCTGATGGTGGCGAATCAATTCCAAAATCGCCAGGAAGATACCCACCATTTGCGACTTCACCATGTCGCGCTCGAACAGGCTCGTAAACGCCAGCCGTGGTTCCAGAGCCAGCCGCGCACGGATCTTGTCCATCGTGACTTCGATCGGCGTGTCGTCGTAGCGAATCGCCGCAGACTGCGTCGAGGCGTTGTCACGGATGACACGAGAGAAGGCGCTGACCAAATCCCATAGCTCAACTTCTTGGATCGGTTGTTCGCTCGGATCCTTTCGCGTGGTCGGCATATCGTTCGCACGACGAGCAAAACGTTGCTGCCATTGTTGCCCACGCTCTTCGAGCATACTCGCAGCATCCTTGTATTTCTTGAACTCCAAAAGCCGTTGGACCATGTCTTGCCGAGGGTCTTCGATCGTCTCTTCCGACGCCTCCTCTTCGTGGCGTGGGAGCATCTGTTTCGATTTGATTTCCATCAGACGCGTCGCCAACTCCAAAAAGTCGCCGACCGCGTTGACGTCGATCTGCTCGAGCACCGTGATCAGCTCAAGATATTGCTCGGTGACCAACGCAATCGGAATGTCGAGAATGTCCAACTCGTGTTTGCGCACCAAGTACCAAAGCAGGTCCAACGGACCAGAGAACATATCGAGTTGAACACGAAAACGCATGGTCGAAAACAGAAGGGGAAGGGCAAAGCGGAAATTGGGCCTCGGATTATGCGGACTAGGGCCGATCGAGGCTAGGGCAGTCGCTCTTGTTGGCGGGAGCTAGCAGGTCTAAAATCGCTGTAGGCAGGAGCTTTCAAGCAATTCGACTGGCAATCCGACTGGCAATCAAAATTTCGTGACGAGGCAAATCGACGTGGATGAGCAGCGAATTTGGGCACCTTGGCGACTCGACTACATCGCCGGCGACGAGCAGCCCAGCCCCCCCGAGCCGACCCATTGGCAGCCCGACGCCGAGCCAAGCTGCTTTGTCTGCCGTGCTGCTGCCACCTACGAGCAAGCCCCAGAGACGGATCCAGAAACGGATATCGAAGCGGACCGACGCAATCTGGTGGTTGCCCAAGGAAAACACACGCTGACCGTCCTCAACCGCTACCCCTACACCAACGGCCACCTGTTGGTTTCGCCCCTTCGGCATGTGGGGCAGCTTCACGAACTGACCCCCGAGGAACATCTCGAAGCAATGCAAACCCTGGGACGTTTTACCCAATTGCTCGGCAAGCTCATTTCGGCAGAAGGGTTTAACGTGGGACTCAATCTTGGCCAAGCAGCCGGCGCCGGCGTGCCGGGACACCTGCATTGGCACTTGGTACCCCGTTGGCCCGGCGACAATAATTTTATGCCCACCCTGGCCGGCGTCCGTATGATCCCCCAGTCGTTAGAAGCCCTCTGGGAAGCAATCGTCGAAGAGGTAAAAGAATTTCATGAGTAACGTGCAAGCTTCTCCGCAAAGCGTCGCCCAGCGCGAGACCGTTCTGCTCGCTCCCTATGCGATGCACTCGGCCGATTCCGAAGGACGCGAGCATCCCGAGCCGGCGCATCCCTACCGCACGCCGTTTCAACGCGACCGCGATCGAATTGTCCATAGCAGCGCCTACCGTCGACTGGCCCACAAGACGCAAGTTTTTACTGGCGAGAAGGGCGACTACCATCGAAGCCGCCTGACGCACACGCACGAGGTCGCTTCTATCGCGCGAACCGTCGGACGCGTGCTGCGGCTCAACGAAGACCTCATCGAAGCGATGGCCCTGATGCACGACATCGGCCACCCGCCGTTTGGCCATGCTGGCGAAGACGAACTGAACCTGTGTACGCGCGACTGCGGCGGGTTTGACCACAATCAACATGCGGTCCGGATTGTCACCTTCCTAGAAAATCGCTACCCCGATTTCCCAGGGCTAAATCTCACCTGCGAGGTGCTCTCGGGTCAGAAGAACCGCGTGAAGAACGGCCCACGCCCTCGCACGCAGCCCTTGCTCGAAGTCCAGGTGGTCGACGCCGCAGACAGCATCGCCTACGACTCGCACGATGCCGACGATGCGCTCGAGCTAGGACTGCTAACCTGGGACGAACTGCTCGAGGTCCCGCTGTGGCGCGAAGCGGTTCGACGGGTCCAAGAAAACTTTACGTCACTCGACCAGCTTCAGCTCCGACGTGCGGTCATCCATCAGTTAATCGACATCATGGTAAGCGACCTCATCGACACCAGCCTGCTACGACTGGCCAACCAGCAAAACGATACCCCGTCGATCACCGTTTCCGAGGCTCTCAAAGAGAAAATGGCACAATTGGAAAAATTCTTGTTCGACCGCGTCTATCGTCATCCCACGATCCTGGCCGAGCGATCCGTGGCCGGCGAAGCCCTAAGAGAGATGTACGCTCGTTTTTCGCAGCATCCCGAGCAACTCCCTCTCGACTGGCATCCTAACTTGAAAACCGAGGGAGTCGCCCGTACAGTCTGCGATTTCCTGGCCGGAATGACCGATCGCTTTGCGATGGAAGAGCACCGACGGACGCCTGCTTAGCCCAGCTCGACCCTTCGAGCGAATTCCTACAAAGACTAGGGCTGACTTTGGGGTCCAGCCTTGCTAAAATTGAAGGCGAAGGGGCATCCGTTTTTATTATTCTCGCACCGTTGGCTTTTTGGCATACGGCGCAAACCATCTTTCATTCCTTACGATTGCGCCTTCCCTATGGCCTTAGTGATCCTGCGGTGTGTCTTTCTGATGCTGGCGATTACGCTCGGCTTTCGGCTCTTGCAGACCGACGTCTTGAGAAGCGAAAATGCGTGGCTTCCCTGGCTAGGGTTTTGGGGCGTACTGGTCGTCGCCGTGGGCGTGCTGCTCGGCGATGTGCTCATTCGTCGCAAACGCCTCGATACGATTACCGCCTTCTATTTCGGCATGTTGATCGGACTCATCCTCACCTACGTCCTACAGATTGCCCTGACGCCGATCATGCCGACCGAACCCGAGTGGCTCGCCGACTGGTTGAAATTGGCAATGGCCACGGTCGTCTGCTATTCGTGCATCAGCGTCTTGCTGCAAACGAAAGACGACTTTCGGTTCATCATTCCCTACGTCGAGTTTGCCAAAGAGATCAAAGGCCTCAAACCCTACGTCCTCGATACGAGCGTGGTGATCGACGGTCGTATTGCCGACGTCATCGAAACCCGCGTGATCGACAATCAACTGATCATGCCACAATTTATCATCGCCGAGCTACAAACGATCGCCGATTCGAGCGACCGACTACGCCGAGGCAAAGGCCGCCGGGGCCTCGACATTTTGAATCAATTGCGATCCGACCCCAAAGTCGATTTGGTGATCTACGAACGCGAGCTACCCCAGTTTGCCGGCCAGCCGGTCGATCAAAAACTAGTGCTCCTAGCCAAGCACCTCGACGGCAAGGTCGTGACCAACGACTACAACCTCAACAAGGTCGCCAAGCTCCACGAAGTCGGCGTCATCAATCTCAACGACCTGTCCAACGCCCTCAAACCGGTCTTTCTCCCTGGCGAAAGCCTCGAAGTACGGGTCATCAAGCAAGGCGAAGAAGCGGGCCAAGGCGTCGGCTATCTCGAGGACGGCACAATGGTCGTGATCGAAGGGGGCCGCGACTTTGTCAACCAAAACGTCGTGGTCGACGTCACCAGCGTGCTGCAAACAAGCGCCGGCCGAATGGTCTTCGGGAAATTCGAGAGCCTCTCCGAAGGCCGCGCGGGGTAGAGCAGTCCTCTCAACCGGCCACTTTTTCGTCGACAGCATCCACCGGGCTGGCTCCCTCTTCTGGACCCCCACCGTTCTTGGGATACAGCGCCGCATCGATTGCCGGCAGCATCACTTTCGCAAAATCGGTCGCTACACTCTCTTCGATCGTATCTTCGTCCTGCAAGACGCTGCTCGTGAAGTAAAGCTTGTAAAGGGCCTTGGCCAAACCGTACTCATAACGCGCCCCGTTTTTCGGTGCTTCCCAGCCCCCACGTTCCGGATGACTGAACGTCCAAAAAACACGCTGGATGGTGTGGCTAAAAGCATCCTCTTTATCAAACTTAGCGGTGTAAAACACCCCCGCGTCACCATTATCGAGATCGATATGATGGCGAAGCTGACTGCCGGCCTGACGAAACCCAGATCGCGGGTAACAGATGTTAGGCGTATGCCGCCAAATGTCTCGCGAGTGACCGACGATCAGCCAAAGCGTTACCATCTTGCCCGTTTTCAAATGCGTATAACGACGCGACACGTAGTTGACCGCACCCGCTCGCTTTCGGATTTCCTCGTCCACGGGCAAATCCTCGCCTTCCCACTCTCCGATATTCAGCGGCACCTGGGCAAACCGTACTCCAAGCTGCGCCGCTTCGGCACCCGGTTCGTTCCAACGGTCCTTCACATAGAACCCTTCGTAGAACGAGAGCGAAACAATAGCAATCAGGGCCAACGCAACAGGTAATACCGTACGGGTCATGCGATACTCGCTCCAATGAATCTGCTTGCTTGGGCCAGACGAAGCCTACTTAGGCCAGACCAAGCCGACTTACGACTTGTCTGGTGGACTAGAAGGTGAAGAACCAGCGAAACTGGTATCTCTTCACGTTATGCGTGCCGCCCATTGCTGTCAAGCAATCTCAGAGCCAGCGAGAACACATCCCAATGCAAAACAGCCTGATCGCCCAAGCAGAGCCTCATAACAGCGCTAACCGCACCTCTTCAGAGCTCTTCAAGACGCCTTGGCTACTGATCGCTGGCCTCGTAGTAGATTGCCTGCTGCAAGGCTTCTCCTTCGGGCTGCACAACAGCAGCCGAGGCAGGATTCACCAGACCAATCGCCTGGGGTTGCTTCCAGTTCACTGGGGGAAGACTAGCAGGCAAAGCCGGATTGATCAGCTTGGCTCGGCTTGTGCCGGTCGAAGCCGACAAACCCAAGGCAACACGCACACCGGACGTGCTTGGAATCGAACGCGTCGGAATCGAACGCGAGAGGCGTAAACTCTCGGGCAAGGCCGGGGGCGCGTCGTCGACCGGGGGCAACGATTCTAGGTTCCCCTGCGGATCAAAACCAGGCAGTACCTCGGGGCCAGGCAAAGGCTGAGCATCTTCTCCCTCGCCCGCATCCTCAGCATCTTCATCCTTCTTGCCCTTGGCCGGACCACGCAAGTCCTCTTGCTCAGGCTTCGGCGTTTGGTAACCCGGCAGGCCTTTATCGTCCTCCAGATCGGGAGTCGCTGCATCCGTCGGTCGTCCGGTACGCGGATCGCCCGGCCACTGACGCCAACGCGTCTGGCTATAACCCCACGAATCTCGATTCGGTCGACAGACCCCATCCGCAGCACAAGGACTAGGCGTCGGCGGTTGGCACCTGTTGCCATAGCTCAAGTTTTCGAGACAAGCCAGCGTCAGAACCAAGACGCCCGAAGCGAGCACACTCGTAGCCAACCCGCTTGGTTTGAAAAGACGTTGATGGGACATGACGTAGAACCCTTGGTTAATTTTCTGGAATGAATTCGGTTTTTTGCTCGGCGATCAACTTATGCAACGTTGCTTAAAACGTGTTGCCCAAACCGAATCGAGTGATACGGTTAAGCGTCGACGTGCCAAGCGAGACCGCTCCGAAGATCGACTCGAACGGACGAAGCGTCGTGCTGACCAAGGCACTGAACCGTGCGTATTTGTTTTCTGCGATGAACAGACGATCGCCTGGCATCAGCTGATAGTTGGTCGCGGTCGAAGCCCCGCGAGTAATCTCTTCCCAGTTGATGGGCAGAATCTGCTCGCAACCCACGCCATTCGGAGCAGGACGGGCAATCCAGATTTTCGTCGAGGAAACCTGCGAGATACCCCCGATGCCGGCCACCGCATCAAGCACCGTCTCGTTACCAGTAACCGGTGCACGCACCACGTTGTCACCAAAACCGCCACCTTGGGTCACGATGTAATAGACCTTACTGTTGTAAGCCAGCACATCGACAAAGACTTCCGGCTTTTCTAGCTTGGCAGAAAGCTGGTGTTCTACAGCAGCCCGTACTTGTTCGATCGTCATCCCAGCGACGTAGACCGAGCCATACGTGCCAAGATTCACGCGACCATCAGGCCCAACCAGATGCTGGCCCGTAACCTGCTGGGCACCGGCCGACTGGAGCAACGAAACCGAGACATCCACGTCGGTCAAAATTTGTGCAAGCTGCGATCGAATTTCGTCTTGGGCTTCTTCGATCGTTAGTTCAACAATCTTGATTCGTCCATAGGTCGGACCCAGGTTGACGCTACCATCGGCGTCGACCGAATAAGCATCGTCGATCGGTTGATCCGGAAAGGCCCCCGTCACACGCACAAGAATAACGTCGAAGGTTTCGACCATATGCGGCGATTTGGGAACCAGTTTGACACCTTCAATCAGAAGGATATCTGGCGGCTCGACCACATAACGCGGCAGCGTCACCTTGTCCAACTCACGCGGAACGCTGCTTTCTAGCGGTGGTGCCGCCGGAGTCGCAGGAAACGGATCGCGCGGCGCCATGAACGCAGTACAGCCGGTCGTCCCCAACAGCATCGCTAGCAAGGCAAAGGTCTTACCGAATCGCAGTTGATTTTTATTGCAAAACTTCATCGGACGGTTCTCACTACTGAGATGTTCTGAGGAACGTAAGTATCGTGTTTTCTGCTCACTTAGGCAGCCATGCAGCAAATGCTTACTAATAGCTACAATGCATATAATCGGTAAGCTTTAACAAAGACTTTGGCAGACTTGTCGAAAAGCGGCGAAATTCTCCCTCTGCGGTGCGGGATGCTAGCAACTACCAGCACACAGATGCCCGCATCGAACCTTCCATCGCTGCGTTTCGTAACAAAAGCAGGGCAACATGCGGCCTCAACCGACGACCCCGCCGATTGCGTCGAAATCGTGCGAGAACCGCTGACACGACCTCGCCAAGTGCCCCTCCGTTTACCGCAATCCGCACGACCCCTCGCATTTCCCAAAAACCCTTGCCTAGAGAGGTTTAATACACGTCTAACCCTGCCCAAACCGTTTGACAGAACGCGAATATCCGCGTATTCTCGATTGCATGCACCGCGACGGACAACTGGGGGGCGTGGTGGGCTGGACGGCCCTACACGCGGGGCACTTCTCGATGGATCGACTCCCGATTAGAATCGCTATTAAGCGATTTCCCAAACTAAAACGGCTCCCGACACGACGGGCCTAGAAGCAACCTAAACGAGTATTGGTTAAGTATGGCGCAGCAAACGCATCCTTTCGCCACTGGCGACGATCTGTCTCACGGCACGACGCTAAGCAATTCCGAAGAGCAAACCGCTTGGATTACCTTCGGAGTGCTCGCCTTAGCGCTCACGTGGGGCTACTGGAATATGCTGACCTACCTGACCAAGTACTGGAACGACCCACTCTATTCGCATGGCTATCTCATTCCGTTTTTCACCGGCTATTTATTTTGGAACCGCCGACAAAAACTGACTCAGGTTGCCACAAGCGAACGCTGGATTGGCGTGGCTGTCCTCCTCGTGAGCTTGCTGGCTCGTCTCGTGGCGTCCCACTACGATGTCAATCCGATCGATCGAATGACCTACATTGGTGCCCTGCTCGGCATTACTCTAATCATCGGCGGAACGTCGATGCTCCGTTGGGCAGGCCCACCGCTGGCGTTTCTCGTCTTTATGTTTCCGTTGCCCCAGAAAATTGAGGTTGGCGTTCTCTTGGGCCTGCAAAAAATGGCGGCTATGGCTAGCACCTGGACGCTCCAACTGCTTGGCATCCCCGCGCTACGCGAGGGAAGCCGCATCGCCATCGATCAGCTCGACCTCGAAGTCGCAGACGCTTGCAGTGGCCTGCGAATGAGCACCATCTTCGGAGCCATGTCCGTCGCGATGGCCATGCTCATCAACCGACCCTGGTGGGACCGACTCGTCATCCTGCTCAGTGCGTTGCCCGTCGCCCTGTTCACCAACGTAATCCGCATTACCATCACAGCCCTCTTGTACTTAGCTTTTCCAGAGAGCGAAGCCATCAAACACTATGTCCACGATTGGGCCGGCTTTGCCATGATGCCGATCGCTATGGGTATTTTGTGGCTCGAGCTACAGATCCTGAATAAAATTACGGTACCCATCGATACCGAAGATTATACCGCCTTTAGCACGGCCCACGGCTAGTTTGCCCTGGGGCTATGTGGCGTTACGACGACGCAACGTTGACTTAGAACAACAGATCGACCTCTCCTGGCCCAGTGCCTGGAAGCGAAATCGAAGCGAAATCGCTGAATCTACAGGCATTTTTAAGATAACGAGCCTGTTTGGCCTACCGTTTGCAATACCTTGCCGACCGGTGGTGCTAGGCACCCGGATCGACGGTTGGCCAAAGTGGCCAACGCTCCTTTTCAAGTTCAAGTACGCTCGCAAGTAAAGACATTTAGCAGCCGCCTGACCGTTTGGTTCAAAGAGAGGTAATTCCATGGCGAATTATGATGCAGGATTTGGTAGTTCCGAAATGATGAACCCAGCAATCGCTGGCACAGGACAGGCACCACAAGCCATGGTCCCTGCCGCACCCTTTGCGGTTCCCGCGACACCCGCTTTTGGCGGCGCCATGCCCGGCGGACCCGAAATCCTTCAGGGGCCTTTTAACCAGACATGGTTGATGAACTGCCTACGACGCCGCTGGGTTCTAGCACTGCTACTCGGCATGTTGCTCTCTGCCGCGACGGCCGCTCTCCTCTTGTGGTTGTTCCCCCTTTCTTCCTCGGTAGCTGCCTTGGTGCACATCCAAAAGGAACAGACTGTTTTGATGGGTGACAAGGCCCGGCCCATTTCTCCCAAAGAACTCGAAATCTTCCAAGACACCCAGCTCTCCCTGATCAAAAGCCAGTTTGTCTTGCAATCGGCCTTAACCCGTCCCAACATCGCTCAATTGAATGCCGTCGTCAAAGAAGAACCCGATCCTGTCGTTTGGTTGCAAGAAGAATTGCAAGTCGGCTTCTACGGCGAGATGCTCTCGGTCCGTTACGATGGCGAAGAAGATAGCGAAGAAATGAAAAAGGTCGTCGACGCCGTCATCGCAGCCTACGAAGGCGAGGTCCTCGGCAAAAAACGGATGCAAGATGCCGAGATGCAAAAAAACTTGGCCGAATTGCACCAAGATCTATTCGACGAATTACGCGGGAAAATCGACAAGTACCAAACGCTTTCCAAAGAGCTTGACGGTGGACAATCGCCGATTGCCTCGACCGTCCTGAATATGCTGATCAACGAAGTCCGGCAAATTCAAATGCAGATCATTAAGAAAAAAGAAATGCTCATCGAAATCGGTGTGACCAAAACCCTCGCCGAAACCCAGGCAAGAAGTAAAACCGCCCTCGAGCAAGCTGTCCGAGAAGAACTCGACAACGACCCCATGATAGCGAATTACAAAACCGACCAATTTGGATATCAGCAGCAAATTCGCATGCTCCGGATTCACTCTCGGCAGGGAACCTCACCAGAGATCAAGCGGATGGAACGCACCCTGGCCCAGCTCCAGCAAGAATCGGACAGCTATCGGGCAACCCGAGAGGCCGAGCTTCGTAAATCATTCAAGATGGCACCTAACGATTTCCTGGCCCAAGTCCTCACCGAATACGTACTACGCCGAGACTCGCTCACCCGCGACATTGCCGAACTGAATGCCGAATACGAAGACAAAATTGCCCAGATCAAACAAAAGGGCGAGCTCAACGGCGAGCTGGCTATGCTCGAATCCGAAATCGAGCAGCTCAAAGAGATCGAAGGCACCATGGACTACAAGCTCCGTAGCTGGGACGTCCAAAAAAGTGCCTCCAGCGAATTGTTTCGCGTCATGCAAGATGCAACGGCCAGCGAAAGAATCAATGAAATCCAACGATACACACTCGCCGGACTAGGGGGTCTCGGAGCGTTCTGTGCCACTTGCTACGGCATCGCACTGATCGAATTCCGACGTCGCCGGCTCAACGGAGCTTCCGATATCGACGAGGGACTCGGCGTTCGCGTCTTGGGCGTCTTGCCGTCCGTCTCCTCGAAAAAGGCAATGGCCCCAGGCAGCATTATTGCCGCCCAGCTTTCGGAGTCGATCGACAACGTACGGGCAACGCTCATGCACGACTCCACCACGCAAAAGCGTCAGGTCGTGCTGATCACCAGTCCCGCCACGATGGAAGGGTCGACAACCGTCGCCAGCCACTTGGCTCTCAGCCTAACCCGTGCCGGTCGGCGTACTTTGCTGATCGACGGCGATATCCGCGAGCCTTCGCTTCACAAGCTCTTTGGCATGCCCTTAGATGACGGCTTGTGCGAAGTCCTTCGGACCGACCTCGACGTCAGCGATGCCGTCCGGCCGACCAACACCGAGGGCCTCTGGCTCCTCACCGCCGGACATTGCGACATGGAGTCCATCCACGCTCTGGCAACCGATCAGCCGCAGCCCATCTTCGAGAAGCTACGAGCCGATTTCGACTTCATCATTGTCGACGGGGCTCCCATCCTCGGCTTGTCCGACTCGCTCTCGCTAGGACAGCATGTCGACGGTGCCATTCTTACCGTACTGCGTGATCACAGCGAAGTCCGCAAGGTCTACCAAGCCGTCGAATTGCTCAAGAGCATGGGAATTCGTCTCCTAGGTTCGGTCGTCAACGGGGTGCCGCTCAAGGCCGACCGTCGCATCGTAAAGCTGCATAAGACTGCCGCCAAGGGGCCTCGCAAGCTAGCCGCCGCTGCTGCTGTCAAAGTCGACGCCAAAGTCGACGAAGTCGACGAGGCCACCAACAGCAACGTCGATCTCGACCTGGACGACTTGGGGATAGACTTCAACGAATAAACGCGACTTCGATGACCACCCACGATCCAAACCTCGTGGTCCCTACTTTCGCGGCGTCGAGCCTACCCAGGCTCGACGCCGTTTTTTCTTGAGCCTTCAGAAAAACGCCACCCTGATGTTTCAGCAAGCCGGGTTTCAAAGCTTAGGGCAGTCGATCTGCCGTTATCGTTGGGCCGTGATCGCCGCCTGGCTCGTCGTCGTGGTGCTGCTCAAAACGCTGGCTCCCGCCTGGTACGAGGTCGCCATCGACGGAGACCTCAAGCACCTGCCCGCCGACACCACCATCGCCCGAGGAGCCAAGCTCAACGCCCGCGCGTTCCCCGACGACCGCGCCAAGAGCCAAATCGTCCTCGTCTTTGCCCGTGCAGATCAAAAACTGACGGTCGAAGATCGCGAACTTGCCTACCAGACGGCAATCCAGTTCCAGCAACTTGAAGAAACGACGCTCGTCGACGTCTGGACCGAAAAAACCCCCGTGATCGGCAACCTGCTCCAAAGCCGCTCGGGCCGCGCAACACGCATCGTGATTCGGCTGACCAACGAGTTTATGGCAACCGACAACATCCGATTGCTAAAAGAAGTACGCCAACTTGTCGACGCAATCCGGCAAGAAGCCCCGCCTGGCCTGCAAATCGGTATCACCGGCTCGGCAGCCATCGGTGGCGACATGCTGACCGCAGCCGCCGAAAGCGTCGCCAGCACCCACCGAAGCACAATCCTCCTGGTCACCGTGACGCTGCTCATCATTTATCGCTCACCCTGGTTAGTCCTCGTCCCCTTGTTAGCCATTGGGGTCGCCGCTTCGGCCTCGCTCGATTTACTGGCGCTGCTCGCCCAGTGGAGTCTAGAAAACCCAACCAGTTGGCCAACCATCCGTATCTTCACGACCACCAAAATCTTCGTCATTGTCTTGCTGTTTGGTGCCGGCACCGACTACTGCCTCTTTCTCACCGCTCGTTTTCGAGAACTACGCTCCCACGGACTCCCCCAACAAGACGCTCTAGCCAAAGCCCTGCAATATGTTGGCACAGCGCTCGTAGCCAGCGCCCTGACAACCATCGTCGGACTAGCCATGATGGGCTGGGCCGAGTTTGGCAAGTTCACCTACAGCGGCCCGGCGATCGCCATCGCCTTGGCCGTAACACTCCTCGCCAGCCTGACCTTGGTGCCCGCTTTGCTCGCAACCCAAATCGGCACGCGCGTCGGACACCATGTCGGCCCCACAGAAAGCCCCTTCTGGCAACGATTGGCCAACTGGGTGCTACGCCGCCCAAAAGCCATCTTAGGCACCTCGCTCTTGCTGTTAACCCCCTTGGCCGCGTCTGGCTGGTCGGTCGATCTTACCTACGATCTATTACGCGAACTTGCTCCAGATCGCGTGAGCCGACAGGGCACCCAGCTCTTGTGCGAACATTTTCCGCCCGGCGAAATTGGCCCTCTCGTCGTCTTGGCGCAACTACCCGATGGCGATCTCAATTCGGTCGACGGACAATTTCGCATTGCCGAACTAGCCAAGCCGCTCGGCGAACTCCCCGGCATCGAGCAGGTGCGCAGCCTCTATCAACCAACCGGCGACCCGCCAGGCGCGGTCCGGCTCTTTTCCAGCGAAGGGCTGCTTGCGCTCGCCACCAAGGGCAGCCCCCTCACACAAGCGGCTTTCGTTTCCCAGACGGGCAATCTCGCGGGCAACGTGACCCGACTTTTCCTGATCCCCAGCCACGAACCCTTTTCTGCCCAAGCCGTCCAGACATGCGATGCGGTCGAACAGACACTCAACCAACTCCGCCAAGATCCAAATTCGTCCTGGCACAAAGCGACCTTCGAGCTGATCGGCCCCACCGCCGGCATCCGCGATCTACAGCGCGTCACGAGCGCAGACCAACGGCTCATCCAAGTGCTGGTCGCCGGGGCCGTCCTGCTCGTAATCCTCGTCCTACTCCGCCGCCCGCTGGTCTGCTGCTACCTAATTGCCACGGTCGTCTTTAGCTATTTGGTAACGCTGGGGATTACCGATCTGCTGTTTCATCTTCTACGAGGGCAAGACTATGTCGGCCTCGACTGGAAAGTCCCCCTCTTTTTGTTCGTCATCCTGGTCGCCGTTGGCCAAGACTACAATATCTATCTCGTCAGTCGCGTACACGAAGAACAGCGACGCCACGGCCCCCGCGAAGGACTTCGCCGTGCCCTGGTACAAACCGGCGGCATCATCACCAGTTGCGGCATCATCATGGCCGGCACCTTTGTTTCAATGCTCACCGCAAAAATGAATGGCATGGTCGAACTTGGCTTCGCCCTCTCGCTAGGCATCCTGCTCGACACCTTCATCGTAAGAACCATCCTGGTCCCCGCCTTCTTGGCATTAGGTTGCAAGCCAAAAGGCATGAACGACGGGCACGTCGACGATAGCGGTACATGAAGAGCATTTCCCTCTGGCGCAGCGTAGTATGGCGTGTTCACACCCATCTTTTCGCCAAGCCGATGATGGGTGAACTACGGACTCAGGGCAGCGTGTTGCTAAGCTGTGGTCTAGCAATGAAGTACAGCTTGCTTCCTCGAACTTCAAAATATCCAAACTTGCGGCTTTTATACTTAATCGTAAATTCGTAGGCCCGATTACGGGCTAGAAACACGTCTGCAATTGTTCTCGGAGCAAGGTCGCTCACCTTAAACTGGCGCTGCTTCGAGGTCGCATTGTAACTAATGACATAAGTTCCGTCAGCTCCGCAAATTGTCCAAAAGGGCGTTCCCCTTCTTCCACGATACACTATTTTTACAAGCTGGTCGTCAGCCAACAGGTTTTCCGCCTCGTCAAATTTACCTTTCTCGACATAGGAGACGAACGTCTCCCAAGTACGTGAGGGTAAGGTTGTCCACCAAATCGTGAGAGCCAAGGAAAACGGGATTAGCAGGAGACCTATTCGCACCTCAAAATTCCGCCTCTCTAACGTATCCATGTGTTTAGATAAGTGGTGTGGTATTCTGAATTTACCAAGTACCTCTACGAACGTACGCCGGCAGAAACGCATCGCCCTGAAATACACTGGGAATAGTGCAATCGCCATCAAGACAGCAGCCAAATACATGCCTAATTCAAAATCTAACTTCGCATCATTAGTATCGAGAATGCGGCCCGGGGAAACCAATGTCACTGTAGCAACTATCATCGCCAAGGCGAGAAAGGCAACAAGCAGGGGGAAGTTGCCACTATGCGATTTTACTGCTACCGCAATACGTGGAGTCAAGCACCATAGAAATATTGATTCCAATGCTATGGTGGCGATTACAAAACGAACTCGCAACTCCGGTGTCAAGACAAACCAATTCGACATACCTACGAATCTTTGAAACCCTTGAGCCGTCAAATCTCGAATAAAAAGGTCGTAGAGTAAGCCGCCAAATTCACGAGCAAGAAACACCGTTACAGAGACAACCGCTACTGCGACCATCATGGAGTGGAGGCTGAATTGAAACCTGCCTCTTTTCCCTTGAGATAAAGGCGTGTCAGTTTCGGAGCCTTTACACATCGTCGGATTCTCTCATTCGGCAGCGACCACAAGCATCCCAAATCATACCCGCATCCCAGTTTACTTTAAAGCTAATCTTGCGCCACCGGACTTTTCTCCAGACCGATGATGGGTGAGAACCTGTCAGTAGAATGTTAGACGGAAGCAAGCATCAACTTCCGACAGAACCAGACCATCCTACAGGCCAGAATGAAAACCCCATGAAAAGAGTTGGGTATCCACACCAGAAAAAGCGTGATTCGGGGGTCGCATACTTCACAAAGGCCGCACAGACCTTCGTCCGTCATCGAAAACCAGGGCCTATGGCCAACGAAAGAGGGGCAGCAACCACGCGCGCTTGTCGATAAACCCTAAGAGCGGTGAGTACCGCACTTTGGTTTACTTTCCTCTGAATGATCGGGCAGGATCATGCATTTTGGAGAATTTTTAGTGCAGCAGAAAATCCTGTCTGCACATCAGATTCTAAAAGCTCTCGACGTACAGCGCCGACAACGGCACTACATCCCCTTGCTTATGGTCGAACAGGGCGCGTTGCCCGACTACCGTGCGCTTCGCATGTGTACCCAGGCGGATGAACATTACGAAGACTTCCTCGAAGTCCTGGTGCGAGAAGGCTTAGTCAACCAGCAGCAAAGCGACATGATTCGATCTGCCTGGATTCGTAGCGGCCCCCCCATCGGCCGTTTGCTCGTCGAGCTGGGTTACATCAACGAACAAGTGCTCGAAGAGTCGCTCGAAGAGTTTGACGCGACCAAAGCGTTTCAAGAAGTAACGGCAACCATTACTGAGGGTTAGATACTGAGGGTTAGATACTTTCCTACTTGTCCATCAGCAGCGCCACGACAATCAACCCGCCCAGCGCCAATAGACCCACCAGAACACGGCCCCAGTTCGTGCCCGTCGCAAGCGAAGCATCTTCGAGCGGCGGCAAATTTTGCGTCAAACTTGCCAGATCAGCGCCAAATTCATCTTCCAGATGATCTTTGATCAAACCTTGCACGGATCGCGCATTAAAAGGCCGAAGCTCGGGCTCCTTTTCGAGCAACTGCAGCACAAGCTTTTCCAACCACTCGGGACAATCGATCCCCTGGCTGCGAAGACCCTCGGGCTGTTTGTGAAGATGCTGATCCCAAATTTGTGCAAAATTCACCCCCTGAAACGGTGGCTTGCCGGTGAGCATCTCGTACATCACGCAGCCCAACGAATACAAGTCCGCCTTGCCCGAAATCTCTTTGTCCGCACAAATCTGCTCGGGCGACATATAGGCATACGTCCCTACCGTAATTCCGGTAGCCGTCACATCGGCTTCGTGCGTGTCACGGGCGATACCAAAATCGCCAAGCACGATGCCCCCCTTGTCGTCGAAAAAAAGATTGCTCGCCTTCAAGTCGCGATGGATGATGCCGTGGTTATGGGCGTGTTGCAACGCTGAGGAAATCTGCGCACTAAACGCAGCAGCCTGTGCCCACGGCAGCGGCCCATATTTTTGCAATCTCTCTTTAAGCGTCCCCTGACCAAGCAGTTGCATCGCGTAAAAATACTGCCCATCCATCAACCCGCCGCCATAATTGCGAACAATATGCGGATGGCTGAGCCGCTCCATGATCGTGATTTCGCGCTGAAAGCGATCCACAATATTCGGATCGTGCGCGATCGTTGGATGCAGCAGTTTGATCGCCACCGGATGATCGATGTCCGGGCTTTCCGCGCGATAGACCGTACCCACCGTCCCAACGCCCAGCGGCTCCAACAACTTGAAAGTTGCGGCCGTCGGTAAGAATTTCAGTTTAATGGGTGGCTGCGAAGCCGAGGGATCGGTCATGGGGCTATGGGTAGGTCGTTTGATCCTCTTTTACTAATAAACATCACTATAAGCGTCACTATAAACGAGCTGCGAGTTCCCGCGAAGTGCTTAGCCCGGCAGCACGCCTTGCATCGTCCGCAAGCATTTTTCCTTGGGTCTCTCTGCCGGCCACGGTATCAAATCACGGTAAAGCATAGCCTATACAGCACTTACGTTAAATCGCACTGTTTCCAGATTTTTTTGGCATCCTGATTGCTACTCTCATAGGAAAACTGCGTAGTCTGTCCCCAGGTTTTGGCAAGTTTGCTTCAGAGCCTAGCGTGGCAGCGGTAAACTTTCTACGATGAGGGCTTGCGCACGGAGCAACGGCCACAGCCAACACGCGAGTTTGGCACCGGGCCAAAAATCCACAGGAAATTACCGTTCAGACGGGTTCAGTTAAATATCCAAAATTGCGAGGAGATCAGTTTAGATGAGTTACAAGCTTGAATACATTTGGCTCGATGGTTACACACCCGAACCGAGCCTGCGTAGCAAAACCAAAATTGTTGACAGCGAACCCGCCACCATCGGCGATTGCCCCGAGTGGTCGTTCGACGGCAGCAGCACCGAGCAAGCCGAAGGCAGCTCGTCCGACTGCTTGCTCAAACCCGTCAAGATGCTCGTCGACCCACAACGCAACAGCGCGTCACTCGTATTGTGCGAAGTGCTCAACGCCGACGGTTCGGTCCACGCCTCCAACGGTCGTGGCACGTTTGAAGACGACACCGACCTTTGGCTCGGCTTCGAGCAAGAGTACACCATCATGCAAGGTGCCAAGCCACTCGGCTTCCCCCCCGAGGGCTATCCCGGTCCCCAAGGGCCTTACTACTGCTCCGTCGGCATCGACAACTGCGTCGGTCGCGACATCGTCGAAGACCACCTCGACACCTGCCTCGAAGCGGGCCTTGGCATCACCGGCATCAACGCCGAAGTCATGAAGGGCCAGTGGGAATATCAGCTCTTCGGCAAAGGTGCCAAAAGCACCTGCGACGATCTCTGGATCTCGCGCTACCTGTTGTATCGCAGCGCCGAGCAATACGGCGTCACCATCGAGCTGCATCCCAAGCCCATCAAGGGCGACTGGAACGGTTCGGGCATGCACACCAACTTCTCGAACACCGACATCCGTGACAAAGGTGGCGAGGACTTGATCAAAGGCATCTGCGAAAAATTCCGTGGCCGCCACGATCAGCACATCGCTGCCTACGGCTCAGACAACGACCAACGGCTGACCGGCTTGCACGAAACGCAGTCGATCGACCAGTTCAGCTACGGCGTCAGCGACCGGGGGGCTTCAATCCGCATCCCAATCGGCACCGCCCAAAACGGCTGGAAGGGCTACCTCGAAGATCGTCGCCCTGCGTCGAACGCCGACCCCTACAAGGTCGTCGGCGAGATTCTCGCAACGCTACGTTCCTAGTGCGAGCCGCACACGCAGGTTCCTCTAGCAAGCTCCAATGACGAATCGAGCTTTTTCGTCATTCGTCATTCCCACCCCCTCTTGGCCCCTGCTGGCGAAGAGGGGTTTTCTTTTGTACGTTGGTGAGAGCTTGAAACGGTAAAATCAACCACAAAAAGGCAAAGCACGATGAGCCCACAAGATGTCTTAGCGATGTGCCGCGAACACGATGTCAAAGCCATTGATATGCGATTCATGGATTTCCCCGGCTTGTGGCAGCACTTTACGATTCCCGTCGACAAGCTCGACGAAGAAGTCTTCGACGACGGACTCGGCTTCGACGGCTCCAGCATCCGTGGCTGGCAGGCGATCAACGAAAGCGACATGCTCCTCGTCCCCCAGCCCGAAACCGCCTTCCTCGACCCCTTCACCGAGCTATCCACGCTCTGCATGATCTGCAACATCCAAGACCCCATCACCCGCGAAGACTACACCCGCGACCCACGCAACGTCGCCCGCAAAGCGGTCAACTACCTCAAAAACACCGGCATCGCCGACTCCTGCTACATCGGCCCCGAAGCCGAGTTCTTCGTCTTCGACGATATCCGTTTCGACCAAACTCCCAACAGCGGTTTCTTCTACATCGATAGCTCCGAGGGTGAGTGGAATCGCGGCTACAATTCGCGCCGACGCGGAGAAGGCCCCAACCTGGGCCACAAGCTACGCCACAAAGAGGGCTATTTCCCTTGCCCCCCCGCCGATCAGCTTATGGATCTGCGCAACGAAATGATGCAGACGATGATCGACTGTGGACTCAACGTCGAAGCCCAGCACCACGAAGTCGCCACTGCCGGCCAATCCGAAATCGACCTGCGCTACGGCGACTTGGTCCAGATGGCCGACGACATGTGCCTTTACAAATACATTGTCAAAAACGTCGCCCACAAACACAACAAGACCGTCACGTTCATGCCCAAGCCGATTTTCGGCGACAACGGCTCGGGCATGCACACCCACATTTCGCTCTGGAAGGGCGACCAGCCCCTTTTCGCCGGCGGCGGCTACGCGGGCCTCAGCGACATGGCCATTCACGCCATCGGTGGCATCCTGGCCCACGCCCCCGCCCTGCTCGCGTTCACCAACCCAACGACCAACAGCTACAAACGCCTCGTCCCAGGCTACGAAGCCCCGGTCAATCTGGCCTACTCGCAGCGCAACCGCTCGGCCGCCTGCCGCATTCCGATGTACAGCGCCAGCCCCAAATCAAAACGCATCGAATTCCGTTGCCCCGACGCCAGCTCGAATCCCTACCTAGCCTTCTCCGCGCTCATGATGGCCGCCCTCGACGGCATCCAAAACAAAATCCATCCCGGCGACCCCCTCGACAAAGACATCTACGACCTCGAGCCTGAAGAACTGGCCCAGGTCCCGACCACCCCTGGCTCGCTCGGCGACGCGCTCGACGCCCTCGCCGCCGACCACGAATTCCTACTCCGAGGCGACGTCTTCACCCAAGACGTCATCAACCACTGGATCACCTACAAAAAACAAAACGAAGTCGACGCCCTAGCCCTCCGCCCCCACCCCTACGAATTCTGCATGTACTACGACATTTAATGCCCTGGCACAAACAAAAAAAGCCGCGATGCTACGCGTCGCCGGAGTCCCGCTTCAACTCCTCAAGATACGCATCATACTCCTGAGCCGCCACTTGGTGAGCCAAGTCTCCTTCGCTGCCCCGACCACGGCTATCAAGTTCTTCAAGCCGCTCTAACGGCCCATAGATCACCAGCGTATCGTCGGCGTTGATACGACTGCCGCTCGAAGGGGCACCAACATAGATGCCGTTGTGCCGACGAACCCCCAGCACCAACACGCCCTCACGGGCCAACCCCAACTCGGCCAGCGTCTTGCCTGCGACCCAGTCCTGCGATTCGACTTTCAGTTCCGACACCGAAAAACCGCTCGACAGTTCCAGCAACGAAACGTAATCACGCACATCAAGTTTCGAGAACTTTCGCAGCGCAAAAGCGATAGGACGATTCAACTGCCGTTCGATCCATGCGCTCGTCGCGAGTAGCCAGAGCACCAGCACGCCCAATGCGAGCACCACCAGACTCAACTCCCAATGCTCACTGGTCTGCTCGCTTAACATCGTCGCCGTGAGCGTCGCGATGACCGTTGCCATGCCGATGTTGCCCAGCATCATCAGCCCCATCGTCAGGTGACGCCGCACCGGATGGTCGACGATCGACTCCGATTCGCTCGTCGTAAAACCGACCCCAGTAAACGCCGAGTGCGCCTGAAAACGAGCCGACTCCCGCGACAAGCCCGTCAGCATCAACGCCATCGTCCCCACGCGAATCACAATCAAAGAAATCGTCAACGCCAGCAAAAAAACGAGAACCGGTAGCAGTAGCGTCATGTGGGTCTCCCACTCCAAATCAAAAAGCAATCGCTATCAAGGTTTATTCTACCATGCCCAAAAAATGGAGACGCACCACCTCTCGGCAGAGAACCTCGCAAAATCAGCACGCAAAACGATCGGAATAGCCGAGCCCAAACGTTTCGGCCACCGCTTGGTTGGTGACTTGGCCCGCATGAAGATTGATCGCACGAGCGACCGGCGGCAATTGGCCTGCTGCGGCTTCGAGGCCCCGTTCGGCGATTTGGATCACCCAGGGCAACGTAACATTACAAAGGGCATAGGTACTGGTCCGTCCAACGGCTCCCGGCATGTTGGTCACACAGTAATGCACAACATCGTCGATCACATAGGTCGGCTCTGCGTGCGAAGTCGGCTTGCTGGTCTCGATGCACCCCCCTTGGTCGATCGCCACGTCGATAATAACGCTGCCATGCTTCATTCGCTTCAGATCGTCTCGCTCGATCAATCGTGGAGCCTTGGCACCTGGGATCAACACAGCGCCGATAACCAAGTCGGCCCGATCTAGTTGTTCGCGAATCGTGTGGCGGTCGCTAAACAGCACGTCGACGTTCGGCGGCATCACATCGGCAAGATAACGTAACCGGTCCATGTTGATGTCCAGAATACTGACGTTGGCATTAAAACCGGCGGCAATCTTCGCCGCGTTCGCGCCAACAACCCCGCCGCCGAGGATCGTGATGTTCGCAGGCGCGACACCCGGCACCCCTCCCAACAAAATCCCGCGACCCATCTGAGGACGCTCCAGATATTTCGCACCCTCTTGCACGCTCATCCGTCCAGCCACTTCGCTCATCGGCGTAAGCAACGGTAACTGCCCTCGGTCGTCCGAGAGTGTTTCATAGGCCACCGCCGAACAACCCGACTGCAGGATCGCCTCCGTCAATTCACGATCTGCCGCAAAATGAAAATAGGTAAAGACAACCTGCCCCTTGCGGATCAATGGCCATTCGCTCGACTGCGGTTCTTTGACTTTGACGATCATATCCGCGCGAGCGAAAATCTCTTTCGCCCCGCTGACAATCTCGCACCCTTGCTGCAAATAGTCGTCGTCCTCCAACCCCGATCCAAGCCCGGCCCCCGCCTCGACAAGCACCTGATGCCCACGTCGTGTAAGCTCCTCGACACCGACCGGCAGCAGGGAAACACGATATTCGTCTTGCTTGATTTCACGAGGGATGCCGATGATCATTGGAATGAAAGTCCTTGGGAAATGTGTGGGGCAGGGGAGGGGGGGGCGTGGTGGCCATTGTCACTGCCAATAGCCTACTGTCCAGCGTCCACTACAAACTGCTACAATTCTGAGTATGACGACAGAAAAAAATCAAACCTGGCTGCCCATCCTGCTGATCGCTGGGGCCTTGGCAGCCTGGGGCGTCCTGCTGGCTACGGGTGCCTACTGGGCCCAAGTGGGCGAAAACGGCGGTGCCGATCCCCGCAAATTAGGGGTCGTAGCGGCCACCATAGGCGGTTTTTTGCTGCTCTGGGGCTTTGTCCTCCTCACCTACCAAGCCAAGCTCCGACGACGCCGCAAGGCCAGCCCTACCCCTTCTAACGGCGAGCAGCCTCCCGAAGCCCCAAATGCCTAGCCCAGTCCCCGGTTGTGGCTTCGCCCGAACTTCCACCCTTGCTGAGCAGCCCTCAGCCCTGTAAATTGGGTGATTCTCGATAGGCGGCAAGCGGCCACCCTCGGACGACGATAACAGACGACTCGGGTCAAAAAGACTCCGGGTCAGCCCCTCAATTGGACGTACACACAGATGAAAACCTACATGGCCAAGGCCGGCAGCGTCGAGCAAAAATGGTTGCTCGTCGACGCTAGCGAAAAAATCGTCGGTCGACTCGCGAGCGAGATTGCCACCATCCTCATGGGCAAGCATCGCCCCACCTACACGCCCCACGTCGACACAGGCGACTATGTCGTCGTCGTCAACGTCGAGAAAATCCGCTTCACCGGCAAGAAGTGGGAGCAAAAAAAATACGCTTGGTACACCGGCTACACACGCCAACGCACCATCACGGCCGAAAATCGCCAAGCGAAGAAGCCCGAGATGATTCTCACCGAAGCCGTCCGCCGTATGCTTCCCAAAAACAAGCTCGGTCGCGCCATGCTCGCCAAGCTCAAAGTCTACGCCGGATCCGAACATCCGCACACCGCACAACAACCCGAGCCAACCGAATTGGCCCTCCAGGCCTAACCAAACCAAACGCTTAATCAAACCAAACGTAGGGTGGGCACTGCCCACCACAATCAAACCAAACGTAGGGTGGGCACTGCCCACCATGAACTTATAAAAGGAAAATTTCATGGCAGCTACCGTCGAAGAAGCCCTTGGCACAGGTCGTCGCAAAACCTCGGTTGCACGCGTACGCATCCGTGCCGGCAGCGGAAAAATTACCATCAACAAGCGAGAGTTGGAAGACTTCTTCAATATCGAGCAAGATCGCAACACGGTCCTCTCTCCGCTCGAGCATTGCGAAGTCCGCGATTCCGTCGACATCATCATTCTCACCCACGGCGGCGGCACCACCGGACAAGCCGGTGCCTGCATGCAGGGCATCGCCCGAGCCTTGGTCAAGCACGACAGCGACCTCGACGAAAAGCTTCGCGAAAAGAGCTTCCTCACCCGCGACGCTCGCATGAAAGAACGTAAGAAACCAGGTCTCCACGGTGCCCGCCGAGGAACCCAGTTCTCCAAACGTTAAACATCGCCGGTCAACGATCATCCTCAAAAAAGCCGCCCACACCAGGGCGGCTTTTTTTGTAGCCCCCACGCTATAAACACCTGCCCAGTAGCCGCGATGCAACGCATCGCCGGAGCCACACGTAGCCCCCCTTCCAAGCCCCCCCCCCCCCCCCCCCCCCGAAACTTCCCACCTCAACCGGGGTTGAATCCTCTAGGCACCGTCATGGTATAGTCCTACGCAATTCTCAACAGGAAAAATCGATGGCATCCTGGTCAAAAATTTACATCGCAGCCCTCTTGCTGCCAGCCCTCCTCTCGGCGGTAGCCAACGCCAAGCCCTCGACCACCCGTATTGCCGAGCGCATCGACCGGGCCATCGCCAACGAACTGTTCGACGCCGACACGCAGTTCGCCCCACGCACCGACGACGCAACCTTCTTGCGCCGCGTCACCCTCGACCTCGTCGGCGACATTCCCACGCCCGAAGCGATCACCGCCTTCGTGCTCGACCCCACCGCCAACAAACGTCAGCACATCATCCAAGAGTTACTCGACACCCCCCACTACGGCCAAAACTGGGCACGCTACTGGCGCGACGTTGTCTTTTTTCGCGCCCAAGAAGACCGAGCAAAAATCGCCGCCAACGCAATGGTCGTCGATCTCGCCAAGCAGCTGAACGCCAACCAAGGCTGGAACCAGATCGCCACCGACTTCATCACCGCACGCGGCGACGTCAAACAAAACGGCCACACCGCCATCATCATGGCCCAAGGGGGCCGCACCGAAGAGACCACCGCCGAGGTCTCTCGCATTTTCCTCGGCATCCAAATCCAATGCGCCCAGTGCCACGACCACCCCTACGATCGCTGGAAGCGAGAACAGTTCCACGAGCTGGCCGCCTTTTTTCCACGAATCGCCGTTCGCAACGTACGAGAAATGACCAAGCGAAGCTTCATGGTCTACAGCAACGACCGCTATCGCCGCAAACAAACCAAAAAAGACAACGATCGTCGCCCCACTGCCGAACACCGAATGCCCGACCTCGAAAACCCCGACCTGCCCGGCACCCTCGTGCAGCCCAAATTCTTTCTCACTAGCGCCAGTCTTCCCACTGGCACGCGCGATGCCGAACGCCGACAACAGCTCGCCCAGTGGCTCACTGAAAACGAGTGGTTCGCCACCGCCCTGGTCAACCGCATCTGGTCCGAACTGGTCGGCGAAGGTTTTTATGAGCCGATCGACGATCTCGGACCCGATCGACAAGCCACCGCCCCGACGGCCATCAAGCTCCTCTCCAAAAAATTCCAGCAAAGCGGCTACGACCTCAAATGGCTGTTGGCCACAATCTGCCAAACCGAAGCCTACCAGCGTCAAGCCCGTCCGCGCCGAAGCTCAGACCTATTGCCCTTTCTCGCCAACGTGCCACAACGCATGCGCAGCGACCAACTTTTCAACGCCCTTCACACCGCCTTAGAAATCGACGAACCCGTCGCCGCCACCACCGGCTACGCAGCCATCGGCCAGCGTCGTCGGTCCCGACCCCGCGACCAGTTTGCCGAGCTATTTGGCTACGACCCAAGCGAAGCACGCGAGAGCATTTCGGCCACCATCCCCCAATCGCTCTCCCTCATGAACGCCTCGCAAGTCGACCAAAAATTAAGGGCGAATAGAAAAAATCTGCTCGGACGCTTGCTCCAAGAAATCCCCGATGACGAATCCCTGGTCGTCGAGCTTTACCTGCGCTGCCTAAGCCGCGAGCCAACCGACGCCGAACTGGCTCTTTTGCTAGCTTACCGCAACAAAACCAGCCGTCGCAGCGAGGCCTTTGAAGATATACTATGGACCCTCATCAACTCCGCCGAATTCCAACACCGTCGCTAGAGTCTTCGCAATAAAAAACCCTACTGAGGATTCCATGATGTCCCCACGCCTACAACTCCACACCAGCCTGGCCGTCCAAAAAGGCCACGTCGTCGGTCGTCGCGATTTTCTTCGGCACATCACCGCCACCGGCCTCGCCGCAGGTGCTTGCAATTGGACCGACGCAATCAGTGCCTCGGCCGACGAACTCCGTTCGCGCGGCAAAGCATGCATCCTGCTCTGGATGTCCGGCGGCCCCTCGCAGTTCGAGACCTTCAGCCCCAAGCCCGGCCACGTCCACGGTGGCGAAACCAAAGCCATCCAAACCAACGTCCCCGGTATCCACATCGCCGAGCATCTGCCGCACTGCGCCAAAATCATGGACGAGCTGGCCATCATCCGTTCGATGACCAGCAAAGAGGGCAACCACCAACGCGCAACCTACCTCCTCCACCACGGCTACCTGCCGATGGGCGGCGTCAAATTCCCAACCCTCGGCTCCAACGTCGCCCACCAAATCGGCGAAGCGGCCAACCAACTCCCCAGCTACGTCCGCATCGGCGGACGACTGCCCAATTCTGGCTCCGGCGGATTTTTAGGCGTCGACTACGACCCGCTCGTCCTGAACTCCGCAGAAAATTTACCGCAAAACACCAAACCAAAAACCGCCGTTTCTCGTTATCAACGGCGGCTCGGACTGCTCGACTCCTTGCAAGAGAGTTTCGCCCAAGGTGCCGGCGCGCAGGTCGTCGCCGACCACCGCAAGCTGACCACACGCGCCGCCGACATGATCCTCAGCCCCAGCATGAACGCCTTTGATATCACGCAAGAACCGACCACACTCCGCCAGGCCTACGGCTCCGGCGATTTCGCCACCGGCTGCCACATGGCCCGTCGACTGGTGGAGCACGGCGTCACGTTCGTCGAAGTCGTCTCCAAAGGCTGGGACACCCATCAAGACACCTTTGCTCGTACTGCCGAACTCACAGGACAAATCGACCAACCGATGGCCATGCTCATCCAAGACCTCAAAACGCGCGGCATGTTAGAAAATACGCTCGTCGTTTGGATGGGCGAATTCGGCCGCACCCCACGCATCAACGCCCGTGCGGGCCGCGACCACTACCCCAAAGCGTTCAATGCCGTACTCGCCGGCGGCGGCATCCGTGGCGGCCAAGTCCTCGGCAAGACCAACGCCGCCGGGACCGAAGTCACCGACCGCCCAGTCACCGTCAACGACCTCTTCCGCACGATCTACCACACCCTCGCCATCGACCCCGACACCGAAAACATCAGCCAAATCGGCCGCCCCATCAAACTCATCGACGGCGGCCAAGTCGTGGAAGAATTGTTTGGCTGATTGGTGGTTTGCTACTGCACAAGGTCACGAACCTTCACGATTTCGATACCGACCACCTCGCCAAAATCGCGGTCGTTCGTGAGAAATGCCACTGCGTTGTGAGTCATCGCAGTGGCCAAATGAATCGCATCGGGCGTCTTCAAGTTCCCAGCGGCCCGAAGCTCAGCGGCAACTTGTGCTGTTGTAGGCGTCACGGGAACAGTTTCGATATTCGGCGAGCTTAGCAAAATGTCATTGTACTTGTGAGCCAGTGCGTCATCTTTGTTCCTCAGGGGATGGACGAGTACCTCCAAGAGTGTCACCGTGGAAGTAACGACCGAAATGTTTCCCTCAACCACGGCTTCAAAGAAGGGATCGAGAATCTCGCCGTAGACAGTGTGTTCTTCGATATAGAAGATGAGCGGAGCCGTATCGAGTCCGACGATTTTTCCGTGAAGGTCTTCTACCCATCCCATGAGTCGCGTTCCTTCGCCACGTAATCATCGGCATCGACGCCTTTCCAGATTTCCTTACCCAGGCCCTTGAGGTCTGTGATGCGGTGGCGACCCCCATTCTTGCGACCGACATATCGCGAAAGCTGCTCAAGCAGCTTCGTTTGCTCCTCAGGCGAAAGCTCGGCCTGAGCGCGTTTCAGTATCTCCTCGTACGATTCAGCAGCCATCGGCACACCTCCTTTTCTTCAGCGCAGGATAGCGATTCTCCGACGACGATGCCATACGAAAAATGGCCGGCAAGAAGCGACTAGGCTTTGTGTAGCTTCGTGGCAGCGCACCCTACACATTAAACAGAAAATTGCAAACGTCGCTGTCCTGCATCACGTAGGTCTTACCCTCGACGCGCATCTTGCCCGCGTCGCGGATGGCCTTCTCGCTGCCAAGCTCGTCCAGATCGTCGACCGAATAGGTTTCGCAGCGGATAAACCCTCGCTCGAAGTCGGTATGAATCACACCAGCCGCCTGCGGGGCCGTTGCGCCAATCGGAATCGTCCAGGCACGAATCTCTTTCTCGCCAGCCGTAAAATAACTTTGCAGACCAAGAAGTTGATAGGCGGCGCGCGTCAAAGAGGCCAAGGCAGGTTCCGCCAATCCCAGGCTCTCGAGCATCTCTTCTCGTTCCGACGCATCAAGCTCCGCTAGCTCGGCCTCCAGACGAGCACAGACCGGCACCACCGTGCCTCCTTCGTCGGCAGCACGTCGGCGCAACGCTTGCACATGATCGTTCTCGCCCTGCAAGTCGGCTTCGTCGACATTCGCAATGTACAACACTTGTTTTGAGGTCAGCAGTTGCAGCTCGGCAAGCACCTTGGCGTTGCCCAGGTCGTCGTAACAAAGCCCACGCACCGGCTTGCCGTCGTCCAACAGCTTTCGACAATCAGACAAAACTTCCAAACGCTGCTTCGCCTCTTTGTCGCCTGTACGAGCGGTCCGCTTGGCTTTGTCGGTCATCGATTCGATCGAGGCCATATCGGCAAGCATCAGTTCGGTGTCGATCGTCTCGACGTCGCGAATCGGGTCGACGCTCCCGTCGACATGAATCACGTCGGCTTCATCAAAACATCGCACCACATGCAGAATCGCATCGACATTGCGAATATGCGACAAAAACTTATTGCCCAGCCCCTCGCCCTCCGACGCCCCACGGACAATCCCCGCGATGTCGACCAACTGCAACACGGCCGGAACAATTTTCTGGCAAGGGATATGCTCTTGAATACGCCCCAACCGAGGGTCCGGCACCGAGACGGCACCGATGTTCGGCTCGATCGTGCAGAATGGGTAGTTTTCGCTGGCGATCCCAGCCGCAGTCAACGCATTGAAAAGTGTCGACTTGCCGACGTTGGGCAGTCCCACAATTCCAACTTCCATGATAGACTTCCTCGAAGTGACAACAGATTAAAGATGGCCAGAAAACCTTGCCAAGCCCCGCATTCTAGCCTACCTGCTTCGCTACCCACAACGGTGGAATCAAAAAGTTGCTGTTTCTCACGTGGCCAGACTCGCCCAAAACAGCCATAATGAGGAACCGACCGCCGTCTGGCGTTCCACCACGACGCAAAGCCTCAGCAATGCAAAAATTTCAGAGCTTCAAGCCCAGGGATGCCTTTCAATGAACATTTGGCAAAAGAAAACCTGTTTGACGACCCTCCTGGGCCTCCTTCTGCTGATTCCCGGCAGTCCCGCTTGGGGACAAGTCGAAGCCCCCGTCGAAGTAGCCCCCGTCGAAACAGCCCCCGACAAGTCGACTCCCGCTGAGACCGCTCCCAAGGAAACCAACCTCGAAGCACCGCTCGTCCAAAGCGGCGGGATGGACGATCTCGACGAGGCACTCCGCATCAAAGCCACCAGCGAGGGTATCCGCGATCTGAACCGAGCCATCGAGTTGCTCGAAATCGCCCTCGACAAAGGCCTCGATGCCGAGGACAACGCGTTTGCCGAACAGATGCTCTCCGACGCCTTGATGGAACGCGCAACGACCCTCATGCAGGTGATCAACACCCGTTCGATCGCCGACCAACGCGTCCAAAAAATTCGCCAACTCGTAATCTCCGATCTACGGAGCGTCTTGGACTACAACGAGCCGCCGCCCGTCGCCAATTTCATGCTTGCCAAACTAATGGCCCTCCCCGGCGGCGACCCACGCGAAGCTCGACGCGCCGTCAAAAGTTTTCTCCAAGCAGAAAAAATCCCCAACGAGCAACGTGCCGAGGCCTTGGTCCTCCGCGCCCGTCTGTCGAAGGATCAAACCAAAGCGCTCGCTGACATGGAAACCGCGATTCAGCTTGCTCCCGAGAACACCAGCTATCGCCTCGCACGGGCAATCTTCCTGCGCCAAGCCGACAAGCTCGACGAAGCCCTCGAGGCTATCGAAGAGAACATGCAACTCAACCCCACCGACGCCAATGCGGCGATCCTCCAGGGGGAAATCTATCGCCAACAAAAACGCCTAGAAGAAGCCCTCGCCAGTTTCGATAAAGCGACCGAACTTGCCCCGCAGGCACCCGGCCCTTACCAAAATCGGGGAGAGATTTATCGCGAACAAGAGGAATACGACCAATCGATCGCCCAATTTACCAAAGTCCTAGAGCTACAGCCCGGCGTGCTCCTGACGCTCATCCGCCGTTCCGAAAGCTATCTGGCCAACGGCCAGTTTGAGAGCGCCCTGGCCGACATCGAAGTCGTCCTAGAAAAACAACCTTTGGTCACCGCCCATCGGCTTCGCGCCGAAATTCTGGCAAAGATGGACCGCCTCGACGAGGAAATCGAAGAAATCGAACGCCTAGCGGCGGCAATGCCCGACCAAGCCGACAAGAAAATGCAGCTCGCCCTCTACTATCTTGTGGACCAGCAACATGAACAAGCGATTGTCGCCTACAGCGACGTGCTTCAACAAAACAACGAGAATTTCTCGGCCTTGCAATCGCGCGGCGATGCTTATCTCAACGTCGGAGACCACGCCGGAGCGATTGCCGATTTCAATCGAGCCTTGGAACTACAACCTAGGAATACAGCACTCCTGAACAATCTCGCCTGGGTGCTAGCCACCTCGCCCGTCGACGCACTGCGCGATGGCAAACGAGCCGTCCAACTCGCAACCCAAGCCTGCGACCTGACCGATTACAAAACCCCACATGTCCTCAGCACCCTCGCCGCAGCGTTTGCCGAAGAGGGCAATTTTGAGACCGCCATCAAATGGTCGCAACAAGCCGTCGATCTCGACGATCCAGACAATGGCCAGCAGCTCGCCAAAGAACTGGCCAGCTACCGCGAAGGACAACCCTGGCGCGAGAATCAAAACATCGAAGAACAGACCACGCCAGAGCCGCTGGAAGAAACGCCACAAAATGACCAACAACCAATAAAGCGATAGCGAAACGCACCATTTGCGTAGGGTGGGCACTGCCCACCATTTCCCCCATAATTTGGTGGGCAGTGCCCACCCTACAACTCTCCTCAGCGACAGAAGATTAAAACGGCTCCAACTTAAAATCCATTCGGAGGGGAACCACCTATGCGGATGGCTTTGCACTGGCAGATTCTTATCACCCTACTCCTCGGCGCTATGCTTGGGATCGTTCTCAACGCCACCGCCGGTAGGCAACCGACGGGCCAGTCGGTCGACTACCCGGCCGAGACCATTCAACGGCTCGGCATGTCCCAAGCGGTAAGCGTTCCCGCCGGAACGCTCTGGTCGCTCGACACACCCGAACGCATCCTTATTCAGGTCCAACAATCGACCGACGAGGGCACCCTGACTCGCCGCACCGTGGTCGGCGAAAGCCAGCTCGTCGAGCTGCAACGAACCGACCCCGGCGAACTGTGGCCAGAGGCCGACGGCCCGACGCAACGCAAAGTCGTCGCCACGCTCGGCAAACTCAAATCCCAAGACCCGGCTGCCTACGCGCTCTTCCAGAAGCACGGACGCTCGTTCGCACGCCGCGTCGGCGATTGGGCCAAAACGCTCGGCGATCTGTTCCTCCGCCTCTTAAAAATGGTTTCGATACCGTTGATCGTCACCTCGCTCCTCTCGGGCGTCACCGGTTTGGGCCAAGCCGAACGCCTAGGAAAAATGTTTGGCCGCACGTTGCTCTACTATCTGGCAACCAGCATGTTGGCGATCCTCACCGGCCTGTTGATGGTCAATCTCATTCGGCCCGGCGTCACCGGTGCCGAACCGGTCGCCGCCGCCGCTGACGCAGTACAGGGCGGCAAGGGATTGGCCATCGTGCTGTTCGAGCAACTGGAAAACATGATCCCTCCCAATCCGTTCGAGGCCCTCGCGACCGGCAATTTTTTGTCGATCATCGCCTTCAGCCTCGCCTTTGGCGTCTGCACGATTTTGGTAGGCGGCTCGACGGCCAAGCGGATTAACGAGCTGGTCGATGCCGCGTTTCAAGTGATGATGAAGCTCACGATGCTGATCATCCGCATCGCCCCGTTGGGCGTCTTTTTCTTGATGCTCTCGGTCACTGCCTCGCAAGGCGCAGGCGTCTTCCGCACGCTTGGCTGGTACATGCTGGCGGTCGCCTGCGCGTTGGCCATCCATGCGATGGTTGTGTTGCCGCTGATTTTGCATTTCGTTGCCAAACGCAACCCGCTGCAATTCGCCCAGGCCATGAGTCCCGCCTTACTCACCGCGTTTAGTTCGGCTTCGAGCAATGGCACCCTCCCGCTCACCCTAACTTGCGTCGAAAAGCGGGCCAAAATCAGCAACCGCGTCGGCTCGTTTGTCCTTCCGCTCGGTGCGACAATCAACATGGACGGCACGGCGCTGTACGAAGTGGTGGCTGTGCTGTTTATCGCCCAGTTTAGCGGAATCGATATCCCGCTGTCGCAGCAGATCGTCGTCGCCTTTACCGCCTTGCTTGCCAGCATCGGTGCCGCAGGCATCCCGCACGCGGGGCTAGTGATGATGGTCATCATCCTTCAAGCCGTCGGTCTGCCTACCGAGAGCCAAGGGCTGATTATCGCCGTCGACCGCGTCCTCGACATGTGCCGCACGTCGGTCAACGTCTGGAGCGATTCCTGCGGCTGTGCCGTTGTCGCTCGTTTCGAGGCCGTGGGAGGCCAGCCACCGCCGAACCCTAAGCATGCCGAAGGGGACGTTGATATTTGAAGCGGCGAACCACCTTGACGGTCAGGCCGAACTGGGTAGACTCGATAGCTTGTCGCAATCTCAACGGCGACAAACTTATGGGCCCGTGGCGGAATTGGCAGACGCGCATGCTTGAGGGGCATGTGCCCGCAAGGGCGTGCTGGTTCGACTCCAGTCGGGCCCACTGCGATGTAGTAATGACGAATACCCAATGACGAATGACGAAGAAATCGAGAGAAATGATGCTTAGCCAAGTCATGCAGGACGCGATCAACGAGCAGATCAACAACGAGCTGTTTGCCTCGTACAGCTATCTCTCGATGTCTGCCTGGTGCGAGCACGAGCAGTTCACGGGTTCTGCCCGTTGGATGCGGATGCAGAGTGACGAAGAACGTAGCCATGCGTTGAAGCTGCAAGATTTCCTGCTGGCTCGCGACGGACGCGTCGTCTTGAAGACCATCGAGCAGCCTGCGGTCGATTTTGAGTCGGTGCAGTCGATCTTCGAGCAAGCCCTGGCCCAAGAGCAGGTCGTCACGGCACAGATCGACAAGCTTTACGAGCTGGCGTTCAACGAAAAAGCCTTCGCCGCTTTGGTCGAACTAGAATGGTTTATTACCGAACAGGTCGAAGAAGAAAAGACCGCTCGTGAGATTGTTCACAAGTTTAATCTGGTGAAAGACGACCCGGCTTCTTTGTTGGACCTCGACCGTGAACTGGGCGAGCGCCAAGCTGATGCCAAAGGCGAATGATCAGACCCAGTACTGGGTGTGCAAGCCAATCGGTTCGGCAATCATCGCCAACGGGCCTTTGATCGCTCCGAATCCGCCGTATTCTCGGATTTCTAGGTAGAGAAACAGGCAGCCCATGAGTAGGGACACGAGGGCGATGATCAGCAAGACCGTGTAGATATTGAGTAACGGTTTTTTGGTGATGACGCTTGGTACGCTAGCTGATTCTAAGTTTGGTTGCGACATGATCGCCCTCCTGAATCGGTCCTTGCTGGAACTTGCGAATGATCCGCCCCACGGCCCGGTCAGGCTCGGTGCGTAGAATCTCGGCGCGGCCGAGATAACGCTCGCCCCGAAAGACTTCGACGGTGTGCGAGGGTTTTAGGCCGTCGTCTGAACCGACGGTGATTTCGATCAACTGGCTGCCGGCCGTGCGATGAATCGCACTGACTAGGCCACGGACATGGGGCACTTCGGCACCGGGCACGGCGGTCGGGTCGAAGCCGTTATCCCGTAATAGGCTGGTCTTGGCCGCGACATCTTGCGTGAGCTGGCCGTTGCGTTCCATCAGAGCACTTAGCTTGCCTTGTGCTTGATGGAGGGAGTCGGTTGCTTTGACGGTGGTGGCGAAGGCTTCGTCACGCTTCTGTTGGTTCTCGCGGAGCGATGTCCGTAGGTCGGCGACCTCTTTGGTAAGTTCTTCGTTGTTCGATTGGGTCGATGCGACGGCGGCAACGTTCTTGCGTTGTTCTTGTTCTAGGCCGTCGAGCCGTTTTTGGAAGGTCGTGTTCTGGGCCAACAACTGGACGCGTTCGGACTCGAGCTTGCGAACGTCCTGCTGGGCTGCTTCGACCTCGGCCTTGAGTTGGCTGTCGAGGCTCAGGTACTTGGTTTCTAACTGCTGGTTCTGGTTCTGGCAGTCGACAACTGGGTCTTGAGGCGGTCGGCCTCGGTCTTCCAGTTTTTGTGCGTGGCGTAGACCATCACCGAGACGCAAGCCAGGCAGACGGAGGCTAACACAATAATGACGGTCAGAGCTTTTCCAAGACTATTCATCGAATCACTTCCTCTGGGTCACTTCCTCGGGGCGGGGCGTTGCAACGCGAATCACAACCAACAGGTTCCGTAGGGGAGAGCCTCCGATGCTCGATCTTTATGCGTTTTTTGGTGCTAGAACGTGGGTTCGGCTCGCACTTGTTCCTACCGCCTCAGTATAATCAGCGTGCGAAAACGGTGTCAAACTATCTGGCTAGGCAAAGTGGCGAATCGAGGGTCCTGGGGTCAATTTTAGCAGTTCTAACGGCTGGAGGCCGAGGCAGCCGTGATTCGGTGAAAGGGGTGGCCAGTAAAAACAGGCAAAAGCACCAAAAACAGCTCCTTTTCTAAGCCGTTGTTTGAGGTCTTTTTGTTTGGGGTTGGGGGGAGTCCAAGTGCAAAAGTCGGGGGTGATTCACCTTGTATTGCGTTGCAATACGGCCTTTGGACGTGACTTTTGTCGCTGATTGCTGGGGGGCCCCAGGGTTGGGTGCGAAAGTCGGGGAGTTTTGTTGCTGGGGGAGTCTTTTGGTGCTGCTCCTTGTGTTGCGTTGCAACACGGCCACTGCGAAAGTTGGGGAGATAGCGTTTGTTTTGAAAGGGTTTTTGGTAAAGGGTCTCACGCAAAGGCGCTAAGGCGCAAAGAACGGACGTGGTAAGAAGGAACCGCCGATGGACGCGGATGCACGCAGATGAGGGGGGGGGTATAAAAAGTATCTGCGTTTATCGGCGTCCATCGGCGGCTCCCTGTTTTTTCTTTGCGCCTTCGCGCCTCTGCGTGAGGCTTTTTTGTTTTGTTCGTGTGGAATGATTGTGTTTTATTTTGGCGGGGGATGCGCGTTGTTTTTTTGGCCGGGGGATGCCGGGGGATTAGGTGGAATAGCCGTAAGTAAATGAGTAAACTTAGCGAACGCTGCGGTAGCGGATTCTTCGGAATGCGTTGCGTTCGCTCGTTGCCAGCGTATCGGTCATCAAGGCGGCGATACTTGCGGTGAGTTTAGGCCCACGTCGTACGCCGTTGTCGTCACTGTTGTGATTGCCGTTATGATCGTAGCCCAGCACATGGCCAAACTCGTGCATGACGACCGTTAGCAGGTCCATGCCGGCTGGTTTTCGATGTCGTCTAAACTCGTTGTCCGTTCGCATGTTGCGGTCGGTGTACCAACCATGTCCGGCGGCTGTGCTATCGATGACAATACGGTGGCCGGTTGTTTGGCCAAGCATGCTGCCGGATAGGTCGCCAATGGAAACGTCGATGCTTCGTACCAGGGAGGCATTTGCGCCTGCCTTCATCCACCGAATTTTTGCCTCACGGACGGCGGCCCTTAGCTGCCAGACTTTTAGGCGGGCGGCGTTGCTATCGGTGACTTCTCCTCCTTCGGCAGCAATGGAAGATCCACGTTTGAAGTAGGAGACGTTATTGGGCCACCGGACGGATGACGTCTGGCCGTTGAAACTTTCGACTACCGTATGTCCGCCGAAGCCCGTATCGGCCACGGTATGCACGGCAATGTTGGCAAGTGTAATGTTTTGCGAACCCCCTCCAATGGTTATGTGTGCCCATTGGTTGGGACTTTCACGCATTCCTCCCGAGCCAAAGACGTTGATGTTGTTACTGTTCCATATCGCCAGGGTCCTTGCGTGGCCTTCGCGTTTGAGTAGATAGAAGTTTACGTTGCTTGCACCATTCACGAGAATTTCGTTCTCGCCTTTCGAGTGTTCTACGTTCAAGCTATAGAAGTCGGTCTGATTGGTCGTGCTTTGCAGATATAGTTTTCTATACTGGCTGTGCTCGACACTGGGAATGACAAAGCTACCGGGAGTTAGGAAGTAATGCTTCCCGCCCCCGTTGCCCGTAAATTTCACGACATCGCGTGCATGCGTTCCTGGGTTCGGGTGCCATTGCTGTTCGATGGCAACGCCCATCATGGAAGAGTTGGTGCCCGCCTCCCAGTGCACTGCGGTGAAGCGGTCGTAACGGTGCGCCTGGACTCCCTCGCCATTGTTGACAAGTCCTCCGCCTTTGTTCCGCGTTTTGATGGTCATGAAGCCGATGAAGTTGTCGGAGGTGGCGCTATTGGTGGTATGGATCATGGTCTCGGTTCCGCTGGTGGGTCGCCAGCTGTCATGGACGACGATGGACGAAACTTGCCGACCCGCACCGACCAACTTTACCCCTCCAGGGAGCCAAAGTTTCTCGGAGATCGCGTATTTTCCGGCCGGGAAGTAGACGATTTCCCCCGCACCTTGCGCATCCCAAATTGCGTTTTTAATGGCTTGCGTATCGTCGGTGAGGCCGTCGCCTTTGGCTCCGTATTCGACGACGTTTTTGGTGGTGGAGGAGTTTTGCCAAGTTCGTTGATACATATCAGCTAAGTGCCGACCGATCAAATTGCTGGGAGGGGAGCCTGACCCGAGATTGACGATGTCGTGGTGTTCCGCTTGCTGAGAAATCGCGCCATTCACCACGTTGTAGGTATAGAAGTCGTCGTCCCCCAGGTTGTAATTGACGCCAGGATTGCCATCGGCGGGCGAGGAGTCCAGGAGGCTCTGGTCGGTGTACGCGTACTCTCGGATGTGCCGCCACCGACCGCCACCCGACCAAACGATTGGCTGTGATCCACTTTGGATTAGGCCTTGATGAAAATCTGCGACGTAGACGTTTTTGAGATAAAGGTTTTTGCCCGCCGCATTATCGATTCCTCGATTACTACCCGAGGCGATAATGGTACCATCGACAAGCGTCATTACTCCGACGGAAGGGGACCAGAAACCGTAGCCATTTTCTCCGGTCTCAATTCCCGCTCCGCTATTATTCTTGATGATCTCGAAACCGACCATCGTCAAAGGGACCGCCTGTTTGTAGACGATCACTTGGTCGGTCTGGTTGTGGAATTTGGCACCAACGATGAAGGTTCCGGTCGCCTCTGGATCGGCGTAGAGCGCATGTTTTCCGCCTTGGACCTCAATGTTCCTCGCACCGCCACCTGCACCAGGAAGATTGAGGAAGCCAGCAAAGCTGTTGGTCGCATCGACCTTTACGTTGGTGACGCTGGAGTTCTGTGCGCCTGGAAAGTAAAGGCCAACGGCCCCAGGATTGTCGTTGGTATCGAAGTTAATGTTACGGATGTCGACAAACATCGTGTCGCCGGGAGAGTTTGAATATCCTCCTGAAGGTACCGCCAACGGGGCAGCCCCCGGAGCATTGTTGGGTTTGGGCGTAATCTGTTGGTTGATGTCTCTACGGAAGGTTTGCACCTCAAGTACTGCTCGGCGCTGTCCCGAATTGGCGTTCTGAAAACCGGCGGCATTGGCCTTGAGGCGGATCACCGGGCGGGCTGTTCCGTTCGGATTGTCGACGTCCGGCGGGTTACCGACGAGTGCGTTGGGGTGATCGTCCTGCGATAGATTGGTCCATCGATACAAGCCCTAGCGAGTTGCCAATCTCGTAGGTGCCGGACGGAATATAGGTTGCAAGGCGGTGCGAATAGGCATCGTCAATGGCGTTCTGAATGGCCAAACGGTCATCGTCAGAGTTGTTGTTGCCAGTCGCACCATAGCCGGGCGCGGTCACATCCAGGTAGCCCAAGGCCAAGACTTCTTTCTGCTGTGTAGAATACTCGCCGTTGCTAAAGTTGCCGTCGACGTAGTGCGCGATCCGATCGGGAACGCTGATGTGGTCGACATTCGCGCTGAGCAATTCACGCATTTCGAGCTGCTCGAAACGGAGGTGGTTTCGAGAACCGTGCTTTTGAGATCGCGAACGTTTTGATTGTTTGGATCGCTTGAAAGGAGCGGTGGTCAGAGCAAGTAGGCGAGCACAGAACTGCTTCATCGTGGGTCTCCCGCAACAGAAAGAAAAAGACGAACCCAATTTTAAGATAAGTGGGTTAAGCGGAGAGATCGCTGCAATCTTGCGTAAAGAACTGCGCCCATCACACGCTTAACGGGTTCTATGCTAGCAAAGGTGAATTATGGAAATTCCAAAATTCGTTATGTTATTTCTCAAAAGAGAAGCGGGTTGCTTCTGTAGAAAGAAGGGGTTCGAGGCATGCAGAAACAGGCTCTAAGAAAGACTATGCTCGGCGGCGGCGACAAAGCGCCATACTTATTAGAAGCAGGCACAGAGTGCTTGGTTCGGGGACAACGGTAAAACCGAGGTCGCGGAACGATTGGACCGTTGTGTTGCTTAAAAAGGGTTCGCCGTAGTCGGGGTCGACGGTTCCGGTCATTAGCTCGAAGGCCAGGTCGCGGCCTTGGTGGTCGGTGATGCCTGTGCGTGGGTCGAGGTCAAACGGGTTGGCGCCGGTGTCTCGGACGCCTTCGGGGATGCTGAGATTGGGATTGCTGCGTATGATTTGGTCCCAATGATTGTTGGGTGTGCCCGAGCCGCCGGCCAGTTCGACGGGAACAAATGTGGCGGTAGGCGTCGAATTCTTGCTGGTAGGCGGCTAGTCCGAATGCCCCGGTGTAGCGTCCGACGCCGAATTGAGAGACTCCGTTGCTATTCCAAGTACCAGCATTGATGCCGAGCAGGTGGCCGATCTCGTGAGCAAGAATGTCGTCGACGTAGTTGACGCCGACGAATTCGGTGTTGGGGATTGTGGGGCCCATGCCGTCCCAACTGGTGAAGAGGTCGATCACGCCGGGGTTGATACGTACGGTGCCTTGGGTGTTGAGTCGAAAGCCCCCTTGGAGGACGGTTCCGGTCACACTGGCGTTGGCAAAAGCAGAGCCGGAGATGACGTCAATCCTGATACCCGTGATGGAGATGCCGGGCTGGTAGCCGGTGATTTTGCTTTCCCAGAGGGCCTCCGCCTTATCGAGAGCGGCTTCTAGCGACGCCAACTGCGATGCGGTAAAGGAAGAGGGAGTCGGGATGCGGATGTCGAGATCGAACTGCGCGCGCGTCGTTGAGGCGCTGACGAAAAAGAGCGTCAGTAGGATCGCATGAAAAAGTCGTCGAGGATCGGTCATGGGATTTTCTGTGTGGGAATGTGACAGGGCAAAATTTGCGAGAGAGCAAACTGCTGAGGGAGCTGGTGCGAAAGCGTGACGATTCTGCCGGGAGGCAAAAAGCGATCAGCGATACGAAAACTGCACCAGCTACGACCTGCAAAGAGGGTTAAAGAAAGAGAGGGGGGCGTGCGCCGCCTACCTATCCATTATGCTTGTGGTTGCGAATAACGCAAGGAACTACGCCAAAGGCGTTTTACATCGTAGCCCAGGGTTCGGCCCTGGCACGCCGGGGACGAACCCTGGGTAAAAACACCTCCACACTTTACGCTGAAAGCGTTACACACACTCAGCGCCCGTTCGGCAGGGCCTTGTGTAACGCTTTCAGCGTAACTTTCTTGTGGATCGTTAACCCAGGGTGCGCCGCTTTGCGTCGACCCTGGGCTACGGTGTAATACGCCTTTGGCGTAAAAGTCTTGTCTGGGCTGCGGTGTGTAACGCCTTTGGTGTAGAAATCCTGCCTGAAATCGACTCTCTGGCAAAATGCCGGAGTTATTTTTGAGCCATGCCCAAGTCCAAAAAAACACTGCCTTTGCGTGGGGCGGCCCTTCCCGGCTACATTGGGCGGTATGCCGCGTACACGACTTGCTCCTTCGCCGACGGGTGCTTTACATCTTGGGAATGCGCGCACTTTTTTGGTGAATTGGGCGTTGGCTCGGCAACAGGGTTGGGAGATTGTGCTTCGGATTGAGGATTTGGACGGGCCGCGCATTAAGGTGGGGGCGGCCGAGCAGGCGATTGAGGTGCTGGATTGGTTGGGGTTGAATTGGGATGAGGGGCCGTGTTATCAGCGGAAAGATCTTGTGCCGTATCAAACGGCGCTGAACCAATTGGCTGGGCAAGGAGAAATTTATCCTTGTCGGTGTACGCGGAGCCAGATCGAGGCGGCTAGCCTTTCGGCACCTCACGCGGGCGAGCATGAGCAGCGCTATCCGGGGACGTGTCGTCCACGGGATTCTGAAGTGGTGGTGCCGCCCACGTTGATCGAAGACGATGTTGCTTGGCGGATTGGTGTGGAGGCGGGGGTCACTCATTTTGTCGATGCGTTTGCCGGGCCGCAACAGCACGACGTGCAAAATACGGTCGGCGATTTTTTGGTTCGGACCAAAGCAGGGTTGCCCAGCTATCAGTTGGCGGTTGTGGTTGACGATGCGCGGCAGGGTATTGATCAGGTGGTCCGTGGGGATGATTTGCTGCGTTCGACGGCACGGCAGATTTTTCTTTACGAGCGTTTGGGGCTGGGGCCGTTGCCGACTTATACGCATTTGCCGTTGGTGTTGGGCGAAGATGGGCGGCGGTTGGCGAAGCGTCACGGCGATACGCGGCTCAGTTATTATCGCGAGCAAGGCGTCTCGGCAGAGCGAGTTTTGGGTTTATTGGGCGAGTGGTGTGGACTGGGGCCTCGTCGCGAGATGACGGCGGGTGAGTTTGTTGAGCGATTTCAGCTGCAACGGCTCTCGGGGGAGCCGGTGGTTTTTTCGGCAGTTGAGAATGCGTGGTTGCTTGAAGGCTAGACGACTTAGTGCGACTATCAATTGCGTGTGCGGCTCGCACTAGAACCATCGCCGGACGCGAGAGCAGTACTTGCGATAGTCGTCGCCAAAAGTGTCGGTGAGCATTGCTTCTTCTCGGCGAATGAATCTTGCGGCGATAATTCCGGCGAACGCCGGGGGCACGAGCCAAGGGGAAAGGCTCCCTACGGCAATCGCTAAGCCGACAAGCAAGGCGACCATGCTTACGTAGATCGGATTTCGGGTGACTCGATACAATCCCTTGGTGAGTAGTGCCGACGATTCTCGAAACGGAATAATGGTTGTCTGGTGCCGGCGGAATTGCAAGGCGCAGTAGACATTGGTTGCCAGGGCGATGAGGATGATTGTGCCGCCGAGGTAGCGATTGCCCCAAAGCTGCATGAGGGGCAACCAGCGATCGAGCGCAAGGATCAATAAGATAGCCGCGAGTAGCACGTGGGGCGGGAGAAGCGGAAAGCGGCTGTTCTTTGTTTCGGCGGTTTTTGTTTCGGGGGCCATAGCCGTCGCATTTTATCGGCTTTTCTTTGGTCTGCCAAGCGTTTGGGCATTGGTGCTCAGGAGAACTGCAAAGTCGCGTACTGGTAGAAAAATTTAGCCACAGAGGGCACAGAGGACACAGAGGACACAGAGGACACAGAGGACACAGAGAAGCCTTCGTTTTTAGCACTCTGTGGTTCTCTGTGCCCTCTGTGGCTAATTCCTTAGGTACGTTCGTTTTTTGACTTTGCAGTTTTCCTGGCATTGGTGGCCAGGACGGCAGCAAAGTTAAAAAACTACGAACTTCATGGTGAGAAAAAAAGTGAATCACGACGAAACAACGAAACGACGCTTGTTTTTCGTTGCCTCTGTCTTTTCTTTGCGTCTTAGCGCCTTTGCGAGAGGCTTTTTATGTGTTCGGCTCATGTTGCTTCGGCTCACACGACGATCAAGCCTTCGCGGATTGCGAAGTGCGTCATTTGGACGGTCTTGTGGATGTCGAGCTTTTTCATGAGCCGCGATTTGTGGTTGTCGATGGTGCTTTCGGCCAGTTGCAATTGTTCGGCACAATCGCGGACAGAGTATCCGGTGGCCAATATCTTCATCACTTCCAGCTCGCGCGAAGTGAGTTCTGCTACCGACGGTCGGCCGGACCTTTTCTGAAGCTTCAAGCCACTTCTTGTACGACAAAGGCGTTCTTGAACGGCTGGTTCGAATAAGCGTTGGCCCTCGGAAACAATTTTGAGGGTGGCCGCCTGTAGGGCCTCGAAACCTGCTTGACGTGTCAGATAGCTGACGGCTGGCATCGGCAAAAGCGAAGCGAGGCGTCCTTCGTACAGGCGGTCGTCTAAGACCAGGAGATGCTGGATCTGGAGTCGGCTCACCATTTCGATCGCGCAGGGTAGCGCGTCGGCAGAGACTTTGGGGTCGAGGATCAGCAGCTGGGGACAGAGTCGGCGGCATCGGGCTAGTCCGAAGTCGACATCGGCGCCGGCGGCTAAGACTTCGATGCGCTCGTGCTGCGAAAGCAAGTTGGAGAGGGTGTCGCAATCGGTGGCGTTGGCCAACAAAAGCGCGACCCGGGCTTGCTGCTTGGAGCGATGGCCATTGGTATGCCTGTTGGCATAGCTGTTGGTTGAACCCCTGTCGGTTGAACCCCTGTCGGCCAAACCGGCTAAACCACCGTTGGCGTGTGCTGTATAGATTTCGTGCATGGCCACCTGCTGCCCTCAGGAGGATAATAGTTGTAGTAAACCGTCGATCAAAGTTCTGATAGGAACCATCGGCTCGGTCCTCTTAAAATATCGACATCATGCCTTGGCAGGATTAGTAGGCAAGGAGAGGTTGCAGACGATTTTAGTTGTGTGGACGAGCAAAAGGAGGGGACGGAAACCCACATCCTTGCATGGGTTCAAGACTTAGGTCAAAACACGCGGTGACACGCTGTTGTCACACATTGATGGGTAGAAATTTGAGAAATCGCAACGTCCCTTCACTGCCCCGACCCGATCGAAATCACTAGTAATGAGGTGGCTTTTCGTGAGGCAGGTCTTCGCCCGTGCCTCGGTCCTGCAAGCCTTGGAATAGCTTGCGCAGCGATTGGATCTCGCGGCGGTACTGTTCTAGTTCGGTCTGATGCTGGAGGACGACTTCGTTCAGCTCGTCGTGAGCGTGTTGCTGGAAGGCCAGTTTTTCTTCGAGCCGGACGATCTGTGCAGGTAAATCGTCGGGGTCTGAAGGGGTGGTGGGGCTGTTCATAGTGTTGTTTAACCTAAGAATCTCGCAGGAGGGACGCAAGAGCCTTTTCTTGTGAATTGACCCAGAGAACTGTAAAGTCAAAAAACCGTACGAACTTCAGGGCAGAAAAAAAATGAAACACAACGCAACGACGAAACCACGCTTATTTTTCGTTGTTTCGTCGTTGCGTTGTGTTTCAATTTTATTCCGAGCGTCTTCCAGACGGACCAAAATCGACTTGGCAGTTCTCCTGAATGCATTGACTCCATGAATTGACGGGCCGTGGTCCCTCAGCAGATAATCGGGGACCTCGATTCTGCGACTCAACAGTTCCCTCCTTAGACCTTACAAGGTGCGTCATGCAAACTCAAACACCTGCCGAACTCACCCAGAAAAAATGTCTTCCCTGCGAGGGGGGGGTTGCCCCTTGTCCGTTGAATCTGGCCGAGCAACAACTGCTGCAATTGCCGGGTTGGTATCTGACGCACGAAGGTCAGCGGATTCGTAAGGATTGGAAAGTGAAACACTTTTTGGCGGGCATGGATTTTTTTCGAGCCTGCGCCGAAGTTGCCGAGGCGGATGGGCATCATCCCGACTTGCATATTGAAGGCTATCGAAATGTGTCGGTCGAACTTTGGACGCATGCGATTGGCGGACTGTCGGAGAACGATTTTATTTTGGCTGCCAAGATCGATCTGCTGCCCATCAAGTTGAGCGACGTTCAGGAAACGATGAGTGATAAACGATGAGTGATAAATTTTTGTGTTTGATGGTGCGTCGGGAGGCCGGCGGTGAGATTTCGGCAGGCGTCGAGACGCTTGCGATTGCGGACTTGCCGCCGGGCGAGGTGTTGATCGAGGTGGTTTGTTCGTCGCTTAACTATAAAGATGCGTTGGCTTGTCAGGCACATCCGGGCGTGGTGCGCAAGGTGCCTCATGTTCCGGGGATCGACTGCGCTGGTCGAGTCGTAGAAAGCACGTCGCCTGATTTTGAGCCGGGCGACCCGGTGTTGGTCACGGGCTACGAACTGGGGACGACCCATTGGGGCGGGTATGCGGAGTTTGTCCGTGTGCCGGCTGAGTGGGCTGTGGCGTTGCCGACTGGTTTTTCGTTGGAAGCGGCGATGGCTTATGGCACGGCCGGTTTTACGGCTGCGCAGTGTGTGGCGGCGATCGAGCATCATGGCGTTGGGCCGGATGCAGGTGAAGTGGTGGTTACGGGGGCGAGCGGCGGTGTCGGTTCGCTGTCGGTTGCGATTCTTGCTAAGCTTGGCTATGAAGTGACGGCGATCACTGGCAAGCCGGAGCAGGCGAAGATGCTTGAGGCATTGGGCGCGTCAACGGTTCTCCCCCGCGAAGCGCTAAACGACACCTCAGAAAAACCGCTCTTGAAGGCCCGTTGGGTAGCGGCGGTTGATACTGTCGGCGGTAATACGCTTGCTACGCTGCTCCGAAGCATCAAGCATCGTGGCTGCGTGGCCGCCTGTGGCTTGGCGGGTGGCCATGACCTTGCGATGACGGTTTATCCGTTTATTCTGCGTGGCGTGACGCTGGCGGGCATCGATTCGGCACAATGTCCACGGGCGAGCCGATTGAAAATTTGGCAGCGTCTGGCCACCGACTGGCGTGTCGAGGATGCAGAGAAACTCGCACGAAAGATACCATTGTCTGAAGTGCCTGGGGTAGCCGCAGCGATGCTTGCTGGAAAAACATTCGGTCGGACTTTAGTAACGCCAACGCGATCAACATAAAAACGGACGATCGGAATTTTTGCATGGCAGCCAGTGAAGCCAGACCCAAAGTAACAATTGTCGGCGCAGGGGCTGCGGGATTTTTGGCGGCGACGCGGGCTGCGGAGCGCGGGCTGAGCACCCTGCTGCTCGAAAAAAACCGTAAGCCGGCGGTTAAAATTTTGATGTCGGGCGGTACGCGGTGCAACCTGACGCAGGCGACCGATCGACGGGGGATTGTTGAAGCGTTTGGTCGGCAGGGTTCGTTTTTGCATTCGGCGTTGGCCTCGCTGGGGCCTGACGAACTGGTGGCGCTGTTCGAGGCCGAAGGTGTGCCGACGAAGGTTGAACCGACCGGGAAAATCTTTCCGGTCAGTGATCGGGCGGTCGACGTGGTCGAGGCACTCCGGCGAATGCAGCAGCGCAGTGGGGCCGAGCTGCGGCTCGACGAGCCGGTGTTGGAAATCGAAGCGTCGGGAGACGGATTTGTGGTTCGTACGTCTGGCGGTGAAATTCAAACTGAAAAATTGGTGCTGACGACCGGCGGGCAATCGTATCCTGGGTGTGGGACGACCGGCGACGGGTATGTCTGGGCAAAGCAGTTGGGGCACAAAATCGTGCCGCCTCGTCCGGCGTTGGTGCCGTTGTTGTCCGATGCGCGGTGGGTTCAAGAACTGAGCGGCGTGACGATACCCGACGTGCTGGTGCGGATTGTGGACGACAAAACCTCGCTAAAAAAGCCTTTGGCTGAGCGACGCGGGTCGTTTTTGTTTACCCATTTTGGGCTGTCGGGGCCGGCGGTGATGGACGTGAGCCGGGCGATCACGGCGCGGCCCGACGCGAGTACGTGGCAAGCGGTCTGCGATTTCTTGCCCATGCTGAACGAACAGCAGCTCCAAGAAAAAATCGCGGCGGCGGGAAAGCTGACCGTCTTTGCCGTGACTGCCGAATGGTTGCCCAAACGACTAGTCGAAGCCATCTTCGATGAGGCGGACGTGTCGGTGGACGTGCGAGCGGCGGAACTGTCGAAGAAGGGTCGTGGACGATTGATGGAATCGTTAAAACGGATGCCGATTCCGATTCGTGGTTCGCAAGGTTTTAAGAAGGCGGAGGTCACGGCGGGCGGGGTCGACTTGCGGGAGGTCGATTCCAAAACGATGCAGAGCAAGCTCTGTCCGAACCTGTTTTTTGCCGGAGAAATTCTTGATCTGGACGGGCCGATTGGCGGTTATAACTTTCAGGCGGCGTTTAGCACCGGGTGGCTGGCGGGGGAATCGGTTTAGGATTGGCCCAAAAAAACTTCGGCATTGAAGGAGCCTTCCGCAAGGAACTACGCCAAAGGCGTTTTACACCGTAGCCCAGGGTTCGCCCCGGCATGCCGGGGCGAACCCTGGGTAAAAAACACCTCCAAACTTTACGCTGAAAGCGTTACACACACTCAGCGCCCGCGTCTGGTAGGCCCTTGTGTAACGCCTTCAGCGTAACTTTCTTATGGGATCGTTAACCCAGGGTGCGCCGCTTTGCGTCGACCCTGGGCTACGGTGTAAAACGCCTTTGGCGTAGAAATCCTGTCAAAAATCGACTCTCTGGCAAAATGCCGGAATTATTTTTGAGCCCTGCACAACCCGAAAATCTTAGCTTCTCTTGACTTACGCCGACCGATGGGTATGATGATGGCTAATTCACAGGTGCGAGACCGGCCAGAATGTTGCTCGAAGGGTGGAAACCCATGAGCCTAGGTCCGGATCATTCAACGTTTGTCACTTCTCCCTATGATTGGGATTCCAGTGACGGTAGCAGTCCGTGGGGTTTGCGTTTCGACGCGATCTTTCCACGGTATCTAGCTTACGACCGCGACTGATTTTCTTGCCCCTAGGGCGAGAAAGCCGAGTATTGAACGCTGCGTATGGCGTTTTCGGTACTAATTAGTCAGCGATTCCAGTAATAGTTTTAGTCGGGTTCGGTCGTCATTTTTGGCGTTCAGTCCGCTAGCGTTCTAGCTGCGTTTTTTGCGCAGAGAAATGAGATTGTAGTTTGTCGAAGTTTGAAGATTTGAATTTGTCCGGTTGTTTGCTCCGTGCCCTCAAAGAAAAGGGATACGAGACAGCCACCCCCATCCAAGAGGATGCCATTCCGCACATACTCAAAGGCTCGGATCTAGTGGGCTGCGCGCAGACGGGTACGGGCAAGACGGCGGCGTTTGCGCTGCCGACGTTGCACCGGTTGCTGACGTCGGGTCAGCGCAACCGTGCTGGCGGAAAATCGCGTAAGCTGATTCGTACTTTGGTGCTTGCGCCGACGCGTGAGTTGACCGCACAGATTGGCGATAGTTTTGCTGCTTACAGCCGGTACAGCAAGTTGCGCCACGCAGTCATTTTTGGCGGCGTCTCGCAGGTGCCGCAGGTTCGCAAGTTGCGTGCAGGTATCGACACGCTGATTGCTACGCCGGGCCGGTTGCTCGACTTGATTAACCAAAAGCATGTCGACCTGAGCCACGTTGAAATTCTGATTTTTGACGAAGCCGATCAGATGCTCGACATGGGTTTTATTCATGACTTGCGCAAGATTGTTAAGTTTTGTCCCGATCGCCGACAGACGCTTATGTTTTCGGCTACGATGCCGCCCGAGATTCGCAAGCTGGCTGACGAATGGTTGCATAAGCCTGCCAACGTGCAGACGGCACGGGTGGCGGCTCCGGCTGAAAAAGTGGAGCAGTCGGTTTACTTTGTCGAACGTCGGCAGAAGGTACGGTTGCTCGAACAGTTTTTGCAGAGAACGGCTGGGGATCGGACGTTGGTCTTTTCTCGCACGAAGCATGGTGCGGACAAGATTGTCAAGTTTTTGCAAAAAGGCAATATCCGTGCGGCGGCCATTCACGGCAACAAGAGCCAGTCGGCTCGCCAGCGGGCGTTGGAGCAGTTTAAGTCAAAATCGCCACCAGTGTTGGTCGCGACCGACATTGCTGCTCGTGGACTCGACATTAATAATGTGTCGCATGTGATTAATTACGATTTTCCAGAAGTGCCCGAGACGTATGTCCATCGGATTGGCCGCACGGCACGGGCCGGTGCTTCGGGCAATGCGGTTTCGTTTTGTACTTCGGACGACGTGCGTACGCTGCGAGGCATCGAGCGTCTGACACGGCGTAAGATCGACGTGGCGCTCGACCACCCCGAGCTGACGAGCGACATTGCTCCCGAGCCGACCCAGGCCCCGGGGAAATCTTTTCGTCGCAGCAGCGGTCAGAAACAAGGCTGGAAAAAAGGTGGACGCGGGAAGTCGGCTGGCAGGGGCAAAGCCTCGGCAGGTGCCCCGACTGGGGCTTCGAGTGGCGGTAGGCCCGGCGGTACGGGCGGAGGCAATGGTAATAGCGGCGGCAACGGCAAGCCAAAGCGTCGACGTCGGCCTGCTCCAAAAAAGTAGCGATGCCCAATTTTTGTTTTAACTCGTGAGAATCTTTGTCATGCGACTGCGTACCGTTTGCGCCTTGGTTTTGCTATTGATAGGTACGCCTGCCTTGGCGGAAACCTTGGCGACTGAAGCAGAAGACGAAAAATGGATTCAGCTGTTCAATGGTCGTGACCTGGACGATTGGGTTATCAAGATCAAGAGCTACGAGCTGGGCGACAACCACGGCGAGACGTTTCGTGTGGAAGACGGGTTGTTGAAAATTTCGTACGACAAGTACGAAGGGCGTTTTCGGGGACGGTTTGGACATTTGTTTTACAAAGAACCGTTTTCTCACTATGTCTTGCGTGTGGAATATCGTTTTGTCGGTGAGCAAACCGAGGGCGCACCGGGCTGGGCCATTCGCAACAACGGTGCCATGATTCATGGGCAGACGCCCGAGACGATGGAGTTGAATCAAGATTTTCCGGTTTCGGCTGAAGTGCAATTGCTTGGCGGGGACGGCGTCGCGGAGCGTTCGACGGGGAATCTGTGTACTCCTGGAACCAACGTGGTGCTTGAAGGGAAGCTGCACTTGGACCACTGTACGAACTCGACTTCGCCCACTTTTCATGGGGAACAATGGGTGACCGTCGAGATCGAGGTCCACGGCAACCGTACGATTCGTCATAAAATCAATGGTCAAACCGTCATCGAATATAGCCAACTCCAACTTGACGAACGCGACAAGTACGCGAAGAACTTGCTCGCCAGTGGGGCCGAGAAGATGATTTCTCGGGGTACGATTTCGCTCCAGTCGGAAGGCCATCCGATAGAGTTTCGCAAGGTGGAACTGCGAAAACTGGCTGAATAGCTGAACCCTAACTTTTTGAGTAAGACAGACGTGAGCCGCTCGAACCAACAAATTGCCCGTGTGCTGCAAGAGCTGATCCGAATGGTTCGGACGGGGAAGCTGAAGGTGCGTTGGTTGGTCGGTCTGGCCGTGTTGGTGGTCGGCTATTTTTTATTGCAGCCGGTGTTGGAGCGTTCGCTGGGCGTCGACCTGCCTGGGTTTAGCGATTTGGTGACGAAGGTTCAAACGGCAGGGAACTCGACCGCCGGTGGGTCATCCAACGGGCCAGCGCCGCGTCCCGAAAATGCGTCTGCGGATGGCGAGCTAGAAAAAATCTTGCGTCAGGGAAGTCGCGCACCTTATGTTTCGGCTGCTGGGTTGCGTTACACACGCGGTAGCCAACAAGGGCATCGGATCAAGCACTTGATGGTGCATAGTCGAGACAAGCCCGATCGGCCGGGGCAGCATGGGGTGTTCGATAGCACGGATGCCGCCGAGATTGTTGCGTTGGTGGACGAAGCCTATCTGCAAGCTCAGACGGGGCGTGATACACGCACGCAGCGTGAAGAAGAACGGACTGTGTACGATGTGAACCTTCGCCGACGGATTGGTTACATCGGTGGCACCAGCGGCAATCGCAAGAATCACCCGGTGGCCAAGCATTTGCGGATTGTGATGCAAGGCGATCGTGTGATTACCGCCTTTCCGGTGCGGCCGTAGGGGAAATGACAAATGACGAACTACCCAATGACGAATTTTGAATGACGAAAAAACGCATGTATTATGTTGGTTTCTGTCGGATTTGTGGCACCGGTCCGTTGGGGCTTCGCGCGTGTGGCGGTTGCGGCGAAGTCGTCGTGCTTTGCGACGAGTGCGACGCGGTCTGGCCGAAGTGCGATTCGACCGGCAGCTTTTCTGCCAAGCCTCAGTTGGCAGATGAAGGCGAATTGCCTTGTCCGCATTGCGAGGGTTCGTTGATCGAAAAACCTTCTCGCTGGGCGACGAAGACGATGATTAACAAAGCCGACTGGGTGCAAGACGCACTGGACGCGGGAGTGCTGGAGGTCCAACGTGGTTCGGCGATTTCGCCGGAGGTCGACGAAGACGTGGACGAAGAAGATTGATTTCGTAGCTGTTCCGTGCAGAAAAAGAAAAGCCTCACGCAGAGACGCGGAGCCACAGAGAGAAATCGTTATGAGGAAAGACGTCTCGTTGCGAATTTGCCGTTGAGCGTAGCTCTAGTCGTTGCTATTCAGATCGACGTCGACCAAGAAATGGTCTTTCAGGAAATTTCTTCCTAGGAGCAACGGGTATTCCATGTGGTTGCGATTGTTGAGCGTGACGAGCACCTTTTTTTCCATGTGCTTCCAGCGGAAGGTGAGCCATACTTTGTAGCGTCGCTTTCCGTCTTGCTTGTTGGAATTTTTGATGATGACGTAGGTGGCGATTTTGCTGGTGAGGATGTGGGTTTTGTTGTCGCCGTTTTTGACTTCGAAGCGGATAGTTTTTCCGATATTTTCGGTCATCCTTTCAACGATGTCTTCCTTTTGAGAAGCATTTTCGATCTTAATTTTTTCGACGTGCAACGAACAGGATTTTGCACCGGTGTCGACGCGTGCGAGGAATTTTAGCTCGCTCTGTTTTTCTAGCAGCGTGGCTGTCGCGCCAATGATGCACTTTTTCTTTTTGGGCGTCTTGTCGGGTGTGTCCTTTTTTTCGTCCGGTTTGGCGACCTCTTTCTGAGGGGGGGCGACTTCGATCTCTTCGGCACGCTCGGTTTCGACGGTCGAGGGACTTTCGTTTTCGGACTTTTCTTCGGGCTTTTCTTCGGACTTTTCTTCTGGGCCGTCGTCGGCCGGCTTTTCGTCGGCCATTTTTTCTTCCTTAGGTGCTTCTTCGGCTTTTTCTTTACTTTCTTCGTTGTTGTCCGCTTCGGTGCTGTTGTCCGCTTCGTTGTCCGCTTCTTTGTCCGCTTCTTTGGATTCTTCGGCTTTGGCCTCTTGCTGCTTCTTTTCCTCGGAGACGCCTTCGTCGGAATCGTCCTGCTTGGCGTCGGTGGTTTCCGAATCCACTTGGTCGTCAGATACGGCTTGATCGGCTACGCTCTCCGACTTGTCCTTGGTTTCTTCCTGGGCGTCGGCGGTTTGCTCGGTGGCGACCGTTTCGGCATGCGCAGCGCGGGGCAAGGCCAGGGGCAAGAACGCAATCGCCAGGGCCAGCAAGAATACGGAGCTCAAGCCTAGCGTCGCGGCCTCGACGGCACGACGTCGGTGTTTCTGTTCTCGGTGCATCACTTCTTACAATCTCCTCGTGTATCGGCCGTAACCGATAGAAACCAGAACAACGGGGGTCCTGGAAAGGCCTCTTCCACGATCCATTCTCGGCGATTCTCCTACGGAATGGAACCGCCTGCGGTATTTTGTTCGGGCAAAAAAGTGGCTCAAGACTGAAAAAACAGCCTTTGCTAGCGCATTTCCGACGTCTGTCTAGACTATAATGCGAGATTAACCTGCGGTTTCCTCCCCTAAAATTTTCCCTCGTACTCGCCCGTCTGGGCGAAGGGTCTCCTGATTTGAGTGCTCGATCATTGAGTCAACTGGCTGTGCTTGCGTTCGTGCTGTTAGGCATGATGACGGTGGGGATGCGTTATCAATCGCGTCAGCAGACACAATTGGCGCTGGCCGATAGCTTGTGGCGATTGACTTACGACGTGAGTTTTGAGGCCGATCCCAAGGTCAGCGATCAGGAGGCGACCGCCTTGCTGCGCTTGGGGCGTCCCTATCCGATGCCGCTTCTCGATATTGTTGAAGAGGACATTACCGATTCCAATCCAAGCTTGCATCTCGAGCGGTGGGAGAGCAGCTCCTCGGGGAACCGCGAGTTTCTGCTTAGCACGCGGCACGCCGGCAAGTACAACGTCATCGCAGAATTTGACTTGCATCTTCAATCGGGCGATGCCTGGGATAGCCGTGCCGCGTTGGAGAGTCTCTCGCCGGTTCGCGTCGATCGGTACACGCGGCAAGAAAAAGATTTTCCGATCCACAGCTCGAACGTCGGCAAGGTGCTGCAAGGGCTTCCTGACGAAAGTCTTACGCCTAGCGAAAAATTGCAATGGATTTACAATTACTGCCTCAACACGCTCCAGCCTGCTTTGAAAGATGATGGCGAGGGGGACGATGTGATTTGGGCGTTGGCCGAACGGACTTCGCCGCTCGGGCGTGCCAAAGTTTTTGTCACGCTATGCCGAGCGATCGACATCCCGGCGCGCTTGGTCGTCGGTTTTGAGTTGCGACAAAACAACCACTCGAAGCCGCATGTCTGGACCGAGGTTCACCGCGACAATCGGTGGATTCCTTTTGACCCGGTCAACGGCTATGCCCGTGAGATGCCTGGCGAGTTTGTGCCGATCCGTCGGGGCGGCGAAAGCGTTTTTCGGACGAAGGACGTGAAGAACGTGGTCGCGAACTACTCGATTCTGCGTTTGCCGCCCAAAAAAGAAGTGCTGCAAGCCGAGGCCAAGCATCTGGCGCATGTCTTTGATTTAACGCGTCTGCCGTTGCCGCTGCACGACACGTTGTCGCTCATGTTGTTGTTGCCACTCGGAGCGCTGATCACCGCTGTGTTTCGGAATATTGTTGGTCTTCGGACGCTCGGTACGTTTGCTCCGGCGCTGCTAGCAATGAGTTTTATTTATGCGGCTTGGGGGACGGGCTTGGTCATGCTGACAGTCGTGCTAATTGCGGGACTGGTCGGGCGTTCGCTCCTGGAAAAACTGCATTTGCTGATGGTTCCTCGGCTGAGTATCGTGCTGACGGTGATCATTCTCTGTGTTGTTTTTGCCGTTTCGCTGCTAAACTACTGGTCGCCTGGCCAAACGGCCCAATCGGTCTTGATTCCGTTGGTGATTCTGACCATCTTGATCGAAAGGTTTTATGTGACCAGCGAGGAAGATAGCACCCGTTTTGCCGTGCAGCTCGTATTGGGCACGGTCGTCGTCGCTGCGTTTTGTTACTTGCTGTTGCGTTGGGACGACGTTGGGCAACTCGTACTCATTTATCCAGAGATCCATTTTTTCACGATCGCCGCCTTTATCCTCATAGGACGCTATTCGGGCTATCGCCTGACCGAGCTATGGCGGTTTCGAGATTTAGTCAAAGACAAGAAAGCGTAGCGCTGGCAACCCACGGTTGCCGACCTGCGAAACGGCGCCATGTCTCCTACCCTTCCGACCCCTACCCTTCCAAAATTGAAGACCAAGCGTCCCAGTATGTTCAAACGCTCCTGGGCTTGGCCCAACGAACTTCGTAGTAGCGGCATCCTTGGGATCAACGAGCGGAATGTTTCGTACATTGTCGAGAACAATCCGCGACGGCTTTATCCGCGTGTCGACAACAAGCTGTTGACCAAAAAGATTTGCCAGGAGCATGGCATCCCGGTGCCCGAAACCTACGCGGTTTTTTCAGAACACAACCACGTCAAACGGTTTGACGACGAAATTGACCATCTGACGGAGTTCGTCGTGAAGCCGGCGAGCGGGGCCGCAGGGCGTGGAATCGTGGTGATCGCCGAGCGCAAAGAAAACAGTTTTATTACCGCAAGCGGACGAGAGATTAGCCGGAGCGATCTGCGCTATCATCTGTCGACAGTGATCTCGGGCCTCTATTCTTTTGGTGGCCAGGAAGATAGCGTCATCATCGAGCGGCGCATCGTCAGCCATCCGGCGATGATGAGCTTGGCTGTCGAAGGGACGCCGGACATTCGGGTGATTCTTTATCGAGGCGTTCCGGTGATGGCGATGATTCGGCTGCCGACCACGCAATCTGGCGGACGGGCGAATTTGCATCAGGGGGCGGTGGCTGCAGCTATCGATTTGTCGACGGGCATTACGTTTGGTGGCGTCCGTGAAAACCGGGCCATTTCGGAACATCCCGATACCAAGCAGCCGATTGCCGGCATCCAGATTCCCTCGTGGCGTGAGGTGCTGGACGGATCGATGCGCTTGTCTGACGCGCTCGGGATGGGTTATGTCGGCGTCGACTTTGTGATCGACGTCAAAACCGGCCCCGTCGTGCTCGAAGCCAACGCCCGTCCTGGCTTGGCGATTCAATTGGCCCACCGCGAAGGTATTTTGCCTCGTTTGAATTTCATCGACACGCTGACCGACGAACAGCGCAGCGGTGAGCGTCGCTGGGAACTTATCCCCGGCCTAGCCGGCGAGCCTGAAACGCCGCTTCGCATCTTGGCGTAAACCGCCGGAGGATTGCCAAGTCGCTTCCAGACGACATGGAATGCTCTTCAAAAAATTGAACCACGACGGAACGACGGAACGACGCTGTTTTTCCGTTGTTTTCGTTGTTTCGTCGTGGTTCAATTCCTTGCACGCGGTTAAAAATCGACTTTGCAATTCTCCTGGACGTAAGCCGGTAGCGAATTGACCCTCGTGGGTGGTGGCAGTACATTGAGTGCCCTGGTTTTGCGTAATGCTTGCGCATTGCTTTCACTCCGATTTCTGAGGCCCTACAATGAAACGTTTGCTATTGGTTGCCGTGTTGGTTGGTTCTGTTTTTCTGCCGATGGCCTATTTAGCCGCGCACTGCGAAGTCCCGTGTGGCATCTACGACGACGCGGGTCGTTTTACGGAGATGCTGGAAGATCAGGCGACCATCGCTAAGGCGATCGCCCAGATCAACGAACTGGCGGCCACGCACGACGCCAACGGGCACAATCAGCTTGCTCGTTGGGTAACGACCAAAGAAACGCACGCCACCAACACCCAGCATGTGATTGCCCAGTACTTTATGACGCAAAAAATCAAAGCCGACGACGCGCACTACACCGAAAAGCTGACGGCGGCGCACGGCGTGCTGGTCGCTGCGATGCAGTGCAAGCAGTCGGCCGACCCGGCCACGGCTGTTGGTTTGGAGTCGGCAATTAAGGCGTTTCAAGCGGCGTATGGCCACACGCACTAAGCTGCGGCAGCACTAGCCGCGACCTTCCAGGTCGCCGGAAACACCAAGATTCCAAAAATTATGAAAACCTTCTTGCGCGCGCTTGCGTAATAAAACCTACCACGTCGGCGCTCTCAGGGGGGCGCGCCGGCGTGAGTTTTTCCGGTTGGTTTTTGTATGGGGAATCGTTGGCTATGTCGTCTTTTTCTATGGGGCCTTTTTCTAGGGTCCGCTGGTTTGGGGTGCTTGTTTGCCTCGCGTCGACTTCAAGCCTCGCCTTGGCAGGTGGTCCGTCGCTCGCTTTTGATTTTGGTCGAACGGCCGAATGTCGCGAAGTTACTCCTGCCGACGCCGAGGGGCTTACTCCCGGCAAAAAGTTGATCGAATTGAAACTTCGCGTTTCGGTGCAAGTGCTCCGAGGAAAGATTAGCCAGGTCGAAGAGATACGCATCGAGATCGGCGATAGCGAACGGCGTATTCGTGTCGAGAGTTTTGCACCGAGCACAACGCTGGAAAGCACGCTGAGCAAAGACATCACTTGGACTAAAAGAACGGAGACCGGCAAATCGTTGGCGGCGTCGCTCGGCGGCGAAGCGCCGGTGCCGTTGGGCGACGTCGTAGCGCACGTGTTGCCAAGCATCAACGGCGGACTTTCGAAGCGTGAAGTCATCACCGAAAAACAGACGCGACGGGCACCCAAACAGGTGCTTGTCGCGAGCGGGACGATCGGCCAGGCGCATGGCGTCTTCTTCAAGCTGCGTCCCTCGCCGCAAAGTACGCTGGAAGGTTCGCACGAATTGACCGTCCGATTTTTGGTTCCGCAAAACTGGCGGGGCGATTCGCTACGGGTTTGCTGTCAGGCGACAGGCCACGAAAAAATTCTTTGGTCGACACAACCGGCCACCTGGGCACACACGTGTGCTCCGTTGGCGGTCTATCTGGCCGGCGATCTCGAAGCGCGTACAGCCGCCGAAGCCCATGTGCGGAAGCGCTCTGCTGCCTCGCGTAGCTAAGGCGAGCAATAGCCACGAAAAATATTGTGGCATGTCTTTCGTGCTTTTCGTGTTTTTCGTGGCTACTTTCCGGCCCGACTTCGGCGCATTACAATGGCCACTCGTAAGACTTCCCATGCGGGTGTAGCTCAATGGTAGAGCATCGGCTTCCCAAGCCGACTACGAGGGTTCGATTCCCTTCACCCGCTTTTGAAGGTGACCGATTATAGGCGATGCAGTTAGCGTTACTGGGCTTGCCTTGCTAAGCGACGATGCCCTTTTCGCCGAGGAGCGCCATGATCTTTTCGACACATGCGTTGGTGTCGTGTTCGTGGGCGTCGAGCGTGAGGTCGGCGTTGGCCGGGACATCGTAGGGGGCCGAGACGCCTGGGAAATTGGCGATCTCGCCCGAATCGGCTTTGGCGTACATCTCGGCTTGGTCGCCTTGACGGCAAATTTCGATCGGCGTGTTGAGGTGGACGACCAAAAAGCGGTCGCGGCCGACGAGGTCGGCAGCCTTTTGGCGGACCTCTTCGCTGGGGGCGACGAATGCGGAAATACAAATGAGTCCGGCGTTGTTCATCATACGCGCAACCTCGGCACTGCGGCGCACGTTTTCGCTACGGTCGTCATCCGAAAAACTAAGATCGCGGCTGATGCCTTGACGCATGTTTTGTCCGTCGAGGACGCACGCCGAGCGGCCTTGGTCGAACAGACGCCGTTCGAGGGCGTAAGCGATCGGCGACTTGCCGGCACCGGTCAGGCCGGTGATCAGGACGGTCGCAGGCTGCTGGCCAAAACGGGCTTGCCGCTCGTCGGCTGTGACGTTGCTATGCTGGCGATTCAGATGCTCGTCGGCTTGGTCGTCCCAGTGATCGATTTTCTCGCCCGACGTGCGTTGCAAAATCATCCCGGCACCAACCGTCACATTCGTGATGCGATCGATGATGATGAACGCGCCTGTGCCGTGGTTGTTGCGATAGCCGTCAAACGCGATCGGCTGGTTGAGCTTGAGTTGGCATCGGCCAATTTCGTTGAGCGCAAGGGTCGGGGCCTCTTCGCGGTGAAGCGTGTTGACGTCGATCTTGTAGCGAAGCGTCGAGACGCTGCCTGCGACGGTTTTGCTGCCGTGCTTGATGGCGTACTGTTTGCCGGGGACCAGCGCTTCTTCGTCCATCCAAACCAGCGTGGCGTCGAACGAGTCGGCCATTTTGGGGACATTATCGGGCCGGACCAGCATATCGCCACGGCTCACGTCGATCTCGTCTTCGAGCGTGAGCGTTACGGACTGCGGCGTAAACGCTTCGTCCAGTTCGCCGTCGAACGTGACAATCGATTTCACACGGCTCGTTTTGCGTGAAGGGAGCACCATCACTTCGTCGCCCTTGCGGATACGACCCGAGGCGACCGTGCCGCAAAATCCTCGGAAGTCGAGATGCGGACGATTGACGTATTGCACGGGGTAGCGGAAGTCGATCAGGTTGCGGTCGGAGGCGATCTGCACATTTTCTAGCATGTGCATCAGCGTCGAGCCTTCGTACCACGGCATGTGGGTGCTGTGGTCGACGACGTTGTCGCCGTCGAGCGCCGAGAGCGGAATGTAGTGCAGATCTTTGATGTCGAGCGGGGTCGAAAACTCGCGGTAGTCACGCTGAATCTGCTCAAAGGTTTCTTCGGAGTAATCGACGAGGTCCATCTTGTTGACCGCGACGATCACATGCTTGATGCCGAGCAGCGAAACGATGAACGAATGGCGCTTGGTCTGGGTGATGACGCCGTGGCGAGCATCGATGAGGATGATGGCCAAGTCGCAAGTACTAGCGCCGGTCGCCATGTTGCGTGTGTATTGCTCGTGGCCCGGCGTGTCGGCGATGATGAATTTGCGTTTGGCTGTCGAAAAGTAGCGATAGGCAACGTCGATCGTGATGCCCTGCTCGCGCTCGGCTTTGAGGCCGTCGGTCAGCAGCGCGGGGTCGAATTTACCGCCGGTCGTGCCAAGCGTGGCCGAGTCTTTTTCGATCGCGGCGAGCTGATCTTCGTAGATCATTTTGGCATCGTAGAGCAACCGCCCAATCAGCGTGCTCTTGCCGTCGTCGACGCTGCCACACGTCAGGAACCGCACCAGCTCCTTATGCTCGTGCTGCTTGAGGTAAGCGTCGATGTCGGTGGCGATAAGTTCGGACTGATGGCTCATGGGAATGTTCTTTTAAAAAGTTGTCCGCGGATAACGCGGATGAATCGCGGATTTATTTTGGCAGTACGAGTGAAACGAGGGAGAAAAACCAAGGAACAAGCTCGTCGACATTTGTGTAGTTCGCTTCATTCGTGATTTGTTCTTATCCGCGATTCATCCGCGTTATTTGCGGGCATTTTTCTTGGGATTAAAAATAGCCTTTTCGTTTTTTCTCTTCCATCGAACCCGATTGGTCGTGGTCGATGACTCGGCCTTGGCGTTCGCTGGTGGTGGCGAGCAGCATTTCTTGGATGATTTCGGGTAGGGTGGTTGCGGTCGATTCGACGGCCCCGGTCAGGGGGTAGCAGCCGAGTGTGCGGAAGCGAACGACGCGTTGCTCGGCTTTCGCGGCCAGCTCGGGCGGCATACGGTCGTCGTCGACCATGACCAGGGTTCCGTCCATGTCGACAACCGGCCGAGGGGCGGCGAAGTAGAGCGGGACGATGGGGATGCTTTCGAGGTGGATGTATTGCCAAACGTCCAGCTCGGTCCAGTTCGAGAGCGGAAAGACGCGAATGCTCTCGCCCTTGTGAACTTTTCCGTTGTAGATGTTCCACAACTCGGGGCGCTGGTTCTTGGGGTCCCAGGTGTGGTTTTTGTCGCGGAAGGAATAGACGCGTTCTTTGGCTCGCGATTTTTCTTCGTCGCGGCGTGCGCCACCAAACGCGGCATCGAACTTATGTTTGTTGAGCGCCTGCTTGAGCGCATCGGTCTTCATGATGTCGGTATGGACGTCGGAGCCGTGGGTGTAGGGGCCGATGCCCTGTTTGACGCCCTCTTCGTTGATGTGGACGATCAGCTCCCAGTCCAGCTCTTTGCGGATGAGATTCTCGCGGAAGGCGATCATCTCCTTAAACTTCCAAGTCGTGTCGACGTGCATCAGCGGAAAGGGAGGCTTGGCCGGATAAAAAGCCTTTTCGGCTAGGCGGACCATCACCGACGAATCTTTGCCGACCGAGTAGAGCATCACCGGATTGTCGAACTCCGCAGCCACTTCGCGGATGATATGGATGCTCTCGGCTTCGAGCTGCTTGAGATGCGTAAGATTGTAGGAAGTCATTGAGGCTAGGATCGGGTGAAACAAGGGCGGGAAGACGGCGAACCCCGACCGTAAGGGAGCGGGAGCAGTAAGAACCAGCTACGAAACCACACAGTTTAGACTGCCAGAGGAGTCAGAACAACTCGACTTTGCCGCAAACCCTCAGGAATGCCGAGCAGAATGGGCAAAGAAGCCCACGGCAGCGAGCAACGTGCCTACGCCCAGTAGATAGCGGCTCCACCGCTGGGGCTGCTCTCGGGCACGTTTTAGCTTCGCTTGCATCGCTTCGGCTTGGACTTCCATTCGCTCCGACTGAGCTTGCATCTGAGCTTCGCTCAAGCCTGATCTTGCAGCGGTTTTGTAGGCACTACCGTGGGATTGCAGTCGGATTTTGGAATAGGTGGCGGCATCTTCATTGGTCCACATAGCTCGTGAAGCGAGGCTACCCACGGGGGTCCACGCAGCAATGATCAGAGCAATGCCAAGAGCGATAAAGAGAGCGCATACGAAGGAGTGCTTGGCGTCGGAGCCGTCGCTATTTTTTTCGTCTAGCATGTCAATCCTCGTAGTCGCCGCCGTGGCCATCGTTGATGCTGATACGATAGGCCAAACTGTATGCATTGACATCATCGCGTAGAAAACCCGTATGGCCATCGAGATAGGCAGTATGGACGCCACCAGGATGCAGGCTTCGAGGGGATGCTGAATAGTATCCTTCATCGACCCCGATGTTGCCATTCCACGGTACGCAAGACATCCCTTCTAGATCGGCTTGAGTCTGTAGCTCGCTTCCATTCGCACAAAGGTGCAAGGTGTCTACGTATAGGCCATTGCTGTTAGGCAATTGGGCCTTTTCGTGGTTGCACGGACTCGGATGGTAGTAGCGATCCCCGGGACATTTGTCGGAACCACCAGGGGGAGGGCAATCATCGGGAGCATCAGCACACTTGTGGTGCAGATCAAACGACAGCACGCTTGCCCCCGCCCAGGGGAGCGCCCATGCGCCGCGTTCGTCTTGGTGGACGTCGAGGGTTCGGACTTCGGAGAACGCGATCGTTCGTGACGTGCCGTCTTCGATCCGTTTTAGCGACTGGCCTGTGGCGATCAGAGCGCCCGGGTAAAGAAGTTGTAAGTCGATGTGAAAGGGGCTGACGTAGGCGGCGTAATTTCCTTTGGCAAACCGTTTTCCTTGGGTCAGCGTGTCGTCGGCAAAATAGCGTCCGGCGGCTTGGTCGCTGGGGCAAAGATAGCTCGAGACGAATTGCGATTGCGGTTCGGCCTCTTGCTCGAAAACGGTCTTTGAAAAATCAAAGGCGTTGAACAGGTTTTGTTGTTCGACGTAGGGTAGCAAATCGACGGCCCAGCTCGTTTGGGTACCCTGTTGGTGGTTGGAAGCAGCATAGGTGGCCTCGCTACCATTGCTGTCAAAAGTCAGCTCGTCGGCACCCACACGCCCAGAACGGGGCAAAGCGCCGTGCGTCGATTCGTAGTTGAGCGTCGCCAACGCGATTTGTTTGAGGTTATTGGTGCAGTGAATTCGCCGGGCCGCTTCGCGGGCGGCTTGCACCGCAGGCAACAGCAGCGAAATCAGCACGCCAATGATGGCGATCACCACCAGCAGTTCAACCAATGTAAAACCGCGAGCCTTCATCTTTTGGGTTGGCGCATACCTGCCAGAACATCGATATTCGACGTTTGCCATCAAAACTGTTGTTCCCGCAAATAAAAATCCCAGCGAATCGGCCCAATGAACGGGTGCTATCTAAGAATGTCTTCCGACAGCCCTTCAAAGGTAGCTCATCTAAGGATCCGCAGCCCCTGACCCTCTATTCTAACCCAAACTTGCGAATATCACCAACTATCCTTTGCGCCTGAAAGGGCCTCGCATAAGGCATTTGCGGGGTTCTGCGACGTCCGGGGACTCGACTGAGCCTCTGTGTCAGAAATTTGCGGGAATACGGCGAGGCCAAAATTGGGTACACTCGTCCTGCCCATGCGGCGCGATGTAGATGTATTCGCAAAAATGTGTTCGCGAAATCAGACAAAACCTTGGAAAACCCGTGTGGCACACATGGGATAGAAAGAAATAGAGATTCGAGCCATGAAGAAAATCGTACTAGGTGTAAGTGGTGTGTTATTGGCAATGGGTACCGCTTGGGTCGTTGCGCAAGAAACCTTGCCCGCCGACGGCAGCGCAAAGAAAGGGAGTGCAATGAAAGAGGCCGCCGGAAAACCGACCGACGCAGAGCTGTACAGTTACGCCATCGGGCTCGACATGGGAACCAGCTTTCGCAGCAGCGAGACCTCGCTGAACATCGAGGGCCTCGTCGCAGGCTTGCAGGATGGCCTCGGCGGAGCCAAACCGAAGTACGACCAGGCAACGTGCGGACAAGCACTTCAAAAACTACAAATGTTAATGAGGAACAAAGCGATGGCCCAACAAGATGCCGCCGGTACAAAGAACATCAAGCTTGGCGAAGATTTTCTGGCAAAGAACAAAACAGAGCCAGGAGTCAAAGTCACCGAGAGCGGCTTGCAGTACAAGGTAATCAAGGCGGGCGAGGGCGCCACGCCAACTGTCGACGATACGGTGAGCTGCAATTATCGCGGCACGCTGATCGACGGCACCGAATTTGACGCTTCGGCCAAACATGGCGGACCGGCATCGTTTCCGGTCGGAGGGGTCATCGCAGGTTGGACCGAGGCCCTCCAACTGATGAAAGTCGGCGACAAGTGGCAACTCTATATTCCCGCCAAACTGGCCTATGGCAACCGACCACCAGGGCCCCCGATCGAAGCCGGCAGCACGCTGATCTTCGATATCGAGCTGCTGGGGATTGAATAGGCAGAGTTTCGGGGTGTTCCGACTGTCCCGCCTTGCGCGGACCTTCGGTCGCGTAGCTCTCCGATTTACAGGCTGGCCCCTGATCGAACTGCCTAATTCCGCAGCTTTTCATCTTTTTCTTGCCACGCTTCGGCAAAAAAGATGAACTATACTTCCCGGTCGGCATGGGGCTGGCATGCTGCTTCATAGACGCTACTGCTTTGATTCGCATCAATCTGGATTGTGGCTTACCCCCAAAAAGCGAAATTTGCGGGGGAAAAAAGAAAAATGACTTCCCTTTGGCAATTGAGCAACTATCCTGTTAGGGAACTGAGCAAGGCGAGGCCAAATGGGGGGGTCTTCGATTTATCCCAATCGATGGCTCCAAAGCGCCAAATTGCAATAGCCGTTGATATCTCACTAATTTATCCAAATACTCCAGAATAATACCTCGAAACCATTGCACCCTGGAATTGTCTGACTAGAATCTCTGGAATACCCATTCCCCTTAGAGTGAGCATTCGTTTTTTTGCTGTTTTACTGTGACGCAAGTGTATTGCGCATTTTTTTGTTTTTTCTTCTTTGATGGAGGGCACCCTATGTTACGACGTGTTTTTTGCCTTCTGCCCGCAATCGCTTTGCTGGTAGCAGGAGCCCAGGATGATGTCCGGGCTGGATTATTTAAAAAGAAGTGCTGTAAACCAGCATGCTGTGCTACGGAGCCAAGTTGTTGCGCTCCTGCAGCATCCAGCTGTGGTTGTGCAGCGGCTGCTCCGGCAGCGAGCGACTGCGGCTGCGGTGCAGCCGGTGGTTGTGGCGGCGTTGTTGTCGCTGATGCAGGTTATGGCGGCGGCGTTGCTGTTGCTGGTGGTGGTTGTGGTTGTGGAACTCAGACGGTTACCAAAACTGTCATGGTCCCAACTTACGTCACCGAGATGCGTACTGTGACTAAAACGCAGTACAACCAAGAGCAACGGACTCGCAGCTACACGGTTTACAATCGCGTGCCTCAAACTGAGACCAAGACGCAAACGTACACCGTAATGGTTTCCGAGCCACGTACTCGCACGGTGAACTACACCGTGATGAACCCGGTCACCGAGACCAAGACGCAAGACTACACGGTCAGCGTTCCTTACACCGAGCAAGTCTCACAGGCTTACACGGTTCAGGTTCCTGAGCAACGTACTCGCACCGTCAGTTACACGGTTTGCAAGCCGGTCACCGAGACCAAGACGCAGGACTACACCGTTAGCGTGCCTTACACCGAAAGTGTTGAGCAAAGCTACACAGTGAATGTTCCTTACACGGAAACGAAGACCCAGTCCTACTCGGTCAGTGTTCCTTACACTGAGAGCGTAGAGCAGTCTTACACCGTGAATGTTCCTTATTCGGAAACGAAGACGCAATCCTACCAGGTGAGCGTTCCTTACACCGAATCTCAAGAACAGTCTTACACGGTCAACGTACCGTACACCGAGCAAGTTGCTTCCAACTACACGGTCAGTGTTCCTTACACTGAGCAACGTAGTGCAACTCGCACGGTTCAACGTCGCGTTCCTGTTACTTCCTACAAGACCGTAACGGTTCGTGGTGGTAGCTGGTCGACTCAAACGTCTGAAGTTCCTACTTGCGGTGGCGGATACGCTTCCGGTGGTGTGAGCTCCAGCTACGGTGGTTGCGGAAGCAGCGCCTGTGGTGGCGGTTGTGGCAGTGCTTGTGGTGGATGTGGTAGCTGTGGCAATGCCTGCGGCTGTGCACCTGCGACGCGTACCGTTTGCAAGCGTGTTTGGGTTCCTAGTTGCGAGCAAAAGCAAGTCCCAGTGACGACCTATCAGTGCTCGACCGAGCAGGTGCCTTACACCTTCAACGTCACACTGAGCCGTCAAGAGACTCGCACGCGTATGTCGACTGTCAACAAGTGTCGTCAAGAGACTCGTTCGCGTACGGTCAACGTGACCAAGCATCGTAGCGAGACTCGTACTCGTGACTACACTGTACAAAAGTGTCGTCAAGAGAGTCGCACTCGTAGCGTCAACGTGACCAAGCATCGTAGCGAGACTCGTACTCGTGACTACACTGTACAAAAGTGTCGTCAAGAGAGTCGCACTCGCAGCGTTAACGTAACCAAGTACCGTAACGAGACTCGTACTCGTTCGTACAACGTTACTCGTAACGTTTCGGAGCAATTGACCAAGGAAGTTCCTTATACGGTCATGGTTCCTCAGCAGAAGACTCGTATGGTAACTGTTAACAAGTCCCGTCAAGAGACACGTACGCGTTCGTACAATGTCACGAAGATGGTTCCTGAGCAGAAGACTCGTGAAGAGTCCTACACCGTGCAGGTTCCTCAGCAGAAGACTCGCTCCTACAACGTCACGACCTACTCGTGCGTTCCTGAAGTGAAGACCCAGACTTACACGGTTTCCGTGCCAGTTCAGGTTCAAGTTCAGGTTCCTCACCAGGTCTGCAAGATGGTTGCTCAAGAAGTAACGTCTGAAGTCTCCACCGGTTGCGGTGGCGGCGTCATCAGCGGTGGCAGTGTCATCGATGGTGGTTGTGGTGCTGGCGGATGCGGCGGAGGTTGTGGTGCTCCTGCACCGGCTGCTCCTGCCTGTGGCTGCGGTGGCTGATAGCTAGCGTTAAGCTGGCTAAGCTTTGAAAATTAACACCAGGGGCTGGGTTTCTTTCGGGATTCCCAGCCCCTGATTTTTTGCGCCGACTCAAAATGCAGGCACGGATGACGGATGCTAGCAAAGCAAGTGCGCCGCCTGCTGCCATTTCCTCTTGCCCGATTCACTAAGCTTTTTGTATATCTACTCCCTCCTGCGAGGTAGTTCTCTCGCTTCTACCCACGGAGTGGTGCTTGATGCTGCGTTTTAATCCCAATTTCCCCTCGGTCATTGCACTATTGCTTTGCATGGCTGCCGTGTCCTCAAGCCAAGCGGGTGAAGCGCCCGCCGTGTTGCCTCCACCCGGCAGCATGCCAACGCTAGCAAATCCTTCGGAGGCGTTGCCGTTAGCGACGCCAGAGGCAACAGGCGAAGCCCCCGCTCAACCAGCCCCCGCTCCTCCAGTTGCTCCTACGACTGCTGCGGAAAATGAAGACCTCAGCAAAATTTTCGAGACGACTCAGATCGTCGTCGCGCCGACGCCCAGATGGTATCACATGGCGTACTGGTTCGGCCCAACGCCGTGGGACTTGGGTTTCGAGTTGGGCATCAACGGCAGCGAAGGAATCAACAAGGTACTAAGCTTTCGGACGGGCGGCCATCTCAAGCGAGAAACCGATTTCTGGAAGTTTGACACCACCTTGGTTTACAACAAGAATACGGCGAACAGCGTCGAAACTCAGAACAACGCTTTGTTCGACGTGCGCATTGATCGCAAGCTGGGCGAATCGCCTTGGTCGATCTACTTCTTGAATCAAGAACTTTATGACGAGTTCCAAGCGTTTGATTTGCGTGTGTCGGCGAATACGGGTCTCGGCTATCAGTTTATCGACACCGAGCATCTCGATTTGCTCGGCCGGTTTGGTGCGGGTGCTTCGCGCGAGTTCGGCGGCCCCGACGAAAGTACGGCTTACGAAGCCCTGTTTGGCATGGAATACGACCACGAGCTGAGCAAAACACAACGACTGTCTGCCAAGTTCGATTACTTCCCCGAATGGGAAGACTTTAATCAGTATCGTGTCGTGACCGACATCGGCTGGGAGATCGACCTCGATCGGCCCGGCAACATGAGCCTCAAATTCTCGGTCATCGACCGCTACGACAGTACGCCCAACGGAGCCGACCCCAACGAAGTCAATTACTCGGTCTTATTGATTTGGGGAATTTAATGAATTGTGAAGAGTGAAATGCGTTAGCATACCCCTCATGGATGATCCGACTCTCGAATTGCTACAACAGACGCTCTGCCGTGAAATGCCGATCACTGCGGCGATGGGCATTCAGGTCGTCTCCTGGGAAAACGAGCAGCTCGCCGTGCGAATGCCGCTCGAGCCGAATCGCAATCATCAATACTCGGCTTTCGCCGGCAGCTTAAACGCCCTTTGCACGATCGTCGGCTGGGGGACGGTGTTTATGTTGCTGCAAAGAGAATCGCTGGCCGGGAATATCGTCATCCGTCGCGGAAAGATTCGCTATCTGCGACCGGTCCGTTCGCCCGAGTTCCTGGCCGTCGGCCTGCCGATCGATCCGTCTGAAAGCGACTATTTTTTCGAGCTTTTGCAAAGCAAAGGCAAATCGAAAATCGACCTGAGCGTAGAAATCGCCGACGAACAAGGACCGTACGTAAGCTTTCAAGGCTCGTATGTCGTGCAGGGCTAAGCCTCGGTGCCGCTGGCCTCTTCCACCCCAGTTCGACGCCCCTCTGCTAGCAGAGAATGCCACAAAATCGATTCGCCCCGGGTCGCAACTTTTCCCTAATCCGTACAACCTCTACCGTAAGCTAGCGTTTCACCCCAAATGTCGGCTAGTTCCGGGCGAACCTACGGTATCTCGACGCAAGCATTCCGCTCCAACTACCGATCTTATCAGTACGACGATCTCTCGAACTCTGAACGTTTGGCTGCCTGCCGAACCAGATTTCTGGCAATGCAGTACCCTTTGAGGCAGGAGGCCTTGTTCATGCGGTGGGAGCGAAGGAAACCGCTGTGGCCCGTTTTGGTCGCGCTGGGACTGTTGTTTGTACTGGCTGTCGCTGCTCCGCGATGCTGGAAAGGCTATGGGTCTCTCCCTTCTAAAGAGATCTCCGCTAAGAAGATCTCCTCGTCCGCCGCGCCCAACACAGCGCCCCAGTTTGTTCCGGCGTCCCCCGCTGAACCTGAGCTAGACGTCAGCCTCTTGCTCGAACCGTTCGCCGAGACGTCTCCGCATGTTGTCGTTCCGCATGTTGTCGTAGAATTTGATTTCCCCACCGTCGAAGTCGACGAGCCGCTGCCTCAGCGTAGCGACTTCGACTTGGACAGGCTGCTGGCAATGCGTGACCGGTTGCTCGAGGTCGTCGCGCCGGGGCCAACGATTGTTTCACCGAGGCTAGCGCCGCCCGTTCGCGTAGCTAACGAACAGGATCGCTTGGCGATGTTGCCTCAACGCTTGCAGAGACCGCATCGCTCGAAGGCGCAAGCTAGGACGCCGAAAATCGGAAAAGACGAACCCGAGAATTTTGCCGAAATCTTGCTCCGAGCCTCCCGATCTCCCGAGCAGATTTCCAGGTCCGAGCCACGCCTAGCCATGCGGATACCGCAAACACCGGCGAGACAACTTAAAACAGCGCAACCGCCGGCAATGCAGCTTCCGCCTACGGAAGAGGCTGTTGAACTCACGGCTCCGCTTGCTCGCGCAAAGCCTCCGCTGCTGAAGCATCGGCCCGTAGCGTTGACGGAACTACTCGAGGGCTTTTCGGCCAGCACGCCGGGGGCGGTTTGGTCGCAACAAGTGCTAACCACGTTGCGTCAGCTTACCGAGAAGCAACTTATTACTGAGGCGCAAGGAGACATGCAACCCAACGCCGCCCAGATGCTCGACCGCTTGGAGTCGTTGCACGAGGCAGGCCTCCGCCAAAATGAAAACAACAGCCCTTCGCAAAATCGTTGGCATCAAGCAACGCAGGCCCTCGGACGACGCCTGGGCGTTTGGCGTCTGCTGTTGGATCCCCGTCAACCTTCCATCACAGGCAACACGAGCACAGGCATCGCGAACGGCTCGCAACCGACTTCCGCCACGTTGATGCCGACGCTCAACGAGATTGCCACACTGTTGGAAGAAGAAAAAAATGGTGCCGACTGGCGAGACTATTTACTGCTCGACCGCATCGCCGCCGCGACGAGCGAGGGCATCGCGCCCAAGTTGCAAGGTCGCACCAAGCTGGCCCAAGAGGTGCTTTCGCGCATGGACGATCCTCGACTGTCCGAGAGGCAACTCGCGTTCCTGGCGACTTCGCCGATGGTTCGATTGCACAGCGAGCTTCGCGTCTGGGCGGCGGGCAAGGTCAATCTAAAAACCTTAGCCGCCCTGATCGAACGGTACGAGACGGGCCGCGAAATGCGATTTGCTGCTGCGATTGCTCAGCTACAACAACGCTTGATGTGGTCAGACGATCCACGATTGCAAGCCTTAGGCACCGAATTGCAGCGGCACTACCGGGGCGCGAATATGCGGATCGCCATGAGCAACGACCTGATGAATCGGATGATGCCCAAGCAAGAGCCGATCATCACGCCCATTCGCGATCGCGTGGCCGGAGCCAAAGTTCGCGGACGGGCACGTACGACGACCCAACTGCGTGTTCGTTTGCTGCCCGACGACAAGGCTTGGCGTTTTGGATTGGAGGCCTACGGCAAGGTTTATACCGATACGCGGTCCGACACCTGGCCCGCCCGTGTGCGTAACGCGGCAAGAATGCAGTATCAGGCGCGCAAAGAAATTTCGATCGACGCCCAAGGGCTACACATCAAGCCAACGCAAGCAAAAGCCCAAGGGCGCAACGAACTCATCGGCGTCGATAGCCAGTTGGATCCCATTCCGATCTTTGGCCATCTGCTCCGCGACCTCGCACGCCAGAAAAACAACAAGTCTCGCCCGACGGCAATGAATCAGGCCAAGTCCAAAGTAGTCCGTCGGGTCAAACAACGCATGGATACAACGACGGACAAGAGGCTAGAGGCTCTTGAACAACGGTTTCGTGACAAGGTGCTTGCCCCTCTCGAGCGGCTAGCCATCTTAGCCGAGCCACTCGACATCCACACCACCCAGCAACGGGCCGTCATGCAACTACGGCTGGCCAACCAAGGCCAGCTCGCCGCCCACACCCAACGTCCGCTCGCACCTTCCGATAGTTTGCTCAGCTTGCAGTTGCACGAAACGGTACTGAACAACGCGATCATGGGTTTAGAACTCGACGGCCGCCGCATGAAGTTACTCGAACTGCATCATTACTTCGCGCAACGCTTCGGGAAAACAGAAGCCCAAGTCCCCAGCGATTTGCCACGTCACGCGGTGATCGAATTTGCGGCTCGGGATGCCATCCGAGTGCAATGCGAAGGCGATCGCCTGCACCTGGTGTTGAGCATTGCAGAACTGGCGCACCGTCGTGACAAGATCAAGAATTTTCAGGTCCACGTCTATTTTCGTCCCTTGCTCAACGGACTTGATGTCCGACTGGTCCGCGACGGGACGTTGCAATTCTCGGGTCGCCGCCTAAAAACCGGCCCGCGCGTGGTGCTGCACAGCATCATTGGCAAACTCCTGGCCAAGGGTCAGGAAATTCAACTGCTAAACCCAGCCTTGATCGAAGACCCGCGTCTCAAAGGCTTGATGATCACGCAGCTCGTGCTCGAAGATGGCTGGATCGGCCTTGCCCTAGGCCCCGCCCACGCACGCCGCACCGCCTGGCGAGCGCCTCAGCCCGAACTAATCGCGACGCCCTTCGTGCGCTAAGGCATTTGGTCACCACTGAAATCGATTGCGTTTTGGTGGGTGGTGCCCACCCTACTTGGCTTAGCCCGTCGGCTGGCTCAAACGCAAAAAGACGCGGCAGACTAAGCCTAGCAGCAACACAATCGCGACGGCGTGGTCGAGCAACATGCTGAGGCTTATCGACGTCAGCGAATCTTGCAGCACCGCGTTTGATTGGGCGACGATAGCCAAGCAAACGAGTGTGCTATAGACGCTCAGGTTCACCACGGCCAACGTATCTTGTCGTGCGCTGCGCGGACGCGACTGCAATGTCAGCAGCGCGCCGCGTCCAATCAGTGCAATCGCCGTCACCACCGGCAGTGCCGTCCAAAACTGGGCAGCCACAATCAGCGCCAGCCCCAGTCCGATCAGCAAGTTTCCCTGTTGCCAGCCCTGTTGCCAAAAGTTGCGCATAGGAGTAAGGCCAGTCATACTGCGTGCCCGAAAAAGAAAAATACAAAAAGCTTCTTCTATTCTGATTGAAATCGAGAGCATGTCCAGTGGGCAGGAATGGTTACAATGACCACGTAGCCCCCGGCTCTGCCGGGGGATGAATATGCGGGATACGTGTTCGGGTTGGGCATGTTATCCCCCGGCGGAGCCAGGGGCTACATTTTGGCCGTCGGATGAGTCCTCAGCCGAAGGCGACCGCTTCGGTTCGGCTCCTGTCCCTGGGACAATCATTGGGCTGGGCGAACTCTCCTCGATCACGCGAGCCAGTTGGTCGGAGTCGAGCACTTCGATTTCCATCAGTTTGCGGGCGATCGCTTCGAGCGTTTCGCGCCGTTCGCTAAGCATGTGGCGAACCTTTTCTAGCGATTCGTCGATGATGCGTTTTACCTCTTGGTCGATCTCGCGGGCCGTCTGTTCGCTGTGCATTTGCGCGCCACCGAATTCGCCGCCGAGAAACGGATTGCGTCCACTTTCGCGGTACTTGATTCGTCCCAGGGAACTCATGCCGTAGTCCATCACCATGCTACGGGCAATTTCGGTCGCTCGCTCGAGGTCGCTGGTCGCGCCGCTTCCGATATTGTCTTCGTAGATCAGTTCTTCCGCGATGGTTCCACCCAGACAAACCTGAATCTCAGCATCCAATTGATCCCGGGTTCGCATGAACCGATCGTGCTCGGGACGTTGCATGACGTAACCCAAGGCACCAAAGCCGCGCGGAATGATCGAAACTTTATGTACCGGATCGGTGTTCGGCAGCGAATAGGCAACCAGCGCGTGGCCACTTTCGTGGTAAGCCACACGCAGCTTTTCATCCTCCTGCATAATCCGACTTTTCTTTTCGAGGCCGACCGCATTGCGCTCGACCGCTTCGTTGAACTCCTCCATCCCGACCGACTTCTTGCCATTACGGGCAGCCAACAGGGCCGCTTCGTTGACGATGTTCGCCAAGTCGGCTCCGACAAAGCCGCTGCTGATCGCCGCGATTTTCTTGACATCCACGTCATCGCCGACGCGAATATTTTGGAGATGCACGTTCAAAATCTCTTCGCGACCGCCGACGTCAGGACGGTCGACCAGTACGTTGCGGTCGAACCGGCCGGGGCGCATCAAGGCGGGGTCAAGCGTTTCGGGCCGGTTGGTCGCAGCCATCACGATCACGCCGCTGTTGGAACCAAAACCGTCCATCTCGACGAGCAACGCATTGAGCGTCTGTTCGCGCTCGTCATGGCCGCCAATTTGGCCACTGCCACGCGTCTTGCCGAGCGCATCGAGTTCATCAATAAAAATAATACACGGGGCACGCTGCTCGGCTTGCTGAAACATGTCTCGCACACGCGCAGCACCCACGCCAACAAACATCTCGACAAAGTCCGAACCGCTCAAACTGAAAAACGGCACACCCGCTTCGCCGGCAACCGCCTTGGCGAGCAAGGTCTTGCCCGTACCCGGTGGGCCGATCAGCAAAACGCCCTTCGGAATCCGACCGCCCAAACGCTGGTAGCGGTCTGGGTTCTTGAGAAAATCGACCACTTCTCGCAGCTCTTCGACCGCCTCGTCGACACCCGCCACACTGTCGAAACTCTCTTCCATGTCTTCCTGGGCATACAGCTTGGCCCGACTGCGGCCAAACGCCATCGGCGACCCGGCCCCGCCCATCCGACGCAACATCATCACCGTCAACAACAGCAACATGCCGATCATCATCAGCACAGGCAACGAACTGAGAAACGGACTTGGCGACGCGGCGTTGTCCCATCCGACGATATTATTTTCGGCCAGCAACGTGGCGAGCCGCGATTCGCCCGGATCGCGCGCGACGCGGAACGGTACCTCTTCGGGCGGACCATACTGGAGGTCGACGATCTTGGTTTCTGGCGTTGTTTCCGAACCGTTCGACTCAACGCTTGTGCCGAGCAGCGCTTCGCTGCGCATCACATGGCCCGTCACCTCGGTGATGCCAATGACGATTTTCGTTGGATTGCTGTAACGGACGCTCATCGGCGTCTTGGTGTTCAGCTCTTTGACTGTGACGTAGTCTTGAACCTCTACGGGGTTCTTAGGATTGCTCGCAACAATCAGTTGTTCGAGCTTGCTCCAACTGAGTACCTTCTGGCTACTTCCGTTCCAAACAGCCCCCAACAACAACAGCACGGTCATCAAAGCCAAGACGTACCACACCAGGTTGCTCCCTTGCGGAGCAGGCTTTTTTTCGGATGCCCCCTTGGAGTTGTTGCCCTTCGACTTATTTTCTGATTCTTCCATTACTTCTCCCTGGCTCCCTGCTCATGACTTTCTGAACAGGTGCGGTTTGATGTTCTGCCCAAACTTTGCGGCTACTCTCTACGACGACTCTCTACTACCTATCGTAAGTAACTACCCACGAAAAGACAACGAAGCTCGCCCAGCTTACCTGACCACAATGCGGCGGGTTGCCGTTAATATAGGAACCCCCTAAAATACCCGATTCCAGCCGCCCCCCTCACGACAGACCACAGCCCGCATCTTCGTTACGATGCCTACAGACGGACAGAAAGCAGGTGAGGGGTAGGTCAGGGCGGCCTTTCGCTTGCTCAATTCCTTTGTTCCCAACGCACCACCTTGACGGCGATCCCGTCGCCACCAACACAATATCCGGGGAAACCAACATTAACTTGTAATGGGTTATCGCATTTCCCTATATTGTTGCTTCTGGAGGAACTGAAATGACATTTTTAAGAACACTCGCATTTTCTTGGACATCGTCTTTGATCTTGGTGACTGCCGGTACGGCGTGTGGAGAAGAAACCCTCACGATCCCCTTGGATACGATCTGGGCTTGGGACATGCCGGGCACAAAAGATGTCAGCGAAATATCCCCGGTTGATACAACTTTGCCGACGAAGGAAACAAGAAGACTGTCGCCGATGCACGACATTCTCATTACGCTAAATTACGCAGATAAAAACCAAAGGCCAGCGAAAGGTTTTGTAGTCATCGGCTCAGATAGACTCGCTCTGGATAAAGCCCGAGAAATCATTACCGGCAAGTCGAAAGCACTCTCAGCACTCCCTTCCTACGAAGAACTTACTCTTGTCTACTTTTCAAAAGGAGGATGTCCGATCTACCTAAGCGAAGTATCACGCAACAAGCACAAAATCATCGTCACATTTTATACGCATCGCACTATTGAATTAGATTTGGGATCATACTTTGCGCTGATCCCTCTAGGTAAATTGCCCAAGGGTGGGTACATGGTAAGGCTTCAACAATCTTCGCCTACCGTCGAGCCGGGTGCAACCAGTAAAAGATTGAGTGCTGAAAACGTCCATCGTCTTATTTGTGATTCCTTTGATTTTTCCGTCCTGGATACTCTTCGAGGAGACTGACATGCGAAGCACGATTCTTTTAGCTGGGTTGTTCACTGCCGTTTTCTGCTCCCTTACTTTTGCATCTACCGATTCGATTGGTCCCGATGGCATAAATTCTAAAGTCACTGGGCTGGACGGAGATGGTGTCCTGATTGGGATGGTTGAAAATGGTCGAGCTAGCGGCATGAACTACGATACGGACCCTTTTCTCCACCACGACCAAATTTCCATAGCGCAGGCTTATTTTGGCGCAGGCAACAGCCCAGCAAACCAGCTTACAATTAGTAACCATGCAATGGCTGTCGCAGGTGTCATGGTTGCAGCAGGTGTCATGGTTGCAACTGACAACGGCCCTGACCCAACTCTCGAAGGCGTCGCCCCGAAGGCACTACTCCATACTGGCTCACCAAAAAGTGGCTCAGACCCTCAAGGGAGAATGGCGGTAGCTACGAATCGCATTGCAAAAGTCAACAATATGCGGGCCATCAACCTTAGCTTTGGGTTCTCACTACAAGAGTTTGTCGAAAACCCCGATGGAACAAACTTCTTTACTCAGTTCATCGATTGGTCTGCAAAAAGGTACGATGTGCTGTACGTAGCCGCTGGTGACGTAGAATCTAGGGCCGTCCCTATGCCAGCAGATAATTTCAACGGCATTACTGTTGGCTACTCACGAAAAGTTTCGCCAAGTAATACTTGGACACGGACTGATGCTGAAAACAGGACGATTCAAGATGCACTAGGAAGCCGCACATCGATTGACATTTTAGCACCGGGCACAGACCTCAGACTCGCTCACATCAATAATACAACCAACACAACGCGTAGTGGAACCAGTTATGCTGCGCCACATGTAACGGGAACTGCCGCCCTGCTAAATCAATATGCCGATCAACAAATACCTATCAACACGCGATTCAGCAGCAGTCGCGCACATAAGCCGGAAGTTATGAAGGCAGTAATTCTAAATTCTGCGGACAAGATAAGCGGGGTGCATGGCTCCCAAAGAACAGTGACAGACCGAAACGGATTCGACTGGACGCAACTTCCTGCCAGCACAACAGATGGAATTTCTCTGGACGAAGATTTTGGGGCAGGGCATCTAAACGCTAATAATGCTCTAACTCAGTTTAAGCCTGGAGAGCATGGGCCCGGCATGGTCCCACTCATTGGCTGGGACTATGGTTTTGTCGGCGCAGGTAACAATGAGTATGTGTTTAACGCCACGACAAGTGGATGGATAGCAGCGACGCTTACATGGCACCGCGATGTACAGCTAACCAACCCCGACAACACGTATTCGTTCACAGACACCTTTTTCGATAGGCCCATTACGGACGAACTGGACAACCTTAATCTGTACTTCATGGATGCTGCTTCAAACAACCCGCTTACTGCAATAACCCAGTCCTCGTCCGTAATGGACAATGTGGAACACATTTTCTTTGAAGTGACAGCCGGGGGCAACTATAAACTCCGTGTCCAAAATGATTCCACACTTGCCAATGGAGTTGACTACGCACTGGCTTGGAGGTTTGGTAATGGACCAGATCCTGGTGACTTCGACAACGATGGCGACGTAGACGCCGACGATCGTAGCCAGTGGCAAGGCGACTACGGAGCAAACGGGGATTCCGACGCCGATAACGACGGAGACTCCGACGGGGCAGACTTCCTCGCGTGGCAGCGTAACTTCACCGGGCCGGGAACCTTGGCGGCCTCAACGACGGTGCTCGAGCCAAATTGCCTCATGCTACTGACTCTCGGATTTTCGATACTTTTTAGTCGGAGAGAAAAATAAGCTTTTGTGGCTTTCACTCTGCATGAACGACCCTATTAAACAGTTAAAACAGGCTAAACAGATTGCCGTGCTAGGTTCGACCGGCAGCATCGGCACCAGCGCCTTGGAGGTGATCGGCGCGAGCGAGGGCCGGCTACGGGCAATCGTGCTGACGGCTCACTCTCGGCTCGAACAGCTTGTGGCCCAGGCACGCGAGTTTCGGCCAAGGTGGATTGTCGCAACCGACCCGGCGGCCGCCGAAGCTTTTGATTGGTCGACACTTCCGCCCGAGACCGAACTGCTCATCGGCTCTGCGGCCCTCGATCAGGTTGTTGCCCGCAAAGAAGTCGACCTCATGCTAGCGGCCATCGTTGGCAGCGCCGGCCTCAATAGCACCTTGGCAGCACTCGAAAACCAAAAAACCGTCGCGCTGGCCAATAAAGAAGCCCTGGTAACCGCCGGACCATTGGTGACGCAATTGGCCCAACAGCGCGACACGCTGCTCCTGCCCGTCGACAGCGAGCATAGCGCGATCTTTCAAGCCCTGCAGGCTGGCAGCAAGCCCGAAGTCGAGCGGTTGGTGCTCACCGCCAGCGGAGGCCCATTTCGCAACGCGACGCCCGAAGAATTAAAACAGGTGACCATCGCCGAGGCGCTCGAACATCCGGTCTGGAGCATGGGTCCAAAAATCACGGTCGATTCGGCGACCATGATGAACAAAGCCCTAGAAATCATCGAAGCCCGTTGGCTGTTTGGCATCGAAGCCGATCGGATCGCGGTCACGATTCACCCGCAATCGATCGTCCATTCGATGGTCGAATTCGTCGACGGCTCGATTATCGCCCAATTAAGCCCTCCCGACATGCGGCTTCCGATCCAGTACGCCTTTTATTATCCCGAGCGTGTTGCTGGCGTAGCGACTCGGCTCGATTGGGAGCAAGCTTTTACGCTCGAATTCGAGCTAGCCGACCTCGATCGCTTTCCCGCTCTCAAGCTAGGCTACGACTGTGCCCGGGCGGGGGGGACGAGCGGGGCGGTTCTCAACGCGGCCAACGAAGCTGCGGTTGAGGCTTTCCTAGCTGGTGAGTTACACTTTACAGAAATCGTTCCGGCCTGTCGGAGCGTGCTGGAATCGCACAATTTCGAGTCCAGCCCCACACTTCCCCAGTTGGTCGACCTCGACCGCTGGGCTCGCGAGGAGATTTTTCATTGGGCATGTCCTTAATTGCCGAAGCTTTTTCACCCAATACGTTGGGTCTAGGTTTAATTGCTGTCACTTTGTCTTGGCATTTGCTGCTGGTCATCTTGCAAGTCGGCCTCGGGCTGGGTGCGGTGATCTTCGTCCACGAACTGGGCCACTTTGCCGTCGCCAAAATGTGCGGCGTCAAGTGCGATAAGTTTTTCATCGGCTTTGATGTTGGCGGCTACAAAATTAGCCGCAAGTGGGGCGAGACCGAATACGGCATCGGCATCCTGCCGCTGGGCGGCTACGTCAAAATGCTGGGCCAAGACGACAACCCGGCGAACATTGCCGAACAGGTGCGCGAATCGCAAGTCAGCGGCGAGAGCACGCTCACCACCAAAGAAATCACCGGCCCCGACGGAGCCAAGTTCACCGTCGACAACCGAAGCTATCTCGCCAAGAGCGTGCCGCAACGGATGGCGATCATCTCGGCCGGGGTGATCATGAACATCATTTTTGCCGTGATCTTTGCGACCATTGCCTACCGCGTCGGCGTGCCGGTCGTCCCGAGTATCGTTTCGCAGGTCTCGCCCGGCTCGGCCGCCTACGAAGCGGGCATTCGCCCCGGCGACGAAATCACCGGGATTGGCGAGACTCGCAATCCTTCGTTCAGCCAACTCATGCAAACCGTCACACTTGGCGATTTAGAAAACGGCATCCAATTTACCGTCCGTCGCGCCGCGACCGGCGAAGAAGAACAGATCAACCTTCGCCCGCGCCAAGAGTCGGGACGTCTGGCCAAAGTCGGTATCGCCTCACCTTCCTCCCTACGGCTGTCCCAAGAGCTACCCGTCCGCGAAGGCACCTCGGCTGCCAACGCTTCGTCCGAATTCCAAGGCGGCGACGAAATCGTAGCCGTCAACGGCCAGCCCGTGACCGACTACCACGAGTGGATGGCGCAGCTAGTACAAAACCTCGACCAACCGCTGGAAGTCAGCGTGCGCCGTGGCGGCACGGCTCCCGAAGGCGATCGTTTTGGTCGTCTCGAAGGGGGCAAGGTCGTCACCATGACGCTGCCCCCACAGACCATGCAACGGCTTGGCCTAGCGATGGAGATGGGCAAGATTGTCGCGGTTCAAAAAGACTCGCCCGCCGCCGACAAAGGCCTTCAAGCAGGCGACTTCATCGACAAGATCAGCTACGCCGACGACTCGCCATCCAACGAAACCGGGGACAGCATCCCGTTTGCCGACCCGATCGCCTTGCCTCAACAACTAAGCGCAATGGCCACAGAAAATAAAAACATCCGACTCTCCGTCCGCCGTTCGACTTCCGACAGCGATGGTCGCCAAGCCCTCGAAGAGCTTGACCTGCCCCTACAAAAAGTCGCCTGGGAAGAACTTTCGCGGGGCGAGGACGATCCGCTCTCGGTGCCCGCCCTGGGGATCGCCTACCGGGTGCTCAACCGCGTACGCAGCGTCCAGCCCGACAGCCCAGCCGCGCAGGCCGGTTTGCAGAGCGGCGACGTGATCACGCAAGCCGATTTTCTTATTCCCAAAATGAAAGGCAAAAAGTCAGGCTCCGAAGAACCTCTCGAATTTGGACAAGAGGGCAAGCAAAACTGGCCTGTCTTCGTTCAATTGATTCAACACCTGCCCGCCGGGACAAAAATCAAGCTCACTTACACCCGTGGGGACAAAACCGAGACGACGACCCTCGCCCCCGCAGCGGTCGACGACCAGTATGTCGCCGCCCGTGGTTTTGTGTTCACCCGCCTCCAACGGCTGCACCAAGCCGATACCTTTGGCGAACAATTTCAACTCGGTTTTCACGAAACCTTCGACAAGCTCGGCATGGTCTTTCGCTTCCTGCGTAAGCTGGGAACCCAAGTCCCTTTCACCGCCCTGGGCGGCCCGGTGACCATTGCCCAGGCGGCCGGCTATTCGGCATTCGAGGGCATCGGCAAACTGCTGCTCTTTCTGACCATGCTGAGCGCCAACCTGGCGGTCATCAACTTCATGCCTATCCCGCTACTCGACGGCGGCCACATGGTCTTCCTGGCCTGGGAAGGCATTCGTGGTCGGCCAGCGAGCGAGAAATTTGTCGTCGCCCTCCACACGATCGGCTTCGTCTGCATCATCTCGCTAATGGTTTTTGTGCTGGGCCTCGACCTGGGGATTATCCCACGCAATATGTAGCTAGCACGCGCGATGCTAGCATCGCCGGTCTTTTTCTTTCGCACGATTTTGCCTTTGGTGGCGATTTCTCTTCAGCGACTCTAACGATTACGCCGAAGATCACGACAGCGTCCAAACTCTGGAAGGGGGGCCCCTTTCGTTTTGGAAACCTGTGCCACCATGCGTGGAATACTCCTCAAAATTCTTTGCTGCTTGCCGCTTCTTGCCTTTGCCGGGTGCAGTCTGGTGCTACCAGAAATCTCGCACAAGCCGGTCATTCGCAATCCCTTTCCGCAGCTTAGCCGTGTGGCCGTCGCGCCGTTTTTCAACCATAGCGACGAATCGACCGTCAATGGCCGTGATTTCGCCATGGCCTACTTTTCCGAACTCCAGTCGACGCCCGGCTTCGATGTCGTGCCGCTTGGCGTGGTCGAAGAAGCGATCATCGCCAACCGCATCGACCTAAGCGGCGCTGGCGAAGCCCGTCGATTGGCCGAACTGTTGGGGGTCGATGCCGTGGTCGTCGGGGCCGTGACCGATTTTTCGCCCTACTATCCGCCCCGCTGTGGTCTGCGCGTCGAATGGTACACCGCCAACCCCGGCTATCACGAGATCCCAGCCGGCTACGGCCTACCCTGGAACACGCCCGAAGAAGAATACATCCCCGACTCGCTGGTCTACGAATCGCAAATGGCACTCGCACAAGCACAGATGGCAACGCAAGCGCCCGACTGCTCGAGTGGTTGCCAAACCTTGCCCTCCCCACCTCCACTCTCGGTCGGAGCCAGCAGATCGGGCAAGCAACGCGATCCGTTCGAGAACGATTCTATTCAGCTTGCACAAGCGACCGAAGAACTGCCCGCCGGGCAACTCCTCGAACCGACGCCTGCCGACGATAGCAGCCCCGAAGATAGCGGCCCGCAAGATAGCAGCCTTAAAAACGATACGAGCGTGCCGACAGTTACCAGCGAATCAATCCTTGCAACCGGCGCATTGCCACCTGCATGGCCCACCGAAAGCTGTTTCGTGCCGCCCTCGCCGCAAGCCGCTCGCCCTGCCTGCGACCCCCATCACGGCCCCGTGCTCAAACACACACGCGTTTATAACGGCACCGACCCTGATTTTACGCAGGCTTTGCAGAGCTACGCCTACTTTCGCGAAGACGCACGCTTCGGCGGATGGGAAGCCTATCTCCAGCGCAGCGACGACTTCATCCGCTTCTGCTGTCACATGCACATCTCCGAAATGCTGTCAGCGCGCGGCGGCAGTCACAAAACCCGTGTGGTGTGGCGGTGGCCTGAGAGCCGATAGAACCTGTTAGAAACCCACCTCTCGCCGGAAGGGTTTTTACCTTGGTCACGCCAGCACAGATGCCTTCCGCATCCAATGTCGTCGTGGCCAAACCCCCGCTCAGCCGTTGCAGGCCAAGGAACCGGCTCCTTGTCTGACAGGCTGCCCCGCGAAGTGTTGCCGCATGGAGAGCTGCCACAGTGAACGACGACGATATCAATGTACTAGCGCTGGTCAAAGGACGCGAGCGCTACATCTTTCTGTTCGACGACTCGCAACGAGCCGATGCCTTGCGCACCCTGGGTCGTTTCGCCTCGAATACCAATCTGAGCTTCACTTGGTACGATGCCGCCGTGCTCAGCCAAAAAGTACGCCAAGTAGGCCCAGTCAGCAAATCATTGGATCGCGTCTCGCTACAGCAGTCCACCGATCTAGAGGACTGATTGGTGCGCCCGTGCAACGCCAGTTATCCAAATTTCTGCAACACCTGCTCGTCGAACGGGGTGCTTCGCCGCACACGCTCAAAGCCTATCGAGAAGACCTCGAAACCTTTGCTGACTACTTGAGCGAAGAGGACGGGTGCTGCCCCGATCCAATGACGCTCTCCTCGGTCGAACTGCGCGGCTACCTAGCCGCCCTGCACGACGCCGGCTACGCCAAAACCTCGATCGCCCGTAAGCTAGCCTCGCTCCGCAGTTTTTATCGCTTCGCGCAGCGTGAAAACTGGATCGACAACAATCCAGCCAAGGCCCTCCGCAACCCGCGCAAGGCCCACAAGCTGCCGCACTTTCTCTCGACCACCGAAATAGGCAAACTGCTCGGTGCCCCGTCGAGCGAAGCGACCATGGGCCTCCGCGATCGGGCAATCCTCGAAACGCTCTACTCCGCCGGCCTCCGCGTCAGCGAACTGGTCGACCTCAACGACGGCGATCTCGATTTCCCCCAAGGCATCGTCCGCGTCCGGGGTAAAGGACGCAAAGAGCGCCTCGCCCCGCTCGGTTCTTTTGCCCTGCGCGCGCTGAAAACCTGGCTCGCCAAGCGGCAGCTCTCCGACAAAGAACCAACCGACCGTGCGGCCCCGGTCTTTGTCAATCGTTTTGGAACCCGTCTCACGTCGCGCAGCGTCGGACGCATGCTCGAAAAACACCTCAAACAAGCGGGCCTCGACCGCCGCACCAGCCCCCACACCCTCCGCCACAGTTTTGCGACGCACCTGCTCGACAGCGGCGCAGACATCCGTAGCGTCCAAGAGCTGCTCGGCCACAAAAGCCTCGTCACCACCCAAATCTACACCCACGTCAGCACCAGCAACCTACGCGCCGCCTACGAAAAAGCCCACCCCCGCGCCCAGTAACCGCGTTGCAACGCCCACTCTCGCATACAGTAACCGCGTTGCAACGCAACGCACGGCGCACCCCACCCAACTCCACCTCTCCATGCGATGCGTTGCATCGCGGCTGTTTTCTTTTGGGCGAACAGGCTAAACTGGCAAACAAACACTCTCTCAATTCCAGGCAAAAGAAAATTCATGGTCGAACGACCCACCCTCCGCCCCGAACAGCTCGAAGTCTCGACGCTTGGCCCCTGCCAGCACGCTTCGCCCCTCGCGCGTTCGTTACAGACCGGCGAAGGGGTCGGCACCTTTGTCCCCGACGACATGCGGGTACTCTACGAACCTCGTTTTCGACTCGGCGAAGCGATCAACCCGCTAGCGTTCGAGCGTTCCGGCGCACGGGAAAAGATCTTTTTCGATCCGACCAAAACGAGAGCAGCGGTCGTCACCTGCGGCGGACTTTGCCCAGGTATCAACAATATCCTCCGCAGTCTCGTCTTCGAGCTGACGCACAACTACGGCGTCACCGACATCCTGGGCATTCGCTACGGCTATCAAGGCCTGAACCCCGACGAGGGGCGTCCGCCCATCCCTTTGACCCCCACACAAGTCGAAGGCATCCACCACCAGGGCGGCACAATCCTCGGCTCCTCGCGTGGACACCAAGACCCGAAAACCACGGTCGATTTCCTGGTGGCCCAAAAAATCGACATGCTCTTTTGCATCGGCGGCGATGGCACCCAACGTGGTGCCCACCAAATCGCTACTGAAATCACCCGTCGCAAGCTGCCGATTGCCATCGTGGGGATTCCAAAAACGATCGACAACGACATCAAATTTTGCTTTCGCACGTTTGGCTTCTACACGGCAATCGCCGAGGCAGAAAAGGTCATCGACTGCGCCCACGTCGAAGCCAAGGGCGTGCTCAACGGCATCGGCCTCGTCAAACTCATGGGCCGCCAAGCCGGGTTTATTGCAGCAGCCGCAACACTAGCCAGCGGCGAAGCCAATTTTGCGTTAATCCCCGAAGTCCCCTTCGAGCTGGACGGCCCCAACGGGTTTTTGCCGGCGCTGCAGCGGCGGCTTGCCGCCCGTGAGCACGCGGTGGTCGTCGTTGCCGAAGGCGCGGGGCAAGATCTGCTCGCCAAGCAACCCGACACCTGCGACGCCTCGGGCAATCCCCGTTTGGGTGACATCGGCTTGTTTCTCAAACAAAAGATCAACGAGCATTTTGCAGCCGAACAGATGCCGGCCAAAGTAAAATACTTCGACCCCAGCTACCACATCCGCAGCGTCCCGGCCAATGCCGCCGACAGCTTGCTCTGCGAACAACTGGCTCGCAGGGCGGTCCATGCGGCGCTCGCCGGCAAAACCGATCTGCTGATCGGCCTCTGGCACAACCACTTGGTCCACGTGCCGCTAGCAATCTCCACCGGCATGAAAAAGCGGCTCTCGCCCGAAAGCGAACTCTGGACCTCGGTCCTCTCGCTAACCGGCCAAGAAAAGTGGAAACAAGCCCCAAGCTGACGCATGAACACGTAGTGTAGCCGCGAATGCACAACAAGCGGCGTAGCTGCGAAAGCACCTAGCCCCCAGCGTCAGCTGGGGGAAAGATTGCAACCAACATCCCAGCCGCGAATGCGGCGACAGCACTGCCATGCCTTGCCTTGCTATCGCCGCATTCGCGGCTACTGCGGACCGGTTTTTAGCGTTCCGTGGGCTGACGCCCACGGCTACATGCTGCCGCCGCATTCGCGGCAAAAGTAAAACCAGACATCTGCGTCCATCTGCGGCTATTTTTTGTTGCCAGCAACGTCCTGTTCTTAATCAGGAAACGCTACGCGTGGACGTCGAGATGCTTGCTGATGTCGGCTGCTTTTTGGATCAGTTGCACAGCGGCGTCGCCTTGCTGCTTCACCACGTCAAGCTGCTTCTTAGCAATCGCCGTCTGAATGTTGTTCTGAACCTGTGCCGCCTGAATGGCGCTAGCCGCCTGAGCGACCCCTTGGATGCTTGGCATGATCGAACCCCGATTTCCTAAACGAAACGATACGAACTCTTCGTTCAGTATCGTCAACCGCTGCCCCCACCCAACGCTCAGCCTAAAAGAATTGGGCCTGGGTGATCTCTGCCGGATGTAGCGATTGCTCGATCGCAGGCTAAAAAAGCGTGTGCGGCTCGCACCTACTCGAAGGGATTCTCAAAATCAAACCCTCCTTCGTCCATCCTCCGCTTCCGCTTCAAACGGACTGTCGGTAGTCTCCTCGACCGTCGTCTCACGCGCTATGGCATCGGCGGTGTCGGCCGAATCTTCGTCCTCGGCGTCAGCACTCTGCGAAGGCTCCTCGGTCTCTGCAACGGCGCGGTGCCACACGGGCTGCGCTGAGCCTATTTCGTGCAAACACTGAACCAGCCCCAAGTCGTTGATCAAGAAAATACGATCCGACTGCTCGTTGACCAAGGCTCGGTTCGACACCTGCGAAGCAAGCCTACCAGCGACCCCACCCGTCGCATTGTCCAGCACGATCAGCTGCCCATAACGATCCATGCAGTAGGTCTGCTCTTTGCCCACGGCGGCAAATTGAGCGGCCCCGGCAATTTGCCACAAGGGTCGGCCTGTGCTTGCATCGACGGCGTACATCGAAGGTTCTTGGGAAGCAACATAAACTTTCTCGCCGACAATCGCCGGCTTGCCGGTGATCGGAAAGCCCGTCGCGTAGCGCCACTGCTGGGCGCCCGTCCGTGCGTGAAAACAGTAGAGGTAACCGTCCATCGCGGCGGCATAGATAAAAGGATCTTGCGCGGCAGCCGCAGCAACCACCTCTTCGCTCGTTTCGACGCGAAACAAAACGCGTGGACGGTTGGCCTCGGCAACATAAAACAGCCTACCATTCGTCGACCAACTCACCACTTTTCCGGTAACCGTCGGGCTTTGAAAAATGCGGCCAAACGATTGGTGCTGCCAGACAGAGGCCCTAGGATCCTCTAGCTGATAGCCTTCGATCCGGCCACTCATCAGTGCTACGTAAACATGCGTCTGGCTCAGGGCAGGCGCGGCGCTCGTAGCCCCAGCGACTTGTCGCGACCAGAGCTGATGGCCGTCGCTTCGATCCAAAATATACAGACGTCCGGCGTCCATCACCGCGACATATTTCCGGTTGGCGGCGAGTCCCGTCACGAAAGCACCGCCAGCACCAATTTCGGTCGTCCATCGGGTCTCGCCTGTTTCCGAGTCGATCGACTGCACAGCGCCCGCACTCGTCAGGGCAAAAATTCGATCGCGATCCAACAACCATTGCACTACCTTATCCTTGGACCGATCGACCCGAACCTGCGCAAACCAACTACGCACCAACCCCAGTTGATTGGCGTCCACGTTCGAGACCAGCGGACTGGCAAAAGTGGCTGTCGCGCTGAATGCCACCATCTGCAATGCCAGGATCGCCACCACAGACGACAGTAAGGGGCAAAAAAAGTTGCGGTAAATGTTGCGGTACAAAGGGAGCTTTTGAGCAAGCATACAGTTCTCTTTTCTGGTCTCTTTTCCGGACGTTCAAACGTCGATATCAGCGAACGCTGAGCCAGCAGTCGCGGTGGATTGCCACCTACACCCTATCTTAATCAACCGGCTGCACCTCGACCGAATAATTGCTCAAATTGTTCAACGAAACCCTCGGGAATCCCTTGTAGGCCCCTCGAATCCCCGAGGGACGCCGAATTTGGCACCTAGACCGACGGGCTAGGCGTCCTCTACCATGAACAGACGTTGGTCGGCGTTGTGATAGCAGTTTTTCGTGTAAATTTTGGCTTTTCGCGTTCGGCTTTTCGTCGTCTGGCGTCCTGGGAAAACCCGCCTTACGGATTCCAGCAATCTCCGGATTTTTGAGTGACTCCACCTGTGCCAGCCAATTCTCCACAACCTGTTGCCGACGAAGCCACCCTGCTCGAAGAGGTGGTCGGCTACCTGAACTTTTCTTCAGGGACGTCTGACCCCAAGTTTTTGCGAAACATCAACGAGCTTTTTCGTTTGCTCGAAGGCCACACGCACCACGGCGACACGCTGCCAAAACTGTGCGAGAAAATCCAGCTAACAATCGACCACCTCCAAGCGGCGGGCGGAGCCTTTGGCGACGTCTCGCAGGCGACCGCCGTGCTCGAACTGCTCGACGAAAAGCTGCTGCCCGTCTATCGCGATTTCCATAGCAATCTTCTGTTTCATCAACAGACCGCCGATCTCTGGCGTCCCTTTTTTGTCGGCCGTGCTTGCGAAGCCATTTTGATGCAAGGCGCGCCCTGGTCCGAAACCGATCGGATCGTCTCGGCGGCGCTGGCCCATCTCAACGACTTTGTCGGCTATCGCCCCGTTGCAACGCTTGCTTCAGGCGAGGCTTGCGAGATGTATCCTCACGAATTTGTCAGACCCATCCCGCTTTTCATCCGGGGTGCCGGCATCGCAGTCGGACGCTACGAAAAAATTATTCGATATACGATCGAAATCCTACAGGAGACCGACGAGGAGACGCTCGGACGTGCTTGGTTCGATTTAGACCGGCTAGACGAAATCGCTCTCGACCCGCGTGCCTACGATTTCGACCATCCGGTCAACCGACGACCGAATCATCATTTTGGCCAGTGGGATCCGCACCAAATATCGAATTCCGGCTACTACACTAGATTTGTCCTTCAGCAAATCACGCTCGACGCCCTGCTCTCGCTTTGCCAGTGCGACGAAGCGTCGTCTTCCCAGAGCGACCAAGCGTCGACACCCGAGGTCGAGAACGACCAATGCCGCGAGGCGGCGACCGTCCTGGCCGGAACCCTCTTGATGGCGTCGGGCACCTGCGGCGACGGACCCAACCGACATGATTCGACCGTCACGCTTTCGACGCTCTTGCCGCACATCGCCACTTATCGCGACGACTTTTATCAACAACAACTTACCCAAGCCAAAGGCTCCTACGGACAGCGCCTCGTCGAGGAATCGAAGCGCTACCGTCAACCTTTCGGCGGCGCTCGCCAACATCTGAACCGCGAGCTGGCAAAACGCCGCGCCCTCCAGATTCAACGCGTCCACCTGGCCCACCTCTACGCTCGACTTGGTTATCCCGAAGCCGCACAGCAACAAGCCGATTTAGTCCGTGTACCTTCCGCCAGGATGCTGAGCGAAATCTACTGCCGACTCACGGCCGGACATGATGCGATCGACCAAGATCGTTTGGAATTGGTCCTCGACAACCTCAAAGAATGCGAAAACCTCATCCACCGGGCTATCGAATGCGGCGCGCTGGTCGACCCGTGGAATATCGTTGGTTTCGCTGGCAACTTCAGCCTATTTCCGGCGTTAGAGAACACGGTGCATGATTGGCGAGTCGACGAACTTGTCGACTTGGTCGAACAGGTGCTCGACCTCAACGCGCGCGGCTGGAGCGAAGCGGCTGCCGTGGACAATAGCCCACTCGAAAAACAATTTTCGACCATTCTCAAACGAATGTCGCAGTGGTGGGACCGCTATGCCACTTCAACGGTCGAAGACGTCAAACGGCTGGTCGCCAAAGAGATCGAAGTGTCGGCCAACTTGGTCGCCGGTGCGCTCAACGCTTGGCACAAGGCCGGTGCAGCAGCAGGAGACATCGGGTTTTGGCGCATGTTTGTCGAGCAATTCGATTCCTCCAAAGCGTTTCAATTAGTCATCGAAGCCCTCCTCGAACACGGCGACACCGTCGCAGCCATGGCGCTGATGATGCAATGGGTCAGCCAAAAAGACCGCACTCCCCTCGAAGAAGGCGACAGCTCCTTCCACCGACTCGCCTTCCATTGGCTCACCACGGTGGAATCGCAACAACCCGATACCGAACAGCAACCCAGTACCGACGTCGATTCTTGGTCGCAGATCGAAAAATTCTTCGCCTATCTCGAAGCCAACGCCGAAGAATTCTGGCAAGTGCCAACCCTCACCCTCGACGAATCGCTCGACAGCCTCTTCAACGAAGTGCTCGACGAAATCGACGGTGCCGACTACTTCGAGGAGGACGAAGAGGACGAAGACTTCGAGGAAGGCGAAGACTCGGGCGGTTTATTCGGAGCCGCCTACGAAAAAATGGTCTACCAAGACAGCACCGACGACGGCAATCGAGGGCGATCTTGCCGACGACCAAGGCGATTGGGAATTCACCGAGTGGGAATACGAAGTCCAACGACTCGAGCAGCGCCTCGAATTCCTGACGACCGTAGCCAGCCTATGGAAATACGTGACCATTGTCTGGGGAACCGCGCCTCAGAAAACCGCTCAACAGAAAAAGGGCGCGAGCACCGAGGCCTTCCAACAATGGCTTTCCCAAGCCGCGACCAACTACAGCCAGCTCATCGAGTTGCTAGAAACCATCCACGGTTTCGAGTTCCCTCTGCCAAGCGGAAACCACGATTCGCTCGTCGAATACGACCGACTGCGCACGACCAAAGAAGCGTTGATCCAAAAAATAATTTCCACTTGTGTCGAAACCGCCGATGCCGCCCGCCTACTCGCCGCCACCGCCGACGAAACGGCGATCGACAGCATCGACGCCTTCAACGAACCCCTGGGCATTTGCTCCATCAAAATCTTGCGCGCCATCCTGACGGGCGACGCCCCCGGCGTACAAAGCCAATGGGAAACCTTGATCGAGTTACTCAAGCCACGAGCCTTGCTCTACTTGCCCCATTCGCGCGGCGGCGAACCCCGACAGATCGTCGCGACGCGTGGACTACAAAAGCTAATCTACGACCTCCTCGGATGGCTGCCGCAACTCGGGCTGGTTCGCGAAACGTGCCAACTGCTCGATCTGGCTCAGGCAATGGAAACCGACCACCCCGTCGGGCAAGGAGCCGTCACCGAATTCGATCGGCTCTTTGAAAACGGCTATCAAGCCATTGTGCGATCGATCGTTGCCTCGGCGCAAACCTGGGGAGAAGGCCCCGACGAAGAACGGGCGTCGCAGGTCGATCACATGTTGCTGGACGCCCTGCAACAATTAACCGAACGCCAGCTCGAACGTTGGCTCAAGCATAGCCGAACCCTACGGCTCAACGTCGTCGAGCGACTGGCTGAGCCAAAAAGCTGGGACCGCTTTGTCAAGTTCATCGAACGCTTTGGGGGCGACCTCTTCGATCAAAAATTCATGAGCTACGGCAATCTACGCGGCATCTTGCATCAAGGCATCGACACCTGGATCGAAAGCCTCGAAGAAGAACCTGAGCTGGCTGACGAAATCTTGCTCCTCGACGAATTAGACAAAAGCTGTCCTCGGAAGGAAGCGGTCGAAATTCTCACCCTGGCGATACAATCGGTCGTCGAAAACTACCGCGTCTATCGCGATTACAACACCACGACCACTCAGTCCGATCGTGGCGAACTACTCTACACCCTGGTCGACTTCCTACGGCTTCGCGCCGGCTACGACCGGGTCGCTTGGAATCTCAAGCCGGTGATTTGGGCACACGAAATACTGATCCGACAACGCCGCGCGCTGGCCGCCGAAATGTGGTGCCAAGCTTATGCCGAACGGACCGCAGACGCCGCAGACAGCCATCTTGCCGAATTCGAGAAACTCATCCAAAAACATGGCATGCGCTTGGCAACCATCGGCGATCGCATGAACGAACGATTCATACGCCCCCTGCTGATCGACCGCATCAAAGCCCTCGTCGAACCTGCCCTGACCGCCACCAACGACAACCGCGAAGCCGCATTTGCCACACTAGAACGAGAAATCTCTAGTCTCACCAGCGAACCGACAGGCGCAGGCCTCGATCTACCCGACTGGCTAGCAGCCCTCGAAGACGAAGTCACCACCGCCCGTTCACGCTTCAACCACAAACCCTCCTCCGACCGCCTCGCCCACCACATCGGCCAAAAACAACTCGCCTGGCAAGAACTCCTCGACCAACTCGAAGAAAGCTAGCAGAACCGCAGGGTGCTTGCCCTTTGTGAAAGAAGTCGTCATATTTAGACAAAGTAAACATATGTTCAGACCTGTTATTTTGCTCTGACTAGACAAACGCTTGGGAGGAGGCTTGTATGTCAAACGGATTTCAAGAAACTCGCGACTGGTCGACAACCAACGACTTGCCCGAGTCGCTTGCGTTAGAATTAACGGTCAACGACCCTGATACACTCCACGCACTCGTCCAACACGCCGAGGGTTCCGACCGCGAGGAGTACGCGCTCGAAGCGATAAAGATCGGCGTACTTGCCCTCCGCCATGTATCGGGAGCTTTGGACGCCGGTTTTATCCAACGCGAAACGACACGGCTTGTCGAAACACTTCGTCAGCAGCTCGGCGACCACGCCCGCGAAGCACAAGAAAAAATGACAGGGTCCTTCAAAGAGTATTTGGATCCCGAGAGTGGTCAATTTAGCCAGCGTATTCGACGCTTGACTGCTGACGATGGCGAGCTGACTCGGTTACTCCGTCCATTCATCGATGGTGAAGAATCGGTCATCGCAAAAACGCTGATGACCCAAATCGGTGAACACAGTCCATTAATGAAGATGCTCAGCCCAGGCCAATCGCAAGGACTATTCGCTGTTCTGCGTGGCAACATTGAGGAACAACTTTCTCAACAACGTAATCACCTACTTAAAGAGTTTTCACTTGATAATCCCGAGGGTTCGCTTTGCCGCTTGGTCCAAGAAATCACGACTAAGCACGGCGATTTCACCAAGCACATGGGGATGAAAATTGACGAGGTCGTGAAAGAATTTTCGCTCGACGAAGAAGGCTCTGCGCTAAGCCGCCTTGTCAACAATGTCGACAAAGCGCAAAGGAAAATCACCCATGAATTTTCACTCGACAACAAGCAGTCTGCCTTACACAAACTCAAAGAAGAACTCACGACGATTCTCTCGGCGCATGTCAAAACGAATGCGGAGTTTCAGGAAGAGGTTAAAGTTTCCCTTGGCAAATTAGTGACAAAGCGAGAAACTGAGTTGCGAGGCACGCAGCATGGCGACACGTTCGAGGATGCAGTTTTCACTTTCCTAGCACATCAAGCACATCGCCGCGGTGATCTGCCGGAAGCAACAGGCCAAACCACGGGCTTGATGAAGGGCCGTAAATTTGGAGACGCAGTCATTGAACTTGGGCCTGACAATGTCGCCAAAGGCGCGAGAATCGTTATCGAAGCGAAGCAGGAAGCAGGCTACACGCTAACAAAGGCAATCACTGAAATTGAGCAAGCAAGAAAGAACCGGGATGCACAAATTGGTTTGTTTGTTTTTTCACGTCGGATTGCCCCTGCCGACCTCGAACCTCTTACACGTCTTGGTAACGATCTATTTATCATCTGGGATTCAGAAGATCTCACTACAGACCCTTACTTTCAAGCCGCTTTAGAAATTGCACGGGCACTTTGCATGCGTTCACAGCACCAGACCGAAGAGCGCAAGGTCGATTTCACAACGATCGACAAATCAATCCTTGAAATCGAAAAGCGTGTCAAGAACATGGGCGAGATCAGCAGATTGGCTAATTCCATTCAGTCTTCTAGTGAAAAAATTGTTGATCGTGTGCGCAAAGACCAAAAGGCTCTCGAAGAGCAGCTTGTTATTCTCCGCGAGTGCATGGGCGACATAAAACAATCGATCGACGTTAGCGTCACGACACTAGATTCGGCAGGCTAACCGCTTCGGCTGCCGCCTCAACAGTCGCCGCATCGACCACCTCTTGCCCTCGGTCGGAACCCGCCAACAACGCAAAATCGGCTAAGCGATTCACGCTGCGTGGCACTCCGTCCGATAGACGATGCAACGCCGTCATCGCCTCGTCGTCGAACAACGGTCGATCGGCACCGGCTTCCAACAATGCCGATTGCAGATAGCCGATCGTGTCGAGCTCGTCCCACGGCTCCAAGTCGATCCGCAAATCGACCCGGTCCAAAAGCGATTGCCCCAAGCGGCCAGCCTTCGTCGGTCGGACCGACCCGACAAAAGTCAGCAAGCCGGTTGTCTCGGTTCGGGTAAGTCGCAAGACTTGGCTGAGCAAATCTGGTCCTGCCTGATCGAGGTCATCCAACAGCACGAGGGTCTGCTGGCCCTGCAAACCATTCTCGTACAATCGATCGGTCACTTGGCGAAACAGACGTACGAGGTCGTCTTCCACACGGACGGCAGCCTGCAACGCGTTGCCAAGCTGCCAATAAAATTCGCGTGACGAGAGTCCCGTCATACAAACCTGCGCAACCGCATGGCCCGCCTTTTGGCACTGGTCGGCAAACCGATCGTGCAACGACGACTTGCCCAATCCAGAGTCGCCCATCACCAGCCCCAGTCGACGCCGATGCGCCAACAAAAAGCGTAGCCGGGCGAGCGATTCGCGCTGGTTGGCCCCTTTGTAGAAGAGCCTCGTATCGGATCTGCTAGAAAACGGTGGTTTTTCAAGTCCCCAATGGGTTTGGTACATCGGACGTGTCTCTTGCTGGATTTTTTTCTTGAATGGCGTGAATCCTCGGGGCACAATGCTTTACTAATCAATCGGCCTTTTATCGCAACAAACTTTGGCAAGCCCAACGACTTTGCCTCTCTCGATTCAAACTCCCTAGCCCTTGCTGGCGCTGCTATCATTGCTTCCTATGCCCGATCGCTTTTATTCTGCTGAACCCATCGACGGCCCGACCACGACGCTCGGCGGCACCGAAGCCCACCACCTCCTGCACGTCCTACGGGCACAACCGGGCTTAGAGTTGATCGTCTTCGACGGCCAGGGGGGGCAATTTGACGCCCAGGTAGTTCAATGCCATCGCACGACCGTCACGCTCTCGGTCGGTCCACGCCAAGAGATCGAGCGTGAGTTGCCGTTTGGCTTGACGCTCGCGGTTGCGCTCCCCAAAGGGGATCGACAGCGCTGGCTCCTCGAAAAGTCCGTCGAGCTAGGCGTCAGCCGCCTGATTCCACTTCAGACAGCACGCAGCGTGGGGAAAAGCGAGCCGAGCGCAAAACTGACACGCTACGTCATCGAAGCCAGCAAGCAATGTGGCAGAAACCGACTCATGCAAATCGCCCCTGCTCAGCCGTGGTTGAAACTTGCAACCGAGACCACCAACAAAACACGCCTCTTCGCCCATCCCGGTGGCCACCCATTTCCGCAAGAGAATTGCCACTCGACCACAGCCCTGACGCTAGCCATCGGCCCCGAAGGCGGTTTTACCGACGACGAGGTCGCGCAGGCAGCAGACGCCGGTTGGCAAATCGTCGGTCTGGGCGAAAGAATTCTACGCATCGAAACGGCTGCGATCGCGATGGTAGCCGCTCTTACCGTGAACCGCCAATAACCCAAGGCGCACACTCCAGGGCAACTATTGCCGTATCGGAGGAAAATAGCTGCCTACGTTCAAAAACTGCGAACTGTGGCCCGTCGTTGGTACACCGCCGTTACGATTGCTTCTGATCGCGCCAGGACGGCTTGCGGTTCGGACTTGTTGTTGCAGCCGACGAAGCTGTGCCGCCTGGGCTTGGCTGGCTTGCTGTTGTTGAATTTGAGGCAACACACGCGAGTAGTAATTCGGCAAACCGACACTACTCTCGATTGCGTCGAGACTTAAATACGGACTAATCGTCGGCGGACGATGGATGTTTTGAAACGGCTTGGCACCCGAGAGCTGGAGTGGCCGCTGCTGTGGCGCTTGTCGGCGAAACGATTGCTTTTGAGCCATCGGCTTACGGATGTTCTTGCCAAAATACTCCAAAGCCGGCGTCGAAAGCGCCGGAGCCACCGACGACGGAGCCACTTGCCCGTGGGCCTGTTGTCCAGCTAGCAACACGGCTGCTGCCAGTGTTGCTGGAACGGCAAGAACGGACAAACGCTGGATTCTTCGAGTCGATGTCATAGCAATTTCGCCTTGATGAGTGTTTGCGTCAGCAACTTTATGGCCGCATATCCCCTCTAATCGGCATAAACGGACATTCGTCTTGCGTTGATTTGGGCAAATCTTGTCCTGCTCCAGCTCGAATAGCGTCCTGTCTGCTAGCACAAAAAACCTAGGGAAATAGAAAAAGCACTGTTTTTAAAGACTAAAAACGGACGATACGTACTCTACGCCCATAAAGTTGACTATGTTGACCGGTATGCGTATGATTAAGAGCGACACGACTTTCACGAAGCAGTAATTTCACAAAACAGTAACGGCTGAGAATTTCGCCATGACCCAAACAGCGACCACTTCCCCTGTCGAGCGGCACCCGGCGTCGCCCATCGGTTCGCCCACGCCTGAGTTTCTTTCTGACTTGGCCGAGCAAAGTGCTCGACTCGAAACGGCTACGCCTGAGGAGGTCATTACTTGGGCTTCTGACCGTTATGGGTCGGAGCTGACAATGGCCACGGCTTTTGGGCCGGAGGGTTGCGTGATTCTGTCGATGCTTGCTCAGATTGCTCCGAAGACTTATCTGTTCAACCTCGACACGGGTTACCAGTTTCAGCAGACGTTGGACTTGCGTGAACGGATTGCTGAGAAGTACGGCATCAAGGTCGACATGCTTCAGCCCGAGCTGACGGTGATCGAGTACGAAGCGAAGCATGGCGGGCCGCTCTACAAAACCAACCCGACGCAGTGCTGCTTCGATCGCAAGATCAAACTGTTGCGGCAGGGCGTCCAAGGCAAGAAGGCTTGGATGAGCGGGATTCGGCGCGATCAAAGCGACGACCGTGCGCAGGCGGCGATTGTTGGCTGGGATAAAAAATTCAACATGGTAAAGATTAGTCCGCTTGCGAACTGGACGAAAAAGGATGTTTGGAAACGGATCGTCGACGAAGGCGTGCCTTACAATCCGTTGCACGACCAAAACTATCCGAGCGTTGGATGCTGGCCCTGCACACGTGCTTTGCAAGCTGGCGAGACGGACGACCGGGCTGGTCGTTGGAGCGGTTCTGATAAAACGGAGTGTGGTCTGCACACTGTTCAAGAAAGCGACGGTAGCGGTATATAAAAGCCTACTGCCTTCCTTATGAATCTCACGGCCAAAACTGAATATGCTTGCTTGGCGATGCTCGAATTGGCTCAGCAATTTGATGCTCAGAGGCCGGTGCAGGTTCGTCGGATCGCTGAGGGGCATGGTATTCCGTCGCCTTTTTTGGTACAAATTTTTCAAGATCTAAAACGTGCGGGCTTGGTCAGTAGCACGCGGGGTGCTGCCGGCGGCTATCGGCTTGCCCGCCCGCCGCAGGAAATCACCTTGGCCGACGTGCTGGATGTGGTCGAAGGGCACTCGGAGCCGACGACCTGTGCGTCGAGTGCTTCGCCGCTTGCACCGGTGTTGCTCGACGTCTGTCGGGAACTTTTTGATGCCCGTCGCGAGCATCTGGCCGGTGTTACTCTTGCCGATTTGGTCGGACGAGCCACCCTATCGGCCGGGCCGATGTGGTATATCTGATTCTGATTTTTGGCTCCTTTTCTTTTCGAGTGGATTCTTCGGACGGCTGACTTTTGTTCGTAGGTTGTTCGGGTAAAAGTGCAAAAGTCGTTGGTGGTTGCTGCTGTAGCTGCTGGGAAACGGACTTTTTAGTTGGACTTTTGTCGCTGATTGCAGGGGGGCCCCAAGGTTGGGTGCGAAAGTCGGGGAGTTTTGTTGCTGAGGGAGTTGTTTGGTATTGCTCCTTGCGTTGCGTTGCAACGCGGCTACTGCAAAAGTCGGGGAGATTGCGTTTGTTTTGAAAAAGGTCTCTCGCCAAGGCGCTAAGGTGCGAAGGAAAAAATAGCCGCAGATAGGCGCGGATGAACGCAGATGGAACTTTTTGGGGCAGCCCTGTTTTTTCTTTTGCGCCTTCGCGCCTCTGCGTGAGGCTTTTTTTGTTTGCGTGTAATGATTGTGTTTTATTTGGGTGGGGGATGCGCGTTGTTTTTTTGGCCGGGGTGTGGGAGAGGAAAGAAATTAGCCGCAGATGGGCGCAGATGAACGCAGATGGGAACTTCGGTAGCTGGCTTGCCTTGGAGGTTCGGCAAGAGGGATAAGGTGCCATGAGGGATAAGGTGCCATGAGGGATAAGGTGTCAGGAACCTTATTCAGAAAATCCCGAAAAAGGTTCCTGACACCTTATTTGGAGGTGAGGGTGTATTGCCATTGGAGGGTTGTGGGGGTGGGGGATGGTTTGGGTGAGTGGTGGGGGGTGATTTGTAGTGTGTCTTCTGTTGGCTGGGTTACGGTTGCGTTTTTTGATTCTAGCTGCGTCCCTTTCGAGAGGACGCGGTAGGTGCTGCCTAGGTTGTTGGGGGTGGATTTGGCTCGGCAGGCGACGTCGAAGAGGAGGCGGTTGTCGAGGGCTTGGACGCTCATCGACCAGTGGCCTAGGGTTGTTGCGCCGGTCAGGAAGAGCGTGTCTTGCTGTTGATGGAGTTCGGTGAAAGGGGGGCTTGGCGGGGCGACTTCGTTGGGGGGGCCTTCGACCGATTCGAGCAACAGTTGGGCGTTTGCGTTTGAAACAGCAAAAATTTTGTGTGAAAATCGGTCGCCCTGTTTTTGAAATTCGACGCGGAGGCCTTGGCCTTGGGCATCGAGCGCTTCGAGTACGACGGGGGGTATTTCTTTGACGGGCATTTCTTTCTTCGTCACTCGGAGGTTTCCTCGACCGGTTGTCCGGCGCGCCAGCGGAGGACGGTGTCTAAGAAGCCTTGGATGTCGCCGTCGAGGACGGCTTGAAAATTGCCCATTTGGAATTTGGTGCGGACATCTTTGACACGCTGGTCGGGGTGGAGAAAGTAGTTGCGGATTTGTGAGCCGAAGCCGGTCTTGGCTTGTTTTTGATATTTGGCGGCGTCTTCGGCTTCGCGTTGTTCTTCTTCGTGGCGTGCCATGCTTGCGCGGAGCATCTTCCAGGCGGTGGCGCGGTTTTTGTGTTGGCTCCGTTCGTTTTGGCATTGGACGACGATGCCGGTGGGGCCGTGGGTGAGACGGACGGCGCTGTCGGTTTTGTTGACGTGTTGTCCTCCGGCTCCGCTGGCGCGGTAGGTGTCGATGCGGACGTCGGACTCGTCGATTTCGATTTCGACGGAGTCGGCAATTTCGGGCGAGACGTCGACGGCGGCGAAGCTGGTTTGGCGTTTTCCTTCGGAGTTGAACGGGCTGATTCGGACGAGGCGGTGGATGCCGGTTTCGCCGCGCAGGTAGCCGTAGGCCATGGGGCCTCGGATGACGATGGTGGCGTTGTTGATGCCGGCCTCTTCGTTGTCTTGGCGGTCGATGAGGGAAGCGGAGTAATCGTTTTTTTGTGCCCATTGCAGATACATGCGCAGGAGCATTTCGGCCCAGTCGTTGGCATCGGTGCCGCCGTCGCGGGCGCGGATGGTGAGGATCGCTCCGGCGGCGTCGTGGGTGCCGTTGAGCAAGGATTTGAGTTTGAGCTGCTCGATTTCGGATTCGAGCCGTTGGACTTCGGGGGGGACTTCGGCGGCGAAGGAATCGTCTTCGGCGGCCATTTCGATCATCGTGGCCAGGTCGTCGCTGGAGGAGTGGGCTTCGTCGAGCGGTTTGACGAGGCCGAGGAGCGTCTTGCGCTCGGCGACTTTGAGTTGTGCGGTTTCTTGGCGGTTCCAGAAATCGGGGGCAGCCATCAGGTCGTCGATCGCCTTGATTTGAGCTGCTTTGGCGTCGCAGTCAAAGGGAGTCTCGGAGCTGGAGAATTGCGGTGTGGATCGCTGCGGCGCGGTCGATCCATTCTTTTTCGAGGGCCATCGGTCGGGATTCCAAGTGGGGTGTAGGGTGGGCACTGCCCACCAGAACTCAGGGATATCGATTTGGTGGGCAGTGCCCACCCTACGATTGTAGGGCAAAAATTCTTGGTCGGCGAGGGCCGGTTGTTGTGGGGGCTTGGGGGTTCTAAACTTGAGGCTATGGCACGCGTGGTTTTGGCAATGTCGGGTGGGGTCGATTCGAGTGTGGCGGCGCATCTGCTTTTGGAGCAGGGGCACGACGTCATCGGGGTCTTTATGCGCCATGGGCATGAGTCGCCGGTGGCGTGTGAGAAGTCGGACTCGCTGCCCGACGCATTGCCCATCGTCAATCTCGATAATAAACAGGGGCGTCTCGATCATAAGCAAGGGTGTTGTACGGCGGCCGATGCGGAAGATGCGCGACGGGTGGCCGATCGGCTGGCGATTCCGTTTTATGCGTTGAACTTGGATCAGGAATTTCGGCAGATCATCGACTACTTTGTCGAAGAGTACACGGCCGGGCGAACGCCGAATCCGTGTGTGCAGTGCAACAACTGGATCAAATTTGGCAAGCTGTTTGATTACGCCGACAGCGTCGGGGCCGAGTATGTGGCGACGGGGCATTATGCGCGTCTTGAAGAAAACGGATCGCTGGAGCCCGCGTTATTGCGAGGCCGCGACACGGCCAAAGATCAGTCGTATGTACTGTTTGGTATTCAGCGCGCGTTTTTGTCGCGGATGATGTTGCCGGTGGGAGGGTATGAAAAGCCGGAGATCCGTCGGATCGCGGCTGGGTTGGGGATGAATGTTGCGGAGAAGAAGGATAGCCAGGAGATTTGTTTTGTGACGCAGGGGCGTTATGACGAGTTTGTGCGGGGTCAGCGCAAGGTGGATGGGGGGGGCGTGGATACGTCGGGCGAGTTGGTGATGACCGACGGGTCGGTGGTTGGCACGCATCGGGGCATCGAGGGGTTTACGGTAGGGCAGCGCAAGGGGCTGGGGGTTGCGCTGGGCGAGCCGAAATTTGTGGTTCGGATTGAACCGGAGACGCGGCGCGTGGTGTTGGGTGACCGGGAAGAACTGGGTCGGACCGGTTTGACGGCTAGCGGGACGAATTGGTTGGTCGACGCCGAGAGGGTTCCTAAAAAGTGTCAGGTTCAAATTCGCTATAACGCGGCACCTGTTGCGGCGACGGTCGAGCTATTGTCTGGCGACCGATTGCGGGTTGATTTCGTGGAGCCGCAGTATGGGGTTGCGCCGGGGCAGGCTGTGGTTTGCTATGACGGCGATCGTACGCTTGGCGGTGGGTGGATTTCCTAAGAATAGGGATCGACTGGGGTTTGGGTCGCTGCAAAATCGAGCGCTGCGAGTGCGACGGCGGTGCCGAGCGCGGCGAGGCAAAGCAGGGTGCGAACGACCGTGTGCGCTTTGGGCGACAGCTTTTCTGAGCTTGGTAGCCAGCCGACGGCTAGCAACATGGCGACTAGGAGTAGCATGGTGTGGACCGTTGTTAGCTCGGCGTAAAAATTGGCGAGGAGGAGGAGGCTGCCGTAGGCGAGGACGAGCGGGCCGGCTGCTGCTTCGGGGGCGCGCTGGGTGGCGACGATTGCTGAGGCTAGGCCGGTGCCTGCTAGCGCGGCGGTCAGTACGCCTAGGAGTTGGCCGTAGACCAACGAGCCTGACAGGGCGACGGTGACGGCTGCGGCGAATGCGACGAGCACGGCCAATGCGGAACGTGTGCGAATGCCGTTGGGTTCTTTGGCAGCTCGTAGCGCGAACCAGCCAAACAAAAATAGGGATCCGATCACGCCGATCTGGGTGACGGCTTCGCGGGTCGACCATTCGAGAGTATCGAAGCCCAGGGTATCAAAGCCAAAGTCGGGCAGCGCGATGAGGGGGAGGTAGGCGCTGCCTCGGAAAAATCGCCACGGGGCGAAGAGGCAGAGGGCGGCTCTTAGCAACCAGGCCAGGGCGGGGCCCCGTCGGCCAAAACAAGCGATCGCGTCGGGCGTCATCGCCAGGGCAATCAGCAGCGGGAGCCAGTCGTGGGCTTCGACCGGTTGGTAGCTTTTGACTAGGGTTGCGACGATGCCGATGTTGTTGGTGCTGAGTGCCCAGTGGCCGGCAAGGTAGCCTGCGACCAGTGCGGTGCGCCATGCGCTGGCGGCTTTGCCGGTCAGTCGCCAAACGGCGAAGAGCGTTGTGGCTGCGACTGCGGCAGGGAGGAGGCCTCCCCAAAATATCTCGGCTCCACTGATCATTGCATGTAATCCAGAGCCAAGGCGTTGAATTGAAGTGGCGTATTCAAACTTCCATTGCGACAAGGAAAAAGGAACCGCCGATAAACGCAGATACACGCCGATAAAGCAAAAATATTGGTGTTACGGGCAACGACAAAAGACTTTCTGAAAAGCCTCTTAGCTTGGGTGAAACCAACACAAATCATCTGCGTTCATCCGCGTTTATCGGCGGTTCCTTTTTTTGTCGCAATGCGTGTCAGTATTCGGCGGTGAGGCTTTTCTGTTCCCTGCAACAGACCTAGTTTTGGTTGATGGGAAAATACAAAATTAGCGGGTGCCACTGCTGCCTGTTTTGGGGGCAGAGCCGGCAGGGCCGGAGCCGGGGGGCGTTGTGGCACTTCCGGAACCTGCGGGGGCTGCGCCTTGGCGTAGGCCTTCAAAACTGATGGTGATGGCGACTTGATCGCCGATTTTGGGGAGCATGTTGGTCATGCCGAAATCGCTACGGTTGATCGTTGTTTGGCAGAAGAAACCACAGCGGTACTTGCCGTAGGGGCCGAGACCTTCGCCCAATTTTTTCATCGGGAGCGTCACCTGTTTAGTTACGCCGTGGATGGTTAGGTTGCCGGTGACGTCGAACATGTTTGCGGTTGGGTTCTGTGTGGAGGATCCGGCGGCAGGTCGGACGGCGGTGCTTTGGAAGCTGATGACTGGAAATTGCTTGACGTTGAAGAAGTCGGCGTTGCGGAGGTGGTCGTCTCGTTTGGGGTCGTTGCTGTCGATACTGGCGGCGTCGATGGCTATTTGAAACTGGCTAGCTGCAGGGTTGGCATTGTCCCAGACAAAATTGCCGTTGGTGCGGTTGAATCGTCCGTAGGTGTAGCTGTAACCAAAATGGCTAATGCCAAAGACGATCGAGGTGTGGGAGGCGTCGATCGTGTAGGTGTCGGCGCGTAGCGTGGTGGTGGTGAGAGCGAGGCAACTGGCGATCAGGCAAACGATTGAATTGAATTGGCGATTCATGGTAGAGGGTTCCTCATGAACGTGGAGGGGACGGCTGAAGTTACTCGAAAAAAGATTCTGTTGACTATTCTTACGCTTGTTGGTCGCTGCTGTCTGTGAAATCTCCCACCAAACGCCCTGATGGGGGCTGTGGTCCCCTTGGCAAAAGCCCGAATCCTTGGCATTCTAGGCGAAAATCACCCTTCTTAGAAACAGGAGCTTTGAAGGAGCAGGAGAATTGCAAAGTCGAAAAACGAACGTACTTCAGGGCAGCAAAAAATGAAACACGACGGAACGACGCAACTACGCTTGTTTTTTCGTTGTTTCCGTCGTTCCGTCGTGTTTCAATTTATTCCAAGCGTCCCCCAGGCTGAGATGAATCGACTTTGCAGTTCTCCTGCTGAAGTCGGGCAAGACGCTTTTGTCCGGCTTTGAAATTGGCTATGATGTTTTAAGCAAATGGGGGGGCAACCTGGCTCTCCTGCCGCATCGACTCGTACCTTTTTGATACACAGGATCTTTCGCCATGAGCTTAGCTAACCCATTTTTGTTTTTGCCAATGCTCGCAGCGTTGGAACCCTCGCAGATTATTTTGGTGGCGGTCGCCGGTTTTCTTGGGCTGTTGGTGATTGCTTTTTTGATTTTCTTTGCGCGGTACTTTTCGCTTTGGCTGCAAGCCTATATGTCGAACGCGAGGGTGAGTCCGTTTAGCTTGATTGGCATGGGGTTGCGGCAGGTGAATCCGCGGGTGATTGTGGATGCTAAGATTATGGCGATGCAGGCGGGCGTCGGCACCGACGCCGAGACGGGCATCACGACAAGCCTTCTCGAAGCGCATTATCTGGCTGGGGGCGATGTGCCTCGGGTGATTAGTGCCCTAGTTGCTGCTCAGCGTGCCGACATCGATTTGGATTTTGATCGTGCGGCGGCCATTGATTTGGCGGGACGCGATGTGCTGGATGCGGTGCGGACGAGCGTCTATCCCAAAGTGATTGATTGTCCCGATCCGGAAAAATCGTCGAAGACGACGTTGAGCGCCGTGGCCAAGAATGGTGTGGAGCTGCGTATTCGCGCACGGGTGACCGTTCGCACCAACTTGAGCCAGTTGATCGGCGGGGCCACGGAAGAGACGATTATTGCCCGTGTGGGCGAGGGGATTATTACTTCGATTGGTTCGGCTGCTGATCACTTGGAAGTGATGGAAAATCCTGACCAGATTTCGAAGGCGGTGCTTGAGCGTGGTCTCGACTCGCATACGGCTTTCGAGATTGTTTCGATCGACATCGCGGACATCGACATTGGCGAGAACATTGGGGCACGGCTCCAAGCCGATCAGGCCGAAGCCGACACGCGTAAGGCCCAAGCCTTGGCCGAACAGCGTCGGGCCAACGCGGTGGCTCTCGAACAGGAGATGAAAGCGAAGGTTGCCGAAAATCGGGCTGGCGTTTTGTTGGCAGAGGCGGAAGTGCCGAAGGCGATGGCCCAAGCTTTTCGCGATGGCAATTTGCAGACGACGGTCAAGAATGGGCAGCCGTAAGGAATCGTGCGAGTCTCACGTAGAGCCGCAGAGAAAAACTCTTGGAAGAGGCTCTTATACGCATCTGAATTGAAAAGTGCGCAGCTAGCGTTTTTCAATAGCCACAGATGAACACAGATATTCTCCGTAAAACCAGCCATCTGTGTTTATCCGTGTTCATCGGTGGCTAATTTTTTGTCGCTAACAAACACGCTGTTTTTAATGAGGATGCGTATTACTCTCCGAAGGCGTATTCGAACCAGAGTTGTTCGTGTTCGAGTTCGGGTTGATTCGAGAGTTTCCAGCGTCCTTCGCTGTAAACTAATTCAAAGAGGGTTTCGTTTTCGATGGTGCGCGGCTCGATTCGGGTCGGCGCGGCGACGGGAGCTTTGGAGCCGGTTCCTGGGATATCCACAATATCGGGGACCGTCATTTTTTCGGCATAGGGGTCTTCGATCTCGGATTTTTCTTGCCGATTGGCGTTGGGGTTTTCGTTTGCTTTTTTAATACGCTTGGCGTGCAAGAAGAGCGTTTTGCTGCTGACCGTGACGAGTGCTGTGTAGTTGGGATTTTGATCGCTGGGCGGAATGAGCTTGTGGTTCAGTTCTCTGGTGACGCTCATGCCGTTGACACCCGAGGGTTTGAAGACGCGTAGCGCTCGGTCGAGTCGTCGCATGCCCCACTCGAACTCTCCTTCGGGGTCTGTCTTGGTCTCGGCTTGTTGCTCGCTGGGGGCCGGTGATCCGCAACCCGAGGTGAGTAGCGTCATGAGTGCTAGGCCAAGCAGTGGCAAGCAAAAAAGAAAACGCGATGGGGACGCTACTCGGCGGGATTCTTCCGGCGTAGCGTTGCTAGGACTGAGGGATTGGGGCATGACGCATCACTGCAATTTTTTGGTGAGGGAGCTGGCTATTTTTCTTTTGGGCCCCTTTTTAGCTTTAAGCTTTAGCTGGGCAATTCTTGCTGGATTGATCTAGAAACCGCCGAAGGGATCGTCCTCGTCCTCAGTTGAATTGCCTGAGGAATTGTCTGAGGAATCTTCCTTTTGAGAGTCTGATTCTGGGGCAGGAGTTTCTTCGGAAGGCTCGCTTTCGGAGTCCATCGGTTCTCCGAAAAGATCGTCCTCTTCGGTATCCTCTTGAGTGTCTTCTGCGGGGGCCTCTTCGGTATCCATTTCGGTATCCATTTCGGCATCCGTTTCGGTGTCCTCTTCGGCTGAGGCGGAATCTCCAAAGGGATCGTCGTCGTCTGCCTCAGTGGCTTCTTCCATCGGTTCGCTAAACTCGGCAGTTTCGCCTTCGGGTTCTGTTTCGCCCTCGGGCTCGCCTTCCGCTTCGTCTTCCGAATGGCCGAAGGGACTTTCGTCGCTTGCGTCGGTGGAGGGCTCAAACTCTCCAAAAGCGTCGCTTTCGTCTTCAGCAGGGGCTTGGGCAGGGGCCGGCGAAGGCAATTCGCCGAAGGGATCGGCTTCGACAGGTTCGGAAGACCGTGTTGCACTTCCTTCGGTAGGACCAAAGGAATCGTCCAAGGGCGTGACGGGAGGGGGTGTCGCAAAGACGTCGTCGGGTTTGGTTCCTGAACCGGTTTTTGTTCCGGAGCCGGGCGGTAGAGGCTGGGCAAAAGGCTCGGGTTGGGCCACGTCTGGTACTGCCACTGGGGCGGGTGGAAGGGGAGCCGCCTCGTAGGCTGGGGTCGGCTGCTGTGGTCCTGGAATGATAGCGGCTGGCGGTGGGATCGGTGCGGGGGTTGGAGCTAGCAAGATCATCGGAGGTTGGACAGGTTGGCCGAGCGGGACGGGCACGGGGTTGCGAATGACGGTTGGAGCGCGGCGTTCGATTTGCTCGTAGCGTTGCTGGGTTTGTTGATTGCGTTGTTGAAGGCGATCGAGACGTGCCTTGCGTCGGAAGTTTTCCAACGTCCTGCGTCCTTGTCCTTGGATGCGTTGCAGAGCGCGACCGATGGAATGTTGGGTTCCTGGGTTTTGGGCTTCGTAGGCCGCGCCGACACGCATGTCGTTTTGGGCTTCCGATTGGCGTCCCGTGTGGAGGCGTAGCATGGCTCGATAGTAGTAGGGACGTGGATCGGTCGAGCCGGCTTGGATGACTTGCGTGAAATACTGTTCGGCCAATGTTGAATTGCCGGCAAAGTAGGCATGGACCCCTCGTCCGTAGACTGCGGTTAAGGCCGAGGATTGGCCGGCCGCCGAGGCTTGCTGGGTGCAAGTGGCAAAGAGCGTGCTAGCAAGAAGCAGAGCGAAGGCGATTCTTGGTGTAGCGATGGACCGAACGGCCAGGACCACTTTTATCAACGGGCGAGTATTCATCGCACGAACTCCGAATAAAAAACTAAGAGGATACGTTGGGTAAAAACCCGTAAAACACCATGTTAATCTAGTCGACAGGAGGGAACAAGAAATCCGGTTGTTTCGGAGTGGTTTGCCCCAAAAGCCTAGAGTTTAGCACTTTGGGCCTGGAAGCTCTCGATTTGTCGTTTCATGGCCTCAAAACCGGGCTGCTCGAGCTTTGGCAACCCTTGCTTTTCAAAACCGAGTTCGATTGCATTCTTCCAAGTTTCTTGCGCGGCCTTTCCCTGTCCGGCCAGAAGGTAGGACTTCGCTAGATGGTAATGTTTGACGGGGTCTCGGTCGACAGAAATTGCCAGTTCGAGGTCTTCGATGGCTTGGTCATACTTTTTCTGCGCGATATAGACGATCGCACGTGTGTCGAGCATGTCGGTGACCGGGCCGTAGGTTTTCATGGCTTCGTTAATCAGTTGCTCTGCTTCGTCGAGGCGTTTTTCGAGCAAGGCGAGTTGAAACCCTAGATTGTTCATGGCGGCGGCTCGCATTTTCGTCGGCAAATCGTCACGGCCTAAGACTTGGTCGTAAACGGCAATGCTCTCTTGGTTTTTTCCTTGTCCTTCATAAATTTCGGCACGAACCAACTGTCGGGAGATCGAATCGGGGTCGTCCCTCAAAGCGGCATCGACCAGTTGATCGACGGGTTCGTTGTATTTTTCACCGAATTCTTCCCATCGCGTGTTGACCATTCGGCTTGTGAGTTTGAGCATCTGGTCGGTTTGGGCACCGCGATCGTGCTTCATTCGCTCGAGTGCTTCGACCGGGTCGCCATGCAAGGCCAAGAAATTCGTAAGCGGGGCTGTATTCCCGGGGACTCGCTTTTCGTAAGTTCGCAGGAGTTTCTCTGCCAGTTCGTAGTCGCCGTGGCGGGTGGCGAGCTGAACCACGCCTAGGACGTTGCCCAGTTGTGCTCGGGTAAGAGCGCCTCCCATTTTGGGCAACAGCGAACTGAGCAGCGTACGCAATCGGGCGGTGTCGCCTTGCTCTGCGGCTAGCTTTGCACTGAGCTGGATGTGCGCCATGTTGTTGGGATTTAGCTCGCGGAGTCGTTTGATGTAGGTTTTTGCACCCGAGTATTCCCCCCGTTTGATGAGCAAATCGATGTAGGTCGTCCAGACGGTGGCATCGTTGCGGTATTCGGAGATGGCCTCGAGCATGAGCGACTTGCATTCGTCCCATTGGTTGGTTTTGCTGAGGATATTTGCGAGCTGCAACATTCCTTTTTTCTGCAAACGGCCTTGCTCGTGAAAATCTTGGAGTAGTTGCTTTGCTTTGTGCAGTGAGCGAGGGTCTCTTCGACTCACCAGAATATCAACCAGTTGTAGAAGATCGCTTTCGGACCTGCCCTCGTCGGACACTCCTTGCTGGAGCAATTGTTCGGCTCTCAGCGATTGTTGATAGTCGTTTTCTAGTGCCAAAAGACGGGCGGCCTGTTGGCGTGCCCAGGCGACATGTGGATTGCTCCAAGTGGTTTCGCCGGTGTTTGCAGCTCGCAAAATGCGGTTGAGATGCGGGGCTGCTTTGCCACGATAGAGTTCGTCCTTGGGCGCCCAAAGGAGATAAAATTCTGCCATTCGGTGTGCGACGGGCAGTTCGTCGAGTCGTCCGGCGTAGACTGCGCGGTAGATGCTTTCGGCGTTTTGCCAGCGTGATTGCAGTTCGTAGTACTTGGCCGTCAGGAGTGGGAGATATTCGGCGTCGACCGACAGATGGGCTTCGCGGATGGTGCTTTCGACTTTCTTGTAATTTTTCTGCTGCGTGTAAAGCCCGGCCAACTGGGTCCACTGATCGGGGTCTGTGGGATTTTGTTTCATGGCCTGTTGAATTGCGGAGACGGCCGATTCGAGTTCGCCCGTTTGTCTGGCCAGTCGGGAGAACCACGCTTGGACTTTTGGATTGTTTGGTTGACTGGCGGCGAATTTTTTCGCTGCGGCAAAACCGGCTTGTCGGTCTCCGGTTTTATTCAGGATTTCCGCTTCTAGTTGCCCCAAGAATCGTGCTCGGGCATTTTCAGGTAGACGGTTCATCCGGTCGCGAGCTTTGAGGAACAAGCCCCGTTCGGCGAGCAGTTTGACCTGAATCGCAATGGCCCCCATATTTCGTGAGCCATATTCTAAGGCATCATCCAGATGTTGCATGGCGAGGTCGATGTCCTCGTTCAAGATGAGTAGGAGCTGTCCATAGAGGACATGCAAGTCGGCCCATTCGGGGCGGCTCCGCAAAGCAGTGTCGAGTAGTTTGCGTCCGGTGGTCAGCTCGGGCAATTCGATCTCTTGGCGTCGGAACTTCGCGATCAGGCGTTTGACTTCGGTCAGGATGTAGGACGGGTTTTCTTTGTTCTGTACGACTTCGAGGATGCCCTTTTGTGCTGTTTGCATGTTGGCGTCGTCGTTTTCTCGGAGTGCGATGTCGAATAGGTGCATCCGCATCGGCAAGCTACTAGGCTCCATTTCGGCAGCTTTTTTCCAAAACTCGGTCGCCTCCTTCAGTTTCTTGAGCTGCTCGAACTTGAAGCCGATCACGGTATACATTTGGACTTGTTCTTTTGTTCCTTCCAGCTCGCTTGAGGACGCCGCTAGGGAGCGGAGTTGATCGACGACGTCGGCGTTGTTTTGAGCCACGAGCAGATCGGCCCGTCGGGTGCTTGAGCGAAGTGTTCTGCCCCACTTGCCTTCCAGGCGATCGAGTAGTTTAAGGGCAGCCGTTGGGCCACGTTCGGGATCGGAAGCCACGAGCAGCACGGCTGCATAGTGGACCCCGATATCGTCAGGGTCCTCTTTTGCCGCCTCGCGGATCAGACCTTGCGCTTTAGTAAATAGGCCACGTTTGATAAGCACGCGGGCGCGGAGGAGTTTTTGCCTCGGCAAAGTCAGATTATTCTCTTGGACCAAGATGTCAACCAACTTATCGACTTTGCTCCAATCCTGCTCTGCCTCGGGCAGTGCGAGCATATCGTCAATGACCTTGTCGATGTTGTTGGCGGGGGCTTGCTGCATGGGGCGTCTGCGTTTGAGGAGGCGCGCTCGGCCCGCTTTTGCAAATGCTTGGCCTGGGTAGTCGTTCAAGACGACGTTATAGGCTTGAATCGCAAGGTCGGTGATGCCCATCTTTTCGTAGCTGAATCCGAGCATGGTTCCGGCCGACACTTGATAATTGGGCCAGTCGAGTAGCAAGGGGCGGACTCGCTTCAGCGCTTTCGTGGCCTCGGCCCACTCCTGCTTGCTGTAGTGGGCGCGTGCTCGCTGGTAGTCGATGACGGGAACTAAGTTGGGTCGGTTGAGCAGCGTGAGTCGCTCGAGTTCTTTTTCGATGCCTGTGTAGTTGCTCTGCTGGAGGAGAAGGTCGATTTTGTAGAGGACCAGAGAGACGGATTGGTTTTTGTCAAATTCTGCAATGCCTTGATCCAAAACTTGCAGGGCTGCGTCCGTTTGCTCAAGCCCATGCTCGGCCGTTGCCATCGATCGATAGAAAACGATGCTGTCTGGGTGCTCTTGGAGGCCGATTGCGAAGTATTCTTTTGCCTGCTGGTAATAGGCTTTGATTTGCTGGGCAATCGCCTCTTTTTCGTCCTCGCTGCTTGTCTTCTCTGCGTCCGCCTTGGCCGCGTCTTTTTTTGCTGCTTCGGCGTCGCTCATTGCTACGGTGCCTCTGCGCAAAAGTATTGCGGCATCCTTGGGATCAAGCTCGTAGGCTCTGTCGAGAAATTCTTGGGCTTCTTCTTTCTCGTCGGCATTTCGGAGAAAGACGGACTTGGTAAGATGGGCTTGTGCGGAGTCGGGGTTCGCGACAAGCATTTGGTCGATGATATTTTTGGCAAGTTTCTTGGTTCTCTTTTTTTGCATCAACACGTTTGCCATCAAGGCATAAACTTCGGGTGCTCCTTCGAGGGTGGCTTTTTCGGTGTCGAAGGTTTCGCTTTCTTGGTCGTAGCCGATGAGGTTGTAGCCCAAGCTTAGAAGCTTTTTAGCATTTTTCGATTTAAAATAGGCCTGCATGAGCAGCGCGTTCAATTCAGAATTTGCCGGGTCGTTGGCTAGCAAGACTTCTAAGTGCCCCTCCGCATCCTGAGGGCGGAAGCCGATGAGGATCTCGGCCAGCTTGCGTCGCAACGACGGATCGTCGGTCGTTCGGACGGTTCGGTCGAGAATCGCAAACGCCACGCCACGTTGCTCGTTGGTGGCCTCTTTGAGGTTCATGACCTCGAGCGCGGCATTACCCATGCGGACACGTGCCTCTTCATCATCTTTTCGCAGTGAAACGTACTTCCGAAAGGAGTCAAACGCTTCCAGTGGATCGTCGTCGGCCAGGGCTTGTTCGGCTCGTTTGATGTAGGTGTCTGCGTTGCGTTCAACCTGCCATCTTTGCACGAAGAAGGCGACCACGGCCAGCACAAGCCCGCCGACAAAAACGCCGATCAGCCAGTTGAAATTGATTCGATATCTTTGCATGGTTGAGATTCCGTTGAATTTTTTTGAAGCTCCAGCCAGAAGTCTGGGGGAAGCTTGCACTAGAAATAGCTTGAAGCGGAAGAATTTGCCTGCGAATTCTTCGCTTGGGTATTCATGTTTTGCGTGTCGAGTGGCCCCCGTTGCCATCAGGACAACAACGCATAAGTATTTATCCTATCCCCGAGAGGCAAGGTGTCAACGAGGCCTAGGCGTCGTTGTCCCCCCAACCGACACAGTCTGCCCCTGCTCGGCTTGATCCAGTAGAGGGCCGGTGTTTTTGGGGCTTTTTGCGAACCTTTTCTGCGGGCGGCTGGTCACTTTTTTGGGTGCCAGCCAAGCCGCTGCTGGGTCGCCTCTGAGGGGGGCTAGCATGGCTTCCGCAGCGCGAGTCCTAAGATACGGAGGACCACCAAGATGGGTGCGCTGGCAACTTGACTTGTCGATCGAAAGTCAGCAGGCTCAACCCGGACTCCCGTCGGTCGGGTGCAGGCGCGTATTGCGGTTCCCGGCTTGGACGAAGCCGGCGTCTGAGCCATTGATTCTTAGGTTACCGAAGAAATTTGGCGTGTTTCGGTTGAAAACGTTCCTGAGCCGAGTGGGTTGCTGCTTGGGGTGATGGCTTGCTTGAGGGGCTTTTTTCGGCGAGATCGGTAAGCAGTATTCCCTGGTTCCTTGGCTCCTGCCTGGGAACGAGGGGAAACGCACGGGGGGTGGCACTGTCTGGCTTGTCCAGCAGTGGGAGATTGGTCTTTGGTTCGCACTGCTGGACGAGCCAGCAGTGGCACCCGGTGGGCAGGCAAGCCAGCAAGTGGCACCTAGTGGGGTGGGTTGAGGGTGGAGTGGGTTGAGGCTCGTTGACAACCTCAGCGACGCTGCCGATGATGGGGTGGTCGTCGGGTCTGCCGGGGATGAATACTGGGGACCAGCCCCATTTCGAGGCACTCTCCAATCCGACACTTGTAATTTCCACACTCGTAAGATCCCCCGGCAGAGCTGGGGGTTATTGTTATGCACGAAAAATCTTCTGCTCCGCTTGTTGGGGTGATTATGGGTAGCAGCAGCGATTGGGAAACCATGCGTCTGGCTGCCGAGTTGCTCGACGAGTTTGGGGTCGACTGCGAATGCGAGATTGTGTCGGCCCATCGGACGCCGGCGTGGATGGTGGAGTACGCCGAGTCGGCGGAAAAGCGGGGGCTGGAGGTGATTGTTGCCGGGGCGGGTGGCGCGGCGCACTTGCCGGGAATGGTCGCTTCGATGACGGTGTTGCCGGTGTTGGGCGTTCCGGTCGAGAGCCGGGCACTCAAGGGGATGGACTCGTTGCTTTCGATCGCACAGATGCCGGGCGGGGTTCCTGTGGGGACGTTGGCCATTGGGGCTGCCGGAGCTAAGAACGCGGCGCTGCTGGCGATCCGTATTTTGGCGAACAGCCGTCCGAAGCTTCGGAAAAAGCTACACGCGTTTCATCAAGAACAAACCGAAAAAGTCCGTGACGACAAGCTGCCGCCTTATGCCGAGCCTTTTTGATGCCCCCTTTGGTAACTCTTCAGTAGAGTGAAGAAGAATAGAACGCGGATGAACGCGGATTCAACAGATGGTCGCAGATAAAAAAGTAAGTAGGGTGGGCACCGCCCACCAAGAACAAATTGCGATTGAAAACAAAGGTGGGCAGTGCCCACCCTACCTTCTGACAAGTCTCACGCAGAGCAGAGACGCCGAGAAAGAAAAATCGTAGGTTCTCTACAAAAAATTCCTGACGTCATTCCGCCTGGCTCGACGCTTGGCATTTTGGGTAGCGGCCAACTGGGGCGTATGTTTGCGCAGGCGGCTGCGCGGATGGGCTATCGGGTGCATGTTTATTCGCCGGAGGCGGATAGTCCTGCGGGGCAGGTTGCTGACGAGCAGACGGTGGGGGCTTATGACGACGTCGAGGCGCTCGTCCGTTTTGCCAAATCGGTGCAGGTCGTGACGCTCGAATTTGAAAACATTGCGACGCTTGCCACCGAGACGGTCTCGCGGCATGTGCCGGTCCGTCCTTCGGGGGATGTGCTATACATCGCGCAGAATCGGCTGCGCGAAAAACGGTTTTTGGAGAGCGCTGGCGTTGCTTGTGCGCCGTTTGCTGAAGTCACGACGTCTGAGCAATTGGCGGCGGCTGTTGCGCAGATTGGTTTGCCGGCGGTGCTGAAGACGGCCGATTCGGGCTACGATGGCAAGGGGCAATCGCTGGTCCGTACGGCGGAAGAAGCGGTCGAGGCTTGGGAGCGCCTCGATAGGCAGCCGGCGGTTTTGGAAGGTTGGATCGATTTTGAGCGTGAGCTTTCGGTGCTGGTCGCCCGTAGCCCGTCGGGCGAGATGGCCGTGCATGGGCCGATTGCCAATGACCATGTTGATCACATTTTGGATGTATCGATGTTTCCGTTGGCTGAGTTGGAGCCGGTGGCCGAAGCGGCTGCGGAGATGGGTCGTCGGATTGCGGAGGCGATCGACTTGGTGGGGATTGCTTGTGTCGAATTTTTTCTGACGCGGGACGGTCGGTTGTTGGTCAACGAAATTGCGCCGCGTCCTCACAACTCGGGGCATCTGACGATCGAGGGGTCGGCGACTTCGCAATTTGAGCAGCAGATCCGTGCGATCTGTGGGCTGCCGCTTGGGTCGGTCGAGCCGGTGTCGGCGGCGGCGATGGTGAATTTGCTGGGCGATTTGTGGCAGGGGGGCGAGCCGCGTTGGTCGGCGGTGGACGGCGAGCCGGGAGTGTCGCTTCATCTGTATGGCAAATCGGAGGCTCGTCCTGGCCGAAAAATGGGGCATCTTACGGTGCTGGCCGACTCGGCGGAGCTGGCCGCTCGGCGTGCTCTGGCCGCTCGGCGACTGCTGGCAGAGCCGCCTGCCGGTTGATGCTTTCGGTTGATTTTAGGCCCTTGGCGAGTCTTGTGCGGGGCTATAATGGAAGTTGATTTTCTATAGAGCCGATACGTTTTCCACTTGGAGTTTTGCGATGAAGATGCAAATTAGAAACTTGTTTACGCCGTTGGCGCTGCTTGTCTTGGTGGCTGTTGTTTCGGTTGGCTGTGGCCAGGGGACGACGCCTGCTGTGGATGCGGGTGCGACGAAGGTTGTCTACAAGCCGGCCAGCCTTTGTGGCGATTGCGGGCATGTCAAAGGGTCGGACGCCTGTTGTGCTGATGGAGACAAAGTTTGTGAAAAATGCGGCCTTCACGCCGGTTCTCCCGGTTGCTGCAAGATGGAAAAAGGGGCTGACGCTGCACTGTGCACTTCGTGCGGACAGGTCAAAGGTTCGGACGCCTGTTGTGCCGAGGGAGCCGCAACCTGCCCCAAGTGTCATCTTAGCAAGGGTGCGCCAGGTTGCTGCAAGTTGGAAGCTGCTGCCGACGACGATCATGACCATGATCATGCTGACCATGACCACGAGGGCCATGACCATGACGACGATGATCACGACCACGCGGGCCACGATCACGACGATGATGATGATCATGCCCATGAAGATCACGACGAAGACGATCATGACCACGACGAAGAGGGGAATGATATCTGAGAAGAAAAAGTTCGCCTATCAAGAAGAAAAAATAGGACGCGGATCACGCGGATTGGGCGGATCGACGCGGAGGCAATATCCGTGGAAATCCGCCAAATCTGCGAAAATCCGCGTTCTATTCTTCTTGATCTATCCCTCGACCAAGTGGACTTCGGCCCAACAGCTTGGGTCTTCTTCGTAGGGGAATCCGGTGCCGGCGGAGAAGGTTTGTAGGCCCCGTTCGCGGTCGAGTAGGGCGTAGGTAAAACCGAGGCGCGGTTGTCCGGCGGGGTCGAAACCGCCGAGCGTGCGGGCGGGGGCGAATGCTGATAGCTCGTACGATTTTTCGGTGACGCGGCTTAGTGCTTGTAGCTCGCGGACGCGTGCGGGGCGTGCGTTTTCTCGGGCGCGGTTGATTAGCAATTGTTCGGCGACCGGTTCTTCGGCCGAATGTCCGCCGCCTCGTGGTAAAAATGAAAAACGGTGACAAAATCGGCTTGCCCGGTGGACGTTGGTTGTGGCACGGGTGTCGACCCAAACTTGGAGGCCGTCGCTATCGTCGAGCCGTGACTCGCGGCACCAGGGGAGTTGTAGTTTTCCTTCGACGCGCACCCACCAGGCAAGGCCCTCGTCGCTCCACGCCATGCGGACATCGGCCAGTTGGCGTTCGCCGTCGAGCTGGGCGAGCGTCGGTAGCCGGTAGCTTTCGTCGAGTACGACGCCCTCTTTCGGCGACCAGAGTTTGTCGCAGCGGCGGACGTCGACGGCAAAGCGAAATAGGAACCGGGGCGGGATGAGGGAGGTGTCGGTCGAGGGGGTGGGCATGTTTTTTTGCGGAAAGAGGTCTATTAGCGTCGGCGGCTACGCCACTCGGCACTTTTTTCTGTTGTGCTCCGGCGATCTGTTAGATCGCGGCTGTTGGGAGAGGAACTGCGGGGCGTGTTTTTACTTTAGTAGTCGGAGTCGGAAAGCCTGCTTGTGGGGTCGGCGTTGTGGAATGCTGGCACGTAGTCGGACCCTGTGGAGTCGGAAAAATTGATGCTGAGGTCTGTTGGCCAGACGCACTTGGCACCGTTGGGGGTCATGAGCTGCTGGTACACACGGTACTCGATGCTGTCTCGGATGGAACGGGTGTTTCCGCCGACGAAGGCTACCAAAAATAGCTCGGGGTGTTCGCTTGCCGGGCGGGCGAACGCTTCGTTCAAAGCAGAATAGCTATTCGGAGTTGTTGGGTCTCGATTAAAGCGTGCCTGAGTTGTTGGAGCGAGTGCGTTGGCTGGCGTACCGGGACTGTCGTAGACCCAGACCATGCCGAAGACTTGTTCGGCTGGGCGAGTGAGTTGGACGCCCGTCGAAGGGCTATCTACTAAGGCAGCGGTGCGTAGCCAGGTCGTGTTGAGGGTATCGGACGCATCTTTGTGGACGTTTTCGGAGAGCAGCAAGGTTGTCGATCCGCCGTCCTTGATGTCTGCTCCAAAGCGGACGGTTGGGCCTTGGGGATTGAGCGGGGCGGTTGTGCTACTGGTGCGTAGATCGTGGCAAATGCCATTTGCTTTGTGATCGCTGGCGTTGTTATTCGCATTGGTACGCCCAAGGTCTGGTGCCCCGGCGTTGACGATATAGGTGATGCCGGCTTCTTCGGGATTGGTACGGACATCGCTGGGGCAGAGAAAGACGTCGATCTTTGGCATGTTGTCGGGGGCAGCGGTCAGGTCGTTGCTATGACCTAAGTTACCCATTAGCAACGAGTCCCAGTCCGCTGCACGATCGAGTTGCGGCAGTAGTTTGGCGGCCCAACTGACTTCGATATCAACGGGTTGATTGTTTCCGCTGCCATCATCGTATTGATCCGCTACGCCGGCAGCCAAGCGTTGCTGCTGCATCCAGCCCGGAAAGGTCCCCTTGCCGGTGGTGGCGATGCTGATCAACGCCTTGCTTAGCTGGCCCAGGTTGTTGTTGCAGGTAAGTTGGCGAGAACGCTCGCGGGCGGCGTTGACTGCGGGTAGCAGTAGGCCCATGAGGGTGCCGATGATGGCGATGACGATTAGGAGTTCGACGAGTGTAAAACCACGGTAGGACCGCAACCGATGCGAGCTTCCGCTCGGTTGATATGGTCCGCTTCCGTTGGGCGCTCGTTCGGAAGGTAACTTCCTCGACTGTTGACAAGCCTTTACATAGCTAAAACCATGACGCGATGGGGTTTGTAGAGACGGGGTTTGTGTAGATGGGGTTTGCATAAGAGAGGCCTCCTCAAGCTGTATGCTATTTCTTCGCTGACTTTGCCCCCAACGCTGTGCGAGGGAAATGAAATAGGGATGTTCCGAAAATGATCTGGCTATCGGTGATTATCGCCGAAATAGTCCGAAAAAGCCAGCGCAGGGCGTGTGAGGACTGGAGAACCGCAAAATTGCGTGCAGACAGAGAAATTTAGCCACAGAGGGCACAGAGAATGAGGTAGGCCGGAACAAGCGACAGCGCAGTTCCGGCATTACACGGGCAACGCAACCGGAACTGTTGCCGGAACTGCGCTAAAAGGCTTGTTCCGGCCTACTTCTCTTTCTCTGTGGCTATTCTTTTCTTTTCGGAAATGATTACCCGGGCATTGCACGCTAGTGGCGGAAGTGGCGGCAGGCGGTAAAGATCATGGGGAGGTGGTGTTGGTTGCAGGCGGCGATGACTTCGTTGTCTCGGCGGGAGCCGCCTGGCTGGATGATGGCGGTGATGCCTGCTTCGGCGGCGGCGTGGATCGAATCGTCGAACGGGAAAAAGGCGTCGGAGGCGAGGACTGCGCCTTGGACGCGGTCGCCTGCTTTGCGGATGGCGATTTCGACTGAGTCGACGCGGCTCATTTGGCCTGCGCCGACGCCGACGAGTAGTCCTCCTTTGGCGAGGACGATGGCGTTCGATTTGACGTGTCGGCAAACGGCCCAGGCGAAGTCGAGGTCTTCGCGGAGCGAAGTGGAAGGCTGGGTGTCGGTGACGACCTTCCAGTCGGAGGCGTCGTCGGCTAGGTCGTCGGCCGCTTGGCAAAGCATGCCGCCGTCGATCTGTCGGAACTGCGCGCGGGCTTTTCCAGGTTCGATTTTGCCGACACGTAGGAGTCGGACGTTGGCTTTCCATTTGGGTTTGGTGGTGAGGATTTCGAGCGCTTCGGGTGTAAATTCGGGGGCAACGATTGCCTCGACAAAGCGGCCCGGCTCGGCCAGGAAGTTGGCCATCGCGGCGTCGACCGGCACGTTGACGCCTAGGACCGAACCGAACGCGCTGACGGGGTCGCCTTGCCAAGCTTTGTCGATGGCTTCGCCCAAGGAGTCGCCTGTGGCAGCGCCGCAAGGGTTGTTGTGTTTTAGTACGGCGACGCCGGGCTGGGGCAACGAACGGGCGATGGCCAGGGCGGCGTCGAGGTCGAGCAGGTTGTTGTAGGAAAGCTCTTTGCCGTTGAGCTGCTCGGCATGGACGAGGCTGTTGGGGCCGGCGTCGGGGGCGACATAGAGGACCGCCGACTGGTGGGGGTTTTCGCCGTAGCGCAGTTCGGCGTGGCGCTCGAAGGGTAGGACCACGCGCTGTGGAAATACCTCGGCCGTTTTTTCGTCGGAGGCCAGGGCGGAAAAATAGCTGGCAATCGTGGTGTCGTAGGCGGCGGTACGGGCGAAGGCGGCGCCGGCCAGCTCGCGGCGTAGCTCGGGGGTCGTGCAGCCGTCGGCGGTGAACTGCTCGGCGATGCGGGCGTACTGCGAAGGCTCGGTGGCTAGAGTGACGAAGGCGTGATTTTTGGCTGCTGAGCGAACCATCGAGGGTCCGCCGATGTCGATTTGCTCGATCGCTTCGTCGACGGTCACCTCTGGGCGGGCGATCGTCTCTTCAAACGGGTAGAGGTTCACCACGACCAGGTCGAACATTTCGATGTCGTGCTTTTTGGCCGAAGCCATGTGCTCGGCGATATCTTGTCGGCAGAGGAGGCCGCCGTGGATCTTTGGGTGGAGCGTCTTGAGGCGTCCGTCCATCATCTCGGGGAATCCAGTGTAGTCGGCGACGTCGCGGACGGGGATGCCGGCTTCTTCTAGGTGGCGACGTGTGCCGCCGGTGCTGAAAATTTCGACGCCACCGTCGGCCATCGTTTTGGCGAACTGGGTGAGGCCCGTTTTGTCGCTAACGCTGATGAGTGCGCGTTTTATTTTGGGGGAAGTCATTGTTCTGGACTGCTGATTCGGGGGTTGGTTGAGTTGGGATTGTTTACGATAGCACTTTGGTTTGCGGGGGGAAACGGGCTGGAATGGGCAATTCTCGGAAAGAAAAAGACCACGGAGACACGGAGGGCACGGAGTCGGTAGGGTGGGCACTGCCCACCTTCTGTTTTCAATCGCAATTTGTTCTTGGTGGGCAGTGCCCACCCCTACTTGCTTGGTGGGCGGTGCCCACCCTACTTTCTCGTCGGCGAGGCGTAGCTCGCCGGCTATTCGGGGGATTTGTTATTTCGTTGAACTTTGAAGTTGGCTGCTGCGTAGGATGGGGGAAGAGACGCTGGCCTCTAGGAATGAGCCAGCTTGATTGGCAGGATGCTTGCCCGTCGTACGGAAGACTTTTTGAGGTAACAGCTTTTCGGATTTGGGCCGCTCCAAACGGTTTTATCCGGCTGATCGGTAGAAGCCGATTTGTCGTGGATTCCGCTAGGAGGGGTGCCACCGGACGCCGCGTCGGGGTGATCGAACGGGCCGCAAGGGCTGTGACGGTCGCACTAGAGCGGTCTTGAAAAGAGTTCCAAAACACTTTGGTGAGTTTTTTGACCGGTGCCCAAACGTGACCTATATTCACGTGGGTAGCAATCCAAGCCCTTTTTGCTCCCGTTGCGCACCAGCTTCGATTTCAGTTCCCAAAACTGGATTGAATTGGTCTGCGACTCGCCGTTGTGGTCAGTGCTACATTTGCTTTCAAAAAGCGTGCCCCGTAGCTCCTGACGACGCGACCTCCCCACATATGGAATGAGCATCACATGCAGAATTGGGCCTTGTCCAACAGTTTTGGCAGCAGTTTTGGCAAAAAGCACTTAGGATCCCTGTTGATGGGATTCGTCTTGGCGATTGGCGCGACCTTTGCGCCCAACGCGATGGGTCAGGCGGGCGACCCGGTTACGATCGTGCCGGAAGCGTTGCCGTCGAACCCGATGAGCGCCGTCCTAGAAAAGGGGCGTCAGCTTGAGTCGGGCAACCGTTGGGGCGAAGCGCTCAGCCATTATGAAGACGCGCTTCGCGATCATCGCGGCAACGAGGTTCTTGGCGAGCGACACGATGTGGCCAAGTTGCATTACAGCCTCGAGCGCCGCTACCACGACCGTAGCTTTCGCAAGTCGCTCTCTGCACTAGGCCGCCAGCAAGCGATGTCGCTTTACTCGGAGTTATTGCAAAAGACGAGTACGCATTATGTCAACATGCCGCCGTGGAAAAAGCTGGGGGTTCGCGGGACCAAGGCCATTGATATCGCGCTGCAGGATTCGGAATTTCGGAAAGTCAACCAGCTTCAAATTTCGACCGACCAAATGGCCCAGTTGCGCCGCGAGATGTACCAATTGCTGGGGCAGCGGTCGCTGAACCAGTCGCGTGCAGTCAGCTCGTTGGCTGGTGAGATGGCACGGTTGGTGCATGCCCGTACGGGGTTGTCCGAGACGGTGACGCTCATGGAGTTTGTGGCGTCGTCGGCCAGTGGGCTGGATGACTATTCGGCTTACTTGACGGCCGATCAGTTGCGTGAGGTTTATTCGCAAATCGAGGGCAATTTTGTCGGTCTGGGCGTCGAGCTGAAGGCGGACGGCGGGGCGCTGTTGATCGTCCATGTCATTCCGAATAGCCCGGCTGAGCGTGCTGGCATTTTGGCCCAAGATCGGATTGTGGCGGTTGATGGCAAAAGTACGAGCGAGCTTTCGACCGACGAAGCGGCTTCGATGCTGACGGGTTCGGAAGGAAGTTGGGTGCAGATTACGGCCTACTCGCCTGGTGCCGAACCACGGGTGTTGAACGTTCGCCGCGAGCATGTTGAAGTTCCCAGTTTGGAAGACGTGAAGATTGTCGACAAAGATTTTGGGATTGCTTATGCGAGGATTCCGACCTTTCAGAAAACCACGAGTCGGGATCTTGAGGCGGCGCTTTGGGACCTGCATCGTCAGGGGATGAAGTCGTTGATTCTTGATCTACGGGGCAATCCGGGTGGGCTGCTGACTTCTTCGGTCGAGTTGGCGGACAAGTTTTTGACGCAGGGCAACATCGTCTCGACGCGGGGACGGAGTGCTCAAGAAGATTTTAATCACCAGGCACATTATGGCGGGACTTGGCGGGTGCCGCTGGTAGTGCTGATCGATGGCGATAGTGCGAGTGCGAGCGAGATTTTTGCTGGGGCGATCAAGGACAATAAGCGGGGCACGATCGTTGGGACGACCTCCTACGGTAAAGGGTCGGTCCAAGGGATCTTTCCGCTGGGCTTCGCCGGAGCGGGCATCCGGCTGACGACAGCCAAGTTTTTCTCGCCCAACGGGACGCCGATCAGCCATCGGGGCGTCGAGCCGCACGACGTGATTCGGGTCACGGCGAAGCCGATCGGTGGCAAGACGAGCCTTGAGAGCCAGGTGAAGGACGCGATCCTGCAGGCTGGTATCGATGTGGCTCGCAACCGGATTGCTGCACGGTAGAGGTGCTGGATTAGGCGATCTCGGCCCGTGGAATAGGCTTCTAGCCTGTAAGGAATTCGCGATCTACAGGCTGGAAGCCTATTCCACGGGCCGGTTGACGCGGTGGGGGGCGGGGCGGATAATGACGGGTTCTTCTGCTTGGTTCTGGACGGCTTCTCTGGCCGTCGCTCGGACAGGCGATTTCGATTTTCTCTCGCTTTGCTTTTAGGCATTTCCATGGTACACGACGACGAAGACGACCTGTTTGACGAAGAATTCGACTTTGTTGACGACGACGATAGCGAGCTGGAAGGCGAAGAGGAAGTTGCTGAAGAGAAGCCTGCGCCGAAGAAAAAACCTCGTCCGGTGAAGAAGCCAAGGACCCGTAAACCTCAAAGCACCAAGCGCGCGCCCAAAGCGGACGACTCGGAAGCTGCTGAAAAATCTCCGGCGAAGGATTCTGAGTCTTCCTCGGAAGAGGGTAATACCGAGTCAGCAAAAGAAGAAGCCAAGCCGGAACCGCCGGAGTCGGAACCGCCCAAGCCGGAAGAACCACCAGCCCCGCCCACCGACCATGTGGTGCATCTTTACGAGTTTGGCGATTTCACGCGTACGATTCCTCGGGAATTTACCAGCGAAGATGCTGAGGCCTTTATTGCGGAATACAACCGGACGTCGATCCCGCACAGTCGGCTAGCCGTGGTTGCCCAGAAAGACGAGGAGGTGGCCCTTTCGGTTTCTCGTCCGCCTACTGAACCGCCAGGCACCTCAGGGGGGTCGTAAGACGCTCTGTGGCTCCGTGGTTGGAGATTGGACCTACGACTTTGCAGCCCTCCTTCTTCTGGGGTGTTTGCCGGTGCGATGTGCGCGGTTGGTTTAATCGCTACACGGGCATCAAAAATAGCTGTTGGGTAGGGCAAATCGCGTGCATTGGGGGGGTTCTGCGTGGTAGGATATGGGGTTGATGGTCTTTCTACCCCTTAGAGCGGGTCTGTTTTTGGACGCCGCTTGGGTTTTAGGACGCTGCTTGGTTACAAAATGGTCCTTCTTGAGGTTGAGTTCTATGCGTGCTCTCAAGCGAAATCTTGTTGCTCTTTTTGCGATTACCCTGGTTGGTCTGCTGACCGCAGCGAGCCATGCTCAGTTTGAGCGTGATCCCGAGGCTGTGTCTGCCTACGAGGCAGGCCAGGCAGCGCTCGAAGCTGAGGAATGGGAAGAGGCGATCGTGGCCTTTACCAAGGCAACCACGGTCGACAGCACGTATGACGCAGCCCATTTTGGCCGTGCCGAGGCACTTCGAGAGATCGAAGATTTTCAGAATGCCGTGTCCAGCTACCAAAAATCGTTGGATATCAATCCGAACAATGCAGAGGCCTACAATGGTCGGGGCGTTTGCTTCCGCGAAATGCAAGACCTGAACTTGGCTCTCAACGATTTCCAGAATGCTGCGGAACTCGACCGCAGCAATCCTGAGATCGCAGCGAATCTTGGGGATATCCTGGTCAACAACGCTCAGGACCCGGTCCAAGCGATGCAGTATTTGGATCGGGCCATCGAACTGGACCCCGAGAATGCCGAGGCTTATCGCAATCGTGGCTGGGCACACACCCTGTTGCAACAATTTGAAGATGGCATCGAAGACCTTAGCAAAGCGATCGAACTCGACCCGGAGGACTACGAGACTCACCAAAGGCTCGCAAGCGTCCACCTGTCGGAAAAGGAATTTCAGAAGGGAATCGATTCGCTCTCTTTAGCCATTCAATATTATGAGCCTGAAGAAAGCGCCGACCCCGATTCGTACATCAATGGCTACTTACAACGCGCGGCCGCACGGACGATGCTTGCGAAGGAAGAGGAGACCTCTGCCGAGCAGCGCAAGCAGTTGTATGCCGAGGTGGTTGCGGATGCAGACGCGGTGTTGGAGGAGTTTCCTGACCGTTTTCCCGAGTCGGGCGTTGCCATGCATCGGCGCGGGATGGCCTTGCGGATGCAGGGTTTGTTTGGCGAAGCGATCACCGCGTTTACCGACGCGATCCAGCTGATTCCTGCTGGCAGCGAGGGCACCTATTCGGGCGAAGCCTATCTGACACGCGGCATCTGCTGGTTCTATCAGGGCCAAAACGACTTGGCTCGTGGCGATTTTCGAGAGGCGGCCACGCAAAGCCTGACCGATCCGTTGCCCCACCTCTGGATTGGCTACACGTTTGCCGAAGAGAACGACTACCGCAAAGCGATCGAATACTACGGCGAAGCCGGTCTCTAAGCAACCGACCTTCCCCCTGGCTCACGTTAACCGTGGCTTGGCTTACATGCAATTGAAAGACTACGACAAAGCCATCAAAAATTTCAACGAGGCGATTCGCTCGGAACCAACCGAGCCAATGCACTTTTTCAAACGTGGCTTTGCTCACGAGAAAATGGAAGAATGGCAAAAAGCCTTCGATTCTTACGAGCTGGCTCTCCTTCGAGACAACACCTTGCAAGAAGCGAATCAGGGAGCAGCACGAGCCCTCGAAGCTCTCGGTCGTCCGGGATTGTCGAATCAATACAAAAGCCGGGTGAACTGAGTAGGGTCGGTAAGCTCCGTACTGCTGGTTACCAGGTGACTTGACTAACAAAACATACCGGTGATTCCAGGTTTTTGGATCGCCGGTATTTTTATGCGCCGATCGACCCGGTTTCACCCCAAAGGCCCGCTTGTCTTGCTACGGGGCTGCTCTATACTGGGGAGCAAATACCTATTGGGACTCCTGCCGGAAGCAGGTTTTTTTGCTTTATTTTAGGGAATTGCCAGCGTGGATAGTTCGCAGCAATCGTTTTTGGCTCGCCACGATTTTCTCATTCGCCGGTTGCACTCGCTCTCGGGCTTGGTGCCTGTGGGTGGCTATATGGTCATTCACCTGGTGACCAACGCCAGCGTGTTGGAAAGCCCGGCCGCGTTTCAGAAAAACGTCTACACCATTCATAGCCTCGGCTCGCTGTTGCCGGTGATCGAGTGGGCCTTTATTTTTATCCCGTTGCTGTTCCACGCCATTATTGGCATGGTGATCGTCGCTGGGGGGATGCCCAATAGCAATCAGTATCGTTATGGGCCCAACTACCGCTATACCTTGCAGCGTGTGACCGGGATGATCGCTTTTGTGTTTATCATGGTTCACGTTTTCCATATGCACGGCTGGTTTCATGCCGACGTTTGGCTGGAGAATGTGGTGCGACCGCTGCACGGAGCCCAGTTTAAGCCGTACAACGCGGCTTCCTCGGCGGGGCTTGCCTTGCAAAATTACGTCTGGGTCGCCTTTTATATGATTGGGGTGTTGTCCTGCGTTTACCATCTGGCCAACGGGCTATGGACGATGGGCATCACCTGGGGTGTGTGGACCAGCCCTGCTGCACAGGCTCGTGCGTCGGTTGTTTGTACCGTCGGTGGCCTGCTGCTGGCTGTCGTCAGCATGGGCGCCCTGTTCGGCATGCGGTCGAGCGGAGCGGGTGAGGGGCTAGAAAAAGCTCGTCAAGCCGAAGAAAAGATGTATCAGAGCAAAGTCGAATCGGGCGAACTCGTTCCGAACGAACATAAACGAATGACACAACAGGCGAACCCCGACCGTAAGGGAGCGGGAGAAGAGGGAGTGGGAGAAGAATGACACAACAGCGTGTATTAGTAGTCGGTGGTGGTTTGGCTGGCTTGGCAGCGACAATGAAGTTGGCCGAGCTGGGGATTGCTGTCGACTTGATGAGCCTTACGCCGGTCAAGCGCTCGCATAGCGTCTGCGCCCAGGGCGGCATCAACAGCGTCAACGAGGCCACGCGCCAGCAAGGCGATAGCGAAGCCTTGCACCTGGACGACACGGTCTACGGGGGCGACTTTCTCCAGCATCAGCCGCCGGTCAAAGAGATGACCGACTGGGCACCTCGCATTATTGACCTCATGGATCGGCTGGGCGTTCCTTTTAATCGTACGCCCGAAGGGTTTCGCGATCAGCGTCGTTTTGGCGGCACGCTCTTCAAACGGACGGCCTTTGCCGGGGCCACGACGGGCCAGCAATTGCTCTACGCGCTGGACGAGCAAGTGCGACGTCAGCAGGCGGCCGGACGCGTCGAGATGTACGAGGGCTGGGATTATCTTGGCCCGGTGAAAGACGACGACGGGCGTTGCCGTGGGGCGATTGCTCAGAATCTTGTCACGATGGAAATCCGATCGTTTCCGGCAGACGCCGTGCTGTTGGCGACCGGCGGCTGTGGGCTGATCTATGGTCGTAGCACGATGTCGATGGCCTGCACGGGCAGCGCCGCCAGTCGGAGCGTCCAGGCGGGCGTCCATTATGCGAATGGCGAGTTTATCCAGGTCCACCCGACGGCGATCCCCGGTGCCGATAAGCTGCGGCTGATGAGCGAGTCGGCCCGTGGCGAAGGGGGCCGCGTTTGGGTTCCTCGCAAGCCGCATGACGCGCGCGAGCCGGGGGAGATTCCCGATTCGGATCGTTATTACTTCCTGGAAGAGCGCTATCCGAAATACGGAAACCTTGTTCCTCGTGATATTGCCACGCGCGAGATTTTTAATGTTTGTGTGAACGAAGGACTCAGCGTTGAAGCGGATCGGCAGTGTGTGTATCTCGACCTGACGCATATTCCTCGTGAAGAACTCGACCGCAAGCTGGGCGGTATCCTGAGCATTTATGAAAAATTCCAGGGCGTCGATCCTCGCGACGTGCCGATGAAGATTTTCCCGGCTGTTCATTATTCGATGGGCGGCATGTGGGCAGGCTACGAACGGACGGCTGCGGGGGGACTTGTGCCCGGTTCGCCGCTTAACCACCAAACCAATATCCCGGGCCTCTACGCCATTGGTGAATGCGACTTCCAATACCACGGCGGCAACCGGCTCGGGGCCAACTCGTTGCTTTCCTGTATCTTTACGGGGCTGTTTGTTGCACCGGGTGTCAAAAACATGCTTGAGTCGCTTTCTGGGTCTGCTCATGATGCGCAGTACGATACGCTTCTTCGCGGCCAACGGGCGGTCCGGCAGCTTGACCACGACGCGCTGCTCAAGCGGGACGGCGGGCGCGAAAATCCTTATGTCATCCACCAAGAGCTGGGCGATGTGATGACCAAAGCGGCCACGGTCGTGCGTGAGAACACGCAGTTGAAAGAGGGCCTCGAAAAAGTCAACGAGCTGGCCGTCCGGGTTCAAAACTGCTCGCTCTCGGACACCGGCAACTGGACCAACCAGAACGTCATTTTCACGAAGGCCTTGCGCGACATGTTTCCGCTGGCCAAGGCGATTCTCAAAGGTGCGTTGGCCCGCGACGAATGTCGTGGCGCCCACTACAAACCCGAGTTTGCCATGCCCGGCATCGACGCTACCGACCCGGCAGAAAAGCGTCGTCAGGCCGAAAAGTGGTGCGATGCGTTCGAGGCCAAGAATAAAAAATGGTTGAAGACGACCCTCGCCACGGTCGACGCCACGGGCGAGCCAACGCTGAGCTACGAAGAGGTCGACACCTCGATCGTCCCGCCGCGTCCGCGTCTGTATGGCTTGGTCGGTGCGGAGATGATTGAAGAAGTTTGGGGCGAACGGCAAGCGAAAAAGTAACGACCAACCACCGACCACTAGCCTGATTCAACTGGCAACGCCAGTTTGCTAAGCAGACCAGAGTATTGCTCTGGCCCCAAACAATAAAAAAAAGATATCATGAACAACGGCTGAAAAGGCTCCCAGTGAAACATGAGCCGCCCCCCAAAAAAAACGCGAGAATCGCACCCATGACCACCCCAACTCAAGAAAAACCTGCTTCGTTTGAGGTCCGTATTTTGCGGCAAGATGCCCCTGGCGAGTCGAGCCATTGGGAACGCCATCAGGTCACTTACGAGCCGAATCTCAATGTCATTAGCGTGCTGCAGAAAGTCGCCATGCAGGCGACCACCTCCGAAGGCAAGATGACGACGCCGGTTGCTTGGGATTGCAACTGTTTGGAAGAAGTTTGCGGTGCTTGCACGATGTTGGTCAACGGGCAAACGCGGCAGGCCTGTTCGGCGTTGGTCGACAAGCTGCTGGCCGAAGAGCCGGGCAGCATCGAGTTGCGTCCGATGAGCAAGTTTCCGGTTGTCCGCGACTTAGTCGTCGACCGTGGTCGGATGTTTCGTGCTTTAGAACGTGTTCAGGCTTGGATTCCTGTCGATGGCTATGGCGATCGTGGGGCTGGTCCGCGCGAGTCGCAAGAGGGGCAGGAGGTTCGTTATCCGCTCTCGGAGTGCATGACCTGTGGCTGCTGCGTCGAAGCTTGTCCGCAGTTTGGCAAAGTGGAACTGTCGCAGCACAGCGACGAGACGGATGAGCAGTTTGCTGAACGCAAGGCACGGGCCTACGACGAGTCGTTTGTCGGTGCTGCGGCGATCAGCCAAGCAATTCTGTTCAACGAACATCCGACGGGCCATATGAACGCGGGCGAGCGGCTCGAAACGCTGATGGGCCCCGGCGGGTTGCAGATCTGTGGCAATGCTCAGAACTGCGTCTCGGTTTGCCCTAAAGAAATTCCGCTCACGACGTCGATCGCCCGTGCGGGCCGCCAAACGACTGGGCACCTGCTGAAAAGCCTTTTCGATCGGTAACCCATGCGACTCCTCGCCGGCACCGAGTGGGACAAGCCCCCGCGCTGCGAGCGTTGCGGCGAGCTGGAAGAAAATTGCGATTGCCCGCCGCCGGCGAAACCGCGAGCGCTGCCCAGCGAGCAAACGGCTCGGGTGGTGGTTGAAAAACGCAAACGAGGAAAACTGATGACGGTGGTTCGAGGGTTGGCTGCCGAAGGAAATGACTTGCCTGGGCTGCTCACCCAACTTAAAAACCAATGCGGGGCAGGGGGCACGGTGAAGGACGAACAGATTGAAATCCAGGGCGACCATTCGGAGCGAATTGGCCGAGTGCTTGCCGACCTGGGGTATCGGGTGAAAAGATAGCCACGAAAAGGACGAAAACCACGAAAGAGATGCCTGCGAATAGGAATAAGAGAAATTGGCCCGCGGATTTACGCGGATGAAACGCGGATATAAAAAAAGAAGGCGAACCACGAAAAGGACGAAAAACACGAAAAAATCTTGCGATCGATTTCACAGCCATCTCTTTCGTGTCTTTCGTCCTTTTCGTGGTTCCTCGTTTTATATCCGCGTTTCATCCGCGCAAGTCCGCAGGCAAGTTGTTTTATCAGCGTCTATCTGGCTCTGTGTTTGATTCTGAAGGCTAATAGCGCGAGCCGCAACACAAGAAAGGCGATCATGTCCTCCGACGAACAACCGACGATCCGCCTCGACCAGTTTCTTAAAGCGCATGGGGTGGTCGGCACCGGCGGGCAGGCCAAGCTGGTGATCCAGGATGGGCAAGTCCTGGTCAATGGCGAAGTCGAAACTCGACGGCGCAAGCAACTGCATCACGGCGACGTCGTGCAGTTTGAAGATCAACAATTGACCGTGGAATTTGAAACGTAGGGCCTGTTATTTATACACAAAGCCTGAATTTTAGCGGCGAAGCTGCGATAGCATATAGCCCCGAGCGTTAGCTCGGGGTTTCTAACCCCCAAACACCATGAGCCACGAAGTGGTGACAGCAGGTTGAGCCAAGGTTGCTGTCGCCGCTTCGCGGCTAGCGGTCAGACAGGATGGCGATCCGTCGGCTCACGCCGACGGCTACATGCTACCACCGCCTTCGCGGCTATTGGGCGGCGGCATATCATCGAATGGGCCGGCATATCATCGACCGTGTATAAACGACAGACCGTAGGGTCTACCGTGCGGACCCCACATTAGGCCGTCTGTAGTTCGGCTTTGCGCTCGGCGACAATTTCGGTTTGGATGCTGCTTGGCACCGGAGCGTACTTGCCCAGTTCCATCGTAAAGCTGCCTTGGCCTTGTGTTTGACTACGCAGGTCGGTCGAAAAACCGAAGGTCTCGGCGAGTGGGATATCGCAGATGATGGTGGTCACCTTGTTTTGCGTGTCGGTCGAAACGACCATGCCACGCTTGCTGGAGACCTGTCCGACGACCGAACCTTGGAACTCTTCAGGGCATTCGATTTCCATCAGCATGATCGGCTCGAGCAGCACGGGCTTCATTCGATTGAAGTTTTCGCGGAAGCATTCGCGGGCAGTGAGCATGAACGCCATGTCTGAGGAGTCGACATCGTGGAACGAGCCGTCGTCGAGCACGACCGTGAGGCCGACCACGGGATAACCGGCAACCGGCCCCGCTTCCATCATCTGGCGGAAGCCTTTTTCGATGGCTGGGATAAAGTTCTTTGGAATACGACCGCCGGTCACTTTGTCGACAAAGAGCATTTCAGCGCCCTCGGCCTCTTCGCGGTCTTCGTCTGTCATCGGACTGATCGAACCAACGATATGGCCGAACTGACCCGAACCACCCGACTGCTTTTTCCGTTTGTGATCGTACTCGAACGCCACGGTGCCGCTCTCGCGGTAGCTGACCTTTGGAGCACCGACCTCGACTTCTACGCCATACTCTCGCTTGATCCGCTCGGCGTAGACTTCCAGGTGTAACTCGCCCATGCCGGCGATGACGGTTTCGCCCGTCTCTTCGTCCGTGCTAACACGGAAGGTCGGGTCTTCTTTGCGAAAGCGTTGCAGCGCCTTGCTCAGTTTGTCGGCATTGTCGCGCGAGCTTGGGTTGATCGACATCTTGATGACCGGGTCTGGGACAAAGATGTTTTCGAGCACCGCGTATTTGGGTTTGGAGCAGTAGGTATCGCCACTGGCACAGTCGATGCCCATGATCGCAACGATGTCTCCTGCCGACGCCTCGTTGATTTCTTCACGCTTGTCGCTGTGCATGCGGACGATGCGGCTGAAGCGTTCTTTTTTGCCGGTCCGTTGGTTGAAGTACATTTCGCCCTTCTTCATCGTCCCTTGATAAATCCGCGTGTAGGTGAGCTGGCCGTACTCGTCGTCGGCGATTTTGAACGCCATGCCGACGGTGTCCAGGCTGGGATCGCTCTCGAGCTTGATCTTCTTCTCGGGATCGGCTGGATCGGAGGCAACCACTTCGCGGTCCAACGGGCAAGGCAGGTAGCGGTTGACGGCGTCCATCAAGGGCTGGACGGCTTTGTTTTTGAAAGCCGAACCCATGAAGACGGGGGTAAAACCTTGGTTGATTGTGGCGTCTCGGACCAGTTTGTGGATGAGGTCTTCGGGGATCTCTTCTTCGGAAAGCAAGAGTTCCATCAGCTGGTCGCTGTACATCGAAAGTGCTTCGAGCATGTGGGCACGAGCCGCCTCTGCCGCGTCGACCAAATCGGCGGGGACGTCTTCCACGCGAATCGTTTCGCCGTTCTCGCCCTCGTTGTAGAAGGCCTTCATCGTGATCAGGTCGACGACGCCGACGAAATCTTCTTCGAGTCCAATGGGAATCTGCATCGCTACGGCGTCGGCACCCAGCTTGTCGCGCACTTGCTCGACCACCGAATCGGGATTGGCACCGGTGCGGTCCATCTTGTTGATGAACGCGAGACGCGGGACGTGGTAGCGTTTCATCTGTCGATCGACGGTCATCGATTGCGACTGCACGCCGCCAACCGAGCAAAGCACGAGCACCGCACCGTCAAGAACGCGCAAGCTGCGTTCGACTTCGACGGTAAAGTCGACGTGACCCGGGGTGTCGATGAGGTTGACCTTGTGGTCTTTCCATTCGAGGCTGGTCGCGGCACTGGTAATCGTAATGCCGCGTTCTTTCTCTAGCTCCATGTGATCCATGGTCGCGCCGTCGCCGCCGCCGCGCACATCCTCGATCTTGTGGATACGACCTGCGTAGAACAGGATACGCTCGCTGAGCGTCGTCTTGCCCGAGTCGATGTGTGCGGAAATGCCAATGTTACGAACTTTTTTTAGATCCATGACTGCCTCAACCAACAACTAATAAACGGAAACACAAATAATTGAAAACAAGTGTCTATAAGAGACTGCGCTCACGCAAAAATAAAACAGCGTGAGCCGCAACGAAAACGCATTTCAGAACCGTACCGGGGAGCAAACTGCCCCTGGAGAAAAAAGGGAGACCTACCGGTCACCCTATTGCAAGGCGGGACGAACTGGTATTTTGTCTCGATAAGTTCCTTCTGACTAGTGCAAATACGATGAATTACCAGCGATCCTCTCGCTCGGCCAGCCCGAAGGGTAGCTTGACTGGTTCCGAAGGGTAGCTTGACTGGCCCGAAGGGTAGAAAGCCGCAAGAGGAGCGCGAAGACCGGTTTTCCCTTAGAAATCCTAGGCTGGATCGATGGGGAGACCAGTGAACACCATGATTTCCTCGCCCATTACCGCCGATCCAAACCCCGGCGGACAGGCGGTAAGTTCTTTTCCTGTATTTAGATAAGTGCCATGCCCGAGCAATCCGAAGTACGACCGACCGACGAACGTGCCCGTCAGACTCCTTTACCTGCGGGTTGGCTCTCTCGATGGCCCTGGGTCACGTTTTTGCTCCCATTTATCGTTTTTATGCTCGCTGGAAGTTTTGAGCCGACCCCACCGCCCGCGAACGCGTTGGTGGAAGAAGGGGCTTTTGATGGGGGGGACGGGGGGGTCGAAGAGGAACTTTTAGAATCTGCGGTCCCTTTTTTCGCCGAAGACGCGGGCGAGGGGCTGATTCCGGCGATCAACTACGCGTATTACCCGCAGGTCTATACTGCCAAAATCGTGCTGACGCTGCTGGCCATGTTGGTGGTGCTGTCCGGGTATCGGACGTTTCCGCTGCGTGTGAGCTGGCTGAGCGTGGTGGTGGGAGTGGTTGGGGTCGTCCTGTGGATCGTCTTGTGCCATCTTCGTTTGGAACCGAAGGTGATCGGCCCGATCGACGAATTTTTGGGCAGTTTTATACCGGGCCTCGAAGAGGGCGACACGCCGAGCGTGGGGCTGATGTCGCTATTGGGCACCGGCGAACGGAGCGCGTTCAATCCGCTCGTGCAACTGGCGGCTACGCCACTTTGGGCGTACGGGTTTCTTGCCATCCGTTTCTTTGGCCTAGCGATCGTGGTGCCGGTGATCGAAGAATTTTTTCTTCGCGGGTTTATGATGCGCTACGTGGTTCACGAACAGTGGTGGCAAGTTCCCTTTGGCGCGGTGAGCCGAACGGCGATCATTGCCGGCACCGCGATTCCGATGTTGATGCACCCGGGCGAACTATTGGCCGCGTTTGTCTGGTTTAGCTTAGTGACTTGGCTGATGGTTCGCACACGCAATATCTGGGACTGCGTGGTGGCCCACGGTATCACCAACTTGCTGCTGGGGATTTACGTTGTGTGCTTCGACCAGTGGCAACTGATGTAGCCTCCGGCTCTGCCGGGGGATTGAACAACCTTTACGAATGATTGGGCAACCGTTGTTGATGCGTCAATCCCCCGGCAGAGCCGGAGGCTAGCAGATCACTCGGCCTCGTAGGCGGCTTGCGCGACTTGGCCGACGGGTTCGGTTCTAAAGGGTTCGCGTTCTTGGTAGAGTTGTCTTCGCGAGAGATAGGCGAATTTGGTTTTCTCTGGAGCCAAGTCGACGGCTTGCGTCACTGCGGCGACGGCTTCTTTGAACTGGCCGTTGCTGGCGAGCGCGGCGGCGAGTGTGTCGAGAGCAATGTGCCGCTCGCCGTAGCTGTAGTCCAAGGCCTGTTGGGCACCAAGCACGGCGTTTTCGGGGTCGCGAAAGCGCTCGTCAGGGCAAGTCGCTAGGAGCCACGCGCCGTTGCGATAGGCGTGTGCAAATTCGGGATCGAGTTCGATGGTCCGTGCGTAGTCAGCGAGCGCTTCGCCGTAGTGGCCCATGTCGGCCTGCAAATCGCCTCGACTGCAAAGGATATTTGGGTTGGCCGGGTCGACGTGGATGGCCGCAGTAAAGTGTTGGATCGCCTCGTCCCAACGCCCCAGCATGTGACAAACTCGCCCCAGCCCAACGTGGGCCGTCGTGAACTTGGGATCGCGCTCGATCGCCAGCTCGTAGTCCTGGGTAGCCGCCTGGAGGTCTTTGGCTTGTACGTAAAGCGTGGCACGGTTGGCGTAGGCTTTGGCGTAACGCGGGTTGAGTTGGATCACCCGGTTGAAATCGTCAAAAGCTTCGGCAAATTGCCCCGCTTGCGCGTATGACACGCCGCGATTGTGCAGTGCCCGCCAATTTTTGTTATTGAAATCTAAGGCCGCTTGAAAATCGGCGTTGGCCAATTCGGCATTGCCTTCGTCGGCTAGCAACTGGCCACGACGGTTGTGTGCCCACGAGGAGAGATGGTCGGCAAAGTTACGTTGATCGCGTTTTGCGCCTAGGCGAATCGCCGCTGTGCAGTCTTGGAGAAGACGTGCGTAGTCGGCTTCGGTTTCGGCCTTGAGCGACAGACGATGTGCCGCAACCAAAAGTTCGGCAACCGGATTGCTCTTCCTTTTTTCGACAAGGGGCTTTTTTTCAACGACTGGCTCCGCATGGACGGCAATTTGGATATCGCCGGGTTGCGATTTTGAAATTGGTCGCAATGCGATTAATGATTTGGGAGGTCGTTGTTGGTTGGAAAGAACTTTGAGGTCTGCCCTTCCGGCTTGCGGATTGAGTTTACTGACTGGCGGGAGCGGGGTTGCTACCGGCACGGTTTCTGGCCGATCGCCGACCATGACCAATGAACCTGCGGCCGAAGGAGGTGCGTCTAGCTCGATGGCAGTGGCGCTATCGCTCACAAAAACCGCCGAGGAAGTTTCTGCATCCGAGGCGATCGCCTCGGCACCCAGGGCTACCCGTACTGCGCCTAGAAAAAGCACCATCGCGACGGACATGAGCAGCGTAAAAGGGGTTGGCAGTTTGGCATCCATAATTCTAGATCCGAGGAGGAGAGCAAATCGATCGGCGCACAAAAGGGACGCGCCTCGGTCTTTGGTATCGACGAAGGGGGCGCAGTCGCTGCAATCGAAATGATTAGAATAATCGGAAAAATTCGCCTAAGCTGCCGCGAGTGGTGCTGGCATTGCTGGCGCGGTGGTTGCGGAGAGGGCGTGGCTCCGGCGATGCGTTGCATCGCGGCTACCTGTTCTTTTGAAGCGGCTTTTTGGGACCGTTTAGACCGAAGGGCGTGTCATGGCGTCGTAGTTCATTAGCTCTTCGAGGCGGTCGGCTGGCATGAGGTTTAGCTCGCCGACGAGCTGTTTGATGGTTTTGCCTTCTTTGAGCGCTTGTTTGGCGAGGGCGGCGCACTTTTCGTAGCCGACTTCGGGGGCGAGCGCGGTGATGGTCATCAACGATTGGTCGATTAGCTCTTGGCAGCGTTCTTCGTTGACTTCCAGTCCGACTAGCAGCTTGTCGACAAAGACGTTGGCGACGTTCGCAAGAAGTGTGGCCGATTCGAGAAAGGCGTCGATCATCACCGGCATCGCGACGTTCAGCTCAAACAGCGAACCGACGCCGCCCATGCCCGCCATGGTGACGGTGGCGTCGTTGCCGATCACCCGGCAGGCGACCTGCATGACGCTTTCGCAAATCACCGGGTTTACCTTTCCTGGCATGATCGACGAGCCAGGTTGAATCGCCGGCAGGGTCAGCTCGCCAAGGCCACAACGTGGTCCACTGCCCAGGTGGCGTATGTCGTTGGCGATTTTCGAAAGCGAAACGGCGATCGATTTTAGATGGCCATGCGCCACGACAAAGCCATCTTTGGCGGCCTGGGCTTCGGGGTGTACCGGTGCTTCGACAAACTCGATGCCCACCTGTTGGGTTAAGGTGGCACAAACCTTCTCCGCAAATTCGGGATGTGCGTTGATGCCGGTGCCGACCGCCGTGCCGCCGATTTCGACGTTTTTGCGCATGCACTCGTTAGCAAATTGTGCACTATAAAAACCATGATGCGCCTGCTGGGCATAGCCGGCAAAAACCTGTCCGAGGCGAATGGGCGTGGCGTCCATCAAGTGGGTGCGGCCGATTTTGACGATCGAGTCCCAGGCTTTGGATTTGGCTTTTAAGGCTTGCTGCAATTTTTCTAGCGCCGGCGAGAGCGATTTTTGCATCTCGATTGCTCCGGCGATGTGCATGGCCGTCGGAAACGTGTCGTTCGACGACTGGCCCATGTTGACGTGGTCGTTCGGGTGGACGCCGCCCTTGGCCTTGGTCGTTGCGCCGAGACCCAGGTGTTGGTTGGCTAGCGAGGCGATCACCTCGTTGGCGTTCATGTTGGTGCTGGTGCCGCTGCCTGTTTGATAGACGTCGACCGGGAACTGGGCGTCGTGTTTTCCGTCGGCCACTTCGTTCGAGGCGATGAGGATCGCTTCGGCGATGCGAGGCTCGAGCCTGCCAAGGCTCAGGTTGGCCTGCGCACAAGCGGCCTTCAAATGTCCGAACGCATGAATCACGGCTGGCGGGAGCGGTCGGTTGGCGATCGGAAAATTCTCAACAGCACGGGCGGTCGAGGCTCCATAGAGGGCCTCGGCGGGGACTTCCATTTCGCCCATCGTGTCGCGTTCGGTACGGGTCTTGCTCATCGTGTTTTCGCTTTTCCAGTGAGTGGTAGGGTGGGCACTGCCCACCAAAACTACGTTTTATTGTTGCTTTTATTGTTGTTTGCGCCGATGGTGGGCAGTGCCCACCCTACGGCCTGAGCTAAATCTACCGTTTGCGGTTTCGCCCGGCAATCCGTTGGCTAGACAGTTTGGTTCATCTGCACTTCGAGGTGCGGATAGGGGATGTCGATCTTGGCCCGATCGAGTTCCATTTTGACGGCTCGAATTAGGGCCTGTTTGGCGTCGCCGTAGTCGTTGTTGCGTGCCCAGGCGCGGACCGACCAGTCGACGCTCGACGCGCCTAATCCGGCGAGCACGACCGCTGGCTCGGGGTTTTGAAGGCAGAGCGTGACCGAGGCGATCGCTTGTTCGAGAACCGCGCGTGTGGCGTCGATATCGGCGGCGTAGGACGTGCCGACTTCGACTTCGATGCGGCGCACTGCGTGGTAGGTGATGTTCTCGATCACCGAGCCATAGATTTCGCTGTTGGGGACGATAAACCGTCGGTTGTCAAAGGTGTCGATGGCCGTCGAAAAAAGTTCGATCTCGTAGACCTTTCCCAGGTTGCCTGCCACGTTGACGACGTCGCCCACCTTGTAGGGCCGAAAGACTAGCAGCATGGCCCCGGCTGCAAAGTTGGAGAGCGTGCCCTGAAACGCCAAGCCTATCGCCAAGCCTGCCGCACCGATGACCGCCGCAAAGCTGGTCGTTTCGACGCCGAAGTAACTCAGACAGGTGAGTCCGACTAGCAGTAAGATGCCCCATCGGACGAGCTTGGCCAGGAATTTGGTGAGCGTCTCATCGAAATTCACGCGCCGAAGTCCTGTACGTACGACTGCCGAAGCCCAGCTCGACACGGTCCAGGCCAAAATCATCAGCACGAGGACAAAGCTGACGCGCAGTCCATAATAGGTGACGACGTAGATCCAGTCCTCGCGTTCGAGCAGTTTGAAATCGAGGCCCCAGAGATTTTTCAGCGCATCGGTCTTCCACTTCATCTCTTCTGCCGCCAGTAGTGCTTCGGGATCTTGGGGCAACGCGTTGGGAAGGACTTGGGCCAATACGACTGGGGACATAATGACGGGAAACATGGCGGCTACTTGGGTTGGCGTTGGCGGGTTGATTTTGTGGAGAGATTTTTAGCCGGTTCCCTCGGGAATGTCGAGATCAGCGACGAATGACAGTAGAGCCAAGTTCTGCAACAGGCCGAAACTCTTACCCCGAAGGGGTTTTATACCGTAGCCCAGGGTTGGTCGCGAAAGCGACCCTACCCTGGGGTTCGGTGGCAACAGAATGATTTACCCTGAAAGGGTTACACACGCATGGAGGAGGTGTAGAACCCCTTCAGGGTACAGGTACTCGTAGAACTGTAACCCAGGGTAGCTTACTTCGTTCGCAACCCTGGGCTACGGTGTAAAACCCCTTTGGGGTAACTATGCACAATCCCTTTGGGGTAAAGGACTGACGCTCTTCTGAGAACTTGGAACTACTGAGTGAGAGCGATGCTAGCACTTGGGGATTCGCCCTTGTTCGTCGTGACGCCACAGCCGTACTATCCCTGGCGTGTCTGATCTACAAAAACAAGAGGATGCCGGGGACAAGGCCGACGGCAAGTCGGGCCGGTTTTCTTTGCATGGTCTGTCGGCGGCATTTGCACGCTTGACCGGTACGAGCAACCCGGAGCCACCAGCCGAAGGGGTTGCTCAGGCGCTGGACGAGTTTCAGGAAGCGACCCACTCGCCTGGCAGCGAAGTCCTTTCGCCGAGGATGATCGTCGAGGGGATGCTGTTTGTTGGAAATAGCGAAGGGCGACCGATTTCGAGTCGCGAGATGGCCTCGCATATTCGAGACGTGTCGCCGCGAGAAATCGACACCTTGGTCGACGAACTCAACGCGATCTATGCCGACTCGGGCACAACCTACAACATTGTCAGCGAGGGCAAAGGCTATCGCATGTCACTCAACGCCGAGTACGACGTCGTCAGGCAACGCCTGCAAGGACGCGTCCGCGAGGCGAAGCTCACGACCACGGCGATCGAAGTGCTGTCGATTGTTGCCTATCGGCAGCCGATCAGTGCCGAAGAGGTAACCCGTCTGCGCGGCGGACGAAGTCACGCCGTGTTGAGCCAGCTCGTGCGCCGAGGGCTACTCAGCCTCGAACGGCCCCGCAGCACGCCGCGAAAACCGATCTACCAAACCACCGACCGTTTCAATCGGCTCTTCCGCGTCGATTCGCCCAACGATCTGCCCAGTAGCGAAGATTTGGACGACCACTAGTGCTTTGGCAAGATTTTGGAATCGGCTTATTGCCTGCCACTGCGAAAAGCGAATGGCCTACCACTGGCTACCAACGCCAGCGCGGCGAGAATTGAAAAGCTGGTTGGCTCTGGCACAGAAACCGATGCGGTAATCCCTGGCCCCGTGTTCCCTAAATTTCGTTGCCACAACAGAAAGTCGGCGCCGGAAACCACCCCGTCGGCGTTGCCGTCAGCGCCAAGGTCGGCTGTCGAGCCGAACGTCGATTGCCACACGGCTAGATCCGAAGCAGAGATGTCGCCGTCGAGGTCATAGTCGAGTAGGATTTGGTCGATCGCTGACAACGGCTGGGCGATCGAAAGCGCTTCGAGCAAAAGGCCGCCGCCGACCGCTGGATCGGCAGTGAGTGAGAGGACCGTCCCCGCAGCCAGAAAGAGTTCGTCGCGGCCGAGGATGCCGAATTCGAGTACGAATTCCATCGCATCGGCGCTACTAGCGGCGAATGTCAACGAGTCGGCACCGAGCGTGAAACCGTCGGTGTCGTAGCCGTTAAGCCCAGTGAAGGGGTTGTCGCCGGAGAGGAAGCTAAGCACGACCGCTTCGGCACCGGTCGTGTTCAGTGCGTCGAGCTGTAGCGACTTGAGCATGACGTCCGTGTCGAACGAAAACTCGATCGTCTCGGGCGTGGCATAGGTGCCGTTGACGCGGCGCTGCTGCGTGGCTCCGCCCGTGTCGAGATTGGAAGCGACGCCAACGCCCGTCGCGTCAGCATCGAAAGCTGCCCCAGCGCCTGTAGCTGTCAGGTTGAGCGTGATGCCAAGCTTGTCGAGCTGCGCTGAAGTGAGACCGTCAAGTTCTGCGCCGGGTTGGAAGGTGATTGCCGGCAGGTGCTGCGGCGGCGGGACGGCTCCGCCATCGGCCCGCACTGTGGGGTACAACGCGCCGGTGTCGTCGAGCCAAGTGCGAAGTTCGCGTACCGCGCGAGCTGCGAGCTTGTACTCGAGTGCAGTCATCTGGCCATCGGCCAAGTCATTAGACTCGCCAATGTCGTTGTTCAAGTCGTACAGCTCGAACTCACGCTTCTCATAAAAGTACATCAGCTTCAAACGGTTGTCGCCTGCGTCGAGTACGACGGTTGATACAGGGACGTTTTGTCCCTGATAGCCTGGGAAATGAAAAAAGACGGCGTCGCGATCGGTCGTCGTTTGTTGGCCGGTTAACAGACCGGCGATCGATTCGCCATCGAGCGTGTGCGAGGCGGAGTCGGGCAGCGTGGCCCCGGCCAACTCGGAAAACGTCGGATAAAAATCGACGGGGTGAATCGGCTCGTCGCTGGAACTGCCTTGGGCAACGCGGCCTGGCGCCCAGGCGATGAGCGGCACACGCAAGCCACCTTCGTACTGAGAACCCTTGCCTGCGCGTAGCGGTGTGTTGTCGGTCACTTGCAGGGTGCCGCCGTTGTCGCCGTAAAACAGCACGACGGTGTCGTTCGCGATGCTGTCGGCAGGGTTGCCGTCGCCGTTGGGGTCTTCCAGGAAGTTTATGATCCGGCCAATTGCTTGATCCATGCCTTCCAGCAAGCCTGCGTAGGCAGCATCGTCGTGTCGCGGGTCGGGCGAGACGCCGCCGTTGGCGGTCAGCACATCGTTGTACTTGGTTTCAAGATCGGGCCGCGACTCGATCGGGGTATGCACTGCATTGAAGGCAAAGTTCATGTAAAACGGTTCACTAGAGCCAGCGATTTGATCTTGGATAAAGTCAATCGCCGCATCGGCCATCGCGTCGTTGAGATGCTTGTTGGTCCCGACCAAGGAATCGACGTCGGCCCCGTTGGCATAAGGTTTTAGGTTTGCGTCGACATAGGCTTGCGTATACGGCGCTGCGTAAGGGTCAAGCCCCGGGCCGATCAAATTGCCGAAGGTGCCGCCCGCTGTGGCAAAGTAGCTACCCGGGCCACCCGCCGTCCCGCCACCGAAATCGAAATCGAAACCGTGCTCTGCCGTGATGTCGGCGGTGTTTTGCGTCGTGTGGAATTTTCCAAAATGGGCGGTCGTGTAGCCGGCAGCTTGCAAGGTTTCGCCAACGGTCGTCGCGGCGGTGGCGATGGTCGTGTTGTTCGCGGCGCCGACCAGTAGATCGTTCGCATCGCCGTCGATTGCTTCGACGTCGTACACGCCGGTCCGCGTGGCGTATTGCCCCGTTAACAGCGCGACGCGCGTCGGCACGCATGTTTGCACGGCGTAGGCGCTCGTAAAACTCATGCCTTGGCTGGCGAGACTGTCGATGTTGGGCGTTTGGTAGAACGCTGAGCCGTTGCCGAAATTGGTCGCGCCCGTGCCGAGGTCGGTCCAGCCGAGGTCGTCGGCGACGATGTGGATAATGTTTGGCTGTGCGTGAACAGCTGTGCCACAACAACAGGCCAACGCGACCAGCAAGACGTGACGCAGGCGATGGGTCGCTGCCCGTTTCAAGATCGTTACCCCCAGATAATCGCGTGATGGAATGAGAACTGCTCCTATATTAAACACCGCCGAGTAAAAAAGGTCTCGCGCGAGAGGGGCAGAATTGCGATATTTCTGGGAATCTCAAGACTCTCCTTCGAGACGTCTCAGCGATCGCTAGTGCGAGCCGCACGCGCGTGTTCCGCTGGCAGTCCTGGTAGACCAGCGCCAAATGGCTGTTTAATCAGCGGAACACTCTATTTGGACGATTACTGGCCCTCGGAGGGGGGATTCGGGAGGTCGCACATCAAATCTAAAGCGTTGCGGTAGAATGACTTATCGCTTCCTTGGGGAAAACCGTCCCTAGCGGTCCGGCGTCAGCTTGATAGAATCTCGCCTCTTCCAAATAAGCAAATAAAATTTCCAAATAAGCAAATAAAATAAGTCAGTCGCTTTGTGGACCCTACTTGTTGCTAGGGGCGTTCGTCGTGGCCGACGGCGCTAACACCAACCTCCGTTTGTTGTTACTCAAAAATCTATCGTATGTCTTGCTCCCAACACTTGAACGATCTGCGTAGTGCTCCGCCTGCGGTGCTGCCGTCGCTGCTGCTCTGCGATTTTGGCAATTTGGAGCGCGAAGTCCGTCAGTTAGAAGCCGCCGGCGTTCGCGCCCTGCACCTCGACGTGATGGACGGGCATTTTGTGCCCAACATGACCTATGGGCTAACGATGGTCCGAACGTTGCGGAAGCTGACCGATTTGCCGCTCGACGTGCATTTGATGATCTCTAACCCTGGAGATTACTTGGAAAAGTATGTCGAGGCAGGGGCCGACCTGCTGACGATTCATGCCGAGGCGGTCGACGATGCTCGTCCGCTGCTGGAAGAAATTCGCAAACTGGGCGCCGGCGCTGGGCTGGCCATCAACCCGCCGACCCCGGTTGCGTCGATCGAAGCGGCCCTTCCGCTTTGCGATTTGGTGCTGGTGATGAGCGTTATGCCCGGTTTTGGTGGGCAAGCCTTCGACAACGTCGCGCTCGACAAACTGCGTACGCTGCGCACCCAGGTCAACGAATCGGTACTCTTAGAAATTGATGGCGGTGTCAACGCCAAGACGGCTGCTGCGTGTGGCGAGGCTGGTGCCCAATTGTTGGTCGCTGGCTCGGCCATTTTTGGGGAGTCCCCTTACGAACAAAGCATCGCCAACCTCACTCAACTGGCTAGTAGCCACATTTGAATTATCTCCAGGAATTTAGACAGACATGGTAAAAATTCTTTTAATTCGCACAGGCGCAACCGAATACGAATGCCAAGGGCGCGTGCAAGGTACGCTCGACATCCCGCTCAGCGAAGATGGTCGTCTGCATATCGAACAGGTTGCCGAGCAGTTGCGCGAGACGCCCATCGATGGCTGCTTCGTCGGCCCCTGTCGGGCGACCCAGCAGTCGGCCGAAATTCTTGCCGCCCAACTCAAGCTCAAGCCCAAGACGCTCGACGACCTTCGCAACCTGGACCACGGCCTGTGGCAAGGCCTGCTCATCGACGACATCAAAGCCAAGCAGCCCAAGGTCTACCGTCAGTGGCACGAACACCCCGAAACGGTTTGCCCGCCCGAGGGAGAATCGCTGCAAATGGTCCGCGAACGTCTGCATCGTGCGCTTGCCAAAATCGCCAAAAAGCAGAAATCGGGGACGGCGGCGGTGGTGGTCGCCGAGCCGGTCACTAGTCTGCTGAAAAACGTCCTGTGCGACGAGGCGATCGGCAATCTCTGGAAGGTGGACGGCGATGCCCAGCCTGGGTGGGAGCTGATAGAACTGACCGCCGAAGCGGTTGCCCAGCCCCTCAAAATCTAGCGTCGTCCTAGTGCTACTGCTGGGCACCTTCATCCGGCATGGCTGACGGCCGTTGCCGCTGATATACTGGTAGCCAGTTCGTCGAGTTCCGGGTTCCGTTCCTGGGGCTTGCTCCCCCCTCTGATCGACTAGCGTTTTTTCCGATGGCGTCCAGCGAAACTAACATCTCCGGCAAATCGACCAAACCGATGCGCGAGAAGCGCGGGGTACCGGGCGGGCTGTGGCTGAGCTGCAATGATTGCGGCAAGATGATCTATCGCCAGCAGGCAGAACAGCAACTGAACGTCTGTCCCGAGTGCGGCTATCACATGTACCTCAGCGCTCGTGGTCGCATCCGCGCGGTCCTGGACGAGGGCACCTTTGAGGAGTGGGACAGCAACCTGGCTCCGACCGATCCGCTGAACTTTGTCGACAAGAAAAAATACAAAGATCGCCTTGTCGCTGAACAGGCCAAAACCGGCCTGAGCGACGCCGTGCTCACCGGCTGCGGCAGAATTCGCGCTCGTCGTGTTGCGCTCGGCGTGACCGACTCGCAATTCATCATGGGCAGCATGGGCTCGGTCGTTGGCGAACGCCTCACGAGGCTTATCGAACGCGCCACCGAACAGCAGCTTCCGTTGATCATCATCAGCGGTTCGGGCGGCGGTGCTCGTATGCACGAGGGTATTTTTTCGTTGATGCAAATGGCCAAAGTGTCGGCGGCGCTGGCACGCTATGCCGAAGCCAATGGGCTGTTCATCTCGGTGCTGACCAACCCGACAATGGGCGGCGTTGCGGCCAGCTTTGCCTCGCTGGGCGACCTCATCTTTGCCGAGCCAAAAGCACTGATCGGTTTTGCTGGCCCACGTACCATTAAGGCTACGATCCGCATCGAGCTGCCCAAGGGCTTTCAAACCAGCGAATTCCTGCTGGAACATGGCTACATCGACCGCATCGTCGAGCGGGCCGATCTCAAAAGCGAAATTGCCCGGGTTATTGACTATTGTGGGAAGTAGGGAAGAGTGGGCACCGCCCGACCCTTTCTTGCCATCGCGTGCCAACTCGCTTAGATTAGAGGGGTACGCGATCTTTCCCCTCTCCACCCTCTCTCTCTAGCGACAGCCAATCATGGGTATCAGTTCGTTTTTCAAATCGATTCTTGAGGGCGATAAGGTCGACATCTCGAAACGTTATGAGATTCTCCGCGACGCGGTTTCGGGCACGATGTCCGACTTCCACATGGCTCGTGACCGAGAAACCGAGCAAATCGTTGGGCTGAAGATTCTCGACAAGGTGAAATACGAACAACTCGAAATGCGGTTTCGCGGGCTCGACAAACCGAGCGAAGGCCAGATTGCGACTTCTTTTGATCATCCGCGCATCGTCACGACCCACGGCTTTGGCCTGACGACCAAGGGCGAGCAATTTTTGATCATGGAGTTTCTTGATGGCCCCGGATTGAACTCGTTGATCGTCGGTCGTAGCGAATTGCTTGACGGCAACCGACTGACTCTCATGCGTCAAGCTGCCGAATCGCTGCAAGTCGTCCACGAAGCGGGCTACATTCATCGCGATGTCTGTCCCCGCAACTATGTCTGTGCAGCCGACGCGACCTCGCTCAAGCTGATCGATTTTGGATTGACCGTCCCTGCTCGCCCCGAGTTTATGCAACCCGGCATCCGCACGGGCACGCCCAACTACATGGCCCCCGAGGTGGTGCGTCGGAAGCAAACCGACAAACGGCTCGACATTTTTGCCTTTGGGGTTTCGATGTACGAAATGTTTTCGTTTGAACTCCCTTGGCAACGCGGCAGTGGCGATGGGCTAGCGGCAATGAACAACGGACAATCCACACCAACGCCGCTCAAGAAGCACTGCCCCAAAATCCATCCTACTCTCGAGCAAGCCATTGCAAAGTGCCTGCTTCCTGAGCCACAGGATCGCACGCAATCGATGCAAGAGCTACTAACGACTATTTCTTCGTTGAAGCAAGAGAATGTTGAATAACGACAAAATTGAAAACAGTAATGAAACCTAGGTAACCTAACCGGGAGGTGCGAAATGGCGGGTCGTGTCTTGTTGGCTGCCGTGTTATCAGCGGTGTTGATGTTTGTTTGGGGGTTTGTTTTTTGGGCGGTATTGGGGATGGGCAGTCGATTCATCCAGCCTCTGCCGGCGGAACTCGACGTCTTGGCGGCGCTCCGCCAATCGGGTGCCCCCAGCGGCATGTACGTCTATCCCATGCCTGCCGATATGAAAGACGAACAGGCGATGGAATCCTATCAGGCCAAACATGCCGAAGGCCCCATCCTCCAGTTGGCTTACCAAGCAGAAGGAGGCCCCGACATGCCCCCTTCCAAGTACGCCCAAGGTTTCGGACACTATTTTGCCGTGGCGCTGCTGTCGGGCTGCCTGCTCGCTTTGGCGTCGCGCGGCTTGCCCAGTTTCGGCAGCCGGCTGGTCTTTGTGCTGCTGCTCAGCCTTGTGGCGGCCGTCTGGGGCAACGTGGGCGATGCGGTCTGGTGGTTTCACTCGCGCGAGTATTGCCTGGGGAACATGGCCTATTCGATGGGCGCGGGGCTACTCATGGCGCTGGTGATGGCGACGATCATACGCCGCGACGCCGAAGAAACCACTTAGAGCGACTCGCCAACCATTGCGTCGAGCGCGGCCAGCGCCACCGGCCAACGTGTGTCGGTGGTGCTGTAGGCGTGCCACCAGTCGAGGAGCTGTTGCGGTAGCTCGTCGGTGGTTGGCGGAGCAACGTACCAACGGGTGATCGCTTGGCCGAGCGTGGCTTGGTTGAATTGTGCCAACTCGACCGATTCGGCTGCCGCCAACACCAAGGGCAACGTCGCCAGACGGGCCAGACGGGGCAAGCGAAAGCTGGGGACCGTTTCGCCGAACTTTGGCACGTCGAGATGCAGCTGCGCAAGCAACCAGCCCAGCCGCACGGTTTCGGGCAGGTCGGGGTACGGATGCGTGAGCACCGCCTCGAAAGTAACCCGATTGCTCAGCAGGTGAGCGCGGCCATGCCCTCCCACGAGCGGACTAACGAGCACGATTTCTGCGGCAGAGACGAGCAGTTCCTCTGCCGTCAATTTTTCGATCGCCCGTAGCAGCCCCGGTCCACGGGCTTCCCACTGTTCGCGTAGCGGACGGCCACGCACGGCCAATTCGTCGACCAACCGTGGCTCGTGACGCAACCAGGCCGCTTCTAAACCGGCGATACAGCCAGCCAAGCGAGAAAGGATCGACTCGCTAACCGCCCCGATCCCCAGAGAACGGTTGGCTGCCATTTCGACCAGTTGTCGGTTGTTGTCCAGATCGCCAGCATATTCGACCAGCAGCGGCAAAATCGACTCGGGCGCCAGTCCACAAGCAGCCAGTTCTCGCAATAATTCGTCGACCGCTGGCTGCAAGACGGCTGCGACCGTTTGGTCGCTCACCGGCAGACCCTCGTGCAAGCAAGCGGCCGCGTGCAGGCAACTGGCCGAGAAACTGGCTTTCCAACGAAGCTGCATCGGGGTAATCCTGCCTTGTGTGTGGGGGGGGCGTGTCGAGCAAGTGCCGTAGAGCTATCGTGCCAGTCGTGCTAGCACGGCGTCAAGTCGCTCTGGCAGCAGGTCTTGCGGATTGCTATTCTTCCGGCCCGCACCGTACAGGCGGCAGCACCCCTTGCTTCCGAACGAAGACCTAGAAAAACCCTACGAAAGCATTCCCCATGCGTCGCTTTTTCTCTCGCACGTCGTCTTTCATTTTTGTCGTTGGTTTTTATTGCGTCTCGGCATTCGCACAGAACCAAGCCGACAATCCACTGCCGACCACACCTCAACCGCAAGTCGCTCAGGCACAGGCCGTAGGTGCTCCGCTAGCGCAAGTCGCACGTCTGCCGGCTCAGCCCGGTGCGGCGTCTGCAGCGCAGCGTGGATTGATTGGGCCTCCGTTTCAGATTACGCCGGTCGAACAACAGTTTGTCGATCAGATTTTGCAAATGTGGGAAAACGAAAGCTCCAAGATCAATACATTTAATGGCCGTTTTGAGCGTTGGGAATATGATCCCGTGTTTGGGCCGGGCACCGAGATTCCTTCGATCAAGAGCGTTGGGCAGTTGACCTACTCGAAACCGGATCAGGGTAGTTTTAAGATCGAGGAGATCCACCGTTATAAACCCAAAGTGGCCAATGCTCCTCCTCAAGAATCTGACTGGGTGTTGCAAAAAGAAGAAGTCGGCGAACATTGGGTCTGCGACGGCAAAGCAATTTTTGAATACAACCACGAGAAGAAGCAGCTGGTCGTCCAGCCCTTGCCAATCGATATGCGAGGCAAGTCGATCGTCGATGGTCCGCTGCCATTTTTGTTTGGTGCCGAAGCCGAAAAACTAAAACGGCGTTACTGGATTCGGAGCAAGGAGTCTGGCCCTGCCACGATCTGGCTCGAAGCCTATCCTCGCACGCAAGCCGACGCGGCCAATTATCATCACGTCGAAATCATGCTCGACCGCAAGTCGATGCAACCCAAAGCGATTCAGGTTCATATGCCCAACAACAAGAGCCGGGCTGTCTATATGTTCGACCAACCGACGATCAACGGTAAGCTCAACGCCCTGTTCGGCGGCATTTTTAATTCGCCACGTACCCCGTTTGGCTGGACCAAGGTCGTCCAAGAGATGCCTACCGGTCCGCAGGCTGGTCCGCAAGCAACCAACCCGCAGCCAACTGCCCACCGATAGACTTCGCGTCCCGTACATTTTGGACATCTGGTTTTTTGGATCCGCGAAAATCCGACTAATTCGCGCTCCTCGATACTATTGCTATACGTTAGCAAGCTAAAAGGCTCAGCGCTGCAAGATACTTCGATAGACGTCGGCGACGTCGGCGGCCATTGCCTGGGCCGAAAAACAGTCGGCGTGACGTTGTTGGGCGTTGCTGCTGAGCGAGGCATAATCCAAGTCGTCGCTGGCGTTGACGATCGCTTCGATGGCTAGTGCAAGTTGGCTTACGCTACTCGGTTCGACCAGCAAGCCCTCTTCGCGGTGGCGGATCGCTTCGGGCACGCCTTCGACACGGCTCGCCACGACCGGCAGTCCGGCGGCCATCGCTTCGAGAACGACCATCGGCAGCCCTTCGCCAAACAGACTGGGCAGCACAAACAAATCGATTTGCCGCAACTCCTCGGCAATGTCTTCCGTAAAACCGGTCCACGTGATGGCGTCGCCCACGCCAAGCCGCTGGACGAGTGCCATGACTTCGCGTTCGTATTCGGGCGTCTCAAACGGCCCGACGGCTCGCAGCGTGACGTCGACATTCCGCGAACGCAAGGCGGCGAGCGCTTCGATCAGCACTTCGATTCCCTTGCGAGGACGAAACAGCGCCGCCATTCCCAACGTCCAACTTGCCGTGGGACAAGTGCGCGGCTGAGCTTTGATTGCAGGCACGCCGTTCGGAACATAGGTCACTTTTTCGTCGGCGAATCCTTGTTGTTGCATCCACTGTTTGAGGCTCGGCGAAACGGCAATCAGTCGTGCAACGTGACGAATGCTCCAGCGTTCGAGCTTGGCGTTGAGAAAGTTTTGAAGGCGTCGTGTCGAGTCGCGCGCCGTGGGACTGTGTACGTGATAGACCAACGGCACATCGGCCCACTTGGCTGCTAAGCTGCCCACCAAAACAGAACGCGGCGTATGGGCATGAACCAGAGCATAGTTTTCGGTGCGGATGAGCTTGGCGAGCCGACGAACACAATCAAAGTCGAACCGTCCTCGCATGGGTGTTTCGTAGAGCTTGGCCTCTTGCGTCTTTCGGACCTGGGGAAATCGGTCGGGTTTGACGCAAGCAAAACCGACCTCGAAACCAAATTGCGGCAGCTCTTGGGCCAGCAGATCTTGCACGCGTTCGGCACCCGAATAGTGTTCGCCGTTGATGACGTGCAGAACACGTTGGGTGGCCGTGCAAGGACGCGTAGGAGTCTCGCTGGGAGCCGTAGGAACGACGACCGGCACCTCGACGGCCATTTGTGTGTTTTGAGAAAGATTGTCAAGCATGGGAGATCGTCAGGCCAAAGGAGACTCGAAGGTCCGTGATACAGACAGATCACGGTCTCTCAGAGAAACTCTAGTTCGCCGGAGGAGAAGGATCGGCCAGCTAAGGCTAGAAGCTTGAAATAGCCCGTTTTTTCTTCTGTTTTTTCTTCCGGTCGAGCAGAAGCCAGTAGATACACCCCAGAAGAAATGTATCGAAAAGGGACATGTGTACGTTTTCGATACATTCAAAATAAAACAGGCGAGCTAGTGAGTGCTTTTGGCAGCTCACCAACTCGCCTGTGCTTTGGGCCTTCGACAACAACAATTAACGGCTTTATGGGGAGGGACAAGCCGCCAAAAGTTGTTGCCTCTTCTGTACTTAGGCCCGCTTTTAATGCCTCTTCTCAACCGACCCCAGTCAAATCTTACTCTTCTCTGTTCCGGCCCAGTCGTGTGTTCCAATCACATCCAAGCCAAACTGACTGTCAGTTGCAACTTAGATTAAAGCAAAGGGCATGCCAAAACCGACACCCCTCTGACAGAAGAAACTCAAAAGCGATGGAAACCTCTGTGGCCCGCCTCATTCGACTAAGCAGTACCCGAAAGAAGCCTCGGTTCCTTTCGACCCACTACTCGCTTGGCATCCGCTGTGTGAATAGCATATCCTCTAGAAAAAACCCTTCCAACAATCGTTCTGTCGCTAAACCAATCTTGAATTCACTGTAAGCTGAAATGTGTCAATTTCTTCTGTCCCTTAAACCACGATTCCACACTATTTCAGGTTTTCTCACTAATTGCTATCATGTAGCCATGATGTGTCGCAACCGCAGAACAGTTGGCAACGAAAACGATGGCAAAGAGACCCTCTAAAGCAACGTCTGCCATCACCACACGAGAATTCAAACGAGCCGAACACGTTTACAAGTTGCCTGATGAGTTTGACGAACTCATCAAAGACGCGATCCGGTTTTTCAATGGTACGCCGGTCTACTCCTATCCGCTTCCAAAATTTGACGGGCCGGGTGTTTACGCGATCTATGCAATTACTCGCACGGGCGTCTACAAGCACTTCGGAGCAGTCAATCGCACGGACTACTGCTTGCCAATCTACGTTGGCAAAGCGGTGCCTCCTGGGTGGCGTAAAGGGAGACTGCAGGCGTCGGGCACTGGTGCGCTTTGCAATCGCCTCAACGAACATCGCCGAGGCATAGCCTCATGCAAACGATTGGGTGTCAAGGATTTTCATTGTCGATTTGCCATCATGGAAGACGAGGCCAGTGACCTGATCTCCGCGCTCGAATCTGCATTGATTCGCAAATACAATCCATTGTGGAATACGGTGGTTGATGGCTTCGGGAATCACACGCCTGGAGAAGGGCGCTGGGATCAGGCAAAATCTGATTGGGATGTCATTCACCCCGGAAGAACTTGGGCGGAAAAATGTCGTGGCAAGGCCACTTCTGAACGTGCCGTTCTATCAAGGGTTAAGGAATACATGGATGGACTCATTTCATGAAACAGAAATCGATCATGAAACAGAAACCGAATGTCCTTGAGTTGTTCTCTGGTGCCGGTGGCATGGCAAAGGGCTTGGAGTCGGCGGGATTTAACCACTGTGGCCTCGTCGAATGGAATAAGGATGCCTGTCGGACTCTAAAAGAGAACTTCTGTCCATCGTTAGTGCATGAGCTTGACATCCGAGAGTTTGCCTTTGACCAATTCCCCGAGATTGATGTGATCGCCGGGGGGCCACCATGCCAACCGTTTTCGATTTGCGGAAAGCACAAGGGCAATGCTGACGAACGCGACATGTTCCCAATTGCAAGCAAGGCTATTGGTAAGATACTGCCGAAAGCATTCATTTTTGAAAATGTGAAGGGCTTGCTACGTTCGTCATTTAGTCACTACTTCAATTACATCATTCTTCAACTGACGTACCCGGGCTGCACAAGACAGTCAAATACTGATTGGGAAGCACATCTTCAAATACTTGAACACATTCACACGTCTGGCAAGTACGACGGCCCAAAATACAACGTTGTTTATCGCCTCCTGAATGCTGCTGACTATGGAATTCCTCAAACACGCGAACGAGTAATCATCGTCGGAATACGCGATGACCTCGGGATTGAATGGTCATTCCCAAGCAAAACGCATTCGCTAGATGCGTTACTGTGGTCACAATACGTGACTGGCGAGTATTGGGAGAGGCATGGTATTCAACAACCGAAACCGGATGTATTCGACAAACGAATTTCTGAGCGCATACGTAAAGTTTGTGATTTGTATGGTCTCTTCGATCCCTTTGAAAAACCGTGGCAAACTGTGCGTGACTGCTTAGTCGACGTTCCTGCACCCACTTCCGAACCTTTGTATCGTGGCGAACATGCCTTGCGAGAGGGAGCGAGAATCTATCCGGGGCACACGGGAAGCCTGATTGATCTTCCTGCAAAAACTCTAAAAGCTGGTGGTCACGGTGTGCCCGGCGGTGAAAATATGATTCGTCGGCTTGATGGTACCGTCCGCTACTTCACGACATACGAAGCTAAACTAATTCAAACTTTCCCCCCAACATATCACATTACTGGATCATGGACAGAATCCATGCGGCAAATTGGCAATGCTGTACCGGTCAAATTGGCTCGAATGCTTAGCCGCGATCTTCTGGACCAGGTCTGGATTTGAATGACGATTTAGCGAGCACTCACACGCGTGACAGAACAAAACGGTGAACCGGAGCGAGATTCGCGCAGCGCGTTCACTTCGCTCATCAAAGCCTACTCCCCGTCCAGTTACCTCAGTCGTTAGCAAGAGAATATTCAATGAATGAATGCCGTTATCCCAAGGTGGCCCAGTTGCGGAGCGTAGAGCAGTTGCACGACCGACTCCAAGAGTTGGGCTTGCAGTTACCGATGGACGACGCGCCGCTGACGGCTGCTGCCGGGTCACCTTTGAGCGAGCCGATTGAGGTCGGTGGCTTCCAAGTCGGAAACCGATGGTGCATCCATCCGATGGAGGGCTGGGACGCTAACCCGGATGGAAGCCCCACCGAATACACGCTCCGGCGGTGGCGACGTTTTGGACTCAGCGGAGCCAAGCTCATCTGGGGCGGCGAAGCGGCGGCAGTCCAGCCCGATGGCCGTGCGAATCCGAATCAAACTTTAGCAACGGCCGAGAATCGCGAGGGCTTGGCGGCGCTGCTTCATGAGTTGCAAGACGGGCATCGCGAACAGACCGGCTCGCTCGACGGTTTGTTGGTCGGCTTGCAACTCACCCACTCGGGCCGCTTCTGTAAACCGAACGACAAAAAACGTTTCGAGCCGCGCATTGCTTACCACCATCCGTTGCTCGATCAAAAATTTGGCATCGATCCCAAAGACGCTTCGCTGGTTTGGACCGACGACCAGTTGGAAGTGCTGATCGACAACTACGTCGCGGCTGCAAAGCTATCGCACGAGGTCGGCTACCAGTTTGTCGACATCAAGGCGTGCCACGGCTATTTGCTGCACGAATTTCTGAGCGCGCGGCACCGTCCCGGCAAATTTGGCGGTGACCTCCAAGGGCGAAGCCGACTCATGTTGGAAATCATTCGTCGAGTACGGACCGAGGTGCCTGGGCTGCTGATCGGCGTGCGGCTCAGTCTGTTTGATATCGTGCCTTTTCAGACAAGCCGCGAGACGGGCGAGCCGATGGATTTTTCGGGCTGTCTGCCCTACGAATATGGGTTCGGGGTCAATCAAGAAAATCCGTTGGAATACGACCTGACCGAGCCGATCGCGTTGATGCGCATGCTAGTCGACGCGGGCGTGGCGCTGCTGAACATTAGCTGCGGAAGCCCTTATTACAATCCCCACATACAACGCCCAGCCATCTTCCCGCCGAGCGACGGCTACCTGCCGCCCGAAGATCCGTTGGTCGGCGTCTGGCGGCAGCTCGACGTGGTGCGCCAATGCCGCGAAGCAGTAGGTGACGTACCGCTCGTCGGCAGCGGCTACTCATATCTTCAAGATTATCTGCCCCACGTTGCCCAGGCGGCGGTACGCGAGGGCTGGGTCGATTTTGTCGGCTTGGGACGCATGGTGCTTAGCTACCCCGAGCTACCTCACGACGTGCTGGCCAAAGGCGAGTGGCATCGCAAGCTGATCTGCCGGACGTTTAGCGATTGCACAACTGCCCCACGTCACGGACTCATTTCGGGTTGCTATCCGCTAGACGATTACTACAAGCAGCTCCCCGAGCGGCAGGAATTGATTCAATTGAAGAAGCTATAGGTAATTTTTCTTTTTACGGTCGCAGAAGAAAGGTTGTGCCAAGGTGCATAAGGTCGGTATTTCATTTCGCTCGACGATGACGCCTGATGAGGTGCGCGAGCAATACGTCAAGCCACTGCGCGCGGCTTTAAAAGCCGCCGGCGCGGGGATCTACTCCAACTACCTGCGGCAAGTCGATCCCGACGCCATCGAACCGACCGAACACCTGCTGGTATTCGAGCTTAACGATTTTAAGGCAGGCCTACGCCTGCTACGCGTCGAATGGCAGCAACTCGACATGCCCGAAGAAACGCAGTTCCAGAATCTCAGCCCTTCGTCGCCCGGGTATTAAACCAAGTTTGCCAAAGTGCTCAGCCCAAGCGGCTCGCGGCAGGCAAATGGCTCGCCGTATTCGACGCCGATCGACTTGCCCCAGTAGGCCGCTTCGTGCTCGAGGTTTTCGAGAAACGATCTCGGCTTGGTCGGACGGCCCGTAATAAACTGGCTTTCGTAGCAGGCGATCGACGCAAGCTTTTGCTTCCATTCGGCACTAATATCAAGGATAAAATCGGGCTGGGGCGTCAACTTCAGGTGGACGCAGTAATAATTGTAGATACGCTCGGGATGAAACGGCTCGCCCGGCATGTCGGTGTTGCTCAGCTTGGCCCAAAACCGGGCGGCGTCGACCAGCTCGGTAGCCGCCAGATGGTCGGGATGGGCATCTTCCCAGTAGGGGGCGAACAGCCAGCGGGGCCGTTGTTGGCGAATGACGCCGGCCAACTTTTTACGAGCTTCGAGCGTCGGCTCCAAACTCCGATTCGGCAAGCCAAGGTTGCCGCGCCAATCAAGACCCAAAACGTCGGTCGCAGCGGCCGTTTCAGCGGCACGGATTTCGAGCGATCCGTGCGGCGTCGGCTCGCCATTGGTAAGATCGAGTACACCGACGCGCAGCCCTTCGGCTTTGAACTTAAGAATCGCCCCGCCCATGCCCAGTTCGGCATCGTCGGGGTGCGGGGCAATGACCAAAATGTCGAGCATTTTTTTCTAAAGTGGAAAGCGGAAGGGGGAAAGCGGAACCGTTGATTTCGTTCCACTCTCCGCTTTCCACTTTCCGCTTTTCCTTTAGGGTTCAGCGACAAAACTCATGTGAAGTTCGGCGTGGCGGCAGTTGATCGCTAAAACTTCTTCGGCAGTCAAGGGACCGAAAAAAGGATGATCCATTCCGCCCGTGTGATTTTTTATGCGATCTCCGGCCCGGCGAAGATGCTCGAGCGCCTGCTGTGTGTCGGTCTCGTCGGGAAGGATCTCTTTGGCGATGCCTCCCTTCAATTGAAAACCAGAAGGCATCCCGTCTCGCAGGAATTTCTTCTTCAAGAACCACCGTCCTACGAGCCGCACCGGCAGCGGAGGTCGGTTGGCGAAACCGTCGATTTCCTTGTCGATGACGGTGGCGATATGTTCTAAAATCTGGCCAACCGACCAGTTGCCCGTGGTTCCGGCCCCAGCAGCAACCAGCCGCTCGGCGTCGGCAACCACTTCGTCAAACGTGGCGTAGGTAATTTTGCGACGGGGTGCCGTTTTGGTGTTGATCATATTGATGTTCTCTTGTGCGTAAGATGTTATTGGCTTTCTGCTTGCTCTTGCAACCAGGCCGCGTCGAGCAGGTCTTTCGGGCGACCGCTGGCCAGTTTGTTGACGAGGAGATCTTCCTTGCCAAGAATGGCGACTTGGCAGTCCTCGAGTTTTGCGTGAATGCGCCGTTGCCAGGCCGTGTCGAATTCTACGCCTGAAATAGAGGTCAAAATGTCGATGCGGAAAGGAGGCAAGCCGATTTGGTAAATCGTATCGGGAGCATGCAAGTCTGCCACGGTAAGATTTCGACGTGGCGCTCGATAGGCAACTAAGGCGTTCCAGACGCGTTTGGCATTGCCAGGCGTGGGGCGAACCCAGATGTCTATATCGCCCGTCGCTCGGACCATACCATGCCCAGCTAATGCGTAAGCGCCCACAACGACATACTCAGCTTCTGCGTCGTCTAACGCAATCAACATGTCTTTGAAGTCTTTCGCCAGCAAGGTTTTTTCCTCTCATGGACCAAGCACTAAGGGTGAGCGGCCAAACCATCGCAATACGTTCCCCAGGCGTAAAGTCGCGCAAGTCATCTTCCTTGCCTTGATCAGCAAGGCTAGTAATTCGATCAGGAATGTCGCGTATTTCTGACATAAATTGATTATACCATACTCCTTGAAGTCCGCCGAGTCGTAAACAAGGGTGAACAGCATGAGTGTCAAGAACGACCAAACTTACCAAAAACTGTGCGATGCCACACAAGAGGCGACCATGCTGTCGAGGATTCAGCATTTGTTGGAGTGGGACGAGCAGACCAAGATGCCCAAGGCGGGCGGGGCCTATCGGGCCGACCAGATGGCCTACATGGCGGGGCTGGTGCATCAAAAGCAGACGGCCCCAGAAATTGGCGAGTGGCTCGATCAGCTCGCCGACAGTCCGTTGGCCGAAGACCCCGAGAGCGACACCGGCAGCAACATTCGTCACTTGAAACGTGACTACGATAAAAAAACAAAACTGCCGCAGACGCTCGTCGAACATCTGGCCAAAGCCTGTACGCTCGGCCAGCAAGTTTGGATCGAAGCACGCAGTGCCGACGATTTTACAAAGTTCCGGCCCAACCTCGAAGAGATTATTCGTCTCAAGCGAGAAGAAGCTGCGGCGCTCGGCTACGAACAGACGCCCTACGATCCGCTGCTCGACGACTATGAACCGGGCGAGTCGACGGCTAATGTTGCGCGTGTGCTGAGCGAGCTGCGTGATGCGCTCGTACCGCTCGTCCAGGCGATTGCCGAGAGCAAGCAGCGGCCCGATGCGTCGCTGCTGGCGCGTAGCTATCCGACCGATGCCCAAAAAGCGTTTGGCACGGCGGCTGCCAAGCAAGTCGGTTTTGATTTTGAAGCCGGTCGACTCGACGTGACGGCCCATCCCTTTTGCACCGGACTAGGCCCCGGCGATGTCCGAATCACCACCCGTTACGACGAACACGCATTTTCCGATGCCTTTTTTGGCATCCTGCACGAGACGGGGCACGCGCTGTACGACCAAGGCCTACCGCGTGAACACTATGGGCTGCCAATCGGCGAAGACGTTTCGCTGGGCATCCACGAATCGCAATCGCGGATGTGGGAAAACCAAGTCGGACGAAGCCGCGCGTTTTGGGAACATTTTTATCCGCAAGCGCAGGCGGCGTTTCCTGCGGCGCTGAAAGATGTCGCTAGGGAAGATTTTTATGGAGCGATCAACGACGTGCGCCCCTCGCTCATCCGAGTCGAAGCAGACGAGGTAACTTATAATCTGCATATTCTCATTCGGTTTGAATTGGAACAGGCGCTCATCGAAGATCGGCTTCAGGTGGCTGACCTGCCGGGGGCTTGGAACGAAAAGTACGAACAGTATCTTGGCATCACACCGCCTAGCGATGCCGACGGCGTGCTGCAAGATGTCCATTGGAGCGCAGGCCTGTTTGGATATTTTCCGACCTACGCACTGGGCAATCTTTACTCGGCCCAGTTTTTCCGTCAGGCGACGACCGATTTGGGCGACCTGGATGCGAGTTTCCGGCAGGGCGATTTTAGTTCGCTACTGGGCTGGCTCCGCGAAAATATCCATCACCACGGGCGACGCTATACGCCGGCGCAACTCGTCGAGCGGATCACTGGCTCGCCACTCCAGCACGAAGCACTCCTCAGCCACCTCACGCAGAAATACGGCGAGATTTATGGGCTAGGAACATAGGACAGGCTAGAAGTCTGTCCTACGGGGTGCTAGCAACTTTCCGACGAAACTCGTCCCGACAAAAGAGCCTGGAGTTGATAAAATCAGAGGCTCTGAAAATGGACTTTATAGGAACCGACCCTCATGGCGAAGATCGCTACTTGCCCAAAATGTGCCGCCCAGCTTGGCCTGCCCGATGCGGCCGCGTCGACCGACCGGTTAGAGTGCCCCGAATGCCAAACCAGTTTTTTGCTCGGCGAGACGATTCAAATTGCGCTGCCTGTGGCGCGCGTACTTGAGCCGCCGACCGAAGCTGCGCCGTTGACCAGCGCGGCACCAACGCATGTTGAAGCCGTTGAAGCCACAGTCGAGACGCATCCCGCCAAGGAACCCACGAGCTGGGAATCGCGTTTGAAAAACGCGATCGCAGCGGACGAGCCTAAACAATCTGAAACGAAAAAAAGCCTTTCTGAAAAACCGGTTCAGCCATCCTCTCCTAGTTTTAAGTTTGAGCTAGAGACCCCAGCCGAGTCGCCTAGTGAGCCGCTCCCACCAGCTCCTCAAAAAACACTGGCCGATTTTGCGGCAAACGCAGAATCCAAAACAGAATCAAAAACGCTGCCCAAGCCCGTCGAGATCGTGTTGCCCACAGAGGTTAGCCAGCCGGTGCGCGCCGTGCAGGCGAGTGTGCAAACCGCCGTACAAACGACCGTGCAACGACGCATTGCGAATCGCGGATTTCCGAAGATGGCGGCCCTCGTCGTCGGCCCCGTGATGGGAGGCGTTTTGGGACTCTATGGCCTGCTCTGGCTACAGGGAGAAAAGGCCGACCATGCTGGCTTGGCGAGCGTGCTGCCGCAGTCGGTTTTGCCAGCAGAGTTTGGTGATGCTTCCCCGGTCGTCGAGCAAATAGTCGTCGAGCAAAAAACAAAATTGGCCGCCTCCCGAATAAAACGCGACCAAGCCGTTCAGCCTGCGACCGCCTACCAGCCGCTGACGACGCGCACCACGCTGCAACAATTCAACACGTCGGTCGACGCAGCCGAGGCGGCGCTGCCCGCGATCATGAGCGGCGATCTTTCTGCGCCCGAGTCGGTCAAACGCAAGGGGCAAGCCTACATGGCTCTCTGCCGCTTGGCCGAACATTTTGATTTTGCCCAGCAACCGGGGCTAGCTCCGCAGGTACTCGAAAAAGTACGACGTGCCGAGCAGCTCTATCAACACATCTCCGCCGACGCCGGGGTCCGTCAGCAATTGTCGCACATCGCTTCGCGCTGGTGGGACTACCAGCAACGCCCCAGCCAAGGCATCTTTCTGATGGGCCAAGTCCAGGAGATTCGACAGGAAATGCAGACTGTCGGGACAGCCTCGCTCTGCTGGATCCAGCTTGAAGGAGCGGCGAAAGTGCCTGTGCGGATAAGACACACACGCTTCCAGACGGGCGACTTTGTCGGCGTGGTCGGAAAAGTCGTCGACCGTCCCAAGAGCAGCCAGCCGGGCGTTGCTGCCGATTTAGAAAAAATCGTCGAAGCCGAGTACAGCTACAAACGGTAAGACTGTTTTTGGGCAGAGTAGCCGGGCTAGGGGGCACTGTTGGGCGGGCCGAAAATGTGCCACAATCAACCTTTACGGTGGCAGCCCCTTAGACGGCTGACAGGCCGTTGGCTATTGACCCGACATCCTAGATTCTTATTGGTTGATCATGAAAGTCGCTGTTGTTCGTGAGACTTTTCCTGGCGAACGCCGTGTGGCGTTGGTGCCTGCGGTGGTTCCTTCGCTGACCAAAGCAGGCTGGCAGGTTTTGCTCGAAGCCGGAGCAGGCGAGGCAGCCGGATTTTCAGACGCCGCCTATCAAGAAAAATCGGTCGAAGTCGTCGCCGATCGAAAAACGGCCTTCGAGCAAGCCGACGTCATCCTGCAAGTCCGTACGTTGGGAACGAACGCCGAAGCGGGACGCGCTGATTTGGATTTGCTGCGAGAGAAACAAGTCGTCATCGGGTGCTGCGATCCGCTGGGCAATCCCCAGGCGATCCAAGAAATTGCCGACCGCAAGGCAACGCTTTTTGCGATGGAAATGATCCCCCGGATCACACGGGCGCAGAGTATGGACGTGCTTTCGTCGATGGCAACGATCGCCGGTTACAAAGCGGTGCTCGAAGCGGCTGGGCGGCTACCCAAGCTGTTTCCCATGTTGATGACGGCCGCCGGTACGCTGGTCGCGGCCAAAGTTTTGGTGATCGGCGCAGGCGTGGCCGGTTTGCAGGCGATTGCCTCGTCGCGAAGACTCGGTGCCGTCGTGCAAGCCTACGATGTCCGTGCTGCGGTGAAAGAACAAATCGAAAGCCTGGGCGCAAAGTTTGTTGAACTCCAGCTCGACACAGCCGATGCCGAAGACAAGGGGGGCTACGCCAAACAGCTCAGCGACGAGCAAGTCAAAATGCAACAGGCCCAGTTGGCCGACATCATCGCCGACTGCGATGTTTGCATCATGACGGCGGCAATCCCCGGACGGCCTTCGCCCCTGCTAGTAACAGCCGACGCCGTCAAGCGGATGCGCCCCGGCTCGGTGATCGTCGACCTTGCGGCCGAGCGCGGCGGCAACTGTGAGCTAACCCAAGCCGACCAAACCCTCGTCGAACATGGCGTCACGATCCTCGGCCCGACCAATTTGCCTAGCGACGTGCCGCAACACGCGAGCCAAATGTATGCGAAAAACCTAGCGACATTTTTGCTCCACATGACGCAAGATGGCAAGCTCGACATCGACCTCAAAGATCAAATCGTCGGTGACACGCTGGCCGCCAAAGATGGCCAAGTACAAAACGAACGGCTACGCAGCCTCCTCGACTTAGACCCCTTGGTACTCCCCGACGCCGAACCACCAGAAAATCATTTAGCTAAAAGTTAGAGCTGTTTTTTCTCGATCTCCAATCACAAATCTAACATCGAACATTCCCCATGGATATCATCACCGCACTCACCATTTTTGTGCTCGCCATCTTCATTGGCTTCGAGGTCATCACCAAAGTGCCGCCCACGCTGCACACCCCGTTGATGAGCGGCTCGAACGCGATTAGCGGAATCACGCTCGTCGGCGCGCTGCTCGCAGGCAGCGGATTTTGGGGAGGGCTGTTTGGCTTTCTCGCCATCGTGTTTGCAACGCTCAACGTCGTCGGCGGATTTCTGGTCACGCATCGCATGTTAGAAATGTTCAAGAAGAAAAAAGGATGAACCTCGTGATTGACCACCTACTGTTAGACCTGATGCCATTGGCCCAAGAAGGGCCGCTGCTCAATGCGCCCGAAGCGGCGCTCGAAGTCGTCGAGAATGCCACAGAAATAGTAAAAGTGGCGGCAGCTTCCTCGCGAGCGAACTTCGGTTATCTAGTAGCCGCAATCCTGTTCATCCTAGGCATCAAGGGAATGACCCATCCTCGCACCGCCGTGCGCGGCAACCAGCTCGGAGCGCTCGGAATGTTGCTCGCCGTCGTCGTGACGCTGCTTGCCGGCGGCGTCAACTGGGCGACCGTCATCCTTGGCATGGCACTCGGAACGGCGGGCGGCGTCTTCCTGGCCAATGCGGTACAAATGACGCAAATGCCGCAGCTCGTCGCGCTGTTCAACGGCTTTGGCGGGATCGCTTCGGTGCTAGTTGCCGGAGCCGAAGTCCTCAAAGGAGCCAACGGCTCGGCCAGCTTTGCCGCCGGACTGGCGGGCCTCATTGGTTCGGTGACGTTCACCGGTTCGCTGATCGCCGCCGGAAAACTACACGAAATGCCCCAGTTCAAAAAGCCGTGGACTTTTAATGGCCAACAAGCGGTCAGCGCCACGCTGTTGGCTATGTCCCTGCTGTTTGCCTGGGGAATGATGGACGGCAGCGGCGGCGAATACTTTTTTCTGGTGATTGCTTCCCTCGTACTCGGTGTCTTCTTGGTGACGCCTATCGGCGGGGCCGACATGCCCGTGGTCATCGCGTTGCTCAACAGCTACTCGGGCCTCGCCGCAGCAGCCGCAGGGTTTGTGATTAGCAACAACGTGCTGATTATCGCCGGCTCGCTCGTGGGTGCTTCCGGTCTAATCCTGTGCAACATTATGTGCAAGGCGATGAACCGTTCGCTCACCAACGTCCTCTTCGGCAAGTTTGAAGCCGCCGGCGAATCGGCTTCGGCCGACGAAGTCTACGAAGGCAAAATCAAGCGTACCTCGGCCGATGAAGTCGCCATGATGCTCGACGGCGTGCAGCGTGTCGTCATCGTGCCCGGCTACGGACTGGCCGTCGCGCAAGCCCAACACGCGGTGCGTGATTTGGCCAATCTGCTCGAAGCCGAAGGCGTGACCGTCGAATACGCGATCCATCCGGTCGCAGGGCGGATGCCGGGACACATGAACGTTTTGCTAGCCGAAGCCGACGTGCCGTACGAGCAGCTCAAAGAGATGGACGAGATCAATCCGACGTTTGCCCAGTGCGACGTGGCGATCGTCATCGGTGCCAACGACGTCGTCAATCCTGTGGCCGACACCGATCCCGAAAGCCCGATCGCCGGAATGCCGATCCTCAACGTCCACGAAGCCCGTACGGTCATCGTCATCAAGCGAAGCCTTAGCCCCGGCTTCGCAGGCATTCCCAATCCGCTGTTCGCCGCCGACAACTGCCTCATGCTGTTCGGCGACGGCAAAAAAGCCCTCGTCGATTTGATCGCGGCACTCAAGGAGAATTAGGAAAGCCTCACGCAAAGGCGCTAAGACGCAAAGGAAAAAACATCTCTTCTTTGCGTCTTAGCGCCTTTGCGTGAAACTTTTTTCAACATCATGGCAACGGATTGCACTTCACTTGCCACACTCGACTCTAAATGGAAACAAACTTTCCGCCGTCGCCTGCTTGCTTGGTACGCGAAACATGCCCGTGACCTGCCGTGGCGAAAGTCGAGCAATCCCTACCGCGTCTGGGTCAGCGAGGTCATGCTTCAGCAGACCCAGGTCGAGACGGTTAAACCCTATTTCCAGCGGTTTATGAAGGCGTTTCCCACGGTAAAAAAACTGGCCACAGCCGACGAGCAACAGGTACTACGGCTCTGGGAGGGCTTGGGATACTACCGACGTGCGCGTGGTTTGCATGCCGCAGCACAGCAGATCGTCGCCGAGCATCGCGGACGTTTTCCGCAGGATGTCGAAACGCTGCAAACCTTGCCCGGCATTGGCCGCTACACGGCTGGGGCGATCGTGTCGATTGCCTTTGATCAACGAGCACCCATTCTCGAAGCCAACACGATTCGCCTATTCGCCCGACTGCTTGCCTATCGCGAAGACCCCACAAAATCGGCTGGCCAAAAACTTCTCTGGCAAACAGCCGAAGACGTCTTGCCGCGCAAAGACATTGCCCGATTCAACCAGGCGCTCATGGAACTCGGCTCGCTCGTTTGCAAACCAAAAAATCCAAACTGCGAAGCGTGCCCCGTAGCCTCGCTGTGCGCCACTTGCGAAGCCGGCGCACAAGCGTCGATACCTGCGTCGGCCAAAAAAATAAAATTCACCGACCTCAACGAAGCCGCTGTCGTGGTGCGCAAAAACGGAAAAGTCCTAGTACGTCAGTGCGCCGAAGGCGAGCGCTGGGCCGGACTCTGGGATTTCCCTCGGTTTGCGATCGACGGCGAAGGTCCGCTCTTCGTACGCGAAGAGCTGATCGCCAAAGTCCAAGAGCAAACCGGCATCCAGATCAAACCGGGCGTCTTACTCAAAACCCTCAAGCACGGCGTCACCCGCTATCGCATCACCCTCGACTGCTACGAAGCAAGTTTTGAGTCAGGCAGGCTAAAAGGCACGGCTGGCAAGAGGCTGCGTTGGTGTGCGATGAAAGAACTAAGCGATTTGCCACTCAGCAGTACAGGGCGAAAACTCGCACAATATATCCGCCGTTGAAGAAAAAGGGTTACTGCCGACTTAGCTCATACCGCCAGTTGCCTACGCGGTTGCGACTGCGCGTGAGCTGAAACTGACGATCAAAAACGGGGGACCGACGCCAACCCTCTTGGTTTTTGGCTTCGACATAGCCATTTTCTTGCCAAACCAGGATCTGAAAATCGATATCTTCGCCACGGGCATCGATGAGCCAGTATTCCGGGATACCCGCCTTGTGATACGCTTGGCGAAGCCTCTGAGAATCTTTTTTGACCGAGGAATCGCCAATGACTTCGCAAACCCAATCGGGCGTGCCGTAGAGGTCGATATGCTTGCCCTCTTCGACGAGATCAAACGGTGGCGGAGCAAGTTTGCTGCTCTCCAAAGTTTCCCAAGACGCGAACATGGCGTCGGGTTCGTTCGAGATATTCCCGTCATCGTTTTTGAATCTTGCTCCGTCAGTATAGAACTCTCCAAGGTCTTCTTCGTCAACAATCGTACCGAGGACTCGGCTAAGGGCAGTTTTTAGTTTATTGTGCGACTCATACCGTTCTGGACTCATATCGATTAGGATCCTGCCGTTGACAAACGTAATTCTCCCCCGCTCGGGGAAATCTTCCGAGTAGGTCCATTGCGTGAACCCTTCGAGCGTGTACGCCGAAGGAGGCACTTCAATCAATCCCACGCATTTTGGAAAGTCTACGGTAGCCATACCTATATCCTACTCTATCAGGCAAGGATTCGCCAAATCACTTTTCAAAACTCGTCCCTGCCTCAATACTCGACATCCATCCACTGTTTCGCCTTGCCGCTTTTGACCACCGCCTCGCAGATCGCCATTGCGTTGTGGCCATCGACAAACGTGGCGAAGTCGCCGCCTGGGCGATTGCCGGCAATAAATCCGTAGACGTTGCGGAACAAGTTTTTTGGTCCGTCGGGATAAGCTTCGTTATGTCCGCCCGGGTAATGGGCGTAATCTTGAGCCTCTTCGTAAAGCAAGTTCGGATCTTTCATGAGCATCTGATTCGGCGCGTCGCGGTGACCGACCCACATCTCGTTTGGTTTTTCCTGATCCCAGGACAGCGCACATTTGCTCCCGTCGATTTCATAAAAGAGCCGATTCTTGCGGCCCGCAGCACATTGGCTCACCGTCATCACGCCGTGTGCCCCCGAATCGAACTCCAAAAGAATCGAGGCGTAATCTTCGCTTGCGATTTCGACATCCTCATAGTCTCCTGGCTGAAGCTCTTTGCCGGCATAGGTCTCGACATCAACTTTAGGACGTTTGCGTATCGGGTGCGTGGTGACCAAGTCGGCCATCACCCGGACGATTTTTAGACCTGTGACGAACTGAATGAGGTCACACAAGTGCGAACCGATGTCGGCCACGGCGCGCGATTCGCCGCTCATTTCTGGCACCAGACGCCAGTTCCAATCGGTCTCTTTGAGCAGCCAGTCTTGCAGGTAAGAACCGTGCACCGCCAAAATGCGACCCACGTCCTCTTGCTCTTGGCACATCAGCCGAGCCTGTTGCACCAACGGCATGTAGCGATAGTTAAAGTTGATCGCATTCACCACGCCCGCCTTCTCGGCCAGACGCACTAGTTCTCGCGATTCGGTACAGTTCATCGCCAACGGTTTTTCGGAAACGACATGCTTCCCAGCAGCCAAAATGTCGCGGTTCACATCAAAGTGAAGATGATTGGGCGTGCAGTTATGCACGACGTGAATATCAGGATCGGCCAGCAACTCGCGATAGTCGCCATACGACTTCGGAATCGAAAGCTCGTCGGCCTTGGCACGAGCCAAGTCGGCGTCGCGTTCCGCAACTCCGAGAACCTCAACATTCCCCAAACGCCGGAGTGCTTCGACATGCGCAGGCCCAATAAACCCTGTGCCAATGATACCCGTGTTGATTTTTTGCATAGCGAATTTCCGTAAGAAGGGGTAATAGGTTTCAAGGATCTCAAAGCACTCACCCATTTTAGCAAGTGTTGAGCGCGCGCAAAGGCACCCCTCAAAGAACAAAGGAAACCCCAAACCAACCGCAATTCTACCGATCGCCGGAGTACAGCAACCGTTACCCTAGTTGCCCAAGGCTTCAGCAGGAGCTTGCTGAACCCAGGCATCGCCCTCAGGTTCGGCCTGAACAACCGGTTCGCCGAGAAGTCGCCGCAGTTCGCGGCCCAAGGTCTTGCCACGGGCGTTCATATGGACGACTTTGCCGTCGCGGTCGACCAGAATCGCTCGGGGAATGCCTGTGATACCGTAGTTGACGGCCATCGGGTGCTGCCAGCCTCGCTCACCAGGATTCTTGCTGAACATCGTCGGCCAAGGAATGCCTGTCTGTTGGATGTAAGACTCGGCCTGCTCCGGGTTATTATCAAGGCTAATACCTAGAACCTCGAATCCCTTTTTGTGGTAAGCCTGATACATTTTGAGGACGTTGGGCACTTCTGCTCGACACGGTCCACACCAAGTCGCCCAAAAGTCCACAAGCACCACCTTGCCACGATAAGCCGACCAATCGAGCGCCGACTCGTCCAGCATCGAACCACTCAGTTCGATCGCGTTGCCCGGCAGGTTCAGCAGCCTTTCGAGACCTTGAAGCATGACCAACGCTTGTTGGATCTCGGGATTTTTGCTTTTCTGAAAGTGCGGCACCAGGGTTTTCAGCATTTGCTTCGCAAAGGCGTCGCCGTTCATATCACCGAGAAAGTCGGCAACCGCCAGAACCAGCTCAACATGACTGGTTTCCGGTTCGCGTTGGGTAACAAACTGGTTGATCTTGTCGATCAGTGCCCCCTTCTCCTCATCGCCCCAAGCCGCCCATTGGCCGAAACCCGATTCGATCATAAACTTCATGCCAATCGCTTGCACGTCTGCTCGCTCGTCGGCTTGGGCCGCATCCACCGCTTCCGTCAAAAGCTGTTCCGCTTTCGGCTCTCCAAGCTCCCCCAGAATCTGCAAGCCTTTCAGCTTGAGATAGACGCTTTGCATGGCATCCCGGTCGCTGAGTTCCACCTGCAATGCTTTTTCGGCTGCGGCAACAACACTGCGTGCAACCTTACGTTGGTGTGCGAGGATTTCTTCTTCGCCGGTGCCTTCCGGTTCGATGCTGTCGATCCCCTCGACAAACTTCATGAGCTGCGCGTAATCTTTGATCTCGTCGGGAAGAGGAAAAATCTCGCCTAGTTGCGTCGACGCTTGGCCCGCGTCTGTTGCTGGGGCTTGGGCGAGCACGCTCGCACTCAGAAGCATCGACAGCAAGAAGCCAACTAGCACGAGCCGACTTTTGAAAACAGAAAGCGAAAGGGAACGGAGAGCAGACGCCATAGAATTTACCTGAAGTGTTTTTTGGAATCGAGCCAAGCCAACGAACGCTTTGAACGCGCGGTAGCTTTCGGTATCAACGATACGACTGGGCGGGGGGTTTTGCGCGAGGACTGTTGAGAACAGTGTTTACGCGGAAGGACTTTCGGTAGCTCAGCTATTATGCGGCTCCTCAACGCCCACGCAAGCACATCCGACGGGGGGCAACCCGCTCTTTCCATTGTACCTCGGACGGTGGGCAACCCGCAAAGCGAACGTAAAGCACTAGCAGTAAAGTGTTAACCGCCGATCGTCCGACCCCCATCCCCAGGCAATCAGACGCCCGTGATAAAGTCGTTTTCTGCCAAAAAAACGATCGCGTGGCCGACATTTGCGGACGAAACCCCCTGAGAGGCGACAGGCCGAAAGCCTTTACTGCAGATGATGAAACTCAGAAATAATCGTCCAAGCTTCGTCCGGCGTGTCGGCAAAGTTCAACAAGTCGAGATGCTCGTCGGCGATAACTCCCTCGTCGGCCAAGCCTTTGAAATTAATCAGGTTATTCCAATACTTTTCGCCGTAAAGAATAATCGGCAACTCTTGCATGCGCCCCGTCTGACGCAGGGTGAGCGTATTGAACAATTCGTCGAGCGTGCCAAACCCACCAGGAAAAACAACCAAAGCCGCCGCCCGTAAAACAAAATGAAACTTACGGAGCGCAAAATAGCTGAACTGAAAGCAAAGCTCCGGAGTGATGTACGGGTTTGGCTCTTGCTCGTGCGGCAGCTCGATGTTCAGTCCAATGCTTTTTCCGCCTGCTTCAAAAGCACCCCGATTGGCCGCTTCCATGATCCCGGGGCCGCCGCCGGTGGCGATCATAAAATCACATTTACCGTCAATCTGGCAGGTCGACGTTACAAGTTTCCCAAAGGCACGCGCATCGTCATAAAAATGCGATTTGGCCAAGACGCTTTCTGCCCGTTCGACGGCGCGAGCCGCACGCGGGTCATCGGACTTCTTCGACAAAAGCCTCTTTGCACCCGCCAAACGTGCTTCGGCCTGATCGTGGGGAACAATTTGCGTGCCCCCAAATACGACGATCGTCGATTCGATATTATTTTCTCGAAGCAACATTTCAACTTTTTGCAGTTCGAGCTGCATCCTCACGGGGCGTTGCTCGCCGCGACCAAGAAAGTCGATATCGAGTTCTGCAAGACGATAGCTGTGCGATTCAAGAATCGCACGGCGGTTGCGTTCCACTTCTGGGTCGTTCGGAGTGTTCATAAATTTAGCAATCTGAATGAGGTAGGGTGGGCACTGCCCACCAAACGGAATTAGGTAGGGTGGGCACTGCCCACCGAATGGAAACCAAAGTATGGCTAATGGTGGGCAGTGCCCACCCTACTTGTGTGTTCATTTAGGTAAGATCGTGGCTCTCGCCCAGGTCGGGAATATGCACATCCCAACCGCGCGAACCGCTCAGCTCATCGGCCAACGATTCAGAACTGTCTGGTTCGCCATGCGTAAGAAAAACTTTGCGCGGATCGGGCAAATCCTTGAGCCAACGCAACAGGCCGCTCCGATCGGCGTGGCCGCTTAGTCCGGGGACTTTTTCGATCGCTGCGTTGACCGGGACGTCGATGCCGTGCATCCGAAGGGTCTTGGCGCCTTCCTGAATCCGTCGGCCACGCGTGCCGATCGCCATGTAGCCTCCAAGCACGATCGTTGTTTTTTTGTCAGGCAGGCGTTTTTTGAGATGATGGATAATCCGCCCGCCCGTCATCATGCCACTGCTGGCGATAATAATCGCCGAGCCTTTGAGGTGATTGAGTGCCTTCGATTCATCCGCCGAACGACAAAGATGCACACTCGGGCCGCCGAGCACTTGACGGTCGTCGAGTTCGCCCTCGCTCAAATCGTGGTCGTCGCTGTGCTCTTTGTAAATTTTGGTGGCGTTGCACGACATGGGGCTGTCGAGATAAATCGGCAGGTCGGGAATACGTTTTTCTTTTTTTAGCAACTGCAACAAGTAGATCAACTGCTGCGCGCGGCCGATCGCAAACGACGCCATCAGCATGACACCGCCCCGTTCGATCGACCGATTGACAACACCTTCGAGCGCTCCTAGCAAATCGGTTTCGGGATGGTCGCGGTTGCCATAGGTGCTCTCGCAGACCAGATAGTCGCACGTCGGCGGCGGCGACGGGTCAAAATAGAGCGGTCCATCATAACGGCCCACATCGCCCGAAAACAGAATCTTCAGCGGAGGGTCTTGGTTGCGAATCTCGACTTCGATCATGTTCGAGCCAAGCAAGTGCCCCGCGTCGTGAAAGCGCATCCAAATCGGTTTGGCCGGCGAAAACCATTTGCCGCGCGGCGTTTCGCGAAACTGCTTGAGCGTTTGCTGGACGTCCTTGCCTTCGTACAGCGGCAACGCCGGCTTGTGTTTGGAAAAGCCCTTTTTGTTGGCGTACTTGGCGTCGTACTCTTGAATCTTGGCCGAGTCGAGCATGATCAGTTCGGCCAGCTTTGCCGTCGCAGGCGTGCAATAAACCTTGTGCTGAAAACCCTCTTTCACCACGCGCGGCAGAAAACCCGTGTGATCAAGATGCGCATGCGTCAGCACCACCGCATCGAGCGTCTTGGCGTCGAACGCCGTCGGCTCCCAATTGAGCTTCCGCAACTTCTTGATCCCCTGAAACATGCCGCAGTCGACCAGCACCCGCGCGCCGTCCGCTTCCAGCAGATACTTAGAACCCGTCACGGTCCGAGCCGCGCCATAAAAAGTAATTTTTGCCATAGTCTCTTTTATCATAGGAGTAACGTTTGCCTAGGAACCTACAAACATACCGAGAACCGCCTGTTTTACCTACAGCGGAATCGCCGGATCGGAGCGTTTACCAAAAGCAAAAAGCACAAAACCCCCAATAGCCGGCGAGCTACGCCTCGCCGAAGCCACTCCACGAAAGCAAACCTAAAAGAGCAAATTCGGCTACAAAATTCCGCTCAATGGCCCACCGGCGGCGGCCAAAGCCTCGACGCGGCGTGTCATCTCGGGGTCTTCTTCCAGCAGCGGAGCATGATGCGGCTTGATACGGGCGTCGATGACCAAAGCTCCGCGACAGCCCCAGTGTTTTTCTTCGGTAAATGCGTCGATCCCATAAAGATCGCTCGCCGGGTTGGTGCGAGTAAAAGTGGCCCAAATGAAATTCCGAAGCGATTCGGCAACAAACCGACTGTCGTCGACGATCACGACCCAGCGAAATCGGTTGATCGACTGCTCGCAAGAAAAACTTTTGCAAAAACGTTCAAGCGGCTGCATCACTTCATGGCGAGATTCGCGACGGGCACGCACCGAGGCATCATAGTCGAACGAAGGCGTTGCGCACTTCGGCCCCGAAATGGCCAACACGCCCGGCATCACCACACGCGGATCAGCAAACCCGTCGGGCAGTTGCAAGTCGCTCGGCACTTCGGTGGCCAGCTCAAACTTGGCCGGCCCCGTCGCGGCGATCACCACCTTGGAACCCGCGTTCAGACCCGCCCCCGAATAGTCGAGCGTGTCGACCGTCGTCTGCGTACGAAAATGCAAATCGCGTCTCCAGTCGGCCCTCTTGAGCAGGTGGCGCAAAAACGCCGACGTGTCGTTGATGTCGAGCTGCGGATCGTCTTGATGATTGGCGATCAGCAAAAACTTGGCCAGCGAGAGTTGGCCCTGCCCAAGAATCGCATTCGCCTGCGTCAACAGTTCTTGAGGTCGACCCGCATCGAGAAACGGCATGTAACGCTCGCTTCCGATCGCCAGCAACAACGGATGAACGCCCGCCGCGTCGACCGCATGAACGGCACGCACCCCCGGCAAAACCACCGGAATCATCGGCCCCGTCATCTCGTGAATCAACTGCCCAAAAAGCGTATCTTCCTGCGGCGGACGACCCACCACCGTAAACGGCCAGATCGCATCTTTGCGGTGAAAAACTTGCTCCACACGCATCACCGGAAACGGATGTTCGAGGCTGTAGTAACCCAGATGGTCGCCAAACGGCCCCTCGGGCAACAAACGCTCGGGGTCGACCACGCCGGTAATGCAAAAATCGGCGTCGGCACAAATCGGAAGACCTTCTTTACGGCGAATCATCCGCACCCGGCGTCGATTCAACGCCCCGGCAAACGTCAGCTCGCTCATCCCCTCGGGCAAAGGCATCACCGCAGCAACCGTCATCGCCGGCGGCCCGCCAACAAAAACATTCACCCGAAAAGGCTTGCCGGCGCGAAGTGCCGCCGCGTGGTGGACACCGATCGAACGATGAATTTGATAATGCAGCCCAATCTCTTCGTCGACCGCATACTGGTTGCCGCCGAGCTGCACACGATACATGCCCAGGTTCGAGCCTTTCCAACCAGGCTGCCCAACGTCTTCGGTATAAACAATCGGCAACGTAACAAAAGGCCCACCATCCTCTGGCCAACTTTGAAGTTGCGGCAAACGGCCAATCGAAGTTTGCTCGGCCAAGATCGGCCCCGAACGGACGAACTTAGGCAGCATCGTCGAGGCGTAGTGCGGAACTTTCCAGTAGTGCCAGGGTTGGCGCAGCGCTTGCTGTGGATCAGCTTTCAACGCAACAAGCTTCGCAACCGCCTCTAGCCCATCCCGAAAAATAAAACGCGAACGCTCGAGCGTCCCAAACAGATTGCTGACCATCGGAAACCGGCAGTCTCGGACATTCGTAAACAGCAGAGCCGGCCCGCCCGCCGCAAACACCCGGCGATGAATAGCCGCCACCTCCAGACGCGCATCCACAGGTTGGTCGATGCGCAGCAGATGCCCGTGGCGTTCCAAGTCTTCCACGCATTGACGCAGGCTCTGATATCCCATGAAGTCGCTCAAACAGAGAAAAATTTCTGGCAGCTAGAGCAAGTCTCCATTGCGTGTTCCGCTTAAACAACCGTTTGACTTTTGGATACCAAGGCTGCTAGCGGAATACGCGTGTGCGGCTCGCACTAGCAAAAAGCATAACCGCATTGAATGGCAACGGTAAGGCAAATGATGAATGACGAAATACCCAATGACGAACCGTGCGGGGATGCCGGACGTAATGAAGACGCGACGACGGAGGCTGAATCGGCGACTTCTGGGGCTTTTCCTTCTGAGAATGCCGATTATAGGGAGTGGAATCCCGATTTTCTTCCAGCTAGGACGACTCGAAACTAGTGGTTTTCGTCGCTGCCCACTAGAATGAATCACATCTATCTCGGCCTCGATCCAGGATCGATCAAGCCGCTTTTATCGAGTTCTATGTATCAAGTCTATGCAATAATTTGCGAATCATCGTTTTTTTGAATCATCGCTTTGGGGAGCACACATGGGTCGTCAACAAGAAGAACAAGAAGAAGATCGCATCCCGGAGATCGCGATCACCGGGGATCTTACCGAACACGAATCGGAGCTAACCGACCGACTGCTCGACATCGAGCCGGGCGGTGAATGCACACTCTATTTCGATTCTCCCGGGGGCAGTCCCTACTGCGCCATGTCGTTGATGACTTTAATCCGACTACGCGGCTTACGAGCGACCGGTATCGTCACCGGCGAATGTTCGTCTGCCGCCCTCTGGCCTTTTGCCGCATGCGAGCGACGCTTGGTCACCGGCTACAGCATCCTGTTGTTCCACCCCATGAAGTGGCAAAGCGAAGAAAACGTCGGCCTGTCGGAAGCCGCCGAATGGGCGCGGCATTTTGGCCAGCTCGAAAAAGATATGGACGCCATGCTGGCCGACCTGTTTGGGGTCTCGCGCGAGATGATGAACGATTGGATCAACCCGGGAAAGTACGTCTCCGGTGCCGAGCTAGCAAATGCTGGGCTAGCCGAGCTGCTCTCGACGGCTGATATTCTCAACGGACGCGGCGCGATGAAGCCTTTCGCCGACGCTCCTCAGGATGCGCCGCACACGCTCAGCAAGCCTAAGCTACGCCAAGCTCCTTAGTTTCACGCATCTGACGCAGCTAGCGTTATTAAATAGCCGCAGATAAACGCGGATAAACGCAGATGTTTTTCTTCGGGACTAGACATCTGCGTTCATCTGCGCGTATCTGCGGCCAATTTTTTATGGCCAGCAAAGAAAAAGTTCTCTTCAGAGCCTTAGCTCATACCGTTAGCGGTGGCTGTTCATTCGCCAGACTGGCAAAACAATCGGCGGCTCGCTGTACGTCCTCTTCTTGAGGCAAAAAAAGCCCCCGTACCCGTAGGCAGCGAATCACCCCTTTTTCGAGAAACGCCCCGCCAAGCTGCCGTCGCAATGCGTAGACGCCGTCCGCGGTGCGCGTGATCTCGACCTCCCCGCGATCTTCCGGATAGGTCATCTCCGCATAGCTCCAACCGCCCTCAGCAGCACGCAGCAACAAACAATCAGAATCCTCCGACCCAAGCGAAACGGGCTTCTCCTCGACTGCCGCCAATTCGCTAGCCGTTTCATCAGACACAACCCAAGTCGATGCGGCTGGCAGGTTGGTTTCGCTCGCGATGCCCGGAAAACTTTCGAGTAAATCGGTTTGCAGCGAAAGAATCGTATCGAGCATAACGACCCCCGCGTCGCCAACCGTAGCACGCCAATACACCTGAACCGAAAACGGACGCGCGTCGGTCTCGGCATAAGTCACCACCAGATCATTGCCGCGCACAAAAACCTCTTGCAGCTCTTCGGGCAGAACCAGATCGGTCCCCGGACGAACCCCCAACACCGAGCCTTCCAGCGAAGCGCCGCCAACCTCAAGTTGGTGCAGACCCGCGCGCGGGTTCAGCAAATCGACACGGGCCGAAAGTTGCGAGACCTTCAGAATCGCAGTCGTGTCGTCGAGATTCCAAAGAGACGAGTTCCCAAGAGATGAGTTCCCAAGAGATGAGTTATTGTGAGCAGAGGATGATGAAGCAGTCATCCCAGAATTGTCGAATACGATCCGCTCGGTGGCAAGCGCCCAATTCGGTGGCAAGCGCCCAATAAAAAACGCCAACAAAAAAACCCCGTCGAACACCGAGGTGTTGCGACGGGGCCGGAACAGAGAAGAGGCCAAAGTGTCCACTGTGGGGGGATAATAGAAATCAGGCAATTTCCGAAGCCAATCAATTGATCAGCAAGTGGGAATGTCTGGCGGACTCTAATAACCACCTTCTTCTGCTTCTCTTGTGATTCTACCAATTCCATGACCCGTGTCCAGCTTTCTGTTCAAATTCTTACAAAAAAATTTCCTCGTATCGTCCAAGTGAAGGGCTTAAATCGTCGTTAGCACTTGCTAAGATTAGTGTTACGTCGATCGTCGCCCGAGACAAAAAATATCCCCAGGAGTACCCCGCGATGCCACCTGCCGAGCCAACTGTCGAGCCAACTATCGAAAATCTACTGGCCACCTGCGAACAGGCAGCAGCAGCCGGTGCCGAGCAACTGATGGCCTGGCGTGGTCGATTCACCGCCAAAGAAAAGGCGGCTCACGATCTGGTGACCGACGCCGATTTGGCCTCGCAAGAGGCCGTTCACGCTGTTATTACAGCAAAGTTCGCCGACCACGGCTTCCTCGGCGAAGAGTCCCCCAACCCCGAAGAGCTGAACAAGCCCTACTGCTGGGTCGTCGACCCGTTGGACGGCACCACCAACTACGTGCATGATTTCCCGTTTTTTGCCGTCTCGGTCGCAGTTGCCAAAGAGGGCCAGCCCGTGGCAGGCGTCATTCTCGACCCCATCCGCCAGGAGTGCTTCCGCGCCGGTTTGGGCCTGGGGAGCCAGCTCAATGGCAAACCCCTGGCAACCAGCACGACCACCGACTTGAACCGGTCGCTCGTGGCCGTCAGTTTTCCACCCGATTTACAGGCAAATTCCCCTGATTTACAAGCCTTTCTCAAGACTGAGCCACGCTGCCAAGCCGTGCGAAGAACCGGGTCGGCGGCCCTCAACTTGGCCTACGTCGCCTGTGGACGGCTCGATGCCCACTGGGCACACCGTATTTTCCCTTGGGATTCGGCTGCCGGCGTCCTGCTAGTCCGCGAGGCAGGCGGGGTCGCTACCGCTAGCAGCGGGGGCGAATTTCAGCTCGAACACGGCAACTACGCCGTCGCAGCCACCCCCGAACTTCACCAAGCCCTCATGCCACTTATTACGTAGGCCGCCCCCAGCGCCAGGAGAACTACAAAGTCGCTTCCAGACTGCATGAAATGCTCTTAAAAACATTGAACCACAACGAAACGACGTTGTTTTTCGTTGTTTCCGTTGTTCCGTCGTGGTTCAATTCCTTGCCTGCGGTTAAAAATCGACTTGGCAATCCTCCTGAGCCTCCTATGAAATAGCTGTCGAACGCTTGCCCGGCTGTTTACAATAGAGTCTCCCCACAATCCACACCTCCTCCAGCTACGTCGGTTGCACCGCTCCATGTCAGAAAATCGGCGTGCAACCCGAAGTACAGGTTTCTGGAAACCATCGCCGTGCGTCCTGCGCTCAAATTTTGCTCCCTGCTTCTGCTCAGCTTCTTGCTCAGCCCAACGCAAATGACCGCGCAAACCACTGCGCAAGAAGCAAGCAAGCCCGCCGACAAAGTCGATGAACCTGCCGAAGCACCCGCAGCACCCGAAAAACCTTGGTTAACAGCCAACCAAGCAGAACGTCCGACCGCTCCCGACGTCTATCTGCTGCCCGACGAGTTCGGCAAGTTGCGCAAGGTGCTCGGTTTTCAATACGAAGACTTCTTGAAGGCTTGGAATCGCGAGAAAGATTCTGCGGTCGCTGCCCCGCCGCGCTACGTGGTCGATGCGATCGAGGTCACCGGAACGGCCGAAGCAACACACGCCCGGCTGCGCGTCGTATTCGAGCTGACCATCCAAACCGACGCCTGGGTCGAGCTTCCGCTGCAACTCCCCAATTTCATTGTCCAAAAACTGAAGATCGACGATCAGCTTGAAGGCGAGTGCTTGGTCTTCGACAAAAAACAGCACGGACACGTCGTCTGGCTCTCGGGCAAAAAAGGTAAAAAACGCAAACTGGTTTTGGAAGGTTTGGCAAAACTCAAAATCAGCACCGGCGGCGATGGCATCGAACTCTATTTGCCACGGGCGACCCGTTCGCAATTTTTGCTTCAGGTGCCCGGCTCCCTGTCACGGTTCGAGACTTCGCCCGAATTAAATTTAGCCACAACCGTCCAGCCAGACGGCACCCTCGAGCTGCGTCTTCTGGGGCAAGCCAACCCGTTGCGATTGCAGTGGGTCTCCCAAGAAAAAACCGAATCGAATCCGTCAGCCGTTGTCGAGGTCATTGGCCGAACCACAGTCCGAGTCGACCGTCGACGGGCCTACTACGACGCTACCCTCAAGATCAACAGCTTTGGCAGCCCGCTCGATCAAATCCGTGTCCGTTTGCCACAGGGTGCGAAGTGGAACGCCGGACAATCAGTCGGCGACTACGAAATCCGCGAAATAGAAATCCGCGAGACCGACACACAGCAAGCGGTCCGGCAGGGACCCACCCAAAAGGGAAAAACTCAGCAGGGACAGATTCTCGAAATCATCCCCTCCCGGCCACAATCAAAACCCTGGAAAATCCGACTCGAAGCCGAGCAGCCCCTGCTGGCAGCAAGCGGCACCGCCGAGTCTGTTGTCGGGGGCTTTGAAGTTTTGGGTGCCTTTCGACAATCGGGCACACTCACGCTCGAAATCGACGATCAGCTCCAAGCCTATTTCGACACCTTTGGCGATGTCGATCAAGTTTCGCTGAAAGAATCGAACGCAAAACCGACCGGAAGATCGGCGCTCGCCCGGTTTGCCTATGCACGCTTTCCTTGGCGTCTGGCCCTGTTTACTTCGCCCCGACAGCGCCGCATCAGTGTCCGCCCCAGCTACGAGCTTACCCTCAACGCCGAAGAGGCGCAGCTTCAGGCCGAGTACAAATATCTGTTGACCGGGGCACAAATTTTTTCACTGCACATCGACATGAACGGCTGGACGCTGACCGACGATCCGCTCGAATCGGGAGGCAGCGTCGATCGCAACCGAATTGTCGAAACGCGGGAAGGACATCTGGTCCTCCCTCTGGTCGACCCCAACGTTCACGAAGTCCGCCTCCAGTTAACCCTACGAAAGAATACCGAACTGGGCGACAACACCTTTCTGCTACCCGAACCTCTAGGGGCGTTCGTCGTCGACGGACAACTGCTGGTCGATTCGGCCGAAGCGTTGCGAGTGACGCCCAAACTCGACGAAATGACCGGCATCAGCGTGGTCTCCCTCTCAGGGCCCCTTTCCGAAAAGTCGACCGCAAACGAAAATCAAAAAAATGCAAGCGTCGGAAACCCCATCGAGAAATCCAACGACCAAGTCCCGCAGATCGAAATGCACACGTTCCTCCCGCGTCCCAAATTCGTCGCGCACGTAGCCCTCCAAGCACGCCAAGTGACGGCCCAATCGCTGGTCCACGTCGAGATCGATCAACAACGCACGCTGGTTCGACAGCAGTTGCTTTACCAAGCAAAATACCGCCCCGTCTCGCAATTGGCGTTGCGCGTGCCCGAACCGTTGTGGGCCAACGATTCGTTGCGAGTCACGCTCGAGGGCCAAGAGCTACTCGTTGGCTTAGGAACTTCACTGCGCCAAGAACCCTTGGTCGATGGACACGATGGGTTGCTCGATACTGATCCGCCAGTCGATATCGATTTACCAGAAAGCGCCCCCCCTCGACGACAGCTCATCATCTCGCTCCCACGTCCCATGCAAAACGAGATCCCCCTAGAAATCACCTACGAGCTGCCTGCCACCGACCTGAAGGGAAAAACACCGGTGCCGGTCGAGCTACCCCTGATGATTCCGACCGACCCATTTGAAGGCCACGAAGCAGCGATCTTTACCGCGCCGCCAATTTTGGCAACCGTCAACCTGCTTCCTGCGACCGGCGGATGGGAACAGACCAACGACGACAACTCGCTTGACGAAGAACCTTCGCTAAAACTACGAACCGAAGACAATCGGTCGTTTTTGACATTCCAGGTAGAATTCGATACCGTCGACAAACTCCAGTTGGCCACGCTAGAACGCGCCTGGCTCCAATCGTGGATGACCCACACCCAACGTCAAGAGCGAGCCGTTTTTCGTTTCCGAACCCCTCACCCCACCGTTTTCGTACAGCTTCCTACAGACCTCGAAGACGCAGCCGTCGAAGTGCTACTCGACGGCAAACCTTGGGAACACGAATTTCTGATAGAAAATCGATTAGCCCTCGAGCTACCCGCCGAAGGACAATCTCGGAGCCACGCACTGGCCCGGAGCCACGCACTCGAACTGCGCTACCAACGTCCCAGTTCCCTCCCCTCTTGGGGAACACTCCGAAGCAATTTGCCTCGACTCGAATGCCATAAAGCCAGCGCGCCCATCTATTGGCAACTCGTCATGCCCCGTGGCTGGCAAGTCGCAACGTCTCCCAAACAACTGATCGCCGACTATTGGCTCGGATGGAAAAACTACCGCTGGGGACGCCAGCCCACCCTCTCGCAAACCGATCTCGAACGTTTTACCGGCGCGACCTCGACCGTCGTGCCGACCCCCATGTCGGCCGAGTATCTGTTTCGTGCATTTGAAGTACCCGTCGAAATCCAAGTCGTCGTCATTCGACAGGCTTGGGTCTTCTTGGCAGGAACCCTGGTTGCTTTTGGCCTAGGAATGTTGTGGTTGTATACCTCCCTCGCTCGGAACGGCATTTTCTGGCTTTGCCTCACGTTGATTCTCTTTGCCGGAATCTTCAGCTACCCCGAAATTACGTTACTCGCAATCCAAACCCTCCTAACCGGCGGACTGCTAACGCTCGTCACGTTTGTGCTGCGGCATATTTTCGCAGAGCGTGCCGACGCACCCCTTGCAGCCCAAGGCTACCCCATCGAATCGCCCGCCGAGGCAACCGTCACTTGGCAACAACCCGGGAGCCAACACCCCAAAAGCCAACACACAGACGCCGAGGAAACGACCGCAACCTTGCGTCCAGGCGGACCCCAACCATGACCCGCTTATTGCGCAAAAGTCCCCCGGTTGGGCTGCTGCTTGGCATGCTCTTGTCCGTTGCGATGGGTCATGCAGCAGCACCCGAGTCCCCTCCGCTGCAGCCCAACGCGACGGCCTATCGTCGCGTGTTTGTGCCGGCCGATTCTCCCGAAACATGGCCGGTCGACTCCCAGCGCTATTTGCCAATCCCACAGACCCGTTTTTTACAATGGGTCGAACAAAATCGTTCGCCTGCCAACGACCAGCAACCATCGCCCGTTTCGATTAGCAAGGCCGTTTATCGAGCAGAACTAAAAGAAAGCACCCTGCATGGGACCGCACAGTTGACGGTCGTCTTGCCCGGCGAACAAGCACGACTCTTGCCCTTGTCCCCGCTCAATCTGGCCGTGCAATCGGCTGTCTGGCAAAACAGCCCGGCACAAGCCGCCGCTTTCGGTCTCTGGAAATATCCAAAAGGCCTGACCAAATCGGCCCTCTTGGTAAAAAAGTCAGACACGCTACGCTTGCGATGGCTACTGGCCGCGCAGCAAAACGATTCCACCCACACGTCATTTGAACTAAAAACGCCGGTCGTCGCGCAGCAAACATTCGAGCTACTCTTGCCAGCCAAGCATTCAGCCAGCATGTCTCCCGGACAACTATTGCGAACCGAACAAGTATTGCGAACCGAACAAGTGCCTCAAGAAAAAACACGATGGGTCTTTCAACTGGCGGCCAGCGAATCGCATCAATTGCGGATCGAGCGACCGCTCGTCGCGCGCGCGGTCCGCTCGTTGCCGCTCGTCAGCCAAGCAACTTCCTACCAAATCAAAACGCCCGGACTAAAAATTGTCTCGCAATTTCGACTCGACGCGCGAGAATCGCAAATCACAGAACTGACGGCCCAGGTATCAGCCGGAATGCGAATTACCGAGGTGACCATCGACCAACACCCCGTCGCGTGGCAAAGGATCCAGGTCGCCGGAGAAAAACGCCTCGTTTTTTCACGTCCCCCCTCCGAATCCCCCCAACGAATTGAAATCCGCGCCTTAGCGAAATTTCCCACAAATCTTGCCCAAGAACTGCCAAGAATCCGACTCCGCGAAGTCGCTTGGACCGAGGGAACGACAAGCCTGCTCGTCTCGCCCAAGTTAGAACTCCGTTTACTCAACCCGAGCCAAGCAACCCTGCTGCACATCGTCGGTATCGCAGACAGCGCCTCAGACGGCGAGGTCTTTCGGCTCCAAGAGTGGTCCGACGAGACGGCGATTGAAGTGATGGTCGCGCGCCGCAAACCACGAATTTCGGTCCGAAGTGCCACGACCATCGACCTGGGGCGCGAAGAAGCCAATGCGAGCATCGTGGCCCTGTTTTCGAGTGCCGACCAAAAAAAATTCCAAATCCAGGCCACGATGTCCGACGCATGGTCGATCGAGTCAGTCACCACCACGCCTCCCTCGGCCCTAGCCGAATGGCACCTCGACAAAACCAAAACCTTACGCATCCAACTCAAAAGGCCCATTACCAACAAAGCTCCCTTGCGCGTCGAAATCAAAGCACGCCAAACCACAGACCAGCCGCTCTTGCCCGCAACCACAGGAGCATTAAAGCTTGCCCATTTCGTGGACGTCAACACGACCGCCCAGTTCTTGCTACTCCGGACACGCGAAACACAGCCGCTCGTCTTCCAGGAGAACGTAGAACGAGCGCGTCGAACACTCGACCAACTTACGCCGGAAGACGCAGACCTGTTTTCGGTTGCCTCAGCCGGAACGCTGCTCGAAATTTCGACCTTGGACGAGTCCGAAAAGATCGAGCTACGCCCAGAACCCGCCAGATACGAAGCCGGCGTAAAGATCGACGTCCACGTTGCGGAAAATTCCATGACGCATCACTATCAAATCGCAGGCACAACGCTTTCCGGAGCCGTCTCCGAAATAATCTTTGAATGCGACGAACCCCTGCCCAAGTCACTCCGCTGGCAACTCGACGACCAACGAAACACGCTCAGTGCCACACGAATCGAAAATAATAGGCGTTCGCAACAATCGCCAGCAAACGCCGTCCGTTACGTCTTGCATTTTCCAAGTCCAAGAACAGGAAAATTCCACCTAGAGGCCAGCTACACCTCGCCGGCAAAGGCAACAGAAACATGCAATGCGATTCGCTTGCCGCAAGCCAAGGATTGGAGCGGAAGAGTTCTTCTGCGTGGTGCCCTCGACCGATTGCCAGTGGTCGACCAGGGTTGGACGCCAACCGTTTGCACTCCCAGCGAACCAGCCGAGTGGCTGCCCGTGCTAGGTTGCTATCGCCTAGGCCCCGAAGCCTCTCGGCAGAGCGGGTCCAATCGCCTTCAGCTACAACGCACCAGCCAACCGACCCAGGTCCCCAAGACGCTCGCCTGGCTGGCCGAGTACCGCACCCTCCAGGCCGCCAACGGAGCAGCAATTCACCTCGCCAAGTTCTCGCTCGAAAATCTGGGAGCCGACCAAGCCGAAGTTGTCCTTCCCAAGAACGCCGAGTTGCTCGAAGCTTGGCTCGACAACCGACAACTCAACACCGACGAAATTGGCCGCCAAGGTGCCACCTGTCGCTTTCGCATGACCCCCGACCAACGCTGGCCGAGCCTCGTCCTCAAATACTCGACCCACAACACCCCCCTCGGCGACGCCGCATCTTTGCAACCTGTCATCCCCCACTGCTCGTTCCCGGTGAACCGAAGCCGCTGGACTTTATGGGCACCCGAGCAATACCAAATCGACAACACCCAGCAACATTACGCTTCGCAACGCTACCCCTGGTGGAAACGCGTCTTCGGACCACTCGCACGCTCGCGCGAAGACAGCGTCTTCAATCCTCTTCAAACAAAGCAATGGAAACAGCTCTTCTCCGAACCACTCGTCGGCCAACAAACCAAGCAAAAGGCAGAAGAACTGGCGCGACAGCTTGCCAGCCAACTGCAAGCGTGCGGCAACGAAACGTGGGGCCAGCTACTAAGCGATTTGGTCCACCAAGAGGAAAACCAAGAGATCAACGAGCTACTCGGCATCGATCGACGGGCTTTGTTGGCCAAGCGTATCGAAGCCAAAACCCCCTGCCTTCAACTCATCAACGCAGGGCACGCAACACCCACCTCCGAAGCCCAGCCCTTACCCCTTTCCAGCTATGGCCTGGCTCTTCTCGTTAGCCCTGGCTCCATCGTTTTGACCAGCGAAGACCGCGTCGCCCTGTGGCGAGATCAGCTCCGCCCCACCGAAACGTCCGGAGTCTTTATGCTGGCCGCCGACGGACTAATCAATACCCTAGAGCAAGTACGAAACCGACGCTCCACAGATATTGTTGATCTGGCCCGTTGGAAAAAATTCCCAAACCAGCCAAGACCCTTGTGGGACAGTTTTCCCACGACAACACTTTCCGACGTCGGACGACACACGCAAACCGTCGAGTTTCTCGAAGAACCACCCACGCTAGTCGTTCACCGTGCCTTTGTCGGACGGGCGCTTTGGTACGCGGCCCTTTTGCTAACGCTGGTCCTAGGGGTTTGGCAACTGGCGCATTTCCCCAACACGATGATCTTGGTCGGAGCGATCGCTGGAGCCGCTTGTCTGATCGTGCCGATACGTTGGTTGCCAATCCCTCAAGCAACCTTTCTGGGCCTCGTTGCCGCCTCCCTCGTACGGATCATACTTCGATCTGCCGCAGGTGACGAAGAAAAGGAGCCCCAAAAGTCCCGCCGCACCACACCTACGCTCGTCGTCCTATTGCTCGGTGCGCTTGCCCTAGGGACGACCCCGCTCCTGGCCCAGTCCACGTCAAACTCAAAAACGATCGCCGCAACCACCGCCGCCAAGCTACCCAAGGTCTTGGTGCCCATCGACGCCAAGGGAAACCGCCAAGGCAAGGACGTCTATCTCTCGATCGATTTTTTGCAACAGATTCAAAAAGCGGTTTCACCAAACGCTCAACCTCAATGGGTCGTCCTCGAAGCCAAGTACCAAGGAAACCTCCCTCGCGACCCGCGCGACGATTCTCCCGACAAGCTCAACCTCAACGAGCCGTGGACCCTCTTGTGGAAAATCAAAAGCTTTACGCCCAACGCTCGCTTCGTCTTGCCGTTGCATCAAAACGAGGCAAGCTGGCAAACCGACGCACACCGCCTCAACGGCGTGCCCGTCAAACTGAATTGGCACCCGGAGGGTAAAAGCTGCTCGCTAACCTTGCCTGCCGCCGGCATCCATTGGCTCAAGCTCGTCGCACTGCCGAAACTACAGCTCGACGACCGTTCGGCGACCCTACGCCTCCATGTTCCCGCCCTACCCGGCGCACTACTCGACCTAGCCGACGTGCCAAGGTCCGCCAACCTACAAGTTGCCTCCGCCAGTCAAATCGTAAGCAACGAAGATCGCGAGCAAATCCAGTTCGTCCTCAGCAATAACAACGCAATCAAGATGCAATGGACCCCCGAGACCTTCAACGCCGACGTCACCTCCTGGGACCGAATCGAGCAACGCTCCTGGCTGCGCGTCGATCCGGCAGGTGCCCACTTGGACGTGCAACTGGCGCTCAAAGGTTCGCACACAACGGCTCGCTTTCTAGAACTCGACGTTTCTCCGCAACTCAAATGGGTGCCACCCGAAGACAATTCGCCCGTCGAATCTCCCATCGAAGCCGTCGTGCTACCGACCCGACAGCACCCCACGCGCCTCCGATTAAAACTTCGTCCAGGCCTGCCCGAAGAGGTTGTCTTGCCGCTTCGTTTCGATCTGCAACGGGCCGTCTCCGTCGGACGACTCTATTTCCCAAGAGTACAACTCGTGGGTCACGTGCCCGATCAAAAACTATTCGCCGTGTCGGTCGCTTCCGGTTTATCTTACGACGAAAGCGTTTTGAGCAGCGTGCAAAGCATCGAACCGTCAGAGTTCTCGGCCTCTTGGAAAAATGAAGCAAGCGACCCACTGTATGCCTATGCCTTAGGCCAAGAAGATCCCGAGTGGTCGCTGCGCGTGTGGCCCGATCCCCAATCGTTGACAGCCCAACAAACCCTTCGAGTCCACTGCTCGCCAAGTCAAGTGCGCGTCGAATTTGAAGCCGCTTTTGGAAACCACAGCGGCTTGTCCCATCGGTTGTTGGTGCCCAAATCGCTCACGATCGAGGCGATCACCGTCGAAAGCCAAACCGAGCAAAGCCAAGTCCCCGTCCGATGGAGCCGCGCGACCGAGACCCAAGCCGTCGTCTTCCTAGGACGACCATTACAACAACCCCATCGAATCAAACTTCGAGGGCATATCGCGATACCCAAAAGTCGCGAAATCGAAATCCCAAAAATCCAACTCATGACCAACGAGCGTAGCGAAATCCACTGGGACCTCTATCGTGCCGAGGAAGTGCAAGTTCGTTGGTTGGAACCGAAACCCGCGCTCCAGGAAACCCTACAGCCGAGGGTCGCGAACAACCGTGACGAGATTCACGTCGGACACGCTTCGTGGCGGTCTTCCAAAACCGATCCGCTACCCAAAATTCGCATCGAAAAAAACAAACAAGTCTTCGACATCACCTCGCTAACAACCGTCGACCTCGGACTAGCCGGATGGTCGACCAGCATGAACGCTCGCATCCAAATTCGCCAGGGAGTGGTAAGTCGCCTAAGCCTCGAAACCCCCAAAGAGTTCCTAAGCCCCTACGTCCTGACACCCACACAGGCAGCGGTCATCGACGAAATCGAATCGACCCCGACAGGACAGAAAATCACCTTGCTACTTGCCCAACCTGCCCGCGAAGGAGAAAAAATCGAGCTCCGTCTGCGCGGCAGACTCAAACTTGCGGCAGACCAACGCGTAGCCGTCCCCGCGATTCGATGGAATGGCGCGACCCAAGAGCAGCATTTCGTCCTGCTACCCACCTTGATCAACAAACAATCGATGGAATGGCAAACCAGCGGCTTGCATCGCACCTCGCTACCAAAAACCCTACAAGAGTTCGTCACCAGCACCGAGCCTGCCCTAGCCTATCACGTCCAACAAAACACTTTCCAAGCTGCCGAACGTTCTTATCGAGGAACACTACGCAACGCTCTGGTTCGGACGGCCAAAGTTTCTGCAACCCTCGATCAACAAGGTTTCATGACAGCCACGGCCGAACTGATCTTGCAGCCGGGCAGGGCGACCTCCTGCGCAATCCAGTTGCCCCCCTCGGCTGAGCTTACGCAGCTCGTGGTAGGCGATCGACCCGCACGCCGCGAACCACTTCGCCAAGGCCTCTGGAAAATCACGCTCGGCTCTCCCTTCATGCCGCGCAGAATCGTGGTGAGTTACCGAATCCAACACAACTTGCACCAAGAGCAACTCCTGCTTGCCCCCCCAAAAATTCTCATCGGCGATCAGGCGTTGCCCTCGCCTCAAACCTTGTGGCGCATTCGTCCCATGACGGGCCTCGTACTAGGCAAGACGCTTGGTGGGGGACACCCGATCGACGCTACGCAATTTTTTGAAGAGAATCACCGGCAAACCCTACAGACACTAAAAGATGCGCAGCCCCAAGCCCGTGAACTTCCGGAGCGAGAGGCATACACCTGGCTGCAAATTTGGCAGAGCCTCGTTCAACAAGCCAAAGCGGCACAACAAGAGCACGAACATTTCGTGCAAAGCGAAGAGATACCCCAAGAAGGCCAATCACTCGATACACCCGGCTATCCCCCCAGCTATCCTCCCAGATTGGCGTCGACACTCGAAGCTGCATTCGGCGATTCCGAAAAATTTTATCTTAGCCACGCAAGCAACCGACTCGCCCTCTCCGTGCAGTCAAGTTCACCGCAAAATCTAGGGCAATGGTTTGCCACGACCGCCATGCTCTGCGGAATTTTGGCGATCGTCCTGCGCCTCCGAAGCCAACCCCTCTGGCACCGCCAACTTTGCCAATGGCCTCATAGTTTGGCGCTATGCGGAGGCTTGTGCTGGTGGCTGTTGCTAAAGCCAAGCGCCGTAGGCCTGCTGGTAATCGCACTGACCCTCACGTCGTTGGCAATCAAGCAATGGCGACGCAATCGCAATCGCCGCCGGCCAATAACAAAAGCTCAGCTTGCCCTACCGGCAAGCTGAGCCTCTTCGTGTCGACGATATCCCCGAACGGTTAAAAAGAGCCGTCACTGAAAAAACTATCGGGGATAGGCCTCTCGACGATCCGGCCCGCTTCATCCTGCGTTCGACGCTGTCCCACCGTATGCCAAGCAGAAACCTCTTCCAGCTCCGGCATGATCTGCGTCAACTGCTCGACCAACATGGTCGCCAATCGCTTGGCCGATTTTTTCTCAACCGCCTCAAGAATCGCCTTCGCCGTCTTCATCACCCGCAACATGCTCGCCCGTTTACTCACAGGTTCAGAAAGGGGCCCTTCCGTATCGATAAGCAAATCGGCCAAAGGCACATCAAGCACCTCTTGCCACTTCAGAAGCTCAGAGATACGCAAGTCAGAGGTCGCCTCCTCCTGCGTACGCACGTCCTGAATCGGCAAGTCCAACTTTCGTGCAACCGACCGAAGCGACGCTCCCTGTTGCTGACGGACCTCACCCAGACGGTGCAACGGCTTCCGGCTTGAAGCCGACGAACTTGAAACCGACGAAACGGCATGCATCCGTCTCGACACACTCACGCCATTCATCTCAAAATTATATTCTACAGTACTCATGCCAAGTGCCTCCTGTCCTCTTGGCAGAATAAACATCTGCCAATGAGCTGATGAGAAAAGTGAAACAAGCTCTTACGGCACACCTTGCGCACAGATTATCTAGGCATTGCTTTTCCTAGGGTCAAAGGCTCAAGCGTATCGAAGAACTGGTTCCGAAACAGTTCCCGTATGCTGGTAACGAAAAGACAAGGACACAGCAACTAGCGATCAGTGCTCGTCTGCTGCGATTATTTAGGCTATCTACCAACCAACCAGCCAAGAAAGGTTACTGCCCCGGTAGTAGCCACGCTCTAACTCCACTCTTAAAACAATCCGTTCTTAGGTCGTTCGGAAGAGCGTTACCCCCGCCGGACATACGAATCATAATCACCTGAAATTCACTTGGCAAGAGTATTTTGCTCTCTGCACGAAAGATTGCGGTAGTTACTCAGAAGCTCCGCCCAAAGAACAAAGCGTGCAATCCTGCAATTTCCTGAGTTACCGTATCGCTAGCGGCAACCGGCCACATCACACACCCACGCACCAATAACTCAACAAGGAAAAGACGACAACCACTAGACACTTGAAAAGAACAAGCGATCTCATAGACCCTTTACTCTATTTATCCCATCGGAAAGGGTTACCCCATCGGCAAAGGGTTGCTTCCCATCGGAAGATTCGCCAAATAAACCGGCGAGACGGGTGCCAGCACCTCGTCTTGCGCAACCGGTTGGTAAGCCACCGGACTGCGGCGAGGGATTAGTGGTTTTTCGAGTTGGATCCACTGGAACGCAGTCACCGTGCGATGAGCTTGCTCCATCCGGTTGTGCAAAGCGCGGACCGAAGAAAAACGCCGCGAGCCGTGCGAATCCATACTCGAAGAGCTTTGCATCGCCGCGCTCTCTTGCCCCGCAAGCTCTGCTTGCAATACCTTTTGAAGCTGAGCCGAGCTGATCGCCGAAATGCCATCGTGTAAAATCACCTGCTCCACGTTCAACCGATTGCGCACCATGTCCAACGCCGCGCGAAGCCCTTGTCGAACCGGCTGACGCAACACCCGGATTTGTGGATAGACGCGGGCCAGTTCGCAAACCGTCTCGTACGTCTCGTCGGTCGAACCGTCATCCACCACCACCACCTCAAGCGGCCGCGAAAGCGTCGGAACCAAATCCAAAATATCCAGAAGCGACGAACGAATCTGTCGCTCGCAATTGTAGACGGGCAACACAACGGTTAACGGCTGATCCACGATTCATCTCCCAGGTAATAATCCAGGTAACAGAGCAACAACGAGAAAAGGTCGCTTCTCGCTCTATGACTTTTGATCGGTCGCCCGCCGAATGACTCTGCAAGACAAGGCGATTTTTACCGACTTGACCAATACCCACGATCCTAACGATCCTACGGCTTGAACAACTCCCTTGGTGGCCAGACCGCCCCACGACCACTATGCTAAGTAGCCGGCGACCTACGGCCGCCGCTGTATGCATTCAGCAACCCGAGCCGCTCAAGGCAACCGCATGACCGACGCCCCAGAAAACGACACCCCCAATTTCGCCAACGACGAAACCCTCCTGCCCGCCATCGCCCAAGATGCCGAAACAGGAAAAGTCCTTATGCTCGCCTACATGAACCGCGAGGCCTGGCAACAAACCCTTGCCACCGGCAACGCCGTTTATTTCAGCCGTAGCCGCAGTCGGCTCTGGAAAAAAGGCGAGCAAAGTGGCCACGTCCAACGCGTGAAAGAAATTTTCGTCGATTGCGATGCCGACACCATCCTACTCAAAGTCGAGCAACAAGGCGGCGCAGCGTGCCACCAGGGCTACGCCAGTTGCTTCTTCCGCCAATGGAACAACGGCTCCCTAAAAATCGTCGGCCAACAAATCTTCGACCCCCAACAAGTTTACAAAAAATAAGCCCACGGATAACGCGGATACGACGCGGATGAAAAAGTGCTTTTTGTAGGGTGGGCACCGCCCACCACACGACAACCGCTTAAATGATTCGGTGGGCAGTGCCCACCCTACACACTCGAACAGCATCCTCTTTTTATCCGCGTTCATCCGTCGCATCCGCGTTTATCCGCGTTCTATTCTTCGAGAATGTCTAAAAGGAAACCCAACACCATGAGCCACCAAGCACGCTTCGAAGCCCTCAAGCTCGAGCTTCCCCCAGCACCCAAAGCCATGGGTCTTTACCGACCAATCCTCGTCGTCGACAACCTCGCCTATCTCTCGGGCCACGGACCCCTGCAAACCGACAAAACGCTCATCTGCGGCCACCTAGGAAAAGACCTCGACGTCGATGCCGGCTTTCAAGCCGCCCGTCAAACCGGCCTAGCCGTCCTCGCCACCCTCCTAGCCCACCTCGGAAGTCTCGACCGGGTAAAACGACTCATAAAAACGTTTGGCCTTGTCCAAGCAACCCCCGACTTCACCGACCAGCCAGCCGTGATCAACGGGTTTAGCCAATTGATGTGCGACGTCTTCGGCGAAGAAGCCGGAATCGCCGCCCGTAGCGCCGTCGGAGCCGCCTCCCTACCCGCAGGCATGGCCGTCGAAGTCGAAGCAATTTTTGAACTCGAATAGAAGCCTGCTAATCTCACACAGAGCAAGTAGGGTGGGCACTGCCCACCAAGGGGCTTGGGTATATATTGGTGGGCAGTGCCCACCCTACACACCTACGAAGTCGCCGCTTCACCAAGACCGACAGTTGGCGAATCTTGAGCTTGGGCTAACTGATTGCGGAACGCTTCAATCCCAGCAAGCATCTCTGCTTCCACCTCAGTTTCCACTTCTGGCTCGACTTCCGCAGGAGCCTCTTCCTGCTGCGATTGCAGTTGGGCTTGAAAGGCTTCGATGCCTTCCAAAACGCTCTGCTCTTCGACCGGCGCGTCGTCCGCCACTTCGTCATCGCTCGCTTCTGCGGCAGCTTGGAGCTGCCCGGCAAGCGATTCAAGTTCGTCCACCTCGTCGACCGTTTCCGCCACAGGCGCTTCGACAGTTTCTTCCACCGACGCCTCAACGGCTTCCTCTTCCTCAACAACCGCTTCAATCGTCTTGGCGACCTCAGCGACCTCCGGCTCGTCTTCCGCAGGCGATTCAAGAACTGGCGATTCAGGAGCTACGGCCACCGGTTCTTCGACAGCCTCAGGCTCTACCGATTCGACGACCTCCTCGACAACTTCCGCCACAGGCTCAACCGCAACGGGCTCAACCTCGACCGGCGTTTCCTCAGTCGCTTTTGCTTCAGCAACTTCCGACGTTTCTTCAACTACCGGCGGCTCCGGCTCGCTAGCTACCAAACGCTCTTCCAAAACCGCGTCGGTCGGGGCTTCTGTCTTCGATCTCCGCAAGCCAATGCGTATTGGCACTTGCCCATGACCCAAAAAAACGGCCAGCGCATAGCCGGTCGCCATGTTGATCAAGGCCAGAATTACTATCAAGGATGCCACGCTGCTACCTGCTTCGTTTTGCGATCAAACATTCTGCTAAAGAGCCGCACAAGTGCCTGAAAAAGCTTACGTCACCAATCACCGCCAGGCGCAACCTCGCCCCAAGAGGATTGTACCGATTGTGACGCCGACTCGAAAAGCAAGTAGGGTGGGCACTGCCCACCAAAATCAAAAAGAAAGGTTTGCAACGGTGGGCACTGCCCACCAAATCGTCCTAGCGCAAAAGTTGCCCCGCAGCAGCCGTCGCCGCTGAAGGCCCCGTCAACGCACGGACAAAATCGGGCGAAACATTATCAAGCGTAATCACCTCGCTTTTGCCGCCCGCCTCTTTCGAGCGAATGATGCAAATCACTTCCGAATCGGCTCCCCGACGCCGAATCTCCTCCAGCGCAGCCTGCTCCGTCACCGAAAGCGTCGCCGGTGCAACCACAGCGCCCCCGCCCGACGCAAAACTGGGTGCCTCGGGTTCTTGCCCGCGCACCGACAGCGGAAATTGCGTCGCGTCCCTCTTCGGCTGCAAAGCAACCGCCGCCGGAGCCGCCGCCTGCGGTGCTGCCAAAGCTTGAGCCTGCGGTGCGTCCGGCTGATAGATCATCGTCAAATTCAAACTGTCGAGCTTGGCGCGAATCGAAGGCAACGAAGCATAAAGCCCTTCGTTCCCTTCCGGATCAGCAGCAAAACAAACCCCCACCAACTGGCCTTCCGCGTTAAATAGTCCGCCGCCACTCCGACCTTCGACCGGTGCCCCTGCGACTTCCACATTCGCCGGCCCCTGATAACGGTTGTTCATCGTCACGCGCGAGTCAATCACCGTCGGATTCGCCCCTCGGCTACAACCGACGCTCGTCACCGCCGCCCCCACGGCATAAGTGCTGTCCACAGGCACAGCGATGGCCACCGCTTGCAACGGCGCGGTCGGCCTCAAACTGACCAAAGCCAAATCACGTTCCAAATCAAAATCGATCAACTGTCCACTGTAACTCGCTCCGGCAACCACCCCATTCGGCCCCGCCTCGAACGTCGTGACCATGATCGGCCCCTTCCCCTCCGAATTCCGAAAGAGATGTCCGCAGGTCAGCACCAACGCTTCGCCACTACGCGCGTCAACAATCGTCCCCGTCCCCGCCGATTGCCCCTCCGCATCCTCGACACTAATTTTTACCGTCGAAGCAATCAAACGTCGGTCTGCCGCCGACAAATTCGCAGCCCCAGACGCAGCCGACGGCCCAAGACGCTTGGCAAAAGGGTTGGCAACCGTTCTCGGACGAGCCGCTCTTGCCGAAGGATCCTCCAGCGAAATAACCCGCCCCACTTGCGGCTCCGCCAAACTGGCATCCGCCGTGCGTGTCCCGCTCCCCTGTGCATTCGAGACCGGAGCAGCAGCAAACGTATTTGGGATTGGTTTTGATAGTTCAGGCGTTGGTATCTCTGGCGTCGATATTTTTGGTGATTGCCCAAGCGGTCGCACCCGACGGCGCGGCGCGGCCGGCGGCGTTGCACGCAAAAGCATCGCGCGTAGCTGGTCGTACGAAGTCGCTCCGACCTGTCGATCCACTACCCGACCATCCACCAACACCAAAAACGTCGGCACCTGCGTCACCCCAAAACGGGCAGCCGACTGCGGATCGCGCGAAATATCGACTTCGCGCACCTGAAAGCCATCGCCGGCCAATCGCTCGACCACCGGACGCATCTGTTGGCAAGGACCACACGTCGGCGAGCTAAAATCGAGCAACACCGTCGCAGCAGCACAAGGCAGCGAGAGGCTCGTCAGAAAGAGGCTCGTCAGAAAAACAGCAACAACACTACGTACAAACGACGGCAAGACCATCGGTTCCCTCCATGGATACCAAGGCGCGAATCACGGGCTGCGAAGATCCTTCTTCCCAGCGACGAGTCCTAACTAAGTAATATGACTGTCCACTAATTTGTTCCAGTTTCGTAATTCTTACAAGATCAACCCGCCGACCAAAAATAAAAATGTGGCGAAACCAGCAGCCTCAAACTGCTAGCATCCCAACAACCGGCGAACCGCGACCGTAAGGGACCGGAGCGTGTGAAGAGTGCAGATACCATGCCAATCACGCCTTCCCGAGGCCACGCATTTCCCACTACAATAAAATGCCACCCAACAAGCAATGCTGCCATAGCTAGCTCCTGGATTCCCTCCGGTCCCTTACGGTCGCGGTTCGCCAGTCAGTTTTTCATCCTTCATCCTTCCCGTCATGCCTTCAACGTGCGATTACTCGTCACCGCCGCACTTCCCTACGCCAACGGCCACATCCACATCGGCCACTTGGTCGAGTACCTACAAACCGACATCTGGGTACGGTTCCAAAAACTGCGCGGACACAACTGCCGCTACTTCTGCGCCGACGACACCCACGGCACCGCCATCATGATCCGTGCCCGTCAAGAAAATCGGAGCGAAGAAGAACTGATCGCCGAAATGCAGGCCGCCCACCAACGCGACTTCGCCGACTTTGGCATCGAGTTCGACAACTACGGCAGCACCCACAGCGACGAAAACCGCGCGCTGTGCGCCCAAATCTGGCAATCCATCCGCGACGCCGGCCTCGTCAAAGAAAAAGAAGTCGAGCAACTCTTCGACCCCGAAGCCGGCACCTTCCTCGCCGACCGTTTTGTACGCGGCACCTGTCCCAAGTGCCAAGCGACCGATCAACCCGGCGACAACTGCTCCTCCTGCGCAGCCACCTACAGCCCCGCCGAACTACTCGATCCCAAAAGCACCCTCAGCGGTGCCACCCCCGAGGTCCGCACCGCCAACCATCTGTTTATCGAACTCGAACAACTCCACACCTTTCTCGACGAGTGGACCCAGACCGGCGAACACCTCCAACCCGAAATCGCCAACTACCTCAAAGGCCATTTCCTTGGCCCGTCCGACAAACCCGAGCCGCTCCGCGACTGGGACATCAGCCGCCCCGAACCTTATTTCGGCTTCGAGATTCCCGACTCCCCCGGCAACTACTGGTACGTCTGGTTCGACGCCCCCATCGGCTACATCGCTTCGACCCAACAGTGGTGCGACCGCGAAGGCGAAAATTTCGACGACTGGTGGCCCCGAGTCCCTGGCAAAAATGGCTCCGATTGCGAAATCCACCACTTCATCGGCAAAGACATCACCTATTTCCACACCCTCTTCTGGCCCGGCATGCTCAAGACAGCCGGCTACAGCCTACCGACCAAGGTCCACGTTCACGGCTTCCTGACCGTCGACGGCGAAAAAATGTCCAAAAGCAAAGGCACTTTCGTCAACGCACGCACCTACCTCAACCATCTCGATCCCAACTACCTCCGTTACTTTTACGCCTCCAAACTCTCCGCAAAAGTCGACGACATCGACCTCTCGCTCGACGAGTTTATCGCCAAGGTCAACACCGACCTCGTCGGCAAAGTCGTCAACCTAGCCAGCCGCTCCGCAAAATTCGTCGCCAAGGTCGGCCTCTCCCCCGTCTACCCCGAAGACAACGGCCTCTTCGCCGAAGCGGCAGCCGAAGCCGAAAAAATCGCCGCCGCCTACGAGTCGTGCAACTACAGCCGCGCCATGCGACTCATCATGGCCCTCGCCGACAAAGCCAACCCCTTTGTCGAAGAAAACCGCCCGTGGGAACTTCGCAAAAACCCCGAAGACGCCCAACGCCTACAAGACGTTTGCACCATCGCACTCAACCTGTTCCGCCAACTGGCAATCTACCTCGCCCCCGTACTCCCCGAGCTGGCCGAAAAAACAAGCACGCTCCTCAACAACCCCCTCACCGACTGGGACCAAGCCCAAACACCACTCGTCGGCACCCCCGTCGCCAAATTCAAACACATGCTCCAACGCGCAGAAGAAAAGGACATAAAAAAAATGATCGAAGAAAGCAAAGAAGCAGCAGCACCCGAGCCAACCCCCAATTTAGCGCCCAAGTTAGCGCCGTCGGCCACGACGAACGACCCCACAGACAACCCCACAACCGACCCCTGGAACGACTCCCCCGACGCCCTAGCCGCCGAACCCCTAGCCGAACAGTGCACCTACGACGAGTTCCTAAAAGTCGACCTCCGCGTCGCCCGTATCGTCTCGGCCGAGCATATTGAAGAAGCCCGAAAACTGCTCAAGCTGCAACTCAGCCTGGGCGGCGGCGAGACCCGTCAAGTCTTCGCCGGCATCAAAGCGGCCTACGACCCCGAAAAACTCGTCGGACGCCTAGTCGTTTGCGTAGCCAACCTGGCCCCGCGCAAAATGAAGTTCGGCGTCAGCGAGGGCATGGTCGTCGCCAGCGGCCCCGGCGGCAGCGAAATCTACGTCCTCTCCCCCGACGAAGGCGCCGTCCCCGGCCAACGCGTCCACTAAGCATGGCTCAAAAATAACTTCAACATCTGAACGGCCTTACTGCAAGGAACTACGCCAAAGGCGTTATACACCGTAGCCCAGGGTCGACGCAAAGCGGCGCACCCTGGGTTAACGATCCACAGAAAGTTACGCTGAAAGCGTTACACACACTCAGCGCCCCGTCTGCTAGTAAGTAGGGTGGGCACCGCCCACCACACGACAACCGGCTAAAAAAATGGTGGGCAGTGCCCACCCTACACGGTCATTCCGCCCTCTGGAAATTTAATTGCAAAGTGCCGTTGGTGCCCGCCGGATTGGACTCAACCATCTCCAACGTAAACTCCCCCAAATCAACCCCCTCCAAGCCCTCCTTCTCCCCCGCCTCAGCAACCGTGACCCTCTCATTCAGACTACCAATCGGCTGCCAGTTGTACTGCTCCCCAACCGGCTTCGCATAGAGCGTCACGCTCATCCGATAGCCCCCCGGCTCCACATCAGCAATCGCAAAGCCCCCTTCCGCGTCGATCGCCGAAGCATAGCTGCGCCGATGCGGCTGCTTTTCACGCTGTATAAGCCGGCTCTTTCCACCGGCCATCGCCTTCCCTAAAGCATGAAAAAATCCTTGCGGACCACTCACTCGCTCAGGCTGCTCCGACATCTGCACCGAACCCATCTTCCACGCTACGCTTTCTTTGTAGTCCTTCGGCACCTTGAGCTGGCCCCGAATCGTACGCCCCGTCCCACCAATTTGCACCTGGACGGTTTCCCCGGCAATGAGCGACACACGTTCGCCATGAGAAGAAGTAGTCATTGAGCTGCCATTGCCACTCGTATCACCAAAGAGGACCGATCGTGCCACAGTCCCTTCACCCCCAATCACCCGATCAAACCGAAATTTCCCGTCCGCGCCGCTCGTCACTTGATAAGACCAATTCACGGATGGCACGCCTCGTACATAACGTTGGTTGAAATAGAGTCGGACACGCTCGCCAACAACCGGTTCTTTTCCCTCAAGCAGCGTTCCCTCGACCTGCGACCAAGCGTGCAGCTCAATCTCGCGTGCCTTGCCTACCTGCTTTTCTGAAAGACGTGCCCAACCCGACTCGTGCAAGCAAATCAAAACAAAACCCTCGTCCAAAAACGGCAACACATATTTCCCTTCCTCATCCGTCGTGGCCGGCGGTTTTTGACGGTTGTTTTGCACGTTTCCATTATTGCAATACAGCCCCTCTTCCGGCGTCGCGACCAACAGCTTTGCGCCAACAGCCGGTTTCCCCTCAGGCGTTTTCACAACGCCGCTCGGACCGGTCCCTTCTTCCATCTCAAAATGGATCGTCACCTTCCCTTCGTTATCCCGAAGCACCCGCGAAACCCCCGGACGATACCCGTCCGCCTCGATCCGCACAAAATGCCACGCACGCGGCTCCGAAAACTCCGTTCGATACTTCCCGTCGGCCCCCGTTTTGACGTTATACCGATCCCAATGCGTCGCCTGCCGCGCATTCCCCCAATCGATTCCCTGCACCACCTCAAATTTTTCAAGCGGCAACCCCGACTCCGCATCGACCACTTTTCCAGAAACCACCAGCGCCCAAGGCAAAACGATCGTATGCGTCTCCTCGCTCGCCGCAAGCATTGTGTTGCGGACCGACATATGCCCCCGCTTAAACAGACTAAATTTGACTTCCCCAGCAGGCATACTCTCCAACTGCCAAATCCCGTCACGGTCCGTCTTCCCACGATAAATTTCTTGCGGCAGCGTCTCGTGCCCTCGCCAGCTTTCAACAGCCACACCCACCTCCGCGATCGGCTCGTCCTGCGCGTCGGTCACCAAAATCCGAATCGACTTCCCCCGCTCCAACTGAAAATCAACCGGTTCCATTTCCTTACTCGTCGAAACCGTACGCACCACAGGCGCCCAACCCTTCGCCGAAACGGTCACCAACGGACTGCCAGCCGCCACGTTCCCAAAACGATATTTTCCTTCCGCATCGGTTTTGATTTCCTGCTTGTCGTTTCCCCAACGATTGTTGCCCATAAAGACCAGCGCCCCGACAATCGCCTCGCCCTCGACGTTGGTCACTTTTCCTTGAAGATTAATTCCCTTCTCGATTACCAACACATGCTCGAGCGATTTCAACTCCTCCCAGTTGGCAGGGACACCCAAAAAGGCGTACTTACGGTATTCGTCGTGACTCGGCTTCAAGAACAACAGCGTCTCGCTCCCCGTCTCCATCAAAATCTGCCACCGCCCCGCTGCGTCGGTCGTCGCCAAATGGCCCGAGAGCAAAGGCCGCAGCTTTCCGTCAGACGCCGTAGAGCCGGGCACCCGCGACTCTATCTTCACCCCCTCCACCGGCTCTCCCTGCTCGTCGCGAACTACCCCACCAACCGGCTCCCCCTTCGCAAGCGGAATGGAAAACTCCTCGGGAAACGATTTGCCCCCTTGCCAGCTCACCAACACCCCGACGAACCCTTCATGCTTCACGCTCAACTGCAACCGGCTCTTCGCCCCACCAGGAGCATTCAACGAAATCTTCCCCTCGTCATCGGTAGGCATGGCAAATTCCATCCCATCAATCTTCACGTCAACCGCCACCCCCGCCATCGGCTTTTCGTCCGGACCAACCACCGTCACTTCCAGATACTTAAACCCCGAATCCCCCTGGGCAAGCACAGAACCAGACAACCAGCCGGTCGCCAAAAACACCGAAAAAACAGTCCCGCAAAAGCAAGAAAACCGCATAGAAAAGCACTCCTAAGCAAAAAGAGCAGACACCCAGTAGACAAGTCGCCAGCCCCCCAGAAATCACGCACTTTTTTCGTGCATTTCGTCCCTTTCGTGGTTCCTTTTTTTCGGATCACAACCAAACAAGTAGGGTGGGCACCGCCCACCACACAACCGGCTCAATAATGGTGGGCACTGCCCACCCTACACACTCGAACCGCATCTGCGTTTATCCGCGTCCATCGGCGGTTCTTTTTCTTCTCCCACGAACGGTTCCTACTTTCGACTCACAACCAAAGCTTCAACCGCCCGTCCAGCATCCCCGGCAAAGCCTTCTCCACCATCCGCTTCACCGTGTTCGGATGATATCGCGTGCTCAAATGCGAAGCGATCACCAGCTCGTTCTCAAAACGGTCCCGACGATCCACAAAATCGTCCAGGTGCATGTGCCCAAACTTGTGAATTTTTTCTTTCCGATGATCGGGCGAAACAAACGTCATTTCGCAAATCAAAATCTTCGCCTTGTACATCTCCGGACAATTATCAATACCCGCCGGGGCCGTGTCGCCGGCATAGGCAACCAGCGGCGTACGATGTTCCGCAGAAACTTCGGTCCCCGCAAGACGCAAGTCGCGAATCTTCTCGCCCGGCAAACCTTGAAACTCTTCCTTCAGTTTCATCCGCCGCTCCCAAACAATAAACCCCATCGCTGGCACACTATGCTTACATTCCGAAACCGTCACGACCAACTCGCGCGACAGCTCAATCTCGTCGCCCGGCCGAATCGGTTTTAACTCGCACGGCATCCGCCCCCGGTCAAGACGCGTAAAATTACGCAAGATATGCTGCATCGGCTCGATCGTCGCCTCCGGCATATAGATCGTCGGAGGCTCCATCTTCATCATCCGCCGACGCGCCACATAAACCGGCAGCGCCACGATATGATCCAAATGTCCATGCGAGACAAACCACGTTTCGGTCCCCATGAACGACCAAGGCTGCCCCCCCAGGTCAAACCCCACTTTCAATTCCGGAATCCGCCAATAGCTCTGCACCGCCGCACGAGAATACCCCTCGATCGTAAGCCCATCGTGCTGCAAAGTTTGAACCGGCGCGTTTTCGATCATAGCTCTGTGCAGAAACCTTTAATTTTATAGGAGTAACAACTAGGAGTAACAACTCAGCCACATGCAATCATAAAAGCCTCACGCAAAGACGCAGAATTTCTTGATTTTTCTCTCCGTGCCTCTGCGTCTCTGCGTGAGGCTTTTCCATCGATTGCTGCCAATAACTGAAAGGTTACCGGGGTTCTTAGTAGGAGAAAAATTCAAACTTTGGCCAAACGCCCCATCCTAAAGCAATTCTGTTTTCGTGGCTGTTCTTTTCGGAGGAATGGCTCATCTCGATACAAGCGCCATCGAATTAATGGCGCTCAATCGGGCTACCCGCCGAACAGTAAGACAGCCCATTCTACGATAACTGCTTTCCCCAAAACAGGTTAGAGCCAATTCCCCCAGACCCCGTCCCGTTTGGCACTCTGATTGCAACGACTAGAGGGACGTACAACAACAGGCAATCAGAGCAGAACACGAAAGAGGCACAGGCAATGGAGATTCTCACGGGCATCGTCGTCGGAGCACTCGCCGGGGGACTGGTGGCAGCCGCCTATCGGTCGGCCCAGTTTTCGATCCCCTCGTGCGTCGGCGTCGGCATCCTCGGCGGACTACTCGGCCTAGCCTGCGACTTCTGGCTAGGAAGAGAAGGGCTGTGCAACATCGCCTACAGCGAATTCCTAGCCAGCGCCATCGGAGCCACGATCACACTCTTCCTATGGATCGTCGCCCAACGCCTCTTCCTCAGCAATCCCGCAGAGAGTATCCCCAGCGAATAATAATGACCCTCTAAATAATGGCCCTCTATTTGTCGTCGATCCACGACATCAGCTTACGCAACTCCTTGCCAACCACTTCGACCGGATGCTGACGCTCCCGACGCCTCGTTGCCTTGAACGACGGCGCACCCGCCTTATTCTCCAAAATCCAATTCCGAGCAAACGTCCCGTCTTGAATCTCGGTAAGAATCTTCTTCATCTCAGCACGCGTCTCGTCCGTAATAATCCGTGGACCACTACTGTAATCGCCATACTCGGCCGTGTTCGACACGCTGTACCGCATGTAGTTCAGCCCGCCCTGATAAAACAGGTCGACAATCAGCTTCAACTCGTGCATGCACTCAAAATAAGCCATCTCCGGCTGGTAACCCGCCTCGACCAACGTGTCAAAGCCCGCTTTCACCAACTCGGCAGCACCGCCACACAACACTGCCTGCTCGCCAAACAAATCGGTCTCGGTCTCTTCAGCAAACGTCGTCCGAATCACGCCGCCCCGCGTACAGCCAATCCCCTTCGCATACGCCAGCCCAATCTTAAAAGTCTCATCGCTAGCGTCATCGCTCAGCGCGATCAAACCGGGCACACCACCACCCGAAACAAACTCGCTCCGCACCAAATGCCCAGGCCCCTTCGGAGCCACCAACAACAAATCGACCCCCTCCGGCGCTTCGACCTGACCAAAATGCACATTAAACCCGTGCGAGCACATCAACACGTTGCCCGGCTCCAGATTATCGCGAATCTGATCCCGATAAATATCGCCCTGCACTTCATCAGGCAGCAATAGGTTGATGATATCCGCTTGCTTCACCGCCTCTTCGATCGGCAATGGCTCGAACCCATGACTCACCGCCAAATCATAGTTCGGACTACCCGGACGCTGGCCGACGATCACCTTCACGCCACTCTCTTTCAGGTTCTGAGCATGGGCATGTCCCTGCGAACCATAGCCAAGAATCGCAACCGTCTTGCCGTCCAACGCTTTGAGGTCAGCATCTTTGTCGTAATAAATCGTAGCAGCCATAAGAAAAACTCCAGTCTTGTATGGGGTGGACAGTCAAAGGCCTCACGCAGAGACGCGGAGGCGCAGAGATGAAATTTCGAGTAAGTAATTTATTGTAAATTCTCTGCGTCTCTGTGTCTCTGCGTGAGACTTTTACCAGAAACAACAAGAAGAACATTCGTGTAACTATTTTTTCCCAGCCTGCGGTTTTGTCAGCGAAGTCAGCGAAGCCAACTCGCCCGTCGGCTGTACGCCGCGAACCATCGCGATCCGCCCCGTCCGCACCAACTCGACAATGCCAAACGGACGCATCAGGTCGATGAACGATTCGATCTTCTTCTCTTGTCCCGAAATCTCGACCATCACTTGGTCCGGAGAAACATCGACCACCCGTCCGCGAAAAATCTGGCACAGCTCACGAATCTCGGTTCGCTTGCCCCCGCTGCAATCGACTTTGATCAACATCAAATCGCGTTCCACAAATTCCTGCGCACTAACATCGTCAACGCGAACCACCGTCACGATCTTCGCCAACTGCTTGCGAACCTGATCCAGCAAAGCATTGTCGCCGACCACAACAAACGTCATCCGCGACAAATTCGCGTCTTCCGTCTCGCCCACCGCCAGACTATCGATATTGTATCCGCGCGAGGCAAACATCCCCGCAACGTGGGCCAAAACCCCCGGAACATTCTGCACCAAAGCAGAAAGAACATGACGCATAATCGACAACTCCCAGCAACCTGCAATCCGTGGAAACGAAACCCTCAATCATAATCGCGCCGACCCACTGCCACAAGCGGCCTGGACGCTCTAAAACCGCAACTTGCCTGGCCCGCGACCGCTTGCTACCCTGAACGGTTTTGCCCCTCCCTCTCAGCGCCCCTCCCTCTCAGCGACCGTAGAGCCACCGCCCATGTCGCAAGCCGCTCTCCCCATCGCCTCCGAGACCCTTCGGCCCCCCAGCCCACCCGGCGAGACAATCTCCATCCGTGGGGCACGCACCCACAACCTAAAAAACGTCGACCTCCAGATCCCGCAGAATCAGCTCGTCGTTATCACAGGACTCAGCGGCTCGGGAAAAAGTTCGCTCGCCTTCGACACCCTTCTCGCCGAAGGCCAACGCCAGTACATCGAAAGCCTGTCGGTCTACGCCCGGCAATTTTTCAACCAGATGCAGCGCCCCGACGTCGACGTCATCGAAGGCCTCCAGCCGACGATCGCCATCGACCAAAACCCAACCAACAGCAACCCACGCAGCACGGTCGCCACCGTCACCGAAATCTACGATTTCCTCCGCGTCCTCATGGCCCGCGTCGGCACGGTCGCCTGCCCCGACTGCAACACCCCCATCGCCCAACAAACCCCCGTCGAAATCCAACAGGCGATCGAACAATTCGACGAAGGCACCAAAGTCATGATCCTCGCCCCCATGATCCGGGGACGCAAGGGAAAACACCAAGACGTCATGCACCGCATCCGCGGCGAAGGATTCGTCCGAGTCCGCATCGACGGCGAAACCTACGAAGTCGAACACGCCCCCGAACTCAAAGCCCAACAGCGCCACGACATCGAAGCGGTCGTCGATCGCGTCGTCATCCGCGAAGGTTTGGAAAACCGCCTCGCCGAGTCGGTCCGCCTAGCACTCAAACACGGCGAAGGCGCTCTGCGCATCAGCTACCTCACCTCCGAAGCAAAAGCCACAGGCAGTGGCGACGCCTGGCAGCAGCGCGTCTTCAGCACCCAATACGCTTGCCCCGATTGCAAACGCAGCCTAGCCGAAGTCGAACCACGCACTTTCAGTTTTAATAGTCCTTACGGCGCATGTCCTAGCTGCGAAGGCCTCGCCGCCCGCGAAGGGTTTGACCCCGAACTGGTCCTCCCCGACCCAAGCCTCTCGCTGGCCGAAGGAGCCATCGCCCCCTGGCGCGGTGCCACAGCCGCCGCCCGCACCAAACAAAAAAAACTCGTCGCCGATTTCCTCACCCAAGCCAAAGTCGACTGGGACACCCCCCTCGAAAAATGGCCCGACCGCGCTCGCCAACAGCTACTCACTGGCAGCAAAGTCTCCGGTAACAATAAAAATTTCCTAGGCATCCTAGCCCACCTCGAGATGGACTACGCCGCAGCCAAACGCGACACCCTGCGAGAAAAACTCGAAGCGTTCCGCTCCCATGTCCCGTGCGCCGAATGCAACGGCTCACGCCTCCAACCCGAAGCCCGTGCCTGCCGACTAGCAGAAAAAGCCATCCACGAGATCACCGCCCTCCCGATCGACGACGCCTACGAATTTTTTACCGCGTTATCATTCGACCCCAGCCAACAACCGATCGGCGAACCCCTCGTTGCCGAAATCCTAAAACGCCTCAGCTTCCTCCGCCAAGTCGGCGTCAACTATCTCTCGCTCGACCGCGCGGCCGACTCGCTCAGCGGCGGCGAAATGCAACGCGTCCGACTCGCCACCGGCATCGGCTCCGGACTGGTCGGCGTCCTCTACATCCTCGACGAACCCTCCATCGGCCTCCACCCACGCGACAACGAACGCCTCATCCAGTCGTTCCGCGATCTCCAACAACAGGGAAACACCGTCCTGGTCGTCGAACATGACGAAGCCGTCATGCGCGCCGCCGACTGGCTCATCGACATGGGCCCCGGCGCTGGCTCGCGCGGCGGCCAAATCGTCGCCGCCGGAACCCCCGACCAAGTCGCCGCCCACCCAACCTCCCTCACCGGTGCCTACCTCGCGGGCACCGAACAAATAAGCATCCCCGAAAAACGCCGCAAGCCCGTCAAGTCGCGCAGACTCCAGCTCGAAGGCGCCTCGCTCAACAACCTACAAAACGTCGACGTCGACTTCCCGCTCGGCACTTTTACTTGTGTCACCGGCGTTAGCGGCTCCGGCAAAAGCTCGCTCGTCATCGACACCCTCGCCCGTGCGCTAGCCAAAAAACTCAACGGCGCTTCCGCACGCTCCGGCCCCTACCAAGCACTACGCGGCGCAAGCAAGCTCGACCGACTGATCCACGTCGACCAATCCCCCATCGGCCGCACACCCCGGTCCAACCCGGCCACCTACACCGGCATTTTTGACGAAATCCGCCGCGTCTTCTCAGGCACCAAACACGCCAAACAACTTGGCTACAAAATCGGCCGCTTCAGCTTCAACACCAAAGGGGGCCGCTGCGAAGCGTGCCAAGGCCAAGGCGTCCAGCGCATCGAAATGCGTTTTCTCCCCGACCTGTTCGTCACCTGCGAAATTTGCCACGGCAAACAATTTAACCGTCAAACGCTGGCCGTCCGATTCCGAGAAAAATCGATCGCCGACGTCCTCTCCATGAGCATCGACGAAGCCGCCCACTTTTTTGAAAACCATCCGACCATCCATCGCATGTTAACCAGCCTCGTCGACGTCGGCCTCGGCTACCTCACCGTCGGCCAACGCTCCACCACGCTCTCCGGCGGCGAAGCCCAACGCATCAAGCTCGCCTCCGAACTGGGCCGCCCCGCCCCCGGCAAAACCCTCTACATCCTCGACGAACCAACCACCGGACTCCACACCGACGACATCCGCCGACTCCTCGGCGTCCTCCAACAACTGGTCGACCTGGGCCACACCGTCCTCGTCATCGAACACAACCTCGACGTCATCAAAACCGCCGACTGGGTCATCGACCTCGGCCCCGAAGGCGGAGCCGCCGGAGGACAAATCCTAGCCACAGGCCCCCCCGAAACCATCGCCCAATCCACCAAAAGCCACACCGGCCAATGGCTCCAAAAAGTCCTTAATTAAGAGCCATCTTCCCCTACAGGAATAAACTATGGATCGATCGCGAGGAAAGATTACTTTTCATCTACCAGAAAAGATTATTTTTGAGTGGACAGTGCTTAAGAAAATCGCAAGAAGTCCCCTTGGAAGGATGGTCTTCTTGGTCCCCTTCTTGCCGTTTGCAATTGATTTCCTAGAGCAAGTTGTTGAGGCAATTGAATTTACGGAGAGGGCAGTCAATACCAAGGTGCTGTCCAAGTGGGTTGAAAATAACCGACACACGCTGACGACTATGTATCTCGGCCTAAGCATTTTTTTGGTATCTCGCATCTTGTTTGAAATAACGTGTCCTAAGAACGTCAAAAACTATGACGATTCAGACCACTGTATAGTCAGCACATTAAGCAAAATGAAGATTTCCAAGGAGGCCCATTCCGAAGAAGCACATCGTTTTTTTGAGCATCGTCTCGAAAATCTCATGGAGATCAAGGCTGAAGACACCAGAGATTCAGAACCACTTCGCTGTCTACTTTCAATTGGCTTCATTGTGTCAACATCGCTCCTGGTACTCCCCCCCCTTGGCAAGTTTATCCGCATATTTCTCGACTACTTATGGCCGTTCTAGTTCGTAAGGAGGTAGGCCGGAACAAGCGACAGCGCAGTTCCGGCATTGCACACCCAGCCGGAACGGTTGCCGGAACTGCGCAAAAAGGCTTGTTCCGGCCTACGTCTATCCGCGTTTTATCTGCGTTATCCGCGGGCAATTTTTCTTCCACGCACTCCGGTCCCTCACGGTCGCCGGTTCGCCAGTTTTTTCACTCTTCACTCTTCACTCTTCACCCTTCACTCTTCACCCTTCTCCCCCGGCCAAAAAAACAACGCGCATCCCCCACCCAAATAAAACACAATCGTTTCTTGCGCGCTAACAAAACAAAAAACCTACGAACGTACGCAACGAAAAAACATCTGCGTTTATCTGCGTCCATCTGCGGTTCCCTTTTTACCCCGTCATTTTCGCTATGTCTTTTCGCTATGTCTTTTCTCTGTGCCTCTGCGTCTCTGCGTGAAACTTTTCACCACAAACGCAATCTCCCCCACTTTTGCAGTAGCCGTGTTGCAACGCAACACAAGGAGCAGCACCAATCAAAACACCCAGCAACAAAACCCCTCGACTTTCGCACCCATCCCTGGGGCCCCCCAGCAATCAGCGACAAAAGTCACCCCCAATGGCCGTATTGCAACGCAATACAAGGTGAATCGCCCCCGACTTTTGCACTTTTGCTTCACCCAACCCAAAACAAAAAGCCCTCACGCAAAAGCGCAAAGGCGCGAAGAAAAACATCTGCGTTTATCTGCGTCCATCCGCGGTTCCTTTTCTTTTTGCGCCTTAGCGCCTTTGTGTGAGACCCATCTTTTCATCGCAAAAAATCAACCACCCAGCTTAAAATTCAGCTACAGTAAAACCCATGCCAACCACCGACCTTCGCACCGCCATCGAAACCTTCCACGTCTGGCGGCGAGACCTCCTCCTCCCCGGACACCAGGCCCTAGGCACCGTAGCCCCCGACCCCGAACTGGTCCTCTCCAGCAAGATGCTCAAGGTCTTTTCCGCCTTACACCCCCAATTCAACCAGCACATCGTCCAGCTCCAAATGCACTTTTTGGAGAAAGATTACACCAATCGCGTGAAGCCCGAACCGTGGCGAACCTTGCTGAAAAACCCCAATTTAGCCACCCTAGGCTAAGTTTCCTTACTTTCCTTCCGTCGGTCTGCCGATTACAATAAAAGTTCACCAAAGCTTTGGGGGGCGAACAGGGTTCGACCGGATAGCCAAAGCGTGAGTGGCGTGTCGTGGTTGATCAGTGGGCCACGTAAAAAGCTGATCATATTTTAGTTGCTAATAGCAATTATGCACTAGCCGCTTAGAGATAAGCTGCTCGGACTAGGGGTTGGAGCCGAACTGACCCGGACGTCCGTCACCAAATTCGGATCGCTACTAGTCATTGCTGAGCACGCTAGTAGTTAAACAAGTTCCCAGCTAGGCCGCGAGTAGCCAGGTCGACGAGGCGCCTCGATGTCCAAAACCAAACCCGTCGACTACACACGTAGAAGCTTACGTGGAGATATCACGGCACGCGGGTTCGATTCCCGCCGCCTCCACTCATCAAATGTCATGCCAAAGGATGACTTTGGCTGACATTTGGTGACAGAACCCCTGCTATTGCAGGGGTTTTTTAATTCCCCTTCTTCATCCTCACTATCCCCACCATTGACACTAGATGACGTAGTTTGACAGGGCGAGACGCCTGTTCCGCTGCCAGAACGCTGCCAATTTCCGTCCGCTGCCACTTCGGGAACTTTTGGCAGCGGCAATCCTGCGAGGGCTTTGGCTTGGTCTTCGATGCCAATATGGGCATACTTCATCGTCTGGCGTACGTCCGTGTGACGGGCCAATTCTTTAACCTCTGCCAAGGTTGCACCATTGCGAAGTAGCTCGGTAATGTGGGTGTGACGACCAGCGGCGTGGAAGTCGGCTGTCCCTTCTGGGGTCGTGTAAGGAATGCCAGCCACTTCGAGGTCTTTCTTGACCATCAGCCACGTCTTCTTTTTATCAAGCTTCGGGAAGAGCGGAGTGTCCAGTTCAATGCCTTCCAGCCAGACGTTGAGTAGTTCAATCAATTCGGGGTGGAGAGGCAGGATATCTTCGCGGCGGTGCTTCGAGCAGGCGGCTTCCACTCTCAAAATAGGTGGGTTGGCCGTGAGTTCAAAGCTCCTGGGCGTCAGGCTGGCAAGTTCCTTGCGACGTAATCCCGTCAGGTAGGACAGCAAATAAACCTGTGCCCGTAGTGTGCCTGGGTATGCCTGAACCTTTTTCTCGCTCTCACGGGCTGCTTTTAACAGCTTGGCGAATTCGTCTGGTTTCAATGCCCTTCGCTTTTTTCGCACATCGACTTGTGCGTTGACTCGCTCCAAGCCGAGGAGTGGGTTCCGGTCCAACCGCCCCATCATGACAAGCCAATTGCAAAAGCTATCGATTGCTTGAACGTAGTGGTTGTAAGTACGGTTGCCGATATTGTCGGAGCTTTTGAGTTTCCGAAGAGCTGTAGCGACAGAATCCATCCTCAAGCTGCCAAGGTTGGCGACTTTTGCATCTTTAATGACACGACGAACGCGAGTCATCGTCAACTTGACGTGCTTCGATGTGTTCTCGCCAAGGCTCTCTTTGAAAGCTTCAAGGTGTTCCTCAATGGGGGACGACTTCGTTTCCAGCCGACGTTCGTCTTCAGGGTCAATTAGTCCACGGCGGCGAAGCATGACTTCCTGCTCAATCTTCGCAGCAAGTTGCTCCGTCAGGCCTTTGTCGGTGTAGCCCTTTTTCATGCGACGCTTGCCCGTGTGGTCGTTGTAAGCAACGTACCAGAAAGCACGTTGCTTTTCATTGTCGCGACCACGCTTGAATACAGAAGCCATAACTACAACCTCCCCATGAGCTTATAAATGGGTCGTAAAACAAACATGTAAATTACGTTATTGAGAATCGATTCGCTTGCAGGGCAGCCCTGCTCAATCCATTCAAAAATGTCACTCTTCTTCCATCGAACCGCTCGTCCTATTTTGATGGATTGAGGCAAGTCTCCTTTAGCCTTCAAACGCCATACGGTTCTCGACGAAATTCCAAGACAATTGGCAATTTCGTCTGCCGACATCATCATAGGAGCCGTTCCGAGCGATTCAACAGTCACCCCGTCTAGGGAATCCTCCCCAGTGGGTTTTTTCGGACGCTCAGGCTTTGAGTTTTTCTCCATTGCAGCCAACCTTTGGATTCCACACCGGACACAAGGTGTGGCTAGTTTCAGAGGGAACGCGACGAGTAAGCCGCCAAGCGGTACAGGCTATTGTAACGAGTGGAGTCGTTTCTGGCAGCCACAAGAAGCCTATGAATTCTCTGATTCGTTCAGAATTCGATTAGGCACAGAACGGTGGCCTCTCTTGTTCAAACAGTTCAAAGCATCCTGGGAGTCCTTTCGGTGTTGAGCCTCTCCTTGCCAGCCCTACGCAGCCTGACGAACTCGATTCTCCACCATTTGAGCTGCTTTCATTGCTATGCGTTGCAGCTCCGGGTCGCCGTGTCGTCCGAGAAAGCCCTGCTTCAATCCCATTACAAACCTTTTCTCTTCTTCGATTTCCTTTTTAAGATTTACGTTTCTTAGCGTTGACCTTTTGTGCTGGGGGGTGTTGACCTTTTCTTGTGAGGGAGTTGACCTTTTGTCAATTCTGGCAGATTTGCAGACCACCTTGCGACGAATTGTCTGCGTCTTTCGCACTCGCGAGAGTAGCTGTCCGTCGATGAAAAGCTGGCCGTAAGCGTTTTCGTTCTGCTTGACGACTGGAACGGTGTTCAAGTAACCACGTTCTATCATGCGACGTAGCATCCGGCATTGTGAAGCTCGATGCACGCCGGTCCACACTTGGAAGTCGGCGTACTTGATTCTCGCATATCGCTCATCGGGCAGGAGTCGCTGCATCACCTTACTTTGCGGGATGCGTCGCATGAAGTAAGCGAAGTAGAACAGGCCCTCCACGGTCGTTGCTCCACCCTGAGCAATGTGCTGAAGCACTTTTCGAGCAACCGGCTTGGTGTGAGGCTTCTTCTCAGCTTGTCGCCACTCGGCCTCAAACTCCACCTGGAGACTGGGGAGATACAGGTCGAGCTTTCTGGCCGCGTCATCGATTTGCGACTGCGTAAGATGCCGATTGCCCTTGCGATGGGAATTGCAGTTGAGAACACGCACGATGGTTAGGTTCTTGCAGTTGGGATGCCTAGCGGAAAACTCCAGCCGAGCCGCGAAGACACGGATTTCGTTCCGGCGAAAGTGGCCAAGGCGGTATCCTTCGAGCAAGGCACGAAGCTGAGTATCCATGACCTGGGCATAGCCGCCCTTGAACTGATGATAGCGAATGTTCTTTTTGTCTCGTTTTCCTCGTGCCATAACTCTCCATCGGAATTGTCAGACCGCCAATCTGTAAGCAAACCAAGCCTGTACGACCTGAGTCGTTTGACTGTTGACTATGCGTAGAGAATCTTGCTACTGTCGGTTTGGGGAAACCGGAACAGATTGTTCCAACGCAGTCGTTGCTAGGCTTGCCTTTTTTCAGAAGGCGGGCATTGTTAGTCCATTTGTGATTCCTTTGATTGGCATTGGCAATCATTGCCGACGCCTGCTCTAGTTCAGAGCCACACTAGCAGGCTTTCGATGCGGTTGTCACGAGGCGAATTTTTGAGTACTGACGATATCCGGTAGAATCAAACCTTGACCTGGAGAATCGCTACGTTGCCTACCTGCTGAAGGGAATCCTACGATGTAAATATGTGCGTAGTGCATCAATCACTGGGCATACATTCCCAGTGAGTGCCAACAGAATATTTGAAGCAGATCCTAGAACTAGCGTTTGTGTTTAAGCCAGAAATAGATGCCGCCAAATAGGAATACTACAGTGGGGAGGAACACCCCGATCAAAAATGGGGTTCCCCCATCAGTTACACCCTTATCGTAAGCCACAATATTTAATCCTACTAATCCCGTCAGGATTGCAAAAACGAAGCAAGCTATGGCAAAGTATTTCATTCGGTCCTCCTGTTCAATGTGTTGAGTATTCTGGAATCAGCTACTTGGGATTCCGCAAACAAGGCATTCCTTTAATTTAGGATGCAATAGGACAGCATTCGTTTATAGGAAAAACGCTCGTGGAATTATCGAGCGGAAAGAAAAGAAAAGCTCCTTCAGATACTATCCGAATGAAATTGCAAACAGAAAAGCAGGTCTTTTGTACAAACAGTCTGTCGCAAAACAAGTGATGCGGTTGTCGCGAGGCGGTTTTTTGATGGACTTGGTAGAGTCACGTCTGGCTAAACACGCTATAATGCTTGGATAGGCAAATCGGCTAGTTGCAAGGTACGTAACCATCATGCTCAGCTATTACGAAATACTGCTTGTCCCGACCGATGTCGATGAAGAGCAACTGGAGCAACGTTACTATCAGATATTGGACTCTGAAGACAGATGGTCCGTCGACCCCTATTATCCAATTCCTTTGAGCCTATTCTGGACTGCTTATCAAACTCTTCTCGACCCGACTAAAAGGGCAGCGTATGACCAGGAAAACAATATCGTTCCTCAAGAAGCATCATATAAAACGTGTTTCCAATGGACTGCGATAGCCCAGCACTTTCGGACAGTGTCGGGAGCCGGAATAATGGTTCCTAAAGGAGGTCCGAACAATGGACGAACAAACAAAGCAGAAGCGGCCAACGTATAGTGATGGCTTTAAGCGAGACGCGGTGCGGCTAGTAGCCGAAGAGGGGTATTCTTTCAAAGCGGCGTGCGCGGCGGTGGGAGTGTGCCAGCAGTCGTTGCGAGCTTGGCACGCCAAACTGGTGCCACCGCCCAAACCGTGCGGCGAAGATGCTTCCCACGAGCAATTTCAAGCCGAAATCAAGCAGCTGCGTCGGCAACTGAAGCAGGCGGAGATGGAGCGTGACATCCTAAAAAAAGCGACGGCGTTCTTCGCGAAGGAGTCGACATGAAGTACGCCTGGGTTACCGAACACCGCGACTCCTTTCCTATCGCCCTGATGTGCCGCGTGCTGGCTGTGAGTCGCTCGGGCTACTACGACTCGATCGACCGGGCGCCCAGCAAGCGTGCTGAGCGAACGCAGAAGATTCGGGAATCCGTTTCCCAAGTATTCGACGAGAATCACACAATTTACGGTTCAGCGAAGATTACCAAAGAATTGGCCAAACGGGATGAACTGGAATCGGCGTGTCGTAACACCGTGGCGAAGGCGATGCGAGCAATGGGCCTAAAAAGCAGGATTTGCAAGTCGTTTTCCGCCAACCACGACCAAGTCCGATCCGTCGAAACGTCCGGCCAAGAATGTTCTTGATCGCGTCTTCACGGCAGAACGCCCCGACCAAAAATGGGTAACGGATATCACTTACTTGCCGAGTAGCGAGGGCTGGGTTTACTTAGCGACCGTGGTCGACTTGTTTAGCCGCAAGGTCGTCGGCTGGGCGATGAGCGATTCGCTGGCAACACCGTTGGTGAGTGAGGCGTTACGAAACGCGATCGAGTCGCGTCGACCACAACCTGGTGAGTTACTTCATCACAGCGACCGAGGTTGTCAGTACACAAGCGACAGCTATCAAAGGACATTGAAGACGTTGGGCATCGAGTGTTCGATGAGCCGTCGTGGCAACTGCTACGACAATGCAGTGGCCGAGCGTTTCTTCTGGTCGCTCAAGCATGAGTGGACCCAGCACGAGAAGTTCGCTGATTTGAAATCAGCAAGGCGGAGTGTGTTCAAGTACATCGAAACCTACTACAATGGCCAGCGTCTTCATCAGACGCTAGGCTACAAAACTCCCGAGCAGTTCGAAGCCGAGTACGCCCCGGCAGTAGCGGTGTAGAAATTGGCTCCCGACACTGTCCGAAAGTGCTGGGCTATCGCAGGACGTGGGAGCAGGCAAGGGAAACTAGCGATCAAGGCAGAACGCCGGGACCATATTTCGCTCACATTGGTATCGCCAATCTCCTAAATGGTGGTCAGATCGATTTCATCAACGGTTGTGGAATCAGACGGACTTTCGATAATCGGCTAGTCCTTATCACACCCGATGATGACTCGAGAGATTCGAATCTTCCATTCGTTATGTATCGCGATATGTATCTTCCTGGATGCAACGTGACCATTGGCCAACATCAGGCACTGGAGGTCCGGGCAACACACATGACGCGTAAGATTTTTCACATGAGATACAAGTGGAATGCTTACACCAACGAGTGGTTTGAAATGCCAGTTGCTTTTTTACGAAGTGACCAAGCGATGGCTATGCACGGGTCGATGAACATTCTCGATTCTTCTGGACGAATTCGAGAAGACCAGCGGGTCTTTTTATGCTGTCCGGTTTGCCTTGAAGTGGTTGCAGAGAGCGAGGCCGTTTGCAATATGTGTGACGCAATCCTCCGCCGCTGCAAGCAGTGTCGCCAGCTAATCGAATTTGAGTTAGAGACTTGTCCAAATTGCGGCGGCTAAATCCACGTCAGGGTCGTGGCTTTACTTTCAGCGGCACTGCATTTCCCCGAATTGAAGTACTTGACAATCAAAATGAGAGGCCGGTGGTGCATGTTGGCCTCAAGAAACCTTACTGGCCAGGAGAACCGTTTTGCTCGTACAGGTAACTGTGGACTTGGTCCGCTACCTTTATTAGCAACGGTAAATCCTCACGAGCAAAGCTGGCTGAACCTCGCCACTCATCTCCTTCTTTGTAGAGGGCGGTGAATTGGACCTTGCGAGGAGCGTTGTCGCCGTTCTCAAAAACAGCGGCTTTAATTCTTACCGATACGGACTTGATGAACGGGTCGATTATTTTCCGACATCGTAACATCTCCTTTCATACTTAAATGGAGGATAGAGAAAAAGAACCTAGACGGCCAAGCTCAAGAGCGAGGCTGCCTTCTGGTCCACAAGTAAACGGTCACCGGCGTTTTCATAACGACCGGCAATCCGCGTCAATGCGTCCACAATGCCAAACACCGAAAACGATGCTTGTTGTTCGGTAAGCTGAACGACTTGCTCCGCGAGTGCGGGAGCTAACGCCGTGCTTGCCGAGCACATTGCGAACATCTTCGGCATCGTTGCCGAAGGGGGTTTCCATTGCGAGACTTGATGCCAGCTAGCGAAACGAATCGCGACGTTCGTCACGTTTCTTCACTAACTGAGCAATCGTCTCACGAACATCGTCCAAGGCGTCCTGGACGTTGCCGATGTGGCGTCGCTTTAGCTCGACCACTTCGATAGCGTCCCAGACGATATGATTCTGGCAGATTTCCTGATACCAGAACGTCTGAACGCCGACCGAGCTTCGCTTACCCACTTCCGAATTCCAAACGAAGAAGCCGGGTGCAAAATTCTCGCCGCCGATTTCTACCCAAGCGTTGGGGTCGATGCCAAAGGCGAACATATCTTGTTCACCGGCATAGAGTCCCAGTCGCTCCACCCATTCCCGTGGGTGGGGGCGTAAAATCGGGGGCGGCCTCGCGGACCGCTTCGAGAACTTCGGCGTCGAACAGACGCGAGTACGTCGAGCTATGCACTGCCAAGGCAGTGCCACTAGCCGAGTACACCTGAAGTGGCTTCCGAGAGTGGGGCATCGTATCGTGAAACACGCGCGATGCCGTCTCGGAAGTAAGTTTGTTGACGGTGTCCTTTGTGGACACCGCACAACTTGCAGAGCTGGCTAAAGCTCCAGTCGCTAAGCGACATTGCTGACATTTTCCGCTTCTTCCAAACGCATCTGCAAGCCGTTGGCTGTTTGCTCGATGCGTAGGTTTTGCGAAACCTGCCAATGTTCGGTCGACCGCTCGCGTCGCTCATGGCAATGAGCAAGTAGGGCGTCGAACGATTGAAACCGCTCGTCGGGAGTTCTACGAAACAACTCTCGACTCGCTTTGGTCAAATTCACCATCTTGAGTCTCCTCTCTACTAAAAAGAGTGCGTGGACTGTTAACGCTCCAGAACTGAGCTAGTGGTATCCAGCGGTCGAAACCGTCGGTACAACTACGCAGCGTAGGGACGTACAGAAAAAATCCTTTGCTTGAGGCTCATGCACCACCGGTCCTGTCGCAGGCGAATCGTGTTGCCTGCCACATGGCCGGTAGAGGGTGTTCGTCTACTCAGTTTTGATTTTGAAAGAACAGGGCGTCGTCAGTGCGACGCAGTTGCGTCGGCTGGTGGCAGCTTCATGCCGTCCAACATTTCGCCTGAGTCGACAGCTTTCGCTGCCTCCCATTCATCAACGAACTGACTTGGCTCGTTCTGATCCATGAACAGAAATGCCTTACTCATCACCTGGCCTAATGCCTCAGCGTGCTTTTGGCCATAGTGCTGAGCGTACTCCCATTTTTCGCTGCCTTTGCGTTTGTAGGCACGCACCAACGAAAACGTCCAGAAGTATTCGCCGCTCTTTTGCTTGCGTGGCGTGAGCGTGATTCCCACAGCTCCTTCCCAAAATCTCTGACACGGTATTTCTTTCATAGATATCCCTCCTAATCGCACAGGCAATGCTCGCAACCGATACATCGTCACCGTGAGCAAGGACGACATATCAGAGTGCGGCATCGCCCATGACTGATATTTGGCCTGTTATTGATGGCTCCCCTTGAGGTGTGACATATCGCAGGCGAATAAGTCAAACTATTCTTCGTTGCGACCATAAGAGAAGTATCGCTGCTGCAAACGTTTGTAGAGCGACTTCTTGGATAGGAGGTAGCTCCCGGTAAACGTGGTCTTACCAACCATGCTAAGGGGAGAAATTAGCTTTTTCTCACGCTGCCTGTCCGTAGAGCCGGATGCCATGAGAGTGGCTTGTCCGGTTCGACGGAGGCTCTGTGAACTAATCCTGGGTATTGTTGCTTCCTTTGTCTCGAAGCAATTGCCGTCCAGAGTAATCTCACAGTTCTATCCGATACCAAATGTGAATAGGGGCGACTCTGAAAAACCTATTGCGATGCAAATCGCAATAGGCCGTCGCAGACAAAGCAGGTGCAAATCCTGTCGACGGGGCCTGATTCCGCCATTGGCGGACGGTGCAACGTTGCGAGCGTGGGGACTTGCCGTGTGGAGACACACGGTATCGGAGCGATGACAAGCTTCGGCGTCCTGGGAAACCAGGCGGGGAATAGCTCAACCATGAAAGGCCCGCGAGGGCTTGCTCGTTAGACAATAGAGAGACGGTGCCGAACTGGGACAACTTTTTGTAGTGGGATACCCTGAGCTTGTATGTTCGCAAGGGGGAAATCAGCGACTCAAAGGAGTAGCTGGAAACTGCGACTCGCCTGGCGGCGAGCACGTATCTACGAAAAGCCGCAGCTAACGCTGCTTACCGACGTGAATCGATTGTCGATGTCTGTGACTAAAGAGGGAAGCTCTTGCGAGACCGAGGATTAGCTCTCGGTGCTTGGTGTAGTCAACCAAGTGTTTTGAATTCGCAAGAGTGGGAGTGTGCCACAAGTAGGTAGCGGGACGAAAGTCTCGGCGATGCAAAGGGCGAAGGCTCTTCAAGGTTGCCATACGGCAATCTTCCGTGCAAGGCAGTGCGGGCTCGTTTGCTTAAGATGGCTGGTAACCATCTGTGTGCTTTTGGGAATGGCATTTTCGGTTACGAGCACGAGCAACGACGAAAGTGGCGACGGGCTTTGTGCCTATCCAAGACAGGTCGCGGCGACGGGGCCGCTTCGGCGGTCCCCGTTGCTACTTCCTGGCGGAAGCTGCAATGCGTGTATTCTACTTCTCGGCTTGGCGGCTGAGGGTAGGATGCAGGTGCTGTGGACGTTGCTTTGGTAAGTAATGTTCGGGCGACTTCAACAAGAAGGTTGCTCTCGACGTTTTTACTCACCAAGGTTCACGGCTTTTCGAATGGTTTGTGCCTCAAACAAACCATTCTTTTCAATTCACTTCCAAAATTCATGGACAATCAAGACAATTGTCGGCTGTATCTCTCCGATGGAGCCGCTACTTCTTCTTACTACGCTACTTCCAACTAAGAACATACACGCTGCGAGTTTGCGTAGCTCGAACTCGTAACGATTTTTAGCGGCTGGCACTTCTTGTGCAACATCTTGCTCGCGAACGTTCATAACAAGCCAAATGCCGATTTGGCAGATTGGGAGTAAGGAGTGCAGCGAAACGCTTCAAACTACAAATGGGAAGCCACAACACTTGAAGGCTTCGTTCAACAACTGGCGGTCGCTATGTTGCCCGCCGCTACTTTTTCTATGTAAGTGGTCGCGTGTCTGAGCGGCTTACTCCCCAGCAGCACGACCAGCGAATCCTCGAAAAATTTGATGTCGCTCGTAGCAAGTGGTCGCGGTACCGACGCACTAAACGCAACGGTCCCAATGGCCGTCCCCTGGCCAATGTGCAGTATCTTCGCTATCGAGGTTTTTGGGTGCTGTTAGCCACGGCAGGATTTCACAGTTTCTTTCAAGAACACGAACGAGTTGGCGAGGATGGTATCAGTCGACTTCGGCAATACTTCGACGTTCGCGAGACACCCATCGTGTTTGGTGGTTATTCCATCGGCCATAACGGCAAGGCCTCGGTCCGCATCAGTCGGCGTGCGTATCAGAATCTTAAGAATCATTTTTTGATGGCGGCAACGTCCAGCCGTTCGACCGCAGCATTAGAACGGGAGTTTCAGTGCTCGCCGTTCGAGGCCTATGGCGGAGTCACGCGGCAAATGTTTGCAATTCTGCGATCCGTAAACAAGTCCAGAAAAACGGCTGGGCTGCCGTCGGTTCCAAGCAACTGCGTCCGCGTGAAACGTTGCTCGGTAAAACCGTTTGAAGCAAAGATTTATCAATTAGCTGCTTAATGGAGGAGAAGCAAATGGGACAACTGAGTAGTAATGCAAAACAGACAAGAGCAACGTGAGAATACCGATTTATTCACAGAGGAGTTCACCGAGCAAGCCAGTGAGCTTCGCACGCAAGCACAACGCGAGCGATTAGTCGAGCGGGCCAAAGAGGTTGCCGAAATGCTCGACCGCCTCGATGGATTGCTTCGTGTTGACCGCGAGCAAGCTATTTCGTATACTGACCGAGTACAGCGGCCTGCTGGAATTGGTCGTGGAAGATATTCGTTCGATCCGAGACATCGACGAAGATTTTGGCGGACGGACGCCTCGTGAACTTGTGATTGCCAATCAAGCTCTCAAGTTGGAGCGAGGCCTGGCCTATCTGCTCGGCATCTTCTCGGTCGTAAGCAGCGGCGATGAAATGCCGGTCTACAATTGGAAACTCGTCCCACCGCGACGTCCAGGAAGTGCTGGGTATCTCGCAGAGCATCGGCGACTCTGGCAATACGGCTGATTTGCCAAAAGCAGCCTAGCAAGGCACGCTTGCACCAGGTCGCCTGAATTCAGTCCTCAATACTATTCGAGATTACAAGTCTGTAATCAGTCGCATGAGTAGCTCCCCCAATCCCTCGTGCCCTATAGGCTGCTCAGGCAACGCGGAAGTCGTCGCTGCCGACTCAAGTTCCGCAACCAGTCGCTTGTATTCCTGCTCATGGAGTGCAACGTCTTCCGCAGCCAGCCAACTCGACTCTGGCTCCGCAAGCCAGAGGTCGACTAAGTCATCAACAGCGGACAATTGTGCTGCTTCATTGAGCGAGATTAGATTGGCCTCGACTTCACCAGTCCGCATCAAGTGAATGCCGGTCAGCAGTGAGCGGTAGACGTGCAGCAGCGGCTCTAATTTGGTCGGTTCTGTTTTACTGAATATGGTCCACTGCTTCTCTGACAAGCTAAGGTAATGCCGGGCGTATCGGCGGGAGATACCACCCGTTGCAATCGCCTTGAGTTCTTCATGCTCCGGAGTCGTGTGAAACTATCAGCGGTGAGAACAGTTGCTCTAATACGTCGCCGTCGTTTTGCCGCAGGAGGCTGAAGAATCTATCGGCATCGGCTGTGAATAGGTTTATATGAACGCCATTATGGGTGGCGGAGTCTTCAATGGATTCTCTGCGATGGTCGAGTCCATACAACCGCTTCAGCGTTGAGACGTGAACGCCTCGCAATTGATACGTGGAATGATGCGTATCGAGCCCATACATGTGTGGCCCAGAAATTGTCACGAAGACGAGTGGGTAGGGCTGCACTTCGACTTGCTCGCGGAACAAGTCGCAAGGATAGTTTTTCGGGAGTTCTTCAAATGGAAGCATCGCTCTAGTATCCATGGCCTTTTATCCACTTTTGGATTTACTCAACGCATTGCACGCTATTCTCAGCGATCGAGTCAAGGCGGTCAGCCCAAAATACAGTTCGCAAGTTCGCAGATACACTGCTTCCGCCGCCTCACTCGCCGTTGGTCCTCACCCACGGCTGGGACCAATGGCGAGTGAGGCGGCGGGGTACACACAAAACCACCTGCTTTTGTCGTCCACGAGTCCCGCAGGTCCTCGTCCACGGCCAACTTTCAGAGGCATCCTCAAATCTTACTGCCAAACTGGCTCTGGGTCATTCCACCGTCCCAGATTGACGTAGTTTCCCAACGGCGAGCCATCATCAATCTTCTCAAACCACTGGCGAAGTTGCAAATACTCATGCCTGTCAGCTCCAACGACAAACTCATCCATCTGAGAAAACTGTTCACGCAACGCTTGTAGAGCTTTGGCGGGAATAGTCGTCGAACCTTTGTCGAGCGAGTATCGCATCTCAAAACAAGATTCCAGTAGAGGTGGAAACGGATTGAAGACCATAGGACCCTCACGATAGGGCAAGCGAGCTGCCAGACGGAGCATCGACTCGGTAATCTCCGCCAAGTCGGATAGAGGCGACGCCATTGCCAAATGGTATTTCACCAACTCCTTCACCAACGGAGCGTTCGCTTCCGATTCACATGCCCCAATACAGACAATCACTTCACCTAGCGTCCGTGATAATACGGCCCGAAACTCTCCATGGGAATACGCAGTCGGTCGTTGTGGTCGCCAGCGTCTGAAATATTCATACACATCATCTTTGAGGGGGCACGCTTGCATGAGCAAATTGGCAGTTTCACGCATTCTCTCCACTAAAATAGTGTCTGCCCCTCGTCCACAGAGCGGCAGTTGTAGCAGCACGCGAAACAAACGAACCATCAACGAACTTGGCAGTACAGCCGGTGAGGCAGGAGGCTTGTAGATAAATATCTCATCGACCGAAGAGAGCACCACGGCTGCGAACTTGCCATAGGCATAGTTGAACTGCACTCGTACGAAGAATGAATGGCCAATCCAACGAGGTCGCTCTTTAGGCAAGAAGTAGCGGAATTGTTTCTTGGCGAGCCATTCCTGCTTGATTAAGGTCTGCACCGAGCCGAGCATCTTTTCGAGCGAAACGAAATCACCAGGCCGAGCGGACGGAAACGGTCGCACTAGGCTCGTCCATAAGCTTCGCGAGAGAGCGACTGGCAGTTGGATGCCGCAAGAACGAGCAGCATCGGACACGTCGATTAGACTGCCATTAGCCAGTGATGTACGTCGAGCCGTCTCGGCAAGTCGGTCGCTTTTGTTGTTTCGCATAAGTCCTCCTTGAGCGACGAGCCAATCTCCGTCGACTCGTCATTTTGAGAGTTATGCACGACCATCGTGCGAGGTTGCCTTACAGAATCTAGGCCCATAGGCCGTTTGCCGAGTTTCTCTATGGCAACAGGCGGATGTTACCAATCCAGTCAGGTCACGACAGATAAGGGTCGAGCTGCCCATGGCAAAACGACCCAATCTGTCGCACGGTTGGGCCAACAAGGAGAAACCGCCATGACCATCAAAAAATTCGACAACACAGCCTTCGACCTATCCGTCGAGAGTTTTACAAACGCCCCGAGTGAATATTCATTCCAGCATGCTCTGGATAACGGTCTCGTGGTGAACGTCACCAGTTGGGTCCAACGTGAGATGGGCTTTGGCCCGGCCCGTTATCGAGTCCGAGTCGCAGTCACTGCTCAGCTTTGGAAGAGCATCGTCACAATTGCCCCCCTGGCCAAAGTTTGGCAAACCGTCACGGGCCGAGGTAACGATGTCTTGTGGTTGGCAGCCTACGCCATGCAGAAAGCAAAACGCTTTGGAGCTGAGTCGGCTCGGTTCCAATGCTTTTTACCGACTGAGGATGACTGGGGAACCCAGTGCATCAAGCCACTGTACGTGAAAGAAGGGGAAGAAGATGGCAAGCCGTACGTCGTGATTGGATACGCGGAGGAGTTTGCGGTGATGTGAAGCGTTACTATCAAATATCGGACGTGCTGAGCCATTGGCCGCGATGCGATGGCTCAGTCGTCTTCCGTTTTCGACCGCCAGCATTCGAGTTCGTCATCCCAAACGCAGTCTCTTATGTCATATCGCTTTTCTGACGCAGCGTCTGTTGACGAAACATCACCGGAAGATTTGACTGATTCGGTATTCGATTCGGTGCTTTTCACAGAAGGAATCGCAGGTCCGTCACAATTTGGGTCACCTATATCAGAGGTTGATTCTCCTCGTGTCTGTCTTTCAGGTAGGGGTAACGTTTGAGAATGGCTGGTAGGGTCGAACGTGAAACCAAGTTTTTCAAGTGTCTCAAAACTATCTTCGGGCGGCTTGAAATTCTCTTTCGGGTTTTCCACAAATGGCTTTGTGGGCTCCTCCTCTCCAGTAGGAACCCACAGGACGTAGTCGTCTACCGAGGCTCCATCTTCATCGTTCCGGCAACAGGAGCCATCTCCACTATTGTCGAAGACACTCTTGCTCAGAGAGCCTTTGTATACTGGATGCCCTGGGCCGAAAAAGTAACCATTGATTCCCTTACTTTTGCTTGCAAGTGGCAGCTGCGATATCAATTCAGCAGGAACAGCAGGTCGAGTGACATGCTGGATGCTGTGCGAAGTTGTACTTCCGGTGGTGAAGCGGTGCTCCCCTTCCTCTTCTTCTTGCTTATTTGAATTGGACTCCGACTCAGATTGCGAAGTGAGTTCGTATGTCACATCTTGGTGACCGATATGCTTTGATACCCAATGAGTCGTTTCGGGATTCGTAGTACGAAGGAAGGCTCTGAAGTAGCACGCCCCCAGTAGACCATGAGTGCCTTGCTTGTAGGTTTCCTTCACTGTATCAATGTCATGAACACCCAAGACGACTGACAGACCCTGGCTTGGTGCCGCTTCCATGACATCTTGAAGGTCTTCCAGTCGGCCCAATCGCGAGAACTCATCAAGGACCATAAAAGTGTGGCAAGGTTTTTCCGTGTGATTCAGCATTTCTGTCATCAGAAAATGAATAACGCCTCGGATTACGGGCTTAATGCTTGCAGAGTTTTGATTGTTGTGCCCCAGTACTATTCCCTTCGTTTCATTCGCGACCCACTTTCGCAGGCTAAGTCTTTCTTCGGCGTGCTCCCACGCCGAAGCAATTCGAACGTACCTCCGAGAACATTTATCAAGCAAGCTCAATATGTTCTGTTGCGTTATTGAATCGCCTTTGATGTTTGCATTGTAGACTCTGCGGCCCTGGGATGTTTCTGCTAATACAGAGCGAACGTTTTCGGGTTGGATGGCTAGCATTAGGTCAAGAAGAGTCCACTCGCAGCCCGCCCTAGAAATCAATGCCCGCACAACTTCGGCCAATATATTTCTTGTGATTGGGGTAAAGAACTCTTTGTCGGCATCGGCACTACCTGGAATAAGAATAGCAGCCAACGTATCCGCAGTGTTTTCGTCAACATCTTTTGCAATATCCCACGCGGCCCCACGGGCATCGTAGGGATTTAGCAAATAGTAGTCCTCAAAAAACACTCCGTTAAACGGTGAAAGCGAAGGAATGAGTTCAGTCTTGAAGTCATAAATTATGGTCCGTGAAGAACGCTCGCGATATAGGCTTTGGATGAACAGCCTCAATAGCGATGTCTTGCCGCTTCTAGGGCCACCAACGACCAAAAAGTGTCGCTTCACTGCTTTTTCATAGTCGTACAATGCGGGTCCCCAGCGAATGCACTTTCCTGACCCCGAATTTGCATTTGTAGCAACTATGACTTGGTGGCCACATCGCGTTCTCTTTCGGAAGATGGCACCATCTTCCAATCGCTCGCGTCGCTTGACTCCACCTGGCAAAGGAGAGGGTCTCGAATCATTCTTGCGAAGAGCCTCCACATACGTCCTGCCAATGGCGTACCAGTATTTGAGCGGCACACTCTCTTCGGAATATTCCTTTAAGTCCCTGGTGCCTTCTTCAAGGTACTTGAAGGGGCCGTTTTCAATGGGTTCATTCCAAGAGGTGTCCTTGGTTTCTGGCTTGTGACCTATGAGGCCACTGAGGTCCAAATCTTTAACTATGTAGTTGACTCCTGGTATTCTTTTACTTTGCACAGCAGCTTCATCCAACTCTGCGGCTTTCTCATTGGGAAGAACTTTATTGAGATGATTTGTATCGAAACGCAGCGTCTTGCCTTTTTGTCCTTTGCTCGAAAACAAGAACGGGTTTTTCTTCATGCTCGGCAGGCGGTCAAACGCCTGGCGTCGCATTCCTTCAGCGGCTTCATCAATGTGTGCCTTATTTGCATACCAGCCTGCTGCTGATTTCCAGTATTCGGGAAACCCTTGAGCAAAGAGCTTCGCTCCATCAGGGTCGGCACCGTACGCCTCCCAAAATTCCGGGTCGCCGAAATCATAGGGATTGCCATTCTCATTGGGCAGCGTGTAATCCATATCTAGAATCCAATCGACTGACTGATTACCTGTTTCTGTGACGCTTCTTTGCCTATCTGCTGTAAGTAGGATGCTTGTTGAGCGTGACAGCAGGCAACGTTGGCGGCTTGCATTTTATTAGCCCACTCGCTTGCCCTCTGTGCGTACTCCTGTTGTTGTGCGTTTTGTTGGCTTTGGTCTTTCATTTGTTGGTAGATGTAGGTTGTACCTGATGGCACAGCCGACTGGCCATTCAGGTCAGTCATGTCACTGGCTGGAGTGCTGAATACGGTCGCCGGTCGAGGGGCTGTCGGTTCCCAAGTAAGGTAGTCGTGAGTAGTGTCGTAATCTGGAGAGGCAGAGGTATGGAAGTCTTGAGGATTTAGCAGCATCGTATCCTGAGGTGCTATCATCCCTTTCGCCTCCATTTTTAATCTTGTGATATCCGTGGCCATTCGCTCTTGAAAAGCTACGTAAGAATAATCCAAGCTAAATTCGTGCCCGTCGTCGACTGCAAACGTCTTTGGTCGATTTCCTAGGTCCATAGCCGCAGAGAATGTCCTTGACGAAGAGTCCACAGACGTGACGATTGCGGTTTCGCCTTCGCGAACTGCGGACCCATATGGGCAAGCAGTGAATCGCAGGGGAGTTCCTTCGACAAGCGTAATTCCGTTGACTTCAAGCGTTGGTGACGAGTCGTCGACTGTTTCCAAAGTGGCTTCTTGATAAGAGGAAGCGGCATCCTTATCTCTGGCTCGTTGTTGCTTGCGTTCCCAATCACTTTGGGCCATGGCGAGTTTGGTCTGATGACAACGTTCATTGAGGTCTGCTGCTTCTTCAGCAGTTGGTGTGATAATTCGTGGCAGGGGCAGTCCTTGACCCAGGAGTTCACGCCAGTCTTTAAGCACCTTGTCATGTAGTTGATGATAGGCATCAGTCACATGCGTTGGCTTGGTAAATAAATCAGCCGCTAGTGCCAAGTCAACAGACCGCTCCATCCGCGATACGAGCGGTGACTCTTCGAGTTGCTGAATTTCGTCATAGAGGTTTGCGGTCGTATAGAACGATGTGGAATCGGTACTCCTCGTTCCCTGGACGTAACTATGTGGCAAATCCATCACGGAACCCGCCAACAAAGTAAAGACTATTGGGAAGGTGCTTCCTTGTCCTTTTTCAGTGGTCGAGGCGTATCCGAGCCTTACGTAGCGAAACGCGTCCTTCCCCATTACCGGGACCCTCACGGTGTCACCATCATCTGATTCGACTACTAGGTGGCCACCATCAAAGCCCGTTGCCGTGCCAACGCCTCCGTTCCAGATTCCGTACTTCCGTGACGACCTCGTGAACATGACGCGGTCTCCTATGTAGCATTGGCTCTCGTAGCTACGACTTTTCTGATGGTCGTAGTGTTCGATAGTAAGCGATTCGTTCGTGTACTTCAGTCCAGAAGCGGGAGCTTCCTCAAGTCGCCGCTGTTGAGCCATGTGATTGAGCGTATGAACCTGCTCATTGGTCCCGGCAATGATGCGAGTGCTCTCGGGAGAGTAGAGGGCGGCTTTCGCCCACGCATCAATCATTCGCGTCATCGCTGTTTCGATATCGATGTATGATTTGAGGTGTCCGCGTTTCTTATAGGGCTTCAACGCAGCCGCGACATTGCCAACAGCGAAATGCTTAGCCGCTTCCCTAGCCCAGGCGTCCTTCTGCCGAACAATATCGGTAAGCTTGGCGTGCCCAAAACGCTGACACATTGAAAGAAACGGCGAAGTGCCTTTAATGGCACCTAGCTGTGCGTAGTCGCCAACGAATATTGCCGTGGCTCCGGCCCGTTGTGCCCGCTCCAACAGAATCCGCGTCTGGTGGCACCCGACCATTCCCGCTTCGTCGATGAGGATGACCGTCTTGGAGTCAAACTCCACTGGCTTTGGCTTCCCCCTATAGCCATAAGTCTTTTTCTTCTTTGCTGCACGAGCCAATTGCTTGGTGGTATGCATAGCATACCGCTTAGTAGATTCAATCCAATCAGTCGAAAACTCTGCTAGCGTCATGTGGATTGTATCGCACTCAATGCCAGTCGCACGTGCGAGATGCTGAGCAGCGACTCCGGTGTAGGCGGCACCGACAACTTTATAGCCAGCCGATTGGAATGCATTGACCGTGGGGCGAAGCGTAGCAGTTGTCTTGCCCACGCCCGCGTAGCCTTGCAACAAACGCACCGAATGTTTGTCCTGTGTCAGGTGGCGAATGCCCTCAACTTGCTCGTTAGTGAGAGAGTAACCTTTTGCTTGAGCTTCTTGCTGAGCTGCCGCAATAGCAGCGTCGACAATTTTGTCGGAAAGTACGGCTCCTTCGGACTCGTAGGCAGATTGCAGCACGGTTAGCAAGCCGTGTTCTTCTTCAAGAACTTTCTCTGTCGTGTAACGTTGGCCGCCGTAAACATTCGGTATCGGAATGATTTTTCCTGAGCACTCAAGGAACTTCTGCACTGCGGGAACTAGGTCATCTGGCGAGATAGAGTATTGCGGAGCTTCAAAGAGTGCTTCTCTTAGAAAGTCATGGGCTGAAAAGTGGTGCTGCACCTTGACGATATTGTCAGCAGCACGGTCGAGCAAAGCAGGAATGAATTGCTTTGTGTCGCGTACTGGCACACGCAAAGCTTCGATGTACTTGGCATTGAATCCGTAGAGTCGGTCGTGTTCCTCGGGCCACTTTTCGCGGAGTTGACTCAAAGGCGGCAACTCCGACTTAGAAGAACGGTCTACGAGTACAGCAACTGATGCGGCCTTGCCCCCGGATGTTCCGTGCTTCGCCATTTGGGCGAGAACTTGCTTGCGTCGCGTCGAGCGATAATCGATAAGGTCGTGAGGGACGCCAACTAACTCAAACGAATTGCCCTTTCGTTCCGCTTGCAGTCCAAGTTCCTGGTACATCAAGCTCGCTTCATGGGCTCGGAAGAGAGCACCAAGCAGAATTTTGTTTTTGTAGAAAGGACGACTCAGTAATGAACGGACTTGACCGTCTGGACAGTAGCCAAGATTTTTCAGAAGCAGATGAGTATGAATCTGCGGGTCGCCAGCCCGACTCACAAGGTCCAGAATACTCGCTGCAATGATTTTGGCTGGAACGATATGGATTCCTCCCTTACCAACTCGGGAGTAGGCGAGTAGGTCCTCAGCGAACGCCATCGTTTTCTCAACGGCAAGCTGCTGGATTCCTTCAATACTGTTAGCCATTTCAGGCTCAGCGGATGACCAAATAACGCTGACGCTTTTCGGGGCCGAAAAGGTGTGGTCCCAGGCCGCTTGGCGATTGGGCAAGCCAGCGTTTTGGACCAGCGGGACCGGGTCAGGGTCGTCATCGTCGTCAGAATCTGGGGTGTTCGCGAAAGGATGCTGTCCTCGCAGTAGACGTTTGAACTGCTCCCGTTCAACGGTCTGCCCTCGAAGATGAAAGACATCCGCTAATCCACCTATCCAGGTAGGGTTGCCACCTGTCTTCAGATAGTAGTCGAGCAGGTCGAGGTAGTAGTCCTCGTGGCCGAGCTTGATGAGGTGGATGGAGAGCATAGTCTTACAACGGAGCGTCGCCTCCCACGATTCGGCTGGCTTCCTCAGGGCTTATATTGCAAAGTTGTACTAGGATTGCAGTCAGCCCCTTTTTCTGGTCTAGGCGGGCTCGGTCTGCATTTTGTTCCAAATTGCGGACCTTGGAGTGGAGCTGGTCGATTAGAGCGGTGAGGTGGTCGAGCCGGTCGTCATCAAGTGATTCGAACAGCTTCTTTCGGGCAAAATCATTGACCTTCATCCCCGAGTTTTCTGCCTGGTCGATAATCTTCTTTTGGTAACCGAGTTCTCGATGTTCATTCAAGATTCGGTATTCGATTGTCAATTTGTTGTTGTAGGAGGAGCTATCGGCCATGGCGGAACCTGGGTGTAGACATGCAGACATGTCAAATCCTAGGGGATATCCGCAGAAATTGAAAGACAATCGGGGAATATGTAGACATGCTGTGGACAAGCGGACACATTGCCAGATAAGGACTTAGGAAAAATACGTCGACAAAACAATGTCTACACCGTGGTGCATCAGGTGTGCAGACTAAACGACCAGGGGCCGAGGGGATATATGGCGAAGCCATCCCCGATAACCGGCCCCTGGTCGTGATTCCATTGGGCCGTGCGGCAGACGCGACGCGGTCGAACAGCAAGGGGCATGCCAGCTCGACTGGCGTGGTTCTTGCCGACCGCTTGGAGCGGCTGCCGACACGGTGAGCTGACGGCAAGTCAGCTCATTTGTAGCTTCATAAAGCTACAAGCCCGTCCCAAAGCTGTCCTTCTTACAGCCTCGTACAGAGGTAGGAAGAAGGACAGCTTTTCCTCTTTAGAAATGCCACTCCCCAAGGAGTGGCATTTCTCCCGCAGAAGAGGCCGGTCGCAGTCTCGTCACAGACGGCGAAGGAGGCCTCTTCGGTGACCGAAGTCCTGTTATCCATAGACGGAGCAAACAGCGGGCCATCCCAAGCCCCGCAGTGCGTGAAGGCTCTGGATGGCAGGACGCACCTGGCGGCGGATGCCGCCGGGCCACGCAGGGAATGAACGGTCATTCCCTGCTGCTATAACAAATCTCGCCTACCTCATTTCAATCCAATGGATTTCGACTGGTAGGCGTACGTGGCCGCTAATGCTCGGCGATCTTGTACCAGTTGACTTCTTTGAAGGGCGGCATTCAGCAGGTCCGCGTAGAGAGAAGCCTCTGTGGTCGGTGTACCGTCGTTGATTTCCTCATTGGTACGGTCGGCAAACGTGAAGCGAGCAGTCTGGTCGACGGTCCAGAAACGTGATCGGTGCAACTGGGATTTTGTGCAGGTGCTTCCTGTCATTGTCTCAGTTTGGTAAGGTTAGGCAACCCTCGACACCTAGTCCAACCGGACGTGTGGAAGAATCAATGCCCAAACTAGACGGTTACCTGCGGATTAAGGAAGCCGCCGAGTACCTCGGCGTGTCGCCGAACACTCTGCGGAATTGGGGTCGTAGCGGCAAACTGGCCGAACGACGGCATCCAATCAACGATTATCGTCTCTACGCCAAAGAAGAACTCGACGCCTTGCTGAAGGAAGCCGACAGCCCTGCCAACACAAAACTCAAGCGGCGAAAACCGAAGTGATACATCACTAACCAACGACGGCAAGAACAAACTAGCTGCGGCAATACGCTGACACGGAAAGGAAAACACGAGAACCATCATGCTCGATCTGAAACTCCGTGAAGAATTCAGGGGAAAGCGTCTCAAAGGGACGACTGTTGATTTCAAGAACCGGTCTGGCACCGGGGCACTGGATGTCACCGCTGGCGATTTTCTCAAGATCACCTACCCGTCACATGACCTGCTGAAAACAATTGAGGCAACTGGTCAGGGGCAATCCCGTCCGGTCGTTTTGCTTGGCTCCCGTGGTCAAGGTAAATCTCACTTGATGGCGGCTCTGTACCATCTCTGCCATGACGCCGCTGCGGGCGAAGCGTGGTTAAAGGAATGGTCCGACCATCTCAAGAATCCACAGATCGCTGACCTCAAGCTCCGAAACGACTGCCACGTCATCGCCGAGAGCTTGCATCTCCAACGCTACAAGTACCTCTGGGACATTCTGTTCCAACTCCATCCAAGAGGCGAGTGGTACGAAGCAAAATGGTCAGGCATGGGAGACAAGAAGACGGACGTTCCCGGTTACGACTTGATGATGGAGATGTTCACAGAACAACCAACCGTTTTGATTTTGGATGAATTTCAGACTTGGTTTGAAGGTCTCACGAATACAAAACAACATCCAAGACGAAATTGGGCATTCAACTTCATTCAAATCCTGTCTGAGATCGCCCAGAAGAACCCCGAACTTCTGGTCCTTGTGGTTTCAGTTCGTGATGGGAACTCCGACGCCTACCAGCAAGTTCGGCGTGTGAATCCGGTCGATGTGGACTTCAAGGGGCCGTATGCGAAACGGGATCGACAACGGCTGCTCCTTTACCGCATCTATGAGAACCGGATGCAGTTGCCAGATGCTGACATCAGCAATCTGACACAGGTCCATGTTTCCGAATACTGTCGTCTTGCCAAAGTCGCTCAGCAGGAACAGGAGAAACTAGCCGAAGATTTTGTGGAGTCGTGGCCGTACTCTCCCAACCTCTTACAATTGCTCGATGATCAGGTACTGATTGCGACGGACGCCCAAGAGACTCGTGACCTCATCAAGATTTTGGTCGATCTCTTCAAGACGCACGACAAGAATGACCCCGTCATCACAGCAGCCAACTTCTCGCTGGGTGACGAAAAAAGTGGCGTAGCTTCGCTGCTCGACTCGGTTGCAAATCAATTGCACAAGGACCTGCGAGAAAAAGCACTTCGCAACCTGGAGGCAGTGGTCGAAGCAGTCCCCCAGCCAAAGACAACCATTCCCCACGCTGAGGAAATCATCAGTGCGTTATGGTTGCGGTCATTGACCGTTGATCAGATGGCTGGAGCCGAGCCTTATGAAATTCAAATCGATGTCACGGGCGGCAAGGCAATCGATGACAACAAGTTCGAAGTCGAACTGTCCAACATCGTCGACAACAGCTTCAACATTCATCAGGTCGGAACGCGGCTCGTCTTCAAACGTGAAGAGAATGCCCGCTCCAAACTGCTCGCCCACGCCAAGAATGACAAGCTGTTTCAGAACGGTGAAGACATTGACCATCTGGCCAAGGAAATCCGGTCCGTCATCGGAGGAGCAGAGAGCGTCTCTCAGAAGCACAGAGTTGTCGTACTGAAGAAGAAGTGGCAAAGTGATCCGTGGTCTGAGCTTGAAGAGAAAGAGCAACCAAATAAGTGGGATGGTCGTTTGCCGCTTCTGATCATCCCGGACTACCCCGAAAAATGCGAAGCCGTGCTTGGGAAGTGGCTCGCAGAGAATATGCAGGACGGGCGAAACACGATCCGATTCCTTTTGCCACAAAAGGGAACTGGCAATGTTTATTACGACCGGGAACTGCTCGTGCTCGCCAGAGCGGTTTACTTGGCGATGAAGTGGAAGACGGAAGAAAAGGTCTACGCAGCACTCGAACGTTCATTCCGAAAAGACGAGTTGCTTCCGAAAATTAAGAGCCGATTTGATCGCTTCGCTGTTCTCGGTGTGTGGAACTTTGCCGATCCTGATCAGTGTCAATTCGAAGAGGCAAAGCACAATACTCAAGGCGACAAGATTCCAGATGCCGCAGATCGAATCGTGCGGGAAGAACTCTTCGAACCCGAAGACTTTGAAGAATACGTTCTCAAGCTGGCAGGAAATTCGGAGTCCGTTGGCAAACTTCTGAAAGACCTACGTGAACCTCGACCCGGTAACAAGCAGTGTATTCCTTGGCTCGGCGAAACCGCCATCAAAGAACGGGTCATCCGCATTTGTGCTGAAGGGCAGATCGCCATCGATTTGCGAGGTTTAAGTATGCTGCAAGCGAAACCGGCAGAAGATCCGGAAGACGCTTGGCATCGCATGAAAGGCAAACTTGAATCTGGCAAAAGGCTGGACGAAACGAAAATGCTCCTGCCAGATGCCGTTGCAGTCAGTGGTGGCGAAGTTGTAACGCCTGACCCCGAAACACCCGGTACGCCGGGAACCACAACAGTTGGACCCGGAACGGGAAGCGGTGGATCAACAACCACAGGCGGCACCACGCCAACCACGGGTGGCACCGACATCCCCAGCCTATTCCCCGACGCACCCTCAATCACTCCTTGTTCTGCCCCCGCAACATCCGGTCTCAATCTGTTGGGACAGGTTGAATCGTGGGGCGTCGGTCCTGCAACGACCGTCTCCAATGTTGCGTTAAAGGTTGGGAAGATGACCGGGGCACAGTTGCAAGACCTTATCAAGAAGCTACCCGATGGCGTGACCTACGGGCTTGATTTGGAGAAGGAAGAGGACAACTGATGCCACTCACAGCCGAACTCCTCGAATCCGTCACCAGCCGCCCAGCAGGTCAGGCATGGGGAGATATTGCGAGCCATCTCTGGGAAACATTTTCCGCTCCCATCACCAGTGGCAGAGTGGATGCGGAAGTTGTTCGGCGTGACCGCAGTATCACCGAGCTTGAAAATACGCTGTCGTGTTCCTGTTGGGAGATGTGGGAGAGTTTTGAATCGAGCGTCCCCAAGAACAGTCAGAGCATCATTGATTTTTGGAACCGAATTCACAGCGGCAAAGCTGTCCTGATACTCGATGGTTTGTCGTTGCGAGAATCTCCGTGGTTGTTACAGCAAGCAGAAGAACGGGGATACACGATTCACGAGGCCGGTCCTCGCGGGGCTGAGCTTCCCTGTGAAACGACGCCATTTGCTCACGCCTTGGGTTTCGGCCAGCGTTCATCGTTGGAAAACAACGGGGCTGGTGGAGCCCATAAGCTGCAAGGAGCGGGAACCGAATCTTCAGACCTCAATTGGCAGGATTGCTCGGTCGGCAATCAGGAAGGATTTGTGTTCTGGCATCATTGGCCTGACAAACGCATGCACGATCTGTCTGATCCCGGCGAAGGTCTGCACAAGCTTTCGAGAGAAGCTCACGAGCATCTCACGTCCGATGATTTTTGGGCGTTTGTCGAACGGTTGGCAACCGGGCGGAGGTTGGTCATTACCAGCGATCATGGGTATGCCGCCTGCGGTTTGTTCCCCGATCTTGGAGACAAGAGTCAGGCGGAATACATGAAGAAACTATTTAAGAGCGGACGCACGGCTGCCAGTGATTGCGAGGACGGAGCTTGGGTGCCGCCCATTGATCTTCGGCTTTCGACTGATCATGGCACGCATCGGCTCGTTTTGGGGCGGCGGAAATGGAAAAGTGCAGGCGGTTACCCCACGTTACATCATGGCGGCTTGTCTCTGTTGGAAGTGTTTGTGCCCTTTATCGAGCTTAGCAAGACGGGAGCAGTTCGATGAAAATTGGTGGCAAAGATTTTACAGTTGAGTTCAAGCCGGTCGGCCTTGTTGATACCTCTCTTGGCAAGCTAGCAGTTTTTAGTATTTCCGCTGGCGATCAAGGCAAAGTCATGGGGGATTCAGCCAAGACGATTGATCCATCCGTCTTGGCGAATCGAATAATTCCATTCATCGCTCATAGCACAGAGTTGCTCGGCAAAAATGAGGCAAAGCCTGACGAGCCGACCTTGACCGACGAACAGGTGGGTACGCTTAACGAGGCAGAAGTCGATTCCATCCTAGAGGCGTTTATTCAGAGCCAGGAGCATTTGTATCGGAAGGACGATTCGGAAACGACTACGGATGAAAATGGCAATAAGGTAGTACGACTCTCATATGGCGACATTGTTTATCCAAAACTAGAGGGAGAAAACAACTCGCAGTATTTGCATCGTCTATATGTTCTTGAAGAAGAAAAGTTGGAGAGGCAAGCCATTGAGCTTGCCAAGAAATTTTCAAAAATCACTCAGTTCTCTAGCGGGCTTCAGGATAGCATTAAGCACACACTGCAAATGGGCAACTCGCTCTCGAAAGTGTTGGAAAACGTTCACCAGCCAGTAATGCCCGATTTGGCCAGCTTGGTTCCCAAGCCGATGTCAAAGCCGACAGTCGCAGAGCCATCGCTGCCCTCCTTCGACTATGACGCCATCGCCAAGAACGCAGAGGAAGCTCGGTGGGCACCGTTCAATGCTGTAAACGAGCGTCTCGACACGCTCATCGGGCATACTGCATTGTCGGGCAAGTTCATGGTTGAAATGAATCAGACTCAGACACGGATCGCTTCCGAAATAAAGGCTTCTGGTGAGGATGCTTCGAAGATCGGCAGAAAATCACTCAAGGTAACATACTGGGGCTTCTACACGACCATTGTCGTGCTCGTTCTCACCATTGCAGGCTTAGTCCTGTCAGAATTGGATCGTAGCCGGGGTGATGATGATGCTACGTATCTCCGACAACAAGCCGAGCAATTCATAGCTGGCCAACAAGAACTGACAGCGGCGATTACTTCTGACCGTAAAGCCGCAACCACTGACGTTCATGCCATCCTGTCTCTGATGGAGCAGAGTCAGGTTGCACTGGGCAAGGAGGTTCGTGCCATTCTTGAAGGTCAGGCGACACTTATCCAGCAGCAGGCTCTGGAACAAACGCGAGATCAGAAGACAATCGAAGAACTAAGACGCAAGCTTTCTGAACTGGAAACCAGGATTGACGGTAACAAATCGTCGGCACAGCCATTTGAGGACGGGGAGCGAAAGGCAGTGAAGACAAAGGAGGACCCGAATGGGTCCGAGTAGGCGACAATTATATCAAAACAGTTTTATTGATAAGACAGCGGATTGACGCATGGCAAAAACAAAACGGAAGACAAAAGCCGAGGAACTCAAAGAAGCCGTCGCTGAAGCGGTTGGTGCTGGGAAAGAGCTGCATCTTGAGTCCGTTGATTTCTCCGATCCGAATCGTCCCAAGACCTGTCTTGAAGTCGATTTTCCAATCCTACCAATCAACCACGTTTCCACCATCGAAGGGAATGCAGGCAAGCCCATCTATCAGATGTCCAAATGGTGGGCCAGACGCCGGTCGAGTGTTTTTCGTTCCATGTTGATTGCCGCAGCGACAAAGGCTCCCGACGACCCAGCCGAGGCTGCTAAGCTCGTATGGGACTCCTACTACGGCAATCACCAGAAGAATGAGGCATTCAACAAGCTAAAAGTGGCTGACATCTTTATGGGTGGGGGCACCACAATTGTGGAAGGTTCCCGCCTTGGAATGCAAATGTATGGCAATGATCTCAATCCGGTTGCATGGTTGGTTGTCAAGAACGAACTTGCTCAGGTTGATCCCGACGAAGTTCAAAAGCTCCTCGATGAAGTTGAAGCCGAGGTTAAGCCGCAGATCATGCCCTTCTACGCCTGTGATTGTCCTCGTGGGCACAAAGGGCAATGGACGCATAAGTCAACTGGCGAAGTGATGAGCGAAGAGTTTGATCCTCTATCGCTCACATCAGAGCAACGTCCTGAGTACAATTATGAAGGACCAGAGGTTATCTATACGTTTTGGGCGAAGCATGGCCCCTGCTCAGCAACGGAGTGCAACCATCGCACGCCAATCATGACGACTCCTGTAGTCTCTGTGAAATCACTTACAGTGAAATCTTGGGAGGACAGAGAGTGTCGGTCATGTGGCCAAAAGTTTGATGTTGAGCAGAAAGAAGCTCGCATAGCTCCTGCGGCGATGTTCGTCGTTGCTGAGACCGAGCCTCCGTATGCGATCATGGACAACGAAGGTAATTACGCCTGCCCGATTTGCGGTCACGGACATCAGGATCATAAAGCGGCAAACGACGGGAATTCTGCATCGCTAGGTAAGGCGAAGAACAAGAAGGTCGAGTTCAGCCTTCTCATTCACCCGGATTGGCTCAAAGGGTCGCCGGGGAAAGATTCCAACGGCGGTTGGATTGGGGGAAGCGTTACTGATACTGCCGAAGCTACGGCAGTGTGGAATGAGGAGCGAGCGAAGACACTGAAACTTATTGAAGTTCGTGGCAAGCTGCCAGATTCAATTATTTGTCCTGATACGGGAAAAACGTTTTTCACGGACACCCGAAGTAGCACAATGCCACGCCGGGCCGCTTTTACATGCCAAGAAGCGACATGTGGTCTCGAGCAAGATGTTTATAAGTCGCTCGGCAAGTTCGGAACGACCGGCCCGGTGGCGGCGTATGCTATTCAAGGTTTCTGCCCAACGTGTCACACGCACAAAATCCCATACGGAGGGCGTTTTTTTGACAGCACAGTAGATTTGCGTGGCTTCGACACGGCGTGCGAAGAGTGGGAACTTCGTGCGGGAACGGACCTAAGTATGTTTTGGCCGAAGTCCGAGATTCCGTATGGACTGACCACGCATATTGATCGACCTCTGCCTCAACATGGATTCACGCATTGGTGGAAGCTATTCAATGGGCGGCAACTGTTGATTCACGCTTCATTATTGAAACACATTGCTGGCATCAACTCAGCCACCTCTGACACTCGCCTCTTCCTTTTGGGACTTTTCCAGCAATATCTACGGAATAATAACATGTTCTGCATCTGGAATCCTCAACGAGATACCCCAGAACCGATGTTTAGCAATAACAACTATGCCCCAAAACTGACTGTCGTCGAGAACAATGTGTTCTCTAAGCTAGGAAGAGGAAATTGGCAGTCTTGCGTTTCCAGTTGCTTTGAAACCCTTGCGTGGAAAGACGATCCTTGGGAATTAGTCGCAACATCGGACTTAGAAGCACGCAACAACACGCTGGCAGAGAGTATTTCTAGCAAAAGTGTCAAAACATTCCCCGGAGATCGTGTCATGAACAGCCACGTTCTCAATTGCCAATCTTCAACAGACCTTTCCAATTTTGAAAGTGAGTCTATTGATCTCGTAATCACCGACCCACCGTTTGGAGGGCTACTTCACTATTCGGAACTGTCTGACTTTTTTTATGTATGGCTCCGCCTCGGTTTGAACGACGAATATCCCGACGTTTTCACGAAGGAAGATACTCCGAAAGCATTGGAAGTTGTCGCTAACAAGGCCCGACAACCGGATGATCATGACGCATTTTATCAGCGACTGCTTACACAATGCTGGAAAGAAGCATCCAGAATCCTGCGTCCATCTGGGATTCTGGCATTTACATTCCATCACAGTGCTGATGAACCGTGGGTTGCAGTTCTTGGGAGTCTATTCGACGCCGGTTTCATCTTAGAAGCGACCTTTCCTATTCGAAGCGATGAGACAAAAGGCAAGGGTGAATTCGGATCGCAGACAATTGAATTTGACATTGTTCATGTCTGTCGCAAGCAATTAGAAGAACCGGAGCCGATCAGTTGGGCACGGCTGAGGCGGCAGATCATGCGGGATGTTAGACAGCTTCAGGAGGTCATTGAACATCATCACAAAGAGGGATTGGGAGAAGCTGACTTACAGGTGATCCGCCGTGGCAAGGCATTGGAATACTACTCACGGCATTACGGAAAGGTGTATATCGAAAAGGGCCGTGCAGACGACTTCACCGTAAGGGACGCCCTTATGGGCATTAACCAAGTTCTCGACGATGAAAGCGATACAACCAGTGAGGCCCCGCCTGTTGTGGCTGAGCCTTACACTCGCCAGTTCCTTCGTCTTTTCTCTGGCAAGAACACTCTGGCTCGTGACCAGATACAAAAGCATCTGAGGGGAACTGGTGTATCCCCCTCTGAGTTTTTGAATCGTGGTTGGTGTACCGAGCAGAAGAAAGTCTTCACGGTTACTCCGCCACTGGTGTGGGCACAGGAATGGAAAGGCGTCAACAGAAAAGCGATGTCCCGTGACTTCGACCAGTCCTATTTCTTGGTCGGTGCCTGCTACGACGACAGCGGGATCAAAGTCAGCGATACGTTGAACAGCAGCAAGTTCGGACACCACCCCGCCATTCCCGATCTGCTCGACTGGTTTGGCAAGCACGGCAGCGATTCCGAAATGCGAACCGCCGCCAAACGTGCGAAGCAGCTTTATTCTTCATGGCAGGCGAAGAACACCGAGACCGTCACGACGCAACGAACGTTGTTTGATTTATCGGACGAGGATTAGAGTACTTCCGAAACACAACTTGGGATAGCATACCGATGGGTTCATTTACACTAGCGACGACGAATAACGAAGATATTGGCGGAGTAATCTGCTCGTTCGCCCCGCATTGGCAAACTGCGGTCCACGACGGAAGCGTTCGTGTTGTGTTTCGGAAGAAGAAATTGGTCACAACATCACCTGAATGGCTCTATGTATATATGGCGTCTCCAGTGACGGCAATTACCGCAAAACTGTCGATAGTGTCATTGGAAAGCATGGCCGTGTCCGAGGCTCTTAAACTTGCCGAAAAAGGCAGCATTGCCGTGGATGAGCTTAGGAAGTATGCGGGTAAAGCGGACGAGTTATTCGTGATACATGTAGGCGTTGTTCAAGTTGCGAAAACTCCCATTGAGATGAGTGTGCTGAGTTCGAAATACGGTTTTTTTCCAAGCCCCAATTTCATCCGTCTTTCAAAAAGTGGTGCGAGCACAATTGATAGACTCGCAAACTTCAAGGGGAAAGACTAACCGATGCAAGCACCGCTCGTAAACGACGACCTATGGACTCGCAGAGGGATCACGCTCCTTTGGAATGCCGGTGAGTTGAACAAACTCTGCCAGCCCAAACAGGTGATCAGCCTGCGAAAGTTCCGGCAGCTACATGATGCGGGCTGGCCCGACGCCGAGCTGCCATTGGTCGATGATGAAGCGTTGGTCGTTGCCGGTCTGGAAGCCTGCATTGACGCTCTGCCACCCGAAGAAGCAACAGCATGGTTGGAAGAAACTATCTATCCCGCCATTGTGTCGTACCAGAGAGAAGTCGCAGGCGGCGGTGGGCAAGCGGCTCTCGTTTTCTGGCTGGTGGAACACAACCGCATCCAATACCGAACTAGCGATGACTCGTGGTTCTGGCACTGTGCGGGCGAATTCAAGAAGCAGCAGATTCCATTGGGGAGTTGTCTGTTCAACGGAGCACAACAGGACTTGAAAGAGATTCACGACCTCAGGGGTAAGAAGCTTGGGTTGTACCATCCGAGGATTTCATGACGGATCAGCAGACTCTACAACCCGGTCAACGTGTCCGCCACGCCGAATATGGCGAGGGCGTGGTCGTTGCTGCGTCTGCCAATGGATTCACCAGAGTCTTTTTTGGGACGGGCGAGCGTCAGGTTCCTGTTGCAAGTTTGGCACCGGCCCTTGGTCGCTCCGAGCAGATCATCCTGAATGTTGGTCACGGCGAACGCCGCAATCGTCGTGCATGGCTGGCTTACCAAGCTCACGCTCTGCCTCTGATGGAAAGTGCGGCGGCTCTTACATCCGCCAAGATCGACCTATTGCCTCATCAGGTTGTTCTGACGCATCGCATTGCCACTGCTTCACCCAGACGATTTCTGATCGCTGATGAAGTGGGACTAGGCAAGACGATTGAAACGGCACTCGTGTTACGTGAACTTGCCAGCCGAGGAGAACTAACCCGTGCATTGATGGTGGTTCCTGCCGGTCTGGTCAACAACTGGCACCGTGAGCTGAACGAAGTCTTCAACCTCAACTTCGAGGTCTTTGGAAGTCAAGGCGATGTTACTGACCGCAAGTCAAACGCCTTCGCCAAACATGATCGACTCATCGCTAGTGTTGATACGTTGAAGCGAAAGGCACGAGTCAAGCGGCTGCTGGATGCTCCGATGTGGGATTTGGTAGTCTTTGACGAAGCTCAGCACCTAACCGCATATCGATCAGGCGGCAAAGTGAAGAAGACCGACAACTACAAACTTTCTGAAGCTCTGAAGGATCATAGCCGAGACTTGATGTTGCTATCGGCAACACCACATCAAGGAGATCACTTTCGCTTCTTCATGCTGATGCAACTTCTCGACCCGACGCTGTTCTCCAGCCCCCCCGACATGCTTGAGAATCGGCACCGCTTGAATTCGATAGTTTTTCGTCGCACTAAGGCAGACGCTTGTCGTCCTGATGGATCGACATTGTTCGCACGTCGGGCGGTCCATACGGAATCGTTCGTTATGTCTGACGAGGAACGTGTCTTTTACAATGATCTCACCGTCTACCTGATGGATGGTTTTGCTCTTGCCAAGAAACAGGGGAATAAAGGGCGGGCACTCGGATTTGTGATGACAATCTTCCAAAAGATTGCAGCTTCCAGTTTTGCCGCCGTTCACCGCACGCTTCGCCGCCGTTTGATCGCACTGACCGTACAAGAAGGGCTGATGCACGATGGCAAACTTGACATCGATGCTCGTGATGCCGCCTTTGCTGAAGCTCGCCTGTTGATTCTGCATGAATTCAATCTGCCAGAAGATCGCATGGGACAGATAGAGTCCGAGCGACTCTTGGCGGACATGAAAAGGAAGATGCTCAGAAAGATGGACGATGAGGACTTGGCAATCCTCTCCAGTGAGTTTTCTTCCGAAACAGTGACCACGGCTTCCGAAGACACGGCGGTAATGTCTGTTGAACTTGCACTGCCTGAAGAAAGACAACGCATCCGAGATTTGTTGACAAAGTTCCCTCAGCAGGTCGAGACCAAAGTGCAGAAGCTGATCGACGCCCTTGGGACGCTATGGAGTCACAACAAGTCCGAGAGAGTGGTCATCTTTGCCACGTACTTGGGCAGCGTGGAAATGCTGGGCGAAGAAATCGATAAGGCGTATCCCGGTAGAGGCGTTGTTGTTCTCAAAGGTGGCGACCATGGCACGAAACTGGCGGCAGAAAAACGATTCAAACAACCGAATGGCCCACGGGTCTTGATCTGCACGGCAGCGGGCAGGGAAGGCATCAATCTTCAACATGCCCGTGTCTTGTTCAACTTCGATCTGCCGTGGAATCCGATGGATATGGAACAGCGGATCGGACGAATTCACCGCTATGGTCAACAGCATACAGCACAGGTCTACAACCTCGTTCTGTCCGACACGATTGAGGGTCGCATCTTCCTGCTCTTGGATGATAAGCTCAAGGAAATTGCGAAAACTCTGGGCAAAGTCGATGAGCATGGCGAAGTCGCTGAAGACCTACACTCTCAAATTCTCGGTCAATTGTCAGAACGACTAAATTACAACACTCTTTATTCTCAAGCAGTCTCCGATCCCGAACTCAAACGAACCCGTTTAGAATTGGAACAGGCTCTTTCCAACGCTTCTGAAGCAAGGAATGTTGTTTACGAACTCTTTCAAGACCTCGATGGATTCTCTTTGGATGACTACCAGCCGTTCTCAGACACGTCGGAGGGCATGAACGAGATCGTGCATTTTGTTCGCACTGCTGTCGAAGAAGACGGCAAGCGTTTTCGCCATGAGGATGATGGCATCTTCGTTGTTGCTAGTGAGACGGGGCAGGTTGAACGCCGCTTCTCTTCAGACCGGGACGCTGCAATCGACGTGGAGAATGTCGAGCTACTTGGTTTGGATCACTCCACGGTTGTGGACTACATGCAGCAGTATCGGGAGACACCAGAGACTGAAGTCGGAATCCGGGTTCAATCCGACGATGGTCGCACCGGGGTTCTGTCGGTCTGGCACGTCACCACGCAGGGTGAAAAAGGCGAAACACGAAATCAGATGCTGACGCTGGCCGTTGATGATGATGGACAACGAGTTCCGGTCTGGGAAAAACAAGCCGACAGAATTTTCCAACTGCCACCATCGAACGCCAACAGGGAACCAAATCTCGAACTGCTGACCGACACTCTTGAGCCAATGATTCATCGAGAACTGGTCCACCGAGGGTTCCTTTCCGAAAACCGTGGATACGATGCCCGGCTCGTGGCATGGGTGGAGGTTGTGTGATGACACGGTTAATCGACGATGACTTACGGGATAGGCTGCTATCTTCTATAGCAGGAGACAGCCTAATCATCCTTTGCGGTGCTGGTTTATCGATGGCTCATCCAAGCTGTGTATCATCAGCTTGGCATGTGGCCCAGCGGTGTGCAGCCAACTACAAAGACGATACAGGATCATTACTGCCTGACCCAATGCCGGACGACATTGAGACTATGGCTGAGCACTTCTTTAGCCGCGATGAATTTCAGAGCGTATTTATTCGACGGCTTGTTGATTGGAGTGAATTCGTACACAGCTTAGACAATCTCGGCCATCTCGCCGTTGCAGATTTGCTCGGAGCACGACTCGTTGATCTGGTGGTCAGTACCAACGTAGACACGTTGATTGAACAAGCAGCAACAAACCTTGGAGAGCCTGATTTTTGTCCGATGATCTCTGAGGACGATATCAACTTCGTCAACGACGCTCATGCTCCGTTGTTGAAACTTCATGGTTGTGCAAGTTCAACACGTCGGCGTGAAACTGTGTGGTGCAAGAATCAACTTGATCGTGAACCGCTCAAATCACGCATCGAGCAATTAGCCGCTTGGCTGCGAGGTCATCTGCCAAACAGAGACCTTATCGTAGTGGGCTTCTGGACTGATTGGTCCTACCTTAATCACATTCTAGAAGACGCAGTTGTCTCCACTGAACCTCGATCTGTTATCGTCATTGATCCAAGTTCGCAGGCAGACCTGAAGGCGAAGTCACCTGAATTGTGGCAGTGGGCAGAAGATAATACACTTTTTCGTCACATTCAAGCATCTGGTGACACGTTCTTGAATGAACTCCGCTCAGTCATCTCCTGTCACTTTATAAACAGGGTGTGGGAGAACGGGAGGGAGCAATATGCTCGTACCTTCGGAAGTGATCCAGATGATACTCCGCCTGAGACTATTTCCGACCTCTCGACGGACCACCTTTATCTGATCAGGCGAGACTTGACCGGCGTTCCGGTCAACAGCGTAGTTAGGAATAATGAAGTTGATGAGGGACACTCTCTCATCGGAATGCTACATGTTGGATTATTGCATTGCGGTGCCACGCTACCCTCGAACATTTTCCACTGGAACGGCAACACCTATCGCCTAATCCACACTCCCGGTCAACCGATAAGCGGTATTCGAAAACGTTTCTCGAACGAGCCACCGAATCCAACCCCACCGACACGAACAATCTGTGTTGGTGCGTGGGACGATGGGGGCGTACCATCAACGATTATTCCAAGAGGCGAGCCGCAGGGGATCATACGAAATAGTTCGACGGAAACATGGGAATTACACACGGACCTTCAGGATGAGTTGTCTCAGGAGTTGCAATCATGAACTTGCTTGAAGAAACTAGGTCTATTCTAGAGAAGTCAGGCTATCGCACGCTCCTCGAAACCCATACGGCAGGGATGTGCCATTTTGAAGATGCAACGGTACTCGGTGCCGTATTTGTCCATGACTCCGTGGAGGAAATGCTTGAGCGATGGGAGGCGAGCCAAGATCGTTTTCTTGGAAACAACAGTAGCAAACTTCGCAATGCCCCTGTGAAAGTGTGGAACATATACACCATCCATCTGACGACAGATGAGTTTACAGAAACAGCCGCTGAACACCCATTCGACATCGAACAGGATTTTCGAGGAACCAGGAAAATAGTCCGAACCGGAATCAAAAACAGAACCGATCTCAAGGATGCTCTTCTCCCGCTACTCGCAATGCAGCACCAGATTGTCATGTCGCCAAAACGAATCACGGAACGGCTCAAAGAACGTCTGTCTGCGACAAGTGAAGTATTAACTGGCCTGCTTGAAGAGGTGCCTGAAGAAGAGATTGCAAATGAATTAGAGGCAGGGAAATGAAATTAACTTGCATCGAAATGTCGGGGTTTCGGGGTGTGAGAGAGAACATCCTCATAAATGTGCCGACTGGATTTATGGTACTAGTTGGTCGAAATGGTAGCGGGAAAAGTACGATTTGCGATGCAGTTGAATTCGCATTGTCTGGGTCGATTCGAAAACACGCACACAAAGAGAAGGGTGAGTCATACGATGACTATGTCTGGTGGCGAGGACGGGGGGCGACTCAGGATAAGTTCGTGCGATTGACGTTTTCCGACAACGAAGGAAATGAGATAAGAGTAGAACGGAAACCGAATGGGATTGATGACGAATCGAGAAGCAACCTTTCACGTTTGTTTCAAACAGAACGTGCTCCAGACGACCCTATCACTAGCATCTGTAGAACATCGTTGATTCGGGACGAAGAGATTACGTCGCTGAGTATCGATTTGTCCGAAGGGGATCGGTATCGATTTGTCAGGGACGCACTCGGAAACGTCACCACAGGGAATATCGAGGAGCGTATCGAGGGAGTGAAACTCCTACTTGATAAGCGTGTGAGTGAACAGCGTAAACAGTACGAGGCTCTCCGAGCAAAAGTCTCGGATTTGACAGGACGGCTGAGTGAGACTCAGGCAGCGATGGTGGATGATTCTGGTGGCACGTACTCGAAGGAGGAGCTTCAAGAGATTTTGGGCGTTGGTGAGGATAAGACAGACGAGTTTTTGGCCGTGGCAAGGCAGCGTCTGTCACAACATCGAGTTCAGTTGGATCGATTGCTAAACGTACTTACTGATGTTCAGAAAATCTTGGACGACCGCAAGGACATTGAATCGCCAGCATTCAAGGAAAAAGAGAAACAGCTTCATGAGCAAGTTGTTGCGATGGAAAAGGATCGTTCCAATCTCACCACAAACTGCGAACGACTATCAGCACAATTGGCGGAAATGCGGAAAAACGATCCTGCACGAGCACAAACAACTGAACTCCTTGAATCTGGAGAGAGTATTGGGCTTATGCCGGGAGATGCATGCCCGCTTTGTGGTTCAAATATCAGCGAAGCTGAGTTTTCCGAACACATAACCGAGGTGCGTGACAGACTCAAAAAGGAGGATGCTGAGGGAGTTCGTATTGTTCGGGAACAAAAAATGGCAGCACGACAGTTAGAGGATGCAACTCAGGCGACGGATAGCCTTGTAGCTCAACTCAAGAAACACAAATCTGCCAAAGAACATCTGGATAAACAGCTTGACGATGCAACAAATAAGGCCCTTGCAGCGGGATTTCCGATACAAGAAGACGCAACCTTGAACATTGGCGAGTTGCAGAATCACATCGAGAAAGTTCGAGACCGTTCGCAACGGATCGAGAAGGCGGTCGCTTGGCTTGAATCATCCAGTCTCTCTGAAATTGTCGAGTCTCTACATCGGGAACTGGATGATTCTAAAAACCGTTCGAAAGAAGTCTATACCCGGCTAACTCGTGCCGAGGATGCTGTCACGAAGATTAAGAATGCTGGCAAAGCTGTTAGAAGCGTCCTTGGCGAAGTAATTGACGAGCAATTGTCAGAGCTAAGCCCACTTACGGAGGAGCTTTACAAGCGACTTCGTCCGCACATTGAGTGGTCAGAGTTTCGTTATCGGATGCGTGGTAATGTCCAGCGAATGTTGAGTTTCGAAGTAGGTGATGGGCTCAATCCGAGTTTTCTTTTCAGTAGCGGACAAAGGAGAGCGGTAGGACTTTCGTTCTTGCTTTCCGTTCACCTTTCGAGGCCGTGGTGCAAATGGCAAACGCTCGTATTGGACGATCCGGTGCAGCATGTTGACGATTATCGAGCATTGAATTTGACGGAAGTGTTGTCAGCAATCCGGAAAACTGGTCGTCAGGTAATATGCTCCGTCGAAGACGATGCATTGGCACAACTGCTTTGCCGTAGGCTCCGAGGCTCCGGTGAGGAAGATGGGATTCTTGTCAACATGCACTACGACCGAGAGGCTGGCGTACAAGTCGAAGCTACGTCTGTATTCGGGTGTCTAAGGTCTGACGTGCTCGTTCCTGCCTAGCAGCGAGTGCCTGTAGTGGCGAGGCAAGCGACGCAGGTCATTGGTCTCAGTTTTTGGTTCATTGTTTTTCCTCCATAGTATTCCTAGAAAGTGGCTGACCCCGTGAGGTCAGCCGTTGTTCTCTAGGCCGCAGCGGATTCTTGTTCCGCGTCTTTCGTTTGCTCGGATTCGGTGATGAACCGAATCGCTTGCTGGGCCAGCTCGACGAGAGCCTCAAGTTGCTTGAGGTTGTAGCTGCCGTGCTCCCACTGGCCGTTGCTGTTGCGGTAAGGCCGCTTGAGCGTTGTTGAGAACCAGGTTGCTCCGGTCTCTTTGGTTTGCTTGAAGATGGCCATGTGAACGTTGCGATTGCTGTTGGTAAGTGTTGGTTTGTTTTTCATTGTTTCCTCCTTTGGAAAAAGTGATTTGTTCTTTCACCCTGTGCCGAAGGACAATCACTTTTGAATGGGAGGAAGCAGCGAAGTTGCTGCCAGAGAAAATATGCCCGCCATAGCAATCCAAGTGACAGGCCATGCCTGGCACGGGGTTGTCTTGGTCGGAAACCGCGATTTTCTGGCAGCCTCACGCGGATGGAAAAGAAGAAACCACACACGAGTACAGCATCAAGTAGTCATGTGCCATTGAGAACCAAAAGGCGGTCGAATCGCTCTGAACGACACGCGGCTGAATGAACAGGTCTTTGCCTGGGCATGCTGGCGAACGAAACTTTAGAGCATTGTTAGAGCTGGCTCAGTAATCGAACAGGTATGGGCGAGGTAACAACCTGTACGCAGTAGAATTCGCATGGCAGACGTGGGAAACGCCTGCCTTGATGGGGATAAAAATCAGTTCGACGAACACCCAGAGGGCAATGAACAATTGAAACAAGATTTCGACGTCTAATCGCCGACTAAGCCGCCTGCTGATGGTGTTGCTCGTTCATTTGAGCCCCTTTCAAGGCAATTCGCCGCATCTCAGGGTTGGCATGGTTCGCGAAAAAACATTCCCTTAAATTAGAAACAGCCCTTTCCGGTCTTTTGATTTCTGTTTTAGGATTTCCGTTATATAAGAGCGTTGACTTTTTCTGCGGGGTGGTGCTGACCAAAAGTGTGGCAGGAGTTGACCTTTTCTTCGTGCAGGTTTCGGTAGCTTTCGCCTGTTTCGGTAGTCGGCTCTGATGCCGTCTGACGAGGGAGAGCATTGGGCCGTCGACGAAGAGTTGGCCGTTGATGTTTTCATTTTCCTTGTGAACCTCGATTGCGTCGAGGTAACCCCGGCTAAGGATTCGCTGAAATAATCGCGACTGCGTGGCTCTATGCACGCCCGTCCACGCTTCGAAGTCGGCATAGCGAAATCGAGCATAGTGCTCGCCATGCTTTAGCAGTTGCAGTTGCCAGCGTTTTGGAATGCGACGCATGAAGTAGGCGAAATAGAACAGTGCCTCGACGGTCGTTGCTCCACCGCGAGCAACGTGCCTTAGCACGCGGCGGGCGACCGGTTTTTCCGACGTTTTCGGACGGTCATCCTCCGGCAGTTCTGCGAGCTGCAATTTGAAATCAGGAAGCAACTCGTTGAGCTTCGCGATAGCGTCGTCGATTTGGGCGTGTGATAGCCGACGGTGCCCCTTTTCCTTCGATTGGCAATTAACGATGCGGTAGAGTGATACCGGGCTGTCCTTGTGCAGTGCTGTGGCCTCCCAGCGGGCAGCGAAGACACGAACTTCATTGCGTCGAAAGACTCCCTGCCGATAGCCTTCGAGCACGGCTCGAAGCTCGTTGGCCCGCACTTTGGCGTAACCTTTCTGAAATTGTCGGTAGCGGACGGATTGTTTGTCTCTGCGAGATTGATACACCATTTCTGTTCCTCCATGAAAAGAGGCGAAGAGCCCTCAAGGTTGGGCAAACCGGTCCTGTGCGACATTCGTCGATTGACCGTTGACTATGTGCAAGGAAGTGAGCTAATGTCGATTTGGGGAAATCAAGACACAACTTTCATCACACCAGCCAGTCCGTACAGAAACGGAAGCTGCTGATTTAGGGCTTTCGCTGTCGATTCACATATTTGACTCCGTTAAGCAGGCATGGCAACGTGAATCGTTGGCACGCACAAGTTAGCAGAGACACCCTAGCAGGCTTTGCCGTCGGTTGTCACCAACCGAATTTGGCGGCCAGTAGTGACAAATTGGAGCCAACGTAGATGAGGCCAAGTAGGACCTGAGGCCTTCGCTTGGAGGCTACTCGCAGAGTGAATTCCAGGGTGTCCAGTTCATGGGACACGCTTCCATGAAAATGTTGTTTCACTACATATCCGGTCGATACTGCACTACATAGGTCGATTCATCGACCCGGAGAGATGACCGGAAAACGCCTGTTAGCACTGCAATAAAAGGTGTTTTAGTCGTTTTCAGCTCTTGGCGATGTTGCGTACAATTAGCTTGGGAAGCTTTCATTCTACCATTGAACCACACCCGCACGAAAAGGGAAATCTCGGCAGTGCCTTTTATTTCGATGCCAGCCCACTCTATTCTTAAAGCTATTCTACCCCAGGAATCCGACATCGCAACAGCGGCAAGCAGACACGGACCGGTCCCGAAGCTAGAATACGGACTAGTTTCCCTTCCCGACTTCGAGCCGATTCGAGATATGCCCCCTTGCCGCCCCCTTTTTTTTGACGCGATGGTTACGCTCGGCGTGTTCCTGCTCCACGGGGTTTGGGCCTGCTCGATTGCGGGGGCTGCTGTTGAATCGCCCTCGGTCGACGCCGGCAAGTTGGCTCAACAGGTAACCATTCACCGCGATCCCTATGGCGTGCCGCACATCTTTGGGCGCAATGACGAAAGCACCTTCTTCGGTTTCGGCTATGCCCAAGCAGAAGACTTTTTCTGGCAGGTCGAAGATGTCTATATCATGGCACTCGGACGCTACGCCGAAGTCCACGGACCGAAGGGGCTCAACTCCGATCTGCTGAATCGGGCGTTCGAGATCGTCCCGCGCAGCCAGCGCGATTTTGCAGCCCTCGATGCGACCACGCAAAATCTGTACGCCGCGTTTGTGGAAGGCATCAACTTCTATCTCGAAACGCATCCCGAGGTGCAGCCCCGATTGATTCATCACTTCGAGCCGTGGCATGTGCTGGCCTACTTTCGGCATGTCGCTTTGGAACTCAGTTTTCGATTTACCGGCCTCAGCGACGATTACCTGCCGCGGCGCAACCCACACATCTGGGCGGCGACCGGTTCCAATGGCTGGGTCCTCAGCGGCAAGCGCACAGCATCCGGCGCACCGATGCTGCTCGCCAATCCACATATGCCCTCGTTTGGTTTTGCCCAACTGGCCGAAGCCCACTTGCGCAGCGCGGGCGGCGACAACGGCAAGGCTTGGAATTTTATCGGCGCGGGGTTCTACGGCTGCCCGACCTTGGTACTGGGACACAACCAGCGGCTCGGCTGGACCTTGGTCACCAATCAGCCCGACATCGCCGACACCTGGCAGGTCCGATTTTCTGACCCCGCCACCCCGCTCGCCTACGAATACAACAACGGCTATCGCACGGCAGAGTCCTGGAAAGAAACGATCCGCGTCCGCAAAACCCGCGGCATGGAAGAGCGCTTGCTGGAGTTTCGCAAGACGCACCACGGGCCCATCGTTGCACAGGGCGACGACAATACGATGTTGGCGGCGAAAATTTCTGGCATTTTCGAAGCGGTCCCCCTCCGCCAATCGCTGCAAATGATGCGGGCCGGCAACCTCGCAGAATTCCGCCAAGCACTCAGCATGATGCAGATTTTGTACATGAATGTCCTCTACGGCGATTGCGACGGAAACATTCTGTACGTCTATACCGGTCGAGTGCCACGCCGCAATCCGAAGTTCGACTGGTCGAAGCCGGTCGATGGCAGCGATCCGGCGACCGAGTGGCTCGGGTATCACTCGCTCGACGAGCTGCCCCAGGTGCTCAACCCGGCAGCCGGTTTTGTGCAGAACTGCAACTCGACGCCGCTGATCACCACCGACGGCGACAACCCCAGGCTCGAAAATTTTCCGTCCTACATGATCGGCGACGCCCAGATGCGCCGGCGAAGAGCACTCCGCTCGCTCGAAATTTTGCGATCGATGAACGACATCACGTTCGAGCAATGGCAAGCCTCGGCCTTCGACACCGAAATCTACTGGGCCAAGCAAGAACTGCCCCGCTACGCCGAGCACTTCCAAACGCTGCAACGAGAAAACCCCAAGCTAGCAAAGCGGGTGCAGCCTTACCTAGAACACTTGCTGGCCTGGAACGCCCGCATCACCGCCGACTCGACCGCCGCCACGCTTTGCAACGCCTGGTACGAGCAGCTTTATGGCCCCGGCTATCCGGGCGAGACATTACGCAAGCGTTACTTAGGCAAACCAACAAAACAGATCGAAGCCCTGGCCCGCGCCGCAGAACGACTGCAAGCGATGCACGGCGACTGGCGCGTTGCCTACGGCGAGGTGTATCGCAGCCAACGCAAAAACCGCCTCGCCGATGTCGTCAACGCCCGTTTCGACGACGACGCCCCCAGCCTACCGTCACTCGGCGGTCACGGCCCAATGGGCACGATTCTCACGCAATACTACACGCCAAGCATCGAAATCCCCTGGGTGATTTCCCAACGCCGCCGCTACGGGCTGATCGGAACGTCCTATCTGGGCGTTTACGAATTCACCCCCCAAGGTGTACGCGGCGCAAGCCTCGTCGCCTACGGTACCAGCGGCGATCCCAAATCGCCCCACTATTTCGACCAGGCCAAAATCCTAGCCAAGCAGCAACTAAAAGCAGAACTATTCACCAAGTCGCAAGTTTTGCAGGGAGCCGCCCGAAGCTATCACCCCGGCAAGTAAGCAATTTGGCAGAAAAATCGTAACCGTTCACAGGTAAAAAAGAGTGAACCGCTAATAAACACTAATCCCCGTGAGACATCTCCATTTGCGAAGAAGTACTTCCTGTCATGAGAAGAAATTCCGTGAGTTGAATTAGCGTCAATTAGCGTGCATTAGCGGTTTCCTTTCTTTCAGTCGTGAACGGTTGCGAAAAATCTAACCACGACGACACAACGAACACTACGTAAAAAACACGTCGTGTTCGTTGTGTCGTCGTGGTTCATTTTTTGACGATTGCCTGGAAAAACAGCACGACAAAATTGCCCCACAAACCTGCAGGAGGACTGCAAAGTCATGTAGATGCGGAATTTTTTGCCACAGAAATCGCAGAGGACTCAGAGAACCCCTTGTTTTCAGTACTCGGTGTTCTCTGTGTCCTCTGTGGCTAATCTTTATTTGCTTCGGTTTTTTGACTTTGCAATCCTCCTGCCACAAACTTGTTCCTGCCTACTCGCCCCGCAGAAATTCCGCTATACTCACCCCATGCCTAAGTATGTAGTCCGACATGGCGTCATGCGCCACCTGGGAGTTTTTTCCACCCGCGGGGGCGATACGTTTGGACGTGGCGTGCAGGTGATCGCCAGGACCAATCGCGGCCTAGAGCTGGGCGAGGTGCTGTGCGAGGCGACCGAGCATTCGCTCGACGCGATGAAATCGCTCAAGTCGTCCGACTCGACCAAGTCGGGACAAATCTTGCGGGAGCAGACCGAGGACGACGAGGGCGAGTTGCGCCGGCTGCTGGAGCAGCAGCAAGAAGAACACAAAATCTGCGAGCAACGCATTGCCGAGCTGAAGCTCGACATGCAGTTGGTCGACGTCGAGCATCTTTACGGCGGCGAACGGGTCGTTGTCTATTACCTGTCCGAAGAACGGGTCGACTTCCGCCAGCTTGTGAAGAACCTGGCTGGCGAGTTTCAGACCCGTATCGAAATGAAACAGATCGGCGTCCGCGACGAAGCGAAGCTGTTGGCCGACTACGGCGACTGTGGCAAGCCGGTCTGTTGCAATACCCACCTGTCTGAAATGCCGCCTGTCTCGATGCGGATGGCCAAGCTGCAAAAGGCGACGCTCGACCCGAGCAAAATCTCGGGCCGCTGCGGTCGACTGAAGTGCTGTCTACGTTACGAGTACGACACCTACCAAGATTTGCAGAAAGATCTGCCCCCGATCGGCTCCGAAATCATCACCAACGAGGGCAAAGCCAAAGTGCTAGCTCAAGAAATTTTGGCGAGCCGCCTACTGGTGCAAACCGAAGATATGCGGCGAATCGTTATCGAGGGGGCCGACGTACTAACTGTCCTCAAAAGGGGCAGTGGCGGGGGAAATAAGAAGCCTAGCCCCAAAAAAGCTCCTCAAACCGCCGGGAATGAGCCGAAAAAGACGGGTGAAGCCCCTCCGGAATCCGAGTCAAAACTAGAGGCAGAAACCAAGGCAAACCGCACCGAAAAGCGACCTACCGACCCAAACGCCTCGGTAACAAAAAAGACCGACTTGCCAGAAAAATCGTCCCCGGACGGAGACGCAAGCGTCCAAGGTGGGTAGAATAACTAACAGCTACCCTGCCGTCTTTTGGCGGAACACTCAAAACGGCACACCGCTTCAGCACCCCGCTCTAGGGCGATATCATAAAACCATGCTCAATCCTGACCATCCTATCGCTGAACTGCTTGCCCGCGACGATCGGTATCCCTTTGATGCCTACGTCTTTGTCTTCGAGGCATTGCGCCATGCCCAAGAAAAAATGGGCCTGGGGACCGAATACTTGGCCGAAGGTTTTGAATCGGGGTTCGACGCCGAATTCGACGATGAGCTAGAGGACGAACTCGAAGACGAATTGGCCGCCGAGCTTAGCGAAGAAATTTCTAATGAACTCGGCGACGAGCTCGACGACGGCGAAGGCGAGCCTGAACGTCATGTCTCGGGCCAAGAACTTTGTGAGGCGATGCGTCAGTACGCCCACGAACAATATGGCTACCTAGCCAAGAATGTACTGAACCACTGGTCGATCTACTCAACAAGCGACTTTGGCGAAATCGTTTTCAATCTGATCGAAATCGAACAGATGCGCAAAACGCCGCACGACCACCGCGAAGACTTCGACAACGTCTTCGACTTCGACGAAGGCTTTCAGCAAAACTTTGAGTTTTCTGCACCCGACTCCAGCGAAGAGCGCCGATCCTAATGGCGAGCCCCCCGGCGAGACCCGCTTCAGCGGTCGGGAAACCAAACCCGAACCAACCGCCCATAGAGCCTCCCATCCCAAACCGATCGCAACTGATCGTTTCCTGCGTACTGTTGATCGGCTGGATCTTGTTTCTCGCCTGGATTGCACTGTTGCCTTGAAAACATTGTCTTGAAAATGAAACCGCAGAGGCCGCCGAGACGCAGAAGAACGCAGAGAAAACCAAAGATGTCTTTGCGTTCCTCTGCGTCTCTGCGACCTCTGCGTTAAAAAACTATTCCCAGGAGCAAAACAATGCGTCCCCTCCATTCCTCCTGTTGCCTGTTGTTGATCACTCTCCTCGCTATCACCAATAATTTTGCCGAAGCAAAAGCACCTCCCACCAAGCTTGCCCCGTTGGTCGAGCGCGGTGTTGCGTTTCTTGCCACCGCCCAAGACGAAGACGGCTCGTACAGCAGCTTTGCTGGCACCGGCGTTACTTCGCTGATTGCCACCGCCCTGCTGCGACATGGCCGCACGCCGAGCGATCCGCTGATTGCCAAGTCGCTCGCCTATCTGCAAACGCAAGTAAAAAGCGACGGCGGGATCTATCAAAAAGGCTCCCGCTATCGCAACTACGAAACGTGCCTAGCGATGCTCTGTTTTGCCGAAGCCGACCGCAAAGGCAAGGGCAACGGCAAATACGAAAAGCTGCTCGATCGGGCCGAGGAATTTGTGAAGGACTTGCAGTGGGACGGCAACGAGGGGCACGACCCGTCGAGCACCAGCTACGGCGGCGCTGGCTACGGCAAACACAATCGCCCTGACCTGTCGAACACCAACTTTCTGATCGACGCCCTCAAGTCGGTCGGCACCGGCCCCGACGACCCGGCCATGCAACGGGCGCTCGCCTTTGTGTCACGTTGTCAGAATTTCGAGACCGAGCACAACGACACGAAGTTCGCTGCCAAGAATCCCGATGGCGGGTTTTACTACACCGCAGCAGCAGGCGGGTCGAGCCAAGCAGGCGAAACCGCAGGCGGCGGGCTGCGAAGCTACGGTTCCATGACCTACGCCGGCCTGAAGAGCATGATCTACGCCGGCGTCGGCCCCGACGACCCGCGGGTGAAGGCGGCGTTTCAATGGGCACAAAAAAATTACACGATCGAAAAAAACCCCGGCCTCGGCGACAATGGGCTGTACTACTATTTCCACACATTCGCCAAAGCGCTCGACGCAATCGGCGAAGAGGAAATCGTTGATGCCGACGGCAATAAACACCACTGGCGACAAGAGCTAATCGCCGAACTGGCCCGCCGCCAACAACCCGACGGCAGTTGGATCAACAGCAACCAGCGCTGGTTAGAAAGCGACCCAAATCTCGTAACCGGCTACGTGCTGCTGACGTTGTCCTACTGCCGCGAAGACGTAGAGCGTGCAGATTGAGCCAGTCCGGAGATTTGTTTCGGTAAGGACGTCCCTGCGAGGGGCTCCCCAAGAAGCGCGAAGTGCTTGATTCGCAACAAATTTAATCTTCCCTCTTTGATGCAGCAAAGAAGGTTGCGATTATTATTCCGCATTCCGCATTCCTTATCCCGAATTAACTGATATAGTGGTGCCATGAAATGCCCCTTCTGTCGAATGGATAACGACCGCGTCATTGACTCCCGCGCCAGCCAAGATGGTTACGCCATCCGCCGACGCCGAGAGTGCTTGAAGTGCAAACGCCGCTACACCACCTACGAACGCATTGAAGAATCTGCGATCAAGGTTGTCAAGAAAGATGGCTCCCGAGCACCGTTCTCCCGCGACAAAATTAGGTCGGGCCTCGAACGAGCTTGCTGGAAGCGACCGATCTCTGATCGCGATATCGATCGAACCGTCGCCGCAATCGAGAACGATGTTTTTTCGTCCTTCGACTCCGAAATCGACAGTCGTCGTCTAGGCGAATTAGTCATGGATCACCTCCGAGACCTCGACGAAGTTGCCTTCGTCCGCTTCGCCAGCGTCTACCGCCAATTCGCCGACGCCGGCGACTTCGTCGACGAGCTACGCCCGTTTCTGTCAGGCACAAAAAAAGCGCCCCGTTAATCCGAGCCCGGGCCAACTCTGCAGGTGAACTGCAAAGTCCTGTTTTTGAACCGCCAAGGACGCCAAGAGCGCCAAGCAGTAAATCGGCAAAAACACTCTTTCCAGTTTTTCTTGGCGCTCTTGGCGTCCTTGGCGATTAAGCTTGTTTCTTTCGACTTTGCAGTGCTCCTGACCAACTCGACCGGCAACCTAGACACATGGAAGTCAGCCCCCTAAAATAAAAATCCGCCTGGGGCGGTAGCTCAGTTGGGAGAGCGCTGCGTTCGCAATGCAGAGGTCGTGGGTTCGAGTCCCATTCGCTCCACTTCACTTTAACACTGCCAAACAAGTAGTTTCTTTACCTGTCGACGTTCGACAGTGCGGCGTTTCCTTGGTCCTTAAAACGGTACATACCGTTTTAGCAGACCACAAAATATAGGAACCTGCACTATGCCGCGTCATTCTTCAAATTTCATCCCCAAGTACCGTAAGCACCGTGCTAGCGGGCAAGCAATCGTCACTCTCTGTGGCGTCGACCACTATCTCGGCCCGCACGGCACCCAGGTCAGCAGACGCCAGTACGACCGTCTCGTTGCGGAATGGCTGGAAAGTGGCCGAAGTCTGTTGCCGACCCAAGGCGACGAAATCACCGTCGTCGAACTCTGTGCCCGGTACTGGAAGTTTGCGAAGAGCTACTACGTCAAGGACGGGCGCTGCACCAAGGTCGCCCCTGCCATCAAGATCGCTATCAAGTACGTGAATGCGTGGTACGGCAAAGAGCAAGCCAACGACTTTGGCCCGTTGGCCCTAAAAGCTGTCCGCCAAAGAATGGTCGACGATGGGCTAAGCCGTCGCTACATCAACGACCACACCGCTCGAATCGTCCGCATGTACAAGTGGGCTGTCGGCGAACAGTTGGTTTCGCCCGATGTTCAGCAAGCCTTGGCGCTTGTGCCCGGACTCTTGCGAGGTCGTACCAAGGCGCGCGAAACGGCCCCAGTGCTTCAGACGACCATCGAAGCTACGCTTCCACACTTGCCCGCGACCGTGGCCGATATGGTGAGATTCCAGCGACTCACTGGCTGCCGACCTGCCGAGGTCTGCATCGTCCGCCCGTGTGATCTTGATCGTTCCGGCGATGTTTGGACGTACAAGCCTGAGAGCCACAAGACCGAGCATCATGGCCGCGATCGAACGATCTTCGTCGGTCCCAAGGCCCAAGCCATCTTGTTGCGGTATCTTGTTCGGGATGCCGAGACGCATTGCTTCTGCCCTGCCGACTCCGAAGTAAGCCGACGTGCGGAAGTCCATGCCTCTCGCAAGACGCCCCTTAGCTGCGGCAACAAGCCGGGCAGCAAGCAAAAGAAGCGAGGCAAGCGTCGCCCAATGCTACAGCCCGGCAACCACTACACCACCGACAGCTACCGCCGCGCCATCACCCGCGTCTGCGAAAAGCACGGTATCGACAAGTGGAGCCCCAACCGCCTGCGACATTCAGCAGCAACCGAGATCCGCAAGGAATTCGGAATGGAAGCGGCGCAGGTAATCTTGGGTCATAGCGCTGCGGACGTGACGCAAATCTACGCGGAACGAGATTTGGCCAAGGGCATCGAAGTCGCACGGAGGATCGGATAAATGACAACGATCAAACTCCGTGGCCCCGTCGATTTAGAGCAACTGCATGACGTCTGCTCTGGCGTCTCGGCAACCGTAGCCTTGCGTGCCGAGCAGAACGAACTACTGCTTACGCTGGCCGGTGAGGATGCCGAAGGCTGTGTGGAATTGCTGGCCGATTGGCTCGAATCGGCGGGTGTCGAACTCGAACAGCCGATCGGGTAGCGGACTCGCCCGCGCGGTCCTCGCTACTGCTGACTTTCCTTGGCTTTAGTTAAAGCCATTACAAACAGAAAATTGCTTGAACAATTCACTAGTTACTTCAGGAGCAATTTCTTTGAAATGTTCTAACTCTAATATCGTGTTGATTGCTGCAATTTCTTGAGCTTCCCGGCTTTCGCAATCCTTGATGATGTGATTCTGAGAAAACCAGTATGCCACTTCACACCAATACCAAAGCGGTTTTCCCTCAACGATATTGCAAGCAGGCGCAGGGAAACCACCAGCACCACGTTCACCTGTGGCGTACTTAGAAACCAACTCTCTACTACGGCCGATTCGCCTAGCAATCTCTGCTTGAGTCACTAAATTGCAAGTGTCGACTCTTTGGACACTAGCCCCAATGTCAGATTTTTTTACATTTTCAATTGCACTGACGATGGCTTCAACTGCCGAAACAGCGTGTCGTGAAAAAGTGACGTAAACGCGACCATGCCTTTGAGCAACGGTAGCATCGTCACAGCCTGCTTCGTACAGGCTTTCAATCTGTTCATCAGTAAAGTCACTGATGCCAGATAAAAGCAAGGTAAAATCAAACTCCCTGCCGTTCTCCATCGAAATAGTCTCCATCAAAGTATTTTTTGGTTAGCAATGGTCACAAAGGTCAATTTCGCGACGTAAATTCCTGGCATGGTTCTCCGCACTTCGAGGCGTGCAGAAAATGGAAGTCTTGCAACCGTCGCGGCTGTTTTGTGGACAATACATCTTGCCCCATGCGTGAGAGTGGCCACTGGATTTCTCGATCCGCCAGCCAACAGACTCGGCATAGGAAAGAGCTTTCTCGATATGTTTGTTTGGGTGCCTTGGTCGATTTGGCATAACCCTACCTTTACACTACGTCGGGTGTTGACAGGTGTCAACAACATATGAAGACGCAAGCATAGAGCATTTTGTTCGAGAAAAAAGGGCTGTTTTTTGGCCAGAACAGCATTTTTTCCCGCCACCACTATTTTTTCAGTAGTTTCTGGCGCTGTCGGCTGTGACTGTGTTAGAATTTAATGCAACACCTATAGCCTGCCGATTGCGTTTGGTTTTACCAAATCGGGACGCCGATTGGCTTGCGTCTACAGAATGCTTGACGATTACGAGATATTCCCTGTTACTGCTTACGAGGTGGAGTGATGGCAAAAAAAGCAAAACGAGTTCACAGGAAGCTGACACCTGGGCAGCAAGACGCCTACCAGAAGGAAGTCGCAGCCGTTGAGGCGGACAAGAAAGATATTCTTGCCAAAGGTCGGGCAGTCTTTGCGGCTCACCAAGCAGCCTGCAAGGCGATCAAGCAACTCAAAAAAGCACGCCTACGGCAAGGGCTGAGCTTGGCCGATATCCGCCAGCGCACCGGCATTGGCCGAGAGGCGATTAGTAAACTCGAAAACGACCCAACGCCCAACCCCACAATACGAACCCTGATTCGTTACGCCAAAGCGGTTGGCGTGAAGTTGGAGTTGAAAGTCGGATAACAATTTGCCGAGCTTAGCGGATTGATCCCCGCGTAGACTGGCCGGTTGTCGTGGTAACCACCATCCACCGCGATTGCCGGGCGGTCGGCTTGGCTTGGAAAAGGATGGTGATTCTGTGAGTAAGAACAATGAGTTAATTCGTCTTGGTGAACTTCGTGACTGGCAAGCAGAGCTACCGTTTCTTGATTGGAAAGATAATGGAAGTCTGCCCTTTGATGTCGATCGTCATGGCAAAATTGCCTACCCCATCAAAAGAGATGCTCATGCCTCCGACGACATATTGCGGCAAATGAGTGGTAACCTACTCCCGTCCAGTGCCCCAGTGCTAATGGACTATCAAGCGTTCCAGCAGGCCAAGCTAAATGCAATGGTTGCAGAAGTCCGAAGGTAGCTGTCAATTTTCAATTGCTATATCGCTGTTTTCAGGGTTTTGCTAGTCGAGGGGTATGTCAGGCGATCAAGAATCCTTATCCGACCCACGCGATGTAACGATCCAGCAACAGGCGGAGACGATCCGGCAGATGACGGTCCGACTGAAGCAATTGGAAGCGGAGGTAAAGCGACTGTTGGCCTTTGCTGGAAGGCAAAGCGGCTGCGAAGACGGCGAAGAAGCCTGTTTTCAAAGAGAACTACAGCCTCGATCGAAACAAGAACAAAAAGAAGCAACCCAAGAAAAAATCGACCGGCCGCAAACCAACTCAAAACAAACGCACGCAAGCGACTCGAACGATCGACATCTACGCCGAGGGCGCGGATCGTGAACTATGTGTGCGACATCGTTCGCAACTCGCTTGGCGAATCTTCGATGGCAAAGCGGTCTACGTGTGCTACGACATTTACGATTTGCCCGACTCGACCAGCGTGCCGGTGCCCGCAGGACTGCGAAACAGTCGCAGCGAATTTGGCATGGAGATCCTTTTAATCTTGGCCTTTCTGCACTACTGGATCGGCGTGTCGCTGGACAACGCACGGCAGATCATGAACTTCTTCACCGGGTTAAATCTCTCCAAGGGACAAGCCGACGCGTTGCTCAACCAGTTGGCCAAGGATTGGGACGAGCAATACGATACGATCGCTCAGTTGCTGGCCCTGCAAATGATCGTGTACATTGATGAGACCGGCTGGAAAGTGGGCGACAAGTCGTGCTATACGTGGGTTTTTTCGACTTCGATGCATGTGCTTTATCGGTGCGGCCTGTCGCGCAAGAAAACCGAAGCGACCGACATTTTGGGCGAGTCGTTTGGTGGCATTGGCGTCACGGATGACTACGCAGCCTATCGAGACCTGTTCAGTCGGCATCAACTTTGTTGGGCGCATTTGATTCGCAAAGCGATCAAGCTGGCGTTACAGAACCCGAAGGAACTGCATTACGCAGAGTTCCTCGACGGCTTGTGTTCGATCTATTGTTTTGCCTCAGTTGGACGTTGAGTGAAATTGATGAGCTAGAGTATAGCTCACCCCCCAGGAGTTCACGATGTCCAACCGCAAGCAGTATTCTCCCGAGCAGAAGGTTTCGATCGTTCGTCGCCACTTGCTTGAGAACGTTCCCGTCTCCGACCTGTGCGATGAATTCGGCATTCACGCCACCCAGTACTACCAATGGCAAAAGCAGCTTTTTGAGAACGCTGAGGGTGCCTTCGCGCGGCGTCCTAACAAGGCCAATTTGAAAAGGCAGCAAAACGCTCACGAAAAGAGGATCGGGCAGCTTGAAGAAAAACTGCAAAACCGTAACGAGGTTGTTGCCGAACTTTTGCAGGAGCACGTTTCGTTAAAAAAAGAACTTGGGGAACTCTAAACGGAATTGGGGTTCCCCACGACGTACGCGATCGCGTCGTCGATTATGTTCATCATTGGAAGGATCGTACCGAGGTCACAGCCGGGCGTATCCTCCGTTGGATGGGTGTGCCAGAAGGCACCTTTTACAGCTGGAAGCAGCGATACGGAAAGGTGAACGAACACAATGGCTGGATCCCCAGGGACCATTGGCTGGAAGACTGGGAGAAGCGAGCGATCCTCGACTTCTACTGGCAGCATCCGCTCGATGGCTACCGGCGACTCACGTACAAGATGCTCGATGCCGACGTCGTTGCGATCAGCGCATCGAGCGTTTATCGCGTGTTAAAAACGGCAGGCGTCCTCGATCGGCATAACCTCAAGCCAACGCGCAAAGGAAAGGGTTTCAAGCAACCGAGTGGTCCGCACAAACATTGGCATATCGATATCTCGTATCTGAACCTGGGCGGCACTTTTTACTATATGTGCAGCATCTTGGACGGTTACAGCCGGTTCATTGTGCACTGGGAGATTCGGGAATCGATGACCGAACAGGATGTCGAGACGATTTTGCAACGGGCTCGCGAGAAGTTTCCTGATGAGACGCCACGAATCATCAGCGACAACGGCCCCCAGTTCATCTCCAAAGATTTCAAACAGTTCATCCGCATCAGTGGCATGACCCACGTAAGGACTTCACCCTACTACCCACAATCAAACGGAAAGCTGGAACGGTATCACCGGACGATCAAAGGAGAATGCATTCGCCCGGGAACGCCCCTTTGCTTGGAAGACGCCAGGCGATTGGTTACCAATTACGTTACGGAATACAACGAGGTCCGCTTGCACAGTGCGTTAGGCTATGTGACACCAATCGACAAATTGCACGGTCGCGAAAAGGCGATTTTCGACGAGCGTGATCGGAAGCTGCAAGAGGCTCGTGAAAGGCGGGCCAGTAATCGTCAACTTTCCAATCAAGAAGAGCAATGCCACACGCAAGCCGGCGGATGCTATACTAAAGAGACCTGGGCGGAGGATAGGGCTACGGTGGAGATCGACCCGAGCGCCGCACCAGGGCCAGAAGCGAAGTTCGGGGTGGCCGCACAGGCTGCGCCACCCCATTTTCAATCAACGCCAACTTCGTTTTTGGCTCCATGCGATAAACTCAATCAAGAAAAATGCCTTTAGTCCAATTTCACTAGCTTATTCGAGTTCGTCAATACTCAATGTCAGGCTGAACCAGTACAATTACTATCTCGGCAAGTACAATTCGCCCGAGAGTCGCGAGCATTACCACAAGCTAGTTGCCCAGTATATTGCGGAAGCGGGCGCTGTGCTCCAGGTTGTCGATTGCGATCAGACTAGCGTCGCAGAACTTGTTGCTCAATATGTGGAGTTTGCGAAGCAGCATTACCGCCACAATCCCGACGAGCGTTACCGCATCAAGGCAGCGATTACTCCGTTGGTGGAATTTTACGGCGCGCTTCCCGTTGAAGAGTTCAGCCCAAAAAAACTGAAAGCCGTACGACAACAGATTATCGATCGCCGCAACGCTATCACAGGCAAACCCCTATCCCGTAAATATGTCAATCAGCTCACCGGGCTGATCAAGAAGATTTTGTAACCGTTCACGGCTTTCAGATCAAATTCGCATCAGCGAAGGTGCCGGCTTGCCTTTGAGCTTCGCTTCGATCGATTCTTGGAGGAAGTGAAAGAAGCTTCGGTCCTGCTTTCCACAGGTGGCGATGGCGGTCCACATTCTCTCGTGATAACGCTGGCCACGTTCGCTGCGCGTGCCTTGGGTGATGCGGCGGTCGATCACGCAATGGCGAATCTGCTGTTCGCTGTGATTGTTCGTTGGCTCTACGCCAGACTCGAACAGAAACCGAAAATAGTCCTGCGACAAATCATACGACTCGATTTCGTTCGAATCTTCGGCTTGAAACAGAATCACGGCGAACCTCGCAGCAAGATTGCCTGCCTCGGTCGAATCGGGCGGTTTGCGAACCATTTCCAGAAAACGATCGCGATGCGTGAGCATCGAACGGTGAAAACCGGCTTCGGTCATCTCGTCGCGACGATGCCAAGTCGAAAACATCTTTCGAGAACGACCCAAAAGCTTCTCGGCCCACGCTTTCGTTTTCTTTTCGGGATGCTTTTCACTCAGGAACCGCATGTCGCGAATCAGATGGGCCCAGCAGTACTGGGCTTTCACGCTATAGTTCCAGGCGAACGAGCAGTTGGCCGAGAAGTAGTCGAAGTGAATAAAACCCTTGAAGTCTGGGCCGACCAGTTCTTCGAGTACCGCCCGCGAACGACTGCTGGCAATGTGAAATAGAGTGAACAGCGGCGCGATCCAATGCTTTTTGCCGTTGTTCTTGAGGCTTGTTTCGTCGCTGCCAAGTTGATGTTGTTCGGGGATCGCCTGCTTGAGTTCTTCGTGAGCGCCCGCAAGCGAATCAGAGCTTCGATAGATAACCACGCGACACGGAAAAACCCAGCACATCGTCACAGTATTTTTCGAGGGTTGTGTAACTGCTGTGTCTCCGCGACTTCATCCAACCCATTGTGGCCAGCAAGCGTGGGCCGCCCTGTTTCATTTTAGTGGCGGCTTGCCGTGGATTTCAGGAACGTACGGATAGTAGACATCGCCCTCGGGAGATTCGTAAAGCGGGAAGCGGTGTTCGGTCACGATGACTGGCACGTCTGGCAATTCGATATGCTGGATTGTGTCGAACTCGCCGGTCAGAGTCAGCTTCAAACGATCGACTTCGTCGTCCTCGATTTCGTAGTCGATCGTTTTGTCAATACGCTCGGGCGGTAGCGGCTCGCGTAGTTTTCGCTCGTGCCCTTTCTGCCCACCCCGCTTCGCTTTCTTCCGACGCTTTGCCTGCTTTTTCGGTGGCTTCACAATATCGCTAGAAGGAGATTTTGACGATTTCGACGAGTTTTTCAACGCCCTGGCAAGCTGCAATTCCAGATCAGTAATACGCTGCAAAAGTGCAGCATTGGTGCTACGAAGCTCGGCAATGATGTCGTCTTGATCCGCCATCCAGGAAGAATAGCAACTTTCGCATAATGGCGAACTACTGATTGTAACCGTGAACGGTTACTTTTTTTTGTCTCTTTTGCGTATCAGCTTGCGTATCAGATTTCTCTACGCGTGGCTTCAGTCAGCGTTAAGACTGACTTATAGACGCCAGTTGACTTCTTCGCCGAAAGCTTCGGCCAAGGCCTCTTCAGTATCAAGATTTTCCAGACGCTCGGTTTCCTTAGCCACAGTTTCCTCAGCCACATTCCGCTGTTTGGCAGCAAGCTGCTCCCAGACGTGGTCACGCAAGGCTAAGCCAAACTCGGCTTGAGATGCTGCGGAGGTTGGCTCGACATGGTCCAAGCGATATTCCGACCGGGTTGGCCGCGACGCGTCACGGCGTAGTGCCGACAAGCGGTCGACTTCGCTGGCAAGCGAAGCCAAGCCTTGGGCTTCAACACCAACCCCCAGAAGATCTTCAGCCTCCAGGTCTTCTTGGAAGCCTGGTTGGCTGATACGGTGTCCGAGATCGGAATCGCTAGGCGGAGCTTGCACTGCTGCTGCGATCGCTGCCCCGTTGCCTTGGCCGAAGGAACTTTCCCAGAGCTGCAAGTCGCTTCCGTCGACGTTGCCATCGAGGTTGCCGTCGCCGGTGCTAAGACTTGCCGTCTGTCCTACGCCGCGCTGCCAAGCCAGGAAGTCCGAGCCGTCTCGGTCGCCATCGCTGTCGAAATCGCCAGTTCCAATAACCACCGAGTTTTGACCAAAGTCGCGGACGATGGCTCGCAAGTCGCGTTCGGTGACTTTGCTGTCGTTGTTGGCATCGCCATCGGTAGTCGCAGCGTTGTTGCTACCAAAACCTCGTTGCCAAGCCAGGAAGTCAAAGCCATCGACATCGCCATCAGCATCGAAGTCAGGGTTGTCGTCGATGACGAGCGTTGCCCCTGGGTCAATCGCTGTGGAAGTCACCGTGATTGCATAATCTTCGACCTCGCCCTTGAGGGCTTGCCCCGCAAAGCCAGAAATGCCTTGCTCGCCGTAGCGGAATCTCGCGTAGACCGTGCCACTTGCCAACCCGGCAGGCACAGGAATCGTGAACTCGGTCTCGCCCTTGTCGAGCAAGGTTTCGAGAATCACTTGCTCCGAAGCCTGGAAAGCGAGATCTTGGTTGAAGTCGATCCAAGCCTGCAGGAAGCCGCCATTGGTATTGGCCGAGACGGTGACACTCAGGGTGGTCGAGTTGTCGAGCAGGTTGCCGAATACCACGCCATCTTCGTCATCAAGCCCCGTGGTATCGTCGCCCGTGCCGTCCGAACCGCCTGGATCAGCGATCTCGGCATCGACGAGGTTACCGAGGTACAGGTCGCCAAACTTGATGTGGCTCGCAACGGGGAACGCGCTCGGCAGATCACCAAAGTCGGCCACCGCCCGATTGTGTAGACCAAAATCAACGCCACCAGCTACGCTGCCAGAAGCAATCGTGACGCGTGATTCAAAATCGTCGGGATCGAAGTCGCCACTGAGATCAGGCACTCCGGCAGGGCTAGTCTGTTGGTAGTTGGTTTCGTCGAAAATTAGACGAACGGTGTACTGCCCCGGCAGTAACGAATTGAAGATATACGAGCCATTAGCACCCGTGGGCGAAGAAGGCTCGATCGAAGCATCGTGTACATTGTTGTTATTGAGGTCGAGATAGACGGTCGCTATGCCGGCCAAGCCCTTTTCAAACGAACCTCGCTGGCCGTTGTTGTTCGAGTCCTCGTAGACAATGCCCGAGATCGCTACGCCAGTACCACCGCCTGTGGGCAGGCTGGGGTCAATTTTGAATCCGAAGTCGAGATTGACCTCAAATCCAGGCACTTCAGAATCGGTATTGCTATCGGAGTTGTCGAAGCCAGGGGCAAAGAAAAACGCGTGATCGGCATCGCTCGGGTTGACCGGAGCGTTGAACGTGCCGGTGGTTCCCTGGAGCACCACCACCGAGTAGAAACCTGGTATGACTTCGAGATCGGCAAACGTGTAGTTTCCATCTGCGTCGGTTGTCGTCAGCGGATCGAAGCCAGGCGTGAAGACGCCGTTCTGGTTGAGGTCGACATAGACGTTGGCCCCGCCAATCGGAGCATCGTCGCCATCCTGGATACCATTCTCGTCGAGATCGGCATAGACAACGCCCCTCAGGTTGACAATATCCTCGGGCTCCGAGTTCGGGAGCAGCACGAGGTTGAGGTCAGGAGCCGAAGTTTGCGTTGCAACCCCAGCAAAGCCAAAGGCATCGTCGGCAGTGATCGTATCGCCTTCGACGGCAAAGCCATCGATACGTTCGCCTTCGACAGTCACCGCTACTTGTGCAAACGGACCGGCATTGGCCACAGCTAGATTCGCGCCATTGAGCAAGCCTGCCGCGTCGAGCGAGTTGGGATCGAGGCGGACGTCATAGGTTTCGCCCTCGGGGTTCGGCGGCAAATCGAAGAAGTAGTTGCCGTCAGCACCAAGCTGGTAGTGCGGATCAGTAAGATCACGCGTGCCATTGGCGTTGAGGTCGACGTAGACAATTGCTCCCGCAGCCCACGACTCTTGCACCTCAGGGCTCAGCGCCGTGCGGACCATGTAGGGGTCGGAACTTGCAATGTCGACGAACAGTTGGTCGGCATCGGTCAGGGGCTCTGCATCTGGATCGATAGGGGGTTCCATTAAGGTATCAAGCAAGTTGATTTCGGTGTAACGCGAAAAATTGTCCTCTTGGGGGTCCGCTCCAGGATCATCAGGATCCGGGGCAATCGAAGAAAAGAACCCATCGGTGTTGTCATCCACGCCAATAACGCCTTGGATACGTCCTGTGCCCAGGGCACTAATGCCGTGGAAAGCAACTTCGTAAGAATTGATGTTGATGGTCGAACCGCTGAAATTCTCGAAGACCAGCTTCCAGCCGTCAACAATTTCGGGGCCTTCGGGATTCGGATTGTTGTCGACCGTTTTGTTCGTTGGCAAAAACTCTTCTTCGAAGGTATGCCCGCGAACAGGTGTCCCATCGGTGTTGAGACGCACCTTGGCCTCGGTCCGCTCGCCCCAGTGGCGATTGGTCGTGAAGACGGCATTCAGCACGGCGTCGTCGTTGGTGATGTTGCCTGCAGGGTCATCGAATAGGCCGCCGCGGTGGCCATTGCCTGTATTGTGGAAGGGACCGTTGAGGTCGTTAGCGCCAGGCTTGAGATGCCAGTTTTTTAACTCCGACTGAGTCCCATCAGGCGAAACCAAAACGATTCGCAAAAAGTCGTAATCATTGGCATCCCCCGTGTCGAGATCGAGTTCGACTTCGACCCATTCGACCGTCATCGCTGGCGGAAAAATCGGGATGTAAGTGCCTCGGGTATTGACCTTTTGATCGCCAGGATCTTCAGCGTCGAAGGGCCCTTTGCGATCTTTGCCTTCGACCGGTGGATCGGCATCGGGTTCGCCAGGTTCGGCCGGGGTTTCTTCTTTGTTAAATTCGTTGAAGTACTCGATAAAGGCATTCGGGTTGTCGGGGTTGCCATCTCCGATGACTCCACCCGGCACGATAAATTCGCCAGAGTCATCATTCGTGATAGCCCCTGCGTTAATTTGGCCCGAAGTGAAACGTCCCGTGGTCCAAGTGAATTCGCTCGTTTGGCCACCTAAGGTAACCCAATTGCGAGCCAGTTCGACGGCGAGGGCCGCATCGACAACCCCGTGTCCCACCCCAATATCAGATCTTGCGGTCAGTTGACTCACGGTCAATCCGGCCCCATTCGTAAAGAGATTTGGCTGAGTGGGGGTGGCGTAGTAGACTTGCTTACTCGGCGTAGCGGGCGTAGGTTCTTCTTCCGTGCCTCCAGCCTCTTGGGAAGGTTGAGCGAACGGCCATATGCCGTCGAAGCTTCCGTCTTGATCTGCCTCTTCCAGATGGGCATCCGAGTCGAACGCCAACGGATCGTTAAACAACTGTTGGTTGTTGGTGACCCAGGTAGGGTTCGTGGGGATATTTTGCCGTGCCGATCGCACCAAAATATGCTGAACGTCTCGGTAAGAAAGGTTCGGGTTCGCTTCGAGCATCAGGGCGATGACGCCCGAGACAATCGGAGCCGACGCCGAGGTGCCGTTGAAGCGGGTGCTGTAATTGGTGTCGAGCTCGAAGTCGGCATCGATTTCAATGCCAAACAAGGGAGCCTGATTGAACCCCGGGTCTCCTTGCAAGTCGGTGGTTACGATACCACTACCAAGTTGCTCGTCTCGAATGATCTCTAGCGGATTCGAGCCACTCGGAGCAGCCACCAACACCGATGCGCCAGCTTCGCCATAGGTCGTTTCTGAACCGTCTTCGATAACCGAAGTCACCGAGATCGTGTAGCGAGAATTCACGACTTCGCTAAAATTGCCGCCATCGGAAAATCCCTTACTGTTTCCTGCAGCGAAAACATGAATACCGCCCAAGCCGTTGACGTCGGTCGGGTTGATTTTGCGTCCGAAAAAGACCGAATTCCGCAAGGCCACCGTAGCGAGCGGGCCAAGAGCGAAAATAGTCCGAGGGTTCGCCGCTAGATCCCCCTGGTCATCCACCTCGGGTGCTGGCCCCCAGCTGTGATTGTAGATATCAATTTCTTGAGCCTCATGCCCAAAGGCGGCTGCAATCGTGGCGTCTGTCGGGCCAAGTCCAAAATCATCGCTGAACAGTCGGATCGGCGCGATACCGGCCTCGTAGGCAACGCCTGTGATACCAATGCCGTTGTTGCCTACCCCTGCCGCGATGCCTGCAACGGCGGTACCATGTCCGTCAGAGAGGCCCCCGGTAGGGGAAGGATCGTTGTCGTTGTCGACAAGGTCAATCGCCAAATCGAGACGAAGGTTGGCTGCCAAGTCGGGGTGGGCAGTATCGAGGGTGATAATGGGATTACCATTCAAGTCAAAGAAGGGATTCGGATTCGCAGGCTGAATCCCGATGCCCGAATCCACGATGCCAATCACGACGCCCTTGCCAGTGACAGAGTCCCAGGCGCCTTCGATGTTGATGTCTTCGTCAACCGTTCCAAAAAACGGCGAAAAGTCGGGGTTGCCCGTCTCCTGACCAAAGTTAATGAGATGCCATTGCTTGTCGAGGAGCGGATCGTTCGTCGTGGACTGGGCCTCGATATGGAGAGGGACTAGCGGGTAGAAGTAGTCGACCAGCTCGGTGCTAGTCAGCGCGCTAACCAACTGCGAGCTGCTCTCTTCGCTGGCATCAACAATGTACGACCAAGGGAGAATCCCTGTGTCGCGGGCAATGCTGACACCGGTGGCGGCGGTGATGGCATCGGCGCTGACCCCTTTGCCAGCAAGTACGACCCACTCTTTGGTGCTGGTAAGCTGTTGATCGGTGTATTGCGAAAGCTCGGCGGCCTTGGCAAATTCACCCAGTGTTCTGGAGTCGAGCAAGACGTCGCGCATTTGGCTCGCAGAGAGGTCGATTTCCTGCGTGACCGAAATGTACTCATCCGCCCGACAACCATCGCCGACGTTCAGTGGGCCGTTCAGAGGATTGACCGACATCACACGTCGGTCTTCGAGCGTCTCGAATTGCAGCATCCGACGTTTTTGTCGACGGCTCACACCAGCAGCACGACGCTTCTCTTTGCGACGAACACCATCAAGACACACAGCAGCCACAAATTTAGAATAGTTCACAGTTCTCTGTCCTCAATTTTGAATGGACCTTCTTCTTCCTACTTCCAGAGTAATCACTCGTCAGCGCAACGGTTCACAAAAAACCGAGACAGGGACGAACCGACCGACCCAGGATTCCTGGGTCACACGGAAAGCAAAAAGCGAAGGCATCAGAACCTCCATCCTAGTTTCCAGCTAGATTTCCGTCAAATTCTTGGGAATCCAATTCGGCCCCTGGCGAGCCCCATTACTTAAAGGGAGAGAAGCTGGCACGAAACGCACGAATAAATGTTCTGTAGGGATTATGCAGGGAGGAGCTAGTGCTTTGTCACAGCTTACAGTGAGGATTAGCCGCTTGGGCGCTAGCCCCGGTTCATGCTGTAAAAACCGGGGCTAGCGCCCATCTGGCTCCTTTGTTCAACCCCTATTTTTAGCTGAACTCCTGCACTCGGGGAGGGTTTTTACCAACGTCGGGGCGAATGCTTTGTTGCAAGGCTGACCTCTCCCCTAGCCCCTCCCCGAAAACGGGAAGGGGGATTATTGCCTTGGCTTCTGGAAAGAAAACCTCCAAAGGCACCCCTCTGCGGAGTAGACCCCAGCCTACTGCTTCCCCCCTGACGATTGTGCCGTTTTCAGAAAAATTGCGGTCTGTCCCGAAAAGTCTGGTTATCCGGGACATCCTGGTCCGATAAGAATTGCACGTTGCAAGGTTTTGGTTCCTTGTGAACATGACCGTATGAGGGGGAAAGTTGGAGATGAAGAATAATACAAAAAGTTTCGCGCGATGGATTCTTGTCGCGATCGTAGGTTGCACCTTGGCTTCGGATTCCGTTGAACAGCAACGGGCCTTCGGCCAAAGTTACCGCCAGCCCAACTTTACGCAGATGGGCATTGGGCCAGGCCAGCTAGGACCACGGCAGCAAGGGTCGCAGCAATTTCCGGCGGCGTTTCTGGCCGGCGGACCAGCGGCTGCCCAAGGGAGCGATTTTGTCGATGTGTCGGGCAAGACGATACAACTGACGAACTACTGCCCTGGCGGTTGCCCTCCTGGCGGCGGCGGATACGGAGGAGGCTACGGCGGCGACTGTCAAACATGCCCAGGCGGCATGGGCATGGACCCGATGGCAGTCGACTTCGGCGGCCAAGGCCAAGACCAGTGCGGACCCCACTATTTCGATCTCGCTTTTGAAGCAGTCTTCTTCAAGCTAAGCGATTCGCCGGGCGAAGGGCTACCCGCCTTTTCGTCCTTCGGCAATGGTTTTGCACCAGGACAAACGAACAATCCGTTCCTCAACCCCGCAGGGGCTGGCGACGATCTGCAAGCAGGTTGGCGTGTGGTGGGCCGCTACGATATCGGGGCCCTCTCGGTCTTCGAAGCGACTTACACCGGCATGTATGACGCCGGTTTCGAGCAAACGGTTAATTCCGCAGACATCAATCCGGCCCAGCCGAATCAGTTGTTCTCGATCTTTTCCAACTACGGATTTATCGACCAAGATGGCGGCGACGGCATCGACGGCATCCCAGGCCTCGACGAAGCCTCGCAGCACACGCTGAGCTACACCTCTGACCTACAAACCGTCGAATTCAGCTATCGACGCTATTGGGTTGGAAACCGGCCTCGCATTTCGGGCACCTACCTATTGGGCTTCCGCTACACACGCCTGACCGAAGACCTGCTCTTTTCCGCGATCACGCAAAACGGAAATGGCTCGATCGGTGCGGGGACCGAGAACGACTTGGTCGGCTTCCAGTTCGGGGGCGACACTTGCGTTTGCCTGCGGCAAGGGCTGCGGGGAACCTTGGAATTCAAGTCGGGTATCTACAACAACCGCTTCAAGTTTGGGAATTCGATCTCGAACGTCGGTGCCAACACCTTCAATGTTCAACCAGCGGAAGAGGGCAACCAGCTTGCCTTTATCGCCGAAGGCGGCATAGGGCTTGTGGCCGATATCCTGCCGAGTTGGTCTGTCAGAACAGGCTACGAATGGCTCTATATGAACAGCCTCGTCACGGTGAATGGCAACATCAACACGACGATGTTCGATGATCTAGCCGCTGCACCGGCTGCTTTGGGAACCCAAGGCCACGCCTTGTATCACGGTTTTCACGCAGGCGTAGAGTATGTTTGGTAACTGGCCAGATTTCCTGGGGTAGGCTATAATTGAGGTAGAAGCTGTAGTCCCGCGAACTTTCTCTCACCAACGGGTGTCGAATGTTCGTAGCGACCGAAGCCACACCTACCGACCCCAGGAGCTAGAACCAAGCCGTGACCGCGACCAACCGAAAACCGGCGAACCAACCGCCAGCCGATCGCAAGTCGGGCATGGAGAGCGAGTCCGCCATTTTGGTGGGTGTGCATCTCCCCGAGCATGTTGCTGTGCATGGCGAGCCGCTGGACGAACTCGCCGGGCTCGTCGAAACGGCGGGGGCCGAAGTCGTCGCCCAGATGACCCAAAACCGTCAGGCCCCGGACAAGACGACCTACATCGGCCACGGCAAGGTCGAGCAGCTTCAGCAGTTGGTCGAAGCGTCCGACGCCGATATCGTGGTGTTCGACAACAATCTCTCGCCCGCTCAGATTCGCAACCTGGAGCAGGCGATCGGCGTCAAGGTGCTCGATCGGACCGAGGTAATTCTCGACATCTTTTCGACCCGCGCCCAAACACGCCAGTCGCGTCTGGCTGTCGAGCTGGCCCAGTTGGAATACTCGCTGCCACGCCTGAAACGCATGTGGACGCACTTGTCGCGCATGAAAATGGGCGTCGGTATGCGTGGCCCTGGTGAAAAACAACTAGAAACCGACCGCCGCCTCGTCGAAAAACGGATCAGCGATCTCAAAGGCGATCTCGACAAAATCGAAAAACGCAAAGAACGCGAAGTCGCCGCCCGAAGCGATCGGATGACTGTCTCGATTGTCGGTTACACGAACGCCGGCAAAAGCACATTGATGAACGCCCTGACCGAGGCAACCGTCTTGGCCGAAGACAAACTGTTTGCGACGCTCGACACCCGCACCCGCCGCTGGCATTTGCCTGGCTGGGGCCCGGTGCTGCTAAGCGACACGGTCGGTTTCATCCGCGACCTGCCGCATAGTCTCGTCGCCAGTTTTAAGGCGACGCTCGCCGAAGCCCGCCACGCCGACCTGCTCGTTCATGTGGCCGACGCCAGCAACCCGGCCGCCCTCGACCAAATTTCCGCCGTCTACGAAGTGCTGCAAGATCTCGACATCAAAGAAAAAGACATCTTGCTGGTGCTCAACAAAGTCGACGGCATCGAAGACTTGGCGCAGCTCGAAGCACTTCGCAGCCGCTATCCGCACGCCGTCGAGATCAGCGCGAAGACAGGCGAGGGACTCAAGCTGTTTGCCCAACGGGTGAGCCGTGCCCTAAGCCGCCATTTTCTCGACGTCGAAATCGACATGTCGGTCAGCAACGGCCGCCTGCTCGCCTACCTTGCCAAATATGGCGAAGTGCTCAGCAAGACGTTTTCGGAAGATCGAATTATCGTGCACTGCCGAATCTCCGAGCAGCATCTAGGTCAGTACGGCGACACCGACGACATTCACGTCCGCCCCTACGAAGGCGACGGCGTGCATGTGAGCGAGCATGGAGAGCTCCTACCCCAACGTCTGGATGCAGGACGATAATAATATCGAAGAAGTGGCATAATCCCGTCTTCGCAGGATGGCATGAAAAGTAGGGAACCGCCAATGGACGCAGATGCACGCAGATACGGTAGAAATAGCTACTCCTGGAAGAAAAAAAACTTTTTCAATGGCCCATAGTTTGGCGAAAACAAGTAACAAATCTGCGTTCATCTGCGTCCATCGGCGGTTCCATTTTTTTCTGACGATTTCGGTAAGGACCATGCCCCGTCGTTCGCTTGCTAATCGCCGAATTCTTTTGACCGGGGCCTCCAGCGGCATTGGCCGGGCATTGGCGCTGCAACTTGCTCCCTTCGGCACACAGCTTCTTGCTGCTCGCCCGCCGAGAAGCGCCGCTTGTCGAACTGACCGACCGAACTCAAACGCTTAGGCGCCGCCAGTGCCGAGCCTATCGTTGGCGACGTAACCGACGCCGATCTACGTGCCGCCGTGGCCGAACGCATTCGCAACGACTGGGGCAGTTTTGATATACTCATCAACAACGCCGGCATCAGTGCCCACGGGCGGTTCGACGGCAGCACGCCCGACGTCCTGCGCCAGATCATGGAAGTCAACTTTTTTGCCGCCGCCGAACTCCTGCGAGAGACACTGCCGCTGCTGAAAGCCGGCGAAGACCCGCTGCTCGTCAACATCGGCTCGATCCTCGGCCACCGCGGCATCCCGTTCAACAGCGAGTACTGCGCCAGCAAGTTCGCCCTGCGCGGCTGGAGCGAAGCACTCCGCCCCGAGCTATCGCGCGACAACGTCGGCCTCCTGCTCGTCAGCCCCGCACAACCGACACCGAGTTTTTCGATCAACCTAATCGCCAAAGGCGAAAAGCTCCCCTGGGCCGAGCAACAGGCCTGCCCGCCGAAAAAGCAGCCGCCAAATTCTCCACGCCATCGAGCGCCGCCGCCACGAAATCTTCCCAAACTGGCGAGGACGGGCACTAGGAATACTTAACCGACTGTCGCCAAGGCTGGTCGATCGGTTGATGAAACGGTACGGCTGAGTAGCCGTTGGACGGAATTCAGAATTTATTAGGATCGGTCTTTGGCTAAATCATAAGGCTGCTGCTTCCCCAGCCTAGATTCCCATGCTGTATTCCGCAGCAAAGGATGCCAACAAAGATCAGGAGGATGGTGTTCGGCTCCGGAATTGAGGTATTGAGAGCAACGCTGCTATAGTCTGCTCCAAAATTGTTTTTCCAATCGGACAGCTCTCCGATTGCCGTGTCACGTTGCCAGAGCAAAAAATCGTTTCCGTCGACTATCAGATCTCCATTGAAGTCTCCGTTTGACGGATTAACAAGTCCGGAAAAAACGCCCATGCCTGCGCAAGGCGACCCGGCCATCAAGTGAAAATCATCATTCCCAATATCCGTAAACAGAGGGTCTGCTTCGACCGCATTTACGTCGAAACCGTACTCGACTTGCCATTCCGCCAGGGTGTATTCGTCACCCAGGGGGCCGGCATTTCCAGCGCTAGAAGCAGCACCCAGATTGAGCGAGACGGGGACGTTCGGATTGAAGTAGCAGTTCCTCGTCAATTTCAAGCTCTGGAACAATCGTTTGATAGAGCTCGTCGGACATGTATGTGCCGATGCTAAGCACCCCATTCTCTTCATAGTACGAGGGACGATTATCAACAATAATGTTGTTCTTGATGATGATATTTTCTGGATCGTTCGGGAAATCTTCGTTTCGATCTTTAGTGGTAGGATTAAACTCGATACCACTTGTCCGCTGATTTGCACTGAATATCGAGCTGTAAAACGTATTGTGAACAAACTTTTGGTTAGTTTGATGCGTCAGCCCGCCTGCACTGCTGGCCAGGAGCCATCCGAATCAATAATCAAATTATGATGGAAATTGGTGTTGGCTGTGGTTGATTGAAAAGCTGCAAACTTCAGGTTTTTGAAGGTGTTGTTATATACCTCAAAATGAGCATCTGGATCGGCACTAGCATGCTTATACTTTATACCCATTCCGGTCTTCGAGTGCGTTATTGGCACGGAATTGTAAAATACGCTGTCATGGACGGTGACATTTCCTCCACCGTAAAAAACCATGTTCGTATTATTTTCTGAGCCCTCGCCGCCGGTATCCGCAGCTATCCGATCGTAATTGTCATGGAAGCCTGCTCTCTGAAATTTCGATATTGCAGCAGTTGAGACAGTGCAGGCCTGACGGATTGTCGTTGTCCCTGCCATCTGTGTCATAAACTTCAATATTTTTCACGATAACATTGGTAATATTTGAGAGTTTAATCCCGCCACCTTCCTGTGGACGAATAACTTCCACTACTCCTGGAACGTAGGCATTTCTGACAGTAAATCCGGATAGGGCCCAATTTTTACTATTGGATATCCGAAGCCCAAGGCCTTTATGTTTTGGGTCTAAGATAGGGTTCGCGCCTGGAAAAGCTTCAATAGAGAACCAATTATTGTCATCGCTCTTTTTACACTTAAGATTATTGTCTTCGTCCTCTTCCTCTTTACCCTTAAAATAAGCAACATAAGAGCGTTTGCCTGCTGCGCCGCCATCGCCACTGGGATGAATCATTTCGTCATAGACCCCATCGTGAAGAATGATCTTATCCCCTTGCAGTATTTTTTTCCATTGGGGCGGTTGGAAGTCCTCGTGATCGTAATTTGAAATATTCGCGAACGATTTCCAAGGAAGATTTAGCGTACCCGCATTCGTATCACTTCCATTTATCGGATCGAGATGAAATTCCGTACTCGCAGAGGCCGTTAGTGACAGACAAAAACAAATCATTACGGCCAAAAACTTTTGGGCCCATAAACGAGAACACATAAACGGAACCGGTCTAGCACCGAGATTTTGAGCGAACTTTCTCCGGCCGCTCACACCGCTGGATTTACATACGGGATTCATCATCGGGTAGGTTTCCTCTCGAAAAAAGTGAGGGTGAACACGTCAAATGCAAGTTCGCCGTTATTCCTAAGCTTCAAGGTGGCCAATAATAGTTACTGCATTCCATCCGCTGTTGTAGTAGAATCGCGTGTCGCCTAGAGAAATATACCACGCCGCCACAATCGTCACAACGAAAAACTCGTCGTCCCCATTGTGTCGTCGTGGTTCCTTTTGATCGGCAGCAAGAAAGAGAGGTTTTGCAACGTCGACACAGTTCTGCTTTGCAAAATTTAGGCGATTTTGCACACAATGATTCGTGGAAACCGCTGTAAGTAAGCGACTTGCGAGATCGACCCGGTGCAAAAGACCCGCCGTTTTGCAACGAAATTACGTTTTTTTGCTGAGGTTGCAAAAGTGCAAAAAACATGGTGATTGTGTTGTTCCTTCGTACTCTCCCAGTCTCCTCGCTTATTTTTTACTACAACTATGCTAGAAATACTTTACGACAACGGCCCCTGCTTGGTCATCAATAAACCGGCTGGGCTACTAACCCAAGCGCCGCGCGGGATCGACAGCCTTGAAATCTGGGTCAAAAATTTTTATCGCGAGCGCGAGGGCAAGCAGCCCGACGACAAAATCTATCTCGGCCTGGCCCATCGAATTGATCGGCCGGTGACGGGGGCGATCGTTTTTGGGCGGCATGTCCGGGCCGACCCGAAAGCTGTGTACGCAGTTTGCCGACCGCACGGTTAGCAAGGTCTATTGGGCTTTTGTCGAGGGTCAGGTTTCGCCCGACGAAGGGACTTGGCGAGATCACCTGCACAAACGGCACGGCATGGCCCAGGCCGAGGTGGTCGAGGAAGATCACCCGGCTGCTAAGCACGCGATTTTGCACTATCGAGTGCTATGTCACAGCGAACTGGGTCACAGCGAACTGGGGCAAGGCAAACAGGGAAGTTGGCTCGAAATCGTGCTAGAAACAGGCCGTACGCATCAGATTCGCATCCAAGCTGCTTCGCGCGGGCACGCCGTTGTCGGCGATTCGCAGTATGGCAGCACGACCCTGTTTGGCGAGCAAACGCCAGAGATTCGTGATCGGGGCATCGCCTTGCACGCCCGGCAGTTGGGGTTTACGCACCCGATGTCTGGCGAGGCGGTTGATATTGTCGCGCCGCTGCCAGCGTCGTGGGATGCTTTGCAGCTTCCCGAACTCGAGCAGTAGCCGGCGAGCCACGCTCGCCGAAGAGGTGTTAGCTCGGCGGAGAGGCGTGGCTCTCCGGCTAGCCTAGGTATTCCAACCAACGGTCCAACCAAGGTTGTGTCCAGGGGTTCCAGGTCGGATAGCTTACCGAGAAGGCGGAAATTGCTAACAGCGTTAAGGCGATCACTTGACGAGTGCGAGTGCGGCCCATCCAATCGGCGGCGGGCAGCATCGTCACCAACCAGAGCGGCGCAAACCAAAGCATCCAACGAAGTCCGCAGGTCATGCCGCCGTAGTTGCGGTCAACTTGCGGTCGAAGGGCGATATAGAAGATAAGAACGGTGAGTGTCAGCAGGGCGGTGCCGATCGCGAACCCAACGCTGGCGCGGATCGCCGTTTCGCAGCCACATGAAAGTGCCGACAAGACTTAGTATCCAGACCGGAGTGAGCGAAAAAATGCCGTGGTGGCCGAGGGTGGTGTGCAGGGCGTAGGTTGATTTAGAGGGTTCGCCCTGGTCGATACCTTGGCGGTTTTGCCAATAGCTTTGTCGCTCGACTCCGTCGATCGTGTAATTATAGATGTACCAGTTTTGTTCGGGGTCGTCGGTCCCTTTGTGCATGTAAGGCGGGGTAAGGCAATCGTGGGCGGAGTAGTTGGTGGCGAAAAAAGCGACGATTACCAGCAGAGTACCCGGCAAAAAACCTCGCAGCCAAGCACCGCGGTCGCGGGTCAGAAGTGCTAACCCCAGCAAGGCAAGAAACGCCAAGGCAGGCAGTTCGTTCGCAGCGGTAAACGCGGCAAACAGCCCGACGGCAAAGTAGTAGCGAACGCGATTGTTGCCATCGTGCCAGATGCGCACAAAGGCATAGAGTGCCAAGGTCGCGCTGACTGCGGCAACGATGTGGTTGTTGAGAACGATCGCAAAGGTGGTGAGCAGTGTCCCTAGGCAGGCCGCCGCGACGACAAATATGCTGCCCCAGTCAGTGACGCCCAACCGCTCGGCCAGTTTGGCGATCACGAAAAACATGAGCGCCAGCGGCAAGATGTTGATGGTGACCAGCATCAGGCGGCCGACGATGTAGGGATGACTGCCGAGGGTCATGCCGGTTGCTTTGTGGATTAACCAGTACTCGCCCGCGAGCAGCGTGTAGAGCAGCGGCGGCTTGCTGGAGTAGAGATGCAGTTCGCCATCGCGGCCCCGGTGTTGCACCATATCGATGGTATTCCAGATGTTGCGGTCGAGCACTTCGTCGATTTCGTAAGTGCCATGCTCGACCAGTGCCCGAATGGCGAGCCAGCGGCTGCGATCGTTGGCGCTAAGAAAGGGCCGTTCGAGCTGGCGATTGCGAAGGACTTTTTCTTTGGCAGCGGCTAGTTCGCTTTCGTATTGCTCGGGCGGTAGGTTTTTCTGCTGGAGACTTTTTTCGGCCCGCGCGGTGTCTTGCCGGATGAGATGCTTTTGCAGATCAGTCCGAGAGACCGAGTTCACCGACATTAGCCGGCCAGTCATGCTGCCGACCGCCAGGGCGATGAGCAGCAGATAGATTCCCCAGCGAAGTTGGGTGTTGGCGTCGACATAGCGAGTGTTGTGGGCGGGCGTGTTGAGGGCGTGGGGGTCGCTCATTGCGACTCGCTTTCCGTTGGATTTTTGTCGTCGGCTTCCTGCACGTTTTCTGCTTTAGCCTGGGGGGAGATCGAGTGCTTGGGCGAAGTGTGTTCCTTGACCGAAAAATGATCGGCTTCGCGCGACACGAGCGAGGCGATCATCTCGGCAACAAACCCCATGGCGAGCAACTGCGAACCGATCAGTATCGCGACCAACGAGTAGTACATGGCAGCCGTCTCGTGCAGATGTACGGGGACATGCCCGGGCAAGCGCGAAACGCACCAAGTCACTGCCAAGTAAAACATACCGAACAGTCCGGCCGTTAGCGAGACCAACGCGGTCGTGCCAAGCCAGTGCTGTGGGCGTTGGCCGTAGCGTGTGATGAACTGAACGGTCAGCAAGTCGAGAAAGCCTTTGGGGATTCGCGACCAACCGTATTTCGATTCGCCATGCTCGCGGGCCCGATGCTCGACGACGACTTCGCCGACGCTAAAACCACGCGATGCGGCCAGCACCGGCACGAAGCGGTGTAGCTCGCCGTACAGGCGGACCTCGTGAATCACATCGCGGCGATAGGCTTTGAAGCCACAGTTGTGGTCGTGCAGCTTGACGCCGGTCAGTTTGCCGACCAGTGCGTTGAAGACGCGCGAAGGCCAGACTTTGTGCCAGGGGTCGTGTCGCAGTTGTTTCCAACCGCTGACGACATCAAACCCTTGTTCGAGCTTGGCAAGTAGCAGCGGGAACTCGCCTGGGTCGTCTTGCAGGTCGGCGTCCATGGTGATGATGATTTCGCCTTGGGCGGCGTCGAACCCGGCGCTTAAGGCTGCCGCTTTGCCAAAGTTGCGACGGAAACGAATACCGAGTGCGCGACTATCTTGGGCGGCAAGCTGCTCGATCAGCTTCCAGGTGCCGTCGGTCGAACCGTCGTCGACAAAGATGATTTGCAGCTTGTAGCCATTTTGCTTCGCCACGGTGTCGAGCTCTTGATGCAGTTGCTCGATGCTTTCTGATTCGTTGAGCGTGGGGATGACGACGCTGATCATAATGGTGCTGGGGGCTAGAGGATAGCGAGGCGGGAGCGTGTTGACGCTTCCTCCATTGTAACAGAAAGAGCGATCTGGTCCAAAAGCGATTGTTTGGGGAAGTGCGTGGAATACGAAGCTTTTGCTTATTCCTGGTTTTGGGAACTTGCCTTTGTTTTATGGGCGGGGGGACTTAGAATGTCGGTGAGAAGTTTTGTGACACCCGTGTCGCGGCTAAATGGATTTAGTTTTTCTGGGCCTTTTTGTGGGAGTTTTCTGTGCCTCGTGTTGTTTCTTTCATTGTCTTGTTGGCGGTCATCGTACTGATTGGCTCAATGTTTTTTCAGGTGATGGTGCAGTTTATTGTGCCGTTGTTTCTGGCGGCCGTGTTGGTAGTGATTTTCAAGCCGCTGCATCAGTGGATGCTGAAAAAGTGTGGCGACCGCGTGAAGCTGGCGGCGGCGCTGACGACGCTGGCGATTGTGCTCATTGTGCTGCTACCGATTGGTGCGATGCTTATCCGCGCGGTGTCCGAGGGGGCCGATCTGTATTCGGATTTCAGCGAGAAAGAGCCCCAACTGCCGCTGTTTGTTGATAAAGGTGACGAAGGCAAAGAACCTATGGAGTTGTTGGTCGACGCCAATTCGCTGCATGTGGTGATTGAAAAACTGGTCCCCAAAATCAATTCGTTCGCGATCAAGCTGCACCTGCCTGTTTTAGATCCTGTGGAGGTAAGTGAGTACGTTGATGAGAATTTGAAAAAAGCGGCGGCTCCTCTTGCTTTGGGTGGCATGCGTGCGTTGGGCAGTACGCTGTTTGGCTTGGCGATTATGGTGCTGACGCTTGTATTACTTCTTTCGCTGATGGACCGAATATGGTGCAGGGGTTGATGAAGCTGTCGCCCTTGGATGACACGTACGAGCAAGAGCTGCTCGACAAGTTTGCCGACATCAGCCGCTCGGTTGTGGTGGCGGTGTTGCTTTCGGCCGTGGTGCAGGGCTTACTGGCAGGGATCGGATACTTTTTTGCGGGGGTACACAACGTCTTTTTCCTGACGGTGCTCACCTGCTTTCTGGCGATGGTGCCGTTTGTCGGGGCGGCAGCCGTTTGGGTCTTTGTCTGTCTCTACCTGTTCTACGTAGGGGCAACGACGGCGGCGATTGCTTTGGCCATATACTGTGTGATCGTGGTTTCGATGATCGACAATCTCATCAAACCGATGATTCTGCACGGGCAAGCAAACCTCCACCCACTGCTGGCCCTGTTAAGTGTCATCGGCGGCATACAGGCCCTGGGGCCGATCGGTATTCTGGTCGGGCCGATGTTGGTGGCTTTCTTGCAGGCGCTGCTGAACATGCTGAACAAAGAGCTGCATTTGCTGGGGCAAGAGTCGGACGCCACGGGCAAACCGGTCGTTTTTGCGACCGCCGCCGCCGTGGCCAGTGACCCGCCAACCCCGCTACCCCAGCCCAAGAAAAGCAAAGGCAAGAAGAAAAAATGACCCGCCCCGCCAACCGCTAGCACTTCCACGCAAAGTGCCAGCAGTCCCGGGTAGGAGAGTTTCTCGGATTGGTTTAGAATGAGCGGTGCTCTGATCGGCTGCCTTGGGAAGGTAGAGAGAAAGTCAGAGGAAGAATTAAAAAAGATGTGAAAGGACTCCGCGATGGAATCAGCCGTACTTGTCTTGCTCGCTTTGAAATTGGGCCTCGCTTCTTGCATGGGTGTCATGTTTGGTTGGCAGCCGATGCCTGATGGCCAGAAGGTCGAATACATTGTTCAGATCGAACCCGAGGCTGGCCGCCACGCTGCAAGAGGGTCAGTCGATTCCGATCACCAGCGATATCCCCGACGACATCGGCCCCATCGGTCGGATTCGCATTGTTGTTGGTCGCGGACGAACTGCCACGGCAAAAGCTTGAGACACGATTCAAGCCGTGGCCGGTACAAGCCCAAAAGTCCCGTGACGGTGTCATCGAAACCCAACACCGTGTTCCGCCGGTTCAAGCGAGTCGTGGAGGCCGCTATGACCAGATGGCGACAGCAGCGAAGAACGCGATCTTGCCGCCTAAGGATGGCGTTTCGGTCGCGTCCAACCCGTTTGGACGTGCCTTGCAACAGGGTGCCGAACAAGCCAAAAACTTAGCAGCCGAGGTGAAGCAACAGATTCTGCCGCCTGCCGACCAAATTTTTGGCTCCGGCGGACTCAATACCAAAGGCATACAAAACGCGATCGGTAATACCGCCGACCGGCTGCGAGGAGACTTGCAGCGCGGCGTGCAGGGCAGGGTACAACAAGCTGCTGACCAAGCGGAGCAAGGATTTCGGAACGCGGTCGACAACGCTGGGCAAAGCGCACGCAACGCGGTCGACCAATTTGGACGTTCGCGAACGACGCCGCAAAAATCGATTCTGCCAGGTGGGCAGCAAGATCACTCCGGCCATGACCATGCAGGCCACGATCATGCCGGGCATGATCACGGCTCTACACGTTCCCCGGGCCAGATCCTGCCAGGCCAAACTCCCGCAGCAGGCCTCGCCGGCAAGGGTCGGCGCATTGATACGCCCATCCAACCGCGCCAGCCTCAACCTCGCCAGTCTCAACAACGAAAGACTCAGCCACGACAACCGCGTCTTGGTGCCCCGCCGGCGAGCATGGCTCAACCTACGCCTGCCCGAGCCCAGCCAGACCCCTGGCGAGAAAACCCCAGAAAACCCCCGGCTCAGATCCGCGCCGGTGACTTGCCAGCAAGTCGCTACGGACAGAGGAACGAACCGCCCGCTCAGACCGCACCAGCGTGGTCGCGTGAGCCTTCCAGCCGCGACGATTTTGATATCGCTAATGGCACGCCAAGCAATCGCTCGCCCATCTTTCCGAAGAATAACGATACCGGCAACGGCTATGCCGAACGCCGCCAACAAGGGTTCAACACGGCAAGCACCGATTACGGCGACAAAGCCGACAACGGTTTCGACGATGGCCCCGCTTTAGGATCTCCGCGAAACGACTACAGAGATTGGTCTGGTGACCCAACATCCTCTCAAACGCAGTCGCCTACGATTTACAATGACAGGCCCGATCCCCAGTCGGATAGAAGCTTTCAAAGTGCGAATAGCAATCCGAGCTATCAATTGCCTGCAACGATCCACGAAAACCAGCCCCGAGAAACCGAACAGAACGGCTGGAATTGGGGGCAGGACCGGTACGACTCGAATTTAAGCGACGAGGGCACGGGCTCCAACAACAAAACGGTCTTTCCGCTGGTTCTTTCCTGGGTTTTACTTACGAGTTCTGGTGTAGGCAATGCCTATCTCTTGTTGAGTTATTATGACGTCCGCAACAAGTACCGCGGCATGGTACACGGATCGCCGCGACGTCGCGATCGATATGACGATTAGGTAGTTGCAAATCTGATTTTCACAGGTAATAATCATTTGCATGCAAGAAATGCCCGACCGAAAAGTTGTTTTAGGATTCTTTGCCCATCCTGACGATGCCGAGTTTTTTTGTGCAGGCACGCTTGCCTTACTAGTTAATGCTGGGTGGGAAGTTCATATTGCGACCGCTACGGCAGGCGACTGCGGGTCGACCACGCTGCCGGCGGAAGAAATCGCTTCTATTCGGCGGGCTGAGGGCGCGGCTGCGGCCGCACTCATCGGAGCGACGTACCACAGCCTAGAAGAACTCGATGTGCAGGTGATCTTTGACAAGTCGGCCAATCGAAAGGCAATCGACCTTTTTCGCCGGATCGCGCCGTCGCTGGTGCTGACGCATCCGCGGCACGACTACATGCTCGACCACGAGCAGGTTCATTTGCTCGCCCGTAGTGCGGCGTTTGCCTATCCGATGCCCAATGCTTCGTCGTTGCCGCTTATTACAGGCTCGGCAGTACCCTGGCTCTACTACAGCGATCCGCTCGAAGTCAACGATCCTTACACCGGCAAGCCGGCAGAGTCGAGCGTGCTAGTCGATGTTTCGTCGGTCAATGATCTCAAAGTGGCAATGCTTGCCAGTCATGTTTCTCAGCGGGAGTGGCTGCGGAAGCATCATGGTGTGGATGAATTTATTGATTCGATGAACCGGCAAAGTAATCTACGCGGCCAACAGATGGGCGTACCCCACGCCGAATCTTTTTTGCAACACCGGGGCCACCCGTTTCCCCAATCAGATATTATTCACGCACTTCTAGGAAAAGAATGAATCATGGGTCGACCACTTAGCAAAGTTGCGCCCGAGTGGTGGGACTATACAACACTCGATAGCAAAATTCTTGAAGATGCTGCTCGACTGACCGCTGATGATCTACTGGGACTGTCACGCAAAGGATTCGAGGTACGCATCTTTGATACGCTCGAAGAGTTTTATTGTGCCGAGGCGCTCGAATATATCCACACCTGGCAACAAGCAACCGCCGACAACCCGGTTGGTATCTGTGGGCCCATTGGCCCGACCGAGCAGTTGCCGTTGGTCGCGAGGATGGTCAACGACCTGGAAATCGACCTTCGCCATGCACACTTTTGGGGTATGGACGAATGGGTCGAAAATGGCGTGCCCGTGCCGACCGATCACCCACTCAGCTTTGCCAAAGCTGACATGGAGCTTTGCTTCGATCGGATTCGCCCCGAGCTGCGGATGCCTATAGAGAACATCCATTTCCCGACCGATCTGGAGGCGTTTTCTCAAAGCTTCGACCAAGTTCGCTGCATGGTGATGCAGGGAGGGCAGGGCGAAGTCAAGCATTGGGCGTTTAACGATCCGGTGCGGCGTACGGGCGACTATGTTGATGCCCCGCCCTCGCCCGAGGAGTATCGGCAGCTTGCGACCCGTGTTACCGAATTGCATCCGATGACAATCATTCAGAATGCACGTACGTCTGGCGGCGGCTATGTTCCGCAGGTGCCACTTTACGCTGCGACCGTGGGACCGGTGGAAACGTGGAAGACCGACACGGTTTCGATTTGGCTCCCAGGAGTTCATGACAATCCTTTTGGAAACCGCCTCACGGCGTTGATGATTAGCAAACGGCTTGCCGACAGCAGCGTGCCGATGTCGTTGTTGGCCGACCATCCAAGTGTTCGTTTTAGTTACTATCGTGGCGGCATCGGAACCGTCGAGGCGGAGATGCACTGATATGAATTTCAATAGACGAGAGTTTTTAGTACGCGGTTCTTCAGCCGGCGCTATATTCACTGGTGTTGGGCTCGCTGGCTTTGGAGCTACGGGTCTTTCTTCGCTCGCGCAGACAATCTCGCCCAACGAGCGGCTCAACATTGCTGCTATTGGTGCCACTGGGCGTGCGGGGGTGAACATAGCCGGCGTTGCTGGGCACAACATCATTGCCATAGCCGACGTCGACTCGAACCTGCTTGACAAGGGTTGCGAAAAATATCCAAACGCCCGAAAGTATCGCGACTTTCGTGTGATGCTCGAAAAAGAGGCCGAAAAGATCGACGCGGTCGTCATCGGAACGGCCGACCATACACATGCCCCTGCTGCAGCGATGGCGATGCGTCTGAAAAAGCATGTGTACTGCGAGAAGCCGCTTACTCACACCGTTTACGAAGCGAGGCAACTGGCCAAACTGGCTCGCGAAAACAACCTCGTCACCCAGATGGGCACGCAAATCCATGCCGGCGAAAACTATCGTCGGGTGGTCGAGTTGGTGCAGTCGGGGGCCATTGGCGATATTCGCGAAGTTCACGTATGGCACAACGTCAATTATGGTGGGCGGAAGTTTGTCACGGGCGCGCCGCAACCCAAGCATGTCGATTGGGATCTATGGCTGGGGCCTGCTCCAGAACGGGCCTATAGTGAGTGTGAATTCGGCGGAGAGCGCAAGCCGGTACACCCGTTCAATTGGCGAGGTTTCTGGGACTATGGAACAGGCGGACTTGGCGACATCGGGTGCCATTATCTCGACCTTGTTCACTGGGCACTCAAGCTAGGGCACCCCACGCAGATTGCCGCGATAGGGCCCCCAGTCCATGCCGACGCGGCTACGACCGATTTGGTCGTGAAGTACGAGTACCCGGCGCGCGAACAGTTGCCACCAGTAACGCTTACCTGGTACGACGGCAAGCAGCGGCCTCAGCGGCTGTGGACCCTACGCGATGCCGCTGGCAAACCGATCGACTGGCCCGTCGGGCACCTGTTTGTTGGTTCTGAGGGCATGATTCTCTCGAACTACAACGAACATCGCTTGCTACCCGAAGAAAAGTTTGCCGACTTCCGGCCGCCCGAACCGTCGATTCCAAAGTCGATCGGTCATCACAATGAATGGACCGAAGCGATCAAGTCGGGCGGCCCGACCACCTGCAACTTCGATTATTCGGGCCGACTTACCGAATCGGTACTGTTAGGGGTTGTAGCCTATCGCAGCGGTACGGACCTCGACTGGGACGGCGCGGCTTTGCAGGTAACGAATTCGCCGAAGGCGCAAGCGATGCTTCACAAAGAGTACCGAAAAGGGTGGACGCTTTAGGCGATGGAGTCAGTGTTGCTATGGCCTCGTGTGGTACTCGGCACTTGTTTGTCGTTCTTCGTTTTTTGCACCGGTGCAAAAAACTTAAAACCTCGGTGCAATAATCGGGGTTGATATCGTTGGGGCAATTGCTTGTTGTCCTTACACTCCCGGGACTTACGTCGTCGGGTTCGCTTGCTTGGGGGTTGAGTTTGCGTAAGCAAAACTCTTGGAGGGCGTGCGAAAGTGGCTGCTCTACAGAAGTTGAACCGCTAATCGACGCTGATGCCGCCGCCTACGAACTCCCACCGATTAGCGTTTATCAGCGTTCATTAGCGGTTCAACAACAACACAATTTCACTCCCGCATTGTACGACATCTGGCCAGAAAGTCATCTGTTATTTTTGGCCACCCTGTCCCCGTTTCCTCCTCAATAGTAGTGTGATAAAAAGGCACGCTAGCGATTTGCAATAAGCTATAAGTAGAATGTCCCCATATTTATCTCTTAAAACATGTGGTTTGCTATGACTTGGTCTTTTCGTTTCGTCGTTGTTGTGGCTCTTTGCGTCGCGATCTCTAGCCGCTTGGTGGCCCTAGAGCCGATCCCAGAAAAGCTGGTCGTGCTGACGTTTGACGACTCGGTGCGATCCCACTTTACGTTTGTTCGGCCGATTTTGCAGAAATACGGTTTTGGAGCGACGTTTTTTGTGACCGAAGGGTTTGATTTCCCGACGAATAAAAAGGACTACATGACGTGGGAGCAGATTGCCCAATTACATCAAGATGGATTTGAAATCGGCAACCACACGCGAGACCACCTGGGGGTCACCGCCAAGGACTTGCCGCAACTCAAAGAGCAGTTGGAAGGGATCGCCAGCCGCTGCGAAAAGCATGGTATTCCGCGACCGACTAGTTTTGCTTATCCGGGCAACGCGATTGATGAAGGGGCGTTTCCGATCTTGCGAGAGCACGGAATCCGCTTTGCGCGTCGCGGTGGGGCCCCCGAATATCCTTATAAGAGTGGGCAAGGTGTCGCCTACGAGCCGGGGCTCGATCATCCGCTGCTGATTCCTAGCGCTGGCGACGCGCGTCCTGATTGGGAGTTGGACAATTTTACGAGTGCTGTCAATCTAGCACGGCAGGGTCGCATCGCTGTGTTACAGTTTCACGGGGTACCCGACAACGCGCACCCCTGGGTGCTAACGTCGCCTGACAAGTTTGAAGCCTACATGCGTACTCTTGCACTAGGCGGTTTTCGGGTGATCGCGATGCGCGACTTGGCCAAATACGTCGATTGGCAGGTTGCTCCGCTTCGGTACGACGACGTGATCAAAGACCGCCAGAAAGTGATCGCCTCGAAAACGAGCCGCGACAACTTTCGCTGGACACCCGATCGCGGGCAAGCCGAGGCGTGGCTAGAAAACATGGCCGTTTATCATCGGTTTTCGACAGGCGAAATCTGCTCGGCGACCGGTTTATCAGAAACCGAGACTGAGAAAACATTGACGGATTACCAGCTCAAGGATCGTCCGTTTCCACCGCAGCAACCTGGCCGGCCACTCAAACTGCTTCCTTACCCGGGAGGCCGGCATCCAAGAATCAGTTTTCTCGACGGAGCGATCCGACCGCAACGCGAAACGAAAGCGAGCGTCTTTACGCCTTGGAATGATGGCAGCTACGTGGTGATCGACCTGCCGGAGGCCCTCTGGGTGGATAATGACGGCCAGCAAGAGTTGTTCTATTTGGCACACACGCATTTCCCTTTCCCAACGAAGTGGGATCGCCAGAACGTGGTGCTTCCCAAGCTGGAGTGGTCGCAACCAGACGAACATTCGTTGGAACTCGTGCGGCAATTGCCGAATAAGGTTTCCTTCGGCGCGAAAATCACCACGCATCCTGACAAGGTGCTGATGGAACTTTGGATTAAGAATGGAACCGACACACCGCTGACTGGCCTCAGTTCTCAGAACTGTATCATGCTCAAAGGGGCTCCTGAGTTTGCTGGACGCACCAACGACAACAAGGTTTTCTCCGCACCCTACGCCGCCTGTCGAAACAAGAGCGGAGATCGCTGGATTATTACTGCCTGGGAAGGCTGCAAGCGGGCTTGGGGTAACGAGCAATGTCCTTGCATGCACTCAGACCCTAGCTTTGCTGAGTGTGCTTCGGAAGAAACGACGCGTGTCCGTGGCTGGATGTCGTTTTACGAAGGAACGGATGTCCACGCAGAGTTTGAACGAATCGCAAAACTTAAGTGGTATGATACGCTTGAATAGCGGCTTAAAGAGCGCTTAGCTGGTGGATTTCTTCGCACTTAGGGAATTCACAACGAGAGGCGCTGCGTCGTGTGGCGAGCAGGTCGCCGATGGTTCGGCTTCCCAGTACGCCTTCAACGTGGGCGAGCGCAGCGTCGAGTTCTGCGTGAAGGGGGCAGAGTTCGAGATGGTCTGCTCGTCCGATGGGGCACTGTTTGATTCGCGGAATAGGATCGACGGCGTTGATGATATCGAGCATCGTCAGTTGGTTCGGGTCGACCGCCAGGGTGATCCCGCCCCCTTTGCCCCGCTGTGCTGAAACGATGTTTGCGTTGCGTAGTTTGTCAACAACTTTGCGTAGGTAAGGCGAGTTGACCTGAATGGCTTCTGCCATTTTGGTAATGGTACTTGTGCCATTGGCGCAGTGAGCCAAATGGGCAGTCGCACGTAATGCGTAGTCGGTTGTTTGAGAAAACAGGGGAAACCTCAATTATACCTGGAACGGCACCTTGACATCCAATTACGACGGGCTAAATTGGGCGAGCAGATGAGTTGTGTTCGCCGTTGTTGATCATACTCACTGCCTTGTCGCCTGTCTATCAAACGCACGTTGAATCTTGTGGGGAGACACTCCATTGTTGAGGCCCTTGTTGAGGAGATCTCTGAGCTTATTGCTTACGCTATGCGTAGCTGTGCCGCTGGCAGGCTGTCGCCGCGCCGCGCCGCCGAGTTTTACTCCAAGCTCAGAAGTCCTCAAGCTCACTGAAGAGCTGGAAGACGCCGACGCCGACGAGATAAAGACCTACCAAGAGCTACAGGTAGGCATTGCAAAGACTCTGAAGCAAGTAGCCGGCACGCCGGACAAGCCACTGATGCTTGGCACTGAAAAAACGACCGACCAACTGCGACACGGGTTTGCTCTTTATACAAAATACTGTGTGCAGTGCCACGGCGTGAATGGCGATGGCCATGGGGCCGTGGCCGAGCATCTCAACCCGAAGCCGCGTGACTACACGCTCGGGGTATTTAAGTTCACTTCGACGCCTTACGGCAACAAGCCGCGGCGTTCTGATTTGGTGCATACCGTAAGGCGTGGCGTGACTGGCACGTCGATGCCTTCGTTCGATCGATTTTCGGATGAGCAGCTCAATGCAGTGGTCGAGTACGTTTTGGCACTAACCATGCGTGGCGAGTTGGAACGTCAGTTGGCTGGTTACGCCTACGAAGACGAAGAACTGCCCGACGACGAAGGGCTGCAGGAAACGATTGACGAGATTTTGGCTGCTTGGGAAGATTCTTCGAGCAAGATCGTCATGCCCGTGACCGTCATGCCGCCGATGACCGAAGAGTCCGTACGGATCGGCCACGAGATTTTCCTAGGGAAAGCATGCAACAAGTGCCACGGCAAGTTTGGGCGTGGCGGGTCGATCGGTAATGTCGAGATCGGCAAAGACGCCTGGGGCAACGAAGGCTCTGCGGCAGATCTTTCCTCGGGCATGTTCCGTGGCGGTAACCGACCGCTCGATATCTACCGCCGGATTTCCTCGGGCATTAACGGCACGCCGATGCCTTCGTTCAAAAAGACTTTTCAGGATAACCCTGACGACATCTGGCATCTGGTTCACTTTATTAAGGCCACAGGCAACCGTCGCCGTTTGGGCTTAGAGCCACTGAGCGAAGCCGACATGCCTAGTGGATCGCCTGTGGAAGAAACGCCTGAAGAAATGCCTGCTGAGGCAGCAGTCGAAGAGACCGAAGATGTTCAAGAAGAAGCACAAGAAGTCGAAGAAGCTGCTGAAAAAACGCTTGAGCCCGCTGCTTAGCCCCCGTCCAATCGATTTTGCCAATTATGGATAACCAATCAAAAAAATCTGAGCTTGCCGAATTGAGACAGCGGGTCGCTGATCTCGAATCGCAGATCGTGGACGAGACGGAGCACAAGCCGTTTCAGCCCACCGGATTTTACACGGCCTATTATGCAACTACGGGGTTCATGTTAGGAATCTTTGGCGGCATGGCGAGCCTGTTGTTTAACGTGATCGGCTCGGTGCTCACAGGAAAGCATCCGCTGGAGTTAATTCGCACTTACCTGACGTTTCCGCTCGGTGACCAGGCGTTTGATCTCCCACCCGAGCAAAATGGGCTGATGCTGGCGATTGGTTGTTGCCTGTATTTGGGCACTGGCATGGTGATGGGCATACCGATTTATCTGGCGATTGCTCGCTGGGCCGGAGGCAGTTCACTCGCCAAGAAGCTGATCGTTGCGACGATCGCCTCGCTGGTGGTTTGGGTGATCAACTACTATGGCATCTTATCGTGGCTGCAGGCCGAGGTGATCGAGATGTCCGAGGAAAATCTTATTATTAACCGAGTTCCCTGGTGGGTCGCGGCAGCCACGCATGTGGTCTTCGGCTGGACAATGGCCTTGGTTTATCCCCTGGGTGAGTTTATTTCCCATCAGAGTTCCCATCAGAGTTCCCATCAGAGTTCCCATCAGAGTAGTGTCCCCTCTCGGAGTGCGTCGGAGCGGCAATGAGTAAAGAAACGAAATCACAGAACCGACCGTCGGAAGACGAACTCGACGCGATGGGCAGCGAACTGGTCATTGAGCGCCTTGTCTGCTGGTACTTTGTGATCGCACTGGTCTACATGGGCGTGTCGTTCTTGGGCGGCCTGCTGATGGCGTTGCAGTTGGTGCAGTGGAATCCCTTTCAAGGTAGCGAGTACCTGTCGCCCGGCCGTTGGCGGATGGTTCACACCAACGCAATTGCCTACGGTTTTATTGCGAACTGCTTTCTCGGGGCCCTGCATTGGGCCATCCCGAGGTTGACGTTGAAGCAAGTGCTTGATGTACGTCTTTCCTACTTTATCTTTGTTGCTTGGCAGGTCGTGGTACTATCGACGGCGGTCGGCATCATAATGGGGCAAGCTCAAGGTGTCGAATGGGGCGAAACACCCTGGTGGATCGATCCGCTGGCGCTCGTCGGCCTTGCTTTGGTGGCAGCCAACTTCCTGGCACCGATCTCGAAGACCGAGGGGCCGCTCTATGTGACGCTTTGGTACTTCATGGCGGCGTTTGTTTGGACCTTTCTCACCTACGCGATGGGCAACTTTGTGCCTGAGTATTTTGTGTCGGGCACGAGTGCCGGGGTGATCGCCGGGCTGTTTATTCATGACTTGGTCGGTTTGTTCGTCACGCCACTGGCGTGGGGACTGATGTACTATTTTGTGCCGATTTTATTGAAGAAACCGATCTGGAGCCACGGGCTCTCGCTGGTCGGGTTCTGGGGCCTCGCGTTTTTCTATCCACTCAACGGCATCCATCACTTCCTATTCACGCCGATCCCTGACTTTTTGGAATACGGGGCGATCGTCTCCACAATTGCTGTCGAGTTCGTGGTGACCACGGTCATTATTAACTTCTTTGGCACCCTCTGGGGCTCAGGCAAAGAGATCGTGACGAACTTGCCGATCCGCTGGTTCTACACCGGCATGGTTTTGTACTTTGTCACTTGTGCCCAATGTGCTTTGCAGGTGACCCACACCTTCCAGGCCATGATTCACTTTACTGACTGGGTCGTCGGCCATGCCCATCTGGTCATGTTCGGTGTCTTTACGATGTGGTTCTTCGGGATGATGACCTACCTGTTCCCGAGACTACTAAAACAACCTTGGTACAGTCGTACGCTTTGCGAGTGGCATTATTGGATGTCGCTGGGCGGGCTGGTCGTGATGTTTTTAGACCTCACCTTTGCCGGCATTTTTCAAGGATTCTATTTGGCCTCGTTGCAACCGTGGGAGGTCTCGATCGACGGGTCGTATCCGTTTTGGGTCGTGCGGCTGTTTGCAGGGCTGGTGATGATCGGCGGGCAAGTCGTGTTTGTTTACAACCTGTGGAAGACATGGCGTCTGTCGGTCAAGAATAACTCGACGAAGAAAGTGGCGACTGCTTGAGCAATTGTTGCTCAAGACAGTGAGTTTGAAGTTCCATTAAGACGTTTCTTTGATGTTTGAAGGCAAAACTGATGTTTGAAGGCAAAACTGATGTTTGAAAGTAAATCTGGCATCTTGTTAATCGGCGGCTTAGGGTTTTTCCTATTTGCCTTCCTCTCGAATGCGCTCGTGCCGATTTTGCTGTATCGCGACTTGCCGGAGAAAACGGTCGAAGAGCTGGCCGACAACCAAAATCTCATTTACCAGTTTGAAGATCTCAGCACCCGCTACCCCGAGCAGTTCAAAAAGTATTACGGCGAGCCTACCAAGAAAAATCTGGCCGAAGCCTTGCAGGTCGGTCACGATGTTTACGTCGCCGAAGGCTGTTGGCATTGCCACAGCCAGTTCATCCGGCCCGTTTCGAACGAAAGCGCCCGCTGGGGAAAGGTATCTTCGTCGGACGAATATCAAAACCGACTTAACCGGCCGGTGATGTGGGGAACCCGCCGCGTCGGGCCCGACCTCTGCCGCGAAGGCGGACGCCGTGGCAACGACTGGCACGCCGTGCATTTTTTCGATCCTTCGTCGCTTTCGCCCAACTCGCCGATGCCGAAGTACCCGTGGCTCTACGACGACAACAACCCAAGCAAGCCGAACAAACGTGGTATCGGCATGATCACCTACGTCCAGTGGCTTGGTTCTTGGCTTGAGCAGTATCCACTGTACGAAGATTACGTTCCTGTCGAAAAGCAAATGGAGAATCCACTGGAGTAGGCGTCTCTTGGAATAATGGCTCTTGGAACAAGGGCTCCTAGAACAAAAACTCCTGGGATAAGGGCTATGAAAAATCGCATCATTCAAATCATGTCGGTCATTATCCTCGGCTTTTGCTGCTATGGATTTGGCCGCAAGTTTATCGAACTGATTCTGTTGGTGACCGAAGACAGCGAAGCGGCCCAAGAAGGTATTTTTGCGGTCATGCCACTGGTGAACTACATGCTCGCTAGCGCAGGGTTCCTCTGCCTACTGGGATGGGCCGCCATGTGTGGGATGTTTACCGACATCGAAAAGCCAAAGCAGACAATGCTCGACGACAATATCCGGCTCGATGCCGCGACCGACGACCTCAAGTATTGCCGATCGGTGATGGAATAAGCGGAATGGGTATGTTTTGCTATCGGAATGAAATAAGAACTGCTTTGCGATCATGCTTCACTTGCTGAATTGTTACCTGTATTGAAACAAGAATGAGATGATTCGATGAGCGAAACCCGAGAAGATATTCCCCTCCCAACCGAGGGCCCGGTCAACGAAGGTCGTTGGCATAGTTATGTCGGCCATCGAATTCCGTGGTATGTCCGGCTGATATGGCTGATGTTCTGGGTGTTTGCCATCTATTACACAATCGCCTATCTGTTCCCTGCACTGCGTGTCGAGATAGTCACCCCTCCGTGATGGTGGCCACTAAATGATCGTCGACGAAAGTGAACGGTACTGTGCCTTCTGCGGCCTTCCGGTGCCGAAAACGATGGGCCTCAGCGGAAAACCTTTGTCGCTCGAGGTCGAGTATTGCTGCTCGGGTTGCCGGACGGTGGCGAGCGTTGAAGAGGCCGAAGGCGAACGCGGTGCTGCGGCCCGTGGGTTGCTGCGTTTGGGCCTTTCCATTTTCTTCACGATGAACGTGATGGTTTTCACGATGGCCCTGTGGAGCCAAGACGTCTATCCCGAAGAGTCTTTTGCGAGTCCGCTTGCCGTAACTCTGCGAAGCGTTTTTCGCTGGGCCAGCCTCGTTTTTTCGGCCCCGATACTTTGGCTGCTGGGAGCGCCCATTCTGGAAGGTGTGTGGCAGGCGTTGCGCCGGCGAGCGATTACGACCGACCTGCTGATTTTGCTTGGCGTGAGTTCCGCATATGGATATTCGGTCATCTCAGTACTGCGTGGCGAGGGCCACGTTTATTTTGAAGTCGGGTCGATGGTGTTAGTTTTTGTCTCGATCGGCCGCTGGATGGAAGCCAAGGGAAAACGCCGCACGGGCGAATCGCTCGACGCGCTGGCCAATTTGCTGCCTGCGACGGCACGTCGGTTGGACGCGGCAGGAGGTTTCCAGGAAACGCCTCGCGCCGAAGTGGTGACCGGAGACGTCCTGCGGGTATTGGCCGGCGAGCGATTTCCTGTCGACGGGCGAATCACGCTCGGCGAAGCGCATGTCGACGAACAAATGGTGACCGGCGAAAGCCAACCGACCGAGAAAGTTTGCGGAGATGCTGTCTTTAGCGGCACGCTGAATGTTGATGGCGACTTGCAAGTCGAGGTCACTGCTGCCGACGGGCGAGAAACGGTTTCGCGGTTGATCGGCATGGTGCGTACTGCCCGTAGCCTCAAGGGACATCAAGAACGGCTGGCCGACCGGATCGCCGCTTGGTTTGTTCCGGCCGTCTGTCTGATCGCGATCGCGGCCGCATGGCAACAGGGGCAGTCGCATGGTTTGGATCAGGGAATTCTTACCGGTTTGGCCGTAGTATTAATTGCCTGCCCCTGTGCCTTGGGATTGGCGACGCCGATGGCGGTGTGGACGGCACTTGGCCGTGCGGCCGAGTGTGGTGTTTTGTTTCGCAGCGGGCTTGTGATGGAACGCCTTGCAGCGGTCGAGTTTGCTTGCTTCGACAAAACGGGCACGCTCACCAGCGGCAAGCCGTCGGTTGCTGCACTGTTGGTCGCTGATGAGCAAACTGTGCAGCAGGTCGTTCGAGTCGCAGCGACCGTGGCCGCCGGATCGGTGCATCCGCTATCGCAAGCGATTGGACAGTATGCCAACGAGCAACAGAACGATTGGACCCCCATCGAATCGCCGACGGTCGAGACGGTGCCGGGCAAAGGCCTATGTGCCGAGCTGCCTGAACAAAAAGGGGTGCTAATTGGCAATCGGCGTTTGATGGAGGAGTCGCAATTCGACTGGCCGGCCAGTTTGACGAAAGGACTTGTCGCCCACGAAACGGCACAACAAGTTTTTGTCGGCTGGGACGGCCAAGTACGCGGCGTTTTTTGCTTTGGCGAAGTCGTACGCCCCGAGGTGACTGAGGCAATCGCTGCGTGCCGGACCTTAGGTCTTGAGCTACAGCTTTTGACCGGCGACGGCGCGCCGCGGGCCGAGGCGATTGGCGAGCAGTTTTCGGTCGCCGCCAAAAGCGAGCAGCTTCCCGAGGACAAAGTCGCTGCGGTGCGAAAGCTAGCTCGGCAAGGGTGTGTCGCGATGGTTGGCGATGGGCTGAATGATGCGCCTGCGTTGGCGGCCGCTGATGTAGGGGTTGCTTTAGGTTGTGGGGCTGATGTGTCGCGTGATGCGGCAGGAGTTTGCCTGCTGGGCGACGACCTACGAAGATTCCCATGGGCCGTTGGCCTCGCTCGCACAACCGGCCGCGTAGTCAAGCAAAACCTATTTTGGGCTTTTACCTACAATTGCATCGGCATCGCGATGGCTGCAACGGGGCACCTCAACCCAATTTGGGCGGCCTTAGCGATGGCGCTCAGCAGTTTGCTGGTGGTTGCAAATTCGCTGCGGCTGGGGCACTATCCGGAATCCGTAGTAGCGATCGATGAAACCACTTAAAGGCTTGCTGATGGAATCATGCTCGCAGTGTTGTTCAGGGATTCCCGCGATTTCCACTACCGCGGTTACCATTATTGCGATTTCCCGAGCCCCTGTTATTTGCTCGTTCGGTGGACGGATCTTCAATCGATGCTTCTCGCTGCAAGGTGACCGATTTGCTGATGTGAGCACCGACAAGGAATCGAGGAAGTACGAATCCATTTGCGCCATTAAGCGGGACACTAACGTTAACGGTCACTTGTGACGTGTCCGTGAGGATCACCGCCGGGCTGATCGTCACATTGGTCGATGAAAACCCAACCGCTGCGAGTTCGCTTTCGGCGGTTTGCTTGCACTCTGCGGCCGTTGCGCCAGGGATAATACTACGACGGGCTCCTTCGGTTGCCGCAACCACGGCCGTATGCCGGAGCGTATTGGCACGCCCAAATTCGATGGCTCCCATGAGTAGAAAAAAAAGGAGGGGTGCCGTCAATGCAAATTCGACGGTAGTCGTCCCGCAGCGATTTTTTTGTGTTTGCTTGAAAAGGAGTAATTGGCATGGCTTCGATTCCGAAAAGAGCAAAAAGAGGGTTGGTCGAGGTGAGTAAACTATTCGGTGATTTGAGAAACTTCTGCGGCGAGCTCACGAAAGACCCGTTCGAGGGCGGCGGCGTCAGAGGCGTGATAATGTCGACCGCCGCCGGCTTGGGCAACGTCGGACATGGTTGCCTGATCGGCAAAATCACCGAAAGTAATGGTATTCACTACGATTTCATTACTCTGCGCGAGTGGAGCAACAGAAATCGCGCTCCCCTCGTTTTCGTGCCCATCGGTCAGCACGATCATGACTTTATTGGCAAATCTGCGACTGCGTGCCGGGTTGGTCAACGCTGCGATGCCCTTTCGCATTCCCGATTCAATAAAGGTATTGCCGTTCCAGACGGAAGTTTTGAGGCGGTCCATTTCGTTTTCGATCAGCGAAAGATTTGTGTTCAGCGGCGAATCGAGAGAGCTTGGAGAACCCGAAGCGCCGCACAGCCAAGGATAAAGGCTTACCAGGTCGCTAGAGTAAGTAACCAAGGCGACTTGCTCGTCAGCATTGGAAGTGCGAAGCGTTTGTACGAAAATTCGCACCGCCCCGTCCAACGCGGTCCAACGACTGGTCGCATTCGGAGAAACACAAAGGCGTGGGTCCGAAATGGACAATCCCGATTCGCTAGAGTCGGCATTCAACTTCATCGAACTCGAACGATCGAGCACCAGACAGATATCTACATTCAAAAAGCTTGCTGTGGCTGTTTGCTCAGGCTCGAAATGTGTTTGGCCTATAAAGACACCAAAGAACAGCGGGATCGCTCCGTCAATGGAACTAGCTGCTCGACTGCCCAGGACTCGCACTGAATTCGGTGGAGAGCCAGCTGGATTGAATACCCAACGCCCTGCAGCATTGGGTTCGGAGCGACCGATTTGGATATCGGTATCCCGTAGTTTCAAGGGCTCCCCAGCGACTTGGTTGCTGCGTGCGACTAACTTGGCCTGTTCGCGTGCCAAGCGAATATCGTCGGTTTGCGAAAGTTTGGTAGCGGCGGCACGAGCTGCGGCGTCGGTAGCGGCACGCAATTCCATGCGAGCATTCTGCATGAAGGCGAGGTCGACTGAAAACCCGAGCAAGACCAACATGACCGGCAGCACGATGGCGACTAATGGCAGAATCGCTCCTTCTCGGCTGGGTTGCGAATTTCCTTGGCAATATCTGAGGCTACGTTTGTGGATCATGGCGGAACTCGTAGGAGAGATTCAAGAAAAGAGTAGACTCGTTGTTTTCAACGGATAGTTGACTGCTAGCTAGCGAGTAGCAACCAACCTGCCGGTCACATCATTGGGCATCGCGAAAAAAGCGAAGATACTTAGGTTGGAACGAACGTTCGCAGTGATTTCTAGGGTGAGGATCGCGCCCGGTGGGGTTTGGGCAATGTCTGCGCCTACGGGCAGTATCTTTATTGTGCTGTTCACGACCTGCCGGGCATCGAGCACCTGTTGAATACGGGCTTGCACCGAGTTGTTGGTTGCGTTGCTTTTTGCCATTTCCAAGGTGCCTTCGTAGGCGGCAGCCGTGGTCGCGTGTTGCAAGTAAATAAGATTTGTCGCTTGGATCGAACCAAACATAATCAACGAGAGTAGAGGCAAGCAAATGGCCAGTTCCACTGTGGCAATCGCCGATCGCAATGACGATCGTTGCTGGCACGGCGCGCGATGGCCCCCCGTAGCAGTAGATCGAGCAATCAAGTTTTGGTTTTTCGGCGACACGGCAATTCTCGTAAGGACGATAGACCCTGCGGATATCCAACATGAAAAGCCTATGTCGCCACGCCCTGAAAGGCCGGGCGTCTTTCAAGAGACTGCGAGTTTATTCTGCGTAGTTCCGTAAAAGTGTCTGAATGTACTGTTTATGACGGAAGTGCTGTCAGACGCGAACAGGTTTGTCTCAGAGGACACAGGCTTGCGTAGAGGACATAGCCCAAACGGGGCAGGAGGAAATCAGCGCACAAAAAAACCTTCGTCCAAGTTGGAATGGACGAAGGTCTTGAATGACAGCGAAACGCCGCGTGAATTTTGGTGCCGGGAACTGGCTCAAGAATCGGCGAGCGGTTCCTTTTTCTCAGTGAGCACTGGTAGCGTGGGGGCCATCTCGGCGTTTAGCTCGGTGAAGGCAGCCCATTCTTCAGGCACATTGTCTTCGAGGAAGATTGCTTCTACAGGGCATTCGGGAACGCAAGCTTCGCAGTCGATGCATTCGTCAGGATGGATGTAGAGGATTTGCTCGCCTTCGTAAAAACACTCTACGGGGCAAACGACAACGCAATCGGTGTACTTACAAGCGAAGCAAGGTTCGCAAACAACGTGAGTCATTTCTAAGAGTCTCCTTCTTTCACACAATCAACGTGCTGAGCTCAACGAGCGAGGATGGCAAGCCAGTACGACAACCCAAGGATCTTTCCAAGAAAATTCCCGGGGATTGTTCCTCGCAAAAGGGAATGATAACTCTATCGGCAGACTGAGTGCAAGTGATTACCTGGAAAGGAGTTTTGCAGAATCGACCGCTGGAGATAGCGTGTGGAAAGACTACCGCGCCGCAAGAACTGTCAAACAGCGACGGTTTGGCAATTTTTACGGGCAAACAGAGCATTAATCGCCTGCTCAGCGCGTTTACCTTGCCTGTCTCGTCGTAGTTACCTAAAATATATTCGTGGGGGGAAAGGTTGCTACAAGGTGATCAAACCCTTTTTTTCGCAGGAAAAGGTGTGATAAAGAGGGGTATCATCCCGCGAGCCAGACTATAATAGAAGTAGGCGATAGAGGTAGGCATATCGATAGAGGCTGCCAAACTGCTGGCACTCCAGCTTGGTTTGGCCTGTCGTTCGTGGCACCTAATTGATAGCCTTCTGCCCTGACATTAACACAACTCCTACTCTGGCTGTAATACCGTGGCGTTATCTGAGATCGACCGCAACTTGCTTGAACGCTGCCTGGCGAATCAGCCCAGGTCGTGGGAGGATTTTGTCGATCGCTTTATGGGCTTGGTCATGCATGTGATCAATCATACGGCCCAGTGTCGCTCGATATTGCTCTCCCCGGGCGATCGCGAAGATCTGGCGGGTGAGGTAATGCTGACGATTGTCGACAACGACTACGCTGTACTACGCCAATTTCGTGGAAAGAGCAGTCTGGCAACCTATCTCACAGTAATCGCCCGACGGGTGGTCGTGCGAAAGATGCTGGAGAACCAAGCCCCGACCTCTCTGGCGACCGTGGCCGAGCAGTCAACGACCGACACTGCGACCGACGCTGCGACCGATACAGCTGCCAGTGCAGAAGAGCGGCTCACCAACCGCGAAGAGGTCGATCAACTTCTGGCCCAGCTTAATGGCCCCGAAGCCAACGTCGTGCGGATGTATCACCTCGAAGGCAAGACCTACCAGGAAATCAGCCGCATCGCTGGAATGCCGACCAATAGCATCGGTCCGATGCTCAGCCGCATTCGTAGCCGCCTGCGTGGCCAATCGCACGTTTGATCTTACGGCCCGGTGATCAGTAGCCTAGTGATCAGTAGCCCGGCCCGCGTAGATCGATTTCTCCCTCGGGCCACTCTCCGCCGCCCGGGTAACGCATGATCACTTCGTCATTGAATGGCGATGCTTTGGGGTCTTCCCCCAAGGAATTAACAATCGGGTTTTCTACGACACAAGCCCCCAGCTTTTCGTAAAACGGGCGGACTGCAGGCGATGTCTGAAAGAGCGAGCAAGAAAACGCACCCGAATCGATAACTGCGAGAGCAGCCTTTGCGATGATTGCTCCCAGGCCACGGCCGCGTTGATCGGGGTCGGCACAGACGCGAGCCAATCCTGCGATCGTCATGTCTCCGGTACTCGTAGCAATCGTCCTCGGAAGGATTGCCGAGTGAGCAATTACCTTGCCTGCTTCGCGGATGACAAACGATCGCGGAGCTTGAGCGTTGCTGCCCGTGTAGCCTCGGCCCATGTCGAGCATCTGCTGCATACGGAACTCGGCCGACTTTTCGGGATTGGGCCAGACGATTGCCAGTAGCTCGCCAATCGCACGGGCTTCGGCGTCGGTCAACGTGCGAGCGTCGAGAGTTTCTATCTGCATGGTGAGATCGAGGGTTGCAGTCTGCATGGGCCGTCTTCACTGGGAAATGGAGTTTCTAGTGCCTCTGAGCAGGCCTCGAATCTAACGAGAAATTCGGCAGGTCTAGCTTAGGAAGTATAGGTCAGAAACCAGCGAAGGTGCGGCTCACCCCTTGTTTTACGCCCGACGCGTATCGATATGGTCGCGGTAGGCTCGCTCGTAGTAGATGCCCTCGTCGGGTTCTGCTTCGTTTTCGGCGTCGAGAATGTACGCCACGGCGTTATCGTGGGTCGACACTTTGGTACGCCGGTCATCGCTGGGAAGCTCGGGTGTGGTCCATTCGTAGGTGGTTTCAATAGCTGCTGCCGGCGCAACTTCCACTTGTGTCTTCGCCACGACTTCCTGCTCGATCTTTTCGACAAACGGGTAGTCATAGAAAAGTGGCGCTGCCGGTTCAGGTTCAGGGGCTGGCGTCTCGACAACCACAGACTTCGGTTTTAGCTTGCGTTCTTTCTTGGGCTTGGGAGCCGGCTCGACAAAAGTTTCGCCGACTTCTTCCACGACGACTTCGGGAAGGACATCAACGATAACAGGCTCAGGCTCGGCAATCGTTTGACCGATGCGGCCTGGCAATCGACGGCAGTCGGCGTCAATCGACTTGAACATCTGCCACATGTGTTCGTGGCAGGTGAAAATGAGCAGTTGGTGGCCATCGGCAGCAAAATCGTTAAGAACCTTGGCGGCACGCTGAGCGCGGACAGCGTCGAAATTCACCAGCACATCGTCGAGCACCATTGGCAACTTGATGCCACGGCTGGCAAAGTTGGCAACCAAGGCGAGTCGCACGCTAAGGAACAACTGTTCGCGGGTGCCTCGGCTGAGGACGTCGACCGGCAGCGATTCGCCGGCAGTGTTTTCGACGAGCAATATATCGTCGGCCAGCGGCGTCCAAATGCGGCTGTACTCGCCCCCAGTGAGCTGGTCGAGGTAACGCGATGCCACGGCGAGCGTCTCGGGCTGGCGATGCTGCTCGTACTCGCTGCGAATACGCTCCAGCACGCGGTTAACGGTGGCATGTTCTCGCCAAGTTTGCCGGGCGTCGGCCAATTGTTTTTCAACTTGGCTGAGGTCAAGCTGCCGCTCGGCGAGCGAACGGTCTTCGGTGATCGTACGCTGCTCTTGCCGAAGGGCACCACGCTGATCGGCGAGCGATTTTAATTTCTGTTGCTCGGTATCGAGTTCCTCGGTGGCAGCTTCCCAGTTCGGTTCAAGCTGCTCGATTTGCTTGGAAGTAAGTAGTTCGGCAAACTCTTCTTCAGATCCCTGGGGCCCGATGGCGGCGACGATTTCACGCGATACCGCTTTACGCTGCTTTTTCATTTTGAAAAGCTGCTGCTGGTCTTCCGAGAGACGTCGGTATCCTGCTTCGTCGTCGCAGTCGGCGGCCTGGAACAGGGCTTCGCGGCGACGCTTGACGCCGGCAATCGTACGGCGGTGCTTCGCTTCTTCGTCCTTGATACCTCGGGCCCGCTTGACCATTTCCTTGCGGCGCTGGACTTCGGTAAGCTGACGCGAACGCTGGCTGACCAAGTGTTCGAGCTGGTCGAGCGTGCTGATTTCGACCTCGTATTCTTCGCCAGCTTCGTCGACTTCGAGTTCCTCGGAGACCAGCACACAGCCAACTTCCTCGGCAAGGTCTTTAATGCGGCGAGTCAGCGTATCGAACTCCCGCTGGCGAGCCGTGGCGTCTTCGCGGCGAAGCTTGGCACGCTCGCCCAAGTCGCTGAGGGCCTCGTAACGCTCGGTCACGGTGAGAAAACGCTGCGGGTCGAGTTTTTCTGAAAACCCAAGGCTGACAAGTTTGGTTCGCCAAGTTTTCAGCACTTTTTCGAGGTGCGTTTTTGCCTGCGCGAGCCGCGACTCGGCGGTCGTCACCTCGTGCCCAGCCTGCTTGCGTTGGGCTTCGACAGGCAACACATTTTCTAGCTCGGCTAGGTGGCGTTCGGCGGCTTGCAGGCGGATCAGCGCCGAGCCATCGGTCATGCTCAAGCCGACGTTGAGCTTTTTCTTGTCGCGCTCGCCCTCTTTGATCTGCCGGGCAACGACTTCCATTTGTCGCTGGCAAGCGTCGAGTTTCTCAGCGGCCGAATCTTCGGCGAAGAACTTGAAAAGAAAACTGAATGCCAGCATTCCGAAAGAGCCCAACGCCAGGAGTCCACCGGCATTGCCTAACGGATTGTTCGGCATCCAGATCCATGTGCCGATCAATAGCCCGCTAAGAACCACGCCGGCCAGCATCCAATTAAAAGTGCTGAGTGGGATGACTTGGTCGTCGAGTAGGTCGTGGCTTTGCTGTTCGAGATCCATCTCGTGGTTGCGAGATTGGTCGATTCGCTGTTCGACCTTCAGGCGGCTGCGGAGGTTGGCGACCAAGTCGCTTGCTTCGCGCAAGTCCATCGGCAGGCCGTGGTGTTCGCCGCCGATGATGGCCGAGTCGATTTTGACTTTGAGCGAACGCTCGCTTTCGGCCAGGGCGTCGACTTCTTGCTCGGCCCGTTCGACCTGCTTTTGAGATTTGCGTAGCTCTTGCACCTGCGGCTGGAGGCTTTCGATGTCGGCATTGCTGACGACATTCAGGTGTTTGCGATCGGCGACCCCCAGGGCGTGGCCGATGCGCTCTTGCTCGTTTTCGAGCCGCTGTTCAAACTCGGCGGCTTCGGTTTCGAGGCCTTCGATCTGGCGTTCGAGCGATTGTAGCCAGACACGCTGTTCGCCCAGGGCGTCGATCTTGCAGGCATTTTTCACCAGCAACTGATTGACGTCGAGCCGCTGCGATTCTTCTTTGATTTGCTGGCGCTGGCCCCGTAGGACGTCGGCCTGGCGCTGGTGTTCTTCGATTTTTTGGGTGAGTTGGTCGAGACGGTCGAGGCCGTCTTCGGGGAGCTGGATGTTACCGTTGAATTGCTGGAGCTGCGAAGTGATTTTGGCCCGCTTGCGCCAGTTTGGTTTGAGGCCGACGGCGATTTCGATCGTGCGTGCCCGGTGCTGGCAGTCGGAGACGAGCGATTCTTGTTCGGCGATTTGCGTGTCGAATTCCTGGATGCGCACGCCGAGCTGCGACCACTGGCGGTTGCGCTGGGCAAGCTGCTGGATTTCGCCGCACAGGACTTCGCGGCGGGTGACGAGCTGGCTGATTTTCGATTTACGGTCGTTGCTGGAAAGCAGACCGTGGCGAGTTTCCCGCAGGTTTTGGATGACATCGTAGAGACTCACCCGGTCGAGGCCCGAGGTGAGCCGAAAAAGCCATTCGGCGGCTTGGCTGCCGTTGAGGGTGCCGAGCGTTTGGATTTCGCCAAGACCGAGGGCAAAGATATTGGTATAGGTCTGTTCGTCGATGTCGACGAGCGCCTCGCGAAGCAGGCGGTCGCCGGTGGCATCGCCCTCGGGCGTAGTGATGCGCACCAGGCCGATGTCGTCGATGCCGCGGTCGGCAATGCGGCTGACGTCGAACCGCTGTTGGTTTTCGATCAGGCCGAGCGAACCGCCGGGCTGGCCGCCATTGACCGGTGGCAAGTAACGCTTGCGTCGTTCTGGCGACACACCGTACAGTACCGAGCGGGTGAACTGCATGAGCGTCGTCTTGCCCGCTTCGTTGGCGCCATAGAAAGCGGTCAAACGAGGCGAGAGTCCGCCCAGCTTGAGGTCGTTCCAAACACCAAATCCGTCGATGCGAATGTCTGTGATTTTCATGATGAAAGCTTTCAGCGTTCTGCTTTCAGCGTTCAGCTCTACGCACTATCAGAAAAGCTGATAGCTGATGGCTGACCGCTGACAGCTACTTATGTAGTAATTTCTTCTTCGCCGTCGAGCAGGTCGACGGCCATTTTTGAGGCGGCCCAGAGTAGCCCGGCGCGGTCTTCGTCGGCGACGGCGGCCAGTTCGGCTCTGGGGGTGGAAAGGAGTTCTTCGGGCAGGAATTCTTCGAGCCGCAGCGGTATGTCGACGTCGGCTTCCAGCTCGCGGAACTCGCGGAGCATGTCGCCCATGATCGTTTCTTCGTCAGCCCATTCCTGCGGAACATCAAGCGGGGCGTGGCATTCAACAGCCACGGTCCAGATGCCGGGGGCCCCTTTTGCGGACGAGGCGTTTCCGTACTGGTCGCATAGCAGCTCGGTCATCTGGTCGCTGATGCCACCGCGGCGGATGTGGTTGAGTACTTGGCCACGGCCCTCGATCTGCCAGGTGATCAGCAGCCGGCTGCCCGAGTGTTGGGTTTGAAGCTTGCCGATGCGGGCTTGCATCTGGTTCATCAGGGCGTCTTCGTCGGTGCCGGCGGTCACTTCGACCGTCTCGGTGATCCAACGCAACGAGTCGGTCGCCACAAAGCTTGTTTTAACGTTGCCGCTGTCGTCGACCGTGACCAGCGTACAGCCGTGGGCTTCTGGCTCGTCGGGCGTGCGGCCCTGGGGCGATCCGCAGTAGTGGGCGATCCCTGGCGATTGGTCGACCGTTTGCCGATGGTGCTGGCCGCCGAGGGCCATGTAGTGAACCCGATCACCTTCGGTGCCAGGTGAGGCGGCCGTGCCGTAGGAGACGCCAATCGTGAAAAACCCATGGGCGTCGCGGTGGAAACCGCTGTCGTCGAGCTCGCTGCCCTGGTTGCGGCTGATGCCTTGGATCTTGGCGATCGTCTCGCCTTCTCGCAGCAAATCGAACTGCTGAGCACGGCCGACGGGGAAAATCGTCACATTCTCGGGCAACGGAACACTCGCCGGCCAAGATTCAGCCGGGTCGACGCTGCCGCATGCCCAGTAGACAGGAATGCCGTGGTCGGCCAGCCGTTGGAATTTTTCTTGCAAGAAAACAACAGCCCGAGGGCCAACCAAGTCGAAGTCAACCACATCGCCAGCGAGCAACACGGCGTCGACCCGTTCGGAGAGGGCAGTCTCGAAAACCTGGGCCGCAGCCTCGAACGGAGCGTCGAGAAACAGCTCGCGCAGATGCTCAGGCACCTCAGCAACGCCTCCCAGAGGGCGTTCTAAGTGAAAATCGCTGGTATGTATAAAACGTAGCGGGGGCTGAGACATAGGACGCCTCCTTGCGAACGGGTCGATTTGGATCGGCCTGCCGGCGGGGTTGGCAAGCCTTTGTCAATCGTTGGTAAACCTCGTTGGTAAACCTCAGATTGGCCCGCAGTTTACCCTGAATCCGAAAATCCACCAACTTCACCTTGGGGAGAAGGTTTTGGGCGTTGGGCGTTAGTCGTTGGTATGGGTGGCTGCAGAAAGCGGTGGGAGGTCAAATCACTAAAAGCTATCGACGAACAGCTACAAAAACTGCTTGTCTTAGGGTAGAATCCACGCCTACAATACTAAGCGACGAAGTCTTCTGCTGGCGGGCTTCTGGCGTGTTTTCGCTGGGCTTGCCCTTAGTGAGTGCTAGCAGCGGACTTTTACTTTTTTGACGCACAGATAAATAAACGAAGACGGGGTTTAGCGAGATGGCGATGGTTGCAACTTTACTGGAAGATCCGAGGGTCGACACTACGATCGACGCGCCTTGGTTGAACCTGCCTGCTGCGGTGATCAACCCGATGCTTGCGCAGGATAGCGACGCTCCTGGCGATGAGCCGGTCGATGACGACCCATTCGATGATTTCGAGGACGACGACTTCGACGACGATTTCGATGACGACTTTGAAGAAGACTGGGAAGACGATCTCACCGAAGACGAAGAATTCCCCGACACCTTCGGAGGCCAAGAAGAAGAAAAAAAGGCCGACGACAAGTCTGGCGACAAGGACGACAAAAAATCGCCCTTTAAAGGCGACCCCGATTTTGACAAGAAATAAGAGGGGAGTGAAAATGACGAATGACGAATGACGAATGTCGAAAGAATTCCGAATGTCGTATAACCGAAGCTTCGTGTGAACCTTTGTCTCTAGATTCGTCTCATATACTAATCTCAACGCCCTGTTTTTCGTCATTCGTCATTCCCCTAAGGGTCATATGTTTCCTGTTGTTGAGAAGAATGAGAGTTTTGCCGATCGCGAACTGGCCATTGGCAATTTCTGGAAAGAGCAGGGCATCTACGAGAAGACCTTGGCGGCGCGCAACGGTGCCGAGGATTTTGTTTTCTACGAAGGCCCGCCAACCGCCAATGGAATGCCGCACCCGGGGCACTGCCTCACCCGCGCCATCAAAGATCTCTTCCCGCGTTACAAAACGATGCGAGGCTTTCGCTGCGAACGCAAAGCTGGCTGGGACACCCACGGGCTGCCGGTCGAAGTCGAAGTCTGCAAAGAGCTAGGCATCCACTCGAAAGAAGAGATCGAAGCCCACGGCATCGAGCCGTTCATCCAAAAATGCCAGGCGAGCGTTTGGCGCTACATGCAAGAGTGGGAACGCCTCACCGAGCGGCTCGGCTTCTGGGTCAATCTCGAAGACGCCTACGTCACCTACCACCAAACCTACGTCGAAAGCGTCTGGTGGTCGCTGAAAACGCTGTTCGACCGCGGACAACTGTACCAAGGCCACAAAATCCTCTGGTGGTGGGCCCAGGGCGGCACAGCACTCTCGGCCGGCGAAGTCGGGCAAGGCTACCGCGAGGTCGCCGACCCGAGTGTGTTCGTGAAATTCCCGCTGCTCGATGACGACGGCAAGCCGTCCGACACGTCGCTGCTCGTTTGGACGACAACCCCTTGGACGCTGCCGAGCAACCAGTTCGCGGCCGTGCATCCCGAAATCGAATACGCCACGGTCGTCGATAGCGAGACGAACGAAAAGCTGGTGATGGCCAGCGACTTGGTCGAAGCAATCGCCGGCAAAGTCAAACGCGAACTGGAAGTCGTTTCGACGTGCAAAGGCGCAGAGATTGTCGGCAAGCGTTACCAACCGCCGTTTGATTGTTACTTCTTTGCTCAAGGTCATGGAACCTCTTGGCATGTCGTGAGTGCCGATTTCGTCACAACCGATAGCGGCAGTGGCGCGGTGCATCAAGCCCCCGCGTTTGGCGAGGTCGATTACGAGGTTTTGGTCGCAGAACAGAATCGCTATGCCGAGGGCGAAGGCCCCAAACTCCTCAACTGCGTCGCCCCCGACGGCAAGTTTACCGACGAGGCCCCCGAGTTCGTTCATGGCCGTTGGGTGAAGGATTGCGACAAGGACATCAATCGCAACCTGAAGGAACGCGGGCTGCTTTATCACCAAGAACAATACCTGCACGATTATCCCTTCTGCTGGCGGGCCGAAGAAGATCCGCTGATTCAGTACCCGCGCGAGAGCTGGTTCATTCGTACGACCGACATCAAAGACCAGATGCTAGCGAACAATGCCGAGATCAACTGGCTGCCGGGGCATATCAAGGAAGGGCGGTTTGGGAAGTTTTTGGAGTCGAACGTCGATTGGGCGTTGTCGCGAGAACGTTACTGGGGCACGCCGCTGCCGATTTGGGTTTGTGAGGAGACCGGCAAGCAGGAGGCGATTGGCAGCTATGAGGAATTGCTCGCCAAGCCGCAAGCGGCTGGCGTGGAGGTTTGGGAGAAGGCCAAGGCGGCGAATCCCGAACTGCCGGACGATTTGCGCGTGCATAAGCCTTACATCGACGCGGTGACGTACGCTTCGCCGTTTGCCGAAGGCGCGACGATGCGGCGTGTGACCGAGGTGATCGACTGTTGGTACGACAGCGGCGCGATGCCGTTCGCCCAATGGGGTTACCGCGGCCAAGAAAGCGGCCCCGAGAAAGAACGCTTCGAGAGCCAGTTCCCCGCCGACTTCATCAGCGAAGCGATCGACCAGACACGCGGTTGGTTTTACTCGCAATTGGCGATTTCGACGATGCTTTTTGGGGAGACTACGCAGCCGCCACATCCGTTTAAGAACTGCATCGTCCTCGGCCTTATGCTTGGCGAAGACGGGCAAAAAATGTCGAAGAGCAAGCGGAACTATCGCGACCCGAGCGAGATTTTCGATCTCTACGGTGCCGACGCCCTACGCTGGTACTTTTTCGCGAACCAACCGCCGTGGACGTCGATTCGCTACAGCGAACAGGCGATCAAAGACAGCATCCCCGAGTTCCTGCTGCGACTCTGGAACGTCTACAGCTTTTTTACGATCTACGCCAACATCGACGAGTTCGATCCCAAATCAGAAGGTGCAACCGATGCTTGCATCTTCGCCGACGCAGCCACCTATCGCCCCCTCGAAGAGCGCAGCGAACTCGACCGCTGGATCCTCAGCGAACTGCACATGACGATGGACACGGTCCTTGAGCGGATGGATCGATACGATAACTACGGTGCCTGCCAAGCAATCATCGAGTTCGTCGACGCGATGTCGAACTGGTATGTCCGTCGTAGCCGCGAACGGTTTTGGGCCAAAGACAAACGCTCGCCCGAAAAACTCGACGCTTATTGGACCTTGTACGAATGCCTCATTTCGATCACCAAAATGATCGCCCCGTTCGTGCCGTTCTTAGCAGAAAGCCTGTGGCAGAAGCTGGCGGTGGCACCCTTTGGCGAACTCGCCCGAGAAAGTGTGCATCTATGCGATTACCCAGAGCCACTTCAAGCAACGACTGATCGGGCACTTTCAAAGCGAATGAATCTCATTCGCGAGATCACTTCGCTGGGACGACAGGCACGAAGCGCCGCCGAATTAAAAGTGCGTCAGCCGCTGGCGAAGGTCGAAGTCATTCTGGCGGATGCGACCCATCAGGCATGGCTCGAATCGCACGCCGGACTGATCGCAGAAGAACTGAACGTAAAAGCGGTCGAGTTCACCGAAAATGCCGAGCAGTATATCGACTACACCATCGTGCCGAACTTTAAGCGTCTAGGCCCGAAGCTCGGCAAGAACATGCCCAAAGTCAAAAAAATGCTGGGCGATCTCGACGGTGGGCAGATGTTGGCCGAACTCAAGTCCGCAGGCAAAGTCACCTTTGATTTGGGCGACGGCGCGTCGATCGACCTCGACGAAGAAGACATCGAAGTCCGCCTACAGGCCAAAGAAGGCTGGGCAGCGGCGCAAGGGCGTGGTGTGGTCGTTGTGCTGGCAACCGAGTTGACTCCCGAGTTGATCTCCGAAGGTTGGATGCGTGACTTGGTTCGCGTCATCCAAGACCAACGCAAAGAGCTTGGCTGCGAGTTTACTGATCGGATCAAAATTGGCGTCGTCACCGAGTCGGCCGAACTGCGAACCGCGATCGAGCAATTCCAAAACTACGTCACGCAAGAAACGCTCGCCGAGTCGATCGCCTGCGAGTCGATCGTCGACATCAAGCCGGTCGAAACAAAAATCGGCGACGCCGACGCGCAGCTTTACGTGCAGGTGGCATCGTGAGCCGCCCGCCGCTTCGCGTCGCCGTGCTGATCTCCGGCAGCGGTCGTACATTAAAAAACTTCATCGACCTCGCCGCTGCCGAGCAACTCCCCCTAGACATCCGCCTAGTCCTAAGCAGCACGCCCCAGGCGAGCGGGCTTCAGCACGCGGCCCACACAAAAATCCCCACCCAAGTTTTCCAACGCAAAGAATCCCCAACCGCCGAAGCCTACGGCAACGCAATCTTCAACGCCTGCCGCAAAGCAGAAGTCGACGTCGTCCTCATGGCCGGTTTCTTAAAACTCGTCCCCGTCCCCGACGATTTCACAGGCCGCGTCCTCAACATCCACCCGTCGCTGATCCCCGCCTTCTGCGGCCACGGCATGTACGGCCATCGTGTCCATCAGGCAGTGCTCGACTACGGCGCGAAACTGACAGGTTGCACAGTCCATTTTGTCGATAACGAGTACGACGCCGGGCCGATCATCTGGCAGCAACCGGTGCCGGTCTTCGAAGATGACACCGCCGACACCCTGGCCGCCCGGGTTTTTGAAGCAGAGAAAGAAGCCTACCCGCACGTACTAAAACTGCTCGCCGCGGGAAAAATCAAGCTCGAAGGGCGCAAGGTCAGCATTGGTTAGTGTGTGGTAAATTACCGATTTTTCGTGCCGTGTATGCTATTCTCGTTGGATGACCATTCGCAATCTCTTACTGCTTGTTGTGTGGGCGGCCAGCCTGTTCGGCGTGCTGCAGGTCCATCAGTACGAAAGCCTCTTTGGCCACGCGATTTGCGGCCCGTGGGGATGTGGGCCTCCCGTCTCGGCGTTGATCGGGTATCATGGTTTCTGGCTGTTGCTGATGCTGCTGCCGGCTTGGTGGATGAAGCATCGGTTGCCCGGTGCCACTTTGCAGCGACTTGGCACGGGGTTGTTGCTCGTGGCAGTCGTCGGCATTGTTCTGTTGTTGGCAATCGATAGCTGGCAGACTTGGCAGCGAGAGGCGATGCGGCCTTACCTCGTGCAGCGCTGTTTTTTTCGATTGGTGACGTTTGTTGATTTCCCGCTCGTTCAACTCGGGCTGATCGGTTTGTGGCTTCGGAATAGTAGACAGACAAATAACTCACCGGAATCTGAGCAGGAATTAGAGAATGACGACCCCCAGCGATTACCCGAAACTTGATGTCATTGCCGTCGGTGCGCACCCCGACGATGTCGAAATTGCCTGTGGGGGTACGCTTGCTCGGTTGGTCGAGCAAGGGTATCAAGTGGGGATTATTGATCTTACCGATGGCGAACCGACGCCGGGGTCGCCGGGGCCGGAAGTCCGTCTTGCAGAAGCCAAAGCAGCAGCGGAGGTATTGGGCGTACAGCACCGTGTAACCCTCGATATGCCCAACCGAAAACTGTTTGATTCTTACGAGACCCGAGTAAAACTGGCGATCGAGTTTCGTAAATATCGCCCGCGGCTGGTGATTGGGTTTGGCGAGAAGACGCCGATGGCTTCGCCCGACCACTGGCAGGCGATGCAGATCACCGATGCGGCCGTGTTTTACTCGAAGCTGACGAAGTGGGACGCCGATTTCGACGGGCTGCCACCGCATACGATCGAGGCGCAGCTCTATTTCACACTGGCGTTTTACTCGGGCCAGCCGATGCCAGGGCCAGGCCACTTGGTTTGTCGACATCAGCCGGACGCTACAGAAAAAGCTCGACTCGGTCCACTGTTACAAAACACAGTTCCCGCCCGAGAAGCAGGGTATTTTTGCGAGAGTCGAAGCGATCGCCCGCCAAACGGGCCAAACCGCCGGCTACCCAGCAGGCGAAATGCTCGTCAGCCCACGCACCCTGGGGACGAGCGACCTCATGGGGACCGTGTTTGCCGGCGAATAAAGCAACCTCTCGCAGAGTCGCAGAGACAGCAGAGAAAAAAGAACATCCTCTACAAAACTCTGCGGTCTCTGCGCCTCTGCGAGAGGCATTTTCTTAGGTCAGCCGAACTACTTCGACAAACCATCGCGGATTTCACGAAGCAGGACGATATCTTCTGCTGGCTCTTTCGGTGCGGCTTCTTCTTTTTTCTGCATCGAGTTCATCACCTTAATGGCCGAGAAAATCGCGGCTGCAACAATGAGAAAATCAATGGCTGTGTTAATGAAAGTACCGTAGTTGATCGCAATTTCTTCGACTTTGGCGATCGCCGCATCACCTTCTCCGCTAGCTTCGACACCTTTTTGGATGACATACTTCATCGCCGAAAAATCCATGCCGCCTGTCAGCTTACCAACAGCAGGCATGATAATGTCTTTGACCAACGAGCTGATAATCTTGCCGAACGCGCCACCGATGACCACACCGACCGCCATATCGACGACGTTGCCTTTGAGTGCGAAGTCTTTGAACTCTTGGATCATTCCCATTTCTGATTCTCCGTAAAGTAGAATTGTGTGTTTGCTAATGCTGTAGCCCCCAATCTGGGTGCCAGCAGAGGGAGGTTCTAACCGGAAGTGGGAATTTTCCGCAAGACCAATAGCAGTTCCTGCATATCGGCGGGGATCGGAGCAGTGACCTCTAGCTCTTCGCCGCTGGTAGGATGGGTGATGCAGAGGCGATGGGCATGAAGGGCTTGGCGTGCCAGGAGAACGGCATCGTCCGCTAAGCCGCAAGCGGCGTTTTTGTTGCGGCACCAGGTGCGTAGCTCGCCGGCGGTGAGTTGCGAGCGGCCACCGTAGAGTTTGTCGCAGAGAACCGCACAGCGAATGTGCGTAAAATGCAGCCGAATCTGATGCGTGCGGCCGGTCTTCGGAAAAGCTCGCAGCAGGGCCATGCCTTTGTAACGCTCTTCGACCTCGTAAAAAGTTTGGGCTTCGCGGCTCGAAGAGTGATCGGAACGCAAGGCTTTCCGTTCTCGCTGCGAGGTGTGATCGCCGATCGGGTGGTCGATCAGATCGCGGTCGCGGTCGGGACAGCCCATCACAATCGACAGATATTCCTTCCTAACGGTACGAGCCTGAAACTGTGCTGCCAAATGGGCGTGGGCCTCGTCGGTTTTGGCAATGACGATCGCGCCGCTCGTATCGCGGTCGAGCCGGTGGACAATGCCCGGACGACTGGGGCCGCCAAACTGGCTAAGCTCCTGGAAGTGATGCACCAGCGCACTGGCCAGCGTGCCCGACCAATGGCCTTTAGCCGGGTGGACGATCATGCCAGCCGGTTTGTTGACGACGGCCAGGATTTCGTCTTCGTAGAGCAGGTCGAGCGGAATCGGCTCGGGCTGTGGCCCTTCGGCAGGGGGCGGAGGGAGCTGGAACTCGACCGACTGCTCGGAACGCATTTTGTAAGACGGCTTGCGATTCTGGCCGTCGACGGTTGCCAGCCCTTCGGCGATGCCGCGTTGGATTCTCACGCGGCTGACTTCGGGGAACCGAATCGAGAGAAACGCATCAAGGCGTTTTCCTACGTCGGATTCGTCAACGTCAAAAAGATGCTGCGCTTCCTCGGGGGTCGAGTCGGCGGTCATTTGGAATCGGAGCCATTCTCGCTATCATCGGTTTCAGCCACATCCTCTGCTTCCGCAGGTGTATCACTGCTGACTCCGAGGTTTTCCACGTCGATTCCGTCGGTCGAGAGATCGACTGCGGGGAGGGTCGCGCCGAATTCGGGTCGAGCTCCTGATGCTCCTTGCCCGCCGGTAAGGTCACGTTTGGGCAACTCGGCAGTGGCTAGCCAGGCGCAGGCTTCTCGCACTCCTTCAGATTCCAACTGCTTCGCCCGCTCGCTTGCCTGCAGCTGCAAGTCGCCGCGGACCGTTTGGTATTGCTTGCTAGCTTCGTCCAGTTTGTTCTGCAATTCGTAGACACGGCCCAAGCCGAAACGAGCGCGGTTGCGCACTTGGGGGTCGGCGGCACCGCTTGACAGACTTTCGTAAATTCCCAATACGTTTTTCAGACGATCGCCGGTCATCTTTCGGTCGTAAAGGTAGCTGGTCATCGCGTTCAAAACCTGACGGTCTGCCCAGGCCACATACGCCCACTCTTGCATTTTCGTACCCGCATACTGCTCGTCTTCGGCGATGCGGTACAGCCCTTTCAATTCTGGGTCGCTTGTGTCCGAAGCCAACGCAAATGCGTCCCACGCCGCCTGTTCTTGGGTCTCTTTCTGGGCATCCCAAAGCGAAAGTCCCGCGTACACCAACGCCAACAGCACTGCGCCAGTCACGATCGGGCCGGTGAAAGGTTTGATTCTATCGATCCAGTGAGCGAGCCCGGCCGAGAGTTCATTCGTTTGCAGTTCGTGACGATGTTCGGATTTCATGGCAATTGCGAGGAAAATAATAGAGGGAATTGTGGGATCTTGATTCCCCGAAGTGTAAGGCCTGCCTTGGGTTAGCGTCAAGGTGGAGTTGAATGAAGGTGAAGGGCGGAAGGCCGAAAGATCAAGGGTTTCTTAAAGTCAAGTCCTGTTACGACGGCTTACAACGGGTACGATTTGGTGTCCAACACGCAGAAACAGAACACAGAAACAGAACTCTCAGCCAAGCCATGTCCGACAAACTCAATCCGGCCCAACGCGATGCTGTGAAAACGCTGCGCGGTCCCTTACTCGTCTTGGCGGGGGCGGGGACGGGGAAAACACGAGTTGTGACCCACCGGATTGCTGAGTTAATCCGCACCGGAACTCCCCCTGAGCGGATTCTTGCGGTGACGTTTACACGCAAAGCATCAGGAGAAATGCAGGAACGGGCCTCCAAGTTGTTGCCCAAGGGGCGAGGGAAGAAAAAACAGCCCAGGCCGCTGATCTCGACTTTTCATTCGCTCTGCGTCAGAATCCTGCGGCGGCACATTGCCGAACTGGGCTATCCGGCAAAGTTTCACATCTGCGATCGAGGTGACCAGGAAGCTGAGGCGAGAGGCGCATTGCGCGAGATTCGCTGCCCGAACGAATCGCTCAAACCGGGCGACTTGCTTGCCATTATTGGGCAGTGGAAAACTCGGTCGGTCGAACCGGCCGGCGCGGCGACGATTGCCGAGACCGACAAAGAGCATCTGGCCGCCGCCGCCTATCGACGCTACCAGAGCAATCTCAAAGCCAAAGGAATCGTCGACTTCGACGACCTACTGTTGCTGACTCAAAAGATTTTCCAAAAGTTCCCAACGCTACGCCGCGCAGAGGCCGGGCTGTTTGACCATGTCTTGATCGACGAGTACCAAGACACCAACCAAAGCCAGTACCAGATCGTCAAAGGCCTAGCGATGGGGCATCGCAATTTGTGTGTCGTGGGTGACGATGACCAGTCGATCTACGGCTGGCGAGGTGCCGAGGTCGAACATATTCTCAGCTTCAGTAAAGATTGGCCCGACGCCAAGGTCGTAAGGCTGGAAGAAAATTACCGCTCGACGGCCGCGATTTTGGGCTATGCCAACACACTGATCGCCTTCAACAGTGTGCGGCACGAGAAGGTGTTGCGTCCCGCACGCGCCGGAGGCCAACGTCCACGGGTCTTGCAGTTCAAAGACGAGGTGACCGAGGCAGAGAAAATCGTCGCCGACATTGCTCACGTCCTCTCTCAGCCAGGGGTGCGAGCCCGCGACTTTGCGATTCTCTGCCGCACGAACGAACAGCCTCGCAGCTTTGAGACCGAACTGCGACGGGCCAATCTGCCTTATGTCCTGGTCGGAGGAATGAGTTTTTTCGATCGCAAGGAGATTCGCGACCTGTTGGCCTATCTCAAGCTGGTCAGCAATCCGCAAGACGAAGTCTCGTTGCTGCGGATTTTCAACACACCGGCTCGTGGGATCGGCAACTCCACCGTTAAAAAGCTGGTCGACGCTGCCACCTCGCAAGGCGGGCACGTCTGGGATCTGCTGCCTTCGGTGGCAACCGGAGGCCTGCTACCTCCGCCTGCGACGCAAGCGGTCGGCAAGTTTTTTTCGCTCATCTCCCGGCTACAAATGGCTGCAGTAAAAGTTTCGCTGGCAGAGTTAGTGAAGCTGGTGATCAGAGAAGCGGACTATCACCGCGAATTGGATCGTGCGTACCCTGACCCGAATGATCGCGAAGCCCGCACCAATTCGCTCGAAGAAATCGTCAATGCGGCGGCCAACTACGAAGAGAATACCGAGGAGCCGACACTCGACGACTTTTTGGACGAGATCGCCCTTGGCAATACGGATAGTGATGAAAAAGAAAACCAACTGAAGAACAATGCGATCGCCCTAATGACGATGCACTCGGCCAAAGGGCTGGAATTCCCTTACGTCTATCTGGTTGGCCTAGAAGAAGGCATCTTGCCACACCGCCGAGCCGTCGAAGCCGAAGGAAACGCCATCGACGAAGAACGCCGTCTGGCCTATGTCGGTGTGACCCGAGCGCAAGAGCAGCTCACGCTTTCGTTCACCCTCACCCGCCGCAAATGGGGAAAAGCCCGCGACACCGTGCCAAGCCGGTTTTTGTACGAAATGACCGGGCAGGCAGAGAATGCAAGGAAGCCAAGAGAAAAAACTCCCCACAGTCGCGATTCTACAAAACGAACCGGACGCCCAAATAGACGTTAAACGGAGTCACAGGTACACTTTCCTAACTGATTTGGTGCAAAGACCTTGCGCAGAATGCCTCTCTAGATCTCTGCCCTATAGAAGTTTGTAGCCGGATGCATTGACCCATTTATTACTTCTGCAGTCTCCGTAAATGTACTTGATTCCCTCTTTCTCGCAGGATAGATTTGCGATTAGGGGCTGTAGACATTCACCTTTTCTAACTGCAGGAAACATCTCATGAAAACTTTGTTGCTTACCGTCTTTTCGTTCGTGTCCTTTGCCCTTTCCCCCTGCCTCGCAGTTACGCATACGCTCTCTGGTCCAATGGACGTCTTCCAAGCGAGTACAAATGCTGGGAATGTCGGCAACGGCACTGGGACGATCTCGGGTGACTACGACAGCCTAACCAAAACACTGAACTATTCTATCGCATGGCAAGATCTGACAACCAGTGTCACAAACATGCACTTCCACTTGGGGGCCGCTGGTGACTCCGGCGGCGTCGAACTCCCCGTTCCAGGACCTTGGTCCAGCCCACAAGTGGGCAGCGGCATTATTCTGAGTGCGTCACAAGAAACAAATCTGCTCGACGGAAATTGGTATGTGAATGTTCATACTAGTGACTTCGGTGGGGGCGAAATTCGCGGGCAGGTCGATGTCTTAGCCGTCCCCGAACCAACAAGCGGTGTCCTTCTCTGTATGGCAAGTCTGTTGGGCTTGAGCCGACGACGCAGTAGCTAACTCCGCAGGAACTAACTCCAAAATTGCCTATCAAGCATCCGGTAGTTGATTGCTTCGCTGATGTGGTCGACTTCGATTGTGTCCGCGCCGTCCACATCTGCAATGGTGCGGGCGACGCGGAGGACTTTGTCGTGGGCACGGGCGGAGAGGCCAAGGCGGTCGACGCTTTGTTCGAGCAGCTTGTGGCACGGTTTGTCGAGAGTGCAAGTCTCGCGCAGTTCACGTGACGACATCTGTGCGTTCGTTCGTGAACTCGAATCGACAAACCGCTCCGCTTGCCGTTTTCGCGCCGTGGATACCTGCGCCTGCATCGATCGGCTGCTGGTACCGTCGGCCGCCGACGACAGCTCGTTAAACGGCACCGCCGGGACTTCGATCTGCAAGTCGATCCGATCGAGCAGCGGCCCGCTGATCTTACTCATGTAGCGCTCCACCTGCGGAATACTGCAATGGCAGTCGCGCCGAGTGTCGTTGCGATAGCCGCAGGGGCAGGGATTGAGCGAGGCGATCAGCATGAAGTCGGCCGGAAAATCGGTCGAACGTAATGCCCGGCAGATCGAGACATGGCCATCTTCGAGTGGCTGGCGAAGGACTTCTAGGGTTTGACGGTTGAACTCGGGAAGCTCGTCAAGGAACAGCACACCATTATGGGCCAAACTAATTTCTCCCGGCGAAGGAATCGACCCGCCGCCGACCAACCCCGCGTTACTGATCGTGTGATGCGGCGTGCGATGCGGACGTCGGGCGAGCAGCGGTTTTCCGCTGGGCAGCTTTCCTAAGGCACTGTAGATTCGCGAGGTTTCGATCGATTCTTCAGCGCTAAGGCTGGGCAGAATCGTCGGGACTCGCTTGGCGAGCATCGTCTTGCCCGAGCCAGGAGGGCCGACCATCAGCAGATTGTGCCCACCGGCAGCAGCAAGAGTGAGAGCACGTTTGGCCATCTCTTGGCCGCGTACATCAGCGAAGTCGACCTCGTAGCCACCGAGCTGGTCGAATAGCTCGGCGAGACGCGAGGGCGTGGGGTTAATCGAGAGCTGCCCGGCAAAAAAGGCCGTCGCCTGCGTGAGGCTATCGACGGCAATCACATCCAAGCCTTCGACGACAGCCGCCTCGTGGGCATTTGCCGTGGGGATGACGATGCCCCGCGCACCGTTTTCCGCAGCAGACATCGCCATCGACAGTGCCCCTTTGACCGGGCGTGCTCTGCCATCAAGGGCCAGCTCGCCGACGGCGGCGTAGCGACCAAAAACATCGGAATCAAGCTGCTCGCTTGCTGCGAGAAGGCCCAACGCGATCGGCAAATCAAACGACGCTGCCTGTTTCGGGAGTTCGGCAGGGGCGAGATTGATGACAACCCGATTCTGCGGCCGGACGTAGCCGCTGTTGACGATCGCCCTTTCGATACGGTGAATACTCTCTTTGACTGCAGCCTCGGGCAGGCCGACGAGAATCACCTTGGGCATAGCTGCCGGCGAAACATCGACTTCCACCTCGACAGGCAAGGCGTCGATTCCTAAGAGCGAAAAGGTATGCAGTTTGGCGAGCATGGCAAGAACCCCTAAAGTTAACCTAGGTGACGCATGTTCACTATTCTGGCAGGTTGCCAGATTTTGGCAAGTAGCTATTTAACGAAAATCGAAACTATGCCGATTAGGCGGGCCCCCACACAGAGAATTTGGTCTCGGAAGCTTGTCGATCGAGACGACGCAAACTATACTCAGCACTCTACTTGGAGCGAATCGAGACCTGCTCATCGGGTGTTGTTTGGCCTCTGGTAGAAGTTTTTTCATACTTAGCGAACCACTTCAGAAGTTTCTGCGTAGGGCTGTATTGAGCTCTTGCGTAGAGAGATCTAACTTGGCTTTCTATCATTTATTCGTAATTGTCGTTTTTCATCTCTCCTCGAATCCTTCTCAGTCTGATCTATGAGCGAAGAAATAGTTGTTCAAACACGTTCCCTCTCCAAAGTTTACCGCGATTTCTGGGGCCGGCAGAAAGTCCGTGCACTCAAGGCGTTGGACCTCGAAGTTCATCGTGGCGAAGTTTTTGGTTTGCTGGGGCCGAATGGCTCAGGCAAAACAACGACGATTAAGCTGCTGCTGGGGCTACTGTTTCCCAGCTCGGGCGAGGCGCTCGTCTTCGGCAAAAACTCCACCGATGTCGGCAAGAACGAACGGCTTGGTTACTTGCCAGAAGAGTCGTATCTCTACCGTTTTTTGAATGCCGAAGAGACGCTCGATTTCTACGCTCGGTTGTTTGATATGCCGGCCGAGACGCGGCAAGAACGAGTCGACGCACTCATCAAGCAGGTCGGGCTCGACAAGGCACGCAAGCGTCAGCTACAGGAATACTCCAAAGGTATGACGCGACGGATTGGCCTGGCCCAGGCACTAATAAACAACCCCGAGCTGATCCTGCTCGACGAGCCGACCAGTGGCCTCGACCCACTCGGCACCCGCGAGATGAAGGACATGATTCTTCGCCTCAAGGACGAAGGCAAGACGGTCATCATGTGCAGCCATCTGCTGGCAGACGTGCAGGATGTTTGCGATCGGATCGCCATTTTGCATCAGGGCGAATTGAAAGAGCTAGGTCGTGTGGACGAGCTGCTAACAGTAGCCGATGTGACACAGATCCGTGCTAAAGGGCTCTCGGACGATTGCCAAAAAGAAATCCGCGACGTCATCGGCCGGCACAAAGGCGAGGTGCTCGAAATGGCCAACCCGACAACCACGTTGGAAGAATTGTTCTTGTCAATTGTTCGCGACAGCGAAGCAAGGCCTGGCCGCCGTGCTCCGAGTCCGGCCGCAAAGGCGGTTGATGCAGCGACCAAGTCGCCGTCTGGTAAATCGACGAAGCCGACTAACAAGGGGTAGCGTTTACAAACTCGATTCGACGTTGTCGTCGACGCGAACTGCCCTGCTCGTTACGATCCAAAATCTAAAATCTAAAATCACATATTTTTTCCATGGTTCTTGAACAAGATATTCTGCCTTATCTGCAGTGGTTTCTCGGCGGTGCCGATTCCCTGGGTGCGTTGCCAAGATTTTTTCTAATCGTGCTTGGCATCGGATTGCTCGGTTTGGTCGGCGGTTACGTGATGGCAGCGGCCCGGCACGGCTTGATGCGAGGCGGAGACATTACCTATCGCACAGTAAGTGCAGGATTTCGCGAGCTTTTCGAGATGTCGCCGCGCCGGATTTGGGCACTGGCCCGATTGGCGATGAAAGAAGCTTGGCGCAAGCGTGTCTGGGTGGCGCTGGCGGTCTTTGTGATTATTCTGATCTTCGCTGGCTGGTTTCTGAAAAGCGACCATCAAGACCCGGCAAAGCTTTACATCAGTTTTGTACTCACTGCCACGACGTATTTAATACTGGGAATCGCCCTACTGCTAAGTGCGTTTAGCTTGCCGGGCGATTTCAAAAACAAAACGATTTACACCGTCGTGACCAAGCCGGTACGGTCGGGCGAAATTGTCCTGGGTCGAATCTTGGGGTTCACTCTGATTGGGACGCTACTCCTGGCGACGATGGCGGTATGCAGCTATGTCTTTGTGACCCGTTCGCTAGGCCATACCCACAACGTCGAGCTTAGTAGCGTGAAGATTTTGGCCGGCGGTGACGGAGCTTCCGAAGGCAGCACCTCCCTTGATGCCTATCATCGTCACGATATCGAATTAAATGTGGGTGACAAAGTAGACCAGGCTTTATCAAATCATGGCCATTTTCACGCCATCGAGCGACGGGGCGACGACTACCGAGTTCTTCAAGCAGAAGATTTCATGCGAGCCCGGGTGCCTAGCTGGGGTACGCTCGAGTACCTCGATCGCCAAGGCGTCGCCAAGTCACGCGGCATCAGCGTCGGTAGCGAATGGACCTATCGCAGCTTTATCACCGGCGGTAGCCAAGCCGCAGCGATTTGGACCTTCAACAATGTACAACCTCCCGAGTTCCTCAACGATTCGGAGGTCGAAGAAAAATACAAAGGCCTGCCGATTGGCCTCATAGTTCGAGTCTTTCGCACGCACAAAGGAATCATCGGCAAAGCGATCGGCGGATCGATTCAGGTTCGCAATCCCGAGACCGGGCTCACCAGCGAAATCGACTACTTCTCTGCGGTTGATGCCAAGGTCGACGAACAAAACATTCCTCGCAAGTTGACGAGTACCGAAGGCGAGAAAATCGACCTGTACGAAGATATTGTCAGCAAGAATGGGCAATTACAGATTGTCGTACAGTGCCTTGAGAAAGGCCAATACTTTGGTTTTGCAAAGCCTGACTGCTACCTGCGTCTCCCGGATGGGTCGCCGGTTATCAACTTTATTAAAGTTTATCTAAGCATCTGGGTACAGATGGTCATTGTGATCGCGATCGGCGTAGCAGCTAGTACGCTGTTGAGCGGGCCTGTGGCGATGCTGCTGACCGTGGCGTTCATCTTGCTAGGTTTCTTCCGAGACTTTTTCGTCGGTGTGGCCACTGGCCAACTGGGAAGTGGCACGACGCTGTACGGTGGCGGCCCGATCGAATCGTTAGTCCGAATTGTCACCCAGCAGAATGTTATGTCTCCCTTGAAAGCTGGCGGGGCCGAGCCGATCGTCCAGGGTGTCGATGGGGTGCTTCGTTTTCTGATGCAAAGTATCGCACAAATCCTGCCCGACTTTTCTGCGTTTAGCACCGTCAACTTTGCCGCCTATGGTTATGATGTGCCGGCAGACCGCGTCTTCCAGGATTTGACAACTTGTCTAGCGTATATCGTGGGTCTGGCGATTGTCGGATATTTCTTGTTGCGTACTCGTGAGGTGGCCAGATGACCGAGCATGGTTCTTTTTATCGTAAAATCATCTACCTCGTGCTGATTGCAGTGCTGCTGTTTCCTATCTCGCAGTTGGGCGCTCCAGCAACCACCGAAGACGATGGCGGGCGACTGGCCCAGCTACGGGCCGAGTACGATCTGGGCCAAGCCGACCTGGGAGATATCGACCCGGCCAGCGAAACGATCCGCTTGGCAACGCTCGGTTTGCGCGGTGTCGCGGTTTCGATGCTGTGGAGCAAAGCAAACGACTACAAAAAGAAAGAAGACTGGACCAACTTCCGGGCCACCCTGGGGCAGTTGACCAAACTGCAGCCCTACTTCATCAAATTCTGGCAGTACCAAGCCTGGAACCTCACGTACAACGTCTCGGTAGAGCTCGACGACGTGCGTGACCGGTTTCACTACGTCAAACGCGGGATCGAGTTCCTGAAAAAAGGTATCAAATTCAACCGCGACAGCCCCTACTTGCTTTCCGACCTCGGTTGGTTCATCGGCAACAAAATCGGCCGAGCTGACGAGCACAAAGAGTATCGACGTCTGTTCAAAGAGGATCCCGATTTCCACCCTGAAGATCGCCCGCCCGAGCAGCGAGACAATTGGTTAGTCTCGCGCAGTTGGTACGAAACGTCTCTCTCTGCGGTCGACGACAGGAAAAAGAGTTTGGGGCAAAAAAATCCTACGACCTTTTACGCCGATCCAGGTAGATCGCAGATTAACTACGCCGAAGCCATCGAGACCGAAGGCGTTTTCGGTGAAAAAGCGAAGACTGCTTGGGCAACAGGGTCACGACTTTGGAAGGAATTCGGCAACCGTGACCTGAGGTCGAGCTTAGGTTTCAATATCCGGCTGGGCGCTATCGAGCGATTGATCGAAGAGACAAAGAAGCTAGAAAAACAGTTGGGCGAGCTCTCGCAAACCGCTCGTGAAGACGCCTTGGCGGCGAAGAAAGCCTTGCTCTCTCCCGAGCAACTGTCCGTTTTCGACGGACCACAAACAGGTTTAACCGATGAGCAGACCGAATTGCTTTACGAAGCAAAACGGCTGATGGAGATCAAGCCTTCGGACATTGCTGATGAGATCGTCAAAAAGACCCCTGGAAAAGTGGCTCAGGCGCGGCGTTTGGCCAAGAAGATTGCAGCCAACCACAGCCGAATTCGCTTGACGAACAATAATCGCGAAGTGGTGAACTACGAGTATTGGTTGGTACGTTGTCGTTTGGAGCAATCCCCCGAGGCCTTGAAGGCTCGCGAATTGGCCTACGAGGCTCGACGGACCTTTAAGGAAGACGCCGATTTGAACGAAGCCAAGCGGCTGTACGAAGAAAGTTTTGTTAGGTGGGCGAAAGTCTTAGAGGATCATCCAGAAATGCCGCTCGATTCGGTAACGGGGACGGACATCATGGAATACATCCAACAGTATTCGACCGTGCTCCAGCAATTTGAATTGAGCTTGTCGGACGAGGAGATTGGCCGCGACTTCCCGCTCTGGGCCTTGGTAAAAGAAAACGACAACACAAGAGTCTACGAAGCAGCCATCAGTAAGTACTTCGATGCCGACGAGCCTGCGGATGACGAAACGCCAGAGAAGGAAACCGCCGAAACCACCGACAAAACCGCCGAATAGCCGGCGAGCTACGTCTCGACGACGTTTCCCGAAAGGCACAAAAGCCAGAAGGCGCAAAAGCAGCACCCAGGCGTAGCATGTGCCCAAAGGACTCGTCGCAACTTCTTCCCAAGGGGTGAATTACCGCAATTTCTGCCCCCGAAACGCTCAATCCGCACTTTCGCACCAGGAGGCCCGGCCGTAAAATCGTCACCTTTACGGTCTGCTTCCTTGCATCTTCATAAACGAGTAATCTATGCGAATTGTTGTCTTAGGAGCTGGCACAGTAGGCGGCTCGATTGCTTCGCTGCTTTGTCTGCATCGCCATAGTGTGACGGTGGTCGACTCGGACCCAGAAAACGTTCGGCAGATCAACGAGACTCTCGACGTGCGCTGCATCACCGGCTCGGCGTCGCAGTCGAGCGTGCTGTTTCAGGCTGGCGTTGGCAGCGCCGATCTTTGCTTGGCCGTCACCGGCGACGACGAGGCCAACATCGTCGCAGCAAGCATGGCCAAAGCGATGGGTGCCAAGCGTGCGGTAGCCCGGGTCTATGCCCCCGTCTTCCGCGATCTGAGCACGTTCGACTACCAACGTCATTTTGGCATCGACCGACTCCTCAGCCTCGAGCACCTTACCGCGTTGGAATTGGCCCGAAGCATTCGCCATCCCGGTTCGGTCACGGTCGAAAACTTGGCCCGTGGCGAGCTGGAAGTACACGAAGTTGTCGTCAGTGAAAAAGAAAAAGGGGTTGGCAAACAGCTCAAAACGTTGGACTTGCCGGCCGGTGTGCGTGTTGGTTCGATTAGTCGCGATGGCAAAACATGGATTGCCGGCGCAGAAGATCTCGTCGAAGTCGGCGACCGCCTGACGATCATCGGCAAGCAGGCTGACATCGACGAGGTGAAAGATCTTTTCTGTGCCGAAGCCCATGAAAAGCTGGGAATCGTGATCGCCGGCGGCGGCGAGACAGGCTATCACCTTGCCAGCGCCCTCGAAGGGCCGCAGTTTGGGGTGGTTCTGATAGACAGCGACCGCGATCGCTGCGACTTCTTGGCCAGCCACCTCAAGCATACCGTCGTCGTCAACAGCGACGCGACACGCCGAGCTTGTTTGGAAGAAGAACGTGTCGGCACTGCTGATGTGTTTGTCGCCTGCATTGGCGACGACGAAGACAACATTATGGCGTCGGTCGAAGCCAAGGACATCGGCACCAAGATGATCATGGCCCTGGTCGGCCGCCCCGATTATGCCCAGGTCGTCGGAAAACTGGGCATCGACCATGTGGTCAGCCCTCGGGAAGTCGTGGCAAAGCAAGTTCTCGGATTTCTGACGAGTGGCCCCACTGTCTCGAAAACAACCTTGAGCGAAGGCAGCGGGTTGAGCATCTTGGAAATCGACGTCATGCCCGAGTCGCAAGCGACCGAGCATGTGTTGGCAAATCTCGGTTTGCCTTCGCAATGCCTGATCGCTGCGGTGATCCGCGAAGGCTTTTCGAGCGTGCCGGGCGCCGACAACCATTTTCGTGCTGGCGATTCGGCAATCGTATTGGTAGCGGACGAAGTGATCGAAGAGGTCGAAGCCTTCTTTGATAAACCGCATGGTTAGAATGATGACGTCGCGTCTCGATACAGAATTCAATCCCACAACCACTCCTTTTTTATCTGCGTGCATCGGCGTTCATCTGCGGTTCCTTCTTCCTATGTCGCGATGGAATTTTGATTACGCCCGGTTAAAACGAACATGAATCTCAAGCTGGTATCTCGACTCTTGGGCGCAATCTCTTGGTTGCTTGGCCTGATGATGGCTTTTAGTCTGCCTGCCGCATGGCCGGCAGTGGGCGGCCAAGAAAAATTCGAGGTGCGCGGTTGCGGTGCCTTGGTGACTTCGATTGTGATCTGCCTGATGGTCGGAATCATACTCCGCTATCTGGGACGCAAAGCGCCCGAGACCCTCTTTCGCAAAGAAGCGATGGCAATCGTCGGCCTGAGCTGGGTGCTGGCGACCATTCTTGGTGCCCTGCCCTACTATCTTGCTGAAGTGAAATTTCGCAGCGTCAACGGCGAACCCGTTTCGATGGGAATCGCTGAAAGCCTGTTTGAAAGCCAGTCGGGGTTTAGCACAACTGGGGCGACGATTCTTACGCAAATCGAAAACAAAGATTGGGTGCCCCGGTGCATACTTTTCTGGCGTTCGAGTACGCACTTTCTTGGCGGGCTGGGAATCATCGTCTTGTTTGTCGCCATCTTGGGGCAAGGCTCCGCAGGCAAGGCCCTGATGCGCGCTGAGATGCCGGGGCCGAGCAAGGAGGGCTCGCACGAACGGATGCAGCACACGGCCCTGGTTTTCGCGGCGATCTATTGCGGGTTGAATCTGTTGCTGACGATTATCTTGAAGCTCGAAGGGATGAACTGGTTCGAGGCAATCTGCCATGCTTTTGGCACGATGGCCACGGGCGGATTTAGCACGCTCGACACCAGCCTGGGCGGGTTCGAGTCGAAGGCGATCGAGTACACGGTCATTCTGTTTATGATCCTCGCCGGGACGAATTTTACGTTGATGTATCTCGCGATGCTTGGCAAGCCGACGCAGTTGCTCAAAGACACCGAGTGGCGGGCGTACATGGGCATTATTTTTGGCTCGGCCGCCATGATCATGGCTTTTGGCATCTGGGTCAGCAACGATTTTAATGTCGATGGCCAACTTAGCAGCAGCGAACATTACGAAACCGCTTTCCGTGACAGTCTGTTTCAAGTGGTGGCACTGGTCACGACGACCGGTTTCGGCACGGCAGACTTTGATTTGTGGCACAATTTCAGTCGAGCCTTGCTGATTATTCTCATGTTTGTGGGGGGGTGTGCAGGCAGCACAGGCGGCGGCATGAAAGTGATTCGACACATACTATTCGTGAAAAATTTTGCGTCGTGAAGTGGAACATTCTTTTCATCCTTCGGTCGTTCGGCATATCCACCTCGGTGGCGAACCGATTATTGACCCAGGCCTCTCGAAAAATATCTTGCTCTATTTTGGTTTGGTGTCGTTGATTTTCGCGATGGGTACCCAAGTTCTCATCGCCATCGAACCCGATTCGACCTGGGTCGAGTCGGGCCAGCCGGTCAGCAACAAACTGATCGACTCGGCCAGCGCTGTCGCCTCGACACTCAACAACATCGGCCCCGGCGTGGGGATTATCGGCTCGACCCAAAACTACGCCGCCTTTACCGCCCCCTCGAAGCTGCTGTTTACCTTCCTGATGATGCTCGGTCGCTTGGAACTGTTTGCCGTGCTGGTGTTGTTGATCCCAAGTTTCTGGCGCACGCGGTAAGGCTTGTGCCAGTTTGGTTTACTGCTACGAGAAGCTATCGCTGAGATCAACTTGTAACTGCTTTGCCACCGCCCTAAGTCGCTTGTCGGCTGTCCAAAAAAAACTTTGGTCCAACAGGCAAGATGCCAGCAGGTGGACGTCGATCAAACCGACTCCACGGCCGTGCAGATTGTGCTGTTCGAGGGAAAAAAGGATTTCGCTATCGTCTGCTTGTGTTGCCTGGGGCAAGGCGTGAAGCAACGCAATGATCTCGGTTCGATTCTTGAGATTTCCGCAGGCGAGCTCACCGATCACCAACGGGTGGACAAGTACCTTCTCTTCGTTGAGCAAATCGGCGAGGCGCGAACTCGACTTCCGAAAGTGATCGATCCAGACCGAGGTATCGACGAGAATCACCGGGAAGGTCTCCGGCGCGGGGTCGGCTTGGCCTGCTGTTCAGTTCCGCCCAGGGCGGCGAGCCGCTGCGCGCTATGCCGGGCGACCAACGCTTCTAAGCCCATCCGAACGAGGGCCGTTTTCTCACGGACCCCCGTCAGTTGAACGGCCTTTTCGAGGATTGCGTCGTCGATGTTGAGGGTGGTTCTCATGCATGTAAATATAGCATATGCGTATGCATCTGGCAAGCATTTCCCTGATCGTTCCAAGGGGATTGCAAAGTTAAAAAAACGAAAAGAAAAAGATTAGCCACAGAGGATACAGAGAACACAGAGTGCAGAAAACAAGGGGTTCTCTGTGCCCTCTGTGATCTCTGTGGCAAAAAACCCCACACCTACGTGACTTTGCAGTTGCACTGTTGATCGTTCGTAGCCGTTCTGCGTCTTCTCCTGCTTGGGCAACTTAGGACGGTTGACTCGGTTCGGGCAGTGTTGCTTAGGCTGGGTCTGCTTGTTCGACGATAGAAGAACTGACCGTACTACTGTTAGTTCTGCTCGCCAGAGGATCGAACCGTGGAATTTTTCCTGAGTCTACCGCATCGGGTTGCTGGGCCTCACAGCCTGGGTGGCAATGCTTTTGGTGGCAATGCCTCGCGACGCTGTGGTTTTGAATACCTGGAGCCTCGCCAGTTGCTGGCGGCCGATTTGGTCGGAGGTGCAGACGGATTTGTCGGCCAGTCAGGCGGACCAACGGGTGGCATCAGCGGCAGCGTCTTTGCGAATCCCTCAGCAATCCACTCAACGTCCTACTGCGATTCTCATGCCGCGGCTGTCAGCTTGGCGGAGGTTCGCGTGCAGTTGCTCGACGAAACGGGCGCAGTCTTAGAGGAAAGCACGACCGACGCAACTGGCGCATACCATTTTGCCGATTTGCTTCCCGGGCAATACGCCGTTCGGCAGATCACGCAGCACGGGTTTTTGGACGATGACGTCGTGTCCATTGGCTCGCAACAGGTGAATGAGATTGCTGTCCAGGCGGGCGTGACCCTTGAGGGCTACGATTTTTGCGAGTTCGTTGGCACTGCCGAACCGGCTGTCCAGTTCTTGCCGTTCCTGACGCTTCCTTCGGTCTCGGCACCAGCCGTGCGGCAAGAAATTGCCGGCGAACTAACCGTCGAATCGGCAGCCGATGTTGCACTGGTGGAATTTTCTCCCTTCTACTCTCACGCCCCACGATCGGCGGAGGTATACGGCGGTTCGAGTCGAACGCTCAAAAAACCGACGAGCATTAAAGCCTGGGACGAATTCCCGATTGACAGTTACTTCTCGACAGCCAGTTTTTTAGAATTGGCGACGGGCGAATCGCCCAACAAGGAATCGCTTGAGCCGATGCTTCAAGAGTCGATTCTTGGCAACTCTATTTTTGACGAGAGCGATCTCGCCAGTGCCCCAGCCCGCGATGATGCCTTGGCCGAGGGGCCATCAGCAAATACCCCTGCATGGTGGGAAATCGACGCCCAATCGGAGTTTGCCGAACTGCTGGGCGATACGGAGGTCATCGACCTTGCCATCGAGGCGGCAGGCGTGCCGACCGACGAGGCCGTGGCAGAAATTGCCTTGCTTCAGAATGCCGGTTGACGCATTCCGCGCCGGCCAAAGATGACCGGGATGACGGTGGATTTTTTTTGGGGGGGGGCGTCAGGACGCCTTAAGTTTGCTGATTTCTTCTTGGGCCTTTTCGATGTCGGCCTGAATGCGTGCTGGCTCGTCGGGGTCGTCGGGCTGTTGTTTGGCGGCGACGAGTAGCTGCTGCATCTGGGTGACTTTTTTGCGTAAGACTTCGACACGCTTTTTGGCTTTTTTATCCATGAGCTTTTTTGTCCATAAGAGAGTCGTTAGGCGTTGGGGTTGGTCGTTAGTTTTTTAGTGAAGCGTTCGCAGGATGGCGGCGACGACGATGATTGCTACCGCGGCTAGCCAGCCGATGTTGAGCCACTTACCCATCTGGCCGCGAAAACGCTCGGCGGCCTCGGTCTTACCGGCCAAGATGGCAGCGATAAACATGACCATAATCGCCAATAGGAACTTCACGCCGAACAGCATGTGGTAGGTGGGCGGCAGCTTGACTCCGCCTTCGGCTTTCGACTCGCCGATGATGATGATGAAATTGTAGAAGCCGGTTACCAGCAGCAAGAGCGTGGCGATGCCGACCCACTTCGCCCAGACACCACGACGGCCTGCGAAGCAAGCTTCTGCCCCCGCCGGCGAAAGAATCGTGCGAATATAAAACAGCCCGCCAATCAGGATGACCGCCGAGAGGATATGCAGCACGCGCGAAACGAGCTGAATGACGTAAGGGCCCGTGATTTCAACGGCAAGTGGCAGGGCGGTTAGTTCGATTTCCATGTGTCTCTCAAGGACTAAAAGGCTGGTGACGATGCTACCGATGGTAAGCCCCGCCCACGCTTTCGTCTACCGGCAAATTATTCGACGGGGTTCGTTTCAAGCCATTGGTCGACCCAGGCAAACGCCTGCTGCTGGTCGCTGATTTTTTCTTCGAGCTGCGCATCGCGGACCGAATCGAGCAGCTCGCCAAAATATTTTCCGGGACGCAGGCCACGGGCAACCAGATCGTCGCCAGTCACAAGCGGATCGGGATTCAGTTTTTCGGCCGGCCACCCCAGCCGCTCCTGGCAAGCCTGGACGCTCGGATGATCGGCCCCCCAGGTCGCCGCAGCAAGCGTCAGCAATTCGCCTGCCCCCTCATGCACAAGCACACGCTGCAACTGAGGCCACGGCACGCTAACCGCATCGACAATGACCGGCAGCTTTTCGACGAGCCATCCCGTACGTTCGATTTCTTTATTCGTAAAACGAAAACGTCGTCCCTGGTCACGCACCGCCTGGAGATCGCCCATGCCCGACAGCAATGCCGCAAAAGCCACCGGCAACGAATCGCTCTCGATCGCCTGCAAGCAATCAAGCAGCGCGAGCCACGCCGGTTCCGCCTGCTTTGACAAATCAGCCAATGCAGGCAGCAGCGGCCGCATCAAACCGCTCTCGTGCAGCAGCAACACCCCACGGCTGCGATTGTCGTGTTGCAACATTTTTCGCAGCTCCGCACCAATACGCTCGGCACTGACGACTTCGACTTCGGAGGCCATTGCCCGGATTGCCGTAAGCGTTGCCTCATCGATAGCAAAGTCAAAAGTCGTAGCAAACCGCACGGCCCGCAACATGCGCAACTTGTCTTCGTCGAAGCGGGCCGCCGGGTCGCCGATGGCGCGGAGGATGCCTGCCTGCAAATCTTGCTCGCCGCCGACGTAGTCGATGAGTTTTTCGTCGAGCGGATCGTAAAACAGCCCGTTGATGGTAAAGTCGCGACGCTCGGCATCTTCTTCGGCGGTCGTAAAAGTGACCTCGGTCGGATGTCGCCCGTCGATGTACGCCCCGTCGCTGCGGAAAGTGGCGACTTCAATCGGCTCGAGCCGATTGTTGTTACTGTCTTTTCCTCCAAGGATTGAAATCACGCCAAACGCAGCCCCAATCGCCAGCGTTCGCTTTTGGCCAAAAAGCTCACGTACCTGCTCGGGCCGCGCACTGGTCGCGACATCAAAATCGTTGGGCGTGCGGCCCAGCAGCTCGTCGCGCACACAGCCGCCTGCCCAAAGGGCTTGGTGGCCGGCGTCGCGAAGCAGGCGGACGACCTGGGTGGCGAAATCGCGTTGTGACGTGGGGGTGGGCATGGGAAGCTGGGTATAGAACTCGGAGAGTTTTACTGTTTTTCTGAATCGCAGTGCAATTTTGTGCATTCGCCGGCGACTAGACTATTTGAACACACAAACGTCAGTCTGGCGAACAGGAAATCGCCCTTGAAAATCCTTCCCTCACACTCAGGCAACCCTTTGGTCAACTGGCCGGCGATCGTTGAGCAGCATGGCCCGTACGTTTGGCGTACGGCGTTTCGGCTGCTGTCCGATCGCGAAGAGGCGAGCGACTGCTACCAGGAAACGTTTCTGAAGGCGGTCGAGTACAGCAACAAGCAGGAAATTGTGAATTGGACGGGGCTGCTCAAGCGGATCGCCACGTCGAGGGCACTCGACCGCCTGCGACGACGTTACCGCAGGCATGACGAGACGCTGGCGAATGGCGAGGCGGTGCTTACCCGCGAGCCGGCCCCCGACGAACCGATGCAACAGCAAGAATGGATGGAGCGTTTTCGTCAGATCCTCGCCGAGCTACCCGACCGCCAGGCCGAGGTTTTTTGGCTGAGCGAAGTCGAAAACCTGGAACACGCAGAGATCGCCAATCACTTGAACGCCACGCCGCAACAGGTGGCAACGTGGCTCCACCGAGCCAAACAAAAGTTGCGTCAATTATTGGTGGAACGAGGCATTGCAGACGAGGTCCAACGATGAACAAACCAAACAATGAGCATGATCGCCTGGATCAACTGACCGAGGCATTTGCGAATCTGCCGGTGCCCGAGGGGCCGGATGTCGAAGTGACACAGCGTTTGTTGGAGACGCTCGCTCGCACTAGCGAAGAGCCAGTAACAATTCCGATAGTTCCTTTTTGGAGGAGTAAGACGATGCGTAAACTTTCCGGTGCTGCTGCGGTTTTGCTTGTTGTTTTGGGGATCGCTACTTATCTCTCGCCGTCGAATAGCGGAGGATCTAGTTCTGCTTATGCCGCGATGATCGAGCAGTTGCAAGAGATTCGTACCATGAGTTTCACAACTCGCGTCATCATGCAACCAGGACCAACAGGCATGGCTATTCGGACGCAAGTTCTCAATCCGGACCAGATACGTGAGGAGATTCTAGTGAAGACGGCGGAACAGGGTGAATCCATAGTTGTCTCTGTGTTGATTCACGATAGTAAGCTGGGCAAGGTGTTGCTTCTGCAACATAAGGAAAAGACTGCCAAGATCATTGAAATGAGCGATCAACTCGTGGGACCACAACAAACGGGCTTTCTCGAAAAGTTCCGCAAGATGCGGCCTGACCACGCGGAGTATCTCGGCAAAGAAGCGTTGGATGGTAAGAATGTGCTGAAGTACAAGTACAAAAAGCCGGATGGCCACTACGTCCTTTGGCTTGATCCTGACAGTCAGTTGCCTGTGAAAGCGGTAATCGCCGATGTCGCCGATTCCAACAAAGTCAATGCAAAGTTTGAGATGACCGATTTCGTTTGGAACCCAGAACTCGACGAGTCGTTATTCAGCCTGGAAATTCCCGGAGGATACGATCTTGAGCGGGAGAAAATATTGCTTTCTGACACCCTGCGGAAAGCACAAGAAGGTATCGTCACGATGCTAGGCTTCTACGTGCGACTGAACGAGAACGAATTCCCCGAGGAATTTAACGTACTCGTTTTTGGCTCGGTCATGAAAAAGATGATGAAATCAGGAGCGACACTTGAGGAGCAGAAAGCACACCATGCACAGATACTGGCAAAGGGGCTTGATCGACCAGAAATCCTTGACATGAGTGATGAGCAGCTTATGGCATTGGTCAGGGAATTCGGCAAAAGTAGTGCTATGGGAGGGGGGTTTCTCCATGCGATGATGGAGAACAAAAAATGGCACTACCAGGGCAAAGGCATCAAGCTCGGCGAGGCCGACAAAATCGTCGCGTGGTGGTATCCGAAAAAGGAAAAGGCCGGCGACAAGACAATCGAAGGGGCTGATCTCAAAACAGCAAAGGTGCTGTACGGCGACTTGCGGATCGAGACGATGCCGGTGGCGGAGTTGCCGAAGCATTGATGCGGAGTCGTCGAGGTGCTGTTTTTTTGCCCGCGAAAGAACGCGAAAAAAAGCGAAAAACTTCTCTCTTTCGCGTTTCTTTCGCGTCTTTCGCGGGCAATTTTTTTATGTCAGCACTTTGCACATGGCCTGATCAATCTGTTTGGACATGGCCGTACGCTCGGCGTCGGTCCATTCAAAAGTAAATTCGCTCGCCGGTCGCAAAAAGTGCAGGACGCTTTCGATCGGGGCGACGCCCATCGTCCGTTCGCACGCTAGGCTGTACACGAACATCTGCATCTCGTAGTGCTCGGCCATCTTGGGGACATCGGCTGCGGCGACTTGGTTCGACTTGTAATCGAGCAGGTGCCAGTCGCCTGTGGTGTCTTGGTAGAGGCAATCGATGTAGCCTTGCAGGTAACGGCCTTCGTAAGGCTGTTGGTCGAGTGGCCAGGGGAGGAGGAACTCAACTTCGCGGCGAACATCGGGGGCGGCGGCTAAGGCGGCGGCGCGGTCGGTTTGCAGGAAATTTTGGACGAGTTGCGTCGCTTCCTCGGTTGTTGCTTCTGTATGGTCTTCAGTGTGCTGCGGGGCCAGGAATTCGCACAGGCCGACAATATCAGTCGTTGGCTGCGTGAAGTTGATACGTTCGAGCACCGCATGAACCAGCGTGCCGAGCGCGCGAGCATCGCCAGAAAGAGCCTGAGGACTCGCAACACGCGACTCACCACTCGCCACCCCGAGCTCTCCCGACAACCGTGAAAACGAAAAACGCCTGCGGGCGTGTGGGCTGACAACAATCGGCGCAACCTCCACAGGCACGATGCCCTTGCCTGCTTCGGCAAGCTGATACGTCTTGGCAATCAGTTTTACGAGGTCGGCTCCATGCGTCGGCCCCGCCGGTTTGCGGTCGGTTGCTGGCTCGGCCGTCGTCACACAGATATCTGGGGCTATATACCCGTCAGGCAACGCGGTAAGGCACGTCCCCTTAGCCAAATCAAAATGCTCGCCAAGCAGTTTTAGCCAGTCGCTTTTCGGCTTCTGCAATCTTCGATACTGCTAGAAAGCAGCAAGTAGTCGGCGGCCCGCGTGCAGGCGACATAGAGCAGCCGCTTGCGTTCTTCCAGATCTTGCTCCTTCTCTGCAAAGCGGTGGAGATCCCAACCGACAAGAGCCTGTTTTTCGGATGAAGGGACCAGCGGCCCAAGATCCTCGTCGAACACCGGCTGGTTGGAACCGTGATGGTTGGGACGATCGAGATCGGGCACGATGACCAGCGGAAACTCGAGCCCCTTGGCTGCGTGGATCGTCATGATGCGAATCACATCGCCCTCGGTACTCGTCGCGGCGAGCGCCTCCTTGGGGGCCCGCAGGACGAACTCCGAGAGCTGCGTCACAAAACCGTTGAGGTCGCCAGGCCGCGTGCGGTCGAGGCTGCGAGCCTGCTCGATCAACTTCTGAACGTTCGCCCATTTGCGATGCCCCAGGAATTCGGTTAGCAAAATTGCGTCGTACCCCGTGGCGGCAATCGCTTGGCTCAGCAATTCGGCGACGAGTCGTTGATCTTTTTGCTTACGAAGTTCGCCCAGCGTCGTGGCGGCGCGGACCGTCTTGGCGAGTTCGGTTGGCGAAAGTTCTTCGGGCAAAGTCTCGCCGAACAGACCTGCGTTGAGCGATCCACTCTCCTCGGCGAGCCAGAAAAGTGTTTCGTCGTTGAGCGCAAACATTGGGCTACGCAGCACGCCGGCGAGGCTGAGATCGTCGACCGGGCTGGCGACTGTTCGCAGCAAATGCAGCACGTCGTAGATTTCTTGCTGGGCATAAAACGCATGGCCGCCCGTCAGATAATAGTCGAGGCCGTACTCACGAAACGCCTCTTCGTAGAGGGCCACATCGCTGAGCGTGCGGAGCAAAACGGCGATGTCGCCTAACTGCAATGGCCGAGCGGTCGGCTCGTCGCCAGAGGTATCGACCACCAGCGGCTCGCCGTCATCAAGCAACTGGGCCAGTCGCCGAGCAATAAATCGGGCCTCCTGCATTCGCCTTCGCGCTACGCCGATCAGTCGTTGATCGCCTTTGCTTTCGGAATGCTGGCCATCAGTCTGCTCGGCATCAGGTTGTGCCCAGAGGAATTCGATCGCCGGCGTTGGCGAAAGTTGCGGGCGGTGGGCCGACAGCGGCTCGTAGCCTTCGGCAAACGCATCGTGGAACAGTGCATTCACAAAATCGAGCACAGCAGGCTGGCTGCGGAAGTTGGTCGTCAACGACAGTCGACTTTCGGCAGGCAAGGTCGCTCGCAGGTCGCCCGACACCCGCGGCTCGGCCCCGCGAAAGCGATAGATCGACTGCTTGAAGTCGCCGACCACAAACAACCCGCGCTCGGCCCACGCATCGCCGCGCAGCGCTTTGACGATGGCGACTTGCTGCGGGTCGGTATCTTGAAACTCGTCGACCATCAACAACTGCGTGCTACGCACAAGATTCTGCTGCACCTGGGGATAACGCTTGTCGGTCAGCAACGCCTCGGTACGCGACAGCAGGTCGTCGAACTCCAAGACGTTACGCTGTTGCTTCGCCTCGTTGTAGCTTGCCGTCACCTCGCCGACCAATTTCAGCAGGTCGAGCCCAATGGCCGCGGTGGCTTTGAGGGTTTCGAGAGCGAGCGGGTAACGCAAAATGCTTTTGTCGAGCAAAGCACGAACGGCAGTGCAAGTTTCCTTGTAGGTTTCAAAGTCGTCCTCGTCGCCCCAATCTTTTTTGGTGCAAACGCCCTGTACTTTGGCCATGTTCCGTAGCTGTAGCACGGCATCGTGAGGAGATTTGCTCACAGGCAGCGATTCGAGCAGCGTCACCAAGTCAGCGAAGTGTGTTTGCGTCTTTGCTTTGGTCACGTCGGCAGAGACGCACAGCTCGCCGAGCAGCACCACAGGCTCCGCTTCGATAATCGCCGTCAGCGCCGCTGGGGCAACGTGCTTTTTGTAGTGCAACTGCCAAGTCTCTGCCAAATCGATCGGCGCGGCTTTGCTCCAACGGGCAAGTACCGCATCGACATTGTCTCCCAGCAGTGCAGCCACATGATCGCGCAGGCTGCGAAGCCCGAAATGCGTCGCCAACTGGATGAGCCGCTCGTCGCTGTCGACCAACAACTGCCGAAGGTGGTCGTCGAGGCTTTGCAGCCGCATCAACTGCGCCGTCGGCGGGTCGAGCAACTCGAACTGTGGATCGACGGCCGCCTCGGCAGCGTGGCTCCGCAGAAGTGTGGCACAAAACGCATGGATTGTGCTGATGCGCGCCCCGTCGAGAGTGGACAGCAATTGCTTCCAGCCCGATTGCTCCGACGGTTCCTCGGCGGCCTGCCAGCGTTCGTAACACCGTCGACGAATCCGATCTCGCATCTCTCGGGCAGCGGCATCCGTAAAAGTGATCGCCACCAGCTCTGACAGCTCGGCCGACGGTTCGGCCAGGCAGGGATCGAGATAAGAAAGGAACCGCTCGGTCAGCACAAACGTCTTGCCGCAGCCCGCCCCAGCCGCCAGCGAAACGCTACGGTCATGCGCCGAGAGAGCCGCCTGTTGCTCGGCGGTCAGATTCGTTTTGTTTTTTTTTTTCATTCTTCTCCCGCTCCCTTACGGTCGGGGTTCGCCTGTTTTTGAAGTGGGGGAGCTTTCGTCCTCTTTCACAGGCCAGACTTTTTCTAAGCTGCGTATCTGTCCTACCCGGCAGACCGTACTCAGCGAACAGCTCCGTGTGCAATGCTCGTCTTGGTTGTACACAGGGAAATGCCCGTCGCGCATACCGGCAATCAGTTCCTTTACACGGACCAAAATCTCGGGTTGCAACTTTTTCCAATCGTCGGAGGTCTTTAGCGTTTGCTCGGCCAGTTCTCGAAACTGAAGCGTCCCGCCCCGTTTGTTCACAAAACCTTTGCCTTGGATGTTCCAGTAGCCGGTTGCCAGGGCGACCGCCCCTTGATCGGCCAGCAACAATTGCTCGGCCGCCAGGGCGTACAGCGGCAGTTGCAACTGGTGCCCCGAACGCACCTTGTCGAGGCTCAGCGTGACCGCTTTGCCCGATTTGTAGTCGATGATATTAAAAACAGTCATGCCGCCGACGTGTCCGATATCGACCCGGTCGATCGAACCGGTGAGACAAATTTTCTCGTCGCCCAGTTCGAGTTCAAACGGCACCGTGGTCGAAGCCGGGTCGGCAATTTCGCCCTCGCTGTGACGTGCCTCCGCGCCAAAACGGACTTCAAAATGCGCCGGACGCGGCGGCTCGTCAAATTGTTTCCATTGGGCCCGGTAGCTGGTTTCTTGCTCGGCATAGCCGGGGGCCCAAGCTTCGATTTCTCGTCTCTCGATCTCTCGCAACGATTGGGCAATCCCTCGCAGGGGCGACGCCTTGACCGCGGCGTCTAAGCTGCTCAAAAAACGCTGCACCAACTCATCCGCGTCAGCATCGCCGCCCGCCGTTTCGCCCGCCGTCTCTTTCAATGCCTCGCCCTTCAACTGTTCATGGATCGTTGCCAGCACCTGATGCAGCAAACTTCCCCGCCGGCGCGGATCGTTCCGAAGAGTCAATTCCCCCAGCGGTTCAAGCTTCAAAATTTGCTCCGAAAAATATCGAAACGGGCAGGCCGCATAGCCTTCCAGCCGGCTAGGGCTCCACAGAAACTCTGGAGCAAACCGCTGGGCAAGCGCCGCTTGCGCCGTGTCGCTCAGCAGCAGCCCTTCGTGCGGCCCATAGACATCGTGCACACTGCGCTCGGCAACGCAGTCGATACCGTTGAGGATCGAACTGCCTGTCCGTACAAAATCGGGCTGCGAAATCATCCCGGCCAGCCAACGCTGCTTGCCGTTGAGTGCCTGGCCAACCGCCCGGCGTCGAAAGCTGCTAACGCTATAAGGCGGCGTCTCCGGGGCGGCCGTTTGGCCCAGGGCCATCGTCGTATAGGTGATGCAATCCTCGCCAACGCTACGCTCCAGATCGGTCAACAGCGGGCTAGGCGACAGTGGTTGCCCCTTGCTGTCGAGCGCCGTGTAGCTCAGCGTCAAGCTCTTGCTCGGTCGCGTCACCAATTCGTAGAACAACAACATCACCTCGCTGCGGCGGATACTGTTCGGCGTTGGCCCACTCGCTGGCTGCTCGATCTCGACGGGCGATTCCGACCCGTCCGCCGCGGCCAACGGATTGCCCAACGGATCGCCCAACGGATCGCCCAACGGATCGACTGGCGCACTGCTCGAAAAAGATTGCTCGCCAAGCCCCATCAGAAAAAGATGCTTTACCGACAGCTTCCGAGCCGATTCCGCAGACAGAATACGGACCCGACCCGTCGCATCGTGCGCAGCTGGCATGCGCTGTTCCCTAGCAACGGCAACAATCAATTCCTGCAAGTCGGAAACATTAAGCACCGGCTGTTTTGTACGGCTCCACTCCTCGACCTGCGCCACCTCTCGCAAGCTGCGACGCAGAAGCTTCCACGCCGCTGCCGAACGAGATCGACCTTCCCCTGCACGAGAAGCTTTCCCCAATGGCACCCCAAGCTGCGTGAGCAATGCCTGTAGTGCCTCGGCCCACTCGGCGACCGGCGCCTTCACTGGCAAAGCCCCCAGCAACTGGTCGAGCCACCGCAGTTTCCCCAAGGCGACCACCACCTCCGCCCCACGCCGGTCGGTCCCGCTGCCCTCCGCGGCCGCCACATCTCGACGGTACTCAAGCTGCTCTAGCAGCGCCTTGCGCCCGGCCGGAAGCTGGGCACTGCGAAGACAACGCTCGATCGCCACGCGCGGCTGCATCGAAAATCGGGCGTAGTCGATCCCCGTCTCGAACTCCGTAAACAACCCATTGTTAGCAATATCGAGCAGCGTCTGGAACGGCCAATCCTCCTGGTGAAGACGCAACAGAGTTTGCAGCGACCGAACCAGCGGCTCCGACTCCAACCGCGGCCGCAGCTCAGACAGATACGGAATTCCAAAATCAGGAAAAACCGCATCAACCAGCGTTCCGGTACTCTCCCCGCCACGACAGACCACGACAATTTCCTCCGGCAGCGTCTTGCGTTTGCGAGATGCCAACAACCCCTTCACTCGTTCGGCGACCGCCTCGACTTCGCCCATCTCGCTACTTGCCGCCAGAATCTCAATGCCCTCAATCCCTGCTTTCCCCCCTCCGCTTTCCGACTTGGAATCGTTCGGCAAATCTTCTGTTTCCCGAAACAACTGCGTCGGCAAACCCTGCAAAGGCAAACCCAGGGAAGGCAAACCCTGCAATGAATCTTCGCTAACCGGCGGAGCCGACAGACTCTCGACTTCCAACTGCGGCAAGACCTCTCGAAGTCGAGCAAGCGTCTGCTCGGTCTTCGCAAACAAATCGCCCCCTGCCACATTCCCCTTAGTTTCCACTGTCAACGAAATCAGCAGCTCCGAACTGCACTGCCCTAGCAGTCGCAAAATATCGTACTGGGCCACCGTAAAATCATTAAAACCGTTCACCACCACCAAATCGAACCGAAGAGGCCGAGCCAACGTAGTAGAAGCAGAACCAGAAGCCGACGCAGAGACCGAGGCCGCCAAAATCCCCCTTGCCGCCCAAAAGCGACCTTCGCTGTCATACAGTTCGCCCCGATGTAGTTGCTCCTGATAGGCGGTGTAAAGATGCGAAAGCTCACGATTCCGCCGGCTGCCCATTGGCCCGTTGCACTGCTTCGCAAAATCCTCGGGCCACTCGTCCTCCCGTTTTTTCTCCGCAATAAACTCACCCACCTGAATCACAAAACCTGGTGTCGAGGCAACCCTTTCAAAATGCTCCAGCTTACGCTGCTTGGTCGCCGATAAAATCACCTGTTGCAGAAGCCGCTTTTTTTGCGTGGCCGAAATCGGACGAATCCGGCGCTCGCTACCAGCAATCACCACCTCAGCGAAACCAGAGAAGGTGCGCAGGTTGGGATGCAATAGAGCTTGGGTGCCGTCCAGCAAACTCTCTTGAAGCTGCGAGAGAGCCACCTCATTCGGAGCCAACCAACAAGACGGGCAACTGTCCTGGCCAATCGGAGGTCTGGCCAGTTGCTCGGTATACCGTTGAATCAGCCGTTGCGTCTTGCCGCAACGCGCGGGGCCGGCGATGAGTTGGACCTTAGCTGGCATGATTTTGGTCTATTGGGAGAAAACTGTCGGTCTATTTGGAGGAAACTACTCATACCCGTACCTTGCCTATCCAACGACCGACCGCTAGATTTAGGCAAGGAATGACTGAGAACGAGGCTAAGTATCGGGACAGCCACAGGTTAGCACTAGATCATTTCGGGCCATTCTCCGGAACAGGACCAAGGCATCGAATTTGACAGCATAGCGTCTTTTCGCGTAAACTGGGACATACTTGGTGAAGTCTACCAATCGGTAGACAGTCATTTTCGTTTTTTATTTTTTTCTTTCCTGAAGGAGGCATCAAAATGGATGCACGCAGTAACATGGTTCGCAGTGCGGATCGACGAAACGGACGAGCCGGGACCCTGAAAGGGTTCACACTCGTCGAACTGCTGGTGGTGATTGCCATCATCGGCGTCTTGGTAGCTCTGTTGCTACCCGCTGTGCAGGCAGCCCGCGAGGCAGCCCGCCGTAACTCTTGCTTGAACAACATCAAGCAGCTCGCCCTCGGCTTGCACCTGTACCACGATCAGCGCAATGTCTTGCCGCTCGCATCGACCGGCTACTTCATGCCCGATGCAGAGGTAGGATCGATCAACGATGGCTACAGTTGGCTCTTCCAGATTTTGCCAGGCCTCGAAGGCGGCAATCTGTACGACCGAGTCAAAAATTCCCAACAGGCTGATGGCTCGGCTCCCTTGGGCCAAGGCTCTGCAGGACTGCTACAAGGGCCTTTTACCCCAAAAGTCATCATCGACAACAATGCCACTGGCAATGACAAGTTCGCGATGACCAAAACGGTCGAAGCCTTTGTTTGCCCAAGTTTCCCCGGATCACCTACGACCAAGGGAGATTACAACGAGACGAAAGCTGCCGTTGGCAACTACGTAGCAATCCCCTCGACCCATTACAACGACGATGGAGACGGTCAAGCCAACGATGGCGGCGGATCGGGCACCCTCTTCGACAGCTATTCGGGCTCGAATCCGAAATCGAAAGCTGGCAACGGCGTCTTGGTCTTTGCTCAAGCTAAAAACGGTGCGACCGATTCTGGTGGTACTAATCCTCTTACCAGCATCCTGCAGAAACCGCAGTCTGGCTCGCGGCCCAAGGGCATTAATTTTGCCGGCATTCGTGACGGAACGTCCAACACGATTTTATTCGCCGAATCGCGTGAAGATCGCTACGCTGCCTGGATGAGTGGTTTGTCCATGTACGTCGTCGCTGCCGATCCTGATGGTCCTGGTGGCATGGTGATGAAGATTCCTCCGAATACTAACCAACCCGCCGTTCTCAAATGGGACGATGGCGACACTCAAGGCCAATCTGCCCTCAACGTCGGCAGTGGTGTCAAGCTTTCGGGAGGCGACAATGCCACAGAAGGCATTAACGACCTGTTTCCGATGCAAAGACAGCTCGCTTCTACGACTTCACTTTTTCCCATCAAGTCGATGACAAGCCACGCTGGTACGGCCCAAGTAGTGCCCATCCCGGCAGTGTGCAACACGCCTTTGGCGATGCCCACGGCAAGTCGATCAACGACGATGTCGATCGTGATGTCTACCTGCAGCTCGTAACCCGTGCTGGTGGCGAAGTCGTCGACTTCTAAGCGTAAAGCTTAGATCAACAACCTGATGATAGAATGACGAGCCGCTGCTACGCCTAACCGCCTAGCAGCGGCTTTTTTTGTAAAGACAATAGCCGGCGAGCTACGCCTCGCCGCCAAGAAGAGTTACCCAAAGGTGACGTCGGCGAGACGTAGCTCGCCGGCTACGCCTTCCTATTCAATCGTCTCAATTTCAATCGTCTCAATCTTTTCATCCCCTTCCCTTCCCCCTTGCACATCCCCCGACGTTTTGCCAAGCTACACGCTTCTCACTCAGCCCGAGTGGCGGAATTGGCAGACGCGCATGGTTCAGGTCCATGTCCACGCAAGTGGGTGGAGGTTCAAATCCTCTCTCGGGTACTTGAGGGAGAGCTGAGAGTCCAGTGCCTAGAGTCAAGAGCCAGGTAAAAGAGCCTTCGGCTCTCAGCTTTTTGCCTCTCGACTCTGGTCTCTCGTCTCTGGACTAAACAGCAATGGATGAAACTGCCCGCCCATCTTCTCGCCCCGGGCAATTGCCGCAGTTCCAGGCATTAACGGCTCGTCCTGATCAGAAATCGTCCCGTCGCGAAAGAGATTGATGACAATCGCCCGGCGTGGCCGCTCGCTACGGTTTTCGTAGCTGCCATGCAGCGTCAACGGGTGATGGAAGCTCGCATAACCGGCCGGCATCTCGCAGGCCACCGGCTGGAACTCCCCAAGCTGCTCCTCGTTGAGCACCCCTTTGATCGCCTCCATACCGCCCGCCAGATTCGTCGTCGGCAACAGCGGCCAGCGGTGCGACTTCGGCACATAATGTAAGCAGCCATTCTCCACAGTCGAATCATCGAGCCCAATCCAGCAGGTGAGATGGGCCATCGGCTTGGTCCGCGTCCAGTAAGAATAGTCTTGATGCCACGCCACGACGCCCCCGTCGCCGGCCGGTTTGCAGAAGAGCTGGTCGTGCCAGAAACGTACGGCCCCTTCTAGCAATTGACTCGCCGGCAACAGCATCTTCGGATTCCAAAGCACATCATGCAGCCCAGGTCGCAACCGCCAAGCACCCAAGGCATGAAATAACACCGAACCCGGGTCGGTCGATTCGTTGCAGTGGTACTCGTACCACAACTCATGCCCCTCGTGCTCAGGCGTAAACAGCTCGGCCAGCTCCTCACGCAGCGCAGCGATTTGATCGGTCGATAGCAGCGGCACCCCGCCGACAAAACCATCACGTTTATAGTCGGCAAGTTGCGTTTCGCTCAGGCGGAGCTGTTTCTCACCTCCTTGATGCTTAAAGAGTTCGCTAACAGGTTCGTGGTGGGTGGAGTAATCTTGCATTGTTGTCCTTTGATCCTTGATTATTTCGATTTCATCTGCTGGTCGATCCACTCTTCTAACTCATCCCAATCCACCGGCGGCAGCTTCGAGAGATCAGGCCGCAAACGTTTCGCCTCACGCACATAAACATGCTCGATCTCTGCTTGCGTCTTCTCCGTATTCCAGTTGATCAACACCCGGATACAAAGCGGCAACGACCCCGGTACGGTCATTTCGTGGCTACATATTAGCGGCACCTCGAGCCAGCCCAACTGCCGGGCGGCCAAGGCTGGGAACTCGGCGTCGATGTCTGGCGTCGTTGTAAAAATGGCGCTAGCAATGTCGGTCGCTTCCATTTCATTATGACGAATCAACAGCGCCAGCAGTTGCCGCGTCGCAGTGAGGATTTCCTCCCGATCATTCTGGTCAACTGTCGTCGCTCCGCGAACACCCCTGCAGGGCATGGCTGTCTCTCCGATGAATAGAAAATAGTGTGGTAAACGAAAGCTCCAGTCTACTCGAAGCCCCCCAGTATCGGGAGGTATCTCCAAAGAGCCCGTGAAACCGTAGCGATTAAAGCGTTCGCGCCGTCTGCCAAGGCGAACGCCCCTCAGGCCCCCTTTAGCTAACCCCACCAGGCAACCCACCAACACCCCTTCCCCGCCCTCTCAAAAAGAATTCCAAAAAGAATTCCCCAAAGCCGTTGACACCGGCCAGCCGATTGATAGAATTGCGTATCTCAGTGAGACACACGGGCAAGCCCAGTGGGTTAGTTCGGGTAGCAAGCTGAGATTTTTTTATCCCCTCTCTACAACTTTGTTACTTGCAAGAGTGACGTGCTAGCTGTAGAATGGGGGCCTGCTGTTAACCAGCAGATATTTGCTCTTTGACAATTCGGTTAGTGACTTCTATCAATTCAAAATTGATCCTGAGCTCTTTGTAGTTCAGGTTTCAGTTAGAGTTTTTGTCAACACAAGACTGTACTGTCAAAAGTGCTTCGGTACTTTTGGCTTTCAAACACTTAAACTTGGCTCATAAACGATCGGTATCGATGCTTGCATCACCGCCGAACGTTTCATGTATATACCAAATTGAAGGGTTTGATCCTGGCTCAGAATGAACGTTGGCGGCATGGATTAGGCATGCAAGTCGAGCGAGAAATTTTAGTTTGAAGCTTCGGTTGATTACTAGAATGGACAGCGGCGCAAGGGAGAGTAACGCGTAGTTATCTACCCCCAAGTTCAGAATAGCTGCGGGAAACTGCAGGTAATACTGAATAATATCTCCGGATCAAAGGTGTGATTCCGCTTGGGGAGGAGACTGCGTACTACTAGCTTGTTGGTGGGGTAATGGCCTACCAAGGCTTTGATGGTTAGCGGGCGTGAGAGCGTGGCCCGTCTCACTGGGACTGAAACACTGCCCAGACACCTACGGGTGGCTGCAGTCGAGAATCTTCGGCAATGGGCGAAAGCCTGACCGAGCGATGCCGCGTGCGGGATGAAGGCCTTCGGGTTGTAAACCGCTGTCAGTAGGGAGGAAGGGTGCATGAAGAATGCATCTTGACCTATCTTCAGAGGAAGTCCGGGCTAAGTTCGTGCCAGCAGCCGCGGTAACACGAACCGGACAAACGTTATTCGGAATTATTGGGCTTAAAGGGTGTGTAGGCGGTCGCGTAGGTGGGGTGTGAAATCCCTCGGCTCAACCGAGGAACTGCGCTCCAAACCCCGTGACTAGAGGGAGACAGAGGTAAGCGGAACTGATGGTGGAGCGGTGAAATGCGTTGATATCATCAGGAACACCAGTGGCGAAAGCGGCTTACTGGGTCTCTTCTGACGCTCAGACACGAAAGCTAGGGTAGCGAACGGGATTAGATACCCCGGTAGTCCTAGCTGTAAACGATGAGCACTTGGCTGAGGGCCCCCCCATAGGTTCTCGGCCGTAGCGAAAGTGTTAAGTGCTCCGCCTGGGGAGTATGGTCGCAAGGCTGAAACTCAAAGGAATTGACGGGGGCTCACACAAGCGGTGGAGGATGTGGCTTAATTCGAGGCTACGCGAAGAACCTTATCCAGGCCTTGACATAGACGGATACTACCCGTGAAAGCGGATTAGTTGCCTTCGGGTGAAACGTTTACAGGTGCTGCATGGCTGTCGTCAGCTCGTGTCGTGAGATGTCGGGTTAAGTCCCTTAACGAGCGAAACCCTTGTCATTAGTTGCCAGCGCGTTATGGCGGGGACTCTAATGAGACTGCCGGTGTTAAACCGGAGGAAGGTGGGGATGACGTCAAGTCCTCATGGCCTTTATGGCCTGGGCTGCACACGTCCTACAATGGCATATACAAAGGGAAGCAACCTCGCGAGAGCAAGCAAATCCCAGAAAGTATGCCCCAGTTCGGATTGCAGGCTGCAACTCGCCTGCATGAAGCCGGAATCGCTAGTAATCGTGGATCAGCATGCCACGGTGAATATGTTCCTGAGCCTTGTACACACCGCCCGTCAAGCCACGAAAGTGGGGGGGGCTTAAAGTCATCGAGCCAACTAGCAATAGAGGCAGATGCCTAGAGTCAACTCCGCGATTGGGACTAAGTCGTAACAAGGTAGCCGTAGGGGAACCTGCGGCTGGATCACCTCCTTTCTAAGGATAATTAGAACGCTGTGCTGTATTTATACAGCCCTGGCGAGTTCGCTTCAACGAACGGACCAGAAACAGTGCTATTATTCCAACCGGTGACGGTTGAATAAATAATTGGGGACAGTACTTGTGAAGACATAGAAGTCACCTTATATCTTTCTTCGGAAAAATATAGGAAACTAACTAGAATTGATATTGAGAAATCCGGTGTAGGGAATAGCCATCCTGCACCGGATTTTTTTGTGCGCTGACGGTAATATCTGTGTAGGGTGTCATAGAGCAACGTGGAATCGCATTGAGGCTTCGTAAATGGTGAGATTCCAATTTCTTGCATCGCACACTTAGTTTTTTTTCAGGCTCTTGTAATGGATAATCGCTATCGAATTCTAGACGATCGAACGATCGAAACTCCTCTCTACCGCTATCTCTGTGAAACAAAAACTAGATGTGCTGGGAGTCGTAGCCTCACCATTGTTCAATTAAATCCTAGTGATGGAGGTCGTTCTCGTAGCGATCCAACAATGGGGAAAGTCTCTATCTGGGCTTTTGAAAACAAATTCAAGAGTGTTGTCTTCCTGAATTTATTTGCCTATCGGACTAAATATCCAAGTGAACTGAATGGAATTAGTTTTTCGAGGTTGCTTGGCCCAAAGAACGATGACACGATAAATCAAAAACTGTCCCAATCTACAAAAATCGTGCTTGCCTGGGGCGAGCCTAAAGGGAATCCAATACTGGGGAACGTTGCAAAGCGAGTCAAAGAACTACGCGATCTGATTGGTCGACGGCATGTATATCGGGTTGGAGATTTAGTCGGCGGCGTCTACCCACGTCATGGACGAGGCTGGAACCAGGCGAATCGAAGACTGCACAAGTTGAAATGGTCTGAACTTGAATAGAGATAATCCAAGGAACAGAAAATGAATCTTGAATCGATCGACGACCGTATCATCCAAATCCTGCAGCCCAAGACACCCGCCGAGCGTATCGCCTTGATACTCGACGCAAATCACTCGGCTTGATCATTGCCAGCAGCAGGTATCCGCCACAGCCACCCCGACTGGGACGAGCAGTAAATTACAGGCGGAAGTCGCTAGAAAGATGCTCGGTGCCAGCAGGCCATTTTTGAAAAGTGGTGAGTATTCAAAATTCTACAAGCAAACCTCCGAAGACTAAGCGCAGAGGCCGCCGAGACGCAGAGATCGGTGCAATTCTCCTGAACGTGAACCGATGAAGATCGGACCGGCCAAAAATAACAGATGATTTTCCGCTGGGCATCACATACAATGATTTTTGTCGACGGATATGCTAGCTTCGGCGATTTTCTAGAAACGGCAATCTCGCTGCCTTTTGCACACGTTTCCGAAATATGCTTACGCTAAATCAGCCGCCTGTGAAGGCCGTTCGTTACGCAAGTCGTGTACTGCCAAAAAGTTCGGGCGATGTTCGGCCCGCTCCTAGGTTGATTATTGCACCGAAATTTCACTTTTTTTGCACAGGTGCAAAAAAACAGATCTTGGGAGATCCGCAAATCACCACTGCTAGCGACAACCGCCGTCGGCGCTGCTGGCACAAATCACTACACTCCAGACAACTTTTTCGTTCTTCGTATTGGAGCACTTTTACTTTGTTCAAACTGTTGTTTCTACTGAGCCGAGCGGCCGCCATCATTGCCTTCGTGATGTGCTACGACTCCATTCCCAACGCTTACGTCTTCGCTGAGAGCGCAACACGCTCCTTCAACACCCAAGCCCCCCTAGCCGAACCCAAACCTCAAGGTGCCAACCCCTTCCTCCCTTCCGCCAACCGTAACATACGCCTGCCTGTCACAATCGAAGGCTTTTGCGTAGTCACCTTACGCGAACAACAGAAGTGGCAACTTGGCTCCGAGGCTAATCAATTAGTCTTCGATGGCCAGCTCTATTGGTTTGCAGGCCAACGGCAACGGGCGATGTTCGCCGCCACCCCCCAGCGCTACGTCCCCGCATTGGCAGGGAATTGCATCGTGACCTTCGCCGAGAGCGGTACACGCAAACGAGGCGATCCCCAGTACGGAATCCTCCACAACCAGCAGCTTTTTTTCTTCCTCGGAGAAACCGAGCAAAAAAAATTCCAGGCCAACCCCGAGCAATACTCGAACCTCGATCTGGCGAACGAGGGACGCTGTCTCGTCACGCAAATCGACGACAAACAACAGCTACCCGGTCTGCCAGAAACCGCAGTGACCGTCGGCGGCCTCCGCTATCATTTCGCGGGCATTCATCAACAACAAAAATTCCTCGCCAACATGGAGCACTATGGCGTCACCAAACCCAACGCCCCTCAGCCAAAACAAACACCCTCGAAGCTAGTTCGCAGCACTCCAGAAAAGCAGAACCCGGACATCAAAAAGAAAATGCCACCTACTACCATTTCGGTTGCAGGAGTTGCCAACAAAGCGATGGGCGGATACAGTCCCGTTTCGATTCACGAGCAGGGCACCTGGGTGTTGGGCGATCTCCGATATCACTTCGAGTTCGAGGGACTGACCTATTTCATGGTAAGCGAGGCCGAGAAAAATCTCTTCGCCGAGAATCCAGAAACCTACGTCCCTGTGCGAAGCGGCCAATGTGTGGTCACCGAGGTGAACGACCGCCGACAAGTTCCTGGCAGCATCTACCACGCCGCCCAGTACGAAAACCGGCTCTTCCTATTCGCAGGCCCCGAGCAGAAGATCGCTTTCGGCAAGAACCCAGAAAACTACGTCAGCAACCATGTTACCAAAAGCGATCTGCCGAAACTGGCGAAATAGAAAGCTGCGCGAAGGCAAGCCTGAGGCGAAGCGTAGTGGTGCGGGTCGTATTCAGTGCAGGGTACATCGCATAGAACTTCTCACGACAGAACTCGCACTCTTTCAGGTGCGTTTCTATGCTAGCCACAAAATCCACATCCTCATGCACTAGCTCGCCAGCGGCGTGCGGATAGTATTCGGCGAGACGGCTCTGGCAAGTTTCGCAGTCGATGCCGCCAAATTGCAAACTGCTCGAACCCATAAAACTACCCAATACCATCACCACGCAGGCAAAAACTGCGGTACTTAGTAGTGCCGTCTTGCCGACTTGCAAACTGCGAGTGCGGCGCTGCGAAGCATCCAAGCGATGCACCATCTGCGTCAGTTCGCCAGCGGGGCAGGCATCCCACGGGCTGTCGTTTTGATGAGTGCTTTGTCGATTTTTGTTGGACATATCCTGGTTCCTCATTTGGGCGTTTTGCTACCACCCCACGCATTGCTATGAATCTATGTTCGTCTTTTTAGCCCGTTTTGTCTGTGAATTGGTTCACACTACCGTTTCCGCCCTCTTTTTAGGCCTGTTTCAACCTTGGAACGGGCACATTCACGCTATCGGCCAATCGGGCCATGTCAGTCAACACGATTTTCCGCCGCCCCAACTGCAAGCTGCCCTCGGTCTGCAATTCGCCCAAAACCACCGTCACTGTCTCCCGTGTACTCCCTATTATGCTAGCTAAGTCCTGATGCGACAACTTGATCCGCAATGCGACCCCCTCGTCGGTGTGCCGGCCATATTGTTCCGCCAGTTCCAGTAGCAAATGGATCAGCCGCTCGCGATTCGAGCGAAACAGCAGGTACTTCAGCCGCCGCTCGATCCGTTGCCGCCGAAGCCCAAACAGCTTAGTCACGCCAAGCGAAACGCTAGGATTCTCGACCAATAAACGCTGGATGACTTCGCCAGAGATGAGCACCACCGTCGACTTTTCGACCGCCTCGGCGTACTCCTCACGCTCCTGCGTGCCCATCAGCGACAGCTCGCCGAAGATCTCGCCCGGCTCGATAAACGCCAAAATCGTCTGCTTGCCTTCGTCCGTAAAACTCCCAATTTTCACGCGGCCTTCTGCCAAAAGCAGCACACCATCCGCATGATCGGCCGGCAAGTAGATCGGCGTACCACGGGGGCATTTGCGCACACGGCAGCGGGATTCCAGCGCCGTCAATTGCTCTGGGCTCAACTGCTGAAACAGGTCGCAGCTCTTCAAATACCAGAGTCGCTGCGACATACCGACGGCTTTCCTAAGGGACGTAACTGGGGGAAATGAGGCGGGAAACGCAGTTGCGTTCTGGAATCATTCTATCGTCAGTTCCTGCGAAGTCCAACAGCACCAATTCTCAATCGCCGGTCGCCCAGTAACCGCCCCGCTGGTGGTCGTAAACGGCTGCCTGTCCAAGTCGGTCGGTATTGAAAAGCCCTTCGCGATAGACTTCGTGCCCCATGACCCACGTACGCACTGGCCAGCCCGTGAGTTCGCAACCGTCCCAGGGGCTCCAGCCGCATTTGGTCGCCTGCTCTTCATTGCGAATCTGCTTGGTGAGTTCGAGATCAACCAATACCAAGTCGGCGTCGTACCCCTCGACAATCTGGCCTTTGCCAACGATATCCCACACTCGCGCCGGCGCATCGCACATCGCCTCGACCACACGCGGCAACGTGATCCGTCCCTGATGCACTTCATTCAGCATCAACGCCAAGCTGTTTTCGATCGACGGCATTCCCGAAGGCGATTGTGGGTAATCTTGCTGCTTTTCTTCCCGCGTATGCGGCGCATGATCAGTGGCGATGACTTGCAGTTGGTTGTTGGTGAGAGCTTTCCACAGTTGGTCGCGGTCTTCTTTCGTTTTGACCGAGGGGTTCGCTTGCAGCAACGTCCCCAGGCGAGCATAGTCGTCTTTGCAAAACATCAGATGCGGCAGACAAACCTCGGCCGTGATCAGTCCCTGATGATCATCGAGTAGCTCGGTCTCTGCCCCGGTCGTTACATGCAGCAAATGAAACCGATGCCGATGCCGCTTCGCCAAATCGAACGCCCGGCGCGTTGCGATGATCGCCGCTTCGTGGTCACGAATGCGCGAATGATCGGCCACATCGGTCGTGCCAGCAAGTCGCGCGGCATTCGCCCGTACGGTCGATTCGTCTTCGCAGTGCGCCGTGATTGGCAGTGTTGTCTCGGCGAAGATGCGTTCCAGGGCCTCTTGATCATCCACCAACAAGTCGCCCGTGCTCGACCCGATAAAGATTTTGATCCCTGGCACATTCGTCGCCGACTTCAGATCGGCCAGATTGTCGGGCGTCGCCCCAATATAAAACCCATAGTTCACCAGCGACTTTTTCGCCGCCAACGCCAGTTTTTCGTCGACCAACGCCTGTGTCTTCGCTGCCGGTACCGTATTGGGCATCTCCAAAAAGGTCGTCACCCCGCCTTTCGCAGACGCCCGACTCGCTGAAGCCAAGTCTTCTTTCTGCGTCAGCCCTGGCTCACGAAAATGCACTTGATCGTCGACCACCCCCGGCAACAAGTGCAACCCGGCCGCGTCGACGACTTCGTCGGCCTGAGTTTGGATCGCCGCATCAATCGCAGCGATGCGTCCATTCTCGAGAAGTACCGAAACCTGCTCGATACCGGTAGGCAAAACAACGTGGGCGTTTTTGATAAAGGTTTTCATAGGTCACTCAGCGAGAGAGGAAGCAAGCTGATATTGTGTCCGATGAAACGTGTGCCGTCGACCCACAGGCGAAAGCCCAACAGAAGGACCATTCGCTACTTCTCATAACCCATCAGAATCTCATCCGGTTCTAGTCCTGCAATACTCTTGAAGCCGCCATCGGCAATCGCTTCGCCGAGCTGGGTCACCTGCTTGTAGAAGCGGTTACTGGGGCGTTTGCCGGTGAACTTTTGGATCAGTTCTTGGCAGGCGATGTCGGCCGAGGAACGGATGACTTCGTCCGATTGGCGGGCGCCGTACAAGCTGGTGCAGAGGATCGTGATGAGATCTTGGCAGCGACCCGAAAGCTCGGCCATGCGACATTGGCGATCGGCGAGCGAGAGCTGAAACTTGTTCATCGTCGTGTCGACTTCCATCGCCATTTTCTGAAGCTGCGTGCAGGCGAACTCGGCGTGACGAGCCAGTTCGGCGGGCATCGTCGGTATTTGGCTACTTGCCGTCGACATCAGCCGGCGGCCGACCATCCATTTGAGGTACGGGAAGACGACGCCCTTGAGAGCCCAAGCATGTGCAGGGTTCAGCGGGTTTGGCTTTTTGATGCCAGCGGCAGCGAGTGCTTTGCCGATCGGCTCGAAATACGTCTTGCCGTGATGTTTTACTAGGGATTTGAAAAAGCCCATCGCTAGCATTTCGCCTTCGCCTTCGTAAATGCAAGGGGCCAGATATTCGTGGACATTATCGCCGAGTAGGTGGCCGTGCAGGAACGACCGGCCGCCATGCGTCTTCATGAACAGTTCGATGGCGGCGTGCTTTTGCGATTCGCTGCCGAAGATTTTGGCGATGACGCATTCCATCTCACCACGATAGCCACGGTCGATCAGCCCAGAGCACCAAGCCGTGAGCGCATCGCACGCAGTAATCAGCCCGGCCATTTGGCCCAGGCGGCGCTGGACGAGTTCGCGTTTGGCAATCGTCGCGCCATAGGTAACGCGGAACTTCGCCCAAGGGATCATGCTCGCCATCATGATGCGCATCGTGCCGGCAGCATTCGCGCAGAGCGCGATGCGACCGAGGTTCAACCCGTGGTAAGCAATCGTCAGCCCGTCGCCCCTGGCAGGAACAAGCAGGTTTTCTTTGGGGACTCGCAGGTCTTTGAAGACAAGGCCCTGGTTGTAGGTGTGCTTGAGCGCCCAAATGCCGTACTTGCGAAGCTGGAAGCGGGCGTTTTCTTCCTTCGGCAAATCGACCACCAGCACGGCCGGCTTATCGTCGATGAGACAGACCAGCCCAATCGTTCGACCAGGGATGACATTGGTAATGAACAGTTTTTCTCCGTTGACGACATAGCTATCGCCGTCAAGCACCGCCTTGGTTCGCAACTGCGTCAGGTCGCTGCCGGCCGAGGGTTCGGTCAAGGCGAACGCACTGAGCCGCGAGCCATCGGCCAAGCCTGGGAGGAATCGCTGCTTCTGTTCGGCTGTTCCAAAAGTACGCACCGGGTCGACTGCACCAATACAGCCGTGAACCGAAGCAAGCCCGGCAATCGTCGGGTCGGTCATCGCCATGCGAGTGATAAACGGCGCGAAGACCGAAAACTGCGTGCCGCTGCCGCCGTACTTTTTGTCGACCAGCAAACCCCAGTAGCCTGTCGCGGCGAGGTCTTCCATCACCGTCTCGATGATTTTTCCGTTTTCGTCGAGCAGCGTACCTGCCGCTCGATGGCGCTGCACGACGGCAACCGCGTCGTCCATCACCTTTTGGATATCGGCAGGCGTTGTGTGTTCTTCGCTCTGGAACAAATCGACGGGGACACCCTTGTCCCAGACCGCTGCATGCGCCGGGCTGTTGACGGTTTGGTACTGCGGAGCAAACAGCGCCTCGACCTGATCGTCGGCCTTGTCGATCGCGCCAGTCCGGCGAGCTTCGTCATCGCTCTTGCCGCCCAGCTTGAGGGCCATTTCGGCGAAGGAGACTTCTTTATCGGAGTTGGTGGGCCTGGAGGGTTCAGAAGTCATTAAGAGAGGTCGGCGGTCAGAGGGCAGGGGGCAAATAGCCGCGATCCAATGGATCGCCGGAGCGTACAACTCAATTATACCCCATTTGGCGCGATTGCATGTTGTGAGAAGTGCCTAAACACTTTACCCTTTTTTAGAAGATTCCAGTTGTAGCTTTCGTGATTAGCGATCCGGCGATCCATTGGATCGCGGCTGTTTTTACACACACCTTTGACCTTGCATTGCTTCCAATGAACGACCCTCGCATTACCCAACTCGCCAATCTGCTACTCGACCATAGCTGCCAGATTGCCAAAGGGGAGAAAATCCTCATCGAAGCCTTTGACCTGCCAGAGCCGAATCTCGTTTGCGCGCTCGTCGAAGGGGCGGCCGAACGTGGGGCGATTCCGCTCGTTTCGACCAAACAGAACGCCGTGCTGCGGTCGCTTTATCAGACGGCGACTGACGACAGCATGAAAGCAGCGGCGGAGTTCGAGGGGGCTCGGATGCACTCCTGCCAAGCCTATGTTGGCATTCGCGGAGCGGCCAACAGCAGCCAGTTTGCCGATGTACCGCACGAGCGGATGGACCTGTTTCAGCAACATTGGTGGAAGCCCGTGCATGGCAGTATTCGTGTGCCCGACACCAAGTGGGTCGTCCTGCGGTATCCGACCGACTCGTTCGCCCAGGCGGCAAGCATGAGCACCGCCGCGTTCGAGGATTTTTATTTTGATGTTTGCACAGCCGATTACGCGGCGATGGGCAAGGCACAAGAGCCGCTCGTCGCACGGATGGAAGCAGCCGACCGCGTGAAAATCGTCGCCCCAGGAACCGAGCTGGAGTTTTCGATCAAAGGCATCCCCGTCATCCCCTGCAATGGCGAACGAAACATCCCCGACGGCGAGGTTTTTACGGCGCCAGTCCGTGACAGCATCAACGGCGTCATTCGGTACAACACGCAGTCGCGTTACCAGGGCACGGTTTTCGATAATGTCGAGTTCGAGTTCAAAGATGGCCAGATCATTCGCGCCGAGGCGAACGAGACCAAAAAGCTCAACGAGATTCTCGACTCGGACGAGGGGGCCCGTTACGTCGGCGAGTGGGCGATCGGCACCAACAACCGGGTGCGCCACCCGATGCTCGACACGCTGTTCGACGAAAAAATCGGCGGCAGCTTTCATCTCACCCCCGGCCAAGCGTACGAAGAAGCCAACAACGGCAACAACAGCCGCATCCACTGGGACTTGGTCCTCATCCAACGCGAAGACTACGGCGGCGGCGAGATCTGGTTTGATGGAGAACTGCTACGCAAAGACGGTCACTTTGTGCCGGACGATTTGCAAGGACTGAACGTGGGGTTGTAGCGTTTAATCTTTACTCAGCCCACGAAAAGTAGCACGAAAACCTTGCCACGATTCTTGCAGGCGTTGCCAGAGGTAGGGCGCGGCGGGGCCGGTGACGAGGGCCAGATCTCCTGTCTCTTTATCAAGTGTCGTCAACGCATAGCCGCCCCAGAGATGTCGGTAATGAAAGGGCTTGTTGGTGTGGGGATCAATAAGTATTGCAGGCAAATATTCGGGCACCAATTCGGCGAGGTTTTCGGGCAGCCGTTGGTTATCGAGAAAGTACCTCTGCAATGCAAATTGAACGATAAGCATTCGTGTATGCCTGACGTTGCTGAGGTATTGCCGGCGATCCTCTGCATAGGGATCTTTGCCAGACCATTCTTGCATCAATAACTGAACATGCCTCAACCATCCGTGGTTTTCGTCGGCGAGCCGTTGGTAGTAGAGGCGGTTTTCCAATGAGCCACGCTCGGATTCGAACTTGTACTGAAGCTCAACGATTTGCTGACACTGGTTTGCATTGAAGTTGGCAATGAATCTCCTGAGAGCCCAGTGTGCGTTAAACACTACATGATTCTCTGTTTCCCAATCAATGCCGGGATTTTTGTTGACGAGTGCGCCAAAATGCAGAAGTTTTTTTATCGCGGTAAGTTGGTCTTGGGGGTTTCCAAACCGCTCGGCGTAAAAACATTTTGCTTGGAGGCAATAGCAAGCCCGGCAGATGGGCCAACCGTCTTTCTCTGCATGGAGAGGATCGGCAGTAAAATTGCTTCTTCTTATGCCAAGATCAATACGATCAAGCGTAGGAAGTACCTGGGCAATCGCCGCACTGGCTTCTGCCGATGTTCCAATGCTGGCAGTTCGCCATACGACAGAGTAGTCGTTCTCATTCTCTCTTAGATTTCCGGCAGCCACCAAATCATCCCAGCCATTGTCAGCAGGCATCTCCACCACCGGATACGGCGTCGGCGTCATCAGGCGGTATAAGAGGTAGCATAGTGGCGAGAAAAGACACAGCATCAACGCGACCAAGCCGAAGCGAGCTGCCAGAGTACGCTTGTTCGGCCGTTGACGTAGATCACCCTCAGAAACAGCGAACCAGCGGCTGCCACGCGCTAGGAAAAGAGCCGAACAGAGGGTCGTAAAACCGAGCAGGCTGGTGGGGATGCAGTGGCCGAGTCCCCAGGACAACATCCCTGGATCGGTGGCCCTTTCCCAAAGTCGTTCTAACCAGGCGAAACTCCATTCGGGTTGTATTAGCAGATAATGCGTTGCGGAGGAAAAATAGTACAACACGGTAAACATCAAGAAGCCGAGCAAGCCCAAGGCCAGCCGACGCCACAAGGTCGCATTGCCAAAAACCAACCACAGACAGAGCAGGCTGACGATCGCGATCGCACCGCCGATGCTGAAAAGGTTGAGCCAATCTGCCCAACCGAACTCTGGCGCTTTGCCGATCACCGCCGCGCCAATCGCCACCACAACCATCGCCAGCAGCGCCGTCTCCAACGAAAAGCGAAGCCGCTCTCGCTGGAACCCGCGAGAAATCCACACGCCTGCCATGATCAGCGCGATGGCGATGCCGAATTCGATAACGACTTCGTACGCGGGAATCAGCAAACAGACCAACAGAAAGACGCACACAACTGCAAATCGCAAGAACCAATGCCGGCGCACCACCGCCGCCCAAATGCCGAGCAGGCCGAAAAAGGCGGCGGGTAGGGCGTCGATAAGATGGTAAACGGTCAATCTGCTGTCTCGCTGTATTCAATGGCTCGCTGTTCCAATGGACGTGTGCAATGATTCTACTCTCAATAACTTCACTTATCTCAATAACTTCACTTATAAATGCAAGTGCTGGTGTGGTCTTTCCTGATGGTAACCATTGAGCGAAGGCAGATGTTTATGCCTCTCGCAGAGACGCAGAGACCGCAGAGTTTTCTTGTTGTTATTTTCCTCTGCGGTCTCTGCGACTCTGCGAGAGGCCTTTTTGCTTGTTTCCTTCAGTTTGCCTGCGAAGTAAACTTCTTCGCAACCGTCACTGCGTGAAAAGTTTCACAAACCGCTGTCTAAAACTATTGCGTGAAACCGTTGCTGTGAAAATTTTCACAAGCTCATTTTCCTCAGATGCGATGGCACCCGACAGGTATTAGGTGGTATACTTGAGATAGGCATTTGTCGCCGATTGCTTTTCGAGGTTCGTTGCTTTTCTCTTTTTGTTCGGTTGACTTGGCTTTAGGCCAGTCATCGAGCGGTGCTTTTTGATGGAGTGTTGACGATGATTCAAACAACCCCTCCGGCTCAACTGACGGCACGCGACTTTATGACCCAGCGTCTGGTAACGCTTCGCCCCGAGATGGATGTCATCCAGGCGGTGCAGTTGTTACTGAAGAATCGAATCTCTGGTGCGCCGGTCGTCGATGCGGATGGCCAGCTTGTTGGGGTGTTCTCCGAAAAATGTGCAATGCAGGTCGTGCTCGACGCCGCTTACGAACAATTGCCGAGCAATCAGATTCGGCTGTTCATGGATTCCGAGCCTCAGACCATCGACCCCGACACGCAATTGTTTTCGATTGCCCAGGTCTTTTTGCTGACTGCCAGTCGCCGATTGCCGGTGCTGGAAAACGGCCGCCTCATCGGCCAAGTCAGTCGCCGCGATGTCATGCGGGCCTCGCTCGACTTGCTGAAACAAACGCCCAACCGCGACGAAGGGGCCACGCTGCTTTATCTCAGTGCTTTGGTCGATCGCAGCGACGCACCTTTGGCATAGCCTTGGGCTTGTGCTTCTGACTCCGTGGGGCTGTTCTCGCTTAAATTCCCTCAGCCTCCTAGCTCCCTTCGGTCTTCACATCGGGAATGTTTGTAAACGCCACGCGCATCGGCGCGGCGTTACGGGTTTCGTGCATCGAGGCGAAGTAAATTGTGTTGGAGCCGAACCGCTCGTTGGCGGCGTCCATCGCTTGTGCGGCGGCCAACGCGCGGCGTTCTTCGACAAACAGTGAAGGCGTTGTGCTGACACCGGGCGTGAGGTCGAACAGCGTGACCGCAACCTGGAAGGGGCGTAGGCCCACCCCTTCGGCAATGGATGTCGTCCCGGTGGGACGTGCTTCCCAGGCACGCTCGAAAGATTTCAGGAGCGACGGCGTATCCTGGCAGCGGCCGAGGTAGACCGTTTCTTTCCACTTGGGCCAATCGCCCGTGTAACGCAGCACGACGACCATTCTCGCTGCCCAGTAATCCATCCGCCGCAGCCGCATACCTGCTTTGTGGATCAATCGGACCAACACGCCGCGAGCGCCTTCGTCGTTGCGCAGCTTGGGCGGCAAGACGTGCGAATGCCCGACCGTGCGGCGTGTTGTCGGTTTGTCAGGGACTTCGTCACCGCGCAGGCGGTACCACCACTGCTCTCCCAAGACGCTTTGCCAGGCGTCGATCATTTGCTTGCGTGACAGCCCGCAAAGTTGCCGCGTGGTGCGAATACCCTTGCTTTCCAATCGCCGCTGCATGTTGCGGGCGATACCAGGGAAGTCAGTGAGCTTGAGACCGTAGAGTCTTCGCGGCAATTCTTCGCGGGTGATGACCGACAGCCCGTCGGGCTTCTGCATGTTGCTCGCGACCTTAGCCAGGAAGCGATTGGTCGCCAGCCCGACCGAGCATCGCAAGGAGACGCCGACCTGATCGTAAATTGCCTGCTTCACTTCTTTCGCCAACTCCACCGCCCGACCGACTTCGCGATGCTGGGGCGACAACTGGCAAACCATTTCGTCGATCGAACAGACTTTGGTCACTGGCAGCACGGTCTCGACGGCGGCGATAATTTGGTGATGAATTCGCACATAGTCTTCGTGCCGTCCCGCAACGACCCGCAATCCTGGGCACCGACGGCGCGCTTCGCCGACGTTGGTGCCTGTTTTGATGCCGTAGGGCCGCGCCTCGTAACTGACAGCAATGCAACAAGTCCGATCGGTCATCGTCGGCACAACCACCACCGGCTTGCCTCGCAGCGCAGGTTGGAGGTGCTGCTCCGCCGAAGCGAAGTAGGAGTTCATGTCCAGAAATAGCCAATTGAGGGATAGCATACAGATGTACACTATACCTCGGTCGGAGAGACTTGGCAAATTTAGTCAAAAAGCACCGTAGATCGCGATTTTTTCACTGGAAGTACCAGGAGCACACCGTAATTACTCCTAAGGATCAAGGACACCGTGAGGCCGAACCTCGCTCCCCTCTCGCCCTGTTAGCACATCTCCCAGCGTTTCTCTTGCTTGCTCTACGTGTTTCTGCAAACGTGCGACGATCTCGGGGTGGAGGTCGGCGACGTCGGTCGTTTCACCCACATCGTTTTGCAAATCGTACAGTTCTAGGTCGGTCTTGACGTCGTATTTGTACGGAACGCTGCGGCCACCGCTGCCGGGCTGTTTTCCTGCTAGCGTTTGATACTTGTGCGGTACGTGTAGCTTCCAACGGTGATCTCGCACGGCCTGCAATGCGCCGGCGTAGTAACAGTAAAAGGCCTCGTGCGGAGTCACTGCATTTGCTTCGCCGGCCATCAACGGCCAAATATCTTTGCCATCAATGGGTCGCTCCGCGGGTAGTTTTTCGTCGATTAAATTTGCGATCGTCGGCAGGAGGTCCATGGTCGTGGCAAACTCGGTACACTTCGTATCGGCAGGAATCTTGCCAGGCCAACGCATGATGCACGGTTCGCGATAACCGCCCTCGAACATCGTACCTTTGCCCTCACGCAACGACCCTGCCGAACCGGCGTGATCGCCAAAATTGAGCCAGGGCCCGTTGTCCGACGTAAAGACCACCAAGGTTTTTTCGTCGATGCCGTTACGTTTGAGCGCCTCGAAAATCTGTCCCACCGACCAGTCGAGTTCCATCACCACGTCACCATAAAGCCCCGCACCGCTTTTCCCCTTAAACTTCGCCGAGACAAAGATCGGTACATGCACCATTGTGTGCGGCACGTACAGGAAAAAAGGCCGGTCTTTGTTGCGATCGATAAATTGCACGGATCGTTCGGTGTACCACGTTGTAAGCTGGGCCTGATCTTCGGCGGTCACCTCTTCGTCGACAATGCGATTGCCTTCGTAGAGCGGTAAATTCGGATACCAACGTTTCCTCTCTGGGATAGGGTCGCCTTGAACGTCGGGCTGCGGCCACATGTCGTTGGAGTAAGGGAGGCCAAAAAACTCATCGAAACCGTGCTGCAACGGAAGGAATGGCTTCAGGTGTCCCAGATGCCATTTCCCAAACATCGCCGTTGCGTAGCCTTTTTGCTTGCATAGCTCTGCGATCGTTAGCTCGTCGTCATGTAGGCCAATTTTCTGATCGGGGAACAACGCCCCGAGAATCCCCACACGCTCAGGGTAGCAGCCCGTGAGCAGTGCCGCCCGCGACGCCGAGCAAACAGCGGTCGCCGCATGGAAGTCGGTAAACACACGCCCCTCGCTCGCCATCCGGTCGAGGTTGGGCGTCTCGTAGCCTTCCGCACCAAACGGCCCGATGTCGGCGTAGCCCATGTCGTCGATAAAAATGATGACAATGTTGGGTTGCTCAGTGTCGGTCGCCTGGGCAATCGATCCGTTGATTGCTTGGTGTCCGAGGAATAGCATCAGGAACATTAGGCTTCGCATCTCAGCTCCTTAGTCGTTTTTTGTCGCTAATTAGATCTCTTAGAACTTCGTCGAGCATCCGGCATTTTGCACCGGTGCAATAACTGTATTTTGCACAGGTGCAATAAAACATGAATCTTGGTGCAATAAACCTCTTGGCGGAGGGGCGAGCATTGGCCGAACTTTATTGCAGCAAACGATTTGCGCGCCGTGCCGTCTACAGGGGTGTCTGATTTAGCGCAAGCAGATCTCGGAACCGGGTGCAATAGTCAGCGAGATTGTCGCTTGGGGGAAATCGCCGAAAGCCAAGCACCGTAAGCGAAGCACATCCATCGACAAAAGTCATCGACAAGAGTCATTGTATGGGATGCCCTGCGGAAAATCATCTGCTATTTTTGGCCGGTCCGACATTCAACGGCTCTCGTGTGTACGCTGCGAGCCCGAATACGAAGAACGGCAGAACACGCTATCAGTTCTGGCTGAAATGAAGATGCCCCATTGTGGGCATCCCCAAGGGGTCTTTGACAAACCGTTGTCGGCAATCACTACAGAGGTCAAAACGCCGTTGGTGGTAGACTTCGTCGCAGACCTCCTCTTCGCAAGTATCGTCTAGGCGTTCCAAGACTTCTTGGATTTCTTGCAGGTGATCTCGATCGTCTTCGGATTCTTCTCCTAACGGATCAAGAGCCGCGTAGACTTCTAGTCGAACGATGTAGCGAAGCTCGTCCTCGGTATCGATCCTGCGTTTACAGCAATCGCATGTGTAGTGAATCATTGCACTCTACCCACCTCGTCAAAAGGTGTTCCTAAGAAGCATGGAATATTTCCGGAAAAAGTCTCGACGAAAAGTCCCGAAGACCCGAAGTCCTGTAGAAAAGTCATGCACGGATGAGGCAGGGAAAAGTCGGAGCTCCTTCGCCCTCAACCAGTGCTTCCCTCCATCGTAGCGACAAGTCGACATCGGTAGCAAGCGAAATTCGTAACCTCGCAATTATCGAGCCGTTTTTCGCATCCGATTCCAGAATAGACAATGCTACCGATCGACAATGCTCCAGGTCGACAATGCCTCAGGGAATTCAAGCAAATGCTTCAGGCAAATGGCGTGCCTAGGTGGACTTTTTGATTCCGTTTTTCGACTACACCCCCGAACGCAGGGTTGAAAGCGAGTGTCTCTCAAGTGATTGCGTGCAAAATACGCCTTTGCGCGTAGTTTCGAGCTGCACTTTGCTACAAAAACACGGTGGTTTCGCCGCCGTCACTGGTCTAAAATAAAAGCAGAGAGATGGACAGCTCTAGTGCTTTGACAACCCTTAGCACTCGGTTACCGTTGAGCGTGGTGTTCCTTGACACAAGGTTCTACTGCCTCACGCTGGTTGGTGCTTGATCGCCTTCCTTGCGATCCGGTCTGTGACTCTATGGCTGAGGCTCTGAAGCCGAGGCTCTATGGCTGAGTGGGTTTTCGCAAGAATTCCCGCTGCGACCGTTTGCACGCGCGCGAGTGACAATTGTTGATGGCGCTAAAATTGTAGGGTGGCGAATTGCCACAGGAGAAATGTTGCTTTAGCAATTTTGATTTCATAAAAATACGTTTGCTTGAATCGTTCGCCGCGCCTGGCTCGGCTGCCGATTGTTCACAACAACTGGAAGGATTGACGGAATGTCTGCCCTCGCAGCTAGTGGTCTGAATGCAAGTGTCCTCGTGCTCAATCGCCAATACATGGCGGTGCATGTGGTCGGGGTACGCCGAGCGTTCGGCCTGCTACTCAACGAATTGGCAGAAGTCATCCACATCGAAGATGGGCAGTACGCCAACTACGATTTCGATTCGTGGCGTGAAGTCAGCGAGCTGAAATCGGAATTCAAGCAGCCTGAAGAAGATTGGGTCCAAAGCGTGAACTTCGAGGTCTGTGTGCCTCGTGTGGTGCGGTTGCTCTATTACGATCGCCTGCCGAAACAGCAAGTCCGACTCAACCGCCGCAACATTTTTGCGCGCGACGCAAACCGATGCCAGTATTGCGGCAAAAAATTCTCGACCAGCGAACTGAGCCTCGACCATGTGATGCCCACCTGCTTAGGCGGCGGTGCAAGCTGGGAAAACTTGGTTTGCGCATGCGTCAAATGCAACGTACGAAAAGGGGGCCGAACCCCCAAGCAGGCGAACATGAAACTCATCTGCAAGCCGGTGCGGCCCAAACGCAGCCCGCTGTTGTCGATTAAGCTCGGCAACCCGAAGTATGCCAGTTGGAAAACGTTTCTTGACGCGGCTTACTGGTCGGTCGATCTCAAATAGCAGAGAGGACAACGGCAAAGTCATAATCCTAAAAAAGATCGCACAAATCAAACCACAGAGGACACAGAGGACACTGAGAGCACAGAGAAAAATCCTATTCTTAAGACTCCTCTGTGCTCTCTGTGTCCTCTGTGGTTTTCTTTTCAGTCTGACATTTGGAGTGAGATCCTTCTGGATACGTGACTTTGCAGTTGTCCTGCGAAAGTCTGCCCGGGGCTTGCCGATTTCCCTCCTGCTCTGCTACGGTATCCGGGAGTAGAATGTCCTTCATTTTTCGCTCCGCCAAACCATGACCGATTATCTGTGGAGCCTTGAACTGCTACCAATTTTTTTCGGCGGACTGATGGGGTCGGCCCACTGTATCGGCATGTGCGGGCCGTTGGCAGTTTCGTTGAGTGCCAGCGCACCGGCAGGCAGCAATTTATTGCAACGCCAGCTTATTTTTAGCCTCGGGCGCATTTTTACTTACGGCTTTTGCGGGGCTGCTGCTGGTATGGGCGGAGTCTGGCTCTCGAATGGCTCGCAGGGGTTTGTGTTGTCGCAAGCTTGGTTGGCCATTTTTGCTGGGGTGGTGCTGATACTGATGGGGTTGGTTACCGTGGGAATCCTCCCCAGGCCGGCGACACGACTGCTTTCGGGGCTCCCTTGCGGCACGGCTACCTGGCTCAAAACGTTTCTCGGTGCGACCGGCTGGTCGGGGCCGCTGTTGGCGGGCCTGTTTACGGGATTCATTCCTTGTGGTTTGGTGTATGCTTTTTTACTGAAAGCTGGCAGCTCGGGCAGCTTGTGGATGGGCTGGCTGACGATGGCCGTCTTTGGACTCGGCACGATTCCGCTGATGGTGCTCGTCGGATACAGCGGTCGATTTTTTTCGGCGACAAGCCGCACGCGAATTTTCCAAGTGGCGGCTTGGTGCATCGTGTTAACGGGCGCGATTTCTATCGCCCGCGGAGCAGCGCAGCTCAACACCCCGAGCATCGCAGAAACCGCCCCCTGTCCGTTTTGCGAACAGGAAGCCAGTTCGGAGTGATCCTCATTCGGCCTGCCTACTGTAACGACTAAGCGGTCGGTTGTTGCTTTTGTTCGGCGGCACCGATTTCGATGTGATTAATCGCGTTGAGAAAGGCTCGGGTGCCTGCTTCGACGGTGTCGGTCGAGACGCCGCGGCCGCGGTAAGTTTTGTTTTGGTATTCGATTTCGATGTTCGATTCGCCCTGAGCGTCTTTGCCGCGTGTGGCGCTTTGAACGCGAAAGTCGCGCACAACGACCGACTTGCCAGTGATTTCTTCGATCGCACGGAACAGGGCATCGAGTGGTCCGTCGCCGGTTTCGATACTCTTAGTGATTTCTTTTTCGCCACGCGATAAGGTCAGCGTGACGGCCGGCGCTTGGCCACTGGTCGCTTGGACGTCGTAGGAGACCAACTGCCATTGGTCGATAACCTGTGCCTTGCGTTGCTCGATCAATGCTGCAAGGTCGCCGTCGTAGACTTCTTTTTTCTTGTCGGCAAGGGCTTTGAAATCATCAAAGAACGTCACCAACTGCTCGTCGGTGAGATGGTAGCCCAAGGCCTTAGCACGATCGGCAAGTGCCGCGCGGCCGCTGTGTTTGCCGAGCACCAAGTCGGTCTGTGTGAAGCCGACGTCCTGGGGTCGCATGATTTCGTAGGTCGTGCGTTCTTTGAGCATACCGTCTTGGTGAATACCTGCCTCGTGGGCAAAGGCGTTGCGGCCGACGATCGCCTTGTTCCGCTGCACCAACATGCCCGTGATATTCGAGACCAAGCGGCTTGCAGGCACAAGCCTGGGCGTGTTGATCTTAGTTTCTAGGTGGTAATAGTCTTCGCGGGTGCGCATCGCCATCACGACTTCTTCGAGAGCACAGTTGCCTGCTCGTTCGCCCAGGCCGTTGATGGTACACTCGATCTGCCCTGCTCCGTTTTCGACGGCTGCCAAGCTGTTCGCCACGGCCAAGCCCAAATCGTTATGGCAATGCACGCTGATGACGGCTTGGTCGATATTCGGCACGCGGTTAACCAGGTTGGAAATCACGTCGGCAAAATGGGCCGGTGTGGCGTAGCCGACCGTGTCGGGGATGTTGACCGTCGTCGCCCCGGCGGTGATCGCAGCTTCGACGACCTGGCACAAAAAGTCGATCTCGGTGCGAGCGGCGTCTTCGGGAGAAAACTCGATGTTGTCGCAGTGCGACTTGGCTCGGGTGATACCTTCGACGGCGCGACGGATGATTTCTTCTTTGTCCATGTTGAGTTTGAACTCACGATGGATCGCACTGGTGGCGAGAAAGACATGAATCCGCACATCGTTGCCGTGCTGCAAGGCTTCCCAGGCGCGGTCGATGTCGCGTGGGTGGCAGCGGGCCAAGGCGCAGATGGTCGCCCCAGAAATAGTCGAAGCGATTTCTCGCACCGCCTCGAAGTCGCCGACCGAGGTGATCGGGAAACCGGCTTCGATGACGTCGACTCCCAATTCAGCCAACTCGTGGGCCACTTCCAGCTTTTCTTCGAGGTTCATACTGCACCCGGGCGATTGCTCGCCGTCGCGCAATGTGGTGTCGAAGATCGTAATTTGTCGCTGTTGTTTTTCGGTTGTGGACATGGGTTTTACGTGGTTTGTGGTTTTGATACTTTACCGAGCGTCGAAACTAACGACTCAACAAAAAAACCCCAAGGCTTGCGGGCCTTAGGGTTTGGAGTAAGTCGTTTCAACGTCTGTACGAACCCTAAGTCTTCCCGCTTTTGGGGAGCAGTAGTAGAAGCAGGGATAGTAAGGACGCAATGATCATTTTTTCTTTTCAGGTCAGATTTCACGCTAGCATTGGCTGCCAGCACTTATGTCACTCTATCTGAGGCACCTGGCCGAGTCAAGGTTCGCGCCGCCAGATGCAGGAGGACTGCAAAGTCAAAAAAGGCAAACAGAAAATGATTAGCCACAGAGATCACAGAGATCACAGAGATCACAGAGATCACAGAGATCACAGAGGACACCGAGGACACCGAGAGCTGAAAACAAGGGGTTCTCTGTGTCCTCTGTGATCTCTGTGGCAAAATCTTTCTGCATCAACGTGACTTTGCAGTTGTCCTGCCGCCAGCTGCAAGAGCACCCATGCCTGCCAAATGTCATGTTATAGCGGTTAGCAGGAGGGTTTTGAGGTTTACGAATCTTATGAATCGAAATAGAAGTAAGGGACCGTGGAGGCTGCGAGGTGGCAGCTTGCCTCAAAACCGTGAGAAACGATGTCCGACAAAGGCCGACAACTTGATCTGGCGAGCGATGCCCAGCCACCGCAGGTGGGCAAAAGTGCTGCTTCCAACCGATTTCTCGGCATTCATTTCGTTTGCTGCGATGTCTATTCCCGCATTTACGCCAACCGTGAACAGACTGCCTATGTCGGCAACTGCCCTCGGTGTGCCAAACGGGTTCAGCTTCAAATCGGCTCTGGCGGAACCGATTCTCGGTTCTTCAAAGTGCAGTGAAGAGGGCAGAGTCCAGAGGGCAGAGGCTAGAGTCCAGAGGCTAGGTAGTGCTAGCTGCTAGCGGGTGGTTCTGGCCTTCTCTCGCTTGCCTTGGCTGGCTGGTTTTTCTATTCTTTGGCGACGTTTTTGTCGTTATCGAACCCTGGCCCACTTTCTTGCGTTATTTAGTATCATGTTGCTTGATTTCGAGGTCCGAACTTGTAGCCGTCTTTGTGCCCAGTCGGGCAAGGCCATAGGGCCGGGCGAAGTCTATTTTTCGGTGCTCGCCATGCAAGAGACCGAAGGCGAAACAGATACCGTACGCTGTGATTACAGCGCAGAATCTTGGCAAGGCCCTCCCGAAGGCAGCCTCGGTTGGTGGCGATCGCGCGTGCCGGTGAAAGACGAAAAGCCAAAACTGGCTCCGACCGAGGTGATGCTGAATCTGTTTACCGCTTTGGCGGACAAGCCCGAGGATCAACAGTTTCGCTATTTGCTGGGGCTGTTACTGATTCGGCGGCGGGTGCTGCGGCGCGAAGAGGCAATCTGCGACCAGGCAGGCCATGAAGTACTGACCGTCTACCTCCCGCGACGCGACCAGCGTTTAGAACTCGTTGTCGACGAACCCAACCAGGAACAAGCCGAGAAGATCCAACAGCGAATGATCGACCTGCTTTATGGCAACGGCCTTTATGGCGATGACGAAATGCAGACGAGTTCCTCGGAGTCCCTTCAAAAAACAACTACCGAAACGGATGCAGCGTGAACCAAGTGCCCCCCAAAACACGAAAATGTTCTCTACCGCTGCAATGTCTGTTGTTGCTGATGGTAGTGTTCTGTGGTTCGGGGGCTAGCTGCAATCGCGCGTTCCGCAACCCGTTTGCGCAGGTTGGGCCGCCGGCTCCCGAAGTTTTGCAGCTAGGCATGTCGCTCGATCAGGTGATCGCCGCTGTCAACCAAAATGCCTCGCGGGTGGTCAGCTACCAAACCAACAATGCCTCGATCACCGTGCCAGGGATGCCCGGCATTCCGCTGCTGCGAGGTGATATCGCTGCACGGGCGCCTGGCAAAGTACGGCTGCGAGCCTCGACCGCGCTGACCGGCCCCGAAGTCGACATGGGTGCCAACGACGAGCTGTTTTGGTTCTGGGTTAAACGGAACGATCCGCCGGCGCTCTACTTCAGTCGCCACGATCAATTTGCCAACAGCGCCGCCAAGCAGGTGATGCCGATCGAACCGCAGTGGCTGCTCGACGCGCTCGGCATGATGCAATTCTCACCCAACGACCGCCACGAAGGCCCCTTTCCGCAGGGCAACGATGCTTTCGAAATTCGCTCGGTCGTGCAAACTCGCAGTGGCCAGATGTCGAAAACGACCATCGTCGACGCCCGCCGCGCCTGGGTGCTCGAACAGCACATCTACGATGCCGCCGGCACGCTGGTTGCCAGCACACGGGCCAGCAATCACCGCTACCATCCTGCGGCCGGCGTATCGCTGCCACAAAAAATCGAACTCAACGTACCAGCCGCACAGCTTTCGCTTTCGATCAACGTCGGCACCGTGCAAATCAACACCGTGCCAGACAACCCGATGCTCTGGAGCCTGCCCGCCATCACCCCTCAGATCGACCTGGGGACGGCCATGCCCGGAAGCATCGCTCCGATGCGCAGTGCCGCCAGCAACGATTGGAGCACGCTTGCTTCGCCCGCGTTTGTTGGCCTCTCGCCAGAAACCCTCGGCACTCCACGGCCTGAAATCCCACCGACGGTGCTTTCGACCGCTGTCTTGCCGCCGAGTCCGGCGCCCGCTGCAGTTGCGTTGGCGCCCGTCCTTCCGCAGGGGCCAATCACCCAAAGGCTTCGCCCCGGTGGTGTGGCGATCCCATTGGGCGTGCGGTGAAACACGGGCAGTTGTCACTGTGGCACGCGGCCGCGATTTGCTAAGATGGCCTGATGTCAATCGTGTATTGCCCGAGGCTAGCGCCTACGGCTCACAAAAACGGCAACGCCTAGCTTGCTATTCAGAGAGAGGAAATCAGGGATGAAACTGGTGATTATTGGTGCCGTTGCAGGCGGGGCTTCTGCTGCGGCGCGTGCGCGTCGGCTGGATGAAGATGCGGAGATCATTCTTTTCGAGCGAGGCGAAGCGCCTTCGTTTGCCAACTGTGGGCTGCCCTATTATGTCGGCGGCGTCATCAAAGACCGAGCCAAATTGCTGGTCTCGCCGAAGCAGCGACTAATCGACCGTTACCGCCTCGATGTCCGCGTCCGCTCAGAAGTCGTTCGCATTGATCGCGAAAACAAATGCGTGCATGTCCGCGACCTGACCACCAACGAAGAATACCAGCAGGCGTACGACAAAATCGTCCTCTCGCCCGGGGCTGCCCCGTTACTTCCGCCGATCGCTGGGGCCGACCTGCCCACCGTCTACACGATACGCGACCTGGGAGACGCCGACCGCCTGCGAGAAGCAGCAGCCAGTGCCAAGCAGGCCGTGGTTATCGGTGCAGGCTTTGTTGGCATCGAGATGACCGAGAACCTGGTGCATCTCGGCATCAAAACCACAGTGGTCGAAATGGCCGATCAAATTTTGCCACCTTGGGACGCCGAAATGGTCGGCCCCGTTGCCGAGCATATGCGAGAAAAGGGAGTGCGCCTGCAACTCTCCGATGCGGCCAATGCGATCGTCGAGGAAGGGTCGCAGCTTAGCGTGCAACTCAAGTCGGGCGAAACGCTTACGGCAGACTTTGTGGTGATGAGTGTCGGCGTCCGGCCCGAGAATCAACTGGCAATCGACGCAGGCTTGGAAGTCGGCCAACGCGGAGGTATTCGCGTCAACGAGTCGATGCAAACCAACGATCCCGATATTTACGCTGTGGGCGACGTGGTCGAAGTGCGACACGTTGTCGATGGTTCGGCGGTTCAGATTCCACTGGGTGGGCCAGCCAATCGCCAGGGGCGACTCGCCGCCGATCACATTTTCGGCCGCCCGGGGATTTACCGAGGTACGCAAGGCACGGCAGTCGTCGGCGTCTTCGACATGACCGCGACGATGACCGGCTTCAGCGAAAAAGCCCTGGTCGCTGCGGAGCTTGCTTTTGAGAAAATCTACATCCACCCCGCCCATCATGCTGGCTACTACCCTGGGGCCCAGCAGTTTTCGTTGAAACTGCTGTTCTCGCCCGATACCGGGAAAATCCTCGGGGCCGAGGTCGTTGGCCGGCAGGGAGTCGACAAACGGATCGACGTGCTGGCGGTCGCCATCCAAGCAGGCCTTACGGTTTATGATTTAGAAGAAATGGAGTTGGCCTACGCCCCGCAATACGGCTCGGCCAAAGACCCGGTCAATATGGCAGGTTTTGTCGGCGCGGGTGTTCTGCGTGGCGATCAGCCGATCGTGCATTCCAGCGATTTCCTGGCAGGCACGACCGACCCCGCGGCCATGCTAATTGATGTCCGCTCGCCAGGCGAATTCGCTGCAGGCTCTATCGAAGGAGCCACCAACATCCCGCTCGAAGAGCTGCGGTCGCGCATCGAAGAAGTTCCGACAGACCAGCCCCTCATCGTCTTCTGCCAAGTCGGCCAGCGAGGTTACTCCGCGACACGCATCTTAGCGCAAAAAGACCGAGACGTCAGTAACCTCAGCGGCGGTTACAAGACCTACATGGCACATCGGATTGCTCAGTCCACTGCTAGTGTCGAGTGTTCCTGAAAATCTCTGAAAGAAAAAACAGTTTCTAAATAACGATGGCAAAAAAAGCATTCAACAAAACGAACATCAATTTCTGGGTCGACGTTTTTATGCTCGTCGTCTTTTTGGTATTGTGCTGGTGCTCGGTGGTGACACGCTTTGTGTTTCCTGTCGCCACCAAGACCGAGGGCTGGATGCTCTGGGGACTCGATTACCTAGCCTGGACCGACATCCAATTCGCGACGCTCTGCCTCATGCTCGCGACGGTGATTCTCCACGTCATGTTGCATTGGACCTGGATCTGCGGCGTGATCGAAAACTGGAACCGAAAACGTCGAGGGACCAACGCCGCAGGGAAAGGCGACACCGGCAAGGGCGACACCGGCAATCGCACCCTCTGGGGCGTCGGGATACTCATTGTTTTACTAAACATCCTCGGGCTGGGCATTGCCTTAGCGGCCCTGTCGATCTACGACCCGACACAGTGACCCAACACTGTGACCCGACACTTTAGTTCTGTGACGAACAGCTCAAAACGGCCAGGGGCGATTCGAGCCACCACTCACTCGCCACTCACTCGCCATTGCCCAACAGTGCCACAAAGACGTTCATCGCACTCGACCAAGGCGAGGCAGGGGCTGCTGCCGCTTGCGAGGTTTTCGGGGCTTTGGCGGCGGCACGTCGGCTCAAGCGGGTCGCTTCGGTTGCAGGTTGCAGGGTCTTGGCAACTTGGTCGAGCACGGGCTCTAGCAACATCATGTCGACGGTCAGCTGGGTCGCTTTGTCGAGCGTTCCCTTCGCCTGCAGTAAGCCTTCTTTGAGATCCCAAATCTGGTCGAGTGCTGCTTCGGCCGCCGGCACGTTGGCCGACTGCTTGAGCACTTCTTGCTTCAGCCCTGCCAGTTGGCCAAGCTGCTGTTGTGCCACCGAAATATCCATCGACTCTTCCGTCAGCTTTCCGCAAAGCTGATCGACCTGGGCGAGTGTCTGCTCTGCCAGCGGCAACATTTCGCTTTGATTGGCGAGCCGTGTTTCCAAAGCTGACAATTTATCACCAAGCAGGGCAAGCGAACCATTCGCCTCTTGAGCCATCTCGCCAGAAGCCATGATCGAAGCCGAGACTTCAGTCATTTCGCTCAGCATCGACGCTGCGTTGGCCAGGGTCGTGCTGGTTTGGTTGATGTCCGACCGCAGGGTTTCCATCTGTTGCAAGGCGGCAGTCGCTTCGGTCATCGCGTCGGCTTCCTGCATCATCCGCTCTTGCAGTGCCGAAAACCGGGCCACCACGCGCTCGGCGCTCGCCAATTTTTCACTTTGGGCATCAAGTAGATTGATCAGCCGCAGGCCGTGGCGGGCGGTGTCGTCTTTGCTTTGCAGCTTTTTTACCGCGACAACCAGCTTGCTGCACTGGCGTTCGAGCGACATCATGTGCTGCTGAGCAGGCCGCATAAATCCAAAATAGGCCGCCGCGATCATCGCCATGCAGGCAAGCATCATCGGCGTGGTAGAAGCAGAGGCAGAGGCAGAGGCGGTTTGGGGAAATTCCGTAGAATTATTCGTAGAACTCTTCGATGAATGGGCCATGCTCTCGGACCTCCTAGTCTTTGGTTACGCGATATCCTGACGAGCCAGCTTACAAAAGCTGCCTCATCCGCTTCGTGCTTCGACGACGCCACCTTGGGCGACACCACTTTCAAAAAGTTTTGTCAGTGCACGAGTGCTTTGTCGTTACAACCTTCAAAAGGTCCGTCAAAGCCCTAGTTTCAAAGATCGGCAACCTCACCCAAGAATACGCAGCAATCCCCCAGGAATCGCTTCGTCTCGACCATAGCGGAAAGACCGGTCGCACGGGCGGTGATGGTATTCGGAACCGTTCCAGTCAATGCAAATTGAAACGCAGAGATCGCGGAGACGCAGAGATACGCAGAGGCCCGTGACATCGAGAGAACCACTCTGCGTATCTCTGCGTCTCCGCGCCCTCTGCGTTGAATTTCTGCCGTGACGTTCCCGCAATTAGCGTTTATTAGCGGTTCAACCGCCCATCGCATCAATCACCATCTGCCCGATTTCTACGGTGCCAAAGCCCGAGCGGTCGAGGTTCTTGCCGCTGAATTTGAGCGTCACCTGTTTCACGGCGACGCCGATTTGCTCGCCGCACTTGATTGCGGCTGCGTCTGACTTAATGCGGCCCGTTTCGCGTAGCAACAGGCCGAGCGAATCGATCGTGGCAATCGGGTTGGCGAGATCCTTGCCCGCGATGTCGGGGGCCGAACCATGCACAGGCTCGAACATCGAGGGAGCCACGCCATCGGGGTTGAGATTGCCGCTCGACGCGATCCCCATGCCGCCAGCGATCGCGGCACCTAGGTCGGTGATAATATCGCCAAACATATTCGGCACTACAATTACGTCATACACCTCGGGCTTCGCCACCATAAACATGCAGCAAGCGTCGACGTGGTGGTAGCCGGTTTCGACGTCAGAGTATTCCTCGGCGACTTCCTGGAAGGCTCGCAGCCAGGTGTCGCCTGCAAAATTCAGCACGTTCGTTTTGTGGACCAGCGTAAGATGCTTGCGCTCGCGCGTCTTGGCGAGTTCAAAAGCATAGCGAATGCAGCGTTCGACGCCGAACCGTGTTGAGACCATCGTCTGGTTGCTCACCTCTTGCGGCGTGCCTTTGCGAACAATGCCGCCCAGGCCGCAGTACAGGTCTTCGGTATTTTCGCGGACGCAGACAAAATTGATATGCTCGCTCGTCTTGTCCTTGAGCGGCGTGTCGATCCCCGGGTACAGCGACACCGGTCGAAGGTTGATGTACTGGTCGAGATCAAACCGCAGCTTGAGCAGAATGCCCTTCTCGATCACACCGCCCGCTAGGCGTGGATCGTTCGGCAGCCCGCCGACAGCGCCCAGCATGATCGCATCGAACTTGCGCAGCTCGGCGATATCGGCATCATCGAGAATGTGGCCCGTCTCCAGGAAATGGGCCGCCGAAAACGGAAAATCGGTCGACTCGTACGCAAAACCGTTCTTCGGCGCGATCGCCTCCAGCACCTTCATCGCCACGCCAACCACTTCGGGGCCAATGCCATCACCGCCAATTATCGCAAGTTTCATCAGTTTTTTCGCTTCCACAAAGGTTGTTTTTCGAGAAGCACGTATTGTAGCCTGCGAAACCACGAGCGACGAGGGGTTGCAGTTAGCTGTGCATTCTGGCTGCCGGCTCACCCTCGGCGATGATCGCTGCCTCGGCCACGTACAGTTCTTCCAGGCGGGCGTTGACGACGTCTTCCGGGGCGAAATGCTTGGCCAGGCGGGTGTAGGTCGTGTGGTGCCGGGCCTCCGACTCGAATAGGCTGTGGTAGAACTCGGAGAGCTCCGTATCGTCAACATGCTCGGCCAGGGCGTAAAACCGCTCGCAGCTTCGGGCTTCGATCAACCCTGCCACCAGCAGCCGATCGACGGCCCGATCGGGTTCCTGTTTGCGCACCAGTGCATGGAGCTTGCTGCCGTACAGGCTTGGCTTGAGACGACGGAACTTGATGGCGCGTTTCTCCAACAGAGCAAGTACCAAATGAAAATGCTCTAGCTCTTCGTTGACGATCTCGGTCATTTCCTGGCAAAGCTCTCGATTTTCGACGTAATGAAAAATGAGATTCAGCGCCGTGCCCGCTGCCTTCTTTTCGCAGTGGGCATGGTCAATAAGAATTTCGTCGAGATGCGCATCGACCTGGGCAAACCAGCGGGCATCGGTAGGAGCTTTGAGATGGAGCATCGAAGTCGTTGGTCGTTAGAAGTTAGTCGTTAGTGAAATTTCGTAACCGCCCCCCATAGCCGCGATCTTCCAGGTCGCGACATCACACCCTCAATATCCCTCACACACCCCAAAGTTTCAATCGCCAATCCCCAGGTCCCGTGTCTGCCGGGCATACTTCCAAACGAGAATTTTTGCGAACACACCAGGCAGCCATCGTTTCAATCGCCAGATCCAACGCGACTTGCGACCCAGTACCACGTAGAGTTTTTTCCGCTCGATGGCTGCCAGCGTACGCTCAACCACCTCTTCGGCCGAGATCGAAGCGTTTTTCATATATCGCCGGGCACTCCGCCGCTGCTCGGTCGTTTCAAAACAGCCAGCGTCGATCAACTGCGAGGCAAAAAAACCGGGGGCCACCATGGTCACCCCGATGCCCTGGGGCAGCAATTCGCCGTACAAGGTTTCCGATAACGCAACGACCGCCGCCTTCGAGGCATTGTACGCCCCCATCGTCGGCGGCGCGACCAGTCCGAAAATCGAAGCGACGTTGACGACATGCCCGCCCACGCTCGTATCCTTCGCCGTCTCTTTCAGCCAAGGGACCATCGTCTGACAGCCATAGAGGACGCCGTTAAAATTGACTTTCAGAACTCTCTGGAAATCTTCGAGCGGAGCCTCGCCAATCTCGCCCGCTGCACAGACCCCGGCATTGTTAATCAGCAAATCGAGCCGCGGCCAATCTGGCCGAAGTTTTGCAAGCAGTTTTTTCCACGCACTAATATCGGTGACATCAAGCGGCATGGCCTGACCGCGACCGCCTGCCGCAACAAGAGCAGCAAGCGTTGCTTCTGCTGCTGCGAGATCAATGTCGGTCACCCCGACGTGCCAACCCGCGCTTGCCAACTGCAAGCAAAACGCCCGCCCCAGCCCGCTGCCGGCACCGGTCACTAGCGCGTATTGTAGGGAAGTAGAAGTCGGCATCGCATCTATGATAGCACCCCAAGCACGGCATTGAACCATTTTTCTGCAACGAGCGTATTCGATCCAACAGACAATAATGCATAAGGTCGGCTAGAATGCAAACTCACCAGCCCGTCCCTGGAGTATCCCCATGCACAAAAACGTCGCCTTTGGCATACTGCTGCTAACAATCGTCACACAACAACTGCAAGCCGGCTCCAAAGTTACGGTTGGCGCCAACATCCCCGCCGCCCAACAAGTTTCGATCGATCGCATCGACCACGCCGCCTGGGATGCCCTGCTACGCAAATACTGCGACGACCACGGCTTTGTGAACTACCAAGCCTGGCATCGGTCGCAGGCCGACCGCCAGCAACTCGACCATTACCTGGGCCACCTCTCGCAGGCCAACCCGTCGTTAGAGGCCACGCCTGCCAGTAAATTCGCCTTCTGGATCAACGCCTACAATGCGGTTACCCTGCAAGGCATCCTCCGCGAATACCCGACCACCAGCATTAAAAACCACCAGTCGATTGCCTTTGGCTACAAGATTTGGGACGACCTGCTGCTAACGGTTGGCGGCAAAAACTATTCGCTCAACGACCTCGAGCACAAAATCCTCCGCAAGATGGGCGACCCACGCATTCATTTTGCGATTGTCTGCGCGTCGATCGGTTGCCCGCCACTGCTCAACGAAGCGTACGCAGCCGAAAAAATCGACGCCCAGCTAACCGACAACACCAAACGGTTTTTTGCCGACCCCAAGAAATTCGCTGCCACGCCCCAGGGCGAACTAAAACTCTCCAAAATCCTAAGCTGGTTCGCCGAAGATTTTGGCCCCGACCAAGCTACGCAGCTACGCACGATCGCCCCCTTCCTGCCAACCCAGGCGGCCCAGGCGCTCGCCAACAGCGGCCAGGCTCGCGTCAGCTATCTGGGATACGACTGGGGCTTGAACGAACAAAAGGCCCCAGCGGGAAGTGGCAGTGCTCGTCGATAGAAGTTGCCTGCGAGTCACCAGCCCGCTAGGCTAGCAGCATGGATTTTGAACATGTCACGGTAATGATTCCCGCTTACAACGAACAAGAGTCGCTGCCCCTAGTGCTGCGAGATTTGCCGAGCGTAGGCCGGGTGATCGTCGCCAATAATGCCTCGACCGACCGCACCGCCGAAGTCGCCAGCGCGGCCGGCGCGACGGTCGTCGACGAACCACGCCGCGGCTACGGCTCTGCCTGCTTGGCGGCGATGGGAGAGCTTCGCCGGTTGATCGACGCCGGAGCACCAGCCCCAGAAATCGTCGTCTTCCTCGACGCCGACTACAGCGATCACCCCGAACAACTGTCCGAGCTGGTCGCGCCGATCATCGAGGGCCGGGCCGACTTTGTGCTCGGCTCGCGCATCCTTGGCGAGCGAGAGTCTGGTGCCATGCCCCCACAAAGCATCTACGGCAACAAACTTGCCTGCGGCCTGATGCGTCTGCTGTTCGGCGTCAAGCAGACTGACCTCGGCCCGTTCCGAGCGATCAGCTATCCGCACCTGCTCTCCCTAGGAATGTCGGACACCAACTTTGGTTGGACGGTCGAAATGCAAATCAAAGCGGCCAAAGCGAAGCTGCGCACGCTCGAAATCCCCGTGCGCTACCGCCGGCGCATCGGCACCAGCAAGATCAGCGGCACCGTGCGCGGCGCATTTTCTGCCGGCTGGAAAATCCTCTACACCATCGCCAAGTACGGTTTTTGGAGCAGAGGAACACCACGATGACCCCCGATGCCGACACCGACCTGGCGAACCGCGAGCGTAAGCGACCGGAGCTCTCCTGGCTAATCGCCTTAGCCTCGCTCAGCGCCCTCGGCTACGCAGCCTTGCTCGGCCTAAGCAAGCAATACGCCGAAGGCGTCCCAGCCAACGAAAAACCAACGCTGGCGATGCTTGCAGTTTTCGGCGGCCTTTTCGTCGCCTACTGGTGCGCCTTGTGGATCGTCGTCCGATTGCCGACTTCGCGTTGGCTGCTTGGTGGCATCTTCGCCGCTGCCTGCCTCTTTCGTGGCATCCTCCTGCCGTCGATCCCGATGCACGAAATCGACTTCTACCGTTACCATTGGGACGGTGCGGTGCTGCAAGAGGGCATCAGCCCCTACCGCTACTCGCCGCAGCAAGTGCAAGACGCCGTCAACAATGGCGGCTCCGACGACTCGACACTGCAACAACTGGTCGAACTGCAAGCACGCAGCGAATCGCTCAGCCACAGCCTGCACGAAATTCACTATGGCCAATACCCCTCGCCGTACCCCATCGTCAGCCAAGCCGTTTTTGCCCTGTCAGCCCAACTGACGCCCGACACCGCTACCAACCAGACCCGCCTCGTCACGATGAAAGGCCTGCTAATCCTCTTCGACCTTGCCACGCTGGTCGTCGTGATGCTGCTCCTCCACAGCACAGGCCTGCACCCCGGCCTTAGCCTAGCCTACGGCTGGTGCCCGCTGATGATGAAAGAAATCGCCAACGGCGGCCACCTCGACTCGATCGCCATTTTTTTTACGACGCTTGCGATTTCCCTGTTGGTAAGCGCGTCACAAGCAACAACGCTTCGTAGGAGCCGTGTTGCACTGACAGGCCTCGTTTTGGCACTGGCAATCAGCGCAAAACTCTACCCCGTGGTGCTACTGCCCTTGTTCGCCGCCGTTTGGCTACGTCGGCAAGGCTGGACATCGGCAGTTCTGGGCATCGCAACAGCATTGCTACTCTCTGCCACCTTGCTATATCCGCTGTTCGGCCCGAGCGATCCCCAACCCCAGCAATCGGCCACGCCCCCAACAAGCGAAGCCGACGAGGGCATCCAAGCTTTTCTCAACCAGTGGGAAATGAACGATCTGCTGTTCATGGTCGTCCTCGAAAACCTACGTCAGCAATCCGAAGTCGCGCCCGAGCGGCGTCCCTGGTTTGTTTTCACCTCGGACGAATGGTCGCTGGCGGTTGTCACAAAGTGGGCATCGCTAAGGGGCTTTGCCGAACCGCTGACATCCGCACAACTGCGAGCCAATTCATTCGCGTTAGCACGACTGCTAACCGGCGGATTGTTTGCGATCGTCGCCTGTCTGTTGGCATGGTTCGCCGCCGGCAAAGAAAATCCCCAAGCATGGTGCCGCGCGGCGATGCTCACGCTCGCCTGGTTCTGGCTAACCTGTCCGACCCAAAATCCGTGGTACTGGTGCTGGGTCTTGCCGCTGCTGCCATTCGCCCGCTATCGCACCTGGCACGCCGTCGCCGCCATAACTATCCTCTACTACCTACGCTTCTGGTTCCTCGCCCATTACCCCGAAGCGACGGTTCTAAACACGCCCTACAACGGAGCGTACTTTTTCTACTTCGTTATCGCCTGGTTCGAGTTTGTCCCCGTCTTTTTGGCGCTAATCGTGGAATGGGGGAAGGAAATGATGAATGATGAGCGATGAACAAAGCTTTTGACGAAGGGCATTTATCGTTTATCGCTCATCATTCATCGTTTCTGTGTCCCACCTCACAGAAGCCCCTCGCCTCTGCCATTAGAATGAACCCGTAACACGAAAAGGTGCCCTCTAGGTGCTGTGGTTGGCGGCGACCCCAAAACCCCAACCCGGTCACATGGTCCGCATAGCTATGTGGCCGTGTCGCCAGCCACACACCTGGTTTTTCTATTTCAGTCTGCGTTAGAGCGTTTCCCTTTTACGAGCTCCGCTTCTTATGCTGTTTGTGGTGTTCGGGCTCGGGGACGAGCCGGCTCGCCAGGGAACATGCAAAAGTGAACCGCTTTAACGTCGTCGACGCTGTAACGCCGCCGAAAACGACGGTTTCCTACGCTGCCGCCCAAGCACCCAAAAAACTCCGCCACGACCCCCAGTACCATCAAAAACCCGGCCGCAGGCTCAGGCACACCCACCGAAGCAACCGCCACCGGCGTGCCCGTCCCGTAGCCCGTCCGCCAACCAGCCAAGTCGAACCCGCCGTTGATCCCCTGACGTTGCCACACCAAAAAATCGGCCCCGTCAACGTCGCTATCCGAGTCGAAATCTCCTGGCAGCGCAGTCGACGTTAAAGCATCGAGACGCACATCGTCGAAATCGACTTCTAAAGCGGAAGCAGGAAAAATTGCATCTTCCTGGTTCAAATTCACAAGCAAGATCCCCAGGTTCTGCCCCAACTGGTCATGCGCTGCACCGGTTGTAAAGCTAACAACACTTGTAGCAAACTCTCCATCGGGAATTGTTCCGGCCAGTGTGTTGTCGTCTTGCTCCAACATCACCCCGCCAGCAAGCAACTCGACCCGATAGCCAGGAAAACCTGCCAGAGTAAAATGGCTCCCACTCAGACCTGTGCCAGAATCAATGTTTCCGATCTCAACCTCAAGCGTGTACGTCGTATTCGCCAAGAGAGTCGCGTCCAATTCCTGAGACAAACCGTACTCCCCCTGCCCCGCGCTGACGCGGAAATTAAACGCGATGCCAACACGCTCTCCCTCAGTCGCCCCCGCAGGAAAGTAGGTATAGACCCCAGGATTGCCCACCGGGTCGGGCTCAAAAGGCGTAAGCGTCCCAATAAAATAAGTCGGGCCGTCACCCTGGCTCGTGTTCGTCCCCGGATCGTACAGATCCCATCCATTCAGCGTGCCAAACGTAAATTCATTGGTTTGGTTCTCGCCAGTAATATCTTCAAACCCCTGATTCACCACCGCCACCGGGGCTGCCAAAGAGGACGTGACCAAAGAGCAAAGTGCCAACCCTATAAGAAACCAAGCTTTGACGTGGAGCATATCACTCAGACCTTTGCAAGATTGTTATTTCAAAAAAGTGTTATTTCAAAAAAGCCGTTTCAGAAAGATTAGCTATGAAAAATGCGTGCTTCCATTCTAACCGACAAAACCTTCCTGGCACGCTAGTTTGTGGAATGCGCCAGGAGAACGGCAATGTCGCTTTTCGTCTGCCTGGAAGGTCTATTCAGCTCTCCTTGCAGAAATTCGACCAATTCTTGCGTAGTCTAGCGGATCGAAGTACAATAGAGAGAGGTTAAGGAACAGAGGAAATTCTACCGAGTTAGAACTACAGAGCCGTCACGTATCCATGCACTTAGGGCCCCTTGGGCGCTAGTTTTGCTGGATTCTAGACGGCTTTTTTTGTAGGCTACAACCGCGATTCTTCGCTGGCTGAGGAAAAGAAAATGTTGAAGGCAAAAATAGTATTCCTGTCGCTGACGATCATGGTCGGGCTCTTGCCAACCCTAGCCTGGGCTGGACCTGTTGAAGATACGGAAATCATCTTCATCGCCTCCGACGGGGCACGGCTCGACACGCTCGGCCAAGCGGTGGCGATCGACGGCAACATCGCCATTGCCGGCGTGGACCGTAGCGACGATGCGGGCCAAAGGTCGGGATCGGCTTATGTTTTCAACGCAACGACTGGCGAAGAACTTTTTAAGCTCACTGCGTCGGATGCGGATGAAGGCGATGTCTTTGGCCACTCCGTAGCACTGGACGGCAATACGGCCTTGATTTCGGCTGGTCGCAACAGCGATGATGGCGAATTCTCTGGAGCGGCTTACCTGTTCGACCTAACGACGGGAAACGAACTCTTCAAGCTGACTTCTTCCGACGCTGCAGCGGGCGACCGCTTTGGGCACGGCATCGACATCAGTGGCAACAGGGCTATTGTTGGCTCCTATCACGACGATGATCTTGGCAACAGCTCTGGATCGGCCTATATCTTTGACGTGTCTACCGGAACGGAGTTAATGAAACTGACGGCTTCGGACGGCGCTGCAGGCGATCAGTTTGGTTACTGGGTGGCAATGAGCGGCAACCTCGCCATCGTCGGATCGAAATACGACGACCATGCGGGTACAAGGTCTGGCTCGGCCTATGTCTTCGACGTAACGACCGGAGAGGAGCTTTTCAAGCTGACTGCCTCCGATGCTGGGGCAGGCGATGAGTTTGGCTACGCAGTGGCGATCGAAGGAAATACGGCCTTGGTCGGGGCATGGCACGACAACGATGCAGGCGACGACTCTGGTTCGGTTTACGTATATGACATGACCACTGGTGACGAACTGATGAAATTGACTGCCTCGGATGCCGCGGCAGGTGACTACTTCGGCTACGCGATGGGAATCAGCAACAATACCGTCGTCGTAGGAGCCTACGGCGACAACAACGTGGGCAGTAACTCCGGCTCTACTTACGTTTACGACCTGACCTTTGGCGACGAACTGGCAATAGTAACTGCCTCGGATGCCTCGTGGGGTGATGAGTTTGGGACTGCGGTGGGAATTAGCGGGGACGTGATTGTTTCCGGCGCTTTATTCGCAGACAACTCGATTAGCTTCGATGTGGGGCAGGCGTATTTGTACAACGTCTCTTCCGTGCTACCTCCAGGTGCCGACTTTAATGACGATGGTGTCGTCGATGGCGCGGACCTGCTGTTATGGGAAAGTTCCTCCCCGATTCCGCGACTCGATATCAATGGCGATGATCAAGTGGACGGCAATGATTTCCTCCTCTGGCAGAGAAGTTACAGCAATGAAATCCCGATCGACGACTCCCCGGCCAACTTCGATCAGCAAGGGCCTGTCGACGAGAGTGACCTACTTGTCTGGGAGCAGGCCTTCGGCAGCGATGCACTTGGAGACTCGGACAACGACGGCGATTCGGATGGGTCAGACTTTCTAGAATGGCAACGAGGTTTCACGCCCATAGATGTTGCTGACGTCAATTCCGACCATCTAGTAGACGAGCACGAACTAGGGCTATGGAGCTTCTCCTTCGGTTGGGATGCCGACATCGACGGCGATGGACATTTCGACGGTGACGCTGACGGCGACGGTCTAGTAACGGAACGAGATCGCCTGTGGTGGCAGAAACATACGGTGTCTGGAGCGTCCCTAGCAGCTTCGACACAAATTCCCGAACCTGCCTCTGGCCTCTTACTTGCTGAGTTGCTCGTCGTTTGCCTTACTGGGTGCCCTGTTGGGCGTCGACGTTGATTGACCCATTGTTGATTGACCCGTTGTTGGACCCATAGCACGCTGCTCGAACACCTGAAAGATGCTGCCGACGGTCCAGTAGAGCATGCAACCTGCTGGGAATGAATAGAATAATACGAGCATCATCAGAGGCAGGAAGTAGCTCGACAGATTGTGCTTTTTCGGTTGATCGAGACTAGTTTTCGTCATGCCGCTGGCAATCATTACGTGGCACGCGAACATAATGATCGGCAGCACATTGACTGCGTCGCCAAGCAAAGGGAGATTCACTCCCAATGAAAACAGCCGATCGGGCAGCGATAGATCTTGGATCCACAGAAAGGGAACCCCTTTGAGATCGTACGAATTGCTGAGCAACTGGTAGAAGGCAAATAGAATGGGCAATTGGATCAGTAGCGGCAGGCTCCCCTTGAGAGGGGCCAGCGACGAAATTCCATGCTCTTTGTAAATTCGCAAAGTTTCATCATTCACTTTGAGAATATCACCTTTGTACTTCTTCTTGATCTCGGCGAGCAAAGGTTTGACTTGCTCCTGCTTCTGCTGGAAATCCTGTTGCTCACGTATCCCGTAGCGAGACAGGGGAAGCATACAGACACGCACGCCGATGGCTACAATAAGAATCGCAACGCCCCAGCTCCCAAGTGCCGAGTATAGTGCGGCTAAAACACTTTCAAGCAAGACACAGAGCGCTGCAAGCCATCGCCAGAGATGGCAATAAACGGAATCTTCGAGCCCGACTTGGGCTTCGCGAAGCAACTGGCGATTCTTCGGCCCAGCATAGAGTGTAAATTCAAGCTCCTTTGATTTGCCCGGGGGCAATGTAAAAGGTTCCGACCAAAGCTCTAGGCTCGGAAAACCTGCCAACTTGCTTTGCTCGATCACCCCCGAGTCAGCAAGTCCTGAATCGAGGACCACACGCGACTCGCCAATCCTTGTTTGCCCCTTCGGAATCAGTGCGAGCGAGTAGTATCGACTCTGCAGGCCAGCCCATTGGAGGGGGCCTAGCGATTCTAACAAATCGTCTTCAGGAGGGTCGACGTTGGACGTACCTTGACCTTCGATGCTGACGAAAGCTTGGGTAAGGAGCGGCTGTTCTGGCGAACCAAGCCCCGCTCCGAGCGAGAGGCAAACCCCCTCGTCAAAAGACTGTGCTGCCGATCCCTCGTTGACCAGAGAGAGGCTCAACGTCGAAACAAATCCGTCATGTGGAATTCGATAGGTTTGGATCACTTTCAGATTGCGAGCAACGAGTTGCCCCTGGAAACGAACAATTTTGACGCCGTCTTTCTGGCTTGTCTCGGCCGCCGTGTTGGCGAGGTCTAGGCGAAACCGCAAGGGGCGATGCTGCAAGACCTCGACCACCTCTCGGTCGACCATCGCAAATCGTTGCCTTGGTTGGAGATCGTTTTGCGCCGAGGGCAGAAGAAAGTTCCACTGGTTGGGCGACATCTCTTTGGTGGAGAAGTCGATCTCGTAGTTCTTCGTCTCAATCCGTACGGTCTCAATCCGTACGGGGGCTGCCTCCTCCTGCTGGTCTTGCGCTTGAGCCACCTCACTAACATCGCAACAAAAAAGCAACCCGAGAACGCTGAGGAAAGCCCATGTCGAAGTTTTTTGTGTTTTTCGTGTCATTCACTGCTACTCGCTGTGCTCATTTTTCAATCCCGTTTGCGACTATGCTTGGTCTCGTTGGGTCTTGTTTTTGGCGCTGACTTCTTGAGCAATTCTAACAATTTCTGACACGGCGCCATCGATAGAATCCCCCAGATTAAACACGCTCTGGTCTCTTGCTTTACGGATTTTATCGATAAATGCCTCGCCTTGCCCAAAAATGTCTTCAATCGCCGCTGGCAACTCGTCAAGATTTTCGGGCGAAATGACTTTGCCGATTTTCTCTCGGATCGAAACTTCGACTGGAATTTGAGGGATTTTGTCAGCCTCGGGATTGTTGCATTTTTTGGGGAGGTCGATATAGATCACGGGGCGTTCGCAGGCAAAGGCATATTCCATCGCAACCCCTGACCAATCGCTGATCATGACGTGGCTTTCGTAGAGCGTTTTCTTGTCGCGTATATCTGTTTGCAGTGCAAATTGCTCATGGTCAGAAAATTGTTCTTGTAGTGCGGCAATCAGCTCTGGCTTGTGCTTGGTTGTCATCGGATGCGGCCGCACGATGGTTCGGTAGCCAGCGGCGAGTAAAGGCTTGATAACCTCGGCCCCACAGCTTTCCAAAATCGCATTCTCTCCCCAGGAAGGTGCCACGATAACCGTTTTGGGGCCCTGCTCCGAAGGGCCTCCCTCGCGCTCCCGGTGAGATCTCACATCGTCGATCAGCGATTCTAGCCGACGATAACCGTCTTCATAAAGATGCTTGGCCGGTAGGTCATACGCCTTTTCCGTCTCCCTGATTTCCTCCACCTGAAACGCTCCGGTGCAGAATACGGTATCAAAATGATCAAAAGCCCCTTTTCGATAATTCGAGTGCGTACTGACCAGGGCGTGAAACAAGTACAGGTAATGCGTCGGGTAAACCTTGGATCGCTTGATATGATAATTTTCCAGATCAGGCATGGTCATCATCAACAGATCGGCAGTCATCGTTAGAAAGGCTGTGGTTCGCGTAATCCCCTCTCCAATGTAAAATGCCTTGGTCTTTGGAAGTGGCGTCTCGAGCACAGGATCTTCAGGATCGGAGGTCAGGTAGCAAACACTTTCGTTGTGCTCGCCTGCCAGCTTGCGAATGATCTCCTCGAAGTGCACCAACGAGTGGTTATCCTCAGCATAGAAAACTATTTTTCGTTCGCTTTGAGGCAACGCGCAGAATTTTTTCCAGTTGCGCCGAGTACGAAAATAGTTCTTAAGCCCTGCGAAAGCCATGGCTGGTTTATCCTACGCTGATGGAATACTGCGAATCAGTTCGACAAGTTGTTCAGAAGTGAAGTCGACCGGGTGATTACCTAAACGTTCTAGGTTGACTCGGGAAACAATTTTTTCGATATCCGTAGAAATTGCAATACTTTGGCCTGCAACACAAAGGTCTAAGCCGCAATCGTTCATTCGTTGATACCACGAATCTCGGGCTTCAGCCGAAGTGCGAACCCCTAGCAGATTCAACAATTGGGTGTAGGTATCGCCGTACTCAGAACGCGACAACTTATTCAGTCTCTTGGCTGCCTGCGGTTCGTGGAAGGGGAAAAATGCCCCCAGGGTCATTGCAACCGCGTGGCCGTGGGGAATTCCATAGAGGCTTGTGATGGTATAGGAAAGCGCATGAGGGGCTGTGGTTTTGCTGAGGTTGATCGCTCTGCCTGCGTAGTTGGCTGCACGCAGGAGGTGGTCACGAACGGTATTGTTCGGTTGGTTTACGCCCTGCTCCAAATTGGCGACCAGTAGCGAGATTGCTTTTTCAGCATAGCTGCGGCTTTCTTCCGTGGCGCCCACGGCCCAAAACGATTCTACCGCTTGGCATAGAGCATCGAACCCGGTACACGCGGTAATATACGGCGGAAGCGCGTCGGTGTAGGCCGGGTCGAGGATCGCCGCGACAGGCATTAAACTGGGGTCTGCTAAAGAATACTTTTTGCCGTCGACATAAATGACTGCAAAATGGGTCGACTCGCTGCCGGTCCCCGCAGTGGTAGGGACGGCAAGAACTGGTAACGTGGTTGCCCCGAGAGGTTGTTCGCCGAGCGCCACCCCTTTTTCTTGGCCAGGTCGAGAACGGAAGGCCGCAATGCTTTTGGCGACATCGATCGCACTGCCGCCGCCAATGGCAACAATCGCCTCGGCACCGACCTGCTGGCAGAGCTTGGTGCCTGCCATCGCCTCTTCCAAGGTTGGGTTGGGTTGGAAGTCGTTGAAATGGCTAAGTTGGTACTTGCCTAGCAATTTTTCAAAACAGGCCTGCGCACCACAAGTCGAATACGATTTTTTTACCCGTTACTAGCAACAGCCGATTGACGCCAAGCGACGTCAACGGCTTGATGATCTCGGCAGAAACGCCACGCCCGAAAAACTCCTGTTGCATATCGCCCGCCCCTCGAGTCAAGATTGAACAAACTGCATAAAGGCTTGTTTGTTTTGCTGAGGCGTCGAAGTCGGTCGACCTAGATCTTTGCGGCTACCCTTATTGACTTGGATTTCCAGGACGACGGGGCCGTCTGCTTTAAGTAGTTTTTCCAAGGACTGCTCAACCGTTGTGGCTGAATCGCAACTGGCAACGACATGGTACCCGCAGGCTTCCGCGATTTCCGAGAGGCCTATCTCCAAAGCAACGGTCGGTTGCCCCCCTACCGAATCATGGGCACCATTATTGATGATAATATGCCTGAAATTTTTAAGCCCAGACATCCCATTGATCGCCATCGACCCCAAGTGCATCAGGGCAGCCCCGTCTCCATCAATGCAGACAACACGACGATCGGGCCTCTGGCTGGCGATCCCTAAGGCAATTTGAGAAGCGTGGCCCATCCCACCCACAGTTAAAAAGTCTCGCTCATGAGCGTGTTGTTTTGCGACACGGTACTCAAACAATTCCCTGGAAGCCATACCTGTCGTCGCCACGACGATGTCCTGAGTGTCGAGCTGGTCAACGATTGACTGGATGGCGTCTTCTCGGTTCCAGCCGAAATCCTTGCGCGGTTGTTCGCAAATTTGATAGCTGTCAAAACTCCCTTTTTTGACAACCAGTGCATGCACGCCCCCCCCGGTTTGAGCCGACTGAACAGCACTGGCAAGCACACTCGCAATGTCTTTTTCACTGCCGTCGATAACGGTGTAAGAAATCTCTAGGACATCTAACATCGCCAGGGTGACTCGGCCCTGCTTGACATGCTGGGGTTCATCTTTGACCCCAGGCTCACCCCGCCAGCCGACCAGTAGCAGCATCGGAATGCGATAGACGTCGGCATCCACGAGCGAAGTGATCGGGTTGACGGTATTTCCCAGTCCCGAATTTTGTAGGTAGACCAGCGGAACCTTGCCCGTGGCAAGATGGTAGCCCATGGCCAAGCCAATCGCCGCGCCTTCGTTCGCAGCGATGACATGCTTATGCTCAGCGGCGTGATCCGTCACATAGGCACAAAACATCTTGAGCAACGAATCGGGTACGCCGGCAAAAAAGTCGACGCCTGCGTTGCCGAGGCCTTCAAAAAATGATTTTGGAGTCAGCATAAGGTTATTTCGTACCAGGTATCAATTCGAGGATTTCCTTAATCGACATGCACTGCGCGTCGCATTCCGAGGAGCGGTCGTTACGCAAGATCGAGTGAGCAACGTCGCTCATTGCCGGATAAGAGGCACGCAACAGGTGATTCGCATGAATCACTACGCTCACCCCCGCCTCTGCCAGCTCGGTGTCGGTAATCGTATTGTAGCTTGTTGGCACAACGACTAAAGGCACCGTTTTTTTCGAGCTTTTGATAGAGACTGCAGAACTCAAGGATTTCGGTAGGTTCTTTCTGGCGGCTGTGGATCATGACGCCATCGGCCCCTGCCTCGATATAGGCTTGGGCACGGGTGACAGCATCGTCCATCCCCTGCTCCAGGATCAGGCTTTCTATCCGAGCAATCACCATAAAGTCGTCGGTCACCTGGGCTTGTTTAGCCACTTTGATTTTGTGACAGAATTCTTCGATGTTTGCTTGCTGCTGAGGGACTTCGTTTCCAAAAAGCGAATTCTTTTTGAGCCCTACTTTGTCTTCGATAATTACGGCAGAGACGCCAATCCGTTCCAGGCTTTTGACCGTGAACGCAAAATGCTCGGGGATGCCGCCCGTATCGGCATCGTAGATCAAGGGCTTGGTCGTGACCGCGAAAGTGTCGTTGATATTCTGCAAGCGAGAGGTCAGGTCGAGTGCTTCGATGTCGGGCTTTCCTTTTGAAGTCGAGTCGGTCAGGCTGCTTGACCACATCGCGTCAAATTCGATTTTCACCCCGTCGACATTTGCGTTCGCATTCTCAATGATCAAGCCGCAGAGGGGCGTGTGTGCTTCTAATACCCGAACCACCGGCTTCGCATCAATCAAACGGCGCAGTCGCTTGAGACGAATGTCAGGCGTCGTGCCAACCTCTTTCAGACTTTCGTTGAGTTGGGTCGAGGAGATACCAGGCGTGTAGCTAATTTCGACCAGCTCGCCACCCCATTCGGCCAGGGTGTCGATAACCTGCTGTCGAGTTTTCGACTGGATGCCCGTCTGCCAATCGTCGCCATGCACCACGTAGTCAGGCTTCAGCTTGCGGAGATTTTCACGATAGTCCAACGTGCTCTGCGGAATGGTATGGGCAACTCCTTTGATGTTATCCACCACATCTTTGCGCTGCTGGAAGGCGAGGAACGGAAGGCGTTTGTAGCTCGCAATCGCTTGGTCTGTGAGCACCCCGACCGTGACCTCTCCCAGTTCGGCAGCTTTCCGAATGATGTTGGTGTGCCCCGGATGGATAAGATCGGCACTCATGCCTATGTAAACTGTTTTCATGATCTTGTAATGTCTTGTAATATCGAGAGGGGCGAAAGTGTGCAGGGTAAAAACTAGGGGGAGATCCGAGGGGACGTCACAGCAATCCTTATTCTACGATTGATCCTTATTCTACAATCAATGACGTCACATCAACATAACGCTTATTGTCGCTTGTTGGCAGGCCAAGCGGGCTCGCTACTTCCCAGGAGTAAGTCCGGTTGGGAAGAAGCTCGATATCGGCACCAAAATACTCGCGGAAGATTAATCGAAAGGTATTGACTGGAAACAACGATTCAGGAAGGTTGAACTCGTCGCCCTCTCCCCCTGGGTTGGGCAGCAAAAAAGCAGAGAGTATACGGGCTCGAGTAAGAAGTTGAAGCTTTCGGTCAAGCGACCGATCGGCCTCCGAAAGGTAGGGCCCTTCGTCAGCCTGTAATAGAATGATCGGCACCTGTTCGGAATCCTCCAGGATTTTATCGACCATCTCTAGGATCAGCTTATTGGTCCCCTCAAGCTGCTTGGCATAACCTTCTTTGGGATCGCCGTAGCGAGTTTTGGACCAAGCTATTTTGGAACCGTCACGTTCGAGAACATAGGGCGGATGCGGGACCAAGAAATGTGCATAGACAAACGTAGGGGCTTCGATCTTCGCGATCTTGGCGACCTGCTCAAACTTATCCATCACCAGGTCGTATTTCGATTTACCCCGAACGATCTTACTTAGCGGAGTCTTGGCATAGAGCGTATCAGCGTATTCTGAGGGCAAAAGCGATTTCGAGTAAACCTGGGTGGCGTTTCGGTTCGTACGGAAAGGTTGGTACCAATTGCCAAGGTGGTGGTACTCGTAGCCTAGTTTTTTCAAGGACCGCCCAACGAGATGATTGTCGATCATCCGCGAATAATAGCTGTCGCTGTGCGAGTCTTCTGGCAAGTAGCTCAGGTTTAGGGTGGAGCAGATCGAAAGAATCGATCGGGGATAGCTCGAACAACTTTCGGGCGAAACGCCGAAGCCTCGCAGGCGAAGTTGATCAAGAAAGTCGGCATTGTCTAGCTGGAATTTTCGACGGAGCGTTTCCTGCCCGCCGTACCGATCGAAGACGAGAAAGTAGATATCACGAGGCTGGCTAGGTTTTACCAAGTCGGCCAGTGGCTGCACCCAGGTATCCGACGCTTCTTGCTTCGGGGTGTGCCCTTTGCCAAACCACTGGAACCCCAGGGAAATGACAGAAATGGCCAGCAACATCGAAGCGGCAGATGTCAGGAAGGAATTCATCGGCGCGAGCCGGCGGCTTGTTTTATAAATCCAGGCAGCTACTAACAGCCAAAGGATGCCCCACGCTGCCAGAATGTATTCGCCGTGCAGAGACGAGGCACCATGGAAGAATTTGCGATGCACGAAATCCAACAACTGCTGGAGAGCTGCATAAGAGAAAAACCAAGCGATCGTCCACGAGGCAACGATCGCCGCTTTCTCGGCGTCAGAACAAACCCACTTGGCCAAGGCATGAAAAATGGCAGCGGTTGCGAGAACCGCAAGCAGGGGCAAAAGCAGCCCCTTCAACTCGACGGCAGTCCAGTTCGCGGCGTAGAGATTAGCTGCCGGAAAAAGAGCGATGAGATAGGGGTGGAAGTAGCGGGTGTTCGATACCTGCTTGTCCGTAACCAGAGCTTTTCCCGAGTCCACCTTTTCCGAATCCGTTTTTCCCGAATTGGAGCCGGGGCTAGTATTCTTTCTCCGCATCAGACTCAGTTCTTCCAGTCATACGATTCAGTCAATCGAAAAGCACACAGGCGAACCTTTCCTTATTATCGAGGGTTCGCGACCTAGCATTTTCACCCCGCCCTTTATTCGCCGCCATCGTCACTGGTCTCGCCAGTATCCTCTGAGCGAGTTTTACGAAACAAAAAGGCAAAGGGAAGTAGGAAAAACTTGCGAAAGAAAACACCCGTTGCAAGAATGCCTGCAACGATAACCTGAAGGACCATTGCCCCTGTGGCGGGGTCGATATAGGCAAATTGCATGATGGATCTCTCGGGGAAAAAGGAATGCTAGAGTATAGCTTTATTTCAACCCAGGGTCAACCAAATGCGAGCGCGATCCTAAGGGCAAAGGTGAACGCTCGAACACTCTTTCTTGCCAAAGTCCTCGTGCCAGCTTTTGCATAAAAAAGTGCGGTTTCCACACACCCTACGATACCTGCCGCTGACCAATCGGTTTCGCCGGATTACCTCCGACAATTGTTGCAGCCGGAACATCCTTCGTCACTACAGAGCCGCCAGCAACAAGCGAGTTTGCCCCCACACTGATCCCGCTGACGATCAGGCAGCCGGCTCCCAGCCAGGCTCCGTTGCCTACGCGGATGGGGCCGGTCAGCAACTCAAAACCGCGGCTGCGATGATCGTGGCTCCCCGTGCAGAGATAGACTCGCTGCGATAGGCAAACATGGCTACCTAGCTGCACGTCTGCCAAATTGTCGATCCACACTTCCTGGCCAATCCAACAGTGATCGCCTATCGTCAATCGCCAGGGATACTTGATTCGCACATGAGGTTTGATACGAACCCCGATGCCAATTTTGGCACCAAACAAACGTAGCACCCCTGCTTTCATGCCGCGAAAAGGAAACCAGCCACTCTCAAAAAACACTAAGCTGACATAGTACCAAAGCGTACGTACGAAGACACCGCGACCAGGAGCATAGTCACTATTGCAATAGTTCCCTAAGTTGACACACGGAGCATCGTCCAGGGAAACCGAGGCTTGCGAATTGGAAGGGTCTGAGGGGGACACGGCTTCGACTCATTGCAGGTAATGGTTGATCTCAAAGTGAAAGGCGATTTTTCTCGCCGCTGCTTCAATCGGCATTCTTCAGCTTTGCTACTGCCTCGACCGCTTGCCCGGCGTGTCGATATTCTGGGGCGAATTTCCCCAGGTTGGCAAACGTGAAAACGCGGCGTACATGCCCTCGTAGCCCACAGACAGCGAGCTGCCCGTCCGCTGCCTTGGCCAAATTGTTAGCAGTAAAAATCAGTTGAAAAATCCCCCACTTATGATTGGTATACCGCAGATTCGAGAAGTCTAAAACCAGACGATCGTGACCTGCGGCGACGGCCCTGGCCACGACCTGGCGGTAATCTTCTTTACGATGCAGCTTCGCATCCAAACGCTTCACCGAAAACTTGAGGACCAAGACGCCTTCCGTTATTCGGCTTTCGAGCCAGTCGACATCGGAGGAAAACTCCCGCTCCCCCTCGTCACTTAGCACGACTTCTTGATCGGCGTTTTCTGCCGTGGGCGTCGGATGAGTCAGTGGCTCGCTCTCCGATTCTGTTTTCGGGCCACGTCGTTCGACCCATTGCATGGTGGGCTCCACCTGATCTCTCAGCTCCAATAGCTCCTGCGGGTCCGAGTCTTGCATCGCCGGACCAATACGTTTGGACTCAAAGCGTTTTTGAAAGAACTCAAAAACCGTCGGGGAGGTTTCCAACTGGCAGAACTCAAAAATTATCTTGACGTCCTCCAGCGAAAAATCTTCGATGCGACACTCCGTGTACCGACCTTTTGGCAGTCGCCGCCCAAACAAACATGCCGACTCGACAGACATCCGCCACTGCAAAAAGCAGACGTCAAGCAACTCCATCTCTCGGCGCATGGCCACCATCGCCGGCAACCGCACTCCCAACACGGGCGGCCCAATAATCCGCAAGAGGAAGTCGGGTGCCAAGTGACGGATCACTTCCATTGCCAGCCCTGGAATCTGGCGAAGGCGCAACTCGCGTGTCCGACGTCCGACAAAGCTGTCACTAAGGGTATCTTTTTCTGGCCGGATAGTCCGTGCAGAAACCGCGTAGAAGCGTCGCATCGAAAGCACATTGTCGACACCATCACGGATAAAGTGCACGAACTGGCAATCCGGGAAAACTTGATTAACGAATTCGAGTCGCAAAGCGTTGCCTGGAGTCACGTCGATCAGCCGATCTTTGCCCTGCTGACGAATGATTTCGGCAAACCGAGATCGGATAGAAGCAATCACCTCGGGACGCGCATCTTCTGCCTTCAACGCATCCGATTTATAATCGTTGCCATGCTTCCAGATCAGTCGAGGCTCGGTTGCCACGGCAAGTGTGCCGTGCCGCGCAATCGTATCGCCCAAAAAATTCATGCCGCTGCGTCCGGTGCCGATGACAATGATCGGTTTTTTGAGCAACTCGTCGTCAGATTTTGATGCCCTATCGGTCATCGCTGGCCTTTCTGGATGATATTTCGATAGATTTTTTCGTACCCTTCGAGAACATGATCTCGGTCGAGCCACTCTAAAACATAGGCCTGCCCCTGGGCACCCCGTTGAATCCCGCCATCCCCCTCTGCCAGTACCTCCGTAATTTTCGCAGCAATGGCCTCAGGCGTCAGGTCAGCAATCAAAGCGCCCGCCTCCTGCAGTTCCGGCCAGATGTCGGTCCCCTTGGTCGTTACGACAGGGGTGCCGCAAACCATCGCTTCCACTAGTACCAGACCAAAATTCTCTTGATGGGTCGGCAAGACAAAAACGTCGGAGCATTGATAAAGCGATCGCTTCTCTGCTCCCTTCACCATACCAAGAAAACAGGTTAGGTCGCTCAATCCAAGCCGAACGGCCATCTGCTTGAGCTGAGCGACATAATTCTCTTCTCCTGGCCCAGCAATCAACAACTGAAAATCGGTCCGCTGTTCTCGCAACAAAGCAGCAGCACTAAGCAGCAATTCTACCCCCTTCTTGGGATGCAGGCGGCTCAGGAAAAGAATCTTCTGCTTCTCAGGATGTATTTCAGGAAATGCCTGCAAGGCCAACTCGCCACCCGGCAACGGGTCGTAGACCGTAAGATCCAGCGTGTTGCACTGGATCACTGCGCGATCCCCTATCGAAATCCAGCGTTGCGCCTGTTCGTGTTCTCCCTTAGCCGTAAAGTGGATCGCCGCCGCATGTCGAAACAACCGGGCACGAGCCAAAGTCAAATAGACACGTTTTTTCAACGGACTCTGGCGCATACTCCAGTCGTCCAACATGCCGTGAGGCGTAATGACATAAGGAACGTCTTCTTTTTGCAAGACCCCTGCGAGCTGCAAGTTGGTCAGGCGCCAGGGGATGTGTAGGTGCGCGACATCGACCTCTTGTACGATCTCTCGGAACTTCCGTAGCCCTTGTCGGCTAATCAGCTTGTCCGTAAATCGCGAAGAAGGCAATTCAACCACCGTGGGCCAGTTGCCGGACGAGTCTTTCCAGTGAGCCGGCTCATCACTCGCATCGCAAGTCACCAGCGTCACTCGATGGCCGCGTGCTGCGATTGCCTGGCACAGATCAACCACGGCCTGCACCACTCCACCGCGTTCCAAAAGAATCTCCGGAACAAAATGCACGCAAGAAAAGTGGTCGGGTATGGTCACAAAATACTCTGGGGGTACAACATCGCAAAGCAGAAGAATACGAGTGGATCAGACAGTAATCATTACCCTGCCTGTGGCCAAGGTGCCATAGTACCCTGCGGTGGCGAATTTTTGCCAAACAGCAACTTCGCGAAAAACATGAGTATCATGGTTGCCACAAAAGAAACGATGATGATATCGGTAAACGTAGCAATGTCACCGCGTGCCAAACCGAGAAACTGTCCGATAACACAACCACTCGGCAAAATCACAAACGGATTATGGGCGTTCTGACGCACCAAATCATCGAAAAATCGCGTAAACTGGCCGAAGAATAACGCATAGATAATCAGCGCGTACAGCCCTCCTTCTGCGGCTGCAAAACCGACAACCCCTGGTGGCATCGTAATCAAATCGCGATTCACCCCTTGCAGCTTCGCTAGATGGGCAATTTGCGTGGATAAGGGCTCCGGCTTGTTGGGCCAAATTTTCCGGGGCACAAAATACATCGCCATATACTGCAAGCTGAATAAAGGCTTGGGGCGGATCTCTCGCGGATACTGTTCCAAAGCCCACATCATCCCTGCAGGGCACGATTGCCCCGTCGCTAGGCCTTCGCTACCGCTCTTCACGTCTGCCCGCATCATCGCTCGCAAAATGCTATCGACACTGGCAGATCGCCCGCGCGAGGTCTCACCACGAATAGCCGTGAATGCACTAATGACGATACTCGCGCCAAGCATCAGCGGTATCATATACAGCAACATCTTTTTCGGGGCGACATGACGAGCCCAACGATAGTAAGCCCCCCAAGCAAAACCAAAGAGCACCCCCACCAAAGGACGGCGACCAAATACTCGAAAGACACTAATGCCAATGCAGCCCGCTAGGAGTGCGACGGTTATCGTGACGACTACCGGATTGAACTTGCGCTCACTCCAAATCCAGCCTGCTGCCGCGCAGGCAGTGGCCGCCATCGCCAAGGAGATATTATTCAAGGTCGGGCCAATCACCGGAATCGAGTAAGCGTACAAGCGAATCGGCAAACCGACAACGACCAACAAAACGGCCAAGATCATCAACATCGAGTCAGGCGCTTCGGACGGAATCCCTGCAAACTTAGCAGAAAACCACCGAACCACTGTTATACGATGATAACTAAAGAGGTAAACAAGAAAGTAAACCCAAACATAAAGCAACAGCCAGTTCGCTGTCGAATTGGGATTCAAAATTTTGAAGCCAAAAAAGTTCTGCGACGACAGAACCTTGATCGGCCCAACGACGTGGTAGATAAGGAAACCGACCAAGTACAGATTGCGCACGCTGAAAAGCTCGACCTTACGAGAAAGGCCTTGCTTGAGCATCATGATCGACGCTACTGCTCCCAGCACATAAAATAGGGGGATTATCACTTGGGCTCACTCCAAACCTTGGGCTACTCTCATTTTCAACTTGGCGGGGGACTTTCCTACTGTAGGATGCCGTCTGTAAGTATTGCACCCTATTCGGTTTGGGTAAGAGAAGTTGTGGGAGACTTTGAAGCTCTTGTACCAAGGCCAGTAACGATTGTACCGTCTGTAGGACCGCTCGCCAAACCAGACCTACCTCTCAGGATGACCCCACCCCATGCCTCATTGCTTGCGGGTCATCCCACCGCCGTATTTCAATCGAATTGCCTCTCGTTCCTGTTCCGAGAAAAAGTGCTGAACAAATCGCGAATCTACGATGTTCTCCAGATACTCTTTGGGAATCTCGACATGCTGCTTCAACAGCTTGTACTGCTCTGCGTAGGCGGTTTGGCTGCCCGGCTTGCCCGGAGGAAGCCGGCTTTGCTTGTTCGACGCCGAAGTCTGCGAGGCTAACGCCGGGTTGCTGATTTCTAACTGGGGTATCCCCAAAAAATCGGCGACGCGCTTCGATTTTTGCGAGTTTTCTAGCTCCGTCCCCAACATCAGTACCTCGAAAGGCCCTTCTCGAAAACAAGAAAAACGGCCCTCTTGATCAAACGGGTGTTGGTAAACGTCGATTCCCAAAGCCGACTGAAATTCGGTTTCAAACCATTGCAAGGGATGCAAGTAGCGGTCCGATTGCAAATAGGACTGGCAAAAATCTTGCGACAATTCGGCAGGACTCGCCAGGCCTGCCGCTTCGGTATCTACCGAACCTTGCTGGCCGTAATGCTCCCGTGCAAACGTCGACAGCATGTTGTCGATCGGGCGGCGAACCATCGTAATGATCTTGGCCGGCTTCCGTTTACCGACAATGTGCTTGCTTGCCCAGACCGCAGACCCCGAACGATGTTGCGCCAGTTTCTCAGGACTTAGGTAATGGGCACCCAGTGCAAAGAGCCCCTGCGATTGCAACGTATGCAACAGGGCGACAGACCCCGATCGCTCGACCGAGTAAACCAGGATAGGCGTTCGACGAAAGACGAAGTAGTTCGCGTAGAGCGACAAAGCACGCTTCACTCTTTCCATCTTCCGGCGGACCTTTCAGGCAAGACACCCAGTGTTACGCATACGCTTACTAGCGACGAGCTACTCCACAAACAACGGCTGCTTTGCCTTGCGCATTTCAAGGAGCCAATCAGAGACTTCCTCTCGCATACACCAAGGCGGCACAGGCTGGCTATCGCTTAGCAGATCGCGAATCATAGTCCCCGAAATGGCTCGCAGACGTTTGTCGTCCGGCTTCGCGGACTCGATCATTTCTTCCTGCTCTTCCGAGTAGTAAACCGTATCGAAAAATACTGGCGTAATACCGATGTCTCCAAGCGAATCGAACAAGTCTTTGTTCTGGTTCGCCGCGTAGAAGTTCCCTACCCCAGTATGATCACGCCCTAAAACGAAGTGCGTGCAGCCAAAATTCTTCCGGCAAAGAGCCGTAAACACAGCCTCACGAGGCCCGCAGTAACGAGAATACGTACTAAATGCTGCCAACAAGGCATTGGGCAACCTCGCCGAGATGAGACGCTCGTAAGCCCCCATGATTGCCTCGGGCGTAAAGTCTCCCGCTTTCTTGGGGCCAATGACCGGATGAATTAAAACGCCATCGGCATTCGCCCGCTCAGTCGCCAGAGAGATGACATGCTCGTGCCCCCGGTGCGGTACATTGCGTGTATGGAAGGCGACGATCCTAGTCCAGCCCTTAATATCGAAAACCATGCGCGTCTGCGAAGGAGTCAACTGATAAGGCGATCGGGCAATGCTCGCAGGGCCCAGGTACTCAATCGGGCCACCCAACAACGTCACACCCTTGTCGACAAAACGGGCCACGCCCGGGTGCGAAGTATCGTCGGTGCCAAACCAGCGTTTCGCGACGCTTCGTTGGTCGACTTCGTACTTGTCTTCCAGATGCAGAATTGCCGTCGATTCACCCGTGCGGCTATCAATCAGGCGAATCGACTGCCCTGGCTGAAATGCCGCGAACTCTTGGCTCTTGCCTTGCAGCACGATCGGCATCGTCCACACATCGCCAGAAGGCAAACGGTAATCGTTCAACACCCCCTCCAACTGTTCCTCGGTCATAAATCCATTCAACGGCGAATAAACACCATGAGCGATTTGCTCGATATCCATCGCCGTCTCGACGTCGACCTCGATGGCTGGCAATTTGGGTAGCATTGCTGGAGAGACCGGCTTACTGAAACTAGCCTCTTGTTGCTCGACATTGCTCCGCCCATGAAGGGACGGCAGCAAGAGTTGCCCCGACTCCAAAAGATCTTCGATACGGTGGCCGTCCAAAGAACGCCGATAGCGTTCAATCATGCTCATTACCATGTCGACAGCACCGACCGGATGGTTGCCAATGGCTGTTTCCGCAGCAAGCACAAGCCCGTTCGCACCGTCCATCAACGTGTTGGTGATATCGTTCAACTCAGCCCGGGTCGGCTTGCGATTGACGATCATCGATTCGAGAAGATTCGTCGCAACATTCACAGGGACTTTTGCGATGTTGCCCTTGCGAATAATGGCTTTCTGAAGGAAAGGGATGTTTTCTAGCGGGACTTCACGAGACAGATCGCCTCGGTCAATTAGAATTTCGTCGGTCTCGATCAAAATATCATCCAGATTGCGCACCCCCATCTTACTTTCGATTTTTGAAATAATTATTGCCTCGGGCCCTGCATATTTGCGAAGCAAAGCAACATCTTCGGCAGTATTGGCGAAGGACAAGGCGAAATGCTTAACGCCCATCTTCCGGCCAATCTCAACCGCCGCGATATCATCATCGGTCAGTGGCGATAATTTGGGAGCTGGGTCAATCACCACGGCCTTGTTCGAGCCCACCTTGCCACCATTGAGCACCACCGTTTCGGCTCCGCTGGCATCGGCACTTAGGACAAGCAGCACAACACCATCGAAATCCAGGCCGACAAGATTATTCGGCTGCAACTCGGCGAACACTGATGCTGGCGTGAGCGAAAGGCAATCCCCCGTACCCACGACGGTCTCCGGCACCAAACGCACATGCTGTCGATCTTGCACCACGACATTTTCTTCCATCACCCCAGTTCGGACTTGGGCACCTTCGGTATCCAGGCAGATCGGCGTCGAAGAAGAAAACGATTGGATAATGCCAACAGTCTCTTCTACCTTGTCCAGTGGCGTGTGCGACAAGTTAATGCGAAACAAGTCGACCCCACGGTCCTCCAAGCGTTCGATCACATGACGATTAAGCGAGCTGGGACCAAGAGTACAGAGAATGTTAACAATACGCTTTGATGATGCCATTGCAGGAAATCCGTGGTTTCATTTCAGGTCGTAGGGCTAGGCCAAACGGCGTATCCCCTCAGGTAAACAAATAGCCTAGAACAGCGTTCAATCAGGCTATCCAGAAATATCGTGATGTCGCTAAACGTGTGCGGGGAGAATCTCTACTTTAGTTATCTCGATCCTATCCAACAAGAGATTTGAGTCCTTTGCCAGCAGTAAAAGAGATTAATCGTGATAGTCGTAACGAATAAAAGTCCAACGACATCGATGAGGCTACATTCCAAGGCCAAAATCCCAAGGCAAGGACTCCCACTGCAAAGGGCTTCTTTCTCTCCTATTTTGACAAAGAAACTCGTGGCTTAATCGTTGTCCCCAACTCGGCTGGTGCTACCTCGGAGTGTTGCTCTGGCGGACGGCCTACAAATTCGATGAGCTGCGCTTCAAAAGGCTCTATGAAATTGATGAGCTGGTCCATCGCTTCGCAGGTTGAAATCCCTGCCTGACGACGGCCTGAGGCCACCAGGCGTCCGACAACATGTTCTCCAGAAAAAAGTGGGATTGTTGTTTGCCAGCGTTCTCGCTTCTCGCTTTTCGAGGGCCTGCGCCAAGAGGCATGGTAGCCCTCTTGGACAGCAGCCATATTGATATCCAACTTCATTTCTACTAATTGGTTGTTTTCTGCGAACTCGACTAAGCCTTGCCAAATCAAGTCCCACTCTCGTGTCCCTTGAAGCTGGAATGCCACCTGGTGCGTTTTGCCTCGCGATAAAAATATCGACTTCAGCCGACTTAGCAACATTCGAACTTCGACATGTCCAAAGGCTTGCGAGACAACGAGTATCCCAAAAACCACGAGTACCGAAGTGATGGCGACGAAGTCATTTTTCATCAGCACGCTCAGCAAGGCCCCGGCACATGTCACAACGCAGCAAACCGCCACCACAGCTAAAACCATGATGTTGTTCTTGCCAAACTTGGTCATCAAACGATGGTGCAGATGCCCACGATCCACGGCATAAATACTTCGGCCTGTCAGTTTACGACGAAGGATCGCTGTCATCGAATCGAACATCGGCAACGCCCAAATCGCGATCGGAGCAGCGAGCCCCACCGTAGCCGTTACTTTCAGCGAACCACCGATAGCAAGCGACCCCACGACTAAACCGATGAGCATACTCCCCGCGTCACCTAGATAGATGGTTGCAGGCGGGAAGTTGAATCGCAAAAATCCGAGCAAGCTTCCGACAAACACGGCTCCCACAATAGAGACGGCCACTTGGCCTGTCATCAGTGCCATCAAGGTGATCGTCGCGCAAAGGATGATTCCGATCGTGGTCGCCAGACCATCGATTCCATCGAGTAGATTCAGCGAGTTGATTGCCCCTAGCAGCCAAAAAACGGTAAACGGAATCGAAAACATTCCTAGCGTGATCGAATAGCCGAATGCAGAAAAGGCATGGATTTGCAAACCCGAAGCTATCACAATCAGCGTCGCTACAAATTGGCCAACAAGTTTGTATCGGCCCTTCATGCCAAAACGGTCGTCATAAAGCCCCAAGCTTACAATCCATAAACAAGCGAGCAGGAGACCGCCCAGGAATTGTTTTTCACCGACAAGTGCTTCTTGGAGCTTTGACGAAGAAAGAAATTCGACAGCAAAGGTAACCGTCGCTGCGAGAAAAACCGCCACGCCGCCGCCCAAAGCAACCGCTTCTTTGTGGCTCTTATGGTGGCCATCAGGCCGATCGACGACGCCCCAGCGGTGCGCTAGCGCCCCCACGAAATTCGTTAGCGGATAACTAACGACTGCGGCAATGCCAGCTACAAAAAGTAGGTATAATATCATAGTGCGAAATTGCTCCCGGCCCCGTTCCACTCACTTTATTCATCTGCCCGCCAAACAACTGCTTCTGCTTCTTACCATCTTTACAACAAACATAGCTGGGGGTAAGCCATCCACTTACCTCGTGAGGAGATATCGATTTCTATTTGGCCAACCAAAGCAGCAAAATGCATAGCACCTGCCTGCTCAGCCTAACCACTACTATCGCTCCTACTCGCGCCGCAGCCCCCCCGCGTCGACTTTGTTCCTCGGGCACAAGAGACAGCAATTCCCGGGCCATTAGCTCAGGCAAAGCGACATCGTCCAAAGAACCAGAGCTGAAAAGCTTGCTAAGAGACTGCTAAGAGACTGCTAGACAATGACTTAGAGCAACTGCCGGCGTTCAAGAATCCCTTGTACCGGTATCATTCTCGACTTCTGAGATCGGCTTGTCAATCAAACAAGCCCCAATCTGCGGTTAGTCGTTGATTTTTTGCAACATTCTACAAAATGCAAGGGCCCCAATCCAAAGCTCCCCCCTCTGTAGCAGGCGAACTACAAAGTCACGTAGATACGGAAATTATTTGCCACAGAGATCACAGAGGACTCAGAGAACCCCTTGCTTTTTGCTCTCTGTGTTCTCGGTGTCCTCTGTGGCTAAACTTTTTTTGGTTTTTCAAATTTGCAATCATCCTGCCCTCTGTAGAAATCCTCTTGCCCGATAGGATTTGCACCCAAAAGGCTTTTGGCATGCAGGCTACCCATGTGGTAAATCGCTAGCGAGCGATCTTCAACAACAGCGGCTTCGATCGCACACCCTCGCTCTGGGCATACAACACCACTGGGCCAGATCCCAGCTTCGCTGTCGCAACCCTCAGCGTTCCGGTACCTGTTGGCACGCTTCCGAGCTTGGTACTATTGCAAAAAAGCTCCACGGGAGCCTCGGCTGTCGCTAGGACATGGATACTCACATGCTTACTTCGCAGGGAAATCCCATTCTGTTTGGTGGCCTGTTTGGTGGACAATCCAATGGCATCACGGCCGTTCTTCACAGCGACGTTCACGATCAACCGCCCCTGGGTTCCAATAGGCGTCGCATCATGGGCAACAACCCGTAGCTCATGATGGCCATCTCGAAACTTCGTCGTATCAAGCAAAAACGTCTTTCCTGGCTTGCAATGTTGTATACGCACGCCGTCAACATAAAGTTCATACTCGCGGATCGACTTCTTTTTGTCATGGACGGAAGGGGTGATTTGCACCTGACCGCGAAGTGTTTTTCCCATAGAAATCCCATGAGCTTTAACAACCGGAATATCCGCCCAAGGCTGGCAAAGAGGGTCGCCCACCAGAAGTTGCTGATAAGGCCCTGCCACCGACTGATAGAAAGCCTCGGCAAGCGAACAGCCATTTGCATAATGAACATGGACTGAAGGATGCGGAAATTTCTGAGCAAAGTTGTACGGCTCGATCACGGCACCGCAAGCGCCCGTCGCGCCATAACGAATAAAATCGCAAACCGTGACCTGAAACTTTCTTTTCTTGCCTGTCCTCGGATTGATGATTTGTTTCGGGACCACAAAATTGGCTCCAGCGCTCGTCAGATTGTCGCAAAAAGCACCCGGCAAAAAGCTGCAACCTGCCGTCTTCATGTCCACAAAAGCGGTACCGCAAGTTAAACCCAAGAGATTCTTCTTGCCTTCGGGAAATTTGCCTGCAACCACTTTCGCCTGGACGCCTAACCGTTGCAACTCGGTAACCGTCGCGTCGAAGCGATCGTGCCTCGGCGTGGAACGGACTCCACCGTGCTTCATGAAATAGACGGGGCCCGCGGGCTTGGTCCCACTAACCGTCTTCGCTCTTCGCAGGCTGCGAACGATTTCATCAACCGTATTGCCACGACCTTGGGTCACACCGAGTATCGATGAAAGCCGATACGAATACCCACGACGGGCCCGTCTGCCCCCCCAGGCCCATTGGTAACTGCTCCGGAAAGCCCGTGAAATCGTAACCCCTCGTACCGGCTCGATGTAATACCCATTGGTATTTAGCCCGATGAGCTCCTTCCGCTTTTTCAAGACAAAATCCGCCAAATAGGTTGCCCCGGTCAGCGACGCCTGCGGTTTCAACTGTTTCGGGAATTTCGCATCAGGGAAATCTCGCGTCAGATTAATTCGCCAAGGGAAATCGCACGAATAGACCAGGTAATCGATCTGCCCGGTGAGCTTGCGGCGTTCGATTTCTGCCAATGCCGGCGCAAGAATTCGATCGCGAAATGCAGCGCCCGTCGTTTGCAACTTGCTCCCTTTGAAAGACAAGTAGTAGACATTCGTAGGCGGAATTTTTTGCAGGTCGATGTAGTGGTTCGCAACGGTTAAAGAATCGGGACTTTCCGAATTGACGAAAAGAAAAACATTCTCCGGCCCTCCCCCTGCGTGACAAACCGAGGAGGCTGCCACCGCGTATCCAAGGCCAAACACAAACGCCGCCGCCATTCCAAGTTGCTTCACGTTTCGAGCTACTGCTATCAAATTTGCATTCCCGGAAAGTAACAATCGTCGCAGAATGGCAGTCATAATATCCTTACAAAAGTGACCTCGGCGGTGCTCAGCATCTTCACAGCAAGTAGACGCTCACGGCAAGTATACGCACAAAGGCGGGCGTGTAGAAGACGCCGACAGAAGAACACACCACCACCCTAAGCAACAGGCTCGTCTCCGAGCCAAACATGCCCTAAGTCCTCAGCCCAACCCGAGACCGGATATCCCTCAAACCCAATACCAGCAACAAGCCCATGCAGAGGAGAATCCATCCCGCAGGTTCCGGTACCGAAGCAAGAAGGCCGATCGGGGAAGGCGCTCCACCATACATCGCATCGCGGAGGAAGGCTAAATCGTCCGCATCCACATCTCCATCTCCATTGGTATCGCCATCGGCATGGGTGGCACCGACCAACGTACGAAAACCTCGCTGCCAGCTCAAAAAATCAGCCCCGTCGGCGTCGCCATCCTCGTCAAAGTCTGCCGAAAAATTATTGAAGGCGGTCGCCGTTCGCCAAGCAAGCCCGAAATCGCTAGCCAGATCTTCGCTAGAAACCTTCAGCGTATAGGTCCCCGCAGACAAATCGGTGAGGTATAGATGCTCGACATTATCCCCCGAACTATTACTCAGTCCATCAAGAAGTACGCCATCGTCAAGGTTCAGGTCAACCGTCGTGCCCGTGTCGTCCACCAACTCTAGAGTCAAGTCTGCCAGAATCGGGTCGCCTATGTTAAAGGGCGCCTCCGTCTTCGCATTCCACGCCAATACGATAGAAAGCTCTTCGGCCACGCTGCCAACGGGAACAACAAAATCGTACTGCAGCGCATTGCCACTGCCCGGCTGTACCGTCTGGTAGTCCCAGCCGTGGCTGCCAACGGCGGTAGGGGTCGTCGTGCTTCCGACTGCCTGGCCACCCAGGGTGACAAGGTAGCTGTTGTAGACGTTTAATTCGCCTGCACCAAAAGTATCGTCCAGCGGATGCCAGTCGCCGCTGGCATCGACTTGGCTCCACGTCGTCGGAAGGCCGTCTTTCAAGAGGTCGTCTTTCGTGGCGCCCGCCAGCAACAGGGCTTTCATGGTTGCCGACTTCGCAGCGTCGGTGCCGAGCACGGTGCTCGAACTGTGCAAGAAGGTTGCGGCAGAACTCGTCGAAGCAGTGGCTGCGCTAGTCGTGCTTTGAGGTGCCACCAAATCAGGCTTACTGCGCCCAACCCCATAGTCCACCAGACGAGTATACCCAGTGCTATGATTCCCAATCGACCTGCCAACCGTTATCGAGTTATAACTGTGGCTTAATAGATGCGGCAGAGGAGTCGCGGCATTCTGGATCCCCACCAAGGCAGTGATATTATTGGTGTCGATCGCGTAATCAAATCGCCGCAAAGCCTCGCGGTCATCATTCAACTCTCCAGCGGAAGGGTTGTTAGAATCCGTAACGAAAGTTCCAATCCAGCTGAAATTTTGGACTCGAAAGTTTTGCGCATCGGGCAAAGTATTATTATTCCCGTTGATATTCAAAACGTCTTCTAAGTAGTCATTCGCTCCATAAACTGTGACCGCATTGGCAGCAGGCGCAAGACTCTGTGTGTTGCCAAAAAACCTTTTCGCCTGGGCATGCGAGTGCCCGCTAGCTCCATTCGATTCTCCGCCGCTCCCATCAGTAAACACCACTCCAATCCCAAGAGGGTCGGTGGCCGAATTAAATTCAACATCGTCCACATTGGGAAAATAGGCGTCATTGCTGCCGGCTTCAACCAAAGAGATTGGCACACCTGCGCCATTCGGCGCAGAATCACCTAAGAGGCTAATGAGCTTTGTGTAACCGACGTCGTCCCGCCAGTCACCCCATACGGGCGAATCCCCAACAGTTAGACATAGCAACAGTGCGCAGCAAGCAGTCGCACTGCGCAATACCACACGATGAGTCTTGGTTCTCTTCATCAGAAATCCCTTGAAGGGTTGCCACTGCCAACTGAGATGGACAGCAGCAAGCGTTTCCGCAGGCGGCTACCTCATGTCCTCTCAGCGTTCCTGTTCCATTCTGGAGGAGCCTTCAGGCCTACTCCCTGCCTTACAGTTCCTAACACCCATTATCCATGCAAGTCCCCATTTTATCAAGGTTTAGAGCAACACCAATTCACCTTTTTGGGTACCGATTCTAACAAAAATTCGGGTTCTACCTAGACACCTTGCTATCACTCGCGAACGATATGCGTCTTGGCAACTCTAATCCACAGTCAAATTCACAGGCAAATACGTCTGTAAACAGGGGCCTTCGCGTCCCCGCACGCTAGCGAGCCTACGATCTCGCTTGACGTCGGCCTTGCGATTTCCTATTTCTTCCCACCTACGCCACGGCCTGCGCTGCGCGCCGTGCCGCGTTGGTGAACCGCTTCCCTCTATGCTGTAGTACGATGTCAAAATCAATTGCCGCAGAATCTTTGCCTGCTTTACGTTCGCTCCTGTTGCTCGGACTAAGCTTGATCGCTTCGTTGGGCTGCCGCACCACGTCTGATAATCAGATCGACCTGCTCGAACGCGAACTGCGAGTCCAAGAAGACTATATCTACGAGCTAGAAGACTATGTCGTCGAATACTCCGAAAAGCTGCGCACCCTCCGCAGTTGTTCCCCTCCGCAAATGGCAGCCTACTCCCAAGAAGTCTACGAACCGGCAGAGGATTACGCACCTGAGTACCAATCAGAAATAGAATCGGCACCTGCGTACTCAAGCCCTAAGAGTTCCAAGCGTTCCAGACGCTCCAAAAAAGCAACCCGTCGCCGACAGCTCAAACAAGAAGCGGCCGAAGCGATCGAAGAGGTCGAAGAGGTCGAAGAGACCGAGGACGAACCTCTCGAAGAGCCAGCAATCGAGCCGCCCCTTCAAAATCAAAAACGGCAAAGCAAGGTGCAAGAAGACGAATTGCCTTCTCCTGAGATATTGCCAGAAGACCTCGAAGTTCCCGACACGCTCGACTTCGATCTCGAAGAACCGGTCGGCAGCCTGGAAGAGACCGAGTCGCTGCAGCAAGTCGCTGCAACCAATTTTGACGACACCTCTGACAACGGCGTGCTGATCATTCCTGACCCCGTCGGTTTTGGAACCGAGCCCGAAGAGACCGAACCGTCCCTCAAAGCCCCCTTCGTCGACAAGCATGTCAACCACGCCGTCGCCCTCATCGAGCGTGTGCCCGAACGCCTCGAAGTCACGCAACTTTTCAGTGGTGAAGGCGACGACCTTTCTCCGCAAAATGGGTCACCACAAAATCTGCTAACCGTCGTCGAAGCCCTCGACGCCAACGGCGAGCCAGTCGACCTCGATGGCGAAGTCTCTCTCATGGTAATGACAGCCGACGGAACTGCCCCCAAACGCCTCAAACGCTGGAATTTCACCGCCGAAGAAACCGCCGCCGCCTGGCAGTCGTCCGACCTAGGCGATGGCCTGCACCTCGAGCTACCGCTCGACAAGCTCGCCCTGCCAGAGACCCCACTAGAACTCTGGGTCCGCCTGACGATGGCCGACGGCCGCAAGCTGCTAACGCAACTCCCCTTCCAGCCGAGCGACCTGGGCTATGTTTCTAACGAAGTTTCTAACGAAGTTTCTAACGAAGTTTCTAACGAAGCCCCCCAAGCACTGCCCAGTGGCTTAGCAGAAACAGGAGCAACCGAGCCCGCACCCGTGCCGATCAACCTGAGCCAGATCGAAACGACAAGCATACCCGAGACGATCCCTGCCGACGAAAAAGACAACGGAAAACTAGACCTCGCCAGAATCCTAAAGCCCGATGCAAAGCAAGAACCTGCCAACCTACCACGCTGGCGAGCCTCGATGCAACGCACCGACCGCACCGCCGAAGGCTTTGCGACCACCTCCACCAAAACTACCGGGTGGACCACCCAAGCAATCGGACGCCAAGCAGATCTTCCCAAGCAAACGGCCACAACACAGGCGATTACAACACAGCCCGCCACAACACAAATGAGCCAGCCAACTTCGCTGCAACCCCAAGCCCCTTCCCAACCCGTCTGGACCGCAGGTCGCACCCTCTCGCCACGCTAAAAAACCAACCTCGCAAAAAAATAGACGCCCGACCTCTTTCAAAGAAGCCGGGCATCTTTATTGAAAATTGGAACAGCAAAGCGACTTACAGCTTTGCAATCCGGGCAATCAAGTCAGCCGTGCGGCTGCTGTAGCCCCATTCGTTATCGTACCAGCTTACGATCTTCAGCATGTTGCCGTCGATCACTTGCGTGAACGCAGGAACAAAAATCGAGCTGTGCGGATCGCCGATGATGTCGGACGAAACGATCGGGTCTTCCATGTAGCAAAGAATGCCCTTCATCGGACCTTCCGCAGCAGCCTTTACAGCGGCGTTGACCTCGGCCTCGGTGACCTTCTTGCCAAGGGTGACCGTCAGGTCGACCACGCTACCAGTGACAACTGGCACACGCAGAGCGATACCGGTCAGCTTGCCTTGCAGCTCAGGAATCACCAAGCCAACGGCCTTCGCGGCACCGGTACTGGTCGGAATGATATTCTGAGCAGCGGCCCGAGCACGATAAGGATCGGCGTGCGGCTGATCCTGACAAGGCTGATCGTTCGTGTAAGCATGAACGGTCGTCATCAAGCCTCTCTCGATACCGAACGTGTCGTTCAACACCTTGGCCACAGGAGCCAAGCAGTTGGTCGTGCAGCTTGCATTGCTGATGCACTTCAGGTCGGCAGTGATCTTGTCGTCGTTGACGCCAAGCACACAAGTGAGATCCGCACCATCTTTGGCAGGGGCACTGAGCACAACGCGCTTTGCACCAGCCGCCAAGTGCGAATCGTAACCAGGCTTGTCGCCATTGGCACGAGCAGTAAAGAAACCGGTACTCTCGACCACAACATCAACGTCCAAATCGCCCCAAGGCAGCTCGGCCGGGTTGCGCTGGGCCATCGCCTTGATCGGCTTGCCGTCGACGATCAAGTTGTCGTCATCGTACTCGACCGTACCAGGGAAACGACGATGCGTGCTGTCGTACTTTAGCAAGTGGGCGAGCATCTTGTTGTCGGTCAGGTCATTGATACCGACGACCTCAAACTCATCCGAACGGGCGTGCAAGTTGCGGAAGGTCAAACGACCAATCCGGCCAAATCCATTAATCGCGACACGAATCGACACGATAATTCTCCTTGTTAAATGTGTGACATCCGGCGGTCATCGCAACAGTGCGGAAATCCACCGAATTATAATGTTAGGCCGTAACAATCTCCGACAATACTGCGAAGCTGGCCATACTGGGCAGGAATCAAGCCAGCTATTATACTGCGATCAGCAACGCTCAACAAGCGGCTGAAAGTTCGAGTCAGGAGTATTGCAATGTCTTGTTTTTTAACCGCCAAGAACGCCAAGAGCGCCAAGGAAACTCCGCAAAAACCAGATCTTTCCGTTTTCCTTGGCGCTCTTGGCATTCTTGGCGGTTACTTTTTTGACTTTGCAATCGCCATGAAATACCGAGTTAATAAACAATGCCCAAACGCCCCAACTGGAACCTCCCCGCCGGCGTCTCTCGCGGCCTCTGGGACTACGTCCAATCCCCCTCGGTCGCCGACGACTACGACGACTACTTTGCATTCAACAGCCTGTTCGAGCACGACGAGCAGGTCTTAGCCCGCCACCTGCAACCACTCGGCTTGGTCGCCGACCTCGGCTGCGGCACTGGCCGCGCCTTGGTGCCATTGGTGCAAGCAGGCCATCGGGGATTGGCGATCGACCTCTCCGAACCGATGCTGCGAATCGTCCAAGAAAAGGCCGACCTCGACAACCTGCCAATCGATTGCTTGCAAGCCAACCTCGTCCAGCTTGACGCCCTAGCAGACAACTCCGTCGACCACGCCATCTGCATGTTCAGCACGCTCGGCATGATCCGCGGCCGCGCTAACCGCCGCCAAGCCCTCGAACACTTCCGCCGCATCCTCAAGTCCGACGGACGATTCGTCTTGCACGTCCACAACTACTGGTTCAACCTCCGCGACCCGCAAGGCCCCAGCTGGGTAGTGAAAAATCTGCTAACCGCCCCGTTCAACAGCGAAATCGAAATCGGCGACAAATGGTTCCCGTACCGCGGCGTGCCCAACATGTTCCTACACGTCTTCCGCTGGCGAGAACTGGCCGCCGACCTCGCCGCCGCAGGATTTGAAATCGTCGAAAAAATCCCGCTCGACGTCGCCCGCCGGCATCGCCTGCGCCACCCCTGGTTATTCCCCGCCCTACGCACTAACGGCTGGATCGTGGTTTGCGATTAGGCATGTCTCGATACTATCATTTTGATAGACCATTGACATCGGCGGCAACTGCTTGTTGCTGACTGCCAACGGGTAGACGCGACGAAGAGTTTGTAGGCTTTGAGCTATTGACCAGAATGTGCTGTTTCCACTGTGGCCAACTTTGAACTATCTGCGTTACTTTCGCAAGTTCGGTACGTATTTGATTTTCACTCATTTGAATCGTCCCCAGTGATAGCGTTCAAGCGTTCCTGAAATAATTGGCAAGCTTGCAATTCCAGGTCCAGGTAAGAGCACGGCTTCATTTGTATACGAAGTCGGGCATTTCCGATACTCCAAGCCACGCTTTTTCCTGATTTTGCATCCTTTCTCAATAAATCGTAGCTTGAACCCAACCGTGCAGAAAATAAGTCAAAGAATCGTCGGGGGCCAATCCCCTCAAATGGCTCAAAATCAACCAGCTGTTGATTGTTTTCTCCAGACTCAGTAGCCATCGAAATGGCGTCGTCGTGAAAATTCAAGGCTTTGCTTTTAGGATAAGGTTCTATGTAGACGACTCTTTCAATTCCCGCTGCGATAATATGTTTAGCGCAATTATGGCATGGAAAAGTCGTGCAGTAGAGCGTCGCTCCAAGGGTCGATAATCCATTTCGTGCACATGCCGTTAATGCTTCCATCTCCGCATGGACAACTCGTCCATACTCAGTCAAATCGCGAATGCTACTTTGTTCCAAGAGTTCTCGGATTTTGATCTCATCTAAACCTTTCGCTTGGCCTTGGCGAACAATCTCATCAATGATTTGGCGTTGTTCATCAACATTTGAATCAACACCTCGTTTATAATCGCGGCCTCGTTCGCAGTCGGTTACACCATGAGTTTGAGCATCTCGTTCAGACCAATACAATCCACCGCCTGCTTTAGGACACTCATTAGCTCCCGTAGACAAAATTTCTTTCCCACGTGCCACTACAGCGCCAACCTGACGCGATAAATCAGCAGAACGGAGTGCCGCAGAAAAAGCCAAAAACATTGCGTACTCGTCAAAAACCGGCGTCAGAAAAGGGTTTCCAAACCATATTTCCACCATTCGTTGAACATCACAACGAAGCCTCTTTTTATTGTCGGTAATTCGCATGAAAAAGTCAGCGAGATGAAAGGTGCGATTCACTCGCTGCCCATGAAGAACCTTTAGCTCTTCACCGTCTCTTTTTACTAGTTCCTTTGCCTTGGCCTCTTCAATACCTAAGTCGTTTATCAAGTGGCTTAGTCGTCGGTCTTCCTCGGCATGAACTCCTACAAGAACAAAACCAGCCGGATACATCATCCTCAGACGTTCGACTTCCTCTGAGCGTTTTAGCGACCGAATGAGATACGCTTTTTTGAAGCGTGGCTCTGGATTATCTTCGCCATCTTTGTCGCGTTCACTAAAAATTGCAGCAGCAATGCCATTCGCTAATACGCAGTCGTCTGATGCTTCTTCTCTTGCTTTATTTCCGGCAGTCATGAGATCACTAATTCGACTGTAGCTATCTCCAGCTGAATCAGGGACATTACAAAGTAATGGGATAATATCATCTGAAACCCTAATTTCCTGCACTTGGTAACCAGCGAGTCGCAGTCGTTCTTTGAGCAAATCTGATACCTCACTCAATTCGGTCCCCACCGCACCTACTAGTCCAATTACTAATTCGGAATCAAAATCATGATTAAGATCGTCGGACATCGTTTTTCTCCAATGTTAATAGTCCACTACTGATCGCCAAAAGACCCTCGCGCAGTTATTTACGCAGTATCCTAAAATTAGTATGCAATGCCCACCCGACAAGTGGCCAAAAATAACAGATGAATCCCAACCACCGATACGCTAGAATGTGCGACAGAGGATAAGATACACACCGAGACCAATCGGATAATGCACACGAACAAACGTTTTGCTTACGCAAACTCAACCACCCACAAGCGAGCCCGACGACGTAAGTCCCGGGAGCAGCAGCACTAAAGACGTTTCCCCAAAGAAGATCTTCACGATTATTGCACCGAGATTTTAAGTTTTTTGCACCGGTGCAAAAAGAGTCGGCTCTCGACTCCTTTACGAAACAACACCTTTTTCGCTAAGTAGCGACAAAATCTGTTCTACGCAATCGTTGACATCAACTTGGCTAGGATCGAGCGTCAGGTCGGCGTCGACTGGAACATCGTAAGGGGCAGAAACCCCAGGGAAGTTCGAGACCTCGCCCGAGTCGGCCTTGGCGTACATCTCGACCTGCTCGCCTTGGCGGCAAACTTCGATCGGCGTGTTCAGGTGGACGACGAAAAAGCGGTCACGTCCGACGAGGTCGGCAGCTTTTTGGCGGACCTCTTCGCTCGGGGCGACGAAAGCAGAGACACAAATCAGCCCGACGTTGTTCATCAGGCGAGCAACCTCGGCAGCACGGCGGACGTTTTCGCTACGGTCGTCGGCCGTAAAGTTCAGGTCGCGGCTGATGCCTTGGCGCATGTTTTGACCGTCGAGCACGCAGGCAGCACGGCCTTGGTCGAACAGCCGGCGTTCGAGGGCGTAGGCAAGCCCCGTCTTCCCGGCGCCAGCGAGGCCGGTGATGAGAACAGTCGCCGGTTGTTGGCCGAAACGAGCATGACGCTCGTCGGGGGTGACGTTGCTGAGTCGACGTTCGAGATTCGAGTCAGCTTCGGCATCCCAGTGATCGGCTTTATCGCCTGCCGTGCGTTGCAAGATCATGCCTGCACCGACGGTGACGTTGGTGATGCGGTCGATGATGATGAACGAGCCGGTGCCGTGGTTGACGCGGTAACCGTCAAACGCGATCGGCTGGTTTAATTTGATTTGGCAGCGGCCGATCTCGTTCAGTTCGAGCGTTGGGGCCTCGGCCCGATGCAGCGTGTTGACGTCGATGCGATAGCGCAAAGTCGAAACGCTGCCGGTGACGTTTTTGGTGCCTTGTTTGATCGCGTACTGTTTGCCGGGGACGAGCGCCTCTTCGGCCATCCAGACGATGGTGGCGTCGAACGAGTCCGACATTTTGGGGACATTGTTGGGGCGAACCAGCATGTCGCCGCGGCTGACGTCGATTTCGTCTTCGAGCGTCAACGTAACCGACTGCGGGGCGAAGGCTTCGTCGGGCTCGCCGTCGAAGGTGATGATCGAGGCAACGCGGCTCGTTTTACGTGAGGGCAAAACCATCACCTCGTCGCCCTTGCGAATACGGCCCGAGGCGATCGTGCCACAGAAGCCGCGGAAGTCGAGGTGCGGGCGGTTGACGTATTGCACCGGGTAGCGGAAGTCGATCATGTTGCGATCCGACGCGATATGCACATTTTCAAGCATGTGCATCAACGTCGAGCCTTCGTACCACGGCATGTTTTCACTGTGGTCCACAACATTGTCGCCGTCGAGGGCAGAGAGAGGCAGGAAATGAAGATCCTTCATGTCGAGCAGCGTGGCGAACTCGCGATACTCCTTCTGGATTTGCTCAAACCGTTCCTCCGAGTAATCGACCAAATCCATTTTGTTGATCGCAATGATGACATGCTTGATGCCGAGCAGCGAAACGATAAACGAGTGCCGCTTGGTCTGCGTCATCACGCCGTGCCGGGCGTCGATGAGGATGATCGCCAGGTCGCAGGTGCTGGCCCCGGTCGCCATGTTGCGAGTGTACTGCTCGTGCCCCGGCGTGTCGGCGATGATGAACTTGCGTTTGGCCGTCGAAAAGTAGCGATAGGCCACGTCGATCGTGATGCCCTGCTCACGTTCCGCCTTGAGGCCATCGGTCAGCAACGCCGGGTCGAACTTGCCGCCCGTGGTGCCGACCGTCGCCGAGTCCTTTTCGATCGCCGCAAGCTGATCTTCATAGATCATCTTCGCGTCGTAAAGCAACCGCCCAATAAGCGTGCTCTTGCCGTCGTCAACACTGCCGCAAGTCAAGAAGCGAAGCAGCTCCTTGTGCTCATGTTGCTTGAGGTAAGCGTCGATGTCGGTGGAGATAAGTTCGGACTGATGGCTCATGGGAATTGTTCTTTTATAAAGTTGTCCGCGGATGGCGCGGATGATACGCGGATATATTTTGGAACCACGAATGAAGCGAATGTCGCGAATAAAAAACCATAGAACAAGCTCATCGAAATTCGTATAATTCGCTTCATTCGTGGTTTGTTTTTATCCGCGATTCATCCGCGTTATCCGCGGGCCATTTCCAGGGGATTAAAAATACCCCTTACGCTTTTTCTCTTCCATCGAGCCCGATTGGTCGTGGTCGATGACTCGGCCTTGGCGTTCGCTGGTGGTGGCGAGGAGCATTTCTTGGATGATTTCGGGCAGTGTGGTGGCGGTCGACTCAACGGCGCCGGTCAGCGGGTAACAGCCAAGCGTGCGGAAGCGGACGACCCGTTCTTCGGCCTTGGCGGCGACTTCGGGCGGCATCCGGTCATCGTCGACCATAATCAGAGCGCCGTCCATGTCGACGACCTTTCGCTTGGCCGAAAAGTAGAGCGGGACAATCGGGATTTTTTCGAGGTGGATGTATTGCCAAACGTCGAGCTCGGTCCAGTTCGAGATCGGGAAGACGCGAATGCTCTCGCCTTTCCGGACCTTGCCGTTGTAGATATTCCACAGCTCGGGGCGTTGGTTTTTGGGATCCCACGTATGGTTTTCGTCGCGGAAGGAGTAGACACGTTCTTTGGCACGCGACTTTTCTTCGTCGCGACGGGCACCGCCAAATGCGGCATCGAACTTGTGCTTGTCGAGCGCCTGCTTGAGCGCGTCGGTCTTCATGATGTCGGTATGGACGTCGCTGCCGTGGGTGAATGGTCCGATGCCCTGCTTCACGCCTTCTTCGTTGATGTGGACAATCAGATCCCAGCCAAGCTGGTTGCGAATGAGATCCTCGCGGAACGCGATCATCTCCTTAAACTTCCAAGTCGTGTCGACGTGCATCAGCGGGAACGGCGGCTTGGCCGGATAGAATGCCTTTTCGGCCAGCCGGACCATGACAGCCGAGTCTTTGCCGACCGAGTAGAGCATGACCGGGTTGTCGAACTCGGCCGCGACTTCACGGATGATGTGGATGCTCTCGGCTTCGAGCTGCTTGAGGTGCGTGAGATTGTAGGAAGTCATCAATTCGCAGGGAGCTGGATAGGGGAAATAAGGCGAGCCTCGACCGTCAGGGAGCGGGAGAAAGACAGCCAGTGAATCCGGTAGTTTAGACGGATTGGGGGAGTAGAACAACTCGACTTTGCCAGAAGCCAGCGCCTGGCGAGGTCGCTTCAGCGTCCGGGCCCCCAAAGAAACGCCGACCCGAGTCAGCCAGATTGCCGCGCCGAGTGGGCAAAGAAACCTGCCGCAGTCAGAAGAGTGCCAACACCGAGCAAGTAGCGGCCCCAGCGTTCGGGCTGACTCTTCGCACGATCGAGCCTCTGCTGCAGAGCCTGCATCTGTTGATTCATCCTCCCTCGCTGGGCGTCCCATTCTTCCTGACTCAGGCCAACACGGGCCGGGGACTGGTAGTTGGAGAGCTTATACTCGTTGCTCACCCGATCGTACGCAGCCGAATCAGCAGGGGTCCACTGCGACTTGGCGGCCCAGTTGCCAAGAGGCAAAAACGAGGCGGCGATCAGCAGCACACCGCCGACCAGCATGGCCGTGGGAAGTGAGAAGCTCAGCGAAAGCAACGTTTCGGGGAGGGCGTGGGTCGAAACCTTAGTCGTCGAAACCTTAGTCATCATAGCCACCATCGACTTGTCCGTCGTTGATGCTGATGCGATAGGCAAAAGAGTATTCGTCGACATCGTCGGTGACGAAGCCGGTGTGGCCGTCGAGATAAGCAACGTTGACACCGCCGGCGTGCAAGCTGCGAGGTGAGGCGGAATAGTAGCCAAAACGCCCGACGTTCCCATTCCAGCGGGTGCAAGGCATGCTTTCGAGGTCGGATAGATTTTGATGATCGCTGCCCGCATCGCAGAGATGGAGCGTATCTTTCACAGGCCCACGGGTGCCATTGGGGGTTTGGGTCAACCCTTCACTCCTCGGGTCGCCGCGATAGATGCGATCTTCCGGACAGAAGGTCTTGCCATTGCTGCACTTGTGGTGCATGTCGAACGACAGGATGCTCGACCCAGCCCAGGGCAGCACCCAAGCTCCGCGTTCGTCTTGTTCAACGTCCAAGGTGCGAACCTCAGAAAACACGAGGGTCCGCGAGCTACCATCTTCGATATGCTTGAGCGGTTGCCCGGTGGCCAGGAAAGCACCGGGATAGATTAGTTGCATGTCGATGTGGTAGGGGCTGACGTAAGCGGCGTAGTTTCCCTTAGCGAATTGCTTGCCAAGGGTAAGCTCCTCGTCCACAAAGTATTGCCCCGCAGCTTGGTCACTTGGGCAGAGGTAGCCCGAGACGAACGTCGCTTGGGCTTCGCTCTCTTGCTCAAAGGCGGTCTTGGTCAGATCGAAGGCGTCGTAGAGATTCTGCTGTTCGACGTAGGGCAGCAACTCGACAGCCCAGCTTGTTTGCTTACCGGCTTGGTGGTTGGCAGCGAGGTAAGTCGTATTGCCAAATTCCAATTCTTCAATAGTCACCCTGCCAGAACGGGGCAGCGAGCCATGCGCCGACTCGAAGCTGAGCGTCGCTAGACCGAGTTGCTTGAGATTGTTCGTACACTGAATTCGTCGCGCCGCTTCGCGGGCAGCTTGCACGGCAGGCAGCAGCAAGGAAATCAACACGCCGATGATGGCGATCACCACCAGCAGCTCGACCAACGTAAACCCGGGGGTTTTAGTTGTTGGCTGGGTTCCCCCAGATTTCGATCGGTAGATGTAGATAAAGCGTGCCATCAATGGTTATCCCATGCCAAGCTTCGCAACCCCTGCTTTGCTGGCCTCTGTGTTGATTGTACCTCAATTCTAGGACATGAACCAACAATCGGGGCAGTGGGGGAACTCGCAAAACGGGCGATTCGCGGCAATTCCCCCAGATCCCTAATCTCTCTTGCCTAATCGGTAGAAACTACGAAGCGACATTCTCCGACTGTTTTTCAGGCCGGTTTTTCGGGTTTTGAAAGGAGCAGGGGAATACGGACCGTAGCAAAGCGGGTATAATCCCAGCGTGAGAGCTGCCAGTACAGGCTGTCGGCTAGGAAATCCCTACAGAAACAGACGAAAAACGTTGAGCATCAGTCCGGCTAGCTTCTTGCGACGCCGGCGAAGCCAACCAATCAAGGAGAAGAACGAGATGAAAAGGACACTAATAGGTCTATGTGGCGCTCTGCTAACCCTCTGCGGTGCGTGGGTAGTGGCTCAAGAGACGCTGCCTGCTAGCGGAACCAAAGAGCCAGCCGGCAAGCCGACGACTGCCGAGCTCTATAGTTATGCGATCGGAATCGACATGGGCAGAAGCTTCCGCAGCAGCGAAACCGCGCTGAACATCGAGAGCCTCGTTGCCGGCGTACAAGACGGCATAGGCGGTGGCCAACCCAAGTACGACGCAGCCACCTGCGGCAAAGCACTGCAGCAACTTCAAATGCTAATGAGCAACAAAGCGATGGCGCAACAACAAGCCGCCGGGGCAGAAAACGAAAAGCTGGGCGTAGCATTTCTCGCCGCCAACAAAGCCAAAGAAGGCGTCAAAGTCACCAAGAGCGGCCTGCAGTACAAAGTCATCAAAGCAGGCACCGGCAAGACGCCCGGCCTCAACGACACCGTAAGCTGCAACTACCGTGGCACCCTGATTGACGGCACCGAATTCGACGCCTCGGCCAAACATGGCGGTCCTGCTTCGTTTCCGGTCAGCGGCGTGATCAAAGGCTGGACCGAAGCCCTGCAGCTGATGAAAGTCGGCGACAAGTGGCAACTATACATCCCGGCTGAACTGGCCTACGGTAACAGCCCCCCTGGCCCGCCGATCCAAGCGGGCAGCACATTGGTGTTTGATATCGAGCTGCTGGGGATCAAGTAATTGCAAATTGGCCCATTTCGATGCGAAAAGCCCTGGAGGGATTCCTCCGGGGCTTTTTCTTTTGTTGGGGGTGAGATTGGTTTTACCATCATTTCGCAGTCTGCGTTTTGGCTCAGTCGGCCTGGAAGACCGGGCTCGGAGCGTGCCGTTTCCGGTGGGCCGAATCACCCCAACCCCTCTCTTTCTGCAGGATTCTTGTGCCTACTTGCCAAAATTCGGCCAAAGGGCTGCAATGGACCCTTGATTAAGAGCGTGGGGAAGGGGGAAATACCCACTGCGTCGTGGGGTTATCCCAACACTCCCTAGAGAGCACTTGCCTTCACAAAACGGTCGTGTGGTCTGCCGCAAGACAAAGCATTTTCTAAAAAACGAAAAAAAGACTATCCAAAGGTTTTCCAGTAATTACTCTATTAGGGAACGGGGCATACGTTCACCAAAAGAGGGGGGAGGTCTGCCGAGGCAATCGAGTCTTGGTCGACCACTTCTGACGAGGCGAGGCGCCTGCTCCCGTTTATTTGCTGTTTTTACGATTTTTCAAACAAATTTGACTAATTACGTTGTATGTTTGTCGAGAACCATTGCCATCCCCGGTAATGTCAGTCTAAAATCGCTGAAATACCTAACCCGCTCATTTTGAGTAGCCGTTAGTTTTTGAAGTTGTGATTTTGTTTTTTTGTCTATGCTGCAAGCGTTTGCGCATGTTTTTTTGTTTTCTTCTTTGAAGGAGGGCACCCTATGTTACGAAGTGTTTTTTGCCTTCTGCCCGCAATCGCTTTGCTGGTAGCTGGAGCTCAGGACGATGTCCGAGCTGGATTATTTAAGCGAAACAAGTGCTGCAAGCCTGCTTGCTGTGCTCCGGCCGCAGGCGACTGCGGATGTGCTTCGGCTGCTGGTAGCAGCTAGTGACTGTGGCTGCGGTGCAGCTGGCGGTTGCGGTGGCGTTGTTTCTGCCGGCTATGCCGACGGTGGCTACGGTGCTGGTGTTGTTGCTGATGGTGGTTACGGCGCTGGTAGCGTTGTTGCCGATGGTGGTTGTGGTTGTGGCACGCAGACTGTAACTCGGACCGTCATGGTTCCGTCTTACGTTACTCAAATGCGTACCGTTTCCAAGACTGAGTATCGTCAAGAGCAACGGACTCGCAACTACACAGTTTACAATCGCGTTCCTCAAACTGAGACTAAGACGCAATCGTACACTGTAATGGTTTCCGAGCCTCGTACTCGCACGGTTAACTACACCGTGATGAACCCAGTTACTGAAACCAAGACGCAAGATTACACGGTCAGCGTACCTTACACCGAGCAAGTCTCTCAGGCTTACACGGTAATGGTTTCTGAGCCTCGTACTCGTACCGTCAGCTACACGGTTTGCAAACCGGTCACCGAGACCAAGACGCAAGACTACACTGTAAGCGTGCCTTACACTGAAGCTCTTGAGCAGACCTACATGGTTTCTGTACCTTACACCGAAACTAAGACTCAGTCTTATACGGTTAGCGTTCCTTACACCGAGCAGGCTGAACAAGCTTACACGGTTAATGTTCCTTACACCGAGACCAAGACTCAGTCCTACTCGGTCAGTGTTCCTTACACTGAAAGTGTTGAGCAGAGTTACACCGTGAACGTTCCTTACTCGGAAACAAAGACGCAAAACTACACAGTTAGCGTTCCTTACACCGAAGCTCTGGAGCAATCCTACACGGTTTAACGTGCCTTACACCGAGCAAGTTGCTAGCAACTACACTGTCAGTGTTCCTTACACCGAACAGCGTACGAACTATCGCACTGTTCAGCGTCGGACTCCTGTTACAAGCTACAAGACTGTAACGGTCCGTGGCGGTAGCTGGTCGACTCAAACCCAAGAAGTCGCCGTTGGCGGATATGCTTCGGGTGGTTACGGTGGTGGTTACGCTTCTGGCGGAATCAGCTCCAGTGCTGGTGGCTGCGGTGCTAGCGCCTGCGGTGGCGGTTGTGGCAGTTCTTGTGGTGGATGTGGTAGCTGTGGCGATAGCTGTGGCTGTGCACCTGCAACTCGTACCGTTTGCAAACGTGTTTGGGTTCCTACTTGCGAGCAAAAGCAAGTCCCTGTGACATCCTATCAGTGCTCGTCGGAGCAGGTGCCTTACACCTACAACGTCACACTGAGCCGTCAAGAGACTCGCACTCGTATGTCGACTGTTCAACGCAGCCGTCAAGAGACTCGTAGCCGTACGGTCAACGTGACCAAGCATCGCAACGAGACTCGTACTCGCAACTACACGGTTCAACGTAGCCGCCAAGAGACTCGTTCTCGCAGCGTCAACGTAACCAAGTATCGCAACGAGACTCGTACTCGTGACTACACTGTACAAAAGTGTCGTCAAGAGAGTCGTACTCGTACGTACAACGTGACCAAGTCGCGTCAAGAGACTCGTACTCGTGACTACACTGTGCAGAAGAGTCGTCAAGAGAGCCGTTCGCGCACCGTGAACGTGACCAAGTACCGCAACGAGACTCGTACTCGTTCGTACAACGTCACTCGCAACGTGTCCGAGCAACTGACTAAGGAAGTTCCTTACACAGTACAGGTTCCTCAGCAGAAGACTCGTATGGTAACTGTCAACAAGAGCCGTCAAGAGACACGTACACGTTCGTACAATGTCACGAAGATGGTTCCTGAGCAGAAGACTCGTGAAGAGTCCTACACCGTACAGGTTCCTCAGCAGAAGACTCGCTCTTACAACGTAACGACCTACTCGTGCGTTCCTGAAACAAAGACCCAGACTTACACGGTTTCCGTGCCATTCCAGGTCCAGACTCAGGTTCCTTACAAGGTCTGCACGATGGTTGCTCAAGAAGTCACGTCGGAAGTTTCCACCGGTTGCGGTGGCGGTGCTTCTTACGGTGGCGGAGTCATTGATGGCGGTGTCATCAATGGTGGAGTTATCGATGGTGGTTGTGGTGCTGCTGGTTGTGGTGGAGCTGTTGCTCCAGCCGCCGGCTGTGGCTGCAACTGAGCCATCCGGCTTAACTGAGTAAAAATTAACACCAGGGGTTGGACTTCTCTCGAAGAGGTCCAACCCCTGATTTATGCGCTGGATGAACGTAAGCGTTCGGCGGGGGCATACATTCAGGATTCGCTAGGCTGGTAGGATTCCATCCTCACCCCTGGAGTCGCCTATGTCCCGTTCGCCGAACCCTCAGCTTTTGTCCGTTTGGCAAGAGCGTTTCACGCGTTTTGCCAGCACGGGTTTGACCGTCGCGGAGTTCTGCCGGAGTGAAGGCGTCTCGACGCCTAGCTTCTATCGTTGGAAGAAGCTCGCCAGCCCAATGAGCAGCCCATCTCCTCGGTTTGTTCCACTGAGACTGGACACCGTCCAGGTGGCGACACTCACGTTACCCGGCGGCGCGTCGATCGACTTACCCGGCGATCTCTCACGCTCGCGCCTGACCGACCTTTTTTCTGCGGTGATCGAAGCGACCGACTCGGAGGCTAGCCCGTGCTGACTCTTTCTTCGACTAGCCGCGTCTTTGTCTACACTGGCGTGACCGATATGCGTAAAAGCTTCAATGGCTTAAGTGGCTTGGTCGCCACGCATTTTCGCGATGTCGAGTTGCTCTCGGGGCATCTGTTTTTGTTTTTCAATCGTCGTCGCGACAGCGTCAAGCTCTTGCTGTGGGATCGGGATGGCTTGGTGATTTGGTACAAGCGTCTCGAAAAGGGTACGTTTCAGGTTTCTGCCTTGAGCGAAACGGAAAACTCTCTGGAGATCGATTCGACGCAGTTGTCGCTACTCCTCTCGGGCATCGACTTGGCTTCAGCCAAACGACGTAAACGTTATCGCGGGACGACAAAACATTCGAGTGAAAATGTTTCTGCTTAGGAGTATTGCCCTAGCATAGCAATAGCGTCTGTGTAAAATCGGAGGCATGATCAAACTGCCCGACTCTCTCGATGCGTGCCACACTCTGATTGAACAAACCAACGACACGAATGAGAGCTTGGCCAAAGACCTCGAACGTATCAAGTTCGAGTACGAGCAGCTCAAACGCTATATTTACGGTCGGCGAAGCGAGCGGCACGTCGAAGACGACTCGCAGCTCTCACTCTTTGATGAGAGCGAGGAAGCAGACGACGACAATGCCGACGCAGACGTCGAAAAGATCGAAATCACTTACGAGCGTCGCCAGCGAAGCAAGAAAGCCCGTTTTCCAGAGAGCCTTCCGCGTGAAGTCGAGGTCATCGACGTTTCCGAAGCGGAGCGTCTTTGTACTTGCTGCGGCAACGAGATGCCGATCATCGCGACTGACATTCGCGAGCGGCTGGAATATGTCCCTGCGCAGATGCTCGTCCACGAGCTGCACTATCCCAAACGTGCTTGCAGCAAGTGCAAAACGGGCGTGACGGTCGCCCCACCTCCTGAATCAGATCAGAACAGCGCCGCCTTGACGGCCGGTTCGCGTTACGGTTTTGGGGTGACCTCGCAGATTATTCTCGGAAAATATGCAGATCACCTGCCACTGTACCGCCTGGAAGACGTTTTTGCTCGTGCGGGCGTGGTGATTCCTCGCAGTACGCAAGTCGACTTGCTCAGCGCCGCTGCCGACTTACTTCGTCCGCTCATCGACACGATTAAAAAACGGCTCCTACAAAGCAATGTGTTAGGCATGGACGACACGCCCGTGCGTCTGCAAGACGCGAGCCTCCCCGGAAGAATGCGGACCGCGCGGATGTGGCTGGCCAGGGGACGCGATGCGGCTCCCTACAACATGTTTTTCTTTCACGAAAGTCGCGAGCGGGATGGCCCGGCAAAGTTTTTAGCTGATTACCGTGGCTGGGTCACGGTCGATGCGTACGGCGTCAACGACGGTGTTTATTTGGGAAGCGGCGATCGCATTCTTGCTTCGTGCTGCCATGCGCATGCGCGTCGTAAATTTGAGACGGCCAAAAGCAACGATCCGACACGTGCTTCGCGTGCGCTAGCCTTTTATCGGCAGTTGTACGATATCGAAGACCGTGCCTGGGATTATTCCGCCACGGAGCGACTGGCGCTTCGCCAAAGTGAATCGGTGCCGATCCTCGGTGAATTCAAATCTTGGCTCGACCAGCAAGCTCCAGAACTACTTCCCAAGAGCGCGATCGGAGGAGCCGTTCGTTATGCGCTCAACCAGTGGCAGCCGCTACAGGCATTTACCAAGAACGAAAATTTACCGATCGACAACAATGACACCGAGCGTGACTTGCGACGTCTAACGATCGGTCGAAAGAATTGGATGTTTTTCGGTTCTGCGGCAGGCGGCGAAGTGGCAGCAACGATGTACACGCTCATTGCCTCCGCCGCACGCCACCAACTGGACCTATGGGCCTACGTCGATGATGTCCTGCGCTGCTTGGCCTCCGGCCAACCCGACCTCGAAGAGTTGCTACCCGACCGTTGGGCAGAAACGCATCCCGAGTCGATACGGACCTACCGAAAAAACGAGCAAGAAGCACGCCAAGCCAAGAAAAGAGACCGACGGGCCCAGCGAAGAAATCTTGCCGAGCGACGCTAGTTGTATCGGACGCTTACGGATGAAATCGCTGCGCTGAGCAGCAACGCACCCAATCAGTGCTAGCATACCGTCAGATTCTCTCACGGCATTCTCTCTTGCCAGCGGGCTCCCCTCTCCTGTATATCCTTACCCCCAATCAAGGGTATTTGACACAAGCTGCAAGATTCATCATCAAAAATCTCCGGACTCCTCTCAGGAAGCAAATTTCCTATGTTTCGTTTGATTGCTACTATGCTGCTGATCGGAGCGTGCCTCACGCTCCCCACTAAAAACCTCTTCGCTCAACCGGTTGCCCTACCGGTTCTGCCACCCCCAGGAAATGCGATGCCGGCCGGCGGCCTGTCCGATGCCCTGCTGACTTCGCTGACGACTCCGGCGTTACCGGCACTACCAGCGATTCCCACACTTCCTATGCCGGCAGCAAAACCGTTTCCTGCGCCAGCAGCCACGCCCATCCCTGCCGTCATTCCGTCGCTCCCTCCTTCGGAGTTAAAAGTCGCATCAGCGATCGCAACCACTATTCCCGAGGAATCAAACGCCATCCTCCCTGCGGCCTCCGTCTCCATTGCCCAAGCACCCCCGTGGTATCATTTCGCCTACTGGTTCGGTCCCACGCCTTGGGATCTCGGTTTTGAGTTGGGTCTGAATGGTTCCGAGGGACTCAACAACACCTTCAGTTTCCGCACGGGCGGGCATCTCAAACGCGAAACCGAGCTCTGGAAGTTCGATACCACGCTGGCCTACAACAAAAACACCTCGAACGATCTCGAAACACAGAACAACGCCCTGTTCGACGTAAGAATCGACCGCAAGCTGGGCGATTCACGTTGGTCGCTCTTCTTCTTGAATCAAGAGCTCTACGACGAGTTCCAGGCCTACGATCTGCGTGTTTCGTTAAACTCGGGTCTTGGCTACCAATTTATCGACACCGAGCACATCGATCTCATTGGTCGTTTCGGTGCCGGTGCTTCGCACGAGTTCGGCGGGCCCGACGATCGTTGGGCGTACGAAGCCCTGTTTGGTATGGAGTACGATCACGAGCTGTCAAAAACGCAGCGTCTTTCGGCCAAGGTCGATTACTTTCCTGAATGGGAAAACTTCGATTTCTACCGTGTCGTCACCGACATCGGCTGGGAGATCGACCTCGACCGCCCCGGCAACATGAGCGTCAAGTTCGCCGTCATCGACCGCTACGACAGCACCCCCAATGGCGCCGACCCAAACGAAATCAATTACTCGGTGCTATTGATCTGGGGCATTTGAGTATCAGCAACCATTCAGCCGCGCTGAAGCGAATGCGTTTTGCCTCTTGCAGAGACGCAGAGACAGCAGAGTGCCTCCTTCTTGGTTTTTCCTCTGCAGTCTCTGCGTCTCTGCGAGAGGCTTTTTCCGGCATCACTGTTTGCCGGCATCGTTGGACGCTGGCCGTTTGCTTGAGATTGGGTTAGCATAGGGGCAGTTCATAGACAGCTCCATTTTTTCGACAGCCAACGCGCCCATGGATGATTCGACTGAGGATCCGACCCTTGAACTCTTGCAACAAACGCTGGATCGCGAAATGCCGATCACGGTGGCGATGGGTATCAAAGTCGTCTCGTGGAAAAACGAACAGCTCGCTGTGCGGATGCCGCTCGAAGCCAACCGCAACCATCAGTACTCTGCCTTCGCTGGAAGCCTTAACGCCCTCTGCACGATCGTCGGCTGGGGAACTGTTTTCATGTTGCTGCAACGCGAATCGCTCAACGGCAACGTCGTCATCCGCCGAGGCAAGATTCGCTACCTACGGCCTGTCCGCTCCCCCGAATTCCTGGCCCTCGGCCTGCCCATCGCTCCGAAAGACTGCGATTACTTCTTCGAGCTCTACCGAAGCAAGGGTAAATCCAAGCTCGACCTAGCTGTCGAAATCGCCGACGAGCAGGGGCCGTATGTCCGCTTTGAAGGATCATATGTCGTGCAGGGGTGACAACTGCAAGTAGCTCCGCCTGGGAGATCGCAATAGGTCGAAGAGTGCTAAGAGATTTGCGTTTGGGTGGGGTAAGGTGGCAGCGAGGGGCCATTTTGGCAGGCAATACATGGATGCGATAGCCAAAGATTGACCAGATAATGAAAGAGCCTTTCCCCTTGGTCCTGCGCCCGCGAACATGGATCACTTGGTGCATTGCTTCGTATCGCTAGTTCAATTAATAAAGTAGCAAAGCAACACAAGCCAAGCGGAGGCATTTACAGCTAACGTCTCATGCAGAAGACGAGGAACGACCAGGAGGAAAGTCATCTTCCGAAAGCGCTTGACATTTTAATTTGGTCAAGTGAGCCGGAACGGTGACTCTGCGGGTGACCATTTGCAAGATGCGCTGGAATTTCGACCGATACAGGCCGCCTAAATAGCTGGTATGAAAGGACTTAAGTAAGTGCTCCCTCTAGGACTCGAACCTAGAACCTATTGATTAAGAGTCAATTGCTCTGCCAATTGAGCTAAGGGAGCGTTGTGGTTGCCTTTGCAGGATCGCTGCCTGGGCAACCGGGCACATCAGGATTGTAACCGTTTGTCTGGTGTTTCTTCTAGCCTTGTTTTCTGCCGGCTGAGCAGACAGAGTCCCCGAGGTCGGCGTCCCCGAGGTCGGCCAAAAACAAAGGTAGTTAAAGTAGTAGCGGAGGAGGGATTTGAACCCCCGACACGCGGATTATGATTCCGCTGCTCTAACCAACTGAGCTACTCCGCCGCGAAGCTGTATAGTAGCATTTTCGGCCAGCTAGGGGAACTGGGGCTTGGAATGATACTCGCCACGAAATTTGTGTCCATAATGTAGGCTTGTTCGCGAAACCTAACAAGCCTTGCCCGGAGTTCTCCTGCTCTGCAAGAACGCTGCGACGGCTCGATTTGATACTCAGCAAGCCCTCATTCGCTGGCCATTACACGGCATTCGATCGAGGGGCAATTGGGCTGTTTGCCTGTGGAAACAGCAGGGTTTTGCGTAGCACAAAGTTCCACACAGCCACCAAAACAAGCGAGACGATCCGGACCATGCGGTAATCGATCAGCAAGAGGCTCGTGCCTAGCCAGAGGGTGAGTTCGGTGACGACTAGGCCGGTGAGTCCGATCAGGGTGTAGACGGCGAACTCGGTTTTTGGTGATCCGATTTGGCGATTGTCGAAAACCCAACGAACACTGAGTAGGTAGTTTACACAGAGCCCCACGGTATAACCCACCGCAGTCGCAGAGAAATGGTTCCAGTGCATACGTTCGGTGAGCAGCAACATCGAGCCAAAATCGACAACCAAAGCGATGACGCCAACCACACCAAAGCGGACTGCTTGCATCAAGAGACTACTCGGCGGCTGGACGATTTTCTGATGCCAGTTCATTCGGTGCCTTTCGGGTTGTTGGAGAGCAGGCGATTGGCTTGCCACGGCTGGAGCTGCGGATTGGGTTGATCGGGTTCTAGTAGCCAGATTTTGCGATGGTCAAAATAGTCGGCAAGGGCCTGGTCGGCGTTGGGGTTCATTTCGCGTGCCCAGACAACCTTTGCGTGGTCGATGTCGGCGCGGTTGTAGACCCATTCGTTATGCGATCGGTGTGTCGAATCGTACCGAACAAAAATGAGGTGCTCTTCGGAGGTCGTTTCGAGCTGAGTTAGTATCTTTGCGCGATACCAGGGCCAAGAGTCGGTTGAGGTCGTAACATGGCCGTAGGCTTGAAAGCTAAAGATGACTGCTTGAAAAACCAGGAATGCGACGGCCAGCAAGCGGACATTGCAACTTGGCAGAGACTGCCGGTAGGCGACGGCGGCGTAGCGGAGCCCCCACACGGTAACGAGCAGGAGCATCGGTGCGATCGGGGCCAAGTAGTGAGGATAAACAAAGACTGCCGTCAGCATGGACGCAACCCAGGAACACAATACCACCAGAAGTACGCCGAGTCGAAAGAGCTGTTGGCGAGGATTTTCTTGGGTTTGCCAGAAGCTAGGAAAGATAAAGACGGAGCAAAGGGCGAATGGCAATGGCAAGAAAAAATGAAAAGCGTTCTCTGTGATCGACGCTTTGAGTTGGATCATGCTGGGTAGAGAATCATGGAGCCTGTAGGCTAGCATGATCCATCCGTGGTGATATTGTTCGATGATGGCGTGGCGATAATCATGTTCTTCATCAAGACTTTGCCATATAAAGAGTGGCGCGATGGCGTAGGTGCTTTCATGAATTTGGTAAGGGAGTGTCGCATAGCTGCCAGTTACACTTTTGTTGTGGGTGGCAAATGCGAAGCCTCCCAAGACCAAAATGCAGGCCATCGGAACGACCGTTCGTAGGAGAAGTGATTTCCATTGGGGCCAGCCAAGTCGGTACCAGCCGGCGAGTACCAAGACACCACAAAGCAGGCAAAAAACACAGCCCTCGTAGGGCCGCGAAAAGGCTAGCAGCAGGGTACCGGTGCCCATGGCGATGGCAGATGAAATCTCGGGACATTTGACAAGCCGTGCGACAGCACCGCAGACGAGTGCTCCGCCGAGGAAAGCTAGCGTGCCGCCCCAGTAGTTTTGTCCCCAATCGAGCTGGTAGCTGGGATGGCAAACAAAGAGCAGGCCTCCTGCAGCAGCCCAACGGGGCGGAACCCAGCCGAGCAGCATCCAGTAGCAGGCGGCCGCCGCCAGTGCGGACAGCAGCCAGACCCCTGCGATCGGGTAGCCTGTGACGTATTGCCCGATCGCCAGAAAAAGGCCTTGGCCAGGCGGGTATTTTGACGAATAGCTGGGCTCGTGAATGATGTGGAACGACTCGAAGTGCTGCCAAAAGGGATGCGTCGGATTGGTGAGTCGTCCTTCGCAAAAAGTGTCTGCTGCCAAGAGGTAACTGAACTCGTCATGGATGCGTGGTTCGGGCCAGCGGAAGCAAGAGAGCGTGGCACCCATGCCAAACGTGACCAGACCGAGCAGCAGTGCGACCTGCCAGCTTGGTTTCGAGATCGCTTTTTTGCATCTCGAACCAAACGACAGCGGCTCGGTGTCATCGGTAGCAGGGAGTGGGTTCATAATCTGTTACGAAGCAGTCGTTACAAGCCCTGACGCCGTAATGGTCGCGGCCTCTTGGTAGGTTTCGTAATCGGTGTTGATCGACCAGAGGTCGTTTTCTCGCTGCTGCAAAAGGTTGTCGGCTGCGAGCAAGCCCATGAGGATGCTGTGGTCTTGGTTGTTGTACTTGAACGATCCGTAGCGGCCGATCGGCGTGAGGCCGGAGAATTCTTGAACGTAGTCGGAGAGAACCGACAGCGGTTTTTTGTAACCGGTGGCGTAGACAGGGTAGCAGCGAGGCACTCGCACGACATGGCCGTCGAGGATCGGTGCGTCGCCGATGAGGCCAGTAGCACGCATTTCGGTTTTGGCCCGTTCGATCAGTTGCTCGTCGGTTTCTTCCCACATCGGTTCGTCGGAGTTGCACCAGTATTCGAGCGAGAGAATCGACGTTTTTGATTTGCCGTAAAGCTGGGGGATCCAGTTGCGGAAATTGGTAATCCGGCCGACTTGCAGGTCGTCGGAATGGACGTAAATCCACTGGTCTTCAAACAGTTCGGTGCTATCGACGTTAAGGTAAACCAGCACCGTGTTGCGGAAGGTCAGTTCGTCGGCTGCCTGGGTGACCTGCTCGGGCGTGTCGTCGAGGCCCTTGATGAGCGAAGTCAGCGGCATCGTCGAAATGACGTGGTCGTACTCCCAGGTTGAGCCATTGGCGAGTTCTATTCCCGTGACTTTTTTGTTTTCGTGGAGAACACGCCGGACTGGCTGATTCAATTGGACGGAGCCCAAGGCGTCGACATAGTCGGCCATGCGTTCGTAAATCATCCCGGTGCCGCCGAGCGGAAAGGCAAACTGATTGACGAGTGTCTGGTGTTTTTCTCTGCCAAGCCCTAGTGCATTCTTGGCAACTTCGCTGAGCGACAGCTTTTTGATTCGTTGAGCGGCAAAGTCAGCATCGAGCTGGCTGCAAGGGATGCCCCACAGTTTCTCGCTGTAGGTTTTGAAAAAGATGCCGTACAACCGGCTGCCGAAGCGGCGCGTGACCCAAGACTCGAAAGTGTGCTGATCGTCGGTCGGGCTGACTTTTTCTCGCAGGTAGCTGAGGATACAGCGGGTTGCCTCGAACAGTCCCAGATTTTTCAGCGCATCGAGCGGCTGGAGTGGGTAGTGGAAAAAACGTTTGCCGTAGTAGATCCGCGTCAGCCGATCGACCATGCGATAGTCTTGCTCAGCAATTTCGAGCCAGAGTCTATTGACGCGCGCATCGCTGCTGAAAAACCGGTGGGGTCCCAAGTCGACCGTTTGGCCCCAGAGCTCGAACGAACGCGACATGCCCCCAACCTCCGAGCCTGCCTCGAAGACATCGACCTCAACGCCTGATTTCGCCAATTCGTAGGCGGCCGTCAGACCAGCCGGGCCTGCTCCGATAACAGCTACTTTCATGGGGACGTCTCTCTGGGTGCTTGTCGCAGGAAGTGGGTTCGATTTTGTGACACCGGCCAGGATGACCAAGCTATTTACCGGCAAATATACGTTTCTGGAGCGACTGGGGGGGAAGCTTGGGGGCGTAATTCGGCCGGTTCTCGCCGACCTCGTTTAGTTTGACCGGGACAACTGCTACAATCAGCCTACGAATGACCTTACACCCTGTTGCCACTCCTCCGCTCCCGCTCCTGATCACCGGTGTTGCCGGTGTGGCGGGCTACAATGCGCTCGAGTATTTCCAGCAAAAGTACCCGGGGCAGGTGATTGGCATCCGTCAGCGGGACAACAGGCGTTTCGATCGGCCTGGGGTCGAAGCTTGCAATGCCGAAGACCGCGACACGCTCGTTCGGTTGTTCGATAAGTACCAATTTCGCGGCGTACTTAATTGCGCCGGTAACTGCGCCCTGCGGGCCTGCGAACTCGACACACGCCTTGCTTGGCGGACCAATGTCGAGGGGCTGCTTAATATCTTGTCGATCATCGCTGAGCGCGACATCCGACTCGTCCATCTGTCGGCCGACTTGGTCTACGCTGGACGTGACGGGGGGCCTAGCGAATGGGAAGGGTACAACGAAGACGACCCGACCGACCCGGTGACCGTGTACGGAAAAACGATGGTCGCTGCCGAACAACTGCTCGTCGATTGGATGCCGAATGCGTGTACGCTGCGAATCTCTCTGCCGATGGGCATTAGTTTTAATGGCCATGCCGGCGCGATGGACTGGATTCAATCACGATTTCAAAAGGGCAAGCCCGCGACACTCTACTTCGACGAAGTCCGAACGCCGACCTATACCGACTGTATGAACCGTGTCTTCGAGCGGGTCTTGGCCAGCGACTTGGCAGGCCTCTACCACGCCGGCGGGCCGCGCCGATTGTCGCTCTACCAAATCGCCCAGGTCATCAACCGCATTGGTGCCTACGACCCCGAGCTACTGATGGGCTGCCCGCGCATCGACGCCGGGCCCGTGCCGCCCCGCGCGGGCAACGTCTCGATGAATTCGTCGGCGCTGGCTGCAGCGCTCGGCGACGAACCGTTTGCCCCCTGGCCCCTGGACGAATCGCACCTGCCTCTCGACGACCGTTGGCATTACGACCGTAGCGGCGAACCAGGTTCGCCCGAGTTGCTCACCCGCGTACTTTGCAAGAACCCTAACTATTCCGAAAAAACTGCGAGCTATTCCTGAATGGCCTGTATGCAAAAAAAGGATAACTACTCGACGTGAAACGGAATGCACCACGGAGGAACGGAAGGAATGTTTGATTTAGGATGTGCGATTGTTGATTGTTGATGGTTGGTTTTTTCACATCATCAATCGTACATCCAAAATCTCACATGCTTTCTCCGTGTTCTCCGTGCCTCCGTGGTCAAATTCATACTTGCTTTCAGTTTGAGTTAACTGTTACGGCAACGGCAAGCCAAACTTCTTCGCCAGCTTGCGCCCCCAGCGTTTCTTTTCTCGCAGCCAGTGGTCTTCGTCGAGGCCGCTGGCTTCGTACTCGAGAACCATATTGTGGATCGCAACGATGTAGTCGTCCATCAGGTGGTCGGCGAAATAGTCGATGCTCCATTTTCGGAGTCCACCTAGCAGGCCGCGGAAACGGTCTTTGGTTTTGAACCAGCCGCCCAGCTTACGCAGGTGCCCGTGGGCGTCGAGATACATTTCTTTGCCCGTATGGCGATAGCCAAACAGGGCGGGCGGCGTGCGCGTGACGATGTCGTTGTTGTTGACCCAGCGAATGTGGTCGATGTCGCAGTAGTTGATGTACCGCCGGTTCCCGACGCGCGGGCTGCCGTAGGTGTAGAGCGCATGGGGCATCGACGGGATGTGTGACAGAAAGCACCGGCCTGCACAGATGGTTGCCATTGCCCCGCCGAGCGAATGCCCGGCGAACCAAAGCGTTTTGTCGTTGCTGATAAGCTGCTTTTCTAGTTCAGGCCAAAGGTCATCGACCTCCTGCTTAAAACCCCGATGCACTCGGCCCACGGTTTCGGCTACAACCGAGATGGCGTCGACGTCGGCCTTGATGTCGTTCCACTCGTTCGGCTGGGTGCCACGGCAGACGATGACGGTGTCGGTGTGGCTTGCAAAGCGATAGGCCTGCGACCCGTCGCGGTTGAAGAGCTCGATTTCGTCGAAGCCAAGCGGTTTGACATATTGCGAGACCTTTTCGAGCGGCAGGTACGCAATGTCTGCCAGCTCGGCAAACAGCAGCGACTGGCGCAGTCGGCTTAGGCCTTCGATCGGCTGGTCAAGCACCGAACGAACGACAAATTTTCCTTGTGAGCCGTCCTCGGAGTTGATCGTCGTTTTCTGCGGCGTCAGGACCTCTAGTATTTTTTCCTTACCAGTGGCGGGAGCAGTCATCGTTCGGGCATCCTAGCTAGGGGGGACAAAACTTATCGGACAAAGTACCTCAAAAGCTACTTTGCATTAGCCGTGACGCCGGGCCAATCGTCGGTGCGGAAGGGGGTCAGCGGCAGGCCTTTGAAGTTGTAGATGTTGCAGACCGGGTTGTTGGCCCAGCCGTAGCGCACGGCGACCGGATTGGGGACTGCTTCGCTTGAGACTTCGATATGGTTGTCCTCGGTGATTTTGGCATCGGCCCAAACCCACTTTTTGTCTTCGCCAGCAATGGCAAAACCTTCGGCTTCGTGGGCGTCGACCGTTCGCAGCTTGTAGCCAACATGCTTGAAGCTGAGGACAATTTTTCCGTCGGTGATTTCCATCGCGTCGTAACGAGGGCTTGGGCAGGCGAAATTGAGGCCGTAGTCTTGCGTCAATGCCCACCGTGCCAGCCGTCGGGCGACATCGACTTTGTTACGGGGGTGGATGTCTGCCGCCTCGCCCAGATCGATGATGACTGCCTCGCCTGTGTTCGCAAGCCGGTCCATGGTCATTGTTTGCGCTTCGCGAAGCTCAGCCCAATTGCTGTCGCCCGGGTCAGGAAGTTCTCTGGTAAAGTCGGCAAGCTGGACCCAGTAAAACGGAAAGTCGCCCTGCTTCCAGGTGTCGCGCCAGTTTTGAATCATCAGCGGGAACAACTCGCGATACTGATACGCTCGCCCAGCGTTCGATTCGCCTTGATACCAGATCGACCCTTTGATGGCGAAGGGGACGACGGGCATCAGGCGGGCATTGAAAAGATTGGCAGGGCGGTGTTGGTTGACGAGCGGGTTGTGCAATCGCGGCTTGCCAGGATGCCATTTGCCAGCCTTTTTGGCGGCTTCGGCCAGGGGCTCCCACGCTTTGATTTTTTCGGCTAAGTCGGCCTTTGCTTTTTCGAGGTCGTATTCGGCTTCCGTTTTTTTCCAGCGAGCTATGAGCGCTTCGTACATCGGGTCGCTTTCAAGCAGGTCTCGCCGGACCCACGCTTCGCAACTCGAACCGCCCCAAGCATTGTCGATCAGACCGATCGGTACGTCGAGAATTTGATGCAGCTCGCGGCCGAAAAAGTACCCGACGGCCGAAAAGTTGCCTACCGTCTTGGGGGTACAAACATCCCATCGGCCTTGAAAGTCTTTGACTGGCGTCTGGCTGCCTTCTCCTCCTACGGTGATGATGCGAATGTTCGGGAACTTGGCCCCCGCGATGTCGAGCTCGGCATTCCAGCAATTCTTGACATCCCAACCCATGTTCGATTGGCCCGAGCAGAGCCAGACTTCGCCGACCAGGATATCGTTAACTTGCAAACGGTTTTTGCCTTCGACGACCAAAGTCTGCGGATCGCCCAAGCTGAGCGGTTCGAGCGTGACTCGCCAGTTGCCGTCGGCGTCGGCGGTTGCCTTGTGGGTTTGATTGCCCAGGACAACGGCCACCTCTTCGCCCGGTTCTGCCCAGCCCCAAACAGGCAGCGGCATGTCGCGTTGCAAGACCATGTGATCGCTGAAGAGGGCAGGCAGCTTGACGTCGGCGAAGCCGCAAGCGGGGGTGCAGGCCAGCAGGAGTAGTGCTAGAGAATTTTCGGTCAGGCGATTGACCAGACGGTGGAAGCGAAACATGGATTTTCCCTGTTTGAGTGAACTGCCTGTTTGAATGTACTGAAAGAGTCACCCACAGTTTATCAAATCCGGCAGAGAAGCCCAGGGGCCAGTTGCAATTCCCTTGAGCGCGCACAAAAAAGCGGCCCCCTGCCAACTGATAGCAAGGAGCCGCTTTTGTTCTTTTACTTCTGCTGGTACTTCGACTGTTGGGGAGCTATTGGCTCCTCAGCTCAGCCTGCACATCCGCAGGAAGGCTCGCAACCGCCACCGCAGCTGTCAGCACAACCGCAGGAAGCTTCGACGGCACATCCGCCACAGCAAGATTTGCGAGAAGCACAACGAGCACGCAACTTGGCGAGCAGACCAACTCGTGGAGCACTGCAGCAGCTATCGGCACATCCGCAGGAAGCTTCGCAACCGCAGTCGCTAGCACAACCACAGGAAGGCTCAACAGCACATCCGCCACCGCAGCTGTCAGCACAACCGCAGGAAGCTTCAACAGCACATCCACCGCCACAGCTGTCAGCACATCCACAAGAGGCTTCGCAGACAGGTTGGCAGCACTTCTTGGCAGCGCGACGAGCACGCAACTTGGCGAGCAGACCGACACGTGGGGCACAACCGCAAGGATCGCAGGCATCGGCACAACCGCAGGAAGCTTCAACAGCACATCCGCCGCAGTCGCTTGCACAACCACAGGAAGGCTCAGCAGCACATCCACAGCTAGGCTCGCATCCGCCACATCCACCAAACATTCCGAAGAACGCATTGGCGTTCGACGTACAGCTCAGGGCGATGACGACACTTAGACCCAACGTCGACAATAGTAGGTGATTTTTCATAGGTAAGGCTCCTTAAAGGGGGGGGGGAAACACGGTTGCCGCTCTACGTTGGTCAGGCGTCTCGCTCGCACTGCTAGTTGGTGAGTGCTGAGCGATTACAAAACGCTGAATCCGTTGCAAGCGGCTAACGCTCCATTGGATATGATTGCGTATCGACGCGCATTCGCAAAAAGCTTGACGTGTTTCGACAAAATGCCAGCACCGTTGCCCGTACCCGTTCTACGTATCTCGTTCGTAACGATTACGCCGGCTAGCGGCCAGCAATCGGACCTTCCGGGGGACGCAGCAAGCAAGGATGAGCATGCGAAAAAGAGTGCTCAGCCTTTGTCCTATTTTGAAATATCGGAGTCTGCCGATTATTTCGGCTTTGACGATTTCGGCTTCTCTTTGGCGGCGGGCTTGCTCTTTTCGGTAGGCGACTTCGCAGGCGTCTTGGCCTTCTTCACCGGAGGCTTGGCCGGGGCGCTGGCTTGCCATGCGGTCAGATTCTTGGCAGTTGCGACTAAGAGCAACGTCTGGTCGCCGAACGTCCTCATCGCCACCCCGGTCAAAATTTCGCCATAATCAAAGCGATCGATCAGTTTGCCCGTTTCGCTCAGCCAATGCAGAGAGCCATCCGCTGCGACAATCAGCCATGCGTTCTTGCTATCGGCCCCTTCGTAAGCCGGCAAGGCAATATTTTGGATGCGCGGCAGTTGCTCGGCATACTCACCCAGGGGCAAAGGGTACTCCCAGGCAACCGCTCCCAGCGTATCGAACCCGACCGCCGTGTACTGGCCGACTTTGCCGACGGACAAACCACAGTGGCTTTCGCCATTGGGAGCCGAAGCAAAATACATCAACGACTGTCCAGGGACATAGCGTTCTTGCAGCGTCTTGCCGTCGGCCCCGATTTGCACCAAAGTTCCACGGGTGCTGGTACACCAGGCCGACTGGCCTTCCTTGGTTGCCGCCAGCTTGTTGGCAGGCACCACAGGCCCATGCCCGATTTGCAAAACGTGGTTCAACTGACGATTCGACCAAAGTCGCCGCCCGTCGAGCGTCCCGCCCTGCACTCCCAGTCCGCCCCAGTAACCGACGTGCATGACCGGCGTGCCCGAGCCGGTGAGGTCTGTCAGCAGCACATCGCCGATGCCCGAATGCATTTCATCGGGAAACGTGAGGATCGGTTCCCAGGCATTGTCATAGACATACACTTGCTGCCAGCCGACTCCGCTGGACAAAGTCCAACGCTCTCCCTGGTCATTTTGCCAACTGCGAACAAACCCGCCTGTTTGCTCGTCGTGCGAGGGCAATTCGTGCCGCTCCACGGTTTTCCCCGCTTTGTCGATTTCCACGATGGCTTGGCCGCCGTCGAGCACGAGCAAGCGAAATGACTCTGACGGCTTCTCGGCAATCAACTGTACATCGCCAGGACTTTGCAACTGGGCTTCCGAAGTTTGCCACAGTTGCTTCAGTTGAATTTTCTTCGGCAGTTGACGTGGCGCGACTTCGGGGCGAGCGACTTCGCTGTCCATTTTGGTGGAGAGGATCGAATCAGTGATTGTCGCCGACTCCAACGCCTTCTCGTACATCTCCTTGTATTCGGCATGCTTTTCTCGCTCGGTTGCTACGATATCTTCGCCGTCCACAAGCCGCTGGACCGCCTCGATCATGGGCTCAGGTCGTTGATGCGTACCGACCTGAAAAATCTGCAACTGGCCCTTGCGATCGGCAAGCAGTAGCGTCGGCGTTTGCCGGACATGCAGCTTGCGATTACCGGTCGATTTGAGATCTCGTAAAAAGGGCATGTTTCCGCCCCAGCTCTTGAGCGTTTTTGCGACCACGTCGTTATCGACCATGCGGCTGTCGGTGCTGACCGCATAGAAGGCAACCTCTTCGGAGTCTTTGAATTGTTCGTAGACTTTATTGAGCACAGGCATCTGCGACTTGCACGGTGGGCAATTGGTGAACCAAAAATCGAGAATGGTCACTTTGCCTTTCAGGGTCTTCGGGGGTGACTTCTTCTCCGTCGACATTCGTAAAAGAAAAATCTCCGATCGGTTCCCCAAACATCTCCGCAGGGCCAGCCGGGGGCGGTGGGATGAACCGACGCACACGGCGGGCACCTTCGGGGATGGCTAGGTCAAAGGTGGCCGATTCGATTTCTGGGTCGATCGTCACGCTTTCAAAATCGACCCAGACGGCGATATCTGAGAATTGGTTACGCGCATTGATCTGCTCCCGTTGGTTTTCAATCGGAACTTCCATCCGCCGCAACGTAAAGTCTTTCTGGTCGATCCACAGCACGCGCTCTGCCTGCGGGGCTCTCTATTTCTACGCGATGATACGGGATGCCATCGAGCTCGCCATCGTGGATCGTTCGCCCCAGGTCTTCCCCAGTGAAAACAGCTTTTTCTTTGTCACTGACCAGCAACAACGACAACTGAGGCAACGTGTTTTCAAGCGTATCCTCTAGCACCGCCCGGCGGAGAGCCGGTTCAGGGATAAAGTTTTCGGTCGTCAACCCTAGCGGCGCAATCGCTTCGTGGACTTGCAGAGGGATTTCGTTGGCCGTCGAACGGACAATCTCGCCGTTCGAGACGATTTCGTATCTTTCTTCTTGCGGACTAGAGATATGTTTCTGGTAGGTGACATGCAGCTTATTGGGCCGATCGAACGCGACCGAGGCTCGGGTAAAGGGCGTTTCTTGTACGCTGCCTGTCGAACGCACCACGGCATAGAAAACGACCGAGACGTTATCGGTGTACGCCTTGGCGTCGCCATAGACGGCCCGCATTTTCCCCAGCAGCTCTTTCGCCGGCGGGCCGACGGGGGCTTGGGTTTGTGGTTGGGCGGTTGTTTCCGACGGCAAATCGGCAGGAGGAGCCGTCGAGCTGCTGCATCCGCACAGCAAAGTAAGAATCAGGCAGCAGATGATGGTTGTTCGAGTAGACATGGGTCGTTGCAGCAAGGGTAAGGGAAAGGGTCACCGCAGCGTAGAACAGTAAACGCCACGCCGGTGAAGCCCTTCAAAATACCAAAAGCCCAAATAACGGCAAAGGCCGATGAGAGTTTGAGCGATAGAGTACCTAAACATCCAATCGCAGCTTATCCCAGAGCAGTATGCCCGCGACCGACTTGGCATCCTCGATTTCGCCGCGGAGGACCATCGCAACCGCTTCTTCCCAGCAAACAATCAGGTTGTCGATCGATTCGTCTGCCTCACGCGCGGGCGGGCCAGGGGTGAGATCTTGGGCAACGAACAGGTGCATCCGTTCGTTGAGAATGCCAGGCGACATAAAAAAACCGTTTAGTTCCTGCCAATGAGTGGCACAATAACCGGTTTCTTCTTGGAGTTCGCGCTCAGCAGTCCGTCGAGGCGGTTCGTCCGGTTCGAGCGTACCCGCAGGCAGCTCGACGAGCGTTTTGCCGATGGCAATCCGCTTGTTGCGGATCAGGCAGAGGCGATCGTCGTCGAGCAGCGGCAGAATCGCCACCGCCCCTGGGTGCTCCACAGTGTGTCGCACCAAGGGGGTAGGCTGCTCAGGGGCAACAATCTGGTGTTCGAGAACGGTAAATTTGGCGGTAACCAGGACAGTCTTTGGGGAGGTCGACATAGCAAGAACAGGCAAACAGGGGATTTTTGGGACGATTTTGGCAATACTTTGGCAATACTACTTTTAGTAGTTCCAAAAACCTTGTGAGCCGTGGGCGCTAGCCCCGGGCAAAGTACCGTAAAGCCCGAGGCTAGCGCCTACGGCTCACTTCAAACCTTCGGTTTGGACCCGGATTTGGAGCTACTGACTTTGGCAATACTGGCAAGGCTTTCCAGGTTTCTGCCAGAGTAGCGAATTTGGGCGGTTCAGAAACCCCTTTTTTCGTAGATCAAGAACACGGTTTGCCGTTGGGGCTCTACCTTGATATTATGTCTACTGAGGCGCACGCTGTTGCGTCTGCGGAACAATACGCCTGTCTTCAGCGAGAACCTGGGGACCGGTAGATATCAGTTGAGGATGGGATTGGCATGATCAACCACTCGACAGACAACGGGAGTTTGTGCGTGGGTCGGCCCGGTGGGATCGAGCTACGTATACATATCCTTTGGCCGTTAACTGCCTTCGTCGCATTGTTGGCGGTGAAGTCCAAATTTGTCGACCCGACCGTCGCGATGTGGGCCCTGCTAGTTTTGGCGGCGAGCGTTGCTGTGCATGAGTTCGCGCGAGCGGTGACCGCCTCCCGCGTGGGGGGGCATCTTTCGTCATTGGTGTTGGCACCGATTGGCGGTTTCTCCAAACTGCACTTGCCGGTCGAGAACCCCCCTGCTCATCTGGTGACGGCACTCGCTGGGCCGATGGCATACCTCGTCTTACTTGTCGGAGCCGGCTGCGGCTTAGCACTGGGCAACGAGCACAACGTCTTGCGAATTCTGCTCCACCCCTGCTCGCCACAAATTTTTGCACCCGATGCGTCTTCGTTCGCCACTCTAGGATTGATCGCGCAACTGACTGTTTGGATTAACTGGTGCCTGCTTCTGCTGAGTCTCTTGCCCATCGAACCCTGTGACGGGGCAGAGCTACTCCGTGGCATCTTGTGGCCGATGGTTGGCCGGTCGACCGCGGCGAGTGCAACTTCGCGGATCGCCTTGGGCGGTGCTCTGTTTGCAGCACTGCTTGCCATCTCCACTTTTTCGGAAAGCTTTTTGAACAGCCGCCTACCAACATGGTTTCCGCTTTCGGTCATTTCCGTCTTTTTGTTCTACGGCGGTTTCCGTCAGGCCTATGCATTGCGTTGCGATGCGGGGCTGATGCTCGACGAATTCGACTCGGACGACGAAGAGTGGCTGCTCGACGAATGGGAGGACGAAGATCGCGAAGCGGTTTTGGTCGAACACCTGCAGGACAAACAACAAGAAGCAATCGATCGCAAACGGCGCGAACGCGAAGCGAACGAAGACAAGCAAGTCGACGCAATCCTCCAGCAGCTTCGCGACACAAGCTTCGAGCAGCTTTCCGAAGAAGACCGGGCCACCCTCAAAAGGGCCAGTCGCCGGTACCGCGAACGGCGTACCGAGCAAGACGAGCAATAACCGGCCGCTCGAACGACACTCCCCCCGGCGCAACCGGCCCAATCGACATATCTGTCCGATATCTGCACAGGTTGCCCAAAAGTCACCGTCCTCCACCCTCCTGCGACAAGCTTGCCTCCTATGTTTGTAGTGCAGACCTTTGATGTCCACACGTCCGCAGGGCGGAGTTTTTCTGTTGAGTTTATCGCTAAACAACCCTGTTGCCGAAGAATCGGCGACCTCCAAAAAGACGACCAACCCGTCTAGTGGCTCAGGCTGCGCGTCGGGCAGTGGCATTCAAGCAACTCTCTCAGCTTTAACCCAGGCGTTCGGCGAGCCCTTTGCTGTGGTCGACGTCGAAACGGGCGACTTAGTCCACTCCGACTATGCAGGCCTAAGCTGCGACTTCTACGAACGCATCGAGCTCCTCGCTGAAGTCAGCCGGCGCGGAGCGCCAGAAATTGTCGAAGACCTTGCCCCCCTAACCATGCTGGCCATCCCACTGCGAAGCCTAGGCGTAGGTTCCAGCCTGGTGGCCGTTGGCGTTTTTGTGAATCAACAGGTCACCTGCGAAGAAGAAATCGCTGCCGCTGCACGAACCTTCGGAATTGATGCACAGCGCGCCTTGCGATGGTCAGAAGAAAAAACGATCTGGCCTGTCACTGTCTTGCAGCGAATGGCCGAGACCGTACTCGAAAACCTATCACAGCATCACAAGCTCTCTCGCCTCGAAAGCGAAGTTACCGAGGCGAATGCCCATGCCGACGACATTTACGATGAACTCGATTTGCTCCACCGCCTGACCGGCCAACTCCATCTTTCAGATAACGAACATGAACTGTGGCAAAATGCTTTGGGCTGGTTAGCCGGGACCATTCCGGCACAGTGCCTGGGGATCGTCCCTGCGTGGGAAAACCGACGGCGAAGTCGCCGACGACAACCTAGCCGACTGGGAAGTTTTGACCGAGGGCGAATGCCCGGTCGATCGAGACGAGCTGTGCGAACTCATTCGCCGCTTCGGCTCCACCCCGCTTCGACAACCCGTATTGCTCAACCGGGCCGAAACGACCCTGCCAACTTGGCATTGCCCGACAGTCCGAGAGCTCGTTTGTGTGCCGATCGAGGATGGCAAGCAGCCGCGGGGTTGGCTGTTGGCATTGAACCATCGCGGAGGCACTCAAGGCAGCTTTGGCGAATTTGGTTCGGTCGAAATTCAACTGCTCAGCAGCGTCGGCACCATTTTAGGAATTCACAACAGCAACTTGGGCCTCTATCAGGAACAGTCGCAACTGTTTGCCAGCTCGGTCCAGGCCCTTGCCTCGGCGATCGACGCCAAAGACCGCTACACCTCGGGGCATAGCACCCGCGTTGCCTACTTCTCGACTTCGCTGGCCGAGCACCTGGGCCTCGACAAAGAGGATCGCGACACCATCTACTTGGCAGGGCTCCTGCACGACATCGGCAAAATCGGCATCGACGACCATGTGCTCAACAAGCCTGGCCAGCTCACAGACGAAGAGTACGAACAAATCAAACTCCACCCGCAGCTTGGCTACGAAATCCTCAAAGGCGTTCGGCAGCTCGACAAAGTCTTGCCGATGGTCTTACATCATCACGAGGCGTGGGACGGCAGCGGCTATCCTCATGGGCTGAAAGCCAAAGAAACGCCGCGGATGGCACGCATCATGGCGGTGGCCGATGCGTATGACGCGATGTCGAGCGACCGTCCCTACCGCAAGGGAATGCCGGAAGAAAAAATCGAGGCGATCCTTCGCAACGGTGCCGGCAAGCAGTGGGACGCCGAAGTGATCGACGCCTTCTTTGAAATCCACGACGATATTTTGCAAATTGCACAAGTCTCGTCGCAGCAGGCTTCGCTAGAAAGCGAAGTTGCGTTAAACTAGGCCGCATGGCCAGCCAACCTCAAGATCGCGAAAACCTGCTGTGCGATGCCACAGCGTTTACCACCCGATTGCAGTTGCAAGTTCCCTCGCAGGGACACACGACCGAGGTCTTCGCAGGCTTTCGCAAAGGCGGAGCAGCGAGTTTCTATTTCGACCAAGACCCGGTCTACCATTTCAATAATGCCGGCCAGTTACGTCGTGCCTTTGTCGACGGCTATCTGGTGAAAGCCGAAGCAGGCCGACTCGTCCGACTCCATCGCCAGCGTAGCGAAAGCGAATCGGCCATGATCCGCGACGAAATGACTGCCGCCGAGCAGCAGACGTTTTGCCAAACCGTTTTGCTGGCCCTTCAGCAGCTTCAACAAACGCTCGCCACCGGCAAGTACACGCTAGAAGGCCAAATCACAGCGACCGAAAACGAAAACGGGGTCGACCGACTCATCGAATACCTAAAGCACCTGCAAGAAATCACCATCGCCGACACGCCACGCGTCGCAGGTTAGTCGGCCCTGTTGAACGGCGCAATCACGGTCGCCTCGCCAAATTCGCTTGCAAGCTGGCTCCCCAAATCATTCGAGCCGCGGCGCACCATTGCCAACCCAACCGGGGCATTTTCGTGAGGCGACCAACAGCCGCTCGTCACACGACCAACATTCTTGCCATCGACACTTAGCTCCAAGCCAACGGGCGGTGCCGTTTCTCCGTCGAACTTCAACAGCACAATCTTTTTGTTGACGTGCCCCAGGGCGTCGATCCGTGCAATCGTTTCCTGCCCGAGGTAACAGCCTTTCGTAAAACTAATCGCCTGCGTGTCGCGGCTGACTTCTTGGGGGAGGTTGGTACTCTCGAAATCAACGCCAAAAAGCGGCAGCCCCGACTCGACGCGAACAGCGTCCCAAGCTTCCTGGCAACAAGCGTCACTCGACGTGCCTTCCAGCTTTTGCATCTCGTCTCCAGCAAACCCCCAAGCAGCTTCCCCCGTCGTATCGGTCAGCGTCACGTCTTCGCGTATAATGTAGCGATCGAGGTGGTTGATGAGCATCTCCGCCTGCCCTGGCACAGTCAGCAGGTCGAACTGATTTTCTTGCACAATTACAAATAGATGCGCTACGATCTTCCCTTGGACGTTGGTACAAAAGGCCTCGCAGCTATCGCCAGGAGACAAGCGGCGAATGTCGTTGGTACACATGTTGTGCAAAAACGATTGCCGGTCAGCACCGGTCATCATCACCGTCGACCAGTCACGCAGCTCGGCAAAGCCGCTGCCGTCGGAAAGCGTTTGGTAGTCTGCCAGAAAGGTGTCGTGGGTTGCCATGGTTTTTTCGTCTCGATTCAAAAGATTAAACGCAGAGGTCGCAGAGACGCAGAGAAACGCGGAGCCTTCGGTATTCTCTGCGAAACTCTGCGTCTCTGCGACCTCTGCGTTTCTATCAACATTTCACTGCGAATTTATACTTCGACAACCGAGGGCAGCAACCGCTGGGCTTCTTCCAGCACCACGCAGGGCCGAAGCGTTTCTGCCAGATGTTCCAGTTCGCTATCCGATTCGAGGGGCGTCATCCCTAGGCTTTCGACCACTGACGGGTTGAGCTTGCTCAGCAGATAGACGGTGCCACGCTCCAGCGTTTGGCAAAGCTGCATCGCGGAGCCGCTGTCAGTGCCCAGGTTTTGCTGGATCTCTCGCCGGACGACATCATACTCGTCGTTGCCAAAAAGTTGGCTCAGGGCAAGACCCGGCGATTCGGCGAGTTCCGAGCAAATCGCGATACAGCCACCCGGCTCAAGCACCGCCTCGGCAGCAGCCAGGGCGTGCCCGACGTTTTGCCAAGTTTGTTGATCGGCCTCGCCCGTCAAAGTCGCGATCACCAAGTTCCCTCGGACGCAGAAATCGCTACACCAAACCTCCCGATATTTCCCCTGCCCTTGCTTCGCCACACTGGCCGGGTCGCCGGCAATAATGGCAGCCACTTGCCCGCCAGGGGCGGGGACGACCTGCAGGAGGAGCCCCGCGCCAAGCTGCCGGCCACACTCCTCCGCTTCCAACACGTTCTCTGGCGGCAGTGCCGGAAATTGCTCGGCTCTCGCCGCCGAAAACCGCTGCTGCGTTTCTCGGTCAGAAAAAACCGGAAACAGCCCGGCCCCAGGCGACAGCTCACCCGTGGCAACCGTCACCGGCAAGACGAGATCGGCTTCGCAAAGCACGCGGTTGAGTCGCAAGGCGACCCCCGTTTGCGAGACCCCCAAAAAGGCGATCTCGTTTTCGTTCTCGGGCTCATGGATTTTCACCTGGCAATCGCAATGCCCGAATGCAGCCAGTTCGGCCTTACGTTTTTCGGCATGGGCAGGCGAGCAGGCCAGCAAAACCGTAATGAGCGAATCTTCTACGCCGGCATCGCGTAGCGCCTTCAAGGCCCCATCAATGACGGCTAGCTCCTGCGGAATCCCCGGTGCAACAACCAGCACGGCATTATCGCCAGGAACGGTCGTTTGCGACAGCGGAGGAAAGTGAATTGGCTCGGCAAGCTGGCCCCGCACCTCCGCTGAAATTTGCTCAAGGGACAAGGCCTGTGTTGACTGGGGGCGCAAAACCGTTGCCTCCGCTACCTGGAGCAGACAAGAAGAAGCTTCGCCGTAAGTAAGTGTTGTCATTTGGGTATTCTAATCAGATTCTATTCGCTTGCGGTAGCCGAGCGTTTCAGTTCCTCGGCCAAAAACTGGCCCGTCACCGAATTTGCATTTGCTGCGATCTCCTCTGGCGTGCCGACTGCGACCACCTGCCCGCCTTCGTCCGCCGCCGCTGGGCCCAAATCAATCATATAATCGGCCGCCTGCATCATCAACGCATTGTGCTCGACCACCACCAGCGAGTGCCCCATGTCGATCAGCGAATCGAAACAGTCAAGCAGTTGCAGCACGTCAGAATAATGCAGGCCGGTCGTCGGCTCGTCGAGCACAAACAGCGTGCGGCCTTTGCGCGGGGCAGCGATGTACGTCGCCATTTTGAGGCGTTGGGCTTCGCCGCCAGAAAGCGTGTTGGCCGGTTGGCCCAGCCGCAGGTAATCGAGCCCGACATCAATCAGACATTTCAACCGGGCCAAGATTTTGCGGTGGCCGCGGAAGAATGCAAACGCTTCGCGGACCGAGAGGTCGAGCACTTCGGCAATACTGTAGTTGCGATATTTGACGTCGAGCACTTCGCGCCGATAGCGTTTCCCCTGGCATTCGGCACAACGCATGTAGACGTCGGCCATCAGCTTCATGTCGATCTGTGTGTAGCCCTCGCCCTGGCACGCCTCGCAGCGACCGCCGTCGACGTTAAAACTAAAATGCCCGGCCTTAAAACCGCGTGCCCGAGATTCGCTCGACTCGGCAAACAGGGCACGAATTGGGTCGAACGCTTTGATGTACGTAACCGGGTTCGAGCGCGGCGTGCGGCCGACTGGGCTTTGGTCGATGAGGATAACGTCTTCGACTTGGCTGGCACCGAACAGGCCGTTGAACTTAGCCGGCTTCTCGGCGTCGATGCCGAGCCGACTAGCTACCGCAGGAAAAAGCGTTCGCTCGACGAGCGTACTTTTGCCCGCACCGCTAACCCCGGTAACAACGCACAGCACACCGAGCGGGAATTTGACGCTGACGTTTTGCAGGTTGTTTCCACTCGCCCCATCAAGGCGAATCCAACCTTGCTCGGCGGTTCGGCGGTTGCTGCGAAGGCCGAAAGCACGTCGCCCCGAAAGCCAATCGCCCGTACGGCTGTCGCTCGACTCCAGCATTTCTTCGGGCGATCCCTGAAAGACAATCTGCCCGCCAAATTCACCCGCCCCAGGGCCGATCTCGACTACCTCGTCGGCCGCGCGGATCAACAGCGGATCGTGTTCGATCACCGCCACCGTGTTGCCACGGTCACGCAGCCCGCGAATCGTGCGAACCAACTGCGGCATATCAGCCGGATGTAAACCGGCGCACGGTTCGTCAAGCACATAGAGCATCCCCATCAAATTCGATCCCAACGCCGAAGTCAGCGAAACCCGCTGCGCCTCGCCACCACTAAGCGTGCGCAGTGGCCGTTCCAGCGAAAGATGCCCAACGCCAACCTGGTCGAGATACTCCAACCGCGAGACGACCTGCTCCTGCAACAGCCGCCCAACTTCACGCTGCCAAGACGTCAATTCGACCTTGGCCAACCAATCGAGCGCGTCGCGGATTTTGAGCGCCGACAGATCAGCAACGCTCAAACCGCCAATCCGAACGGCAAGCGCCTCCGGCTTCAGTCGTGCCCCCTGGCAGTCGTCGCAAGGATAGTAGCTTCGCCAGCGGCTCAGAAAAACCCGCAGGTGCATTTTGTACTTCCGGCGTTCCAGCCACTTGAAAAACCCGTTGAGCCCGCCGAACTCGCGCTCCGGCACCCCTTCGCGAACAAGCTGTTGCTGCTCGGGTGTAAGATCTTTGTACGGTACATCGACCGGCAGGCTATAGTCGCTCGCCAGGGCCAACAGCTCTTTCAGCTCGTGGGCATAAGCAGGCGTGTTCCAAGGTGCGATCGCCCCATCACGCAGCGACTTGTCGGCGTCGGGCACCACGCGATCCATATCGACATCGATCACGTTGCCAAAACCTTCGCAGGTCGGGCAAGCCCCCAGCGGATTGTTGTAGCTCAGCAGTTGCGGCTCCGGCGTCGGGAAATCAATCCCGCAAGCATCGCAACGAAACGACTGGCTAGACCGCTGACGTTGCCACATCTTTCCGTCGATCTCCAACACCCCGCTGGCATTCTCGCTGGCGTCCCCATTCGCGTCTCCATCCCTCTCCGCCCAAACCACACAAGCCCCGCGCCCCGCCTCTATCGCCGACTCCAACGAATCTCGCAACCGCCCTAGCGACTCCGAAGAAACCGTCAAGCGATCGAGCACAACGTCGATTTGTTCCAAACCGGCGAGCACGTCGATCGCTGCTGATTCTAAGTCGACCGTTTGGTTTTGCAGCACGCAACGGCGATAGCCGAGTGCCCGCAGATCGGCCAGCCAAACCTCGTCGGTGCGCTGCATCCCCCGCAACGACGGAAAACCGATCATCAGCCGCGTTCCCTCGGCCAGCTTGGCGAGGCTCTCGGCCGCCGACTCGGCAGAATCTTGCGTCACCTGTTTACCACAGCCATAACAAACGACTTCGCCGATGCGCGAAAAGAGCAGTTGCAGATGCTCGTTGATCTGCGTCGCACTGCCGACCGTCGCACGGCTGGAACGCCCGACACTTTTGCGAGTCACGGCAATCGACGGCGGAATGCCCTCGATGCTTTCCGCTTCCGGCTTGTCGAGCTGCTGCAAAAATTGCCGGGTGTAGGTCGAAAAACTTTCGATGTACCGACGCTGCCCCTCGGCATACAGCGTGTCGAGCGCAAGGCTCGTCTTGCCGCTGCCGCTCACCCCGCAAAAAGCGATCAGTTTGCGGTGCGGCAAATCGAGGTCGACGTGGCGAAGATTATTCACAGCCACGCCCCGGAGGCGAATCGTCGAGTCGGTCACTTGGAAACGCTGCCTTATGGGGTCCGGCGGTCGAAGGGCAAACCGGCCAGTTTACCGTGGTCAGTCGGCAGTGGACAGTGGGCAGGAAACCACTTCGCTACGCGATAGCAGGTTCTATCAGGGGGATTACAAAGTCGTACTTTGACGACCTGAGGTGATCGTCAGAAAAGTATGAAACACGACGGAACAACGAAAACAACGAAAAAGCAAGCGTACTTCCGTTGTTCCGTCGTGTTTCAAATGTTTCTTTTTCTGATTTCAAATTTTTATTTTTCTGACTTTGCAATCCTCCTGCACGTACGGTCCTGGCGAACTGCAAGGTCATAATCTTTGAAGAAACGTCGCGCAAATCAAACCACAGAGGACACAGAGAGCACAGAGGAAAATCCTGTTTTTAAGACTCCTCTGTGCTCTCTGTGTCCTCTGTGGTTATCTTTTCTTTCTGACACCTGGAGTGAGATCCTTCTGAATACGGACTTTGCAATCCTCCTGCACGTACGGTCAGGCACCACTGCCGATTGGCCATGACTCTGCTACAATCAAGAGGTCTCTCACCGCGATACTCTCCCAACAGGTTCCCCTTTGTCTGCCAAAAAATGGAAAAACCCGTTCTACACGCTGCTCATCCCCGCAGGCTTGGCATTTTGCGTGACCGGCTTCGCTTACGGGCTGATGGCATTTCAAGAGGTCAACGCCGGCCGCATGGCGATCGAACAAACCACCGACCACCCACTCTTCCGCTGGCTACAGTCCCACGGCAACACAGCGATACTCATCGAGCTAGCAATCCTGGCAGTGCTAACCTTCGGCGCGATGGCAACCGATAGCTGGTGGATGGAAGAAAAAAACGATTTGCCCGCGAATGACGCGAATGATCGCGAATAAAGAAAATTGAAACGCAAAGGTCGCAGAGACGCAGAGGTTCGCAGAGAAGATTGTTTTGTGAGAAATATGATATGGAAATCTACTTGCTTCCCTCCTCCGATAATTTCTCTGCGTTTCTCCGCGTCTCTGCACCCTCTGCGTTAAATTCAGGACGGATCATTCAGTCATGACGCAATCAAACCCCCAGCAAGAAATCGAACTGCTTCGTAACGAAATACGCGGACACGACCGGCAATACTATGTCGACGCCGCGCCAACAATTTCGGACCAGGAGTACGATCAGAAACTCGACCGCCTAAAGCAATTCGAAGCCGAGCACCCCGAATTGCTCACCCCCGACAGCCCCACGCAGCGTGTCGGCGGCCAGCCCCTCGAAGGCTTTCGGACCGTGCCCCACGCGCGGCCCATGCTGTCGATTGACAACACTTACGACGTCAAAAGTCTCAATAAGTGGGCACAGCGTTGTTTCGAGGCGCTGGCCCCAGAGCTTGCAGCAATCGTAACCAAGCTCACCGCCATCGACGTGCGAGAAGAACCACTCAAAGGCAAGCGGGACAAGGAATCGACAGCCAAACGTAAGCAGGGCAAAGAAGAACGCGAAACGCTTGGCAAGCAGGCAGAGGCAATTCTTGCTTCGGCGGCCGAGGCTGGCTTCCCCATCGACGGCGGCTACCTCGCCGAGCCGAAAATCGACGGCGTGGCGATCAACCTGCGTTACGAAAACGGGCAGCTCGTGCTTGCTACCACCCGCGGCGACGGTGCCAACGGCGACGACGTCACGCAAAATATCCGCACGATTCGCTCGATCCCGCTGCGACTTGCCGCGACCGACACACTACCTGCCCCTGCGGTGCTCGAAGTCCGCGGCGAAATCTTTATGCCCAACGCCGAGTTCCGACGCATCAATGCAGCCTTCCTCGCAGCGGGCGACGAGCCCTTTGCCAACCCACGCAACGCCACCGCAGGAACACTCAAGCAACTCGATGCGACCGCCGTGGCCGAGCGGCGGCTGCAATTCCTCGCTCACGGCCAAGGCGAAATCGTCGGCACCCAATTCGAGACGCACACGCAGTTCCTCAAATCGCTTGCCACCTGGGGCGTCCCCGCCAGCCCGCTCGCCAAGCTCTGCCACTCGATCCAAGAAGTCTGGTCGCTGATCGAGAAGTTTGATGCGCAGCGCGACACGCTGACGTACGACGTCGATGGCGTCGTCATAAAAATCAACCGGTACGACCAGCAACAACAGCTCGGCACCACCAGCCGTTTCCCCCGTTGGTGTATCGCCTACAAATACCCTGCCGAGCAGGCGGTCACCCAACTGCTGCAAGTCGACTGGCAGGTCGGCAAGACCGGAAAACTCACCCCGCGCGCGACGATGGAGCCGGTCTTGGTCGCCGGCACGACGGTCCAACACGCCACGCTACACAACTACGGCGAGATCATTCGCAAAGACATCCGCGTCGGCGACACGGTCATCATCGAAAAAGCAGGCGAGATCATTCCCCAGGTCGTGCGCGTCGACCTAGAAAAACGTCCCGCCAACCTGCCGCCCATCGAGCCGCCTCAAACTTGCCCCGATTGCAATGGCGAAGTCGAAGCCGAGCAAGACGACCAAGGCAAAGAAACGGCCCGCCACTGCATGAACCCCGAGTGCCCCGCTCAACTGCGAGAACGGCTGATCCACTTCGCCGCGCGCGGGCAGATGGACATCGACGGCATGGGCGAAAAAATCGTCTTGCAGCTCGCCGACGCTGGCCTGCTCGGTTCGTTCGGCGACATCTTTCAGCTGCACAACAAACGCGAGCAACTGCTCGCCCTCGACCGCATGGGCGAAAAAAAGGCTGACAACCTGCTCGCCGGCATCGAAGCCGCCAAAACGCGCGGCCTCGACCGCGTACTCTGCGGCCTGGGCATCCGGCACATCGGCTCGACCGTCGCACGCATCCTTGCCAAGCAGTATGGCTCGATCGAAGCCCTGCAATCCGCCACCCGCGAAGACATCCAGTCGTTCCAAATCGACGGCCAAGAGTCAGGCATCGGCCCCGAAATCGCCGCCTCGATCGACCACTTCCTCCAAAGCGAAGCCGGCAAACACGTCATCACCGAACTCCGCACCGCAGGCGTCACACTTGCGTCTTCGCAGCCCACTGAATCCAGCGCCCTCCAAATCTTCGCCGGGAAAACATTCGTCGTCACCGGCAAGCTCGAAAACAACACCCGCGACGAAATCCACACCCTCGTCGAGCAACACGGCGGCAAAACCTCCAGCAGCGTCTCGAAGAAAACCGACTACCTAGTCGCCGGCGAAAAAGCAGGCAGCAAACTGGCGAAGGCCGAGCAACTTGGGGTGACAGTGCTGAGCGAGACAGAGTGGGAAGAACTGCTAACGAAGGACGACTAACGTTCTCATTTTCACACGGCATACCAAAATCAAAAGCCCAGCAAGTATCAATACTTGCTGGGCTCAATTTTGAAATTCGTTCTGTTTTCCTCGTGAGGGATCGTGGGGATCGATCTTAAACGTCCAAACGACGACCGCCTAAGCGTCTACGGGTGATAATCGAACCGGCAAATACGAGGCTTCCCCAGACTAATACCGAGGTGGGTTCGGGTACATCTCCGCTTCCTCCAATGCCACCCCCGCCGCTAGAGAACCCTGCGGAGAGTCCACCGACAAAAACGCCGCTGTCAAATATGTTATCCGAGGTATCCGCGATCGCTATTTTTAGCGTGTGTTCGGTCAGACTCGGATCAATCAGTCCGACGAGATGGAGCACCTTCGAAAAGCCATCGTATTCGAAATCGTAGTTATCGGTCCCAATGTTGTTGTCAATAAAGTTGCTAGCGTTCGCGCCTGCAACAAACGAAACCAAACTGTTGTCGGGGAAAAACGCATAATTGACACCATCTACAAACACCCCAAATACATCCGTAACAGCTTGATCTGGGAATTCGTCGCTGCCGAAGACGAAGTCAAATTCGACCGCATTCTTCCCAGGAGCGATAGTAAAATCAAACTTGATCGAATTGGCATCATTAGTGCCTATCCCCGATAGCGCAGTGAGATCGGTATCACTGCCCGTTCCTGGAGTGAAAGGATTAAAATTGCTACTCGTATTGGTCATCGGCAAGTTCGCCGTACCCGAGGTCAGCAAAATGCCGTTGTTTAACGAAACGGTAGGCATGCCTGGATCATTGTTCGGAACAAGGCTCAAATTCGTGAAAGTAGCCGACTGGGCTGCATCCCCGTTGCCAACGCTGCCCACAAACGCTCCGCTGCCACCGACAATCGTCAAGCCACTGCCTGGAGGGACCAAAGCCCCCGTGAGTTCGGCCACCGGATTATCGCCTGTTTCGATCAAGTTGATGTTCACAGATGCCTGCAAATCCAAGGCGAGGCAAAAACCCGCCAGGAAAGTTAGCATTACTAAAGCTTTTAACATTTCGTATCTCCCCTAAAAAACCTGATTAGAAATACTGAAGAGTTTCCCACATCTCCTGTGTCCGAGGACACAAAAACGAGAAACTCACAAAACGGCTGTATTCCGCATTGGCTAGCGGACACCCGCACCTCACCGCCGCAATCTACCCTGCTTCAAACTTCCGTCAAGAAGAATTCCCGAAAAAAATCCCTTTCGGACATCGCCTTCGTCGTTTTTTTTGAGTAGTTTCCATACAAGAATTGTTAAGTCCATAAAGCATATGGGTTTACCGCAAAACACCCCGTCCGGTACAAACGGGGGGTATGAGGAATTTCTTTCGCAACTAAAAATTACCAACCAAGCATGACCCAATCAAAACTTGAAATCCTCGCCTACGAAAACACCCCACTTGGCCCACTCTGCCTGCGACGGCGAGAGCTCCTCTCGCAACCCGGCACCTTGGTGACCGAGGTAACGCTCAACCACGAATTCCTGATGAGCAGCCTCTACACCGATTCCGAACGGGTGCTGGCGCAGACAGCGATTTCTATTCATAAGAAAAACGAAGGGCTGCGTGTGATGGTCGGCGGGCTTGGCCTCGGTTACACGGCCCGCGAAGCTCTCCTTTCCGACCGCGTCGCCCGCGTTGAAGTCGTCGAACTTCTGCCGCAGGTCATCGACTGGCTCACCGGCGGGCTGGTTCCCCTTTCCGAAGAACTGACCGAAGAAATGGCCGAAGAAATAACCAACGAACCACGCCTGCTCGTCACCCAGGGCGATGTTTACCAGCGGCTCGCGGGTCCGCCTGACGGGTTGTTCGACGGGTTGTTCGACCTCATCCTAATCGACGTCGACCATTCGCCCGACGAGCGTCTGGGCGAAGAAAACATCGCATTCTACACCTCCTCTGGCTTGCAGGCCGCCCAACAACATCTGGCCCCCGGCGGCGTCTTGGCGGTTTGGTCATACGCCGAAAGCTCCCCCTTTGCCGACGCGCTCCGCGAAGTCTTCGACAACGTCCGCGTCGAGCCGGTCACCTACCAAAACCACCTCATCGACCAACAGCGAACCGATTGGCTGTTCTTCGCCTGGGAAGGTAAGCGACCCTAGAGCTAAACGGGCCA
>CBDCZS010000003.1:0-772418 GCA_965224625.1 Bythopirellula sp.
TTCGATCACCGCAGAAAAAAGGTCGGTCAGGCGCGAGCGTGAGAGATCGCCGGGTAAGTCGATCGACGCGCCGCCGGGTAACGTGAGTGTCGCCACCTGGACGGTGCTGAGCGCCAGGGGAACAAACCGAGGAGATGGGCTGCTCATTGGGCTGGCGAGCTTCTTCCAACGATAGAAGCTAGGCGTCGAGACGCCTTCACTCCGGAAGAACTCCGCGACGGTCAAACCCGTGCTGGCAAAACGCGTGAAACGCTCTTGCCAAACGGACAAAAGCTGAGGGTTCGGCGAACGGGACATAGGCGACTCCAGGGGTGAGGATGGAATCCTACCAGCCTAGCGAATCCTGAATGTATGCCCCCGCCGAACGCTTACTGAACGCCGACCGAACGTCGGCCAACTTCCGAGTTCCACACAAAGAAGCCGGGAGCAAAATTCTCACCACCGATTTCCACCCAAGCATTAGGGTCGATGCCAAAGGCGAACATATCTTGTTCACCGGCATAGAGTCCCGTTGCTCCACCCAAACCAGTAGGTGGGGGCGTAAAATCGGGGGCGGCCTCGCGGACCGCTTCAAGAACTTCAGCGTCAAATAGACGCGAGTACGTCGAGCTGTGGACCGCCAAAGCGGTACCGGCAGCCGAGTACACCTGAAGTGGCTTCCGTGAATGAGGCATCGTGTCGTGAAACACACGTGATGCCGTCTCGGAAGTGAGTTTGTTGACGGTGTCCTTCTGGACGCCGCACAACTTACAGAGCTGACTAAAGCTCCAGTCGCTAAGCGACATTGTGACATCTTCCGCGTCTTCCAATCGCATCTGCAAGCTGTTAGCTGATTGCTCGATGCGAAGGTTCTGCGAAACCTGCCAATGCTCGTTTGACCGCTCGCGTCGCTCATGGCAATGAGCAAGCAGGGCGTCAAACGATTGAAACCGCTCGTCGGGAGTTCTACGAAACAACTCTCGACTCGCTTTGGTCAAATTCACCATCTTGAGTCTCCTCTCTACTAATAAGAGTGCGTGGACTGTTAACGCTTCAGAACTGAGTTAGCGGTATCCAGCGGTCGAAACCGTTGGCACAGCTAGTCAGCGTAGAAACGTACAGAAAAAATCCTTCGCTTGAGGCTCATGCACCACCGGTCCTGTCGCAGGCGAATCGTGTTGCCTGCCACATGGCCGGTAGAGGGTAGTCATCTACTCAGTTTCGATTTTTGAAAGAACAGTGCGTCTTCAGTGCGACGCATTAGCGTCGGCTGGTGGCAACTTCATGCCGTCCAGCATTTCGGCAGGCTCGACAGCTTTCGCTGCCTCCCACTCGTCTACGAACTGACTTGGTTCATTCTGCTCCATGAACTGAAACGCTTTGCTCATCACCTGACCTAACGCTTCGGCGTGCTTTTGCCCATAGTGCTGAGCGTATTCCCATTTTTCGCTGCCCTTTCGTTTGTAGGCACGCACCAACGAAAACGTCCAAAAGTATTCGCCGCTTTTTTGCTTACGTGGCGTGAGCGTGATTCCTACTGCTCCCTCCCAAATTCTTTGACACGGTATTTCTTTCATAGTTTTCCCTCCTAATCGCACAGGCAATGCTCGCAACCGATACATCGTCACCGTGAGCTAGGACGACATATCAGAGTGCGGCATTGCCCATGACTGATATTTGGCCTGTTATTGCAGACTGCCTCTGAGGTGTGACATATCGTGGGCGAATAAGTCAAACAATTCTTCGTGGCGACCATAAGAGAAGTATCGCTGCTGCAAACGTTTGTAGAGCGACTTCTTGGATAGGAGGTAGCTCCCGGTAAACGTGGTCTTACCAACCATGCTAAGGGGAGAAATTTGCTTTTTCTCATGCTGCCTGTCCGTAGAGCCGGATGCCATTAGAGTGGCTTGTCCGGAACGACGGAGGCTCTGTGAACTAATCCTGGGTATTGTTGCTTCCTTTGTCTCGAAGCAATTGCCGTCCAGAGTAATCTCACAGTTCTATCCGATACAGAATGTGAATAAGGGCGACTCTGAAAAACCTAATGCGACGCAAGTCGCAGTAGGCCGTCGCAGACAAAGCAGGTGCAAATCCTGTCGACGGGGCCTGAATCCGCCAAAGGCGGACGGTGCAACGTTGCGAGCGTGGGGACTTGCCGTGTGGAGACATACGGTATCGGAGCGATGACAAGCTTCGGCGTCCTGGGAAACCAGGCGGGGAATAGCTCAACCATGAAAGGCCCGCGAGGGCTTGCTCGTTAGACAATAGAAAGACGGTGCCGAACTGGGACAACTTTTTGTAGTGGGATACCCTGAGCTTGTATGTTCGCAAGGGGAAATCAGTGACTCTAACGAGTAGCTGGAAACTGCGACTCGCCTGGCGGCGAGCACGTATCTACGAGAAGCCGCAGCTAACGCTGCTAACCGACGTGAATCGATTGTCGATGTCTGTGACTAAAGAGGGAAGCTCTTGCGAGACCGGGGATTAGCTCCCGGTGCTTGGTGCAGTCAGCCAAGTGTTTTGAATTCGCAAGAGTGGGAGTGTGCCACAAGTAGGTAGCGGGACGAAAGTCTCGGCGATGCGAAGGGCGAAGGCTCTTCCAGGTTGCCATTGGCAATCTTCCGTGCAAGGCAGTGCGGGCTCGTTTGCTCAAGATGGCTGGTAACCATCTGTGTGCTTACATCCTTGGTCGCGTCTCGTAACTGTGATGCCTGACCCTTTTGGGAATGGCATTGATTCAGTTACGAGCCGACTCGGGCAAAAGCACGAGCGACGACGAAAGTGGCGACGGGCTTTGTGCCTATCCAAAACAGGTCGCGGTAACGGGGCCGCTTCGGCGGTCCCCGTTGCTACTTCCTGGCGGAAGCTGCAATGCGTGTATTCTACTTCTCGGCTTGGCGGCTGAGGGCGGGATGCAGGTGCTGTGGACGTTACTTTGGTAAGTAGTGTTCGGGCGACTTCATCTAGAAGGTTGCTCTCGACGTTTTTACTGACCAAGGTTCACGGCTTTTCGAATGGTTTGTGCCTCAAACAAACCATTCTTTTCGATTCAATTCAGCAAATCAGGACAATCAACGTCGGCGTTCCCGCCGCTACTTCTTCTTACTACGCTACTTCCAACTAAGAACATACACGCTGCGAGTTTTGCGTAGCACGAACTCGTAACGATTCTGAGCGGCTAGCACTTGTTGTGCAACATCTTGCTGGCATCGTCCATAACAAGCCAAATGTCGTTATCGTCAGAACGGCATGTGGGATATGGGTCGTGACAAAACATGTGAACTACAAGTGGGAAGCCGCCACGCTGGAAGGCTTTGTGCAGCAACTGGCCGTCGGCTATGTTGCCCGCCGCTATTTTTTCTATGTAAGTGGTCGCGTGCCTGAGCGGCTTACTCCCCAGCAGCACGACCAACGCATCCTCGAAAAATTCGATGTTGCTCGTAGCAAGTGGTCGCGGTACCGACGCACTAAACGCAACGGTCCCAATGGCCGTCCCCTGGCCAATGTGCAGTATCTTCGCTATCGAGATTTCTGGGTGCTGTTAGCCACGGCAGGATTTCACGCATTCTTTCAAGAACACGAACGAGTTGGCGAGGATGGCATCAGCCGACTTCGGCAATACTTCGACGTTCGCGAGACGCCCATCGTATTTGGTGGTTATTCCATCGGCCATAACGGCAAGGCATCTGTCCGCATCAGTCGGCGAGCATACCAGAGTCTCAAGAATCATTTCTTGGTCGCAGCTACTTCGAAACGTTCGACCGCAGCATTGGAACGGGAGTTTCAGTGCTCGCCGTTCGAGGCCTATGGCGGCGTCACGCGGCAAATGTTTGCCATTCTGCGAGCCGTAAACCAAGCCAGAAAAACGGCTGGGCTACCGGCGGTTCCAAGCGACTGTGTCCGCGTGAAACGTTGCTCAGTCAAACCGTTTGAAGTGAGGATTTATCAATTAGCTGCTTAATGGAGGAGAAGCAATGGGACAACTGATAGTGATGCAAAACAGACAAGAGCAACGTGAGAATACGGATTTATTCACAGAGGAGTTCGCCGAACAAGCTAGTGAACTTCGCACACACGCACAACGCGAGCGATTAGTCGAGCGGGCCAAGGAGGTTGCCGAGATGCTCGACCGCCTCGATGGCTTGCTTCGCGTTGATCGCGAGCAAGCGATTTCTCTACTGACCGAGTACAGCGGTCTGCTGGAATTGGTTGTGGAAGACATTCGCTCCATCCGAGACATCGACGAAGATTTTGGCGGAAGGACGCCTCGGCAACTCGTATTTGCCAGCCAAGCTCTCAAGCTAGAGCGGGGACTGGCCTATCTACTTGGCATCTTCTCGGTTGTCAGTAGCGGCGAAGAGATGCCTGTTTACAACTGGAAGCTCGTCCACCGCGACGTGCAGGAAGTGCTGACGATCTCGCAAAGCATCAATGATACCGGCGAAGCTGCCAAGCTGCCGATTGCGGCATAACAAGCGACTTCAGCTCTCAGACCGCAGCCATAGTGCTGCCTTGGGTCATTCCTATCACCTGAGGCAGCCATCAGGCTATGCGAACTCGAACCGAGAGGTAGTCTAACGCATCCTTGCCGCTCGGCTGCTCTGGCAACGTTGATTCCGCCTCCGCTGACTCAAGTTTTGACACCAGTTGCTTGTATTCCTGCCCGTGTAACTCTAAGTCTGATGGTTCCAGCCAACACATTGCTGGCCCGGCAAGGATGAAGTCTATGAGTTCATCAATTCCTGGCCGTTTTTCTGTTTCATTGAGAGTAGGCAGGTCGGTTACGATTTCACCGGTACGCATCAGGTGAATGCCGGTTAGCAGCAAGCGATAAACTTGCAACAGCGGCTCAACCGTAGCTCTCTTTTCATTCTGGAGCCGATTCCATTGTGTCGCAGCTAAGTCGCGGTAATAGCAAGCGTGTAGACGGGTGATGCAGTCTTTTGCAAGTTCCTTGAGTTCCTCATGCCCAGGTGTCGTATGTACCACCAGTGGCGAGAACAGTTGCTCCAACACGGAGCCATTGTTTTCCAATAATTGGCCGAAGAACTTTTTCGTGTTCTCCGTGGCAAGGTCTATCTTGATACCATCGTGGACGCCAGACGATTCGACAGCTCCTTGGTCAGGGTCGGGAACACCAACTTTCTTTAGTGGTAGTATGTGAACGCCTCGCAGGTCGTAGCTGGAATCAATCGAATTGAAACCGTACGAATGGGCTCCACAAATCGTCACGAAAAGAAGCGAGAATGGATGGGCTTCGACATGCCTGCGAAGTTGATCGTACGGGAAGTTTTCGGGAAATTTCTCAATTGGAAGCATCGCTCGTGTTTCCGTGACTAGGACAACTCTCGGGTTCACTCAACACATTTCACGCTATTCCAAGCAGGGGAGTCAAGACAGTCGGCTGAATGCCGTCGCTCGTTCGCAGAAACTCTGCTTCCGCCGCCCGGTCGCCGTTGGTCCTCACCCACGGCTGGGACCAATGGCGACTGAGGCGGCGAAGTCACCCGCAAACACCTGCTTTTGTCGTCCGCGAGTCCCGCAGGTCCTCGACATCACACCGATTGCCAACTTGATGGGCAAACGAACACGCTGCCTAGCAACTAGAGATTCGCAGCCAACAGACTTGTGTCCACGTCGAAGTAGTCGGCAAGCTTGCGAATCATCTGACGACTGAGCGGTTTCTTCCCCGATAAGACCTCAGAGATGGACGACTTGGAGATACCGCTCTGGCGATGCAATTCGGCCTGCGAGACGCCCTTGGCGTCGAGCAGGTGACGAAGCATATCGGCATCGGAAGCGGGTTCAATCGAAAAATGCTCATCTTCGTAAGACGCCACCAAGTCACTCAACGCATCCAGGTACGCTTGCTCTCCTTGATGGATTTTTGACTTGGCCAGTAAACTGTCTATGACCGATTGTGCAGTCTCCAGGTGTTCGTCCGAAGAAATTGTGGTAAGCGGAAAGGCCAGCACACACTCCAGATAGGAGTCCTTGGACTTTCCTTTTAGTCGATAAGAGTTAATTGTTGCCATTACTTGTTCCCTCGTTTTCCTTTGTGGCGTGATTTCTTTGCCGTTTTCTTCGCTGTGCTCTTCTTAGGCGGCGGCTCATGGCAACCGCATTCGTCCTTCCACTTCCCGTCGTCGTAATCATGGTGCGTCATTAACTTGAGGATGAAAACCTTGTGACTCGGAAACAGCACCCGTGCTATGAGGCGGTACTTGTTGCCACCGATGTTGAAGACGACACAATTGCCTACGTGACTAGCGGTGGCAAAATCTTGCTTGATATCATTCCAGCTGTTCCAGTCGACAGACCGATGGCTGACGTGCGTGTACCAAGCACGCAGCGGTCCCTCGGCATCCTCACAGCCGGGCGTTTCCCAGAACTGTACCAATCGAGACTTCGAGATAACCCGCACCGTAGCGACTCCTTTCTAGTATCGGCCTGCTACTCAATGATAGTTCGTAAAACACGAACCATCAAGTGCAATAATTCGTAAAACACGAACTTTCTCTTCGAAAAGCCTTTCAGGCTAAGGGTATAGGTTGCAAATGCCAAAGATCGCTTGGGATTGCGGTAGTGGACAAGCAAGATTTACTGCCAAACAGGCTCCGGACCTTTCCACCGTCCCAGGTTCACATAGTTCCCCAAAGGCGAACCATCGTCAATGTTCTCAAACCAATGGCGAAGTCGCAAAAACTCCTCCCTGTCAGCCCCGGCAACCAGTTCATCCAGGCGAGGAAACTGGTCACGTAATGTTGTGAGAGCCGTGGCAGGAATAGTCGTCGAACCTTTGTCGAGCGAGTATCGCATCTCCAGACAAGCTTCAAGCAATGGGCGAAACGAGTTAAACACAATCGGCCCCTCTTGATAAGGCAACCTAGCCGCCAATTTGACGAGCGATTCGGTAATCTCCGCCAAGTCGGACAGCGGCGAAGCCAATGCCAAATGGTATTTCGTCAATTCCTTCACCAAGGGAGCATTGGCCTCCGATTCGCAAGCCCCGATGCAAATCAATAGTTCACCCAGTGTCCGCGATAAGACAGCCCGGAACTCTTGATTGGAAAACCCAGTTGGTCGGTGCGGTCGCCAGCGACTGAAATAATCATATATCTCGCCTTTCATCGGGCACGCCCTCATGAGCAAGTTGGCCGTTTCACGCATTCGTTCTAGCAGAACCATGTCAGGACCTCGTCCACATAGCGGAAGCTGCAACAGCACGCGAAACAAGCGAACCATCAACGCACTCGGCACGACAGCAGGCGAAGAGGGAAGCTTATGGGTGAACAACTCCTCGACAGAGCAGAGAATCACCGCTGCGATTCGGTCATTCACATAGTTGAATTGAACGCGGACTAGAAAGGCATTGCCAATCCAAGTCGGTCGCTCATCAGGCACGAAGTAGCGAAACTCATTTTTGATAAGACATTCCTCTTCGACAATGCCCCGCAACTGGTCGAGCATCTTTTCTAGCGAACAATAATCATCGGGCCGAGCGGTGGGAAACGTCCGCACCAAGCTCGTCCACAATCCTCGTGACAGAACAACTTGCAGTGAGATGCCAGTCGATTGAGCCACATCGCTCACGTCGATTAAGCTGCCGTTTGTCAGTGCCTTGAGTCGAGCCGCTTCAGCAAGCTGATCACCTTTGTTGCGTCGCATACTTCCTCCTTGAGCGACAAGTCAACCTCGGCCGGCTCGTCATTTCGAGAGTTATGCACCACCGACGAGAAAAGTTGCTTTACACAACGATTGACCGCAGACTGTCTGCCGAGTTTCTCTGTGGTAACGACGGCACATACCAATCCAGCCAGGTCACGACAGATAAGGGTCGGACTGCCCATGGCAAAACGACCCAATCTGTCGCACAGTTGGGCCATCAAGGAGTAGCCGACATGACCATCAAGAAATTCGACAACACAGCCTTCGACCTATCCACCGAAAGTTTCAGCAGTGTCCCGAGTGATTATTCATTCCAACATGCTCTCGACAACGGACTCGTGGTCATTGTCACCAGTTGGGTCCAACGCGAGATGGGCTTTGGCCCAACCCGTTATCGCATCCAAGTGGCAGTCACGGCTCAGCTTTGGAAAAGCATCGTCACGATTGCTCCGCTGGCCAAATCCTTCCAAACGGTTACCGGTCGGGGAAACGACGTACTATGGCTAGCAGCCTACGCGATGCAGAAAGCAAAACGCTTTGGAGCCGAAACGGCCCGCTTCCAGTGTTTTCTACCGACTGAAGATGATTGGGGAACCGGGTGTATTAAGCCGCTGTACGTGAAAGAGGGCGAAGAGGATGGTAAGCCGCATGTGGTAATTGGATACGCAGAGGAGTTTGCGGTGATGTGAGCACTGCATACTCCGAAACTAGGATTGAACGATTCTTCTTAGGTCCTTGAAGACCCGACGGTAACGCCATCGGCCAATCGTGAACGATAGCCTCGACGCAAGTCCTCCCTTGCCTTGATAATCATGTGCTAGCCGGTAGATCGCCTGACTGCGTGGCATTGCGAGCAACTCACGGCACATTTCTAAGACGCCTTCGGTAGGACGTCTGAGTACCGCATCAACAACGGATTGCCGCGTAACCTTGTCACGCACACTAGCAATGAGGGCGAGCACGCCTTTCTGAGCTGCCCTGCCGTCACTCACAGCAATTGCTTCAACAGCGAATTTCCGGAACGCCAAATCTTCTTTCTTAAATTCGCTGCTGCCTCTTTGAAAACGAGCCGCTCGGCATAGCAAATCGACTTCCTCGATGCTGGGCGATCCCGCCAACGCAAGTGGAGTGACGTAGCCAGTCGCTCGATTTTTCTCGCCGCTGCGATCGACTCTCTTGGCAAGATATTTGTTCACCTCAGCGGCAATAGTTATTCGCGTTTCTGCATTCGGAGTTCCGTGCAGTGCCCGTGCGGCTCCTTCTGAATTGAGTCTGATGACAAGTGTACATAGGCTGTCCGCAATGCCCTTGTCCGCATTGCGTTGCCTAAGTAAATCAATTAGAGCATTGTATTCGTTACGAGTTTGCGTAGATGTGGCGTCGGACGCCCGCATGCTTCGTTCATATTGAGTCAGCAATGCCAGTGGATTGGCACGGTCACGAATAGGTGGACCTGGTTTAGGGTTCTCGCCTGTGGTCATAATTTAAGCCCTCTAATCGCGTGTGCATTTCAAACGGGTACATGTGCTACTGGATAAATCTACCCCTTGATAGTCAGTGACAGTTTGGTCAATCATCCAGTCCAAAGTCAAATTTCATATTCTTAATCCGTCCTTTGCGACGAGTTTGTCGAGGTTGTCCAGGGTCAGTTGAGTCTTCTTCTATTGCGTCGCTTTGCTCTTTCTCTTCAACGTCATCCGGCGGAGGTTCGTAACCGGTTTTCTTGAATCCGAGTTTATAGAGTTCTAAAAAACTATCTTCAGGTGCAGATAATGATTCAGTGGGACCACGGAACTCGTCGACCTGTTCGGCGGCAGGCCACAATATGCGTCCAGGAGAGCTTATGTCCGATGGTCTTGCGAGCAAGTCCCTAAACGGCAGCTCACCTCGATAGCAGGAATGTGATGGAGCAATCAAGTAGCCCGTTACCTGTTTCGACGTTTCAGGAAACGGAAGGTTCTTAAGTTCGTCGGGGAGAACGAGCGTTATTTGCTGCGGGCGGTTGCTCATGGAGTATCCTCCAGTAGGTTTGCCGTCACTGTCGTAGTGCGTCGTCTTCTCTTCCTGCAAGACTGCCTGCCGTCCAAGCACTTGGGAAGCCCACTCGGATGTTTCGCCAGCTTGTACTTTTAAGAATGCCGAGAACCCGCACATGGAGAGTAGTCCCTCAGATTCGTCACCGTAAGCTTTACGGAAAAGTGCGATGTCATGCAGTGACATCGCGATAGTCGCGTACCTTGAAGCACCTTGCTGACCAGCCTTGATGATCGAGTCGATACGGCCTAGCTCCTCGAACTCGTCAAGGTACATGTAGGTGCGGCAAAGACTCTTCTTCTTGTCCATTGAAAAGATGAGCTTACATATTAGGCTGACCAAAATGCGATTAATCGGTAAGCGTTCGGCGGGGGCATACATTCAGGATTCGCTAGGCTGGTAGGATTCCATCCTCACCCCTGGAGTCGCCTATGTCCCGTTCGCCGAACCCTCAGCTTTTGTCCGTTTGGCAAGAGCGTTTCACGCGTTTTGCCAGCACGGGTTTGACCGTCGCGGAGTTCTGCCGGAGTGAAGGCGTCTCGACGCCTAGCTTCTATCGTTGGAAGAAGCTCGCCAGCCCAATGAGCAGCCCATCTCCTCGGTTTGTTCCACTGGCGCTCAGCACCGTCCAGGTGGCGACACTCACGTTACCCGGCGGCGCGTCGATCGACTTACCCGGCGATCTCTCACGCTCGCGCCTGACCGACCTTTTTTCTGCGGTGATCGAAGCGACCGACTCGGAGGCTAGCCCGTGCTGACTCTTTCTTCGACTAGCCGCGTCTTTGTCTACACTGGCGTGACCGATATGCGTAAAAGTTTCAATGGCTTGAGTGGCTTGGTCGCCACGCATTTTCGCAACGTCGAGCTACTCTCGGGGCATCTATTTCTGTTCTTTAATCGTCGCCGCGACAGCGTGAAGCTCTTGTTGTGGGATCGGGATGGCTTGGTGATTTGGTACAAGCGTCTCGAAAAGGGTACGTTTCAGGTTTCTGCCTTGAGCGAAACGGAAAACTCTCTGGAGATCGATTCGACGCAGTTGTCGCTACTCCTCTCGGGCATCGACTTGGCTTCAGCCAAACGACGTAAACGTTATCGCGGGACGACAAAACATTCGAGTGAAAATGTTTCTGCTTAGGAGTATTGCCCTAGCATAGCAATAGCGTCTGTGTAAAATCGGAGGCATGATCAAACTGCCCGACTCTCTCGATGCGTGTCACACTCTGATTGAACAAACCAACGACACGAATGAGAGCTTGGCCAAAGACCTCGAACGTATCAAGTTCGAGTACGAGCAGCTCAAACGCTATATTTACGGTCGGCGAAGCGAGCGGCACGTCGAAGACGACTCGCAGCTCTCACTCTTTGATGAGAGCGAGGAAGTTGCCAACTCAGATGCTGACGCCAACGAAAAGGTGATCGAAATCACTTACGAGCGTCGCCAGCGAAGCAAGAAAGCCCGTTTTCCAGAGAGCCTTCCGCGTGAAGTCGAGGTGATCGACGTTTCCGAAGCGGAGCGTCTTTGTACTTGCTGCGGCGACGAGATGCCGATCATCGCGACTGACATTCGCGAGCGGCTGGAATATGTCCCTGCGCAGATGCTCGTCCACGAGCTGCACTATCCCAAACGTGCTTGCAGCAAGTGCAAAACGGGCGTGACGGTCGCCCCACCGCCGCAATCCAACGAAAAGAATGCCGCCTTGACGGCCGGTTCGCGTTACGGTTTTGGGGTGACCTCGCAGATTATTCTCGGAAAATATGCAGATCACCTGCCACTGTACCGCCTGGAAGACGTTTTTGCTCGTGCGGGCGTGGTGATTCCTCGCAGTACGCAAGTCGACTTGCTCAGCGCCGCTGCCGACTTACTTCGTCCGCTCATCGACACGATTAAAAAACGGCTCCTACAAAGCAATGTGCTAGGCATGGACGACACGCCCGTGCGTCTGCAAGACGCGAGCCTCCCCGGAAGAATGCGGACCGCGCGGATGTGGCTGGCCAGGGGACGCGATGCGGCTCCCTACAACATGTTTTTCTTTCACGAAAGTCGCGAGCGGGATGGCCCGGCAAAGTTTTTAGCTGATTACCGTGGCTGGGTCACGGTCGATGCGTACGGCGTCAACGACGGTGTTTATTTGGGAAGCGGCGATCGCATTCTTGCTTCGTGCTGCCATGCGCATGCGCGTCGTAAATTTGAGACGGCCAAAAGCAACGATCCGACACGTGCTTCGCGTGCGCTAGCCTTTTATCGGCAGTTGTACGATATCGAAGACCGTGCCTGGGATTATTCCGCCACGGAGCGACTGGCGCTTCGCCAAAGTGAATCGGTGCCGATCCTCGGTGAATTCAAATCTTGGCTCGACCAGCAAGCTCCAGAACTACTTCCCAAGAGCGCGATCGGAGGAGCCGTTCGTTATGCGCTCAACCAATGGCAGCCGCTACAGGCATTTACCAAGAACGAAAATTTACCGATCGACAACAATGACACCGAGCGTGACTTGCGGCGACTAACGATCGGTCGAAAGAATTGGATGTTTTTCGGTTCTGCGGCAGGCGGCGAGGTAGCGGCAACGATGTACACGCTCATTGCCTCCGCCGCACGCCACCAACTGGACCTATGGGCCTACGTCGATGATGTCCTGCGCTGCTTGGCCTCCGGCCAACCCGACCTCGAAGAGTTGCTACCCGACCGTTGGGCAAAAACGCATCCCGAATCAATAAGAACCTACCGAAAAAACGAGCAAGAAGCACGCCAAGCCAAGAAAAGAGACCGACGGGCCCTGCGAAGAAATCTTGCCGAGCGACGCTAGTTGTATCGGACGCTTACTACCGTTGATCGTTATTCTTTTAGCCGCGCCGGTGGTTGCACAGACGACGGCCCATTTTATCGGCCCTGACGGAGGGCTTTGGTCGGATTCAACTAACTGGGATCTAGCGCCGGGCCTTGTTCCTGCTGACGGAGGCGGAGATACGTACAATGTCATCATCCCGGCGGGTATGACTGTTGTTTTCGATCTACCAACACCAACACAGATCACTGGGATGAGCATGGAGACGGGCTCGGGGCTCGATCTTACGGATACATCGTTGGAAATCATTGGAGTCGCGCTGCTTGAGAATATCCATATCAACGTCGACGGTGCCGACGCTGAGTTTTTAACCAATTCGCCGTTCGTTAGCGGAGAAAGCCAACGTCTCAATGCCATAAACGGTGCAACGGTTCGTCTAGCACTTCCGAAATATGTTCTCTCGAACAGCTACATATCTGAGTATGATCTTGGCGGCCCATTTCTCTCTTCCAGCGACAATAATTCAACGCTCAATCTTTCCTCGCTAACCGAAATCGATGCGACCCAAGCAGTCAGGAGTAGCTACACTGTCCTTGCATCCAACGGTGGTGATATCAATTTGAGTAACGTATCGACGTTGAAAGGCGCTGGCGGCAACGCCCGGCTGAAGTTCCGAGCAGAATCGGGCGGTAGCAGCATCGACTTATCTGGACTTAGGCAAATCACCGAGGGTAACACTTGGTTTCAATTGGCTGGCGGATCGATCGACCTCTCCAGTCTCGAATCGGTCGTGAATACGCGATTTGATGTTCCAAGTGGAGAGACGCTCGATTTGGGCATCGGCGCATCGGGCAATGGTTTCACCACAGCGACGGGGTCAGAATTCTTGCTCGAGAACGGCGCTACAATCAACGCACCCTTGCTGACGGACTTTTCGAACTCCAGCATCACACTAACGCCGACGACCATTCTTAATGCACCTCTCTTTACGCAAATCGACAATGCACAGATCCACGTCAAGGAGGGCCGATCGTTTGCGGTTGCTGACACCGAATATATCCTCTCGAACAGCTACATATCTGAGTATGATCTTGGCGGCCCATTCCTCTCTTCCAGCGACAATAATTCGACGCTCAATCTTTCCTCGCTAACCGAAATCGACGCGACCCAAGCAGTCAGGAGTAGCTACACTGTCCTTGCATCCAACGGTGGTGATATCAATTTGAGTAACGTATCGACGTTGAAAGGCGCTGGCGGCGGTGCCCAGCTGAAGTTCCGAGCCGAGTCGAACGATAGCAGCATAGACTTGTCTGACTTGAGAATATCATCGGCGGCAATACGTGGTTTGAGCTTGCTGGCGGGTCCATCGATTTATCCTCTCTGGAAACATCTGTCAATATGCGGATTGACGTGCCAATTTTCCAAGCCTTGAATCTACCGATGCTAACTTCCACGTCTGGGTCTGAGTTTAAGATTGAAAATGGCGGTGCGGTAAATGCACCCTTGCTGACGGACTTTTCGAACTCCAGCATCACACTAACGCCGACGACCATTCTTAATGCACCTCTCTTTACGCAAATCGACAATGCACAGATCCACGTCAAGGAGGGCCGATCGTTTGCGGTTGCTGACACCGAATATATCCTCTCGAACAGCTACATATCTGAGTATGATCTTGGCGGCCCATTCCTCTCTTCCAGCGACAATAATTCGACGCTCAATCTTTCCTCGCTAACCGAAATCGATGCGACCCAAGCAGTCAGGAGTAGCTACACTGTCCTTGCATCCAACGGTGGTGATATCAATTTGAGTAACGTATCGACCTTGAAAGGCGCTGGCGGCGGTGCCTGGCTGAAGTTCCGAGCAGAATCGGGCGGTAGCATTGATTTCGGTTCGTTCGGCCCCACGTCGCGCGGCGTTTGGCTCGACACTTCCGGCTCGAACAGCAAAATCACCTTCACAGGCGATCTTGTTCTAGGCCGATCTGTTGAGGTAAATGTCCCTGAAAACGACGGGCTAGGAGCTATTCGCAACCCAAAAATCAGTGCCTCGGGTCTTGGGGAGTTTCACATCGGCGGTGACATGATCGTTTTGACAAGCGACCCAGCCCTCCACGACACGAGTGGTGGGACACTATTCATGGAAGGCTCGGGGGTCCAACGATTCGAGGTCAATGGCGATGATATTGGACTTCCGACCGACACGATCGACGACAACTTCAACTGGGGGCAGATGGTCGTCGGACAGGCAGGGCAGGCGACGACGGTTGTGCTGATGGACTTCACGACGTTTAGTGATGTCGGATTAGGCTCAGACGCCCTGTACCTCTCTGGCTTTCCACAAGGCGAAAGCGGGTTAAGTATCCTGGGCGGTTCAACGCTCGTTCTTAATGGTCTCGAAGCCTACATCGGTGCCATCGACGGCGACGAGGCAGAGTGGACTCACCTCAACAGCCTTTTCGATGTCGGCGAAAACGTGATCCCTTTCGGAGACGGCTTCTTGCAACTTGCAGTGACCTCGGACTTAATTAGCAGCGACTTCGATGGCGACGGTGACGTTGATGCCGACGATTTAGCAGACTGGACGAGCAGCTACGGTGCGAACGCCGGCGGTGACACTGACTATGATGGTGACACTGACGGGCATGACTTTCTTAATTGGCAAAGGAACTTTAGCGGCGGGACAGGGACAGTCCCCACGTCAACGACCGTCCCCGAACCGGCAACAGCCATTTTGCTGTCGATCTCGGCTGCGTTGCTTGTAGCGAAGAGACGAAGCTAAAGTTTTTCAGCACGGATGCAAAATGAAGGGCTTTCCTCGTAATACGCCATGGTCGTATAACCGCAAAGGGAGTTGTGGTTTTACGGCCTGTCATCGGAACCCGAAATTTAGGAGTTAGGTAGAGTCGAGATGTGGCGAGTTTTACATCTTGGCGATTTCTGCGGACGAGGTCGCCTGTGTCAACAAAATGATGGCGCGTCCGGTGGCCGACTGCGCGTCGCGCAACCGCCGGCGGTGAAATCGACCGCTCGCACAAACGCGAGGGTCAAATCCGCTGAGGTTGGACAAACTTCAGCGAGTTCACAAATCCACGTACTCGCTGAGGTGAAAACCACCTCAGCAGCAAAAGGCGAATCACACGCATGCTAATAGGCTCCCTCACGACGCGCGCAACGACCGGGCCGAACGAATTGGCTAGCATCGAATTGACGGCGCCTTTGTGACGGTTCTTGACGAGAGTTCGACCCCACTGAATTTCGCACCGGATGATGGCTCCGAGCCAGTTCGCCTTGTCGGTTTATCGTTCGTGTTGGTCGCACTTTTCAACGTATTTCTGTAAAATGCCCAATCTGCATAGGTTCGACAATTCACCTGTGCTCCTGCTGTCCAAACAGACTGTATTTTCTTCACTCCGATCAGACACAATTGTGCGATTTGTAACATCCGTGACCTTGTCACGGATATTGGGTTAGCTACAATTGTGCCAGGAGAACACAACCAATGCCACGCGCAAAATACAAAATCACCGCAGACGACTTTCAACATGCCAGCTTTTATCTGTCAGGCCGGATTCGCAATTACGGCATAGAGTTTGAAGACAGCGTGAATACGTCAAAAGCGGAGAGACAATACTATGAAGCCCTCAAGGTGAAAAGCCGCAAGAAAAAGGCGGAATCACTCAATCTCTGGGCTGAAAACTATCTCATGTCCGAGGAATGGACTAAACTCAAATCCGCTGTTCGAAAGCGTCGCCAGCGTTGGGACAACTATGACGGTCAAAAAACAGTCACCATTTCTGCAAAAGCTCACACGCTCTTGAGTCGTATTGCTGGACGTGACGAGGTCACTTATTCAGACGTGCTTGAGCATTATCTCACGAAGGCTTGGCGTACCAGCCGAGGGTCAGCCCGGCGGCGCTAGGATCAGGCAAGTAGAGAAAAAATGCCCGGTGCGCGTAAATACAGCCGGGCTTCCTTTCCCAGCTATGCAAACCTTGCTCAACCAAATAGCTTTGCTTGGTGTTGGCGCGAGAGCCTCTCTTCGATCGCACTTACAAAGGTTTTTTGCTCTTCGATGGCAATGTACCGACGCCCCTCAACCTGTGCCACCCGAGCTGTCGTCCCTGTTCCACTCATCGGGTCAAGAATCAAATCCTCTTTCGCCGTAGAGCATAGAATAATTCTCCGTAAAAGCTCCTCAGGGAGCTGGCACGGATGAATTCCTATTCGCTCCTTGGCGTTCCCAACAAGTCGGGGCAATTCCCAGACATCGTCGGGGACTCTTGGGCCAGCAGCCCTTTTGTCGCCACTTAACATACGTTGTGAGGCAACTCGTACTTCGTCCGTGTAGAACGGCGAGCGTTTGGGGTCTTTCACATGCCAGAATAGATGGCGATGGCCACTCGGAAAACGATGCTCATGGTACTGCCCAAACGTCTCTCGCCAAATGATGCGATTCCGTCTAGGAAGTAATTCGGAGAGCATCGCTCCGAACTGATCGGCCCAACGTTCCGGGCACAATACCCAAATGCTGCCAGCACTGTCCAAGCAGCGAACCGACTGGACAAAGAGTTGCTTCATACAGCCAAGGTACTTCTCCTCGGGAAGTGAATCCGCTTGCTTGCCGCTACCGTAATCAATTTTGAAATTATACGGCGGATCGCAAAAGACGATTTTTGCACAGCCCTCAGGTAGAGTGGGAAGAATCTCATAGCACGATCCGTGGATGACCTGACTGTCCATCGGCCACTATCCTTTCTTAGAAAACCGAGAAAAAACCGGTGCTACGCGCGAACCGGACTTCTCATAGGCGAGAGCCTATAGGAAGTCGATCTGCGGGATGAATTACTCAGCATTTCAGTGAAAAGAAAGAACGGCCTTGTACTAGCACTTTCTCCCGATATTCGAAAGGGCCGCGGTACAGTTTCAACGAGGATGACCTGAAATCAAGAACGAGATGAAAAGAGACCGTCGGCGTGCCAAAAAACCCAACAGCCTCAGCGATTCGCTACTCAACAGCTCGAATCTCTCCTGCGCGTGACTAGGTCACGGTATCAGCTCAGAAGAGCGATTGCTGGACCTCGATCAGTGCAAGCGCGAACTCAGGCCGAGTGAGCAAGGCTCGCACGCAACCATCGAGAGCTTCCGCTGCTGATGGTCCGAAGGCGTCTTCATAAGCACCAAGACACGCTTTGTAGTGATTGCGTAAGTTTGCTAATCCTGTGTGCATCGATGCTTCGATCCGCTCGCGGATTTCCCAACTTCGCAGTGGTTGGCCTGAGTGCGGATTGAGGTGGCGGCGCAGGCAGCGTTCAAGATGCCTGATGTCACACAGAATGCTGAGTAGATCGCGAGCCTGCTCTTCGGTCATGGATGCTATCTCTTCAGTGCCGGGTCGCAACGAACCATCTGCACAGCTCCCAAACACCCCGGCGACAACTGCCGCGTCTAGTGGCTTGGGACAAGGGAGCGAAGCTTGCTCCCACGAGAATACATTGCTCATGTTATTACTCCTGTTCTACTGCGGTTGCTCATATCTCTGAGCAATTCCACAAATTCAAAACCGTTTTTGCAAATCCTAAAAGCACGTCGCCGGTCGCACAGAGCTTTTTTGCCGCGTGGAACCGGTACGTTGGGACATCTACTCGGACCGATGTTGGGCGTTAATGCCAAAGAGACAAGAAGCATACCAAAACAGAATTGGCAACCCAAAACAGGTGAGGCCTATCGAATGTTTGAGTCGCCATGCAGCAGCTTCCTAGCTGTGACAAAAGATTTCTTGACAAAGCAAATCCTCGCCATGGGAACTGGCGGATTGGCGCTGTTGGCAACTGCGAAATCCTTCGAGTTGAGCCACCTAACGACTCAAGAATTCGCGCAAGCACCGATCCACCAAAGCTGTTGCAAAAGCTCCTTTTTGCAACGGCCCTTTTGTGGCATAGTGTTCCCCATGACGATCATCATTCCCCATCTTTCTACTCAACAACAGGACTGCCATTCCCACTACGAAGTCGCGGGAATGGGTGTCCGCCTTCCGGCACTTGTGGAACGTGCAGGCGAGTCGGCGAAGCGACGGTTCCTTGAGTTCTTTACGGCCCATATCCGTAACCGGGGTACGCGGATGGTCTATGCTCGGGCCGTTCGTTGGTTTCTGGATTGGTGCGATTCTCTTGGGTTAGATCTGCTCGATATCTCACCGCTGGTGGTTGCCAGTTACATCGAAAATTTGACGAACCAGCGAAGCGCTCCCACCGTAAAAATCCACTTGGCCGCCATACGGATGCTTTTTGACTATCTTGTGATCGGTCAGGTCGTGCCCGTGAACCCAGCTGCGTCGGTTCGCGGGCCAAGACATGTGGTAAAGAAAGGAAAAACGCCGGTGCTTACCGCCGAACAGGCTCGGCAACTGCTCGATGCCATCGACACGAACACTATTTCTGGAATGCGCGATCGAGCTTTGATTGGAGTGATGGTTTTTAGTTTTGCCCGTGTTTCGGCGGCCATCGGGATGAACGTCGCCGACTACTATCCGCAGGGGCGACGGATGTGGTTTCGGCTGCACGAGAAAGGGGGCAAGCGGCACGAAGTCCCGGCGCACCATAACGCAGAAGCCTACCTCGATGCCTACGTGGAGGCGGCAGGCATTTCTGAGCAGCGGCGTGGCCCGCTGTTCCGAACGATTGATGCTCGACGATCTCTCACGATTCGGCGAATGCACCGCAACGATGTCCTGCGAATGATTAAGCGTCGGGCTCGCCGCGCTGGCATTGAAACGACCGTCTGTTGCCACACGTTTCGGGCGACAGGTATCACGGCCTATTTGCAAAATGGTGGGCTGCTGGAACATGCGCAAAGGATCGCCTGCCATGAGTCGGTCCGTACGACCAAACTGTACGACCGGACGTCGGACACAATTGGTCTCGATGAAATTGAAAAAATTCAAATTTGAGGCAAATTGGCTGCCAAGCCATGTTTTGCGATCACTGCCTGGGCGAGTGGGTCGCCAAGCTCATGGGCGCGTTGCAGATAATACAGGGCTTTTTCTCGATTGATTCCAAGGAGTCCGTCGCCACAAGGGCCGTCACCAACATAGCAAGCGCCCACAACGTAGCAGGCATGGTCGTAGCCTCGGTCGGCCATTTTTTTGATCGAAGTAAAATGCTGTAGCTTGCCCACGACGTAGTAGGAATTGGTCGTACAGTAGCGTTCAATGGTATCGAGCAATTGCTGCTGGCGATTCTCAGGATTACCAGGGGAGAAATCTAGTTTAACCATGGCGGAAGAGTAGCACTTCAGATAGAAAAACGCCAACCGGCTCAGGCAGGCGTTTTTTCTGAGCATTCAATGCTCCGAAGGCAAGTAAAGCGTCCAATTCTTGCCGTTGAATCCTGCCCAGATACGTATTTGCTGGATTGGAAAATCGGTGAAGGGAATTTCCTGTTTAATAGCAGGTTCTACGTCAGAATCGGCTTGCAAGATGAGTGTTGCTGAATTGTCTTCGGCCACATCGAGAGTCCAGAAGTGCAGTGAACTGAGCCGATCATCCTTGGCAATCGCAGCCTTCATGCGTTGGGTTCCGTAGTAGGATGCGATGGCATCAAGGAGCCAATAAGCGTTGGCTTTTTCGGCGAGGTACTGTACGCCGGGTGTGTAAATGATGTGTCTGTTGATGCTATGGCGATAGCGCTGCAAATCGCCTGTAAACTGTGCCAAGTCACTTACGTGAAAGGTTACTTCGTTTTTGTTGGGATTGCACATGGGAATTTCTCCTTTTTCATGAAATAAAATGGGCTTTCACTCCGTGCTGAAGCCGGTTTTATTTTTTGAAAAAGGAGAATTCTAGACCGTGCCCGAGGAATCAATAAATGAATTTCTACGTCGTTGACTCGACAAAGAAAGGCGACTCAAGAAGGAGGCCTGCGACAGCGCGATTGTTAGTAACCATCACAGAACCTCCCCCTGCTTAGAAAAAGACAAGGACACGTTAGAACAAGGGGTTTGGCTTTCCTCTCTAACGTGTCGCTAGGGAATGCCTGTGGCGGAGTCTGTCACGATTTCTACCACAGAATTCCCTTTGTCTAGTCCCCGGCAAACAGTGCGTCCGAGCATGGCCACTACTAACCATAGATTCCGACGCAGACACTTCTTATGAACAGGTCTCGTTGCGAAATGGAAGAGCGTAAGCGCAACGACTCGAATAATTGCTTTCCACGGAAAAAACCCAAATCCAATGCGCTGACGCCACCTCCCATCGCAACTTACATTCCGACGAGTTGCCTTGGGAAAGGGCGATTGATTGTCGCTTCTGCCAACAGATTGAGGTGAAAAGAGCGTGGCCTTCGGCCATCTGCCGGGGACAGTAGCACTCTTCACCAGGAAAGTCACGTGAGTCACGTGATCGCAGAAAGAATTCTTTCTGCGAAAGTTGAGGGCCACTGTCGGTTCCTTAGCCGAGCAAGCTCTATCGCTGTGTTTAGGTCTCAGCCAGATCGAGGGAATGCCCAAAGAGAGGCGCTCGGTGGTCTAGTAAAAACCTGCGAAAACCTCCCCTCGGCTCATTGTATTGCCAACTTGAGGTGGTCCTGAATTGACCACACTCCGACTCGTAATTAAAAGTCGCTGTCGTCGCTGTTGCTGTTGCCGTTGTTGCTACCGTTCTTGGTATTCCCAGCAGCTTCGTCGATCAGCCAGTCGTAAGCACGGTTGATGACTTTTTCCAAAACAAGCAAATCATCGCGACCAAACGAGTTGGAGTCCTTCCAGTCGTCTTTGTCTTTGTAGATTCGACTGATTCGGATGTTGTACCAAGGGCCTTTCTCAGACTCTTGCTCCCAGATAGTTGCCTTGATACGTCCGATTCGGACTTCATGAGCGGGACGCGTTTTTGTACTCGTAGACATCGTGAGACTCCTCAAAAAAGGATCAGGGGAAAGGAAGAGGTTCTGCTGCTATCAGTAAACCTCAAAAAGGGATCGTGAACAGCAAAAGTTGCTATTCGCCTACAGAGGTCAAGCTCAAGCAGCTACTGCGAGAGCAAGGAGTTGGCCGATTTTGGCATCCAACGCTAAGCGATCACCGGCGAGCTGGACCTGCTGCGTCAAGTGCGTCAGCACATCCACCAACGCAAAGATCGTAAAAGCTCCTCGCTGCTCGGCAATTTTCATCGCATCTTTGATGAGCGTGCGAGGAATCCCTTCGTAAGTCAGCTGCTTGATGACTTCGTCAGCATCTCGGCCAAGTTTTTCCGTCATCGCCTTACGAATGACTTTGACAAAACTGTCTCGACGCTCTTCGCGTTTGGAGAGAAGCCGCTCCATGATGTGGCGAATCTCCGTCAGCCCATCACGAACATTGGCCGTATGCTTGCGACTAAAATCAACCACTTCGACTGCATCCCAGACAATGTGATTCTGGCAAATCCTTTGAAACCAAAACGTCTGGATGCCAAGCGTACGGCGACCGACTTCCGAGTTCCAAATAAAGAAGCCTGGAGCAAATGCCTGGCCATCAATCTCGGCCCAGCCAGTCGGATCGATGAGAAAGGCAAACATGTCTTGCTCACCGCAGTAGAGTCCCGTACTTAGCTCGTCCACCGCTCGCTGTGGAGGCGAAAAGTCGCTGGCAAATTCCTGGACCACGTCAAGCAGTTCGACGTTCCAAAGCCGCGTGTAGGCGACACCATGGACCGAGCGAACTTGGCTATTCCTCGTCAAGATTTGCAACGGTTTTTCAGAATTCGGCAACGTCTCTTGAAACGCCTTGCTAGCCGTCTTTCGGCTGAGTCGATTGATTGTCTCCTTACTCACTCCTGCCATACGGCAGAGTTGTGTGAAGGACCAATCGTTGAGCTGGAAATCAGGGTTGTCTCTCATACCCAGCGTCAAATCGTGAGTAATCACAAGGTCTTGAGGTGGAACCCAAATGTCTTGAGCTTGTTCTTGATCCGAGCGACACCGCTCGTAGAGGGCCTCAAACGAATCAAAGCATTCATCGGGCGCGCGGCGAAACAATTCCTGGTGAGCGCGATTCAGCGTAGCCATAATAAAACTCCTGTGGCACAAAAAAAAGAAAGAATGTGCCCGCCACCGTGGTCGGGCTAGGGGCTGTCTCTAGGAGTCAGTCCACCACCCGGCCAGCTGGTAGCGTCAGGAGCTAACGCAGCGCAATCGTTAAGAAAAACCGTAAAAAAGACCACCGGCCCCATGAATCAGGCGTCTAGCCTGAGTCATAAAGCCGTCTTGCGTCTACTCGTTACGAAAAAATGTCAAAATACTGTTCAGAGAGAGATCCTTATCACAGCGTGTGGTATTTGTCACGCTGGCAGTGATTTTGTAGATCACCTACTTTTCGTCCCCCGAAGTCGAGTCAGGTTCCGCGTTTCCTTCCGAGGAATCGCTTTCCGATTCGATGACTTTTGGCGTCGCGGAAACTTCCGGCGGCGCATCCGGCGTCTTGTAGATGAATTGCTTCGGTTTGCCTGTAGTGTAGTATTTTACCCCACCTATTTCCGTCAGTAACTCATCGCCTTTTGCATTCTTTCTCTTGGAAACACGTATTCGGATGAAGGCGAGCAATTCCCTATCGACATTTCCACTGCGATCTTTGCGAGCAGCTAAAAAACGCTCAGCCTCCTCAGCAGGCATAGGAAGAAACTTCATCAGCTCTGGATTCTCAAAGAAAACTTTGATGTTTCCAGGGAAATCGCTGTGAGTGTACCGAGTTTTGTACCAGTAGTGATGGTCAGTTGCCTCTTTGATCGGAAACGCCGAGTGTTTGAAGTCATATTTTTCGATATGCACTGTCGCTCGTGTGATCACAAATTCCTGGTCCAGGTCAAATTCTTCAACACGCTGCTTGAAAATGCGAAGGGCTTCGGCCCGCTTCTTGTGAAGCTGAAATTCGTCGTCATGGTATTTTTTCCACACGTCTTCTCGAAAAGTTTTCAGGTAGTCATCGACGTGGGCATCAAAATCGTAATACTTATCGAGCTTCACTCTCGCCAAGAAGAGATTCTCCCAGTTGAACTCATGAGTTTCTACAACTGCCGCATCGTTCTCAACCGGGTGAACCGTCTTCGTTTCCACCCAGCCCAAGACGGTGCGGTTTCCGATTTGAAATTCGCCCAGGAGCCACGTACTACTCTTTTGACGTATCGTGAACTGTGTGCCGTGAGGGACGCTCCCTAGATTTTGTTGCTTAGATTGAACGCTAGCGCTGCTGGCCGCAATCGCCACGGTCTGTCCAACTCGGAAATCCTGGCCATGAGCAAAAGACGACAGAAAGAAGAATGCCAATAGCAATACCCAGGGACGACCGAATAACATCTGCTTGCTCCTTTTACGAATCAATAACTCTATCGACAGGTCTCCGAGGGATTACTCGACCGCCAGACGCTTCGCAATAAGGTCTTGGATGGCCTTTGTGGACTAGTCTGGTCTGGCATGGAAACCACAGGCTATTATTCTAGTCTGGCCATTCCCCCGACGAAAGCTCTGGAGTCGGTCGCTTTTTTTCTTGGATCGGGTACAATGTACACAGGCACTTGGGAAACAATCCCAAGAATCGCGGTCGAGTGAGTTCGTTCCGTGAAGCCTCTTTCTTTTAGGAACGCCGGAGCTACCCGGCGTCGAAATCAGCTAACAGGCTGATGTGATGTCCCCGGCAACACGAGCCAGGGGAATTGAGTCCCCAGAAACCGACTGTTGCTACCGGCACTTATTTGATTTTCAGCAATCAAGCGGGCGAGTCTGTTTGTCCGATCATGCCGTGCCGGAGGCGATTGGAAATTGGTTACTGATGGCAGAGTCATCAATGTAAAAGTCTCAGGTTTGGCATAACCTTGGGAGGCAACGATGGGAATAACCACTCGTATAGCGAACCAAAAAAGGAAGTCCTACAAAAAACTACGCCGACCCAAAGGCGTGAAGAGGTCAAGGAAAGTACGCTCTCGGCTCGTCAAGGAACATCCTTATTGCAAGCAATGTGGAAACCCCGTCGCCGAGTTGTGCAAATTACAAAAATCACCGCACGTCACGCTCGTCAACCGACACTTTCAGCAAATGCTCTTCTGGATCGACCAAAGGACCGGCGAGAGAATGGCCGCTTATCTGGCAACGATTCACCATGTGATTTCGTTATCGGAATGGGCAAAGCGAGGAAAGAAGAAAAGCCCCGATCGCATGGGCAACCTGATGCTGCTTTGCGCCCCATGCCACCGTCAATTGCACGAAGAGGAGGAAGCCAAAGTAAGAAAAAGCAACGCTGCCTGATCAGCAAGGAACACGGAACATCTAAAAAGGAGATTATTTACCAATGAGATTACCCTTATCACGACGCCAAGTTCTCAAGAGTGGCTTGGCTGGAATCGTAACCGCCTCTTTTCCTCTCGGTATGGCAGATGCCAACCCCATGCCTCAGTTGGACCTGAGTCATTTCTGCACCGCAGATGCTAGGGAAAAGTACGAGACAAGTGGGCCTTGGATCAACCAAGGGCATCGTTACGCAACGGACTGTTTCATCTGTATCAGGACCAAGTCTTCGCAGCCAAATACGCGACTTTCTTCCCATGGCTTACGTTATCCTGATTGCGATCAATTGCCTTGGCATGAAATCCAACGAGCCGCCTTGTGGAAACCATGGCCCCAGCAACCACTGAAAGGAACGGGGGATTCCCAACATTACGCCATCCTAATCGGCGCCCTCCTTGTACAAACGCACTACAACAGGCTACTCAGAAGACTCCCATGCCTTCGCTATTCAGTTGCCCGTAACACGTTACTTGGAGAGGTGTTTTTGCTGCGATTCCAAGGAGGAGAGGGGCTGTTGATGCCCATGGATCCTTAACACAAAAAGACGAGCATCAAGGAAGCATTCCAAGCTTTTGGCCATGATTACAGGCTGCCCGAGGAGAGCATCAGAAACCAAACTGTTTTGCCCACCACCTGATGAACAGAGAAAGGCTAGCCCAGCGGCAATGAGCGAAACCAAAAACACCGAACGGCGAAAGCCGTTTCACATGGCCGAAAAAGTAGTTGGGGATAAAGCCGAAGAAAGGACGTCGCCGGAGAGCAGATACTCACGGCTCGGGCCCCGAACTGATTTTTCGGCTTTTGCCGGAGTAACATTTACTCCTCCGCGATCGCACTTAGGAAGTTACAAATGTCAGACTGGGGTGATGGGAAATTGCCTCATTTACTGATAGATGTCTGAGTTGGAATGGCTAGCAGCATGGCAGTTGGCCAGCGTCCCCAAGCTCCCCCTAGACTTGCTTTTCGTCAAAAATAGCGTATTATTTGTACTGTGAGCACAAATGCACCGCAAATAATAACGAAACTTCTCAATCAGCACCGCCCAGGAACTGCCTATCTAGCGAGCTGGTTGGAGAGCCAGGGTATCTCCCGAGAGTTACAGCACAGCTATCTTCGTAGTGGCTGGCTGGAGTCGCTTGGTACTGGCGCTTTCTGTCGGACAGGCGACGAGGTGACTTGGCTCGGCGCGGTCGCAACTTTGCAGGCCCAAGGAAAAGCCCCAATCTACTCTGGCGCTTTAACGGCTCTAGCTCTCCACGGAATGGCCCATTACGCCCGACTGGGTGAAGAAAGAGTGTTCCTCTTCTCGCCACCACGCACGACGCTCCCAGCATGGTTCCGCAACCGCGATTGGGGTGTTCCAGTTAGTCATCATAAGAGTTCGATGCTGCCTCCAAAACTAGGAATCCAAAAGTACGATGCAGGCGCGTTCACCGTCCAGATTTCGTCGCCTGAGCGGGCCGTATTGGAATGCCTCTATCTTGCCCCCAGTGAAGTCGATCTCGCCGAGATGCGCGACCTGCTCACTGGGCTAGCTGGCTTGCGGCCAAAACTACTCCAGCAACTATTGGAGGTGTGCGGTTCGATCAAGGCCAAGCGGCTACTCTTTTACCTAGCGGACCTCGCCGAATCACCCTGGCGGCAATTTCTCGATCGTTCCCAAATCGACTTGGGCCAAGGCCACCGCCGACTGGTCGAGAGGGGCGTATACGTTGCCGAGTACAAGCTCACCGTACCTCGTGAGGTAGCCAAGCCATGACGGCAAGTAATTATCAATCGCAAGTGAAACTCTTGCTTCGTATCTTGCCACAGGTAGCGACCGAGGAGGCGTTTGCGCTGAAAGGTGGCACGGCGATCAACCTCTTCGTGCGTGACTTGCCTCGCCTATCGGTTGATATCGATTTGACCTACGTCCCGCTTGCTAATCGTGATCTATCACTGACAGCAATCTCAGAAGCACTCGGACGCATCCGCGATCGGTTGCTAATCGCCGTTCCGGGGATCCATTTCCCATCGCAACCAACCCAAACCGGCAACGAAGTGAAGCTAACATGCCTGCTTGGTTCGGCAAACGTCAAGATTGAAGTCAATGCGGTGCTTCGTGGAGTCGCTTGGCCAACACGCCTGCTTTCGGTGACCGATGCAGTCCAGGACGAGTTCAGCCTGCACACAGCGATGGAGGTGGTTTCTCATGCCGAATTGTTTGGCGGAAAACTTTGCGCGGCGCTCGATCGACAGCACCCGCGTGACCTGTTCGACGTCAACCAGCTTTATGAGAACGAGGGACTTACCGACGAGGTAGTTCAAGGTTTCCTCGTCGCCCTGGTCAGTCATGGGCGCCCGATGCACGAGTTGCTCCGCCCGAACTTGCTTGATCATCAAAAATCCTTTGCGGCTCAGTTTTCCGGTATGGCACGACTGCCATTTACTTACGATGATTTCATCGCCACTCGCAACCGTCTTGTCGCCGACATTCCAGCGAAGTTGACGGACCGTGATCGAAACTTCTTGCTGAGCTTCAAATCGGGCGATCCCGACTGGCAATTGAGCCCCACAACAGGAATCGAGTCGCTACCCGCCGTTCAATGGAAGCTACAAAACATTCGGAAATTGCTCAGTAACAAACGTAAGCACGCCGCGCAATTTGCGGCACTTGAAGAGTCGCTCAACGAATAGGTGTAGTCTACTGCAATCTTGAAAGAAAGCACTCCGCCCACGGATAGGGCCAACTACTGGGTGAAGGGGAAGCATCACGCTCTGAGTGCCACGCCCTTGTCACTCCCGCAGTTTACTTTCTGAAATAGTCTGATATGCCTTTCTGGTTAGCGCCGCAAACGCCAATCAACTAGTTTCAAGACCAAGTTGTTCCGTATAGAATGAGTAGCTGCCGATTAACCGTTACGAATGCTCTAGGAGGTCATGCTCCGGCATAAAGAAAAATACTTATCATTAGGACCCCACTTCTCATGCAAGATAGCAATTCAGCCGATTTTGATGAGAATTCTCACGAGGTCGAACGTCAAGACGCCACACCACAGTTAGTCGTCGAAGGAGCTGGCACCTTCAACTACGCCGCTTGGCAAAACGCGGTCCCTCTCCTCCGCAGCATCACTATCGAGAACAAGCAGGGGCAAGAGCTTTCCTCTCTCACGGTCGAATTATCCGCCAGTCCTTCGTTCGCCCGCGATAAGCGGTGGATCGTCGATCGCATCGGCGCGGGAGAGATATTTTCACTTCGTGATATCGAGATTGATGTTGACCCAGACTATCTTGACCGCTTGGACGAGGCGGTCCGAGGCGTGTTGACGCTTCGCCTCATGCATCAAGGGAATGTGATTTGTGAAGCTAAGCATCCGTTGCGAGTTCTTGCTCGCGACGAGTGGGGCGGGATGCCCACGATGGCGGAGTTGCTCCCGGCTTTCGTTACTCCCAACGACCCATCGTTGGCACCGCTCTTAAAGGCGGCTTCTGCAATCTTGAAAGAACACGGTAAGCCGACGGGCTTAGACGGCTATCAATCGGGTGATCCCAATCGAGCGTATTTACTTGCCTCTTCTCTCTGGTCGGCGGTAGCCGGGCGCGCACTCACGTACGCCAACCCTCCCGGCAGCTTCGAGCAGGTTGGCCAAAAAACTCGCCGAGCCGCAGCGATCCTTGGCGATGGTCTAGCGACCTGTCTGGATACGACCCTGCTGTTCGCTTCTGCGTTAGAAGCGATCGGGCTTAACCCCATCTTAGTGATGACCGACGGACACTGTTTTGCCGGTCTTTGGCTGATCGAAAAGACCTCAAAGCGGCTGGTGGAGAATGACTGTAGCGAGCTACGAAAAGCGATCATGGCAAATGAACTAGTCGTGTTCGAGACGACTCTGGTGACGCACCAGCCGGCTGGGCGATTTCCGGATGCCATTGCAACAGCGGTGGACTCGCTTGCCGAGGATAAAGAGCACGAATTCGTCGGGGCAGTCGACGTTGCCCGCGCACGAATGTCGCAAGTCCTGCCGATCGCGTCCCATGGACAGCGTGAATCTAACACTGCCGAAGAGCCGAAAGCAGGTCCACTAACGTTGGCTACTTCTCCCGGCTTCGATAAGCTCCCAGCAACTGAAGCGGAAGAGAAGCCCCGAACGCCTACGGGACGGATCGAACGTTGGCAACGGAAGCTACTCGACCTTACACTCCGCAATCGGCTGCTAAATTTCCGGCCGACCAAGCAAACGGTACCTGTGCTTTGCCCGAATGTTTCGCGGCTTGAAGACTGTCTGGCTGATGGCAAGCGACTGAGAATGATCTCGCTCGACGACAGCCATGCGGTCCAAGATCGCGATGCGGAGCTTCATCAGAAACGCACGAAAACCGATCTCAACCAAGAGTTTGCGCGGGAAGCTTTGGAGCGGAACGAGGTGGCCTGCCCGGTCACCGAGAAGGATCTAAACGCACGACTAACTGCACTCTATCGGAAAGCACGTAACGATCTTGCGGAAGGGGGAACGAATACACTCTACCTCGCGGTTGGCTTCTTGCGTTGGAAGCAACTACCAACTGACGAGAAGGCCTACCGTGCGCCTCTGTTGCTGATTCCCGTCAAACTGACCCGCCGCAGCGCTTCGTCTCCGTACTACCTTTCCAGCCACGAAGATGACGTTCGCTTCAATGCGACGTTGCTGCAACTGCTGAAGAAAGACTTCGATTGTGATTTGACTTTCTTTGAGGGTGGCCTGCCCACTGACGACAGTGGCGTGGACGTGCCTGCCGTGCTGGAGCGAATGAGGCGTGCGGTACGAGAAATCCCTGGTTTCGAGGTGGTCGAAGATGTTGCCATAGCGCCGTTCTCCTTCGCTAAGTACTTGATGTGGAAAGACTTGGTTGAGCGAGTGGGTGAGCTTGACCACAACCGCGTAGTGCGGCATCTGATTCACGAGCCAGACAAGGCCTTCGAGCCGCAAGGCGCAGGACCGATGCCACAAGCTTATGAAATCGATACGCGTTATGAGCCCGCCGAACTCGTCCATCCACTCCCTGCCGATTCGTCTCAGTTGGCAGCAGTGATGGCCGCCGCCGAAGGGCACGACTTAGTCATCGTTGGGCCACCTGGGACTGGCAAGAGTCAGACGATTGCGAATATGATCGCCCAGTGTCTGGCCGTTGGCAAGACGGTGCTATTCGTCGCGGAGAAAACGGCGGCGCTCGACGTAGTGCATCGTCGGCTTCGGGAGCATGGTCTGGGGGACTGTTGTATTGAGCTGCACTCCAACAAAGCAGAACGACGCCGGTTCCTCGAACAGCTGAAAGACTCCTGGACAAACCGTGCCGCCGGAGACGACTCGGAGTGGCTACGAGTCAGCGACAGACTACGTATTCGACGCGACGAATTGAACGACTATGTCGCAGCGCTGCACACTTCGTCCCCGAACGGCTGGACAGCGTACCAAGCAATGGGCATTAGCGTTAAAGGCGGCGGTGTTGAGACGCCAGCCTTCGATTGGCCAACTTCGGTTCTGCATGATCAAAAAGCCTACGAATCTCTCAAGGCAACTATCGGGGAGCTAGCATTGACTTTTCAGGCGACGCCCGAAGAGGCCAGCCTACCTAGAGTTGAGGCGACAGAGTGGTCCATGGGATGGGAGACCCAGCTGCTAGAGTGTTGCCGTCGACTTAATGAGGCATCCGAGTCGCTCGCTGGATCGCTTGAAGTTTTTTGTAGGTTGCTTGGCATGTCTTCGCTCACAGACATTTCCACTACACAACTGGCGCCACTTTATCGTCTCGCACGCGAACTCACCCGAGTGGAACTCCCTCCAACTGAGCTGGTGTTGCATGAACGTCTTGATGAACTGAGTTCCGTATTAGACAACCGACGCGAACTCCTTCAACAGCAGAACCAAGCAAACGAGACGCTAATTGGAGCGCTCAATGGATTTGCTGAAGTGATCGGCGTCTCACTGGCGGGCGACGTTCCAGAAGAGATGAAGCGACCGCTCTACCTCTTAGCCAACGAACTAGTCCGTCCCGAAATACCTCCGGCTGAACTGGTATTCCACGGAGATTTCGACGGGCTTACGAAGGCCCTTGGTGAACGACCTTCGCTATCGCAAACGCAAAACCAAACCTTCGAGGGGCTGAAGGCGCGTTCTTTTAACCAAGCCCTCATTGATCGTATTCAGATTGGCGATCTGGAACGAGAATGGAACAAGGCTTCCAATTCGTTCTGGCCCCTCTCGGCGTGGAGGACGAGTAAAACCAAGAAAAAGCTGAAAGCTTTTATGGCTACGGACGGAGTTGCTGAACCCGAGATCGATCTGCCACTCCTGCGAGAATACAAAGATTCCAGCGAGCGTCTCGTAGAAAATCTTGCTTCACTTGGTTTGCCGTCTCATCTACAAGCGGTGGTCGAGCAGGATTTCAGCTCGCTTGACACGCAGATCCAAGCAGCGAGTCGACTGCGCGAAGCAATGAGTGCCGCAGGGCTCTCTCCTAGCGTTGTCTCCATGGCTTCGCATGGCGATTTGAAACTACTGATAAACGCAGCTCGCAAACTCTATCCACCAGGAAGGGAGATCGAGAACCTCCGCGTGAGCCTCAAGGACAACGATTCGGCTCTCGATTTGCCAACTGACCTTCGGGCAGTGGTTGAGCATGACGCCGGCGCGCTCGATTCGGAGATCCAAGCGGCCCGGAATCTCCGTGAAACCACGATCTCACTCGGCTTTGCAGGCACTCTCAGCTCGCAAACATTGCAATCGATTTTGGCAGCGCCGGGAGAAATTCGCAGCGAATCTGCGGGCGAATGCTGCCGATCCGCCAAGGCTTTTCAAGGTGCTTGGCTGGAGTACATCGATCAAGCTAAGGCTATGCCTGTCGCCAAAGAGTCCGCCTCCATAATCGCGGATGCGTCTACCCAAGCGAAGCATGTTCTTTCAAATCGTACGGCATTAAAGCAGTGGACTGCATGGGTAGCCGTACGAAGGAAGGCCGAACAACTTGGCTTGTCGAACTTCGTTAGCGCGATTCAGGCGGGCGAATTGCCATCAGAAGAGGCAGAGAGTCGGTTTGAGTTGGCCTACGCCCGCTGGTGGTTACCACAAGTCATTGATGAGAGCGAACCGCTGCGAACTTTCCAGAGGTTTCGTCACGAGGAGGCGATCGAGGACTTTTGTCGACTCGATGACCTTGCTCGGCAAGCAGCATCGCCTCGTGCCCGTAGGGCGATCAAGCATGGTTTGCCGCCAAGCGATCAGGTGCCACGCAAATCGGAACTCGGCCTGCTACGCCACCAAATGGGATTGAAACGCCCGAGCAAGTCGATCCGCGAGGTTATCTCCGGAATGCCGGAGACGTTCAGCAAGCTGACTCCCTGTTTGCTCATGTCGCCATTGTCGATCGCCCAGTACCTACCCGCTGAACAGTCGCAATTCGATGTTGTGATATTCGACGAGGCTTCGCAGATTGCCACTTGGGACGCGATTGGTGCCATTGCGCGCGGCAAGCAGACTATTATCGTCGGCGACCCCAAGCAGCTTCCACCGACCAACTTTTTTGGCAAGACTGACAGTGACGAGGATGAGGATTTAGAAGACCACGAGAAGGACTTAGAGAGCATTCTCGATGAAGCCCAAGCGTCAGGATTGCCCACGCTGCAACTCAACTGGCACTACCGTAGCCGACACGAATCGTTGATTGCATTCTCTAATTGGAACTACTACGACAACCGCCTTGTAACGTTTCCGGCAGCAGATTCTGAAGACCGTGGCGTCTCGTTCCAACATGTAGATAACGGCTTGTACGATCGGGGCAAGAGCCGAACCAACCGACGAGAAGCGGACGCCATTGTTGTTGATCTAGTCAAACGTATGAAACGCTGCTTAGCCAAACATCCGTCTGAGCGGCTTACTTATGGCGTTGTCACTTTCAACAGTCAGCAGCAAGAGCTAATTCAAGACCTCTTGGACGAGGCCCAGCGACAACAACCCAAACTTGAATGGTTTTTTGCGGATGATCGCATCGAACCAACTGCGGTAAAAAACCTGGAGAATGTACAGGGGGACGAGCGAGATGTCATGATGTTTTCGATCGCGTTTGGCTTTGACGTGGCGGGTAAGTTTCCGGTCGATTTTGGGGCAATTAACCGCCAAGGAGGTGAACGTCGCCTCAATGTGGCGATCACACGGGCACGGCAAGAACTGGTGGTATTCGCTTCATTCCTACCAGAGCAGCTCCGCGCCGAGAGATCTTCGGCCCGCGGCGTCCGTGACCTCAAGGCGTTCTTGGAGTTCGCCGACAAAGGGCCCGAAGCAATAGCGGCACGGACCGAGGGTTCTCTGGGAGGATACGAGTCACCGTTGGAAGAAGAGATAGCGGCTGCGCTCGAAGACCGTGGCTGGTGTGTCGACCCACAGATTGGTGTCTCCGGATTTCGCGTTGACTTGGGAGTAATCCACCCGGATAAGCCAGGAGCCTTTTTAGCAGGTGTTGAGTGCGATGGCGCGACCTACCACCGCTCGGCAGTGGCACGGGATCGTGACAAGACCCGGCAACAGGTACTGGAAAATCTAGGCTGGACGATCCTGCGTGTGTGGTCGACCGATTGGTGGTACGACCCTTCTACCGCGATTGATCGGCTACACAAGGAGCTTACCGAGAGGCTCAACTCATCAAGGCAAGAGATACTCGTGGAGCCGGAGGAGTTAGAGCCGTCTGCTACGTTTGAGGAGTTAGACGTTCAAGCTACTGCACTTCTTTGCAAGCAGGTGCCCGAGAACACGCTGTCCGATATGGATAATGACCAAGTCGAATGTCGAGAAGAGCCGCAACAATCAGACACGACGATTGTATCGGAAGAGGTGGCCGACAGAGAAAAATCCACCCAGTCGGCAGCTGAACAAGACCGGCAGCTTTACCTCTCTACGCAACTACCCGACGCGTCCACAGAACAAGACCGATTCTTCGTCGCGGACTATTCCAAGGCACTCCGCGCTATGGCGTTACAAGTCCTTGAGGCACAAGGGCCGATCCGCGAAGACGCCCTGGCTCGCGAAATTGCTCGCGCGCATGGGTTTGCGAGGACAGGCAACAAAATCAAACAACGATTGCTTGAATTACTACCTGAGGTCACTGCGACCGAAGAGTCAGTTGGCAAGTTCTTGTGGGCGATTGATTCGCCACCAAGATCGATTCCCTTTCGCTACCCAGCCCCGGATGGCGATCGCCGGAGCCTGGATGAAGTCGCCATGCCTGAACTCGTCGGACTGGTAGAAGAGCACCCAGGTTTAGCTGAGACGGATGATCCGGCAATTGCTCTGGCTCGTACAATTGGCCTCGCACGGCTAGCACAGCCAGCACGAGAACGCTTGGAACAAGCTCTCGAACTATCAGGAGGAGGATAGCCAGTATGTTCAAGTTCCTACACGCCGCCGACATTCACCTCGACAGCCCACTCAGAGGGTTGGATCGCTATGAAGGGGCACCATCAGAGCAAATTCGCAGCGCAACGCGGCGAGCTTTAGAAAACCTAGTGGCATTAGCCATACGCGAGCGGGTAGCTTTCGTTGTGCTCGCCGGTGACCTCTACGACGGGGATTGGCCTGATTTCAATACAGGATTGTTCTTCGTAGGGCAGATGGCTCGTTTGAAGGAGGCCGGCATTCGTGTCTTCGGCGTGTTTGGGAATCACGACGCTGCCAATCGAATTACTCGCACTCTTCCGCTGCCTGAGAATGTGCATTTCTTTCCGACCAACGCCCCCGAGACGATCCATCTTGAAGACTTGAGGGTAGCTATCCATGGCCAAAGCTTCGCGGAACAATGCACCACAGCCAATCTAGCGAAGGACTACCCCGCAGCGCTTAGCGGCTGTTTTAATTTAGGGATTCTGCACACCAGCATGTCTGGGCGTGAAGGGCACGCCAACTATGCTCCCTGTTCAGAGGCGAGTCTTCGCGACCGTGGCTACGACTACTGGGCGCTTGGGCACATCCATCAGCGAGAGGTGCTGCCGGGCTCCTCAGTGATCGCTTACCCAGGCAACATCCAGGGCCGACATATCCGCGAAACGGGTCCGAAGGGATGCCTGCTGATCGAAGTGCAAGACCAGCAAGCTCAAGACCCCATCTTCGAGCCGCTGGATGTACTGCGGTGGGAGGCCGTAGACGTCGAGCTAGCAGGAGTCGTAACAAAAGAAGAGACTTTAATGCGAATTAGCGATCGCCTCAAGCAAGTTCTTGTGCGAGCCGATGGCCGTCTTGTAGCAGTTCGCGTCCGACTTCAGGGACAGACACCGATAGCTGAAACGTTCGCTGCTGATCGTAGGCAGCTGACCGCAGAGATTCGAGCGATTGGCATTGATGTGGGAGCGGACAACCTATGGCTGGAGAAAGTGAAGAATGAGACAACCCTGCCAGTCAAGAAAATATCACTAGAGGAAGGTACGCCCCGCGCCGAAGTGGTTTCTTTGGTCGAAGAGTTAACGGCCTCTGCGACAGTCGGAGCCGATGTCGGAATCGACCTGAGTGCCCTAACGCAGAAACTTTCTAGTGAGCTACCAGACTTGGTGCGGGTGGACGATTCGGCTTGGTGGCGAGAGCTTCTTCGCGAAGCCGAGTCTCGGTTGATGATGGAACTTCGGGGAGAGCCCAGTGAGGATTGACCAGCTAAGACTGACGGCGTTTGGACCATTTACCGATTGCACAATCAATCTGCAGCCAGGGCTCAACGTGATCTTCGGTCCCAATGAGGCGGGCAAAAGTTCAATGCTGCGCGCTATCCAAGCCCTGCTATTTGGCGTGCCCGCACGGAGTACGGACAACTTTGTTCACGCTTATCGACAGCTCCGGGTTGGCGGGGTGTTGGTCAAAGAGGATGGCGAGCGGCTGGAGTGCGTCCGCCGCAAAGGGAATAAGGCAACTCTTCGAGGTCAAGAAGATGACAATCAACTTGACGAGAGCGTTTTGCAAGGTTTTTTGGGAGCTGTTGACGAGAACTTTTTTAGCTCTGTTTTCGGCATCGACCACGAGCGACTACGAGAAGGAGGCGACGAGATCATCCGAGGCGAAGGCCGGATAGGCGAATTACTATTCGCCGCGGGGGGGGTGTCCCACCTTCGAGGCCTACAGCAGAAGCTCGCGGAAGAGGCGGCTGACCTCTTCAAGCCTAGCGCTCAAAAACCGCATATCAACTCAGCACTTTCTAATCTAAAGCAGTTGAGAGCAGAGATTCGCGGCCTGCAAGCTTCGTCAGAGGATTGGGCAAACCACGAAACGCAGCGGAAGCAACAACAAGCCTTAGCAGACAGGATTCGACACGATCTGGAAGACGTCGAGGCGGCGAGAGAGCGACTGCAACGCATCAGGTCAGCATGGCCAACACTAAGTTCATGGAAAGAACGGCAACAACAATTCGACTCGATTGAATCTGCCATCTTACTGCCCGAGAATGCTGAGAAACGCCGTAGCGAAGCCATTCAGCAACAGAGTATCGCTCAATCGTCGCGAGAGCAAGCACGAGATCAAAGTGAGTCGATAGCCAACCAACTCGAATCTTTGCAAGTTCCAGACACATTGCTGCAAGAGCAAGACAAAATAGACGCTTTGTATAAGCGATTAGGTAGTCACGAGAAAGACGCCGAAGACCGCAGCACGCTCGAAGCGAGGAGGCGGGCAGCAAAAAATAACGCCCGACAAACACTCGATCGACTAGGCTGGTCAGCACAACTCGATGAGGTAGGCAAGCAGCGACTGCCTGATGAGCAAATAGTGCTGGTTCGCACGCTTGCCAAGCGATACGGCGAACTTACGCAGCGGTTCGCGGGCGAAGAGAAGACAAGTAAGCGAGCCGGTAAGCGATTGAAGGAATTAGAGGAACAACTCGCCGACTCTCCGGATTTTGCGGAAGAGCAAGAATTAGTGAAAGCCTTGGCGAACGCTGTGACCGTGGCTGATGTGGCAGACGGGATTGAAGCACGCCGAGTGGCGCTAAGAAAACTAAGTCAAGACGCGGAGGATGCACTAGCTCGTTTGCCGATTTGGAGCGGCACATTTGATGAGCTGCGGAGGCTCAAGGCCCCTTCGGACGCGACCATCGAGCAGTTCGATCAGGAGGGTCGAGAGATTACTACTCGGTTGGAAAGCCTCCGTGAACGATTGCATCTGAACACGTGTGACACTGAACAGCTACAGGAAAAACTCACTGCGTTGGAGGCGGGCGATTCGGTTCCCACCGAACAAGAGCTGAGCGATGCCCGTTCTTTGCGCGACCGCGGTGTGCAGCTTGGGATGGAGACGCTCGATGGAAGAGCGCCCAGTCCAAAAGCGGTCGCGGAATTTCTCAAACAATCGGGACATCGAGAAGGACTCTCATCGGCATTAGAACCAATGATCCGCGAGGCAGACTTTCTCGTCGACAGAATCCGACGGGAAGCGGAACGAGGCGCTCAAAAGTCACAACTTATCGCACAATTGGAAACGCACCGACGTCAAGCCGCTAGGCTAAGCCAGGAAATCGCCACTGCTGGGGCCGAAGAGCAACAGCACAACGAGCAATGGAAGCAGCGTTGGAGTGAGGTGGAGATCAACCCTTTTTCACCTGCAGAGATGCGGACATGGCTGCGGCAGTATGACGAACTACTCAGGTTAGCCGGTGAGCTGACCGAAAAGACGGAAGCTCTCGATGCCGACGAGAGTCGCTGCGAGTCTTTTAGACTGGCGCTGTTGAGCGAGACAGCATGCTGCTGTACAGAAGACGATCAAGCTGGCATGAGTTTCAGCACACTGATCGACGCTGGGCAAAACTACATCAATGGTATTCGGCAACAACATGCTGAACGCAATCAGCTTACCGGGGACTTAAAACGAGCAAAAGAGGAGACAGAAGACGCGACTGAAGAGTTGCAAGCCGCCAAAAAAGAGTTGACTAACTGGCAGGTCGCTTGGGCCGACGCAGTCAACCCCTTGCAGCTACAAGCGGATGCGCTGCCCGAACAGGCCGAGTCGGTTCTCACAAATCTAGAACAACTTTTTCGGCAACTCGATGAAGAAGAGGGCTATGGGAAACGAATCTGGGGCATCGACAAAACCGCGGACGAGTTTATGGAATCTGCTTCTGACCTCGCCAAGGCAGTCGCTTCTGACCTAGTTGGTCAGGAGGTCGATATCTTGGTTAAAACGCTCAACACGCGTGTTAGTGAGGCACGCAGTGTTGACCAACAGAGAATTACTCTGAAAGAACAGCAAGGGCACCTAGAGGACTTGGCGAATGAAGCTAATTCCTCATTGGTTGAAACACAGGCGGCCCTCGACGCTCTCATGACTGAAGCCGGCTGCAAGAGTACCGATGAATTAGCCCAAGCGATCGAATGCTCTGACAAAAAAAGGAAACTTCGAGGACAGATCGGAGAGCTTGAAGAGCAGTTAGCCCCGTACTGCGCCGGAAAGACACTTGTTGAGTTTCAAGAGGATGCAGAGACTGAAGAACCAGATCGCCTGTCGGCTAAAATCTCTGAGTCTGACGAACTCATTGCTCAGTTGAGTAGCCAACGCGACGAAGCAAGAACTGCGGCGGAGCGAGCAGCCAACGAACTCAAGCAATACGACGGCAACGAGGCGGCAGCGACAAAAGCGTATGAACAGCAAAGTCTGTTATCACAACTAGAACAGCACGTGCGCGATTACCTCGTCACAAGCACGGCGGATGCCTTGTTGAGCCGAGCGGTTGAGCGATATCAACAACGTGCCCAGGGACCTGTACTGAAAATTGCCGGCGCTCGATTTAGCCTTCTCACGCAAGGTGCCTTTATCGGTTTGCGGAGCGACCTGGATGAATCAGGAAACGACGTACTGGTTGGCGTTCGTCCCGATGGGCACTCTACTCTACGGGTTGAGGGCATGAGCGAGGGAGCGAGGGATCAGCTTTATCTAGCCCTGCGGCTCGCCACACTTGAGCATTGGTTCGATCAACACGAACCAGTCCCCTTTGTCATCGATGACGTCCTGCTCAGTTTCGATGATTCGCGAGCAGATGCCACATTCCAAGTACTGTTAGACTTGGCGAATCGCACGCAAGTGATATTCTTTACTCATCATGAGCACTTGGTGACACTAGCCAGGAACGTAAACGAGAGAGAAGGACTCAAGACTTCATTAAATATCGTCACCGACTGGGGTAGTTAATGTGGACCGTAAAGTCTGCTCGTCATATTGTTCATGGCTCCTCACTGCCTGCCATATTCAGCCGAGAAATGGTTCTTCTGCACACCCTGGGCAAGCGAGCCGTCGCTGCTGTTCGAGATAGCGTCGCTGCATTTCTTCTTGCGAAAGTTGCTTTGTCTGGTCGCGGGAAGTAGTATCCTGCGATTTGGCAGGGGTGGTTTGTTTCTTGGTGCCGAGTTTGTCATCGTGTTGTGTCATGATGGGTTCTCCGTAGCTTTCGAGATTATTTTGCCCCTCGCCCCAGCGGGCCGGAGGCCGAAAGGGGGCAGAATAATCTCGAATGCGGAGGAGGCCTCTGACAGCACGAAACTCGGATCGAGAATAATCCCGCCAAGAGGTTACTGATGAGCCGATGGGTCACCACTTGAGTGCTGCGTCGGCGGTGACGTTTCAGTCGAGCCTGTATTGTCTTGCTGTTGAATGTCACCACTTCCAACGAAGCATAAGGCCAAGATGCGATTGCGAAGCTCCTCGGAGAATTCAGGCCAATTCTCGATGAGACATTTCAACCGAGCGTCAATAGAAGTCAAGCAAAGCCAATCAGTGTCCACAGAATCCTGACAGTTTCCTGACAACGATTTTATGTTTTTCGTAACCTGTTGCTGTGTAAGTACGTTACGCACATCGCAGTTCGGGTTCGATTCCCGCCGCCTCCACTCATCAAATGTCATGCCAAAGGATGACTTTGGCTGACATTTGGTGACAGAACCCCTGCTATTGCAGGGGTTTTTTAATTCCCCTTCTTCATCCTCACTATCCCCACCATTGGCACTAGATGACGTAGTTTGACAGGGCGAGACGCCTGTTCCGCTGCCAGAACGCTGCCAATTTCCGTCCGCTGCCACTTCGGGAACTTTTGGCAGCGGCAATCCTGCGAGGGCTTTGGCTTGGTCTTCGATGCCAATATGGGCATACTTCATCGTCTGGCGTACGTCCGTGTGACGGGCCAATTCTTTAACCTCTGCCAAGGTTGCACCATTGCGAAGTAGCTCGGTAATGTGGGTGTGACGACCAGCGGCGTGGAAGTCGGCTGTCCCTTCTGGGGTCGTGTAAGGAATGCCAGCCACTTCGAGGTCTTTCTTGACCATCAGCCACGTCTTCTTCTTGTCTAGTTTTGGGAAGAGCGGAGTGTCCAGTTCAATGCCTTCCAGCCAGACGTTGAGTAGTTCAATCAATTCGGGGTGGAGAGGCAGGATATCTTCGCGGCGGTGCTTCGAGCAGGCGGCTTCCACTCTCAAAATAGGTGGGTTGGCCGTGAGTTCAAAGCTCCTGGGCGTCAGGCTGGCAAGTTCCTTGCGACGTAATCCCGTCAGGTAGGACAGCAAATAAACCTGTGCCCGTAGTGTGCCTGGGTATGCCTGAACCTTTTTCTCGCTCTCACGAGCTGCTTTCAACAGCTTGGCGAATTCGTCTGGTTTCAATGCCCTTCGCTTATGTCGCACATCAACTTGTGCGTTGACTCGTTCCAACCCTACGAGTGGGTTCCGGTCCAACCGCCCCATCATGACAAGCCAATTACAAAAGCTATCGATTGCTTGAACGTAGTGGTTGTAAGTACGGTTGCCGATATTGTCGGAGCTTTTGAGTTTGCGAAGAGCTGTAGCGACAGAATCCATCCTCAAGCTGCCAAGGTTGGCGACTTTTGCATCTTTAATGACACGACGAACGCGAGTCATCGTCAACTTGACGTGCTTCGATGTGTTCTCGCCAAGGCTCTCCTTGAAAGCTTCAAGGTGTTCCTTGATAGGGGACGACTTGGTTTTTAGTCGTCGTTCATCTTCGGGGTCAATAAGCCCACGGCGGCGGAGCATGACTTCCTGCTCAATCTTCGCAGCGAGTTGCTCCGTCAGGCCTTTGTCAGTGTAGCCCTTTTTCATACGACGCTTGCCAGTGTGGTCGTTGTACGAAACGTACCAGAAGGCACGTTGCTTTTCATTGTCGCGACCACGCTTGAATACAGAAGCCATAGCTACAATCTCCCCATGAGCTTATAAATGGGTCGTAAAACAAACATGTAAATTACGTTATTGAGAATCGATTCGCTTGCAGGGCAGCCCTGCTCAATCCACTCAAAAATGTCACTCTTCTTCCATCGGACCGCTCGTCCTATTTTGATGGATTGAGGCAAGTTGAGGTGGTCCTGAATTGACGGACAGGTCAGCCTCCTCACTCGCCGTGGCAGTTGACCTCTCGCGACTTGGTGGACGCACCGTCGAGCTTGCCTATCAGCTAGTAGGGCTTCCAGGGGCTGAACGACGGCCTGCAAAATTCGCAGCAAGCCTAAAAGTCCCGATGACTAAAGCGCAGCAAATGGCTACCGCAATTGATTCGCAAGGAACGTGCCCAGTAAGCGGCCAGCCGCTAGGAAAAATGGGTAAACCTATTCCAGTTACCGTTGGTGGCGAAACCCTCTACGTCTGCTGTGCAGGTTGCATTGATGCCGTGAAATCGAATCCAACCAAATACTTTGCGAAGAAACCTCAGCTCGTAGTTACCAAGGCGACCGATGCTGACGCTGCTGCAATTGCTCGGCAGAAAAATTGTCCGGTAATGGACGAGCCGCTTGGTGGCATGGGGCCTCCTCTAAAAGTGACTGGCCTCGGTCGAGATGTATTTCTTTGCTGTCAAGGATGCCTCAAATCCTTAGAGAAAGAGCCGCAGAAGTATCTTGCAAAGCTACCGCCCCTGCCCAGGCCAAGCGTTACTAAGGCAACCCAGGTAGACGCTCAATTCGTTGCCGCTCAAAAGCTCTGCCCGGTCATGGATGAGCCACTCGATGCGATGGGTGGTCCCTACAAAACAGTAGTCGATGGCCGAGTGGTCTATCTTTGCTGCCCTGGCTGTGCCAAGAAATTGCATGCGACTCCGGCGGTATTCCTACAGAAACTGGCGGACCAAGGTATTACGCCACCTACCGCGAGATAGCCGCCCACAAAAAACGAGTCTCTTTAGCGGGGGTGGCGACGTGTGAAAGCTGCTTGCAGCGGAAACGCCCCCGCCCCCCCGCCTTTTTCTACTGTAAGTTGGGAGCTAGCCAATTCGTGCATATTTTTGAAAGAGGCTAATCATTTCTTCCAGCTTCTTTTCACGCTCTTCATCGTCGCCATCCCGCATGGCGTTCGTCACGCAAGAGTGCGGGTCGGCGACGAGGTCCGCAGATTTGCGCACTTATTCTCTTGGTAAGACTGCGCTAACGGATGGGCTGGAATATCGCTGTACAGTCCTTGATGCTTGTTAGAAAAGCGGGTTTCTGAGGATTCTTTCAAATGACAACGTTATTGTTATGCTGATTGTCATGCTGCTTTCTTGTTATGTTGGTGGGTGAAGAATCAGTACCCTTCCCTGTTGCCCGGTTTGGAAAACTTTTTTGACAAAGTAATGCGCCCATGACCCAACACCCTGTTTCACGTAGGCATTTTATTCAGGCATCTACCGCAATTTCCGCGACGATGGGTGCGTGGTCGTTTTCCTCCTTTGCTGGTGAAACTGCGCCAGTTCAACGCATCTATTTGGCTCCCGACGCTGCGCTTCCGATGCGTACGGCTGCGCAGGAACTGGCCGCTGCCACGGGTGCCGAAGTGCTTCGGCAGCCGCTTCCTAGGCAATTACGAGAAGGCGAAATTGCACTTGCCGTTGGAAAAGAGGCGACAGCATTTCCGAAGATCGGGGCGTTGCTTCCCGGTGCGCATGAACAGCTTGAGTGGGAGTTGGTTCGTCGTTTCGATTCTAAGGGGCTGCTTATCTCGGGCAGTTCGCCGCGCAATGTCTATCGGGCGGCTTGGCGGTGGTTGGTCGATCCAAGTCTAGAGCGTGCGCCTTGTACCGTTTTTGATTTTTCGCAGCGCTGGACCATGTGGGACGGGAGCATGAATCAAATGTTTCGGTTCGCGGAGGGATTTGATCGCGAAAAGCATATCCGTGAAATCGCGAGGACCGGACATACGGGCATAGAAATCAATCGGTACGCGACGCCGGGCGGCTATTTTGTGGATCATCGGAAATTTCCCGAAGATCCGTATCCCTGGTATCTCAGTTATGCGCCGGCGCTCGACGCTTTTGTGGAAAGTCCGTTGACCGAGGGGACCTATCCGCGTGAGGAATTGCAAGCCAATCTGGCCGACCTGCTGTCGGCTGCCGAATTGGCCCGTCGGTATGGGCTGGAGCCTGGTTTTGTTTGTTACGAACCCCGATGTGTGCCAGAGTCGACCTTCGACCGCTATCCTGAGTTGCGCGGATCGAGGACCGATCATCCGGGCAGAAGTTTGGAGCCTCGCTACTCGCTCGACATCGCCAATCCTCGTGTCCTGAAACATTATGGACAGATGATGACCGCTTTGATGGAGCAGGTTCCCGATCTTCGGTACTTGGTGTTTTGGACCCAAGATAGTGGCTCGGGGTTGCCGTTCTCGCGGAGGCTCTACTTTGGCCCGAATGGATCGTACATGGCTCGCGCGAAGACGCTTGAGCAAATGGCTGCTGATTTTTCGGGCACTTTGCTCGACGCCGGGCGTAAGATCAACCCTGAGTTTGAAGTCCTGATGGAAATGGGCTGGGAGTATGCTGACGAGGAGCGGACTCGTATTACGGCGGCGCTGCCCGAGGGGGTGACGGTGTCGCATATTCTTGGGCAAAAGCTGATGCAGCAACAATCGCCCAAGACCTTTGCGCGGTATGTGAAGGAGGATCGAGAGCGTGGCAAGGAGCCTTACACAGCATTTACGGTTTCTAGTATGTGGGACGATGCACCGATCGTGGGTGTTCCTTCGCCTAGCGTGGTGTTTGGGCGTTTTGAGGAAGTCCGAAAGCTTGGGCTGAAAAAACTGATTTCGCTTGGAGGGATGCTTGCACCAAATCAGTCTCCCTACAACATCAATCAAGAAATCTATTCCCGAAGTTTGACTGGGGAATTGCCGAATCGCGAAGACTTTTTGTATCAGGTTGCGCTTCGGTGGTGCGAGGACCGCGAAAAACCTGCGCGGCAATTGGTTGCAGCTTGGCAATCGGGCGACAAAACCCTGGCGACTTGGCCCTTTGTCAAATGGTACGACGGCGGTGCCGGACAGACCCAAGGGCGTTGGCTGACGCGTCCGCTGGTTCCTGATATTACGCTGCTCTCGGACGAAGAAAACGAGCCTTGGCAGCGTAGCCTGTTTCCGATCCCCTCGGATATTGCTCGGAAGAACATGGCGTTTGAGGGAGGGATTCGACTTTATCAAGACGAGCAACTCGAAAAGGCGGTGCGTGTCTTTACGGAAGAAACGCTGCCTTTGCTCAGCGCGACGGTGGGGCTGCTTGATCGAGCGATTGAAGCTGATTCGCTTGCCGTCTTGCGTGACCAGCGGGACCGCTACCAGGGGTTGTTCTTGCTAGGCAATACGGTTTGCAATCTGTTTCAAGCGCAATGGTCGATCAACCAACTGCTCTTGAAGCAGGGCGATTTGCCGAAGAATCGTCAAAGTTTGGATACGGCCATCGAACGAGAAATCGACAACGCCCAGCGTTGGATCGATTTCTTGACCCAAACGAAGACGCCTGTCTTTCGGGTTTCTGCACGAGAAGAAACGCCGTTTCTGTACAAAACTCCGATCGCCGATTTGCAAGTCAAAATTACTGCGATGCAAAAGCACCGAACGGAGGAACCTGGCCCCTATTTGAAGGAGCTTTCGGAACCGCATTCTGAGAACAACCTACTGTTTTATTGAATTTTGTGCGGCACGGATTTTAGGTGCGGGAAGTTTTGGTGGCGGAAAGAAAAAGGCCTCACGCAGAGGCGCAGAGAACGCAAAGAGATGATAAAGACTCTGCGTTCTCTGCGCCTCTGCGTGAGGCGGTTCGTTGATTTTCTCAAACCACAACGATCTGTTTTACACGAACTTGGTAACGCCTGGGCGGGCGATGGTGACGTCTGGGGCCGGGCCCCATTCGTAGGCGTCGGGCGTGAGGTCTTCTTGGGAGTTCATCGCCTGTTCCCAGGTGATGGTCTGTCCGGTGTAGGTGGCCATTCTTCCCATGATGGCTAGCAGGGTGCTGTTCGAGACGTATTCGCCATCGTTGATTGGGTTGCCACTGCGAATGGCTTTGAAAAGTCGGTCATGTTCGATGTCGTACATGCTCTTCACTTTTTCGCGATAGCGCCATTTGGTTGGGTTTTTGATAATGGCTTGACTCCCTGAAAGGTCGGCCATTCCCTTGGAACCTAGTACCTTGCATCCCGAATCCGTAGCGCAATCGTCTTGTTGGCGACAATTGCCAACAAGTTGTGTTCCGTCTTCGTAGGCGTAAGTCACGCTATGGTGATCAAAAATGTTGCCGTAGCGTTCTTCGGTCCGTACTTGACGTCCACCGGTGCCAATGGCTTCGACTGGGTAGCTTCCCTTGACCCAACTGCACAGGTCGAGGTAGTGGATATGCTGTTCGACATTGAAGTCGCCAGACAACCAAGTGTAGTAATACCAGTTGCGCATCTGCAGGTGCATATCCGTCCAATCGGGCTTCGGAGTTTTAATCCAAATGGCACCTCGGTAGTCGTTGGCAAAGAGCGTGGATATTTCGCCGATAGCGCCATCATGAATCCGTTTGACCGCTTCGACAAGGCCCGGATGATCTCTCAGGCAGAGGCCCGATACGAGTGAAAGCCCTTTTTCTTTTGCTAGCCGTGAGGTGGCCAAGACCGAACGAACGCCTGGTGCGTCGACTGCGATAGGCTTCTCGCAGAAGACGTGCTTTCCGGCATCAATGGCCGCCTTCAAATGCTGTGGTCGGAAGTGAGGAGGCGTTGCCAAGAGGACCACGTCTACGCCACTGTCGATCAATTCTTGATAGGCGTTGAAGCCGGCAAACTGCCGTTCTTTGGGGACGTCCATTTTGCCTGCGGTGATGGGGTCTTCCTTCAACGAAGTCAAGCTCTGTTCAATACGGTCGGCGAAGGCGTCGGCCATGGCGGTAAGTTTTACGTTTTCGTCGGCCTGCAAGGCATTGAGGACGGCTCCGGTCCCCCGGCCTCCGCAGCCAACCAGGCCAACCTTGAGGAGGTCGCTGCCACCGGGGTGAGCCGTTGCTGCAAGGCCCACGTTGCTTGCAACCGTACCGGTCGCTGCGGCAAGCAGGGACGTTGTTTTTAGGAAATGGCGGCGCGAGGTCGGCGTGTCTGATGAGGACTTTTGATTTTTGGACATGATCGATTCTCCTACAGAAAAAGCGTTGGGCTAGTGGTTGTCGTTTGAGTCTGTTTTTGATTGGAGTGTAGTTAACGGGCGAATTTCCAGATTGCGAAAGAAGACTTCGTTGCCTTCGTTTTCGAGCAGTATCTTTCCCGACGACGGGGAGACATTGTAGCATTCGTTGACCGTGACGCCGTTGATTTTAATGGTGATTCGGTCTTTGTCACAGAGGCAATCGACGCGTGTCCATTCGCCGAGCGGGCTGGCCACGTCGTTTTTGCCTCGGGCGTCGAGTCGCTCGCTAAATCCGACTTGGTGCTGGGACCACCAAAACTGTTTGCCTGCGTAGTCGGTGCGTTTGCCGCCCTGTTTCCATCTCGACCGGCCATCTTTGGCAACGCGGGTATCGCTTGAAAGCGTCGAAACAAGGGGTTCGCCGGAGGTGTCTTGGCCTTGGATGACAATGAGGTCGCCTTCGCATCCCTGGGCCAACTGGCACTCGACCGATGCCATCCACATCCCTTTGGCGTTTCCGTCGGGGCCGTTGGCGTGCAACAAAACTCCGGAGTTGCGCACGTAGCCCGATCCATCGGTTTTTTTGCCCCAGCGGTACTCGAAGCTCAGGTGGTAATTTTCATAGTTTTTTTCTGTGGCCAGGTAGCCCATTCCTTCGCCGCTGAGGTGTAGGGTTCGATCAACGACAGAAAAGACTTTGTCTGGGTCTTCGGTCCCTGACTCCTGGAGCCAATGGCTCCAACCGTTGAGATCGTTTTCATTGAAGGGACGGATAATCTGGTTTGCAGCCGGCGAGCAAACGACCACTTTGTCGCTTGGTAGTGCGGTCTCCACTTGTGCAAACGTTCCGCTCGCGTAGCAGATCAACCCTAGGATTGCAGTTATTTGAGCAGCCAAAGTTTTTTTGTGTTTAAGCATGCGAATCGATCAATGGGGAAGCGACTGTAGGCCTGAAATGACGGTCTGTAGGTAAGTACGTGCCCGTCGGGCAAGGGCATCAATCGATTCGGCTTCCGGATGGGGTGCCATCGGAGCGAAGATATTCTCGCAACAAAGGGGCATGTCTTTGCCAGTAAATGCAACGGGATGCAACAGTTGGTAGTGGTCAATTAGGCCAAACCCTGGGCCGCAATCTTCGTCTTTAGGCCATTCTCGATGGTCTTTGATGCAGAAGCTTTTTACTACCTCGGCACAACTCTGAATATCGGGAATGGGATCGACGTTTAAGTAGTCCAAGACGTTGCCAGCGTCGTAGTTGACTTGAATGTTGGGGTGATCGACTTGCCGAATAATCTCTGCGCACGCCTGGCCTGTACCTGTCGATCCGCCATGCTGTTTGACGACAATCGTGACGCCGTGGTCGCCCGCGATCGGTGCCAGTTGCTTGAACCGCTCGATCCACTGTTCGCGGTTGCCGCCTTCGGTGTGTCCAAAGGTCAAGACTTGCGGAATACGGGCTGCTGCTGCTTGATGGATGCGCGAAGTCAGTACCGTTACCGCATTGTCGGCTTCGGGATAGATCGTTGAAAACATCATGACCGGCTCTAGCCCCAGGTCGCGGCAGCGTTGGGCCAAGTCTTTGGCCTTCTGTGGCGGCGCGTCGATAGGCATCATGGGCACCGGTTTTTCGTTGGGATGCTCGCGGTGCGTTATCCCCCAGGCAACATATTCGTAGCCGGCGTTTTTGATTCCTTGCAGCGCCCTGAGCAACGGGAATCGCGCATAGGGAAGCGTCATGCAAGCGATCTGAAAGCGAGTCGCTTCGGCCGACGGATTGGCTGGCTCTGCTTCGGCAGCCATCGCCGTCGACGCGAAGCCGGGCATGCGTGTTTGGCCGCCGATCAGCGCCGCACTGCCAAGGCTAGCGGCTAGACCTGTAGCAAGATTGCTCAGACATTTGCGACGATCCATCCGCGGATCGCTTTGCTCGATTTTAGTAGGCATTGTCCCAGTATAAGGGATATTGATTGCGGTTTGCAATTTGACCGTCCGATGGTAAAATGGTCATTGGAAGTTAAAAACGCTAAAAAGGGTGGTATTCATGGCTTCGGGCCCTAAGAAAAAACCGGCGGAAAAGAAAAAGCCCTCTTCGGATAGTGAAGCCTCTTTTAGCGGAATCAATCGCCCACTCTCTCTTGTTGCGCAGGTCGAACAGACGCTTCGGACGGCCATCGACGACAATGTTTTTCCGCTGGGTCGACTCCCTACGTTGGTCGAATTGGCGGATCAATTGCGTGTTAGCCGCGAGACGGTTCGGTTGGCCCTCGATGCGCTTCAAAAAGAAGGCTTGATTATCAAGCGCCGCCGCCGCGGGACCTATGTGAACTCCCCGACTGTGCCGCGCGTGCTCAAAGCACCCAAGCGGAAGGTCTTGGGGTATTTGCTTGAAGATTATGACTATGGGGGCACGAATGCCGAGATTATCTCGGGGTCGCATGGTAGCGCGATGCTCGAAGGGGCGATCAAAGAAGCCGGTCGACATGACTATCAACTGGTGACGCGCAGCGCCAAGCCCAATCGTCTACGAGAAGCTTTCGACCAGCTGAATGATTTGGGTCCCCTGTGCGGTGCAATCTTTGCGTGTGTAGCCGAAGAAAAATTGCTCAAAGGACTCAGCGGGCGAGGCTTGCCGGCGGTGCTTCTTGACCACGAAATGCACCTTTCCAAAGTAGGCTCGGTCCGAGGGGACTCGCAGCAGAACGCTCGTTTGGCGATACAGCACCTTGCCGATGCCGGTCATCGCAAGATCGCATGTGCGCACTGGCGGCAAAGTGATTTGAATCCGTGGTTTCTTCGAGGGTATCGTTTGGGGATGCGCGATGCCAATATCAAACGGCGTCGCAATTGGGAGATGTTTGTTGAATTGAACGAAAAAGGTGCGATGGAGACGCTCGACCAACTCATGAACTTGCCGCAACGTCCAACCGCAGTTATCTGTTTCCACAACACGTTCGCAAGCCAGTTGATTGCAGCGGCGTGGAAGAAAGGCTATCGGATTCCCGAAGACCTGAGCGTCATCGGTGGCGGTGGCGAGGAAATCGTGAATCTCACCTGCATGCAAATCGACTGGCACCAACTGGGACATACCGCCGTGCGCATGCTACTCAAGGCGATCGACCAAGGGGAAAAACACGAAGCGGAGCATATCCTCTTGCCCTACGAACTGAGGACGGGCGGGACGACGGCACCGATCAAATCGGACAAATAAGTGATTGAGCGTTCTGTTGGACGGCATAGCGGCCTGTCGTGAATTATTTACGAACACGGCACCTGCCCCGCCGCATGCCGGCCAAGATTCGTCTTACTCGCCTCGTGGAAGATGCGATACGCCTGCCTTCCACCCTCCGTAACAAGATCGGCTTTTCCCTCATGGGAACTTGTAAATACACTTTGTAGTTGTCATTGTGTGTAGTCATCCGAGCTACGGCTTGAGCTGCTCGGAAGCTGCTGCCTTTAGCTGGTAACGGTGCAGGTGATGTTTGTGCTGCTGAAAGGCTTGGTAGAGGCGTTCTTGGCCGAAACGGATGTCTGGGGTGTAGTGAAAGCTCCAGGTTTCGTTGTCGAGGAGGAGGGGAATGGTCGTTCCCGGCGGTGTGTCGGCGGCTAGTCGTACGACGCTGGTGCGTTCTTTTGCTCCGGTCCATTCTCGCTGTTTTTGTTCCTGGAGGTCGCGGCATTCGATGAGCCAGGGCGAATCGGTGTAGATCTTGGTGCGATGCCAATTGTTTTTGTCCAGGGGATCTAGCCCCTGCGCGGTTTTGACCCAAAGGGTTGCTTCTTCGCCCGGTTGCAGCAGGCCATCGCCGTTGCCTTGCCCCTCGGTCACGGTGCGCTCGATCGGAGCGCCGCCGCCCTGGTTTCCTTTCTGGCGAAAGACCGAAAAGGTAACGGTGCGGCCGTCCAGGAGTTCGACTTCGGTCGGTGGTGAAATTTGTTCGGGGATGACCAGTATGTCGAGCGGTACGGTTTGCGGCGGCTGTGCTTCGGCTGACAACGTGATGTCGAGTCGTGTCCTTGCGAAATATCTGCCATCCGCAGCGAAACGAACTTGCAGGCCCTCGCCCGCCTCGACCACTTCGCCCGGTTCTAGACGGGGGAATTTCGTGGACGCTTTTTGCAGGTCGACCGTTGGGTACTTGCTTGCAAGCTCTATTCGTACGTTGTTGAGAGGTTTGTCGCCGGGGTTGTAGATGCGAATCGGCAGGGATTGCACTTGGTTTGGCCCAAGCCGGAGAGCGTCTTTCGTGGTTGCGGGCAAGAGCGTGACGCGGGGCGGCTCGATTCCGGGGCCTAGGAGGCTAAGCTGATGCCCTGCGCCGTCGACTTGTAGTTCGATGCGTCCACTCGCATCTGCTTTGACTTCGCGCCACGTTGCGACTTTGTCCGACAACCGTAAATCGGCGATTTTGTATTTTTGTAATGGCTGGTAGCGAGGACTCGTGAGGAGGGTGATTTTTTTGTTTGTTGCCGGTGGTCCGTCAGGTGCCCATTGCCGGGTTGTCACACGCAGGCCGTTGGCTTGCACGTCGTGGAGGGTGACAAACGCTTTTTCTTTGCCTGCGGCGTGAACTTCGTAGCCCCAGGCTTTGAAGTCGCGGTAGGCGCTGACATAGTGCCACTTGTCGGGGGGGGTGTCTAAGCTAGCCGTGTTGAATGCCCGTTGATGAAAATCAAAAGTTTTGGCAATCGAGGTGGCCCAGTGACGGTGATATTCGTCACGTCGGTACTCGAAATCGACGTTGTTTGCATGGGCGTAAGCGGCACGGGTCTCTTCGTGATACTGGCTGATGTAGTCGCCGCTGGCACGGACCAACTGGATTTTTGAGTGGCGGTGGCAAGCGACGTGATCTTTTGGCCGCCAGAGCATGCGAGTGCCCTTGTTTCCGGTAAAAAACTCGGGGCCCGGGTTGAATGCCGACGCGCTGCCAAGCAGGTCGGGATAGCGGGCGCTGAGGGTGAGGCTCATGAAACCGCCCATGCTGAGTCCGCTGGACGCACGGTAGCGGCGGGTTGTTTTTGTGCGAAATGTTGCGTCGATGTGCGTGACCATTTCGAGGAAGTACTCGCCGAAGTCGTAGTCTCCCCCGTCGCGCCGGACATCCCAGGGAGAGCCGCCGTAGAATCCCTCGTAGTGTTCTTTTACCCAGCCGTCGACGGCAACGACGATGACGTCGTTTTGGGCGACATAGCGGGCAATCTTGGGGACGGTGTCTTTGCCCGCGTCATAACGCTCTAGCGTGTAGCGGTCGCTGTGGCCGTGGAAATAATAAATCACCGGATAGCGTTTGGATTGGTTTTCGGAGTCGTTTTCTGAATGGTAGTCGGTTGGTAAGAAAATTCGGTAGTGGCGGGCTTCGCCAAAGACCGCCGACGGAAAGGTTTGATCGGAGAACTTGGGCTGGGCGAAGCTGGGCGCGATGAGTGCGAAAAGCCAGAGTACGCACGTGCCGAAGAAAAAATTGTTCCGCATAGTCAACCGTTGTCTTAGGTAGTGCCGACGACGAGTAGGTCGTGAATCAGTTTTAAGGCTTCTTCTCGGCGCTCGGTGGCGAGCGCCACCATGGCCAATCCCATCTGGCGTTGGAGGATGCGCACGCTGCTGACTTCGATATCGCCTTGGTGTAGGCGCTCGGTGATCCGTGCTAACGAGCCGGGTTCGTCTTTGATGCAAACCACCACGGCGTCGTCCGAGACGGCATCAAAGCCGGCGTCGCGCAAAACTTGTAGTGCGCGATCGTACTGGTCGACGGCAAGCGTCACGACGTCGAGATCTCGGGCGTCGTAGGCGTCGAGTCCGTCGAGGTTGATTCCTGCATCTCCTAATACTCGGCAGATATTCGCCACAAGTCCGTCCTGCACCGGCGCGATAATCGTGATTTGCTTCATGACTCAACTTTCACGGCGTAGGCGGCTTCGAGGTCGGCGATGAATTGGTCGAGCTGTTCGCGGCGGACATGGGGCATCGTGATAATATGCGCATCGTTGCCCTGCACGGCAATCTGCCACTTTTCTAGGACCGGCTTGGGGGGCGTCGGAAAGACGACCGTCATTGCTAGTGGGTTTCGCCAAGCGGCGATTCCGAGGGTTTTTAATCGGTTGACCACGTACTCGGCATTCTCCAAGCAACGGGCGACTTTCTCGGCGAAACCTTGACGACCGTATTTGCGGATAGCATACCATAGAAAGAGGGGCGTGATGCCGTTGCGCGAACCGGTGATGGTCGTGTCGAGCGTGCCGACATACTCGATGAGTCGAGAGATACGGCTGACGTGGTCCTTGCGAGCCAGGACGATTCCGCATGGGACGGGCGAGCCGATGAGCTTGTGGCCGCTGATCGAGACGCTATCGATGCCTGCTCGAAAATCCCAGATGGGGGCGTCGTCGAGAAACGGCAGGACCATGCCGCCCAGTGCGGCATCGCAGTGGAGGTACGATCGGGGGACGGCCATCGAATCTAGGATTTCACGAATCCGGCCAACGTCGTCGACGCCTTGCTTCATCGTGGTGCCGATGTTGGCGAAGATAATGGGCGGCACTGCGCGATGAATGCGGATCGTTTCTTGGAGGTCTTCGTAGTCGATCTGGCCGCTGGGGAGCGAGCGGATCATGATGCTGGGCATCTTGAGAACGCGCAGATTCTTGCTGACGCTGTAATGCGTTTGCTCGGAATAATAAACCATTCCGTCCGGGTAGAGTTCTCTTGCTAGGTAGAGTCCGTAGAGATTGCCCTCGGACCCGCCGTTGGTGACGTAACCCCAATAGTCGTCAGGCGGGGCATGAAGCAAGTCGGCAAACCAAGTCGAGCACTTCGCATTCGATCTGCTTGGTGTTGACGCGATAGCTGCTCGGAACAAACGGATCGCCGACGTTGTTGATCGGGAAACGGAGGAACCGAAACAGAGGCTCGTAGTCCATCTCTCCGGAACAAGGATAGCCGATGAAGGTCTTGTACTCGGTTTCGATCTGGTGGTACAGTTCGTCGAGTCGGTCGTCGAGTCGGTCGTTGTCGGTGGTCGAAATGTCGGTGGTCGAAATGCGATCCATTTTTTGGTGCAACCGGGGCTTCGTTCAATAGATAGTTTCCATCTCCACGATACACCGACGGCGTGAGCTCGGAGAGTCGCATTCCTCGGTTGACAATCGCCTTGTCTTTTGACGCGAGCCGCAAGGGCGGGGTGTTCTAGCGGAAGAAGGTTCTTCGCAAGGCGGCAAGGCCGAGGGTTAGGGCTGCAAGTAGGGTTGCGGTTGCTGGCTCGGGGACGATTGTTAAGGATGTCGACGCGGCAGAAAAATCGCGTTGCCATCGCAGAAAATCGGAGCCGTCGATGTCGTGGTCGGCGTCGGCGTCGCCTTGCGTGTGGGTGGCGTTGGCGGATGTACCAAAGCCTGTTTGCCAGAGGTCGAGGTCGTCGTGGTTGACCAAGCCATCGACCGAAAAATCGGCTGCGTTGCAAATTCCGGGCTGGCCGCATTTTGCAAGGACGACTTGCGAAAAGGGGGGCATCACGATTTGGCTTCCGGCGAGCGGGGCAAAAGTCCACTCGCCATGCAAGGGCGAAACAGACTCGGGGTGATATTCTCCGGTCGGACCTGGGGAGGCGAGGGAAAAGAGGCCGGGCGAGCTGAGGTTGACGGTGTTGGTTTGATCCGTGGCGTTGACGAACCATGTTCCCCAATCGAAATCCCAGGCGATCGGATCGTCGGGGTCGACGGCAGGGTCGACGCCATAGACGCCTGCGATCTCGGTGGTCGGTAAGTTGGGTACGGAGTTGGTTGGCGAGACTTCGTTGTACCACTGGTTGCCTGCGAACTGAAAGGTAAGAGGCTCGGTTTCTGCGCCGATGTTCACCGCGCGGTTATACTCGGACGGCGAATCATGAAAACGGACGATGTTGTCGTGGAACCGTCCGTTCTTGGTGTCGACGATTGCTGTTCCTGCGATTTTCGTTCAGGATGCGCATGGTCCATGTGCCGGGGCGCTCGATATAGTTGTGGTGGAATTCGCCACCGTCGATGTTGACCCAGGAGAAGGCCGAGTTGCCGCCGAGCACGATGTTTCCTTCGGCCAGAATGTTGCGTGCTTCGTAGCCCGAGTCGCCGTCGATAAATCGGAAAAACTGCGTTCCGGTGGAACCGCCTGCCTGAATTGCTCGTCCTTGGCCAATCGGCATCTCAATTCGGTTTGCCCGGATCGTGATGTTTTTGCTACCGCCCTTGGGGCGAATTCCCGAGCCACCCGCACCGTGCGTGCTGGTATGCAACCAGGAGTTTTGGATGAGTCCGTTGTGCGAGCCGACCATGTCGATGGCGCTGCCGCCGTCGCCCCAGTCGTCGACTTCGACGCCGTCGACCAAAAAACCGTTGACGCCCGAAAGCTTGATTCCGTCTTGGTTGCCCGTGCTGCCGGCGCGACGGACTACGATATTGCGAAGCGTGATGTCTGTGGCGGGCGTGGCCGGTGTTCCGCCATCGTCGAAGTTGAGACCATTGAAAACGGCATCTTGAAAGATGAGATCTTGGATCGTGACTTGCTGGGCGTCGGCCAACTGGATGTTGGTGTTGCCGCCTTGGATAATTGCACGATTTGCGGGGTCGACGCTACGAATGGTGACGTTCGTCAGGTTTGCGCGAAAGATTCCACCGGCGTAGGTGCCTGGCTGGAGGAGGATATTGTCGCCGGCGCCGACCGTCTGGAAGGCGTTGTGCAATTGAGAGGTCGTCGAGACGACGAGATCGGCGGCCCGGCAGGCCGCGCAAGTTGCGATCAGCAGAGGGATCAGTGTTAGGCGTATTGGAAGGAGCATGTCTTGGATTTCCTTTTTCATTCCACAAGGACTCCGACCCCCTCCTTCTGATTCTAACCGTCGGTCCTGAGTTATTCCACCAACACCGCCGTACAGAAACTCCGGCGGGCAATATCACAAGTTGATTGCTTTTGTGTGTAGGACATCGCAGCCAGCGTTTGGTAGAACAGGCAGGGCGGGCCGGGGCGTTCTCTGTCCACGCACAAAGCTGACAATCTGACAACCGATGGGAAGATGACAATCATGGGTTTCCAATCGTTCTGGCCAAAATGGCTGCTTCTTCTCGCAGTTGCCGCAGGGATCGTCGCGCCGACGACTTCCTTGGCGAAGACCTATCGCCTGACGCCGAAAAGTCGGTGGGTGACGATTTTGGCGTCCGAAAATCTTAGGCCGGGCGACGAAATTGTTTTTTCTCAGGGTGTGTACCGAAATGATGGCAACATTATTATTCGCCAGCGTGGCACGGCCGATCGTCCGATTGTGATTCGGGCGGCCAAGGGTGCGCGGGTTTTGTTTGATGCGGGCAAAAGTGGGCGCAATCACCGTGCTTTTAGAAACGTCTTGATGGTCGAGGGTTGTCAGCACTTGCGCATTCAGGGCCTAGAACTGACGGGCGGGAGTTCGGGGATCCGAATGTTCAAGTATGGAAAGTATCATGTCGAGCATGTGACGATCGAAGATTGTCATATTCACCATGTTGGTAACTGTGCCGTCGCGGCGAACCACCCCGACAATCGGTATGTGGGCATCGTTCTGCGTCGCAACCACATCCACCACACAGCAGGCGTCGGCGAAGCCTTTTATCTGGGGGCCAATGATGCGAAGGGGTTGTTTATTGATGGTATTATCGAGCAAAACTATATCCACCATCTTACGGGTCCGAAGGTGGAGCAGGGCGATGGCATCGAAATTAAGCAGGGCAGCTACAACAACATCATCCGCGACAACGTGATCCATGATACGCAGTACCCGGCGATTCTGGTCTATGGCACCCGTGGCAAAGCGCCAAACATTATCGAGCGCAACGTGATTTGGGGATGCCAGACCCATGCGATCCAGGCGGCTTCGGACGCCGTGATTCGGAACAATATCATTTTTGATTGCCGACATAACGGTATCCACAGTCAGAACCACCAGGGGGCGATTCCAGGGGATTTGACGATCGTGAACAACACGGTTTACGCCCAAGGGACGGCGATTCATGTCTCTCGTCCGAGCGAGGGTGCGCTGAGCGGGCCGATTGTGATCGCCAACAATGCGCTTTATGCGAAAAAGGGGCCGGTGCTGAATTTGCCCCGACTCGAGGGGTTTACGGTAGCTGCGAATTTCGGATTCTGCAATCAGGACGTGCCTTTCGATGCAGAAGAGTGGCAAGAATCAGCACGTCGGACCGCCGATTTTACTGCCTTTGCTAAGCGAGACGCGCACCTGCGGCCCGACTCTATGCTTCGCGGTGCTGCCAATTCGGAGTACCTGCCCAGCGACGATTTTAATGGGCGATTGCGTGGCCACTCTAACGATGTGGGGGCCTATGTTGCTGAATCGCAACCGTTGGCGAGTGGCGAGATTCGTGATGGATTTAAGGTGATGTTGCCGCTTGCTATTGCGACGAGTTCGGTCGTCCTAGAAGAAAAAGTTGAGGGGGCGCAGCGTGTGGTCGTTGGCGATCCTCAGCTCAAAACCGACCATCCTTGGTTTCCGGGCGAGCTTTCGTGTTCGACGTTCGAGCGACTTTTTGCGACGCAGGCCGCGCTGTACGAGCGTGTGACGGGCCGAAAAGCGGACACGGACGAAGACAAGGCGATCGCCTCTTGGTACTGGCGCAACTTGAACTTTTACCACAATTACTCGCCTCGCGAGAACTATTGGGACCAAGAAATTTCGGCGGGCATCCAAGACAATAAGGATGTGGTTTACGAGTATTGGTCGGGGCTGTTTTCTTATGGGTTTTCGCTTTGTGGCACCACCCACGCGCAGTATACGGCCGAGATGGAGCATCTGCTGGGGCATTGCCGATCGCGGGCCGTTAGCGTGCCGGGCCATACGGCGTTCGAGGTTTTTTTGAAGGACAAGCAGTATGGACCTGACGGCGATTGGGCGTTGTTGGACCATGACGTTTCGGCGATTGTTTTTGACGACCCGACGTCTCCTAGCCGTTTGCTCAACTTGTGGGACATCGCCTATGCCGGCGAACCGCCAAGCAAAACTGCTCGTCCGTTGGCCGAACGCGAGTCGATGCTCGACAACACCGGCGCGCCGAAATCCAATCGGGGTTGGTTCAAATCGGGCTTATACTTTCCCAAAGAAAACACCGATGCGACGGATGCGGACACGATGGGCGGCTATGCAGACGTCTACAGCCTGTTGCCGCTTTCTGGCTATGCGGCCGTGACGCCGAGGGTTTCTTTGCGGCGCAATGAGGTGCTGCGACGCTATTTGCAACCGGGGCTGGGCAAAGAGACCTATGTCTACTGGGGTCCCAACATGAACAGCCGTGGAATCCCTGGTCCGGGACGCGATCGGACCTGGGCGTGCGAGCCAGAGCGAATGTTTCGGGCCACGCGCGACACCGAAACTGCCGACGTTGCGCGGTATGGCAACGCGGTTTACATGTTCAAGCCGAATTTTGCTGACGGAAGCTATCGCGACGCGGTGATCGCAGAAGACGAGAAGTCGGTCACGCTCTTTTTTCATTCGCCTTACGCCATCGGTGCGACGCCCGCTGCTGACCAAGCCGACGAACCCTGGGGAACCCTCCTTCCTGGCTGCACCAACGGATTGATGCTGGCTGCGAAAAAAGGAACTTGTTCGGTGCAGCTTTCCTCGGACCATGGGCGGACTTGGTCTGAAACTATTGAACTTGCTGGCGGTACCCGTATTGACCTGACCGATGAGGCTAAGGGGCTGCACAGCTACTATCTGCGATTGAATGCTAGTGCCGTGGACTTGGCCAAAATGGGCATTGCGGTGCGTACCGTCTGTATGGCCAACGATCGGCTCATTCCGCATTTGAAATCGGAGGGATCGACGGTCACGTTTGCTTCGACCGGCACGGCGACGTTCTCGGTTGGTCCCAACGTACGGCAGGCGCAAGGGTTTATCACCGCCGGTGGTTTTGGACAAGATCACGTCGAGATGACGATCGCCTCGCCCAACGGAGCGCGGATTCAGGGTGTCACGGCCTCGGCCCAGGTCGCCTCGAAAAACCCGCCTGACGAATCGGTACGCTACCAAATCGAAGTATCGACCGATGGGGGCACGACGTGGCAATCGATTGTGCGTGATTGGCAGATCGAAAGAATGGGCTACCAAGTCGAGGACTATTTTTCCAAATCGTACTGTTATGGCACCCGTCAACTGACTGACAAAGCGAACGAAGTCGTGTTGCGATTCAGCAACGATGGGGGTGTCCAATACCAACGGACCGAAGCGCAGCTCACTTACGAAACTCCTAACAATTCGCCCCTTCGTGTGACGTTCCAATGGGCCGAAGGCAAAGAGGGCGAGAATGCTACGGTAAGAAAATCCTCACGCGTCTTTCTCGGGAGGCCGGACGAGGTTGAATCGACGTGGGAGATCGCCACGGGGGCGAACGTCGAGACCGATTGGGTCGAGATGCAGCTTGATCCGCATGGACCTTGAGAGCCTAAGGGGCAGTGGAAAACCTGCGAGACGGTCTGCTCAGCGGTTATGTGCTAGCTCGACGCGGCTTGTTTGAGGGGTAGGTTTGAGGCCCCATTCGTCATGGCTGGATCCCAGGTTGGAAACAACTCGCGCCGTTGCGATGTGTTGGGGACTGCGCCGTATTCACTGATCTCAAAGACCTCGACAAACTCGATTTCGTTACCTTCCTTGTCGCCAAAGGCGTTGATCAAGTCGTCTCGGAAGTGGTTGGCTCGTGGCCCTGCGTGCCGGGTGTACCAAGCACGTAGCCATTCGAGGCGTTCGGCAGGGCCATCGGGTACGGTTTCTAGGGTGCCCTCTTCGTAGGGGAGCCACTCGAAAACTTGCGAATGCTGGCAGGCCAACATGGCTACGATCTGGTCCACGTATTGGGTTACATCGATGACTTCATCTGCCAGTAGCCGTGTGGGACGGGTGAATAAGTCTTGCATGTAGGCAAAAACAGGGGGCTGCGACAACGCGGGATAGTCGGGCAATACCCGGGGGACCGTCACTAGGTAGGAGGCGTCCTGGACGCTTTGTCCGACTGCGCGATGATCGGGGTGGTAGTCGCAGGTGCGATGCGTCAGCACGAGATCTGGCTTGAAGCTTCGGATTTCCTGGATGATTCGGTGGCGTACTTCGAGCGTGGCTTGCAGTTGCCCGTCGGGGAAGTGGAGCGTTTCGTACTCAGCGCCGATGACCTTGCCGGCGTCGGCTGCTTCTTGGCGTCGCATGGGGATAAGATCGCAGGCATTGCGCTCGTAGTGCCCCGCCGCTCCGTCGGTAACCGACAGCATTTTTACAGTCCGCCCAAGCTGACGGTAGATGGTCGCTAGCCCGCCGGCATGAAATTCGGCGTCGTCGGGATGGGCAGCGATAATAAGTAATCGGGGACCGCTTGAAGACATAGGTACTCGGCTATTTGAATTGGGCTATTTGAATTGGTTAGTTCGTGTTGTTATGCGAGATCGCGGATTCTTAAAGTTCTTAAAGAATGTTGCCTCTCTGTGTCCATCTTATCTAGCGTCTCCGACAACTACAAGAAGATGGGGGTCGTGCGTGGCGCGTCGAGAAGCTGTCTGCGCTGCGTTCTTTTTTGCTGGGAATCCGCAAGCACGTTCGTTGCACTTTATCATGCTAGGCTCTATGAATTCGGTCTTGATCGAACCTTGTAGGTAATGCCCGCACAAAGACCTAAAGACAAGATTACTGTGATAGCGGCCTTTTGCTTGTACTAATCCGTACCTAGCTACTAGAGTGGAAGAGTAGCAAGTGTGCGAGAGTGTATCGGTTAGGTAGTCGAAGTCGTTTTGGTAAGCCTGACTTCAAACGGTGGTTGCTTAGTCCTTTTCATGACCACGATGATTCGCCGCCCGTTCACATGCCCAGGTTCAAATAACCTCAAACGTCCTTTTCCGGAAGTCACACCAATAGCGGTGTCGCTGTGCCGGGCAACTTTTCAGTAGGAGAAGCGATAATGACGAAGTCTTTGAAATTGAGTGCCATGTTGCTGGTGGCCGTCTCTGCATTTGGAGTGACAGCCGACAGCGCTCTGGGCCAAGTCACGATGCGATTTGATGTTTCGCGGGATGTTGGGATTTGGGGGCATGATAGTGGGTTTGGTAATGAGCAGCTGAGTAGTGCGGGCGATTCGGGGCGGATTCGTCCTTTCAAGTCCAGGGATCATGCTGCCATCCTCGATTTTGATACGGCTGCCATGAGCGTGTTTCTGAACTCCGACCCTGGGGCGGTGGTCACTGCCGAGTTGTTCATTCTGGGGGCAGACAATAAAACTTCTCTTAACGGGGATATTGGTATCCAAACCGTCGAGTCGACCAACGATTGGGTCGAAGGGAATGGTGATGGCGGTGGGGGAAACTTGAACTGGACCGCAGGGACGTCGGCTGCCACCTACTTTTACGCTTCCACAGCTAAATCTGCGGGGGGGAGCTTGGATGCTTTGAACAGCCTCATCTGGAATGACCCGGACAGCGGTCCCTATACGTTTACTAGCCGGACCCCTAATAATGCCTTTTATGGTGTACCGGCATCGGTAACCGACGCCAACCCAACGCCGGAGTTTACCAACTCTACGAAGATTTCGGCAGCGGCCATCGCGGTTGCGGGTGCTGCGGACTATGTCTCGACCAGCATTGATGCGAACATTATCAATGCCATGGCCACCGAAGTGAATAATCGAGGGATCCGACTCGGCCAGACTTTTGATAGTAGCGGAAACACAAACACGGTCGGGACAGGCGGAAACTTTCGGATGTGGGATCGCAACCAAGATGGCGGCCTGTTTACGCCCTACCTAGAGATCACGCTCTCCCCTTCGACGGGGCAGGACGGTGACTTTGACGGCGACCTGGACGTTGACGGTGCCGATTTTCTCAAGTGGCAGGTTGATGGCCTTCCGGCAAGCGACCTGACTCTCTGGCAAAATAACTATCCGACGCCATCGACCCTTGCCAGTGTGAACGCTGTGCCCGAGCCTAGCTCGATCGCGCTGTTGATGCTCAGCTCGACGCTGTTGATGGGACGCCGCAACGCGCGACGCTCGCGGTAGGGCATCGACTTCAGCGATTTTATGATATCGGCAAAAACAGCAGCCGAGCCAGCAAAGGGGCAAATGGCTCGGCTGTTTCTTATAGGCAGAGAACAGAGAAAAGAGGACTTGCTGTGAATTTGAAATGCATGAATTTGAAATGTATGTGCGTCGTGGGGATGCTTGGGGCGATGCTCTTCGTCTCTTCGGCTTCGGCTGCGGTCATCAATCTTACTCCCAGTAGCAATTGGTTTGGCATCCTCAACAGTGCAGCCTTTGTGCAACCTGGGGATGAAGTGATTCTTGCCGCAGGTACGTATAGCGACAGCCGACGACTTAGTTTCAATCAGGTCGGCACGGCTGCAAACCCGATCATCATTCGCGCGGCAGACGGGGCGAATGTCACCCTGACGCGACCCAATGCCAATCAAAATGTCCTGAATATCGAAGGGGCGCAGCATCTGACATTGAAGGGAATCGAGATCACTGGGGGAAGCGCGGGTATCCGTATTGGCCAATCCGGCACCCGGCAGTCGAAGTTCGTCACGCTCGACGGAAATCATATCCATAACACCGGCAATGCTGCCGTCACGGCGAACTACAATGGCCAATCTTACGAAGGCATGCACTTTCTCAACAACCATATTCACGACACCGGGCAAGAGGGCGAAGGTTTTTATCTGGGTTGTAACAATAATGACTGTCAATTTTTTGACGGGGTCATTGAGAAAAACTATATCCACGATCTGGTGGGTGGGACGATTACCCAGGGCGACGGCATCGAGATCAAACATGGCAGCTACAACAATATCATTCGCGACAATGTCATTCACGACACCAACTTCCCCGGCATTCTTGCTTATGGCACAGCCGGAAATGGCGCGCGAAACATCATTGAGCGGAATGCCGTTTGGAATTCGGGCGACAATGCCATTCAGGTGGCCGCCGATGCGATCGTGCGAAATAACTTGATTTTCAGTGCCAATGTCGACGGTATTCACAGTCAAAACCACCAAGGGGCTGTCCCTGGCAACCTTACGATTGTCAACAACACGATTCGGACAGGTAACAATGCAATCGATATTGGTTTTCCTTCCGGGGGCACGTACAGCGGCCCTATCGAGATTGCTAATAACGCTTTGTACCCCGTCGGGACGTTTGCCATCGATGCTCCGTCGATCGCCGGCATCACTTCGGCGGGCAATGTTGGTACGGGAGCGATCTCGGGGTCAGGACTTGTGTTTGATTCCTCGGGAGATTTGATCAACGACTTTGTCAACTTCTTCAATAAAGATGTTTTTCCGAAGGTCGGCTCCAAGCTGATTGGTGCAGGCGATGCGGCTTTTCAGGCTGCCGACGATTTTAATCTCACCTCGCGCAGCGGATCGAACGATGCTGGGGCCTATGTTTTCGACTCGAACGGTAACCCTGGCTGGGCTGTGACCGCCGCATTCAAGGAGTTTCTTGCCGCTGGCCCTGCCGGCGATTTTGATGGCGATAGCGATGTCGACGGAGACGATTTTCTTGCTTGGCAACGTAATCCTGGCCTAGGAGATCTTGCCGACTGGCAAGCCGATTATGGCACCTCCACCGTGCTGGCGGCGACGACCTCGGTTCCCGAACCAAGTTCGCTGCTACTGCTTGCGATGGGTTCGGCCATGCTGTGGAGACGCAGGCGTTGAAGTTTGTGATTTTGCGGACAGAAACCACCGGTCTTTCGGGCTTTTGAGTTCGTAAAACAACAGCAGTTCACAACAACAGCAGTTCACAACAATAGCAGTTCAATAGCAGAGATTACTCATGAAAAAAACAACGACCCTACTTCGACTTGGTGTTTGCTGTGCGCTGTTGGCGTGTGCGAATGTTGTCGGGGCCGCCGGGTATGCGGACGGGACGCTTGATATCAGCTTTGGTTTCGGGACGACGCTCAATCAGTTTTCGCCTGCGTCTGACGGCAGCACGAATTATGGAAAGATCCTCACGACCGATGTCCTTGGCAATACGGTCGCGGCGGGTGTTGGTAATTTTGGTTGGGACGCCACGGCGACAAGGATCGTCCTGAGCGGAGCCTCGTTTGGTGCCTCTGCAAACAGCGGTTTCTACCACAACGGGTCTTTTGGCTCCACGAATGGCTTGGTGGAATGGGAATCGAACACCTCGATACAAACATTTGGTGATACGCCCTTGTCTGGTGCGGGGAAAAATACGGCCAATTTTGACAGCATCTACGCTTCAGGGGATCTCAACCAAGATATCACCGGTGGCGTGGTTGGATTTCTCAGTTCCAACGGCAACTGGGGCTACCTCGAATTCGGTTGGGAAGATGCGAGCAGTACGCTGACCGTCCTTTCGGCCAAGATCCAAAGGCACCTTGGCCAGCCCATCACTTTTACTCCTTCGGTGGCAATCACTGCGATTCCTGAACCTGGCTCGTTGATGCTTTTTGCGATCGGGGCGGCCATGATTTCGCGGCGACGCGACGGTCGTCGGTCGGCGTAACGCCCCGGAACCCCGACTGCGATTTCCTTAAGATTATTGAACAGAGACAAGAGACCTAAACATGACCGTACGAACGATTCTTTTCGCCGCTTCGATATCGATGGCTTTGGTTGCTACGCAGACTTTTTTGATTGCTACGCGGGCCTATGCCGTGACTTTCAATGTCACACCGCAGGACCCTTGGTTCGAGATGCTCACTGGCCCTGGCTTTCTTCAGCCTGGGGATGAGTTGGTGTTCGGCGCTGGCACCTACGATCCTGGTAATCCGATCATCAGTATCCGTTACCGTGGGACGGCGGCCAATCCGATCACGATTCGTGCAGCAGACGGAGCAAGTGTTGTCTTCTCACGAAGTGCCGCGCAAAACACTTTTAATCTGATGGGTGCTCAGTACCTGACGATCAAAGATATTGAAATCACGAATGGGGCCACGGCTATTCGTATTGGCAATGACGGGAATATTCCCTCGAAGTTTGTGACCCTCGACGGGCTCAATATCCACCACACAGGTGGGCAAGGGGTCACGGCAAATTTTGAGGGCCACGATTACGAAGGGATGCATTTTCTGAATAACGAAATTCATCATACTTCGGCCGAAGGCGAAGCGTTTTACGTAGGCTGCAACAACAACGCGTGTCAGTTTTATGATAGCGTTATCGAGAATAACTATATCCATCATCTCAATGGTCCGAACGTCAGCCAGGGGGATGGCATTGAGGTCAAGCTGGGGAGCTACAACAACATTATTCGCAACAATGTCATCCACGACACGAAATATCCGGCCATCACGGCCTACGGGGTCGAAGGGCAAGGAGCGCGAAATATCATCGAAGGCAACGTGATGTGGAATATCGAAAACCACGGCATTCAAGTCGCCTCGGACGCTATTATTAAGAACAACCTCGTTCTTAGTGCTCTCTACGATGGCATTCACGTCCAAAACCACCAAGCGGCGGTTCCTGGGAATCTCGATATTCTCAACAACACGATTCGCAGCAATGTGGGCAACGACTACAACGTCTCTTTTGTCAGTGGCCATGCGATCCGCATTAATAATCCTGCCGACGACGTTTGGAGCGGTCCGATTTTGATTGCCAACAATGCGTTGTATCCAGACGGACCCGACACGTTTCAGAGTCGGGCGATTGGTTCTTATCAGCTAGTTCCTGGTGGAGTCACGGCAACGAATAACGTCGGCTCGGCAACTGGGCAGGATGTATTCGTAGATTCTTCCGGGAATCTGGCTACCGACTTCGAAGACATTCTCAATTTCGATGCCTTTCCGAAGGCGGGCGGCAAGTTGATCGGCGCAGGGAGTGCTAGCGACCAGCCGTCGGACGATTTTAATGAGACTTCGCGCAGCGGATCGAATGACGTCGGGGCCTATGTCTATGACGCCAACGGAAATCCTGGATGGCAAGTCGCTGGTGAGTTCAAGCCACTCGCGACGCCTGGACCCTCGGGCGATTTTGACGCCGATGGCGACGTCGACGGCGATGATTTTTTACTTTGGCAACGGAACCCTGGCGTCGGAAGTCTTTCCAGTTGGCAAGGCGATTATGGCGATGGTGGAAACACCCTTGCGGTAAATACTGCGGTCCCCGAACCGACGACGCTCGTGCTGCTGCTGTTCAGTCTGCCCTGCTTTTTGAAGCGTTCCGCTCGGATGGCTTGAAGGCCTGAATGATGCCTAAAAAAACACAAAAACACACAAAGACAACACCCGTGTGATACCAACTATTCCCTAGGGTGCCCGTGCGGGCGATGTTACGATAGGAAACATAGCCCTTATGTAGCGGGTGTATCAGTTTGCTGCGGGTGTATCAGTTTGCTGGCAGCACCTTATCACCGTGATACATGCCGTTGAAAAGGGGCCCCGTTGAAAAGGGCCGTTGAAAAAGGGTTTAGAGAAACAAAGCTAAGAGGTCGAAACTTTCTACCCGTCGTTAGGCGTGTAGATTTTGCATCGCTCCGATGGGGAGCAACTATTTTTTGTCAGTACTCGTTTTTGAAAGGCAGGGCTCCTAATGAAGCTCACTTATCTATTCTCTCGACGCGGCAGAATTGCACTGGCCGCAGCGTTGGGACTTTTTGTTGCCGCTCCGGCAGTTTCTGATGCGACGGTTATTGTTCTGAAAGAGGGTTCTGCCCTTGATTATGCCGAAGGCGATCCTTCGGTGAACTACAATTCGGGTGTTGCGGGTGGCAACTTTGGTGCCTTCACGCAGTTCACGGCTCTTACCAGCGGCGATGTGGTGAATGTAGCCGTTCACGACACCGAGATGACCACGAACCCCAACGCAAGGAACAGCGCTGCTTTTGGACAGGATCCTGCCATGGGCTTAAATAACGGCCTTGCCGGTTTGTTCAAATGGGATCTGTCCAGTCTTCCTGGTTTCGCTGGATCTACCGTGAATGCGGCTGTCATTCGGCTTTTCCAAAGTACCGGTAATGGCCCACAGACGCTTGGTGTCGTGACCACGCACGACTACGACGAACTCACGACCACTCTCGGTAGTCCGGTTGGAACTGCTGTTCCCCTCGCGGGGCCAGGAGAATGGGGGGTCGCCAATGACTCGTTCTTTTCCATTGCGGGAGATTCCACATCAGGTACGGCCACTATTTTGCCGACTGATGCGAACTCTGTGAAAATCGTTGGGAAGGGTTACACCACCCACGATGCGACGACCGACCTGCAGGCCATGGCCAATGGAGCAGTGCAGTATGGTTGGGCTATGATTGGCACCAACGTGACCTACCAGACCAGCGAGACGACTGCTTTCGCAGGGGTTGGTGTAGAGCCGGCTCTGTTTATTGACTACACGCCAGTGCCTGAACCAACTTCGATGGTTCTGTTGGGTGTGGCCGCCTTCGGCTTGACGATGGTTCGCAAGCGGAAGTAGTAACCCTTGGTTACAAAAAGGTGTAAAAACGCAAACACCGCCCTAAGGCCTCTTGGCCTGGGGCGGTGTTTTTTTGTGCGGAGGTCGTTTTGCCTGGGGTCAGCCTGGGTGAAACAAGAAAAACGTGGTCCAAAAGGCTCGAATAACTTATTCACAACAGGTTTGCCGCGTCGGCCATTCCCTGGGTGCCAGTCGCGCTTCCTGCTAGAATGGGGGGATGAAGACAAGCCTGAGGGTGGTGCTGAGTATTTTCAATACGTGTGCAGTGCCGGCCATTTGGCATGTCTGTGTTGGGGGAGGTAGCTCGCCCTTCTCGATTTGTGTCTCTTCGGTGTGATAGGCCTCAACATTTGAGCGGTTGGGCGCACGAACAACGATTGTTCTTTTGAAAGGAACGTCCTAATGAAGTTTACCTACATTTTTACTCGACGCGGCCGCATGGCGCTGGCCGCGGCACTGGGGCTGTTTATTGCCGCCCCGGCAGTTTCTGAGGGCGCGATTGTCGCGCTCAAGGAAGACGACGCAGCGCTGGACTACTCGATTGAAGGTCAATACTCTACGTCGCCTGCTGGTGGTGATTTCGGTGTTTTTACCCAGTTTAATGGTCTAACGACTGCGGACGTTGTCGAGGTGCATGTCGACGACATATTACTCAGCGGTGGTGCCGACACAAACCTCGGGCAAGAATTTATTGTCAACAGTACCGGCAATACCGCCAACCTGGCAGTTCTCATGAAGTGGGATCTCTCTTCGTTGCCTGGGTTTGCAGGATCGACGGTCAACGCCGCTGTGATTCGCTTCTACCAGACAAACGGCCAAGGCATTCCCAAATGGAGTGCAGTCACGACTCACGACTACGACGAGGCCACCGTCACCCCTGGCAGTCCATCTGGAAATCCTGTCGCCGGTACTGCTTCTGGCGTTGGCGACTGGGGCCCCGCTTTGGACAGCCCATTCACCTTTGCTGGAGATGCCAGTGTGGAGACCGCTGTGCCCCTTGATAACACCGTCGTTGGTCGAGGGTACACCACGTTTAATGTGTTCGCCGACGTGACTGCAATGGCCGCTGGCACACCCAACTACGGCTGGGCTGGCACCACGGCCTATCCTGGCACTACGGGCAATCATCCTTATGTTTCGAGTGAGAACCCCAACCCAATTTTTGGTACCGCGGTTGGCGCGACTGCTCCGGTGTTGTTCATTGATTACACACCCGTACCTGAGCCAACCTCGATGGTTCTTTTGGGTATGGCCGCCTTCGGCTTGACGACAATTCGCAAGCGGAAGTAGTAACCCTTGGTTACAAAAAGGTGTAAAAACACAAACACCGCCCTTCGGCCTATTGGCCTGGGGCGGTGTTTTTTTGTAGGGTGTTTGAGAGGTTGCGTTTGGTGAGATTAGCCTTGGACGATAGAATGTAGGCATGGCGAAAAACAAGCGAGGCAAAGCACGCTCGAAGCAGAAGGCGCGTCGGAAGCAAGGCAGCAATGCCCGGTCGATGGTCGATGTCGCCTCGGGTCGTCTGGAATCACCGCACTTGCTCTGCCAAGCAGGTCGACACGAAGAGGGGATGGCCCAGTACGCTGAAGCGATTCGGCAGGAGCCGAACAACATTCGGGCCTACCTGATGGCCGCCCGTGCGGAGGCTCAACGGTTTCATTTCGAGGGCATGGAAAAGCAGTTGCAAAAGCTGATCCGCCGCGCCCCGCTCCATCCGGGCATCCGGCACTATGTGGGTGAAACGTATGCCCAGCTGAAACTGCCAGCCCGAGCAATCGAAAGCTACGGAAAAGCGATGCAGCTTTCGGGCGTTCTGCCGGAGACTTTGGTAGAGTTGGCTTCGCTGTACGAAGGGGCGCACCGGCTTGACGAAGCGAGGGAACTGATCGAGCGAGCGATGCAGAAGGAGACGGGCCTTCCGAAAATGTGGCTGGTGCGAGGACGCATTCAGCGGCGGCAGAAGGAGCTTGAGCAAGCTGCGTCGACGTTTCGTGAATTGATCCAGCGTGTGCACCAGTCGGAATGGGCGTGCCAAGCCTGGAGTGAGCTTGCGTTGATGGCAGATCGCGAGGAGGATTACGAAGGCGCAGTCGAAGCGATCGACCGTTGTAAGCAGTTGCAACTGGCCCACGAAGACCGGTTTTGGAAAACTTCCGAAAGAATCCAAAGTCGTTTGGAACAGCAAGTTGAAGAGGTAACAAGCGACCACTTGCGACGCTGGCGTGAACAGGCGTCTGGGTTTGCGGAACATCGAGTTGCGTTGCTCACCGGCTTTCCTCGTTCGGGGACGACCTTGCTCGAACAGGTGCTCGACGCGCATCCCGATTTGGTCAGCAGCGAAGAACGCGATTTCGTTGGCCAGGAAGTGTTGCGTGTCTTCGACGCCGGGCAAGCTACGAGACCGCTGCTCGACGTGCTGAATGACTTGAGCGTGCAGCAGATCGGGCCAGAGCGCGATCGGTATTTTCAGGCGATGGAATATATGCTTGGCGAACCCATTAGCAGACAGATGCATTTGGACAAAAATCCGGGCTACCTCCTCTCGTTGCCGCTCGTGCTCCGTCTCTTTCCGGAGACGCGTTTGATTGTCGCGCTGCGTGATCCGCGCGATGTGGTTTTGAGCTGCTATTTGCGCTATCTTCCGTTTAGTGCTGTGAGCGTGAGGTTTTTGACGCTTGAACGTACGGCCCAACGCTATGCGTTAGAAATGCGAGCGTGGCTAAAACTACGTGCCATGATCAACAATCCTTGGTGCGAAATCCGTTATGAAGACACGGTGCATGATCTCGAAAGTCAGGCGAGGAAATCGCTTGATATGTTAGGACTCGCATGGGACTCGCAGGTTCTCAATTACCGCGATCGTCTGGCCAAGGAAAAACGAGTCGTCAGCCCCACTTACGAAGCGGTCGCCGAGCCGATTTACACACGGGCCGTCGGGCGTTGGAAAAACTACGAAAAGCTGTTGGAACCTGTTTTCGAGACCCTTGCTCCCTTCGTCAAGGAATTTGGTTATGCTGAGTGACGTGAAGTTAAAGGTAAAGGTATCAAAAATCATGAATTACCGTTCAGCTGTGGTTGTTTTGGCAGGTTTGCTTTTTGTCGGCGCGGTCGTTTATTTCTGGCAAAAGGCAGACGTGCAAGAGCGGACGGACGGGGCCTCCGCAAAAATTCCGAACGCACCTGAAAACAAGAGTGCCCAAGTCTCTCCAAAAACCAAGTTGCCAACTCAGCCTCCGAGCAAGTCGGCAAAACCCTCGACCCAAAGTCAGTTCTCTGCGCCGGCCATTCTTACGGCTATCGAGCGGCTCGAGTCGAAACGCGACGCGAAATGCCATTCGTCGGCATGTCGGTTCGAGAATTTTTTATCGGGCACGCCGCTGACCGACGAGGGTCGTGCCGAACGAATCGAACGCCAAGGACAATTTGTCCGATGGATTTGGGCGGCTGCTTCGCGTAAGGCTATTCTGGCAAACGAGTCTACGGTGACGCGGGCACATGTTGACGCGATTGTCGAAACGGCAGTTCGCAGCGAGGACGATTTGGAAGGTAATCTGCGAATGACCTTTGGCGAGCAGCCTTCCCTGATCGTGTCGAAAGTGCGATTCAGACAGTACGCTTCCATTGCTTACTCGCTACGCGCGATTTTGAGCGTGCAACAAGAATCGCTGATTTTTTCCGACGAATCGCTGGCAAAGCTTGACGACAGCGGCGTTGATGCGATTCGACACGCCTTAGACTTGGTCACGGTTAGCGTCCTAATGAAAGCAGACCGAGAGGCGCGCGATCACAATGTTTCAGAAATCGACCAAGCAGCCATGTCGACTGCGTGGACGACCTTAGTCCCCGGGCTGGCCGAAAAGATGGTTGGCGATTCGGGAACGGCCAGCGAGAGCAGAACACCGGATGCTGAAGCGACACAGAAGCAAGCGTTGAGCGTGTTGACTGAGATCATTGCTAAAAAGATTACCGCCTATGAATCGTACAATCAAATTTCGATCCAAGAAGCAAACTCGTTATTCAACAACAACCTCGTCCGGTTTTATGCACGCTATCCTATGGCCGAAGAAGGGCCAGACGCAGGTGCTTGGGCTCGTCCGTTTCGGATCGAGATGGTTGATTTTGTGCGACGGCTCCTCCAAGAATCTCAACGTCATGCCACACAATCGAAACATGCGTTGATTCGTACACGCGATGTGCAGCAGGCCGTTCAGCAACTCACGCCCCACGAAATTGACGAGTTCGAGGACGTGCATTTTTTTACGCGACTCGCATCGCAACACCGAATCACGTTGGAGTCGTACGACTGCGATTCGTTTCGCGATTTTGGTTTGCATTGGAAAATTTTGTACGCAGGGATCAACGAAACGCCCAATTGGACGCTTGTCCCCGACCCGTTTGCGGCAGAAATCGTTGCCGAGGCGATTTCGCAATACGGAGTACTCTTGTGTCGAGCAGCGGGCCAGCTCGCTGAACACCGTCAGATCGGCCACTTACTTGGAATCGACATTCGCGAAAGTGCTGAGTTGCTGCGTGCAAAATCGTCTGCGCATCACGCAGCCCCCGAAGTCTCTGCCACAACGACCTCGATCGCCTCAGCTCAAACCAACGAATCGCAAGAAGGTCCTGCCAGCTATTTTTCGGAAGCAACGGCGGAGTCGAACGTCGTTTTTCTGCATCGGACGTCCGCGTGGCTTAGCAAGTTTCGCCGCGACATTCCTGCGAGTCCGCCGACTTTTTCGGGCGGAGGTGTCGCGGCCGAAGATATCAATAACGATGGCCATGTCGATCTGCTTTTTGTCGGCGGCCATGGGAATGCCTTGATGCTCAATGACGGAGCCGGACACTTTCGGGACATCACCGAATCGGCAGGCATCCAGTTCCGTCGACCCGACGGCACCTATGGCGAAGCGCGTCAGCCGTTGATTGTTGACTTCGATAATGATGGCTGGCGCGACATTTTGATTACCTACGCCAACGATGCCCATCGGCTTTATCGTAACCTGGATGGCGAAAAATTTGAGGAGGTGACGGCGAAAGCAGGCTTGGGAGGCGAAGGATTGGTTGGCGGAGCAGCGACGGTATTCGACTTTGATGGCGATGGGCTGCTGGATGTCTATATCTGTAATTTTGGCGACTATCTCAATGGGGCTATTCCCAAGAACGATCGTAGTAGTACCAATGCCCTCGCCAACCGATTGTTTCGCAACCTGGGGGATATGAAGTTCCAAGAGGTGACAGAAACAGGTGACGCGGCGGACACGGGGTGGGCACAAGCGGTGTCGCATACTGATTTCGACAGGGATGGTCGGCAGGACATTATTGTGGCGAACGATTTTGGCCGTAACGCGTTTTTGCGCAACCTGGGTGAGGGACGTTTTGAGAATGTGGCTCCGGAGCTTGGCCTGAACAAAGCTTTCCACTCGATGAATGTTGGTGTTTGCGACTTGAATCGCGACGATTTTCCGGACGTGTACATTTCCAACATCGCCACGTTGGTTAAGGACAATAAGTACGTGATTCCCGACGCCGAGACGCCGTTGAATTTTGACCGCGAGCATATGGCGACGATGCTTGTCAAGGAATATGACGTGCTCTATCTGTCGAAGGCCAAGGATAATAAGCTCGTCAGCTACGTGCCAGCGACCAATTTCCAGCGTGGTCCCACGTCGACCGGCTGGGCCTGGGACGCCGAGTTTTTTGACCTTGATAACGATGGCGATGACGATCTGTATGTCGTCAACGGCGTGAATGATTACAAATTCTTCGCCACTTTCTACAAACAAGAGGCCGGCGATGGCAACGCTAAGCTTTTCCGTGAGGCACACGCTCAAGAATCGAATGTCGTGTTTATCAACGAGGAGGGCGAATTCAAAAATCGCTCGTTGCAAAGCGGAGCTGATTTTGTCGGCAACTCGCGAAGCACGGCCTATCTCGACATCGACGGGGACGGCGACCTGGATGTGGCTGTCAATAATTTTCATGCTCCAGCAACCCTACTGCGTAACCATGCCGAACAGCGAGGAAACCATTGGGCCAAAGTGAAGCTCGTCGGCGATCCGAAAAAGCAAACCAACCGCGATGCGGTCGGCGCGCGCATGATCGCGATCACTGCGGCGGGAATGGCAACGACGCGTGAGATTCAGTGCGGCTCGGGCTATCTTTCCATGAATCCCAAGGAGCAGCATTTTGGTTTGGGCGAGTCGAGTACCTTCGACCTACAGATTGTCTGGCCCAATGGAGACCGACAGAGCCTAGAAGACTTAGCCGCGAATCATACCCATGTGGTCCATCAAGGGTCAAGCGACGTGGAATCGACCGAGTAGGTTACGGATTCGTTGGGGACTTATGGTTTTTCTGCTTTGGAAGACATCAACAGGGCGATGAGATCGCGTAGGTCGTCGATTGTCATGAGCTTGTCGAGTCCGCTGGGCATGATCGAGGTGTCGGAGAGGGTACGTGATTCGATGGTGTCGCTTGGTAGCGAAAAGAGTTTTCCGTCGGAGTCATAATAATGTTCGATTCCGTTGTCGCCGGGGCTGTCGGCGGGCAGGCCGATGTAGACCTTTCCGGCGTCGGAGAGCAGTACCCAGGGGGTGTACTGCATATCAATTTCGTCGCTCGGTTGAAGGATCGAAGTCAGGATACGGCGGCGTGACTGCTGCCGTCCTAGGAGCGTGAGGTCGGGTGCGAGTGTTCCGCCGCGTCCCTCAAAGCGATGGCAGCGCGAGCAAAGTGGTCCTGCGGGGCTAAAGAAAAGTCGTCGGCCCGCGTCGGGGTCGCCCGGCTGTTCGACCAGCGCAAGCCACGCATTGATGTCGGTGGCTGGGGGTCTGTTTTGATCTGGGGCGTGGCTGGGTTGGCTCAGCCGTAGTGCGCGGACCGCTTCTTTTTTGAGCGTTTGGTTGTTGTTCTTGGCTAGCGATTGCAGTAGTGCGTGATATTGGTCGCCGCCGCTAGCCAAGCCCATGATGGCCTCAAGGCGAACCGGCAGATCGGATTGATCGCTTTTGGCAATCGCTGCTAGCTTGGTATATTTTTCTGGCCGACTTTGTTGTACGAGCGTTCGCACTGCTTCCAATCGCAGAGCGGCATCGTCGTGGCTCAGCAGGTCGTCCAATCGCGAAGGTGTCAGGCAGGCGTGATCGGGTGCCAGTAGACGGAGGATCAACGATTGGACCGAAGGAGGTCGGTTTCCTGTTTCGAGTTCCTTAGCAAGCAGCGATTCGGCGATGCCACCCTTGCTGGGCACCGCACCTTGGTCGAGCCAGTCGACGGCTGCCAGATAGACCAAATACTCTTGGGCGTTAATGTCTTGTGTGCCAAGTAGCTGCTCAATTTTGTCGCGGTACTCGCGCAAGCCTAGCTCGGCAATCCAACGGACGGCGAACATGCGAACCGTTGCGTGCGAATCCCTCAGCGCGGCCTCGATCATTTTTTGCGTGGGCGTTTCTTGCCCCCAGTGCAAGGCTTCCAGGACGCCAAGACGGTGCTTCGGGGCGGATAGCTTTTTCCAATCTAGAGTGGCCAAAGCATTCGGCTGTTGTGCAAATCCAAAGATGGCCGCCTGTCTTAAAAATGGGTCGGAAGCACCGAGCGCGTCCATTTCGGGTTGACTCTGTAACTGCTTTGCACGCTTTTCGGCATTGTTTTCGGCAGGAAAAGGGGAGGGGGGGTCGTCGGATGTGTCTCGGCGCGACAATCGCCAAATGCGACCTTTGCCGTGAACCGGATAGCTGCGATCGACCCAGTCGCTGATGTAGAGCGAACCGTCGGGGGCTGGTGCCAAGCCGACAGGGCGGAAATCGGTGTTGCCCTGGACGATGGTTTTGCGCATCGCTCGAAACGTCGCACCGTTTGGCTCGAGTTGATAGGCTCGAACGGCATGGTCGACCCAACTGGCTATCCAAAGCTCGCCACGATAGGGTTTGATGTCGCAGGGCGACTCGCCGATGCCGCAGACCATGCCCAGGGTGCCGGGCAGTTGGCCGTTGCGAGATTGAAGCGGGTTGCGCCCGTCTCGTCCAAATCGTGTTTGAAATCCATAGTCGCCACTTGGTACGATGTGGAGTAACTGACAAGGAGGGCTGGAGTCGGGGTCGTTTTCGGTACAGAAAATGCGGTCGTAAGGGTCGACACATAGGCCCCAAGGGTTCCAAAGTCCGGTGGCGATTCGCTCGAGCTTCGTACCATCTTTCTGGCAGCGAAAGACCGCTCCGCCATCGCCTTCTCCGGCAAAGGAGGTTCCGTCGCTGCCGACGACGCGATAGGGCTTGCCTGTGTTTTTCCCCAAGCTGAATAGCAGGGTCGAGTCGCTGGCAAAACAGAGGCCCACGAGTGCGCTGTGCGCTTTATTTTCCTTGCACTCCAAGCGAATGATCTCGGTTTGCTCGTCGGCTTGATCGTCGGAGTCGGTGTCGCGTAGGCGCAGGATCGCTTTGCTTGTGACGACATAAACGTCTGGGCCGTGGACGGTGAGGTTCAGCGCGTAGCGAAGCCCTTCGTGAAACGTCGACCAATGGTCGAAGCGGCCATCGCCGTCGGTGTCTTGGAGCATCCGAATGCGGTCGGTCGACGGCCCTTCGTAATCTTCGGGCCGCTTGTGCGTATGCGATTCAACCACGAGCAGGCGTCCACGAGCGTCGATGGCGATACCGATCGGCGTGACGATGTCTGGCTGCTCGGCCACGAGTTCGAGTTGCCAACGCTCGTCGGTGGCGCGAACTTCGATCACCTCTGCTAATGCAATAGGGACGATTGCCAAAAATCCAGCGACGACACCGAGGGCTTGGCCTAAACGACGGGTTACACGAAGTGGCATATCGAATATCATGGGGGCCTGGGAGTTCGAGAACTTTTACGGATTGTTTCCTTTCTGACTTATCGTAGTCCAATTTCTACCCTTGCAACAACTGACATAAAAATTGTCTAAGCGGTTTTTCCTCGTAACCTAGAAAAGCTGCTCTGGAGTCCACGCATGAAACCTAGTTTCGATCGGCGACGTTTTGTTGCAGGCTCGTTGGCTGCTGCTGGCACTCTGGCTTTGGGAAACCCACTTTCCACCGCGCAACAGTCCTCTGCCAAAAACGACCCGGCCTCGCAATACGAGATCTGTGCATTTATTAAATTTTTGCAGTCTTTGAGCTACGAGGAGTTGGCGACGACAATCGCCGAGTTGGGCTTCGACGGGGTCGAGGCGACTGTGCGCCGAGGCGGCTATATCTTGCCCGAACAGGCTGCCGACGAGTTGCCCAAATTTGCCGAAGTGCTCGGCAAGCACGGATTAAAAATTTCGCTCCTGACAACCGACATCCTACGGGTCGAGCAGCCGCACGCCGAGCAAACCCTGCGCACGGCGGCCGCCTTGGGAATCAAGAAATATCGTCTTGGATTTCATGTCTATGATCTTCAAAAGCCCATTCTCGATCAGCTCGAAAAACTTCGACCGACCTTTGCCGACCTTGCCTCGCTTAATCGAGACCTTGGAATCGCGGGCCTCTATCAAAATCATGCGGGTGCCCATTACGTCAGCGCTACGATTTGGGATCTGCGCAGTCTGCTCCAAGAGTACCCTAAGGAAGTGTTGGGCAACGTGTTTGACTTCCGTCATGCGACGGTCGAGGCGAGCCAGGCTTGGCCGGTGCTTTATGACGTGATCAAGCCGCACATCGCGGCCCTTTCGGTCAAAGATTTTCGCCGGGAAGGGCGCAAGGCCATCAACGTTCCGCTGGGCACGGGGCTAATCGACCCTGGATTCTTCAAGCGGATGCAACCCACCGATTTCAACGGCCCGATTTCGGTTCACATTGAATACCTCGAAAAAGAAGGCGTCAAAGAAAACGTTCTGGCACTCAAAAACGACCTCCGTACACTTCGGTCTTGGCTGTAGATTTTGGTTGTCGATACCTCAAGGAGTAAAGCAAAAAAATGATTCGCGTAGGAATTGCAGGCGTTGGTTTCATGGGCTGGATTCATTGGCTTGCCTATCAAAAAGTCCCCGGGATTCAGGTCGCTGCGATTTGTTCGCGCGACAGCAAAAAGCGGCGCGGCGATTGGCGCGGCATCCAAGGCAATTTTGGACCGCCTGGCGAGAAGGTCGACCTTAAGGGGATCGCCGCTTACGACAGTTTTGAAGCGATGCTCGCCGATCCGAAGCTGGACCTCATTGACATCACCTTGCCGCCGGCGATGCACGCCGATGCGGTCATCCAAGCGCTGCGCGCTGGCAAGCATGTATTCTGCGAAAAGCCGCTTGCGCTGGAAGTCAGTGATTGTCGGCGTATGACCAAAGTTGCCAGGGAATCGAAGAAGCAGCTTTTGGTTGCCCATGTGTTGCCGTTCACGCCTGAGTATGCCTGGGCCTACAAGACGGCGACCAGCGGCAAATATGGAAAGCTGCTGGGTGGCACCTTCAAGCGGGTGATCTCCGACCCGAGTTGGATTCCCGATTTTTGGGCTGCCGGCAAGACGGGCGGTCCGATGCTTGACCTGCATGTCCACGATACGCACTTTATTCAGTTGCTCTTTGGCAAGCCGCGCGCCGTCTCGACTTGTGGACGCGTGCGTGACGGGCTGGCCGAGTATTTCCATACGCACTTTAGTTTTGCCGACAAGCAAATTGCTGTGCAAGCGACCAGCGGAACGATTGACCAACAGGGGCGACCCTTTGTCCACGGATTTGAGATCCATTTGGAGAAGGCCACACTCTTGTTTGAATTCGGCGTGGTGGGTGGCGAAGGGAGCTACGCTTACGAGCCTACGCTGTTGAACTCGCAGGGACGTGCGCTGCGTCCCAAACTCTCAGACGGCGATCCGCTCAAAGCGTTCCAGGCTGAAATCAAGGAGTTAGTCCGTTGCATCCGAAGTGATGTCGACTCACCAATTCTTAATGTTGCACTAGCGCAAGATGCCGTCGCGCTCTGCCATCAACAAAACACCAGCCTGCGAAGCGGCCGCAAAGTCACCGTATAGCGAGGCCCCAATATTGAGACGCCAGTGGGGAGGCCCTAGCCGTTGAGCCATTGGTCGAGATGTTGGGCAACAAAATCGTTGTCGATCAAGTCGGGATAGGCGGCCTCGATTCGATCCAGCTCTGAGGCTTGCCCCGGGCTAAGCACTTCGTCTGGATCGAGGCAGCCAATGTTTTCGAGCAATCCCTGGCGACGCAACACTTCGTGAATGCCAGGGATGCAGCCCGCAAAACCATTGGCCGCATCGAACAACACCGCATTGGCATCGGTCACCGCCAGGTTGAGCCGGAGCATTTCCAGTGGAATCTCCGCGCTGTCGTTAGCGACCACTTGGTGGCATTGTTCGAGAAGTTCGACCGCTTTGGAGGTCCAAACCGACCAGTGTCCTAGCAAACCGCCAACGATGCGGCGTTCTGCAAGTTGATTGCCCACTTGAAAGCGATAGGGCGTCAGCAAGTCCAGCACAATGTTATCGTCGTTGCCCGTGTAGAGCGCAATATCGTCGCGTCCGCTTTCGGCGACAGCCCGCACGACGTCGATCGTTTGATAACGATTGAACGGCGCCATTTTGATAGCGCGGACATTCGGAATCTCGCAGAACTTGCACCAAAAATCATACGAAAGCTCGATCCCGCCCGCCGCTCCTTGCAAATAAAACCCAAACAGGTCGATCGTTTCGGCAACCGATCGGCAATGCGCAACGATTTGTTCGAGCGATTGGCCGGCCAGTGCTTTGAGGTTGAGCAAACCAAGATGATAGCCCAGGTCGCGTGCCAAGGTCGCCTCGCGGACGGCTTGCTCGGTCGAACCGCAGATTCCGGCAACGCGAATCAGGGGTTTTTCTGTCCTGTTCGACGCATCGGCGCGATCCATCTCCTCGGCAGCCAACTGCAACACAGGTTGGAGTAGGCCTACCTTGGGGTCATGGATTTGAAACTGAGTGGTATGCACCCCGACGGCCAAACCGCCCACGCCCGATGCGAGATAGTAGCGGCTCAAGGCACGCTGGCGTCGCTCGTCTAGCTTTCGGTTGGCATCGAGCGCCAGCGGGTGGGCTGGAATGGCAACGCCTTGTCGCAGGACGTCCAGGATTTTTGCTTGGGTCTCGCTGGGCGAATCGTTAGTATTTTCCATCGGCCACCTCAAAATGCGTGGACTTACCGTGAGACGTACCGCCACGCATGATCCGGTCGGCGGTCATTTCGATCCTCTCGTCAGGCTGAATTGGACGCGATAAATCCGGGGAAAGGCGGGCATTCTACCATGCAAAGTGCGGGAAAACGAGGTGAAAGCAGCAGGCAAACACAAAAACAATATGGCTGTGATATTGCCATTCTTATTGAGAGATACCTCGAACAGGCATAACATGAAAGTAGGCAAGAAGTGAAAGAGGATTCCCTGAGCTTACGTCGGTATCTTTTCGGAACGTACAGGGACTAGAAAATCATAACGAGGGTCGTAGCATGTCAAAAAGTAAACGAAAAACGGGTTTTACGCTGGTTGAGTTGTTGGTGGTGATCGCCATCATTGGCGTCCTTGTCGCGCTGCTATTGCCGGCCGTGCAAGCCGCGCGTGAAGCGGCCCGTCGAACGCAGTGCATGAACAACCTGAGACAGTTCGGCCTAGCCCTGCAAAACTATCATTCAGCTTTGCAAGAATTCCCCAAGATTTCTAGGACCATGAAACCCGATTTCCAGGCGGGGCCGACTTGGATCGTCCAGGTGATGCCCTACTTCGAAGCAACCGCAGCCTTTCAGGGACTTGATCTCTCGGGCACCTTTTTCGCGAGCGGTGGCTCCACCACGCCGGCAGCTGAGGAGAACGCGCGCCGGCTTGATGGCTTTGTGCCGTCGGTCCTCCATTGCCCCAGTAGCAGCCTGCCCAATTCTTACCAGCAAGAGGTGGGTGGCAGCGGCGATTTAGTAACCATCGCCGAGACTTGCTACGTCGGCATCCACGGCGCGACCTATACTAATGTAGAGCAGAGTATTCCTCATCCTTCAACCGATCTCACTCCCCATCCAGACCACGGGCCGATCTCTGGCGGAGGGATGTTTCTCCTCGACCGGAACATCCGCATCGGTGAATGCACCGATGGAACTTCGCACACCATCATGGTTGGTGAAGAATCCGATTTTTTAAACGTACCTGGCCCGGTCGGCACTGGCCGTCCTGGCAGTGTCAACGCAGGGCCCGAAGGTCCAGGTTTGGTCGATCTCCGGTCTTCGAATCGGCATGGCGCATTCATGGGCAATTCGTATAACCATGAACCCAGTGGTGACGAAACTATGGGGTTAGTAGCAAAGGGATGCGAACACCCCAACTGCACCCGCTGCTGGAACATGACGACCGTACTCTACCCGATCAACACCAAGGATTGGGACTCGAAATCCATGCAGCTTCTTGGATGTAACAAGCCGATTCGTTCACCTCACCCCGGGGGTGCCTTGGTCCTGTTTGCCGATGGCCATGTCGATTACCTAAGCGACGAAACCGACATGCAGACGCTCAGCGATTTGGCCAACCGTGATGATGGCAACGTCCTCTAGGACGAGGTTTCTGCAGACCGGCGATTCTTTGCTTTGCCCAGGGAAGCTGCGTCTTTTGCTAGCTGAAACTAGTGTTTTGGTGACTTTCCGCATTTCCTCGTAGCGACTGCCCTTAGCGCGAAACACAAAAACAATCTTCCTGTGATATTGCCATTCTTGTTGAGAGATACCTTGAACAGGCATAACATAAAGGGAGGCAAGAAGAGGCGTTAAGTGAAAGAGGATTCCCTGAGCTTACGTCTGTATCTTTTCGGAACATCAGAAACTGGAAAATTATAACGAGGGTCGTGGCATGTCAAAAAGCAAACACAAAACGGGTTTTACGCTGGTCGAGTTGTTGGTGGTGATTGCCATCATCGGCGTTCTTGTTGCGCTGCTTTTGCCGGCCGTGCAAGCCGCTCGTGAGGCCGCGCGACGTTCGCAGTGCATGAACAACTTGAAGCAATTCGGCTTGGCCCTGCAGAACTACCACTCGGCCTTGCAAGAGTTCCCTCAGATTTCCAAGACCATGGATCCCGACTATCAACATGGTCCGACTTGGACCGTGCAGGTGTTCCCCTACTTCGAGGCAACCGCAGCCTTTCAAGGGCTTGAACTAGGTGGCACCTTCTTCGCGGGCAGCACGAATCCAAATGACAGTGGCGAACTGAACGCACGCCAGCTTGATAACTTTGTGCCCTCGGTCCTTCACTGCCCTAGTAGCAGTCTACCTAACTCGTACCAACAGGAGTTGGGCAGCGGCGAACTCGTAACCGTCGCCGAGACCTGCTACATCGGTATCCACGGCGCGACCTATACCAATGTTGAGCAGAGTATTCCTCATCCTTCGACCGATCTCACTCCCGTCCCAGACCACGGGCCGATGTCTGGCGGAGGAATGTTTGTCCTCGACCGGAACATCCGTATTGGTGAATGCACCGATGGAACCTCGAACACGATCATGGTCGGTGAAGAATCCGATTTCTTAACCGTACCTGGGCCCATCGGTACAGGCCGCGCTCCTAACCAAGGTCCGGAAGGCCCAGGTTTAGTCGACCTCCGGTCCACGAATCGACATGGCGCGTTTGTTGGAAATTCGTACCACCATGAGCCTCAGGGTGATGAAACTATGGGGTTAGTAAACAACGGATGCGAGCATCCTAACTGCACCCGATGCTACAACATGACGACCGTACTCTACCCGATCAACACCAAGGATTGGGACGATAAATCCATGAAACTTCTGGGTTGCAACAAGCCGATTCGCTCCTCGCACCCAGGCGGGGCCTTGGTCCTGTTTGCCGATGGCCATGTCGATTACCTAAGCGACGAAACAGACATGCAGACGCTCAGCGATTTGGCCAACCGCGATGATGGCAATGTCCTCACACTCCCGTAGAGCCGGTTTCAAAACTCCTGTTTTCTCGTTAGAGATGCCAACTGAAGGAACGAATTCAAAAATGCCCACGTATCTAGTACGCAATCAACAAGCTCACTCAAACTGGCATTTTGCCGCCACCTTGTTACTAGCGTGCTTGGCTGTGGGTTGTGGCAAAAGCGGCTCGGGGAGCGTGAGTGGAAAAATTACATTCAAAGATCAGCCGGTCGTTGACGGGGATGTTACTTTTTTTCAACCAAGCTCTGGACGGGTTGCCCAGAGTCCTCTGAGCGCGGAAGGCACCTACTCTCTGAACCTGTCGGAAAACCCACTTCCTGCAGGGGAGTTTAAGGTCACCGTCACGCCCTCGACGAGCTATATAGAAGTTGCTGGCCCCAATGGCAAGGACATAAAAATGGTCACCAAGGGTGAGAAGAGCATCCCAAGGCCCTACCGAGAACGAAACCGCACGCCCCTCTCGGCCACGCTCACCGGCGGTGAAGACACCTTCGACTTTGAGCTCAAGTAATTTTTGCCTGGCGTTCGTTCAAAGTGATTGCATTCTCTTGCTAGCCAAGCTTGTTCTTGGCAAGTGTTTCAGCATGGACTAGAGTGTAGCCGACTTCGCGAAGGCGAGCGGGAACACACGGGTTGGATTCTCGCCACCTCGACTCCCGTATTTCCGTGCTTATCTCTCCATGCCAGAAAACTCGCCACCTCGCATTTTGATCGTCCGCCTCAGCGCGATGGGCGACGTCATTCATGGCATTCCTGTTTTGCATGCCCTACGCACCGCGTTTCCGCAGGCCTTTCTTGGGTGGGTTGTTTCGGGGCGCAATGGCGACCTTCTCGAGGGGCACCCCGATCTGGACCAGCTCTTTCGGATTTCTCGACGCTGGTGGAAATCACCGCGTGAAATTTTCGATTTGCGTCGACAACTGCATGAGCAAAAGTTCGACATGACGCTCGATCTTCAATGCCTGTCCAAAAGCGCGTTTGCAGCGAGGCTCAGCGGCGCGAAACGGCGCATTGGCTATAGCGGCAAGCTAGGACGCGAAATCAGCACTTGGTTGAACAACGAACTGGTGGAGGTCGACACCCAGCATGTGATCGACCGCTATTTGGCAATTTTAAAACCGCTGGGCATCGAAAACCCGTCGGTCGGATTTAATCTGCCCGAGCAAGCCGCCGACGCCGATTTTGCAAAACAAACATGCCAAGACCTCAAGCTGCCGATCCACGGATTTGCAATCCTGAATCCGGGTGCGGGTTGGGTCTCCAAGCAATGGCCTGCCGAGCGCTACGGCGAACTGGCCGCACGGCTGTGGCGGGAAAAACGCTTGCGGTCGTTAGCCGTTTGGGCGGGCGACACCGAACGTCAATTGGCGCAAACGATTGTCGAAGCTAGTACGGGCGGAGCTGTTCTCGCGCCGGCCACTTCGATGCAACAACTGGCTTCGCTGGCCAGAAAAGCACGGTTGTTTATCGGTTCAGACACCGGGCCGTTGCATCTGGCTGTCGCCGTCAACACGCCGAGCATCAGCTTGCACGGTACTTCGTTAGCCGCAGAAACCGGTGCCTACGGCAACCAAAACCGACGTCTGCAGGCCGAGTACGACAACTCTGCTGGAAAGCGTCGCCATGACGACAACCGTGCGATGCGCGCGATCACCACCGACGCAGTCTACGCCGCTTGCGAAGAGCTGCTCTCGTCGCCGTAAAGATACGGATTAAGCGTCGGGTCGTTGTACATTTTCATTTGCCGGTAAACTTTTAGCAGTTTCTTGCCGGCAAGCAAATCGTCGAGCAGTTCGGTCAGCGATTGGGCCAGGTCTGTCTGTTGGGTGCGACAACGGGCAATCTGCTCGGTCACTTTTTCGACGTGCTGTTGGTCGACGTCGGTGCGCTGTAGTTGTTCCTTGAGGTGATAGATTCTCAAGGACATGATCGACAGCCGATCGACAGCGCTGCCGGGCGTCTCGGTGTTGAGTCTCGCCTCGCTTTTCGGCACCACGCCAGCGTTACAAAACATTTTGATCAACGCTTCGTCGATACGCTCGATAAAATCGTTTCGGTTCTGGTTGTAGCCATCAATGGCTCGTTTGACTTGTGCAATGCGTTTGTCGCTCACCTCTTTGCTACGCGCGACGTCTTCTTCGTGCCAGAGCTGGAAATTGAATGTGTGCTGTGCGCAAACGATGTTTTGCAGTCCCGAGTAAGGATTATCTAGCTCACTGTGGTGCCAGCGTTCGACGGTTTCGGCATGTAAGGCGAGTGTCTGCTCGACAAATTCTTTCGGAACCAAGCTAGTACAATCCATTTTCATTTCTCCAATTGACTTTCTACTTTTGTACGAATTCTTTGTTATGCAGTTCTCGTTCTGCCAGTTCGAGGTCGTGTTCGACCATGAGCTGGGCGAGTTCTGCGAAATTGGTTTCAGCTTTCCAGCCGAGATCTTTTTCTGCTTTGCTGGCGTCGCCTAGTAGCAGGTCGACCTCGGCGGGGCGGAAGTAGCGAGGGTCGATTTCGACGTAATCTTCCCAGTTCAGATCGAGTTGGTTGAACACCTCATCCAAAAAATCGCGGATCGAGTGGGTCTTGCCCGTCGCGATCACAAAATCTTCGGGGACGTCTTGTTGAAGCATACGCCACATGGCGTCGACATAATCTTTGGCGTAACCCCAGTCGCGTTTGGCGTCGAGGTTGCCCAGGTAGAGCTTTTCTTGGAGGCCAATCTTGATGCGAGTGGCCGCCCGTGTGATCTTGCGTGTGACAAACGTCTCGCCGCGTCGAGGCGATTCGTGATTGAACAAAATGCCGTTCACGGCAAACATATCGTAGCTGCGGCGATAGTTGATTGTTTGGTGGAAGGCATAAACCTTCGAGCAAGCGTAAGGACTTTGCGGCTGAAACGGGGTGGTTTCGGTCTGCGGTGTTTCGAGCACTTTTCCGAACATCTCGCTGCTACTCGCCTGATAAACTCGCACCGGTTTGATTTTATTCAATTGCCGGGCCGCCTCCAATACATTCAACGCACCGACGCCATCGCTCATCAGCGTGTAGACGGGCTGATCGAACGAAACCCGGACATGGCTCTGAGCGCCTAGATTATAAATTTCGTCGGGTTGGAGTTCGAGCACCAAGTGCGAAAGCGCCAGGCCATCGGTCAAATCGCCGTAGTGGAGCCGAAGCTGCGACGGTTTGTGGATGTCTTGATAAAGATGGTCAATCCTCCCGGTCGAAAAGCTGCTGCTCCGCCGAATCAGACCATCGACTTTGTAGCCTTTTTCGAGCAGAAGCTCTGCCAGATAAGAACCATCTTGGCCAGTAATACCAGTAATAAAAGCAGATTTCATATCAAATCAAACAAGGGTTAGTAGGACATTTTTTTTCGTGCTTATTCGTGGCTATTTCTTCATGGCTAGGATTCTCGCGGCTAAGCAGCGACCGAAGCCTGCGAGCGAAGTCGCCAGTTTTCCCAAACAAAGCGATACTGGTAAGTCAGCTCGTGTGTTGCCTGCAACCGGCGTTGGATTGCTTCCATGCGTGCTGTCGCCTCGGGGACGAAGGTATGAAACTGTATTTGTAAGTTCTGAAACTGCGAGATGCAACCGGCGTCCAACAGACGTTCAAGCAGTTCGTACTCTCCGCCTTCGATATTAATTTTGCACAGGCCGATCTTTGCCCCGTCGAGTCGCTCAAGACCAAGTTGTTCAAGAAAGGCAGCCGCGTCGCGCAACTCAATCTCGACTTGGTTCGACGACTTTTTCCATTGGCTCGAAGCATCGTCTTCGACCGACAGACTTGTTGTGCAGTTTGTTTTTGACAGTCCAAACGGGTGAGGCTGGATGCGCTGGTTTCGAGAAAAACGTTTGCAGATCGCGTCGTAATAGGCGGGCATCGGCTCGAAGACATGGATTTTACAGCCGTAGCGAGCAAAAATCTCTGCCGCCCACGAACCCTCGTAGCCGCCCAGATCGAGCACTACGTCTTCGGAGCCTAGATCGTATTCGTAGCGCAGCTTGTTTTCGGATTGGTCCGCACGCCAGCGGCGCAAGCTCGTTTCGTAGTCTTGGTTCAAAATCGCAAGCTGAGGCATTTTGAGAAATCGCACAACGCGATCATGCCGCTTGGCAAACGAGCGTTTCCACTTCTTCCAGTTTTTAGAACCCATTCAAATTTCCTATCCAAACGACCGCTCTGCCTCCGAGAACCGCAGCACTTTTACGGAAATGCCGCTTGTTATGCAAGACAGACTTTAGGCAAGACAGACTTTTGAAAAGGAAGAGTCACGCTAGCACCGATCAATTCTCCTCTGCCTAAAGAAGCGAACCACGACGACACGACGAGCACCACGCAAAAAACCGTGGTGTCCGTCGTGTCGTCGTGGTTGATTTTTGATTCTTCGCAAAAGCAAGAGGCTTTTGGCAGTTTTTCTGTCCTTGAAGCCCAGGTTCTCTTGACGTGCAAGCAGCCTTTTTGTTTATTTGGAGGCCTTCCTCCAAGAATGCCACGCTAGGAAAACCGTTCTATGCCTCGAGTTCTGCTAACCACCGGTTGTACGCATTGGCCCTACGCACGCCAAACGCCGCAGCACCTGGGCGTCTGGGAAGATTTCGAATTTGTCATCGATCAGCAGGACGTTACCTGCGATGCTTGGGTGACGTTCGAGAATCCGACCGAGCCGGTCCGTGCGAACACGATTCCTGAGAACATGATTTTCCTAACCGGCGAGCCACCCGAACTACGGTCCTATCGCGACGACTTTTTGCGGCAGTTTCGCTGGGTCGTCACCTGTCATGACATCAAACATCAGGGTCTGATCGCCAGCCATCAGTCGCAACCTTGGTTTGTCGGCGTCGACTGCGACCGGGGCTACCAAGCGACGCTCGACTACGATTCGCTCTCGAAGATGCCGATGCCAGAAAAGCCGTTTTTGATCAGCGCTGCGATTTCCGACAAAGCGATCACCGAGGGGCATCGCCAACGCTTGCAGTTGGTTCGACTTCTCAAGGAACGCCTCGGAGCCGATTTCCACATTCTTGGCCAAGGCCATCAACCGTTCGCCGACAAGTGGGAAGCGGTTGCACCGTATCGATTTCATCTGGCACTGGAAAACGCCGAGCGCCCGAACTATGTCACCGAGAAAATCGGCGATGCGTTTCTCGGCTATGCCTTTCCGCTTTACTCGGGTGCGCCGAATATTACCGACTTTTATCCCGAGGGAAGTCTTGAGCCGATTGATATCAGCCGCCCTCTCGAAGCGATCCGAACCATTTGCAGGGCGATCGACAACAACCTTGATGTTCAGCGCCGAGAGCAAGTCGCGCTCGCCCGCAAAGCCGTCTTCGACGAGTTCAATCTTTTTCCTCGCATGGTTAAAATGCTGCGAGAGCGAATGGTCGACAAGCCCAAGCAATCGATTCAACTTTACCCAAAAAACCAGCACTTCAAGCTTGCTTGGTCGGGATTGCGTCGCAATTTGCGAAGAGCTGCGTAATTCAATCTTTGGTAGGAGATTCTCGTTGATGGGTTCCATAAAACAACTGCTCTACAAGGCCTTGGGTGGCCGGTTTCGATCGCGTCAACTGGCGGGTAGGCCTGTGAGCGAGGTCTTTAATGCGATTTACGATCGCAATGCGTGGAAAGGAAAAGAATCGATTTCGGGCACCGGTTCCAACCTGCAGCAGACGGCTCAGTTGAGTGCTGAGCTGCCTGCGATTCTGCGTCAACTCGGCGCAACGTCGCTGTTGGACATCCCCTGCGGCGATTTTTATTGGATGCAGCATGTCGACTTGAGTGACGTAACTTACTTCGGTGCCGACATTGTCGAAGATCTAATTCACCAGAACAAGGCGCACGAAACAGAGAATCGATCTTTCCTTCACTGCGATCTAATGACCGACCGACTGCCCGAGGTCGACGTCATCTTTTGCCGCGATTGTCTGGTTCATTTTTCAGAGGCACACATATGGAAAGCGCTGAAAAACATCGCCCACAGTCAAGCAAAGTTTTTGATCACAACGACCTTCACGCAACAAACGAACAAGAAGAAAATCGAGACGGGCCAGTGGCGTCCGCTCAATCTACAAGCGGCCCCCTTCGCCTTGGCCGAGCCGGTGATGTTGTTTGACGAAAAATGTACGCAAGATGGCGGCGCGTATCCCGACAAAATGCTCGGTGTCTGGACCCTCGAATCGATCCGTACGACGCTGAGCCAAGTCCAAGCAGCCGCCTAAATGCCCCGTTAAAACGCAAAGCTCATGTCGACTCCAAAAATTGATGTCGTGATGCCGGTCTACAACGCCGAAGCCTATGTGGGCGACGCCGTCAGAAGCATTTTGCATCAGTCGTTTGCCGATTTTCGTTTGCTCTGCGTCGACGATGGTAGCACGGATCGCTCTGGCAAGATCCTACAAGAGCTTGCGGCCGAAGATCCCCGCATAGAAATTATTCACCAAGAGAATCATGGCTTAGTCGGTGCGCTCAACAACGGCCTTTCCGCTTGCACAGCGCCGCTGGTTGCACGCATGGACGCCGACGATATCTCGATGCCCGAACGGTTTGCTCGACAAGTCGATTTTCTGGGACACAACGCAGACGTCGTTGCTGTGGGAACCTCTATCCTTGAAATCGATTCTGATGGCGCTCCACTTGCGGTCCAGCATTTTTCATCTGAACACGAGGAGATCGACGCCGGGATGCTGCAAATACGGACCGGCATGGCACATCCGACGGTGATGATGCGGCGCGAAGCCGTTCAGGCAGTTGGTGGATACCGGGCAGAGTACGAGTGGGTCGAAGATCTCGACCTTTGGCTACGGCTGGCCGAGCAAGGCCGTTTGGCCAACCTACCCGAAGTGCTGCTCTGCTATCGTCAACACGCGTCGAGCGGAAGTTGGAGCGTAGGACGCATTCGCAGGCAACGGACCATCGCCCTCATGGAAGCAACCTACGCGCGCCGCGGCCTGAGTCTGCCTGAAAGATTGCTCGAGCGTTGTCGGGCACACCGCTCCCCGAGCGGACCCGGAAAATGGGCGCGCAAAGCCTCGAAGCAAGGCCAGTGGAGCGTTGCATGCAAGCACCTGCGCCGCCAATGGTGTGAATCGCCGTTGAGCCTACTCACTTGGCGTATGACGCTCGAAGTCGCCGCCCGTTCGACGATCAGCCGCTTGTCGAAAGGCAAATCGACCTTGCCCGAAGTTCCATGCTATCACGCTCCATGCTATCACAAGGCCGCCTGAAATCGGCGTATCCACGTTTCGGCACAAGGCTTAGACTCGCCTGACACGAAACGATCCACACCCGCTAGGAAAAGGAATTCCTGTGGAAAGCACGGATGCAATTCTCGTGACAGGCGGTACCGGTATGGTCGGTGCCCAACTTGTCGATCAACTTCGGACGCGCGGTTTCTCGCGTCTGTTGGTCCCTTCGCGCCAGGACATGGATCTGTGTGACGCGCAATCGGTGAATGCGTGGTTCGAGAAACATCGGCCAAAGTATGCTTTCTTAATCGCTGCCCAAGTCGGCGGAATTGCGGCCAACATGGCCGACCCGACCTCGTTCTTGGCCAACAATTTGAAGATTGCTGTCCACCAGCTCGAAGCGTGCCATCGTTTTGGCGTTGAAAAACTGTTGCTACTAGGCAGCACTTGCATCTATCCACGCGAATGCCCCCAGCCGATGCAAGAAAAACATTTGTTGACCGGTCCGTTGGAACCGACCAACGAAGGGTATGCCATCGCAAAAATCGCGGGGCTTCGTTTGGCGCAAAGTTATTATCAGCAGCACAAGCTCAAGTGTGTGTTGCCCATGCCAAGCAATATCTATGGAACCAACGACCATTTTGATCTCGAACGCTGCCATGTGCTGAGCGCGCTGGTCAAACGATTTAGCGATGCTGCCGAAAGCGGCGCGGACGAAGTCACTCTGTGGGGAACCGGCGTTGCGCGGCGCGAGTTTATTCATGTCGACGACGTGGTCGCGGGGATGCTCCACCTGTTTGATGTCGCGACAGACGGCGAAATTGTCAACTTGGGCACCGGCGTCGATGTTTCTATTGCCGAACTGGCTACGATCATCGCCGAAGCAACCGGCTATCAAGGCACGATCGCGTGGGACACGAGCCGCGCGGACGGAATGCCCCGCAAGTGTACCGACGTCAGCCGCTTGCGTGAGCTTGGCTTTGAACCGCAAATTTCGCTGCAAGAGGGAGTTCGGCGAACCGTCGCCGAGTACCGTCAACAGCTTGCAAGTACCACCTAAGTAGAACTGAACATGAATCACGACACTCGCCAAAGCCTCGACCAATGGCTCGACAACCATTTTGACGAGCCGACTCTCGACGGCGCTCCTTATTGGTATCCGCTGACGTTGCCTACCTACGGCAAAGAGGAAGTCGCTGCGGCGATGACCTGCATGCTGGACTACCGAACCTCGATGGGTGACCTCACTCGCCAGTTTGAACAAGAATTTGCCCAGTACGTCGGCGCGCACGACGCCGTGATGGTCAACAGCGGCTCGTCGGCCGATTTGCTGTTGGCGTTTCATCTGGTCAACCCAATGAATCCACGGCTCCAGCCGGGCGACGAAGTGCTTGTCCCCGCCGTAACCTGGCCGACACAAGTTTGGTCGCCGCTGATGGCAGGCCTCACAGTGAAACTCGTCGACGTCGATCCGCACACACTCAACATCGATCTCGACGACCTGCGCCGACGCATTACCTCGCGCACCAAATGCCTGTTCGCCGTCCACCTGATGGGCAATCCGTGCGACATGGCCGCGATCACTCAGATTTGCGAAGAGCACGATCTTCTGCTGATCGAAGACTGCTGCGAGTCGCTGGGCGCTTACGATTCTGGAAAACATGTTGGCACTTTTGGACTGGGCGGCACCTTTAGCTTTTTCTTTTCTCATCACATGACCACGATGGAAGGTGGCATGGTGATTTGCGGGACCGACGAAGACGCCGAGGCGCTACGCGTCCTACGGGCACACGGCTGGTCACGCGGACTACAAAAATCAACCGAGAGCACTCCGACCGTCGATTCGCGTTTTCAGTTCGTCAACTGGGGATTCAACGTCCGACCGACCGAGCTGCAAGCAGCCTTTGGCATTCAGCAGTTGAGAAAACTCGACGCAATGAACGAGCGGCGTCAACAGCTTGCCGCTCGATTCAACGAATTTGTCGACAGTTGCCCCCATCTGAATGCTGTCCAAGTTCCAGAGACCGCAATCGCCTGCCCGTTGTCGTTAGTCGTCCAACTGAGCGGCAATGCCTCGAACCACCGCAACGAGTTACTAAATCTGCTTGAGCAAGAAGGCATCGAAACGCGGCCGATCGTCACTGGTAATCTGGCAAGACAACCGGCTGCGTCGCTTCTGGGCGAGATCGACCCGACCGACTTTCCAGGTGCCGAAGTCATCCACAACGAAGGTTTTTACGTTGGGCTGAACCCGCAGTTCGACGACGTCATGTTCCAACGCATGCTCCGCACACTCGACGCTTCGCTCAGCAAAGTCGCCGAGTCGGCTCCCCTCAAAAAATCTGGTTGATCGACCCCACAATGATTGTGACACGACTCAATGGTGGTCTCGGAAACCAACTGTTTCAGTATGCCCATGCTTGGCATCTGGCCAAGCAAACCGAGCAAGAATGCTTTCTTGATGTTAGCGAGTTCGAGACCTACCGCGCGCATCCACTGGCGATCGACCATTTTGCGATCTCCGCCCGGCGGCTACCCGAATCGCTGCGAGGACGGATGCCAGCGCGCTACCGAGGTGCCTCTCGCATACACGAAGCGGTCGACCGCCTAACCCGTCCGCTTCGGAACGCCGAGTCGGCCCCACTCCGCTTGCGCCGAGAAAAACCGTTTGGGTTTCAAGCCAAACAGACTCGCCCTGAGAATAACCTCTATCTGGACGGTTATTGGCAAGGCGAAGCGTTTTTTCCTGACCTGCGGTCGGAACTGCGCAAAGAATTTACTCTCACAAAGCCCCTGTCGCAACGATCTAGCGAAGTCGCAGCACAGATGGCCGACGGCAATAGCGTCGCGGTGCATGTCCGGCGTGGCGATTATGTCACCGACAGCGAAGCAGCCAAGATCTTTCGTTGCTTGGATGCCGACTACTATCGAAGCTGTTTGCAAGATATTCAGCAACACGTCGCCAACCCAAAGGTTTTTCTTTTCTCGAACGATACCGATTGGTGCCTAAAAAACTTGGACGTCGGACTACCCTTTGTGCCCGTCACACACAACGATGCCTCCACGGCTCACGAAGACCTCTTTCTGATTAGCAAGTGCCGACACGCGGTGATCGCCAACAGCTCGTTTAGTTGGTGGGGCGCCTTTCTCGGCGAAGATCGACCGAGACGCAAAGTTTATTACCCCTCTCCTTGGTTCAACCCCGGCTCGCTCGACGGATCGGCCCTAGGCTGCGCCGACTGGATCAGCGAAGCGTCGCTATTCGTTCCTCTCGAAAAAACCTTGGCAGCATAACCATTTCCCACGCACCAACCCACGCACCGTATCGAGTTGTTCTCGCTTCTACTCAAGCCGATTGGGGAGGCGGCGAGACGTATTTGACCGACCTTGCCACCGAGTTGCGCAATCGTGGCACCACGGTTGAATTTTTGGTTCGAGAGAAGAGCGACCTAGAAAAGCATGTCCGCGAGGCGGGGTTTTCGGTAAAAACCGTTCGTGGTCGGGGTAAGAGCTTGGCAACGATCTGGAACTTGCGGCGTTGGCTTGGTCAAGGCGAAAAGCCGACGGTGCTGCACTGCAACGATTCGCATGCGTTGCTGTGCGCAGGCTTGGCGGCCTTCGGCCAAAAATCGGTACGCGTCGTCGCAATGAAGCACACCCTGTTTCCGATACGTTCAAAACTAAAGTACAAGCGGCTCGCAGATCGCGTGATTTGTGTCTCCCATGCGATCGCCGATCTTTGCAAGCGTCGAGGTCTGCCCTCCGAAAACGTGCGCACCATTCACTCAGCAATCAAAACGCCACAAGTCGACCCAGCGGAAGTCGCGTGCCTTCGCAGCCAGTTGCTCCCCACCGAGGGGCACCGTCTAATCGTTGCTATCGGCAATCTGGTCCCGTGCAAGGGGCACCTCACTTTGGTTGAAGCTGCGGCGCATCTCAAAACCAAAGGTATTCAAGCCCACACGGTCATCGCTGGCGAAGGTTCCGAACGAAAGTCACTCGAAGCAAGAATCAAAACCTTGGGCTTATCTGAACATGTCAGGTTGCTCGGTTTTCGCAACGATGCCGACGCCTTGACCGCCGCCGCCGACGTGGTTGTCCATCCTTCACGCGAAGAAGGCCTGGGCCTGTCGGTAGCAGCCGCCATGATGCTCCAGCGTCCGATCGTGTCGACAGCCGTCGGAGGACTGAAAGAACTGCTGGGCATCGACCCACGCATGCAAGCCGCAGGTCCTTTTGCCTCGATTGCCAATCCAGACGATCCTCAGCAATTGGCCCACCTGCTAGCAGCACAACTGGTCAAACCGACCGACCCCGAACGCCTACTCGAAGCCCGCAACTACGCCGTCGACCGGTTTGGAATCACCCGTATGACGGACCAGACGCAACGCGTTTATGACGAGCTATGGAGCCGCCCCCAGCCTTCTCATCTTGACAGAAAAACGGCTCTCTCGATAAACTCTGCCAGCTTGCCCAAGCAGCCCGGTCTCAAAAGTGCTTAGCTAACGCGGCCCTCCCTTCCCCTCTTCACCCATGGTGCCCGTCCCATGAAGGTCAGCGGTTTTTCGATTATTCGCGACGGCGTACGGCTAGGCTATCCGTTCCTGGAAAGCATCCGGTCTGTCTTGCCGCTGGTCGATGAATTTGTGATCGCCGTCGGGGATTGTTCCGACGACACCCGGCAGCAAATCCTAGCGCTCGACATTCCCAATCTGCGAATTATTGACACCGTCTGGGAGCCGACCGTCTGCTCGGGCGGCCAGATCATGGCGCAACAAACCAACCTAGCCCTCGACGCCTGCCAAGGCGACTGGTGTTTTTATATTCAAGGCGACGAAGTGATTCATGAAGGGGATCACGACGCTATTGCGAGCTGCATGCACCGGTGGCTCTCTGACCCGGGCGTCGAAGGACTCACCTTTCGCTACCTGCACTTCATGGGCGACTACTCGATTCGCAACCCGCTCGCCTATCGCAAGCAAGTGCGCATTGTTCGCAATAGAAAAAACATTCGGTCGGTCGGCGATGCTTGTGGTTTTGGTATCGACGGTCGCAAGCTCCGTACCAAGCCAACCGGCGGTCGCGTCTTTCATTACGGCTATGTTCGCCCGCCCGAAGAAATGGCTCGCAAAAGCACACAGTTTAGTTTTTTCTACCGAGGAGAAAGTCTCAGCCAATTGCCGCCGCCCGACCTGGACGCTGTCGATCCTTGGAGCTGGGATCTGCGAAGTTGCCGACCCTATCACGGCAGCCACCCGGCCCTCATGTCCACGATTATCGCCAACAAGCACTGGCACATCGATTTTCAGTACACCCCCTGGTATCGCAACCCAGCCTGGTGGAACGGATTTTTACGCAAGAATTTCAGTAGTCTCTTTCGTTGGTTAGAAAAACGGAAGCAAGTGAAATCGGAGACTTCCCAGAAACCACCTCGCCGCAGAGCCGCCTAAAGCAAAATAATGAAAAAAGCCTCACACAGAGGCGCAGAGACCGCAGAGTTTTTGATTCGCTGTATTTTCTCCGCGTCTCTGCGCCTCTGCGTGAGGCTTTCTTGTTTCCTACTGCAAAACGCCACGCACCATGAAAAACATACACATCATCGCGCGGAAAAATGGCGTCGGCATCGATCGTGATGTCGATTTGATGCAGAGCGTGATGTGCCAACTCGGCGACGTCGACTGGCGGAGCCACAAAAGGCCCGCGCCGCTGCTCAGCCAACTCCGCACGCTTTTTCAGACACCTTCGACGTCGCAACTCTTTTTGTTGGCCGAGCGCGTCCCCCGGCTTCTCGGCAAACTGCCGGGCATCGTTGTTTTGGTGCCGAATCAAGAACGATTTCCTCGCCGCCACCTTAAGCGATTGCGCCGCGTCGACCATGTGCTATGCAAAACCCGCCACGCCGAAGCGTTGTTCAAACCTTATGCAAAAAACGTCCACTACCTTGGTTTTACTTCAAAAGATCGCAACCTTGCTGCAATCACTCCCGACTACAACCGCTTTTTTCACCTAGCGGGCAAAAGCACGCTGAAGGGGACCGACGTACTTGTCGACGTCTGGTCTCGCCATCCCGAATGGCCCGAGCTGACCCTTATTCAGTCTGCAGCCAATGCCCCGAAGACGGTGCCCAAAAACGTAAAATTGGTGACCGACTACGTCGAAGATGAGGTTTTGCAGGCGATGCAAAACGAGCACGGCGTGCATCTTTGCCCCTCGTTGTCGGAAGGCTGGGGACATTACATTGTCGAGGCCATGTCGTGCGAAGCCGTAGTCGTCACCACCGACGGACCACCGATGAACGAACTGGTCGCACCCGACCGAGGGGTGCTCGTCCCCTGGTGCAAGTCAGCACCGCGTCACTTGGGCACCAACTGGCACGTCGACCCCGAGGCGCTCGAAACGGCCATTCAAAAAATTATTGACATGCCCGTCGCTCAAAAAAAATCGTTGGGGAAATCCGCTCGGACTTGGTATGTTGCCAATGATCTTGCTTTCCAAGATCGCTTCAAGCAGATCGCCATGCAGATGCTCGCATTAGAAACGCCGCCTCTGGCAGAAAAATCGCTTGTCGCCTAGTCGACCCCCAACGGAAAGACTCTTATCATGCGTAGGCACCACCGGGCAATGCGCTTCTTACTCATTTGCTCTGCCGCACTATTTTGCACTTTAGGCGTCGGTCGACCTAGCCAAACCTTGGCCGAAAAGATGCCGCTCGTCCATCCGCTCTTTTGCGACCATGTGGTGATTCAACGCGACCGAGCCGTGCCCGTCTGGGGCTGGGCCACGCCGGGCAGCAGCGTCACGGTCTCGGTCAACGGCCAAACACGTAGCGCGACCGCGACCGAGGACGGAAAATGGCGAGTCGAAATCGGACCGTTCTCGGCAGGAGGACCTCATGTCATGAAGATCGTCGGCGAGACGACGGTCACCCTCGCTGACGTGCTGATCGGCGATGTGTGGCTTTGCTCTGGGCAATCCAACATGGAAATGCCCGTGCGTCGTACCGACAATGCCGAGCAAGAAATCGCCCAGGCTAACCACCCGCGTATCCGCCTCTTTCAAGTCGCTCGAAAAATTGCAAAAACTCCGCAGGCGAGAGTCGGCGGCAAATGGGAAACTTGCAGTCCACACTCAGTAGGCCGTTTTTCCGCAGCCGCCTATTACTTTGCCCGCGAATTGCAAAAAGAGGTCGACGTGCCCCTTGGCTTGATTCATAGCTCTTGGGGGGGCACTCCCGCCGAGGCGTGGAGCAGCGCTGAAGCACTGAACACCATGGACGAATTCCGCGAATTGATCGCCGATATGCAACGGGGCGGACAGATGGCCAAGCGGCTACATGCCGAGAGGATGGAAGCATGGTGGCCGAAATGCAATTCGCCCCGCCTCGAAGGAAAGTGGCGCACCACGTCCTTCGACGGTAGTACCTGGAAAACCATGGCCGTTCCTCAAATCTGGGAAGATGCCAACGTAGGTCTGGAAAAATTCGACGGAATCGTACGCTTTCGTCGGACCTTCGATTTGTCTGAATCGGCACTTCGTGGCCCGGTCCTCTTGTCCTTAGGACGCATGAACGATGTTGATACGACCTGGGTCAATGGCCATCGGGTTGGCGGTGAAAGTAGTTGGGACACTCCGCGTCGCTATCCCGTACCTACCGAGCATCTTCAAGTCGGCAAGAACGTAATCTCCGCTCGTATCTGTGACGTAGGAGGGAGCGGGGGTATGTATGGCGACAAGAAAAATTTCCGAGTCGTCACCGAAAAGGGCGAAATCCCGCTGGCCGGCGATTGGCAATACGAAGTGGGCGTCGCGGCCAGCAAGCTTCCCGGTGTCCCCTCCTCCTTCCGAAGCCACAACAGCCCGACCGCACTCTACAACGGCATGATTGCCCCGCTCGTTCCGTTTGGAATTCGTGGCGCTCTTTGGTACCAGGGCGAATCGAATGCAGGTCGGCCCGAGCAATACGGCCATATGCTGCCCAAAATGATCGCCGGTTGGCGCGATCGTTTTGAGCATGAGTTCCCCTTTCTCATTGTCCAACTAGCCAACTTCAAGGAAGTCCAGCAAGAGCCTGCCGAGGGGGGCTGGGCCAGGATTCGGGAATCGCAGCGCAAGATTGCCGACGACGATCCTAAAAATGGCTTGGTCGTGATCACCGACCTTGGCCTCGCCGACGACGTCCATCCGACAAACAAACAAGAGGTCGGCCGTCGCTTAGCCTCCCTGGCCCTTGCCCTAGAATATGGCCAAAATATCCTGCACGCCGGCCCCACCTATCAAGAGTTCGTCCAAGAAGGCAGCACCCTCCGCATCAAGTTCACTAGTTGCGGAAGCGGCCTTTCAGTGCATGGCGACCAGCTCGCCGGGTTTGCAATCGCAGGCCCTGATGGCGATTTCGTTTGGGCAGACGCCCGAGTCGACGGCAACGACGTCCTGCTCTCTGCCCCCGGCATCGACCAACCGCAACGCGCCCGATACAACTGGGCCAGCAACCCGATCGGCAATTTATTCAACCAAGAAGGCCTGCCTGCCGCTCCCTTTCGGACTGACGCCCCGGCAACTGACCTACCCCATGCCGAATAGCCATGCTCACGGCTTGGTGGGCTTCAGATGTTTGTCGAAAAACCCGATGACCAACGGACGCAGGTCGGCCTGCTCTGACTGCAAATGAAACGAGTGCAGGCCCCCGACAACGATGCGCGTCTCGAACGGCACGCCGGCTTCTCGAAACGCATTTTCGAGACAATGGGCGTGAAAAACGGGGATCGTCGTATCAGCCGTCCCGTGAAGGATCAGCACAGGCGGGTCGTCGGCCGAGGCATGCGACGTCGGAGCAGCCTGTCGAAAAATCGCGGGCAACTGCTCTAGCGTTCCGCCGATAATCTTGTGCCCATGCTTCTCGGCGGTCGACCAACCGTAAAGATCGACCACTGCCTGAACACGGCAAGAAATCTCCTTGCCTGGAGCGTCCGGATCAAGGCCCGACTCCGCGTCGGTCAGACCGACCAGTAGCGCCAGATGCGCACCTGCCGAGCCTCCGATCACACCAAGGTGATCTGGATCAACATGTAGCCGATCGGCATTCTTACGCAAGTATCGAACGGCGCGCTTGCAGTCATGCAAGTTGGTTGGCCAGGTGGCCGGCCAAGTTCCGTCCGACGCTTGGCGGGCGAGCTTATAATTGATACTGACGCAGACGTAGCCCGCAGTGGCCAGGGTCGTCCCGATCTTCTGTTCGCGCTGCTGTTGTTTGTCGCCCCCTACCCAGCCGCCACCATGAATAATAACGATCCCGGGCAACCGCCTGCCCTTCTCGATAGGGACGGGCATGTAGAGGTCGAGTTTTTCTTCGCGATGCGAACCCAGATAGGGCAAGTCACGGGTCACCGCCACCTCGGCGGCCAGCACCACTTCACCGGCCAATATTGGTGCTGCGGCTGCGAAGGCAATCAGATGGGATAGCCAGAATGCACCCCTCATGGATAGTCTTTTCCTGCTGTGGTTGAGAGCCTCGCACGTGAGGATGGCGTCGGCGCTTGGCGAGTTCTCACTCAGCTTATCACGCTACCATTGGGAGCTAGCCGCACAACATCTTTGGGCGGCACGCCCGTCGTTTGGTTGATCTCTAGCGTGGCGTGCAACACTTTGCGTAGCGGTGGGCATTCTAGACCTTTAATTTTCCTGCCAAGCCAGATACCCGCTTCCATACCGATTTCATACGTGTCCTGATAAACAACGGTCATCGTAGGATGCACGGCGTGGCGTTGCATTCCATCATCGAATCCGACGATCGAAAGATCTTCGGGAATCTTCAAACCGACTTCCTGTGCCCGTAGCATTGCCCCAATTGCGGTCTTCGGATCGGTAAAGACGATCGCCGTCGGGGGCTGCGGCAGACTCATTAAACGATTCAATGCAGTCCGACCTCCGTTGATATTGGCCGAAACTTGGATGACGACGCGGTCCTCGCCATCGATCGAACGAGCTTCGCATACTTCCGTATAACCTCGATGTCGGTCCAGGTGATCGCTGTCAGCCCGTCGGTGCATCACCATCGCGATTCGCCGATGTCCTAGATCGGCCAAATGCTCGACCGCATGGCCGGTCTCGCGGCTCGAATCGCAACTGACAAAATTGACGTCGGGACGCTCGTCGAGCCGTTCTGCCAAGACCACGCTGGGGTAGTCCCCAGCAAGAATGTCTTCGCAAGAAGCTTGCTGCTGTTGGGTCGACCGGACGACGACGCCTCGCACTCCGCTACGTGCAAAATACTGAGCGTAAGATTCGTCGCGGGCTTTGCCATTTTGCAGATTGAGAATCTTCAAATCGAGTTCGCTCTGGCGCAAGCCCTCCATGACCCCATCCAGCAGCATCCAGTCGTATTCCCACAGCCTCGCATTGCCTGGCACCACATAGCCAACGCTCGTACCCTGGCGCAGATCGACGGAGGGCGAATATCCGCTTCGCTTCGCTTCGCTAGCAACAAGATCACGGGTTGCCTCGCTGACCCCTGGGCGAGATTTCAGCGCCCTGGAGACCGTGGCTGCCGAAAGTCCTGTTTTCCGGGCTATTTCACGAACACTAGACATAGCAAACTCGATTCCTTAGCTCAAGATTCCATTACTCCCCCCCACAAAAGGCCATTTCACCCGCAAAAGAACTGTGGGGGAATAGGCAGTGGAGCGAGACCCAGTCGCCACATCAAAGCGTCGCCACATCAAAGCGCTGCCCCCAAAGTTCTAACACACGCTGACTTAGCGTTCTAGCGACTTTGGATTTGATGTGTTGCGGTGCGCTGCGGCAACTGTTTTCAATTCTAATCTCAGAATCTAACGAAAGCAACGATTGGTCCTTTTTTCTCAGCAATTTTTCTAGGCCCTCACGAAGACCACCTCGCGTACCTGTCGGTAATCCCAGACTATTTAGCTGATGGCGGTTTTTCTGCAGATTTCGGCTACTACCTAGCGATTTCCCAAAAAAAGTTCCAATTTCTGCCCGCAAAATTGTTGCGTTCGGAAAAATCGCTGTGTATGCTGAGTGGTGTGACTGAAACATTACCGCAACGTTTCGTTTGTCCCGTTGCTTTGTTGTGGCAGTCACCCTCCCTCGGATGTCCTCGTCTTTCGACGAGGATATCGTTGGGTTCCTTATCCAATTCAAGCAGGTTGGTTTTTTCGACAGCTTTACTACTTTACCAAATTGCGTGTTAGCCCTTCCATAAATAGCAAACAAGGCAACGCACACAACGCGAGTGATTGAATTACCTTTTGTGTTCTTCTTTGTATGGGGAGAACGTTCCTTTTCTTTGTTCTACGATGAGGATGTGCTCTAATGACTGTTTTACGATTTGTGAAGTTTAGTGCAGCGCTTTCGCTCTGCATGTTTTTGGTGGTGCCTTCTACGGCATTCGCCAACCTGCTCACCAATCCCAGCTTTGAATCGGGTACCGTAGGCTCGGCACCTGACGATTGGGGTGCCTTTAACTTTGGCACATTTTCGACCAAAGAGGCCTCTATGCCTGTTACCGGTAATCACTCCCTTAAGATGGGTTCTGCTGGACTTGGCTCGGGTTCGACCGGTGTCTTTCAGGCCGTTTTGAACATCGTTCCAAACACGTCTTACACGTTTAATATTTTAGCGAAGTACGATGAAAACAGCGGTTTCGGTCCTGGAGCATCGTTCGGCACAGATGATCTGCCTCTGGGAGTAAACATTCAGCTCGAATGGTTCCCCGATCCACTCGGCTCAAGCACCGGTGGCATGATTTCCGAGGATGTCCTTACGGGGATGGCCGACCCTGCCAACGGCGCTACCTATCTGACTTCCTCTTATCAGCCTTATTCCATTACGGCGACTGCTCCCGCAACAGCAGGTCATGTCCGTGCGGTCTTTAGAGCACGGCACGTTACCCACGATGTTTATTGGGAAGATGCCGAGGTTCTGGGGCTACAGGTTCCTGAGCCGGCCTCGCTTGGCTTGGCACTATTTGCAGGCCTTGGTCTGTTGAGCACGAGACGACGCAGCCAGCGTTAGTCTCTGTTCGATAGTTCTCAACAACAGCGCGACCTCCAAACAGTTTGGAGGTCGCGCTGGATTTTTAGTTTTCAGAATCGTAATCGGAACAGATTAGAAACAAATCAACGGGGGATGCGCGGAGGGACAAGCAGGCAATTCTCCTGAGGATCAGGGATCGCTTGTCACTTGCTGAAGACCAGAGGTACGGATGACGGCGTTGAAGACAGCCAATTTGAGGGCCCAAGACCTTCGTTGTTCTTTCGCTGCCGACCTCTCCGGTCAAGCCATCACCACACAAGGCCATCACCACACAAAAATGTCCGGTTTGCTTGTCCAACGACGCGACAGACTTGACGCCTAAAGCAGAGCTTGAGGCCACTTTGGCCTCGCACCAATTTGTTCGTACTTTGAGTTCAATTCGATAGTATTAATTAGACTGGCCTATTCTTTGGCCTAGAGACGCCTTTAAGGAGAAAAACGATGTCTACTCGCTTCCATTTCGGGGCCTTCAAGCTGATCGCAGCCTCGACGATTTTATCCACGCTGCTTGCCTGTTGGACGACACCCGTCTCGGCCAATTTGCTCTCCAACCCCGGCTTCGAGTCTGGCACCGTTGGCGTATCGCCCGACGATTGGGGGGCTTTCAACTTCGGCACGTTTTCTACCCAAGAAACCGCGTTTCCTAGATCGGGCGCCCACTCTATCAAGATGGGGTCTGCTGGGACTGCCTCCGGTTCGACCGGGGTATTCCAGGCGGTTCTCGGCGTCATTCCTGGCGAAACCTACACGTTCAGCATTTGGGCAAGGTCCGAGTTTGACCCGTTCACCACCGATGACATACCGCTAGGCGTGAACATGCAGCTTGAATGGTTCCCCGACCCGCTCGGCACAAGCACTGGTGGCATGCTTTCTGAGAACGTCTTGTCGGGCATGGCGTCTACGCTAGACACCACCTATCAGCAGTACACGATCGTAGCCGTTGCACCAGCCGGTGCGGGCCACGTTCGTCCCGTATTTAGGGCTCGCCACGTCAGCAGCGCCGTCTTCTGGGACGATGCCGAATTGACGGCCGTTCTTCCGCCAGACACCCCCGCTTTTTCGATCACCGTAGATCGCGGCACGGGCAACATCTCGCTCAACAACGTCGGAACCGGTGACGGCAGCATCAAAGAAGTCCGAATCACCTCGGCCTCGGGTGCCTTAGATCCAATTAGCTGGACAAGCATCGCTGGCAACTACGATTCCTCGAACGGTGGCCTCGTCGATGCCGACGACAACTGGACGCAACAAACAGCGACCAACGGCGAGTTGAGAGAAACGGGCAACGACCCCAGCGACGGTGGCGTAGTCTTGGAAGGCGCGTCGATCAATCTGGGCAACGGTGCTTGGATCAAGTCGCTGACAGAAGATCTCGTCGCCGAAATTGTCTACGCAGACAACAGCGCGTTTCGAGCTGGTCTCACAAACGGGGCCAGCGTGAGCTTCACGGGCGGCCCCAACGGCGGCGACTCCTTCGAGCGAAGCGATCTCAACTTCGACGGAGAGATCGACGCGGCCGATTGGCCTCTCCTTCGTGACAAGCTCTTTACCGCCAGCATAAGCACCACTTCCGATGCCTTGGCCTATCAGTCGGGCGATTTGAACGGCGACGAAAAAGCAGACTTCGGCGACTTCAATCTCTTCAAGGCAGACTTCAACGCAGCTAACGGCGGACAAGGAGCTTTTGCAGCCATGATCGCCAGCGTCCCCGAACCGTCCACCTTGGCCATGTTGGCTTTCGGTGCCTTCGGACTTTCGTTCTCGAGAAAGCGTCGGCCAGCCAGCCTACTCAAGGCCGTTTGCCTCTTGGCAATCGTAGGGGTTGTTGCTCCCGCGACGACCTATGCTGCGGACGTCAATTTCACAAATTATACGGTCGACTACTATCCGCTCATCAAGCCGGATGCTTTTGACCGGTTTCAAGTTCCTACTTACACCACGACCTCGAGCCAGGCCGTTCAGGATGTTTCTTCCAACCCTCATGTCTTCTACGGTACCCAGAGTATTCTTAACAAGCGAATTACTGGGACGATCAATCCGGGTGCGGATAACGACTTCATTGGGTTAGCCCTTGGCTACACTGCGGGTGACGTGACTCATCTAGATCCCGCCGCCAATCCAACCGGCGCAGATTTCCTCTTGCTGGATTGGAAATTCGACGACTCGACTCAAGAAATGGATGACCCGTCTGGAGGATTCTTCTTCCACCGCCTGACCGACGCGCAGGAGGCCAAGGCGGGCGTCGCACTGTCGCGAGTCACCGGAACCCCGAGCGGAGACGAGCTGTGGGGACATGTCGATATCGTGCCTGGATTTGGTGCCGCTGATTATGGCGGGGTGACCCAATTGCAGCGTGGTGCCGCAAGTGGTTCCACCGGCTATGTGAAAAACCAGGACCATGTCTTCGACATCACCTACACAGCCACCAATGTCATCGTCAAGATTGATGGAACCGAAGAGATCAACGTTGCGGGTTCTTTCGCAGACGGAGTCCTTGGCCTCTATTCCATGGACCAGAGCGAGGCGAATGGCGCACCCACTTACTCCAATTTCAAGGTCACAAACATCGGCGAGGGCCTGCTCACAGCGGTGGTCAACACCTTGTCGGGAAGTGTTACCCTAACCAACACGACCGCAGATGCGATTACACTCAACGGCTATACGCTGGAGAGTTCCTCCTCTTCGCTCGACGCGGGAACTTGGAACAGTCTTCAGGACCAAAACCTTACCGGATTTGAGGCGGGTAACGGTACGGGCAACGGTTGGGAAGAACAGGTCAACTCGAACGATGCGATTTTGATCGAAGCCAACTTGGCCAACATTTCCACCCTCGGAGCTGGCCAGTCGGTGAGCTTAGGTTTGGCTTTCGATACGAGCGGCTCGCAAGATCTGGCCTTCAACTACGACGAAGGCAACGGCCTCGTTTCGACCGGGTTGATCAGCTATGTCAGCTCGCCTGAAGATGCCGACTTCGACAGCGACAGCAAAGTCGACGGTGACGACTTCCTCACCTGGCAACGTGGCTTTGGCAATGGGACGACACTAGCCACTGGCGATGCAAACAACAGCGGGAATGTCGATGCAGCCGACCTTGCCATTTGGAACGCACAGTATGGCACCGGAGCTTTGTCGGGTGCCGAAGGCGTTCCCGAGCCAAGCTCTGCTTTGATGCTAATTTTCGCCGCGTGTGGTCTCGGTATTTCCCGATCACGAAGGTAGGCGGTAAGCCTTGCAAGCAAACTGAATGAATGGTCCCTCTCTACCGAGGGGCCATTCTTCAGATTGAAGCTAAAAAAATTGGGTGACAACACCAGCGAAGAGGGGCGTGTCCAAGGAACTTTAATGGAACGAATAAACTGGCTTTATCCTCTAGCGTTTCTCTCCGTGGGACTCTGTCCAACGTGTGCGCTAGGGCAAGTCCCCAACCTGCCTGGCTGGGACTTGGTCTGGAACGACGAGTTCGACGCTTCGGGCGTAGACACCGCCGCCTGGGAGTTGCTTGATCGCAAAAATAGTTTCAACAACGAAAAGCAATACTACCGGCCCGAGCAGATCTCCACCGACAACGGAAATCTGCGAATTACGGCTACCGACGTACCCCTGGATGGAAAAGACTATCGCTCGGGCCGATTATGGACAAGAGACCAGTGGACTTATGGTCGTTTTGAGGCGAGAATAAACCTGCCGACCACTCAAGGTTTGTGGCCGGCCTTCTGGCTCAATTCTCGCGTTGCCAATTGGCCCACGGGTGGTGAGATCGATATTATGGAAAACCGCGGCAGCGAACCCTATCGAACTTCGAGCGCCTACCACTGGGGATCCAGCGTTTCTGCGCACCAATTCACGAGCGATCCCTACACGGCCACCGTCGGCGGCAACCCCGTCAATTTCCATGACGGGTTTCATACCTATGCTGCCGAGTGGGAACCCGAGGAAATTCGTTTCTATGTCGATGGAAACTTGCACTTCACCGTCACCGACACGACGGCACCCATTCATTCGACGCCCAAAAGCGTCATCCTTAATCTGGCCGTAGGCGGCAACTTCGGCGGCGACCCCGATGCGACCACCGTTTTCCCACAGCATCTCGACGTCGATTACGTCCGCGTTTGGCAGCGCCCTGGTGCCATCCCTGTCTCGACAATCAACTCTAGCTTCGAGACCCAGTACGACGCTTGGTCGCGTTTCAATAACAGCAACAACAACGTGGTCGTCAGCAGCCAAGTCGCCGCCCAGGGTAGCCGTTCGCTAAAACTTTCAGGCAGGTCGACCGGTTCGTTCAACTTCTCGGGAGCTACCCAAAGCATACCCATCACCGGTGGCACCAAGCTACGGGCCAACGTCGAATCCCTGGTGAGGTCGTCCGACTCGATCGTTGGAACCGGCAACTACGCCAAGATAAAGCTGGAATATTACAGCCAGTTCGGAGCCTCTCATAGCTCAGCAGACTTTCTCGGTGAAACCGAGTTGCGCCTAGCAGACACCACCTCTCCCGAAGACGTTTGGGTCGGTCACGAATTACTCGATGCATCGCCGTCAAACGCCGTCGAAGCACGGATGACCTTTATCTTCCTACAACCGGGCCTCGAAGATGGGTCGGTCTATTTTGACAACGCCCTGCTCGAAGCACTCCCTTCGGCCGATTTCAACCTGAGCGGCAGCGTCGACGGCAGCGATCTGGTCCAGTGGCAAAACAACTACGCCACAGGCGGGGCTAGCACAAGCGATGCCGACTACGACGGCGATACCGATGGCGCAGACTTCCTGGCCTGGCAGCGGCAACTGGAAGCCGGCACAGCCACCGCCTCGGCCTCGAGCACCATCGTGCCTGAGCCAACCTCAACTCGAATAGCAGTTGCGTTGATTTTTTTCCAATTACTCTACTTGTCAATTGCTCGTACACACACCATAACCTAACCACCCTCGAAAGAAGGAACCAGCTATGACGATATCTAGAAAACAAAACTCGTCGAGTGTTCGGCACGGTTTTACCCTCGTAGAACTCTTGGTCGTCATTGCGATCATCGGTGTCTTGGTCGCCTTGCTCTTGCCCGCTGTCCAAGCCGCAAGAGAAGCAGCGCGTCGCGCCCAATGCCTAAACAACATGCGACAAATCGGCCTGTCGATGACCAACTACGAGAGCGCCAAGGGAGAGCTACCCGCCGGACGTTACCTCTGTGGTCCAGAATCGGCAGGTGTTTCGGACGGCATTTGCAACAACGAACGCGTTTCTCTAAGTGGCTTTTGGATGATCTTGCCTTACATGGAACAACAGGCTCTTTACGACAGGATCGACCTGAGTGCTGAGCTATTTAAGTTTTCCCCGGAAATCGATAAATTTCACGACATCTGGATTTCGGTGCCGGCGCACCAAGAGTTGATCGCCTATCAACTCGATGCTCAACGCTGCCCAAGCGATGACGGAGAGCCTTTTCGCCGAGATGAGGCCGACGAAGTAGACATGGCAACCGGCAGCTACGCGATGGTCCACGGTACAAACGGACCCTCCTTAGGTTTCGATTCCAAGGTCAAGTGGTACAACACGGGACCCTTTGTCTATAAAACGGCCCGAGAACTACAGCAGGTCGCCGATGGACTGAGTCGAACCATGTTTGTGGGCGAAGCGTCCGGCGGCCATACTGATGAAGGTCGTAACCGTTGGATGCACGCGGCGCGGCACTTCGATTCGTTGCGCACCACCGAATTTGCCCTCAATACGCCTTTCGATTACAAATTAGGAGCCTGGGCACAAGCTGATGGCACGCTTATGAACGGGGCGTTCCGCAGCCGTCATCCGGGCGGAGGCAATTTTGTCTATGGCGATGTCCACGGTCGATTCATCCCTGACGAAGTCGATCTGCAATGCTATCGTGCGATGTCAACCATCGATGGAAATCCAGAAGACACCGAAGTGCTTTGCGACGAGTCCGATTTCTAATAGAAACCTTTCTAATAGAAACTGAGCCTGGCGCAACAAAACGCTTCAATCAACAAGCAAAATAGGAGATGAACCTATGGATCAGGCATCTGCCTGGACGAAACGCCCAGCATTGTACGCCGCTGTTCTTGCCAGCCTAACTTTCTTGGTTGGCACGATGCTGGGTTGCTCGGAGGGAGTTGATCGCGTCAAAGTGACGGGCCAAGTGTTGATTGACGGCAAACCTGTCCCCGCTGGATTCATTCGCGTCTATCCCAAAGGGGCGCGTGATTCCTCCAGCAATCTCGACTCGGAAGGACGCTTCGATCTGCGCAGCTACAATCCCGGAGATGGTGTCCCCCTGGGCACGCATAAAGTCACGATCAATGGCCGTGAAATACTTAAAAACAGACAGCAAAAGTGGCATGCTCCTCCGAAGTATTCACGCATTGCTTCTTCGGGCCTGACACTCGAAGTGACTGGATCCACCGACGACGCCGTCATTGAACTAACCTGGGGAGAGGGCAAACCGTTTATCCAAAAGAGCGGTCGTTCTAGTGAGTAATTTGCTTTTTTTGCGTGACCGGTAAACGATCTCCTCTATGTTTCCCCCCATGTTTGTTTCCCCCCATGTTTCGATTTCAAGACAAACCAGCCTCGGCTCGAAGCGAAATCCGTCACGACCTATTGGCGATCAGCCGCAGGCTTCTCATTCTTCTCGCTTTCGTTTGTTGCACTTCTTGCAACCAAGAGACGCAAACTCTACAGGACGAACGAACCGAGCAAGTCGACGCACAGCCAGAAAACTCGTCAGCATTGAAAGAACCGGAGGGTTCTGCAAACAAATCGGACAACGCGAGTGGCTCTGCGTTGCGTGAAGGCTCGCAAAATCGCCAGTCCTCTCAGCCCTTGCCTGACAATAGCAAAATCACCTCGATCCTTACGCCAAAATCGAGTGAACGACTTGCGACCGTCAAACAGGACATCGACCCCAGCAACGACGGCTGGGATTCCGAAGTTTTTGCCGCCGAGGCCGGAAAGCAAATCAAACGCCTTGGGGCTTTGCTCCAGTCGGATGCAGAAATCGAAGCGCACTCGCTCGAGGATCTTGTCACCTCCGATTTTTCCTGTAGCTTGTTGCGTCCCAAGCAGCTCGAAGAATCGTTCAATGATGGCGCATTTGCAGTCCTGCGGGGCACCGAGGCAAAGCCTTCGCCAGCTTTCTTCGGTAGCCAAGGCTTAGCCGAAGCGATGGAGCAGTTGCGTGAAGGTTTGGTGGGAACGACTGCACGACACACAAAATTCAAGCTCATTCGCGTCCCTCCTGTCGACTTCCAGATTGCGAATGAAATTCCCACCACCCTTCTTTTCGAGTCGAGCGGCAAACTGCCCAAAGGCGCTGTCCAATCGAATGCGACTTGGCAATGTCGCTGGCAAGCGGTTCCCGGCGAACCACCAAAACTTGCGTGGATTGGCGTTCTGGACTACGAGGAAGCAAAGTCGCATCTCCCCAGCCAAACGCTGTTCTCCGATTGCACCGAGAGCATCTTTGAAGGAATGCCCGCCTACGCCAACCAGCTCCGATTTCGGAATCGACTACTGGCGTGACCGATTAGAAACCTATCTCGGCATGTATTTTAACGGCCACCACGGCCTCGCCCTTGGGCGACGTCAACGGCGATGGCCTCGACGACCTCTACATCTGCGAGCCGGGCGGCCTGCCCAACCGACTTTTTTTACAAACCCCAGACGGATCGCTTCGCGACATCTCGGCCAAGGCGGGCGTCAATTTCCTCGATCATTCACGCAGTGCGCTGTTCGTCGACCTCGACAATGACGGCGATCAAGACTTGGTCCTCTCCATCGAAAACCGAATCAAAGTATTCTCCAACGACGGCACCGGCAAGTTTCAGCAGTCTGCCTCGTTGGATGTCGACAACCAAAAATCGTATTCGATTTCTGCCGCAGACATTGACCAGGACGGGGATCTCGACATCTATGCTTGCTTCTATCATGGCAACCAATTCAGCCAAAATAGCTTGCCCGATCCGCTTCCTTACCACGACGCACGCAACGGCGGACCTAATCGCCTGTTTCGCAACGAGGGCCAAGGTCATTTCGTCGATGCAACCGACGAAGTGGGCCTCAGCCACAATAACTTTCGCTGGAGTTTTGCCTCGGCCTGGGAAGACGTCGACAACGATGGCGACCAAGACCTCTACGTTGTCAACGACTACGGACGCAATAATCTCTATCGCAACGACGACGGACATTTCACCGACGTGGCGAAAACCGTGGGTGCCCAAGACCAAAACTTCGGTATGTCTGTCTCGTTCGGCGATTACAATCGCGATGGCCAGATGGACCTCTACGTCAGCAACATGTTTTCTTCCGCCGGCGGACGCATCACCTACCAGCCACAATTCCAGACCGGCACGTCTGCGGAGCTGAAGGCCGATTATCAACAGTTGGCGCGAGGCAATAGCCTGATTGAGAATCTCGGCAGAGGACTCGCCGACCAAACCGCCTTTCGCGATGTCAGCCATCCCGCAGGCGTAACGATGGGCCGTTGGGCCTGGGGATCGTTGTTCGCCGACATCAACAACGACGGCTGGGAAGACTTGGTCGTCGCCAATGGATTCGTCACCGGCAAAATGCCGGACGATTTGTGAAGTTTCTTTTGGCGGCAGGTCGTGTCGCAAGCAGTTCAGAAGTCCAATATCAACGCGCCGACCGATCAGGAAATCGCCTTCCGAAATTCGATTGCCAAGCTATCGGGGCTCCTGCGGGACGGCCTCTCCATCAGTGGGCACGAGCGCAATTGCTGCTTTTTGAATACCGGAGCACCCAGGTTTGCCAATGTCTCTGCCGTATCGGGGCTTGATTTCAGCGGCGACGGACGCGCTTATGGACGAACCGACTGGGACCACGACGGAGACCTCGACCTTTGGGCTACCAACCGAACAAGCCCCCGCGTCCAGTTCCATCGCAACAACACCGATGGCCGCAAACACTTTGTCAGCGTCCTGCTCGAAGGTAACGGAACCACAACCAATCGCGATGCCATCGGTGCGCGTGTCGAACTCGTGTTCAAGAAAAAAGGATCGCTCAAAAACATCAAGACACTCCGCGCCGGCGAAGGTTTTTTGGGCCAGTCGACCAAATGGGTACACTTCGGCCTAGGAACAGAAACCGAGATCGACCATCTCGTGGTTCGGTGGCCAGGCGGTGAACCAGGGGGTGAAGTAGAACGGTTTGTCGGAATCCAAGCAGACCAACACTATCGTCTTGTCCAGGGAAGCGAAGTCGCCAAGCCTTGGTCGCGTCCAAAGCCTTCTCGCCAGTGGCAAGCTTCGCAACCCAAGCCCCCTCGACAGGCAGACCAAGCAAGGGTTCCTCTTCATATTCGCATCCCCATGCTGGGGCTTCACTACCATACCATGGACGGCAAACAGGTCGCCCTCGACAAGCATCGCGGTTCGCCAGTACTCATCAATTTTTGGGCCAGTTGGTGCCAACCCTGCTTGCGCGAACTGTCCGATTTCGACAAGCACCACGATCAGCTTGCCAAGGCAGGGCTACAGATTGTTGCCCTTTCGGTCGACAAGCTGGCGGAAGACCATGCGTCGAGTGCCAAGGTGGCTCGCAACTTGGTGAAGCGACATAAGTACGCATTTTACATGCCGGGATGGCGAGCGAAGATTTGATCGGCAATCTCGAATCCATTCTCTATTTCCTCTTCGAGCACCGACGCCCCTGGGCCGTGCCCACCAGCTTACTCCTCGACGCCGAAGGCCGACTCTCGGTCATCTACGTCGGCACCGTAAAAACAGAAACTATTCTGGCTGACCTCGATAAGCTTCGACGGGACGATACCGAGTGGCAGGAGTCGGCGCTGCCGCTGAAAGGCCGATGGTCAGGTGCCAGCGGCCATCCCAATCTGGCCTACTTGGTCAAAGCCTACCTCGACGACGGCTACGAAAACTCGGCCATCCAATTCATCGATCATTTCGGAGACTTGCTCGCTACCAACTCCCGTTTCCCAAAACTTCTCGTACGCAGCGGGATTTATCTTCGAGACGAAGAAGCTAGAAGCGAAAAAGCCTCGGCCTATTTTCGCCGCGCCGCAAAACTCAACCCCAACGACTACCTCGCTCACTACCAACTCGGATCCGCCTCGGAAGCTCAGGGCCAATGGAAAGAAGCGCTCAAGCATTACCAGCACGCAGCCCAGGCCAACCCCAGCTCGGCACCCACACAATTTCAACTCGCCCTCACGCTGATTCAACTCCACCGATCCGAAGAAGCCCTCCCCCATTTGCAACAAGCCATCCAAGGGGACCCCGCGGTCTCGGGTCCGCACTACCATTTGGCGGCCATCTTCCTCGAATCGAATCAACTCGACAAAGCGATCGACCATTTCCGAAAAGCTTACGAGCTAGAACCTGAAAACCTAGCCACCATCAACGGACTTGCCTGGACGCTTGCGATCTTTCCAAAGTCGACCCCACAAGAAACTGCCGAAGCGGTCCGTTTGGGAGAAAAAGCTCGCGACATGACCAACAACCGCCATCCGCAAATCCTGGATACTCTCGGCGCAGCCTATGCCGCCGATGGACAATTTCAGAAAGCCATCAGCACGGCTGAAAGAGGAGTCCGACTGGCATTCCAATCGGGTTCTAAAAAGCTGGCCACCGAAATCAGAACTCGGCTCAAACGCTATCGCCAAAAACAGCCGCCTCGAAATACCCATGCTCCGTGACACCAACGCTGTGCTCGACCGAGATCCTCACTAGCGAGGCTTCTCCTGGTAAACCCGTACGTAGTCGAGTTCAAATCGCTGGGGAAAAATCGAGTCGTCGATGCCCTTCCTGCCCCCAAGCGAACCTCCGATGGCCAAATTGAGGATGAGATGAAACGGTCGGCTGTAGGGCCACGATTCCCGGGTATCATCTTCTTTGAAATACGTGAAATGACATCGGCCGTCGACAAAGCATTCGAGTCGATCTTCAAACCAGTGAACGCTGTAGACGTGAAACTCGTTTTGGGCATTCTTCAGCGTGATGACACGCTTCTTCTGCGTGCTCTTGGTCCAGTTGTATTTTTCCGTATGAACGGTCGACCAAACCTTGTCGGGCATGTAACCAACGTGCTCCATGATGTCGACCTCGCCGCACAGCGGCCAGCCGATGTTGCCATGCTTCAAACCTCGAATCCAAATTGCCGGCCAAACACCTCGACCACGCGGAAGCTTTGCCCGCACATCGATGCGACCGTAGAGAACATCTTTTTTTCCTAGCGAGGTTACGCTGGCAGACGTGTACTCGGCAAACTTACGGCGGTTGGCCCAAACTTCTGCCTCCAGATCAAAATGCGGATTGGGCATCTGCTCGCGATGCGCCTCGATAATCAATTTTCCATTTTCGACCCGAGCATTCTTCGCACGATTGACCGTGTAGTACTGCTTCTCGCCATTCCGAATAAACCCTTCTTCCTGATTCCAAAGCTCCGCGTTCAGCGATCCTGGCGTATCAAATTCGTCGGCCCAAAGCAGCTCCCACTCTGCCTCTCGCGGTATGTAGGATTGAGTATTGGGAGCAACAAACGGTTTGCCCGGCGAATAGTTGACGGCAAATCCATGCTGATCGTTATGCGTCCCTTTTCTACCACGGGCGAGCAGCCGATTTCCTCCCGGCTCGAGTTCCACTTCCCACCGAAATCCTTCGGTCTGGGTCCCCAACGACTTGCCCTGGTGCAGCAACTCGACTTCGTCAAAGTTAGTAATAACACGATACGTCTTCACGCGGTCGCCCGTCCGTTCGGTGAACCGTGGCGAAGCCAGATACAAAACTGGCTCGTTCGACCAGCGTGATTTCATCAAGTACCAAGCATCTTTTTTCGTCTTGCGATCGAACGTGATGAGTCCCTTTTGATTCACACGCGGGATGCTATCCCCACGGCTCGACGACCCAAAATCAAACATATTCCACCACAACGTCCCACAGATTTTCATCTGCGCGAACTGGTCCAAATAGCTTTCCAAATAATGGACCTGCCACTCTTCCGAAAAATCCTGCGACTCTGGATTCTCGCGGTGAATGCGAACGTCCGAACCTGCGCCATATTCAGAAATCACGTGGGGTCGATCGGGTCGTAGCTGACGGAGTTTTTCCATGCTCTTGGTGAGGTCTTCGGGTGCGCCGCCATACCATCCGTAGTAGACGTTGTATCCCATCACGTCGGTGACCTCCGGAAAACCAAGTTTTCCATAGCGAGCTATGCCATGCCCCGCCTGAACGATCACCCGTCGCGGATCTTCCTCGCGTGCCACAGCCGCTAGGTGCTTGGTCAACGCAAGCTTCTCTTCTTCAAGCTCGCCCGGCTGTTTCAGAAAAACCTCGTTCTGAACGCCCCACATGATGATCGAAGGGTGGTTGTGATGCTGCTCGATCAAATCGCGAAGCATCGATTCATAATTGTCCCGAAACGCGTCGGTATCGGTCAGGACATTCACAAACGGGATCTCTTCCCACACCAACAACCCAAGTCGATCACAAAGATCAAGCACATAGTCGTCTTGTTGGTAATGCGCCAAGCGAAGCCAGTTGGCGCCAACCTCTTTGATCAATCGAATGTCGCGCTCATGATGTTCTGGCGAAACCGCGTTGCCATAACCTTCAAGATCCTGATGTCGATTCACGCCGTGCAAATCATATAGCTCGCCATTGAGGAAAAACTGGCCCTCGCTCGTAAAACGACACCAGCGAAAACCATAGTTCACCGTAGTTTCGTCGAGAGGCTGGTCGCCCTTCATCAGACGAATGCGTAGCTGATACAAGTTCGGATGCTCGGGACTCCACAACTGCGGACGGGCAACCGCTGGCAGTTCCACGTCGACAGATGCCGCCCCTGAAATTGCTTGCTCATGCTTCGAAGCCACTTGCCCCAAAGGATCTAGCAGTTCGAGTTCTACACGTAGTTTCTGCAATTCACCCGAACCCTCCTCTTCCGTTCCACGGTCGACAACCACGCGGACATGAACGTCAGCCGCCTCTTTGCTCACCTCGTCCGACCAAACGCGAACCCCAGGCCCACCGCGAGTCGTCCGCGAGAGACAAACCTTCGGGGCTCGAATCAACTGCACCGAACGATACAGACCGCCATAAAAATTAAAATCAGCGTTGAGCGGCCCCAAGTCAGGATCCACCGCGTTCGAGACCCAAACGTCGATCTGATTCTCGCCGGCACGCAATGCGTCGGTGATCTCCAACGTAAAAGCCGAGAACCCACCTCGGTGTTCTCCGACTAGCTCTCGGTTGACGTAAACGCGAGCCTGCAAGGCTGCGGCACCAAAACGAAGAAAGTGTCGTGACTCCAAATCCTCGGCCGAGAAATTCAGTTTTTTGCGATACCAGGAAGCTGCCTTGCGATAATTTTTTTTTAGCCAACGTATCCACAGCATTCCAAGTATGCGGAAGTCGAACGAGAACGTAGCGCGCGTCATCATCCGCTGGCACTTCGTCGACCTTGGGCAAGGACTCTTCCGAAGGCGAATCTCCGTCCGAAGTCGGTTCCTCGCCACCTAATTCTAAGTAACTCCAATCGCCGTTGATGGCCGTGCAATCACGCCAACCACAGGCCGTTTCGGCAAAGGCCGACGACACGCTTGCGGCAACAAGCAACAGAGAAACCAGGATCGCAGGAATCGAGGTCGACAGCTCGTTCAACATCATCTTTGTACTCCAAGAAAAGCCCGAAGAGTTTGGCACGAATAGACTGAAATTATAGGTTATTTCAATCCAAAACTAAATGGCCTGCGAGGTAAACTTCTCATTGAAAATAGTCTGCTCATTCCTGCTCAAAAGCAACCCTAACCCCCCTAGCTGCTTGCCAGAAAGATCGGGTGGAGGGACTTTTTTAAAATGGCACAGACCGACCATTCCAACTATAATGATGGGCCACGAATAGCGGTCGCTTTCACGTTCAATCTCAACGCCAGCCAACGAAATACCCTATGTCTTGCCGATCCCTTGTTGCCTCGCTTTCGTTGGTGATGTTCTTCACACAGCCGGTCGCAGCCGACGACCTTGCGCCCAGCCCCGTCGATTCTAGCAGCGTTGACTCCAGCCCTGTCGATTTCAATCGCGATGTCAGGCCGATCCTCTCCAACCATTGCTTCCAATGCCACGGACCGGACGCTGCCACGCGCGAAGCAGACCTTCGGCTCGATCTTCAAGAAAGCGCCTTAGCCGATTTAGGCGGTTACTCAGCAATCGCAGCCGGCAACCCGGACGAAAGCGAGCTGATCACGCGCATCTTCTCCGAAGACGAAGACCTACAGATGCCGCCCGTCGATGCAAAGCTCGCGATCACCGACGAACAAAAAGAAACGCTCCGTCGCTGGGTTGCCGAGGGTGCCACCTGGGCTGACCACTGGGCGTTTATCCCACCCACTGCGCCACCTACGCCCCAAGTCGCTCAGGCAACTTGGCCACGCAACCCCATCGACCATTTCGTCTTGGCTCGAATGGAAAAAGAAGGCCTATCGCCGTCGCCAGAGGCAAACAGAACAAGACTCTTACGCCGCGTCACCTTCGATTTGACAGGGCTACCTCCCACCCTCGAAGAAATCGACGCCTTCGTAGCCGACGAGTCCCCCGACGCCTACGAGCAAGTGATTGAGAGGTTGTTCAAAACCGACGCCTATGCAGAACGATTGGCCCTCGATTGGATGGACCTCGCTCGCTACGCCGATTCGCACGGCCTCCACGCCGACGGTGCTCGACGTATGTGGCCCTGGCGAGATTGGGTTCTCAGCGCTTTCAAAGCCAACATGCCCTACGATCAATTCGTGACTTGGCAACTCGCAGGCGACCTGCTCCCAGACGCCACCCACGAACAGATTTTGGCAACCGCCTTCCACCGCAACCACATGGTCACCGCCGAAGGTGGCGTGATCGACGAAGAGGCCCGGCTCAACTATGTTTTCGACCGTACCGAAACCACGGCAACCGCCTTTCTCGGTCTCACCATGAAATGCGCACGATGCCACGATCACAAGTTCGATCCCATCGAGCAAAAGGAATACTACCAACTGGCCGCATTCTTTAACAACCTGCGCGAATTGGGCATGACCGGCGACGATGGCGATTTCGGGCCGTTGCTCGATCTACCCGAAGCAAAGGTCGAGAAGAAATTGGCTGCCTTGGACCTCCAAATCGCGGAAGCTGAGGCCAAGCTAGAGCAAACTCGAGCGCAAGCCCTACAATCGTGGGCCGTTGAAGACTTGCCCCAAGACGCGGTTTCGATCGATTCACTCCCCGAGGAACATCGGTTCCGTCTCGATAGCGCGGCCTGGGGAAAGGTTGCCCTGCCCAAAAAGGAAAAAGCCAAAAAGGAAAAAGAAAGCGACCAAGAAAATGGTGAGGAGGAGTCGAAAGCCGTCGAGACAAAATCAGAGCTTCTCTTGGACGGAAACGTCTCGGCCATCGCCGCCGAAATGCCCGAACTGGTGGAGGGGATCGACGGCAAAGCGATGCGGATCTCTGGCGAATTCGGTTTCCTCTCCTTCAAAAATGTCGGCTTATTCGATACCGCCGACCCCTTTACAGCCGCCCTCTGGATGCGTCCAGAGCCGCCCAGCGAAGCGTCGGGGCCGGGCAAAATACACACGCTCCTTTCCGCTGCCGGTGCCAAAAACGAATTCTGGCGAGGATGGGAATTCCGCTTAGAGGATGATGGCCACTTGGCGTTGCAACTAATCCACAATCCTCCATCCGACTACCTACATGTTCGCACCTCGACCACGATTCCATCGCAGCAATGGACCCATGTGGCGTTCGTCTATGATGGCTCGGGCAAGGCTGCTGGGGTGCAGCTATTTGTCAATGGACGGCAAGTCGAAACAGAGTCTCTCGCCGATCGCCTGTCGCGTAGTATTTTTCCTGTCCAGCACGAGGTTGGTTTTCCTCGGGACACAAAAAAGACGGTTCGCGTTGGAAAGAGCTACCGTGCCTTCACGGGCGAAAATGGCATTTTTCACGGCTCGGTCGATGACATCCGAATGTTCCCAGCGACACTCACTCCCCCGGAAATCGCCAAGCTCGTCGATGCCTACGGATTTTTGCAGGACCGCGCCACCGACTCTCTAACCACGGACCAACATTGGCAACATCGACTGATGCGCCAACACGCCAAATTTCAAGAAGCCGAAGAAAGCTTGCGCCGCCTACGCACCGAGCGAGTGAAACTGATCAACGCCGTGCCGCAGATCATGGTCATGCAAGACATGTCCAAGCCGAGGCCCATGTTTATCTTCCAACGAGGCGACTACACGCAACCAACCACGCAGGTCGAGCCGGCTACGCCCGCTGCTGCCTTAGAATTCCCAACGAATGTCCCTCAAAACCGATTAGGACTGGCACGCTGGCTTTTCCAACTCGAAAATCCACTCACGGCGCGCGTGACGGTCAATCGCTACTGGCAAATGATGTTCGGCGAAGGGCTTGTCCACACGCCTCACGATTTCGGTATTCAGGGCGAACCCCCCACGCACCCCTTGCTACTCGACTGGCTAGCCGTTCACTTCCGCACGTCGAACTGGGACGTCCATGATCTACTGCGGCACATGGTCCTCTCCGCCACGTATCGTCAAGATTCTAAGGTCCGGCCCGAAGCTCAAACGAAAGATCCAACCAACCTTTTGCTCTCACGGGCACCCAGCTATCGATTGCCCGCAGAAATCATCCGCGATCATGCCCTGGCCGTCAGCGGACTCCTTGTGAATAAGCTGGGAGGCCCCAGCGCCAAACCCTATCAGCCGCCGGGACTCTGGCGTGAGAAGAGTAATTTTTCGAAGGACCTCATGGACTACAAGCCCGACACGGGCGAAGGGCTCTACCGTCGCAGCCTCTACACGTTCATCCGTCGTACTTCTCCTCCCCCGGCCATGGGTACGCTCGATGCACCCAATCGAAGCGTCTGCATCGTAAAACGCGAAGTGACCAACACGCCATTGCAAGCGCTTGTCCTGCTAAACGATCCACAATTCGTAGAGGCGGCGCGCGTACTGGCAGAACGCGTACAGCTCGAAGGCGACGACTCTACCGAGAGTCAAATCACGCTCGCCTATCGATTGGTCGTCGGCCAACAACCCAAACCTCAACAAATGCAGGTCTTGCAAGAAATTTTTGCGAATCAACTCGAACGATTCCAGCAAGACTTGCCTGCTGCCGAAGCAATTCTATCCGTCGGTGAGAAACCGTGCGACAAAAATCTCGATCCAGCTCATACCGCCGCACTGACTACCGTGACCAACATCCTAATGAATTTCGACGAATTCTACATGAAACGTTGAAAAGAACACACGTGTGCGGACCGCACTAAGGAGCTTCTATTATGTCTTGCAATAACTACGCACCCAACTATTCGCGTCGCGACTTCCTCACGCGTACCTCCCTGGGCCTTGGCACGGCGGGCCTAGCCTCGCTCTTGGGAAGCGACGCCCATGCGGGAGCAACCCGGGGTGTCCTTGGCACCACGCACTTTCCTCCTCGCGCGAAACGGGTAATCTACCTGTTTCAGTCGGGTGCGCCGTCGCAGCTAGAAACTTTCGACTACAAGCCAAAACTGGTGGAAATGAACCGCCAGGAGCTACCCGAATCCATTCGCCAAGGCCAACGACTCACGGGCATGTCTGCGGGGCAGGCGTCGTTTCCGCTGGCCGGCTCCCTCTTCAATTTCGCCCGTCATGGCCAATCGGGTGCATGGGTCAGCGAACTCTTGCCCCACACAGCCAAAATTGTCGACAAGCTCTGCTTCATTCGCTCGCTCCACACCGAAGCGATCAACCACGACCCGGCCGCCACTTTTTTCCAAAGCGGCTCGCAATTGCCCGGTCGTCCTTCGATCGGGGCTTGGCTAAGTTATGGACTGGGCAACTCGAACCAAAACCTACCAACCTTTGTCGTCTTGGCCACCAAAAACAAAGATGGCCAGCCTCTCTATGCCCGTCTTTGGGGGAACGGCTTTTTGCCATCAGAACACCAGGGGGTCAGGTTCAGCTCGGGAGAGAATGCCGTACTTTACCTAAACAATCCGGATGGGATCTCGCGCCAAGCTAGGCGAGATCAACTCGATCACCTCCGGCAACTGCAAAACCTTCAGTTTCAGTCCCAAGGAGACGCCGAAATCAATGCCCGTATGGCCCAATACGAAATGGCCTTTCGGATGCAATCCTCGGTCCCCGATGTCACCGACCTTTCCGATGAATCGGAACATACGTTTGAACTTTACGGAGAAGATGCCCGCAACCCGGGCACCTACGCCGCCAACTGCCTGCTTGCCCGCCGATTGGCCGAACGCGATGTCCGTTTCATCCAGCTCTATCACCAAGGCTGGGATCATCACACTAAATTGCCGCTGCACATGAAAGAACAATGCCTCGAAACCGATCAAGCAACCGCCGGTCTGATTCTTGATCTTGAACAACGAGGATTGCTCGACGACACGCTCGTCATTTGGGGTGGCGAGTTTGGCCGCACCTCTTACTCCCAGGGCAAGCTAACCGACGACGACTATGGCCGCGACCACCATCCCCGCTGCTTCACCATGTTCATGGCAGGTGCCGGCGTAAAACAAGGTTTCACATTCGGCCAGACCGACGACTTTAGTTACAACATCACCGAGAACCCCGTCCACGTTCACGATTTCCAAGCAACGCTTTTGCATCTGCTCGGCATCGACCACGAACGGCTCACCTTCAAGTTCCAAGGTCGCCGCTTCCGACTCACCGACGTCCACGGCAAGGTCGTCCACCAGGTGCTGCAATAAAGGGACTTACTCCTTGGCCTCGATTCTCTCAATCGGCTGCGTCCAGGCCCGTTGAAGCTCACCCGGTTCGCTGGCACTTGGATGCTCAGCCGACGACGTAACACGAGCACGCACATAGATTTCGTCGCCGGTGAATCGATAGGTCCCTTCAGTACCTTGGATCGTTGCCAAAGTTTCACCGATGTCGGCGCTGTAATGGCGTGTCGCACGCATCTCTTTGCCTTCTTCGTCTTCGACCGGATGACTGGTTGGGTCGTAACCCACTCGCGTACCAATAAATTCAATGGTGTAGGTTTCTCCATCGACCGGTTCAACTTCGACGGTAATCGCTTCGTCAGACGCTTCGACGCGACGTAGCGAGACTCCCGTCGATGCATAAAACCGCCCAGACTCAAGCGAATCGATGAGCGTCTCTGCGGTGAGTTCTTTGGCAAGCACCATAACCCAGCCACGTCCAGGGTTGCTCTTTTTACCAGAAAACTTGTGGTAATGGTGGCCGTCATCGGTTGCCAAGCCGTACATCATTGGCAACTGCAACTCCGCAAGCCTTCGCGTTAAAATAATGTCCCAGATACGTTCGGTACTGGCATGGTGCTCATCTCCATCATTCTCAACACGCGGATGCCCGTTATAAACCTCGAAAAACTTTTCGCCTCGCACGCGCATCAAATCCTCAGCCGTGATTGCATACCCAAAATTAGGATGATTCACATGCACGATCATCGCCTGCCCGGTTTCTTTGCGCTGCGCGATCACTGCGCGGACATTGTTCTGTATCGTGTCGAAAACACTCTTGCCTTGCATGGGGGGAATCGCATCGACCACGTTGCTGGCATTAATATGTATCGGAAGCCCCTCAAACTTGTCGCTGATTTCCTCGCCCTGAACCAAGAGAAACTTCCCCGGATCGTTCAACCGACTGGCAACTTCCTGAAAAGTACTTAAGCGAACCTCCAGCTCCCCTTCGTCGGTGGTCCGATGCTGAACCGACTTGGGAAACTTCACGAAGAGATTTCCAAAAGCTTCGGCACCACCAGCACTTTCCTTGACATTGATCCATCGCTCGGTGTTTGCCAGAACATTGTGATCTGTGAAAACAAGAAACTCGTATCCGTGATCCCGATACCATGCGCCAATCATTTCCAAATAGTCGTCGCCGTCACTCCAGTGAGAATGCGTATGCATATTGCCGCGAAACCAACGTAGTTCATCGTCGGCCTGCAAAGTCGCCGTCTCCGCGTCGGTCTCGACAGCTCGCAAACTCAAAAGCGACCCACAGGAAATCAGAACAACCAGCACGAACCTAATCACGAATAACGAAAAACTTTTTTTGCACATAAATAAAATAAATCCTTCTAATCATGCTTGAAACGGGGAACTTTCTGGCGATCGTACTCAATCACAGCGCAGGCTCTTTTTAGCATAAAAACAGCCTCTGACGCATCCTTGCAAGCCAAGCATAAACGGAAGTGCATGGGAATCGAACCCACCTGCAGAACTTTTGTCATTCCGCACAACGGTTTTGAAGACCGTGGCCGCCACCAGGCCGACAAGCACTTCCTGAAAATACAGTATAAACATTCCTCAGCCACTTGCTAAGGCAGCAATCGAATGCGATCCTCGCTTTCACCCCTCGCCACAACCTGGCCAATCAGGACTACCTGGGCCACACATTTTGACAGCAATCGGTCGAGATGGCTTTCGGGCACGGCCAGCAGCAGTCCCCCCGACGTCTGGGGATCAAACAAGATTTTGGAGACCGATTGGTCGAGCAATCCGTCAGCACTACGTAGACCACAACAGCTTTCGCGGTTGCTCGGCGCAAGCGTGCTTTCAAAACCTTTTTCCAGGAGGATTTTGGCACCCGGCAGCAGAGGCAGAGAGCCAAGCGAGAGTTCAGCCACCAAGTCTGTCGACTTCAGCATCTCGAGCAAATGCACGGCCAGCCCAAAGCCCGTGACGTCGGTCGCCGCCGAGACTCCCACTTCGCTCGCTATTGTCGCAGCCCGTTGATTGCTCAACAACATGGTTTCAACCAGTGGCCCCCACCATTCTGCCCGGCAAGCGGCCTGCATGTGTGCAGCCAACAACACACCCGACCCAAGCGGTTTGGTCAGCACCAGACAATCGCCCTCGGACAAGGTCGACTTGCGCATCACTTTTTTCGCGTCAGCATCTCCAAAAATCGTAAACCCAAACGTAAGTTTCGGCCCCATGATCGAATGGCCACCGACGATAGGCACCTCCTCAAGGCGAAACTCGCGTGCGGCCCCGGCCAACAAATCGGCCAACAGCCTCGCCTGCTGTTCGTCCGAACCGGGCGGCAAGACGACCATCGAAAGCGCCGCGCGGGGCACCGCCCCTTTGACATGCAAATCGCTCATCGCATTGAGCGCCGCAATCCGGCCTAACAAAAACGGATCGTCAACAAACGCAGTGAAAAAATCGGTCGACGCAGCGATCGCACGGCCCGGTCGAGCCGCCACCAACGCAATATCGTCCGGCGGATTCAACCCCATCAAGACGTGGTCGTAATCAGCCTGCTCAAGCCCAGGCAAGCTTTTCTGCAACACCCCGGCCGACGTTTTGCTGCCACAACCGCCACACTGCATCGACAGATCAATCTCTCCAGCGGCGGGTGGCTGCGTCTGTGTCATCCCAGCAGGCTCGTAGTTTTGGTACTTCGCCATGAACCGCGAATCAATCCGGTCCTTCAACCACCAACACCACCGGGCATAAAAACTCCAACCTCGATAGGTCAACAAAGCACGCTGGTCGCCGGTGCTAATCAACGAAAGAAATTTTGATTGTGGTCGCCAGGTGCGTAACGGTCGGCCCTCAATTTTACGGCGGAGGTTTTCCCACAACGGTGGCCCTTGCCGCACGGCAAAAACGCCCGCCTTAGCGTACCGTTCTCCTTCGACCGTGCCCGCGTCGCCCACGGCAAACACCGCGTCACTGCCCGTGCTTTGCAGCGTCGCATGTGTCTGCAAGAACCCTCGTTCGTCGAGCGGCAGGCCCAACTTTTCAAGCAACGCCGGCGGTCTAGCGGAGGTCGCCCAAACCACCACGTCCGCAGTCATCGATTGGCCCTCTTCAAACACAAGCTGCCGACCCTCCTCAACACAGGCGATGCGCGAGTTGGGTCGTAGTTGAACCCCGCATCGCCGAAGCTCTCGAACCGCCAACCGCTGCGCATGAGCCTGCTTATCCGAAAGCACTTGCCCACCCGCTTCGATCAACGTGAGTTGCAGCCGCTTTGGATTCGGGTAATTTTTCTCGAAAAACCGCTGCATACAAAAAGCGATTTCCACGCCTGCCGCTCCGCCGCCGACGATCGCAATCTGCACCGAGTCGCTCGCATGTTGGGCAAGCGTCTTGTCGAGCTTGGCTCGCAGCCGATCCAAAAAAGTCTGCATCGGCTTGATCGACAAACCGGCTTCGCCCCCATCTGGAAGGGTCGGTCGCGAGCCTATCCCCACCGACAAAAGATCGTAATGCACCGCCGGACGATCTTCTAACAACAGCCGACGCCCAAGGACGTCGTGCCCGACCGCCTTTGCATGAACGAACCGAACCCCGCAAGACGCACAGAGTCGCACCAAGTCGATCTCCATGTCGCTCGGCTGATACTGCCCGGCAAGCGTCCCCGCCAGCATTCCCGAATAGGTGGCAATCGCGTGGTCCGAGACACACGTCAACCGCGTCTGAGGAATCGGATGCATCCGCCACATCCGAAGGATATGCGCGTTCGTATGTCCAGCGCCGAGCAGCACGATATCATGGCTGGGAAGTGAATCATTCAAGAGCAGCGTCGCCGTTTCTACCGAAGGGGCCAAGCGTTGTATTATAGTAGGATGGGTTTAGAATCATAGGACGAGCGGAGCATTGTTTCCGCGACACTCTAGCCAGAATTTTTGTTCATGCAGCGCTATTTGCTACTCGGCACAGCCGGACACATCGACCACGGAAAGACGGCGCTCATCAGGGCGCTCACCGGCGTCGATACCGATCGGCTACCCGAGGAAAAGCGACGCGGCATTACCGTCGACCTAGGGTTCGCAGCACTCGACTTAGAAAACCTCTCCCTCGGCATCATCGACGTGCCCGGTCACGAGCGGTTCATCAAAAACATGCTCGCCGGAGCGACCGGCATCGACATGGCGCTGCTGGTCGTCGCCGCCGACGAGGGCGTGATGCCCCAGACGCGAGAGCATTTCGAGGCGCTCCGCTACCTGGGCATTTCGGCAGGAGTCGTCGCCCTGACCAAAGCCGATTTGGTCGACGACCGTTGGATCGAGCTGATCCAAGAGGACGTCTCCCAATTAGTAGCCAACTCCTTCTTACAAAACGCTCCGATCGTTTCGGTCAGCGCCAAAACGGGCCAGGGCCTTGCCGAACTTCGCACTAAACTTGCCGAAGCGGCACGCCAAGTACCCGAGCAGAATACAGACGGCCCATTCAAGCTTTCAATCGACCGCTGTTTTTCTGCACCAGGCCACGGGACGATCGTCACCGGCAGCGTCGCAAGTGGCCAGATCGCCTGCGGAGAGAAACTTCAACTCTTGCCCCAAAACATCTTCGTCAACGTCCGAAACCTCGAAAGCCACGGCAAAAGCCTAACCAACGTCTGCCGAGGCCAACGCGCTGCACTCAATCTGACAGGCGTCCACTTCCGCGACATCACGCGCGGCAACCTGCTTGCCACCCCAGGAAGCCTTGTCCCCAGCCGGCTGCTGTCGGTAAACATCGAAGCAAGCCGCTTCCGCGAGCGTCCGCTCAAGTCGCGCACCCCCGTCCGCTTTTACACCGGAGCCACCGAAACCGTCGGATGTCTACGGCTGCTCGAAACCAAATCGCTCGCACCGGGCGAATCGCAAATCGGACAGATCGAACTTCAACAGCCCGTCTGCACAACTTGGCAAGAACCGTTTGTGCTTCGAGGACTGGCCGCCAACGAGGTGATCGGCGGTGGCCAAATCGTCGATCCGTGTGCCTACCGTGTATCGACGACCGCCGTGAAAAAAATCGACGCGATCCGCGATCTCCTCGAAGGGGACGAACCAAGCCGCGTCGCCGCCATCGCCGCACTCGCGGGCGCCAACTTCTGGACGCTCGAAGAACTGGCGCAACGTACCGGCGTGCCCCGCGGCGCTGCCGTTGTCGATCACCTCGTCGAGAGCGGCAGACTCCATCGCTTCGACCTCAAAGGATCCACTCGCTGGATTCACAAAGACGTGGTCGTCCAGCTCGAAGCAAGGCTCCTAGAGTCGCTCCAACAAGAACACCGGGCCACCCCCCTGGCTGCACAGATTGCGTTAGGCAAAATTCAAAAACACTTCCAAACCCTCGATTCCCCCGAGCTACTCACACAACTGGCCCATCGTCTCGAAAAGTCGGGCCACGTGCGTCTCCAGGGCCAACAGGTTGCTGCAGCCGATTGGCAGCCTCAGCTTTCCATACAACAAAAAGATCTGCTCCAACAAATTTTGGAAATCTGCGAGCAGGCAAAACTGACGCCTCCCTCGGTAGGCGAACTGGCAACACAACTCTCCAAATCGGTCGACGAAACCGAGTCGCTCCTCCAAGTAGCGGTCAGCAAGAAAAAGCTCGTCCGCCTGCCTGACAAAGATTCACGCGACGCCGACGCGGCACAACGGGCAAGGCTCTATCTACCCTGTTCCTCTCTGCGGCATCTTGTCGATCGGCTGCCCACAGAACTTCCCGACCCGGCCGGTTGGACGATCAGCCGCTTTGGAGAAGTTTTTGGGCTTTCACGCAAATTCGCCATTCCCTGGTGTAGCTACCTCGATCAAACTGGCATTACCGCTCGCCAAGGCGACCTACGCAAGTTGACTCGCTCCGAATCGAAACTCCCATGAACCCATCCTCCTCGGCAAAAGACGATTCCAGTGCGGCGTTACGGCAACTGCCAAGCGTCCACGAACTGCTGTCCTCCGAACTGCTCGCCGAAGCAACCGAAAAACAGGGACGCAGCCTTGTCCGTGAAGCTGCTCGTCAGTGCCTTGAGCAGTGGCGCACCCAATTATTGAACGGTGTGAGCATCGAGACCGCTCCAGCTCTCGAATCGCTCGCCTCTGAAGTTCTCGCCCTGATCAACCAGCGTCAACAAACGACTCTCCGCCGAGTGATTAACGCGACAGGAATTCTTCTGCACACCGGCCTAGGACGGGCACCACTCCCCCAAGCTGCCATCGATGCCGTCCTCCAAGCGACCGGCTACTGCAACGTCGAGGTCGATTTACACACCGGCCAGCGCACACGCCGACACGAAATCGTACAAAACGACCTATGCGCTCTCACCGGTGCCGAAGCCGCAATGGTCGTCAACAACAACGCCGGAGCCACGGGACTCGCTTTGGCAACTTTTGCCGCTGGGCGAGAGTTGATCGTCTCGCACGGCCAACTCATCGAAATCGGCGGCGGCTTTCGCCTGCCCGAAGTTTTCCAGGCCTATGGAGCCAAACTTCGCGCTGTCGGTACCACCAACCGCACACGCGTCGAGGACTACGAAGCCGCCATCAACGAACAAACCGGCGCCCTCATGGTGATCCACACCAGCAACTATCAAGTTGTTGGATTCACCCAACAGCCCGACCTGCGCGAGCTTGTCGATTTGGCCCGTGATCGAGATTTCCCGGTAATCCACGACCTTGGCTCCGGCGCACTGGTCGACTTCGTCGCAACCGAAGAACGTGTAGGCCACAGCATTGACCAAGGCACCGGACTCGTTCTGTTTAGTGGCGACAAACTGCTCGGCGGACCCCAGGCAGGCATTATCGTAGGCAAGCGTCACCTGGTCGAGCAACTTGCCCAGCATCCGATGAGTCGCGCCCTTCGCATCGACAAACTTACGCTCGCCGCGTTGCAAGCCACCCTGGCCATCTACCGACGCGCCGAATCCGATCCTACCGTCTACGACGAAATCCCCTTCCTCAAAATGTTACAAACTCCAAATCAGGAACTGCAAGTTCGGGCAAAAAGACTAGCCGATCAATTGTCCGGCAAATTAAAAAGCTGGACCGTCGAACCACGCCCCTCCGAAGCCTATGCCGGCGGAGGCGCACTCCCTGGCAACCAGCTCGAGAGCTGGGCCATCGTGCTCAAACCAACAGGTGCCAAAGCAAATATCGAGCTACTTGCCCAACGTCTGCGAACCAACCACCCAGCAGTCGTAGGCCGCATCCACCGTGGAGAACTTTTCCTCGACCTTCGCAGCGTCTCACCCTCGGATGACCCATCCTTGCTAGAGGCTCTCGCCGAGAGTACAGTGACAAAACGCTAGAACCTTTTTGAAACTCAGGAATCTCCCATGCGCCCTCTCGCTGCCATTCTGTTGGTAATGCTCTGTTCCAGTCCGATTTTCGCCCAGCCTCCCGGCGTCCCCAAGTGGCAACCACTTTTCAACGGAAAAGATCTCACCGGTTGGGAAAAAGTCGGCAACGAAAACTGGACGGTCGAAGAGGGCGCTATCTACGGCGAAGGCGTGACCCAAGAGTACGGATACCTGGCAACCAAAAAAACCTACAAAGACTTTCATCTTTCCCTTCGCTACAAGTGCGAAGCCAGCGGCAACAGCGGCGTCTACTTCCACACCACGTTTGAACCTGGAACTGCCACCGTCACCCAAGGACGACAGTTTGAGATCGACCGCACGGTCGGAAACCACACCGCAGGCGTCTATGGAGATGGCAAAGGCTGGATCGCCTGGCCCGCCGCCGAACTCGAAACGGTCCTCCGTCCCGACGACTGGAACGAGATGCTCATCCAAGTCGAAGGAAATCACTATCGCGTGACCCTCAACGGAGTCCCCATGCTCGACTACACCTATCCGACCCCAGGTGCAACCGAAGGCGTCATTGCACTCCAACTTCATTCCGGCGGAGAAGGCCGTATGCGGTTCAAAGACCTCTGGATCCGCGACCTTTCAGAAGAGTAAGCTCGTATTTCCTGGCGGGACATCTATAGGGAAAAATCAACTAATACGAATAGGACCTCGAATCATGAAAATTTTCTTTGCTGCATTAAGCATCCTTTGCCTACTCTCCCCGCTTGCCGAGGCGGCCAATCAGCCGAACGTCGTCCTGATTCTGGCCGATGACCTGGGCTTCTCAGATCTCGGCTGTTATGGCGGCGAGATCGAAACGCCCAACCTCGACGCTCTCGCCAGCCGCGGTTTGCGCTTCACCAACTTCTACAATACGGCACGTTGCTGGCCCACGCGCGCAGCCATCATGACCGGCTACTACGCCCAACAAGTACGCCGAGACAGCTTACCCAGCGTCCCCGGCGATCTGAACACCTCTCGACCTGCCTGGGCACGCTTGCTCCCCGAGATGCTCAAGTCCGCAGGCTACCGTTCCTACCACTCGGGCAAATGGCACATCGATGGAACCCCGATCGCAACCGGCTTCGACCATTCCTATTGGATGAAAGATGACAACAGCTTTTTTTATCCGCAAGAACACTTGCAAGACGATCGGCCCCTTCCGCCAGTCGATCCCGATCAAGAATCTGGCAAAAATTTCTACACCACAACAGCCATTGCCAGCCACGCGATCCAATGTCTTCGCGACCACGCTGCGCAACATTCCGAAACACCCTTCTTCCACTATATTGCCTTCACCTCCCCTCACTTCCCGCTCCATGCACCCGCCGAAGATATTGCTCGTTACCAAGATCGCTATCACGCGGGCTGGGAGCAAATTCGGAAGGAGCGGTGGCAGCGACTCCAAAAGTTAGGCATCTTGCAGGGAGGCCTTTCGCCGGTCGAGTCTGCCGTCGGCTCGCCCTACCCCTTGCATGTTGAAAAGGCAAAAAAAATCCTTGGACCTGGCGAAGTCGGCTTGCCGGTGCCTTGGGAAGAACTCACGGAAGAGCAACGTACGTTCCAAGCTGCAAAAATGTCGGTCCACGCCGCGATGGTCTACCGAATGGACCAAGAAATTGGACGCGTTCTCGATCAAGTTCGGGCCATGGATGCCATGGAAAACACGCTCATCATTTTCCTGTCCGACAACGGTGCGAGTGCTGAAATCATGGTGCGGGGCGGCGGACACGACCCCTCGGCACCGCTTGGTTCTGCGGCGACCTACCCCTGCCTAGGTGCAGGCTGGTCGACCTCGTGCAACACGCCCTTCCGTCGCCATAAAACATGGGTTCACGAAGGCGGAATCTCGACCCCCCTGATCGTGCATTGGCCAAAAGGATTCGCCGGCGCGAACGAATTCCGCAGCGACACGGGCCATGTGGTCGATCTGCTACCCACCATTCTCGAGGTCGCCGGCGGCAAACGCTTCGACACATGGGAAGGTAAGCCCCTTCCGACGCCCCCCGGAAAAAGCTTGGTGCCCTCCTTTGCCCAAGACGGGCGCGAAGCCCATGAATTTCTCTGGTGGTACCACGAGGATCATCGTGCCATCCGAGCCGGCAACTGGAAGCTCGTCAGCGTGGGTAAAGAGGGGGCGTGGGAACTTTACAATCTAAGTACTGATCGCTCCGAAATGCACGATCTGGCTACCGAACATCCCGAAAAAGTCCAAGAGCTAGAGCAAGCCTGGAACGGACGTCTCGAAGAAATCCAAACGCAAGCTTTGAAGGACGCAGCCGCAAGCTAGTCCCCCGCAGGATTGCTTCGACAAACGTCAAAAGCACTCGGTAAAACGGGTCTGCCAGCTCGCACTAGCGGTTCTGTTTGCGGTTCGCAAAATAGTTGACCACCATCGTGACCAACAGAAAAAGTCCCCAGACAAACTCTTTTGAAAAATTGCTGAAGTGCAGCATGTTGAATCCGCTGGCCAAAAACTGCAAAGCAAAGACGGCTAAGATCACGCCGCTTACCGAGCCAAAACCGCCCGCCGGGTTTACCCCGCCAAGCACCGCCACAAGGATCGCCTGCAACAAATAGGACGAGCCGTAGTCCGCCTTCGCCGAGTTAGTCCGCGCGATCATCAACAGCCCCGTCAAACTGGCCAAAACGCCGGTCATCAGATAAGTGCGCCACAAAATCGCGGGGACGCGAATTCCAGAAAACTGCGCTGCCACCGGATTCGAGCCTGTCAGCCGAACACGAACGCCAAAAGGTGTCCGAGAGGCAAGCACCCAAACCCACGCAGCAATCACCACAAAATACCAAAACGGATTCGGCACCCCCAACCAAGTTCCGTTTCCAAACTCCTGCATCAACTGGGGCAACCCCGTAATCGCCCGCCCACGGGTGACCACCAGCGCTATGCCGGTAAACAATTGCATGGTGCCGAGCGTTGCCAAGATGGCCGAAATGTGAAACCGCGAAATCAGCAGTCCATTGAGACTTCCGCAGACGGCTCCTGTAACGACTGCCGCAACCGCCGCGCCGGCAACCACCAAGACGTTTACGCCGGTACCCGCTTCCTCCGGAAGAAAATTCGTCATCACCAGCGCCGCAACGATGCCCGCCAGGTTAGCAATCGCCACGACCGACAGGTCGATCCCGCCAGTCAACATGGCAAGCATCATCGCCAACGACAACAGCGCCAGCTCGGGCATCGAAAAAGCCATCGACTCAAAATTCGGGACCGAAAGAAATCGCCCGCCGGTCACCAGACACATCGTGACAAAAATCGCCGCCGTAATAACACTCAGACGCAAAAAATTGCTGCCACCGCCCAACAATCCGAGCGTTTTTTGCAGGACCGTCTCTACTTTGGGTTGATTCGACTTCATGACACACCACCTCCTAGTTGAGCAACACGCCCGCGCCATGCCGTAATACCTGTACTGACGATAATAATCATCCCCGTAACGACATAGTGCCACTCGGAAGGCAGCCCGACGAGAATAAGGCTGTTCCCAATCACGACCAACAACAGCACACCCAGCACCGTGCCAAGCACCGACCCTGTCCCGCCCGTGATGCTCGCCCCCCCAAGCACCACCGCCGCAATCACGGTCAACTCCAACCCGGCCAAATCAAACGGGTTGGCATTGCGCATACTCGAAGCATGAACCACGCCGACGACACCGGCCAACAATCCCATAAATCCATAGATAAAAAACTGAATCTTCCCGATCGGAAATCCGACCCGACGGGCCGACTCGGGCGCTCCGCCCAGCGCATAAATGCCTCGACCCAACAACGTGTGCGAGAGAATCAAGTGCGTGACGATCGCCAACACTCCAAACAACAGCGTCGAACTGGCAAGCTTGGCCACGCCTCCCCCAGGCCCAGCCACTTCCCATAGCGTGCTTTTAGAAAAAGCGACCATCGACTCGGGCAAATTGGTAATGATCCGCGTGCCGATAAACGCCAGCAACCCACCACGAATCAAGCTCCCCGTGCCCAGGGTAACAATCAGTGCCGGCAGTCGACAGAAATGAACCAACGCCGCGTTCACCAGCCCAACCAAACAGCCCATCGCAGCCGCAGCCAGCAACAAGGCTACGATATGATTTGGCACAACGCCGCTCTGCGCCAATCGTGTCGTGACATACATGCTGAACGCTGCGATCGCAGGAAACGAAATATCAATGTTGCCCGAGATCAACACGACCAGCGTCCCCAACGCCAAAATACCCGGCGTCACACAGCTTTTCAGAATACTAAACAAGTTTTCCGTGGCAAAAAACGAGGGGTTCGCCAAGCCAATCACCAAGCAGAGCACCCCCAGGATGACCGCTAACAAAAACTCGTGTTGAAAAAAAACTTTCGGCACCGAGGGTTACTCCAATCGATTCAAGGTATCGCTAATCGCATCTTCCGACAGCTCCGCACCCGGCATTTCCGAGACGATCTGCCCTCGGTGCATCACCAAAAGCCGATCGCTATGGTCCGCCAGCTCCCGAAGATCGTCCGAGATAAACAGCACCGCCATTCCCTCGTCGGCCAGTTCTCGCAGCTTGGCGTGCAGCGTTTCTTTCGACCCAATGTCGACCCCCACCGTCGGCCCATTCAAAACCAACACGCGAGGACGACGGCTTAGCCACTTCGCCAGCACCACACGCTGCTGATTCCCCCCCGACAACGTCCGAATGGCCGCAGAACCCTCGGGAACTTCAACCGCCACTTCCCCTAGCCATTGCTTGGCGTGCGACGCAATACGACCGGGCGCAATCAATCCACGCTTCGATTGCACCGGTTCCAAATGGGCAGCGACCAAGTTTCTATCAATCGACTGATCCAGAAACAGCCCTTCGGTAAGCCGGTCTTCCGGGACGTAGGCAATGCCCGCCGCAAGCGCGTCTTCAACAGACCGAATCGGTCGCAAAAAACCTTCGAGAACCACTTCCCCTACGTCGCACGGCTGCAAACCAAACAGAGCCAACGCCAACTCCGTCTGCCCCGACCCTAGCCGACCGGTAAGTCCTACAATTTCGCCAGCTGTCAGGCGAAGACTCACGTCCTCAAGGACCGTGCCACCGAGATGCTTTGCTTCGAGAACCACGCGCGAGTCGGCCAACTGCGGCCGGTCATAACGCCCTTCTTCAATCTTACGCCCCGTCATACATTCGGCGATGCGCGTCGTATCAAACGCTTCAGCCGGCCCCTCGGCCACCACTTTTCCATTACGCAAAACCGTAAAATGATCGCTGATCTCGAGCATTTCGCGCAGCTTGTGACTGACAAACAACAGCGACACACCCCTCGCTTTAAGCTTCCGAACAATCTCGAACAACGTCTCGACTTCCAAGTGGCTTAGGGCCGTCGTCGGTTCGTCCAAAATAATCAAACGCGCATCCTGAACCAGCGCACGAGCAATCGCAACCAACTGTTTCTGAGCGACCGGCAGGCTGGCCACCGTCGCACCCAAAGGAAGCTCGACGCCAAGAAGATCCATCGCCTGCTGCGCTGTCTCACGCATACGCCCACGACGAATCCACCACCGGCGCTGTTCGAGTTGCGTATTGAGCGCAAGATTCTCAAGCACCGTCAGATTCGGAAAGAGCGAAAAGTCTTGGTAGATCACCTGGATGCCTTGCCGCACCGAATCGATGGGGGTGAGACGATCCCTCCGACGACCGGCAATCGAAAGCTCGCCCCCGTCCGGCTGCAAAACCCCGGCAAGCACTTTGATCAGCGTCGACTTGCCCGAGCCATTTTCGCCCGCCAAGCAATGCACCTGCCCCGGCTCGAGACACAACGAAACCTCGTCGAGGGCTTTGACCCCCCCAAACCGCTTGCTAATGTTTTTTAGTTCGACAATCGGACGCATAGCTTATTCGGACGGCTCAGACAGATCTTCTCGCGTCACATCGACCCAGGCAGAGCCAAAGAACAGATTTTTCTTGTCAGGGGATTGCGTCAATTTCCGGAATCCTTCGACGCCGACGTCTGTGCCGTCAACGATTTCCTTGCCTTCAAGCTGCATTACCGCCAGCTTGCACATCACATAGCCCGAGTCGTCTGGCTTCCAAAACGAGACCAGCTTCGAGGCACCACTTTCCAAATAGGGCCGCGTGACCGAGACCAAACTCGTACTGACCAGGCTCACCCGATCCTGCAAGTCCTTCTCCTCAATGGCCAGTGCGACGCCAGGAGCCGCCGCCATTGCACAGGTCAGAACCCCCTTAAGTTCCGTATGGGCAACCAGCAGCTCTTTGGCCCGTTCGTAAGCCTGGTTCTGATCGTCGTTGCTCGGCACCTTGTCGGCAACAAGCGTCATTTTTGGATAGTTTGCCTCCTGCCGGGCAACAGCCGCATCGACCCATTCGTTATGGCTCTTCGACGTCAGACTGCCAACAAAAGTCGCGTACTCGCCTTCCTCGCCCATGCGTTTTGCCAAATGATCCATCAGATGACGGCCATACTCGGCGTTGTCAAACGGCTCGATGATGACGTCCGCATTCACCTGCGATGACGCCTCATGCGAGATCACGACGATCCCCCGGTCACGTGCCTTCTGCAACACCGGCTCCACCGCTTCTACCGAAAACGGCACCACACAAATCGCATCGACACCCTGAGCAATCAATCCTTCAAGAATCTGAATCTGTTCGGAGGCATCCGCCTTGGCAGGCCCCAACAAAAAGGTCTCGTGACCGGTCTCTTTGCCAAACCGCTCGACGCCCTCGCGCATCTTTTCAAACCAAGCGATCCCGTCCACTTTGACGACGGTCGCAATCACAAAGCGATCGGACGCACTATCGCCGCCCCCTTTGCTGCTACCCCCCTTGCCGCAACCAACGAGCAAAAGGCCGCAACTGGCAAGTAGAGAGAACCATCGTCGTCGAGCAGTTTTCATGCAATTCCTTCAATACGCAGGGGAGAAAGACAGAGGGGTGACAAGCACTGCCATTGTACAAAGTCTTGGTCAACAATCGACCTCTCGAAGCTGCCTTTCGCACTTAGTCCTTGCGTCTCCAAAAGTACCCAACCTAATCGCCTCTGTATATTTGTACACTTCATTCGATTTTGCTTTTCTCAAAAACCTCTGTAAACTAAAGAGTTCACCTATTCCCACGCTGACAAACCGTCGATGGCTCATTCGCTGCGCAGGCCTCAATAGAACGTATGAAGAAATCAAAACTCCTGTCGCTGGCTATTGCCTATGCAAGCTTTGCCTATGGCCCTATTGCCATCGCAAACGAGCCGCCACCGATCGACTTCACGCGGCAAATCCGGCCCATCCTCTCAAACAAGTGCTTCCTCTGTCATGGCCCCGCCGAAGATTCGCGCGAGGCCGACCTGCGGCTTGACCAACGCGACAGCGCCCTCGAACAGCGCGCCGACAGCGCCGCCATTGTGCCGGGCGACCCCGAAGCCAGCGAGTTGATCGCCCGCATCACGAGCCACGACGACTCGTTAATGATGCCGCCCCTCGAAACAAAAAAATCGTTGTCGACAGAAGAAATCGCGTTATTGCGTCGTTGGATCGAAGAAGGCGCGCCCTACGCCAAACATTGGGCGTTCGTGCCACCCGAGCGACCCACACCGCCAGCACTCTCTCCCGAGAAACAAAAAACGGCTCGCAACGCTATCGACCACTTTGTTTTCAACCGACTCGAACAGGAAGGCTTGGCCAAGGCACCGACGGCCGACCAAGCGACGCTCCTGCGGCGTCTTCACCTCGACCTCACCGGACTGCCACCCTCTCTCGAAGACATCGATCAGTTCCTAAGCAACCAATCCCCCGACGCCTACGAACATCGGGTCGAACAGCTACTCGCTTCACTCCACTACGGCGAGCGATGGGCGCGACACTGGCTCGACGCAGCCCGCTACGCCGACTCCGACGGTTATGAAAAAGACCTCCAACGCGCCGTCTGGCCCTATCGCGATTGGGTGATCGAAGCCTTCAACCGCGATATGCCCTACAACCAATTTATCGTCGAACAAATCGCCGGAGATCTGTTGCCCGGTGCAACAAAAAAACAACGGATCGCAACCGGTTTCCTACGCAACTCGATGGTCAACGAAGAGGGCGGGGCAAACGCCGAACAATTTCGCGTCGAAGGCCTCTTCGACCGCATGGACGCCGTCGGCAAAGCCGTCCTAGGGATCACCACCCAATGCGCACAATGCCATTCCCACAAGTACGACCCGCTGACCCACGCCGACTACTACGGCATGTTCGCCTTCTTGAACAACTGCGAAGAATCGTACGAAATTGCCTACCCGAGCGAAGAGGCACACCAAGCTGACGAGATCCTCACCGAAGTTCTCGTAATCGAAACTCTACTTCAAAACAACACGCCCGACTGGCGAACACAACTGGCCGAATGGGCAGCAGCCACCCGAGGCGATCAACCCGAGTGGACACCGATCGAGCCGACCGGTATGCCCTTTGAAGGACAAAAATTCCGCATTCTCGAAGACCATTCGATCCTGTCCGAAAGTTTTGCACCCACCAAAGTGACTTCCCAGTTTTTCGCTGTAACGTCGCTGGCCGGCATCACAGCAGTTCGATTGGAATTGCTAACCCATCCCCAATTGCCCGGTAACGGGCCAGGACGATCGATCGACGGCACCGCAGCGCTCTCCGAATTCGATGTCTTCATCGAACCACTCGACAAAAGCCAACCAAGAAAAGAGGCTCACTTCGAACGAGCCTCTGCCGACATCAACCCGGCAGAAAAGCCGCTGGAGTGGCCCTACCTAATTCCAACCATGAAAGACGGAGACAAACGCAAAACCGGGCCTGTTCACTTTGCTATGGACGGCGACGTCCTTACCGCTTGGACAACCGACTCCGGCCCCTACTCTCGACACCAACCACGCAAAGCCGTCTTCGTTGCCAGAGAACCTTTCGGCTACCAAAAGGGGGCACTAATTTTTTTCCGCATCAACCAAAGCCACGGTGGCGACAACGCCGATGCGAAAGAAAACTACGTCATGGGACGGTATCGATTTTCGGTGACCACCGCACCCAACCCCATCGCAGATCCGCTGCCGGCCGATCTCCGAGAGCTTATTGAGACCAAATCGCCAAGCGATTGGACCGACGAAGAATTCAAAAACGCATTTAGCTACTGGCGAACGACCGTTGCCGACTGGTCAGACGCCAACAAGCAAATCGAAACGCTGCTCGCACGTTTCCCCGACGGTGATTTTCAGCCCGTCGCCCGCGCTCGTGTCCAGCCGCGCAAGACCCATCGGCTCGAACGGGGCGATTTTCTTTCGACCGCCGAACGGATCGAACCCCACACACCCGACTTCTTGCATCCCTTCCCAAAAAACGCCCCCAACAACCGTCTAGGCTTTGCACAATGGCTGGCCGATCGCAATTCGCCCACCACAGCCCGAGCCATCGTCAATCGAATCTGGCAAGCCTACTTTGGCATCGGCCTCGTCGAAACGACCGAAGACATCGGCTCCCAATCGCCCCCTGCCTCGCACCCCCAGCTTCTCGATTGGCTGGCGGTCGAGTTCATGGACTCCGGCTGGAGTTTCAAACACCTGCATCGTTTGATTCTCAATTCGGCAACCTATCGCCAATCTTCGCACCTCACACCCAAGCTGGCCGAAGTCGATCCGCGCAACCGACTACTCGCTCGCGGATCGCGACTACGCGTCGATGCCGAGATCGTCCGCGACCTCGCCCTCTCGGCCAGCGGTCTGCTCAACCTCCAAGTCGGCGGTCGCAGCGTCTACCCACCTGCACCCAAGTTTCTCTTCGAGCGCCCGACGAGCTACGGCCCAAAAAACTGGTTTGTCGAAGAAGACCAACAACGCTACCGCCGTAGCATGTACGTCCACGCCTATCGTTCAATGCCCTATCCCCCGATGGCAGCCTTCGACGCACCCAAAGGCGACGCCGCCTGCGTCCGCCGGGTACGCTCGAACACCCCCCTTCAAGCACTCACCCTACTCAACGAAACGCAATTCATCGAATGCGGCAGAGCACTCGCCCAACGCATTCGCCCCCAACACACTCGCAAAGACCAGCCCGAAGACGATGCCTCCGGCCTACGACGCGCCTTTCGGCTTTGCGTCGCCCGTCAACCGACTCACAAAGAACTCGATTTGTTGCAAAAACTACTCGACAAGTGCCGACAACGCTATCAAGACCAACCCGTCGACGCTTGCGCCGTTTTGGGAATCGAAGAGGACAAAAAATCGGACGACTTCGCAGAACGCGCCGCCTGGACGATCGTCAGCCGTGCCATTCTCAACCTAGACGAAACCATCACCAAACAATAAGTGCCCTGCAAGAATATGAATTGCCAAACTCAATATCATAGCAATACTTCGCAAGCGACGCTCAACCGACGTTGGTTCTTGCAGCAATGCGGCATCGGCCTAGGCGGAATGGCGCTCTCGGGACTCCTGTCGGCCGAACAGGCAAGTGCCTCGGCCATCGATCCCTTGGCCGTCAAAATGCCGCACTACGCGCCCAAGGCAAAGCGAGTCATCTACCTCTTTATGGGTGGCGGGCCAAGCCAGTTCGAGATGCTCGACTACAAGCCGACACTCGAACGGCTCGACGGCACACTCCCGCCGCCCGAACTGCTCAAGAACTACCGAGCCGCTTTCATCAACCCGAATTCCAAGCTCATGGGGCCAAGGTTCAAATTTGAACAGGCCGGAGGCAACGGTTTTTCCATCTCCGAGCTGCTCCCACACACCAAAACCATCTTGGACGACATCTGCGTCATTCGCTCGATGGTCAGCGACGCCTTCAACCACGCACCTGCCCAACTCTTGATCAACACCGGCAGCCAACAATTTGGCCGACCCTCGATGGGTTCTTGGGTCACCTATGGCCTCGGCAGCGAAACACGCAACTTGCCCGCGTTTGTCGTGATGAACTCCGGCAAAAAAGGCCCCAGTTCGGGCACCGGAACCTGGAATTCCGGATTTCTGCCGACCGTACACTCCGGCGTCGAATTCCGTTCCAGCGGCGACCCGGTCCTCTACCTTTCCAGCCCGGCGGGCATCGATCGCCAAGTCGCTCGCGATACGCTCGACACGATCAATGCCTTGAACCGCCAAAATCTCGACGTCGTTGGCGATCCCGAAATCGCCACGCGCATCAATTCCTACGAAATGGCTTTTCGTATGCAAGCCACCGCCCCCGAGGCGACCAACCTGGCCGACGAGCCGCAACATGTCCTCGATCTCTACGGAGCCAAACCGGGCGAGTCTTCCTTCGCCAACAATTGCCTGCTCGCCCGTCGACTCATCGAACGCGGCGTCCGCTTTGTGCAACTCTTCCACGAATCGTGGGACCAGCATGGTGGCATAAAAAGCGACCTGCCCGTCAACTGCCAAGACACCGACCAAGCCTCGGCCGCGCTCGTCACCGACCTCAAACAACGGGGACTCCTCGACGACACGCTCGTCATTTGGGGCGGCGAGTTTGGTCGCACTCCGATGGTCCAAGGCAACCAGGCCGACGGACGCGATCATCACCCCAACGCATTTTCCGTCTGGCTCGCAGGTGGCGGCATCAAGCCCGGACTCGTCTACGGTTCGACCGACGAACTCGGTTTCAACGCAGCCGAAAACCCTGTCCATGTCCACGATCTTCAGGCCACGATCTTGCACCTGCTCGGCTTCGAGCACACGCAGCTCACCCACCGCTTCCAAGGCCGCGACTACCGACTCACCGACGTCCACGGCGAAATCATTGACGACCTCTTAGCCTAGTGCGAACCGCACAATTCTCTTTCCAACGCCCTCGTCCTAATTCCTCACTCAGAAAAGATGGCTATGAAAACTGCCTGTTGTATCGTCCTTTTGCTCCTTTTTCTCGCGCTACCAACTGTCAACGGACGAGAAGTCGAAGAAGATTTCGACTCCATCAAGCTCTACACGCTCACGAACAACAGCGGCATGACCGTCAAGGTCACCAACTACGGGGCCATCATCACGTCGATTCTCGTTGCTGACCGTGACGGAAAATTTGCCGACATCGTACTCGGCTACAACCGCGTCGAAGGTTACATGAATGCCGTCGACAAGGCCTACTTCGGTGCCCTTGTCGGTCGCTACGGCAACCGCATCGCCGACGGTCGTTTTACGCTCGACGGCAAAAATTATAAATTGCAGAAAAATGGCGTTTGGAACCACCTGCACGGCGGAACCATCGGTTTTGATAAAGTCGTTTGGGATGCAAAATTCGGCCCCACAAAAAACCAGCTCGTGCTGTCCTATCTCGCAAAAGACATGGAAGAAAACTACCCCGGCAACCTGCAAGTCACCGTAACCTACACACTGACCAACCAAGACACCCTGATCGTCGACTACCATGCCACCACCGACAAACCGACGCCGGTCAACCTCACCCAGCACTCCTACTTCAACCTTAAAGGCGAAGGCGAAGGCACGATCCTCGACCACGAGCTTATGCTGAACGCCAAAAAATACATCCCCATCAACAAAACATTGATCCCCACAGGCGAAATAAGAACGGTCGCCGGCTCGCCTCACGACTTTACCAAAACCAAAACGATCGGCCGAGACATCCATCAAGATCACGAGCAGATACAAATTGTCCGAGGCTTCGACAACTGCTGGGTACTCGACAAACCGGGCCAAGAAGGCCAGCTCACCCTGGCCGCACGTCTCTGCGAACCGGTCAGCGGAAGAGTCCTCGAAATCCACACCACCGAGCCAGGCATCCAGTTCTACAGCGGCAACTTTCTAAGCGGACGGCTCCAGGGCAAGTCAGGAAAAACCTATGTTCGTCGCGGTGCCCTCTGTCTAGAAACCCAACATTTCCCCGACAGTCCCAACCAACCCAACTTTCCATCAACCATCCTAAGACCCGGAGAAGTATACCACTCCCAAACGACCTACCAATTCTCAGTACGCCAATAGACTGAACTTGCCGTTGGGCAGACCGTAGGAAAAAAGTTCTTTTTCCCCTGTGGCGAATCAAGGAGATTGCAAGCTCGTCGCATCTTGGTCTTTTTCCCGTTTCGCTAAATAGTTGCGCAGCCACTCGGTTTCGCTGCGCAGCATGATCGGACCGAACAACTTGAGCAAACCCATAGTGACCACCAGTCCGTGAATCACCAGCATGATGTTCTTCGGGGCAACGGTCGGCTCGCCTTCGCCTTCAGTCAGCATCGCGGTCAAGAAAACCAACAAGAAGAGGCCAGCACCACGTAGTCCTACTCGAACTTTTACAGGCCGGTCTTCGTCAGCCCGCACAGCGAGATCACCTCCATTCAACTTATGATGAACAATCTCGGCCACCGTACCGCCAATGCGGATAACCAGCAGTGAGACGAGGCCTAGAAAAAATCCTGGACTCTGGAAAATCTCGGCATTCAGCCACCCTCCAGAAGTGAGCATGACAACAACTAGAAAAGTTGATATTCCGCCCATCACAAAGTCCACGAATAGACCAGCAAAGGGTTGCCACTTTGCTCGAATGTGTGCGGGATAAACTTCGTTCGTACCCTCGCGGAGAGCAGCGGTCACGACCCAGACATGCCAATCGTCAAAGCGAGCAGCAGCGAACGCCACGGCCTGCTTCTGCAAAGCCATGAACTTTGCAGCATCACAGAAAATACCAATCCAGCTACCGAAGAGAAGAAACATGAGCATTCCGGTCGCCGACCAATCCCACCAGAGGAGCCCAACAATCGGCAATCCGCCGTAGAGGATGGTCTGCGCACCGCAGAATACTTCTTCTCGCATGGCGTGCCGCCCTCGTCGCCTCACAGCAGCCGGAGCATTCTTGTGAAACCGATCCAGGTCCGCTTGCGTGAGCGGCACCATTTCGTCATTGCCAGATCTCTTAGCCATCATGACTCTTTTTTAGGTAATCAAGCTTTGTGCATCAGGGCTTCAATGGCTTGACGCGTCGGAGCCGAAGTCTGGGCACCTAGCTTCGTCACCGAAAGGGCCGCTGCCGCCGTTGCAAAACGAACTGCTTTTTCTAGTGGCACGCCCTCGGCTACGGCAACCGCCAGGGCACCATTAAAAACATCGCCGGCTGCCGTTGTGTCGACCGCGTCGACTGAAATTCCAGCCACAGCACCGGTGAATTCCTCGCTATCCACAAAGACGCCCGCCGCGCCTAGCGTCACGACAACAATCTCTGGCCCCAATTTGCGCAAAGCACGGGCCGCACGAGCTGCTCCCTCCACATCAGCAACCGGAATGCCGGTGAGCAGCTCGGCTTCGCTCTCGTTGGGAGTCAAAATTGACACCTGTTCAAGAATTTCAGGGCGAAGCGGCTGAGCCGGAGCGGGATTCAGAATCGTTCGCACACGGCTGGCAGAGGCAATTTTCAACGCGGCGGCAACCGTCTCCAATGGCGATTCGAGCTGCAATACCAAAACGTCGGCCGCACGAATCACTTCCGCCGACCGCTCGACGTCACTCGGCAACAGCCGTCCATTCGCACCCGGCGCAACCCCAATACTGTTTTCGCCCGACGTGGCAGCAACAAAAATGAGTGCCACTCCCGAAGGTGCCTCGCTATCCTGGGCCACATAGCGGACGTCAATTCCGTCACGCTCCAACCCTTCGACCGCTTGCTTGCCGAAAAGATCGTCGCCAACCCGCGCAACAAACGCAACCTCGCCACCCGCCCGCGCAGCGGCCACCGCCTGATTGGCCCCTTTTCCGCCAGCCGCCATCGCAAACTGGCCTCCCAAGATCGTTTCGCCCGGCTGCGGCAAATGTTCAACCTGCAAAATCATGTCGGTATTAGAACTACCAACTACGACAACTTTTTTCGACATAAAAATTTTCCAGTGCCCGCTTCAACTCGTTAGGGCAAGCTTCAATTGCGTGTGCGGCTCGCACTGTCGCTTTCAAAAAGCGGAAACAGCGTACTCGGCGTCCGGGCGGCGGCCATCATCTTCTGAAGCTTTGCAACACGCTCCGGCTGCTCGGCCGACAGATCGTTCTGCTCGCCTATATCTTTCGACAAATCATAAAGCTCGACATGCGTTTCGCCTTCCAAAATATTTTGCCGCACCGCCTTCCAGTCCCCGACGCGGATCGCCTGCTGGCCCCCGTACGAAGGAAACTCCCAGTACAAATACTCGTGCTGCTCTTGCGATCCTTCTCCAAGAAGCGTCGGAGCAAAACTAATGCCGTCAATTTCTGTCGGAGCCGTGCCGCCGGCAAAATCGCAAAAGGTAGGCAACAGATCCCAAAACGCAGCTTGCAAATCGCTGGTGCTGCCAGCAGCAAAACGCTCGGGCCAACGGGCAATCAGCGGCACGCGGACGCCCCCTTCGTAGACCGAAGCTTTTCGGCCACGCAACGGACCTGCCGATTCAAAATAGGTCGAGTCGGCTCCACCCACACGGTCATACGTCGGACCGTTGTCACTCGTGAATAGGACGATCGTATTCTCCTCAAGTCCCAACTTGCGAAGACGCTCCAAGATCGTACCAATGTCACGATCCATGTGCGTGATCATCGCCGCATAGCCGGCACGCGGAGTCGGATGTTCCACATAATTGTGCTTCGTATGTTCGTACGCCTCTTCAGGAAACTTCCCTCGATACTCGGCAAGCGACGCCTCGGGCACCTGAATCCCTACATGAGGAATGACGAACGGCAAAAACAGAAAAAACGGGCGATCTTGGTTATCGTCGAGAAACTGAAGCGCCACCTCCGTAAATTTATCCTGCGAATACGTCTCGCCATGCAACGTCCGATCGTTGCCCGCAAGTGGTTCTTTCACCCCATTGCGCCACAAAAATCGCGGATAATGATTATGGGCTTGCCGCTGACAATTGTACCCATAGAAAAGGTCAAAGCCCTGTTGGTTCGGATCCCCCGACGTCCCAAAATGGCCCAGACCCCACTTGCCGGCAGCACCCGTCACATACCCCAACGATTTCATCCGCTCGGCAAGCGTAATCTCCTCCGCAGGCAACGGGTACTGCCCCGGAAACTCCCAGCCGTATTGCGCCCGAAGATCGTCCATTCCGGTCGGATCGCCGTTGCTACGAATAAACGCATGACCCGAATGTTTGCCCGTCATCAACATGCACCGTGCCGGCGCACAGACAGGCGACCCGCTATAGAACTGGGTGAATCGCATTCCTTCGGTAGCCAACCGATCAAGGCTCGGCGTCTTGATTTTTTTTTGCCCATAACAACCCAACTCCCCATAGCCCAGGTCGTCGGCCACGATCAAAACGATATTCGGCTTACGGGCGGAGCCTTTCTTCGACGGGGCCTGTTCCGCCAACGCAGGTCGGCTGACGAGAAGCACAAACACCAAACCAAGGGAACAGGACAGGAGCGATTTCACCATGACGGATCTTCTCTTTCCACGAGAGGGGGCCAGGAGAGGGGGAGGTCGTGCAACCATTTCAGCGTGAGTCCGTTTGCCCTGCACGGGCTTGCTAAGTTATCATCCCATTGTACAAAACCTGTGCCTTGGACAATAGAGCCAGCACAAATCGACTCGCTGCAAACGGTTACGCTCAACATCAGCATCCAAGGGCCTCCTGCCATGCCTACGATCTCTCGACTGCTACCGAGCCCTGCGGCCTGACCTAGCGGTGTAGGAAATCTGGCCGACACTGTCCGAAAGTGCTGGGCTATCGCAGTTTGTCATGCAGGGCAGTTGTTGGACATTTATGTGGCAGCCGTTGCCAAGATAAAATTTGGCATTGGTGCTGAATATTTGAAGGACGTCTCTTATGTGGCCCATGCGGTGTCAGATTTGCGTCAAAAGCTACAAACACTTCCTGAAGGATAGTCGCGTAGAGAGGGTTGTGATCTTGTCAGCAACCGTAATGCCAAACAATCGCATACAATGAAGCAATCTTCTTTTTTTTCGGACGTCTTTTTAACTGTCTGCTCCTGCACAACGAGGTATTCCTTTCTAGGCATGGTGTCTTTTCCTCAGCATTAGCGATTTTGGACACCTCGCTCTTTTGCTTTATGGCCACAAATAGGGATTGATAGCCGGCGACCCGTCCCCTATGGTGTACTTATGTTCATTATTCATTAAGTTGGATATTGCTTTGCTGTGGCTTTTCGGACAGTGAAGGAGCCCTGTAGCCCATTCGAGGCTTAGTCGAGCTTTGACAAAAGAGAGGGAATGGCAAGTGAATCGAGTCCAATCGCGCAATCAGCTAGCAATCTGCCGCTCGTTGGAAGACCTGAAGTTGATCAGCTCAGTGACAGTTGACGCTGAGCATTTGCTTAGCGTCGAGAGGCTGGGCAAAATATTGGCGAACAAGACGACACTGTTTACGTACCCGTTCGTCGATTTGACGAAAGTGTATTTGTACTCCGTGATGGAAGCTCTTTGATTGACCAGTTAATGAGAATGACTGATCGGATCATTATCGAGGACGTGGACCTGGGCGCGCGACACTTGCGAGAGCACTTGGGACGATTTAACATCGGTGGCTTACGTGTGAGCGAGGTAACAGACAGACAACGAATGCGAGGGGCGTCAGTCACCCTCGTTGAAAAGGCTGCGTAAAGCGACAATGGGCCATTTGTCAAAGATTTGGAACATGGGTAGGTAACCTGCACTATTGGGAGCAACTACTTCATGAGTGCCTTTACTGACCTGTTAGCAACTACACTCGAAGGTGGTGAACGGCTCTTCACTGGGCGAGTCCCCGATGAACTTATTTGGAATCAGACACAAGTTGAGGATTGCTGGTCAATGCGTCCGGCAGAACGCCACACGGTTATGATGTTTGGGCGAGAAGTCGAAGTGCCCCGCGACCAGCAAGCCTACGGAAAGAGTTATTCCTACACTGGTTGTTGCAATAAAGCGTTGCCCATACCAAAACTGTTGCAGCCGCTTCTCTACTTTGTGAGAGAAACAATTTTTTCGGATCTCAATGGCATACTTCTGAACTGGTACTCTGGCCCCGAAGAATACATCGGTCCTCATTCGGATTCCACGATTAACATGGTCCAATTTTCACCCATTGTCACCGTGAGTTTTGGGGAAACAAGAACATTTCGTATGAGCAAGGGAAAAGGCAAAGAGAAGCGAGTGTTCGATTACCCCGCTAAAAACGGCTCAATCATTGTTCTCCCATGGGAAACAAATAGGGCATGGAAGCACGGGGTTCCAAAGCGTGCGCGATACGATGGTCGGCGCATCTCCGTGACCATGCGAGCTTTTGAGGATTAGCATACGCACAAACCTGAAGGACTACCCATAGCAGGCAATTTTTCAGATCACCTTTCAAAACTTCTGATTGAATTCGAACCATGGAGTCGGTACGCGAAATCACTGTCCGTGCTATCGTTTCAAGCATTCAACAAGAAGGCAAAACGAGGCTAGCTTTTGAGACAATGCCCTGCAAGTTCCATGCAAAACCAAGGTAAAAAGTGCTCCCTCTAGGACTCGAACCTAGAACCTATTGATTAAGAGTCAATTGCTCTGCCAATTGAGCTAAGGGAGCGCTGTGATCGCTAGTGCGAGCAACAGGGCAGCATCGCATTGTAACCAGTTCGACCGGTTGGCTTCTAGCCCCTGTTTTCCGAACAACTGCCCCGAACGACGACTCTCAAAGCTACGGCTCTGGGATGCGTGCTGCCCACACAACTCCCAGCAATTTGAAGGCCCAGCTCGCCAAAAACAGCAATACAAAATGATCGACTTGGAGCGATCCCAGGCGACACGGCTCGAAATGCTCGGCCAGCCAGTCAAAAAGTGCCCCGCCCACCAACACGCTCAGGGCATAGGCAAGCTGAGTCCAGGCAAACCAGGCAGAGGCGTAGGCCGCCGTCTTGCCGGGTGGGCTTAGGCCCAACATGAGATTGGGCTGGGTAACATTCTCGCCGGCATACGCCAACCAACAGACGTACGCCCCGACGATCCATCCGCGCGACGCCGGACTGGCGATCAAAAAAAAGAGGGGAGCCATCGCAATGACTGCCTGAGAAACGGTCAGAATCAAAACATTGCCACGACGGTCGACCTGGCTTCCGACCCAAGGCATCAGCAATGCCTGCAAAGCACGCGACCCCGAATCGAGCGTTTTTTTCTCGGCAAACGACATCTGCAACACGCTCGTCTGAAACATCCACTGCGCCGACTGAATCAAACCGTTGGAAAACGAAAACCATAATCCAAACCCCAGCAGGCGGCGAAATTTTTGATCGCTCACCGGACTCAGCAATTGTTGCCACAGGTTGTCACGCGCGGTTTCTTCGTCAATGCGAAGCGGCAAATCGGCCATTTGCGATAAGGGCCAAACCGAAAGCGCAAACAAAACGCCACCCGCAAGTCCACAGACCGCATAAGAAAACCATTCGAGATCGGGACGCGCTGTCGACTCGCAATGCTTATGCCAGAAATAAGTTCCCAGCGCCGCAGCGACCGCGCCCACGACTTTGCCGCCGTTGGCCCAAGCCTGTCGGCGCCCGATAAACCGGCCACGAATACGACGCGGCACCAAATCGCCAAACCACGACCACAGCGCCACCACTCCCAAGTATTCCAAAAGATGGTAGCCAACCCAAGCCGTTCCCAAGGCAACCAAGGATTGATCGCGCGACGGCAACACCGTCGGAGCAGACGCGATCGGCAATACAAACAAAACCGCCGCGCTGGCCAAGAACATGCCGACGCAAAATCTCCGCCGACTGCCAACTCTTTCGAGCAATTGGGGCGTGAACAGCCGTAGCAAACCGACCAGCGCCGGCGCCGCCAACAGCCAACTGATGGCCAAGCCCGTCGCCTGGTACTCACGGGCCAAATACGTCACTAGCGTTGTGCTGGCCAATCCGCTCGCCATGCCCCAAAGCAGCCCATTGCCATAGGCACAAACAATCGACCGTCGCCGCTGCTGTGGCGAAATTCTCCGTTTATTCGAGACGTTCATGACAGGCATAAAGCAAGCGTATTCCGAACCTTACGGAACATCAACTCGAATTTGTACAAAAAAGGCCTCACGCAAAGGCGCTAAGACGCTAAGAAAAAATCAACCAGAAGCATTTGTCATTCGCCGAGGTGCTAGAGCTACAAAGAAACATCTGCGTGCATCCGCGTTCATCTGCGGTTCCTTTTCTTCACACACGGCTTGCCATAAGAGGTCCCCTCGATCAACAGGCTCAGCGAAGATTCGAGACGAGCAACACGTTTGGTCGTCCACCACTCCAAAAAATCTTCGCGCACCTGTTCGATCGCTGCATGTTCTTCAACCATGCGTTCTGCAAGCTGCGCCGCTCGCTCGTCCGAAGGCAGACTGCCTAACCATCCCTGAAACATCGCCTGAGCCGTAGCGTGGTCGTTCAAACGCCCAAGGCGCGCCTGAATTTTTTCTACCAAAGGATAAACGTCTTCTCGAAGTGCCGTGGGAAATGCACTATGAAACAACTCGATCGAATAGCGTAAGCGTTTGCCCGCGATGCGCAGCTCATGCAACTGACTGACTGTAGGGTGTTCAAGCCCCGCCAGCCGAAACATTTTTTGGCTCGCCGTGCGCAAAGCCGATTGGGCAAACGCATCAAAAGTGGTAGGCGTCCCTTGCGAGGACATTTTTGAGGACATCTTCTCGAGTCCCTCCAAGCAACGCTGAAGCCGACGGTCGAGACTCCCCGATTCCACCTCCTTGGCAATCTCCAATAGCGCTTGCTGGGCATTGGCTCGCTGCCGTTTCAAGCGAGCCACCACATACTCCTGCCCGGGGCCGGTCTCCGCCTTGAGTCGATCCAAGAGCACATCCGCATCCCGCCCAGGCCCCGCCGCCCGTCGGATTTTTTGCAGCCCCTTCCGAAGCCGCTTCGCTTTGCCCCCCAGCAACGGCCGAAACGCTAGCCAAGCGGCGTCCGCACGCCGACAACCAACACGCAACCGATGCACATGTTCTGGATCGCGGCGAAATTCATGCGCCGCCAACGGCAAAAGCCGCCGCACATGCTCCACACGCAGCCGCAAAATCTCTGCCGCAGCCTCTGCGGCAGTGCAATCTGCCCGTTCCAAATTCACCCATTTCCCGCTCATGTAGGCTAGCCTAACTAGCCTCGTAGCCCGAGGCAAATGAGGCACGTCCTCAGGAGAACTGCAAAGTCAAAAATCAAAGCGTAATAAGGAATAGCCACAGAGTGCACAGAGAACACAGAGTGCTGAAAACAAAGCTTTCTCGGTGTTCTCTGTGCACTCTGTGGCCAATTTTTCTTTTCCTTCATGACTCCAGGGCACCACCCTCCAGCAAGCTGACATCCCCAAGCCACGGGGTTAGAATGAACGCAACCATTTAGCCCCACCGAAAGCCAACAAACGAAAACAGCCCACAAAAAATGCCTAACCTTTTCTTTTCGATCCGAATCGCCGCGTTAGGCTACCTGGCTGCTGCCTGCTGTGCGGCGTCGCATGCCGACGAGTATGGGCCAAAAATTGATCCCGAAAAACTTGCCCAGCAAGTCACCATCCATCGCGACGCCTACGGCGTGCCCCATATCTTGGGCCGCACCGACGAAAGCACCCTCTTTGGTTTTGGCTACGCACAGGCCGAAGACTTTTTCTGGCAAGTCGAAGACGTCTACATCCTCGCCCTCGGACGCTACGCCGAAGTTCACGGCCCACGCGGTCTCAATTCCGACCTGCTCAACCGCGCCTTTGAGATCGTCCCGCGCAGCCGACGCGATTTTGCCGCGCTCGACACCACCTCCCAACGACTCTACGCCGCATTCGTCGCCGGTATCAATCACTACCTACAAACCCATCCCGAAGTCCGCCCCCGGTTGATTCGCCACTTCGAGCCGTGGCACGTCATGGCCTACTACCGACAAATGGCGCTCGAACTTACTTTTCGATTTACCGGCCTAAGCAACGATTACCTCCCCCGACGCAACCCAACCATCTGGCCCGCCACCGGCTCCAACGGCTGGGTCATCGACGGCAAACGGACCGCGTCGGGCGCCCCCATGCTACTGTCCAACCCCCACATGCCCCTCTACGGTTTTGCCCAACTGATGGAGGCCCACCTGCAAAGCGACGGTGACGGCGAACCTTGGAATTTTATCGGAGCAGGTTTTTATGGCTGCCCTGTGCTGGCGATGGGCCACAACCGCCGCCTTGGCTGGACGCTCGTCACCAACGAACCCGACATCGCCGACACCTGGCGCGTCCGCTTTACCGATCCCGAAAACCGGCTTGCCTACCAATACAACAACGGCTGGCGGACGGCCGACGCCTGGCAAGAGACGATCCGCGTACGCAAAACACGCCAGATGGAAACGCGTTCCTACACGTTTCGCAAAACCCACCACGGCCCAATCGTAGCCAATGAAAAGGACGGTGCGATGCTGGCCGCCCAGATCGCTGGAATCTTCGAGACGATCCCCCTCCGCCAATCTCTAAAAATGATGAAGGCCAACAACCTCGAAGAATTTCGCCAAGCACTCGCACTCATGCAAACGTTGTACATGAACGTGCTGTACGGCGATTGCGACGGAAACATCCTATACGTCTACGCCGGGCGAGTCCCCCGTCGCAACCCCCAGTTCGATTGGTCCAAACCGGTCGACGGCAGCGACCCGGCAACCGAATGGCTCGGTTTTCATACTCTCGACGAACTCCCGCAAGTCCTCAACCCGCCTGCCGGATTTGTACAAAACTGCAACTCCACTCCGCTGCTGACCACAGACGGCCAAAATCCGCGTCTCGAAGATTTTCCCAGCTACATGATCGGCGACGCCCATCGACGCTCGCGCCGAGCACTCCGGTCGCTCGAAATCTTACGCGGCATGAACAACGTCACCTGGCAAGATTGGCAAGCCGCCCCCTTCGACTCTGAAGTCTACTGGGCACGCCACCAACTTCCCAAGTACGCCGAACATTTTGAAACTCTGTTGCAAGAAAATCCAACCTTAGCCAAGCGAGTCCAACCCTACTGGGAACACCTACTCGCCTGGGACGCACGCATCACCGCCGATTCCACCGCCGCAACCCTCTGCCAAGCATGGTACGAACAACTCTACGGACCCGGCTATCCGGGCGAGCAGATGCGCAAACGCTACCTCGACAAACCAGAAAAACAATTCGAGGCGTTGGCCCGCGCCGCCCAGCGGCTCGAAAGCTTGCACGGCACATGGAAAATCGCCTACGGCCAACTCTTCCGAAGCCAACGACAACACCGCGTCGCCGATTTGGTCGCCGCACGTTTTGACGACTCCGCCCCAAGCCTCCCCTCGCTCGGCGGACATGGCCCCATGGGCACCATCTTCACCCAATACTACACCCCCAGCCTAGAAATCCCCTGGGTCATCTCCCAACGCCGCCGCTACGGACTCGTCGGCACCTCCTACCTAGCCACCTACGAGTTCACCCCCACCGGCGTCCGAGGAGCAAGCCTCGTCCCCTTCGGCACCAGCGGCAACCCCAGCTCGCCCCACTATTTCGACCAAGCCCAATTGCTAACCGAGCAGCGTCTCAAACCCGAACTCTTCACCAAATCGCAAGTCTTGCAAGGTGCCGTCAAAAGCTACTCGCCAGGGGAGTAGGGAGAGGGGTCGCTGGAAAGGGAGATAGCCGGCGAGCTACGCCTCGCCGTAATTTTCAAAATGATTTTGGGTGCGCGCATCGGCGAGGCGTAGCTCGCCGGCTACCTTGTTCTAGGTCGACAAAAGTCCCCTTCTGTCGGTAGCTTCACGTAAAGGCAAGTTCCTGGAAATTTCCCTCTGCGTCTCCGCGTGAGGATTTTCCGTATTTTGTCTGGCGTACTTGGCGGCTTTTCCCGGCTTTCTGCTCACCTACTCGCCCCTCAAAAATTCCGCTATACTTTCCTCATGCCAAAATACGTAGTCCGACATGGCGTGATGCGCCACCTGGGAGTTTTTTCTACACGGGGAGGCGATCGGTTTGGACGCGGCGTGCAAGTGATTGCTCGCACCAACCGTGGGCTAGAACTGGGCGAAGTCCTTTGCGAAGCGACCGAACACGCCCTCGCCGCTATGAACTCGACCAAAACGGGGGACACGCCAAAATCTGGGCAAATCTTGCGTGAACAGACCGACGACGACGCCGGCGAACTCCGACGCTTGCTCGAACAACAGCAGCAAGAACACCAAGCTTGCGAAAAACATATCGCCGAACTAAAACTCGACATGCGACTCGTCGACATCGAGCATCTCTACGGCGGCGAACGCGTGATTGTCTACTACCTCTCCGAAGACCGCGTCGATTTTCGCCAGCTTGTCAAGAATCTGGCCAGCGAATTCCAAACACGTATCGAAATGAAACAAATCGGCGTCCGCGACGAATCCAAGCTGCTAGCAGACTACGGCGATTGCGGAAAACCGGTCTGCTGCAACACCCACCTCTCCGAAATGCCACCCGTCTCGATGCGGATGGCCAAGCTCCAAAAGGCGACCCTCGACCCCAGCAAAATTTCGGGCCGCTGTGGACGCCTAAAGTGTTGCCTACGCTACGAATACGACACCTATCAAGAGCTACAAAAAGACCTTCCCCCTGTCGGCTCCGAAATTCTCACCAACGACGGCAAAGCCCGGGTCCTGGCCCAAGAAATCCTCGCCGGACGCCTTTTGGTCCAGACCGAGGACATGCGACGCGTCGTCATCGAAGGAGCCAGCGTCCTCACCGTCCTTAAAAGGGGCAGTGGCGAGAGAAAAAGGAAAAGTAGCAAAAAAAGCACTCCCCCCTCCGCTGAAAAAGAAGCCTCTTCCCCAGAAAAATCGCCCCCAGGCAAAGACGCCCCCTCCTCGGAAGAGTAGAATAGCAGCAGAGAGGGACACGCCTTTTCTCTGCCGCCACGCCGCCGACTCAGCACATCCGCACGCCAAACTCCCATCGCCCCGGCGATTCAAAGTAACCATGCTTGACCCAAACCACCCTATCGCCGAACTCCTCGCACGCGACGAGCGCTATCATTTCGATGCCTACGTCTTCGTCTTCGAGGCGCTGCGCCATGCCCAAGAAAAACTCGGCATGGGCACCGAATATCTGGCCGAAGAGACCGAAGATTTTGACGAGCTTCCCGCTCCCGCTCTCTCTGACTCAGGCGATCTCGACCCGTTCGACGACTCCGACGAACAAGACGAACCCGAACGCCACGTCTCGGGCCAAGAGCTGTGCGAAGCGATGCGACAATACGCTCACGAACAATATGGCTACTTGGCCAAGAGCGTCTTGAACCATTGGGGAATCACCTCGACCGGCGATTTCGGCGAGATCGTCTTCAATCTCATCAACATCGAACAGATGCGAAAAACGCCCCACGATCGCCGAGAAGATTTCGACGACGTTTTTGATTTCGACGAAGGTTTTCAAGAGAATTTCCAGTTCTCGCTTCCCGACTCGAGCGAGAAACGCAAAAGGTAATGGCCGTGAAGTCGTCGAGCAGTGAGAGGCCGGCAAACTCTCCCCAAAGGAGTCGCTGGCAATTGTTCACTTCCAGCCTACTACTCACCCTCTGGATCCTGCTTCTAGCCTGGATCGCACTGATCGGTTAAACGTACCTTCATCAATCCTTACTGAATGCCCTATGCAGCGGTAGGGTGGGCACTGCCCACCAATTGCGATCCTAAAATCTTGATTTTGGTGGGCAGTGCCCACCCTACGAACTGAGGAGCAGAAGGATGCATCGATTGAAGCCTCACCCTTGTTGCTTGGCCATCACCCTGACGCTTTGCTGCATGAGTCCCGTGGCAACGGCTCAGACAACCGTCGCCCTCCCTCAAGAAAAACCCGTCGAACTCTCCCAAGTCGTCCAGCGTAGCATCGCCTTTCTCGCTGCGTCCCAAGACGAAAACGGCTCCTACAGCAGCCACTTAGGCACAGGCATCACCTCGCTCGCAACCACCGCACTCCTGCGCCACGGCCGCTCGCCCAACGACCCGCTCGTCGCCCGTTCGCTCGAATACCTGCAATCCCACGTCCAAAAAACCGGCGGAATCCATCAACCCGACAGCCGCTACCGCAACTACGAAACGTGCCTCGCCATGCTCTGCTTTGTCGAAGCCAATCACGACCACCGCTACGACACCCTGCTCGAACAGGCCGAAGCTTTCGTCAAAAATTTGCAGTGGGACGGCGGCGAGCAACACGATCCCTCAAGCACCAGCTATGGAGGGGCCGGCTACGGAAAACACAATCGCCCCGACCTCTCCAACACGACCTTTCTCATCGACGCTCTCAAATCTGTAGGCAACGACGCCGACGACCCGGCCATCCAACGCGCGCTCGCCTTTGTCTCGCGCTGCCAAAACTTAGAAACCGAACACAACGACACCCGCTTCGCCGCCAAAAACCCCGACGGCGGTTTTTACTACACGGTCGCCGCCGGAGGATCGAGCCAAGCGGGCGAAACCCCCAACGGTGGACTACGCAGCTACGGCTCGATGACCTACGTCGGCCTCAAAAGCATGATCTACGCCGGCGTCGACCCCGACGATCCGCGCGTGAAGGCCGCCTTTCGATGGGCACAAAAGCATTATTCCGTCCAAGAAAACCCCGGCATGGGCAACAACGGACTCTACTACTATTTTCATACTTTTGCCAAAGCACTCGACGCCATCGGCGAAGACGAAATCGTTGACGAAGCTGGAGTCCACCACAACTGGCGAAAAGAGCTGATCCAAGAACTCGCCAGCCGACAACAGCCCGACGGCAGATGGATCAACACCAACCAGCGCTGGCTAGAAAACGACCCCAACCTAGTCACCGCCTACGTCCTACTCACCCTCTCCTACTGCCAAGAGAAATGACTCCGGGCGCTTACGCTTACGGTTCGCCACGGGCACAACCACTACTTCAAGTTCGTCACGTCACAAAGCGGCTTCGACGACCCAGTCTCCTTAAGAACTTCGGCAAGCGTCGTACTCGCAAACGCCGCTTCGACCTGAGCCATCGCATCATCTAGCCGACGGTGCAACGGGCAAAGATGCGTGCCATGCGATTCCAGCTCGAGCGGACAACTCCGAATACGCTGCAACGGTTCCACCGTGTTGACCACATCCAAAATCGTCAATGTCTCGACCTCAACCGCTAACGAAACGCCCCCGCCCACGCCTCGTTGCGAACGGACAAGCCCCCCCTTGACCAGACTTTGCAACACCTTCGACAAATACGCCGCCGGAACCCGAGTCACCTCAGCAAGCTGCTGCGTCGTACAACTGGCAGGTGCCTCAGCGGCAAGGTGCGCAACCGCACGCAGCGCGTATTCTACAGTTTGAGAAATCATAGGGGCCCTCATTTTTTTATCTGTGATTATCGGCGTTTATCTGCGGCCAAATTCTTCCGTGATTCTTCTTTCACTCGCGTACTGTCGCGCCTTTTCCAAAAACTCGGGCGTTCGCAGCCCGACGGTTTTCGCTTCCTTCAACGCTGCCTCGTCCGACAGCTTGCCATCCAGCACCCGATGGGCATACCAAATCGCACCCACCCGATTGGCCGACCCACAATGCAACAACGTAGGCCCACGCTTCTTGTCACGCAATACCTTCAAAACCTTATCAAAAACCTTCGCCTGCAACTCCTCTGGTTTTTGAAACGGAATGTGTACAAACTTCATCCCTTGATGCTCCACGGCAGCCGCCTCGTCCCACGGAATTTCACCCGTGTGCCGAAGACTGATGATCGTCTTGAACCCCTGCTGCTTCAGCAACGCCAAATCCGCAGGCGTCGGTTGCCCGGCCAAATAGATATCGCCCAGCACATGCACATTTCGCACACTGCCCAGCGTTTTCTTTTGCAATTGCACCTTCGTTTCCGCCGGCGTCTGCACTGCCAAAGGCAATTCCGCTCGCACGTCGACCGCGAAGCAACACAGAAAAACGATCACTGTCAAACCAGATTGCAAAAAGCACATAACAGCTCCTCCTAGCAAAAGTACAACCGCCCCTTCCTCAGCCAGCTTTCCGCAAGCACCAGCAGGCGGCCAGAAGACTCGATTCTCCAATAGTCCCCCCTACTGAGCAAGTGGCCAAAGTCCTCAGACCGAACGACCCTACGGAAATTAGGCCTTTACCGACATAAAAAGGATGGGACAATGGTCGGCTGGTTCAATCTGAACCCATCCGCGCCCGTAGCTCAATTGGATAGAGCACTGGTCTTCGAAACCAGGGGTTGGAAGTTCGAGTCTTCCCGGGCGCACTCTTTTTCTCCAAGACACCCACTCCTCAACTAAAATGCCTCCAAAAAAACCTCGTTGGAATGCGTTTTCTGCGCTAACTCTACTCGTCCTCTTGGCTGGCTCTCTCTCAGCCAACCTCCACGCCGCAGAAAAACCAGACGTCCCAGCGCGTCCCAATATCCTACTCATCTTCTCCGACGACCATGCCTACCAAGCGATAAGCGCCTACGGCTCGCGCATCAATACCACCCCCAACATCGATCGACTCGCCCTCGAAGGCGTTCGGTTCGACCGTTGCTATGTACCCAACTCGATTTGCGGCCCCTGCCGCGCCACCATCCTCACCGGCAAGTATAGCCATCTCAACGGCTTTTGCGTCAACAGCAACACCCTCTTCGACGGATCGCAAGTCACCTTCCCCAAGCTGCTGCAAAAAGTGGGCTACCAAACCGCCGTCATCGGAAAATGGCATCTCGGCTCCCTGCCCACCGGCTTCGACCACTCCGAAGTCCTGATCGACCAAGGCCCTTACTACAATCCGCCCATGCTCCGCAACGGCCAGCGCGTCCAACACACTGGCTACACCACCACAATCATCACCGATCTCGCCCTGGAGTGGCTCTCGAAACAACGCGACCAAGAAAAACCTTTCATGCTCATGTATCAGCACAAAGCCCCGCATCGCACCTGGGATCCCTCCCCCGAGTACATGCACATGTACGACGACGTCGACATCCCCGAACCCCCCTCGCTCTTCGAGGACTACTCAACACGAGGCACCGCCGTCCAACAGCAAGACATGACCATCGCTGAAACCATGACCGACCGCGATCTCAAACTGGTCGCACCGGAAAATCTCACTCCCGAACAACTGGCCGAATGGAACGCCGCCTACGGACCCAAAAACCAAGCCTTTCGAGAAGCCAACCTCTCTGGCGATGACTTAACCCGTTGGAAATACCAACGCTACGTCAAAGATTACCTGCGTTGCGTCGCCGCCATGGACGACCAAATCGGTCGCGTCCTCGACTACCTCGACACCGCCGGACTGGCCAACAACACGATCGTCATCTACTGCTCCGACCAAGGTTTTTACCTCGGCGAGCATGGCTGGTTCGACAAACGCTGGATGTACGAAGAATCGCTACGCACGCCCTGCGTCGTTCGATGGCCAAAAGTCATTAAGCCAGGTACCTACAACGAAGACATCGTCTCGCCGTTGGACTTCGCTTCGACATTTCTCGAAGCAGCCGGCGCCCAGATCCCCGACGACCTACAAGGCCGATCGCTCGTCCCCATTCTCAAGGGAAACACACCCGAAGATTGGCGCAAATCTTTTTATTACCATTACTACGAGTACCCCGGATGGCACTACGTCCGGCGGCACTATGGCGTCACCGACGGACGCTTCAAGCTCATTCACTTCTACGAACCCGACCTCGACGCTTGGGAACTCTACGACCTGCACAACGACCGTTCAGAACTGAATAACGTGGTCAACAACCCCGCCTACGCAAATGTTCGCCAGCGTTTGCAAAAAGAACTAACCCGCCTCCGAAAAGAATTAAAAGTCCCCGACGCAGACCCCGCTTCCACCAACATCACCAAGCTCCCCCCCCGCGTCCGACCCCTCTCGCACTAGGAAAACGCCTTGCGCACCTGGGCCAAATACTTCCGGCACTCGACCCGCGGATCGCCCGCCTCTTCGTACTCCAAGACCACGTAGCCACGGTAGTTCGCTTCTCGCAAAATACGGGCAAGCCGCACAAAATCGGTCGGCGTCTTGTTTTGCCTTTTTTCGTCACTCGACGTCACCACTTTCACCTGCACGTTCAACGCATAAGGCGCGATCTTTGCCAAGTCGCTATACGGATCGTCGCTAAAAAAGTTGCCCGAGTCCAAATTCACCCCAAACCAAGGACTATCGACGTCGCGAACAAAGGCCAACATCCCCTCAGGTGTCGCCGTCGGCCCCCAATGGTTTTCTAACGCCAAATGCACACCGTGCTGCCCCGCATAATCACAGCACTCCTCAATCCCCTCGACCATCAACCGATGCGTCTGCTCAGCTGAAAGACCTGGCTTCGCGTACCCGGCAAAAATACGAATCACCGGCGCACCCAGCACCGCCGCCAGCTCGATCCATCGCTTCACCGAAGCAATCTGCGCGTCGCGCTCCTCGCCTGCCGCATAACCAAAATCATTGCGAATCGCCGTCCCCGAAACATCCAAGCCCAGCCGAAAACAGTGCTGCTTCAGCTTGCGAAGATACTCCTCGGTCGTAGGTTCCGGAAAGTAATACGACGTCAGCTCCGTCCCCTCCAAACCCATCGCCGCACAGTCATCCACAAAATCAAAAAGGTCCAGCTCCGCCGGATCGCCCGTCAATAAATCGCGATAGCCATACGCAGCCAAGCTCAGCTTAAACTTCGGCGAACCATTCCGAACAATCGGCTCGATACCCAACGCCGGAAAGGTCGCAACCCCGCCCGCGACGACCGTAGCCGCCGCACAGTTCTGCATAAATCGACGACGATCCATTTTTTTCGGCATCTTTATGCTCCAATCCCCGTCACAAACACCGCCAGCGCGATAATAGCAAAACAAGCAAACAGACAAAGCACAAACCCAACGACGTCCATTTTCGTCGGCCTTTGAAACTCAAACTGAGATTGCGGCCACAACTTACGATCATCAAATCGATCAGGCTGCTCGTACGACAACTCCATCTGCGCCGCGTCTTCCACCCGATCGCTCTGAGCAGGTGTTTTCATTTTTACGTAGTAACGGTCAAGAGCCGCTTTGCTATTGGGCCGCGTCATCCAACTGGTCAAAACCATCACCAGAAAAGGAAGCACCACCTTCAACGGCAAGTCGAGCGTCTTGAGCACCGAATCGGAATACGCCGAAAGATCCAAGCCAAGAAGATGATAAAACAAAAAATCGCAACGAAAATTCCCGGTTCCCATCAATCGCACCGAGTCGTCATAACGCTTCACGACGCGAGTCGTTCCCGAAGCGTCGGTACTCGTATCACGAACCTGCGGTTTTACTTCGGACAGCACCTTCCCTTGATCGTCCACCGGCAACACCGAGCCGGTCCAATAAACCGGATAGCCACCGCTCACTTTGGTTTCGGTCAACGCATCGCCAACCGCCATCAGCACGGGCCGCGAACCCGCTAGAGGCGCATTCTTATCGCTCTTCTGGCTCTCGTCCCAAACACGAATCGCCGCGCGACGCCGCGCGACGTCCGTCGGCGCTGCAAGACGCGTACTCGTCGTTTCCACGACCGGCGTCACCTGCGACCAACGAGGATTCGTCCTGAGATCGGCAAGCAACTTGGGAGCCAACCACGGAACAAGAAAGAAAGCGAGGCTACAAAAGGCAATCGTCGTCCACGCCGCCGCCGTCGTCGCACGCCGCCAGTACATCCCAACCCAAAACGGGGCTGCCACCGGAACCAACACCACCCACGTCAACTGCAACTGCTGAAACACGTTCATCATCGCCAGCGAAAGCAGTACCGAACCCCCCACCACAAAGGCTCCGGTCAAGCGAGCCATTCGCAAACATTCTTTTTCCGTCGCGTTCGGACGAAGGAACGGCACATAGATATTTCGGACCACCAACGCAGAGCCGACGATCATATAGACGTCGATCGAACTCATCAGAGCCGCCAGTAAACAAGCCAACATCAGTCCACGCAACCCTGGACCAAGCAACTCGCGCGACGCGATCCCCCACGTCTTATCCGGGTCCTGCGCCAACTCCGGATTATCCGCAAACAAAGCCAAAGCCACCAGCGCCGTCAACACCCAGCCGACCGTACACAACCGCTTCAAAAAGTTTCCCACCACCAACCCCACCCGCGCACTGTTCTCGTCTTTGGCCGAGCCGCCGCCCGTAATAATAAAATGCGGCTGAACCACCACGGTCATCAAGTTGATGACGACCACCACCACGATAAAGTGCCACGGAAAATCACTCTGACTGGTCGACCCCAACAACGAAAAATACTCGCGAGGCACCTGCTCGTGCATAATCCGAAACCCATCCATCAAACCCATCGTCTCCGGATCGCCAAATTTTTCGACCAACGCCGACAACCCAAACGGGATCAACAAGATCGACAGCAACACAATACAAAGACCCTGAATCAGATCGGTCCAGTACGCGGCCTGCAACCCACCCGCGGTTCCATAAATAAGCACGATCACACCAATGATCGGCACCAATTTGTACTCGATACCAATCGGCTCCTCGCCCGCCTCAGCAACCCCCGCCTCAAACACTCCGGTCTCGACCAACGGCGCAGCAACTTTCCCCACCGCCGAAAACATCATCGACCCATAGGTCATAATAAAAAAGAGGCCAAACACCGCATAAGCGGCACCCAGCCGGCGAGATTCATAGCGTTCCGTAAACCAATCTCCCAAAGTCGTTAGCCGCATGCGTCGATACCAAATCGACGTGATCCAATAAAACGGCGTGACGAACAGCCAATACATCACGCTCCACATACCACTCATCCCATTCGTAAAAGTGGTACGCCCCGTGTTCACCGGATCGCTCGACCCGGTCCCCGATCCAAACGCCGCAAACGTCTGCAACAACTTGCCAAACCCGCGCCCCCCAAGAAAATAATCTTCCTGGCTACGCACGCGCAACATGCAAATCAGCCCGATGGCTGCCATCAGCCCAAAGTAGCCAACCAGTACGACATAATCCAAAAATACCATCGCGTGCAATCCTCAATAAGTCATCGGGGCTCTCGGAAATCCATCTATAAAGCGTCAGTTCTATCCCAGCACCCAAAAATTACAAGGGAATCGTTTGCTTGTGAACAGGGCAAAGCAGTTGGACGCCCGCAAAGCAAAAGCTTACAATCAAATCACCAAAATTAGCAGATGACTCTGGCAAAAGTGGCAAACTCCCGATGACCCCCCACTCCGAGCAAAGCGCCGAACCCGACCGCCTGAAATTCTGGGCCTTATTGGCCGGCCCCTGCTTGGCAACCACCTTAGGCATCTATCTTTTTTGGAGCGGCTACGGATCCTCCATCGCCTGGACTGCGGCGATCACCGCGCTCACCGCACTCTGGTGGATTTTCGAGCCGATCCCCATCCCCGCCACCTCGCTCCTCCCGCTCGCCCTCTTTCCATTGGTCGGCGTCCTCAAACCAAGCCAAGTCGGCGAAGCCTACGGCGACAAACTCATCCTACTCCTCCTCGGCGGACTCATGCTCTCCTCCGCGATGGAACGGAGTGGTGCCCATCGACGCATCGCCCTCAGCATGGTCCATCTCTTCGGCGGAGCCAGCGGACGAAGACTCGTCTTTGGTTTCATGGCTGCCTCGGCCCTGCTTAGCATGTGGATTTCCAACACCGCCACCACGCTCATGCTCCTACCAATCGTCATGGCCGTCGTCGAAAAGGCGACCGACGACCGGCTTCGCATCGCGCTGCTCCTAGGCGTCGCCTACGCGGCCAGCGTCGGAGGCGTCGGAACCCCCGTCGGAACCCCCCCCAACCTCATCTTCCTCGAAAACTACCGCACCGCCACCGGCATCGACGTCACCTTCACCACCTGGATGATCTGGGCCTTGCCCGTCGTCCTCACAATGATCCCCCTCACCGGACTTTGGCTCACCCGTGGCCTCGGCAGCCAAACCTCGATCACGCTTCCCAAAGCCGGCAAATGGCGCACCGAAGAATTTCGCACGCTCGCCGTCTTCGCCGTCACCGCACTCCTCTGGATCACCCGCAAAGAGCCTTTCGGCGGCTGGAGCGGCGCGCTCAACCTACCCTCGGCCACCGACGCCAGCATCGCGCTACTCGCCGTCGTCGCCATGTTCCTCATCCCCAACGGTCGCAACCGCGAAAAACTGCTCGATTGGGAAACCGCCGTGCGCATCCCCTGGGGAATCCTCATCCTCTTCGGCGCAGGCATCGCCATTTCCAAAGCCTTCCTCACCTCCGGACTCAGCGATCTCTTGGGCAACCAACTGGTCTCGCTCTGCGAGCTGCCGCCCCTGCTGATGGTCACTCTCATTTGCCTGGCGGTCACCTTCCTCACCGAAGTCACCAGCAACACCGCGACCAGCAACCTCCTGATGCCCATCCTCGCCGCCGCCGCGACCCAAGCCGACATTGATCACCGACTCCTCATGGTCCCCGCCACGATCAGCGCCAGCTTTGCCTTCATGCTGCCCGTCGCCACAGGCCCCAACGCCATCATCTTTGGTTCCAACCAACTCACCGTCAAACAAATGGCCCGCGAAGGCCTCGCCCTCAACCTCATCGGCACCGTCATCATCGTCGCCTACTCGCTCGCCATGTTTGGTTAGAGCAAAGTGAAAAAGGAACCACGAAAAAGGCTACTCCGCAAATTCAACTTCGGGTGCTGCTGCGGCTGGTTGCCAGTTGGCGATGATGGCGTCGATTTCACCTTCTAGCTCGACAATTTTTTCGGCGATTTCGACGTCGATCGACTTTTTGTTTCCAGAAAGTTTTATGATCGGCAGCAGCGGCGTGACGAGTTCTAGAATCTTTTGCTTTTCTTCTTCGGGCAAACCTTCGCTTAGCGATTTGGCCCCTGTGGTGATTAGTTTGAGCCGTGAGAGGAATTGGCTTCGTTCGAGCTTCGGTCCTTGCTCGCCCCGACGACCGCCGCCGTAGCCACCGCCGCCTCCAAAGCCGCCACTTCTTCGCCCGGGGTTCTTGCCTATGACCAGTTCGATGTAGTCGTTTGCTTGCTCGGACCCTTCTGCGACCACGGCTTGGGTTAATTTGCCGAGGGGTAGGACCATTGCCGAAACGTCGATACCTGCGGCTGGATAGTTCATCTTTTTCAGCAAGCCGACCACATAGCACCGATCGTCGAGCCCCACTTTTTCGTTAGCGATCAGCTTGGTGAGCGCAGTTTGCACGGCGTCGTTGGGGGCGTCTTTCGAGAGCTGGATCAAGACGCTGGCGGCTTGGCATTGCATCCAATGATGGACCTCGTCGGAAATATCCATGCTAGACGTTTCTTGCGCCAAGACGGCCATCGCGGCTTGGGTTGTCCTCTGGGTGTACTGGGGGTCGATCCCAAAACGGGCGTGCCTTACGAGTCCCTCGATCGCACCGACCTTGACCTGCGGCGAGACTTTGACGTCTTTGAATTTGTCTTGCTCTAGGAGTTCGAGCAGCTCATTGGTGGCAGCCGGCAGCGGGACTGGGGGTGTGGCATCGGCACCGGTACCGGCATACTGTTGGTCCAACATACCGAGGATGAGTACGGCGTTGTAGCGTACTGCGGGGTGGTAGTTATCGCGCGAAAGGACGCGCATGATGCCTAGCGATTCTTTGGTCAGGAAATCTTGTGCCGCTTGGACCGGCGAAGGGCGCAAGTAACGCTTGAACAGATCTTCTCGCAGACGTCCGAGCCGCGACAAGTCGGTCGGACTTTGCTGGGTCATCATGGGGAAGTAAAACGTGCGAAAGTATTTTTTGATTTTGGTTTGGGCGTCGGAGGCTTGGAAGGCCGCGGCGCTGCGCATCGCAGAGGCGACGTCGGCCTGCAAGGCTTTTGATGCGCGTACGGATATTTTTGGTTTGATCGACTTGAATCGCTGCGCGGCAACCGGCGTGCAAAGCAAGGTGGTCGTTGCCACCAACGCGAGAGTACGCAAAACGGCTCGCTTCAGTCGCCACCCAGTCAGTCGCCACTCAGATAGTCCACCTCGATTTTGAATCGCCAACATTGCCTCGGTTCCTTATGCTTCTGTCTGCTCGATGTTCAATAGCCCGTTCAATAGCCCGTTCAATAGCCCGTTCGTGGTGGGCGTCTGTATTCCATTGTACACATCGGCTGCGAGATGCGTTGGGCAGACTGGCCTCGAAGCCCGAGAAACCGCCAGAAATAGCGGGAAATGGCCAGGAGAACTGCAAAGTCGTTTTTTAACGGTATACGAGGCTCCTTGGAATAAATCTGAAACACGACGCAACAACGAAACGACGCTAGATTTCCGTTGTTTCGTTGTTGCGTCGTGTTTCACTTCTTTCTCACGCCATGAAATTCGCAGGTTTTTTGACTTTGCAGTTCTCCTGGGGAAATGGCTTTGTTGAAGCGGTGGGTGCTCCGGCGATCCGTTGGATCGCGGCTATTGGGAGGCTTTTGTAGAGAGGCTGGGCCTATGCGTGTGCGGCTCGCACTATTCGTCGGCGTAGACGCGTGTGCTGACTTCCTTGGTGATCGGCTGTTGCAGATCGTCGGATGTGATTTGTACGCGTACTCGTTGGTCGCCTGGGCGGATGCCCTGGGCTTGAATCCGGAGGGTTGTTTCGGACTTGGGAGCGAGCTGGGGCAGTGGGGCGAAGACGACGCGTTCGCCTTGGATTTGATGGCGTGTTTCGCCTTGTCCCGACATGGGGCGGATTCCGGCGGGCATGATCGCGACGACCTGCACGTTGGTGGCCGCTTTGGAGCCTTGGTTGGAGACGCGGATTTCGTAGGTGGTTTCGCCGCCGATTTCGATGAGACCTTCGAGGTCAACGACTTCAAACATGAGGGCGGACAAGCCTTCGACCAGCACGCGTTTGTCGGTACGGTCTTCTAAGCCTTGGCGTGCTTTGGTGGCCACTTGCAAGGTCTGTTCGCCCGATTCGATCGGCAGCGCGACTAGCTCGACAGTTCCGCGTTCGCTGGCCGGTAGTTCGGCCAGGCTCCAATGGACGCTGTGCGAAGCCGAGTCGTATTCGCCCATGTTGTTGGCGCTGACAAATTGCATGCCTCGGGGCAGGTGGGTGATGAGTTGGACTTCTTTGGCCGTCGCGGTGCCCGGATTGTCGACGCTGACGCGGTAGGTTGCGGGGCGTTCGAGGAAGCGTCGCTGGGGGCCTTCGATCGACAGTTGCAGCTCGGGGGCGATGACTTCAAATTCGCAACTTGCCTCGACCTGCAAGCTGGCGTCGGCACGGGCGATCATGACGTTGTTGATTGTTCCGGCTTGTTCTGCGGTGAGCAGAAGTTCCATGCGGCGCGTTTCGCCGGCGCGGAGCGTGCCAATTTCAAATTCTAGGGCGGGGCCAGCTTCGTGGCTTACGCCTGCGGGGATGGTTTCGAGGAGCATGACGCTGGTTGCGTCGCCGCTGCCAGGGTTCGAGACTTCGATTTGGACCATGTGTTGTTGGCCTGCGTGGACCTGGGGTTTGGACGAGAGGCGTAGGGCCAGTTCGGGCCGTGTGCAACGCGACTTGGCCGAGGCTTGGGCCGAGAAGCTGACCGTCGCGACGCTTCCCAGTTCGCCTTCTTCGGTCGGAAGGACTTCCATCTCGACCGTGCGTTCTTCGCCCGGCGAGAGGGTGCCTAAGTCCCAGATGATCTCGGATCCTGAGACGGAAGCGCGTGGGGCGGTTCCGACCAGCTCGGTGCCGAGCGGGACTTCGTCACGAATTTGGACGTTTTGGGTCGTTCGTTGACCGGTGTTTTGTACGCGAATGGCAAAGGTGCAGCGTTTGCCGACTTGGATTTGTTCGGGTGCCAATTTTTGGAGCGTGATCGCGGGGCTTTGGGCGCCTTCGAGCAATCGCTCGCCCGGTCGACCTGTGCCGGGGTGATTGGCCAGGCCTGGCGTCGGTGTGAGATTGGCTAGTTCGGCGACCGGGGGTGCCGGTGTTGGAGTGTGGGCGAACGGCTGTCTGGCAGGCTGTCTGGCAGGTTGGCGAGTCGGTTGTTCGGCGGGTGCGGTGCGATAGGGTGTTTGGATGTCGAGCGGAGGTGCTGGGCGCTGGGCCGCGATCGGCGGCAGCGTTGGCTGGGCCGATTGATATGTTTTGTTGTTGGGGGTTTGCTGCTGCAGCGGACGAGCATTTTGCAGGGCTGCGGTCAGCGCGTTTTGTGGAGGGCTGGTGGGTTGGTTGGGCTGGTTGGTCCTGGGTGTTTGAGCGAGCGCTGCGCCGAAGGCGGACTGGGCGTTGATTTTTGGTGAAGCGATCGGCGTCGGGTTGCGCAAGGGGTTGCCGCTTGGGTTTTGGCCTCGTGCGACGTCGGTTTTTTTGTCGGTTTTTTCTTTGATTACGAGGGGCATTTTTGGTGCGGAGGCATAGCGATCGCCACTGATCACCTGTGGTTTTGTCGGTGTCTCTTCGAGCAAAGGGGGAAGCTCGGGAGGGGTAGTTGGTAGTTCGCTTGTCGCGCTGGCTGCGATTGCATAGCGATCGGTTTTTATGGGCGCTGGTTTGATGGCTGCTGATTTAATGGGGGCTGGCTTTTTGGGTTTCGCCTGCGATTTTGTTGGCGTCGGTTCCGAGGCGAACAACATCTTTAGCTCGTCCGTGGCCGACGACGCAGCGCTGTGCGCGGTCGCGGTAATCGTTGATTCGAGGGATTGCGAATCGGCGACATTGCCCGAGGTGTACTGATAGACTCCCCAGCCGCCTCCTGCCAATAGGGCCGAGGCCACGGTCGCGGGAGCAACAAGACGACGAACGAGCGAACGTTTGGGACGAGAGCGGATAACGTTTTCCATTGGGAGAACCCCGGCTAGGCTTGGTAAATGTTTTGTAATACGAGCGAGCGCAGCCGCACTTCGCAGGCGGGGTTATTAGCAAATTGGCCCAGCCGAGCAAAGGGCATTTGGGGAGCCGCTAGCACCGAAAGAGCCAATTCTCGAGAGAAAGGTCTCACGCAGAGTCACAGAGATTAAGTGCCGAGACAGTTGCAGAAAAAGCATTCCCAACCCCCCATCTCGCTCTTCTTCTCTGCGTCTCCGCGTCTCTGCGTGAGACTTTGCCGTTTTCCTGGTGCCTTCCCAATTCTGGCGATCCTTGCCAATGGGGCTGATTTGCGACAAAATGGAGGCCTTCTTTGGCAGGTCCGCATTTTGCAAGGATTTTTGTGGCGATGGTTTCTCAGCAAATCGACAAAATCAAACTGGATTACACCGACAAGTACGTGGTGGTCGACGGCCAGCGTGCCGAGCTAGCACGTTTTAAAGACCTTGTTGGCCAGGTGAAAACGGTCAACATGAGCGGCCGTGCGCTGGTCGAGTTTTTGGACTATCACCTGAACATTGGCTGGTTCGACATCGATCTCGATTACCTCAAGGTGGTCGACAAGCCGGCCCCCAAACCGAAAGAAGCCAAGAAGCCGGCTGCGAAGAAACCTGTGGCGAAAAAGGCCGCGCCGTCAGGCGAAAAAAAGCTGTCGCCACTGGAAATGGCTCGTCAGGGCGATGGGGGTGCGAAGAAAAAGCCGGCGGCGAAAAAATCGACAGCCGATGTTTTGGCGGCGCTGCGCGGTGGCGGCGGTGGTGATGCAAAACCGGCTGCGGCGAAAGTGGAGAAGCCGGCGGCGGCTCCAACTCCTGAGCCAGCACCAGCAACGCCCGTCGCGGCGGCATCCGAAGGTGCGGTCGACAAGTCGGGGATGAGCATCGACGCGATGGTGGCTTATTGCCGCGAGAAGGATGCTTAGTTGCTCTCGGCTACCGCACTTCGAGCATTCGCTCGAGCGCTACCAGCGACCACTTTGCGGTTTCTTCGTCGACTTCGATGGTGTTGACCGGCGTGCCTGCGGCTAGGTTTTCTAGGGTCCAGCAGAGGTGGGCCAGGTCGATACGGTACATGGTTGCGCACATGCAAACGACCGGCGAGAGGAAGTAAATTTCTTGGTCGGGGTGCTCTTGTTTGAGGCGGTTGACTAGGTGTAGCTCGGTGCCAATGGCCCATTTGCTGCCCGGCGGGGCGGCTTCGACGAGCTGGATGATTTTGCCGGTGCTGCCGTGGGCGTCGGCCAGCCCGAAGACGTCGCGTGGACATTCGGGATGAACCAAGATTTGGATGCCGGGGTGCTGCTTGCGGAACCTCTCGACGTGCTCGGGCTTAAACATCTGATGCACGCTGCAATGGCCCTTCCAGAGGATAACTTTGCTTTGCTGCAAAGCCTCTTCGGTGTTGCCGCCCAAGTCGTCGGCGTACGGATCCCAGACGGGCATTTGGGTGTCGGCGATTTTTTTTCCGTCGAGCGTCATGCCGAGCGCCGTGTTGCGCCCCAGGTGTTGATCCGGAAAAAACATGACGCGGCTTGTTTTGGCGAACGACCATTCGAGGGCTGCGCGTGCGTTGCTCGACGTGCAGACGATGCCGCCATGACGTCCGACGAACGCTTTTAATGTGGCTGCGGAGTTGATGTAGGTGACGGGGGTGATGTCGGCGGTGTCGATGACCTCGCCCAGTTGTTGCCAGGCATCTTCGATTTGGTCGATGGCGGCCATGTCGGCCATCGAGCATCCAGCGGCCATGTCGGGGAGGTAGACGCTGACGCGTTGGCCGTTGCGCTCGGCCAGCTTTTCGGGGCGATTGGCCAGGATGTCGGCGGTTTCGGCCATGAAATGGACGCCGCAAAAAGCGATGTGACGGCAGTCGGTACTGTCGGCGGCCATCTGGCTTAGCAGGTAGCTATCGCCACGCAGGTCGCACTGGGCGATGACCTCGTCTTGTTGGTAGTGGTGGCCGAGGATCATTAGCCGCGAGCCAAGCTCGTCGCGTACCGTCTGAATACGAGCTTCTAGCGCGTCGTTTTCCAACGACTTGTAAGGCGCTAGTTCAAACTTGGGAGATTCGGTCGCGGTGCTCATCGGATTCCGGTTGGTTCTGAAAAGGTGCTAGCTGGTGCGAGGTATTATAGGCGTTTTGGGTTGGGAAAGACAGCAGAGCCGACGCTTGTGACGAACTGGGCAAAGTTTAACGGCTGTGCTGGCCGATGTTAGGGATAGTGTGTGGTGCTGCGCTCCGGCGATCTGTTAGATCGCGGCTAATTATGTTTTGCTCGCGGCTATTGTCCAATTTTATTTAGAATTGTTTTATGTCTGAGCTGACTCCTGAACTGGCCCCTGAGGTTGTTGCCGCCTGTCAGGCGGGTGCGGAAGAGGCTGCCGGTGCGCTGACGCGTTCGCTGGATGGCGAATTTAGTATGGCTGTCGGCGAAGCAGGCAGCTATGCGGCGGAGTCTGCGCCCGAGGGTTTTGATGGCCCTGGGTTGGCTATTCTTATGAAATTTGGCGACGTGGGCGTCACCGCGCTGCTGCCCGAAGCAAGTGGGCTGCTGCCCGATTGGTATACGGCACCCGACCCGACGGGCGAGAGCAAGCTTAGTACGTTGGCTCAAGAATTGAGCATGTTGCTGGTTCCCGAGACGCTGATGGCCGATGCGTTTGAAGCGTCGCGGGTCGAGAACCTGAGCGAAGCTTTGGCCGCAGCAGGGGTTGGGGACGAGGCGGCGCTGGTGCCGCTCGCGTTGACCTCGGGCGAGACGTCTGCCCAGATGAGCCTTGTTTGGCCGCTGGCCAGTCCTGACGGCTTGTTGCCTGCGGCCGAAGTCGAGGCGGAAGCCGAGGAAGAGGCTGAGCCGGCTGTAGCGTCGTCGCCGCCGGATGCTGAGTCTGCGCCGATGGATTTTTCGAAGCTGCCGAGTTACTCGCGCAGTTTGCTAAAAATCGAATTGCCTGTACGGGTGGTGCTTGCCTCGAAGAAAGAGAACTTAAAGGACATCGTTGAGTTGGCAGCAGGTTCGATCATCAAGTTCGACAAGTCGTGCGAAGAAATGTTGCAACTGCTTGTCGGCGAGCAGCAGGTCGCTCTTGGCGAAGCGGTGAAGATCGGCGACAAGTTTGGCTTTCGGCTGAGCGAAATGGTGCTGCCCGACGAGCATTTCATGCGGGTACGGCCTAAAAAAACGGGCTAGTGCAAGCAGCGTTGTTAGCGCCGTCGGCCACGACGAACGCCCCTCGGCACGCACCCCACTCTAGCCTCTACTGCCCGAAGCTCAGTTCGAGCCGATCGCGTTTTTTGTCAATGGCGCGATTCAATTTGGTGACTAGTTTTGGGCCTTGGAGTTCGCGCTCGATGAGGCGCGGCATTTCTTCGCCGATCTCTCGGACGATCGGCCCTTGGGCGTTGCTGATTCTCTGGAGATGAAAATCGGTGATGTCGATTCTGGCCGCCGTCACCAGGGGGTCGATGGCCACGCCGGGCGTTCCGTCGGCGGTCTGTAGCCGGACGCCGATTTCGCAATCGATCGACAAATCGAGGGTGGCGTCGCCCACCGTTTCGAGGGCGATCAGGTGGACGCCATATTGGTAGACCTTGACGCGTGCCCAGAGGTCGAGCTTGGCGGCCAGTTTGAGGGTGAACCCAACCCGACCGCCGTCGACCGCTCGCAGGTTTTCGATCTGAACGTCAAGCGTCTGTTCGGGTTCAATGAGCCGTAGGGTGTAGTGTTTCCAGACGCCGTGGTTGACGGGCTTTTTTCGGCGATAGAGTTTCCAGCCATCGTTGCGGATGCCGACAGTCAGGTTTTTGGTTTGTCCCCAGTTTTTGCGTTTTTCGTATTCGCGGGGGATCGCCTTTTCGAGTAGCTGGGCGAAGCTGTTGGCGAGCGCGATTTGAGCGGCTCCGAGCTGTGTGGAGCTGGTTGTCTCGGCGAAAGTGTTGCTGCTATTCGCCCAAGCGATAAGGCTAGTGAACAGGCAGATGGTAATGAAAATTTTCAAAATGTAACACTAAAGTGCGACTGGAAAAAAGGAACCGCAGATGAACGCGGATGAACGCAGATAGGGTGTTTGGTTTTATCCAACAGAAAAAAGGCAGAGTGTAGGGTGGGCACTGCCCACCGGTAGCGGACCTCATTGTGATTTTGGTGGGCGGTGCCCACCCTACGAACTACGTAGTTGCAGTGGTTTTGGTTCGAGGTAGGTACAAAAAAAGAACCTGCCCCAGGCTCGTAAGCCCGAGACAGGTCCTCAGAGGGGGATCCATCTAAACTCTTTTAGCGAACAAAGCTAGCGCTCACGACTTTGCGAGGCTGAGCAATGCGAGCTGCTGGATCTGGCGTCGGAGCTGGCGGGATGGGGCTAGCTTCTGGTGCAGAAGCTTCCATCACGACCGGTGCCGAGCTAGGAGCCGAGGCAGCACATCCGCCGCCGCAACTGTCATTGCATCCGCAACCTGCTTCGCAGCATCCGTTACCACAGCAGTTGTCGCCGCAGCAGCTATCGCCACAGCAACCGTTGCCACAGCAGCTATCGGAGCATCCACAGGAAGCTTCGCAGCAGCAGTTGCTCTTACGCTTGAACAACTTGCTCAAGAAACAGCTACGCTTTTTCTTGCAGCAGCAGCTTTTGGCACAACCACAGCTTGCTTCGCAGCAGCTATCGGAACATCCGCAAGACGATTCGCAGCAACCGTTGCCACAGCAGTTGTCGCCACAGCATCCGTCGTTACCACAGCAGTCGTCGGCACAGCCACAGTTGGACTCGCAGCATCCGTTACCGCAGCAGTTATCGCCACAGCATCCGTCGTTGCCACAGCAATCGTCAGCACAGCCACAGCTAGACTCGCAGCATCCGTTACCGCAGCAGCTATCGCCACAGCATCCGTCGTTGCCACAGCAGCTATCGGAGCAACCACAGGAAGCTTCGCAGCAGCAGTTGCTCTTACGCTTGAACAACTTGCTCAAGAAGCAGCTACGCTTTTTCTTGCAGCAGCAGCTTTTGGCACAACCACAGCTTGCTTCGCAGCAGCTATCGGAACATCCGCAAGACGATTCGCAGCAACCGTTGCCACAGCAGTTATCGCCACAGCATCCGTCGTTACCACAGCAGTCGTCGGCACAGCCGCAAGACGATTCGCAGCATCCGTTACCGCAGCATCCGTCGTTGCCACAGCAATCGTCGGCACAGCCACAGCTGGACTCGCAGCATCCGTCACCGCAGCAGTTATCGCCACAGCATCCGTCTGCACAACCACAAGAGGCTTCGCAGCAGCACTTGCTCTTACCCTTGAACAACTTGCTCAGGCAGCAACTACGCTTTTTCTTGCAGCAGCAGTTTTTGGCACATCCGCAGCTTGCTTCGCAGCAGCTATCGGAACAACCGCAAGAGGACTCGCAGCAACCGTTGCCACAGCAGCTATCGCCGCCACAGCATCCGTCGTTACCACAGCAGCTGTCAGAACAACCGCAAGACTTTTCACAACAACACGCTGGCTCAACACAGTCGCATCCGCAACCGCTTCCAAGCATGGTGTCTAGCAAACCAAAACCAAAACTTTGGCCTGCCAAACAAACGCTTATAATGAGCGCTCCTAGTAAATTTGACTTCATCGAATAACGTCTCCTATTCCTTTGGGGACGACACGGGAAAAAACGAATTTGACAGCGCCCGAAGACTCGGATCACCACACCTTCCCTGGGTTGGTCGAGATGACAATTGTTGGGCGTATTGCCCGGCGGGGTAGGCGGTAGGTGGGAAGCTTGGGGTGACCCTGGCTGGGTCGGGGGGGGTCAAATGTAAAATCGTTTCTCACAGGTCCCCACAGTTAGGCGTCAACTCCAGTCGAGCCAATCCATGACTCGAAATCGTACAGGCCGGTTGGCTGACGCACCAAACAGTGGTGAATCGCAGGGCGGCAACTTCGCTGCCTTATTCCTTGCGACAAGAGAACGTATCGGCCGGTTTTGCAAGCCCCCTTGAGTTCTCGAACCGTTTTTGAACAAGTGGTTTAAGAAGATTGTTAGGCAAGATTTGCGGCCCACGGAGGCTGTTGGGTTCGTGCTGGTTGTAGTCCCGGCGGGCGGCTTGGGCCGGTAGTAAAACGTGCCAAAAGCTGCTATCCTGGTCCCTTCGGCGTCCTATCCCGCAGAGTGCGTAACGGTCGCCTAACCGGCAGACTTTTACAATTAGTTTCGCTGGGGCTGCTAGTCGAGTTTCCCCTCTGAACCGCTGAAAAGTCAGTCGTCCTGCCCCAATTCCCTTCCTCAGTCTATTACCTCAGTGTATTTCCTTGCCAGAGGACTTCGTTGTCCGAACGGATTGCTATGAGTCGACTTTTTCTCTGCCTGACCGCGTTCTTGATTTGCTTTGCAAGTGCGTCCGTTTCGGCCCAATCTGGGTCGCACGTGGACCCCATGTTGGAGAACAGCGATTGGCCCAATTGGCGTGGACCGCAGCAAAACCGTGTTTCGACGGAGACCGGGCTGGTTGATCGTTGGGATCCCAAGGGGGGCGAGGGGAGCAACCTGCTTTGGAAGAATACGGAGCTGGGCGGGCGGTCGACTCCGATCGTGATGCAGGGGCGGCTCTATACGATTGTCCGCGATCAGGCGGGGACGCCGACCGAAGGGGCGAAGGTGGTTTGCGTCGATGCGGCGACGGGCGAAAAGATTTGGGAACATCGTTTTAATGTCTATCTGACCGATGTGCCCGACACACGCGTTGGCTGGTCGTCGGTCAGCGGCGATCCGGCCACAGGCCGCGTTTATGCGTTGAGCGTTTCGGGCTACTTTTGTTGTCTGGAAGGCAAAACGGGCAAAGTGGTTTGGGAGCGTAGCCTTCATGAAGAGTTTGGCTTGCTGAGCACCTATGGCGGTCGGACGCATAGTCCGGTGGTTTTTGAACAGACCGTTATTGTTAGCGCGGTGGTGATTGGTTGGGGGGATGCGGCCAAGTGGGGCTTTTTGGCGAAGCCGGCGCATCGGTTTTTTTGTTTCGACAAGTCCAACGGGAAGTTGCGTTGGCTAAAAGGGACGAGCATTTCGCCTTACGACACCACCTACAGCACGCCAACGGTCACTGAGCTAAATGGCCACGCTGCAATGGTTTTTGGTTCGGGAGACGGGGTGATTTGGGCCTTGCAGCCGCGCACAGGCGAGCCGCTTTGGCATTTTTCGTTTTCGCGTCGCGGCATCAACGTCTCGCCTCTGGTTGTGGGCGAAACGGTTTACGCCTCGCATAGCGAAGAAAATGTGGTTGGCAATACGATGGGGGGGCTTGTTGCGCTCGACGGTGCGGGGCATGGTGGCCTCAGAGGCAAAGAAATAAAATGGCAGCAATACGAAGTGATGGTGGGCAAAAGCTCGCCGTTGATGGTGGAGGGGCGTCTTTGGACGATTGACGATCGAGCGAAGCTCCGTATTTTTGACCCAGAAACGGGCGAGCAAATTGCGAAGAAGGCGCTCGGCACGGTGATGCGCAGCACGCCGCTGTACGCCGACGGCAAGGTTTATTGCTGTACGCACAACGGGCGGTGGTATGTTTTGCAACCGACCGAAAAGGGCGTGAAGGTCTTGCACAAGTTGCGATTGAAGGGCGAGGCGAGCGACGGTTCGCCGATTGCCGCGAACGGGCGGATTTATTTTCCGACGTCGGCGGCGCTCTACTGTATTGGCGATCCCAAGCTGGTCGCGCCCAACACCGACCTTGAAAAACCCTTTCCTGGGAATGTCCTCCAACGTGGTAGAATCACGCACTGGCCGCCCGACCAGGCACTGCTCATGCCTTACGATTCGTTGGTGGCTCCGGGCCAGAAAGTGAGATTCTTTGTCCAACGTTACGCAGACGACGGGGGTGAAAGACGTTATTCGCTCCCAGAAAAACAAACTTGGTCGGTGGAAGGCCCCGGCGAGATCAGCCAGGAGGGCGTGTTTACTGCTGCTGCTGGCGACCAGCACACGGCGTCGTTGATAAAATGTACGTTGACCTATCCGGGGCATGAAAATGTTAGCCTCAAAACGACCGCCCGTGTGCGTATTGTTCCGCCGCTACCGTGGACGTTTGATTTCAATACGGACGAAAAGGTGCCGTTGACTTGGGTTGGCGGGCGGGTCCGTTGGGTCACACGCGAAGTGGAGGGCGAAAAGATTGCGGTGAAGCGGAGCGTGCTTCCGACGCCGCGCAATCCGAAGAACAAGCTGGGTGCGCGTAGCCGGATGTGGATGGGCCCGACCGATTTGTCGAACTACACGGTGCAAGTCGACTTCGCTCTGCAGAAGTCGGACGCAACAGGAAAAATGTCCGATTTGGGATTGATCAATAGCCGGTACACGATGACAGTTCGGTCGTCAAATAAAAAACTGCGGCTCTATAGCTGGAGTCCGCACGACTATCGGACGTTTGCGGAGGTCGATTTTGATCCAGAGCCTGGGAAGTGGTACACGATGAAGCTGCGGGTGGATCCCATTTCGGTAGTCAGTCACGTACGTGGCAAGCTTTGGCCACGTGGGGAGGCCGAGCCAAGTGAGTGGACCGTGAAGCTTGTGGACAAGTCGCCGAACAAGTCGGGCAGTCCGGGGCTTTATGGGAATGCCCAGGAAGCCGAGATTTTTATAGACAACCTGAATGTGGTTCCTAATCCGTAGGGTGGGCACTGCCCACCGGTAGCGAACCTTATTGTGATTTTGGTGGGCGGTGCCCACCCTACAAGGAAATATCCATGAACCGATTTGGGAAATACTGTGCCTTGCTAATCGCCGTCGCCCTCGGTTGGTGGGCAGGTGCTGGGATCGACTATGTAGCTGGTGAAGGGGTAGCGACACAACCTGCTGTCCCTACGACGCTCGACTGGCCGCAATGGGGAGGCGACGCCGCGCACAACAATACGCCTGTCGGGCACAATATCCCCACGAAATGGGAGACCGGCGATTTTGATTATAAGACGGGGGCTTGGGATCCTAGTACGGCGAAAAACATCAAATGGACTGCGCGGCTTGGCTCGCAGAGCTATGGAAACGCGGTGGTCGCCGACGGGAAAATCTACGTTGGCACGAACAACAGCGGGGGCTGGCTAAATCGGTACCCCTCGAAAGTCGACCTTGGCTGCCTTCTTTGCTTCGACCTCGAAACGGGTGCCTTTCTTTGGCAACACAGTAGCGAAAAGCTGCCTTCGGGGCGTGTTCATGATTGGCCGCTGCAGGGGATTTGCTGTGCGCCGCTGGTGGAAGGAGACCGGCTTTGGTTTGTGACAAGCCGGGGCGAAGTCCGTTGTTTGGATACGGCCGGGTTTTATGACGATGACGAAAACGATGGGCCTTTTGTTGACGAGCCGTTTGCGGTCGAGGAAGAGGCCGACGTGGTTTGGTCTTTCGACATGATGCAAGAGCTGGGCATTTCGCAGCATAATATGTGTAGTTGCTCGGTGGTTGCCGCCGGGGACGTGCTGTTCGTCAACACGTCAAACGGCGTCGATGTCGAGCATAACTATATTCCGGCCCCCAACGCGCCAAGCTTTTTTGCGATGGATAAAAATACTGGAAAAGTGCTTTGGGTGGATGGGTCGCCGGCGAAGAACATTTTGCACGGCCAGTGGTCGTCGCCGACCTACGCGGTTTTGGGCGACCAGCCGCAAGTGATTTTTGCTGGAGGCGATGGCTGGGTCTACAGCTTTGACCCGCAAGGCTCCGAGGGGAAATCAAAACTGCTTTGGAAGTTTGATGCCAACCCAAAAACGTCGGTTTGGGAATTGGGGGGTCGCGGCACGCGTAACAACATCATCGCCACGCCGGTGATTTACGAGGGCATGGTTTATGTCGCGGTGGGGCAAGACCCGGAACATGGCGAGGGGGTGGGCCATCTTTGGTGCATCGATCCGACCCAGCGCGGCGATGTTAGCCCTGACCTGGCTTTTAATGCTGATGATCCTGAAAAGGTGATTGCCCACAAACGAGTGCAAGCGGTTGTGCCCGACGAGGGGGATTTGACGCGGCCCAATCCGAATTCGGCGGTCGTTTGGCACTACAGCCAGTTTGATCAAAACGGGGATGGCGAGGTTGATTTTGAAGAGACGATGCACCGTAGCTGCGGCACGGTTGCCATTCGTGACGGGGTGCTTTATATCGCCGACTTTAGCGGTCTGTTTCATTGTCTCGATGCCAAGACAGGAAAAGTACATTGGACTTATGATATGTTGGCCGCTGCGTGGGGTTCGCCGCTGATTGTCGAAGACAAAGTTTATATCGGAGACGAAGATGGCGAAGTGGCCATCTTTCGGCACTCTGCGGAAAAGAGCGTCGCACTGCAAGAAGTCGATGGCGAGCTAGAGCCTTACTACGGCACGCGCGACATGGGCAACAGCGTTTACAGCACGCCGATCGTTGCCGACAACGTGCTTTTTATTAGTAACCGTACGCATCTGTTTGCCATTCAAGAGGATGCCAGTCTAAAGGATGCCGGTCAAGAGGAGAGCGAATAATGACGAAGCGGATTTTAGATGTTGGTAATTGCGGACCCGACTTTGGGTCGATCACGCGTTTGCTGACCGGCAATTTTGATTGTCAGGTAGAGCAAGCGCACGGACCTGAAGATACGCTTAGCAAACTGCGAGCGGGGCACTACGATTTGGTGACCATCAACCGTAAGCTGGACCGCGACTATACCGATGGCGTTGAGATTTTGAAGTTAATCAAAGCGGACGAGAAAATCAGCGCGGTTCCGGTGATGTTGATTACCAACTACGACGAGCACCAAGACGCGGCGGTGGCGCTGGGTGCCGAGCGTGGTTTTGGGAAGCTGGAGTACGAGCAGGCCGAGACGCTTGCGAAGCTCAAGTCGATACTCGACTAGCCTTCGATGACTTTTACTCGGACTAGCCTTCGATAACTTCTTTAACGGGCTGGACGAAGTGGGGCGATTTTCCGCCCTTGGCCAAATCGGTGGCCTTTTTGTCGGCCAGTTTGCGCTCGTTGAACTCGAAAAGCGCAACACGTTTGAGCGACTGATTAAAAACTCCCCAGAAGGCTTTGAGGCGGATTTCTTTGACCGCCCGTTTGCGAGGTGCTTTTTTCTTGGCGGCCTTTTTTTTCTTCGGGTCGGCGGTTTTTTTCTCAGCCGCCTTCTTTTTGGCAGGTGCTTTTTTTGCTGCCTTGGCCTTTTTTGCAGGAGCCTTTTTTGCGGGGGCCTTCTTTTTTGCGGTCTTTTTCGCCATTGCCAAGCTTCGTGTAGAAATCGAGGGGGGAAGAATTAGCCCGACAGCATACCTGAAAATGGGGGTTCTGGCTAGCTCAGCAGATTTTGCTTCCTGGCAGGGTATCCAGGAGGACTACAAAGTCAGAAAAACCTACGAACTTCATCGCGAGAGAAAAAAGTGAAACACGACGAAACAACGAAACGACGCTAGATTTTCGTTGTTTTCGTTGTTGCGTCGTGTTTCAAATTCTTCCGAAGCGTCTTTCTTGCGGTCAAAATTCGACTTTGCAGTTCTGCTGGCGGAGTATCCGCTAGAGCTTGACGCCTAGGCGTTTTGCTCGTTGGGTGAGGCCTGGTTGGAAGTAGACCATCGGTCGGAGGCGTCGGACGTAGGAGCGCTTGGCGGCCCGTTGTCTGGCCCAAAGGAAGGTGGTGTCGACCAGCTTACGGGGTAGGCGTCCCTGTTCGACCGCTTTGACGACGGTATTGATAAACGCCTTGTCGGCTTTGGAACGCGCTTTGAGTCCAACGGTGAGCTGTTCTCGCAGCGTCACTTGGCGACCTTGTTGGGCTGCTGTGCTGGAGGATTGCTGGGCCATCGAATCGGAGGCGAACGAGACCCCTAGAAAGAGAGCCGTCGTTAGGATCAATCGACGCTTTGATGAAAGATCGAGTCGCATGAAAAATCCTCGTTGGTTCGTGGCAAATACGCATTCTGAATTAAAAAGTGCGCAGCTAGTGTTCGTCGATGGCTAATTTTTTGTCGCTAACAAATGCAATGTTTTTAATGAGTATGTGCATAAGCCCCTAGGCAGCTCTAGTGCACAGATTGAACTTGTAGGAAGTTGGCCCGACCGGAACAAGGCCGGTGCCCTGCTATCGGCCAAAGTTGCCGATTGTGTCGGTCTGACGTAGAGCCCCCCCCTGCTATTTGTCAAGAAAAAAGCGTGTGCGGGGTCGAAGATTGAGAAGATAGTTTTGGCATGAATTTTGCCCAAAAAAAATGGCTCGTACCCCTATTCCGCGAAGTACAATTACTCTGTAATGTCCTTCGGCATTGCCAGACTCTTTTGACATTGGTTGGAGGCTTCTGGCAGCAAGAGCCGATTCAAGGGATAAGTCGTGAAAACGTAGAAATACCTACTGCAAATACCTACTGCTTTCGGGCAGTAGAGTTAGGAATCAAACTTTTCGGTCACACATTCCGTCGGGAGGACCTAATTTTCGGATAGGCCCGAGTCGAACTATGGCAGCGCGCAGCGCTGTCCGATTTGCGTCTTTCTTCCAGTGACTCCACACCGTCGCAAGCCGACCGGAAGTTTGTTTTAGAAAAGAGGTCGTAGCCCTTTGGTGGTTACGGCCTTTTTTCGTTGGTGCGATTGGTTTTCCAGGGCGGCCTTTGCCAGCGGTGCCAGCATTTTTCGTCTTGCCCTCGAACCGCGAGTTTCGCTACAGTTCGCTTACCCCAAATAGCCGCGATGCTACAAACAGCCGCGATGCAACGCATCGCCGGAGTCCCCCTCCAAAAAACAAAACAAGGACCCCCCAGCCATGGATGGCTTCGACCCGACGCAAGGCGTGATACTCAACGACTCGGCACACCAACTGATCAACGATGTGTTGGTTTGGGTTGGTTTTGGCACGATTGTTGGTTTGCTGGCCAAAGGAGTTATGCCTGGGCGCGACCCGGGCGGAGCGATTGCCACGGTGCTGATGGGCATCGGCGGCACGATTTTGGGTTGTGGCGTCGTGAGCTATTTTCATGCGGGGCAGCGAGTAACGCCGATCAGTCCGTTGGGCATGTTGGTCGGACTTTGCGGCAGTCTGGTCCTACTGTTCTTCTACAAAATGCTTAGCGGCTACTATTTTGTCGAGGGGGACTATGTGACGCGTTCGCACCGTCGTCGTCGTGGTTCTGGTCGCCGTCGTCGCTATAGCTCTGCGGTTTATGAAGACTAGTGTTGTGTGCTAAGCGCATAAAAAAACGCGCCGTTGTGAGGTACAACGACGCGCTAGGGTAGTCGGGAGGCAAGGCGCTACGGTTCAGGACACCAACTCGCAGGCCTGCTCCACCGGCACCCGGAGGGAGGGTGAGGAGGACGGAGCTATTCGGCGGTCAGCTCGTAAACCAGTTTGGCTGGCGGAACCTTCGAGGCAATGTTGCGGAACGCATCGAGGAGTTGCGATTCCATTTCTTGCACAGTTGCACCGCCGGGGACGTTGATGAAGATGCCACCGCCGGCGAAGGCGATCGCTTTCATCAAATCGCGGTCGGCACCCGCACCCACGGCTAGCGTGTGTAGCGTGATTCCACGGTTGATCGCCTGGGTTGCTTCCCAGAAGGAGTACTGCTTCTTCCAGTTGCTGGTCGAGTAGTCGGCGACTCCATCGCCGTCGTAGTCGGTCCAATCGGCCCAGTTGAATCCGCCGGGTAGGTCCCAGTTGGAGGGGCCTTGGTTGGTCTGGCCATCGGTCATGATGATCATGGTCGGACGGGCACCGTAGCGGCTGTAGCCTTCGTCGTCGGGATCGTCGGCATCGCCTACCAGGAGTTCTCGTCCTTTGAGAATGCCGTCGCCCATGCCGGTCCATCCGCTGTAGTCGCCCGCTTGGTGACGGCGTTGGATGGTGTCGATGATGGCGTAGTCGTTGGTGATAGGGTCGTCCGAGATGTCGATGTCGACTTCGCCATCGTAGTGGGTCATCTCTTGGACGGCCCACTTGCCGTAGCTGACCAGTCCGACTTCATCGCCGAAATCCAAATCGGTCAGGAAGTCGAGAAAGAGCGAGCTGCCTTCTTTGATGGCATGGAAAGGATAGTGAGGCGTACGCCACAAGTCTTCGGACGAGGTGCGGGCGTAGCGTCTTTCCTGAAGGTAATCCATCAGGGTGCGGTAGCCGTAACGCTTGCGATAGGTGCCGCTTTTGTTTTTGACGTGCTTGATGTAGTCGTTCCAAAGCCAGTCGCTCTTGGAGTTACTCGGCTTGTACTTTTCGTTCCCGCTGCTGTAGCGTCCCGTTTGAGGGAACGGATATTTGCGGCTACCGTCTGGGTTCTTTTCATTCAAGCCGAGCTGGCTTCGGATCGAGCTTGTGCTGCTGCTCGAGACGTACGTTCCGTAGTAGGAATCGACGTCGCCAAACCCGTCAGCCGGAAATTTTGCTTGGTTGGTGCCTCGAAACTGTGGGTCGGCGTCAACAAGGCTGTCCCACATGTCGTCGAGAGCGTCTTCGGCCACAGATTGGCCTAGTCCTGAGCGGAGCGAGCTGTCGTCGTTCATCGAGGCAGAGAAGTCGAGCACGACGACCAGGTCGCGAGCTTCAACAAAGGCGGTTGCCGTGGTTTGGATGGGGACTTGGGTGCGTCCAACGGCCCAGCCGAAGGCCAACGGGAACTGGCCGTCGGGGGCCGAGCTATCTTCGTTTGTGCGACGGGCGACGACCTGCACGACGTTAAACGGCGTGGCATCCCACTGGATAGGCCAGGTGTTGGTGTCTTCGTCGTATTTTCGTTTGCCGAAGCGGACATCGGTGGCGGGGTCGATGTAGACGCCATTAGCAGCGGCCACCTCTTCGGCGATCAAACGGGCGGCATCCACGGCGATCGAGTTGGCATCAATGTTTGCCGATCCGGTGCCCTGCCCAGCCGCATAAACGGCTGCGGTGATTTCTTGGGCCGCTGCGAGCGAAGCCGCGTCGACGGCATTTTGCATTTCGGTTTCGGCCAACACCATGCGGCCGGTGTCGACCGACAGCGCGACGAAGGCAAAGATGGCGGCTAGCGCAAAGCCCGTTAAGACAACGACGATACCTCGGCGCTGAGGGACAAGAGGACGACGCTCCGAGTGATGTTTTCGATTTCTCATAATGCAAACTCCAAAGACTGGGGAGAGGAAAAGTAAAGGGACTCGAATAAACTACTTAACTACTGGGACAACGTGGCTCGACCGTTGCGAAACGTAATCGAGGCAGACATGCTGTAATTGTCAGCGTCGCCAATGGGTGTGTAACTGACGCTTGAATAGGGGACCGAGACCTCGACGTCGAACAATTTGAGGTCGTTGGCCGGGTCGTCTAGGTCGAAGGTGGATTCTGGGTTGGCATGGTCGCGTATGCTGACTTGGACATCGTCACGCGAGAGTCCCGCAGAGGCCATGAAGTTTTTGACGTCGCTGACTAACTTGGTGTTCGCCGTTTCGCCGTCTCCGAGCATGCCGTCTCGATCGATCGAGGCAAATCGTGCTCCTTCGCGGGCGGCGCTTTCTAGCAAGTTCTGAGCATCGTAGACGCGGGTGACTTGAATCAATCCAAAAACGATCGACATCAGGACGGGGACGACAAAGGCAAACTCGACGGCTGCAACACCACGGCGGGAGTTTTTATTGGGTTGGCTGTGCATGGTAGTTTCTCCAGAAATTGGCTCAGGCAAGGGGTGGGGAGAGGGGGGAGGGGGATTATTCGTGACGCATAAAGGCTTGGCCGCTGAGCGTGACTCCGCTCAGAAAAGGCATGGGCACGATTGCGATGTCGTTGTAAGACAAACGGGCACGGACGACGAACATTTGGCGAGGCTCGGCGTCTGACAGTTCGAGATCGGGCAAGGCTTCGATGCCTGACCCCGAAGTGGGCGGCGTCGAGCCGGAATCGTAAACACTGGCATCGTTCACAAAGGCGGTCACCTTTTCGGGGTCGACGACCGATCCCATGACTTGGTCGATTCGAGCAAGGACTTGGGTGGAATTGGTCCCTTCGACCGACCCCATACGGGCACCGGTGCGACAGGCGCTGTTGAGCATGTTGTTGATCAACTGGGCATGGCTAAACTCGATGATTGCCCACAGAAACATGAAGAGTACGGGCAGGACGATCGCCGTCTCGACGAGGGTGGTGCCGAAGCGGTATTTCGAACGTATGCGACGTCGCAGGTTCATAAGGAGTCAACTCCGAATCAAGCCAACCTGCAAACGCATTGAGATGCGTTCGCTGGAAAAGGTTTGATTTCTTTTGGTTCGCAGCCAGGACGGCTACTGCTGTTCGGACGAACGGTGAAAAGGTAGGACGCTGTTGGACAGGCGAGATAAGGTTCTCAGCAACAATGTTTTCAGCAACAAAGCGACCGAGGGATTCCTGTCCACCTAAAACCTAGCTCAGGTTTGGGGTGCGGGCGCGAGAATTCTTGGGAATGATCGGGGATGTTGCATAGAAACAACACGCCAGCGCCGTCAGGTTGCGCACAAGAAACAAGGGCTGCGGTTAGGCAACACGTAGGGTCCGCTGTGCGGATCGAAACCGATCAACACGTGTAACATTCCGGCGATCTGTCAGATCGCGGCTGTTGTGCGGTTCAAAATGCCAGGCTTTTGAATCTTAGCGGCGTTTACCACCAATTGGCACGGCCGATGAAGTCGATCTTGCTGACGTTGACGGCCAGCTCGCCGAAGTCGTAGTTGACGGTCGCGTCGCCGCTCTCAATGGCGATGGCCAAGAACAGATCGTCAACCTGTTGTGCCGTCAGGTCGTTGGGAACCAAATTGGGGCCAGGGTCGACACCCCGGACGCCGCCATTGGTGCCGATGTGGTCTTTGCCATCGCGGAAACGGTTGGGCTGAGTTTCGACAACTTGGTAGGTGCCTGGTGCTAGGTTGTCGAACAGATAGGAGCCGTCGGCGGCGGTAGTGGTCGTGAGTGTGACAAAGTTGTTTCGGAAATCGGTTCCTTGCAGGTTGACGACCACGCCACCTAGCGGAACCTCGCCCGCATCGAAGACGCCATTGTCGTTGCGGTCGACAAAGACGGAGCCTGCCAAGCTGGCCGGGTCGATGTTGACCTGCGTTGGTTCGACATCCTCGTTGTTGTCGAGCCGGATTTCGGTTTCGTTACCTCGGACGCTCGATTCGTTGACGAGTCTGCCGGAGAAGTCGTCGTCAACGCGGACGTCGATCGTTACGCTGGCGGTTGCGCCACGGGCCAAATTGCCGATGTCGAAGGTGAGTTCGCGGCCCGTGTTGGTGGTCGGCGTTTGCGAAGCACTGACAAACGTGACGCCGGTCGCGGGGAGCGTGTCGGTGATCACCACGCCCGTTGCGTTGGAGGGGCCGTGATTGACGATGTCGAGCGTGTAGCTAAACGTGCTGCCTGGTTCGACCGGATCGCGGCTGTCGGTCTTGTCGATCGCCAGATCAATGCGCGGGGTGATCGGATTCGAGACCGTATCGGTGTTGTTCGATAGGTCGACTTCTTTCGGAGCAAACACGGTTGCCTTGTTGACGAGCGTGCCGGTCGCGTCTTGGCTGACCGTTGCAGTGATGGTTACGAAGACCACGGCTCCGGGTTGCAGCGTTCCCAGATCGGCGGTCACGACGCCATTGTTATGCGTGACGCCGACACCGGCGATGTCTGTTGTGCCAGAGACAAAGGTTGCAAAGCTAGGCAACTCGTCCTTGAAGGTTGTGTTTTCGGCGGCAGAGGGGCCGTCGTTATTAATTTTGATGGTGTAGTCGAGCGTCTCGGACGGGGCGACCGTCGTTTGCTCGACCGCTTTGTCGAGGACCAGGTCGAAGCCGAAGAAGCCGAAGTCGACGGTACGGTTCGAGTCGTTGTCGGTGTCGCCGTCGTTGGTCGGCTCGGCATCGCCGGTGAGCATGATGGCTTGGCTTACGACGCCAGCGCCCGAGAGGGGCGTGCCGTTGTCGTCGTTGTCGACGTCGTTGTCAGGATCGACGGCAGCCGCTCCGTCCAAGCTGGAACGCAATCCAGAGAGCGGCCCTGTCGACGAAAAGTTGCCTGGGTCGACCTGCACGATAAACTTGCCGGGCAGCAAGTCGGTAAACAGATACATGCCGTTGGAGTCGGTCGTCTGCATGTCGACCAGACGATCGACGCCGGCGGTGAAGGTGTTGTTAAGGTCAACATCTTCGTAAAGATTGAGCTTGACGCCAGGAATCGCTTTTTCGCCCGATTCGTAGAGACCATCGTCGTCGATGTCGGCCCAAACTTTGTCGCCCAGGCTTAGGCGAGGCGACGCGGTGAAGTCGGCCCGTTTGGTGGCGCGTCCGACGAGTCCGACCAACGAAATTTGGGCATCGACGGCCGTGACGCCTTCAAACGTGAGTTCGAGAGCACCGACGTTGCTAAAGTCAGCCCCGAGGCCCGACTGGGCGACCGGCGTATCGTCAAAATTAAAGATGGCTTGTCCGGCTATGGCGCCGCCGAGCGATTCGGGAACGATCGTTGCGTACTCCGACCAGTTGTTCGCGTCGGTGTAAACGCGGAGCATGATTTTGGCGTTCGGATGATCGGCCCCCGAGGTCAAAGCGATGCCGGTCATCGTGTTTCCGTTCGACGTGGTCAGGTCGACGCCGCCGAGTCCGGTCGCGTCGACGTTTTTTGCATCGCCGTCGGTTCCGTCCCAAACAATTTTGACGTTTCCGGTGGCACCGGGGCCGCTGGCGACGTACAAGCTGCCACCGCTGGCAGCTAGCGAGATTGCGGAGATCGGGTTGGTGCTTTCGGTCAGTTCGACATACAGATCGCGTTCGCCGCCGAGGACGGCGCTATCGACCAGCGTGTCATCAGCATTCGACACGGGCGGAGGCGAAGCTTTGACTAACTGAAAAGTCGTAAATCCGTCGATCGTTGGGCCGACGATTCCGTCGCCTTCATCGGCCGAAATCGAAACGGCTTGGACGCCTTGGCCTGGACGAAATTGTAGATCGTTGGGCAGCGTGACTTGGACGTAGTAGTTTCCGGCTCCGACCTCATTAAATCGGTAGCGGCCGTTGCCGTCGGTGGTGACCGAGGAGCCGACGACCGCATCGCCGCTGTCGAAGACTCCATTGCCGCCGTCGCGGTAGAGCGTGGCCGTCGCGCCGACAACCACGACGTCGTTGCTAGCATCGTTATCACCCTGCAGGTCGGTCCGTACGATGCCGGTGATTTCGGCCATGTCGGCAGCTAGCATCTCGCGAGATTCTAGGTTCTCGATCGCCAGTTTTCTTCCTGCGGCAGAAGCGCGAGCGGTGGAACCGTTGTTTTTTGACTTCTTGCCGTTTTTTTTCTTGGAGAACCGGACCATGATAGCACCTCGTCAATGCAATTTAGCTAGCGACAGACGGACAGATTGCGCAGCAACCTACGCCCAGTTGGTATCGGCTGGTGAGGGCCTGCGAGATCACCTGACCTTGCAGATTACCAAGTGTATTCGGCACCCAGGTTCAAACCGTGCAGCCAAAGGTCGGTTTGGTGGAAGACGAAGCGAGGATGATCGCCTTGGACGATGGTCGCCGGGTCTGGCGTTCCGTTGCGATTCAGCAAGTTTCCGTTCACATCCAAGTCGATTTGGTCGCCAGGTCTTAGGACGTTGCTCCAATAGAGCAGCGTATAGCCGCCGGTGAGCTTTAACCTTTGGGTAAGATTGTAGCCCAACGTCAGGCCAATCTCTGGGATCATGCTGAATTCATCCCGCTTGTAATCGCCGATGTTTCCAACGACAAAGTCGTCGGCATTTCCGGCGATCAGGTCGGCACCAGGATGGACAAAGCGTTGGGTCAGTAGTCCGCCATCCGTCACCGACACCGTACCTAGGCCATCGTCGATGGTTGTCGAGCCGGTGACTCGGACCCGTTGCCTCGTGTTGCCGATGGCAAGTTTGGATAGGAAGTTGAGCGACCAACGTTGGTGTTCCCACTCGGTTTCGTAGCCAATTTCGCCACCCATAAACTCGTTTTCGGTAGCAAATCGATCGAACACGTCGATGCTGTTTCCCAAAGTAGGCGGGTTGGTCGTGATGCTGGTGAATTCCTGAAGGTCTTCGGTTATTTGAATGCTTTCGTCCAGATTAGCCCAGCGGAACCCATAGAGCACGTCGGTGTGGCGTGTCCCTTTTCGGAGTAGCCGGCAGATTCTTCCCAGTGGACCGCTTTGAAAAAAGGTGTCGGAGCCGTAGCCTACGCTGCTACCGCACCCGATGCCGCCGCCACAACCGCTGCCACATCCGACGGCGTCGCCGCAGCCGGTGTTGCAGCCTTCGCGACAGCAGAGGTTGTGTCGCAGCCGGATTCCGGCGGTTTGAAATTCGCTACGCACGTCGACCGTGACGGTTCCGTCGAGTCGATTGGTGTCGACATCTTCTTGCGAAGGGCCGCGTGAGAGAAGATTTCCGTTGATGATGCCGGTTTGGAAAAAGGGTCGACCGATAAACGATCCCAACGGAGGGACAAGTCCATCCTTGCTACCGGCGACAAAACGTTCGTCGAGTGTGCTTAAGCGGAGGTAATCTCCTTCGAGGCCCCACTGGCCATAGTCGTCGAGCCATAGGCCGAGCGTCAGTCGGCCACCGTGGCGCTCGTCTTCAAGCACTCGATTGCCGCCGTAAAGCGTTGTGAAGGGGCCAATCGCGTCGCCTGTCCCTACGTTCAGGTCTTGAAACTGAATCACCAGTCGTGGCACGTTCATGCCTTCCATGTACCACATCAGGTACTCGGCATGAGCATACATCACGCCGCGTGCGCCATAGCCACAGCCTCCGCCACGGCGAGACGAGCAAGTGCCCGAGCCGCAATTGGGGCAGCCGCCGCCGAAGTGGAGTCCTTCGTCGTACTCGTTTTCGTTGTATTCGCCATCCAGGTAAATCGGACCATTTTCGTAGCTGTCGACGCCATTTTCGTAGCCGTCAACTACGACGCTCGAATCGCTTGGAATCGCTTCACCAGAAAAAGGTTCGTCGGCGAGAATGGGTACTCCCGCCGGGATTGGCTCGTGGTGTTGTGCTAACTGCACGGCAGCCTTGGTGGTTCGGGGCAGCGCCAATTGCGAGGCGAGCAAGGTCTTGCCCGTGTCGCGGCGGACGGAGACCATTTTTCCTAGGTAGGCTTCTAGGTCGACCGACTTGACCGGTTCGACGTAGCGTAGAATCTTTCCTTGGGTGTCGACCAAGGCGAATAGTGGCAAACCGTTTTCGGTCTTTTGGTTTTTGGCTAATTTTCCGCGCACCGTTGACTTGCGTCGGGCCGCCGGCCTTGTTTTTTGCCGTTTCTTGGGCGCGTCGGGACCGAGCAGCGAGTCGACAAATTGGCCCGCCGAAACATCGGACGCCGAAACCCGGTTAGGCCCATCCGCCGCTTGGGTCGGCAGACCGAACAGAAAAAGTGTTGCACAAGCAGCAGAAAAAGCCGCGAGTGATCGTCGTTGCACATTAGCCATAAAAGCTCGTCCTTGACCGCGCACCCCGACACAGAAAACGTGCCGCAGTGGTTCGGTGGTAGTAGAAGAGAGAACCGCTTACGAAAAGAGGCAAGACTTTTACCAAACCGACAGACAGGGGCCAAGAGCAATTTTAGAAGATTTTGCAGAGTTGGCTGCAGAGCGACAGCGAGACGAGCGATAGCACCGGGCGTAGGATGGCGTGCTTACGCTTTATGACCGGCTCTGTAGAAAACTTGCTTTTTTGTTCTTTGAATAAACCACAGAGGACACAGAGGATCACAGAGAAGTGCTTTTTGCCTTCTATACAAAGGCTATTTCCTCTGTGTACCTCTGTGCCCTCTGTGGTAAATCTTGCATCCCTCATTCAAAAAGATGCTTTTCTACAGAGCCTTTATGACCTTTTATGCCCTATCGCTTTTTGCCAGGGCTCATCGGCGGAAAGTAATTGCCGGTGTTTTGATAGCTTCCCATACTCATAAAGACAGCCACGTGTCCGGTTGGAGCGCGGTTTTCGTCGCCCGTCGTGTTGAACGGAGATCGTGCGGCCATTTGGTTTAAGCGTCGTTGCTGCTGAATCGATTGAACTTGTTGTCTTTGTTGGGCACGCTGTTGCTGCTGCATGGGGCGAATGATGCTTTGGTAATCGGAGGCCGAAGCGCGTGGGGCCGACAAGGCTAGGTAAGGACTGACCGCGGGGCCTCGCGAAACGCCGGTAAACGGTTTTGATTTTTGACCTAGAACCGAGGAGGAAGAACCTAGGAAATTGCGGTGATTGACGCCGGGCACTCCTACGGATCGGATCGATTGACGACGTACATTGTTGGTGATGCTTTGCACGGAAAATCGTGAGGCTTTACTTCGGTTGAGAAGATTCGACGTGGTCGTCGCGCCATAGCCCGTGTTCTTGGTGGCAGACTGTGCCGTCGCGTTGGAAGCCAGTTGGTCGAAGGAAAGAGCGACCACGAGAACGCCGAGTGCCAGGAATCGAAGGCTTTGGATTGTGGTTTGCATTGCGAAGTGCCTCTCTGCTGGGACGAAGGTATAGCGGTGGGTGTGCTTGTCTCGATCAACTCCCCAGCCAGCCCTCATTTTATCGTGATCTGCTGTGGAAGACAACAAACCGGCTTGCACTGGCAGTGGGATTCGATAACCCTCAGCATAATTCAGATGGCCGTGAAATGGCCAATTCGTCACGCTTTGTCCGAAAAAAGGGCCTTTGGAAAGGACGGATATCCGAAGAACTGGCAAAACCGGCAGGAGTGGAATAGGCTTCCAGCCTGTAGGGAGGAAATTGGCCCACCTTGTTAGTTGGACCGAAAGGTGAGTGAACCTGTCGGCAGCGAAACGAATTGAAGTGGTTCGCTCCATTCGCCGACAGAATCTCCCACCCGACTGTAGAGAGTGTTGTTTATTACAGGCTGGAAGCCTATTCCACGGGGTATCCTAGCTGCCGTTCGCGTAAGAAACGGCTTCTACCCATTCGGGGTGGTCCAAGTACCAACGGACGGTTTCACGTAGTCCTTCGGCAAAATCGATTTCTGGCTGCCAACCCGACACTTTTTTTAGTCGAGCCGCATTCACGGCATAGCGTCGGTCGTGCCCCAGGCGGTCGGTGACCGAGGCAATCAGCTTTTGGCGTGACCGGCCGTCGGCCAAAAAGTCGTCAACGCGATCGCAGATCATGCGGACGATGTCGATATTCGGAAGACAATTTTCGGCTCCGATCAGATAGCGCTCGCCTGGTTGGCCACAGCGCAAAATGGCCAAGAGCGCTCGGCAGCAGTCGTCCACGTGAATCCAGTCGCGTTGATGGAGGCCATCTCCGTAGACGGGCAACGGTTTTTCGGCGGCAGCGTGCAAGATCATCTTGGGGATCAATTTTTCGGGAAGCTGGCGGGGCCCATAATTGTTGCTCGGGTTGGCGATCAAGATGGGCAGTCCGTAGGTGCGAAAGAAAGCGTGGGCAAAATGTTCTGCGGCAGCTTTCGAGGCGGCGTAGGGCGAGTTGGGCGACAAGGGACTTTGCTCGTCAAACTGTTCGCCTAAGGGAGAAGAGCCAAACACCTCGTCGGTAGAAATCAACAAGAAGCGAAACGCACTTTGTTGGGCCGGGTCGAGACCTTGCCAGTAATGGGTGGCCGTGTCGAGCAATTGACAGGTACCCAAGGCATTGGTTTCGGCAAATTGAGCGGGGGTGGCGATCGACCGGTCGACGTGCGACTCAGCCGCCATGTGGACAATGGCCGTGGGCTGGTGTTGGTCGAGTAGGTTGGTCACTAGCTCGACGTCTGCAATGTCGCCTTCAACAAACCGATGCCCAGGGTGGTCGAGCACTTCGGCCAACGAGCAGCGATGGCCGGCGTAGGTCAGCTTGTCGAGCGTGATGACGGCGGCACCGTCTTCGGCCAGACAGTGGCGCACCATCGCGCTGCCGATAAAACCAGCGCCGCCGGTAACTAGGATGGTGGATTGCGAATCGCTCATTTTTTTTTCGATCGTCGTTTGGCGGCAAAAAAGTCGGTCAGAATTTGTCCGCACGGCTCGGCCATGATTCCCTCGATGACTTCCGTGCGATGGTTGAGCCGCGTGTCGCCGAGCAACTGAAACAGGCTGTTGACCGCGCCCGCTTTGGGGTCTGCCGCACCATAGACGACCGTTTCGATGCGGGCTTGCAAGATCGCACCGGCACACATCGGGCACGGTTCTAACGTGACATAGAGCGTACAACCCTCGAGACGCCAGGAGTCGAGCGACGCGGCCGCCTGCGTGATAGCAATCATTTCGGCGTGGGCGGTCGGGTCGCGTAGCTGCTCGCGGCCATTGTGTGCAGCCGCAATGACCTGGCCCTCGTGGACAACCACAGCCCCTACGGGAACCTCCTCTTCGACCAGTGCCGCTTGGGCCTGGGCATAGGCCTGCACCATGAATTGTAGATGATCCACCACTTTGTCTCTGGGTTCCTGGGCTGTGTTCACGTCGTCAATCGAAGTGATTCCAGTATAACCAGAAGCTGGCGGCGAACGATATTGGCGACCAATACGTAGGAAAGATCGTTGTAGCCGCTATAATGAGGGCTGCTTTCATTTTCTTGCCCTCTCGCCCCGAAGCTCAAGGTACAATCGTGTTCGCTAACGGTTGTCGCTCGCAGGTGATTCGGCGAAACGGTTTTTTGTGTCTCGGTGGTTAATCTCTTTATGCCTAGTCTCGACAATTCCACTACCGATCGTTTTCAGCGCATTGCTTCGGTGGCGCGCTATGCGACCGTAGCGCTGTTTGTCTTGATGTTTGTCGCGACGCACATTCCCGTACGTGCGATCCCGTTTCAGATTTCGATTACCGACAAGGCGCTGCATTGTCTGATGTATCTGGCGCTTTCTTTTTCGGTTTTGACGAGCTGGGAATGGACCATCGGAGTGCTTCGGCCCCAACACTATTTTACGGTATGGCTACTGGGCACGCTCTATGGTGCGTTCGACGAAGTGACGCAAATTCCGGTGGGGCGCAACTGCGATGGCCTCGATTGGATTTGCGATATCCTGGGAATCGTCCTCGGGCTAACGCTTTTTCGTCTAGTGCGCCCGCTGTTCTATCGATTCATGGCGCTGACTAGTAGTGTGGCGTAGGCGCGCGGTAGTCTTCCATGCGTATCGACCGGAACCAGTCGATCGTGGCCGTAAGTCCTTCTCGCAATTCAATGGTCGGCTCCCAGCCTATTTTTTCTTTGGCCAAGGTGATGTCGGGCCGCCGACGCGTAGGGTCGTCTGCCGGCAAGGGGCGTTTGACCAATTTAGATTTGGCGCCGGTCAGTTCGATGACCATTTCGGCCAGTTCGCGGATCGTAAACTCCCCCGGGTTGCCCAAGTTCATTGGCCCAATAAAGTCGGACGGGCCGTTCATCATGCGAATGAAACCTTCGATCAGATCGTCTCGGTAGCAGAACGAACGGGTTTGCAAGCCGTCGCCAAAAATCGTGATGTCTTCGCCGGCTAGTGCTTGGCGGATAAAATTGGATACCACGCGCCCGTCGTAAGGGTGCATCCGTGGTCCATAGGTGTTGAAGATTCGCACGATGCGTACATCGACCTTGTTGTGGCGATGGTAGTCGACAAACAGTGTTTCGGCCGCCCGTTTTCCTTCGTCGTAACATGCCCGTGGACCGACCGGGTTCACCGATCCGCGATAGCTTTCGGTCTGGGGATGGACTTCGGGGTCGCCGTAGACTTCGCTGGTCGAAGCTTGCAGGACTTTGGCGTTGCACCGCTTGGCGAGCCCCAGCATATGAATCGCCCCGAGGACGGAGGTCTTCATGGTTTTGATGGGATTGTACTGGTAGTGTCCCGGCGCGGCGGGGCAAGCCAGATTGTAGATTTCGTCGACTTCGAGAAAGATCGGCTGGGTGATGTCGTGCCGGATCAACTCGAAGTTCGGCTCGTCCAACAGATGGGCGACGTTGCTCTTTTGGCTGGTGAAAAAGTTGTCTAGGCAGATGACGTCATGCTTTTCGGCCACCAAACGTTCGCACAAGTGAGAGCCTAAAAAACCAGCGCCGCCGGTCACCAAAATTCGCTTAATACTCGACATGTAATTCCAACTTCTCAATAGCCGGCGAGCTACGCCTCGCCGCCGTGTCACAAAATGTTCTTAAATAATAGAACGTCGGCGAGACGTAGCTCGCCGGCTGCTCTTAGGTTTCAGTATCCTACTTTAACATACATCTATCGCCGCTGCCTGCCATGTCCCGCACCTGCCGGTGCCCTGCTTTGCGGCTTGGGTGGGGCCTTTTCTAGAAGCCGATTGCCTGGCCCGAGCAACTGATCGATCCGGTCGTTGAGCTCCTGATTCAGTTCGACACCCGAGCCAGAGCTGTCGATCCAGACCTGCCCGCCATCCAGCAAATCAAGCCTCAGGCGTAGCCGTTTGCTGCCAGGATAGCCGCGTACGATTTCCCGCAATTGCTTGAGTCCCTGTTCGCCGTGCTGTTCTTCTCCGACGCGGATGACCATGCCGCTGCTAAAGTGCTTGGGCATTTCTTCCAGCGGCAGCAGCTTGTCGACGATCAAGTTGACCTCTTCGGCACCCGGTCGACGGTCGACTTTGCCGACGACGCACAAAATCGCATCTTGTGCGACCAGATGTCCATGTTCGGCAAATTGCTCGGGCCAAAGAATGCAGCGCATGATTCCGTCCAAATCTTCGAGATCCCACATGGCGTACTTCGTGTGGACCTGTCCTGGGCGGGGGTTTTTGGTGTGCGAAAATTTGATGGCCCCCAACATTCCGCCGAGCTGCACTTCGTCGCGGTGTTTGAGCTGGGCCATCGACTGGCTGTTGTGGGTGCAGTAGGTACGAAGGATCGCTTCGTGTTCGGCCAGCGGATGGCTGGTGAGGTAGTAGCCGAGGACTTCCTTTTCCATGTTGAGCTGTTCTTTTTCGTCGAACGGCGGGATGTTTGGCAAGTCTTGCGCGGCGTCGGCTTCGTCCTCTTCGTCGTCGTCAAAAGCATCGAACAGGCCTTTTTGTCCGCTGCGGCGATCGGCGGCAGCGGCGACGCCCGACTGCAATGCCCGATCGAGGACAGCCATTTGCTGTGCGCGGTGGCCGCCGGTGCTGTCGAAGGCTCCGGCTTTGATGAGTGCTTCGATCGAAGAACGGTTGCAGCTTTGCGAGTCGATCCGATCGCAAAAATCAAAGAGGCTCGTGAACGGTCCGTTTTTTTCGCGTTCGCCCTTGATCGCTTCGGCCGCGCCGATGCCGCACGACTTGATCGCGCTCAGGCCAAAATGAATACGATTGTCAGCGACTTTGAAGTCGGAGTCTGAGGCGTTGACGTCGGGGGGGACGACCTCAAGCTCCATCCGTTTGCAGTCTTCGATATGCTCGACCAGCGAGTCCTTGTTCTTAAAATTGCGCCCCGAGATATCACACGACAACAGCGCCGCCATAAATTCGACTGAATAGTGCGCCTTGAGGTAGGCCGTCATGTACGCGATCAGCGCGTAAGCGGTCGAGTGACTCTTATTAAATCCGTAGCCGGCGAATTTTTCGATCATACTGAATAGTGCTTCGGCCTTTTTCTTTTCGAGGCCCTGCGATTGTGCCCCTTCGAGAAATTCTCCGTAGAACTTGGCGATCATCGGCAGCTTTTTCTTGCTGATCGCTTTGATACAGGTATACGCACTGGAAAGTGGGATGCCGCCCAGTCGGTTGAGGATGCGCATCACCTGTTCTTGATAGACCATGACGCCGTGCGTCTCTTCGAGAATCTCCTTCATTACCGGATGGGGATACTCGGGCTGCTTACGGCCATGTTTGACCTCAACGTAGTCGTCGACCATGCCCCCTTCGAGCGGGCCGGGGCGGTAGAGCGCAGCCGTGGCGATGATGTCATGAAAACAGTCGGGCTTCATCCGTTGGAGCAGGTCACGAATGCCGCCACTTTCCAACTGAAAGATGCCTTTGGTCTCGCCACGGCAAAGCAGGGCAAAAGTCGGCTTGTCGTCCAGCGGAAATTTGTAAGGGTCGATCGTCTCGCCACGCGACTGTTTTACGAGTTCGATGCTGCGTGCCAGAATCGTCAGGTTGCGCAGCCCAAGAAAATCCATTTTGAGCAGGCCGGCACGTTCGACATCGTTCATGGCCCACTGGGTGATGACTTCAGTTTTTCCTTTGACGTGCTGCAACGGGACATACTCGTCGACCGGTTTTTCGGCGATGACGACGGCCGCCGCGTGCGTGCCAACATTACGAGCAAGGCCTTCGATTTTTTGGGCCAGATCGAGAAGCTCGCGGATTTCGGGATCGGCTTCGCAGATCTTTTTGAGTTCATCGCTCTGTTCGAGCGCCGACGCAAGCGTGATGCCCAACTGGTCGGGAACCATCGCAACGACTTGATCGACGCGAAAAATCGGCAGCCCGAGCGTGCGTCCGACGTCGCGGATGGCGGCCCGCGCGGCGAGCGTGCCAAACGTGCCGATCTGCGCGACGTTCGCCTCGCCATATTTGTCTTTGACGTATTGGATCACTCGTCCACGACTTTCCCTGCAAAAGTCGATGTCGATATCGGGAGCCTCTAGGCGGCTTTCGTCGAGGAACCGCTCGAAGAGCAAGTCGTATTTCAACGGACAGACGTGGCTCATCTTGAGTGCGTAGCAGACCAACGAGCCGACGCCCGAGCCACGGGCCGTGTTAGGGATATTCTCTTCGATGGCGAAGCGAACAAAATCCCAGACGATCAAAAAGTAGTCGCAGAAGCCGAGCTTGTTGATGACGCCCAGCTCGCGGTTCAGCCGGTCGTAGACCACCTGCGACAGGTCGTCGCCCTCCCAGCGATGCGCCTCGTCGGCGTAACGTTCTTTCAGGCCGGCGATGCAAAGCTCGCGCAGATAGCCTTCCGACGGCTTTTTCTCGGGCGGAGTGAACGTCGGAAAGTGGCGCTTTCCGAGGTCGAGATCAATGTCGACGCGGTCGGCGATTTCTTGCGAGCGCGCAATCGCATCTTCGTGGCCCGGCATGGCGGCGAGCATTTGCTCGGGGCTGCGCAAGAAAAACTGGTCGCCTTCCATCTTCATCCGGTTGGCGTCGGTTCGGAATTTTCCGGTGTTGATACAGAGCAGCACGTCTTGGGCTTCGGCATCTTCTTGGTTGACGTAATGGGCGTCACTGGTTGCGACCATCGGTAAGCCCATCTGGTTGGCGACGATGATCGACGCTTCCATCGCCTGCTTCTGGATGTCGACGCCGTTGTCTTGGATCTCGATGAAGTAGCGATCGCCAAACACCTTGTGAAACCAGCCGGCAATCTCGCTGCCCTTGGCGATTTGTTCTTCGGTCGGCGGGTTGCCGCCGTTAAGCATCGCACGGCTAAACTCGCCCGACACACAGCCGCTCAGACAGATGATGCCGTCGGAGTAGTCGGCGAGCAGCTCGCGATCGATGCGAGGCTTGTGATAAAACCCTTCAAGATAGGCCCGGCTCGCCATACGAACCAAGTTTTGGAATCCGGTCTTGTTCTGCGCGAGCAGCGTAAGGTGGTAGCTGGCGTCTTTGCTGCTGTGGGCCCCGCCTTTGTCGAACCGGCTGTTCGGCGCGACATACGCTTCGTAGCCAACGATCGGATTGATGTCGGCCGCCTTGCACGCTTCGTAGAACTGTAGCGCCCCATACATGTTGCCATGATCGGTCAGCGCCAGGGCGTTCATCCCAAGTTCTTTGGCCCGGTTGACCAGCTTTTGGATCGGGCTGGCCCCATCAAGCAGACTAAAGTGGCTGTGACAATGCAGATGGACGAATGACGAAGACAAGACGACTACCTCCTAGTAGTTGGCTCCCTGGCGACTGGTGTGTGCGAAAGGTCATTGTAACGTGTGGAGGAACGTGTGAGGAAGGGTCGAAGTAATGACAAGGTTTCTGCAAAGATAGCCGGCGAGCTACGTCTCGCCGAAGTGTCACATAAACAATGATAGGGCTGCCGTTAGAGCAAGTCCCAATCGAGTGTTCCGCTTCTACAGCCATTCCAATCAAACAGGTGCCAGACGCCTGTCGGTTCGGCGTAAATACGGCATAAATCTGCGGGGAATGGACAATTGCCCTGCCCCCCCCCGATAGCGTCTGCCTTTGAAGCGAGCAAAAGAAAATCACAGGAACGGATTGAATGTGTTTCTTTCTTCTCTCGCAGTGCTACAATCCGAGCAGCCTTTGAGGAGTTTCGTGCCTCATTTTGCTGAAGTAGGAATGAGAATTGGCAGCGTTGTTATTGTCGAAGTCCGTTAATTTGGCGACGCGATTGCGTTAGCAAAAATGCGGCCTCGTTTTTGTCCCTATTGATTCTGAATGCATCTGTACAGAGATCAAGATGCGCGACAGCTCGGTTTTTTCGGGTGGAATCACTGCTTTGGAAGGATGGCGGTTCTCATGAAGAAGACTGTAATGTTCACTATGTTGTGTCTCTTTTGGGTTGTGGCGACCCATGCGTTGGCGGATCCTGTGCCCGGTAATCCCAAGATCCCAGTGTCGCAGGGTGGCATTTTCTGTATCCAGCCCACTCTCGTCGAAGATATCGGCTTTGGTGATACTCGCATCACCTTTGAAGTCGTGAACTGGAACCACGATATCGCAGACGCTCTCAACCTTACCATGGGATTCGGATTCAATCAGACCACCCCGCTAGCCTCCATAGTCGGCGTCGGATTTGGAGCGCTCAGCAATTGGACCGTTGCCTCGGCCAGCCCAAGCTTGGCACAGTTTTCAACCGGTGTAGGCACTCCAATACCCAACATCGACCTAGCGGCTCCTTTTTCGAATCCGTTTTTCCCAAATGCTCCCGATAGTGGTACAAATACGCTTCGAGATTTTGAAGTGGTGGTGAACGGTTGGGGGCCAAGCGAGCGCCTCGTCTTTAATTGGAATCTTAATCTGCCGGGTGGGCCGGATCTCGATTCGTTCGATAATGGCAACTGGACCATGGACCGCAGCAGCGATCCCTACTCGCCCGCCAGCCCTGTAAGGCTTACCACTTGGGAACAGCCTCGGCCAACGCCAACCAACGGATTTGCTCCGTTCAATTTCGCAGCGAATCCAATTGATCCCGCGCTGACAGATCAGAATGCAACAACGTTTGTGCCTGAGCCCTCATCGCTGTTACTTGCAAGTTACCTGTTCGCCGTCGTAGGTTGCTGGAGACGACCGTTGCGTTAGCGTACTAAAATTGCTGTCGCCGCTACGCGGCTTTTAGGATTGGAGCATCGCATGCCGCCGGCTTACGCCGGCGGCTAGGTGCTGCCGCCGCTCTCGCGGCTAAGCTGCCGTCGTTTTCGTGGCTAATCGCTGCCGCTTTCGTGGCTGGGGTTGTTAGGCGAACAGCTCAAAGGTCTCGTCGGCGACCACTTCGCCATCTAGCTCGAGCGTCAAGCGCCAGTCGCCCAGCTTGTCAGCGATTGGCTCCCAGACGGTGTCGCCTAAGAAAAACTTCCAGTCGTTTTGTTTGATGTAGACGGTCCCGTCAAACGGGGCCCGTCGGTTGCCCTCAGCATCGAGAATGCCGGGGTGATCGATGCAGTAATCAAGCTGCCGGTTCTTGCCCCCACGAATGTCGACCACAAACCCAAACTCGATACCAACCTCGGCACGAATACGGTGGGTCGCCTCAACGAATTTCGGCAGCTCCTTCGAGTCGGCATCCCACTGCGCATAGATCCCGCAGGACCGGAGACGGACTTCGATTTTTCGTTTTGGCATGTGTGGGTTCTGGGAACAGACGTATTCACGTACGGCTACTTGGCAGGTGCTTTCGTTACCAAACGAGCAGGGTAGCGCACGTACTTACGGCCAGACGACTGTTGTTGATCTCGGATGCTTCGGAAAATTTCTTTGATGTCGTATCCGAACTGAGCCGCATGATTGTCGCGTGCCGCGCGAACTTCGTCGACGATAGGATCATTCGTTGTTGGTTTCATCACCGGGTTCCATTATTTCGTCGGGTGTGCAGATTATGACTGGTTGGTAACCTGCGTTGCGACAAACCTGCTCGATTTGAGATCGCATGGTTGCATTGGCGATATGCCGACAATTCCATGTTACCAGATATTCGACACCATTCGTAACGGCAATGGCAATATGGCCAGCATCTTCCGCAGCTTTTTTGGGAATAGCCCCCGATTCGATCAATTGTTGGGCTAATTCCGCCCCTTCCTCGGTCGCGTCAAGAAGCGTTATCGTCTCGATGTATGCTTTGCGCTTCATGCGGACTTCGTGTTTTCGTTTTTGGCATTTATAAACAGATTTATGTGATAGATAAACTATAACGCTTGAAAGTCGTGTCTGGAACGTAGCCGACCGATTCATAAAGGCGCTGGGCGGCCGCATTGTCGTGTGCTGTTGCAAGTTCGAGACGCAAGGCGCCCCCTTCCGCTGCGAAATCGCGAGAGGCATCTAGTAACAGCTTTCCGACACCCTGTCGACGAAAATCTGAAGCAACGAACAAATCGTTCAAAAGATAGACTCGTTGCGCCGACACCGACGAAAAGATCGGATAAAGCTGGGAGAATCCAGCTAGCAGCGTTGTTTCGGCAACCAGGACAACAGAATCGCCAGTTTGTAGCCGTTCGCTCATGAATGCTCGCGACGAGTCCAGGCATTCCGGTTGACCATAAAACTGGCGATAATCGTCGAACAGTTTTGCTACCGCATCGAGATCACTGGTGGTTGCGATTCGCGTTTCGATAGCTGGCATCGTGGGCTTCATTGTTTTTTGTGACTCCGCATGAGCTCGCACTCAAGAAATCATCCCTGCGCAGCGAGTGATCGGAGCGCTGCGTTCACTGATTCAGAATCAGGGAAACGTTCTCTCATATCGGGGTCGAGCATGACGGCACCCTCCTGCAGCGTGAAATGCCGCTGCTCGATGCTCCCGTCAGACTTCTCCATCCGTACGACATGCCCGGCGCGGTACGCCTTGTAGTGCTTGCCTCTCACGCTTTGCGAGAAGTCATATTCTTCTTTCATTTCGTCGGCGTTGTGGCTAGATTCGTTCATGTGCGTAGGCCCTCTCTTCTGCTTTCGAGGCTTGGCGGGAACCGATAATTCAGATTCTCTCGCTACTTTCATTATACCATACCACCAGCAGCTTGCCTTCAATAGATAAACCGATATCGAGCCAGCGTTCCTCTTTCGCCGAGTGGCCAGTATCCGAAACTGTCATAGCGAAGGGATCGTTGAAGACCGTTTTAGCTTCCTCGAAGGAGACACCGTGCTTTGCTGCATTCCGCTTGACCTTTTCCTCATTCCATTCAAATACAAGGTCCATGACGGCGTGCCCCAGGAGAACGTGCAGTTAAAGCCAGATTGCTACCCACGACCAGATTGCTACCCACGAATTGTGCGTCCTCACCCCTCCGACCCCGGATCCCCAATCACCCGTAGATACTCGGCCAACTGCGATTGCATATCAAGCAAATCTTGCCATTGGGCTAACGATATTTTCACCTCGTTTTCGTCGTCGTTGACGAGTGCGGCTTGGACCAGGTGGCGGGCGCGTAGATGAAAGTACTCGAGCAGCTCAGAGATTTGGGCTGCTTGGCCGGCGCTAAGTTGGTCGGGCAGATCGGGGGGGAGCGGGATGTGGAGCGTGCCTTGGAGGTCTTCGGAAGCGCCGAGGCGTAGCTCGAAGCTGAGCGATTCGGAATCGGTGCCGCCCGAGTTGAATTGGCTGGTGTCGCCGATGCCGTCGTTGCGGAGGTCTTGCAGGCGGTTGGCGATTTGGTCGCGGGTGCCGAAGAGAAGGACCGAGCGGCCTACCGAGACGACGTCGCCGAAGCGGAGGATGCGAAGCTGGGTGTCTTCGCCGTTGACGCGTGTGCCGTTGGTGCTTTCCAGATCGGTGAGGACGAGCTTGTCTTGGTCTTCTTGGATTTTGATGTGAAAGCGGCTAATGCGTTCGTCGTTCAGCTGGACGGAGTTGCCTTCTTCGCGGCCGATGGTGATCGGCGCTTTGAGGTTCTCGTAAACCTGTCCCCGGTCGGCTCCGTCCAAAACTCGCAAAGTGATTTGGGTCATTGCCCACCGTCATCTTTCATCTGTGCCGACCAATGCCCTGAAACCAATGCTCCGAATACGACCCTCTTTTCACTATATGCGCTTATAACACGCGGGAGAGGCAGCAGCAAGCGAAAAGAGGGGGGTGAATGTCCAATGAGTCCCCACTTGTTCCCATGCTCTGCGTGGGAACGAGGTTAGAATCACCCCTCTTTATGGGTCATTCATTTAAGAAGCGGGCGGCGTTGCGCCGGGAGGCGGGGTACCGCCACCGTCGTGGACGTATTGGCCCCGTTGTTGGGCGTATTCGTCGGCGTCTGGGATTTGGGCCTTGCCAGCATCGCCTTCTTTCGCTGCGGCAAACATCCGCTCCAAAAAGGGTCGGCACCAGCCGCAGCCGGTGCCTGCCCCGTAGCAGTCGGACAACTGCGCGACACGGCGCGGCTTTTCAATGCGCAGGTAGTTGGCCACCTTGCGCTGGGTGACATGAAAACAAAGGCAAAGTTCGTCGTCAGGTTGCATGGGAAGCGTTGAGAGTAGGCAGTGGGCAATAGCCGCGATGCAACGCATCGCCGGAGTCGAGTTCCACGAATGGCGTTAGAAAAAAAGGGACGGGTCTCGAGAGGTGGATGGAGACCCGTCCCATTCTAAGAAAGGGGTGACATGCTCGGAAGGGGGTCGCGAGCATGCCACCTTAGCTTCGACGTGCATTCTACTTTAGAACTGCAATTCAACAGACGAACTTGGGCCACCGAATCCGAGGTTGGAACCAGGAGTTCCGTTGGAGAGGGTGTCGTTCATCCAAATCTGGGTTTCCCAGACGCTACGCAGATTGAGCGTAGCGCGACCTAGGTCGCGTGTCATACCCATGCCAAGCTGATTTTCAAAGACAACGGTCGAGTCATCTTCGGTCTTGGGCAGTCCGGTGACATGAATGTCGCCGAAGAGGATAGACGCACGGGCATTCCCTACGAAGTAGAGGCCCTTGTCACCAAAGTTTCGCGTCGTTTCGAGCGAAGCGGTGGGTCCGACACCTTCGAAGAAGACTCGATTTCCTGTCGGGAAAAAGTCTCCGTTCAGTTGGACACGACCATAACGTGCACCGCCGGTGACCATCAGGTTCCAGTTGCGAAGTTGCTCGTACAACATAAGCTCGACGTCGAAAACGTCCATGTCGATGCCCAACGAACCGGTTCCTGCTGGCACGAAGTCGTGACCGTGGTTGTAGAACCAAAAGCGTGCCCGTGCACCCATGCCGGTGCCGCCATCGTAGCCAGCGGTTAGGCGATGGCCGAATCCAAACTCGTCGTCAAAGGCTTGGCCAGCACCAAACTCGGAGACATAAGGTTGCAGTACGGTGAGTTCGTAGCCTACGAACCAAGCCGAGGGATCGCAGCAAGGCTTGGTGCAGCAAGCGGCGCATCCGCAGCTTGGCTCGCCGGTGCAACAGCTATCGCACGAGGCGAGCTGGACTTGTTGCGATTGGAGGCCCGTTTCTAGGGCTGTGATTCTAGAGACAAGGTCTGTGTAACTGAGATCCTCTGCCTGGACGGTGGTGAGTCCGGTGAGGGTGAGCGCCATGACTGTCGCTAAAAAAGTGTTCATCCGCCTTTTGGTCTTCATCTTCGATCCTCCTTGATAGATGATTGGTGCTTTGTCGCAGGGATTCTGCGGGTCGTCACACCAAGCATCGACCAGATAATCGTCAGGAGTTGTCCTGAACATGCCGGGTCGTCACGACCGGTGGAATCGTTACGGTCGGAAAGGTCTTGCTAGCACGCGAATTTTGAGAGTGCGGCCTGTGCTAGGAAGTCGTTGTCGCCAAACGCAAAGCAATCCGCCGCGCGATGTGGAACTCCTTGAGATCCTGCCATTCGTTGACCGTGTGGATGTTGTTTTGGCCGCAGCCTAGCGAGACGGTGGGGATGCCTCGTGCGGTGAGCCAGTTGGCGTCGAGGCCTCCGTTGGCAATGGCGAAGTCGGGAGTGCCGCCGTCGGCTTCGATGGCGGCTGCTGCGGCGACGACAGAGGCGTCTTTTTTGTCGAGACAGAACGAGTCGTAGTCGAGGTGCCCGTCGAAGCTGACTTTTCCGCTTTTACCCTTGGTGTTGCGGACTTGCTTGGCGGCCTTTTTGAAGGCGCGTTCGATCTCGCGGACGATACGTTTGCGGAAGGTCGGGTTGTGGCTGCGGGCTTCGACTTTCAGACGTACAAGGTCGGTCACGACGTTGGTGGCTGCGCCGCCTTGGATGACGCCAACGTTGCTGGTGCCGCAGTGGCGTCCCTTTTCGATCAGCCCGTGCCAGCCGTTTTGGACGAGGTCGGCGATCGCTAGAGAGGCAATGGCAATCGCGCTGACGCCCTCTTCGGGATGGCCGCCGGCGTGGCTGGCTAGGCCGTAGATTTCGATTTCCATGCGGTAGCCCCCGGTGGCCCCAAGAGTGAGTCGGTGGGCTGCGCCGCCGTCCCAGTTGAATGCGAGCTGAGGTTTGCCCAGTTTGGCGAGGGCGACATGCCGAGCGCCGTGCAGACCGACCTCTTCTTGCACGGTCCAAAGGAAGGTGAGAGGCGGATGCGGCAGTTTTTCTTTGAGGATCGCTAGGGCTGTGGTGAGTAAGACGGCGCAGCCGGCACGGTCGTCGGCACCCAGGCCGGTGTGGGAGTCGGCGGAGTCGATGCGGTTGCCGCGCAGAACGGGGCGCGCGCCGGCGCAGATGGGGACGGTGTCCATGTGGGCCGAGAGCATGCGTCGCGGGGCGCGCACGGTGCCGGACAGTTTGAGGATAAGGTTGCCGGTGTCGCCGCCGAGGCTGGAAAGTTTGTGGGCGCGATCGGTGGTGAGCGCCTTGGTTGTCGCTCCGGCTTTTTTGAGTTCTTGGCTGAGCAGCGCGACGACCGGCGTCTCTTGGCCACTGAGCGCAGTAGTCGCCATCAGCCTGAGAAGGAGGTTGGTTGCCTGTTTGTCGGGGAGGGGCATGATGAAGAGTGAAGGGTGAAGAGTGAAAAAATTGGCGAACCGCGACCGTAAGGGACCGGAGCGTACTAGCCAACCCAGCGTGCTGCTTCGATACCACAGTAGACCGCCAGAAGGCCTAGGAGCATGTTGGCGGCGATGTTGAGTAGGCCGAGTGTGTGTTGGGCGTTGCCGAAAAAATGATGGGTCTCGAATCCGAAGGTTGAAAACGTGGTGAGGGCGCCGAGAAAGCCGATCGTGAGGGCGGAATGCGTGACGTCGTCCCAGCGGTGGGCGTCGGTGGTGCGTAGGGTGATGAGCAGGCCGATCAAAAAACAGCCCGTGATGTTGACCAACAGCGTGCCCCAAGGAAAATGCCAGCGCGAACAGGCCAGGTTGACCAGGTGTCTACAGGTGGCACCGGCGGCGCCGCCGAGGGCTACGGCGATTAAGTGTTTCATAGGTTCATTGGACCCCAAATAGATGGCTGCAACAATACGGCTAATTTTGTATACTGCGTAGGGTGGGCACTGCCCCACCAGTTGCAACATTATTTTTTTGATTTTGGTGGGCACTGCCCACCCTACGAGACAACCATGATTCAAATTGTTGATAACTACGATTCGTTTACTTACAACCTCGTGCAGCGGTTGGGGGAGATCGACGCGCGGCTGGAGATTCGCGTCGATCGGAACGATGAGATTTCGGTCGATGAGATTCTAAAGCGCGCGCCAGATCGAGTGATTATTTCGCCGGGGCCTTGTACGCCCAACGAAGCGGGGATTTCGGTCGAGTGCGTCGAGCGTCTGGCGGGCAAGATGCCCTTGCTGGGCGTTTGTCTGGGGCATCAGTCGATTGGCCAAGCGTACGGGGCAAAGATCGTGCGTGCCGATCAGCTAATGCACGGAAAGACGGACGAAATTTATCATGAAGGAGGACCGTTGCTAGCGGGTCTCGACAATCCGTTTCAGGCAACGCGCTATCATAGCTTGTTGATCCAACCCGATACGCTTCCCGACGCGTTGGAGGTGACGGCTTGGAGCATCGGACCAGACGGGCAGCGCGAAATCATGGCGATTCGGCATCGCGAACTGCCGGTGTTTGGCTTGCAATTTCATCCGGAGAGTTTTTTGACGCACGCAGGCACCGACATTTTGCAGCAGTTTTTGCAGATTGAGTCGCTAGTATGATCGGAGCAAGGGCATGATCTCTGTCGACGAAGCTTTGAAATTGGTGAAAGAAGGCGTGCTGGCGGTGCCCAGCCAGAGGGTCGAAATAGGAAAATCGCTGGGGATGCGTTTGCGAGAGTCGATTGTCAGTCCGGTCGATTCGCCGCCGTTTGATAAGGCCCTGCTCGACGGCTATGCGGTGATCGCCAGCGACACAGCACCGACGCGGCGCGTGATAGAAGAGGTGATCGCCGGTGCGGTGCCGCACCATGCGGTCGCGCCGGGGACGACGATTAGCGTGATGACCGGTGCGCCGATTCCCGAGGGCGCAGACGCAATCGTGAAGCACGAAGATGTCCCCTCGATCCAAGAAATCAGTGCGGAAGAGACGATCATCCAGATGCCGAAGGCGGGCGTCGCGGCGGGGACGGGCCTATTGCCGCGTGGGGCGGCGTTTAGTGCGGGGCAAGAGGTGTTGCCTTTCGGGCGATTTCTTTCGCCGGTCGATATCGCCTTGCTGGCCGAAGTGGGGCAAGCCGAAGTGACCGTCACGCCCAGGCCCAGCGTGGCCGTGTTGCCGACCGGTAACGAGCTGGTCGAGGCGGGCAAGCCGGTCGGGCCGGGGCAAATTTGCAACAGCAACGGCCCAATGTTGTTGGCGTTGTTGGAAGCCAGCGGTGCGGAGTCGATCGACCTGGGCATCGGACGCGATGACACGGTCGAGCTGATGGGGTTGATGCAAAAAGGTCTGGAAGCAGACATGCTGCTGGTGACGGGCGGCGTTTCGGCGGGGGTGATGGACTTGGTCCCCGGCGTCCTACAAGGCCTTGGCGTGAAGCAGGTGTTCCACAAGGTTCGGATGAAGCCGGGCAAACCGGTTTGGTTTGGCGAGTACGAACAGGACGGACGGCGGAAGCTGGTCTTCGGAATGCCGGGCAATCCGGTGAGTACGTTGGTTGCATTCGAGATTTTTGTGAAACCGGCCCTACGGGCATTGGCGGGTGGAGAGTTTGCGCCAGCGCAGCCACTTCGGGCATCGCTAAGCGGTGCGATCTCGCATCAAGGAAAACGACCGACCTACTATCCTAGCGCTCTCGATTTTGGGAAGCGCACCGACGGTTTGCCAACGGTCGAGCCGCTGCCCTGGCGTGGGTCGGCGGACTTGGCGGCGCTGACGCGGGCAAACGCTTTGACGATTTTGCCAGCGGGCGACTATGAATTTTCGGCTGGGACGGAAGTCGACGTGCTAACTTTGGGTTAGTGATTTTTGCCAAAAAATTAACCGCAGATGAACGCCGATAGACGCGGATGTTTTTTCGAGGGTTCACGATCTGCGTTTGACTCCGGCTGAGATTTTTGTAACTGCTAGTGGGAAAGAGGGTTGGTGAGATGTCGAAGGTTCGATGGGGAATTTTGAGTACGGCCAAGATTAAAAAGCGTAGCCACGAAAAACACGAAAAAGCACAAAAGCCATTTCTTTTCGTCTTTTCCGTGGTTCACTTCTTTATGTTTTTTTTATCCGCGTTTCATCCGCGTAATCCGCAGGCCAATTCCCCTTCCGTTCGCGGTTTTCAGCGTGGCCCTACCGAAGCGTAGCTCGCACAGCTCTCGAACTCCAAGCCTGGGCGACTACCAAACAGCCCACCAAAAGGCCCAAGAAAAATAAATCGCCGGCCAACATCCACCGATAAAACGGAATCGCAGCCGCATAGCAACTGCCCAAACCGGCAAGCGTCTTTGCGTAGTAAGGCGTCGAAGCCCAAACCGCAAAATTCGTCACCACAAAAAAGAGCGTCGCCGGAACAAATCCACACAAGGCGAAATGCTTCGCTTGCTTCCACCCCCCTGCAAGCTGGCGTCCCCGTGCAGCACGGCCCAACACCAACGGCACCAACATCATCGCAAAAACCGCCAAATGCACCTGCCAATAAGAATAGGCCGGCAACAACAGGTTCGACATCGTCAAAATACTAACCGGCAGCAACACCGCCGTAATCGTCTGACGAAAATAATAACCACCCAACAGCGTCACTGCCGCCAAAGGCGTAAAATTCCAAGCCAATTCATACCAACGACCCACCACACCAATGGCCAACAGCAAACCAAACACGGCCAATTCTCGAAGCGTTTCGCGATTCACAATAACTTCCCAAAAAAGTACAAGTACAAATAGGACAACAGCCGCGATCTAACAGATTGCCGGAGCACCCCAAAAAAACACCCCTAAGGCTCCCCACCATTGTACCGCTCATCCCCAAACGTCCACAAGACACGCCCACCAACCTCTAGTTTTTCAAGGCAAAAGCTCCCATGAGCATGGCGATCGTCGACCCGATAAATCCAATTACGGCCACCCGCCCCCTGGTTGGCGACCCCGTCCAACGAGCCTAAAAAACCCCTCTCCCCCTCCCCAATCTGCGAAAACACGATCCCCGGCCCAAACCGACGGGCCAACTCCATCACCTCCCCGACCGTCATTCCTTCTTCCCAGGGCAGCGCCGCAAAAGTCTTCTTGGCCCCATTCCCAAAATCAATCTCCAGGCTCACCGTCTGCCCCGTAGGCTGGGGTGCCCATGCGGCGGCAAGCGACGGCGGCGGGACCGTTGGCTTGGGTGCCCATTGGGCAACGCTGACCAGTGCCAAAAAGACGATCGCCAACAACACCGGAAACGCCCAACCACCAGAACGCCGGGCCGATCGAGTCTCGTCTGTGCCAGATTGCATGATTTCCATAGAATACAACCTACAAATAGTATCCAATCTGAGTCTACCCCCATTCAATTCCCCCCACTGCTGGCGAATCCCCCGATGCCCGATCACTCGATTCTATCGCTCGAATTCCCCGTCGACGACATTGCGGTCCTCACGATCAACGACCCCAACAAAGGGGCCAACGTCCTCGCACGTTCCGTCCTCGACGACTTGGAGCAACATCTCGACAAACTGGAAAAGCGAGACGACCTAGCCGGACTCATTTTCCGTTCGACCAAACCCGGCAACTTCATCGCCGGGGCCGACCTGCGCGAGTTCGTCGCCGACATCGACCAACCGCCCGAAAAAATCATCGCCGTCGCCCAACGCGGCCAACAACTTTTCGGACGCCTCGCCCAATGCCCCTTCGTCACCGTCGCCGCCATCGACGGCGTCTGCCTAGGCGGCGGAGCCGAACTAGCCATCTGGTGCGACCGACGCTTGATGGCCCGCAACGACGCCACCCAATTCGCTTTCCCCGAAGTCAAACTGGGCCTCTTCCCCGGCTGGGGCGGCACCGCACGCACCCCCCGAATCGTCGGACTCAGCAACGCCGTCGAACTCATCACCGGCGGCGAACCGGTCGGCCCCAAAGCGGCCCAAGCCATGGGCCTTGCCGAAATCGCCGCACCCGAAAAACTGCTCGACGAGGCAATCGCCCTCGTCCGCGCCGAACAAACCTCCGGCGACTACCTCCAAGACCGCAAACGCTGGTCCGCCCCGATCGCGATCAGCGAAACCGAACTCGGATTCCTCGGAGCAACCGCCAGCGCATTTATTCAGGGAAAAACCAAAGGCCACTATCCTGCACCCCTGGCGGCTCTCGAAGTCCTACTCGGCGGCGCAGGCGTCGACGTCGAGGCGGCCTGCCAGATGGAAGCCGAAAACTTCGTCACGCTCTTCGGCTCCTCCGTCAACCAAGCCCTCCTCAACGTCTTTTTCCTCGGCGATCGCAACAAAAAAGAACGCGGCCCCAAGGGCGCAACCCCACAAAAAATCGAATCCGCCACCGTCCTCGGCGCAGGCATCATGGGCCAAGGCATCGCCGCCGCCAACGTCAAACGAGGCATCCCCGTCGCCCTCGGAGACATCGCCGCCGAGTCGGTCGCCCGTGGCGTCCAAGGCATTCTGCGCGAAGTCAGCTTCAACAAAAAAACACGCGGCCCCGACGTCGAACGCGCACTCGAATACACCCCCCTCATCAACGGCACCATGAGCGACCAAGAGCTAGCCACCGCAGACATCGTCATCGAAGCGATCTATGAAAACGCCGACGCCAAACGCGAACTCTACGCACGCCTAGAACCCCAACTTGGCAAAAAAGCCCTCCTCTGCTCCAACACCTCCACCATCCCCATCACCGAATTAGCAGCAGGATTAAAAAACCCCGAGCGTTTCTGTGGACTCCACTTTTTCAATCCCGTCCGAAAAATGCCCCTGGTCGAAGTCATTCGCGGCGACCAGACCAGCGACGCAACCATCGCCACCGCCGTCGCCTACGCCAAAGCGATCAAAAAGTCGCCCATCGTCGTCAACGATGGCCCCGGCTTCCTAGTCAACCGCGTCCTGCTCCCCTACATGAACGAGGCCCTGCTCCTTCTCGAAGAAGGAGCCACCATCAAAGCCGTCGACAAAGCGGCCACCCGATTCGGAATGCCGATGGGCCCCATCACCCTCTACGACACCGTCGGCCTCGACGTCGCCACCCACGCCGGCACCGTCATGGTCGAAGCATTTCCTGACCGCGTCGTCCCCTCAAAAATCTTGCCGGCCATGCTCGACGCCGATCGCAAAGGCAAAAAAAATGGCCGCGGTTTCTTCGATTACGTCACCGACAAAAAAGGCCGACAAAAATCCAAGCCAAGCGACGAAGTCGAAAAAATCCTTCAATCCGCAATCCGCAATCCGCAATCCGACATTAATTTGGTCGACCGCCTCTTCCTCCCCATGCTCCTAGAAGCTACACGCCTCATCGAAGACAACATCGTCACCGACGTCCGCGACGTCGACCTGGCCCTCATCTACGGCATCGGTTTCCCCCCCTTCCACGGCGGCCTCTTCTGCTGGGCAGACACCCTCGGCGCAGCAACCATCACCGAAAAACTAAAACAATACGCCCCCTTAGGCGAACGCTACCAGCCCACCGCCATGCTCCTAGAACGAGCCAAATCAAACCGCAAGTTTTATGACAAGTAAAAAAATTAGCCCGCGAATCACGCAGGTGCGTTTACAAACTCCAATTGCAACAACTGGGAACCGCCGATAAACGCAGATTCACGCCGATAAAACAATGTTGCTGCTGTGGTGACTGACAAAAGACTTTCTTGAAAGCATCTCAGCTCTAGCGAAACCAACAAAAATCATCTGCGTTCATCCGCGTTTATCTGCGGTTCCTTATTTTTCCCTGTCGCATTTAATGTTTGTATTCGGTCGGATAAAAAATATGCACTCACACACAACCCCAAGGCAAACCTCATGAACTCCGCCGTCATCGTTGATTGTTGTCGCACGCCCATCGGCCGGTCGCATCCCGAAAAAGGAGCCTTCCGAGAGGTCCGCTCCGACGACCTGGCCGTCGCCGTCGTGCGCGCACTAATCGACCGCACTGGCATCGACCCCGCCGAAGTCGAAGACCTCATCCTGGGCAACACCCAACAACAACAAGAGCAAGGTTTTAATGTCGCTCGCATCGTCGCGCTCATGGCGAACCTGCCCAGCAGCGTCGCCGGAGCGACCATCAATCGCCTCTGCGGCAGCAGCCTGCAAGCGATCAATCAAGCAAGCCATTCCATTTTAGCCGGCGGCGAAGACGTGCAAATCGTCGGCGGTCTCGAACACATGCACCACATCCCCATGGACGCCGGCGTCGATTTTAATCCCAAGCTCTTTCATGTCACCAGCAAGGGTGCGCTCCACATGGGATTTACCGCCGAATTTTTAGCCCAGTCCCAGGGCATCACCCGTGAAGCGCAAGACCAGTTCGCGCTCGACAGCCATCAAAAAGCAGCCGCAGCCACGAAGGCCGGAAAATTTACCGACGAGATCATCCCCGTCTGGGGACGCAACGAATCCGACGAGCGTACCCTCATCAGTACCGACCAGTGCATCCGACCCGACGGAACCCTCAAAACCCTCGCCGCCCTACGACCCGCATTCATGCCCGGCATCGGCACCGTCACCGCCGGCAACAGCTCGCCGCTGAACGACGGCGCGGCTGCCCTACTCATGATGAGCGAAACCAAAGCCAAGGCCCTAGGCCTAAAACCCCTAGTACGAATCCTCGCAACCGCCGTCGCCGGCGTCGACCCCTCGGTCATGGGCACCGGCCCCGTCCCGGCAACCCAAAAAGCATTAAAGCGAGCCGGCGTCGAATTGAAAGACCTCGACCTGATCGAACTCAACGAAGCCTTCGCCTCGCAATCACTAGCCTGCATCCAAATGCTCGACCTCGACCCAACAAAAGTCAACGTCCGAGGCGGCTCAATCGCCATCGGACACCCCCTAGGTGCCAGCGGTGCACGCATCGCCACCACCCTCATCCACGCCATGCGCGAGGGCGACGCCAACCTGGGCCTAGCCACCATGTGCATCGGCATCGGCCAAGGAATAGCAACCGTATTCGAGCGTTGTAGTTAGAGCAATTCGCCACCACTCATGCCAAAAGCTCTTTTGACGCAAACCCCGCCCTCAGCTACACTAGTCCCCATCAGAGGCGGTGGCTTGCTTAGCAACAAAATGCTCTCAATCGGCCACCGCTAATGGGGCAAAATCCTTTGTTTTCTTGGAGTCGTTCTAATGATTCGTTACATCTCGTTTGTTGGTGCATTAACCTGCGCCCTCTTTTTAGCTCGCGACAGCTCCGCGACCATGATTTCGCTAAGTCTCAATCTAGAGTTCAACGATCCGACCGACATGACTTCGGGCGGCACCTGGACCGCTGTCGCCAAGGCCGATGAACGTGGCATCGCAGGCACCGTCATGATGTTTCTCAACTCATCGCTCAACTTCAATCCCGCCACCGGGTTCTTAACCCCCGCCGGTTTTGAGGAGGAAAGTTCGGCTACCTTCGGCTTACGTTTGGAGCTTGTACAAGGCGATGGCCTTGGAAGTCCAACTTATGATGTCGGCGTCATTGGCGGACCGGTTCCGTCCACTTACGTCGACGACCCGAATCTTACACTTCTCGGAGCCAACCTGGATCTCGGCTCGTTCACCGGAGGCGTTGCCCTAGCAACAGGCTCCTTTGATGCCGGTGATATCCCCGCTTGGTTCGACGACGGCAACGACGAAACCGCAGGCAATGTTTTTATGGATGATATTCCCAATGGCACGACACCTGCTGTGGCGGCGACCATAGAAACCACCGTCCGCTTTGTCGCAGTCCCCGAACCGACCGCAATAGCCCTACTCGGCACCGGCCTCTTCGGCTTACTAGCAACCCACAAAAGGCGCTGAGCAAAACGCCACAACAAAAACCAAAAACATCGGCCCGTTGCAACCCCACGTTGCAACGGGCCTTTTTTGTAGAGCCACAGAAAACACAAGAAGGCACGCCCAGGAAACGAAACCACGAAAGGGAACCACGAAAAAAACGAACTGACACGAAAAAAATCTTGCGCTCGATTTCCCCGCATCTCCCTTTCGTGTCTTTCGTCCTTTTCGTGGTTCCTCTTTTTTATATCCGCGTTTCATCCGCGCCCATCCGCGGGCAAATTCCCCTCCCCCCACCCTGGCCAAAAAAATGACTCGCTTCCCCCACCCAAATAAAGCACAATCGCATTCCTGCGCGCTAACAAAATCCGTAGGGTGCGTGCAGCGAAGCGGAACGCACCTTCTGCATCTCGCTACATCCCGGTGGGTTTCGCTTCGCTGCACCCACCCTACGGACGTCGATATTTTGCCAGAGAGGCGACTTTTGACAGAACGTCTACGCCAAAGGCGTTGTACACCGTAGCCCAGGGTCGACGCAAAGCGGCGCACCCTGGGTTAAATGATCCAAAAGAAAGTTACGCTGAAAGCGTTACACAAGGACTCGACCAAACGTAAACTCCCCAACTTTTGCAGTAGCCGTGTTGCAACGCAACACAAGGAGCAGCACCAATCAAAACCCCCAACAACAAAACTCCCCGACTTTCGCACCCATCCCCGGGGCCCCCCAGCAATCAGCGACAAAATTCACGTTCAAAGGCCGTATTGCAACGCAATACAAGGTAAATCCCACCCGACTTTTGCACTTTTGCTTCACCCAACCCAAAACAAAAGTCGCCACAGAAAAAGCGTCAAGCAAACCAACCCAGCAAGGTCAGCAGCGCCATCACCACCGCCATAAAAACAACAATCCAAAGACCAAAACGGCCCGCATGGCCAAGAATCGGACCGATCTGCTCATGGCGCGTCGCCGCACAAACCATGCTGACGCTCACGATCAGCGGCAACGCGTACCAAAGATTCATGTCGGCAAGCAAAGGCAACAAAGCAAAGAAGATCGGTAAAAGCATGAGTTTCTGTTGGGCAAAGAAGTTACGAGGGGGACTTTTTGTCGGGAGCCGGCTGAATAATCAACGGACCAGCAAACGCATCACAAATCACCAAAACATTCAACAACCCGGCAATGACCGTATAGACCGTACCCAATTCAAAGTTCGGATGCTTGTCAACAATCCACTGTGCCAACTCGTTCGGCTGCTGCGCCTCTCGGCCCGAATCGTCAATCGCAGGCTCAATCGGACCATTGCGCGGCGGGGCCATAAACCCGTTCCAAAGCGGAACCCGACCCGTCCTGCTTCGATGCCGTTGAATCAACATCGGGGCACTCGGCAACCCAACACCAAGCTGGCAAATATACTGCCAACGATACTGCTGCTCCCAATGCGTCGCGGCATACACCACTTTGCCGCCGCCCAGATAAAGCCCATAAAAAAAAGTGCCCAGCACACAAACAAAAAACAAAATCCCCTTGCCCGTACGGCCTTGGTAAATGTGCCCCAACCCAGGCAAAGCCCAGGCAAGCAGCCCGGCGATCCAAGGCTCGCGAAGATCAATCTCGATCGCCTCGCCCGGAGCCGTCGAACCTTCAGCATTAGGAATCGTAGTACTTGCCATCAGACCGCTTTTACTTTTTGGAGAGGACAGGGTTGGCGGGAAACTAAGACCCGTCATTGTAAGCGGACCGCCCCGAAAAACCCAGATCAAGTCCCAGGAAAGCGGCCAGACGCTAGAGCAAGTCGCCATTGCGTGTGCGGCTCGCACTAATCGGTATCGTTGGTCGCTAGCACGAACGCAACCACCAAAACAACCAGCGCGGCAAAGATGCCCAAAAGCTGCCATTTCGAGCCGGAGCTGTCGCTGACGGTTTCGCTCTGAAGTCGCTGCGTCAGATTGAGGCTGCTCGGCTCAAGAGCGTTCGACTCGATTTTACCTGCCAATATCGCTTCCAAACGCTCGGCCACTACAGCCGCATCTTGGGGCCGGTCCTCAGGCCGTTTTTCGAGCAATCCATCAACCAAGTCGGCCAGCGCCGGCGGGCAATCCGCGACCAACACACTGAGCCTCGGCGGCGATGACTCGAGATGTTGGTCAAAAATTGTGGCAAAGTCGCCGCCATCAAACGGCACCCGACCCGCAACCATCTCGAACAGAATACAGCCCAACGCATAAAGGTCGAGCCGCCCATCAATGTCGGCTTGCCCGGTAATCTGCTCGGGCGGCATGTAACGCCAAGTTCCAACTGTTTGGCCGGCGGCCGTAAGACGCGAGTCGTTCAGATCGCGGGCCAGCCCCAGATCGCCAAGCTTGACGATGCCATCTTCCGCCAGATACAAATTGGCCGGCTTGAGGTCACGATGCACACAACCCCGCTGGTGGGCATGGTCCAGTGCAAAACAGACTTGCAGGACGACCTCCGTCGCTTCGCGCCAAGGCAACTGCGAACGGACGGCCAACACCTCTTTGAGCGTACCGCACTCGACCAGCTCCATCGCACAGTAAATACGCCCTTCGTGCAAACCCGAGTCAAATAGACTGACGATATTATCGTGGTCGAGCCGCCGCAGAAGCGCCACCTCACGGGCAAAGCGGTTTTGCACCTCTGGCTCAAGCTCGCGGGTATCATGCAAAAACTTGATCGCCACCCGCTGACCCGTCTCCTGGTGCGTCGCTTCGTAGACCGCGCCGAACCCCCCTTTGCCGAGACACTCGCCTAGCAGGTAGGGGCCGATAATTTCGCCGGTGGTCGTCATGATTACCCATTCACCCGGAAGGACGGAAATTGCCCGGGCATTGTAGCATGGATCGGCCCTTGGAGGCATTGGCCAAAGCGGTTTTCGGGCCGTTGTGAGAGCGCTCTAACCCTGGTAAATTAGGGGCTTGGAAATGCTCGCTCTGCGGCCCTAAGGTCGCAGCCAAATTTGCTGTTTGCTTCGCACCTGCGAAAGGAAGCCCCCCAGTGCCAACCGACTCCCCCGATTCCGACGCTGACAACAAGCCCGAAGACAATCCTGAAGGGGCGATAGCCGCACGCTTGATCGATTTGCCGATCGAGGACGAGCTGAAGGAGAGCTACCTCACCTACGCCATGAGCGTGATCGTCAGCCGCGCGCTGCCCGATGCGCGCGACGGACTCAAGCCGTCGCAGCGACGCATCTTGGTCGCGATGAACGACCTCAACCTCTCGCCCGGGGCTGGCCGCGTCAAGTGCGCCAAAATCTCGGGTGATACCAGCGGTAACTACCATCCGCACGGCGAATCGGTCATCTACCCGACCTTGGTGCGCATGGCCCAAGAGTGGAACATGCGGCATGTCATGGTCGACAAGCAGGGCAACTTTGGCTCGATCGCGGGCCTGCCCCCGGCGGCGATGCGATACACCGAAGCACGGCTCTCGCCCACGGCCGCGCTGATGCTCGAAGATCTCAAGCTCGATACGGTCGACTTCGTGCCGACCTACGACGAACGCCACACCGAGCCGACCGTCCTGCCCTCCAAATTTCCGAACCTGTTGGTCAACGGCGGCAACGGCATCGCCGTCGGTATGGCGACCAGCATCCCGCCGCACAACCTGGGCGAGGTTTGCCAAGGTGTGATCGCCCTAGTCGACAATCCAGACATCACGATCCCCGAGCTGATCAAAATCATCCCCGGCCCCGACTTCCCGACCGGCGGCATCATTTGCGGACGCTCGGCGATTTGGAAAGGTTATGAGACCGGACGTAGCACGATTACCGTACGCGCTCGCACTAGCATCGACGAATCGGGCAAGAAGACGCGGATCATTATCCACGGAATCCCCTATCAACAGGCTCGCGACCGCGTCGAAGAGCGGATTGCTCAGTTGGCCAACGACGGCAAAATCCCTGGAATTGCAGGCACCAGCAACGAGAGCGACCTCAAGGAGCCGGTGCGCCTGATCTTGACGCTCAAGCGCGACGCCGACCCGGATGTCGTCTTGAACCAGCTTTACAAGTACTCGCCGCTGCAAGATTCGATCTCGATGATCTTCCTAGCGTTGGTCGACGGCAAGCCGCGTGTGCTGACGCTCAAAGAGATGCTCGAAGAGTTCGTCCGGCATCGCGTGATCGTGATTCGCCGCCGCACACTTTTCCTGTTGGCCAAGGCACGCAAACGCAAACATACCGTTCAAGGTTTGTTGCTTGCCCATGCGAACATCGACGAAGTGATCCGCGTGATCCGTGCTTCAAAAACGCAGCCCGAGGCCAAACAAGCGTTGATGCAAATCACGACGCCTGGCGCACTGCTCCAACGCGCGCTGGGCGACGATGGCTATGCGCAGTTCCAAGACGAGTGGGGCGTGGCCGAAGAGTATGCACTGACGCCGGTGCAAGCCGATGCGATCCTCAAGATGACGCTCGGCCAATTGGTCAACCTTGAGCAGGAAAAACTGGCGGGCGAACATTCGAGCTTGCTGGAAGAGATCGACGGCTACAACACGATTCTCTCTGACCAGGAAAACATCTACGCGATCATCCGCGAAGATTGCGAGATGCTGATCGCCAAACATGCCAATCCGCGCCGCACCGAGATCAGCCACGAAGAGCTTGGCAACGTCGACATGGAAGACCTCATCGAAGAGGAAAACATGGTCGTCTCGATTTCGCACAAAGGCTACATCAAGCGGACGCCGGCAAGCGTCTACAGCGCGCAGCGCCGTGGCGGCAAGGGCATCAAGGGGACGAAGGCCGACGAAGACGATCCGATCGAACATCTGTTTGTCACCAGCACGCACGACTATTTGCTGTTCTTTACGAACCAGGGAAAAGTCTACTGGCAAAAGGTTTATAATTTGCCGCAACTGTCGCGCGAAGCGAAGGGCAGGGCGGTTGTCAACTTGCTGAACTTGGCCGACGGCGAGCAGATCGCCGACTGCCGGGCGGTCCGCGATTTTACTTTGCCCGACCATTCGCTGGTCATGGCGACGCGCAAGGGGCTTGTTAAAAAGACGCTGCTCAAGGCCTACAGCCGTCCGATGAAGACGGGCATCATCGCTATCAAGTTAAAAGACGATGACGAGCTGGTCGACGTTGTGGTGACCAAGCCGGGCGACGAGCTGGTTTTGGCCACGGCCACCGGCATGGCGATTCGCTTCAACGAGTCGGACGCCCGTCCGATGGGCCGTAACACGAGCGGCGTCAAAGGGATCAACCTGAGCAAGGGGGATGAGCTGGTCGGCATGGTCGTCACCGAGCCGGGCGCGACGCTGCTTACGGCTTGCGTCAACGGTTATGGCAAACGGACACCGTTTGGACCGAACGCCGCCGACATCAACGCTGAGTCTACTGCAACGGGGGCCGAAGACGAGACGAGCAGCAGCTTTCGTTATCGGACGCAAAAGCGTGGCGGCAAGGGTTTGCGCGACATCAAGACGACCGAACGTAACGGACCCGTGATGGGCATCGTCCGTGTGGACGAAACGGACGAGCTGATGATGATGACCGCACGCGGAAAAATTCAGCGCGTGAAGGTCAGCGATTTTAACGAGATCGGCCGCAACACGCAGGGTGTGCGATTATGTCGCTCGACGACGGGGATACGCTAGCGGCGTTGGTTCGTGTTCCGCCGGAGGAAGACACCGAAGAAGGTGCCGTAGGCGAAGGGCCAACCGCTACGCCAGAGGAACAGTCGTAGGCAACTGATCTGGATTTTCAGTGCAGGAGAACCACGAAAGAGACGAAAAAACACGGGATACGCGGCCCGTAATGATTCTGGCGGTCAAGGAAAAGTGGGGGTGTTTGCGAACCCCTTTCTTTTTCGTGTATTTGGTGTATTTCGTTCTCTCTTTTTCACGGCAAGTGTTTTTTTGCGTCGTTTCGTACCGGCATGATAAGATACTTGATAGGAGGAAATTGACATGAGCCTACAATTGCCAGCCGATCTGACCTCGACCATTCAATCTTTTCTTGTAGGTGGACGGTACGAGAACGAAGTTGAGGTGGTGCGCAACGCCTTGGCGTCGCTTAAGCGCGATGAGGATTTAGCCGCGATTCGAGAGGGGATTGAGGATATGAATGCGGGGCGAGTGACACCTGCTCGAACCGTTCTCGAACAAGCGAGGCAACGTTTGAATCGTGATTCGACATGAGCCGTTTTACGGTCGAATTCACCCATCGCGCAACGAACGAATTCAATGATGCCTGCGATTGGTACGAGCAGTACTCTCCCCAGGTGGCTGAAAAGTGGCTTGACGCGGTGAGCCAAATGCTTGATCGACTAGAGAGTGATCCTAGTCGTTTCCCGCGTGCGAGCGATGCCGGTGTTTTGGACATTCCTCTGCAAGAGTGCTACTTGGGGGCCGGTCGCCGTTACACGCATCGTTTTGTCTATGCCGTTCGACCCGATCGAGTGGTTGTAGTGTATGCCATCCGCCACCTTGCGCAGGATGCACTTTCCGCAGAGGACTTTTGATGAGTGAGATTATGCAAGAACCCAAACCGTCCCGTCGTAAGCTTCGTTTTCTTTGGGTGCTTGCTGCATTCGTTTTGCTTTGTGGCTTTTGGTTTTGTTACCAACTCTTTGGGCCGAACCCGACGATTGTGGTTTCTAAGGAAACGACGTTTATTACTGAGCCGCTGCGTGCCGATGGGTTGCCCGATTACGAAGCGTATATTTTGCAACAGGCCAGCGAAGGGGTGACGCCTGCGAACAATGCGGCGGTGCTGAGTTGGCAAGCGATGTGGCCGGGCGAAATGGGAGGGCAGAGGGAATATTGGATACCGCTGTGCGATGCGCTGGGCATGGAAAAGGTGCCCTCGGCGAAGGAGGGTTTGGTCGCGCCCTCCAGCCAATCGGTGCGTGAGCAAATCGCGCTGGAACTTGCTCTTCAACTTTCGAAACAGGCGGCCGACGACGCCTCCAAGGACGATCTTTTTAGCGAAGCGGAGCAACAATCGCTTCGCGATGGGTATGCTCATGAGTTGATCGGCGAAGCTGGAAGCCGTCCCTGGACCAGTGAGCAAATCCCGGCGCTTGCCCAGTGGGTCGCGCATAACGAAAAACCGCTTGATTTGTTGGTCGAAGCATCAAAGCGGCCACGCTATTATTCGCCTTCGCCGAATATGCTTGATGGCTCGAACGACATGCTCTTTGCTATGCTGCTGCCTGATGTTCAAATGATGCGCACCGCCCTCCGTGCTTTGCAAGTGCGCGCGATGTGGCATTTGGGCGAAGGCCGTAGCGTCGAAGCTTGGCAAGACCTGTTGGCCTGCCATCGTTTGGCACGGCTGACTTCGGAGAATTTTACGTTGGTTGGACAACTGGTGGGCATGGCGATCGAAGGCGTGTCTTGCACCGGGACCTCTCAATTTCTGCATCACGCTGATCTGGATGCGGAAGCGGCGAGGCAGATTTTGGCTGAGCTACAAAAGCTGGGGCCTGCTTCCGCCTGCACACGTTCCATCGACCAGGGCGAACGCCTTTTCTACTTAGACACGGTCATGCATCTGGCAACAGAAAAAGAAGATGGGCTTGCGAGTGTGGTAGAAGACCTTGGGATACCGAGTGAATGGGGAGTCGTTTTTCGAGCGAGAATCGATTGGAACACCCTGCTTCGCAAGGGAAACGTCTGGTACGACGCATTGGTAGCGGCGGCCAAGTTGCCTTCCCGAGAAAAACGAAATGCCGCCTTCGATCGAATCGACGAAAAGCTTGGCCAGATCTCGTCGCGAAGCAATCGCCCTTCGGCTTGGGTGGGAAGCGTGCTGAGTTCTAAGCGTCGCACTGAAATGGCCAGCGATATCCTTCTCAGCTTGATACTCCCAGCAACATCAGCCGCATTTAACGCTGAAGACCGCACCAGTACGCAACTCGAACTGACGCGCCTTGCGGCAGCTTTGGCCGTATATCGTGCCGAGCAGGGGGCGTACCCCGAGCAACTGGCGGAGTTGGTGCCGGGGGTGCTGCCCAAATTGCCTGTCGATTTGTACTCTGGCCATTTGCACTTAGATCGGTCGTTTTTGTACGAGCGGAAGGACGACGGGGGATTTTTGCTGTACAGCGTTTTTGAGAATGGGATCGACGATGGCGGGGACAGCATGAGCGGCGAGGTGGTTGACGGCGAGTGGGTCGGCGAGCCGCCCGAGGATTCTGATTACTCGAAAAGTGATTTGGTGATTCGGGTGCCGGTTCCGGGGCTTGAGTTTCCGGCGTTGCCGCTCGAGGGCGAGTAGTTAGCGCAAGCTACGCAGCTCTTTGAGGTTGCGATGAAAGGCTTCGTGTGCTGATTGCATGGCTGGGAACATGAGCTGGGCGGCGAATGAAAATTTCGATTCGTCAATCTGGTCCATTTGCTTTTTCGCTTCGTCCCATGGGAGTTCGGCAAACGAAAATTGTTGCTCGTACCAGTCGAGCAAGTCGCGTTGCCAAAACACCACGCGCCAGTTGATGGGTAGGGGGCCGATATTTTTCCAGTCTTCCATGGCGTCGAGGCTGAGTGCGCGTTCGGTGCGTAAGGCGGCGACAAAACGTTGGGGGTCGTCGTGCTGGGCCAGTTCGGCGTCGAGTTTTTTTCGTAGTTTTTCAGGAATTGGGCCGTTTTGGAGTGCTTGGTTGAGGCCGTGGACTGCTACGCCTCGGCAGGCGATGCCTATCAAGAAATTGGTGATCGCCGGTTCTTGGTCGTAGAGGCGCGTGAGCGTGAGGAGTTGGATGCCGGTCTCGACGGCTTGGTCGTTTTTGCCCTGTGCGGCGAGGACTTTTATTTTCCATAGGAGCAAGCGGGCGACGCTGCGGATGGGTCTGCCGCCGTTGAGCATTTGGCCTAAGAATGGTTGGAAATCGAGCGAGAAGTCGAGTTGCGAAGCGTATTGGTCGCAAGCTGCCATCGCGTCGACGGCGAGAAACAACTCGGAAAAATCGTCAAGGATTGTCTGCATGGCGGCGGCCTGTTCGGCGGTTGGCAGGGTTCCTTCTTCGGCTTGGTAGTAGGCAATGCCGAGCGGCGTTTTATCTAAAAACTTCCACTGCGCTTTTTCAAGCCGTTTTAGCTCGGGCCGCATGTTCTGCAAATGTGCGGCTGCGTTTTGTTCGGCGGGGATCGGTTCGGGGGCCAACTCGGCGATGCAGACGGGGACGCCTGTGTCGCGTAGCTTTTGTAGTTTTGCTTTTAATGTGGTGCCCATCCAGAGGTTGAAAACCCAGAGGATTAGCAGCACGAGGGCGACCAGTCCGAGCAGGCCTAGGGCGAACCGTTTGAGTCGGCGGCGCTTTTGAGTGCTTGGTTCTGGCATGGGAGGTCGTGCTGTTTGGGGTCGGTTGCCGGGGCGGAATCGTTGCGGTATTCTAGTGCGATTGCCTCTTTCCTCCAACGTAGAAAACCTAGAAAAACATGTCAGACCCTTATTTTCAGCAGTTGTTTTCTGAACGCCTTGGTGGTGCCCAATACGGAAAAGGGACGGCCATTTATAAGTTTGAAAAGATCAAACGGGCGAAGCGGCAGGCGTTGGCCGACCATCCTGAGCGGCAGTTGCTCGATTTTGGGATTGGCGAGAACGACGCGGTGGCCGACGAAGGGGTGCGGCGCGTGATGGCTGAGGAGATCGGCAAGCCGGAGAATCGGGGCTATGCAGACAACGGCGTGGCGGAGTTTAAGGAGGCGGTCGCGCGGTTTATGCAACGCGAGTATGGCGTGGCGCTCGATGCGGCGACCGAAGTAAACCATTGCATAGGCTCAAAAACGGCGCTGTCGATGTTGCCGGCGGCGTTTATTAATCCGGGCGATATTACGCTGATGACGGTGCCCGGCTATCCGGTGGCTGGGACGCACACGGCTTACTACGGCGGTGTGGTTTATAAGTTGCCGTTGTTGGCCGAAAACAATTTTTTGCCCGACTTAAAAAGCATTCCTGGTGACGTGCTGGACCGTGCAAAACTGTTGGTGCTTTGTTATCCGAACAGTCCAACGGGGGCGACCGCGACGCGCGCTTTTTATGAAGAGGTGGTCGCGTTTGCCAAGCAAAACAAGGTGGTCGTTGTGCAAGATGCGGCCCATGCGTTGCTTTCTTTTGACCAGAAGCCGAACAGCTTTTTGAGCGTGCCGGGTGCGAAGGACGTGGGGGTCGAGGTGCATTCGATGTCGAAGGGTTTTGATATGATCGGCTGGCGGATGGGCTGGGTCTGTGGGCACGAGCGGCTGGTGAGCGCGTTTTCGGACGTGAAGGACAATTGTGATTCGGGGCAGTTTATTGCGATCCAGAAGGCGGCGGCGGCGGCGCTCGACGATGTGTCGATCCCGCGTCGGATTCACGCCAAGTACAAGCGTCGTCTCGAAAAACTGGTGGCGATGCTCCGGCGTTGCGGTTTTCAATGTGAGGTGCCGGGCGGAACGTATTTTTTGTATACGCCATCGCCCAAAGGCTTGGAAGACGGGACGACTTTTGACAGCGGCGAGGCGGCTAGCCAGTATTTGATTACGGAGCAATCGATTTGCACGGTGCCGTGGGACGACGCCGGGGCGTTTTTGCGATTTTCGGTGACTTATGTGGCCGATGACGAAGCGGCGGAAGATGCGCTGATGGCTGAGACCGAGTCGCGGCTGAAAAACATCAAGCCGGTTTTTTAGGTGGCCTCTTAAAAAAACAGCCGCTGATGAACGCGGATGGACGCAGATGAGAATGATTGGCTGGGGCCGTACGAATACGATCTGAAACAAGGCAAACAAAAAGCCTCACGCAGAGGCGCAGAGACAGCAGAGCTTTTTGATTTTTCTCTGCGTCTCCGCGCCTCTGCGTGAGGCTTTTACTCTTTTCGTCCGTGGCTATTCCGATTTAGCCCTCTACTCCACGGACGGCTTTGAGGTGTTCGGCTAGGAAGTCGGTGAGGTCGCCTTGCTCGATGTCTTCGGGGGTGACGAAGCGGAGTTTGACTTGGTCGCGGTTGTCGGTTTCGGTGTTGATGATGCGTTGGGAGGCGAGTTCGGCGATGCGGCCGGTGGCGAATGCGCCGGAGGGGCCGTTGAGTTGGAGGTCGACGCCGCCGAGGCGTTTGGTGTAGATCACGGCCCAGGGGTCGCGTTGTTCGGGGATCATCAGGTTGACGACCTGTTGGTTGTTCCAGAGAAATTGCGAACCTTCGGCGACATGGTCGAGCTGTTCGAGCAGGTCTTCTAACACCTCGATCGACCAAGCCGGCTTTTTGCCTGGCGGAAAGCCCTTGCGAGCCAGGTGCCATTTGCGGCCCAGGACTTTCCAGGGCATCATGGCTTCGGGGGTTTTTTCGAGGCGTTCGGTAAACTTATTGAAACCGGCGACTGCTTTTTCGAGGAACGCCCAGAAGGCGGGCGTGTCGATTTCTTCCCAACTGTAGGCGGCGATTTGGACTTCTTGCCAGGGGCCGCGTAGATTTTTGCATTTGACGCGCGAGGTGCGGCCATAAGCTTCGATCTCGGGGATCTCGTTGAGCGAGGGGAAGTTGAGATCGATCATGAGCTGATCGCGGTCGAATGTTTTTTTGGCGGTTCGGAATTTGAGTTTTATGAGCCAAGGTTCGCCGGTGATGGCGTGGAAGAACCAGCCGTCGGTTTTTTTGTTGGCGGCGATTTCGACGATGGTGCGTGTGTTCCAATGGGTGGGGCCAAAATCGCCCAGGTCTTGGATGCGACGCTCGATGGCATCGAGGATTTTTCCGTCCCAGTGGCAAGCTGCGCCGCTACGGCTGACGCGGTCGCGGGTGTGCCAGCCGTGGCCGTCGATCTCCCAGGGCATTTTTACGCTTTCGCCCAGCTCGTTGATTTCGAGATCGCCTGTCTGTTTGGCGGCGGCTGCGGCGAAGTTGTAAAGCTTGCGTTTTTTGTGGGGACCGGCGGCGAGGACGGGGGTCAGGGCTTTTGAAGTGTGAAGGGAGATTGCGGATTGCGGATTGCGGATTGCGGAATTTTTTTGCTTTCCGTCTTTCTTATTCCGCACTCCGCAATCCGCACTCCGCATTTGTTCGACGATCATTTCGGGCGTGCCTTGGGCTACGATTTGGCCGCCGGCTGCGCCTGCTTCGGGGCCGATGTCCACAATCCAGTCGGCTTGTTTGATGACGTCGAGGTTGTGTTCGATGACGAGGACGGTGTTGCCCATGTCGACGAGGCGGTGGAGGACGTCGAGGAGCTTGGCGATGTCGTCGAAGTGGAGGCCGGTGGTTGGTTCGTCGAGGATGTAGAGGGTTTTTCCGGTATCGGGGCGGGCCAGTTCCGAGGCGAGTTTGACGCGTTGGGCTTCGCCGCCCGAGAGCGTTGCGGCGCTTTGTCCGAGGGCGACGTAGCCGAGGCCGACGTCGCAGAGGGTTTGCAAAATGCGTCGCACTTTGGGGATGTTTTCAAACAAGGCGAGCGCCTCGTCGCATGACATTTCTAGGACTTCGGCGATCGACCGGCCTCGGTATTGGACTTCGAGCGTTTCGGGGTTGTAACGCTTGCCCTCGCAGGTGTCGCAGTCGACCCAGACGTCGGGGAGGAAGTGCATTTCGATGCAAAGCTGGCCAGCGCCGTCGCACGCATCGCAGCGTCCGCCGGGCACGTTGAAACTAAAACGACGGGCCGAGTAGCCGCGTAGCTTGGCTTCGGGAAGCTGGGCAAAAAGCTGTCGGACGATCTCGAACAGGCCGGTGTAGGTGGCCGGGTTGGAGGTTGGGGTGTTGCCGAGCGGACGCTGGTCGACGCGGATGACCTTGTCGATTTGCTCGACGCCTGCGAGTCGGTCATGGGCACCGGGGTTGGTGCTTGCCCGGTGGAGAGTGCGAGCCAATTGGTTGTAGAGGATGTCCTGCACCAACGAGCTTTTGCCGCTGCCGCTAACGCCAGTGACGGCGGTGAGGGTGCCGAGCGGGATTTCGACGTTGATGTTTTTTAGATTGTTGTGGCGAGCGCCGACGACGCGAAGCGTCGGGAAAGCGGAAGGGGGAGAGCGGAAAGCGGAACTTTTTTCCTGTGACGGCTTCTTTTCCGCTTTCTGCTTTCCGCTTTCCGCTTTGATTTCAATTCGTCTGTTCGTCGGTACGGGGATTGCTTTTTTGCCTGAGAGGTAGGGGCCGGTGACGCTTTTTCTTTTTTTGGCGACTTCTGAGGGTGAGCCTTGGGCGACGATTTCGCCGCCTAGGCGTCCTGCGGCTGGGCCGAAGTCGAGTAGGTTGTCGGCGCTGTCGATAACGTCGTGGTCGTGTTCGACGACGAGCAGCGTGTTGCCCAGGTCGCGAAGTTTGTGCAGGGCACCGATGAGTCGTTTGTTGTCGCGCGGGTGGAGGCCGATGGTCGGTTCGTCGAGGACGTAGAGGACGCCGCACAGGCCGCTGCCGACTTGGCTGGCGAGGCGGATGCGTTGCGACTCGCCGCCCGAAAGCGACGGTGCCGCGCGGCCGACGGTCAGGTACTCTAAGCCGACGTCGACTAAAAAGGTGAGTCGGTTGGTGATTTCGCGGACCAGTTCGCCGGCCACTTTTTTCTGCACGGCGGGGAGTTTCCATTTTTTGACGATTGCGAGCAATTCGCTGAGCGGCAAACGAGCATACTGGTCGATCGTGCGGCCCTCGAATCGGACGGCCGAGGCGTCGTCGCGCAGGCGGCTGCCGCCACATTCGCTACATTCGATCTCGTCGACCAAGTGTTCGAGCTTCATGCGCAATCGGGTCGAGACGCGCGAGGCCTCGTCGAGCGCGGGGTAGAGGCCCTTGTATTGAAAGCGGAAAGTGGAAAGCGGAGAGCCGAAGGTCGTCGGGTCTTGCTTCTTCGTTTTCCGCTTTCCCCCTTCCGCTTTCCGCTTTACCTGAATCCATGCGTCGCCGGTGCCGTACATGACCAAGCGGCGGTGTTTGGGGGGGAGTTGGTCGAAGGGGACGTCGGTGGGTAGGCCGGTGTGGGTGGAAAGGGCGGCGAGCATGGCGGCGAACAGGGGTTGTTCGATGCTGGGCCAAGCGAGGATAGCGCCGTCGGCGAGTGTGAGCTGGGTGCTGCGCATCAGGGCGGCTGGGTTGGCGCCGATTTCGGTGCCGAGGCCTTCGCAGGCGTGGCACCAGCCGATTGTGCTGTTGAACGAAAAATGGTGGGGCGAAAGAGGCTCGAAGCTACGGCCACATTCGCCGCAGGCCAGGTGTTGGCTGTGGATTTTGGTTTCCCAGCGGTCCTCGGGCACGTCGGCCAGGACCATGACGACGTGCAAAACGCCTCGGCCTAGGGCTAGGGCGTTTTCGATGCTTTCGGCTAGGCGGCCGCGCGCGTCTTTGCGGATGGAGACGCGATCGACGAGGACCTCGATGTCGTGTTTGCGGCGGCGGTCGACGGCAGGCATCGCCTCGAGTTCGTGGGTTTGTCCGTCGACGCGGACGCGGACGTAGCCGTTGTTGCGGAAGGACTGCCAGAGGTCTTCGTAGCTTTGGCCGGCGGCCAATTCGACCGGGGCACAAAGGTAGAGCTTGGTGCCTGCCGGTTCGGCGAGGATGGTGTCGATCACTTCGTCGGCGCTTTGGGTGCCGACCGGGACGTCGCAGTCGGGGCAGTGCATTTGGCCGAGACGCGAGAGGAGGATTCGGAGGTAATCGTAAATTTCGGTGACCGTGCCGACGGTCGAACGGGGCGAGTGGCCGGTGGTGCGTTGTTCGATGGCGATGGCTGGGGAGAGGCCTTCGATCGATTCGACGTGCGGCTTTTGGAGTTGGCCGATGAACTGCCGGGCGTAGGAGCTGAGGCTTTCGACGTAGCGGCGTTGGCCCTCGGCGTAGATGGTGTCCATCGCGAGCGAGCTTTTGCCGCTGCCGCTGGGTCCGCAGAAGACGGTGAACTCGTCGCGTGGGATTTTTACGTCGACGCTGCGCAGATTGTGCTGCTCGGCCCCTTTGACAACGATGTGCGTAGCCTGTTTTATCTTCCTTGGCTTTGGTGTGCTGGCTGTGGTGTGGGTTTTTTCACCTAAGTATGGAGCAAGCGCTAGGCCGGTGTAGGAAGGTAAAGCGGAAAGCGGAAGGGGGAGAGCGGGAGGTTTTTTCTCCGCTTTTCGCTTTCCGCTTTCCGCCTTGTTTTGCTCGATCGCATACTCCACCACCTGTTCTGGTGTTCCCACGGTGACCAGTTCGCCGCCATGTTTGCCGCCGCCGGGGCCTAGGTCGATGACCCAGTCGGCTGTTTTGATGACGTCGAGGTTGTGTTCGACGACGAGCACGGTGTTGCCGGCGTCGACAAAGTCGTGGAGGACTTTTAAGAGCAGTTCGATGTCGGCGAAATGGAGGCCGGTGGTCGGCTCGTCGAGCATGTAGAGCGTCTTGCCGGTCGACTTTTTGACCAGCTCGCGGGCCAGCTTGATGCGCTGGGCTTCGCCGCCCGAGAGTGTGGGCGAGGGTTGGCCCAGTTTGACGTAGTCGAGTCCGACGGCGTGGAGCGTTTCGAGCCGATGTTTGATTTTGGGGATGTTTTCAAAGTGCTCGAGCGCTTGTTGGACGTCCATCTCGAGGACGTCGGCAATGGATTTGCCTTTGTACTGAATCTGCAAGGCTTCGTGGTTAAAACGGTGGCCTTGGCAGACGTTGCAGGGGAGCCAGACGTCGGCCAAGAAATCCATTTCGAGCTTCGTCGAGCCGTTGCCGCTGCACGCTTCGCAGCGTCCGCCGGTCACATTGAAACTAAAACGTCCTGGCTTGTAGCCTCGGCGTTTCGATTCGGGAAGCTGGGCGTACAGGTTGCGGATTTCGTCGAAGACTTTGATGTAGGTCGCCGGGTTGGAGCGGGGCGTGCGGCCGATGGGCGACTGGTCGATGGCGATCATTTTGTCGAGGTGTTCGATCCCCTCGATCCGATCGTGCTCGCCGGGTGTGCCTTTGCCGCCGTTGAGGTCGCGCCGCAAGGTCTCGACCAGGATGTCTGAGAAGATCGAGCTTTTGCCGCTGCCGCTCGAACCGGTCAGACAGACGAACGCGCCGAGTGGGATTTCGACGTCGACGTTTTTGAGGTTATTGTGGCGGGCACCTACGACGCGAAGCGTCGGGAAAGCGGAAGGGGGAGAGCGGAAAGCGGAACTTTTTTTCTGCGACGGCTTGTTCTCCGCTTTCTGCTTTCCACTTTCCGCTTTGATTTCGATCCGCCTTTGCTTTGGGACTTCGATCTTGCGTTTGCCCGAGAGGTACGCTCCGGTGACGCTTTTTTTGACTTTTCCGATGGCTGTGGCGTTGCCTACTGCGACGACCTCGCCGCCTCGGACGCCGGGGCCGGGGCCGAAGTCGATGATTTGGTCGGCGGCGCGCATCGTGTCTTCGTCATGTTCGACGACGACGACGGTGTTGCCTTGGTCGCGGAGTCGTTGGAGCGTGGCGAGCAGGCGTTCGTTGTCGCGCGGATGCAGGCCGATCGAGGGTTCGTCGAGAATGTAGAGGACGCCGACTAGGCCGCAGCCGATTTGGCCGGCGAGGCGGATGCGTTGGGTCTCGCCGCCCGAGAGGGTGGGGGCTGTGCGGTCGAGCGACAGGTAGTCGAGTCCGACGTTGGTGAGAAAGCTGAGACGGCCGCAGATTTCTTTGAGGACTTCGCCGGCGACAAGTTGGGCGGTGTCGTCGAGTATCAAGGCGCTGAAAAATCGCTCGGCTTCTTCGATCGGCAAGGCGCAGACTTCGGGCAAGGCGAGGCTCGCTTCGGGTCCACTGTCGGGTTCACTGTCGGAGCCACCGTCGGGGCCACTGTTGGTACCAAAGCCGGGGTGGGCCGTTGTGAGTTGGACGGAGCGGGACTGGGGGTTGAGGCGTTGGCCATCGCAGTCGGGGCAGTGGATGACGTTCATGAATTTTTCGAGCTTGGCGATCAACGACTTGCTCTTTGCACCGCGGTATTTTTCGAGCAGCTCGGGGATAATTCCATCGAAGGTGCCGCCGTACTTTTGCGAATTTTTGCCGCCGCGCCAGGTGAACGTGATGTGCTGGTCGCCGGTGCCCCAGAGCCAGAGGTACTGGAGTTCGGGGGACAGGTCTTGCCAGGGCGTTTCGGTCAGGGCGGCGGCGGGTAGCTCGAAGACGCGCGCGATCGTGTCGGCGACGCCTTGGTAGATGTGTCGCCGCCAACGGCCCAGGTCTTTCCATTGGCCGAGCAGTTCGATGCAGCCTTTGGCGAGCGATTTGGTTGGGTCGGTGACCAGTTTTTCGGGATCAAAGCTGAACATTTGCCCCAGGCCGTCGCACTCGTAACACATGCCCTGCGGACTGTTAAAACTGAAGAGCTGGGGCGTGGGTGCTTGAAAACTGAGGCCGCAATGGTTGCAGGCGTAGTCGGCCGAGAGGGCCAGGTCGCCCGACTGAAGCCCCGAACGCCTTTTATTTCGAGAGGGCTTCTTGGTGGTTTTGTTTCCCTCGGGTTCGTCTGCCTTGGGGTCGTCGACATCGGGGGCGACGATCAGTCCTCCTTCGCCTTTTTTCAATGCCAACTCTACGGCTTCGGCTAGGCGGCTGCGGATGCCGGGACCGTTGGTTAGACGATCGACGACGACTTCGATGTCGTGGCGCATTTTTCGGTCGAGGCCCAGGTTGTCGGTTAGCTGAACCATTTGGCCATCGACGCGGGCGCGGACAAAACCTTGTTTGAGCAGATCTTCGCACAGGTCGCGGAACTCGCCTTTTTGTTGTCGGACGACCGGCGCGAGGAGGGCGAACTTGGTTTTGGGCGGCTGGGATAGGATGCGCGCGATGATCTGTTCGCGCGATTGGGCGGTGATCGGCTGTTCGCATTGCGGGCAATGGCCTTGGCCGACGCGGGCGTAGAGGACGCGCAGGAAATCGTAAATTTCGGTGATCGTGCCGACGGTGGAACGCGGGTTGCTGCCGGCCGATTTTTGAGCGATCGAGATCGAGGGGCTGAGTCCGCTGATGTGGTCAACGTCGGGCTTGGGCATTTGGCCCAAAAACTGACGGGCGAAGGTCGACAGGCTTTCGACATAGCGCCGTTGGCCCTCGGCATACAACGTGTCGAACGCGAGCGAGCTTTTGCCGCTGCCCGAAACGCCGGTCAGGCAGATCAGTTGATTGCGAGGGAGCACCAAATCGACGCCACAGAGATTGTGTTCGCGGGCACCTTTGATGATGATGTCAGAGGGAGGCATGTATTTAGTGTTTGGTGGGCAGTAGGCAGTGGGGGGAGTAGCCGCGATGCAATGCATCGCCGGAGCCACAAAGGTGTAAATCGGGCGAACCAACCATTATAGGGCTAAACGTGCCTCTACCCAAGAGAACGATTTTTGAAAAGCCTGTCCCTTGTTTACCCAGGAGAACTGCAAAGTCAAAAAAACCTACAAATCTTCCGGGTAGCAAAAAAAATGAAACACGACGAAACAACGAAACCACGCTTGTTTTTCGTTGTTTCGCTGTTTCGTCGTGTTTCAAATTTATTCCAAGCGTCTTCCAGACGGACCAAAATCGACTTTGCAGTTTGCCTGCTTGTTTACCGGCATGATTTGAGATTTCTGGCATAATTTTTGAAGGAGGCTGCTGTTGACGGATTGGTCGGACTACGAATTGGTGGATTTTGGGGAGGGCCGCAAATTGGAGCGGTTTGGGGAGTGCTTGCTCGATCGGCCTTGCCCTGCGGCGGTTGGGGAGGTGCTAGCGAAGCCACAAGCGTGGGGCGAGGCGGCTGCGCGGTACGATGGCCAACGGGCGGCGGACGGAAAGTGGCTCGAAAAATTCGCGGAGACGGTCGTGGACGCTGGTTTTGGGAAATTTGGGCTTGCGCCGTTGCCTTCGGGGCAGGTCGGTTTGTTTCCCGAGCAGTTTTCTAATTGGGAGTGGATTGCCGAACAATGTCGGCGCGCGGCGGAACCGTTGCGGGTGCTGAATTTGTTTGCTTATACAGGCGGGAGTACGCTGGCTGCGGCGAGCGCCGGGGCGGAGGTGACGCATGTGGATTCTGCGAAGGGTATGGTGGCACGGGCAAGGGCCAATGCGGAGATTTCGGGGTTGGGCGATCGGCCCGTTCGTTGGATTGTGGAAGATGCGGTGAAATTTTGTCAGCGTGAAGTCAAACGGGAAAATGCGTATGATGCGGTCGTTCTTGACCCGCCCAGCTATGGACATGGTCCGAAGGGCGAGGCGTGGTCGATCCGGCGCGACCTGTTGCCGTTGTTGGAGCTTTGCGGCAAACTGACCGAGGGGCATCGGCGATTTGTTTTGTGTACTTGCCACACGCCGGAGATCGGCGCGGCCGAGTTGAGCGCGACTTTGTCGGACGGACTGTTTGGTCATTGTGGCCAGCCGCCGCGCGTGGGGACGCTTTATTTGAAAACGGTCGAGGGGCGTAAGTTGGCGAGTGGGGAGTTTGGACGTTGGCCCGGGTGAATGAATGTTAGAGAATCGTGTAAGTCTCACGCAGAGACGCAGAGGCACAGAGAAGAAAAAGAGAACCGCTGATGAACGCACCCTGCAGACTTTTTTGAACCACGAAAGAAACGAAAATACACGAAAAAAGGACGGGGCCACAGGTGGACGTAGATATTTGTAGGGTGGGCACTGCCCACCAATCAGTATGGAAGAAATGGTGGGCAGTGCCCACCCTACGCAGAGGCACAGAGAGAAAGAAATAGAATCCGATGTCGGAGCCGATTACTAGTCGTCAGAATGTTCGTGTGAAAGAGGCGGCGAAGCTGCGCTCGGCGCGGCAGCGTGGTAAGCAGGGGCGGTTTTTGATTGATGGCGTGCGCGAGATTGGACGGGCGGCAGACGCGGGGATTGAGATTGTTGAGGCGTTTTTCTGTGAGAAATTTTGTGCTTCGGTGGCGGCACGCGAATTGATCGCCCGGTTGGCGGAAGCGAATCTTGCCCAGGTGACGGCTGAGGTGTTTGAGAAGATTTGCTTTGGTGAACGGCATGACGGCGTGGTGGTCGTGGCGAAGACGCCTGTGCGGTCGCTTGAGCAATTGGTGCTGCCGCAGCAGCCGTTGGTGGTGGTGCTCGAAGGGTTGGAAAAACCGGGGAACGTGGGGGCGATTCTGCGTACGGCGGATGGGGCGGGCGTTGATGCGGTGATTGTGGCGGGCGGGGGGACCGATCTTTTTAATCCGAATACGATTCGAGCCAGTCTGGGGACGGTTTTTTCGGAGCATGTTTTTGCGGCGACTGTTGAAGAGACTTTGGCGAAGCTAAGGGAATTGGAGTTGCCGATCGTGGCGGCGCGGCCCGATGCGGAATCGCTTTATACACAGATCGATTATCGGCGCGGGGCGGCGATTGTTGTGGGCAGCGAAGCGGACGGGCTTTCGGAAGCGTGGCAACAGGAAAGGGTAGAAGGGGTGCGTCTGCCGATGGCGGGAATCGCCGATAGTTTGAATGTTTCGGCGGCGGCGGCGGTGTTGCTCTATGAAGCACAGCGGCAACGGGCGGAGTGACGCTTTTTTTGAACTAAGTTTGAACCACGAAAGAAACGAAATGCACGAAAAGAGGTGGTGGGGAAGTTGGCCCGCGGATGGCGCGGATGAAACGCGGATGAAAAAAGATAAAGAAAAGAGAGGAGCCACGAAAGAAAAGCCTCGCGCAGAGACGCAGAGACGCGGAGAGAAAATCAAAAAACTCTGCGATCTCTGCGCCTCTGCGTGAGGCATTTTTCTCTAGTTTTCTAGGCGGCGGGCGGCGGTGAGGGTGTTGACGAGGAGCATGACGCGGGTGAGGGGGCCTACGCCGCCGGGGACGGGGGTGAGGTGGCCGGCGACTTGGCGGACGGCGTCGAAGTCGACGTCGCCGACTAGGCCGTCGTCGGTTCGGTTGATGCCGACGTCGATGACCGTGGCGCCGGGCTTGACCATGTCGGCGGTGATGAAATTGGGGCGACCGATGGCGACGATCAAAATGTCGGCCTGACGGGTGACCGAGGGCAGGTCTTGCGTGCGGCTATGGCAGAGCGTCACCGTGGCATCGGTGCCGTGTTGGGCCAACATGATGGCAAGGGGTTTGCCGACGATGTCGCTGCGTCCAACGATCACGGCATGTTGGCCGGAGGTGGGGATGTCGTTGCGGCGGAGGAGTTCGAGACAGCCGTGCGGGGTGCAGGGCAAAAAGTCGGGGCGTCCTTGGACGAGCCGGCCGACGTTTTCGGGATGAAAGGCGTCGACATCTTTGCGTGGGCTGATGGCTTCCAGAACGCGCTGGGTGTCGATGTGTTTGGGGACGGGGAGCTGGACGAGGATTCCGTGGACATCGCTGCTTTTGTTGAGCTTGGCGATCAGCGTGAGGAGTTCGTCTTGCGAGGTTTCGGCGGGCAGTTTATGGAGTTGGCTGCGGATGCCGACCTCTTCGCAGTCGCGGCGTTTGTTGCGGACATAAACTTCGCTGGCCGGATCGGTGCCGACCAGGACGGCGGCCAAGGTGGGAATGGTGACGTTGTTTTCGATAAAGTCGGCGACCTCTTCTCGCAATTCAGCGCGAATTTGGCGGGCCAGGGTTTTTCCGTCGAGCAGTGTGGCAGGCATAGTGGGCAGTGGGGGAGTAGCCGCGATGCAACGCATCGCCGGAAGGTTTAAGAGTTACAGAAGAACCGATTTGCAGACGCAGATTGTAGCTTGGCTGGCTTGGGTTGTCAGGCGCTCGGTATCAATTTGAAACACGACGAAACAACGAAACGACGAAAAACAAGCGTTGTTTCGTTATTTCGTCGTGTTTCATTTTTCTGCTGTCCTGAAGATTCGTAGGTTTTTTGCCTGGTTCCCAGGCTCCCGCCTGGGAACCCAATGCGAGGCAGGCTCTGCCTGATCTTCGAGGCGGAGCCTCGGGGGGCAGTGCGTTCCCAGGCGGAGCCTGGGAACGAGAGGATTGGTCATTCAGGCGGCGGCAAACATGGCCCAGCCGGCTGTGCGATCTAGCCAAAGCAGGCCGTGCAGCGCGACGCCTGCTAGGAGGGCGGCGACCCAATCGTCGGCCATGATGCCCCAGCCGTTGGGGAGCCGCTCGAATTGGCGGATCGGCGGCGGCTTGGTGATGTCGAATGCTCGAAAGAGGAGCCAGCCCGCGAGCCAGACGGTCCAATGGGTTGGCTGGACGCCTAGAAAGACGATTGGGAGAGCGGCGATTTCGTCGAGGACGATGGATTGGGGATCTTTGCTACCGCCGAGCGAACGGGCGGCGGCTGAGCAGATGGCCACGCTTGCTAGGCCGATGAGGACGACGGCCAGCGTTTCGGCACCGGGGGTTGGCAGCCGTCCGATGGCCCAGGCTAGGGGGAGGCCCCAGAGGCCGCCGATCGTGCCTGGGGCGGGGCTTACTAGCCCGACGCCCAGGCCGGTGGCGATCCAGACGGCGAATTTGTTGTAGGAATTTTTCCCGTTCATGGGGGGTATCTTAGGGCATTTTTGCAAGAAGAAGTAGTCATGGAGGCAGGTGGGGCAGGTGAACTGCAAAGTCAAAAATCTCTACGAATCTTCAGGACAGCAAAAAAATGAAACACGACGAAACGACGAAACGACGCTTGTTTCTCGTTGTTTCGTCGTTTCGTCGTGTTTCAAATTTATTCCGAAGCATCTTCCAGGCGGAACAAAAGCGACTTGGCAGTTCGCCTCAATCTCCGGCAGTTCGTGTGGCAGTCCTGTGGGGATCGAGCTATGATGGTTAGTTGGTGATTTAACGAGCTTGGGTAAAGTCTACTGCGGCAAAGGTGTGCTGAGCTATGCGATTTCTCGGAGCATTGCGAAAAGCGAGAGCCAGACGCCGACGCGCGTTGATCGCATCCGATCCAACTACCGGCGAAACTACCGAAACGGTCCAGTCGCTGCTTGAGAAGGCAGCTTTGAAAGCAACTATGAGCGAAGCGTCCCCAAAAAACAAAGCCGCCAAAAAAGAAGAGAAGCTCAGCGCGGTCGAAGTCTTTAAGCAGGCGAGCAATCACTTGCTCGATCCGATTCCTGAAGAACTGGCCGACGAAAACGAATTTTTCGGCAAGGCGAGCATCCAGCTCCTCAAGCACCACGGCACGTATCAGCAGGACAACCGTGACACGCGCAAGAAGAGTGGCAAGAGCTATAGCTTTATGGTTCGGACGGCGATCCCTGGTGGGAAGCTGAGTAGCGAACAATTGTTGGCCGAGTTGGATCTTTGCGACGAACTGGGCAACACGACGCTGCGCATCACGACGCGGCAAGGTTTGCAGTTGCATGGGATCGTGAAATCGAATTTGAAGCAGACGATTCGCCGGATTAACGAGACGCAGCTTACGACGTTGGCCGCTTGCGGCGATGTCGAGCGCAACGTGATGTGCTCGCCTTGTCCTTACAAGGGCGATCCGGTCTACGACCAAATGCAGGAGCTGGCCGACAAGCTTGCCAAACATTTGCAGCCGCGCACGACGGCCTATCACGAGTTGTGGCTGACCGACCAACAGACGGGCGAAAAAGAGTTGGCCGGCGGTGGTCCGAACGGGGATACGATCGAGCCGATCTATGGTCCGACGTATTTGCCTCGCAAGTTTAAGACGGGCATCGGCTTGCCGGGCGACAACAGTGCAGACATCTATTCGCAAGACTTGGGCCTGCTAGGCATCTGCGAAGACTGGAACATTGTTGGGTACAATGTGCTGGTCGGCGGCGGTTTTGGCACGATGCCGAGTGCGAAAAAGACTTTTGCGGCGATCGCCCAGCCGATGTGTTTTGTGACGCCTACGCAGGCGGTTGACGTTGCCGAGGCGATTGTCAAAGTGCAACGCGATTTTGGCAATCGGGCCGACCGCAAAGTGGCACGGCTCAAATATCTGATTCACAATTGGGGTGTTGACCGTTTTAAGCAAAAGGTCGAAGAGTATTATGGGGCCAAGCTCCCGGCTCCGCGACCGGTGACGGTCAACGCCTTTAATGATGGGATGGGTTGGCATGCGCAGGGGGACGGGCGTTGGTTTTATGGGCTGAACGTCGAGAACGGGCGGATTAAGGACGAGGGGCTGTATCGGCTGAAGTCGGCGCTGCGCCAGATTTGCACCGAGCTACGACCGCCGTTGCGATTGACCGCGCATCAGAGCCTTATTTTCTGTGACCTCGAAGAGACCGATCGGGCGCGGATCGAAACGATCTTGCGGGAACATTGCGTGCCGCTCACCGAAGAAATCTCGGCTGCACGGCGTTGGTCGATCGCTTGTCCGGCGCTGCCGACGTGTGGGCTTGCTATCACCGAGAGCGAACGGGCGCTGCCGGGGCTTATCGATCAGCTTGAAAAGGAGCTTGACGAACTTGGGCTGGGCGACGAAGTCTTTACGACGCGGATGACCGGTTGTCCGAATGGTTGTGCACGGCCCTACAATTCGGACATTGGTTTGGTCGGCAAGACGGCGGATAAATATACGATCTACTTGGGTGGTCGGGTGGAGGGGGATCGGCTGAATTTTGTTTACAAAGACAAGGTTCCGACGGCTGAGGTTGTGCCGACGCTGGTGTCGGTGTTTCGCTTTTTCCAAGCGGCACGGCAAGAGGGCGAGAGTTTTGGCGATTTTTGCCACCGTCAGGGCGTCGATCCACTGCTGGCTGAATGCGATGCTTAGGGCAAGGTTGTTTTGGAATAGCCACGAAAAACGCGGGAAAGTGTGGTCCATGCTCTGTTTTTCGTGCTTTTGTGTTTTTCGCGGCTCTCTCTGTTTAGGTAAATGGGCCTCGATTTCTACAAAACTCTCGCGGTTTCGCCGTTGGCGGTTAGAATGATTGCAGTATGTCGGGGGGCTGGTATGCCCGGGACGTGGTTTTGGGGAGACTCGATGATGAAGAAATGCGTGATGAAGCAATGCGTTTTGATGGTGGCGGTCTTGTTGCTGGCCAATCTTGCCGGAAGTGCGACGGCAGAAGAGTTGTTGTTTCAGCGTTCGCTGAGCGTGAACCGTAGCGTGAATATTTTTTCGACCGATCAGTTTGATTTCGACATTGCGCTGGGCGATCATTTTTTTAGTCCGTCGAATCCTGTGACGCTTTTTGACGATCTGTTGATTCGGCCCAGTGATGTGGGCGAAGTTTATGAGATCGTCGCCGGCGATCCTGCGTTCGAGGCGGCCGAGCAGCGTTTGACCGACGCGCGCGACGAGTTCTTTCGGATCATTCTTTCAGAGAACCGACCGGGCGGACGTGTTGAACAACGAGGTTCGTCGGAAAGCGGATTTTTTTTAGGTCTCGAAAATTTGCCTGGGCCCGATTTGGCGGGAACCACGCTCGAGCGGATTCGACTTGAGGTGCAGCGGTTTACGCTGGCGAGTGATGGTGGCGCGGCAAGTGCTGGGCCGCCGGTTGATTTGCAGGTTAGCATCAGCATCTATGGGCAACCCGTGCCCGAGCCGACGGGTCTCTGGCTTTTGTGGAGCGGCCTTGCTACGCTGTGGAGCATGTTGCGGCGTCGGGGGTGGGGCCGTCTCACTCCAGCGCGTGTGCCTAGGCCAGTGCGTGTGCCTAGGTCGACCTCGAAACAATAACTTTCTTACCGTATCAACCGCGAGGCAATGATGGATTGGGTCTTTGAACGAACCATTGAATTGGCCGCTTGGGTCGCCTTTATCCTCTGCATGATCTTTCTCTGCGAAGCGCTTTGGATGCTAGTTCAGTACTTTCAAAACCTGGGCGGCGAAGGGGGTTCCAACTATCTGGCCCTCAGCGGACAAGCGGCGAGCCGATTTGTGGGATCGGCCCTGGCGATGGGTTTGCTGGCCTGCATCGACCACTATGTTTTTGATCTGCCTGAAGAGGCCTAAGGGCAAATTACGAATGACGAAATACCCAAGCCTGAAAGAAGCCAGAAGACCGAATGAGCCTTCTTAGCCTTCGATCAATTGGCGAATTTCTCGTCGGCGCGTGATGCGGCGGCGCTGGTGGTCGAGCAGCAAATAGCAGGCGCGGGTTGTGCGTCCCTTTTGCCAGGCATGTCGGGTGCGTCGGTTGAGCTGAGAGAGGTCGACCAGTAAGGACAAGTCGGTGGTCACTTCTTGCAGGAATGTCTGGGCACGTTGCCGACCGATTTTGAAGAGTTGGCTGTAGTTCATGGGGTTCGTGCCTCGGGCTGGTTCAGTTCCATTAGTGCGAGCCGCACACGCGTGTTCCGCTAGCAACCCTGGTATGCGAGCGTCAAATGGCTGTAGAAGCGGAACACTCGATTGGGACTTGCTCTAGGTTGCTGAAATTCTATACACGCGAGTTTCTTAGGCAAGTTTTGCAGGTTGGCCTTTGCAATTTACCGCAAAGGGATAGAAGGCGTGCTATGAAACCGCAATCATTATGGTAGCCTGGGGGCGTCGTAAGTAGGAGGGGACACGACAGAGAACGGAAGCTACTGCGATCGCGAGGTTCCTTCGGAGAGGAACAGACTTTGACGACTCAAAATCAAGAATCGAACCTTTTGCTCGATCGAGCTGAAAAGCTGACCTCCGAGACGGTCGGGCAGTCTCGTTTCTTGACAAATGCGCTCGATGCGATTTTCGACCGGGTCTATCTTAAAGACGCCACGGGCCGGATTATCTATGTGAATCGAGCCTATTTGGACTCGTACAATCTGGCTGCTGAGGAGGTACTTGGCAAGTTTTACCCTGATTTTCTACCTGCCGAGCAGATCTCACTCTGTCACGAAGCCGACCAAAAAGTGCTTCAGCAGGGAGAGTCGGTCTGTCAGGAATTGCGATGGCAGGACCATGAGACGGGTGTCGATCATTGGACCGAATCCTACAAATCGCCAATGCGGGATCCTGCGGGGAACATTATTGGTCTCGTGGGTATTTGCCGAGATGTTACGGCGCGTCGCAGTGCAGAAGAAGAAGTGAAACGGCAAAAAAATCTGCTTGAGCTGATTCTCGAGACGGTGCCCGACCAGATTTTTGTGAAAGACCGTCAGCGTCGGATTCTGCTTGCAAACCGCGCCTTTCATACGAATTGGGGGTTTGACCCCGACGAACTTTTGGGCCAAGACCCTAGCAAAAGTTTGCCGGCAGAACTGGAGCAACTCTCGCAGGACTCCGACAAGTTCGTTCTCACAGAGGGTCGGTCGCTATGCAGCGAAATTTCTCTCGTTGATGCCGGAGGCAGCAAGCAGCATCTTGAGATCCGTAAACTCCCCTTGCGAGAGAACGGTAAAACCGTGGGGGTGGTTGCTGTTTGCCGAGATTTGACGAGCGTCAAAGAAACAGAAAAACGGCTCAAGCGAAATGAATCGCTCTTGCTGCATGCCTCGCGGCTCTCTTTCGTAGGCGAAGTGGCGGCAGAGATTGCCCATGAAGTGAATCAGCCGCTTTTTTCGATTTTGAACTATGCAAAGGCTGTTGAGAATGCGTTGGAGAACGAGGACGAGCTCGATCTGGAAACGGTCCGCACGTGGGTACGGCAAATACGCAGTGAGGCCACCCGTGGGGGGAAAATTACGCAGCGCCTCAAATCCTTTATCCAACCTGCCGATACTCAACAGGAGCTAGCCGACCTGAACTCGGTGATTTTGGAATCGATCGAGTTGATGACGTGGGAGGCTCGCGAAGCGGCGGTGTCGATTGAGGTCGAGTTGGCCGACGATTTGCCAACGTTGCTTATCGACTGTATTCAAATTCAGCAAGTGATGGTCAACCTGTTGAAGAATGCTCTCGAAGCACTTTTTTCGTGTTCAAAAGCGACACCGCGCGTGGTGGTTACAACACGAGTCGTGCCACTTGGCGTTGAGGTAACGGTCTCGGACAATGGCCCCGGTGTCTCGGTCGAGGAAAGCGTGAAATTTTTCGAGCCTTTTGAAACGACAAAGCCAGACGGCCTGGGCCTGGGGTTGGCGATTAGCAAGACGATTATCGAGGCCCACCACGGCCAATTAACACACCATCCGAACCCCTGGGGCGGTGCGACTTTTTCATTCACATTTCCCTTAGAAGATTGAGACCTGATAGCAGCATGACGTTTGATCAACCAACTGTATTCGTCGTCGACGATGAAGAATCGTCTCGAGAGTCGGTGCGTGCTTTGGTGCAGTCGATGCACCATCAAGCCCTAACGTTTGACTCGGGAGAAGCCTTTTTAGATCAGTACGACGACGCTCCCGGTTGCCTGGTGACTGACTATCGCATGACCGGTATGAACGGACTGGAATTGCAAGAAAAGCTTTTGGAGCTAGGGCATGCGATCCCCGTGATTATTGTCACCGCGTATGCGCGTACCCCGGTGACGGTCCAAGCGATTCAGAACGGCGCAGTGATGATGCTCGACAAGCCCTACAGCGAAGACGAGCTTTGGCGTGCTATCCGCCAAGGTTTGACCCAGGATGAAGCGTATCGGCAAACGAAGCAGCAACAGGCCGATATCACTGCGAGAATGGAAAGTTTGAACGCAAAAGAGAACGAAGTTTTGGAACTTATCCTGGCGGGAGAGCCTAACAAGGTGATGGCGAACCAATTGGATGTCAGTTTGCGCACCATTGAAAACCGTCGCCGTGCGGTCTTCTCAAAGATGGGGGCGCAGACGGTGGCCGAGCTGGTTGCTTTGGTACTCACGCTACGCTCGGACTCAAGTCGCCCTGTGTAAATCACCCCAGGTGGCCCAAATGGGCGCAACCCTATCTCCCGTGTATGCCAAACGTCTGGCACATTCTTGTCGGATTTTCGGGTATCCACAAAAATTGTGGGTAAGGCTTACCGCACGTCAGCGACAAATCTGCCGAAGAAAAGTGTAGGGACCGAAACGAACGTTTTGGTTTGCCGACTTTGGGCTGCCGACTTGGGCATACCCCATCGAAGACCTAGCATATCACCTCCGTCATTGTTCGGGGCAGACGTGATGGGAGCCTTTTTCTGCAATGCTTCTGCAAAGCTTTGCAGACGGGCGTCCGTCACTCCTTTGGCGGAGGTGATTTTTCTTTCTCAATATGAACCACGACGCAACGAAGCAAACAACGAAAAACATGCGTCGTTTCGTTGTTTTGTCGTGTTTCATTTTCTGCGATCCGTGAAGTTCTTTTTCCCCCGGCCCCGAGACTTGACCGATGCCAGAAAAAATTTCGTCTGCACAAACTCGTCTTGGTTGGATCGGCACAGGCGTGATGGGCAGCAGCATGTGTCGGCATCTGATGCAGGTGGGCTATCCGGTGACGCTGTTTAATCGGACGCGGGCGAAGGCCGAGGCCTTGCTGGACGAGGGTGCTGTCTGGGCCGACTCGCCTCGGGGTGTGGCCGAGCGGTCGGACGTTGTTTTTTCGATTGTGGGATATCCGTGCGATGTACGCGAGGTGTTGCTTGGCGACCAGGGGGCGCTGGCGGGCTGCGACGCAGGCGGGGTGTTGGTCGACATGACGACGAGCGAACCTTCGCTGGCCATCGAAATTGCTACGGCTGCCGCCCAACAAAACGTGGTGAGCGTTGACGCGCCGGTCTCGGGCGGCGACGTTGGCGCAAAGAACGGGGCGCTATCGATCATGATTGGCGGTAATCGGTCGACCGTTGAGGCGCTTGCCCCTTGTTGGGAGGCGATGGGTTCGACTTGGGTTTGGCAGGGCGAAGCCGGCGCGGGGCAGCACACCAAGATGGTCAACCAAACGCTTGTCGGCGCAGGGATGGTCGGCATCTGCGAAGCGTTGCTCTACGGCTATCGCGCGGGGCTTGATCTCGAGAAGGTGATGCAATCGGTTGCTTCGGGTGCGGCAGGCAGTTGGTCGTTGACGCACCTTGGTCCGCGTATTCTTGCGGGCAATTTTGACCCCGGTTTTTTCGTCGAGCATTTCATTAAGGACATGGGCATCGTGTTGGCCGAGTCGCGCAAGATGAATTTGACGCTGCCGGGGATGGAGCTTGCCGAGCGGCTCTACCAAGACTTGGCGGCCCAGGGACATGCACGCAAGGGGACTCATGCGCTGATGCTGGCATTGGCGAAGCAGTCGGGGGTCGATTGGGAAAATCGCGCGTTTGTTAGCGATAAAAAAATAGCCGCAGATAAACGCGGATAAACGCGGATAAACGCGGATGGACTTTTCGTGTTTTTTGTGGCTGCGATTTTCTGCGAATGGATGCTAGCACCGACTGGTCTTGCCGGGGCTTGCGTTGGTTTGCTATAGGGTGTGGCTAGTGTTTCCCCCGCAACACGTCCCTTCTGTCGTAAATTTTCTATGATGCTTCGCTATCGCTGCGTGACCTATGTTGCGATAATTTTCTGTGGGGTGGTTTGCGCAGTTGCTAGTGGGCAAAACAGTGTGCAAGCGGACTCCAGCCAGCTTGTGCTCGCTTCCGACCAGGGATTTGACGCTCGCTTGGAACCGGAAGCGATTCTGATGACCGGCGATCTCTTTGAAAGCGGCTATCAAAGCACCATGCCGCATACGAATTGGCAGTTTGGGGCGGAGTTTCTGATCTACGATATGAAGTATGGCAATGTCAACTTCGAGGACGCTGAGGGGGACAACAAACTTGCCTCGGGGTTGCGGATTTTCTTTGGCTGGGAGAGCGACGCCGGCTATGGGATACGAGCCATTGGCTCAGGAAGTGGCGGAGAAACACTCTTTGGCGGCTATCACTGGAACTATGCCGTACCGGGCGATTTCACTACGCTGCAAGGCTTCGATTTTAGCGGGGCGCCACCTGGGACAACTGTCGATGATCTGCTCGAAATCAGCATGAGCACTTCCAGCATCGACGTGTTCCGACATATTCAGCGAGAACGGTTGGATCTCTTTTTTGGCGTGGGGGTAGGCGGCGCTTCTGTAAGATTGAATGCTCCTACTATGGCCGTTAAGAATTCGCTCATCGCAGGCGGTCTCTCTGTATTCTCCGAAGGAAGGTACGTCCTGCGAGCTTCGGAGGTCAGCGAATTGGCTCTTGTTGGTCGTGGGCGTATTGCTTTTCTCTCCGGTGAATGGGAAGCGCGAATCAACAATCTTTTTTTGGACAAAGACATGGACCTAACCGTCACCGAAGGGGCACTCGGCCTCGAATGGAAACGCAAACTGCGCCGGTCGACCTTGATATTGCGTGCCCAGTACGAACACCAACTTTGGAATAGTGATGCTACGAGCGACTTGGTGCTAAATGGTGTGGCGCTGCGTGCTGGGTTAACCTGGTAAGAACGTCTTACACGGTGGCGGCTGCTCGGAAGGTGGGTTCGTCGAGTCGTAGACCTTCGATGACTTGTTCGAAGATTAGCGGCGTTGCGGGCCAGCCGAAGCAGGTGAGGAGCTGGTCGAACGCTTCGACGGGGCATTCGCCGTGCAGCTCGACGCGGTGCAGACGGTTGTCGAAGTCGAAGAGGTGGCCGTCGATTTGCCAGCGCTCGACACCGACGCCGCCGGAAAAAATCCACGAGCCGTCTGGCTCGAACATCATGCGTGGTAACGCTTCAAGCGAGGCTGCCGCCTGTTCCCAGGTACAGTGAAAAGGTTGGGCGAAGAGGTTGACGTGGAATTTATACATGGGGAAAAAGAAAAGAGCCGCAGATGGACGCTGATAAACGCAGATGTTTTTTAGAAATTCCAGCCGCTAGGCGGATCACTATCCGTGTTTATCGGCGTTCATCTGTGGCTTTTTCTTAGCGTCTTTGCGAGAGGCTTTTTTGCTTTCTGTTATTCCGGCGGGAGGGTGTGGCCCATTTTGTCGCGTTTGGTGGCCATGTAGCTGGCGTTGTGCTCGTTGATGGGCGGGACGATGGGCACTTGGTCGACGACTTCTAGATCAAAACCGCCGTAAATAAATGCGTCGGTTTTCTTGGGGTTGTTCGTGAGCAGCCGGACCTTGGTGAGGCCGAGGTCTTTGAGGAGCTGGATGCCGACGCCGTAGTCGCGTGGGTCGGCTTTGAAACCGAGGGCGACGTTCGCTTCGACAGTGTCTAGCCCCTCGTCTTGCAGCTTGTAGGCCTTTATTTTTTCGACCAGTCCGATGCCTCGACCCTCTTGGGGTAGATAGACTAGGACGCCGGCGCCTTCGCGGCTGATCATGTCGAGGGCCATGTGGAGCTGGTCGCCGCAGTCGCAGCGGAGCGATTCGAGCAGGTCGCCGGTGAAGCAGGACGAGTGCAGACGGACGAGTGGGGCGGCGACTTTGCTGGGATCGCCGATGACGTAGGCGACCGGCTCTTGCTTTTCGTATTTGACGCCGTAGGCGATGATCGTGCCGTTGCCGTACTTGGTTGGCAGCTTGGCTTCGGCTTGACGGTAGACCAGCTTTTCGCGGACGCGACGGTAGGCGATGAGTTGTTCGATGGAAATGATCGGCAGCTTATGTTCGGTGGCCAGGGCGCGTAGCTCGTCGCGCGTGGCGCGATCGCCCTTGGCGTCGAGGATTTCGCACAGTGCGCCAGCAGGCGTGAGGCCGGCCATGCGGGCCAGGTCGACGGCCGCTTCGGTATGTCCGGCGCGGCGAAGGACGCCGCCCTCTTTGGCGACTAGGGGGAACAAGTGGCCGGGGCGATGAAAATCGGAGGGGACGCTCGACGGGTCGCAGAGCGAGAGGATGGTTTTGGCGCGCTCGCCGGCGGTGATACCGGTGCGGGCGGTGTGGTGGTCGACCGGCACTGTGTAGTTGGTGCCGAGCGGGGCGGTGTTGTCTTCGACCATTGGTGCCAACTGCAAGCGCTCGGTGACCTCGGGCAAGATCGGCATACAGAGCTGGCCTCGTCCGTGGGTGATCATAAAGTTGACCGCCTCGGGCGTGATTTTTTCGGCGGCACAGATAAAGTCGCCCTCGTTCTCGCGGTCTTCCGCATCGACGACAATAATGATTTCGCCGCGACGCATGGCCTCGACCGCTTCTTCAATCGTAGAAAATTTGCTGCTCAAGGTTTTTTCTTTTTGCTGATATTTCTGTTGGTGGGGCAAATCCGCAGGCGTAAGCGTTTGCTGCTAGCGGTTTCTTTGGGGAGAACTTGCTGTTCTCTGACGGCATCAGGGTGTTATTATAGGTGTTCTCTGGGTCGAAAACCAACCGTCTAAGGGCTATCGCGTGCTGAGATCGAAAAAATTCGTGCTGATTCTGGCTTTGCTTGCCGGTATTGCTGGTTGGAATCCCCCGTGGAATCCCCCGGCTTGGGGCGAGGAGGCTGCTGAGGACGAGGAAAAGGGCCAGTTCGAGACGCACTACGGCGAGGTTTATGTCGAGCGTGCGTCGGGGTCGCTGAAGGCGGATGTCTATGTTCCGAAGGGGGAGGGGCCTTTTCCTAGTGTTTTGGTGGTTCATGGGGGGGCGTGGATGATGGGGACACGGGCGCAGTTGTCGGGGATTGCTCAGGCGCTGGCCGCTCGGGGGATGACGGCGGTGGCGATCAGCTATCGGTTGGCCCCGAGACATCAGTTTCCGGCTCAGATCGAAGATTGCAAAGCGGCCATCCGTTGGATGCGATCTGAGGCCGAGCGGCTAAAAATCGCGCCCGACCGGATCGGCGCTTTTGGCTATTCGGCGGGTGCGCAGTTGGCCACGCTGCTGGGAACGACCGACGCAGACGACGGGCTGGAGGGGATCGACGACCCGGGCGCAGCCCCAAGCACGCGGCTGCAAGCGGTCGCGGCGGGCGGCGTGCCTTGTGATTTTCGGGTGCTGGACCCCGACTCTCGCCGATTGGCGTTTTGGCTGGGTGGCTCGCGGCGCGAGCTGGGAGATCGATATCGCGACGCCTCGCCACGGGCGTTTGTGACGGACGACGATCCGCCGATGTTTTTCTTTCATGGCGAAAACGATCATCTGGTACCGATGCTGAGTCCGCAGGCGATGCGCGATTCGTTACAGGCCGTGGGCGTGTCGGCAGAGTTGTATGTGGTGCCAAAGATCGGCCACAATTTTGCGGTCATGGATCGGACGGCGGTGGCGAAGAGCGTCGAATTTTTGGCCGAGCAATTAGGCAACTGACGCGGAAAAAGGGTTCCTGGTGGCTCTGTAGAAAACCTTCCTTTTCTGTTCTTCGAATAACCACAGAGGACACAGAGGAACACAGAGAAGTTTTTTTAACTCCTACGCAAAGATGATTCTCTCCGTGTACCTCGGTGTCCTCTGTGGTCAATCTTTTTGCAACCGTTCAAGAAGGAAGTAGGTTTTCTACTCGGTTTCGCTGATTGGAAAGCAGGAAAAGCCCCACGGAAAGCAGCATCCACGTCGACGGCTCTGGCACGAGGGTAGCAGTCCCGCTGCCAAATTCGCTCTGCCAATCCACAAGGTTGCCCACGCCTGGATTCCGCTGCCACGCAAGAAAATCGTTCCCGTCGACGTCGCCATCGTTGTCGAAATCGGCGGAAAGTAACGGGCCCGGTTCCTCACCCCACCCATGCGATGCCGTAGTTTTGAGAGCCTGGCCCACCAAACAGACCGTTGTCATTATGCTCGATCACGATGTCGTATTGTTCCGTCGAGGGAATCTTGAAAAACAGGTGTTCTAGGTTATAGCCGCCGTCAAAAGTCACATTGCCGTCAGAAGCCGCGACAATGGGATCAGAAAAAATATCATCACCTCGCTTCACCAAGAAAATGTTCAAGTCCTTTACGACGTCCTCCAGGTCGTCATAAGTTTCAAACGTATCGCTCACGCCATTGATAACGTCGTAGACGCCCGTGGTTCCCCCTTGAGGTTGCCCCTGGTCCATGTCGAACTTGACGATTCGATCCCAGGTAAGCGTAACGGAAATGTAGCTATTCTGCTGCAACGGTTGCCCCATCGCATAACGATTTTCGCCATTCGTGCCTGCTGCGAAACCATAGTCCCAACCGATGACGGGGACATCGGCTCCATTCGCCTCGTGACTCGCCGGCGCTGAACTGCGTTAGCGCACGTTCCGCATTGAGATGGCCTGCGCCGAATTCAGGATGCAGCGGAATGATGCTGTTCGTTGCCGCCGGATTCGAAGCATGTAACCAATTGTTTCCGTTTGAATCAAGGACGGTACGCGTCGATCCCAAAACCCCCGCAATCTTGTCCGCCGAGTTCATCAGGACGGTTTTCATCACTTCGTGATGGCGGGCATTGGGATTCCACTTTGAAGCATTGCCAGAATTCACGATCCGCTCGTCGCCGTATTGCTGGAGCAATGCAACGGTGCCGGTGACATGCGGGGCGGCGAAGCTCGTGCCATCGTCTACGCCGCTGTTAGGCACCTGGGGCACTGATGGAGTGAGTGCGTTGTTTAATATCGTTGACCGGACATCAAAACCTGGGGCAATGAGATCAATGGAAGTTCGGTCTCCCTCGGCGTCCTCATTGAATGCATTGAACGAAGCTACTTTGCTATAGACATTACCGACCTTCTCCGATGCTGCAACCGTAATTCCATTGAAGTGGTCCTTCGGAATCGGAATCATTTTGCCTTGGTTACCTGCGACTATATACAGCACATCATGTTCAGCAGCAGACCAATCCACGAACTGCGTTAAAAGTGAATTGCCATCAAATTTAGTATTGCCGCCTTCCAGAGGGTTTCCAAAGTTCATGTTTATTGCACGGACATTCCCGCCCACTGGTAAGGCCAAATGCTGTGCCGTAATCGCGCTATCTGAATCAAATGGTGCTGTGCCATTATCAGCAGAGGCATACAGCGAAGCTCCCGTGGCTAACTCCTAAAGCCGTGGCGTCAGTCGAGATCATGATGCCAGCTACCTGTTCCGCATGGCCTTTCGTGTCTGCCGTATTTGCCGTGCCATTTTGTCGAAAAACTCCGGCGGGGTTGACTGAGGGGTGCCGTTTATTGGCAGAGTCAACGCCCGTCTTTCCCGGTCTGCTACGTTCCACTTGCCCAATCGCAATCCCACTGCCTGTCAAAGGATTGCCGTTGAACAACGTCAGGCCAGCCGAGTTAATGCCGTTCGGCCCAATCGTCTCTTGGCTTGCGTACGTTGTAATGGCAACCCAGAAAGTACTGGCAAATACAACAGCAGTGCATATCCCTAATCGATTCATGGCAACTTTCTCCTCAATACGTGGTGAAACTTAAAATGACCCGATACGGACAATCATCTGCCTTCTGAAATCGCAAACGAAAACGATTTACACACAATTCGTCGTTCCTCTTCGGCACTGACCTGCATAAAACCGCCGTCAACATATTCTTTTTCCATAGGCGTGCGAATAATATTCACTTGCACTTTTCCAGGCTGCAGCTCACCGACCGGGACCAATGCAAAATGTTCCGAAAAGTTTTTTGTTTCGTGTGGTACAAAACGATACCGAATCGTAATGACATTGTCCTGTCGCTCAACTCGATGAATATGGACGTATTGCCCAAACCCGTGCGAAAAGAAAACAACCGAGAGTTCACTACCGAATGGGAACGTATTTGGATATTCCTGCCCCTCGGGCAACACCTCATGGGTAGCGAGCCATGCCTCCATGCCCGTTCCAAGCACGACAAAACCTGGGCCGGCTATCTTTTCCCCCTTGTGTAAAATAAAAGACGAAGGGCCGCCGACTCGCATTCCTAACGGGCGTTGCGGTACTTGATCTCGATCTAGGGTAAGAATATCGCGTGTCCCCGGCATGCCGTACGCCCAGATTTGATCAAGCGGGATGGTTTGAACAAGAGAGGCCACCGCTTCCTCCTCCCCCGGTTTCGCATCCCCATCCGCCGTATCCGCGCAGCCCACCCCCGCAGCCAGCCAAACCAGCATCACCGCACATACGCCAACCAATCGAAACCAATTCATGACAACCTCCGCGAATGTGCTTTTGCTCGGTTGTGTCGCAGCCTATCACTTCATGTTGGTAAGAGCAAGAAAATCTCGAACCACTTGTCACCATTCTGTTTCAACACAGCGGGTGGCACTGGCAGGGCTTCTCCTCGGGTGGCACTGTCTGGCTTGTCCAGCAGTGGATACGGGGCATCTGCTTCGCACTGCTGGACAAGCCAGCAGTGGCACCTGGGTACGTGAGCGATTTGGAGAACGACTTAAAATCGCCTACACTGGATACTCTGTTTCGGATTTGCGAGGCCTTGGGGATTTCGGCCTCCAGGTTGATTGCACGGGTCGAGAGGAGACGCTCGAAGGGATAGGGCAAGGGCAACAAATGACGAATGACGAACTACCCAATGCAGTGAGCGAGGAGGCCTTCGGACCGTTGCCCCCAGCCCAGTCACTTTCGCCGCTGCCGCAGGAAGAGTATATCGAGCAGGCTCATTTTTTCGCGGTGCTTGGCGAACGGCTCGAAGAAAACATGCCTGCTCAAGAGGTGCTGGGGGCGCTTCGGGAAGAGGTGCTGGCGACGACGAAGCTGCCGATGGCGATCGATTTTCTGCTTGCCGAGCTGAAGCATCAGGGGATTTTGGCTGAGGGGATGCGGCAACTGGGGCATTATTTTACGCCGTTTCAGTGCTATGTGATGGGCGAGGCGGAGAACGACCGGCGTCGGTTCGACTTGCGGATCGGGCTACAGATATTGAGCCGCGAGGCGCAGTACCGTAGCGAGACGACGATCTCGCGGCCGGGGCTGTTTCTTTATCAGTTCGAGGCCTTGTGCCGCAATCGGTTGAGCTACGACCAGGGGCTCGAGGCGATTGCCGCCGATCCGGCTTACGACCCGGCTTGGCGCGATTGGATTCTGACGGTTCGGCGGCAAATTGGCATCGTCGAGCTGGCCGATATGCTCTACGTCCGCAGCGTCTATTACCAAGAAAAAGCTGCCAAAACGTCCGAGAGCGTGGATAGCACGTTGATGCTTTTTGGGCGTCAGGAGGGGCGGATCGCGTGGGCCAATCGGCAGAAAGAGCCGTTGTTGCTGTTTGCCGCTCTGCATCGGCAGTTGGGCTATCCGCAAGTTCCTCGGACGCGGGAGGCCGATCTGGAGCAGCAATTATTGCCCTCGCTGGCCCGCCGGGTGGAGCAACTGGAGTCTCGGCTGAAACTGGTCGAAGAAGAACAACGCGGGGGGATCAACCTGGAGCGTTTTTATCAGCCCGACCAAGCTGGCCCCTCGTCAGATTCCCCGTAAGTCGCGTTGGTGACGAAATCCCGAGATTTCGCCCCGTTTTGCTGTTCTACACCTTGGAGCGGCATGGTAGATTTCGAGGATGTATTTCCTAGGCGGAAGTGTTTTATAGGTTCAATGCATGTTAACCGTGTATTCCCAAACTGTCCTTCGCGACAATTGTCAATTGTCGAGACGATAGCGTCGAGTCGATAGCCCTAAAGAGAGTCACTCGCAGTGAGTTTTCAGCTCAGTCTTAGCACCGAATCGGTGTCGGCCGCCTACCCCGACCAGCCGTTGTTTGTTACTTCCACCTCGACCGTGGGAGAAGTGATTCAACTGCTTCGCGCCCAGAAAACGGGTAGCGTCATGGTTTGCGATGGCGCTTGCGGCGAAGAGGGTAAGACCTGCAACAAGTTGCTAGGCATTTTTACCGAGCGCGACGCGCTGCGATACATGGCCTTGATGAGTGCTGGCAAGGACGGCGGGGCTGGCAAGAACAACGGGGCTGGCAAAAACGGCGGGACTGGCAAGGACGGCGGGATTCTGGATCAGCCGATGACTGCCGCCATGTCGACGACGCTCACGACGCTTCAGACCGACACGAACATGGGCGAAGCGATCAAGCTGATGTCGGAGGGCGGCTTTCGGCACTTGCCGATTCTTGGTGCCGACGGCGCACCGACCGGTATGGAAACCGTTTATGGCATCGTCCACTATCTGGTCGACCACTTTCCGCAAACCATTTATAATTTGCCGCCCAACCCAGGCTCGGTACCGAGCGAACGCGAAGGCGCGTAACCGCAAATTTCACACAAGGTGAGCCGATAGGCATTCGCGGAGGGTATTGTTATGAACCGGTTTCGATCGACTGCTGTTTGGGCGACGCTGGTTTGGCTGGCGGTGGGGGTGAGCTGCGCGAGTGCGGTGGAGAAACCGGAGAGTGAGGTCAAATTGGACTCTACGGATAAAATTCGAACGGAAAAGTCGGGGTCAATTCCGTTATCGACGATCGTAACGACAAGTCCTCAGTGTGGAATGTTACACACAAAAGATGTGTTTCCGCAAAAATCCCTCGATCGAGATGTTGTGTCGACAAATGGGTATCTGCGACAAATTTTGCAAGATTCTAGAGGAGGCGCGTCCAATGTTTTTTTAGTCGATGCAGTGAATGCACGTTCTGCCATCGCCGCTAGTTGCAACGTGTTTGTCGGAGGACGATCGGCTGACACTGCAATCCCTGTGAATAAGACCGACCCGCCACGAGGCAATCACTGGTTGGTTGTCTACCTTGGCGTAGGCCCTAGCAGTCCTACTTGGTGGAAAGTTGTCGAGACCAATGTAGAGGGTAAAGCAATCACACTGAACTACCACAAAGCACCGCCATCGCCCGCTACCGCTGATGTGCATCCATATTTTTTCTGGGTTCCACTCGGCAAAATTTCTCCTGGCACCTACGAAGTTAAGCTTTTTAATACAGAACAGGGAACAACCACTCTCGTGCGTAGTGTTGAAGTTCTATCCTCAATTGAGAAAGGAGACAAACCATGAATTTTTTTAGACTGCAACTTGCAAGCGTCGTGTTAGTGGCTCTAGTTCTGGCTGGCTCTGTCCATGCGAGCTCGGTGACCATCGGGCCCGATGGAATCAATTCCAATGGGCTAACGCTTGTGAGCGGGACAGCTTTGACTGGCGCAGGAATTGGGATCGGGCAAGTCGAATTAGAACGTCCTGGTAAGCGTCTCGCTGATGGTGGATTTGACAATGCTGTAAATTCCAACATGTACATCGTTCCAGCCGATGTATTCGTTAGAACAACGGGAGGTGCCGGTATCGCAAACATGAATACCAGTCCTCATGCTCAGCAAGTTGCCGGTGTTATCATTTCGACTGACACAACAGATCCAGACGGTGCAGGGCCTTTGGTTGCACCAACAGGCGTGGCTATTGACGCAAATCTGTATTCGTCCGCAACGAATCCTGTCGGTCCCAATTTCGATGCTGAAGCGGCGATCACGACGCAGTATATTGCCACGCGAAATGGCGGAGATATCCGAGCGATTAACTTAAGTTTCCAAAATGGCCGCACAGGTCTGAACGATGGCAATCAACTGTACACTCAGTTCATTGATTGGTCTGCGAAAGAACACAATGTGCTCTATGTGGCAGCGGGAAAGAACAGCACGAGTCCGGCAGGAAATTCGATACCAACTGACAACTTCAATGGAGTAACAGTCGGCCGATCTATTAAAGTTGGTTCCACGTATCGAAGGGTTTCAAGTGGCAATGACTTTTCACAAGACGCCGAAGGTGATCGCACTTCTATCGATCTGGTTGCGCCAGGTGATGAAATCGACGTTACTGGCCTAGCAAATGTCCATGCAATCCAAAATGGAGCAAGCTTCGCCGCCCCGCACGTCACCGGCACGGTCGCATTACTCCAACAATACGGCGACGAACGGATTTTGAATTCTGGCACTCCGGCAAAGTGGAATCCCAATGCCCGCCATCACGAAGTGATGAAAACCGTCCTGATGAACTCGGCGGACAAGATTGCGGGGGTTTTGGGATCGACGCGTACCGTCCTTGATTCAAACGGAAACAATTGGTTACATGCTTCGAATCCGGCGGCAACGAACAGCATCATTCCGCTGCATCCTGAATTCGGCGCAGGCCACCTGAATGCGGAACGCGCCCTAACGCAGTTCAGCGCCGGCGAGCACGACGCGAACGGAGCCGATGTCCCCGTCATCGGTTGGGACTATGGTTTCGCAGCAGGCACGAATGGCGAAAATCGTTATGCGATGGGGCAACCGTTGCAGCAGAATAGCTACATTTCCGTTACGCTTACCTGGGATCGAATCGTCAAGTTCGACATGGACCAGGGGCAACCTCAAGGGGGAACCACGGGCGTCTACGACGTTATCAATGGCGTGAGCGATACGTTTGAAACTTATGACGACCTGGAGGACGTCGTAAAGGACTTGAACATTTTCTTGGTGAAGCGAGGTGATGATATTTTTTCTGATCCCATTGTCGCGGCTTCTGACGGCAATGTGACTTTTGACGGCGGCTATAACCTAGAACACCTGTTTTTCAAGATTCCCTCGACGGAACAATACGACATCGTGATCGAGCATAATGACAACGGTCTGTTTGGTGGGCCAGGCTCTCAAAACTACGGCTTGGCTTGGTGGGGCGAGGGCCCGGCCTTCTGCTCCCCGGCGATTTTGACAATGATTTCGACGTCGATGGGGCTGATTTTCTTGCGTGGCAGCGGAATACGGGGCTGGGGAGCCTGTCGGATTGGGAGAGCAAGTATGGTAGCGGGACGTTGGCGGCTGCTACGACCGTGCCTGAGCCGGCCACTTGGCTGTTGCTGTTGATTGGGTTAGGATCGGTTCTCTACTCAAGCGGGAGTGGCAGGCACCAAATGACAAAATACCCAATGACAAAGGACTTCCGAAGTACCAAAGCCTTCAAACCCTAGTTTTCAGTCTCCAGCCCCCAAAACTCCCAGCCCCAACCCCAACTTCAAAGAAACAATGTCCACTACGACTCCTTCCAGCTCGACTTCCTCCAGCCAGACTCCCTCCAAATCGGTCGCTAGCATCGAGGAAGCAACCGTCCGATTCTGCGGCGACTCGGGCGATGGCATGCAGCTCGCTGGAACGCAATTCACCAACACCTCGGCGCTGTTGGGCAACGATGTTGCGACGTTCCCCGACTTTCCTGCCGAGATTCGTGCTCCTCGCGGCACGAAGGCGGGCGTCAGCGGTTTTCAGATTCATTTTTCGAGTAACGAAATTTTTACGCCCGGCGATACGGTCGACGCCCTGGTCGCGATGAACCCGGCCGCGCTGACGACGAACGTCGCCGATCTTCGCGATGGCGGTATCTTGCTGGTCAACAAAGATGCTTTTAACAAAAAGGGGATGGCGCAGGCAGGCTACGAGACCAACCCGCTCGAAGACGACAGCCTGGCCAAGTACAAGCTGCACTCGGTCGAGATGACCAAAATCACGCGTTTGGCGGTCGAGGAGTGCGGCCTGACTCAAAAAGAAGCGGACCGATGCCGCAACTTCTTTGCGATGGGTCTCGTCTTTTGGCTTTACGATCGTTCGCTCGAACCGACGCTCCGCTTTATCGAGCAGAAGTTCGGCACCAAGGTTCCGGCGGTCGCCCAGGCGAATACGAAAGCATTGAAGGCGGGCTACCACTACGGCGAAACGGTCGAAGCGATCAACACGCAGTACCAGGTGGCTCCGGCCAAGTTGCCGCCCGGCGATTATCGGAACATCATGGGCAACACGGCCCTGGCTTGGGGCTTGTTGGCTGCGGCGCAAATGAGCGACAAGCGATTGTTTCTGGGTGCCTATCCGATCACGCCTGCGAGCGATGTTCTGCACGAGCTATCGAAGCACAAACATTTCGACGTGCTTACGTTTCAAGCCGAAGATGAGATCGCGGCCATGACGGCGACGATCGGTGCCTCGTTTGCGGGGTCGATGAGCGTCACCGCCAGTAGCGGACCTGGGATTGCGCTCAAGGGCGAAGGCCTCGGGTTGGCGGTTATTACCGAATTGCCGATGATCGTGATCAACGTCCAGCGCGGCGGCCCTTCGACAGGACTGCCGACCAAGACCGAGCAATCCGACTTGTTTCAGGCCATGTATGGCCGCAATGGCGAGTGTCCGATGCCAGTGATTTCGGCCAGCAGCCCGGGCGATTGTTTTGACGTTGCCCTGGAAGCGTGGCGCTTGGCCGTCCGATTTATGACGCCGGTGATGATACTTACCGATGGCTACATCGCGAATGGTTCGGAGCCGTGGCGCATCCCCGAGGTTTCGAGCCTCGAAAAAATTCCGATCACCCACCCCGGTCCGCCGAACAACGGCGACGTCTTTAACCCGTACGAGCGCGACGAAAAGCTGTCTCGTCCCTGGGCCATCCCAGGCACGCCCGGACTGGAACATCGGATCGGCGGCCTCGAAAAAGACGAGCTGACGGGCAACGTCAGCTACGACCCCGACAACCACGAGCACATGTGCAAGCTGCGAGCCGAGAAGGTCGCCCGTATTGCCGATGATATCCCGCTGCAAGAACTCGACGGTCCCGACAGCGGCGACCTCTTGGTGGTCAGTTGGGGCGGACCCTACGGCGCTTGTGCCACGGCGGTCCACCAAGCCCATGCGAAGGGCAAAAAAGTGAGCCACTGCCAGCTTCGCTATTTGAATCCGTTCCCCAAGAACTTCGCGAAGATTCTCACGCAGTTCGACAAAGTGTTGGTCCCCGAACTCAACCTGGGGCAACTCAGCATGATCATCCGCTGCCGAGTTTATGATCGACGTGATCGGCCTGAACAAGATGCAAGGCAAGCCTTTCAACGTGGCCGAAATCTTGGAGAAAATTGAAGAGCTTTGCTAAGGTAAGTAGGGTGGGCACCGCCCACCAAATGAACGAACGAATCCAGTACGATTGAAAACAGTACGATTGAAAAAATGGTGGGCGGTGCCCACCCTACAGATTTCACCTTCCTAACACGAACTGACCATGAGCATTGATACCCAACTTCCCGTTCTAAAGCCCGCCGACTTTGCCAGCGACCAAGATGTCCGTTGGTGCCCTGGTTGTGGCGACTATTCTATTCTTGCTCAGATGAAAAAGGTGATGCCGACGTTGGGCGTGCCGCGCGAGAACATCGTGTTTATCTCGGGCATCGGTTGTTCTAGCCGTTTTCCGTATTACATGAACACGTATGGCATGCACTCGATCCACGGTCGCGCGCCGGCCGTTGCGACAGGGCTAAAGACCTGTCGGCCCGACTTGCAAGTCTGGGTCATCACAGGTGACGGCGACGGGCTTTCGATCGGCGGCAATCACTTGATGCACTGCATCCGTCGGAACATGGACCTCAACATTGTTCTGTTCAACAACCGAATCTACGGGCTGACCAAAGGGCAATACTCGCCCACTTCGCCATTAGGCAAAGTCACAAAAAGCACGCCGATGGGCGCGATCGACAATCCGTTGCATCCGCTTTCGATCGCCATTGGCTGCGAGGCGACTTTTGTTGCGCGTAGTATCGACACCAACATCAAGCACTTGGCCGAGGTCTTCAAGCGAGCCTCCGAGCATCGGGGCACCGCCTTCATCGAAGTCTACCAGAACTGCAATGTCTTTAACGACGGTGCCTGGCAATACGCGACAAGACCGCGAACACCAAGCTCGACACCACTTTGGAATTGGTCCACGGCAAGCCGCTCATCTTTGGCAAGGATCGTGACAAGGGGATCCGTCTCAATGGGTTGGAGCCAGAAGTTGTCGAGTTGGGCAAAGGCATCACCGAGGACGACCTGCTGTTCCACGACGAGCGAAGCCCCGAGCCGAGCTTGGCCTATCTGCTCACTCGTATGCGTCACGAAGACGGTTTTCCTGAGCCGATCGGTGTCTTTCGTTCGGTCGACGCGCCGCGCTATGACGAGATGATCAACGAGCAAGTGAAAGTCGCCACCGAGAAAAAGGGTAACGGCGATCTGGAAACACTCTTCAAAACTGGCGAAACTTGGACGGTCACATGATAGCATGCCCCTTTTGCGGATCTGAAAATACCGAAGGCGCTGACCTGTGCAACGACTGTCAGCATTCGCTCACCGACCTGAGCTTTCCGACGTTGGGAACGCCGGTCGAGCGTGGGCTGATGAAGGACCGCATCGAGGCGCTCTCGCCAAAGTCGCCGCTTACGGTTGCGCCGCAAACCCCGATCGGCGAAGTCTTGCAGCAGATGATTGCCGAGTCGATCGGCTGTGTGATGATTGTCGAAGGGGACCAATTGCTGGGCATTTTTAGCGAATACGATGCGCTGATGAAAATCAACACCGACGCCGCCCAGATGGCCGATCGGCCGATCAGCTCGGTGATGACCTCCGATCCGATTACGCTCGAAGCCAAAGACAAGATCGCCTTTGCTCTGCATAAAATGCACGTCGGCGGCTACCGACATTTGCCGATCATGACCAAGGGCCAACTGACCGGCGTCATCTCGATCCGCGACATTCTGAACTACCTGGCTCAACGCATCGGTGTCCCGGCGTAAGACGTTGGGAAAATTAGCCGCAGATACGCGCCGAAGAACGCAGATGGGTACCTCTAAGGAAAGCGTCTTCGCGGGTGGCACCGACAGTCGCTCGGAACAGACGCTGCCCCCTCATTAACTTTTTTCGAGCGATTGTCGGTGTGCGCAGCACAAGAGGTAAACGAGTCGAAGAAACGGTTGGGCCTCTTGTCGCAAGCGACACCGACACGTGTCCGAATTCTGTCCTCTCAATGGCAACGCGATTTGCGGACAAGTGTCGGTGCTACCCTTTTCACTTGATTTTTGACATGCGGCGGTAGAATTCGGCTTCGAGTTTCTTGAGATCGTCGCCAAAGTGCTCGCGGAATTCGGCGAGACGGGTTGCCTGGTCGTCTTGGACCAACAGCGGCTTGTCCGCCAGCATGTCGATGTATTCGACGTACTCTTTGGGATGCCATTTGATCAAAAAGTAGTTCCAGGCCCACGCTTCGGCATAGCCGTCAACGGCGGTCCTGGGAATGCGGAGGCGAGAATCGGAGGAAACGAGCGTCGTGAGATTGGCCGCTTTGCCGGCCCGGACGTTTTTGCGAAAGCGGTTCCAACGCTCGTAGTTGATCTTGTCGGTCCCGCTCCACAGGCGGTTGCTCGAAAGGTTGGGCGTCTCGAAATAGGAGGCCATCCCTTCGCACAGCCAGACCGGGTTGTCGACATAACGGGTTTGTAGTCCGCAGTTGAACGCAATCTGATGCGTTGCTTCGTGGACCATGGTTGCGACCAACGGCTCGGCCTGCGGATTTCGCAGCAGCGCGGTGATGTCTTTCATGCTGCCACGGCGCGTGTTTTCGCGGCGAAAGGCTTGCGAACCGGTCAGGTCGTACATCACAATCCGATTCGTTTGGAAGCTGTAGTAACCGATCGCGTTGCCAGCGGAGGCTCCCAGTTCTGCGCGAGCGTGCTTCATGTAAGTGGCCTTGTTATTGAAAACCAGCACGGCTAGCGGGGCCTCGGGCGCTTGGACCTTGCTGCCTCTCTTTTTCCAGAAGGCTAGAAATCCTTTTTGCAAACGTTCTAACAACGAGCTGCACCATCGGGCGTACACGCGCGTGGTGTTGTACACGATGACGTAGTGTTTGGATTGGTGCACTTGGAATCCGGGGCCCATCTCTTCCAAGAGCCGCTCGGCAAGTTGCTTTTTGTCGAGGGGGACCATCGGTTGGGAGTCGCTCTCGCGTTGAAGAATCGTGCTCGCCTGGATGGGCCACATTGCGCCTTCGTCGGTCTCGAGCAACATGCTGCCCGCAGAATCTTCAATCACGATTTTTCCCGACAGCTTTTGGTGACGACCGTCGACGTTGATCAACACATGCTCGAGCGACCATGCCGGTGCCGCAACCTGGGGCAGGATTGCCAACCACAAGATTGCCAACCCAAGGGCGGCTCTTCTCCAGAAACCGACTTTTCTCCAAGAATAATGGGGGCAGTGCGTCATAATTACTTATTGTACTCGGTTCGCGGCAAGGGCCCAGGAGAACTGCAACGTTGAAAATCAAACCACGGTCAGGAATAGCCACAGAGGGCACAGAGATCACAGAGTGCTGAAAACAAGCCCTTCTCGGTGTCCTCTGTCTCGGTGTTCTCTGTGCCCTCTGTGGCCAATTTTTCTTTTCCTACATGACTTTGCAGTCCCCCTGGGCAAGGATCCAATGTGCTTGCCCCGCTGGGGATGCCGGAACTAGAATGGAGTTAGGGCGTTTTGCTGATCTTACCATATTGGGTAGGAGGAATTAGCGATGAAACTTTTCTGTTTATTAACCTTCGTAGGCTGGGGTTGCTTGCTGCTAGTCGGCGGCACTCTCGCAATTGCGGAAGAGGCCGAAGCGGAAGAGGCCAAGACCGAAGAGACGGAAGCCGAAGAGAAAAAGGAAAAATCTCCTCCGGCACCGGTTCTCCAAGAAAAACCGCCTATCTATGCACCGCCCCAATTAAAACCGCTCAAGCCGCTGACGCCTGCGCGGCTGCTGGTTTCAGAAAAAAAGGACGGGGCGTCTAAAGAGGCCGAAAAAAAACCGGCCGACGAGCGTGCCAAGCATCGCCCTTTGCGCCAACGGCCTGGGGCACGACGCCGCGAGGCAGCGTATCAGCTCGATAACATCGGCCCGAATGTCCACTTGTCGCCCGCCATGCGTTGGCATCTTCGCCGTTCGGGTATCGCAACAGGTCCGACACCGGGGACTTCGCCGCAGTCGGCGCGTGTCGCTAGCAACAGCCAGGGGCAAAACTATTACCCTGGCGTGAGTCGGTTGCCCGAACAAAAACCTTTTGATGGCCTTCAGCCACCGCCTTCGGCCTTTGATCGATATTGGCCACTGCTGCTCGAGGGTCAGCAAAATCCTGAAACGGGGTATATCATTTGGCGGCTGCCCTGATCCTCTGGCGGCTGCCAAAAAGCGACTTGCTACCGATCGATCCGATTGGCGACGTCCGCCAGTTGCTGGCGGAGCAGGGCAAGGTGTTCTTGATGACCTGAGTCCAATTGGCCTAGAAAATCTCCGTCCAATGCTTCTTGGTTGCGATCAAGATGTCGCTCGATTTCGGAGAGCGCCTCGCTCATCGAACGGGGCACGGCGATCGACAAGCGTTCTTGGTCGGTGAGTGCCTCGAAATACAAGCGAACAAAATGAAAGTCGGCGGTCATGGCGTCGAGCTGGCGAATCCGCTGGGACAGGGCCGAAAAATCGTCGGAGTCGGTCGCGATTAGCGCCGTTTCGATTTCGTCCAAGCCGTCGTGGTAGCCAGCGATGCGAGCTGCAAGTTCGGTCAAGTTGATGGGGACGAACTCGGCTGTCGCTTCTTCGAGCGCTGGTTCGAGAAACGTGTGCTGGGGGATTTTGACCGCTTCAGAAATATATGCTTCAGAAACATCTGCTGTCGAGATCGGGTCGGCTAGGGTCGGCACCCGCTTCGGCAAGTCGAAGTCGTCGGTTGGTGCTGAGGACTCTTCTAGGAGGTCGGCGGTCGGCTGGGTAGTCGACTGGGTGGTCGACTGGGTGAGCAGGCGGCTGTTGTCCAAACTGGGGAATCGTCGGCATCGGCTCGCTCGATCCTGGCATCGAGCGGATGGTCGCTTCGAGCAACCATGTGGCCACTAACTCTTGATCGGCGGGCAAGCGGGGCGATTGCTGCCAAGCTTGAAAGACTTCTTCTAGCTGTGCCAAGCGTGTGGCGCGCTCGTCGGTGTCGTGGCGATATCCGGCTTCGAGCTGGAATCGCAAGTCCGACTCGAGCTGCACAAGGTCATCGACCGGCGCATGGTGTGATTGATGGGCAGTCACTCCAGCTGCTAAAATGATCACGGCCACCACGGTGCTTATAATCGCGGTGATGCGTTCGCTTCGGACCGTCGAGAAATTCATGCTTCTAGCTCCAATTGGTAATGAATGACAGAATGACGAAAGGCTCGGTAACGACGGCTGAAGATTTTTCGTTATTCGTGCTTCGTCCTTCTATGTTCTGCTAAAGCCTAGATTAGCCCTGTCCCAAGTCAAAAACGATGTGCTCCGAACCTGTCTCGACGAACCTGTCTTACCGGAAACCGCTGCTGCTGGTAGTGGTCGTGCTGATTTTTCCGCTCGTGTTGTTGGCCGTCTGGGGCGAAACGTTTTCTGCGGTCGCCCAGCGGTGGCAAGCCGACCCGCCGGCAAAGTGGATATTGGCCACCGCCGTGACCGCCATTTTGGCGAGCGACCTCTTTTTGCCGGTCCCGTCGGGGCCAATCAGCACGCTCGCCGGCAGCCAACTCGGGTTTTTGCTAGGCACCGCCGTTTCAACGCTCGGCATGACCGTGGGCGCTGTCGTTGCTTTTGCCTTGGCCAAAGCGTGGGGCCGTCCGTTGGCGGCGCGCTATGCTTCTGACAAGCGACTGGCCGAACTCGAAACGGCCTGCACACAGCAGGGCGTCTGGATGCTTTTTTTGAGTCGCCCGTTGCCCATTCTTGCGGAGGCGTGTGCGCTGTTGGTCGGCGCATTGCAAATGTCTTGGAAACAATTTTTGCCGACGATCGTCCTAAGCAATCTGTTGGTCGCCGCTACCTACTCGGCCCTGGGCCAGCAGGCGGCCGACTATGGCTGGCTGCCGATCGCGCTTTGCGCTTCGGTGGCCCTGCCGCTGCTGGCCACTTGGTGGTATCGCCGCAGATCGCGCAAGTGAAGCGGGCCGGTCAGCCCTCTCGATCAACAAAAAATGCCTCTCTCCCGGGACTGGGAGAGAGGCATTGAGGAAAACTTTTTTAGCCGAGCAAAAAACTATGCGGTTGCCGTTTGCTTGGGGGCGGCGGCTAGGATTTCTTCGGAGGCGTCGCTTTCGTAGTTTTTGAAGTTCTCGACGAACAGGCCGGCTAGCTTGTTGGCGGTTTTTTCAAAATCGCCTTGGTCGGACCAGGTGTTGCGTGGAACCAAGATCTCGTCAGGGACATTGGCACACACGGTCGGAACTTCTAGGCCGAAGACCGGGTCGGTCGCGGTGGGGGCGTTTTGGAGGGTGCCGTCGTGGATCGCGTCGATGATGGCTCGCGTGTACTTGAGACTCATCCGCGAACCGACGCCGTAGGCTCCGCCGCTCCAACCCGTGTTGACCAACCAGGCTCGCGATTTGTGCTTCCGCATCTTTTCGGCCAATAGTTCGGCATAGCGAGCCGGGTGCAGCACCAAGAACGGGGCGCCAAAACAGGCCGAGAAGGTCGCCTCCGGCTCGGTGACGCCAACTTCCGTGCCCGCAACCTTTGCCGTGTAACCACTAATAAAATGGTACATCGCCTGTTCGGGGCTGAGCCGACTCACAGGCGGCAAGACGCCAAACGCGTCGCAGGTGAGCAGAATAATGTTTTCGGGATGTCCGCCGACGCAAGGGATCTTGGCGTTCGGGATGTACTCGATTGGATAGCTGGCCCGTGTGTTTTCGGTCAGCGAGACGTTGGTGTAGTCGACCTCGCGCGTGTCGGGATCTTGCACGGTGTTTTCGAGGACCGTACCGAAACGAATCGCGTTGTAAATTTCGGGTTCTTTTTCAGCACTCAGATCGATGGTCTTGGCGTAGCAGCCCCCCTCGATATTGAAGACGCCGTCGTCGCTCCAGCAATGCTCGTCGTCGCCGATGAGCGCGCGGTGGGCGTCGGCCGAGAGCGTGGTCTTGCCGGTGCCCGAGAGGCCGAAGAAGAGCGAGACGTCGCCCTCGGGGCCTTCGTTGGCCGAGCAGTGCATCGAGAAAATGCCTTGCTTGGGCATCAGGTAATGCATGATTGTAAAGACGCCCTTTTTCATTTCGCCGGCGTACTGTGTGCCGAGAATGACGAACTCGCCGTTGGCGAAATTGAGCGCAACGCTGGTCTTCGTCTTAACGCCGTCGACGCTGGTATCGGCGTCTTGCTTGCCGGCGTTGAAAATGACGTAGTCAGGCTCGCCGAAGTTGGCCAGCTCTTCTGTTGTTGGACGGATGAGCATGTTGTGCATGAACAGGGCGTGGTAGGCACGCGTGCAGATGATCCGCACCTTGATCCGCGTCTTGGGATCCCAGCCGCCAAAACCGTCGACAATGTACAGACGCTCGCAACTATTGAGATAATCGACGGCGATCTCTTTGTTCTTCGCAAACGAATCTTCGGACAGCGGGATGTTGACGCTTCCCCACCAGACATCGTCTTTGCTCGAGGCTTCTTCGACGATCCGCTTGTCTTTCGGACTACGACCTTTTTTCGCAGCCGAGTCGGTCGCGATGGCTCCCGACGAGACGATCGTCCCGCCGTCGAACGCGAGGGCATCTTCATACAAGCGAGCCGGCGAGGCGTTGCGCAAGACGTTGGAAACTTGGATGCCGTACTCGGCAAGGCTCTTCGATTGGCTCATGGCGATAGACTGGGGGTTGGGTGTAGAGAAAAGAGAAATAGGTGAATCAACATTTTACCGCATTGAGCCAGCAGTTCAACGGCCTGCGGCTGAGACGAATCGGTAACCAATTGAACCACGACGAAACGACGAAACCACGCTTGTTTTCCGTTGTTTCCGTCGTTTCGTCGTGGTTCATTTTTTTACTGTTCTGAAGTTCGTAGGGTTTGTTGACTTTGCAGTTCGCCTGATCTGGGACGGAGACGTCGCCCAGGTTGCCGTGATTTTGGCTCCAAGTGAGTGTTGGGGCGCAGGATTTTGGCTACGGCTTTGCGGCTGGCTGGGCCTCTTGGCTCGATTCGCCTGGGGCGCCGGTGTCGATGAGCTGGTAGCCGCTCCAAAAAATGGGGTGGGCCGCCGAGAAATCGGGGTCGTTTTTGCTCGATTTGACGCGAGGTTCGAGATCGGCGCTGAGCGGTAACTCCATGGCTAGCTGGACGCTGCGTTGCCAGGCTGCTGCGGCACTGGTGTAGGGCAGCTCTTGCAAAAATTCTCGCATGAGTTCCTGCGTTGAATCGCCGCCGACGCGCCATGTGCTGAGCAAAACGGTTTGTGCCCCGGTCGACATCAGGCTGCAACTGGCCATGAACAACTCGGTGCCGGGCCGGACGCTGGTCGATTTGCGTTTCGAGGTTTTGCCGCCGCGTTCTGCCAGCGTGTGGGCGGCTGGTAGAAGGATTCGTTGCGGGCCAAATTGCGGTAGCGTCAGCCAATGGCTGAGCGAACCTTTTTTGGACGAACGTCCCAAGGGTAGCGGCGACCAGCCGAGCGGTTTGGCTAAATCGATTTTGACGTCGTCGAGCACCACCAAAGTTTCGACCAGCGAACCGACCATCGGCGAGGGGACGGGCGTCGACTCGGGGAAATCGATCGGGTTTTCAACCGCCGCGTGGAGCGCTGTCAACGCTTCGGCTTGTTCTTCGTCGCTTTCGCCGGGCAAGAGGTCGTTGCCGACAATGCCGGTTCGTTGGACGCGCCGCCACGGGGCGACGTACCCGACGGCCAAGCCAACAGTCGGGGCGAGCCGGATGCGCGCGGTCGAAATCAGTGGGATCGTGCGACCTTCGGTCGTGATGGGCAGCGCCGCAAAGGGGACGTACCAGACGACGCCGTCTGGCACGACGATCAGCTCTTCGAGCGCACCGGGGTCGAGCGACGATCCGGCGAACAGCGCCTGATAAAGTTTGTCGCCCGACTTTTGCCAGTCGGTCGATGCGAGCTGCTCGGTCGTCATTTGATGGTTGGCGTCATAATTGCCCAAGTCGCGCAGGAAATCGCTGACGAGCGTGCCGAGCCGCTTTCTTGTTTTGCATTTCCAACTGGTCGAACCGCCTGCGGTGACCAAAAAACCGTGGAAGCCGTTGGCAGCTTCGTGAAAAACGACGACCGCCTGGCCCGGCTTGAGTTGTGATTGCAGGGCCGCCGTCGGCAAGGTCGGCGGAAACTGGACATCGGCCGGGATACGCTGCAAACCGATCTGGCCTAGCATCGCTTCGCGCTCGCCAAGATTTTTCGACCAAGCTCGCCAAGTTTTGGTCAGCGCTCGCTGCGCCTTCTTGTCTGCGTCGGGCTGCCATTTTTCGCGTAGCTCCGACTCGAGCTTGCGGCCTGCTTTCGCCGCTTGGTCGTATTCAGGATAGCGTAGCAACAGTTCGTTCCGCTGGTTGCGTGCGTGCTGGCTGAGCGCATGTTCGGGGGCTTCGAGTGTGTCGCGCAAGGCCGCCAAGCGACCGCCCCAGGCGAGCGACTGGTGATAGCGAGCGCGTTTTGCCTGATCGGTGATTTCTAAAGCGGCTGCCATGTTTTTCTTCGAGAGGGCCGCATCGAACCAACGTTCGTAGGCCGCCGTCTTCGGCGTTTGCAAAGTCGCCAGGGTCTCGAAAGGTCGAAACACCCAGTCGGTTGGTTGGGGATCTTGGAGCAGGGCTTGATAAACTCCGACTGCCGAGCGGGCTCGTAGCTGCTGTTGATCGTAGCGTTGATTGGCGAGTTGAAGTTGCAGACGGTAGTGCGAAATACTCGTGTGCTGCCGGACGGCTTGTGCGAGCGCGGCTTCGGCCGATTCGCGACCTTGTCGAAACTGGAGCCGTGCGTCGAGATACTGCGCCCGGCTGCCTAGCAACCCTGTTGCGGCGTCTTCGAGTCGAGATTGTCCGGCTCGTAGCGCAACCTGGGCACCCTCTGGGTTACCTACATGCAGCAGCTCTTCTGACAGCGCTAGGCTGAGGCGTGAAAAAATGTGGCGATAGCGTTTGCGGCTAGCCCAATTGGCGGCTGGCTCGAGCGCAGGGTTCACGCCTTTGGCGCTGCTCGCAAGATGATTTTTTGTGCCCAGTCGAAAGGCTTCGTCGATGATGCCCAGGTCGTCAAAATAAAATGCGGAATAGCTTGCCTCGGCAAACAGTTGCGACGCCGTCTGGAGGTCGCCCGCCTGCATTTTTAATCGGCCTAGCTCGAGCATCGCAACGCCCGTCAGAGGGTGGTCGAACTGCCCGCGAATGATTTGTGCACGCTGTAACCGCTTCTCGGCCAACGCTGGTTTGCCGACGCCCACTTGGGCTAGGCCAAAGAGCAAGTCGGCCCAGGCCTTTGACCAATGATTGGGGCGCGTGATGCCGCGTGAGAGCGCCGCGGCCAGATCTTTCGAGATTCGATCATGCGCGCCCAACGGTCCCAGCAGCTCGTTGCGACGCCGGATCGCCAAGGCGGTGGTCCGTACGACTTCGATGGCGTTGATTTGCCAAAGCTGTGGCGCTTGGAGCACGCCGCCTCGCTGTGCCGCCCGGTTGGCGCTGTTGGCGTCGCCAAAGCTGATGAGTTCTTGGCTGGGGAAACGGCCCAGGGTAAATTTTCGACCGCTGGTGCCCCACGGCAAGGGCTGGCGCAGACGATTGGTGTCGGGGACCGGGTCGCGTTTGAAATTAATACGGATAGGCCACGCCGGATTTTGCAAAAACATCAGACAGGCATAGTCAAACTGCTCGAGCGCTTCGAGGCCAGGCGTCCTTGTTGATAATAGACTTCGCCGAGCATGGCATGGTAGGCAATCGAATCGATCCAACGATCGGTCACGCCAATTTTGATCGCCCCGCGAAGCTCTCGAGCAAACGTCTTCTCGGCTCTGCGGTAATCGCCTTCGTAGAGACGCTCGATCGCGCGGAAGTAGTTTTGCGAAGGGATGGTATCGGACTGGCGTTGGGCATGGGCCGGGCTGTCGCCGGCTAGCACCTGAGCAACGACAGCAAGTGCTAGCACTTGGCCTAGGAAGCGAGTCGGCATATTGACCTCTCTCCGAACCATTAGAACTTTTTTGAGCGTCGTGGCATCAAAACCAGGTGCCAACGCCCCCTCTTTCCATTCTATCACCTGAAAGGCAAAAAACGATCTTTGCTTTTAAATCGCTAGCAAAACAGGCTGCGGAAAGGCTCCCTGCTCAAAAATCTTTCGGTTCCCTGAGGTTCTGTCAAAGTTTGCCGGTCAGGGCGACGATAAGGGTTGTACTGGTCGATGAAGTACCTCGACCATAGACCCTCCGTCTGGAGTAAACGATTGTGAATACCTTTTCATTGCAAACCGCCCACGCCAATAACGGCCGAAGCACGGCAACCTTGATTATTGCAGGGCTGATGATGCTAGCTTCCCTAGCCTCGACGGGCTGCCAAATGGATGTCGGCGGGCAAACGCTGCCGAGTCCTTATTACCTGAGCGATGATGTTCAGTATTTCGCACCAGGGCCTGAATTCAAACTGGCCCGCGAAGCGGCTGCCCTGAAAGAGCAGTCGGCCAACCAGATCAGCGAACCTCAGCGCTAGATCGGTGGCCAACACCAAATCATGCCGCTCGTCGCGTTCGCCTACCGAGTAGTCGGAGGGCGACGGGAAGGGGGGGACGGCACCCTGTGTGGCAGGCGTCTGAGATTCGCCGCGCGTTAGCAATAAAGCGTCGCGCGTCTCAGACGTCTCTGCCCTGGGGAATCATTTCTTCTCGGTCGCCATCTCTCCGGCGTTCCAACGTGACTTCACCCAGCGCGACAACCGTACGCTTTGGCCTCGCAAGGCTTGCCAAGGATAGTACGTGTAGCGTCGACTTGTTTCGACTCCGGTTCTAAAGCGGCGTTTGAATTCGTAGTCGCCCCCTCCCATGTCGATTTGGCTATCGCCACGGGCAAAACCATCTTCGAGCGTCCAGCCCATGAGCGCTTTGCCGACGCCCTGTTTGGCGAAACTTCGATCAAACCCCATCCGCAGCCCAAACAACTGGCCGTGGTAATGATAATTGTATTGAAAAGCGGCTGGCTGGCCGTCGAGCTTGAGCACCACCATGTCGAGCATCCCGAGCTTGGCGGCCACCTCGTGGCTAGCTCGCAAAAAATCTCGCACCCGAACGTGGCTTAGCGTATTGCCGGTCGTCGAATCTCCCTGCCAGCTCTGTTCGGCAATCTGCAGACAGCTTTCGTACAGATCCCAGCGTGGAGAACTCTCGCCCTGGTTCGCTCCCAAGGGACGATGGCGCTCGAAGCTGACCTCGAAGTCTCGCTCGAGTCCGCGTTGCTGACGCCCTAGCTCGTGACGCCATTTTTTGGCAAGCCCGGCCCGGTAGGTTTCCCAGTCGGTACCTTCGAGCTGCACGAGGGATGTTTGTTGATAAACGCTCGAATCCGCGTTCCAACCTGCCGCTTGCAACGCACGTTGGGTCGGATCGCTTTGCCCCGCTTCGAGACCGGTCCACCGCAGGTCGAGCATGTCCCAGTCACGGGGCGTCTCACGGAGATGTTTCATGGCCATAAACAGACTGGCCGCGGGATTGGGGCCGATCGGTCCGTACCAAATCCCCCAATTGTCAAGCGGATAGGTCAGCACGCGCACCGCGCCGACTTGGTAATGTTCGGTACGAATACAGAGCGGCACGATGCCAATCGGTCGGCCTTCGCTGCGAATGACCAAGACGCGCAGCTGCTGTTCGCTTCCAAAATGTTCCCAGTAGGTTTGCAGCCAGTCGAAGGTATGGAAGAACGATGCCCGTGAGGTTTGCGGCAGCAATGCATTCCAAGCCAGCCTGTATTGCTCTAGCTTTTCGAGATCATTGATTTCAACAACGTCGGCCATCTGCGGTACCAGCAAGGGTTGCTCGTCGATTTCCCGCATTTTTCTCTCTTCCCTCTATTGATTGAAGAAGCCCACCGGCAGCGGAAAAGAGGCCCATGGGGTGCCTCTTCTCTACCGCAAGGGCTATGCCATTCGTTGCCTGCTGCTCTAGAAATGGTACTATGCGTTTTGTAGTAAGCACTTAGAACGACCGAAAGAAATGAAATTGCAGCCACTGGTGTTGTCCCATCGCAACATGATGCATTTCTACAACGCTTTTTCGTGAGCAATCCCACGTTAGCGCCGTCGGCCACGACGCCCTCCTTCAAAACCCACCAATGACAACCAACACTCCAATTTGGCCTCGGCTCATCACAGCCCTGCACGCTAGCGAGCACCAGTGCGTGCTGGCCATCACCGGCGGCGGCAGCTCTGCGATCGGCCAGTTGTTGCAAACGCCCGGTGCTTCGCGGACCTTGCTTGAAGCGGTTGTGCCATATGCAACGACGGCGCTCACCGATTGGTTGGGCGGCGCAGCCCAGCAGTCTTGCTCTGCCCCAACCGCACGGACGATGGCGATGGCTTCGTGGATGCGAGCCAGGGTCTTGTCGCCCGACGCCGACCCGCTGATCGGCGTCGGCGCGACCGCCAGTCTAACCAGCGATCGGCCCAAACGGGGCGAGCATCGTGTCCATATCGCCACGCAAACCGCCACGACTACAACGACTCACACACTCATTCTTGCCAAAGGAGAGCGAGACCGAGTCGCCGAAGAAACGCTGGCTGCGCAACTACTGCTGCTGGCCCTGGCGAAATCGGCCGCCCTCGACACCACTGCTGCTCTCCAAGATTTGGGCCAACACCTGCTGGCCGACGACCAACTTTTTTTTGCCGAGCAACAGGCCAACCCCGAGTGGACCGACCTGCTGCTCGGCAAGCGCCAGTACGTCGGCTACCCCGAGTCCTCGCAACCGCAAGCGATTTTTCCTGGAGCGTTTAACCCGTTGCACGCCGGGCATCGGCGCATCGCTGGGTTGGCTGCCAAGCGGTTGGGCCAAGCGGTTGCCTACGAACTTTCGATCACCAACGTCGACAAACCACCGCTCGATTTTGTGGAAATTGACGAGCGACTCCAAGGACTGCTGGGCGAAACTACTAGTGAAGCCCCGACGACGCTGTTGCTAACCGACGCACCGACGTTTCGCGCCAAGGCGGCACTCTTCCCCGGCTGTACGTTTGTTGTGGGGGCCGACACGATCGCGCGGATCGCCGACCCCAAATACTATCGCGGCGAACCAGGCAGCTTTGATGCCGCGATCAAACAGATCGCCGATCGGGGCTGCAGATTTTTAGTTTTTGGCCGTCAAATCGACGAGCGATTTCGCACACTTGCAGACCTCGATCTACCGCCGGCGCTACGCGCGCTGTGCGAAGAAGTCTCAGCCGACGACTTTCGCGAGGACGTTTCGTCGACGGAACTGCGTCAGCGGAAGTAGCGACAACAAAACGAACGTTGTGAAAGAATAGATTCGCTTCCACTTGTACACGACACCAAGTTGAACCGCTCTAAAATACCGAATTTGGCCAGGACGCTGATCCTGTTTGATTTTGCGGTTGTCATTTGGCGTCAAAAGATTCCTCGCATGACTTTCGTCGAACACCTCTGCGGACCAAAAACTACTCCCGTCCACAAACCCCAGGCTGTTTCCGTAGGTACGCACCGAGTTGGTAAGCAACGCATCTTCGGCATGAAGATGCCCCAGAGACTTCTCGGCACACAAGAGACTCAACACTTCCTCGGTCGAAAATTCTCTCGGCTCCATCCAGCATCTTTTCGGTTGGTAAGCTTCGACCAACAACAGTCGCTTCGACTTATCACTCGCAAACTCCTTCAACGGGAGGCCCTTAGCTCCTGTCCAAGCAGTCTGTGGGCCAACCACGGCATAGTAACTGGCTGAAACATTTGCGTCAGAGAGCGCTCCCAGCTTACGGCCAAGTTGGCAACCTGGGCAACGGTAGACTCCGGGCACCTTGCGCCACAATCTACGATTGCTTGGACTATCCCAAGGTTCGTCCAAATGGATGGCGTTATAAAGATTCTGTTTCTCGAAAAAGGGTAAAAGCAGGACGCGCCAACTATGCAACGGCTTTCCTTCTTCGTCCGTCGAGTACGCTGGTGGCAACGTACCGAATGCGCTTTCGTACTTTTGAATAGCCATTGCGATTTGCATCATGTTGTTCCTACAGGAGGCTCTCAGCATCGGTGACGTCATTGGCTCTGGCCATAACCTCGGCAGCGTCCCTAGCAACAACAGCGCAACCACAAAAAAAAACAGGCCCGGCAAACCTCTGGCTTCGGAAAAAGACGAAGCCCCAAAAGCAAAGTACCAAGAGTGCGTAGGGCGTACCCATCGCACCCAATGTCGCCATGGCTACCGACAACAGCGAAACGATCCAGAAGAGTGTGCGAATACGAAATTTCATACCTTTAGTTTAATGGAAATCAGAGGAGGGCACCCCCCGCTCGCTCTCTAGCCAGCACCCCGCAGCTAAGATAAAATGGCAATTCACCAATTGCCGGAGATTCCCCCTCGTGTCTAGCCCTGATGTCCCATCCACCGATGCCTCGCTCGGCGAGTTCTCGCTCTCCGAGGCGCGCCGTATCGTCGGCGAGTATTTTCGGCCCAATCCGTGGATCTACTGGCCCGACTTTTTGCTGAGCATGGGCATCGGCCTCTTTTGCTTTGCCCTGGTGCAATATCCCGAGATGGCGATTGCCAATCCGTCTTGGCATTGGCCGGTGCGCATCGTCGGATTTATCGTCTCGTCGTTGCTCTATTACCGCGCGGTGCTGTTCATCCACGAGCTGGTGCATATCCGCGATGGCAAATTTACTGCGTTTCGCATCGTCTGGAATCTGCTCTGCGGCATTCCCTTTTTGGTGCCCTCGTTTTTGTACTACACGCACCTCGACCATCATCGCCGCAAACATTACGGCACCGACGCCGATGGCGAGTATCTGCCGCTCGCCAGTCAGTCGATTTGGCACATTCTGTTTTATTTTTCCCAGGTGCTGATCATTCCCCTGCTCGGCGTCTTGCGGTTCGGACTGCTGACGCCGCTCACTTGGATCAGCCCCAAGCTGCGCGATCTCATTCATCGCCGCGCATCGTCGATGATCATGGACCCGGCCTACATTCGTCCGTTACCGACACCGCGCGTGCTGCGAATCATTCGCCTGCAAGAAGTCCTTTGCTTTTTGTGGATCGCGTTCATCGTGTTTCGTATGAACGCCTCGCTCGGTCTGATGTCGAGCGGACCACTGCCCGGCACTTTTTTATTGCAGGCGTATCTCACGGGGCTTTTTATCATCACGATCAACGCCCTGCGAACGCTAGGTGCCCATCGCTGGACGGGCGACGGCACCGAGATGACGTTCGTCGAGCAGTTGCTCGACTCGGTCAACTATCCCAAAAACCCAGTGCTCGGCGCCCTCTGGGCACCCGTCGGGCTGCGATTCCACGCCCTACACCACATTTTTCCGACGATGCCCTACCACGCCCTGGCCAAGGCCCACAGTCGACTCAGCAAAAATTTGCCCGACGATTCGCCCTACCACCAGTGCAGCGCCAAGTCGCTCCCCGACGAAATCCGCACGCTGTGGCGACGGGCCAAGGCCAACCACGTAGGGTCCGCTGTGCGGACCGATGGCAGTTAGCGGTAGTAGCCTCGGAAAAAGGAGGGTGGCACCGACACTTGTCCGCAAAAAGCGTTGCCCTCGAGAGGACATTGTTCGGACACGTGTCGGCCTCGCTTGCGACAAGAGGTCAAACCGTTTCCTTGACTTGCTGACCTCCCGTGCTGCGCACACCGACAATCGCTCGAAAAAAGTCAACAAGATGGCTACGTCCACTCCGAGCGACTGTCGCTGCCACCCGCGAAGCTTCCCCCTCACTCCGTGTACCTCAGTGTCCTCTGTGGTAAATTTTTATCAACCGTTGAAAAAGCAAGTTTTCTCAGAGCCTTGCTGGCCTTATTTGCCTCACCTAATCATTTGCGCCTGTTCGCGATACCTGCCACCAAAGTGTTGATAATCGAAACAACAAGATAAGGAACAAGGAGAAAGGGAATAAAAAAAAACGGGGTCATAATCATTGCCATCCCAGACGTCGATGTAATCCCCTGGACTCGCGATTGAGAAACCAGAAAGACCGTAAAGGCCATCATGCATAGCCACGCAATGGAAGCAGTAACGTATGCCTGCCTACGCGGGCGTGATCCGAGATCAAAGCAATGCGCCACAAAGAGTACTGCCAAGCAAACATAGGGAATCGTAGTACTTACTGGCCCAACGCCAAATGTCCCACCAAAAATGTCCGACTTATAGAGCCCCGCTCGAAACATATGAACAAAAGCAGGAATTGCCACTAAAGACAAAGAGAAAGGCAATACACTAGATTCTTGTCTACTCATTTGATTCTTTGCGCGGGGGCCAAAGAAAAAGGGTGTGCTCTCAACAGGCTGGAAGCCTATTCCACGGCTAGACATCCAGGTTCTTGACGTCGAGGGCGTGCTTTTGGATGAACTCGCGGCGGGGTTCGACGTTGTCGCCCATTAGGATGCGGAACAGGTCGTCGGCCGCGCCGGCGTCGTCCATCGTAATCCGTAGCAGTGTACGGTTGGTCGGGTCGAGCGTCGTTTCGCGTAGCTCTTCGGCGTTCATTTCGCCCAAGCCCTTAAAGCGAGTGATCTGCAAACCTTTTTCGCCCGCGGCTCGGATCGCGCCGGGCAAGCCGCGCAAATCGTCCAGTCCCGACTCGTTCTCGCCGCGTCGCAACGCATAGCGCGAACCTTCTTGGCCCGTCCGATCTTCGGGAATCAGGGCGTCGATCGAAAAACCGAGACCATCGAGATCTTGGAGCAACGTGTTGATTGTGCGCACTTCATGCAGCTCGACGATCCGTAGCCTCGGCCCCACCGGTGCGGCGGGCGCTTCGCCGTTGGATTCCTCATTCGATTTTTCGTTCGATTCCGCCAGTTCCTCGGTGACCGTCGATGTTGTGACCGTCAAGGCGGCGGTGCCCGAATCGATGCGCAGCTCGTGACCCAACGCTTTTTCTTGCTCCGCAACATACCCGTCCAACTCCGCACGGGTGGCAAACCAACGTTCGTCCGATCCAAGAAAGACGTGATAAACCGGCAGCTTGAGCGTTTTGGGGTCTTGCCGTTCGGCATGAATTTTTAGGCTGATCCCTCGGCGTTCGAGCGCGATGATCGCGTCTTCCATCGCCGCCAGCGTCCGGCAGAGTTTTTCCATGCGCTCGCCATCGACCAATTCTCCGTCGCCCGCATCGAACACGCTGTCACCCAAGCCGAGGTCGAGCAGTTGTCGCTTCATCTCGTCTTCGGTCTGCACGTAATGCGCCTTTTTCCCCTTACGCACGCGGAACAATGGCGGCTGGGCGACGTACACATGCCCCTGGGCCACCAGATCGTACATCTGCCGATAGAAAAACGTCAGCAGTAGCGTGCGAATGTGCGAGCCGTCGACGTCGGCATCCGTCATGATTACGATGCGGCCATAGCGGCGTTTGCTCAGGTCCAACTCTTCGCCAATACCGATGCCAATCGCGGCGATCATGCTGCGCACTTCCTCGTTGGCGAGCACCTTGTCTTCGCGGCTCTTGTAGGCGTTGATGATTTTTCCTCGGAGCGGGAGGATCGCTTGATACTGGCGCAGCCGGCCCCCTTCGGCGCTTCCGCCGGCCGAGTCACCTTCCACCAAGTACAATTCGCACTTGTCGACGTCCTTGCTCGAACAGTCCCGCAGTTTTCCAGGCAATCCACCACCCGAAAGGGCACCCTTGCGCTCGCGGATCAACTGGCGCGCTTTACGAGCGCTTTCGCGGGCTTCCGAGGCGACGATGATCTTGCGGATCATGGCCTTGGCGGTTTTTGGATTTTCTTCGAGAAATTTGCTTAGATAATCGCCGAAGATCGTGTTGACGATTCCCTCGACCTCGCTGTTGCCGAGCTTGGTTTTCGTCTGGCCCTCGAACTGCGGGTGCGGCACGCGGACGCTGATGACGGCGGTCAGCCCTTCGCGCACATCGTCGCCCGTCGGGACCATGTCTTTGTTGAACATGCCCCCTTTTTTGCCATAGTTGTTGAGCGTACGGGTGAGCGCCGTCCGGAAGCCCGACAGGTGGGTGCCGCCTTCGGTCGTGCTGATGTTGTTGACATAGGTATGGACGTTCTCGGTGTACTCGCCCGAGTATTGCAGGGCGAGATCGAGGCCTACGCCTTCGCTTTCGCCTTCGATCGAAAGAATGTCGGCGTGGACGACGTCACTCGCACGGTTCAGATGTTTGACAAACTCGCGGAGGCCATCTTCGTACTGAAACGTTTCGGTCTCGTTATTACGGGCATCGGCGACCGTGATTTTTACGCCGCGATTCAAAAACGCCAGCTCTTGCAGCCGTTTGACCAGCGTGCCGTAGACAAACTTGGTGACCGGAAAGATTTGCGGGTCGGGCTTGAACGTCGTTTTGGTTCCCTTTTTGTCGGTCGTCCCGACGCGACGCACCTCGCCCTTGGGGATACCCCGTTCGTACTCCTGGTGATAGACGTGCCCATCGCGGCAGACTTCAACTTCGCACCATTCCGACAGAAAGTTGACAACCGTCACGCCGACGCCATGCAGTCCGCCCGAGGTTTGATAGGCCCCCTTGGTAAATTTTCCGCCAAACTTCAGCACCGTCATCACGCCTTCCAGCGTCGAGACCTCGCGGTCCATTTGCTCCGAAAGCTGCTGATGTTTTTCGACGGGGATCCCACGGCCATCGTCCTCGACCGTCACCGAGCCGTCGGGATTCACCGAGACCAACACCTCGTTGGCGTATTTGGCCATCGCCTCGTCGATCGAGTTGTCGACCACCTCGTAGACCAAGTGATGCAGACCGCGACCCGTCGTGTCGCCGATATACATACTCGGACGCTCGCGCACATGCTCGAGGTCGCTCAGGTGTTCTAGGTCTTTTTCGCCGTATTCGGCATTCGCTTCTTTAGCCATTGTTGATTTGCTATCGCACTTGGTTGGAGGTGGCGTTTTAATATAAATAAGTGAAACACAACGGAACGACGCAACGACGATAAACTATTAGGAAAAAACGCTCTTTCTTTTCGTTGTTGCGTCGTTCCGTCGTGTTTCACTTACTTGTTTTTCTTTGCATGACTATTTCACTTGCCCGACGCGGAATTTTAGCTGCTTGATTTTTGCATCTGGCAAGGCTGCGTTTGTAACTTCCTTAATAACTCTTCTTTGCGGAACGTTAGCTCCTGCATCAACAACGAGTTGGCTACCTCGATTTGCAAGGTGCCGCGTCGTAGGCTTCCGACTCGGGTGGCCGAAGCCACCTCGCCGACCGCCGTTTGCCAGGCTTCGTCTCGCTCGTTAGCAGTACGGACTTGGGCGTACCCCCGCCGCTGCACCACCTGGGCGAGAAGATTACCGATTTGCTTCGGTCGACGGGCGAAAAACCTTCGCTGCTGCTGCGTCCGCCGCCGTTCTAAATCTTCAAACTGGTCGCCTAGGTTTTCGTTCATTAGAAATCGGTTCATCGGTCACGGGCCAATGGCATAATCACATAACCATAGCCGTCGTCGGTTGAACAGACTGCGGCGCTTTCCGAATCTTTCACTTCAAAGCAAAACGTCTTGTCGGCGTCCAGCACTTTGAGGAAATCGATCACAAAACGCGGGTCGAGCGTCACGGTCAGCTCGTCGCCGTCGTAGCCAATCGGCAATTCGACGCGCGATTGGCCCACTTCGGCCGCTTTGCCCGCCAGGACTAACATTCCCTCGCCAAACGTCAAATCGACGCCACGGCTTTCGTCGCTCGTGACGATCGCCGCTTGACGAACGGCCGCATGGGTCGCTCCGACGGCCAAATCGAGCTTCACGCCGCCACCGCCCGACTCGGGAAAGACTTTTTTCCAATCCGGAAAACGCCCTTCGAGCAATCGTGCCGAAATCGTCGCCCTTCTCGGTATGAACCAAAAACTCGTTGCCTTTTACTGCGATCCGAACTTCCTCGTCGGTCGGCGCGACCGCCCGTTCGATGAGCGTCATGGCCCGCGTCGGGACGATTGTCGTCTGCGTCGCGTCGATTGCCTTGCCGGTCGTCCCCACAGGGCCGGTCATTTTTGCCAGTCGACGGCCATCGGTGCCAATCGCGGTGAGTTGATCCCCTTCGACCTCGAGCTTGACGCCACCCAAAGCATAACGGCTGCTTTCGTTGTCGGTCGCAAACGCCGTGCGGCGAATCAATTCTCGCAACAGACGGGCGGGTACCGTGTGGAAGTCGGCTTCGTCGAAAGCCGTCACGCTCGGAAATTCTGCCGGATCCTCCGCCGGCAAACGAAACTGGCTCCGCTCGCCACGAATGGTCGTCCCCGTGCTGTCTGACTCCAAGTGCAAGGTCTGGTCGGTGCTTTCTCGCAAGATCGAACCAAAACGCGAAACCGACAACACCACGACGCCGGGCGACTCGATATCGACGCCCGACACCTGATGGCGAATCCCCACTTCGAGATCAGTCGCCAACAGCACCGCCGACTTGTCGGTCACTTCGAGTTTCACATTTTGCAAAATCGGCTTCGGACTCCGCGAAGGGGCCACCGACGCGACGGTTTGGAACGCCTGTAAGAGTTGTTCGCGGTCACAAGAAATTTTCATAGCACGGCCTGTCTTTCCAGCGGGTCGTGAAGACTCCGCCGTGGGTTGCCCTTCAAGGGTTGTTTCGAGAGTCGTCGACATCGGGACACCTCCTAGGGGTCTGTGTTTTACTTAAATAGTTTTATAGTTATTAGCAGTAGTAATGAGTGCCCGTGAAAATGTAGGTAACTGGGCAAAGCGGCTCATAACAGGTTGATGGCAAAGTGTTTAGGTAAGTAGCCAAGTGGTGGAAAAAGGGTCGATAGGGTGTCGGTAAACGGTTGGTGCGTTGTTGATAGTTGGGCGGTTGTGGTCAATGTTCGGCAACCGCAGCGGGAAACAGTGGCTTTAGTAAAGTTATCAACAAGCACTCAACAGGTTTTCCACGGGGGCGGTTGTTGCAGCGTTGAATTTCGTAATTCAGAGGCAATAGCAGTGATTTATCAGTTGGTAGAAAAAATAGGACGCGGAGGAACGCGGATGAGGCGGGTTTTCGCGGATCAAAAAAAGGATAACGACGCACGAGTTTTTTCTCCGCGTTCATCCGTTAAATCCGTGTTCCTCCGCGTTCTATTTTCTCCCACTTAGTTGAAAGGATGAAATCTTTTTGAACATTAAAAACATTAAACAGCGGTTAAAATTCGTTTGAGTTCTTCGACGTCTTGTTGAGTTGCGGCATCGTGGGCGAGTCGTTTTTCGAGCGTCCGCTTGGCGTGCATGATGGTTGTGTGATCGCGCCCGCCCAGGGCTTGGCCGATTTGCGAGTAGCTAAGCTCGGTCAGCGTCCGCGCCAGATAAATTGCAACGCCGCGTGCATGGACCAACGACTTGCGCCGTGCGGCGCTGCACAACGCGGCTTGGGTCAGCGAATAGTAACGAGCCACGACGGCAACGATTTGTTTGAGTTTTAAGGGGGGACGCGCCGCGTCGACGGACTGGCCCGCTTGGTTGGCTAGCCGCTGTTCGGTCGACAAAGCATGTTCGGCCACTGCTCGGAACAATTGAGGGACGGTTCCTTCGACTTTGTGTGCCAGTTGTTCCAGTTTGGTCGCGTCGATCAAACTCCCTTGTGTCGAGGCAGCTTGCCGTAGCAGTTCGAGACGAGCTTCGACGCCGGGCAACTGGAGCCGCACGGTCAAACCGCTAGAAAGCCGATCGCGTAGGCCCGCTTCGAGCTGCGCCATAGCTGCAGGAGGCTGTTGGGTGGTCACCACCACGATGGCTCCCGCTTCGACCAAAACGTCGAACGTATCGCGTAATTCGCGTTGCACAAAAGCGTGTGGCGGCAGACGTTGCAGGTCTTCGAGCACCAGCAGCCGGAGATCCGCCAACCGTTGACGAAAATTTTCTAGGCGACCTTCGTCGCGAGCTGCACGCAATTCACGCGCAAAATCGATGGCCGTCAGATACTCGACTTCAGGCTCGTTCAGCCCCGACCGTCCCAACACGGATTGCCAGTGCCGAGTGATGCCGCGCGCCAAAAGCGATTTGCCGGTTCCTGTTGAACCGAGCAACACCAGGGGATTAAAAAGCGTTGCTGCTGCCGACAGATCTTCGCCGGCGAGGAGTCGTTCTAGGGCAGGCACCGCCAGTCGATTTTCGGGGCCAGCAACAAAAGAGTTTGGAAAAGAGTTTGGTCTGAGGTCGTCGCCCTTTCCGTGACTTTGCCGGCTGCTCATGGGAAGCTCACCGCGCACGTTGGTGCCCCAATCAGAGCTTGGCAAACTGATGCGAGTGACCCCGTAGACCACGGCGGTTCCGTCCAAACGTACTTGAGATTTAGGAGTTTAGGGGCGAAGAAAAACGCTCGACACACCCGGGCAAATCGGCCCTCAAAACTGAGCCTCGATTCTACCCGATTTGCTCTTCCTTCGGGAGGAGCCAAACCCTTCTTTTTGATGGTTTTAAGCCCGTTTTGCAATCAGCGCAAACGCTGACAGACAATCGAGATACGGTGACACGCCTCGTCCACTTCGGCGGCCGTCGTCGAGGTCCCCAAGCTCAGCCGGATCGACCCCTCCACTACCGTCCGATCCAAGCCCATCGCCAGCAGCACCGGCGACGGTTCGCTCGACCCGCTCGCACAGGCCGAACCACTCGAACAGGCAAGCCCCGTCTGGTCCAACGCCATCAGCAAAGCCTGCCGATTGATCCCCACAAAAGCCAAATTTGAGGTGTTGGGCAACCGCGCCGCGCCGTCGCCAATCACTTTTACATAGGGCAATTCGGCCACGAGCGTCTGTTCCAACCGATCACGCAACTGCGTCATCCTCGCGTTGCTTTCTGCCGCCGTGCGATGCCAACACTCGAGCGCCGCCTGCATCCCAATCGCAAGCGCCACCATCTCGGTCCCTGGACGCAGCCCCGCCTGTTGATGCCCGCCGAAAAGAATTGGCTGCAATGCCGCGTCATGTCGCAAGACAAGTGCCCCAATCCCGAGCGGACCACAAAACTTGTGCGCCGCGCAGCTTAGCGCCGTCACACCCAACGCCGAAAAATCGACCGGCACTTTTCCGACAGCTTGGGCCGCATCGGTGTAGACGGGTACGCCCTGTTCGGCGCAAATTGCGGCGATCTGGGCGACCGGTTGCATGACGCCGGTCTCGTTGTTTGCTAGCATCACGCCCACCAGCCGCGTCTCGGGCCGCAAAATCGCACGAAGCTGCTCAACGTCGACCACGCCGTGCACGTCGACCGACAGCCGCTCGATGTCTTCATTCTGCAATGGCCCATTTTGCAACTGTTCGACCGCTTCCAGAACGCACGGATGCTCGATCGCCGAGGTCACGACATGCCCGCCAGACCCGCCCAACAGCCCAAAAACCGCTAAATTAGCCGCTTCGGTCCCCCCGCTCGTAAAAATCACCCGATCTGCCGCAAGCCCCGTCATACAGGCCCCCAGCAGTTCGCCCACCCTCTCACGGGCGTTTTCTAGCGCTCGCCGGGCTTGCCGACCCGGCTCGTGCTGGCTGCCCGGATTGGCCGTATAGCGTAGCGACGCCTCACGCACCGCGTCGGCCACCTCGGGCAGCAGGGGGGTCGTGGCATTGTGATCCAGGTAAATCGGCTCGTTCATGCCAGCATTATAGGCGCTAGTGGCTAGTTGCTAGGCGCTAGTTGCCAGAAATCAGATCACCCCAACTAGCGCCCAGCGCCTAATTGCTCTTGCGACGCTATTTCGCTGCTCGCTATCATCTGCGACCCCCACACAGGCTTCGGATCCAATAGAAAAAGGATGTTATGGCTGCTTTATTTCGCGCGATGGTGATGCTTTTCGTACTTGTCGGCTTGCCAGCCGCATGGGTTTACTATGGTCCGTTGCCGCCCGAGGCGATGGGCGTGATCCAGCGCACGGTTGCCACCGCCAAACAGTCCCTGGGTTGGAACGACCTTACGCGCAGCGAATCCTGGGGAAATCGTTCGATCGCCGCCCCCAAGTTCGAGGTTTTATCGACGGCCCCACCCTCGCAGCCAATCCGGCAAGATCCGCAGTTCTCGCTCGCTTCGGCAAACCTAGCTCCACCACCTAGCGTGCCCTCGCCGACCAAAGCCGAAGTCGATGACGAATTGGCCAAGCAGCTCGAACCCCATCTGTCGCTCTTGCGAGCGCTCGATGCCTCGGAATATACTCTAGAAAACTGGGGCGGAAACGCCCAGCTCTACCGTTTTCGTTGCGAAATCACGCTGGGCAAGAACGGCGATTTTACCCGGCAATTCGAGGCGATCGACGCCAGCCCGCTACGAGCCGTCCACCAAGTCGTCGGCGAAGTCACCTCCTGGCAAAACGCCCGGCAAGGTTTTACCGCTTCACGCTGGCGATAGCCCACCACTTTTGATTTTTTTGGTTCGATTTCATGAGATCGCGTAACTCCTCGCTGGGCGAACAGCTTTGCAGCACGTCGCTGCGCTATTCGGGGCCTAGGGTTTTCCGCGAGTCGTCCAAGACGCCCTCTGTTGGCCCCTCGGTTGGTAGGATGCCCGAGCGCAGCCCGTCGACCCCCCCCCCCTCTACGGACGATTCTCAGAGACAATTGGCCGAGCTAGAAGCGGCCCTCTTTTTGGCCCGCGAGCCGTTGTCGACAAGAAAACTGGCCCAGCTGGCCAAACTTGCCGATGGAACCCAGGCCCGTACTTTGCTCAAACAATTGGCACGCAGCTATGATCAGAACGGTCGAGCCTTGCAAATTGTCGAGGTAGCCGGCGGTTTTCAGCTGCTCACCCGTACGCAATTGGCCCCCTGGATAGGCCGTTTGCACGGCGAAGCCCGCGAAATACAGCTCTCTGCCCCGGCCCTCGAGACCCTCTCGGTGGTCGCCTACCGGCAGCCGGTGGTACGGGCAGAAATCGAGGCAATTCGGGGCGTACAGTGCGGAGAAATCCTTAGAGTATTGATGGAACGCGATTTATTGCGTATTGTCGGACGAGCCGACGAGCTAGGACGCCCTTTTTTGTACGGGACTACCAAAAACTTTTTACAGATTTTCGGTCTTAGACGGTTGGACCAACTGCCTCTGATCGATCAAATTCATAGCATCGCCAGTTAGTTGTTCAAGTCGTGTTAAAGTAGTGAAGTCGCCTGAGAGATTGTTGCAACCGAGCCGCCCCGTGGCGCTCAGCGAAACCAGAGAGAGGGTGGAGGAACAAGCCGTGCCGTTCATCGAGAGTATCAAAACACCGACCATGTCCATGTCATCAACGTCCCTGTCATCAACCCAAGTCAAAACCCTCGAAGGTTCAGACGACTCGACCTGGTTGCGCAGTGAGCTGGTTGAAGCAGACCTCGAATCGCCAGAAGAGGATGAAACTGAAGAGGACGAAACCGAAGAGACCGAAGAGGACGACGAGGAAGTCGAATACGAATATGAATACGAGGATGACGACGAAGACGAAGAAGAAAGCGACGACAAAGAGGGCGACGACAAAGGCAAAGAGGAAGAAACCGAAGACGGCGACGACGAAGAGGACGACTCGGATGACGAAGACGACGACGAGCTAGCAGACGACGAGGAATGGGAATACGAGGACGACGACGATTCTGAAGAAGAGGATTCCGACGAGGACGACGACGAGGATTCCGACGACGACGGCGACGAATGGGAAGAGGTCGACGACGAAGAGGACGACTCGGATGACGAGGACGAGGACGAGGACGAGCTAGCAGACGACGAGGAATGGGAGTACGAGGACGACGACGATTCTGAAGAAGAGGATGCCAAAGAGGACGCCAAAGATTCCAAAAAAGATTCCAAAAAAGATTCCAAAAAAGGGGCCGCCAAAGGGGACGACGACGATTCCGAAGAAGTCGAGTACGAATACGAGTATGAGTACGAGGATGAAGAAGAGGACGAAGAAGGCGACGCCGACGAAGAAGAGGACGACGATTCCGACTCCGCCGACAAGGAAAAAGCCTAGCGAATCCTGCGCAGGAATTTAGGAGGATAGCAAAGCCGTTTTTTGACGGTATGGAAGACGCTTCGGAAGAAATTTGAAACACGACGAAACGACGGAAACAACGAACAAAAGCGTGGTTTCGTGGTTTCGTCGTGTTTCATTTTTCTGCTGCCATGAAGTCGGTAGGGTTTTTTGACTTAGCAGCCGACTTCCCTAGTCTTGCTTACCGTCATTCACGGCAGCAAAGCTATTCCGAGTCGACTGAGCGAATTGGCCCCCACCTTGGCCGCCGAAATCAAGCTCCTTCACAGCCAACTTCGGGCGCTGCCAAGATTTTTGTAAAAGGCACGCTAAGGGCTAATCTGCGTCGGCGTATAGGTTAAATGTCGTTTTCCGCAGCCTGGTGAACCTAGGCGTTATGCGGCTGAATCGCCCCGAATGGCTTGCCTGGCCCAAATTGCTACAATGTTGGCATGGATACCGTTTACATCGAAACCTCAATTATTAGCCACGCGACAGCGTGGCCGAGTTCTAGCATTCAGACGGCTGCAGTACAGCATCAGGCTCGTGAATGGTGGGCGGTTGAGCGCCCGAAGTTCGACCTCGTTACCTCGCAATTGACGATCACCGAGGCGTCCGATGGCGATCCGTCTGCTGCGGTCGACCGACTCAAGCTTCTCGATGGGATTCCGCTGGTTGCGCTCAACTCCGAAGTGGACAGTTTGGCGAACCTGATTCTTGCCAATCACTTGATGCCGCAAAAAGCGGCTGCCGATGCGGTTCATGTTGCCGCAGCGGCGATCGCCGGTGTAGACTATCTACTGACACAAAACTGCAAACATATTGCGAACGCCCACGAACTGCCACGTGTCTATCGTTTGCTTGATGACCAAGGCTATGGCCAACTTTTAATATGTACGCCGACTGAGTTTCTCGGCGGGGACAACGACAATGACGACAAAAAACCCGATACTTGATGAACTCCACGCTACTCGTGAACGGCTCTTGGCCGAATCGGGTGGTACGATTTCCGGCTTGGTCGCGCGGCTTCAAACCGAACAGGCTGCATCGGATCGCCCGCAATACAAACGGCGGATAACAATCCAAGGTGCCGGAGCGGCGAAGTCGGGCGAATTGCCAGTGGATAATCTTTCGTCGCCGTCCAGTGATCGCTAACGTTTCCGGACAACTGTCGGTGCCACCCGCGGTAAAGATTTTAATTTGAATCCGGCTCGGCCGCCGGCTTCGGTGCATGCGTTTGTTCTGTTGCGCCATCTACGATCAGCTTCCGGTCAACCCACAGCTTGCGGACGTATTCGAGATGCTCTGGGATCGGTTGTGCGCCGCAAATGAGTGCCAATTGTTGACCCGCATTTGTCAACAGCACGTGTCCAATATCGAGCCCGTTGTCGGAGTCTTTGGGAAAGGTGAGTTCAACGCGAGTGCCGTGGTAAAGAACAGCAACTCTCTTTCGTAGTTGTGTTCGCTGGAAACTGGCCATGGCATTCAACTGAATTAGGCCGAGTGTTTCTAAATGGTTGAGTGTTCCGAAGTTGATTCCATGCTTATTGTAAATGCCGTTTTGCAGATCAAAGATGAGTGGAATTATTCTACCGATCATCCAACCAAACCGGCAAAGGTTTGTGAGCAGGTCCGCGTCACTCTTTTCAAGGTCAGAGATCAGATTCACCGTGCGTCGGGAGAATGCGCCGGGATTGTTTGCCTCCCTGGCGAGAACTTTTGACCAAAGTTGTTGCATCGCACTATCTGAAACGATGCGGCATTTGTCGAAGAAGTTCGTAATCCAATCGTCGTCTACTTTGTCGGGTGAGGAGTTGTCTTCAAGAAGTGGCAAAGAATCCGATGTGATGGTTTCAATATTTGCCTGCTTTTGGGCCTCCTCTTCGACGAAGCGGTGCATCGCCCGTTGATGCAGATCCGTGATTTGAATTTGTGATTTCGCGTCAACGAGACTTGCCTCTGCCTCCGCTTTTGCAATGTGTTTGATTTGGTATGGCTTGAAGACGCCTCCAACCGCGTCGGAAATCTTCTCGATCAGTAAGGTCGCCGGTTTCGAAAGTGCTGGGCTATCGCAATAGCTCACCGAGATTGAGCAATGAGCTAGAATTAGACATAGGTGCATTCACTTAGCAACAGAACTTGGAACTGAAAACAAAAAATGTGCGTAAGCAAGGTTTGTCTACAAAATGGTGGATAAGCGGCCTAGCATTGTAGCAAAAGCAATACCAAACAACAGTGCGACACCCAATTCGCCGTCAATCCTCCAGCCGAAACAACCGCCGCACGGCGTCGAGCAACCCGTGGGGGGTTCCGTTTTGCGAGGCGTCGCGGAGCGACTCGAGCGGCGGGTGTAGCATCTTGTTGACGAGCCGGTCGGCAAACTGTTTGATCTCTTGCCGCGAGGGTTCGTCCAGGTCGGGCAATTTGCGGAACAGCCGCTCTAGCTCCGCCGACTTGGGACGTTCCAGCTCTGCCCGTAGGCCGGTGATGACCGGTGCGGTCGCCCGGCGATGCGACTCGGCCACAAACCGTTCGATCTCTTGCGTGATGATTTTTTCCGCTGCAGGTAGTTCGGCAGCGCGTGCCGTCCGATTGCGCTCGCACGCTTGGTCCAAATCGTCGAGCGAGTAAAGATAGACGCCCAGGGCGTCGCCGACCTGCGGCTCGAAGTCGCGGGGGACTGCCAGGTCGAGTACAAACAGTGGACGTTGTTGCCGCTGGGGGACGACCTGCTCGGCAAACGCCGCTGCGGTCACGATCGGCTCGGTTGCTGCGGTCGTGCTGATTGCCAAATCGGCCAGTGCGAGTTGCTCCCACAACTGGTCCCAGGGGTGGTACTCGCCCGCCCACTTTTGGGCCAATTGCTGGCCATGCTCGGCATTGCGATTGACGACATGAATGCGTGCGTTGCCGGCGTCGCGCAAGTAGCGCAGCGTTTCGTCGGCCATTTCGCCCGCACCCATCACCAACACATGCTTGTCGTCAAACGTCTCAAAAATGCAGCTCGCCAGGTCGGCAATCGCGATGCTCGGGATGCTCACGCGGTGTTTATGCAGCCCCGTCTCGCCGGTCACCCGCTTGGCCGTCCGCAGCGCCGACTGAAACAACTCGTGCAGCAGCGGCCCCGTCGAACCGACGTCCTGAGCACTCTGATACGCCTGTTTCACCTGCGACAAAATCTGAGGCTCGCCGACCACCATGCTTTCCAGACTGGCGGTCACCCGGTAGAGGTGCCGAATCGCTTCGCCTTCAGCGAGCGTCAGCAACCGGCCCTCGACCTGCCGACGGTCGACTTGCTGAAACGAGAGCAACGCATCGATCAACTGCTCAGTTCCTGGGAAAGAGGCTCCCGGAGAAGTTGGATCTCCATTGCTTGCCGCGTACAGTTCCACCCGGTTGCAGGTCGAAAGCAGTACGAATTCGGTCTTCGGAAAGCGGTTTTGCCAAGTTTTCAGGGCAGCGCTGACTTGCCCGGCGTCGAATGCCAGTTGTTGGCGAACGTCGATCCCCGTCTCTTGATGCGTGCAGCCGATCATCCGTAGGTTTTTCATAGCGGGCCTCCCGCCGTGACCCCAACCTCTGAGACACCAGCCGCCGAAACTTCTGCCGCCGGACCCAAATGCAACGAATCTCCCTGCGTCATCAGCACGAGCACCAGCAGCAAAAACCCAAACGCGGCAACCGTCAGATAGGCGACCTTACGGCCCCGCCGGGCCGCCGGATAAACCATCCGAAAGACTTCGGCAACGATCAGCCACGCCATCATCCCGCCCAGGCTGAGTACCACCGGATCGGTCCACGGCACACCAATTCGATCACCTAGTTGATCGCCCTGGTGCGCCAGCCGGCTCAGCACTCCCGTAAAAAACCCGCCGCCGACAAACAGCGCCGCCGCCCCCAGCGAACGGCTATTGGCCCGTTCCAGCCATTCCAAGCTAGGCAGCCGCAGCCCCCGGTTGGGCGTCTGTTTTCGTTTCAGCCGATTGCTTTGCAGCAGATACATCAGCCCCGCCACAAACCCCAGCAACACCGCCACCGTCCCCAACATCAAAAACAATCCGTGGATGCGTCCCCAAAACCGGGGTGCTTGAAAGGTCGCCAGCGGCACGGTCGTAGCAAACCGCGAAGCGCCGATCAGCCCCAACACAGTCGGCAGCAAAAACAGCCCCATCGACGATTTGGGATAGTAGAATTTTGCCGCCAAGTAAATCGCCGCCAGTGCCCAAGCGGCCAGGATGTACCAATCTTGATGGCTGGCAAGCGGTGCCGCAGGCGTCTCGGCCACGCGCCGACCCAGATACCACGTATGCGCAACGATCCCCGCCGAGGCGGCCGTCAACAGCGCCACCCGCCGCAGCCAAACCCTCGACCACAGCCCCAGCACTTCCAGCCCCAGCGCAATCGCATAGCTGGCCGCAAAGCAGAGCATGTTGATACCAGTGAGCATGGGGGGGAGCTTTCGGGGGTGGCAATTTTAACGATAGGCGTCAGCTTGCTTTCACTTCTTCAAGTGATTCGCGTGGTTCTGCAACCCTTTCGGCAGCCAAAGCTGCGTCAAAAAAGTCTTCCCAAAGTTCTTTATGTTCTTGTAGGTCGATCAACACCGCTTTTTTTTCGCCATGATCATCGACGACAAATTGGACACCTTTCATTTTCACGTTTCTCCATCAAGGCCATATTGCTTCAGTTTTTTATGCAGCGTATTTCGATTGATCCCCAGCCGAGCCGCCGCTTTGATCTGCACGCGGTCGGTGCTGGTCATCACTTCGGCGATCACGCGCCGCTCGACTGGTTCGACGATTCGGCTTAGCAGGTCTTGATCGGCCTCGCCCGCCTCGCCCAGCCCACGGTGGACCAGCTCGTCGGTCAACGCCTGAAAATCCATCGCCCGGCTGCCGAGCGACCGCGGCGCACGGCCTGTCGTCACCACCGTCGGCAGCAACTCCAGTGTAAACTCATCGCCACGGGCCATCACCACCGCCCGTTCGATGTAATTTTGCAATTCGCGCACGTTGCCGGGCCAAGGATATTTTTGCATCGCTTCGATGGCCGCCGGGTCGATGTGTGACACGTAGCGGTCGTTCTGTTCATTGTAGAAGTTGAGGAAGTGGGCTACCAGCAGGGGGATATCCCCGGTCCGCTCTCGCAGGGGGGGCAAATCGATCGGCACGACGTTCAGCCGATAATACAAGTCTTCGCGGAACGTCCCCTCGGCGGCCAGCTCCAGCAAATCGCGGTTACTCGCGGCAATCACGCGCGTATCGACCTGCACCGACTTGGTGTCGCCCACGCGTTCAAACTCCCGCTCCTGCAAAACCCGCAGCAGTTTTACTTGTAAGTGCAGCGAGGTCGAGTTGATTTCATCCAGAAAAATCGTCCCTTTATGAGCGGCCTCAAATCGCCCCGTCCGGTTTTCGATTGCCCCGGTAAACGCCCCGCGGACGTGCCCAAACAGCTCGCTCTCGAGCAAGCTTTCGCTCAGCGCCCCGCAGTTGACCCGCACAAAGGGCCGTTGGTTGCGTTGGCTCAAATCGTGGATCGCATGGGCGATCAGCTCCTTGCCCGTGCCCGTCTCGCCCAGCAGCAAGACCGACGCCTGCGAACCGGCCACCTGGCGCGTCGTCCGATAGACCTCCGCCATCGCGGGGCTAGTGCCAATGATGCCGGGCAGCGGCTCGGAGTCGGTAGTGGAATTTGGGAGGGTCATTCGAGCTTCGTCGTTATTTTTCCAACGTATCAAGCACTTGGCCCAACACTTTTTTCGTCTCGCTGTCGGCTGTTTCACTGGCGTTATAACGGTCGTATTGTCGGTGCGTCTCTTCAGCCGTCAGCAACTTGCCATAACGACCAACGCTTTGTTCCAAAGCATCGACCGCCCGTTGCCGCATCGCGATCGGTAACGAATGGGTGCTCGCACAGTCGACCAACAACTGCTGGCTCCCGGCGGTTCCCAGCACGGCCAGCAACCGAATCGACGCCTTGGTCAACTCGGGTGTGTACAAAGTCTGGCTAACCAACTGGGCGTCGCGAAGCATCTCGTCATAAGGATGCCCCGTCTCGAGTAACTGGGCGAGCCAGCCCAAAGCCGCGACCGCTTGGGCCGAACGCCGTTCGAGCGTCGGACGTTCGGTGCCCAATTTTCCTAGTCGGCTCAGCACCGTTTTCATCGCCTCTAGGTCATGCGGACGAGGCGTCGCCAGTAGGTGCCCATCATGCTCAGCCAGATGTCGTGCCCGCGAAAGGCCGTGCGAACTGCTCAGCACCGCCACCGGCAGATGGGCCATCTGCGAGCTGTTGCGCAGCTGATAGACCACCTCACGCAGCAGGGGCCGACCAACGTCGCTATCCAAGAGAATCAGCTCCAAACGCGACAATTCCGACGCCACGCGCAACGCTTCGCGACCGGTCGCCACGGGCAGGGCCTCGTAGCCCAGTCCGCGCAACTGCCCCGCCCAATCGTTGGCCTGGCCCGCAACCGACGACGCGACCACCACCTGCGGTGCGCCCGCCCCTGTGGCAAACGACCAAAGCGCCCGCGGCACGCCGCTCGCACCCGCAAACGACCGTTTTGGCGCAAGTTTCATAATTGCCTCGAGCGCCGCAAATCGCAATTCCCGATTCCCATGCACCAGCGCCGCCGCCAAAGGGCTGCGCCGCCCGTCGCCGCGCGAGTGCAGCGCCGCCGCATCGCCTCGGCTTCCCAGCAACCTGGCACAGGCGATCGCCGCCGTGAGTTGATGGCCGTCGATCGCTTCGCGCAGAATTTCGCTCAATTCCACGGCACCCAGCGCGTCGGCCGATTGCTGAAAATTGCTTGGCAAGGGCTGGTCTAGCAATCGAGAAATTTGATAGGCATAGATCAACGCCAACCGTCGATCGCCGGACGTCGCCCCAGGTAGCTCGCCCAGCAACCGCGTCAGCCGCCCCAGCGTAAGCAGATGTCTTTCCGTTGGGGTCACCGTTCTTGCGGCGAGTCGTTTTTTTTCAACATCGAACGACCACCACTGAGCGTCGGGAAGCGTCGGCAAACGCCGCGATTCCAACCGTCCGATTGCGTTCAGCACTACCGCTCGTGCATCGGTCTGACTGGGTGTCGAGAGTCCCATTTTTTCCAAGGCGGCATAGGCTGCCGAAACGACCCTCGGATCTTGGTCGGCCCCTGCAACGATGGCCGCCAGCCAGGGCACCGCGTCTTGCAAATGGAGATAGCCGGTCAGCTCGACCACGTCGCGGCGAAACTGCCCCCGTCCCTCCGCCACCGAAGCGACCAACAGCGGCTCGACCCCGGGCCGCATTCTGGCCAGCGTCAGCAGCAATTCGGTGCGTAGCTGTGGTTCGTCGGCACGGGCCAACGCTTCCAAACAGACGACCGCACCGGCGTCGCCGGTCACTGCCAAGTCGGCACGCGCCATGTGTCGCACTGCTTCCGATTCGTCGCCCAAGTCGCCAATCAGTTTTGCCAACCGCTTAGGATCGCGCCCCCGCTTAGCGGCTGCTGCCAAGCAGTTTTCCACAAACGCCCGTACGCCACTTAGGCGGTCACCAGCTCCTCGCCGTGCTAGTTTCAAAAAGCGAGCGGTGCCGAATTTTTCAACCAATTCCGCCTGAGTCCCCTCACCAAAATCCTCGACCGACATTCCCTCCCAAACCAGCGCCGCCACGTCCCCTTCGCCCAGGTCGAGCAGTGTAAAAACTGCAGACAACTGCTCGGCAGGCGTCTTGCGCGGCATGTCGAGCACCGACGCCACCGCCGGCCCCCGCAGCATGGCTTCTTCGAGCGTCAGCACCTCATTCGGCTGCGCCCACGACGTCGCGCAGCAAGTCAGAACCAACAGAGCAGAATAAAATAGGCGTGTCACGTTATGGTTCTCGTTAAGTTAGTCGTTCTTTCCACATCGTTACTTGCTGAGCCACTTGCCCCGGGGCCGTCGATCCATAGCTGACAAACGCCTCGATCGCCCGTTGGACGCCAAGCACTTCAAACACCGTTTCGTCCAGCGAAGCGTGCGCTGCCTGAAAATCGCTCAGCGGCAGTTTTGCAAGCGGCACGTCCAGCTTCATCGCTTTGCCGACCAGTTGGCCGATGATCTCGTGTGCCGAGCGTTGCGGTACACCCTGGCCAATGAGATATTCCATCAGCGTCGTCGCATCGAGGTAGCCCCGGTCGATCCGCTCGGCAATCGCCTCGCAGTTCAGCTCGGCACTCGCCACCACCGCAGCAGCCAACTCGACACATGCCTCGACCGTATCGGCCGAGTCGAACACCCGTTCCTTGTCTTCCTGCAAGTCGCGGTTGTAAGCCAACGGCAAACCTTTTACGAGTACCAGCAAGCTCGTCAAATTTCCCACCACACGCGCGGTCTTGCCGCGTACCAGTTCCAGCACATCGGGGTTAATCTTCTGCGGCATGATCGACGAGCCCGTGCAGTACGCTTGCGGCAGCGTGAGAAAATCGAACTCCGAGGTCGACCACAAAATCCATTCTTCCGCCCAGGTGCTCAGATGCTCGGCCACGAGGGTCAGCACAAAGCAAAATTCGATCGCAAAATCGCGGTCGCTCGAAGAGTCGAGGCTGTTGGCAATCAGTCCGTCAAAATCCAAAGCGTCGGCCACCATCTGCCGGTCAATCTTGATCGTCGTCCCGGCGAGCGCCGCAGTCCCCAGCGGCAGTTGATTCACCCGCTCGCGACAATCGCTCAGCCGCGTCCGGTCGCGCTCGATCTTTTCGCAATATGCCAGCCAATAATGATTGGCCAACACCGGCTGGGCACGTTGCATGTGTGTGTAGCCGGGCAAAACGACCCCGGCGTCGCGGTCGGTCCGACTAACAAACGCCCGTTGCAGATCGACCAGCTTTTCGTCGAGCCGATCGATCGCCTCGCGCACCCAAAGCCGAAAATCGGTCGACACCTGATCATTCCGGCTGCGGCCCGTGTGTAGCTTGCGTCCGACGTCGCCGATCCGCTCAGTAAGAGCACGTTCGATGTTCATGTGAACATCTTCAAGCTCGGTGCTAAACGAAAATGTTCCGGCAGCAATCTCGTCGCCAATCTGATCGAGCGAGTCGACGATCTGTTTTGCTTCGTCGTCGGTCAACACGCCGGTCGTCGCCAACATTTTGGCATGCGCCTGCGAACCACGGATATCCTGGGTGTACAGTCGGTGGTCAAAGCTCACGCTCTCGGTGAACTTCTCCACACGGACGTCGGTCGCCCCGTCAAATACACCACCCCAAGGCTTTTTCGCCAACAGAAGCTCCCGGCCAAGCACGAAACAAAAAGGGCCAAAACCTTTACAGTAAGCGGTTTAGAGCCTCAAGTCAATCAGCCGCAGGCACCTACCGCCCAAGAATTAGGCAGCGAGAAGCTTTCACAGAAGCCCTCAGAAATAGCCGGCGAGCTACGTCTCGCCGAAGAATCATCTCGTAGGGCCATCTCGTAAGGTGGGCACCGCCCACCAAAGCACGCTTATTCTCCCGCACGGCTCCGCCGCACCAACGCCACCAGCCCAGCGACGGCCAACAGCAAACCGGACGAAGGCTCGGGCACCGGCGTGTAATCGTACACCACCTCGACGGATACGACCGTCATCGTCGCCGCCAAATCAGCCTCAGCCTCGAAGACGTTGTCCAGCGTAAAAAGGCCATCGGTCGGCACGGCAAGTTCAGCCGACAGAGTGGTCACCGGCCCGACGCCGAAGAAGTCGTTGATGTCGAAGCTGCCGAGTTCGGTTGAAATCACCAACGATTCCGAGGTAAAATCGTCCTCTTCGGAGAAGCTACCACAAGACTCAGTCATCGCATCATCACCACAGGATCCCTCCTTGAGGTAATCGGTCGTGATAGTTAAAAAAGTGCTCGGCCCATTCCCGGGTTTGTAGCCAATAAACCCCTCAAAGAAATCGACCTCTACATCGACGGTATGCGCTTGCTGATCATCAATGACGTCCAGGGCAAACACCGTAATGGAATAGGTCGACTCAAGCTCAGCAACCAGAGTCACGCTGTTGAGCGTTCCCAGCGCGGGATTGAATTTGTTGATACCGGTGATCGGCTCTTTGGTCACATTGGCCGAATTGCTTAACGACCCCGGCGAAGAATAGCCGCTGCTGTTCTCAAGAACGTCAGAGACGATACCGAATTCAATGATCGTGTCCCCCAGGGCAACGCCCGCAGGACAAAAAACGATTAGCAAAAGCGCCGCGCGCAATGGCCCAATCGCCAGAAATGAATGTGAAGAAAGTCGAGTCACGAGTTCTCCCCCTTGCTTAGCCAACCGGCTGCTTTTGAAGAAATGGATTGCCTGAAAAGACGAATACGCAAAGCCCATCGTAAGGTGCGGAAGTCCGCAGATCAACCTGTTTTGCAGATTTCTCAGAATGAACGCATCGCCCAGGGAATTAGGGGGTTCCCAGCTTTCGTGGACTGTTCCTATGCGAATCGAACCACTAGAATAACACGGTAGGTCGCTTCGCGAAGTGGACAGCTTTGTCGGATCGCTCGGCGCCCAGTCCCTCGGGAGTTCAATCTCTATGAGCAAGCGTTTAACAGCAATCATCCAGGCCGAACCGCCGGGATTCGTGGCTTTGTGCCCCGAATTGGACGTGGCTAGTCAAGGCGACACCATTGAGCAATCGCTGGCCAACCTTCGTGAAGCCGTCGAGTTGTTTTACGAGTCTGCTTCCGAAACGGAGATCGCTGCTCGCGAGGGTGGTGACATCTTCGTTACGCAGCTTGAGGTTTCTCTTGGGTAAGCTGCGCGTAATGTCCGGCAAGGAAGTCTGCGCCGTACTCGAACAGCATGGTTTTGCGGAAGTTCGCCGGCGGGGAAGCCATGTTGTCATGCAACGTGCTGCGGACAACGGAGACACAACGACCGTGCCAGTTCCAGATCACAAGGAATTGAAGAAGGGCACCTTGCGGTCAATCATCCGCCAGTCTGGCCTACCGCGCAGCGAGTTTGAATCCTAGGCCGGCACCAACGCAAGGCGATGAGATCGAACGCCTACTGTCTCAGCTCAAACAACGTCTGTTGCCTCGGCGTTTTTTCCGGCACCAGCCAATCGGTCGGCGGCAGGGTCGGTTCTTCGGCGGCCAGCGCCTGGGCGATTCGCCCATAAAGATGACAAGGCCAGCCGACTAGCCGTCGATGCACGAGCGTTGGCGGTACGGCGAATTGCTCGGCCAACCGGTTGCGAACCGCACGGGCGGCGTCGTCCATGTCGACCCAACCTTGCTGCTGCACCAGCTCGCTATAGGCGCTTTCAGCCCCCGCCAAAACCGGATTGGCCGGCAACAACATCGCCAGCGCAAACCGCTGGCAGTCGCGCAGCACCTGCGGCCAAGCGTCGCTTGCCCGAAGCTGCCGATAGCGAGTCGCCTGCCACGGTCCACCGAGCCGCGCTTCTCGAATGGCGAGCGGCGCAAAACAAAGCGCCAAAAGTTCCCGATACGAAGCCATCGGCCGCGAGTCGGCCACGATGCGGTCCACAAAAAAAGTGATGCCCTCGGTGGTCTTCACGACGCACGCCTGCACGCTAAACCGCGGGATCAGCCCGGGCACAATCTCGATCCGCACGCCCGCTTCGTTTTCGAGCACCGCCTCGACGTCGACCGGTGCCGCCGCAACCTGCGCGCCGCGTCGACCCAACAATTGGCGCACGCGCCACTCGATCGCCAGCTCGGTCAGCGCCGGCAACTGTTTTTCTGTTTTTTCTTCAACCGGCAGAGCCCCGAACGTCGCGCCAACAAACGCCGCCAACTCCTCCAGCTCCGCATCGCCGAGCGTCGGCACCTCTTCATCGCTCCACCACCAAGCCAACTGCCCCCCGTTCGATTTTTCAGCAATCGCACGGCCCGTCTGCGCCAGCTCCAACATTTTTCCCCAAAGCGTCGAATTTTCGACCAGCCCTAGCACCTCGGCCACTCGGTGCAGCGTTTCCGCACGCCGCCAGGGCGCCCGGCGTCCCGATTCGATCGCACTGACCGTCGACGCCCGCTGGTCGATCAACCCCGCAAAAGTGCGCAATCCCAGCCCGGCACGTAAGCGATAGCTGCGAATCAGGGATCCAAAAGTTGTCATTCCGCGAGGCCACTACGTAAGCATGGCAGACAATTCGTCAAATGTCTGGATCGTAGACCATTTCCGATTCGCACGGCAGCCCCCACAAACCCAAAAACCTTGCCACTTGAACCACCTGCCCCCGACGGGCTACGATGGAGCGATTTTACTCGGTTTTCGTCGGCGATCGGTTTTCGTCGGCGAGACGTAGCTCGCCGGCTATTCCCCCTTCGCCCCCAAACCCCACCGACCATTACCTTGCCACGTCGCGACGATATTCACCGTATTTTACTTATTGGCTCTGGCCCGATTGTGATCGGCCAAGCCTGCGAGTTCGATTACTCCGGCACCCAAGCCTGCAAAGCGCTGCGCGAGGAGGGCTACGAGGTCATCCTCGTCAACTCCAACCCCGCCACGATCATGACCGATCCGGCCACCGCCGATCGGACCTACATCGAGCCGCTCACCTGGCAGATGGTCGAAAAGGTGATCGAAGCCGAACGGCCCGACGCGCTCCTCCCGACGCTCGGCGGCCAGACCGCCCTCAATCTGGCGATGGATCTCGACGCCCATGGCGTCCTCGAAAAGTACGGCGTCGAGATGATCGCCGCCAACGCCGACGTCATCGACAAAGCCGAAAGCCGCGAACGGTTTAAAGCAGCGATGGGCAAAATCGGCCTCGACGTTTGCCGAGGCAAGACGATCACGACGATCGAAGAAGCCCGCGAGCTGGTCAAAGAGATCGGTATGCCCGCAGTCATCCGCCCCAGCTTTACGATGGGCGGCAGCGGCTCGGCGATCGCCTACAACCGCGCCGAATTCGACGACATGGTCCTCCGTGGTCTCGACCTTTCGCCTACCACCGAAGTGCTGATCGAAGAATCGATCATCGGCTGGAAAGAATACGAGATGGAGGTCATGCGCGACGCCGACGATAACGTCGTGATTATCTGTGCGATCGAAAATTTCGACCCGATGGGCGTCCACACCGGCGATTCCATCACCGTCGCCCCGGCCCAAACGCTCTCAGACAAAGAGTATCAACGCATGCGCGACGCGTCGCTGGCCGTCATCCGCGAGATCGGCGTCGAGACGGGCGGCTCCAACATCCAGTTCGCTATCAACCCCGACGACGGTCGGATGATCGTCATCGAGATGAACCCGCGTGTGAGTCGTTCCAGCGCGCTCGCCTCCAAAGCGACCGGTTTTCCGATCGCCAAGATCGCCGCCAAGCTGGCCGTCGGCTACCGCCTGCACGAGCTGCCCAACGACATCACCCGCGAGACGACCGCCTGCTTCGAGCCGTCGATCGACTACGTCGTGACCAAGATTCCGCGTTTCGCTTTTGAAAAATTCCCCGAAGCCGACGACACCCTCACCACGCAAATGAAAAGCGTCGGCGAAACCATGGCCATCGGCAGCACCTTTAAGGAGTCGTTCCAAAAGGCGCTGCGCGGCCTCGAAGTCGGCGCGTTTGGTTTTGGCTCCGACGGCACGGACCTCTGGTACCCCAATGAGGAAGACAACCAGCGGCCCGACGACTCCGAAATCCGCGCCAAGCTCGCCCGTCCTTGCCCCGAACGGGTTTGGTACCTGCGCTACGCCATCAAAAGCGGCATGACGATGGAGCAGATTTTTGAGCTGACCAAAATCGACCGCTGGTTTCTCGACAACCTCTTCGAGATCGTCGAAATGGAAGAAACGATCCGCGCCGTCGGCAGCCTCGCCAAGCTATCGCCCGAGCAAATGCGCACCGCCAAACGTTTTGGTTTTTCCGACCGCCAGCTCGCCGTCATGCTCAACTCGACCGAGACCGAAGTCCGTGCAAAACGGCTAGCCCAAGACATCCGCGCCGTCTTCAAGTCGGTCGATACCTGTGCCGCCGAGTTCGAGGCTTTTACGCCCTATTTTTATTCGACCTACGAAACCGAAGACGAAGTGCCGCCGAAGGCCAAGGGGGGCAAACGCATCATGATCCTTGGCGGCGGCCCCAACCGCATTGGCCAAGGCATCGAATTCGACTACTGCTGTTGCCACGCCAGTTTCGCCATGCGAGAGCTGAGCGAGCTAGGAAAAGGGAGCTACGAGTCGATCATGGTCAACTCCAACCCCGAAACCGTCAGCACCGACTACGACACCTCCGACCTTCTGTTCTTCGAGCCGCTCACCGTCGAAGACGTCCTCAACATCTGTGATCGCGTCCAGCCCGACGGCGTCATCGTCCAGTTCGGCGGCCAAACGCCGCTCAACTTGGCCCGTGCCCTCAAAAACGCCGGCGTCCCGATCATCGGCACCAGCGTCGACGCGATCGACGCGGCCGAAGACCGCGAACAATTCCAACAGCTCTTAGAACGGCTCAACCTCCGCCAACCGGCCAACGGCATCGCCCGCACGATGGACCAAGCGCGGCAGATCGCCGAGCAAATTGGCTATCCGATCTTGGTCCGCCCCAGCTTTGTGCTCGGCGGACGCGCCATGGAAATTTGTTACGACAAAGCACAGCTCGAAAAATACGTGGCCGTCGCCTTCATCGCTGCCCAGGGCCAGCCGGTGTTGATCGACAGCTTTTTGGAAGCCGCCACCGAGGTCGACGTCGACGCAATCTGCGACGGCACCGACGTCATCGTCCCCGGCATCATGGAACACATCGAAGAGGCCGGCGTCCACTCGGGCGACTCCGCCTGCGCGATCCCGCCCTATTCGCTACCCGGCCCGGTCGTCCAAGAACTACGCGACGCCACCGAGGCAATGGCCCGCGAACTGGGCGTCATCGGCTTGATGAACGTGCAGTTCGCCGTGAAAGAAGAGGAAGGAAAACCGGTCGTCTACGTCATCGAAGTCAACCCGCGCGCCAGCCGCACGGTGCCGTTCGTCGCCAAAGCAACCGGAATGCCGGTCGCCAAGATCGCCGCCAAAGTAATGGCCGGCGTCTCGCTAGCCGAGCAAGGTGTGACCGAAGACCCGATCCCGAGCCACGTCTCGGTGAAAGAAAGCGTCTTTCCGTTCAATAAATTCGCCGGCGTCGACATTATTCTCGGCCCCGAGATGCGCAGCACGGGCGAGGTCATGGGCATCAGCCCTCGTTTTAGCCTCGCCTTCGCCAAAAGCCAGCTCGCGGCGGGCACCATCCTGCCGACCAAGGGCAACGTCTTTATTAGCGTCGCCGAACGTGCCAAAAGCCAAATCGTCGACCTGGCTGCCCGTCTTCACAAACTCGGTTTTACGATTCTAGCCACCGAAGGAACCGCCGCCGTCCTCGCCGCCGGCGAAGTCCCGTCGACGCCGGTCAAAAAAATACGCGAAGGCCACCCCAACCTCCTCGACTTCCTGACCGACGGCGAAGTCGCCTTAGTGATGAACACCCCACGCGGCAAAGGCGCCCGTACCGACGAAGGAAAAATCCGCGCCGCCGCCGTCCAAGCCGGCGTCCCCTGCATCACCACATTAGAAGCCGCCACCGCCGCCGTCATGGCCATGGAAGCCCTCCGCGAAGAAGACATGCAGGTGCAGGCCCTCCAAGATCGGTTCACAACCTAAGCAAATAGCCGGCGAGCTACGCCTCGCCGCCATGCTTTTTAACGCGTTACGTCGGCGAGGCGTAGCTCGCCGGCTATCGGAATCACCTCTGCACGCTCGTTATTCCAGCCAATTTGGAGTCCGATGCCTTCTGCGATATACTAAGTTTCATGAGTACCGCCCCCGACAAGTTCGACGTTTTTACTGGGTTCACCCCCTTTAGTACCGTCGGTCCCTACCGCGCGGTCGACTATTGGCAACTGGAAGAAGGTGCGCCGTACGAACTTCTCCGAGGAAGGTTGATTATGTCGCCTTGTCCCACGCCGCTGCACCAAGTGATTCTTGGCCAATTGTACCTGGTTTTTGACGAAATCGAAAACAGAACAGGTGGACTCTGCCTCATGGCCCCGATGGATGTGGTCCTTTCGGACGATACAATTTTGCAGCCTGACTTGTTGTTTGTTTCTCAAGAGCGTCGCAGCATCATTACGAAACACATTGTGGGTCCTCCCGATTTAGCTGTCGAAATTCTCTCGCCCGCAACCGGCCGTCGTGACAAAACCGAAAAACTCGACCTCTACGCCAAGTACGGCGTCGCCGAGTATTGGATCGTCGATCCCGCGACCCAAGTCTTCGAGTTTTTGCTGCTCAAAGAAGGCAGCTACGTCATCCAACAGCAACCCGACGACCACTATCGCTCGCCCCACTTGCCAGAAATCGAAATCAACCTGGCCACCTTCTGGGCAGAAATCGAAAAACGATTGCCAAAATCGTGAGCGAACCGACCGCCGGCGAGGCTGCCGAAGCCGAACTCCCCCGCCTGCGGATCCACCACTTTTTCATTCTGACCACAGTTTTCGCAGTCGTGCTATCGGTCCATCTGGGGATTTGGAACCTTTTTCGTGCTTATCAGCCAAACCAGACGTTCCCCGAGTTGACCACCGGGATCTCCCTTCTCTTCTTCGTTCATGCGTTCTCGCAAAGTGCTTGTATTGCCATCGCCCTGCTCGGACTAACTTGGCGGCGACAAGGAATTTCCTTCCCCAGCCAACCGGGGCATTGGATGGCCCTCTACCTAACAATCGTCGCAGCTTATGAAATCGTACTCACCGTCACAATGTTGTTCCCGGTGGCTCAAGCGTTCGGATGGGAGTCGACGCATTGGGTGACGATGCCCATGGGTTGGATTTTTCGTTGCTTCACAGTCGTCTTTTGGGTCGCCGCTTTTCTTTACGAGCCTTCTCGCATCTGGACGTGGGGCTGGGCCGCGATGGCATTGAAATCCCTGCTTTCCATCTTCTGGGGCCTCTTCTTTCTCGGTGCAAAATGCGTTGAATGGTTGCTCGAGGTGCTTTGGCACCAGGTAGATTTTACCTCGCAGTTCCGGTATTTCCATTGGGGACCCTACGCCAATTTCATATCGCTGCTGTTGCCAAACTACCTCTTGCTCGCATTCCTTCTCACCGCCACAATCTCCGACCTCCGCCAGCATCGGCAACTGCACTGGTCGCACTGGCTAGTCCTGATCACGACATTTATTTCAACAACAATCATGACGGTTTGCTACCACTTCGTTTTGCCATAGCCGGCGAGCTACGCCTCGCCGAAGTGCTTTTTTATCGCGTTACGTCGGCAAGGCGTAGCTCGCCGGCTATCGGAATTGCTCGCTAAACGCCCGGTTTTTGACAGCGCCGTCCTCCACGTTATACTGAACAGCATGAGCATTGGCGCTTCGCAATACGAGTCTCTCCCTGGCTTTTCGCCCCCTTCGACGCTGGGACCGCGCACGGCGGTCGATTATTGGAAACTGCCCGAGGGCGAGCCGATTGAGCTAATCCAAGGGAGATTGATTGTGTCACCAGCACCCAATTTTCTGCATCAAACGATTTCCGCTCTCTTGACGGGCATCTTGATGCAGGCAGCACGGGAGAGTGGGGGGCGAGCGTGTGCCGCACCCATTGATGTCGTCTTGGCCGACCATACGATTCTTCAGCCGGACCTCGTTTACATTTCCAAGTCTCGGCGTGGCATCATCAAACCACGTATCGAAGGGGCACCCGACTTGGTCATCGAGATTCTGTCGGAGTCCAATTCACGTCGCGACCGCGTCGATAAACTGAATCTTTATGCCGAGTTTGGCGTTGCCGAGTATTGGATTGTCGACCCCGACGGACAACAATTCGATTTCTTGCTCCACAACACAAAACCAGGGAGCGACGGCAAGTTTGAAATCCAGTTGCAACACGACGATTGCTATCAATCGCCACGGCTGCCCGAACTGACGATCCAGCTCGCCGACTTCTGGCAAGAAGTCAAACAACACACGAGCGATTAACACAGCTCCCCGGCTATCGCAAAAATCGCTCTTGCGCCGCTCGCCCCCACCCAGTATCCTCCGCCCCATCATGCGGTGGAATCTTCAAAGCAATGTCTGCGATGTGCTAGCACTCGGCCCCCGAACCGCCGGACGGCTCGCCACGGTCGGAATCCACACCGTCACGCAGCTACTCGCCGCAAAACCCCAACCGACGGCCCATCGCCTAGCGATGCCCGTCGAAATCCTCGTGCAATGGCAGGCCGAATCGCAGTTGGTCGTCGCCTTACCACGGCTTCCGCCCCTCGCAGCACGCACATTCGCCCTCGCCGGCCTCAGCACGTCCGCAGAAATCCAACGCAGCACGCCGACCCAATTGCTCGCTGCCCTAGAAATCGCCCAACAAAAAAATCCCGCCAGTTGGCTCGCCCAAACCAAGCTGCCAACCATCACAGAGATCAGCATTTGGATCCGCACGGCGCAACCTGCCGAAAATTTTTACGCCGCCTAATGCTAGCAGTGCGCAGCAAACACCCACAACATTTTTGGTCTTGCAGCTGCGCGCAACACAAGGGAGGCGGTGCAACCAACAACCGACACAACCAGCAACGCTGGCAGACAAAAAAGTTTTTTGCAAGAAACGCAAACCGGCCTTGACCGAGTTTTCAGGCTGCCGTATTCTCCCCAGCACATCGAACGAAACGAATTCGTTCGCCAACAAAAACAAGTTGCCAAGGACAAGGAAGTCACGGTTCAAAAAGTTGTTTCCAAGTTGTCGCAAGATGGCCTAGACACGCAACCGACGCTTCTCTAACCTTTGCAGCCAACAGACCAAAACAATTCAAACCGCTGCTAAGGAAAACACAAACACCAACACATCAGAGCCACGTGGTGGGTCAACTTTTTTCCATGTTTTAAATTTTATGGCTTAAAAGGTTGGCCCCGGGGCGGACTGGAGCAGACACGGATGTCTCCCACCCGCTGCCGACACACTCCCCCGGTTGCCTAGCCCGACACATCTGGGCAACCGACGGTACGCAAGCCTTACCGCTTACGTCCAATCGCTCCCGGAAAAGTAACAACGTCCTTTGCCCCCCTGGGACGTATGCTTTTTCGGGAGCATTTTTTATGCGCGTACGCTCCGCTGCACAGCGGACCCCACATGCTAGCGTCAGCCGAATAGCTCTTCTTCGCTTGCGCCGCGCCAACTACAATCGTCCTTCCCGCCAATTTTACTATGCACGTCAAGGAAGACGGTTCAATGGCACCACAAACAGCCGCACGAACAACAGCAACACCGGGCAGACGCCCCCAGCCGCTACCACTCACCGAGCGCGAAATCGTCCAACTGGGCCGCGAAGTGCTCGCCTCCGAAACGCGCGCCTTAGCCACGCTCGTCAACAAACTCGGGCCCAGTTTTGCCCAAGCCATTAGCGAATTGCATGCGCTGCGCGGCAACCTTATTATCACCGGCATGGGCAAGGCGGGCCTCATCGGCCAAAAGCTGGCCGCCACATTCGCCTCGACCGGCACCCGCGCCCACTTTCTTCATCCGGCCGAAGCCCTCCACGGCGATCTGGGTCGTGTCCAACAAGACGACCTCGTTCTCGCCCTCTCGCAAAGTGGCCAAACCGACGAAATCGTCAAACTTTTGCCCTCGATCAAGCAACTCGACATCCCGCTCCTAGCGATCACCGCCAGCCAACAAAGCACGCTTGGCCGCGCCGCCAAAATAACGATCGAACTCGGCAAATTGGGCGAAGCCTGTTGGCTCGGCCTTGCTCCCAGCACCAGCACCACCGCGATGCTCGCCATCGGCGATGCCCTGGCCCTCGTCACCAGTCGAATCCACGGATTTCAACCCGAAGATTTTGCCCGCTTTCACCCGGGCGGTTCTCTCGGCAACCAACTGAGCCATGTCGAAGACCACATGCGCCCTCTCGACGAATGCCGCGTCGCCAGCGCCGACGCAACCGTACGCCAAGTGCTGGTCGCTTGCACCAAGCCAGGCCGCCGCACCGGGGCCATCATGCTGACCAACACCACCGGCCAGCTCGTCGGCCTGTTTACCGATAGCGACCTGGCCCGACTCATCGAACAACGCAACGACGCCGCCCTCGACGCCCCCGTCCGCCAGCTCATGGTCACAAGTCCGCAAACCGTTTTGCACGGAACCAAAATGAGCGCCGCCGTCGAAATCCTAGCCCAACGCAAAATCAGCGAGCTACCCGTCGTCGACGACCAAGAAAAACCAACCGGCCTGATCGACGTCACCGACATCGTCACGCTCCTGCCCGAACCGACCACCGACCACCCACCCACCACCATCCGCATTTTTCCTGGCAGCCATGAATCTCACTGAAAAATGCGCCCCCATCGAGTTGATACTCACCGACGTCGACGGCGTGCTCACCGACGGACGCGTCATTTTTGACAACCAGGGCATCGAGTCCAAAGAGTTCAACATCCGCGACGGCCAAGGCATTCGCCTCTGGCAACAATTCGGGGGGCAACAAGGCGGCGGTCGCCTCGGCATCGTCACCGGACGCAGCTCGCAAGTCGTCAAACTGCGCGCCGCCGAACTCGACATCGACCTGGTCCGCCAAGGCGTCAAAGAAAAGCTGCCCGTCGTCCGTTCGATTTGCGAAGAACTACAGCTCGACCTCGCGCAAGTCGCCTACCTGGGCGACGACCTGCCCGACTGGTCAGTCATCCGACACGTCGGCCTGGGCGTCGCCGTCGCCGACGCCGCCGAAGAACTCCGGCAAGACGCCGACTACATCACCAGCCTCCCCGGCGGCCACGGCGCCCTCCGCGAAGTCGTCGAACTCCTCCTAAAAAACACCAACCGCTGGGAAACCGTTCTCCGCAAATACCAAACATAAAACGACAAACATTCCGCATTCCGCAATCCGAACTCCGCATTTCAAACATGCTCACCCGCCTCACTCACGCCGCAATCGCTTTCGCCCTGACGGCTGTCGTCTATCAAGCCTACGTGCTGATCGCCGCGCCGCTGATCGATCCGCCGCGCGTGGTGCAGCCCTACGAAAACCTAACGCCCGAGCAGCGCGATGCCCGCCGCCAACCGACCCACAAACACCGCAAGCTACTCGCCGCCTACTTCCCCCCTCAACATTGGACGCTCTCAAAACCGCCCATCACGATCGAAAGCGGCAAGGCGATGATCGTCCTCGACGAAAGCGACAACTACCAACCGGGCGACGACGGCCAACTCCGCGTCCGCCGCTGCGTCATGCTCTTTTTCCCGCGCGGCCGCGTCCAAGGCGATCTCCCCCCGACCGACACCGTCATTCTCGAAGCGCCCCACGGCGCAGTCCTCCAAATGGATCAAGGCAACAGCCACAGCTTCACCAGCATGGGCAGCCTGCAATGGGCCAAGCTCACCGGCCAAATCACCATCCGAAGCGACATGCGCCAGCCAGGCCCCGAAGACGACCTGCTCCTCACCACGCGCGACCTCTACATGAACGAAGACCTCATCCGCACCGACGACGACGTCGACATGCGCCTAGGTCCGCATCATGGCCGTGGCCGCGAGCTAGAAATTCGCCTCGTCGAAGTCGAACGGGGCCGCTCCAGTACCTCGGGTTCCGGCATTGGCGGACCGAGCATCGGCGGCATCGATTCCCTCGAAATCCTCAAAAACGTCGAAGCCCAACTCGTGCCCGGTCGCATGCAACTGGCGCCCGGCCAAGTCCAACTCGGCTTCCAAAATAGCTCAAACAACGCCCCCCCTCAAAAAAATGCCCCTCCAGTAAACATCACCTGCAAGGGGCGTTTTCGTTTCAACTTTTCGACCCAAAAAGCGACCTTCTCCCAGCAAGTCCGCCTCGAACAAACCCATCCCCAAGGCCAACGCGACCGACTCCAATGCGAAGAACTATCAGTCTACTTTGCGAACCCAGAATTTGCTGGCTCCGAATCGAACAAGACAACCGACACACCCTTCGGCAAACTCAGCCCGGGCCTCATCGAAGCCCTCGGCAACGACAGCACGCCCGTCGAACTCGACGCCCCATCTCAAAAAGCAACCGCCCGTTGTGGTCGCATGCGCATCGAGCTACAACCGCAGCGCATCACCTTCGACCGAGGCCACGAGGTCGTCCTCACCTACCAAGGCAACGAAATCCACGCCAAGCAGGTGCAATACCAAGCCCCTCCCAAAAACTCAGACCACCGCATCGGCAACCTGCTCGCCGCCGGCAGCGGCTGGCTACGCGCCATCACCTCCGATCGGCCCGACGCCGCCCCGTTCGAGGTGCGCTGGACCGAAAACATGCGCCTCCGCCGCATCAACGACCAGCCGGTCCTCTCGCTCAACGGCCGTCCACGCCTCGACATGGTCGGCATGGGCCAGCTCTGGGCCGACCACCTCGACCTCTACCTGCGCGAGCGCGCCACCGACGGTTCTGAAGCCGATCTTCTACCGGCCGACATCGTCCCCGATCACCTCGTTGCCAGCGGCCAAATAGCCATCGACGCCGCCCAACTACGCGGCAAAGTAAAACAACTCAAAGTCCGTTTTGAATACACGCCCACGCGCTTGCTCCTAGCCAGCCCCGACGGAAAAAATAGCCCCCGCCGCCTCGGCAGCAACCGGCGCAGCGTCGGCGACACCCGCGCCTACGACATCACCGGCGATACGCTCCAAATGCTAGTCACCCTCCGCAACCGCCAGCCCGAGGTCACCAGCATCGACGTCAACGGCAAGGTCGTCTTCGCCGAGTCGTCCGCCAACACCCCAGGCCAGCAACCCCTCCGGGTTCTTGCCGATCACCTGCGCATCAAAAACGCCGATTCTCCCGACGCCGAAATCTCGCTCGAAGGAAAACCGGCCACCATCACCGCCGCCGGCATGGCGATTCGCACCCAAAACCTCACCATCAACCGAGGCACCAGCAGCGTACGGATCGACACGCCCGGCCAAATCGAGCTACTCGTCGATCGCGACCTGGCAGGAAAGCCGCTCGCCACTCCCCAACCGCTGGTCATCGACTGGCAGCAGGGCATGCGCCTCGACCAAGATCGCATCACCTTCAACGGCAACGTCCACGTCCAAACCCCCGAAGGCGCGCTCGACACCCAACAAATGGTCGTCCAACTTACGGCCCCCGTCCAATTCGACGGAGCCTCGCGCCAACAACGCGCCGAAATCGCCCAGCTCCAATGCTCCGGCGGCGTCAACGCCCAGTTCAGCCAGCGCGACGCGAAGGGCCTTACCTCGGTACAAACCATCGAGCTAGAAGAATCGTTTTCAGCCAATCTTCAAACAGGCCAGCTTCGCGGCGAAGGCCCCGGCCTCCTCGAATCGGTTCACCTCTCGACCGGCGACAACCCGTTGGTCGTCCCTGGCAGCCTCGCCGGCAATGGCGCAGCTCGCCTAGCCTCGGCCCGACCCCAATCACCCCAACCCCAATCATCTCAACAACGCCTGCGTTTCCTAGGCGTACAATTCGTCCGAGGCATTCGCGGCAGCCTCCACAACCGCCAAGTTCAAGTCTACGGCAACGTCGAAGCGGTCTACGGCCCAGTCGATTCTTGGCAGCAACGCCTAGCCCTTACCAAACGCGGCCTCCCCGGCCCCGAAACCATTTGGATCAGCAGCCAAAAGCTGGGCGTCGCCGAAAGCCCCCTCGCCCGTCTCGACCGCAACAAAAAAAGCGGCCTCGGCCCGATCGAACTCCTCGCCGAAGGCGACGTCACGATCGAAGGCACCGCCCCCCCAAGCGGCAACTTCACCACCCATTCCAAGTTCGCCAAGTACGACCAACTCAAAACCCTCTTCGTCCTCGAAGGCGACAACCGCCTCCCCGCCACGCTCACCCACCAAGACTACCGAGGCGCCCAACCCTCCACCCTCAAAGCCCGAAAAATCACTTACAACCAATCCACCGGCAAAAAAAACATCGAAGGACTCATGAGCGGCCAACTACGCCAGCTCGCCCCAACACCCCGACGGTAACCACAAATACGGGGGCAGAATTTCCGTGCAATCTCCGCAGGCTTCCTGGTAGACTATATTCATGGCCCCAGATTCCTACTCAATTCCGCCGAACCCGCTTCCAGCGGACACCGAGGCTGAGGTTCTTCGCAGCCACGGCGGACCCGTTCCCGTTCCAGGCGAACAGGGGGAGTATGTGGTGATGACGATGGACATTTTTCGCGACATGGCTGGGGTGGGCGACGATGCTGATTTCGCCGCCTCGGTCGACGCCTTGAACACCAGCCTCAATCAGGCAAAGGTCGGAAAAACCATGCCGCTCTCTGAAGTGCTTCCGAGACTGCAAAAAAAACATGGCATTTAGGGTCGACGTCACTGAGCAAGCGTTCCAGGACATCGACGCCATCTTCGCCTACATCGCCGATAGCTCTCCCCAAAATGCTGTTCGCTGGAGAGATCAAGTTCTCGAAAAGATGCAATCGCTTTTCTACCATCCCTTGAGGCATGGCTTGGCTCCCGAGGCGCAAAGCGTAGGAGTCGAAGTGCATCAAAAAATGTTTGGCGTCTACCGCATTCTCTACACCGTGACCGACGATTGGGTGACCATACACGGCGTACGTCACGGCTCGCGTCGCCCGATACACAGCGAGGAGCTGCCCAAGCCCAAAAAAGCATAGCCACGAAAAACGAGTGTGTAGGGTGGGCACTGCCCACCTTGGTTTTCAATCGTAATTCGTTCATGGTGGGCGGTGCCCACCCTACTTGCTTTTTGTGCCTTTTCGTGTTTTCCGTGGCTATGTTTTTTTGAATCGCATCACACCCGCAGCCGTTCCTGCTCCAACCGTTCGGCCACAAACCCAACCGCCCGCTCGGCCATGTGCTCGACATACTCCCAACTGTGCCCGCCCGCCGACGTTTCCAAATCGCATTCGTGCGGCACACCCAACGAAAAAAGTTTCATCCGCAACCGGTCAGCCGAAGTGTGCCAGCGATAGTCCACCGGGTCACAGCAAAACCATTGATTGCGTGGCCAGTTCAACGGATGAATGTGCAGCGTCGCCGTATCCTGCCGTCCGTCCTCGGCGTCGCGATACATTTTTGAAAGAATCTTGTCGCCCTCTTCAATGCGAATCTGAAAATCAATCGCCGGAAAAAATGCCGCCACCACCGGAAACACATTTGGACGCAGGTACGACAACCGCAGCGCCCCTTGCCCACCCATGCTCGCACCCATCAGCGCAATACGAGGCGGCACACAGCCCCATTCTTTTTCGAGATAGGGAAGCACCTGTTCCATCAGGTAATCGACGACCGTAATTTCCGAGTCAAAATCCGAGCAAATCCGATCCGACCACCAGCTCCGACGCGTCAACGGAGCAATTACCCGTAGCCCATGCCGATCAAAATGCTCCATCATCCGAGGATGCTCCATCGGCACCCCCTGATAATACCCATGCATGTACAGCACCGTGTACCCATGCTCCGACGCCTGCGGCGGCACATACGTATAGCAAGGATGCCCCCCAATCTCGACCTGCGACCACTCGCCCGCCAGTTTGTCATTCTTCATTATTTGTAGCTCTTCAGCGGTGAGAGAAGAATAGGACGCGGAGGAACGCGGATTCAACGGATTTTCGCTGATCCAAAACAAAAATCCAAATAGCTGCCCAGGTTTTGATCTTGGAGTTGCAAAAATGCTCGAACAGCACTTTTTTATCTGCGTTCATCCGTTAAATCCGCGTTCCTCCGCGTTCTATTTTCCTCAGCCTTCCGCACCAGGGGTTTTTGTTTCATTTGGCCAGACGAATACCAGCCGTTATGATATCCACGACCTACAACGATACACTTCTTGCCCGCGATCGACCATGAGCCAACCCCAGCAGATTGTGCACCTCATCGCCGACCTCGACGGCTACGGCCCAACCCGGCAACTGCAACTCCAGCTCCAACAGCAACTCGCCGCAGACCACCCGGTGCGCGTCCTCGCCCTAGCCGCCCCCTCAAAACAGGCCCTCTCGATGCTCCAGCGCATGGACATCGACTGCCGCGTGCTCGACCGCCGCTGGCACCGCGACCCCTTCGCGGCCATCCGCCTCCTCACCGAACTGCGTCGCCACCCAATCGATTCGCTCCACCTCTGGGGCCAACCCGCCGTCGACTACCACACAGCCATCCGCCGTTTCGTCCCCACAACGCCCACGCTTGTTTCCCTACCCCACGACCCGCCCCACATCCTTCCGTCCGAGCCACCCACCACTTCGCGCCAACAATTTCTCGCCGACTGCCGGCTGCCCGACAACGCGATTCTCCTCGTCGTCGCAGGACCCCTCACCCGCGACCAGCGCATCGACGAAGCGATCTGGAATTTTGAACTCGTCCGCACCCTCGAACCGCGCGTCTGCCTCCTCATTTTCGGCGACGGCCCCGATCGCCACCGGTGCGAACGTTTTGCGCGTCTCGCTTCCGACCCGCCGTCCATTCGCTTCCTCGGCTACCGCCCCGACTTCCGCGCGCTGCTCCCCCACGCCGACCTCTTCTGGCACACCGCCGCCCCCAGCCAAAATTTCCCGCTGACCGTTCTCGAAGCAATGGCCGCCCACGTCCCCGTCCTCGCCACCGAAGGCCCCGCCACCACAAAAATCCTAGCCACCCCCAACGATACCGACCACGCCGGCACCCTCATCCCCAACGGCGACCGAGCCATTTTTGCAAGGCACACCCTACGCGTGCTCAAAGACCCTCAATAGCCAAGCAAATCGCCGTCAATCTTGGGCTATCGCAGTAGCAGTTGAGTTCCTCACCTTATTTCCCCACTTTCTCCGTCTGGCATATTATGCACCGCATCTTGCGCCTTTTTTTGTGGCCACCACAAGATGGCCGAAAGAGTGGACATCTGTGCATGCTCCACTAAGATGAGTCGTAGCGATTTGCTTTATAACACCCCAGTAAAATGGGATTGCCGCATTGCCTTAGTCCTGCTAAATTTCCGGGCGATTTGCCGACGAGGGATGCAGTTGGTATTCTTAAACAGAAGGAATGGATACCCACTTCTCTTGCACGGCGGTCTTAGTGAATGTCTACGCGCTGGAAATTTACCCTCACAGCAATGAATCCGAGCGGCGGTGGTGACTGGCAGGTAGGCATACAAAGTTGGCTTGTTAGCGAGTTGCAGCGTCACGGACCAAAGCCTAAATTTTTTAGAATGGCTTTAGTGAAAAGCGTTTGTGAATCTCCTATAAGCACTAGAAAAGGATGGGATCGCGATGGTTATGAAGACGCGATCGTCTATATTGGAAACCCCGGTCGCGATTACCACAGCGACTCAATAGAGCTACCTGTCCCCCCTAAGATGTTGTTCTTTGTTTTTGTATTGCCAGACGGAACAATAGATGACTGGCAGTGGCGAATTTGCAACGAAAGTGAAGCCCGTGGCGATGGTGCCGGGCTAGGTGAAAAATTATGGCCGAAATAAATCCAATACTTGAATACGTCAAACGCGAGTCAACTAAAGGTGACTTTGAGCCTCACGCTTTCTATAGCGAAGATTCTGACTCATTGACGTTCTACTTTAGAGACGCTCCTGACTACTCGGAGCGGCTGCATTCCCGCGTCACCGTTTTTTACTCGATGGAAGACAATAAGTTGGTGGGGTGCCGAATAAAGAATGTCAAACGTGTCTTAGATGACATTGGAGCATTCCCTGTGCATATTTCTCACGAGGACTCAGAGATTGCAATGCTTTTCCTTGCTTTCCGTGGTGACGTTTTCGATTCGGAAGAGGCACGCGGGATCTGGAAAACCCTAATGGAAGAATCGGGAAAGGTGCGCAAGCCTATTTGCCGAGACAATCCAGAACGCAAGCCGACAACGGCTTAGTTTTTCCTCGCGTCTCGCAATTCGGCGATCAAGACCACGCCAGCCGCAGCCAGTGGATTAACTGAGAAATCTTGGACGATTAAGCAACTACTGGAGAACGCGGCAAAGATTTAATTTGCACTCACCGCGAAGTCATGCAGTACCGGAGTTCGCAGGTGTTTGGTGCTTGAAGCATGACCAGTTTTGGATTTCGGTCTTTACTCCTTGATGCTCAGTGTTCTCCGTGTCTCCGTGGTTAAATTATTTCTTCTGGCTGAAGTGTTACTAGGCATCTTAGGACCAAGGCAACTCACGATGAAAGACGTACTCGCAGTCGTCCTCGCAGGCGGAAAAGGCTCGCGGCTCGAACCGCTCACCCGCGATCGGGCTAAGCCGGCCGTCCCGTTCGGCGGCACCTATCGCATCATCGACTTCACGCTTTCCAATTGCATCAACAGCGGCATCCGCAAGATGCTGGTGCTCACGCAGTACAAAGCGATGAGCCTCGACCGCCACATCAACACCGGCTGGCGCCATCTGCTCAGCCGCGAGCTGGGCGAGTTCATCGACATCGTCCCGCCCCAACAGCGCATCGACGAACAGTGGTACCAGGGCACCGCCGACGCCGTTTATCAAAACATCTACACGCTCGAACAAGAACGCCCCGAGTACGTCGTCATCCTTGCTGGCGATCACATCTATAAGATGGACTACAGCAAGATGATCGATTTTCATAAAGCCAACAACGCCGACCTGACGATCGCCGCGCTCAAGGTCGACGTCGACGAAGCCAAAGAATTTGGCGTCATGCAAACCGACGCCGACCATCGCGTCGTCGGGTTTGAAGAAAAATCGCCCACCCCCAAGACGATCCCCGGCGACGACCAACACTGCATGGCCTCGATGGGCATCTACGTCTTCAACGCCCGTTTTTTATTCGACCAACTTTGCCAAGACGCCACCCTCCAGGACAGCGTCCACGACTTTGGCCGCAACATCATCCCTTCGGTCATCGACAGCCACCGCCTGTTCGCGTTTCCATTCCAGGACGAAAACAGTTCGGAAAAAGCTTATTGGCGCGACGTCGGCACCCTCGACGCCTATTACGAAGCCAACATCGAGCTAACCGGCGTCCAACCGCTGCTCAACCTCTACGACTACCGCTGGCCCGTGCGCACCGACCAACCCAACCTGCCGCCCCCCAAGTTCGTCTTCAACGAAGACGCCGGCCGTCGCGGCGAAGCCCTCGACAGCCTGGTCGCCCCCGGCGCGATCCTCTCCGGAGGCAGCGTCACCGGCAGCATCATCGGCCCCAAGGTGCGCATCGAAGAACAGGCAAAAGTCTCCGACTCGATCCTCTTCCGAGGCGTCCAAGTCGGCGCAGGCGCCACCATCCGCCGCGCGATCATCGACAAGAACGTAAAAATCCCCGCCGGAGCCGAAGTCGGCCTCGACCTCGACCGCGACCGCCGCCGAGGGTTCACCATCACCGAAGGAGGCGTCGTCGTCGTCCCCGTCATGGAAAGCACCGACGAGCTCTTTGCGAGGGAGTAGTTGCGGAAGCGACTCAGCGGAAAATGCCTCACGCAGAGGCGCAGAGACCGCGGAGCTTTTCATTTTTTCTCTGTGCCTCTGCGTGAGGCTTGCACGACTTCCAACTGAAACCGCCCTAAGCCAACCGCTCGGCCACTTCTTTCCAAAACGCCGCCAGCCCAATACGGACTTCCGGCAACCTGGGGGACCGAAACTCGTCGTTCGCTTGCGTAAGCACGACAAAGCGCCCCTCTTCGTTCAGCAAAAATTCAAACAGCTGTGCAGCCGGATCGACGATCCAGTATTCGCCAACGCCGTGGCGCGCATAAAGATCGAGCTTCGCTAGTCGATCTTGCCGTTCGGTGCCAGGCGAAAGCACCTCGATCACCAAGTCGGGCGGCCCTTCGATACGCTGCTGAACAATCCCACGCCGCTCTTTGACAATATAAAGTAGGTCAGGCTGCAAGATCGTGTCGTCCGCAAAAACCACGTCCATCGGAGCACAAAGCGCGACGCCGCCGCTTGTGCGCGAAATGCCCATGAAAATTTCTGTCAGCATTCCAACGATAATTTGATGGCGTGGTGTAGGGCTCGGCGACATCACAAATCTCCCCCGCATCAGCTCGCAAGGTTCCCCCTCCGGCAGTTGCCAGTAGTCCTTCGCCCGATACGGCCCCACGTCGCTATAGGGCGAAAAGGCGTCGAACGATTCGTAGTGAAGAGGTACGGTACTCATAAGAAACAGTATACCGCCGCGATGCCAGAACCCCAAATTCTACCGAGAAAGCCGCGTCGACGCCTTAGCCGCCGAACTTGCCGCCGTTTTTTCGAGCAGCTCCAGCGAATCGACAATCTCGCGGTCGGTGTCGCCAAATTGCTCGACCCGCGATTGCTCGACCGTCACCGACAACGAAACCCGTGGCCGCCCCGGCGACGAGACCAAATAATACCGCCATTCGAGCGGCACGCCTTTCACAGCCCCATGCGCCACCACGCCCAGGCAATCGTGCCCCTCGGCCGTCGTCCATTGCGTCGAAGCAACCACCGTCTCCAGATGCTCGCCCACCGACGTGCGCACATCCCGCTCATACTGCTCCAGACTGGTCGCACGATCTTCCGACCGTGCCGGCAAGGTCGTGATGTTGCATCGCGCCGTCAAATCACCCTTCTGCAAACAGCCGAGCGAAACCTGATCACGCTGCTCAGCCGTCACATACCAACTACGATCATGCAGAAACCGAAAGCCTTGCTCAGCCGCCTCATAACTCAAAGTTTCAGACAAAGGTTCCGAATCGTCTTGCGGATTCCCCAACTCGGCCAGCTCTGCCAACATCGCCTTGGTTGCCTCCGATGGCTTCACACTGATCGAAACTTTCGCCACCACATCCAGTCCCGGCACGATCGGACTCGATGTCCGTTCTTCTCGCATGGCCAAGTTCAGCTTCGTAATCCGCTTTGCCCGTAGGTGAAACAAATACGCGCCGCGCAAATGCATCTCGGTCGGCGCTCCGTCGATCGTCCCATGCACGGTACCCGCCATACGGATCTGTACCTGATTGTTTTTGTCCCCTGTCACCACACTGCGCACTTCACAAACCGCAACGTGATCCATCCCCAACAGCGCCCCGATCGTCGCCGCCTCGTGATCCCAGCTCTCGCCCTCTTCGAGCGAACGACCCGGCAAAAGATGATTCAGCGCCAGCGTATTTCCCGGCAGGTTGATCAAATCATACTGCCCCCGAGTCAACGGACCAGCAGCCCCGTTCAGTACCGTTTTGCCAGCGCGAATTTCTGCGACCACCATCGCGGCAGACTCCGCCAGCGCTTGCTTCATCCCTGCCTGCTCTTTTTGAATCTTCGCCGTGGCCGACCGGTAGTGCCGCAACGAACGGCTAGGCTCAGCCGTTTCGTCAGACCACTTCAACAACTGCTCCGTGTAGCGAAACTTGCCCGAGACCGAAAGCGGCTCCTTCTCGACGCCCCCCTCTTCGCCATACAACGACTCGCCCCCCACCTCCAACGTGACCGTCACCTCCGACACGTCCCCCGCGCTCAGATCGGCCTGCAACAAATAGCCCGACGGCTCCGCTGCACGAGCAGAACCAGACGGCTCCGCCGCACGAGCAGAAACTGAGGCCCACATCAGAACGCAGCAGGGCAAAAATCGCGTGACAAATCGCATGGCAAGGTTTTTCCTGGTGGTTGGCAATCGGCTCGCTGCGCAGCACAACGCGCAGTTATCTGCGTCATCGTCTCCCGAAGCCGCCAGAATGCAGCAGAAACTCTCCGTCTGAAGAGACACCCAAAATTACCCAAACCACCAAGTCCAAGCCCCCCTACGGCCACCCGTCCAGTTCGCGGCAATTACGCAAAGAAAATCGTAAACCATTACTATAAAAATACTTACGCGCTGTTCCGGTGCATAAAATGGGTTGCAAATTCGAACCACAGCGAACTTTCTATCGACCTTAAACCACTAATCTGCGTACAACCATTGTGCTCCCAAGGGCTAGCACTGCCACCGACGCACCACATTAGCGCCGTCGGCAACGACGAACGCCCCCCAACAACCCCCCGTCATTTTACTTACCTATTACTTACCTACTCATTACTAACAACAAGAAAACCAAAACCAAACGTGGGCGAACAAGTCGCAAGGAACACCACGAAGATTGAACAACCGGAACCAACGACTCTGAGAAGAGCGGCGAAAAAGGGGTAAAAACCACCATGCATCAAGACTACCGAAATCCAGTGATCCGTTGGCTACGCGATAGCCGTCTGGCCGCCGCCTCGCCCAAAGCGATGCTAGCACAACCCGAAGCGATGCTCACGCAAATCGAAGCTGCCGAGAATCTGATCGTTACGCTCCAGGCCGATTCCAATTACGCCGCCGCAAAAATCGTCTCCGAAATTGTCGGCCAGCCCCTTCCCGAAGCGGGCAATCGAAAAATTTCTGGAGCCGACTTGCTCCACGACCTGCGCCTCTTCGTCGAAGATCTCTCCGACTCGGTCGCCCTCAACGTCGACGCCGTCGACGAACCGGTCTTCACCGTCGATCAACTGGCCAAACAATTTAATGTTTCGACCAAAACCATCTCGCGTTGGCGCACCCTCGGCCTCGTCAGTCGCCGCTTCGTTTTTGACGGACGCAAACGGGTCGGGTTCCTCCGCAGCAGCGTCGACCGTTTTGTCAAAAACAATCCGCAGCGCGTCGAGCGTGGCGCCAAGTTCAGCCAGCTCACCGACGACCAGCGCCAAGAATATATCCAACGCGCCAAACAGATGGCCCAAGCCGGCTCCGGCCAAGCCGAAATCTCGCGTCAGCTCGCCGATCGCACCGGTCGCAGCATCGAAACCATCCGTGCCGCCCTACGACTGCACGATTCCACTAACCCCGACACGGCCATCTTTCCCGCCGGGGCCGGACCCCTCACCGACGCGCAGAAAACCAATATCTTCCGCGCCTACCGTCGCGGTACGTCGGTCGACAAGCTTTGCGCCGATTACAACCGCACCAAAACCACCATCTACCGTGTCGTCAACGAAATGCGTGCCCAGCATATCGCCGAGCTACCTCTCGACTTCATGCCCAACCCACGCTTCTCGCGCAAGGGTGCCGACAACACCTGCCTAGGCCCCATGCCCGAAAGCGAAAAGGCCACCCGCAAACCACGCCTACCCGCCGGACTGCCCCCGTACTTGGCCAGTTTGTACGAAATCGGTCTGCTCACCAAAGACCAAGAGCAACACTTGTTTCGCAAGTACAACTACCTCAAATTCAAAGCAAGCCGCCTCCGCGACCAGCTCGACCCCGAGGCCCCCAAGGCTGCGGTCATGGACGAAATCGAGCATCTGCACGAGCAGATCGTCGCAACCAACAATCAAATCACCCGTTGCAATCTGCGGCTAGTCGTCTCGATCGCCAAAAAACGGGTGACCCCCGACCAAAACTTTTTCGAGCTCGTCTCAGACGGCAACGTCTCGCTCCTCCGCGCGATCGAAAAGTTCGACTACGCACGCGGCAACAAATTCAGCACCTACGCTAGCTGGGCGATCATGAAAAACTACGCCCGCACGATCCCCGGCGAGTACCGTCAACGCGACCGGTTCCGCACCAGCCACGACGAGCTATTCGACGCGACCCAAGAAAAACGGGCCAACCCAACGCTCGAAGAAGCGCTGCAAAAAGATCGCCTCACCAAGATCCAGCGCGTCCTAAAACGGCTCGACGACCGCGAACGTCAAATCATCGTCGGCCGCTTTGGCCTCGACCACTCCCAAGAACCGCGCACCCTCAAGCAGGTCGGTGCCGAGCTGGGCGTCACCAAAGAGCGTATCCGCCAGATCGAAGCCCGCGCACTCAGCAAGCTGCGCATCGCCGCCCAAGAAGAAAAAATCGCCCTCGACCTCTAGAACAAAACATCCCCCCAGCCCCCCCCCAGTAACCGCGTTGCAACGCAACGCACGGTGCCCCACAAAAGTTACCTGGGAACGAGTTGGGAATAAGAAAAAGTTGACAACCACCCCAAGCAAAGCGCACAATGTCACAAGGCAGCCAGGGGCAGCGCTTTCCTATGGGATCCTTCATGAACCACTCTCTCAAGTCCTTCCTCTTTCTCTCACTAGCCTTCCTCGCAGCAATCGGCCAAGCCGCCCACGCCGCCGAACCCAACGAGTTCTTCGCCGAATCGACGCTCCTCGCCCCCGGCGTGCTTAGCGTCTCCGACGACCTCACGCCCGGCGGCAGCGTATCGGCCGATACGTTGCTGGCCGCTCGCGCCGGAGGCATCTTCGACGACATTATCGTTGCAACCATCGACGACGATGGCAGCCCGCTCGGCAATGGCACCGCCTCGGCTTTCACCGATGTCGACGTGATCAACCCCGGCGAGATTCGATTTTCCATTACGGGCTTTGGCGACGATTTCTTTGAAGGCAATCATATCGAAGAGGGCGACTACGAAGTGTTCGTCGAAGTCTTCAACTCGCTGGGCAACTCCATCGACGACTTTTCCATCTTCGGCACCTTATTCTCTGGTGCGGTCGACGAGCACAATTTTGTCGATACCAATTGGCTCGGCGGCACCTATGCGGTCACCATCGACAACGAACCGTTTGGCGTCACCGGCGGAGACGTCGATTTCTTCACCTTCACCGGCCTCAACCCGGGCGAGTTTTTTACCGCCGAAACCTCGTCGTCCGGCGGCATCGACACCCTCCTCGGCCTTTTTGACGACGCCGGCACCCTCGTCGACCAGGATGACGACTCCGGACCCGGCTTCTGGTCGCGACTCCAAGGCACCGTCCCAGCCAGCGGCAATCTCACCTTCGCCGTCACCGGATTTGAAGACGGCGGCTTCGACGGTGGCCACTCCGAAGAAGATGTCTACGATCTCCAACTCTCCACATCCGGAACCTTCTCCGCCGATTTTAACAACGACAGCCAAGTCAACGGCCTCGACCTCACCGACTCCGCCACCGGCTGGCAAGCCCGCTACGGCATCAATCTCGACGGCACCGACTTCCTCGCCTGGCAGCAACAATTCGGCTCCGGCACAACAACCGCCGTCCCCGAACCCACCACCCTAGCACTACTTTTCCTGGCAACCCTCTTCCCAAGCCCAAGAAGTCCCCAACACCCTACTACGAACCCCAGCGCAAGTTAGCGCCGTCGGCAACGACGAACGCCCCACAACGCCCCACACCCACCCACCCCAAAAAACACCTTAGCGCCTTTGCGAGAGGCTCCCACTTCTCCCCCGCCCCCCCCCCGGCCAAAAAAAATCGTCGCATCCCCACCGGGCAATCGCTAAAATCAATCGGGCCACCGAATCCGGACCAACACCCCCAGCCGACTTTTGCACCACCCGCCCCGTTTTCGCTATTTGGACCAAAAGTCGCCCTCGAAAACCCGTTTTCTTCGGGTTTCACGCCGATTCACGCCCGACTTTTGCATTTCTGACGCCCAACAGCGCGTGCAAAAGTCGCTAAGAAATTCGGATCCCTGGGGGTTTTGGGCAAAATACCAGCCTCGCCCGGACGCCCGAAACCAAGCCCCAAAGGCACTCTTGCCCGCCCCAGAAATTTTGGCCCGAAATTCGCACTCTTTCCGCCTTGCGAGTCTTGGTGACATGGCTATATTAGTTGATTCGCACAAGCTTACCCTACCCAGGCTAGCGTAGCTCAATTGGCAGAGCAGCTGATTTGTAATCAGCAGGTTGTGGGTTCAAGTCCCTCCGCTAGCTCTGTCGTTGAAAAAGGGTCGCTGAAGGAGTGGGTAGGAGAAGCAGTGCGAGATGCCCGAGAAGGGGGCCGAGAAGGGGGCCGAGAAGGATCGAAGCCGAAGCCCAGCACAGGAATCCAGAACACATGAGGACACAAAAGCAGGCGATAGGCAAAACCACAGCAGTACAGCAGTAAAGCCACGAAAGACTCCTTGGGGGAGTTACCGAAGCGGTCAAACGGGGCAGACTGTAAATCTGCTGGCTATGCCTTCGCAGGTTCGAATCCTGCACTCCCCACTGAAATAAAAGCGGAAAGCGGAAAGCGGAAAGTCGAAAAAATGCAGCGGATCGGCTTTCCGCTTTCCACTCTCGGCTTTGGTTTGCGGGTGTAGCTCAATGGTAGAGCAACAGCCTTCCAAGCTGATGACGAGGGTTCGATTCCCTTCACCCGCTTTGAGTGGCGCTTTGAGTGAAGCTGTTAGCGATTAGCTTAAGAATTGAAAGAGGAGACGAGAAGCAGGAGTTGAGGAGCTAACGGCTAACAGCTCTATTGCTGCTGTAGCTCAGTGGTAGAGCACTTCCTTGGTAAGGAAGAGGTCATGAGTTCAAGTCTCATCAGCAGCTCTGAGTCGAAGAAGAATGTAGAAACAGAAGCCTAGAGATTAAAAGCTAGAGATTAGAGATTAAGAAGCAGAGTCGTAGTAACTAACAAGACATGCACATGGACCCGTACACGCGGACCCTTAGAAGAAGTTAGGGAGAAAAATGGCCAAAGATACCTTTGAATGCACCAAGCCACACGTCAACGTTGGCACCATTGGGCACATTGACCACGGCAAGACCACCACAACCGGTGCGATCTTGGCGGTACAAGCCACCAAGGGCTTAGCAACGGCCAAGGCCTATGCCGATATCGCCAAGGGCGGTACCGTCCGTGACGCGACCAAAACCGTGACGATTGCCGTCGCGCATGTCGAGTACGAGACCGAAAATCGCCATTACGCCCATATCGATTGCCCGGGCCATGCCGACTTTGTCAAAAACATGATCACTGGTGCCGCCCAGATGGACGGTGCGATCCTTGTGGTTTCGGCCGCAGACGGACCGATGCCTCAGACACGCGAGCACATCTTGCTCGCTCGTCAGGTAGGCGTGCCGAAGATCGTGGTTTACTTGAATAAGTGCGATCTGGTCGACGACGAAGAGCTGCTCGAATTGGTCGAGCTAGAGATTCGCGAATTGCTCACGATGTACGGCTTCCCTGGCGACGAAGTGCCGCTGGTTCGTGGTAACTCGAAGGCTGCGATCGAGCATCCCGAAGTCGAAGAGAACGCCAAGCCGATCAGCGAGCTGATGGACGCGATCGACACCTATATCCCTGAGCCTGTCCGCGAGAACGATAAGCCATTCCTGATGGCCATCGAAGATGTCTTCTCGATCGAAGGACGTGGTACTGTGGCTACCGGACGTATCGAGCGTGGTACGGTCAAGGTGGGCGAAGAGGTCGAGATCATTGGTCTGACCGAAGCGCCAGTCAAGACGACTTGTACGGGCGTCGAAGCGTTTAACAAGACGATGGACGAAGGCTATGCCGGTCAGAATGTTGGCTGTCTGCTTCGTGGTGTGAAGCGAGAAGATATTCAGCGTGGTCAGGTGCTCGCCAAGCCGGGGAGCATTACGCCGCACACCAAGTTCGAGGCTGAGGTCTACGTGTTGAGTAAAGAAGAGGGTGGACGCCACACTCCGTTTTTCAGTGGCTATCGTCCTCAGTTCTACTTCCGCACGACGGACGTCACGGGTACCGCCAACTTGGTGGGTGACGCCGAGATGTGCATGCCTGGCGACAACGCCCGGATTTCGGTTGAGTTGGGCAAGCCGATCGCCATGGACGACGGCGTCCGCTTCGCAATCCGCGAAGGTGGCAAGACGGTTGGCTCAGGCGTAGTAACGAAGATTGTTGAGTAAGAGAAAAAAGCGGAGGGCGGAAAGCGGAAAAAGTTGGTGGTGTCATCGGCTTTCCGCTTTCACAGTTCCGCTTTGGCTTTAGGGGCGTAGCTCAATTGGCAGAGCACTGGTTTCCAAAACCAGGGGTTGTGAGTTCGAGTCCCACCGCCCCTGTTGGAAATGACGAATGACTAACTAAATGACGAAATCCTAAGTGTTCGTTATTTGGGCGTTGTTCGAGCTTCGTCATTTACCGTTGCGGCTTTGAGTGACGTGTTGCTGTTGGTTTCGAGATTCAGTTCGCAGTTAAACCAAGGATTAAGCCCGGTGGCTGAGTTAATCGCAGGAATGTTTAATGCTTCGCAATACAAGCGAAGCCAGGGCAAGATAGCCCGTCAGATCACGTTTGCGGCTATGGCAGTTGCCGTGGCGGCGGGGGCTTGGAAGCTCAATGCAATGGGTGCCACGCCGACGGGGCAATATGTTGTTCCGCTGGCGGCCTTGGCGGTTGGGCTTTGGTTGAGTTTTCGGATTGTAAATATACCCCGTTTTGCCGACTTTTTGATTTCGGTCGAAGCGGAGATGAACAAGGTGCAGTGGCCCGGTCGTGGCGAGCTTTGGCGTGCTTCGGTGGTGGTGATCGTCGTGATATTTTTCCTGGCGGCCATGTTGTTCATGTATGACTTTGTGTTGAAGTACATTTTTAGTTGGATTTTTTAGCTTATTAGCCGGGCTTTCGTGGTCCTCCAGTTAGATAGGAAAACGCTCTGGTGAGCGAAGAACCCAATAAAGTAGCAGACGAAACGCCCGTTGAGCCGGAGGCGGCTGCGCTGGTCGAAGATCCGACGGACGCCGTTGAGTCTGCCGAAGCCGATGCGCCGGTCGTTGTCGAAGAAGCTGCAGAAGCCGAAGAGGTTGCAGCAGAAGACGTCGCGGACGAGGCGGACGAAGTTGGGGCTGACGAATCAGAAGCTGACGAAGTAGAAGTTGGCGAATCAGAAGCCGACGAAGAAGCCGAAGCCGAGGAAGAAGAGGCCGGCGACGAAGCGGTTGGCGAAGTTGATGATGCTGAAGTTGATGACGAAAATAAGATGGATTGGTATATCCTCAAGGTGCAGAGCAATCGGGAGAAGTCGATTACTGCGGCTCTGAAGCGCAAAATTGCTGTGGAGGGGATCGAGGAGTATTTCGGCGACATCGTCGTGCCGGTTGAGAAGGTGACGGAGTTTAAGAATGGCAAGAAGCGTGTGGTGCAGCGTAAGCTTTACCCGGGCTATATTGTCGTTCATATGTGTATTAACGATGACACGTGGTTTGCGATTCGCGAGACTTCGGGGATCGGCGATTTCACCGGTTCGGGTGGTAAGCCGACGCCCATGTTGCCTCACGAAGTGGCTCGTATCCTCCATCAGGACGAAGAGGAAACCGAAGAGACACCGAAGCTGAACATCAGCTTTGCCGTTGGCGATAGTGTGAAGGTCAAGGAAGGCAATTTTGAGAGTTTTGAAGGCGATGTCCATGAGATCGACGAGCATAGTGGTCGCGTGACCGTGATGATCAACATTTTTGGTCGCAGCACGCCCGTCGAACTTGAGTATTGGCAAGTCGAGCAAGTATAAGTTTCCAAAGCGTTTTCCTGGATATGTCCTCAATTGATCGGCGCTCGCGTGCGACGGTCCACTAGAAGAGTCGATTATGGCAAAACAATTAGTAGGTTCCGCGAAATTCCAGATCCCAGGTGGCCAGGCGACGCCGGCTCCGCCGGTTGGTACGGCGTTGGGTAAATTTGGCGTGAACTTGGGCCAATTCGTCCAGGCGTTCAATGACAAAACCAAAGAAGCCAACGGGATGATGATTCCGGTGGTTGTGAATGTCTACAACGACCGTTCGTTCGACTTTATTACCAAGAGTCCGCCGGCGGCTGTGCTGTTGAAGAAGACGGCGAACATTGCCAAAGGCTCGGGTGTGCCTAACAAGGACAAGGTTGGCAAAGTGACCAACGCCCAGTTGGAAGAGATTGCCACGATGAAGATGAACGATCTCAATGCGAGCGACCTGGCGAGTGCGGTTCGCATGATCGCCGGGACGGCACGCAGTATGGGCCTTGAGGTTGAAGGCTGAGAGAACGATTAATGATGAACGATGAATGATGAACGAGGGACGAAGAGAGTTACTTACCCGAGGACAGTGAGGCCCGCCTGAGTGGGTCAGCAAATAACCTGAGTGAATGTCATGCCTAAGTTAGCAAAACGAATCAAAAAGAGTATCGAAAAGCGTCCAAGCGAGGCGTTGTCCATTGCCGAGGCGGTCAGTGCGCTGCAAGGTTTCGAGGCAACCAAGTTTGATCAATCGGTCGAGATTGTCATGCGGTTGGGCGTCGACCATACGCAAGCCGACCAGATCATTCGTGGCTCGATCGTCCTGCCGAATGGCATCGGCAAAACGCAGCGCATCATCGTGTTTGCGAAGGGGCCTGCTGCCGAGGCGGCTCAAGAGGCAGGTGCCGACGAAGTGGGAGACGCCGACTTGGCGAAGAAGATTCTTGGCGGTTGGACCGACTTTGATGTTTGTATCGCGACGCCCGACATGATGCGAGTGGTTGGTCCGTTGGGTAAAGTGCTGGGTCCGCGTGGTCTGATGCCTTCGCCGCGAGCTGGCACGGTGACGCCTGAAGTGGCGAAGACGATTGGCGAATACAAGGCGGGCAAGGTGGAGTTTCGTAACGACAAGGGCGGCAACGTCCAGGCAATCGTTGGGAAGATGAGTTTTTCGCCGGAGAAGCTGGCGGAAAACATCGAAGCCTTCGTGAATTTGATTCTCGGCATGAAGCCTTCGGCGGTGAAGGGGGTCTATCTGAGATCTGCGTATATCAGTGGAACGATGAGTCCCAGTGTGCAGTTGGACGTTTGACGGTCCTGCTATCAGCGGTTGCCGTAAGGTCGGCGGCTGTCGTGAGGCGTAAGTGATGTTCAAGACACAAGTAGCACCCGAGTAAAAATCATGAGCAAGTATCTCAAAAACCTGATGACCGACGAGCTGAAAGGCCGTTTGGATGGCGTTGGTGATGCGTTGGTGGTCAATGTGATCGGCGTAGAAGCCAACGCGAGCGTGGAGTTGCGTCGCAGCTTGCGAGAAAAAGACATGCACCTGATGGTGGTCAAGAATAGCTTGGCGCGTCGGGCGACCGAGGGAACCTCGTTGGCTCTGGCCTTTGAGGGATCGACCGGTACTTCGGCGATTGTGTGGGGCGGCGAGGATGTCGTTTCGTTGGCGAAGGAAGTGATTCGGATTGCTGGGGAAGAGCAGTACGAGCCGTTTGCCGCCAGGGGCGGAGTGATGGATGGCGAAAAGCTGTCGGCGGAAGACGTGAAGTCGATTAGCAAATGGCCAAGCCGCCAAGAGCAGCTCAGCTTGCTGATGGGTCAAATTCTTGGCCCTGGTGCAACGTTGTCTGCTCAGTTGCTTGGTCCTGGCAAGCAGTTGGCGAGCCAAGTGAAGCAAAAAGGCGAAGGCGAAGAATAGAGCACTGCAAGCCGAGGGTTTGTAGTTTTTAATACTCGATTTTCAATGACTGGGCCTGATCCGCCCAACCCGTGTGAAAGGAAGATAGTAAGATGAGCGATGAAGCAACAGCAGTAGTAGAGTACTCGGCCGGTGCCAAAGAAATGGGCGACAAGATTGTCGGCCTGACCCTGAAGGAAGCCAAAGAGCTGAGCGATTACCTGAAGGACGAGCATGGCATTGAGCCAGCAGCCGGTGGTGGCGTGGTGATGGCAGCCGGTGGTGGCGGTGGTGAGGAAGCGGCTGCCGAGCAGACCGAATTCGACGTGGTGCTCGAGTCGTTTGGCGACAAAAAGATCGCCGTGATTAAGGTCGTTCGTGCCTCGACGGGCTTGGGCCTGAAGGAAGCGAAGGATCTTGTCGAAAGCGCTCCTGGCAAAGTCAAGGAAGGTGTCTCGAAGGAAGATGCTGAAAAGGTCAAAGCCGATTTGGAAGAAGCCGGCGCGACTGTTTCGATCAAGTAGACAGAGTCTTCTAAGACAGTTTTCCGTTCATGGCTTTCCTTGGTGATTGCCGGACAGCGGGAGGCTGTTGAAGTCTTTTTTGTTTTTGGTTCCTGGTACTTTGGGGCAATGTATTGATGCCTGAAAGCTCGCAATTTAGTGTTTTTTGCGTAGCTGATGGTCTTTTTACGTTCTGTTTTCCGGTGCTAGGGCCTAATAATCCGTCCAGCAGTTTTGCTTGGTGTTTTGCCGAAACGCGTCGAACGATTAGCGAATCGTCGATTAGCGCGCAGCGCCAAGTTCCTACCTCGTGAGATCGGAGCAGCACGCCTTATGGCAGTCACGGCTCAGCGACGTTTGGTGACCCCCGAAGTTCGGACTTTTGGTAGTGGCCGTATTGGTTACTCGATTCCCGACTTGACTAAAATTCAGACGGCAAGCTATGCCCGGTTCCTTCAGTATGATGGAAGTCCGAGCAGCACCCGTAAAGACGAAGGCTTGGAAGGCGTCTTGCGCGAGATCTTTCCGATCGAAAGCTACGACAAAACGATCAAGATGGAGTACTTGCGCTACGAGCTGGGCAAACCCCGCTACGAGCCGGACGAGTGCCGTCAGTTGCGTTTGACCTATGGTCGGCCTTTTCGGATTTGGTTGCGTTTGGTCAAGGATCAGCCGGTCGAAGAAGAGGTCTATCTGGGCGATTTGCCGATCATGCTGGGCGGTGGTGAGTTCATCATCAACGGTGCCGAGCGTGTGGTGGTTAGCCAGTTGCATCGTAGTCCGGGTATCGACTTTGTGTCGGAGATGGAAACGGGCGAGCGGCGCATGCACAGTTGTCGCGTGATTCCGGAGCGTGGTAGCTGGATTGAGCTGAACACGACCAAAAAAGACAGTATCACGGTCCGTATTGATCAGAGTGGCAAGTTCTCGGCAGCGACGTTGTTGCGGGCGATGAGCCCTGAGCTGAGCCAGGACGGGGACATTCTTCGTGCCTTCTATCCCGCCTCGAAGGAAAAGGTGGCCGATGGCCGCAGCGCCGCGAAAATCGAAGGCAAAGTGGTCGTCGAAGACGTGATCTATCCGGTGGGTAGCGAGCGCGCGGGCGAGATCATTATCGAAGCGGGTCAGCGTATCAGCAAGAACATTGCTGAGGTGATTTGCACGTCTGATGTAAAAACCGTCGAAGTGATGGAGATGCCGAAGTCGCCTCATCTGCTGAACGCGTTGGCCGATGATAATACGTCGAGTCACGAGGAAGCGTTGCTGCGGATTTATCAGCGGCTTCGTCCGGGCAATCCTCCGCAGTTGGAGAAGGCTCGTACTTTGTTTACCGAGAAGTTTTTCGACTCGAACCGGTATCGGTTGGGTCGCGTCGGTCGTTTTCGTATCAATCGCAAGCTGGGTCTGAAGGTTTCGGAAGACGAGATGGTCTTGCGCCCTGAGGATTTGTTGGCGACGATGCGGTACCTGTTGCTGTTGGTGGCAGGTGAGCCTGACGTCGAAGTGGACGATATCGATCACTTGGGTAATCGGCGTTTGCGTACGATTGACGAGTTGGCTTGCGACGAGATTCGCAAAGGTTTTCTCAAGCTCCGTCGTACCGTGCAGGAACGGATGAGCTTGAAAGATGCGGACGACATGACGCCGCGTAGCTTGATCAATCCGAAGAGTATTTCGGCAGCGATCGAGTATTTCTTTGGCCGTGGCGAGTTGTCGCAGGTGGTGGATCAAACGAATCCGCTGTCGATGCTTACGCACGAACGTCGGTTGTCGGCGTTAGGCCCTGGTGGTTTGAACCGCAAACGAGCGGGCTTTGAGGTACGTGACGTTCATATTTCTCACTACGGACGCATTTGTCCGATTGAGACTCCTGAAGGTACGAACATCGGCCTGATTTCGAGTTTGGCGATGTACGCGACAGTCGACGACTATGGATTTTTGGTCACGCCCTATCGGAAGGTGACCAAGGGCAAGTTGATGGACGAGGTGGTCTGGTTGCGTGCCGACCAGGAGTCGGATGCGTTGGTCGCTTCGGCGGACGTGCCGGTGAAGAACCACAAGCTTCAGGGGCCGACGGTCGTTGCTCGCTACAAGTCGGACTTCAAAGTGGTGCCGACCGACGAGATCGAGTTTACGGATGTTGCACCGAGTCAGATGATTGGTGTTTCGGCCGGTTTGATTCCGTTTTTGGAGCATGACGACGCCAACCGTGCGTTGATGGGTTCCAATATGCAGCGTCAGGCGGTTCCGCTTTTGGTGGCCGAGCCACCGATTGTTGGTACCGGGTTGGAGCGCGACGTTGCTCAGCATTCGGGTATGTTAATTCGAGCTGGGCATAAGGGGACAGTGACTTACGTTGACTCGAGTCGCATCGAGATTGGCCCCGAAGTTCATGAGCTGCGTAAATTCGTGGGGCTTAACGAGCGGACCTGCCAAAACCAAAAGCCGTTGGTGAAGCCTGGTGACAAGGTGGAGAAGGGCGATACGATTGCCGATGGTGCCGCGACGTTCCAGGGCGATTTGGCCTTGGGTCGGAACGTGTTGGTCGCGTTTATGTCGTACGACGGTTACAACTTTGAGGATGCAATCATTCTCAGTGAAGAGCTGGTTCGCAACGATACGTACACGTCGATCCATATCGAAGAGTTTGATGTCGAGATTCGGGAGACGAAGCTTGGCCGTGAGGAATTCACGCGTGATATTCCTAACGTCGGGGAGAAGGCGCTTCGGAATTTGGACGAGAGCGGAATCGTCAACATCGGCACGTTGGTCCGTCCCGGCGACATTTTGGTGGGCAAGGTTTCGCCGAAATCGAAGACCGAGCTAACGCCGGAAGAGAAACTTCTGCACGCTATTTTTGGTCGTGCGGGCGAAGACGTGAAGAACGATTCGCTGGAAGTTTCGTCGGGTATCGACGGTATTGTGATCGATACGCAGAAGTTTTCGCGTCGGATGAGTTTGACGGAAGACGAGCGCAAGTTGTTCGAGAAAGATTTGAAGAGCGCCGAACAAGAGGGCAATGAGAAGATTGCTGCGGCGTTTACCGAGATGGCTCTTGAGCTAGAAGCGGTCTTGCAGAAAAAGCTAACCGACGACGATGGGAACCAGATCGTGCATGATCAGGAGCCGCAATTTGTGGCGGATCAGGCGGTTACGTTCCGGTTGGATGCGATCGAAATTCGTAGTCCTCAGCGCAAGAAGGACGTCGAGAAGATTTATCGTCAGTCTTGGCCGAAGGTCGAAGAAGCGATCGATGTTCGTGATCGGAGCCTCAACTCGATGAAGCGCGGCGATGAGCTGCGGAGCGGCGTGTTGCAGATGGTGAAGGTTTACATTGCGACGAAGCGGGTTATTTCGGTGGGTGACAAGATGGCGGGTCGCCATGGAAACAAGGGCGTGATCTCTCGGATCTTGCCTATTGCGGACATGCCGTTTTTGCCGGACGGGACGCCGATCCAGATCATGCTGAATCCGTTGGGTGTGCCGAGTCGAATGAATGTGGGTCAGATTCTTGAGACTCACCTTGGTTGGGCTGGCTCGAAACTTGGCTTCCGTGCGATTACGCCGGTGTTCGATGGTGCGACCGAGTTGCAGATCAACGACGCTCTGGAAGCGGCCGGTTTGCCGCGTCATGGCAAAGCAAAATTGCTTGATGGTCGGACGGGCGAAGCGCTCGAGCAAGAGACGACCGTCGGTTACATCTACATGCTCAAGCTGCATCACTTGGTCGATGATAAGGTTCATGCCCGTAGTACGGGTCCGTACTCGTTGATTACTCAGCAACCGCTGGGTGGTAAGGCCCGTTTTGGTGGCCAACGCTTTGGCGAGATGGAAGTGTGGGCGCTCGAGGCTTATGGTGCCGCTTACATTTTGCAAGAGTTGTTGACGGTGAAGAGCGATGATGTCGAAGGCCGTACGAAGATTTACGAGTCGATGGTTAAGGGTGAAAACACGCTGCAAGCGGGTACTCCGGCGAGTTTTGATGTGTTGACCAACGAGATTCGTGGATTGGGTTTGAATATGCAGTTGGAGAAACGATAGAAATTGCAAATCGCAGAGGTCACCATGAATTCGTTTCGAGCCATTGGAGTGATAGGGCTGGTTTGGCTGGCGGTGGGGGTGGGCTGCGCGGGTGCGGCTGAGGGTGATGCGAAGCTGGGGGAGGTGGAAGCAGTGGCCCCTCTTGTTCAAATCATTCCGTTGGATCAGATTTGGGCACATGGCATACCCAGCACGAAAGTGATGCGAGTGGGTTACTCCAAAGAAGTGGCTCCGGAATCGCCGTTGCTGCATGACATACGTGTGCAGTACCTGATGTCCTCGCTGAGACCTGGTCCAAAAGTGGCTGGCCCAAGCTTCGTCGTGCAAGGAACGGACCTCGTAGCCTTAAAGAAGGCTCATGCCGTCTTTGCTGGTCAAGCGAAACCGGAAGAAAAATTCTTAGATAGCGAGGACTTGACGCTAGTTTTTTTCTCTCGCAGCTTCTCGTATTCGATGCGGCTAAAGCAAGTTACCAAGAGTTCCGATTGCCTTGATATCTACTACGAATTGATTCCACTAGAGGCCCTAATGCAAGTGGATGCTCTCGCTCTTATTCCCTTGAGAAAACTGGCGGTCGGAAAATATCAGGTGAAGTTGCACGAACTGCCCTTGCCTGTCGAGTACGTTACGAAGGGCTACGTACCCCTTGATCCGGAGTTCAAGGAGGGTATCGTGGCCGAACCCTTTGCGTTTCAAATCAACAAAGCTGAATAATGTTGCCGTAATCATTTTTTTATTTTTTTATCTTCAACCAGGTGGGAGGCTCTCTCATGTACCGATTTATCATCGTGGCTGCCATTGCTTTGCTTCCCTTTCTCTCATCGGCTCCTATAGTCCAGGCAGACATTCCAGGGCAAGACAGTCGCGGGATCAATTCCGTCGGTTTGGGTCTAAATGGCCAAGGTGTGGCGATCGGGATGGTCGAGATTTCTCGACCGCCCGTACCAGGCCTTGAAGACCCAGTAGATGTCAATGCCGCAGTAAACACCAAAGCTGTCGCTCTGCGTGACTTGGAGTTGCCACCCCAGTTCCCCTCCTCCAAAGGCGTTGGTGTCGATACCGAAACCGACCCCCTCGCCATTGGTCATTCTCTGTGGGTTGCCGGTGTGTTGATTTCCACCGACGCGGTCGACAGCACGGGTAATGGTAATGCTCCCACAGGCGTCGTTCCTCAAGCGAGCTTGTATGCGTCCGCTGCCAACAATAGTGGTGCGAATACGGTTGTCGAACAGACCCGATATCAACTCTCCTACAACTGGGTCGCTCAGCAAGGTGCCCCCGAGGGAGGCGTGCGGGCAATAAACAGTAGCTACGGTCTGAACGAGAACATTGCACCGATCAAGATGGGTGCCAAGTCGCAACTCAGTTCTTACGTCGACTGGTCTGCGAGCGAGTTTGATTTGCTGCATGTTGTGGCCGGAGCAGAAGGGAACGTTGCTGCACGCACGCCACAGGACAATTACAATGGCCTCACCGTGGGCTATTCGGTGCCAGACACGAATACGGGCATTTTCGATACCGCCTCCACCAGCAACTTACAACTCACAGAGATGGATGCCCGCACGCACATTGATCTAATCGCCCCTGGCATTGTGGAATTGACCGGTAAGAACAATACAGAAATCACGCATCCTGGAACCTCGTTTGCTGCTCCGTACGTCACAGGCACCGCAGCGTTGCTGCATCAATACGCGAATACGCAAATTGGTGCCAATGCCGCCGGCTGGATGGGCGTGGAGGAGACCATTGCCAATCCCAGACGGCATGAAGTGATGAAAGCCGTGTTGATGAACTCCGTCGATAAATTCAAGGACGTCAGTAACAACGGCAAGTTCCTGGGCATGGAGAAAACCATCTTCAAAAAAAATGGCACGGATACTTGGTTCGACTCCGACGCCTATTACGATGTCGTAGAGGATGAACTTGATACTGATACGCCGCTCGACGAGGAAATGGGCGTCGGCCAGCTCAACGCCAAGCGTGCCTTGCAGCAGTTTCTCCCGGGAGAACAGGAAATCAATGGTAACTTTGGTACGCAGATTACTGGCGACGTACCTTTGATCGGCTGGGATTATGGAACGATTGCTGGGCCTAATTTCCCGATCAACAAGTATGTACTTGACACTCCGTTGGAAGCCGGGAACTTTATTTCCATTACACTTGCATGGGATCGCGAAGTTGAGTTTGCCAATGATCAGAATATGAATGATAAGTATGACTTCAATGACACATTTGCTGAGTATTCCAACATCGATGACGTGCTAGAGAATTTAGACCTCTACCTAGTTCCGGCCGGAACGAATGATGTCGGCGACGACGATATCGCGTTTTCCAATAGCAGCGTCACCTCGGTGGAGCACATTTTTGCAGAGATACCGTCCGATGGTGACTACGAAATTTGGGTGTATCGGAACGAGCAGTTTGCTCCCGCGCAAGACTACGGAATCGCGTGGTGGTATGGACTTGCCCCCGACCTAGTGCCGCCGACGCTTTCTGGGGATTTTGATGATGACAACGACGTGGATGGGGCTGATTTCTTGGCTTGGCAGCGGAATACCGGGCTTGGGAGCCTTTTGGATTGTGGCAGGGCGAATATGGTAGCGGGACTGCTACAATCGTGCCTGAGCCAGGGACGTGGTGGCTGTTGATGGTGGGTTTGCCGTTTGTTGTGCAAGGAAAAACTTGCTGTTGTTAAACGAGACTTTGGGTTAGAAAAAGATCTCCTTTGCTGTCGAAAGCAATGGACTTTTAGTCGATACAATTTGTACTTTGAAAAGAATATTTAGGAATACACTATGAGTATTGTTGAAGGCACCAATTATGATCGCGTTAATGATTATGGTTCGGTGAAAATTAGTCTGGCGCGGCCGCATGATATTCGTAGCTGGTCGTTTGGCGAGGTGAAGAAGCCCGAAACGATCAACTATCGGACGTATCGTCCTGAGAAGGATGGGCTTTTCTGCGAGCGGATTTTTGGTCCTGAGAAGGATTGGGAATGTGCCTGTGGCAAGTACCGTGGGATGAAGTACAAGGGGATGATCTGCGACCGTTGTGGGGTCAAGGTGACGCATAGCCGTGTGCGTCGGAAGCGGATGGGCCATATCGAGTTGGCTGCGCCGATCGTACATATTTGGTTCTTCAAGGCGATGCCTAGCCGGTTAGGTAGTTTGCTGGCGATGAAGACGAGTAGCCTGGAAAAGGTGATTTATTTCCAGGATTACGTGGTCGTCGATCCGGGCGAGACGCCGCTTGAGGCGAAGCAGTTGTTGACCGAAGAGGAGTATCGGACGGCACGCGAGCAATATGGCGAAGGTGCTTTTGATGCGGACATGGGTGCGGATGCGGTTCGCAAGTTGCTGGGTGGTCTTGATCTGGTCAAGCTGTCAGAAAAATTGCGTCAGGATTTGAGGGAGACGGGCTCGAAGCAAAAGGCGAAGGATCTGATCAATCGTTTGAAGACGGTTGAGGCGATTCGTGACTCAGATAATAAGCCTGAGTGGATGGTGTTGGACGTGATCCCTGTGATTCCGCCCGATTTGCGTCCGTTGGTTCTGCTGGATAGCGGCAACTTTGCGACGAGCGATCTTAATGATCTTTATCGTCGGATCATCAACCGCAACAACCGGCTGAAGAAGCTGGTCGACCTGAATGCGCCTGAAGTGATCATCCGTAATGAAAAACGGATGTTGCAGCAATCGGTCGATGCGTTGTTCGACAACAACCGTTGCAAGCGTCCGGTGCTGGGTAGTAGTAATCGTCCGTTGAAATCGTTGACGGATATGATCAAGGGTAAGCAGGGTCGTTTCCGCGAGAACCTGCTCGGTAAGCGGGTCGACTATTCGGCTCGAAGCGTGATTGTGGTTGGTCCTCGTTTGAAATTGCATCAATGTGGACTTCCGAAGAAGATTGCGTTGGAGCTTTACCAGCCGTTTATTATTCGCCGTCTGAAAGAGCTGGGTCACGCCGATACGATTAAGTCGGCGAAGAAGATGCTCGAGCGGAAGGACGAAGAAGTTTGGGATATTTTGGAAGAGGTGATCAAGAATCACCCGGTGCTTTTGAATCGTGCCCCGACGCTTCATCGAATGGGTATTCAGGCGTTTGAGCCGATTTTGGTTGAGGGGAATGCAATCAATTTGCATCCGCTCGTGTGTAAAGGCTTTAATGCCGACTTTGACGGTGACCAGATGGCGGTGCATTTGCCGTTGTCGATCGAAGCGCAGGTTGAAGCGCACACGTTGATGATGAGTACGCATAATATCTTTAGCCCGTCGAATGGTGCTCCGATTATTAGCCCTTCGCAAGACGTGGTGATGGGTAGCTACTATCTGACGATGAAGGTGCCCGACGCGCAGGGCGACGGGATGGTGTTTAGCTCGATGGAAGAGGTCGAGACGGCTTATGCTGCTGGCAAGGTCGGTACCCATGCACGGATTACGGTTCGGTTGCCGAAGTCGCGTTGTCTTCGCGAGGAGATGATGGAGCCGAAGTCGAATGGCAAGCGTATCGAGACGACGGTCGGTCGTGTGGTCTTTAACATAATCTTGCCTCAGGGAATGCCGTTTTACAATGTTGCTCTGAAATCGAGCGAGTTGGCACGCGTGATTTCGGACAGTTATGAGTTCATTGGTCGTCGTGCGACGATCGAATTGCTCGATGATATGAACCAGCTTGGTTTCCGTCAGGCGACGCTCAGCGGTTTGTCTTTTGCTACCGACGATCTGATTACGCCTGACACGAAAGATAAGATCATCGGCGATGCCGACAAGACGGTGTTGAAGTTCAATAAGCTGTTCCAACGCGGGGTCATCACCGAAGTGGAGCGATACAACCAGGTACTCGACGCTTGGACGCATGCTCGTGAGCAGATTACTGAAGAGATGATGACCGGCTTGAAGAATGACTTCCGTAAGGATGGTTATGTGAATCCGGTTTATCTGATGGCGCATTCGGGTGCTCGTGGTGGCGTCGAACAGATGCGTCAGTTGGGCGGTATGCGAGGCTTGATGGCCAAGCCGTCGGGGAAGATTATTGAGACGCCGATTAAGGCGAACTTCCGCGAAGGTCTGACGGTGCTTGAGTACTTTAGTAGTACGCATGGTGCTCGTAAGGGTCTGGCCGATACGGCTCTGAAGACGGCGGACTCGGGTTATCTGACTCGTAAATTGGCCGATGTTGCGCAGAACGTCGTGATTACGCGTGAGGACTGTGGGACGACGCAAGGCATTACCAAGGGTGTGATTTACCGTGGCGAAAAGGTCGAGGTCGGTTTGGCCGAGTCGATCAAAGGTCGCGTGAGTCGTGCGAATATCGTGAATCCGATTACCGATGAAGTGATCGTGGCTGAAAATGCCCTGATTACGGCTGATGTTGCTCGGAAGATCGAGCAGTTGGGCCTTGAGAAAATCCAGGTGCGTAGTCCGATGACCTGCGATGCTACGTTGGGTGTTTGTCGCAAGTGTTATGGCATGGACCTGTCGACCGGAGCGATGGTCGAAGAAGGTATGGCTGTGGGTATTATTGGCGCTCAGAGTATTGGTGAGCCGGGTACGCAGCTTACGATGCGTACGTTCCACATCGGTGGTGTTGGACAGCGCGATATTCAGGACAGCGACATCAAAGCGAAGAAGGGCGGTATCGTCAAATTTGCTCGTCTGAAAGTCGTGCGTAATTCTGACGGTCAACTGGTGGTGTTGGCTCGTAATGGTGAAATTGCGTTGGTCGACGATCGTGGACGAGAAGTAGAGAAGTACGAGATTCCCTCGGGTGCGGTGATTCGTGTCGAAGAGGATCAAGAAGCCAAGGCAGGTGATATTATCTGCGAATGGGATCCGCACAGTATTCCGATTCTTGCGGAGACGGGCGGTAAGATTCGTTTTGAGGATCTGATTGATGGCGAAACGACACGGGGCGAACTCGACCCTAGCGGCAAAACTCGTTTTGTCGTGATGGAGCACAAAGGCGATTTGCATCCGCAGATTGTGGTCGAAGACCCCAAAGATGGTAAGATTCTCGACTTCTACTACATGCCAGAGCGTGCTCACTTGGAGGTGACCGAAGGCGAGATCATTGCTCCTGGTGCTCTGGTTGCGAAGACGCCGCGTGAAGCTTCGGGTACGCAGGACATCACGGGTGGTCTGCCTCGTGTGACCGAGATTTTTGAAGCACGCAAGCCGAAGGATCCGGCGGTGATTGCCGAGATTGACGGCGTGGTGGAAATTCTTGGTGAGAAAAAGCGTGGCAAGCGATCGATTATCGTTCGGAGCGAGACGGGCATCGAACGGGAGCACTTGGTGTCGCACAGTAAGCATTTGCGTGTTCACGCAGGCGACATGGTTCGAGCCGGCGAAGCGTTGGTCGATGGGCCGTTGGTGCCGCACGATATTCTTCGGATTTCGGGCGAGGAAGCGGTGCAGCAGTATCTGACTCGTGAGATTCAGAATGTGTATCGCAGCCAACGTGTTGAAATCAACGACAAGCATATTGAAATCATTGTCACGCAAATGTTGCGGAAAGTGCGCATTGAGGCTCCTGGTGACACCGATTTGTTGCCAGGTAGCGTGATCGACAAGTTTGATTTCCGGGTGGCCAACGACGCGCTCACCAAGTGTTTGCGGGTTTCGACGCAGGGCGATAGCGAGTTTACTGAGGGGACGATTGTTCCGAAGAGTGCTTTGGAGCAAGCGAATGCTCAGATCGAAGCGCTGGGTGGCGAGATTGCCAAAGGCTCGAAGCCGAAGATGGCGACCGCCAGTACGCAGTTGTTGGGAATCACGAAGGCCTCGGTGCAAAGTTCGAGTTTCATCTCGGCGGCAAGTTTCCAGGAAACGACCAAGGTTTTGACGGAAGCGGCTTTGGGCGGTCGGACGGATCATTTGGTCGGCTTGAAAGAGAATGTTATTCTGGGTCACCTGATTCCGGCGGGTACTGGGTTCCACACGGTGCAAGAAGCCGAAGTTCGGATTCATGCGGCGGCTTTGGAAGCGTTGGCTGCCGAGAAGGAACGGGTGTTGGAGCGTTCGTTCCCCTTGCTCGATTCGGCTTTGCAGGCGAGGGAAGGTGCACCGGCTGGAACGAATGGCGAAGGAGTGGCAGCCCCGAGCGTGGGCGAGCCGGTCGTTAGTCAGGAAGTTCCGGGCAACTTGGACGCGCTGTTGGGAATCGGGTCGGAGCCGGTGGAAACGCCAGCCCCCGAAACGCCAGCCCCCGAAGCTCCGGTTCTCGAAAACCCGGTTCTCGAAAACCCGGTTCTCGAAGCCCCTGCTGTGGAATCCCCCATTGCTGAGGTGCCTGTTGCAGAGGTGCCCGAGGTGCCGACAGCCGTCGAGCCGGTCGCTGAAGAGCCGCCGAAAGAAGCCTCGGGGGATCAGGAAGAGTCGCTGTAAGGCGAGCAGATGGAAAATTTCCGTGGAATAGGATTCCAGCCTGTAGGTAGAGCGGTTTACTTCTACAGGCTGGAAGCCTATTCCACGGGGGCTGGCGGCCTGTGGTTGACAGCCTGGACTGCTGCGGTAAATTGATAGGTTCCACTCTAGGCTGGCGGGGTTCGCTGGCAGTGTGGCCTTTGTTGTGTGTGACCTTTGTTGTAAAGCATGTAGAACGCCCGAATTCAGGGAAAAGTCGTATTTTCAGGAAAAACTGATGCCAACGATCAACCAGCTCGTCAAAAAGAACCGTAAGAAAAAGCGCAAGTTCAGCAAGTCGCCCGTGCTGAATGGTTGTCCGCAGAAGCGGGGTGTTTGCTTGCAAGTGCGTACGATGACGCCGAAGAAGCCGAACTCTGCGTTGCGTAAGATTACGCGCGTACGTCTTTCCAACGGCAAGGAAGTCACGACTTTCATTCCTGGCGAAGGGCACACGCTGCAAGAGCATAGCATTGTGTTGGTGCGTGGCGGTCGTGTCCGCGACTTGCCGGGTGTTCGTTATCAGGTGGTGCGTGGCGCGCTCGACTCGCTGGGTGTCGAAGGACGGAAGCAGTCGCGTAGTCGTTATGGTACGAAGAAGAGTTAAATACACGGTGTTGTTTAAGCAGTGTTAAAATAGAAAGCAAAAAATTTCATGGCCCGAATTACCGCTAGTCGCAAACAGTTGAAGCCCGATCCGAAGCACGGTTCGTTGTTGGCGAGCAAGTTTATTAATTGCTTGATGCACGGTGGCAAGAAGAGCGTTGCTCAGAACGTCTTTTACAAGGCGTTGGATATTGTCAAAGAGCGTCTGCCCGAGGAAGAGTCGATCGAGGTTTTTAATCAGGCGATCGAGAATGTGAAGCCGGCGATTGAAGTTCGGTCGAAGCGCGTGGGTGGAGCCGCTTATCAGGTGCCGATGCAGGTGAACCGGGTGCGTCAGCAGTCGCTCGCTTTCCGCTGGATTTTGTTGGCTGTGCGAGACAAGAAGGGTCGTCCGACTTCGTTGAAGTTGGCTGACGAGTTGGTTGCCGCGTTTAAGCGCGAAGGTGCCGCGATGACGCGTCGTGAAAATGTTCACCGTATGGCGGATGCGAATAAGGCGTTTGCTCACTTCGGTTGGTAGAGTGAGAATCGTGTGCTGAGGGCTAGGGACACGGGTGTGGTAAGCACCTGGGTCCGTGGCCCTCAGTTTTTTTGTGCGCTGTTTTTTGCCCGCGAATTACGCGGATACAGCGCGGATATAAAAGAGGAACCACGAAAGAAACGAAATACACGAAAAGAGATGCGGGGGAATTCGAGCACGTTTTTTTCGTAGTTCCTCATGCCTTTGCATCCTCGCGATCTGAGGGCAATTTTCACACAGAATGAATGGGTCCATGGCAAACGATCTCACTAAACTTCGTAACATTGGCATCATTGCTCATATTGATGCGGGGAAGACGACCGTCACGGAGCGGATGCTTTATGTGAGTGGCTCGAAGCACCGTGCGGGCGAGGTCGATCGGGGTACGACGACGACCGACGATGATGCGGAAGAGGCCGAGCGTGGGATTACGATCTACTCGGCGTGCGTCGCGTTTAGTTGGAACGACACGCAGATCAATCTTATTGATACGCCCGGGCATGTCGATTTTACGGCTGAAGTGGAGCGAAGCCTGCGGGTGCTCGACGGGGCGGTCATTGTGTTCAGTGCGCGCGAAGGGGTCGAAGCGCAAAGCGAAACGGTTTGGCGGCAGGCGAATAAGTACAGCGTGGCTCGTATCGCGTTTATTAATAAGCTCGACCGTGAGGGAGCCGATTTTGAGGCGGTGTTCAATGAAATTCGTGAGCGATTGGACGCAAAGCCGTTGGCGCTGCAGGTCCCTGTTGGGTTGGGGCCGGCGCATGTCGACAATCCGTTTCGCGGGATTCTTGATTTGATCGACGAAAAAATGCTCACGTTTCCTGCGGGGAAAGAGGGGCGTGAGGTGGTGGTTGCGGCGATTCCTGAGGAGCTGGCGGACTACGCGGCGTTGTGGCGTGAAGAGTTGATTGGCGAGCTTTCGAACTACAGTGACGAATTGATGGAGCTGGCGCTGGCTGAGGAGCCGATTCCGGCGAAGTTGATTCGGAAGGTGTTGCGCGAGGCGACTGTGCTTCAGCAGATTCAGCCGGTGCTGTGCGGGTCGGCGTTGCATGGGGTGGGGGTGCAGCCGTTGCTCAATGGGGTGGTCGACTATTTGCCCAATCCGCTTGAAAAGCCGCCGGTCGAGGGTGTTGAGCCTGCGGTCAAAGGGAAGAAAAGCGGAAAGCGGAAGGGGGAAAGCGGAGAAGAGGGTGGTGAATCGGGTGAGGGGACGAAGGTAAGTCGTAAGCCTGATCCGAAGGAGCCTTTTTGTGGGTTGGTTTTTAAGATTTTGCCTTACAAGACGGGCGACCTTTCTTGGGTTCGGATTTATTCGGGCACGTTGAAGGGGAATAGCCGTGTGTTGAATCCGGCGAAGGACAAAAAGGAGAATGTTGCGCAGATTTGGAAGATTCATGCGAGCAAGAAGGAAGAGCAGCTTGAGTCTGCGCAGGCAGGCGACATTGTGGGCATCATTGGTTTGCGCGATTCGGTCACGGGCGACACGCTTTGTGATACGCGTGCGCCGATTGTGTTGGAGTCGATCGAATTTCCGGAGACGGTTATTTCGATGGCGATCGAGCCGGAGAGCACGGCGGATAAGGACAAGTTGGCCGACTCGCTCGATATGCTTCGTAAGCAAGACCCGACTTTTACGGCGAGCGAAAACGAAGAGACGGGGCAGACGCTTATTGGCGGGATGGGCGAGCTGCACTTGGAGGTGATCCAGCATCGGTTGGAGCGAGATTTTAAGTTGAACGTCAAAGTACATAATCCGCGGGTGAGCTACCGCGAGACGATTAAGAATAAGGTGGAGGTGGAGGGGGAGTGTAACCGGCTGGTCAATGGTGTGCAGCACACGGCCAAAGTAAAATTGAGCGTCGAGCCGTTTGAGACGCGCGGCGGGGGCGTGGTGATTGGCAATTCGCTGGACCACGGGCTGCCGTCGGAGATGTTGATGGTGGTGCTGGAAGAATTGGAGACGGCGGGGCAGGGGGGCGGGGTGCTTGGTTATCCGCTGATGCGGGTTAAGGTGCGGCTGTTGAGCGGCGAGATGCACGAGACCGATTCGACGGAAGTGGCGTTTCGTACGGCGGCCAGTTTGGCGCTCGACAAAGGTTTGCGTGCCGCGGGTACGGTGTTGCTGGAGCCGATTATGAAGCTTGAAATTAGTACGCCTGATGCGCATGTGGGCGATTTGGTGGGCGACTTGCAGCAGCGGCGTGCGATTATTCACCAGACGCAAACGCGTGGGAATCTCACGGTGTTGCATGCCGAAGCGCCGCTGGCCGAGTTGTTTGGGTACTCGAGCGCGATGCGCAGTCTGAGCCAGGGGCGGGCCAGCTGTTCGATGACGCCGAGTACGTATTCGGCGGCTCCGGATGAGGTGTTGAAGAAATTTTTGTAGGGCTGTTCTTAGTTTCGATTTCGATCGCGCAAATGCTGTTCCCAGTATTTGCGGAAGGCTTTGAGGCGAGGCAACGACTCGAGGTCTTTGGTTCGTCCGGCAGCTTCTTTGCTGGCGATGATGTCGTCGGGATGACAGACAGGGAACCCTTCGACTTCCACACGGCGGTCCCATGCTTCCGAAAAATGTTCGATGCCGTCGGGAGCGAAAATGAGATCGAGATCGAACGGACCATTTTTCAGTTGCACGAAATCCTTGCCCGCTTTCAATTCTTGAATTTGCGGGTCAGTCAACTCGAAGTTTAATTCTTGCAAGGCGTGAACGATGGCGCGGCCGTTTTCTGGCGTTTTCTCGACGAACAGATCGGCATCTTGCGTCGTGTCAGGAAAACCGAGCAAGATCGCGCCCGACTTGCCGAGGAAGAGATAGCGAACCTTGTGCCGCGCAAACGCATCGCGTACTTCTTCGGCCTGTCGATACTCAAACGCGCCCATAGCCTAGCCAATCGGGAAGTTCTTCGTTGCACCAACGGCGGTAATCTTCCATCGTATCAAAAGCTCGAAAGGGTTCGTCGTCGAGTACGGGCTTGTAGGTGCGGATGAAGGCGTACTTCATTCGCGTTGCCAGCGGACGTCGGGCGGCGGCCTCAAATTCTTCGAGCCACGCAGCGGGGATTGCATTTTTTTGCAAGCCGGGTTGTTCGGAATGATTTTGCAGAGGAGTCGACATGATTTTTATTTTACACTACGGGCGGATATAAAAAAGAGGAACCACGAAAAGGACGAAAACCACGAAAGAGATGCCCGTGAAATCGAGGGGAAGTTTTTTTTCGTATCATTCGTTTCTTTCGTGGTTCTCCTTTTTCTTTTTGCATCTACGTTTTATCCGCGTGATTCGCGGGCAATAGGAATAAGAAAAATTGGCCCGCGGATTTACGCGGATATCGTGCTTGGCTGGCGAATGGTGGACTAGGCTAGTTCGGTCTGTTGCCAGGCGTTGCGTGCCCAGGCGATCGATTTGGCACCTAAGGCGAGTAATGCGACGAGGAGGATGGAAGTAATTGTCAGGTCACCCAGCTGTTTGCGTCCGAGCCACCAGCCCCCGATGACTGCCAACTGAAAGATCATCGCTGCGTAAAAGCCCAGGAGGAACCGCCACACCGAAATTTTTCGGACGATCCAGAGACTAAACCCAAAAGTGGGTAGCTGTACCGCGAGTGAAACCAGGGTGTAGGAAAACGCCAAGCTTAGTAGGTGTTCGGCGGTTAAGGTGACCGTAGAAAAGGCGATTACAGAAACTCCAAGATGTACCACCAACCATATCCAAATCGACTGTTTGGCCAAGCTCAAAAACAGGCTGTCGATGAACTCGGTGCGCGTTGCAGGTCGCAAAAGTTCTTGGGACATGCGAGGCAATCGTTGCATCATCATGCGGCCAGCGGCAATGGCAGGCGCTAGCAGCATGCACTGCACCGCCAAGATCATCCCCGAAGCTGGACCTGCCTTATAGTCTCCCGGAAAAAATACTAGATACAGGAAAATACCATAAAGCGTGAAAGCGAGTCCGATCATCAAGGCGCGGGTGATACCCGAGATTCGCCCAAAGCCGTATTGCATAAGTTGCGAGTGGCTTTCTGGACCCGTCGGCAGTTGGTCCAATCGGTCGTGCCAGCGATCGGCGAGGGTTCGCATGAGGCCCCGGCGGTTCATTATGGTCCCCATGATCTTTCTTTGCTCGACCCTTTCCATTCGAGAGGCTGCTCCTGGTCTGCCCATTGGTATCACTTGATAGTCGTCCCTCTCTTCGGTGAGTTGTGGAAGGTGCCAGAGCCAAGCGACCACCATCGTCGCGCCTGTCAGCGCAAGAATGCTATGTAAAGTATCGAATCGATTTGGGGAGACAAACCAGAACTGCGCGCCTCGTTCAGCTATTCCGCTAAAGAAGATGGCCATCCCAGGAAGTGTTAGCCAGTTCCCGCCAGGACGATTTCCCCAGGTGGCAAGGCCCCCCAATAATAGCGAGTAGGCCATGCACCCCGGTGTCGAAAGGCCTCCGCATAGCGAAAAACAAAAGGGGTTGGCTACGCAGGCACCAAAGAACAGCATAGCCAGCACGACGATATGGGGGCGGGCAAAATTGGGCAGCAGGCGCGCTCGCGGATTGGCAAATTGCCATTTGGCGATCATAATCAACGAGAACAGGCCCATGAAAGCAGGAAAACCGAGCCCGCCGGCTGCCCAGGTTCTGTCCCTCACACCGTTGAGGACCGCCACGTATGATGCGCCGGTCATGAGTACGACGAAGCCAAAGGCTAGCCAGATCCCCCGGTTAGTGAGGTAGGTGAGGGCGACTTGCCTTAGTTTTTGGAGCATGGGGAGGTTGGTGGTTGGTGGTGCGTGGTTTTGTGGGGTGCCTTGCGTTGCGTTGCAACGCGGTTACTGGGGTGAGGGTGGTTATTGGGGGTGGCGGTGCATTTCTATGAAGATCTCTTCTAGGTTGAGGTCGTGGACGGTGATGTCGGCGCTGTAGGTTTTGCGGAGTTGGTCGACGAGTTGCTCATTGAAATTGTCGATGGTGACTGTGGCGGTCGGGCCGCTGACTTCGCATTGCAGGGCGTGGGGGACAGAAAAAGTGTTGGGGAGGTCTTCGCGGGCGGTGATGCGTAGGCGTTTGACGCTTTCTTTGAGCTCGTCGAGTTCGCCGTGGAAGGCGATTTTTCCTTCGCGGAGGATGGCGACGCGTTCGAGGTCGGAGGTGATGTGCGTTGAGAAGAGGATGGTGCGCCGCGATTGGTCGACGATTTCTAGTAGGGTGCGCAAAAATTCGCGGCGGGCGTTGGGGTCGAGGCTGGCGACCGGCTCGTCGAGGATGAGTAGGTCAGGTTCGTGGCCGAGGGCGAGGACGATGCCGAGGGTTTGGATTTGGCCGACCGAGAGGGGGCCGACGCGGTCTTCAAGCGGTAGTTGCCAGCGGTGGCAGAGTTTGTCGACCAGCTCGGAGTTCCAGGTCGGGTAGAAGGCGGCGGTGTAGGCGATGACTTGGCGGACGCGCATCCAGGGGTAGCTGACGACCTCTTGGGGGACGTAGCCGAGGCGGGCTTTGGTTTCGGCGGAGAGGTGCCAGGCGGGGTCGCCGCAGAGGGTGGCGGTGCCGCCGGTGGTGCGCAGTAGGCCGAGTGCGCATTTGATGAGCGTTGATTTGCCGCTGCCGTTTTGGCCGAGCAGGCCGAGGACCGTGCCGGGGGGGACTGTGAGGTCGACGCCTTGGAGGACTTTTTTGCTGTCGAAGTTTTTTTGGAGTTGGTTGATTTGGATCATGGGGATTTTTATTATGGGTTTTGGGTGGTTCGCCTTGCGTTGCGTTGCAACGCGGTTACTGGGGGGGGGAGGGAGATTTTTGGAGTAGGGTGTTTAGGACTTCTTGGGTTTCGGGTTCGGTGAGGCCGAGTTGTAGGGCGCGGTGGAGGGCTGGTTGGACGAGTTGGCGGAACTGTTGTTGGCGCTCGGCTAGGGTGCCGAGGGGTTTGGGCTTGGCGACGCGCATGCCTTGGCCCCGTTGGCGGTGGACGACTCCTTCGGCTTCTAGGCGGGAGTAGGCTTTGCTGACGGTCATTGGGTTGATGGCTGCGGCTGCGGCGACTTGGCGGACGCTGGGGAGGAGATCGTCTTCGAGGAGTTTGCCGCCGGCGATCAGGGCGTGGACCTGGTCGATGAGCTGGCGGTAGATGGGGACGCCCGAGGAGGGGTGGATTTCGAAGGGTATGAGAGATTCGGCCATGTGTATTACTGTAGCAATACACTGAACTGCGTGCAACTGAGGTCCTCGTCAGTAGTGGACGTTGACATCCAGTTTGTTTGGGGCGACAATAGTAGTGTTATGTCGTATTTCCCCGCGTCAATTACGAGATCTTTTTGGCTTTTTGGCCTCTTGTCGGCGCAGGTTTTTTCGCCGATTTTTGCGCAGGAAGACATCGATCGTCCGCCGATCAGTTATGGATCGACGCCGACCGAGGATGCGGTTGCGCTGCTTCAAAAGGGGATTGAAGCGGGAGAGATCGAGTTGCAGTGGGACGAGCAGCATGGGTGGCTGCCGTCGGTTTTGGAGGCGCTGGAGATTCCGCGTTCCTCGCAGTTATTGGTTTTTTCGAAGACCAGTTTGCAGCATACGAAGATTTCGCCGGGGCGTCCGCGGTCGCTTTATTTCAACGATGAGGTGTATGTTGGGGCGGTGCAGTTTGGGGACATTATTGAGCTTTCGGCTGTTGATCCGCAGCAAGGGGCGATGTTTTACTCGTTGGATCAGGAGGAAGGGGAGGCGCCGCGATTGCGGCGCACCACGGGAAAATGTCTGGCTTGCCATGAGAATCGTCGGACGCAGGGTGTGCCGGGTTACTTGGTGCGGTCGGTTTTTCCCTCGAAAAGCGGACATCCTCATTTTGATTTGGGGACGACGACGACCGATCAGACGAGCGATTTTGGGGAGCGGTATGGGGGCTGGTATGTGACGGGCAAGCATGGCGGGATGCGGCATCGGGGGAATTCGATTGCTGACAACGAGGCCACGCCGCCGCTTGACGTTGAGGCGGGGGCGAATGTGACGGACCTGTCGACTCTCTCATCAGCTTTCTCAACAGCTCTCTCAACTTCGACGCGGGTGCGGACGGCTGCTTATTTGACGCCGCATAGCGATTTGGTGGCTCTGATGGTGTTGGAGCATCAGGCTCAGATGCACAATTTTATTACGCGAGCGAACTACGAAGCGCGGCGTGCCGAGCATTACGACGCCATGTGGAACAAGGCGCTCGAGTATGCGCCGGATCATCGGAGCGACGTTTCGAAGCGTCGGATCAAGTCGGCCGGCGAAAAACTGCTGCAATACATGCTTTTTTCTGGGGAATTCCGGCTCACTTCGCCCGTGGAGGGGACGTCGGGGTTTGTTGCTGAATTCGAGGCTCTTGGGCCGCGCGACAGTCGTGGGCGGTCGTTGCGAGAGTTTGATTTGCAGACTCGGATGTTCAAGTATCCGTGTAGCTACTTGATTTACAGCGATTCGTTTGCTGCGTTGCCTGCCGAGATTCGGACGTATGTCGATCGTCGGTTGGAGGAGATCTTGTCAGGGGAGGATAAGTCGCCGGAATTCGCCCATCTTTCGGAGGGTGATCGGACGGCGATCCGTGAGATTCTTGCGGAAACGCTGCACTAGAGCATTTCGGGAAAATACGTGGTCGCAGGGTTGATGACCCTGAAATTTTGAACCACAAAGCAACTACGGAAACAGCGGATGAGCGAGGAAAGTTGCCTTTTTCGTCGTTGCGTAGTTCCGTCGTGGTTCATTGCTTGGCTACGAAATTCAAGGAATTGCTCTAAGGGCCTAGCGGGTAAGGCTGGCCGGGTTAGGAGGGGCAAGGTGCCCAGAAAAACTCGGAACTTCTTTGGTTCAAGGCATTGACGGGTTTCGTCGATAGTCTTAGAATTTGCGATTCGTCACCATTCGTGGTTGCGAGCAGTGTTCATTGAAGTGTTCTTTGATATTTGGTCCAAGGGTAGGTGTCGACGTGGCAGCCAAAGGTGCAGCTAAAGCCGCAGCGAAAGCAGCGAAAGAAGTCATTCGTATACGGATGGAAGCGTACGACCACTCGGTTTTGGACCAGAGTGCGGCCGAGATTGTAGATACCGCGAAGCGGACGAACTCCGTAGTTCATGGTCCGATTCCTTTGCCGACTCGCATTGAGCGGTATACGGTGCTTTCGGGTCCACATGTGAATAAGAAGGCACGCCAGCAATTTGAGATTCGGACGCACAAGCGTTTGATCGATATTGTGCAGGCGACGGCCAAGACGATCGAAGCGTTGAATAAGTTGAGTTTGCCGGCAGGTGTGGATATTAAGATTAAGGCCACGGCTGGTTGATAGGTCATTAGGATTTTTTGCACCGTCCGTTTGAGGCGGTTTAATAGTACATATGCAACGGAAGTTGCGTGGGTAAGCTTCGCTAAGGCGAATGTCTCCGACGTCAATAACAACTGCACTAAGCCAAGTTCTCCAGGGATTGAGTTATGTCCACAAAATCAGCGAGTCCTGTAGTCGGCATTTTGGGCCGAAAGATCGGGATGACGCAGGTCTATGACGAGTCGGGCAAGGTCGTGCCGGTAACTGTCGTTGAGGCAGGGCCGTGCGACGTTTTGCAGATTCGCACCTCGGAGCGAGATGGCTATTCTGCTGTGCAGTTGGGTTTTCTGGATAAGCCCCGTCGTTTGGCGGGTCGTTCTCAGCGTGGTCAGGTTGCTAAGCTTGATAGTAAGCGAAGTAAGAGCCGTGCCGCTGCTGGTGTTGAGCTGCTTGCGAAGCCGGATTGCGAGCCGAAGCGACTGGTTCGTGAGATTCGCGGCGGAGCGGGTGAGCTGGATGTTGGTTCGCAGGTGAAGGTCGATGCTTTTGATAAGATTGTGGCTGTCGACGTGACTGCGACGAGCAAGGGTCGTGGGTTCTCGGGTGCCATGAAGCGGCATAATTTCTCGGGTCAACGGGCCACGCACGGTGTGAAGAAGTGTCACCGTCATATGGGCGGCACCGGAGCTTGTGCGAGTCCGAGTCGTTTGTTCAAGGGTGTGCGTATGCCTGGCCAGTATGGCAATAAGCGTTGCACGGTTAGAAATCAGAAGGTTGTTCGTGTTGATGTTGAGCGGAATTTGCTCCTCATCCGTGGTGCGATACCTGGGCCGAATGGCGGGTACGTTGTTGTTCAGCAGACTAATAAATTATAGGGCGTTAGGCTGGTAGGCGTTAGGCTGTAGGAACAGCCGAAAGCTACAGCCTACAGCCTACAGCCTACAGCCTACAGCCTAAATCAAATGCCAAAACTTACAGTACATGACGCCAAGGGGAAGAAGGTTGGCACCTACTCGATCGAGCCAACCGATCTCGCTCCGCGTATTAATAAGCAGTTGCTACACGATGCTGTGGTGATGTATGAGGCCAACGCGCGCCAAGGTTCGCATCAGACGAAGAATCGTGCGGCTGTGGCTGGTAGTCGCAAGAAGATGTATCGCCAGAAGGGTACGGGCAACGCTCGTGCTGGCCATAAGATGAGTGGTATTCGTCGTGGTGGTGGTCATATTCATAATATCAAGAATCGCGATTACTCGTACTCGCTGCCTCGTAAGGCGTTGCAATTGGCGACGCGGATGGCGATTGCCTCGAAGGTTCGCGACGATGAGATGACGCTGGTTGATAAGCTGGAATTTGCCCAGCCGAAGACCAAGGACATGGCCGGTGTTTTGCAGCATCTCGATTGTCAGGGTGAGTCGCTGCTGATTGCTACGGCTGGCCTGTCGGTCAATGTTTATAAGAGTGCCCGTAATATCGAGGGCGTTAGTGTTTTGCCGGCTGCTGAGTTGAATGCCCTGAGTATTCTCAAGGCTCGTCGGTTGTTGATCACGCCCGAGGCGCTAGATCAAATTAAAGCGAAGGCCAGTAACGGGGCCGATAGCTGAGTTTTGAAAGAAAAAAGTCATGCCTAGACATATACCTCAAAAAACTAGTATCACGCTCGAGCCGCATCAGGTCATCATCAAGCCTTTGGTGACGGAGAAGGGGATGCATCGTTCGACGCGTTGCAATGCCTATGCTTTCGAGGTGAATCGCCTTGCGACAAAAACCGACGTACGGGCGGCGGTGGAAGAGTTGTTTGAGGTGAAGGTACTGAAAGTCCACACGCAGAATCGCAAGGGGAAGCCGCGTCGTACGAAGATGCGATTTGGCTACACAAAGCCTTGGAAAAAGGCGATCGTGACGCTCAGTGCTGAGCATCATATTGATTTGTTTTAGTGAGTAGCGGTTTTGGTAGGCAGCAGTTTTTAGCAGAGAATAGTTTTAGCAGAGAGTAGTGAGTCCCAATTATGGGTATCCGAAAATACAAACCGACTACGCCAGGCCGCCGCGATGCGTCGGTCAGCGACTTTGCGGAGCTTACTCCGGGCGCGAAGCCTGAGAGGAGTTTGCTGCGTGCGATTACCAAAACGGGTGGTCGCAATAACCAGGGTAAGATTACTTGTCGTCATCGGGGCGGGGGTCACAAGCGTCGTTTTCGCTTGATTGATTTCCGTCGCAATAAGGACGGTATACCGGCCAAGGTTGATTCGATTCAGTACGATCCGAATCGTTCGGCAAGAATTGCGTTGTTGCACTATGCGGATGGCGAGAAGCGATACATTGTTGCTCCCGATGGGTTGAAGCAAGGCGACCAGGTGATGAGTGGTCCGGACGCGCCGGCTAAGTTGGGTAACTGCTTGCCGTTGTCGAAGATGCCGTTGGGAACCACGATTTTTAATGTAGAAATGAGTGCTGGCCGCGGCGGGGTATTGTGCCGTAGTGCTGGTACGAGTGCGACGCTTATGGCTCGCGAAGCTGGGTGGGCTCAAATTTCGCTGCCGAGTGGCGAGATTCGACGTATTCCTTCGGGTTGTCGGGCCACAGTGGGTCGCGCCAGTAATGTTGATCACGGTGCGATTGTGCTTGGAAAAGCAGGCCGCAAGCGATGGATGGGTCGCCGTCCGCATGTGCGTGGTACGGCGATGAATCCGGTAGATCATCCGCACGGTGGTGGTGAAGGTCGGACGAAGGGTGGTCGTCATCCGGTGAGTCCCGAGGGCAAGAGTGCCAAGGGTGGTGCGACACGTGAGCGCCGCAAGGCCTCGAACAAAGCGATTGTTCGCCGTCGTCGCAGTAGGCGTTATGGCCAGTTGAAATTAGTCAAGAAGTAATACAGGAAGCTGCAGTCCATGGGACGTTCACTTAAAAAAGGGCCTTACGTCGACCCGAAGTTGTATATGAAGGTCGATAGGCAGAATGAATCGGGTCGCAAGGATCCGATTACGACTTGGGCGCGTGCTTGCACGATTGTTCCGGAGTTTGTCGGACACACGTTCATGGTCCACAATGGCCGGTCGCATTTGAAGGTGTTGGTGACCGAAGATATGGTGGGTCACAAGTTGGGCGAGTTTTCGCCGACGCGAACTTTTCGTGGTCATGGCGGCAAAGGCAAGTAAATAGGTTATTTAGTAGTCGAGTTATTTAGCGGTCGGGCTTGCTCGACGCATGAGCGAAATTATTATGGCATACACAGCAACGCATCGACACGCCCGCATCAGCGCGACCAAGGTTCGCCCGGTTGCCGCTTTGATTCGCGGGAAGAAGGTCGACGAGGCACTGGCTATTTTACAGTTTCAACCTCAGCGCGGTGCGCGGATGTTGGAGAAGGTTTTGAAAAGCGCCCTTGGCAACGCCGAGGACTTGCGGGCACCTAATTTGGGTGGGTTGCGAGTGGTCGACGCTCGGGTCGATGGTGGTCCGATGTTTAAGCGAGTCCGGCCACGGGCACGGGGTATGGCGCATGTTATTAAGAAGCGTTTTGCACACATCAAAGTAACGATTGAATAGGAGATGAGGTTGTAGGCTGTAGGCTGGTAGGCTGTAGGTGTGAAACCCTAAAGCCTCCAGCCTAAAGCCTCAGGCCTTGATAAAGTATGGGTCAAAAAGTCAATCCAATTGGTTTTCGCACAGGCATTATGCTCGGCTGGAAAAGCCGCTGGTATGCGTCGAAGCGAGATTTTGCCGATTTGCTGATCGAGGATCAGAAGATTCGCAAGTATGCCCATAAGAAATACAAGTTTGCTGGAATCTCGAAGGTCGAGATCGAGCGGACACGCGACGAAGTGAAGGTGATTTTGTTTGCAGCCCGTCCGGGCGTGATTATTGGCCGCAAGGGTCAAGAAGTCGAACAGTTGCAGGACGAGTTGCAGGCATTGGTAGGACGTCGGATCAATATTAAGATTGAAGAGATTTCGACTCCTAACCTTGAGGCTCGGCTTGTTGCACAAGATGTAGCTGAGCAACTTGCGAAGCGAGGTAGTTTTCGTCGGACGATGAAACGTGCGATGGAGCAAACGATGGAGGCGGGTGCCAAGGGAATTAAGATTCAATTGGCAGGACGTCTAGGCGGTGCTGAAATGGCTCGCCGCGAGAAGCAGATAACTGGATCGATTCCGCTTAGCACATTGCGTGCGAATATCGATTACGGTTTTGTGGAGGCCAAGACTGCCCAAGGGCATATTGGTGTCCAGGTTTGGATTAACAAAGGTATGTTTGAGGATCAAGACGATGGCGCTGATGCCCAAGAGGGTCAAGCACAGAAAAAGCCAAAGAGGGCGTATAAGAGGTAACGCTACCCGCGGCAATACGATCGTTTTTGGCGATTACGGATTGCAGTCCATGGAGGGCGGGTGGATAAGTGCCGCGACAATCGAAGCGGGGCGTATTGCTGCACAGCAATACATCCGCGGCGAAGGGAAGCTCTACATCCGTATCTTTCCGCACAAGTCGATTACGTCAATCCCTTTGGAAACACGCATGGGTAAAGGTAAGGGTGAGCCAAGCTATTGGGCCGCAACGGTCCGGCCTGGCACGATCCTTTACGAGCTGAATGGCGTGACCGAAGATCAGGCAAAGGTCTGTTTTGCACGGCTGGCGCACAAGATGCCTGTACGTGTTCGGATGATTAAGCGCTAGACGGTGTTACTAGGTGGTAATGGCGAGAAGTAATATGGCTGCTCGCCGAAGTAATATGGCTGCGAGCGCTAGAACCAAGAGTTGGTGGAAGAGTAGTTAAAAATGACAAAAGCCAAAGAACTTCGCGACATGAGTGATGAGCAGCTTGAGCTCACGCTGAAGGAAGCGAAGGAAAATTTATTTCGATTTCATATTCAGGCTCAAACCGATCGCTTGGACGCACCGAGCGAGTTGCGTAAGCATCGTCGGCTGGTTGCCCGTGTGAAAACGATTCAAACAGAACGTCAAAAAGCCACGTTAGCAGAACGCCAAAAGGCCGCGTTAGCCCAGAGCTAAAGAGAATAGAAAAGACATGCCAAAGAAACAACTAATAGGTGTCGTCACGAGTGACAAGATGGACAAGTGTCGGCGCGTGGAGATTGAGCGTTTGACTCGCCACCCGAAGTACGGAAAGTACATCAAGGGCCGCACGGTGTGTCACATGCACGATGAGAGTAATGAGTCGAAGCTGGGCGATACGGTCGAGATTATCGAGTGTCCGCCGAAGTCGAAGCTCAAGCGTTGGGATTTAGTGCGGGTGGTTTCAAAGAGTACGTTGGTGGACATTGCCGCGATGCGAGCAGCCGCCAATCAGGAGACTGCCGACTCGACCCCAGCGGGTAAGTAGCCGTTGGCCGGTACGTTGGCCGGGGCAAGTACGTTGGCCGGTAGGCTGGCGAGTAAAAGTTAGCATAGATTAAGAACCAGACCATTTCGCTTTGAGAGCAGTACGATGATTCAGATGCAAAGCCGCCTTGCGGTCGCAGACAACACGGGTGCTAAGGAAGTGATGTGCATCAAGGTGTTGGGCGGTAGCCGTCGCCGTTTCGCACAAGTGGGCGACGTGATCGTTTGCAGTGTGAAGAGTGTGATTCCTGGCAGCGAAGTCAAGAAGAAAGCGGTTGTTCGAGGCGTGATTGTTCGGGTGCGAGCTCCAACACGTCGCGCTGACGGCAGCTATGTTCGCTTTGATACGAACGCGATCGTTTTGATCGATAAAGATAATAATCCTCGTGGAACACGTATCTTTGGCGCCGTTGCCCGAGAGCTTCGCGAGCGTAAATTTATGAAAATTGTTAGCCTCGCAAACGAGGTCGTATAACTATGTTAATTCGCAGTGGAGATACCGTCGAAGTCATTGCCGGCGCTGACCGTGGCACGAAGAGTCGTGTGATTCAGGTCGATCGCGAGAAGGGCAAAGCTTTGGTGGAGGGTGTCAACCGAGTTTATAAGCACGTCAAGCGGAGCCAAAAGCATCCGCAGGGTGGGCGTTTGAGCAAAGAGATGCCGGTTCAGCTTTCGAACGTGATGTTCGTTTGCGAATCGTGCAGTGCTCGCTCGCGTTTGGGAGCACGGTTTTCGGACGCTGGTGCGAAAGAACGATTTTGCAAGAAGTGTGGCGCGGGTGCCGGCGAGATTTCGCCAGCTCACGCTGGTCATGCTAAGAAGTAGCAGGGCCAAGAAGTAAGATCAGGAAGTAAGACCAGGAAATAGTACCCAAAGAAAACAAGACTGAAGAAATTATGGCTACCCCTCGATTACAAGAACGCTACGAAAAAGAGATTCTTCCGGCATTGGCCGAGAAGCTTGGTCGCAAAAACCGGCTCTCGCTGCCTAAGTTGGAGAAGATCGTCGTGAGCATGGGTGTTGGCAGTGCGATCTCCGACAAAAAGCATTTGGAAGACGCGACTTCTGCAATGACAGATCTTACGGGTCAAAAGCCAGTGATCTGCAAGGCGCGGAAGTCGGTTGCTGCTTTCAAGCTGCGAGAAGGTTATCCGATCGGCTGCAAGGTGACCCTGCGTGGTGCTCGGATGTATGAATTTCTTGACCGTTTGATTTCACTGGCTTTGCCACGCGTGCGTGACTTCCGTGGTTTGAAGCCGAAGGCTTTTGATCGCCGAGGGAATTACAGTTTGGGTTTGACGGAGCAGTTGGTGTTTCCGGAGTTGAACCCGGATAAGTATACGCGGGTGCAGGGCATGAACATTGCTTTGTGTTGCTCGACCGATTCGGATGACGAATCTCGTGAGTTGTTACGAGGTTTTGGGATGCCGTTTCAGTCCGAAGAGACCGAAGCCTAAGTGTACGTAAGCCTAAGTTTGCCTGTAATCGACCCTTAGTTTTTACTTGAAGTAAGTTTGAAAGGATAGCAACCGACGTGGCGAGCAAATCAAAAATTGCGAAAGCGCTAAGGACGCCGAAGTATTCGTCTCGACGCGAGTCGAGATGCCGCATTTGCGGTCGACCTCGGGCCGTTTATCGCAAGTTCGGCATCTGTCGGATTTGCTTCCGTGAGTTGGCTGACCAAGGTCTTATTCCGGGTGTGAAGAAGGCTAGTTGGTAAGCAGAGGGAATGACTAAGCGCAACTGACGAATGACGAAAAGAGACTACGATTCGTTGTTCAGTAAAAGGGTTGCAAGAAAAACCTTGTTGGGAATTTAAGCACTATGATGACAGATCCGATCGCCGACATGCTTACTCGCATCCGCAATGCTGTGCGCATTGAACGGCCGCTCGTCCAGATGCCTCACTCGAAAGTGAAGCGTGGCGTGGCCGAGGTGCTGAAGCGTGAAGGCTACATTTGGGATTGGCACGAACAAGATGCCGAAGATGCGCCTGGCAAAGAGCTTTGCATCGATTTGAAATATGGTCCGAACGGCGAGCGTGTGATTCGTCACATTAAGCGGGTGAGCAAGCCAGGTCGGCGTGTTTATAGTCGCGCGAATTCGCTGAGGCCGATTTTGAATGGTCTGGGGATTTCGATTATCAGCACGAGTCGTGGGATGGTCAGTGACCGGGAAGCCCGTCAGAAGAACCTGGGTGGTGAAGTTCTTTGTGAACTTTGGTAGTTCGGGTAAGCGAACAACAGTCGTGATGCTACGCATCGCCGGCACATATCGCCGGCACACATTGCCGGAAAAGGCACCGAGAAATAATCATGTCCAGAATTGGTAAAAAACCTGTTGAGATTCCGTCGGGCGTTAAGGTGAACGTCGCTAGTCGGGAGATCACCGTTGAAGGCAAGCTTGGCAAGCTCGTTTGGAGCCACCGCGAGGAGGTTGCTGTCGATGTGGATGAAGAATCGAAAAAGGTGAATGTGACGCGTCACAAGGATGATCGCGAGGGTCGTGCTTTGCACGGGCTGACGCGAGCTTTGATTCAGAACATGGTGACGGGCGTTTCCGCGGGCTATGAAAAGCGTTTGGAGATCCACGGGGTTGGTTATTTGGCGGCTGTCCAAGGGGACACGCTTCAGCTTCGTGTTGGGTTTGCCAACGAAATACATAAAAAGATTCCGGCGGGTCTTGAAGTGACTTGTCCGGATCAGACGCATGTGGTGATCAAAGGGATTGATAAGCAGAAGGTTGGTCAGTTTGCTGCTGAAACGCGTGCTGCTCGTAAGCCGGAGCCTTATAAGGGCAAGGGCGTTCGTTACGAAGGCGAGCAAATTCGCCGCAAGGCAGGCAAGACGGCTAAGTAAGATGCGTCTAGTTAGGCACGGGCAAAGTCAGGTACGAATAAGTCAGGTACGAAAGAGTGAGTCAGTGCGACTTACTTTTGTTTGAGAGATAAAAAGCTATGGATCATAACAAAGCCAAAGGGAAACAGCGTCAGAGACGTCGCTTCAGGGTACGCAAGAGTTTGCGTGGTACTGCCGAGCGTCCTCGACTGTGTGTGACCCGTAGTCATCGTAATATTAGTGCGCAGATTATCGACGACATTGCCGGCAAGACGCTGGTCAGTGCCTCGACGTCTGATAAGGAATTGGGGAAGTCGCTCAAGTATGGTGGAAACTCGGATGCTGCTCAGGCGGTTGGAAAAGCGATTGCCGAGCGGGCAACGCAAGCGAGTGTGACCATCATTTGTTTTGACCGTGGTGATTGCAAGTATCATGGTCGTGTGGCAGCCCTTGCAGACGCAGCTCGCGAAGCTGGGTTGCAGTTTTAATTTAATTATAGCATTACAAAAAAAGCTAAGACGGGAGTACACCAAGCGTGGCTACGGGTTCTCGAAACAAACGGCGCAAAGATTCTAAAAAAGAAGACAAGCGCAGTGGCGAACTGCTCGAAAAGGTCGTCAAGATCAAGCGCTGCTCGGCGGTTGTCAAAGGTGGCCGTCGGTTTAGCTTTGCTGCGATGGTCGTGATCGGCGATGGCAAGGGTAAGGTCGGCTGGGGTTACGGCAAGGCGAACGAAGTGCCGCCGAGTGTTGAGAAGGCAGTGAAAGAGGGCATGCGCAGCATGGTTTCGGTGCCGCTCGACGAAGGGACGATTCCTCATACGATCAAGGGCCGTTTTGGTGCTGCCCATGTGATTTTGGTTCCTGCGACTCCTGGTACGGGTGTGATTGCCGGTGCTGCGGTGCGTGCGGTTTGCGAAGCGGCAGGGATTCACGATATTTTAACGAAGAGTTTTGGCTCGAATAATCCGGTCACTCTGGTCAAGGCGACGATTTCTGCCCTTGAGCAATTGCGTCCCAAGTTTGATGTTGAACGTCTACGCGGAGTAACCTTGTCATGATTCTGAACGATGTCCATCGCGGTATTAAGAAGTATAAGAAGCGCCGTCGCATCGGTCGTGGGCCTGGTTCGGGGCACGGGAAGACTTCGGGTCGTGGGCACAATGGGCAAGGGTCTCGCTCGGGTTCGTCGAGCCATCCGACCTTCCAGGGCGGTACGATGCCGATGATTCGCCGGATTCCTAAGCGGGGTTTTAATAACCGCTGGGGTCTGACGGTTGCGGTTGTCAATCTGGGCCAAATCGATCAAGCTTTCGCAGCCGGCGAAGAAGTGACGCTCGAGACGTTGGCAGCTAAAAACTTGGCCAAGGGCCGGTTTGATCTGCTGAAGGTTTTGGGCGATGGCGAGCTGAGCAAGAAGATCAAGATTTCGGCCCATCGGTTTAGTAAGTCGGCTGTCGAGAAAATCGAGAAGGCAGGCAGCGAAATGATCGTGTTACCAGGCAAGACGCCGGTCGCCCAGAAGCAGCGTGAAAAGAGGAAGCGAGACCGAGAGCAGCAAAAAGCCTCTTCTTAGGGGAAGGTGAGATTGCTGGTTTGGTTTGCTCGTTCTTGGTTTACTGGTTTAGTTTGCTGGGCCTCGAACTGTATGCTGCGGCGGGTTGTTCGAGCTGCTTTTTTTAGGATCGATCCATGTGGAAAAAAATACGAGTTGTTTGGCAAATTCCCGAGTTGCGGCAGAAGATTTTGCTGACGCTGGGTTTGTTGGCAATCTATCGGCTCGGTTTTCAGATTCCTCTGCCGATTGTCGATACGGACGCTGTGAATGCGGCTGCGAATCAGACGGGTGGGATTGCTGACATCTTGCGGACAGTGGCTGTCTTTAGTGCCAGCCAGTTGAATCAAGTCACGATTTTCGGCCTGGGCATTATGCCCTATATCTCGGCCTCGATTATTTTCCAGTTGCTTGGAAGCGTGGTCCCTGCGCTCGAAAATCTTAAAAAAGAGGGCGAAGCGGGTCAGAAGAAAATCAACGAGTATACGCGTTACGCAACGGTTGCGATTTGTGTGATTCAGAGTGCGATTTACGTCAAATCTTATATTATCCCGATGCAGTTGGTCGATCCGGCTTATCTTACGGAGTCTGGATCGCTTGGCTTTGGGTGGTTTACGGTGGCGGTACTGACGATGACCGCTGGCACGGTCTTTCTGATGTGGATCGGCGAGCAGATCGACGAGTTTGGTATTGGTAACGGTATTAGCCTGTTGATCATGGCCGGTATTTTGGCTGCGATGCCTGGTGCTGGTTTGGAGCTGCTGAATGACGCCTCGCTTGAACTGGGTAGCAGTAGTGGCAAGCTCGGTATTGAGCAGTTGTTGCTCTTGGCGTTGATGTTTGTGGCGGTGGTTGTCGGCGTGGTTTATATCACGCTTGGTCAGCGTCGGATTCCGATGCAGAGTGCCAAGCATGTGCGGGGACGCAAGGTTTTTGGTGGGACGCGTCAGTACTTGCCGCTCAAGGTGAATCAGGCGGGTGTGATGCCGATTATTTTTGCGAGCAGTCTGTTGATGCTGCCAACCTTGATTTTGACGCCGCTTGCCAAGATGCAATGGGCGGACGGTGGATTTGCCGACGTCTTCTTTAATTGGGCCAGCGAAGCGTTTTCTTTCGGCTCGTTGTTTTATGTGTTGTTTAACGTCGCTTTGATTTTCTTCTTCTGTTTCTTTTGGACGGCTATTCAGTTTAATCCGAAAGAGGTTTCAGAGAATCTGAAGAACTATGGTTCGTTTATTCCCGGCTATCGACCGGGCAAACGGACGGCCGATTATCTGGAAAAAGTGATGTTTCGTATCACTTACGTTGGGGCAGGCTTCCTGGCGTTCGTGGCGATTATTCCGACGCTCATTTCGAATTCGATTGGTGTTTCTCCGATGGTTGCCAGCTTCTACGGCGGCACCGGTTTGTTGATTGCCGTGAGTGTGGCGTTTGATCTGGTTCAAAAGATTGATAGCCATTTGGTCATGCGTAACTATACTGGCTTGTTGGAGAAGTCCTCGAATTCTGCCGGCGGTCCTTCCATTTAGTCCAGCATTTAATAGTCCAGCGTTTTTGAACCGTGGTGCCCATTGGGGTTATTGAGGGAGGGCGGCATCATGGGTGCCAAGAGGATTGTATTGATCGGACCACCCGGTGCTGGCAAAGGGACGCAGTCGGTTTTGCTTGCCGAGAAGCTCCGAGTCCCGCACCACTCGACCGGTGAAATCCTGCGCGCTGCTTGTGCCGAGCAGACCGACGTGGGACACCAGGCTGCCCGGTTCATGGAGCAAGGGCGGCTGGTGCCAGACGAAGTCGTGCAGGAAATTGTGTTTCACGTACTCAGCTTGCCAGCGAGTGCGTCGGGCTACATTCTGGATGGATTTCCTAGGACGGTTCCGCAGGCCGAAAAATTTGACGTCTGGTTGAAGCAGAACGGTGGCGAGTTGTCGTTGGTGCTCGAGTTTCGGGTGACCGAAGCAGTGTTGCTTGGACGGCTTTCGGATAGGGGTCGTGCGGATGACCAGCGTGAGGTGATCCATCAGCGGATGCAGCAGTACAACGATCTTACGCGGCCCTTGCTCGAATATTACCAAGATCAGGGAATTTTGAACGTGGTCGAAGGGCAGGGGACTGCCGTAGAGGTGTTTGCAAGTATTGAGCAAATGCTAGATAATCTCGCTTAGCGGCAGGGCCGCAGCCTAGGCGAGCTTCCGCTCGGTTGGAGTTGGGCCACTCCCGTTGGTCGTTCGCTGTAAGACTCTGACGAGATGGTCATTGGGATTGGGTCATTCCTTGGATAAGAAAACCCTTGGATAAGAAAACACTATGAAGCAAGATATTTCTCACCGTATTGAGCTGAAATCGAACCGCGAGATTGGTCTCATGCGGCAATCGGGTTTGGCGGTTTGGCAGGCGCATCAGATCGCCTTGAAAATGGTTGCCCCAGGCGTGACCACGGCGGAGATCGACCTGGAGGTCGAAAAGCATTTTGAAGTGCTCGGGGCAAAGCCTCTGTTCAAGAACTATCCGAACAGCGCGCGTGGTAAAAGGCCTTTTCCGGCGGTGACCTGCATGTCGATCAACGAGGCGGTTGTGCATGGTATTCCTACCGACGCGCCGCTGGAAGAAGGGGATATTGTTAGCATCGATACGGGCTGTTTGCTGAATGGCTGGTGTGGCGATGCTGCGGTGACTTATCCCGTGGGTAAGATTGCTGACGATGTGCAGGAGCTTTTGGATGTTACGAGCGGTGTGCTTGAGCTGGCGATTGAGGAGCTTGCCCAGAAGGACCGTTGGAGTCGGATTGCGGAGTTGATGGCCCAGTATGTGGCTGACCACGGATTTTCGACGGTGGAGTGTTTTGTGGGGCACGGGATTGGCCGCGAAATGCATGAAGATCCTCAGGTGCCGAATTTTTCGAGCCGTTCGTTGCGTGGCAGCGGCGACTTTACGATTCAGCCGGGGCTGGTGATAGCGATCGAGCCGATGGTGAACATGGGTACAAAGCGGGTGAAGTTGTTGCGGGATCAGTGGACGCAGGTAACGGCAGATGGGCGTTTGAGTGCTCATTTTGAGCATACGGTGGCAATTACGGATGAGGGTCCGGTCGCCCTGACCAAGGCCCCCACGCCTGCGGAAACCGCAGGACTGGCCACCTGATTGGGTAGGCTGACGGAGTAGGCTGACTGGGGCCGGCCAGAAAAAAACAGTACAACTCTTGCCCGGTAGCCCTTCCGCGAGGGGCTGGATCAGTCTATATTCATACGTTTCGCCAAATGTCAACGCTGCTGACCGGTAGGTCAGACAAGTAGGAGTCGAGGAATGAAAGTTCGAGCAAGTGTCAAGCGCATCTGCGACAAGTGCAAGGTCGTACGCCGTCGTGGAGTGGTTTACATTGTTTGCAGCAATCCTCGGCACAAGCAGCGGCAAGGCTAGCGGCAAGGCTAGCGGCAAGATTCGTTGCGGGGGCTTTAGGCTGTCGTGGCCGTAACTCGCATGACTTGTAATTCATAACCAATACAACAGAAGCTGTGGAGAAAAGCCCAGATGCCACGTTTGCAAGGTGTCGACATTCCGACCGATCGTCCGACGGTAATTTCGTTGACGTATCTCTTTGGAGTAGGACCGAAAATTGCCCGAGAGTTGTGTCACAAGGCGGGAGTGAATCCCCAGGCGCATGCTCGCGAGTTGAACGAAGACGAAGTCGCGCGTATCGCGGCCTTGTTGGATAAAGATTACGTGGTCGAGGGCCAGCTTCGTCGCCAGACGAGCCAAAACATTTCGCGTCTGCGTGACATTGCTTGTTACCGTGGTCTGCGACATCGGCGCGGCTTGCCCGTGCGTGGGCAGCGAACGAAAACGAATGCCCGTACTCGCAAGGGTCCGAAGAAGACGGTTGCCGGTAAGAAGGGCGTTAAGGATTTAAGATAATTGGGTTTCGAGCTTCGAGTTGCGAGTGTTTTCTGGCAGCTTGGTTTCTAATTCACGACTCGCATAGACAACTCGCATAGACATCTCTCATTGGGAGCAAATTGAAGTGGCAAAGACGACCAAAGGTAAATCGGCTAAGGCTAAGAAGAAGACGGTGCGTCGCAACGTGACGGTTGCGATCGCGCACATCACGGCCACCTTTAACAACACGACGGTGAACATCACGGACACCAAGGGCGACACGCTTTGCTGGGCCAGCGCCGGCACGAGCGGGTTCAAGGGAAGTCGTAAGAGTACGCCTTTTGCGGGGCAGAGTGCTGCTCAGCAGGCGGCCGAGAAGGCTCGCAAGTTTGGGGTGAAGGATGTGGAAGTTCGGGTGAAAGGCCCAGGCAGCGGTCGCGAAAGTGCGATCACCGCTTTGGAAGCCGCCGGCTTGAAAGTGAAGTCGATCGAAGATGTCACGCCTTTGCCGCACAATGGGTGTCGTCCTCGCAAGAAGCGTCGCGTCTAGTTGTCATTGCTTTGAATGGGCGGGGCTTTGAATGCAAGCAACTTGAATGCGAACAACGAATCAGATGTTTACCAAGAAACAAATGTTTACCAAGAAAAGCGACGAGAAGAAATAATCATGGCAAGATACACTGGACCTGTTTGTCGGCTCTGTCGACGCGATGGAATGAAGCTGTTTCTTAAAGGCTCGCGTTGCGACACCTCGAAGTGTGGTATCGAGCGGCGCGACCAGCCGCCTGGCCAACAGTTGCAGCGCCGTAGCAAGCAGACGGACTATGGCATTCACTTGCGTGAAAAGCAAAAACTCAAGCATTATTATGGTGTGCTGGAGCGTCAGTTCCGTTGCTATTTTAAGCGAGCGGAAGGGACGAAGGGCAACACGGGCGATGTGTTGATGAGCCTTATGGAGCGTCGTCTTGATAATGTTGTGCATCGCATGGGTTTTGGTCAGAGCCGTAGTGCTGCTCGGCAGTTGGTAAATCATGGTCATGTGACGATCAACGGCAAGCGTTGCGATGTGGCGAGTTACATGGTGAATGTAGGCGACATTATCCGTGTCAAGAATCGGGCGAAGAGCCTCGATTTGGTACGGGGCGCGTTGTCGGAAAGTGGACGTGATGTTCCTGACTTTCTTTCGGTAGCGGAGTCGGACATTCCTGAGGGCGTGGTGGGCCGTTTGCCGCAGGCCGAGGACGTCTCGATTCCGATTCAAACCCAGCTGATCATCGAGCTTTGCTCGAGATAATTCAAAGAGCGACAAGTTCAAAATTCAAGAGCGACAATCCATGAGCGACAGGCTCAGCAAGAGAGGATTCTGATGCATATTCGATGGCGTGGACTAGAATTGCCTAGTCAGGTGAATTGTGATACCGAAACTTTGACGGAGAACTACGGCAAGTTTTTTGCTGAGCCGTTTGAGCGCGGTTTTGGTACGACGATCGGTAACGGTTTGCGTCGTATCTTGCTGTCGAGTCTCGAGGGGAGCGCGGTTACGCAGATTAAGGTTCATAATGCTCAGCATGAGTTCACCTCGATTGCAGGTGTCTTGGAAGATGTCACGGATATCGTGCTGAATATCAAGTCGTTGGTGGTCAAGAATCACAGCGACTCGACCAAGGTGTTGCGAGTCGAACGGAACACGGCCGGTGTGGTTACGGCTGCTGATATCGAAACCGACGAGTCGGTCGAGGTGATCAACAAAGATTTGGTGATCGCGACGCTGACGGACGATGTGCCGTTTGTTATTGAAATGGTGGTCGAGAATGGTCGCGGCTATGTTCCGGCGACCGAGCATGGGGCCAATATCCAGGAAGTTGGTATCATTCCGATTGATGCGGTGTTCAGTCCGATCACGCGGGTACGCTACGACATTGTCGAAACGCGTGTTGGCCAAAAGACGAACTACGACAAGCTTACTGTCGAGATTCAGACCGACGGTTCGATCAATCCCGAGATGGCGTTGGTCGAAGCGGCCAAGATCTTGCGGAAGCATCTGACCCCGTTTGTGCAATACACCGAACTGGGACCCCAAGTGCATTCGGCCTCGCGTGGTGGCTCGATGAGCAGCGCCGACAGTGCTTTGGAAGCCAAGCTGAATATGAGCATTAGCGAGTTGAACCTCTCGGTTCGTGCTGGCAATTGCTTAGAGACCGAAAGCATTATGCAGGTCCGTGACTTGGTCACCAAGACCGAAGATCAGTTGCTGGAAGTTCGTAATTTTGGCGAGACAACGCTCGCCGAAGTCCAACAGAAGCTTCGCGAGCTGGGGCTTCACCTGGGTATGCGAGTTCCCAGTCCAGCGGCAACCGTTTAATCCTCCCATCGATCTTGGCAGGGCTACGTCCTGCTGATCGTCGATTATTTTTAGTCAATCGCGTTTCAGAGTGAAGAGACTTTGTCATGAGACATCGCAGAAAAGGCCGCGTACTCGGTCGTAGTCCTAGTCATCAACGCGCTCTCTTGCGCAGCCTCGCGAGCGCGCTACTTTTGACCGAGCGTGATGCGGAGTTTGACGACAACGCTCCTAAGGTGAAGGGTCGGATTATCACGACCATCAGCAAGGCGAAAGAAGTTCGTCCGTTGGTGGAGAAGTGTGTGACGATCGCTCGGCGTTCGTTGGCCGCTAGCGAAGCAGCTTCTGCGCTGGAATCTTCGGCGGAACGTGGCACCCAGGAATGGAAGTCGTGGCGCACTAGCGAGAAGTGGCAAGCTTGGAATCAGGCGATTGCCCCGGTGGTGACGGCGCGTCGTCGTTGCGTGCAGTTGTTGGGTACCAAGCAGGCGGTCGAGATTCTGTTTGACGATATTGCCCCACGCTTTGCCGATCGTCCGGGTGGTTATACTCGGATTGTCCGTTTGGCGAAGCCTCGCTTGGGTGACGCAGGTCAACGAGCCATCTTGGAATTTGTTGGCGTCCGCGATCGGGTCGATCAAAAGAGCGAAAAGCCTGCTTTTGAGGATGTTGCTGACGAGGTCGTCGAAGACGTTGCGGCCGAGACGGGTGAAGCTGCCGCAGACGAGAGCGCCGAAAAGCAAGAAGACTAAAATAGCAGTAGCCGGCGAGCTACGCCTCGCCGAAGGGTGGTGGTAGAACGCATGAAGAGTCACGGATTTGACTTCACGACGGCCATGCGTCGTCTTTGCGACGATATGGTGCACCGGTTGCCGGAGTTGCGGCACATTGATCTCGAGCGGGTTGCGATTAGCCTGAGCCAGACGCGGAAGAATGTCTCGCATGGTATCTATGCCTCGCTGACCCCGTTGCGATTTGAAGGGGGAGCGACCACTACGCAGCGCCGCGGGCGGCGTTATGGTGTTGATCCGATACTCGACGCAACGGGCCGCGAGTATCTTTACATTCTCAGTTTTTACTTGCCCCGTTTTATGAACACGACGCTCGAAGAAAAACTTTCGACGGTGGTTCACGAACTGTGGCACATCAGCCCGGACTTTGATGGCGACTTGCGCCGGCACGCGGGTCGTTGCTATGCCCACGGGCCTTCGCAGCGCGACTACGATGCCCTGATGGATCGTTTTACGCAAAGCTGGCTGGCCCTCGATCCGCCGAGTCAGCTCTACGATTTTTTGATGGTCGATTGCGCCGAGCTGATCGCCGAGCATGGTCGCATTACGGGCACGCATTGGCCTAATCCTCGGTTGGTGCCGCTTGATGCTGCGTAGGGTTTTATAGGGGGTGTAGAACCCCTTCAGGGTACCGGTGCTCTTGGAACCGTAACCCAGGGTAGCTCACTTCGTTCGCAACCCTGGGCTACGGTGTAAAACCCCGTTGGGGTAACTACGCACAACCCTTTGGAGAACGATGCCTTAGCCCTTTGGGGTAAAGGTCTGACGCTCTTCTGAGAACTTGGAACTACTGCGTACTTTTCTTTGCTAGCATCGCCCGACTGCATTGACCTTGCTGGGGGATCGACCTATTCTCTGGTCGCTCTTTTCTCCTCTGTCAGTAGTGTAAAAATTACTGAGCCATTTTTTGTAGCGGCCCGTATGGATGATCGAAAACGATTGACTCGCGCAACAACGCGCACGCCTGGGGGCCTGAAGGTCTGTTGGTTGTGTTGTGTGTTATTGCCGTGGTGGGTCGGTTGTAGTGCGGCGCTGCTGTCGTTGCCGACGGAGGACTCGCAGTCGTTTCTGAAGGCGGTTGCAACGGCACCGGACAGCGTGGCGCTCGAGATTTTTCAAGTGCGCATTCCGGCAAACGATCTTGAGTTGGACGACCAACTTTGGCAGGCGGTCGACGAGCAACGGTTGAGCCTGGAAGTTCGGCATAAGCTCATCCGAAATGGTTTTCGTTCGGGTGTGTTAGGAGGAACGGTCCCCGATAGTTTGGCGAAGTATTTGAAGCTCGAGAGCGAATTGCCCGAGACTTCGGCCCAGCGGTTGATTACGGGACAAAGTGCTGACCCGACGGTGACGCGACGGGTCGTGCAGTTGAATCGTCATGCTACGGCTACGATTCAAACCTCGGGTGTCCGTGAGCATTTGAATGTTTTGTTCAATGGAGAAGCTGGGCTGCGCGGTCGAAGTTTTGAGCAAGTTCAAGCGGCCTACACGGTGCGTGCCCAAGCGGTGGCTGGTCAGCGGATTAAGTTGCGACTTCTGCCCGAGTTGCAGCATGGCGAGCTGCGAAATCGTTATGCTGGAAGCGACCAGGGGATTTTTTTGGTGACGCCCTCGCGCGAGCGGGAGCCGTACGACGAGCTTGAGCTGCAGGCCGAGTTGACGGCGGGCGAGTTTTTGGTGGTTGGCTGTTTGCCCGATGCTTCGGGCAGTTTGGGGCATGCGTTTCATGCCGAGGAGACTCGCGGGCCGGCGGAGATCAAGCTTGTTCTGGTCCGGCTGGTGGAAGTGCCTGGGAGCGAGATTCTGGCGGATATTCCGTAGGACTCCGTAGGGCAGGCTTCTCGCCTGTCTGGGCGGTGGCGGTACTGACAGGCTGGAAGCCTATCCTACGGTTTTGGCCCCTGCTCGGACGGGCCGAAAATTGCTACAATCTAGGGCTGACAGACGAAGCGTTTTCTCAGTTTTAAGGAGTTCGAGTTATGCCTTTAGTACCCATGCGAATTTTGTTGGACCACGCCGCCGAGAACGATTACGGCTTGGCCGCTTTTAATGTGAACAACATGGAGCAGATCCAAGCGATTATGGAAGCGGCTGAAGAGACCGAGTCGCCGGTGATTGTTCAGGCGAGCCGTGGTGCTCGTTCTTATTCGCAGGACAACTACTTGCGTCACTTGATGCTTGCCGCTGCGGAACTCTATCCGCAGATTCCAATTGTGATGCACCAGGATCATGGTAACAGCCCTGATACTTGCCAGAGCGCGATCGACAACGGATTTACGAGCGTGATGATGGACGGTTCGCTTGAGGCGGATGGCAAGACGCCGGCCGACTACGACTACAATGTTGGTGTGACGAAGGCCGTGGTCGAAGCGGCTCATTCGCAGGGTGTTTCGGTTGAGGGCGAGTTGGGTTGTCTTGGTTCGCTCGAGTCGGGCGAAGGCGAGCAAGAAGATGGTCACGGTGCTGTTGGGCAGTTGACCAAAGAGCAGTTGTTGACCGATCCGGAAGAGGCCGAGCGATTTGTTGCCGAAACGGGCGTCGATGCTTTGGCGGTTGCGATTGGTACGAGCCACGGTGCGTACAAGTTTACGAGCAAGCCGACCGGCGCAGTGTTGGCGATGGATCGTATTGATGAGATTCACCGTCGTTTGCCGAACTGTCACCTTGTGATGCACGGCAGTAGCAGTGTTCCGCAAGAGTTGCAGGACATCATCAACCAGTTTGGCGGCAAGATTAAGCAGACTTGGGGTGTGCCGGTCGAAGAGATCCAACGCGGCATTAAAAGCGGTGTGCGCAAGATCAACGTCGACACGGACAACCGTCTGGCGATCACTGGCGCGATCCGCAAGGTGCTTGCCGAGTCGCCCGAAAAGTTTGATCCTCGCGATTACATGAAGCCTGCTCGCGTTGCGATGAAAGAAGTTTGCATCGCTCGGATGGTCGCCTTTGGCCAAGCGGGTAACGCGACGAAGATCAAATGCGAGTCGATCGACAAATTCGCCGGTTTTTACGCGGCTGTTTAGGTTGACATTAGCTCCGCCGCCCTTTGTGGTATAATGGTGACATGAGCACAGCGACCCGAGTCACGACTGCTGCGGAACTCCTCCGTTTACCGCGTGGGGAGTTCCGTCACGAATTGATCGAGGGGGAATTGCGCGTGATGTCACCAGCAGGTTTTGAACATGGAGTGATCGCCCAGAACCTCAGTTGGCGATTGGCCAAGTATGTCCAGGAGAATAACTTGGGCCGGGTTCCCACTGCGGAAACCGGATTTTTGATCGAGCAAGACCCCGACACGGTGCGCGCTCCTGATGTTGCGTTTGTTAGTAACGAGCAGCTCGGGCGGTTCGGAATGACTTCTTCTTACTATCCGGAAGCCCCGGTTTTGGCCGTCGAAGTGGTTTCGCCTGAGGATACCGCTGAATCGGTCGACTCGAAAATTCGTAACTGGTTGGCAGCGGGCACGGAACTGGCTTGGGTGGTTTACCCGAAGGGCCGGACGGTGACAGTTTATCGTTCGCTCAGTGACATTCAGGTTTTGAGCGAGCAGGACTCGCTTTCTGGCGAATCGGTGGTGCCGGGATTTTCGTGTGCGATTGCCGATCTGTTTCCATCAGCAACAGGCCCCTCGGCAGCAGGAGCCGAATAAAGGCTTACCCTTCTTGCTTTTCGACTAGCGCCACCAGCTTTTGTCCTGGCTTGGGGGACATTTCTTTTTCGTCGGTGGCGATGGCTAGGTTGCCGTTTTCTTCTAGGCAGAACAGCAGCAGGGCCGACTCGCCGTAGCGGGCGAGAAAATCGTCTAACGTAAAATCGTCGCTGATTAAGGTCTTTTTGATGGTGGCACCGGCGGCGAAGCGGGCTTCGAGCTGTTCGATGGTGACGGGTTGGTCGAAGAGGGTGCGGCCTCGGCGGTAGGCGCTTTCGGTGCGGCCACTGGAGGCTTCGGAGGCGGCGACTTGGTAGACTTCGGCGCGTCCAAAACGCTCGGCAAAGCCCATGGCGGCTAGCGTGTTGACTTCGTCGTTGGGGGTCATGGCGAGCAGGCGTCCTATACCGCCCATATCGATTTCTTCGTGGACAAATTCGCTGCCGATGCTGGCGTAGTCGATCGGCAGGCCGGCCATGCGGGCGGCGGCGTTGTTGCGTGGGTTGGTGTCGACCAGCAGCACAGGCAGGCCTTCTTCTTGCACGGCGAGTGCGATTTCTCGCACGACGGGCGATGCTCCGGCGAACAAAATGCCTTGGGGGTTTTCGCCGGAGAGGCCGAGCCAACGTGCGAGCGGCGCGAGCGACAGGCCGTAGACGGTTACTGAGCCGATGATGACCAAGAAGGTCATCAGCTCGAAACGGGCGGCCTCGTCGGCGAGCGAGTGGCCGGCGTTTTGGAATTTTAGGGCAAATAGCGAGCTGACCGCTGCTGCGACGATTCCGCGCGGATGGATCCACGATAGAAACGAACGTTCCTGCCAGCTTAGTCCGCTGCCTAGGGTTGAAACGAAGACCGAGACGGGGCGTACGACCAAGATGATCAGGGCGACGAGGGCCAAGCTCCGCCATCCGAGGGTGTGGATCGCCGCCATGTCGAGTGTCAGCCGCGAAGCGAGGACGATAAAGAGGGTCGAGATGAGCAGCACGCGCAGGTTTTCTTTGAACTCGACGACGTGGCGGATGGCCACGGTCCGTTGATTGGCGAGCATCACGCCGAGCAGTGTGACGGTGACCAAGCCCGATTCTTCTTGCAGGTGATTGGAGACGGCGAACAGCAGCACCACCAGTGCTAGGATGAGTGGGTTTTGTAAGTAGTCGGGGACGAGGTAGCGGCGCAACATTTGTAGCAAGAGCCAGGCGCTGACGCCGCTGAGGAGGATGCCATAAAAGAGGGTGCGGCCCATGTGCATTAGCGAATCGCCGGCGATGTTGCCGTGGGTTTCGTGCAGGATCAACTCGAAGACGAGCGCGGCCAGCACGGCACCGATTGGGTCGTTGACGATGCCTTCCCACTTGGCGAGCGAGCCGATGCGGCGCACGGGTTGGACATGTCGGAGCAGTGGTAGGATGACGGTCGGGCCGCTGACGGTGAGGAGTGCGCCGATCAGGATGGCCATTTGTTGTGAAAAACCGCCGACGGCGTACGCCAGCCAGGCGGTGAGCAGCCAGGTGATGAGCAGGCCGATCGAGACGAGCCGAAAGACGACGCCGCGTGTCTCTTTGATTTCTCGAAAGTCGAGGCTGAGGCCGCCCTCGAACAGGATGATGCCGACGGCCAGCGAGACGATGGCGAAGAACATTTCTTCGCTTGCGCCGGCTTCGCCGGTGGTGAGCTTGCCCAGGATGACGCCAAAGAGGAGCAAGAGGACGATTGCCGGTAGTCGAAATCGCCAGGCGACCCATTGGGCGGCGATGCCGAGTCCGAGTACGCTCGCGAGATAGAGAGGATAGTCCATGGTGGGGGAGTCTTTGGTGCTGAACGGTTGATAACAAACGGTCGTATTTTAGAGCAAAACGTGGGTCAGGCGATAGCAAACGAACTGAAATAGCCGGCGAGCTACGTCTCGCCGAAATGCGACTTTCTTCGACTTTTTAAGCGACTGCGGCGAGACGTAGCTCGTCGGCTATTTGGGGAGTAGGAGATCCTTCGGCAAATTTGAGGATTTTGCGAAACCAAGGCTGCTGGCCGGAGTTTTATGAGTAGAGACACGTTTCACTTCCATACTGTTTGCGAGGGCCAACGACCATGCGTTACTTCAACACTCCATTTTGCCTCGTTCTGACGATGCTTATGACGGTTTCAGCTTGGGCTGAGGACGATGCTCCGAATGACGAAGATCGGGCCGGTCGACGTGCTGACATGCGGCAACAGATATTGGAAGAATTCGATGCCGATGGGGATGGCGAGATGAGTGAATCGGAACGCGAGACTGCCCGCGAGGAGATGCGCAGTCGACGTGGTAAATCTGGAAGCAAGGCGGGCAAGGGGCGCGGTTGCAAAGAGTGCCGTGGACCTGACGGACGGCCTGACCCGGCCAAGCTGTTTGAGAAGTATGACGCGAACGACGATGGGCAGTTGAGTCGCGAAGAGTTTTTGGAATTGAGCAAAGCAGTACGTCCTCGTCATGGTCGGCATGGCAAATACGGCGATCGCCGTGGGCCCGGTCGCGATGGTTCCGAAGGGCCACCTCGTTTTGACCGTGAAGGTCCGTTGCAAAACCCAGGTGATCGTCCTGGGCCTCCGCGAGAAGGACGCGGTCGTCGAGGTGCGGGGCAGGGACCTGGAGCAGGTGGACCTGGGAGGCATGGTCCGCCGAGTCCCGAAAAAGTTTTCGAGCGTTTTGACACCAATGGCGATGATCAGCTTAGTCGCGAAGAATTCATGGAGCTGGCCGACCACATGCGAGAGATGCACGGGCGACATGGTAAGCAGGGTCGTCAGCAGGGTCGACGTGGTGCTCAACGCGGCTCGCGCCGAGGCCCACCGGGTGGTGGTGATGGTCCGCGTAAAGGTCGCCGTCCGCCTCGGCCCGAATCGGGTGCTGGTGGAGGGCCTGGGTTTTCTGGCGTTGGTGATGGGGGGAGCGTTTGAGGTTTGCTGACGGGGAGAGGGGTTGCTGTGGTGCGTTTGCTGCTGACGGGAGAGTTTTTTGTGGTGCGTTCGTCGTGGCCGACGGCGCTAATATCGGGTTTTTAGGGCTATGATCACTGTGCCCCGTGTGCTGTATGCCCCCAGCTGGCACACGGGGCCGGTGAGTTTTTGTGAGGTGTCGCTTGGGGGGGCCGATTCTGCGGCTTGCGACGAATTTGCATGTCGCCGGGGGGGGAATTTCCTGCTTGAGAATCAGGGGAAAAATTTGCTGCTGGCGAGTGCGGCATTTATACTGGAGGGACTGGCTTCGGTGCCGATGCCCACCTTTCCTCTGATCTGTTGAGAATTCCATGCGAGCTGTGTCGCTATCTTTTTCTGTTCGCCTTGCTATGTCGTTGTTCGTCGTAGGCTTCGTCTCGACGACCGTGGCTGCTCAGCAGACAAGCGGCCCTCGGTTTGCGCCAGGTGTGTTGACCACGATTGCTCCGGATGTTGCTCGCAAGGATACGGTCAGCGTCCACGGCATGCCCGAACTGCGAGCCGATGAGCGTCTTCAACGCGATCCTGATACCGACACCCCAAGTCGGACGCTTTATGAGATGGCCAAGTCGGTCGACTTTCGTCGTGACGTTTGGTGTCTTGAGCTAGCGTTCAAGCCCTTGCGGATGCTTGCGGTCGACATTCCACAGCCTTCGGGCAAGATGCAACGCAAGCTGGTTTGGTATATGGTCTACCGTGTTCGCAACACGGGCGTTGGTCTTGCACCAGATCAGCAAGAAGATGGCACCTACCAGACGACGGAGAAAGCGACTGATTCTATTCGCTTCATTCCGCAGTTTGTATTGACTAGCCAAGACCGTGATCGTCAGGGGAAGCGGGTTCGCAAAGCGTATCTCGATCGGGTGCTGCCCGCCGCCTTGCAAGCCATTGGGCGACGCGAGTTGCCGAAGGGCAAGCTGCTCGACAGTGTGCAGATTTCGGAGGAGCTGTTGAAAGCTGAGACTGGGCGAGCCGTGGGTGGGCTTTGGGGCGTGGCGATTTGGGAGGATATTGACTCGGAGATCGATTTTTTCTCGGTCTATGTCAGTGGCCTCACAAATGCTTATGACTGGCACGATTCGGCCGAGGGGTTCGAGATTGGCGATCCGACGGGGAAGGGCCGCAAATTCGTCCGGAAGCAGCTTCAGCTGAATTTCTGGCGTCCGGGCGACGCTTATGACGAAGATGAGCGGGAAATCCGCTTTGGCATGGCCCCCGGAAGGGCCGATTTCTACGGAACGGCCGAAGGCGTTGCCTCCCGGTGGATTTACCGCTAGAATCGACGGGCTAACGAGCGGGTTCGGCGAGCGTGTCGGTCCCCTTGCATTGACCCCCCCTTTCTAGCACTCAGCCCCTCTCAGTAAAATGGCCCATAAAAAAGGACAAGGCTCTACCCGCAATGGTCGCGATTCGAATGCGCAGCGCCGCGGAGTCAAGAAATATGGTGGCGAAAAAGTCATCGCCGGTAATATCCTGATCCGTCAGGTAGGCAACAAGTTTCATCCCGGCAAAGGTGTCGGCCAAGGCAAAGACTACACGTTGTTTGCGTTGATCGATGGCAAGGTGCTGTTCGACCGCAAGGGTCGTCGCATTAACGTGATGCCCGCAGCTTAAGTCGTCTTTGAGAGATCGAAACAAGCAGGGGATGCGCCGTTGGGTGTGTCCCTTTTTTAATGACGAACTACCCAATGACGAATGACGAACGGTTTCGTCCTTGTGCGTCATTCGGATTTCTTTCGTCATTAGGTATTTCGTCATTCGTCATTGGATTTTATGTTCGTCGATCGCGTTACTGTTGAACTGGAAGCTGGCAAAGGTGGGGACGGCTGCGCGAGTTTTCGTCGCGAGAAATTTGTTCCTCGCGGGGGGCCTGATGGTGGCGATGGCGGGAATGGCGGGAGTGTGATCGTCATTGCAGAAGAGGACGTGGATAGTCTTGCTGAGTTGGTTCATCGCAAACATTGGCGCGCCAAGTCGGGCACGCCCGGCGGTGCCCAGAAGCGACATGGTGCGAATGCTTCGGATTTGATCATTCGTGTTCCGCCGGGGACGGTGATTGTTGATGCCCGTGGTGATTTTGAATTGAAGGATTTGGCCGCTATTGGCGATAGAGTTGTTGGTGCCCAGGGGGGGCGTGGCGGCAAAGGAAATACGCGTTTTAAGTCGTCTACGAATCAGGCTCCGCGAGATTTTACGCGGGGCGGTGCGGGTGAGCGTCGCAAGGTTACTTTTGAATTGAAGGTGATCGCCGATGTAGGTTTGCTTGGTAAACCGAATGCCGGCAAGAGCACGCTGCTGAGCCGTGTTTCTCGCGCTCGGCCCGAGATTGCCGACTATCCGTTTACGACCAAAATTCCCAACTTGGGAATTATCCAAGTCGATCTCGACCGGACGATGGTGATGGCGGATATCCCGGGTTTGATCGAAGGGGCGCACGCGGGTGTTGGGCTGGGGCACGAGTTTCTTCGTCATGTCGAGCGCACGCGTGTCTTGGTTCATTTGGTCGAGCCGTTGCCGATGGACGGGACCGATCCGGTTGAGAACTATCTGTCGCTTCGGCAAGAGCTCGAGCTGTACGATGCGAATTTGGCCAAGCGTCCCGAGATCGTTGCGGTCAGCAAAGCGGAGCTGCCCAATGCGGAAGAGATTCGCCAGGAATTGGCCGAGGCTAGCGGCCGCGAGGTGCTTTTGTTCTCGTCGGTAACCGGCCAAGGACTGAAGGAGTTGATGGATCGTACTTACTCGTTGCTCACCGCCGAACGACAAGCGACATGAACGCCCCTTCAGCAAGTGGACTCTTGGCGATCGACGTCGGCAGTAGCCGCGTCAAGCTGGGCTGGTTTCCGGCGGCTGGCGATTGTCCGTCGGACAAGCCGGCAAGTCGTCTGCCCATCGCAGCCCCACGGCTTCCGCAGCCCGAGGCGACGCTAGCGGTTTCTCATCACGACCAAGCCAAGCTTTGGGCGGAAATTGGGGGTTGGCTCCAAGAGTTTTGTCCCGGTGGCCCGCCGGGTTACGTGGCGTCGGTCGAGCCGACGGCGATGGCGATCGTCCAAGAGATGTTTGCTCATCGGTTGCGATTGCTTGTGGCCGAGGATTTGCCAATTGAGGTGCGTGTCGAGCAGCCGGAGCGCGTCGGCATCGACCGGCTACTCAATGCGGTGGCCGCGAACCGTCTGCGCCAAGCGGGACGACCGGCGTTGGTTGTCGACTTGGGCACGGCGAATACGATCGATTTGATTGCCGAGGACGGGGCTTTTGAGGGAGGTGCTATCTTGCCGGGCATCTCGCTCGCGGCGTCCTCGTTGCACACGGGGACCGCCGCTTTGCCAGAATTGAAGATCGAAACGCTCGACACTCCGCCGACGCCGGTCGGCAAGTCGACGCAGGCGGCGATTTCGTCGGGGCTTTATTGGGGAACGGTTGGCGCGGTGCGCGAACTGGTCGATCGGATCAGCCAAGAGTGTGACCAATGCCCGCAAATTTTTTTTACGGGTGGCGGGGCGCCGCAGGTTGCTGCGCATTTTAACGATGAAGAAAAACCGGTTCGGCATACTCCGCACCTTGTGTTGGCCGGCATCGCGCTGGTGGCCGGGGAGCTTTCGTGAATCGGCGAGACGAGACGCACGTCGGCGTGCTGACTCCGAGCGGCCGGGGTGCGGTGGCGGTTGTCGGGGTTCGTGGCCCGTTGGCGGTTGCGTCGGTCGACGGTTGTTTTTTTGCTGCCAACGGTCGTTCGTTGATCGATCAGCCAATAGGTCGCATTGTTTATGGCGTTTGGGGGGAGGAGCAGGGCGAGGATTTGGTTATTCATCGTCGTGAGGAAGAGGCTCTGGAAATTCATTGTCACGGCGGCCACCAATCGTCGGCTCAGATTGTTGCCGATCTTGTGGCCGTCGGTTGTACGCTTGTTGATGCTCGGTTGTGGCTGGCCGGCGGGTGCGAATCGGCGATTGCTGTGGCTGCTCGCCTAGCACTTGCCAAGGCGACCACGTTGCGGACTGCCACGATTCTGCTGGATCAGTACCAGGGTGCTTTGGAGCGTGAGCTTAAAACGATCGACGCCCAGCTTGTCGAGAAGGATTTTGTTGGGGCCTCGGTCCGACTTGAGCGACTGTTGGACGATGCTGCTTTTGGTTTGCATTTGACTGAGCCTTGGCGTGTTGTGATTGCTGGTCGGCCGAATGTTGGCAAGAGTAGTCTTATTAACGCGTTGGTCGGCTACCAACGGGCGATCGTTTTTGATCAGCCCGGCACGACGCGTGACATTGTTTCTTCGACCACGGCTATCGACGGTTGGCCGGTCGAGCTAAGTGACACGGCCGGTTTGCATGAGGCGACCGGTGCTATCGAGACTGCTGGGATCGCCTTGGCACGCGAGAGATTGGTCGAAGCGGACCTTGTAGTTTGGGTGCTTGAAGCGGTTGCTGCCGATCCCTGGGAGCTAGCAAAACAACAGGCCGAAGCCGTGGGCATCGCACTCGACCGATTGCCGGTGTTGATCGTCATGAACAAAATCGACCTCCTGCCGCATCCTGCCGACGTCGCAGAGCCAAGCCTGGGTACGTGTGCCGTTACCGGAGCGGGCATCGAGCCTTTGCTAGCAGCCATTGCGGAGCGGCTGGTTCCCGTCGTTCCGCCCGCTGGCGCTGCGGTGCCGTTTGCTTCTGAGCAGATCGAATTTCTGCGAACAGCTCTCAACGCATCGAGTCGCAAAGAGTCGCTTGTCGCTGGGGCCGCGATCCAGAGGATGCGATCGCTGTGCTAGCAGTCTGCGATAGCATTGATCGCACCTGCTTGCGTAATCCGATTTTTTTCTCATTGCGTCAAATTTACCGCAATGCGCACATGGCCCCCAGCCGATAAGGGACGATAGCAGGACGCGCGCTCTAGGGTGCGTCTGCTTTAACTATTCGATTTAATCAGCGGCCTTTCCTTCAGCGGAAGGCGACCGACGCAGGATGCCACAACCAACGAACGACTGCATCCGACGTTGAAAAAAGGAGAGTTCCATGCGAAGGGGGATATTCGTAGGGACCAAGCAACGCAGCACGCTTTTTGAAGCAGGCACAGCGTCGCTGGTGGTCTTGGCATTGGGGTTTTGCGCTGGGGTTTCGTCCAGCGCTGCGGCCGATCGGTTTTTGGACGAGGATCGGTGCGCGCAGAAATCTCCGCCCGAACAATCGATCGTCGTTGCAACCCAAAAAGCGGCAGAGGGCGAGACGCCCTATGTTATTGTGACCGACGAAGGTGGTGCTGACGTGCTGCAGCCGATTGCCAAGGTCTCGGAATATGTACCCGACTTGGCCGATCCGCTTGTACCCACACGGGCTGATCCGATTGCGGAAGAGGCCAGCGACACGAGGATTTCTCAGAACCAAGCTGCGCTCGCCGAGCAAAAGCCTGCGGAGCGCGCCGGTCCGATCGAGCCTGAAGCGATCAGTTTTCATGGCATCACGCCAGGCCTTTCCAAACGGATCAACGTACTTCGGACTTGGGGTGACCCTCGTAGCGACGATACGCAAGCGTCGACGCTGCTCTACAAATTTGATAATTTGCCGGCGGTTCATGTCCACTTTAAGCGCAATCGGGTTGAGTCGATTGCCGTTCAGCTCGAAGAGCCGGTGGCCATCGCGACCCTTGCTCGCAAGCTTGATCTTGGTCAAATGCGAGCCGCGACAATAACGGATGCGACGGGAGCCAACGTCGGTCAAAGCTTTCCGGAGCGTGGCGTCGAGCTGCATTTCGATGAAGCGTTGAACCCACTAGCCAGCGAGCCTCGTATCGGCAAAATCGTGATTTTGCCGATCACATCGCATCCGTTCCTGCTAAGGGCCAACGAGACGGCTGTGACCAATTTGGGCAGCACGATCGACGACCTGGAAACGGCTTTGCGATTTGATCGTACTTTGGTCGAAGCACGCGATCATCTTTCCGAAATTTACTTGCTTCTTGGCAAAGCGGTCACGGCGGAGCGTTATTCGTCGGAAGCGGTTGAAATGGATCCAGGCAATCCTCGCTATCGTTTGCAATTGGCCCGCTGTTTGCGACACTTGGCACGTTATGATCGGGCGGTTGAAGAGGCGCGTCAGGTACTCGAGACACCCAGCATCTCTGCTATTCTGCGGGCACAAGCCCTGAACGAGATGGGACTGTTGGCCGCGCTCGGTTCACCCAAGGTTGCACAGCGTGCCATGCCTTTGCATTCCAAAGCCATCGAAATTGCGGATGGTTTATCTGTCGGCGAGGATATTGAGGTAAGCCAACAAGCCAAACAACTTTTAGTGGAAGCTCATTTGGCAATTGCCGTTGAGATTTCGCAAGGCGAATGGCAGCAGAAGGATGAATCGGTTCCGCAATGGATCGAACGTGCTTCTGCCTTGGCCGAAGCGGCGATCGACGAAGACGAGGCCCAGTTGCCGTTGCGGCTTAAAGTTGCGGTGAGCGCGCTGGCCGCCGCTGGGAACCTGGAAAAGCCGATCGATCCGATGCTCTGGATCGAAGAGGCCGAGGAAACGGCTGCCGCGGTCAAAAACGGAATCACCGATCCGCAGACGCTGGGTCAATATGATTGGCTACTTGGATTGGCCTACTTCCACGGTTCGCAAATTCAACATCGTCGTAGCGAGGCTGACAGCGCTTTGCAACTGGGCGAACAGGCTGACCAGCAGCTTAGCGAGTTGGCGAAAAGTCGTGACGAGATGCCGGACACCAGCTATTTGATGGGGCGTTTGTATTTCCAGATTGGTGCCGTCCACGCGGTGCATTTGGAAGATCATGGTGCCGCTTGTCTGTGGTACGATCAGGCCGTCGACCGTCTGCTCGACCCGGTGCCTGTGACGACGATGGCGACGCCGCAGCAACATGGCGATGCGCTGGTGAGTATGGGCGTCTCGTACTGGGACCAACAAGATCGTGATCGTGCGATCGAGGTGACGGAGTCGGGCGTCGATCTGATCGAACAGGCTGTTGGCAGCGGATTACTGGATGCGAATTCGCTGTTGGTGCCCTACAACAATTTGGCGGCCATGTATCAAGCCCAGGGCGAAAAGGAACCGGCCTTGCGCTACCAAGAACTGGCCAAGCGCATTATCGGCAAAAAGGTTTCTCAAAAGAAGAAGCGACCGCAACGGCTACGCCGGTAAGCAAAATTGGTAGCCAGTAGTCCACTGAAGAAGAGGATGCTGGTCGATGGCTCGGGAACCTGGGCCAAGGTCGTGGGAGAGCCGTAGTTGGCTTTCCACGCATCGAGGTCGGTTGTGGTTGGCGAGGTGCCGCGTTGCCAGAGGAGAAAATCGGCTCCGTCGACGCTTCGGTCGCTGTTGAAATCTCCGGGTAGGCTGGGGGCGGCCAACCGAACCAGATTTGTGGAATCGAAAAAAACGATCGTTGGTTGATCGAGCGAGTTGAGCTGTAGTTCGACGAGGCCGTTGTAAAGATTCTGGTCCGACGATGCTAGGGACAGGCTATTCCAGTTGCTACCGGTCTTGGTTGCATAGTTGATTGACCTTGGCTCGCCATAGGCAACGTGCGGCTGATCGTTGGCGTCGAGTACGAGCGAGACCTGTTTTCGACCCCCTCCTACGTTGAGGTTGGCGATCGAGGCGTCGACGGTGTCGAAGACCCATGTGCCGTTGTCCAGCACCGCATATTCCACACGGCCAGTGGTCGTGTCGTTCGGGTCGACTTCGAGCCACGCAACATGGGGACGATCTTGCGAATCGACAGCGATGCTCGCAAACCGACTGATGCCGTCGTCGACGATTGTGCTGATTGTTGGGCCTTGTGCGTCGTAACGGACGTAGTTGAGATCGCCAACTTCGGTAGCGGTCGTCGCTTGGCTGTAGACGATATGTGCGAAGTTGCTGCTGTCGGTGTCGAGCGAGGTGGCAAAACCATACATGGCTTGGCCCGTGCCGGTGATCGAGGCGTAATTGGGCCAGGCAGCTCCATCGAATTTGCCATATTCGAGGGCATGGGGTGCGCCGAATGCGGAGGGGTTGTTGCTCGATTGATGGACGACCCCGGCGCTGTCGACAGCCAGAGCGTTGTCCCAGCCATTGTGTCCGAGGGCAGTGATCGGAAAATTATTGACCGTGCCTGAGGGACTGACGACCGCGTGCTCGGGGCTACCGCCATCAAAATCGTGGTTGTGCCAAGCGAGGTGGGAGTTGCCTTGGTGGTCGACGACTAGGTCGCCTGGTCCGTAAAAAAATCCGGTCGCAATACTTTGCAAGTTCCAGGGTCCGGCGATACTCGGTGCCGAATCGTAAAGGATGTTGGAGCTGTCGGGAGAGAAGGCCATCAGGCGTAGATTGTCGTTGGCATCAAAGTCAAATGCGGGCTTCATGCCTGTGCCCACATCGACCACATCCCACGTCGATGCAAGGGTTTCGACGGCGATGCTGTTGTGGCAAAATTGTGGGTAGAGAACAAAAGCTGTGGCCGCTAGTATGCGGAAGCAATAGGGATTCATCGCTCGGTCGCCTTGCTTAGAGATAGGTTCCAAGTCCCTACCCTAGCCGTATTCTCGTGTCGCGTCAAATTTGGGAGCGAAAGCCGTGTCTTTGTTAGAAACTGATTATGGTCCGGTCTTCGGGAAACTGCTTCAGGTTGACCGTTTTCGTGCACTTAACGAGGGTTCTCCGGCGGAGTCTGACCGTGTGCGTTTGCAAACGTTGACCGTGGAGCAAGCTTTTGCCCACTCGCGGATCGACGACCCCGAGGCTGCCCGTTGTTGTTGGTCGGGTATCTGGTTACTGTACGATTTTCTTGACGAGTCGCACACGCTTAGCCAATCGCTAGAAACTTCTGAGGGTAGCTTTTGGCACGCGATCATGCACCGGCGCGAAGGCGATTTTTCGAACGCGAAGTATTGGTTTCGCAAGGTCGGTCTGCACCCGGTTTATGAGTTGCTGGCAGCCGAGGAAATTTGCGAGGCTGACGACTGGAGTCCGTTTGATTTTGTCGACGATTGTCAGTCGGCGCTTCGCGGCAACGGCGAGACCCAACGGTGTGTTGAGTTGCAGCGTTGCGAGTGGGAATTGCTTTTTGACTATTGCTATCGGCTTGCGGTTGGCGACCGAGACTCTAAGAGGCTCTTGCTTGGCTCCGGCGATGCGTAGCACGGAATTCCGGCGATGCGTAGCATCGCGGCTTGGTGTTCGTGTTCTTGGCCATTTCGATGCTCTTGACCCTTGTGTTGGCGTGCCAAAACACGACAATGAAGGGTTTGTGGCATGTCGTTGCCACACGCACTGCCACGTCGTCCTACCGACGCATTCAACCGGTCCTACACAAGAAAGATTTTCATGTCACGCTCTGGAGCTGTCACGTTCAAAGGTAACCCAATGACTCTAGCCGGCGAAGCGGTCAGCGTTGGCCAAGCCGCCCCGGAATTTAAGCTGCACTATTTTGAAGGCGGGATGCAAGAGCTGACCCTGGCCGATCTCAAAGGAAAACCGACGCTGTTGAGTGTCGTGCCCTCGCTCGACACGCCTGTCTGTGCTTTGCAGACCAAGACTTTTAATACGAGCCTTGGCGAGCTGGGCGACAAGGTCAACGCCGTCACGGTGAGCCTTGACCTGCCGTTCGCCATGAATCGTTTTTGCGGTGCCGAGGACGTCACCAATATCCGTTCGGCGAGCGACTACCAGGACCGCAACTTTGGCGAATCCTGGGGCACGCTCCTGGAAGAGTTGAAGATCATGGCCCGTGCGATTTTCGTGCTCGACGCCGACAGCAAGATCGTGCATGTCGAGTACGTCTCGGAGGTGACTGACGAGCCGAACTACGAGGCCGCGATTGCCACGTTGAAATCGCTGTTGTAAGTCGTCGCCGTTAATTTTCGCCCGCTCCTTTTGCGAGCAAGTATAATAGAGCAAGTACCATTCGCGTGTGCGGCTCGCACTAAAGAACCGAGGAATTCAATCATGGGATGTTTAGTTCAACAACCGGCCCCAGAATTTAAGGCCCAGGCCGTGATGCCTGACGGTACGTTTAAGGAAGTGTCGCTGGCCGACTTTCGTGGCCAGTATGTGATGCTGTTCTTTTACCCGTTGGATTTTACGTTTGTTTGTCCGACCGAGATCATTGCCTTTTCTGATTCGGCAGCCGAGTTTGAAAAGCGGGGCGTTCAACTGCTCAGCAGTTCGATCGACAGTCATTTTACGCACCTGGCTTGGCGGAATACGCCTCGTGAAGAGGGTGGGCTTGGTGATATTCAGTATCCGATGCTGGCAGACCTGAACAAGAAGATCGCCGAAGACTACGGCGTGCTTCTGCCTGCAGGCATCGCGCTTCGCGGACTTTTTCTGATCGACAAAGAGGGCGTTGTCCGTCATCAGTTGGTCAACGACTTGCCGTTGGGGCGTAGTGTTGACGAAGCGTTGCGACTGGTTGATGCGTTGCAGTTCTTTGAGGAGAACGGCGAGGTTTGCCCCGCGAATTGGAAGCAAGGCGATCTGACGATCAAGCCAAGCCCGGCGGATAGTCGCGAGTATTTTGAGAAGGCAAACGCCTAGAAGAGTTTTAGGGGATTTCGGTCGGTATACGGCAGTTGGTTCTATTTGTAGGTTGGGGAGGATGCGAGATGAACGGACTGCGATGTATGTTGGCCGAGGCGCTCGGCACGTTTTTTCTTTGCTTTGCCGGATTCGGCGTGGTCTTGTCGATGCAAGCGCCGATCAGTAGCGGGACGGGGCTGTTTGGTATGGCGTTGGCCTATGGGCTGGCGTTGTCGGTGGCGGTGAGCATTTTTGGTGGGATTAGTGGTGCGCATTTTAATCCTGCCGTGACGCTCGGTATGCTGGTCACCGGACGGATCAAACTTGACCGTTCGATTCAGTACATCCTGGCTCAGTTTGCCGGGGCCTGTGTTGCGGCCTGGGCTTGTCAGTTGATATGGCCGGCTGAAGCCGTGGCCTCCGCGAGTTTGGGAATGCCTTTGCCGGCAGTCATGCCGGCGGAAGGCGTCGCTTGGCCGACGGTAGGTGTGATTTTTGCTGTTGAATTTATCATCACTTTTTTGCTGATGATCGCAATTTTTGGTACGGCTATCGACGATCGAGGCGAAGCGGTCAGCATTGGCAGTTTTGGCATCGGCCTGACGGTGGCTTTCTGTATCCTGGTAGCCGCGCCGATCACCGGGGCCTCGATGAACCCTGCCCGTGCTTTTGGACCGGCTTTGGTTCACAGGCTCACCGGGGGCGAGGGGACTACGGAGTTTTTTGCGCTGCACTGGTGTTACTGGGCTGCGCCGATTGCAGGTGCCATTGTTGCGGCCGTGATTTACGATGGTTTTTTACTGAGTGATGACGAATAGGGGTGGGAATCATGGGTAGGTTTTTAGCGATCGTAATCGCGCTGGTAGTTTTGGCGCTAGTCATCAATCGGGCAATGAACCAGCCCAAGGCAAAGCCGGGCACCGCCGAAGAACAGCCCCAAGCAGAATCGGGCGAGTCCGCTTCTGCGGTCGAGGAACCCACGGTGAAGCCAGCAGCTACCGTCGAGCTTCCGCCGGAAGTCGTAAAACTTAGCTACGATGCCGAGTTGCTTGCTGGTATCCCTGGCGAGGGTGAACTGACCGTCGCGCAGATTCAAATCTGGTTGGACAATCCAAAAAATCACGTTGTGTTGAAGCCCGAGCTGCCGCTTGGGCTGGCCGCCGGTGCCGCAGAAATAAAGGGTCTCGACGCGAATCCGCTTACGCGAGCCAAGATCGAGTTGGGACGCCAGCTATATTTTGACACGCGTCTTTCCAACGACAACACGATTAGCTGCGCCAGTTGCCACGATCCGGCGATGGGTTTTGCCAAGGACACACAGTTCGGCGTAGGCGTCAAGGATCAGACGGGCGATCGCAATTCTCCGGTCGCTTATAATCGTATTCTCAGCGGTGCGCAGTTTTGGGACGGTCGTGCCGAGTCGCTCGAAGCGCAGGCGGTCGGTCCGATAGAGAACCCGATCGAGATGGGCAACACACACGAGGCTTGCATCGAAACGATTGAGGAAATCGAGGGCTATGCTCAGCAGTTTGCTGCGATTTTTGACGATGGCATTACGATCGACAATGTTGGCAAAGCGATTGCGAGTTTTGAACGAGCGATTGTCACTGGTCCTGCACCTTGGGATTATCATCAGGAGGTCGCTGCTTTCGAGAAGGGGTACGCCGACGACCTGGAATTTATTAAGGAAGAGCAAGCCAAGGACGAGCCGGAGCTTGAGGAAGAAGATCTGGAGCTGTGGGCAGAGTACCAAAACCTGAAAGTACCGCTTGCCGCCCATGCGATCAGTGAAAGCGCCGTGCGCGGCGGCCAGTTGTTTTTCAGCGACAAGGCGGGTTGCACGGCGTGTCACTTGGGTGCCAATTTTACGGATGAAAAGTACCACAATTTGGGTGTCGGTATGGCAGTCGACGAGCCGGACCTGGGAAGGTTCACCGAGACCAAGGACGACAAAGATCGGGGTGCTTTCAAGACGCCGACGGTTCGCAACGTCTCGCTGACTGGTCCGTTTATGCACGATGGCTCGCAGAAGACGCTGCTGGAAGTCGTCGAGTGGTACGCCAAGGGTGGCCATCCGAATCCGCACCTTAGCGAAAAAGTAAAAAAGCTCGAGCTATCCGACCAAGACAAGCAAGACTTGGTCGACTTCATGGCCGAGGGGCTGCGCGGTGAATTTCCTAAGGTCGCGTCGGGTCGACTGCCGCAGTAGTTTGCGCGTTGATAGCCGGCGAGCTACGCCTCGCCGATGTCTTGAACGCCTTCACAAACGAACGTCGGCGAGGCGTAGCTCGCCGGCTATTCAATGTGAGCGCGTGCTAATCATCGACTACGTGACTATCAACCACGCGGCCTTCGACGACGTTTTTGTCGGAGGTGGGTTGACCCGGTGGTGTTGTTTGCCAAAAGGCGTTGGCCTCGACTTTTACATGTTTTGCGAGCCATAGCTGCAAAGCTTTGCGCACGCCCAACCGTAGCGGCGGAATTAACAGCGAAAGCCCCACGATATCGGTAATCACGCCGGGTGTGATCAACAGTACGCCTGCTACGAGGATGAGCACCCCATCGCCGAGCGCTTTTGCCGGCAGCACTCCCTGGCGCATATCGCTTTGAATGCGAAACATCACCTGCCAGCCTTGCCACTTTGCCAGCGCAGCGCCCGCCATGCCGGTGAGCAGGACAATTACAATGGTTGTCCAAAATCCGAACAGGCCGCTCAGTTGAAATAGCAGCCACAGCTCGAGCAGCGGCATGAGCGTGAATAACAAAAACAGGGGCAGTAGCATTTTTGACCTTGGTGGGGAGCGGAAACGTGCTTACCCTCGAATTATAGGCAAGTCGGCACGTTACGGCTTGGCGAATTTGTGCGGAGGAGAGCCATCTGCGTTTATCCGCAGCTAATTTTTTACTTTCAGTCTGTTTTTTGAGGAAAAAATGAGCAAGAAATCACCCCAAACAGGTTTTCCCAACTGGGCCGCACCCGGCATCGGAAGCGTGCTCGGCGCGTTTTTTGGCTTTGCTACTTTGCTGCAAAGCGAGCCGCTCAGTTCCTTTTCGCCGCCCGCTACGATTGGCGTGGGAGCCGCGATAGGCCTCGGCGCAGGCGTTGTACTCATGTTATGGAAAAAAGCAAGCAAGGGCTAGAACGCCTACGGTCGTAGTCCGTCTGGCACACCGTTGGGGAAATATTTGTCGATTGCTTTTTCGATGAACTCGACACGGTTGGCCGGTTTGGGGTGAGTGCTCATAAATTCTGGTGGGCCTTTGCCACCGGAGGCACGCTCTAGGATTTTCATGACGCCTTTCATGGCCCGTGGGTCGTAGTCGGCTAGGGCGCAGAGTTTGACGCCCCAGTCGTCGGACTCCAGCTCGTGGTCGCGGCCATACTTCATGCTCAAAGCAGAAGTGATCATTTGGCCCATCTGGCCACCTTGCCCTCCGCCGCCTAAGACGCCCATTGCGCCGGCAAGTCCTTGGTAGAGGCCCTGCTTGGCCATCCGTTGGTTGCCGTGACGCATAATGACATGTCCGATTTCGTGGCCCAAGACGCCAGCCAGTTGCCCTTCGGTTTCGAGTTGGTCGTAAAGTGCGTGCGTGACAAACACCTGGCCACCCGGCAAGGCAAAAGCGTTGATTGTCTTCTTGTCGGCCAGCAGCGTGAATCGAAACGCATTGAGGTAGGGATTGTGGCGATTAGCTTCGGGATGTTCGCGGTTGTAAGCTTGAAGGTTCTCTTCCAGAGCTTTGAGCAGTCGCCACCCGACGCGGTCGACCAAGTCTTGATCGCCTTGGCTTCGTGTGGGTCCGCCATGTTGGCCGACCATTTGCGGAGCCGCTTGGAGGCCAAGCTTAATTTCGTCGGCTTCCTCGGTGAGCGCCACCCGTTCGGTCAGGCCGGTGATTGGGTTGAGGTCTCCCGGTTTCATGTAGTAGCTGACAAAAGCAAACGCCGCGATGGCCAGCGCGATCAGCAGTCGTATTTTCAGTCCCCCGCCCATGCCACGGCCACCCGCGCTGCGGCCAAACGTTGGGCGGCGTTGGCCTTGTGCTTGTCGTCGTTGGGGAAAAGGAAAACCGCCGCGGCGCTGCGAACCGGGGAATTGCTGGGGAGACATAGGATTGGGCCTTTTTGATGAGCCAAGCTAGTAACGTGTTACTAATATAACAGGAAGAAGGGAAAAGAAAAAATGACCAATGACCAAGCCTCAATGACCGATGGAAAGGAGGGGGATCCACCCTCATTGGTCTTTCTTCGATCGTCGTTTGCGGCCCTTCGGGGCGAACATGTGTTGCACTTCGAGGATGCCCTCGACCAGACGATCGACGTCTTCGGGCTGGTTGTAGAGGTAAAAACTGGCACGGGTACTGGCGGTGATCCCTAGCAGTCGGTGTAGCGGCTGAGTGCAGTGGTGCCCGCACGGACGGCAACGCCGAAACGGTCGTTGAGTACTTGGGCGAACTCGTGTGCGTGGATTCGCTCGAAGGCAAAACTAATGAGGCCTGCGCGATGCTCGGGTGCGGGACCGAGGATACGGAGGCCTTCGATTTGGTTTAGCTCATCGTAGGCTTTTTTGACGAGCCGTTGTTCGTGACGATGGATGGCGTCGAGACTGATTGCGTTGAGATAGTCGATGGCCGCCGACATGCCGATTGCCGGGGTGATTGGCGGCGTGCCGGCCTCGAACTTGGCGGGTAGCGCGGCGGTCGTAAAACCATCGAGACGCACTTCGTTGATCATGCTGCCGCCACCTAAGAAGGGGGGCATTGCGTCGAGGAGCGCTTCTTTGCCATACAAAACGCCGACGCCCGAGGGGCCGAGCATCTTGTGGCCGCTTAGCGCGACGAAGTCGGCGTCCCAGGCGCGCACGTCGGTTGTCATGTGCGGTACGCTTTGCGCGGCATCGACCAGTGCCAGCGCCCCGATGGCATGTGCCTTCTTGATGATTTCGGCGACGGGGTTGACGGTTCCCAGCGTGTTGGAGACCGAGACAAACGCGACGAGCTTGGTTTTTTCGTTGAGCAGCTTGTCGAAAGCCGCCATGTCGAGCCGGCCATCTTCGGCCCCTTCCATTAGAAATCAGCGGGACATGACGCAGCACGGCCCCCGTCCGTTCGCAAACCTGCTGCCAAGGCACCAAGTTCGAGTGGTGCTCCATGACGGTCGTTAAAATTTCGTCGCCCGGCTGCAAGTTGGCGTCGCCCCAGCTTCGGGCTACCAGATTGATTGAGGCGGTGGTGCCTTGCGTAAAAATGATTTCGTGGGCATGTTCGGCGTTGAGGAACGCGCGGACCTTTTCGCGGGCCTGTTCGTATTGTTCGGTGCTGCGCTCGCTGAGCGTGTGGATGCCGCGATGGACGTTGGCGTAGTCGTGTTCGTAGACGCGGCGAATCGCGTCGATCACCTGTCGGGGGCGTTGTGTGCTTGCAGCATTGTCGAGAAAAACCAGCGGATGGCCGTCGAGCACGTTGTCGCTGAGGATCGGAAAATCATCACGTAAAGAAGCTGGAAGCAAACCGGAGTCCAACGAGTTTTTTTTTGTGGTGCTCATTCGGCGGTTTTATTACCCACAGGTGAATGCACGGCCGACTGGATGACTTTCCAAGAGAGCAGGCAACATTTTTGCCGGTTGGGCGTGAGGCGTGGTCCGTAGAGTTCGAGCATGTCGTCGGCCGAAAATTCTTTGAGTTCGTCGACCGTCTTGCCGTACATGGTTTCCAAAAGCATTGAGGCCGAGGCTTGGCTAATGACGCAGCCGTCACCGGAAAAATAAAGGTTGCTGATTTTGCCCTCGGCGTCTAGCTCCAACTCGATCCGCACCACATCGCCGCAAAGAGGGTTTTTGTCCTCATGCGCATGCGTTGCACTCGAGAGAGTGCCCCGATGAAAGGGGTCCTCGTAGTGGTCGAGGATATGTTCTTGATAAAGTTCTTCTTCGGAAGCCATGTTTGATTTGAGATGGGAGATTGATGATGTGAAAAACGCGAAAGCTCGATCTCTTCAATCTAACATCTTCAATCTAACATTCACAGCTTGTCCCGCAGGATTTCCTGGGCGGCGTTGGCTCCGCAGGCACCCATGACGCCGCCGCCGGGGTGGCTGGCGGCACCACATAGGTAGAGGCCGGGCACCGGCGTGCGGTGGTCGGCCCAGCCGGCCACTGGGCGGAAGCAGTAGAGCTGGTGGGGCGACATTGCGCCTTGCATGATGTTGCCGCCGGTGATGCCGAACGTCCGTTCGAGGTCGAGTGGGCTGAGGACTTGGCGATGCTCGATCGTGTTGGCGATGTTCGGTGCGTAGCGGGCGAGCATCTCGACGCAACGATCGCCGAACGACTCTTTGATGTCGTCCCAGTTGCCTTCGGCTAGCTTGTAGGGGGCGTATTGTACGAACATCGACAGCAAATGTTTTCCGTCTGGGGCGATCGTCGAGTCGACGCTGGTGGCCATTGTCATTTCTAGGATCGGCTCGTTGCTGGGACGGCCATACTTGGCGTCGTCGTACGCACGGTCGAGGTAGTCGAGCGATGGGCCAATGTGCATCGTGCCGTGATGATGCGGCGCGACGCCTTTGCTGGGCAGGCATGTAAAGTTGGGCGGTTCGCTGAGCGCCAGGTTTACTTTTGCGGAGGCCGAGGCGTAGTCGATTTTTGCGACGGCTGCGCGAAATTCTTCAGGCAGCACGTCAGGTGCAAGTAGTTTTTCAAACGTGAGATGGGCATCGACGCTTGACGCGACACACCGGGCTGAGAGTTGCGAGCCATCCTCTAGCCCGACGCCACAAGCTCCACGCGAATTGGTTTGGATGGAATGGACCGGCGATTCGCGGCGGATTTCGACGCCCAGATCTTCGCAGGCCGCAGCGATGGCGTCAGACAATCGGCCCATGCCCCCTTCGACATATCCCCAAACACCCCGTGACCCGCCCGCCTCGCCCATGACGTGATGCAGCAAGACGTAGGCGCTGCCGGGCGAGCTGATCGACGTAAATGCGCCGATGATCGCGTCGGTGGCGAGCGTCGCCTTTAACACCTCGGTCTCGAACCAGCGTTCCAAGATCGGCCGGGCTGCACCGGTGAGTATCTCGACCGCGGCAGGCAGATCGGCACCGAGCGCTTTCATGGCGCTGTGCATTTTGAGCAGTTTTTTTCCGTCGCGTAGTTTTTTGCCGAGGCCGATCTTGCGCCAGCCGTCGGGCAAGGGCAGGGGGTCGGGTGCGGCTTCGCTGAGCGTCGGTTCGAGCGTCGCGGCGATATGTTCGAGCAGCGCCTCGTAACGCGGATAGGCGGCGGCATCTTTGGGGCTGAATTTGCTGATCTCGCGGTGATTGAGCGCTGGGTCAGGCCCCATGGTAAGGCTTCGCCCGTCGGGCAGCGGCGTGAACGACGAGGGCGTGCGTGGCAGGATTTTTAGTCCGTACTCTTTGAGTCGCAGCTCGCGGATGATTTGCGTTTGAAACAGGCTGATCACATACGCGGCGGTCGATACCCGGTAGCCGGGCCAAAGCTCCTCGGTCGACGCACAGCCGCCGAGCACATGCCGCCGCTCGAGGACACAAACCTTGCGCCCCGCCTTGGCTAAGTAAGCAGCGCAGACCAATCCGTTGTGCCCGCCGCCGATAATGATCGCATCGTATTTGCCGTGCTTGGCCATGAGAAGTACATCCGTGTTCAAACGTTAAAAAATGGCTTCGTAGGTCGTGAGTTTAAAGCGGAAAGTGGAAGGGGGAAAGCGGAACAATGCTTGTTCATTCCGCTTTCCCCCTTCCACTTTCCGCTTTGCTTAAATCCCCAACGACTTGGCCGTGACGTGCCAATACAGTTCGCCGCAGCCGGGGCCGAGGCCCGCATTGGAATCGTAGCGAATTGCGGCGATTGCGCCTTTGGCAAATCGGACGTGAGCGCGGCTATCTCCGATGAGGGTGGTAGTGAGGTTTCCCACACAGGGTGCGTGGCCAACCCAACAGACTTGCTTGCAGTTGGCCGCGCGCGTCCAGTCGATCAACGCGGAAAAATCGCTGCCTGGGGCGAGTGCGTCGAGTTCGGTGATTTTGGGGTGATGCACCGTGTGCTGCGAGATCAGTTCGGCTGTCTGGCGGCAACGGACATAGGGGCTGGTGACGATGGCCTCCGGCTCGAAACCCCGCTCGGCCAAAGTTTCGATGACTTGCATGTAGCGCTCGGCCCCGTCGAATTCTAGCTCGCGCTGCGAATCGTCGGGCCAACGTGGATCGCCAAACTCATAAGCCCAGGCATGACGGGCGATATAGATGAACATAGGGTGCTTTCAAGAAAATGAACCACGACGGAACGACGCAAACAACGAAGATATTTTTACATCACGTTGTTGCGTTGTGGTTCAGCTTAACGGTTTCTCCACAAAATGTGATCGTCGATGCCGAGCTTGGATTGTACCGCCGAGATCTCAGCTTTGAAACGCTTAGCATCCTGCGGATAGCCGGCGGTCGGTTTTAGGCCGGGGATTTTGCCGATCCAAAAGGCGTTGAACGCTCGCATGGCCAGTTCGCGGTGGTATTTGGCCATCATCGACGCTAGCGCCACGGGCAGCTCGGCCTCGCCCTTCGTGCGGAAACAGATTTCGGTGCGTGATTCAGGAGATCCCCAGCGGTAGCGGCTTATCGGACGACTTTCTTCGAGTGTTTCGAGTTCCTCTTCGGGAAAATGGTGTTGAAGTAGCGCGGCGTAACGGTTGCGGCCTCCATGTTTATCACAGGTAATACGAGTCGTTGCCGACGGCGCTAACTCCATTACCTCCCGCAGCAGCTCGATCGAAACATGCGACAGCGCCGCCCCTTTCGTGCCATATTTTTCCGTAAGCTCATTAAACTCCTGTGGAAACACCAACCGCGCACGCATGTCGACGAGCCGCACGCTTGCGGATTTACATGTCGCCAACAACCGCGAGGCCAACCCCGCCACTTCGTCCCCGTCTGCATCAATGGGCAAAGGACAATCGTAATCGGCATACCAAGGCAAGTTCGGTGGTTCAATCAGCGTTCGCCAAACGGGCGTTGAGTTCCCGAGAACTGCCAACGCAGAAAGCACCCCTCGTTCAAGATGCCTCAACCCCTGTTTCGGCTTGTAAAGCAGCTTGGAGTCGGCGATCGCAATGCGGTTTTTTTCCGGCGTGGGGCTGACGATTTTGTCGAGCAGTTGATGGAGGTTGGGTAGTGGGGCGTTCGTTGTTGCCGACGGCGTTAACTGCCATGCTGTCGCGCCAATGCACAGCGGGCCAAAATTTGGTCCGTAGCCTGCTTCGTCGATGCCGATGTAGAGTGTCATGCACGAGAGTATAGCGAGTCGAGCGCGCAGTGGTCGAGTGCGACACGACTCTATTTTGAAAAGGCTTTTCCTTCGAGGGTGATCTGAACTCGGACCTCTTCTTTCAGAGTGTCGTTTAGCACGCTTTGCAATTTCCCTAGCACCTTTGCCTCGGCTTCCAAAAGCGTCAAGCCTGCGACTTTGATTCGACCGTAGGTGGGACCGAAGGCTAGCGTGCCCATCTCTTCAATCCTGTAGACGTCAGCGATAGGCTGATCGGGGTAGACACCGATCGCGATGACTTTCACTGAATCGCCCGGTGCTAGTGCGTGAGGCTTGGGAGGACTCGTCGGAGCAGGTGGAAGGATGGTGTTCCCAACAGCTTTTTTCTTTATCGCAGCAATGTTGACTTTGATCCGTCCGGTGACGAGTTGGTCGCCGGTTTCGGGTTTTTCTCCAAAGCCTTCTCCGAATTCACCTCCGTAGCCGCCATTGTTCTTCAGGACTTTCCGAATCACATAAAACTTCAACGGCGAGAGGTCTTGGAGGTCGTCACGGTCGAGGACTTTTTTTATGTCGTCAAGCGAAGTCGTAGGCCAGACGTGCAGGCCAACGAGGAGGTCGCCGGTTGCGATGTCATGTTCGCCAGCAGTTACAAGCAACCCGCCGGCGAATTTCATCGCTTTCACCCGGGCGAGTTCTTCTTTGTCGAGTTGTCCGAGTTCAATGCCGAGCAGTTTGTACGCCAAGTCGGCAGACCGTTGGGCTTCGAGCGTGGGGAAGGGGGAGGGTTGGTTCGAGGCGGGGGCAACCCTATTGGTTTGCTGGTATGCTCTTGACTGCGAGTGTGTGGCTGGGTACTTGTTGCTTGCGGAGGGAGAGTTGCTGAGAATTACCCGTGGTCGCATTCCATCACTATGCTCTTCCCAAACCACTCGTGGGTTCGATCCCATTGGAACTTCAATAATGAGTTCGTGCTTTACGTATTTTCCATCTTCGGTATCCGCGATGTTGATCGTTGATTTGAAGCCTTGCTTCGCAAGTATGCCCATCCACGGCCGATAATTCGATTCATCCAGAAGTTTTTCAGGAATGTTTACGACGAACGGTATCCGTTGCATCCCTTCCTTCTTTACGACATTTTCTGTTTCCTCGGTGCTCTCTGTGTCCTCTGTGGCTTTATCTTCGGACAATCCCAGGGCTACGGGGGTGTTTGTCTCTTGGGCGATGGTTGGGGTGGCGGGTTGCCAGAGGACGATGCCTAGGAGGGCGGCGAAAAACAGGCCGACGAGGCCGAGGGTGCTGCGGGTGATCAACATTTTTTCTTCCTCCAAATGAAGTATCCGGCGGATGCGGCCGGCGAGGGGGTGTTGGGCCATCGCTAAACTGGCCAGCGGAGAAGTGGGAGTGGCGAGCGTTACGAGCAGCTCGGCATACGCTTGCGGTTTTTCTGTTCGCGCGACCACGACCGCATCGCAGCATTCTTCGCGATCGCGGCGAACGCAACGGCTCACCCACCAGACGGCCGGGTGGAAAAATAACAGCGACTCGACGAGGCGTTGTCCAAAATTCACCAAGTTGTCCCAACGGCGCACGTGGGCCAATTCGTGCAGCAGCACCATTTCGAGTTCGTCGGGCGACCAGCCAGTCAGGGCGGCAGGTGGCAGCAAAATGAGGGGGCGGACGATGCCTATGAGCAGCGGCGTGGCGATGCGCTCGTTTATGGCGATGCCGACGCGCTGCGAAACCGCAAGCGTGGTGCGAAGGCGTTCGCAGGCCTCAAAAACCGGCCCTTCGGTCAGTAGCGTGCATTGCTGCCGCAGTCGATTCGACCCAATCAACCCGGTCGCCAACAACAAAAACGTAAGCGGCGTGCCAATCAACCAAACCCACGGCAAAAATTCGATTGTGCGTACGAAAATTTCTGGGGCGGGCGCAGGTACAACGGGTGCCAAATACATCGCCTCGGCTTTGGGGGTGAATTGTTGTTCCGGAAATTTCTCTGGACCAGTTCCCTTCAGTTCAATAAAAGTAGTCGCAGGCAGCGAAGAACCCCGACTGTTAGCGACGTCGGCAACGACGCTGATCCTCGCTAAATCCTGCATTTGCGATAACCCAAGTGCAATGCCAAAGGGGAGGGCCGCTAACGTCGCGAAGATGGCAAGCGACACGGCGTAACGAATTTGCGGCGGCAGGCGTTTGCAGAGGAATCGCAAGAGCGCACCGGCGAGCGCAACGACGGTGCCTGCCGCCAAAAAGTAACACATCGTCCAGGCGAGGAGTTCCCAGCTTTGTTGCCATGTCATGGTGAAGAGATTCGTAAAGAGATTCATCGCTTGGCCCCTTGGGTGTTGTTCGAGCGTTGGTCAATCAGATCGCGTAGTTCACCGAGTTGCTTCGGCGAAAGCTGGCCGCCTTCGATGAGGTGGGCCGCCAGTAAATCGGCGGAGCCATCAAAAACGTGATCGACCAGCTTGCCGACCATTTTTTTGGCCGTCTTTTTCTGGGTGATCGCCGCCGTCCACTGGGCACCGCGCCCCGAACCTAGTCGTTTCACTAGGCCCTTTTCACTCATCACTCGCAGCATTGTGGCGATCGTGGTGGTGGCGACTTCGCGCTGTTGCCGCAGCGTTTCGCACAGGGTGCTCAGCGCCGTCGGGCCGTCTGCCCACAGTACACGCAAGATTTCAAGTTCCCCATCGGTCGGGTGAACACTGGCAGGACGAGCCATAAGAAGCCTTTTTCTGTGAGGGGACGAAGAGGAGAAGTGACCGCTGCGACGCTAATTCTACAGAATTAGAACGACATGTCAAGAAAATCTCCTGGATTTGCAGAAATGCCGTTTTACTCGAAGAGCAGCAAAGAAAAATCGGCCTTGGGCGAGGGCGTTTTGGTTTTTGTGGCCTGGGGCACTATCCGATCCCAGGCGACCGTCCAGGCGTTGCCCGGTTGGGGTGGTTTGCGTGTGAGCTGCTCCCAGGGAATGGCCGCTTCGGCGGTCCAGTGCGTGGCGTCTTGGTTTGCGGCGACAAACCAACGGGGGTTCCAGTCGGTGGCCAGCCAACAACGGTCGCGGGTCCAGCCGCGATGGTCGATCGACAACTCGAAGCAGGTTGCGTAGTCGCGATCCAAGTCGAGTCGAAGGCGAACGTGATCGTGTGCCGAGAGGTCGGCGTCATGGGTTCGAGGTCGCTTGTCCGTCTCATAAGTTAGCCCGGCAATTTTCGGATAGCGCAGGGCCAAATACAAAAACTCGTGGTCGTAAGCCAGTCGAACCGATTCATCCGAAACTGATTCGTCTGATTGCCAAAGTGCCTCGTCAAGCGTGCCATCCAGGTGTGGAAGCTGGCCCGCGCGGTGGCAAAGCACAATCGACTTCGTCGTTTTGTTTTTGTGCTGGTCTTCTAGGGTGTTTTCCTGTAACCATTTTTCGACCAGCGCACATGTTCGCCACGGTCCGGCTTGCGAGTTGTGTTTGAGCTTGGTCAGCCAGCCCTGAGCCGCCTGCGGTCGGCCACTGCTACGCGCGATCACGGCGCATTGGAAGTCAAGGGCGGGGTTGTTGGCCAGCGACGGGTGTTTTTGTAGCGTACTCTCGGCCAAATGCTGCGCGTAACGAAGAAACCCGTCTTGTCCAACTTTTGCTTTCGAGTTCGACGATGCGAGAGGCGTTTGGGTGTGGTTCACTTCGCTGCTGGAGTATAGCCGTAACAGTTTTACCAAAGCTGGCCCTGCCACGGTTTGGGCGGCATGTTGGTTGAGTAGTTGCTGTAGTAGATTGGCCGCTTGGTCGTATTTGCCGCGTTCGAGATAGTCGTCGGCCAAATCGGCATACAACTGTGCGGCGTCAGCGGTGGGCAGGTCGCGCGCGAGCTGCACTAGATTGGCCAACGCACGCGAGTCGTCGTCGTGGTTCAGAACGATCTTGCGAATGCGCTCGAGAGCTTGTGCGTCGGCCCCCCTTAGGACATGGGGCAAGGTGTTGGTATGCGTTGCCAGCGTGACCGTCTGGGGCGGTTCTTCGGCCCAGCTTGGTGGCAACCAGCTTGGAGGTAAACTGATGCTCAGCAGGACGATGCTTAGCAACGTGTAGAAACGCATGGGGGTTCTCTTTTGGGATAAGGGGAATGGGACGATTTTAGGGCAAACAGCGAATTCGAGTAACGGAGATCTGCCGATTGTCGGCTTCATGCCGATTGTGCTAGCAGCGGCGGGCAGCGAGGCCTTCTATGAGCTATATCTTAGTAGCCGGCGAGCTACGCCTCGCCGAATGTCTACAACGACGGTGTCATCGACTTCGGCGAGACGTAGCTCGCCGGCTACTTTTGCCCCTCCCTTCGCAGAAGCGAATTTTCAGTATGACGACCGAAACTTTTTCAGAACCGACCGAAAACAGCGCGATCGACGAATTGGTGGGTCGTGCCCGTTCGCTGTATTCTCTGCCGGTGGTCGCCGCCGAAGTGATTCAACTGACGAGCAATCCCAAAGTCGACACACGGGCGCTCAAAGAGTGCATCGAGACCGATCCGGCGCTAACCGTAAAAATTCTTCGTGTGGTCAACAGCTCGCTGTTCGGCTTGAGCCGCGAAGTGTGCGATTTGAACCAAGCGTTAGCGCTGCTCGGCACCAAACCACTCAAACTACTGGTGCTCGGTTTCAGCTTGCCCGAAAATCTGTTTAGCGAAGTCGCCCGCGAGCAGCTCGACTGGTATTGGTCGACGACGTTGGCCCGTGCCGTAGCTGCCCGTGAAATTAGCGAGCAACTGTTCGATCGTCCCGGCGACGATGCCTTTCTTGCTGGCTTGCTGCAGGATCTGGGCGTGCTGGTACTCCTAGGTGAATTAAAAGAGCCGTATGCGAATTTTCTGTCGAGCGTGATCAATCAACAGGCCGATTTACAGAGTCTTGAACTCGATTCGTTGGGCTTCGATCATTTGGAACTGACCGGCGCGCTCTTAGAGCATTGGAACATGCCCGAGCTGTTGGTCCGTTCGATTTCGGAGCCGCGTAATGTCGCGCATCTGGTCAAGAGCGAAGCGGGGCACGCCGAATTGGCGCGCATACTGCATCTTAGCCGAGCTGGTCGCCGAGCTGGTCGGTCAAAACCGCCTGGGTGTCTTGCCCGATCTGATGGAAGTGGGCCACGCGTACTGCGAACTCGACAAAGAGCGATTGAATGCGCTGGTCGGCACGCTGCAACCCAAAGTGAAACAACTGGCCGAGGTGCTGTTGCTCGAACCGGACGAAGAGGCCGACTACAACGCGATTGTCGCGGCGGCGCATCAGCGCATGAGCGAAATCAGCGAACAGGTTGTTGAACAACTTGGTCAGACCTCGCTTGAAGACGAGCAGGAGTATGCCGATCTGTTGGCCGACACCAGCCAGCTTCGCTCGGCGGTCAGCAGCTTTTTGCAGGACAGCCCGACACCCGCTTCCAGTCCAGAAACAACCACGAAACCTGCCCCACCAACGACAATCTCTACGGCGGCGCAACCTGCTCGCGCAACAACCACAACTCCTGTTGCTACGGCCGATTTCAAAACGCAGCTTACCTTTGCCGTGGGCCACTGCCGTTCGCGGCGTCGCCCGGTGAGCGTTTTGCTACTAGAGATTAGCGGCGCGAGCTGTGCCGAGGCCCACGGACAACGGCTCTTGGGACAAATCCTTGAGGTGGCCTGTCGTTCGGTCGACGTTCCGAACTTGTTTTTCGAGGCTGCCAGTCCTTGTCGACGCACGTTGGTTTTGCCCAATTGCGATCGGCACGAAGCGGTGCGCTATGCTGAAGAGATCCTCTCGCAAATCGAAAAAATGGCCCATCGGCTGGAAGAGAGCGGGACGATTTTGAAATATCTGGCTAGTGCAGGCGTCGCAGCCGTGGCGCTGCCGCCCAAGAATTTCCCGCCGCACGATCTGATCGAAACCGCCGAGCGCTGCCTAGCAGGCGCCCAATCCAGCGGCACCAGCGTCGTAAAAAGCCTGGAGATTTATTAGGTCGTAGGGTCCACTGTGCGGACCGTCGATCAGCGAGACCGTTCTTGTGCCTTTGGTCCGCACAGTGGACCCTACAGCCCCTCCCCGGCAGTTAGGCCCTGTTCTTAGGCGGTTTTGCTATGTTATTTGCTATGTTATGATTCTCTGATGAACTCAGAGGAACCCTCAGGACAGCCAGAAAAACGAGCCGGCGTACCGTCGCCGGGCGTTGACGAATTTCATGACCCCGCCGTGGCCCATTTGCCAGAACTCCGAGTTTCGGACCTGCACTTTCGGCCCCAGCGGCGCGTGATGCTTCCGATCTTGTTGTTTCTGGGAACATGCGTCTCGACGTTTTGGGTTGGCTGCACGGGCTGGGAGCCGGTCGAGAATGTCTACATCGGCAGCTATGCCGCGATGTGGCGAACGGTCCAGCACAATTGGCCGACCGGTTTGCAGTATATGGTCGCCGTCTTGGCGATTTTGCTCACCCACGAGATGGGCCACTTTTTGCAAACCGTCAAATATCGCATCGCCGCCAGCTACCCGCTTTGCATCCCCGTGCCGTTCAACGCGATTGGCACGATGGGCGCGGTGATCGGCATGGACGGGATGAAGGCCGACCGTCGCCAGATTTTCGACATCGGCATCGCCGGACCGCTGGCCGGTTTGGTCGTCGCTGTGCCTGTGTTTTGGTGGGGAATCACCGACCTTGATTTGTCGAACCAGCTACAACGGGGTGATCTACAACTCTACTTGCCTTGGATCGGCCAATGGATGCTCGAACACGCGCATCCTGAATGGGCCGGCCGACAGTGGATCGGACTTTCCGAGGTGAACCCGTATTTCATGGCCGGATGGGTTGGCATGTTGATCACGGGGTTAAACATGTTGCCTGTCAGCCAGCTCGACGGCGGACACACGACCTACGCGCTCTTTTTGAAGGACGCCCATACGATTTCGCGGTGGTTCATTTCGTTCACCATTTTTTACATCGTCGTGAACCTAGAGCACGCCGTCATGTGGACCCCAATGGTCGTGCTCGTCATTCTGATGGGCATCCACCACCCAAAGACTGCCAACGACAACGTCAAGCTCGGCCCGGTACGCTGGGCCATCGGCCTCGCCTCGCTAGCCATTCCCCTCATCTGCTTTCCGCTGCTGGGTTTCCGGCAGTAAGGGGAGGGTAGCGACATCAGCAACGACGCCCTCCAACCATGACGCGTGCCCTACAAACAAAGCATAAAGGCAACGAGGTCGCTCTTTTCTTGTTGGTTCAGCTTGAGCTCCAGAACCAGATTGAAGAACTCAACGGTGTCTTCGAGAGTCAGCAGCCGGCCATCGTGAAGATAGGGTGGCGAGTCTTTGATGCCTCGTAGTGGGAAGGTTTTGATCGGGCCATCAGCCGTTGCCGTGCGGCCCAAGATCGTTTTCGTTTTGAAGAACCGCTCGACTTGGAGATTGTGCATCAAATTATCGGTGTAGTACGGAGCCGTATGGCACGGAGCACACTGAGCTTTGCCAAAAAACAGTTCTTGGCCTCGGAGTTCTTGCTCGGTCGCCTTGCTTGGGTCAAGTTTGCCAAAAATGTTAAGTTTGGGTGCAGGCGGGAAGTCGAGCAACGCTTCGAATTCGGCCATGGCATGGACTTGGCTGCCCCGTTCCAGCACGTTGGCACCTTTCTTTGCGGCGATCACTGGGTCGCCGTCAAAGTAGGCGGCACGTTGCTCGAATTCGGTAAAGTCTTCGACCGTTTTTAAGGCTCGTTGCGATCCGAACAGACGCTGCACGTTGACGCCACGTAAGGTAGGAGTGTCGATGCGGTGACGGAATTCCTGGGGCCGGATGTCGCCGACTAGGTGCGTTGCCGCATTGGTATGTCCGTTCACATGACAGTCAAAACACGTCACCCCCCGGTGGGCTTTGAGCGACCGACGATCGTGCGTTGCATTGAACTGCTGTTGAGGAAAAGTCGCCACCAGAAGTCGCAAGCCTTCGAGCTGCTTTGGATTCAAAATGCCGTTGAATAGGCCGAAATAGTTGTCGATCGTGACCACTTTGCCCTGCGATACGTCGCCCAAGTCTGGCCGAGTCGTGAGGAAAATCGAGGGCGGATAATCAGGAAGAAAGTGCGTCGGCAGGTCGTAATCAAGATCAAAACGCGTCAGGTCGCGTTGTTCTTGTCGATTGATTTCGTCGATGTGGTACTTGGGAAACAGCATACCTCCTTCGGGATGGTTCGGATGCGGCAACGGATAGAAGCCCGCAGGCCAGAGATCCTGTGATTTGATCTGCTCGGGCGTCATCCCATTGAGTTGTTCCCAAGAGTTGCCCTCTGCTAGGCGGACGCGCGTTCCCGATTGCACATCTTTGCCGCGAGACATCTTTGTGCCGCCATTGCTTCGGTCACCCAGGTCATAGCGAGTTTGTAGCAATTGTTGGTGACGCTGAGCAATCTCCGCCTTGCCTGTCTGCATTCTCTGCACTAGCGCCTCGAAGGATTCTCGCTGGACGACCGGCGCATAGCTCGACGGGGGCGCATCCTCAGCCGTTGCCGATAGAGACATCAGGGCAATGACTACCCCTACCAGGACGAGACCGGACGACGTGCTTCGTGCAAGAGAATTCATCGCAACTCCTTCTAAGAGGAAACAGTATTGGTCATTGGGCAATATCCAGGATACGAGTTGTTTTGCAAGACGTCCAAGATATAATAACTATTGTTACAATAGTTATTACCTATATGCCTGGGGAGGGAACCATGGAGCTGCACCAGCTTCGCTATTTTGTCTCGGTAGCCAACAAAGGAAATTTCACCAGGGCAGCCGAAGCCTGCCAAGTCGCCCAGCCTTCGCTGAGTCAACAGATCATCAAGCTGGAAAAAGAGCTTGGGCAGAGGTTGTTCGAGCGACTCGGTCGGCGAGTCAAGATGACCGATGCGGGGCTTTTTCTGTACGATCGGGCTACGAATATTCTCGCAACCGTAGACGCTACAAAAAAAGATTTGCTCGACGGTCTAGCAACCGGCGAGGGCCGCATGGCCATTGGCTCGATCGTTACGGCAGCGCCCTATCTTCTTCCGCCACTGCTCAAAAAGTTTGGGCAGTCTTTTCCGAATGCGGAGGTCGTTGTTCACGAAAATTTGACAGACACAATTTTAGGTGAATGCCTCCGAGGCGATCTCGATTTGGGCTTGGTTGCATTACCGATTGACGACGATCAGCTACACGTGGAACCGTTGTTCGAGGATGAACTTTTGGTTTGTGTCCATCACAAACACCCACTTGCAACAAAACGGACAGTCACTCTAGAGGACCTCATGCAAGAGCCGTTTATTTTGCTCGACCCAATTCATTGCCTTGGCGAACAGGTCATTTCGTTTTGCGTGAGTAGCGAATGTCGCCCTAAGATAGCGTGTCGCAGTTCTCAGATCATGACGGTTCAGGAGTTAGTGGGATTGAAACATGGCGTGAGCTTGTTGCCCGCTTCAGCCGCAAAAACAGATAAATCGAAGCTGCGAAAATACCGTTCGCTAAGTGGCGTTCGCCCCCACCGAACGATGGCTATGGTGTGGCATAAAAAGCGACATCAAAGCCACGTGGTCATCGCTATGGTCGAGATGATCCGAGAGCAACTGAAGGCAGACTAGTGCGGCTCGCGCTAAGGTGCCAACAACAACCGCCCAGGATTCGCCAGATAGCCTTTGACTTCGTTCAAGAAGCGTGCCGCTGCGCCGCCGTCGACGACCCGGTGATCGTAGGTCAGCGACAACGGCATCATCAGTCGGGGTTGGAATTTCTCGTCGATGTACTGCGGCAAGATCCGGCTGCGACCGGCCAGCAGAATCGCTACTTCCGGCGGGTTGATGATCGGTGTCGAGTAGGTGCCGCCGATTGCGCCTAGGTTGCTGATCGTAAACGTACCGCCTCGCAAATCTTCTATCCCAAAGCTGCCGCTGCGGACCGACTCGGCTAGGGCGGCCAGCTCGCGAGCAATTTGCGGAATGTTTTTGCGGTCGGCGTCGCGTAGCACAGGCACGACCAAGCCGCGCTCGGTGTCGACCGCGATGCCGATGTTGACGTATTCCTTGTAGACGATTTCGTTGGCCGTTTCATCAATCGAAGCGTTGAGGAGCGGGTGTTGCTTGAGCGCCGACGCGATGGCTTTGATCAAAAACGGCATCGACGTCAGCTTGATCCCGCTCGAAGCGTAGTCCTCTTTGCTGTCCTTGCGGATGCGCTCTAGTTCGGTGATGTCGACATCATCAAAATTGGTCAGTTGCGGGATCGTGCTGTACGATTGCAGCATGTTACGGGCAATGGTCTGCCGCATCCGCGACATTTTTTCGCGACGCACGGCACCCTGTCCATCCGAGTCGGGCGTGCCGGGCGGGGTAATGCCTTGTGTGGCCGCCGAGTCGGCTTGTTGGTTGCCGGCACGGACATGCGAACGGATGTCGTCTTCGGTGATTCGGCCCTCGCTGCCGCTGGGTCGAACCCGACGCAGGTCGACGCCCAGTTCGCGAGCAAGTCGACGTACCGCAGGCCCCGCCGCAGCGGACGAAAACCCATCCCCAGGAACATCGACCGAGGGTGCCGCCGGCGCTTTTGCAACGGCAATCGGCGCAGGCGAAGGAGTTTTAGCGGCGACCGGGGGAGCGGGGGCCGGCGCGACCGGGGCGGGTGTCGGTTCAGGCGTCGGCGCTGGCGGAGTTGGCTCAGGTTGGGCGGCGGGTTTTTTGACCGCTGGAGCAACCTCGCCCGAACTTGGTTCGATTTCCAAGATCGCGGCACCTACGGAGAGCGTATCGCCCTCGCTGACCAGCACCTTCACGACCTTGCCAGCCGTCGGGCTAGGGACCGGCATCGTCGCCTTGTCGGTTTCGATCTCGACGATGTCTTGATCCGCCGAGATCGTCTCGCCAACGCTCACCAAAATCGAAAGCACGTCGCCCGATTCAATATTCTCGCCCAAATTAGGCAGTGTGATTTGTGTAGTCATAGCTTGATGGATTCTGGAATCCCTGGTTTTGTATTCACCACAGAGGACACAGAGGAACACAGAGCCGTTCCATTTAGTGTTTCTCAGTTGTTCACCACACGTGTGATACCGTCTCTGAGGTGCGTAACGTTGAAGTTGATTAGTAAACCAATTCTTTTCTGACTTAGTTTGAGATAGGAAAGGATTTGTGCTTTGTGAATAGGCAATATTTTTTCTACTGACTTCAATTCGAGAAGAACTTGATTTTCGACAACGATGTCGATCCGATAACCAGCATCAATCTTGATCTTGTCATATTGAATCGGTAGTTCTACTTGAGCTTGAGCAAGTAAGTCAATTCGATGTAGTTCAAATAGCAGACACTTCTCATAAGCACTTTCAAGAAGACCTGGACCGAGTGCAGAATGAACTTTCATTGCTGCTCCCAATATCTTCTCAGTGAGCTGGTCTTCCATAAGTACCTTCCCTCTGTGTTCCTCCGTGTCCTCTGTGGTCAATAATTATCAAATTTAAGCATACAGCGCAGATGTTTTTTCGGGGTCTACGCCCAAGTCTTTGATCGCTTTGGTGAGCTTCTTCGTGTCGAATTTGCCCTGTTTGCTTAGTTGATAGAGCGTTGCAATGACAATGCACTCGGCGTCGACTTCGAAGTGGCGCCGCAAGGCTTCGCGCGATTCGCTACGGCCCATCCCGTCGGTGCCCAGGGCGAATAGTCCGCCGGGAATCCAAGGGCTGAGCTGTTCGGCCAAGATCCGCAGGTAGTCGGTGGCGGCGATCACTGGTCCCTCGACCCCTTCGAGCTGCTCTTCCACATAAGATCGGCGCGGCTTCTTGCCCGGGTTGAGCATATTCCAACGCTCGCATTCCTGGGCGTCGCGTCGCAGTTGGTTGTAGCTCGTAACGCTCCAAACGTCGCTCGCTACGCCGTATTTCTCGGCGAGCATCTCCGACGCTCGTAGCGATTCTCGCAAAATCGGCCCGCTGCCAAAGAGCTGTACCCGTTCGCCCTTCGTCTTTGTTTCGTTCGAGGCAACGCGATACATGCCGCGGATAATCCCCTCTTCGCAATTTGCCGGCATCTCGGGCATCAGGTAATTTTCGTTTTCTAGGGTGATGTAATAGATGGCCGTTTCGTTGTCGACGTACATCCGCTTCAGACCCTCGAAAATGATGACCGCCGTCTCGTAGGCATAGGCCGGATCGTAGGCCCGTACGGTTGGGAAGGCCATCGCATTCACCAGACTGTGGCCGTCCTGATGCTGTAGGCCTTCGCCGTTGAGCGTCGTCCGTCCGGCGGTGCCGCCCAGCATAAACCCTTTGGCTCGCATATCGGCAGCCGCCCAGATGAGATCGCCGATGCGCTGAAAGCCGAACATCGAGTAGTAGATGAACATCGGAATCATGTTCACGCCGTGCGACGAATAGGCGGTGCCTGCCGCGTTGAACGACGACATCGAACCCGCCTCGGTGATGCCTTCTTCCAGCAGTTGCCCATCCTTGGCCTCTTTGTAGTACGCAAGCTGGTCGGAATCGACCGGCTCGTAGAGCTGGCCGCCGTGGGCGTAAATTCCGATCTGGCGGAACAAGCCTTCCATACCAAAAGTCCGCGATTCGTCGGGGACGATCGGCACGATATGTTTGCCGATTTTCTTGTCACGGAGCAAATCGCTGAGCAGGCGGACGAAGCCCATCGTGGTCGACATCTCTTTGCCGGGGCCTTTGCTGACTAGCTTGGCCATCGTTTTTTCGTAGTCGCCGAGCTGCGGCACTTCCATCTTGACCGGCTCGGGGTTGCGCTTGGGCATCGATCCGCCCAAGGCTTCGCGCCGCTCGCGCAGATAGGCCATTTCGGGACTATCTTCGGGCGGTCGATAGAACGGGGCGTCCGCCACCAGCTCGTCGGAGATCGGAATTCCAAAGCGCGTGCGGAATTCTCGAAGCTCGTCTTCGTTCAGCTTTTTCTGATTGTGGCTGATATTGCGACCTTCGCCACTTTCGCCCACGCCATAGCCTTTGATCGTCATGGCGATCACCACCGACGGCTTGCCTTTGCACTCCATGGCCGCTTGGTAGGCGGCATAGACCTTTTCGGGATCGTGGCCGCCGCGACGCATCTTGCTCAGCTTTTCGTCGGAGTAGTTTTTCACCATCTCTAGCAGTTCAGGCGATTTGCCGAAGAAATCGTTGCGAATGTACTCGCCGCCCTTCACCACATAATTTTGGTACTGGCCATCCACCACTTCCATCATCCGACGGGCGAGCAGCCCTTGTTCGTCTTGTTCCAAGAGCGGATCCCAGTCGTCGCCCCAGATCACCTTGATGACGTTCCAGCCTGCGCCACGGAAAGCGCCTTCCAACTCTTGAATGATCTTTCCGTTGCCGCGCACCGGGCCATCGAGCCGTTGCAGGTTGCAGTTAATGACAAACGTGAGGTTGTCGAGCTTCTCGCGCGAGGCGAGCGTAATTGCCCCCAGCGTTTCGGGTTCGTCGCATTCGCCATCGCCAAGAAACGCCCAGACACGCTTTTGGGAAGTGTCGAGAATACCTCGGTCGCGTAGATACTCGTTAAACCGTGCTTGATAGATCGCCATGATCGGTGCCAGGCCCATCGAGACCGTCGGGAACTCCCAAAAATCGGGCATCAACCACGGATGGGGATACGACGACAGCCCGCCCCCTTCGCTTAGCTCGCGACGAAAGTTCACCAAGTTTTGCTCGGTCAGCCGACCTTCAAGAAACGCCCGTGAGTACATCCCCGGAGCAGCATGTCCCTGGAAATAAACCTGATCGCCCGCGTAGCCGTCGCCGCGCCCACGGATAAAGTGGTTGAGCGCGACCTCATAGAGCGTCGCCGACGAAGCAAACGTCGAGATATGTCCGCCCGGCGAGGCCGGATCGCGGTTCGCGCGCGTGACCATCGCCATTGCGTTCCAACGCACAAAACTTTTGATCCGGCGTTCCAGTTCTCGATTGCCAGGGTAGGGCGGTTGCTTTTCGCGAGGGATCGTGTTGACGTAAGGCGTCGTGGCGGTGAACGGCAAATCGACACCATGACGGTGCGCCGTTGCCTCGAGCGCCGCAAGAATTTCCTGCACGCGCTCCGGACCCTTGTTCTCCAAAATGTAGTCCAGCGATTCGAGCCATTCGGCAGTTTCCGCCGGGTCGACGTCGTTAGGAATGGGCGAATTCGGTTTAATATCGGCGTTAGCCATAGGAAAGGTCTCTGGTTCTGTACGGTTCTAGTTGTAGGGTGGGCACGGCCCACCATGTCGCTCCCGTCCCTTACGGTTGGGGTTCGCCTTTTTTCGTTCTCTTCGGTCGATAAACTTCTGTTGCCGTACCAAGGTGGACTTCGCCGGCGAACGCCAAGGTTTCGCTGAGCGTTGGATGCGGATGAACCGAATCGGCCACGTCGCGCACGGTGCAGCCCATTTCGATTGCCAAAACAGCCTCGGCGATCAGCTCGCCCGCCCCGGCACCCACGATGCCGCAACCCAAGACGCGGTCGGTCTCGGGGTCGATGATCCATTTGGTGAGTCCCTCGGTTCGGCCAATCGCTGTGGCCCGGCCACTCGCTTGCCAAGGGTACTGGGCGATCGTCACTTTTCTGCCGGCACGCTTGGCTTCTTCTGCCGTGATGCCGGCCCAAGCGATTTCGGGGTCGGTGAAAACGACCGCCGGGATCGCCACCTTATCAAACGCCGCCGGCTCGCCCGCCAGCACTTCGGCGGCAACCTTGCCTTCGGCCGATGCTTTGTGCGCAAGCATCGGGTCGCCTGCCACGTCGCCGATCGCCATGATATGCGGATCGGAAGTCCGTTGACGGTCGTCCGTTTCGACAAAACCTCGTTCGTTGATTGTTACCTGCGTGTTTTCCAAACCGAGGCCTTGGCTCACCGGGCGACGGCCCACCGAAACCAGCACGCGGTCATACGAAAAGGTTCCTTCCATCTCGGGGCCTTGCATCTCGACGTCCACTTTTTTGCCAGCCGCTTTGAGTCCCACGACCTTCGTGCCCAAATAGATGTTGGCCATCAGCTTTTTCATCCGCTTGGCAAGCGGTTTGACTAGGTCGCGGTCGGCGCCGGGCAACAAGCCGTCGGTCAGTTCGACGACCGAGACTTTCGATCCGAGTTCGGCATAGACGCTGCCCATCTCGAGGCCGATATATCCGCCGCCGATCACCAGCAGCGATTTCGGAATGTCCTTCAGCATCAACGCACCGGTCGAGTCCATCACCCGATCACTATCAATAGCAAACATCCCAGGCATGGCGGGCACCGAGCCGGTCGCCAAGATGCAGTGGTCGAATGTGATTCGTTCGCTGTCATAAGTCGACGGGTCGCCCCCTTCGAGTTGCAGCGTCTGCGAATCGACAAAAATCCCCCGTGCGTTGACAACTTTGACCTTCCGGCGTTTGGCCAACTGAGCCAGTCCGCCGGTGAGCGTGTCGATGACCTTCTCTTTGCGGGCACGCATCGTCTCGACATTGATTTTCATTTTGCCGAAGGCGACGCCCCATTCCTCCATCTCGCGTGATTCGTTAATCACCTTTGCCACATGCAAAAGGGCTTTCGACGGAATGCAGCCGCGCAGCAGACAGGTGCCGCCGAGCCGGGGGTCGGCTTCGACGATCGTCACTTCCATCCCCAGATCGGCAGCCAAAAACGCGGCGGCATAACCGCCCGGACCACCGCCGAGTACGACAACTTGTGAGTGCATTGAAATAGGTCTCAAACTTGGGAATTTTTAGAATCACCCATTTTACCGCTCTGGGGCTGTCTCACAATGGGCATTTAAAAACACCGAAAGCTCGGAGAAAGCAGATAGCCGGCGAGCTACGCCTCGCCGCTGGTTTTTTAAGCCTTACTCACACAAGAATCGGCGGCGAGACGTAGCTCGCCGGCTATTGGGGGCAATCCAAGAGGTGCCGCAGCGCCGGTTCCAGCTCAGGATGCTGGCAATCGAAGCCGGCGGCAGCGAGAGCCTTCGGCACGACCCGTGTGCTGGCCAGCAGCAGCGAATCGGCCATTTCGCCAAACGCTAGCCGTGCGGCAAACGCCGGCATCGGCAACACCGTGGGACGCGAAAGCACGCGGCCCAGCGTTTTGGTGAATTCCCGATTCGTTACCGTATTGGGCGAAACCAGATTCACCGGGCCGGCGAGCGAATCGTTTTCCACAGCAAACTGAATGGCCCGTACGACGTCGTCGAGCGCAATCCAACTAAAATACTGCCGCCCATGGCCGAGCACTCCGCCCGCTCCGAGCTTAAACGGCAGCAACATTTTTTGTAGCGCCCCTCCTTCGGGACTGAGCACCACGCCGATCCGCAGGTTGACCGTCCGAATGCCTGCCTCTTGGGCTGCCTCGCAGGCGCGTTCCCATTGCATGCAGACCTCGGGCAAAAAGCCATCACCACAGGCGGCCGACTCGTCGAGTTCAGTTTCGCCTCGATGGCCATAAAAACCAATCGCCGAGGCACTGGCAAACACGCGCGGCTTGCGCTCGAGGCCGGCGATCGTCTTGGCAATGAGCGTCGTGCCATCCACACGGCTATCAATCAACGTTTGTTTGTACGCCTCGGTCCAGCGCTTGCCAGCGATATTCGCGCCCGCCAAATGAATCACCGCGTCGACCCCCTCCAGCCGATCGCGATCGATCGTGCCAGCCGCAGGATCCCACCGAAGCTCTTGCTCGCTTTGCACATCGCGGCGCACCGCCCGCAAGACACGCTTCCCGTCGGCTTCCAGGGCCGCAACCAACTTGGGCCCGATCAGCCCACTGGCTCCCGTCACAACGATCGTTGGTTGTTCAGACATGGTTGAGATCTCCTTGCGTCGAACGGCCATTATGGACTTTTTACGTTGCGAGCACAACGAAAACCTGTGTGATTCGTACTTTCGCCGGGTGGGGCATGATCGCGGTAGGCCACGCGCAGCGCACCTCGATAGCTGGGGGCCGACAGCCAGCTTCCGCCCCGGCGGACACGCTCGTTGCCGTCGCTTGGACCGCTTGGGTCGTTTGAGGGGCTGGCTCCGTAGTAGTCGGCTGCGTACCAGTCGGCGCACCAGTTCCAGACGTTGCCTGCCATGTCGTAGAGTCCAAATCGGTTCGGTGGAAATTTTCCGGTAGGCGAGGTGCCGCGATAGCCGTCCTCGCCCAAATCTTGTTGGGGAAAATGTCCCTGCCAGTCGTTGGCCAGATGACGGCCACCGGGGTTCCGTTCTCGTCCCCAGGGAAAAATGCAATCGCTCAATCCGCCGCGTGCGGCAAATTCATATTCGGCTTCGGTGGGCAACCGCTTCTCGGCCCACGCTGCATACGCCACCGCGTCACGCCAAGTGACATGCACGACCGGATGATCTTCGCGGCCGACCAACGAGCTGTCCGAAGTCTCGGGGTGCCTCCAATTGGCTCCCGCGATCTCACCCCAACTGCCCGCCGTCCGGTCGAAAACCAGCGAGCTGCCTCGACGCTCGGCGTCGGTCTGGTAGTCGGTCTGTTCGACAAACTGTTGGAATTGCCGATTGGTAACCGGCGCGGTGTCGAGCCAAAACGGCTTTAGCCGGACCTGGTGCAAAGGCTGCGCGTCGCGATTGCCCTCCGCAGGGCTGCCCATCGCGGGGTTGCCCATCGTAAAGACTCCGCCCGGTAAGCGGATCATTCCGAGGGAAGATTCCAATTCCAACGGCAGAGGAATTTCGGTCGCCGTCTTTTCTGTCACGGGCTGCAAAAACCGCGAGCCTAGCAGGAGCGAGCCTGGCAGGAGAACAAGGGCAGTGAACCAGAGTTGTCGTCGCATAGTTTGCAACTCATTCTCGTTTGCGTTGATATTCTTGGCTCGCTTTTTCTAGCACTCGCCGCTCGCGCCAGGTGAGGCTGTCTTGCCCCTTTTCTTGGATCTTCTTGAGGATTTCGTCGACCCGTTGATCGGTGGCCGAGCCTTCGCTGTCCGGATCATGCACCCGAAGTTTTGCGGTGCTGCGCGACCGCTTGCTGGCAGAGGCGGTGTACCAATTGGCCATCCAACTCCCGGGATTCCATCCAAAGCGATAGTACAAAAAAGCAAAAGCAGCACCACCCAAGTGCGCGACAAAAGCGACGTTGCTCATGTCCGAATTTTCGAGTGCCCCGTAGGCGTCGCTAAAAAAGATGATGCAGCCCAAAACCCACATCGGCATGGGGAACAAAAACATAAACAGCAGCTTGCGATGCGGAAAATTGAACGCAAAGAGAATCGTCACCGCGACGGTTCCGGCCGAGGCCCCGATCAACCCGGCCGAGGCTCCGCCCTGGGCGAGCGTCACCCCATTCCAAACAAGGCCACCGATCACAATCGCCGAGAGATAGAAAGTCAAAAACTCTCGTCGGCCGTAACGCTGCTCCAGGTCGCGCCCAAACAGCCACAAGGCGTACATGTTGAACAAGATATGCTGGATCGCTTGCAGCGAGTGCAAAAAACCATAGGTCAGCAGTTGATAGCACTGCCACGGTTTTTGGTACCAGAGCGGATCGAGCGCCAGAAATTGGTTCACCCAGCCGGCACGCCCAAAGAGATTTTGAGCCACGTAGACGCACACGGTAAAGACGATGATCCGCATGGTCATCGACTGCGGCGCGCTCAGATGCAGCCCTGGCTGCGAGTCGCGTCCGTAATCTCGATCGTAGAGGCCCATGTCGGTTTTGCTTCGGTATCGTATGTCTTACAGGAAAATGTGTTCTCAGACTGCAAAGATACCGGCTCGCAGCAATCACCGAAAGTGGAATCCAGAAGTTCCCGCTTGTCTGCCTAGCAAGCCCGCTTATCTGCCCAGCAAGATCGTACGGTTCGGGGCAGGGGCAGAGCTGTTGATGTAGTTCAACATGCCCAACTGCCGGTCGGCGAGCGCTTTGGCACGGACCGAATTGTCGGCCAGATAATCGTCGATCCGCTGTTGGAAGTGTCGCAATTGACCGAGAACGGCGTTGCGATGCGATTCGATGGCCGTCAGATCGGCTTTCATCCCGGCTAGGTCCTTGTCGAGCGCGTCGATCTGCTGCTGCCGAAATTGCCCCGTTTCTTCAGCACCTGACAACGACTTCACCAACCGAGCGATGTCCTCGCTGGCGGCCTCTTGCTTGGCCAATAGTTTTACTTTTTCGCCGGCCAGCTTGCTGAAAATATAGGCGTAGTCGCGCAAACTACGGTTGTAGAGTTTTTTTACGGCCTGATCGATATTGTCGACACCCACGCGTTGGTCGTCGGCGTCGAGTCCAATGACATGCCATTCGTCGTCGTCGGCGTTGGCCGGCGAGCCATGACGCAGATACTCTTCGACCGATTCCCGGGGCAACATCCCCTCGAGCTGCTCTTCGGTATAGCCCGCAAAGAGCCGATGTCGATCGACGGGCATCGTCTCGTAAAGGCTCCAAGGCCCCTCGCTACCAGCAAGGCGTTTGCCCATACGGTTGTCGATCAACAGGATCGGATCGAGCGTGGCTCCATCGGCTTGGATTTCTAAAACACGAAACTCGCCCAGGTACTGCATGCCGTTGCTGGGGTCACCCATGTCGGGGTTGCCCGTGGCAAAGGCGTAGATGATGGCGCCTTTTTCCAAACCGTGCGGCTGCGGCTTGGCGATCGAAATCGCAATGCGTCCTGTCTTGGGATCAACCTGCCCGGCGGGCATGACCCCGCGCCAAACGCGTCCGCGCTCGCGCGTCACAATTTGCAAACGATGGTCGAGTTCCAAAATCCCCGGCTTGTCGCTCGAGCCGTTGAGCAGCTCGTCGTTTTGTTTGTCGAAACCCGTGATTCTTTGCTGAAGTTTAGGAAGCCCCGCGCGCAGGTTCCGATGAACCCGTACGGTCTCGGCCCCGAGAAACAAAAACCCAATGCCGGCAAAGAAAATACAGAGCACCAGCGTCAACTGGGTCCAGTGCCAGTTCTTGGAACTCATGATAATGGTCGCCAAACCGACCAGCAGCAGGAGCCCTAACACAATTTGGACAATGAGCGTCAACGAACTATTCCTTCGCAGTTCCGGCTGCAAACAAGGCAAACTGGGTAAAGTCTTCTAGTTCCGATCGTAAGTGGGGCGTCGTCGATCGTCAAGTTTTTGCCCTCATATCGAGCGATTCTGCCAGGATTGGGTCAGCAAAATCGTCCTAGCCCGACTAACCTGCCCCCGAAGCCCTCGCCGCCGCCAGTGCCTCCAAGACCTGCTCCAACACCCCCTCGTCATGCGCAGCCGACAGACTGAGCCGCAGCAGCGAGTGGCCCTCGGGAACCGACGGCGGGCGAATCCCCGGCACCCAGCAGCCCCGCTGCCGCAAGTCCCCAGCCAAACGCATGGTCTGCTCAGCCGATCCGATCCGTAGCGGAATAATCTGGCTCGCCGAATCCCCGGTCTCCCAGCCCTGTTCTTGGAGTTGCCGGCGGAGTTGAGTCGCTTGGCGCAACAAGCGACGACGCTTCTTCGGTTCGGCGGAGATTATCTTGAGAGACTCGATCGCCGCCGCGCTAGCCGCCACCGGCTGGGCCGTCGAAAAAACATAAGTCCGCGCACGATTCGCCAGCCACGCAACCAGCCCCTTCGACCCGCAAACAAACCCGCCTGCCGCCCCAGCGCTTTGCTCAGCGTCCCCACACGCACATGCACCTGCCTGTGCAGCTCGGGGTGCTCGACCGAAAAATGCTCGACGACGCCACGACCTTGCTCGCCAAAAATACCCGTGGCGTGCGCCTCGTCGACCATCAGCATCGCCCCGTATTGCTCGGCCAACTTGCCCAGGTGGGGCAGGGGGGCCAAGTCGCCACCCATGCTGAACAGCGTGTCGGTGACGATCAACTGCCGCCGATATTTTTTCTGGCCCTTTTGCAGCAACTGCTCCAACGCCTGAACATCATTATGCGGATAAACATGTTTGTCGGCGCGCGACAAGCGGCAGCCGTCGATGATGCTGGCGTGGTTATGGGCATCGCCATAGATGGCGTCGCCCGCGTCGACCAGCGCCGGGATCGTGCCCGCGTTGGCGGCAAAACCGCTGGCAAACAACAACGCCGCCTCGGTCCCCTCGAACGAAGCCAATTGCCGCTCCAGCTCGACATGGACCTCTGAGCGTCCACAGATCAACGGACTCGCGCCGCGGCCTAGCCCCGCCTCGTCAATCGCTTGGGTGGCCGCAGCGACCAATCGCCGATCGTTGGCCAAGCCGAGATAGTCGTTCGACGCAAAATTGATCAATTCCCGCCCATCAACCTGGCACCGTGGGCCCACTGCTCCCAGCGGCTGCGGCAATTCTCGGTACAGATCGGCCCCTCGGAGCCGATCCAGCTGTTCGTCTACCCATTGAAGCGGATCCATGAAACAATACTAGCAGACCAAGTTTATCCCACATGGAACTTTTTCACTTCCCGTGGCGTCCAACCCCACAGAGCCAAGCGTGAGCGACGTTTCCGCCAACGCGTTTCTACCGACGACGATGCCCAAGTGGAGGATGCCCAACTGGTCGAAGCCACGCTCGGCGGCGACCGCCAAGCGTTTGGCCACTTGGTCCTCCGTTATCAAGATCGCCTGTTCAATACGCTGTTCCGCGTGCTGGGCAGCCGCGACGATGCCCAGGACGTGGTGCAGGATGCCCTCGTCCAAGCTTTCGTAAAACTCGACAGCTTTCGCGGAGACGCCAAGTTTTATACTTGGCTCTATCGTATTGCCATGAACCTGGCGCTCAGCCATCGCCGTCGTCGTCGGCCGACCGATTCGCTCGACGCCGCGAAGGACAATCTCGGAGCAGAACCCGTCTCGCAACAACCGGCAGCCGCCCAAGACTTAATCCAGCGCGAACGGGCCGAGCAACTCCAACAAGCCTTACTCACGCTCAAAGAGCAACACCGCCAGATACTCGTCTTACGAGAACTCGAAGAGTGCTCCTACGAAACCATCGCCGAAATCCTCGAACTGCCCGTCGGCACCGTACGCAGCCGACTCTTTCGAGCCAGAATCCAACTCAAAGAACAATTGCAAACCCTGTTGCCCGACGAAATGACCAACGAGCCAAACCCCGACCGTAAGGGAGCGGGAGTAGAATAACCAAGCCATGACCAATCCAACCAAAAATTTCGACGACGAACTACTCAGCGCCTACGTTGACGGCGAGCTGACCGGCGAGCAGCTTGCGCAGGTCGAGCAGCAATTGGCCGACGACCCGCGCGCTCGCCAGTGGGTCGAAGAACTACGCACGCTGAGCCGCGAGATTCAATCGCTCCCGAAAGAAACCATCGGCCAAGACCTACGAACCACCGTCCTACAGCGTGCCGAACGAGCCATGCTCTTGGGCAGCGAGTCGCCGGTCGTGTCGAAACCGCGTGCTGCGTCCAGCTCGCGTCGCTGGGCCTGGGCAGCAATGGCCATCGCCGCCTCGCTCCTTCTGACCCTCTATTTGCCAGAGAATCAGCAAGAAGAAAAACCGCTAGCCAGCGCAAAAGCAGTCCCAAAGAGCGTCCCAAGCTTAGAAGCGGCTGGGGAAGATGTTGATGAGTTGCTTGAGTTGAAAACGGTAATCTCTGGCAAAGCGTCATCCCCTCCCACGCCTAGTGGCGGCCTTGCGGTCATCTCCGAAGAATCTTCTGCAGAGGCCATCGAAGGATTGGCCGACGCAAGTCAGCCAGCCCCCGAAGTACAACCAACCTGCTTGGTCCACCTCATGCTCAACGATAGCACCCACGGCGTCGAACAATTTTTTCGGCTACTGTCGAGCCAAGGCATTGTGTTGCGGCAAAACGAAGCCGAAAAATCTGAGACGCGGGACAAAAATGTTTCTGAGGAAGAATCGGTCCAAGACGAAATGTTTTTGGTCGAAGCGCCGATCGAACAAATCGAAAACGTCCTCGAAGCAAGCAACCTCGACACCAGCAACTACGCCGAGGTCCGCCTGCAACAACAGTCGACCGACCTACTTTTGGACCACTGGCAGCAATGGGAACGCACGGGCAAGCAATCGGCCCAAAGCAAACTGCGTACCCTCAAGCAAAAAGCCAAGTCCGCCCTTCAAACCCAGCAAGGCTGGGCAACTCGCATCAATGCCAGTCAGTACCAGAACAACCAGCAAAGCACTCGCCGAAGAAAAATGCTCGCCAAAGAAAGCGGTCGCAACAAAGAACTAACGGCAAAAGCCCCCGTCCAAGTTCTGTTCATACTGCGTGCCCCAACCGACCGCTAACCAAACGCTCGCCCAGCGGTTATACTGCCCGGCCCTCGCAGTACGCATTCCCACAATTTTCCAGAACAAGGCTCTCGATCATGGCAGACAACGTCAAAATCCGCATGCGTCCCAACGGCCCCTTTGTCGTCGAAGGGCCTTTTACGATTACCGATTCCGAGGGCAACGCTTTTCCGCTCAACTCCGATAAACCGGCGATCGCCCTCTGCCGATGCGGGTCTTCGGCCAACCAGCCTTTCTGCGATGGTTCTCATAAAAAGTGCGGTTTCGAGTCGGACCAGCGCGCTCCCGCAGAAGGTTAGCGCCGTCGGCCACGACGAACGCCCCACGACTTTGAGTCGGACCAGCTCGCCCCCGCCGAATAGCCAGCCGCCACCAACAGGTTTTCCCCAACGGGTTGCCCCACGACGCCCCCTCCTGCGCCTTTCGGCAACACCTTGAAGCGAAGAATATGCTTGCCGTAAGGGTTACGCGGACTACGCTCCGCACCGTGTCCGTTTTCTTCTCCTTTCGAGCCATGTGACTGCTAGTTGTTCGCCGGTAGCTCGTGCTAAAATTCGCAGCCCAACTTCGATTTAGCTTCATTTGCTCATAAGAAAAAAGACTCGAAAGGAATCACCCTCCCGATGGCCAAGCGTAAACGTGCTGCTCACGAAAAACCTTTTTCCCGTTCTTCCGAAAATCCAGAGACCCCGACAACAGTCGACACCACTGCCGTTGCAGAGCCTGAAAGCTCCGTCGACACAGACGTCGCCGAGCAATTCGTTGGCCAGTGGAACCAGCTGATTAGCACGACCAACTGGGAAAAAGGCCAAATCATCTGCGAATGGCGCGACGCCCTGAAGGCCTCGGACGCCGAAGTGACCGACTATTCCGACGAAGCCTGGGCACAGCTCGTCGGTGGCGTCACCAGCCAACACGTCGGACGGCTACGACGCGTCTCGCAACGGTTTGGCGACGTGAGCACCCAGTATGCCGGCCTCTATTGGAGTCATTTCCAAGCCTGTCTCGACTGGGACGATGCCGAAATGTGGCTCGAAGGCAGTATCCAAAACAAGTGGTCGGTTTCGCAAATGCGCGGCAAACGCTGGGAAACCCTCGGCACCACGCCCGAAGATCAAGCTGCCGAAGCTACGCTTGAAGCAGAGGAACAAGCCACCGAAGCCCAAGTCGAAGAAGAGTTGTCGGCGCAATCCGCTTCAGCCGATCAGGAAGCACCCTTCGATTCTGATTCCGATTCGCTGACCCCAAGCCGCGCTTCGATTGATTCCTTGGGCGAAACCGCCAGCGATTCTCCTTCCAGTTCCAACGACGAGCCGGCTACCGAAGAATCAGCCGATCCGGTTAGCAAACGCACGCGGCTAAGCGTCGACGTCGAGTCCTTGCCCGACGATCTGGCCGAAGCCTTTGAGGGTTTTAAGTTGGCCATCATCGCCCACCGCCGAGAAAACTGGCGCGACACCACGCCCGAGTCAGTCGTCGAGTGCCTCGACGCGCTAAAAGAACTAGCACTAGCCGACGCCGAGTGAATGACGAACCGCGAGAACAACAACACATCCATTCGTCATTGGGTATCTCGTCATTCGTCATTGCAGCTTAAGCTGCCCTAGCTGCCCGCCGCAAAATGCTCGGCGTAGTCGAGCGTCCACTGTTCGATCAACTGCCGAAAGCTGTCTAGGTCGGCCTCTTTGAGCAGTTGGTAGTGGTTGCGGCTAAAATTCTCTTGGTTGCGAACCGTGCCTTTGGCCTTGAGGTCGAGCACGTGGTATTCGCTATAAGGGCTGATCGTCAGCGCCAGGCGGCTAAACAGATTATCGCGCTTCCCGGCGTTGAGCGACAGATCGTCGCGACGCACGGCCGCGCCCCAACCCTTGTCGTCGACGATCGTCTCAAAATTAAAACCGGGAAAATTCTCGGCCAACTGTTGAAGGCAAGATTCGAGATGCTCGATCAGCTCCCGACGGCAACTCGAATGCAGCCGCCGCCACTCTTCGTCGCTCATCGCCTTGGCCTCGGCGGCCGCCGTCTCAGCGCTTTTCGCCTGCTGGCCACGCTCGGTAGCCCGGTGGAGTCGTTCTTTGAAATCCATAGCGTTTTTTCGTCTTGTCTCGTTGGATGTTTGCTAGCACTGCCACCAAAGGCGAGGGACTTTCACAAAGTGGCGGGTGCCACTGCTAGCTTGTCTAGCAGTGGGAAGTGAGTGCCCAGCGTCCACTGCCGGACAAGCCGGACAGTGGCACCCAAAAAGGTGGCACCCACAACACAGTGGCACCCAAAGCTTGGTGAGAGCCACGAACCACTAGACTGTCATGGTACGCCACCACGCCCCAATCCTCCAGGGCACTCAACCTATCCGATGCCAGCAGTGCTTGCCTGAAAAATCCTCATTTTCATCCAAGGCGAGCTAATGCCCACCGTCCGCATTGCCGATACCAGTGGAACGCGAAGGGGGGCGTTGGGTCGTGACGGCTGGGCTGAGTGTCCGTCTGCACGTTGAAGATGCCACGAACTCGATGGGAAGGAACCCTCGACGATGCCAAATACCAAGACACCAAGCAACCATCTCAAACTCTACCGTGGCCCGGTAGAACTGCCCGAACCGACGCACGCCGACGAAGATTGCGTCACGGTTTCGGTCGGCGAAGCCTTGCCTCTTATCGCAGACGCGATCGCCAGCGAGCGCACTTGGCTCACCGACTTCGAGCACGACGACATCACCATCTCGCGTGATCTCTACGAAGTGCTCTCCGCCTACCAATACTTCCGCCGGCCTTCGGCCTAGTAGTCTACCGCGCCTCACCGTGGAATAGGCTTCCAGCCTGTAGGATATCACAATTTACAGGCTGGAAGCCTATTCCACGGTTCCTGCGCGCACCCGTGGTTCAAGCTCCGACTGGCGCCTGATACCCAAACTGCTGCATGTAGTCGCCGCAGCGCTCCTCAATCCGTGCCGCCAGTGCGACGGGCAATTCATGCCGATTCGGACGATAGTCTTTCGCCGACTCAAAATAGTCGACCAACTTGGGCCGCAAGCTTTCAAACTGCTCTAGCCCCAACCGCTCATAAATCGTGCCAACCGTGGCGACCGGATCGGCCACCAGCGACTCGTAGCTCACGTCGACATACTGCTCGTCAGGAATCTGGCGGCGGTCCTGCTGTTCGAGTTGGTGCATCTTTTCAAAGAGATAAAAAATCGTGTCTTCCAGCTCCTCGAAGCGTGGCGTCTGAAGCCCCTGCATAAAGTGCAGCCGTTGAAAGGTGCGGATCATCGAAGGAATCACCGCTCTCGGATCGCGCGTCATGTGAACAAATTGAGCCTTTGGAAACATCTCGCTTAGCAGCCGCAACCGCGCCGTATGCGTCGGTGATTTCAAAATCATGCGCCGCGAATCGTTGACGGCCAGCCGCTTGAGAAATCGCAAAAACGTTGCACGCCAATGCGGCTCCGACGACGCGTCGGGTTCCAAAAATCGTTCGCTCTGCCGGTCATTGGGCCAAGCCCATTGCAGATACGAAGAGTCCAAACCCAAATTGCAAATCGCAAACTCATCCTCCTGCGGCAAGTCGATTCCCATCGCCATCGCATCCATGGGTCGCTGCTTCGGCAAAGTGAATCCCAACAACGGACGCATCAGCCAGCTCGACGACAAAAAATGGTGCGGAGCCATCACTTGCAGCGTCGTGGGATACGAAAACTGCTCGTCCCGGACCATCAACTCATGCAGCAGCGTCGTGCCCGAACGCCAGTGTCCCACAATAAACAGCGGCGGCTGCACCTCCGCCGCATCAATCCGCCGCCCGTTGAGCAGCTCGTCACCCAGCCCCAGCGCCGAATTCATCACACTCGCCGCCGTAATCGACAAACAAGTCGGCAGCCGCGAAGGCGAAACTCGAAAACCGTTGCGTGCCAGCAGCTTCCACCAAATGCCAACCGTCATCCCGTGCCAAACACGCGGCGCAGACCCAAAGTAGGGCAGTCCGTCGGTGGTGTATTGCGTACGGTTAGGCATGGTTGACTGAGGGGACAATCGTGGTGACGTGGGTGTTACTGAAAAGGTGGTAGTCACTAAAAAAAGATCAAATTTTCATCATACACGAGGCAAACCGCGCTAGGTGCCTCAACACACGAAACGGCTTCATCCACTTGCCACCCCCGACGTCGAATTCTAGTGTCTGCCAAAACTCTCGTGACAGGAGCGTCACTTCGCGAGCGATCAGCGTACGCTTAAAATTTTCTTCCGTCGTACGTACCGTCAAGTCCGTTTTCGGGTTCAGCAGTGGCGCAACCTCGCCCACCCCCTGACGGATAGTGAACGTAAACTGTCGCCCAGTATCGGTGAAGTCGAAGCCAATGGCTAGGTTCACTTTTTCAGAACGCAGGGGATCGACCCGACTAGGGAAAACCGCAATCAGCGTCTCGATCGGCACATTCGCGATCGTTGCCGCCTGCAACTTCAGCTTTTTGGGATCTCGGTACGTCCCCCGCAGCTCCGCCGCATCACTTAGCCGCCAGCTACGCATCAAAGCGTTCGGCTCTTGGTCCCCCAGTCGAGCGACCGATTCGGCCAGCAATTCTTTGACCCGCTGATCGTCTGGGTCAAGTGCATGCAAATGGTCGCCCAGCCACTCTGCCCAACGCCAATCGCCCTTCGCCACAGCCGCCTCCAGCGTAGCGAGCGCACCCGTCCGACCCCCAAAGTGTGGCAGCAAACGCTCGGCCACTTCGCGCTGCGGCAGACTATCGAGGTGTGCCGCATTGCCGTCGTACCAACCCAAGTAGCCGTCGTAAATTCCTCGCACCGCGCCTCGCACCGTGCCATAACTTTCCATCAAATAGTCATGCTCCGCCAGCCGCGAGGGCAGCCGAATCTCTTCCACAAGCTGCGCAGGCGTCTTGTGCGCGTTAATCCCCCGAACGACGCTGTCATGCACAAACGCAATCGCGTCGCGATAGTCAGTGAGCAACTGTTGGATCCGGTCGGCACCAACAATCGGCGCAGTATGCCCCAAAATCAAACACTCGGGTGCCGGCGACAAACGTCGCATCCGGTCGAGCGAGTCGATCCAAGCCTCGACCGGCCGCGGCGCAACGCCCCGAATCGAGTAGAGGTTCGGAAACGCCTGGTAGAAATTATCGCCCGCGTGCAGCACTTGCAACTCGGGCATCCACACAAACAAATGATCGTGCGTCTCGCCCGGCGCAGCATGCAATTCGATCCGTAGGTCGCCATACTCCAACGCCTGAAAGTTTTCAAACGTGTCGGTCGGATAAAGAATCGGCGCTGCGGTCTCCTGTCCCAAGTCGAGCCGTGGTCCGATCCCGTTGTGGGGCACTTGCTGGCTGTCCAGCCCCGCACCAAACTGCTTGGCCGCCCGTCGCATATAGGCCAAAGGCAACTTATTTTGCAACGACAGCTCCTCGCTAAAACCGGCTTGCGCCCAAATGGGAACCCCCGGTCGATGCAGCACCGACGCCCCACGGATATGATCGGGATGCGAATGCGTATACAGAATCGCTTGCAGATCGCCGTTCGCTCGCTCGGCAAACTGCTCTTGGATCGTCGTGGCGGTTTCGAGGCTTGGCCCACAATCGATGGCGACAAAACCGTTGCCCGTCTCGACCAGCGTGACATTGGCCAGATTGAAATCCAAAGCGCAATGCACCGGCCCACGTTGAAACCATCGCGGCAAGCCAAGCTGGTAACCACGTTGCACAGCCTGAGCGTCGCAGGGAATAGACTGAGCGTCGCAGGGAATAGCGGTCGAGGACATAAGAAAAATCTCCAGCCCGCCAACCTCCGCGATCCACCTGCGACTGTCAAGTATTCAAAGGGCATATCTCAGGAGAACTGCAAAGTCAAAAAACCCTATGAACTTCGGGGCAGCAAAAAAATGAAACACGGCGAAACGACGAAACCACGCTTGTTTTTCGTTGTTTCTTCGTTTCGTCGTGTTTCAAATTTATTCCGAGTCTCTTATCAGACGGACCAAAATCGACTTTGCAGTCCTCCTGAGAGAATCTCTCCACGACCGTTCGCAGAGAGACCCCTTTCAAAAAAAGGAGGCTCGCCTTATTCACCAACCGACGTCGTCTCAAAACCTAGCGTGACCAGTTGCTTCTGGATCGCCATCACCACCGCATCCCCAAGCGTCGCTTCGCCAGCAGCCGTCGCCAGCCGTTTGCGCTCGCCCTTCAGAAAAACCTCGCGCTCCGCCGACAATTTCCCGATCTTCGCCTGCACCGCTTTGCGTTGGGCGAGCATCTCCTTCACATACGCCTCACGCTTCGCAGGAGCCAGCTTTTGCAGCACCTCGGGCAGCGATTTTTCCTCGACCTCTTTGAGAATCTCGGCGTTTTCTTCCATAGTATCGACCAAGTCACGATTCCGATTGCCATACACGCCCCCCGAGCCGCTGGCTTTCGTCTCAAAACGACTGACCGCTACGCTTGCGCTTTCAGCCTCTGCGTTCTCGTCCTGTGCCACTTGATTCGCAGCATAACCCTTGCGTCTCGATTTGCTGCCGTACCACAAATACGTTTTGTTCAGCTCCGCATTCAGCTCAATAATAATTTTGTCCTGGGGACAATCGATATGCACGACCGCCCGGTCCTGGTCGATGTTAAAAAACTCGCCTTCGGCCAACAACGCACCATGCCGCCACTTCCCGTCGACCCCAGCCTTGTGATTGCCGCAGTGGATCGTATTCACAATCACGCCCCCCTCGATCGCCCGGCGGCAGCTCGCCTGATAGTCGACCGTCCCCTGCGTAAACGGTTCGTTGCCCGCGATGAAAATCGCCTTGTAACCGTTCGTCTCCTTCGACCAATCGAGCCGCGTGATTGCCTCATCAATCACCTGTCCACAGTACTCATCGCCGCCGCTAGTCGACAGCGCAAACAGCGCCTCCGAAAGCTTGTCGAGATCATCCGTCAGCGGCACGACCTGACGAATATAACCTTCGGCAGCCGGCAGCCGCGTATTGCCATACTCGAACAGCGCCACCCGCAGCCTGGGCGTCTGACCATTTTTCTTCGCTTTGGCAAACTGCTGCACGATGGTCCAAAGCTGGCTCTTCGCTTGCCCAATGAGTCCGTCCATCGAGTTAGAAGTATCCAACAAAATCGCCACATCCACCGCCGCCCGTGTTCCCGAGAAAGGAGGTTTTGCCGCAGGGGTCTCCACCGCCGGTTCCGGTTTTTCCACCGTGATAACAACCGTTTTCGCATGAGCCGTTACTGCCAAAGTTGCCAAAACAGCCATCGTCCGCACAAGAGTCGTTTGAAACATAGTCGCCGCTCCTCAAAAGTTCCAGAAAAATGGGCCAGATAAGAGGTTCGACGCAAGTATAAAGGACAGAGTTCCCAAGATTCCCGAGAGTTTTTAGAAGTTCAGGCCAGGGAGCTTGTGTTTTGCGTCATTCGGGCCAGCTCTCCGTTGATGATTGCTTGCAGCAAGTCGTCACGCTGTCTTGGGCGTTTGCGAAGCATGTAGACCGCCTCGGTGATAACCGGCCAGCACGTATAAGCTTTGCCTATCGGGAGTGATGCCATCTGCTTCTTGCATGCAGTGTGACGTTATACAGAGCGATCAACGGCCCGGTGTCGACTAGCACCGGTTCACTGATCATGTTGCCCAAACCCGTCCAGATATTTGGGGTTACTGCTCCAGTCAGGCGGAGCATCCTTGATCGAGCCGATCATCCCTCGCTTTTGGAAGGCATCCAAGAGGCTCTGGTCCGATGGCGTACCGTTGTTTGCAGGCACCTGATGCTGCTCCAACTTATCAATGAGTTCTTCACGCTCTGTACGGCTAAGCTTGCCAAAGCGTTCTAGAATCTCGTCGAATTTCCCGGAATCAGTAGACATGTATCAATCTCTCCTTATAAGATCGTCTTAAACAATTTTCACGATCTTAGCAATTCAAAGTGAAAACGCCAGCAAAAACATGCCCGCCAAAAGCCTCAGGAAAACACTAGCTTTCGCGTGTCTCGCGGGCAAATTCTTTTCAGTTTGAGTTAGCAAGATGAAAGTGCTGGGCTATCGCAGCCCTCACCGCGCACTCGTCTCATGCACAAAATCAACCAGATGCCGGACATTCTCCACCGGCGTTTGCTGCTTGCACTACTGCATGAAGAGCTCAGGTTCTAGCAGTACGCGGAGTCGAATTCGCTCAGGGGCATTCATGCTCAAGACCTCGACAGTCGTCCTACCCACGTCGGTCCGTCCAGTAATTCGTCCGTTTCGCAGCAAGAAATGCGACGTCCAAGCGTCGGTGCGCGGATGAAAGAGCCGCGTGAGTTCGTCGCTCTTCGGGTCGATACCTGCAAGGTTAGGCCCTTTGTACCGATTGCAATAATGGCAAGCCAAAGCAAGATTGTCGTCAGCATCGGTGCCACGATGCTGCTTCGCTACGATGTGCTCAACGTGAAAAGTGAACCGATAGTACCGTTGATGTATGCGGCAATATTCACAGCGGCTGTTTGCTCGGGTCCGTACTGCCGCTCGCGTTTTTGCGTCCATACGGTAGCCTGCGAACTAGCCTTTAATCTCAGAAACAACCGATCGAGCTTTTGCTTGCAGAATGGCGACGACGTCCATGCCTCGCACATAAGAGTCGTATTCCGCCTCTTCTTCCGGAGAGAGCGACCCCTCGTTGCACTTGCTAGCAAGCTCGTCAATGCGAACTTGTAGAGTAGCGTCCGCCTGCAAGTGAACAACACGGCTCGCAACTTCGGGAGTAAAGCACGCAGCCACCGGGTCAAGAATACGGGCAAGCCCATCGGGAATGTTTGCGGAATCAAGCATGAGTGCATTCTACCAGATTCGCACCGAGGAAGTCAAAAATCCGTAATTCAACAGGAGCAAGGCGCTCACTACTTGTTACCGCGCACTCGTCTCATGCACAAAATCAACCAAAAACCGGACATTCTCCACCGGCGTTTGCTGCAAGACGCCGTGCCCCAAATTAAAAATGTGGCCGGGACGGTTTGCGGCGGCGTCGAGGACTGCGGTCGCGCGCGTGGCGATCGTTTTGTGGTCGGCGAGCAACGTCATCGGGTCGAGATTTCCCTGCACCGCGCGATCGTGGCCAACCGTTTTCCACGCTTCGGCCAAATCGATCCGCCAGTCGACGCCAATCACCTCACCGCCGGCTTCGGCTTGCAATGCTAACAGCGTCGGATTGCCCGTCCCAAAATGAATCAACGGCGTGCCCGGCTTCAGTCCGGCAACAATTGTGCGCATGTGCGGCAACACATACTTCCGATAATCGTCTGGCCCCAAACAACCGACCCAGCTATCGAACAACTGCACCACCTGCGCGCCCGCGTCGATTTGCGCATTCAAATAAAGCACGATTGCCCGCGACAGCTTTTGCATCAGATCGTGCCACGCCGAAGGCTCGCGGTACATGAGCGTCTTGGTATGCAAAAAGCTGCGACTGCTCCCTCCCTCGATCGCATAGCTCGCTAGCGTAAACGGTGCCCCAGCAAAACCGATCAATGGCAACGACTCGGGCAAGTCGCGCCGCGTCTGCGCAACCGTTTCGACAACAAACTGCAAGTCGTCCATCTTTTCAAGTTCAACAATCCGGTTGACATCGCCCGCCTCGCGTACCGGATTGTCGATTTTTGGCCCATCCCCGGCGACAAACTCCAAATGCAAACCCATCGGCTCCAAAATCGGCAGTAAATCCGAAAAGATAATCGCCGCGTCGACCCCCAGCTTTTCGACCGCCGTACACATCACCTCGCTGCACAACTGCGGGTTCTTACACAGCTCCAGAAACGTCCCCTGTGCTCGCACCTCGCGATATTCTTGCATATACCGCCCCGCCTGCCGCATCAGCCAGATCGGCGTGTACGGCACGTCCTCGCGCCGACAAGTACGCATAAACACGCTGTCGTGCCACGCTTTTTCCGAGTCATCCTTTTGCGTAGGCATCATGGCTGCTTCCCGTGTAAGTCGTACCGCAGACGATCGCTTGGCTGCGATCAACTCCGCAGATTGTTTTGCAAGCCCACTGACCAACTGTCCCATCTTGCTGTGCGAAGGTTCAAAATCGACGCCGATCCCACGCTCGCGCAGCGTCTCGCTCGTCGTCGGACCAATCGAACCGACCACCACCTGTCCTAACGCCACCTGCAGCGCTTGCTCAAGCTCCAATTGCTCGGCCACTTGCAGCAAATGCTGCACCTGTTGCGCGGCAGTAAACAACACAACGTCGACTTGCCCCGCGACCAACCGCCGGATGTTTTCTTCCAGCGGACCCAAATCCTCGGGCAAGGCCCACCGATAGATCGTCACCGATTCGACCTTGGCTCCGCGCGCTTCCAGTCCCGCCGTCAAACTCACATTCGCCACGCCATACTCTTGCACCGCCACCGTAAGATTCATCACCGGTAGCCGCTCGTCGAGCGTCGCCAAAATTTCGCGCCACGTATTCGGCTCGGGCACCTGCAACGTCGGCTTGATTCCCAACTCGCGCAGCGCCGCCAACGGCTTGGGACCGCGCACCACAGTCTGGATGTCCGAAAGCGCATCCACAAATCGCTGTACGTTCACATGCCGCTCGATCCGGCTGATCAACTGCCGAATGCCAACCCCCGTAAGAAAAATCACCGCGTCGACCTGTCCGGTGATCAACCGATTCGCAAAATCAATCGCGGGCCGATCTTCGTCCGTAGCCACTTCGCGCATCGAAGGGCTAACAAACGGCACCCCCCGATTGCGCTCGATCAACCGCGACATTTCCGACGCACGACGGCTTTCAAACGCGGCAACGCGAAGTTGTGCAAACAAACCAGAAGAAACAGAGGAAGACATGGCTACTAACAACAAACTACGAGGCAAGAACAAACAAGAAGGTCTCTCACTATGCTAGCTTTGCGAAGTGCGAAGCGAAAGCTTGCCTGTTGGATGCGGAATCACACACGATCTTTTTTTTCGCTCAATTTCCAAGCACTCCGGGGAGCTTGCGCGGTCCAAGGACGCAGGAAAACGCCTTGTTCAATCCAAACATTTTTTGTCAAGGGAATTGTTTTTTGTTTGTGAACCAACTTCTTACAAATCGTTCTTGACAGAAGTATCGATCTAGAGAGAATAGCTCTTCTACCTAAGAGAGTTACGAGTTTTATTTACCTTTCAACTGGGCAGCTTTTTGCTCATCTTTTTTGTTGGCTAACCGTTTCGCTTTCATGCGATGCGAGTAGCTACTGCGGGCGGCATTTTTTTCATTTCAAGTTTGCGCCGCAAATATGCGCACATTTCCAGAGCCAATTTCCAGAAGTCAAGTTTATCTAGGGGGGCCACGCCTGATTAGGATCGACTGTTGGTAAACGGAGTTCTCGCAACACGCAAGTGTTCGCTAGAACAAAGTTCGAGGAACGGATGCCCCCTCCTAAATTTTTTATGCCTCAAGTAGGGCAAGGACGCACGAATCAAGGGTCTAAGGCACGAAGCCTTGGGCCCTTGGTTCGTTATAGCCGGCGAGCTACGCCTCGCCGCCATGTCCTTTCTGCGCCACGTCCTTTCAGCCTAAATAACAGGCTCTTTTGCCCAAACCCACCCCTCCCCCCGATGCCACGCTGCCTACTAGCCCTCGGATCCAACCTCGGAGATCGCCACGCGATCCTAGAACGCGCCTGCGCCGAGCTAACAGCGCTGCCCGACTGCCAGCTACTCGCGCGAAGCACCTGGCACACCACGCCCCCCATCGGCGGCGCTGCGAACCAAGGTGCCTTCCTCAACGGCGCGGTCCTCCTCGAAACAACGATCAAACCTCAGCCCCTAGCAACCGCACTGCAAGCCATCGAAACGCAGCTCGGACGCCAGCGCGTTGTCCGTTGGGATGCGCGCACCCTCGACATCGACATGCTCCTCTACGACACCAAAATCCTCAACACCCCCAAGCTCACGATCCCCCACCCCCGGATGACCTTCCGCAGTTTTGTGATGCAGCCTGCCGCAGAAATCGCTGGCTCGATGCTCCACCCCACCACCGGGTGGACCCTCGCTCGCCTCTTAGAACATCTGCAAACAGCACCCCGTTATCTAGTTATCACAGCCGCCGAAAAACAGCTTGCCGAGTGGCTCGCCGCGCAGCTCTGTAAAACCTTTGACGCTCCCGTCTACAACCGCAAGCATCCGCTACGCCAACAAATTCCCGCACCTTCTCCCGGTTCGCCACCTCTCGTAGCAACATTCTCTCCCGGCGAACTTGCCACCCTCGACGACCCTCGTCCCGCTTTGGTGATTGCCCTCGACCCCCCCGATCCGCAACAATTACAGAAAGCCGCAGCAAACGCCGGTTTCGAGGCCGATTCAAAACCGAACCCCGACTCCCCCAATTGGCTACAGCAATCCGGCCTAGGCCCGCTAGCAAGAATCACCGCCGAAGACCCCGCCACGGTCCTGCAAGAAGCCCTAGCAGCCGTACGCTGTGCCTGGTCCGATATCGAAGCCACCAAAAAGACTTGATCTACCCGCCATGTCCGACGCAATCCAAAAAACCCGCCTCCTCACTTCCGCCGCAAAAACGCGGGCAGCCGTTCTCGACGCCCAGCACGCCGGCAAATCCGTCGGCTTCGTCCCCACAATGGGCGCCCTCCACGCCGGACACCTCAGCTTGGTCGAAGCCTCGCTCGCCCGTTGCGACCTCACCGTCACCAGCATCTTCGTCAACCCAACCCAGTTTGCCCCCGGCGAAGACCTCGAAAAATACCCGCGCCCGTTGGAGCAAGACATGCACCTGCTCGAGCAACTCGGCTGCTGGCTCGTCTTTGCCCCCACCACCGAAGAGATGGTCCCCCCCAACAGCGAGACGTTTGTCGATGTCGGCACCGTCGCCCAGACGCTCGAAGGCGCCTCGCGTCCCACCCATTTTCGGGGCGTCGCGACCATCGTGCTCAAGCTGCTGCAAATCGTCCCCGCCGACCGCACCTTCTTCGGCCAAAAAGACTACCAACAGACGCTCGTCATCAAGCAACTGGTCCGCGACCTCAGCCTCCCCACCCAAATCGAAGTCTGTCCCATCGTCCGAGACCCCGACGGCCTGGCCCTCAGCTCTCGCAACGCCTACCTCACACCCGACCAGCGCCACCAAGCGCTCTCCCTCTGGCAAGCTTTACAGCTAGCACAAAAGCTCTACGCCGAGGGCATCCGAGAGACCGCCAAAATCTCGGACCAGATCGACCAACATTTCGCAGCCCACCCAGACGTCGACGTCGAGTACCTAGCCTTCCTAGAAGCAGGCACCCTCCGCCCAGTCACCACCCTCACCGGCCCAACCGTCGTAGCAATCGCCGCCCGCGTAGGCCAAACCCGATTGATCGACAATCACCTCATTGGCTAGAATCAAACTCGATAGCCAGCGAGCTACGCCTCGCCGCAGTTCCCAAAAATAATCTTAGGTGTTACGTCGACGAGGCGTAGCTCGCCGGCTACCGTTCGAGCAACAGAAAGAAAAAGGTCTCACGCCATGTGTTCCGAGCTATTTCGCATCCCCCTCGACTGGCTAAGCGCCCCCGCCCTGGGCGGCATTTCTATAGGCGTACTCCTCGCGCTGGCCCTCGTCGTTGGCATAGTAAAACTGCTGATGTGGGGCCGCCGGACCGGTCGCACCGCTGAAGCCTGGGCCTATGTCCCCGGTCTTCTGCTATTCGCCGCCGCCCTCGTGTTCGTCCCGCGTTGGATCCCCGCCATTCCCATCCGCGGCTACGGCGTCATGGTCCTGCTCGGTTCGCTGACCGGCATCGGCATGGCCACCTACCGTGCCCGTCAAAACAATCTCTCGCCCGACGCCATCTACGCGCTCGCCTTCAGCATGTTTTTGTGCGGCATTGTCGGCGCACGCCTCTTTTTTGTGATCGAGTACTGGGAAACCCGTTTTCAGTCGGACGATTGGCGACAAACGCTTTTCGAGGCCCTCAAATTCACCGAAGGGGGCCTTGTCGTTTACGGAGCACTGATCGGCGCGACCCTCGCGTTTTTCGTTTTCACGCTCCGCCACCGCTTGCCGCCGCTCGCCCTAGCCGACCTTATCGCCCCCAGCCTCCTCGCCGGCCTAGCCTTCGGACGCATCGGCTGCCTGCTCAACGGATGTTGCTACGGCGGCGAGTCGACCCAAGCGTGGGCCGTCACTTTTCCGCCCGAGAGCATGCCCTACATGGAGCAAGTCGCCACAGGCAGAACCTACGGCATCAAGCTTGTCGAGAGCGCCGGCAAAGAGCCAGGCCTCACCATCGCAACCGTCGATGCCAAATCGGTCGCCGCAAACCAAGGTCTTCACGCCGGCACAAAAATCATCAGCCTCAATGGCCAGCCGATCCAAAGTTTCGACCAAGCCCAACAAATTTTCATTACGGCATTCAGTCAAAACCTACCGCTCCAATTAAAGAACGCCGAAGGCCAATCGTTCCAGCTACTAGCGACCAGTCCTCCCCCTGCACGCAGCCGGCCCGTCCATCCAACGCAAATCTACAGCGCCGTCCACGCCGCGCTCCTCTCCTGGGTCCTCTGGTCGTTTTATCCCTTCCGCCGCCGCGACGGCCAGGTGACGGCTCTCATGCTAACTGTCTACCCTGTCTCGCGGTTTCTGCTCGAAATCATCCGCATCGACGAGTCGGCCGTCTTCGGCACCGGCCTCAGTATTTCCCAAAACATCAGCATCGCAATTTTCCTCGGGGCCATCGCCCTCTGGGTCTACCTCAGCCGCCAGCCCGACCACCGCGCAACCTTGACCGTGGAATAGGCTTCCAGCCTGTAGCCCGTGGAATAGGCTTCTAGCCTGTAATAGAGCAAGCCCCAATCGAGTGTTCCGCTTTTACAACCATTTGGCTCTAGCATACCAGGACAGCTAGCGGAACACGCGTGTGCGGCTCGCACTAAACAGCTCACTACAGGCTAGAAGCCTATTCCACGGCAAATTCTCCTCCGCTGTTCGCCTAAGGATTTCTTGACCACGATCCCTACGCTGGATATAGAATAAACGCTTCTAAGCGAGAAGTCCGCCGCCAAAAGCAGAAACCCCAGACCAGAAACCACAGAATAGCGAAACCAAGGAAAAATTCATCATGCCACTGAAATCGTCCCTCTGTTCCCCACGCAGCCTTGCATCGATCGCGTTGGTCCTCGGCCTCTGCCTACAAGCACAGCCGCTTCGTGCCGAGGACAATGATGCCGAAGGCAAGGTCGTACTCATCGCGCCCGACGCCGAGGTAGACGATTTCGACGTTGAACCAAAAACGCGCATCGTCGAAGAACCCGTCTACTGGATCGGCATCCACGGGCGCAGCGTCGAAAGCGACGTCCTGCGCACGCATCTCCAATTGGCCGAAGAAATGGGCGTCGTCGTCGAAGAGGTTTTGCCCAACAGCCCCGCCGCCAAAGCGGGCCTCCGCCGCCACGACATCATTTTGCGTGTCAACAACGACGCCGTCGACAACATGCAGGTCCTCCAATCCCAAGTCCGAGCCAGCAAAGAAAAACCGCTCGAACTCGAAATCATCCGCCTCGGAAAACAAGAAAAGCTCGTCATCATTCCCGAGCTAATCCCAGAAAACATGGCAAGTAATCGCAGTCGGCCTGCCAACGCCTTCGGACAATTCAATGGCCAACTCCAGGGTCGTAACCTCGAGGGCGACATGATGCAGCAACTCCTAGAGCAGCTCGGCGCTCGCAACCTCGGCTTCGGCGCCAATTTTCGTGAGAACGGCTTCCGCGACAACGGACAACGGCTCCCGGAGGCACGGCGTCTCAATCCCAATCAAATACCAAATGGCCAAATGCCCAACGGCGTAAGCGTCTCGATCCAACGCAACAACAACGGCCCCGCAAAAATCATCGTCAAGCAGGGCGACAAAACCTGGCAAATCGAAGACAACGATCCCGAGTCCCTCAACCAGCTCCCCGACGACGTCCGACCCTTTGTCCAGCGCATGCTACGCGGCCAAAACGTGCCCCAGCCGTTCGATATCCAGCCGCCAGATTTCGACGCCGAAATGCAAGACCTCTTACCGCCCCGCCTCGGCGGCCTGCCTCGTGCCGCCGACCCCACCCAAAAGCGAATCGAAGCCCTAGAACAAAAACTCCAAAAACTAATGCAAGACCTCCAAGACGAGCGTCAATAGCTCTTTCAAACGGAGAACCCATTCGGAAGAGAACCACGAAAAAAACGAAAGACACGAAAGCAAGGGACTTTTTGTCGTCATTCCCTTTCGTGTATTTCGTCTTTTTCGTGGTTCCTTTTTTTCACTTCCAGAGTAACGTATCGAGACTCTGCGGTCTCTGCGCCTCTGCGTGAGGCTTTTCCTTTTTACTTCCGATGGCCGAATTGCCGTTTTCATTCCACAACGGGTAGCAGATCCACCGGCTGCCCCATCTGCGATCGCCGCAATTGCCCACAAGCCGCGTCGATCTGATCTCCCTTGAGATGGCGAAACTGCACACGCACGCCGCCCGCTTCCAAAATCTTGCGAAACTCGACCTGACGCTGAGTGCTGGGCGTCTCATAAGGCAGCCCCGCCACCGGATTGTACGGAATCACATTCAACAGCGCCTCGCGCCCGGCGAGCAACTGGGCCAACTGCCGAGCATGCTGCGGCTCGTCATTCAAATCGGCCAACAGCACATACTCAAACGTCAACCGCCGCCCCGACACCGCAAAATAATCGTCGACCGCCGCCAAAATCGACTCCAGCCCAATTTTTTCGTTCACCGGTACCAGTTGGTTCCGCAGTTCATCATTCGGCGCATGCAGCGAAACCGCGAGCCGATAGCTGGCGTTGTCGCGCGCCAGCCGCCGAATGGCCTCCGGCAGCCCGACCGTCGAAATCGTGATCCGCCGATGGCTAATGCCAAGTCCCTCGGGCCGATGCACCTCCTCGAGCGCCGGCAACAGCGCATCCAAATTCGCCAGCGGCTCGCCCATCCCCATCACCACCACATGACTCAGCCGCTCGTCGTCGTCCAAAAGTTGCTGGAGCCGAAGCACCTGTTCGACAATCTCGCCCGTCGTCAAATTTCGGTCGACCCCGTCCAACCCGCTCGCACAAAAGACGCACCCCATCCCGCACCCAACCTGCGTGCTGATACAAATCGTCCGCCGCACCCGATCCCTCAACAGCACGCACTCCACCTGTCCGCCGCCCGCCAGCTCCAAAAGCAGCTTTTCGGTGCCATCCTCGGCCTGCGTATGCCGCACGATCGTGGTCGTCCATAGCTGCACCGCGCTGGCCAGCTCGGCACGCAACGCCTTCGGCAAATTGGTCATCTCCTCCCACGTGGTCGCCCGTCGCTTAAACAACCACTCGCGCACCTGCTGCCCCCGAAACTTGGGCAACCCAAGCTCCGCCAACAACGCAGCCAGCGTCGCATCGACCGCATTCAGAAGATGAGGAGAGTCAGCGCTAATAATTTTTCCGCCTTTACGTGAAGTAAGATTTCAATCGTTGTTGCGTCGTTCCGTCGTGGTTCACTTACTTTTGCCCAGAATTCGACAGCACCGAGGGCAACCAAGTGCAAAGATAATAAGCTCGCGGGGCCGTCAGGTCCAAAAACCCACGCAAATCGGCTCCCAGCAAACTCGGCGGTGTTGATTTCGCGCTCAGCAGCGTCGCCAACGAAGGTGTCGGCTCGGCGTACCGCACACAACGCAGCTCGTCGACGTCGCGCCCCGCAAGCTCCGCCGCCCGCTGGATCGCGTCCTCAATAAACCCAATCTTATCGACCAGCCCTTTTTCATGGGCCTGCTTCGCCGTAAAAATCTGCCCCGTCGCCACCGCGTCGAGCGCCGCATCGTCCGCGCGAAACTTTGGCCGTCCGCTGCGCACGATATCCTTAAAACCTTCAAAGCTCAGATCAACCAAATTCTGAAACAGTTTGCGCTCTTCGGCCCGTCCTTCGGCGTCAAGCGCCCGCGTCGGACTGCCCATCAGCTTGTACCGATGGCTGGCGATCGAATCGTCCTTAATCTTATAGTCCTTCAGCATTCCCGAGAAATCGTAATGCGGAATCACCACCCCAATCGAGCCGGTCCAGGTCGTCGGCTCAGCAAAAATCGCGTCTTCCTCGTCGCCCACAGCCATCGCGATGTAATAACCGCCGCTAGCACAAATGCTGCCCATGCTTACCACCAACGGCAAACCACGGTCCTCGCAAAGCTCGCGCGTATGATGATACAAATAGTCGCTCCCCGTGACGGTCCCCCCTGGCGAATCAATGCGCAGCACCACCGCCACGACGTCCTCGTCCTCGCGAATCTGGTCGAGCTGGTCTTTCACAAACCCGTCGCCCTCCATGATCGTGCCGACCACTTCGACCACCGCGATTTTTTCCTGAGCCGTTTCGCTCAGCGAATGATATTTTTCTTGCGGCTTATTCGGCTCGCTAAAATAGCTCTGATAACGCGAAGTCAGCCCAATAATGGTCATCACCGCAAACCCCAGCAGGACAAGCAGCACCTTGCCATAGCGTCCCAAAGCAGAGGCCTGCTGTTGCACGATAATTTGTGGCTGGGCGGCGGCTGGCGGCTGCGGCGAGCCACCGGCGGCATCTGGCAGGGTCGACATGACAAAATCTCCATTAAACGAACGGGCAAGACACACAGAATCCCCCTCATTCTACTGAGCTAGCAATTTCAGACAACAACCCTCCCCGCGCCGCGCCATCGTGCTGTTGCCACTAGCCCACGATTCCCGCTACAGTAGCCTTTGCAACTAAGTATTTCCCCGGTCGCTCTCGATCGGTCAAAACGACAAAAAGGAGTTTGAGTTGATCGTCTGCGCGTCTATCGAGTGTTTCCCTGAGGGGCTAAACGAAGAAACCCCTTCCAAGCTGGTCGATCTGGAATTTTCGGCAGTCGAGCTGCCAATTCATGAAGAGGGGCTAAGCTGGGTTCGCCCCTCCGACGTCCTGGCCAATCCTGAGGACGCCCTCGACGCCTGCCGCAACACACGGCGTCTAGCCGTCGCTGCGCTGAGCATCTCGCAAACCGTCGACGGCCGACCCCTCGAAGGCGATCTCTACTACCAACAGTTCGCCGCTTGTTGCAAAATGGCCAAGGCCCTCAAGGTCGTCCCCCTGATCGTGCCCGCCGCCGAGCTAGGCACCCCCTTCAACGCCGAAATCGAACGGCTCCGCGAGTTGGTCAAAATCGCTTCGTTCGAGGGTTGCTTGGTCGCCATGAAGACGCAAATCGGCTGCATGACCGAAGACCCCGACACCGCCACCGTCCTCTGCGACAACGTCAAAGGCCTCGGCCTTTGCCTCGACCCGACCCACTACATCACCGGTCCGCGCCAAGGCCGCGATTTCTCAAAAGTCATGCCCTACGTCTACCACGTCCAACTCCGCGATTCGACCAAAGACGACATGCACGTCCGCATCGGCCAGGGCGAAATCGACTACGGCAAGCTCATCGGCCAACTCGCCCACGAAGGCTACAACCGAGCACTCTCGGCCCACGTCCCCCCGATCGAAGGCTACGACCACCGCGCCGAACTCCGAAAAATACGTCTCCTCCTAGAAAGCCTCCTCTAAATCCAACACGGCAGATCCCCGTAGCCGCACTGCAACGCAGTGCAAGGTGAATCCCAACCCAAAATTTCACCCGAAACTTTTTCGGCTGCACGGGGTTCCATTCTCAGCTCGGTATGGAATCATACAGGTCTCACGCAGAGACGCTGAGACAGCAGGTTTTTTTAATTTTTTCTCTGCTGTCTCTGCGACTCTGCGTGAGGCATTTCTCTGATTTGCTTCAGAGGGCTTGGGTGTTACGCACTCGCAAATTGGCAGCCATGCTCCGGAGACCCCCTTGGCCATCAGCGACACCACCGCTCAGCGATACACGGCGCAAGACCCCGACGTGCGTCTCATGCTCCAGGTACGCGACGACAACGCCGGTGCGTTTGAAGAGCTGATGCAACGCTACCAAAGCCGAGTCGTGGCGCTCATGACCCACCTGGTCGGCAAGCGAGACATGGCCGAAGACCTCGCCCAAGACATTTTTCTGCGTGTCTACCGTGCCCGTAAACGGTACATTCCCGGCTCAAAATTCTCGACCTGGCTCTACACGATTGCCAACAACGTCGCGTCGAACGCCCTGCGCGGCTTGGCCCGCCGCAAAGAGGTCAACCTAGTCGGACGCGACAGCGGCGAGCTGGGCGGCAACCCGCTCGACGCCGCCGCACTAGCCGCCAGCGGACTCATGCCCACCCGTCAACTCGACAAAGCCGAACTGAGCGAAGTCGTCCGACTGGCCGTCGCCGCCCTCAACCCACGCCAGCGCATGGCCGTCCTGCTCAACAAGTTTGAACACCTGAGCTACGAAGAAATCGCCGAAGTCATGCAGCTCAGCCCCTCCGCCATCAAATCGCTCCTCACCCGCGCCCGCGCCAACCTACGCGAAGTCCTAGACCCGTACCTCCAACAAGGAACCAAAATCGAAACTCCCTAGCATCGTAGGGTGGGCACCGCCCACCAAGTCGAACACAAATGCCAGACCTACGAAATAGTAGGAATACGGTGGGCAGTGCCCACCCTACAAAGTTATGAATCAGAATCAATCAAAACAACTCGAACGCATCGTCGCTTACCTCGACGGCGAACTCTCGCCCGAAGAGGGTGCGCAGATCGAGCAGCAATTGGCCACCGACCAGCAGTTCCGCCAACAACTCCAAGGGGCCGAACGTGCCTGGGCCGCGCTCGACCAACTGCCCAGAGCCACGGTCGGCGACGAATTTTCCCGCACCACGATGGAGCTAGTCGTCGATGCCGCCCGTCAGGATGTGGCCGCCCGGACGATCGCTCTCCCCGTCCAACGCCGCAAACGCAGCCTCCGCACAGCGCTACTCGCCACGATGGCGCTCCTCTTCGGAGCCTTGGTCGTTCGCGTCGGTTGGCAAAACCCCAACCGCCGCCTGATCGCCGACCTGCCGGTCATCCAAAACATCGACATCTATTCACAATTCCACAGCGTCGACTTCCTTCAGCAACTTCATCGCCACCTAGGGGATGACCCGCTTTCCCCTACCGACGCCGAACCACTCCAAGCAAAGCTCGCCGAATTTCAAAAAGTCGCTTCGACCCCCGACCGCCAAGCCTGGCTCCAGCACTTGCCTGCCGACACCAAGCTCGCCCTACGGACAAAGTACAACCGCTTCCGCAACCTTTCCACCGAAGGCCAAGCCCAACTGCGCCAACTCCATCAACAAATCCAATCCGATGCCAACAGCAGCCAACTGCTCGAAACCCTATTCCGCTACCAACAATGGCTCGCTCAAGTCCCCCCCAGCGAACAATTCCAACTCCGAGAACTTTCCGCCTCCGAACGCGCTCGGCAAGTGGCCCGCGAAATAAAGCGACCCCTCGCCGATCAACGTTTTGAACTCACCCCCAAGCAGCTACGCGACTTGAAAAAGGCCGTGCAACCGATGTTTGAAGAAATTTTCGAGCAACGCCTTTCCAAAAAATCGCCACGTAACAAAAAACGAATCGAGTCGATGTCCGACCGAGAGCGTTTACGCGAACTTTTCTTTGCTTTAAGAGAATCGCCCGAAAAGATGGACCGCCTCAACGACCTCCTCGTCGATGCGCTCCCCGCGAATGTGCGAGAAGAGTTTAAAACCTTACCGCGTTGGGAAAGAGGCCCCGTCGTCGTGCGCTGGCTCCGACAAGCACGCGCTCAAGAGGTCAACGCTCGGCGTGCCGGCAAGCGGCTTCGGCCTGGCGAATTTCCCGAGCAAGAACTGGCCGATTTTTTCGTCGAAGAACTCGACCCCGCACAAAAAGAACAGCTCTTAGCCTTGCCACGCGATCAAATGCAGCAACAGCTTCAACGCCTTTACCGTGGAGAAAGGTCGCATCGTCCAGAGTACAACGATGGGCCGCCACCTCGCCACGGGCCACCCCGTCACGGATCACCCCCGCCACACGACCGGCGTCCAGCCCACGGACCTCGTGGTCCCCGCGACGAATTCCGACGACCGCCGCCCTATGGTCGGCGAGCGCTCGACCGGCGACCCATGCCTCGCCGAGATTTCAACCGTCTGCCTGCTGAGTCAACAGACCCATAGCGTATCCCACCGCATCTTCGCGCTCGGCACAAATCGCCAAATAACGTTCCCACCCTGTGCAGCCCTGCGCAAGCTGCAAAAGCGTCGGGGCATACGCCGAAAGCGAACCCTCCACCGGCACAAGTCGCGCGTACTCGTCCATTGCCAAAGCGTGTTGACCAACGCGCGACAGCAAAATCAAATACGCCTCGATCGCGCTCGACCCATAATACTCCGTCGACACTTCGTCGGCCTGACCTCGAAAGTACGCTATCGCTGCTTCCGAATCCTCGCCCAAGCTGGCGCGAAACAGCAACAGATGCGTCCGATACAAATCTTCAAAAGGGGGCTGATCCGGATATTGCAAATCCTTCGCCAGTCGACTGCCATACTCGGCCAAATCGACGGCCAACCCCAAAATCTTTGCTTCGGTCAACGAACGCGCAAACCGCACCGTCGTCCCCAGGTGCGAAGTATCCACATGATAAGCGCCGTCTGCCAACAGCTCAGGATGGCTTTGCAAAATGTCAGCAATCGAATCCGACGTCGGCACGTCCAACTCGAGCCGCTGCAAATGTCCCCGCAGACTTTCCAAAAGCTCGGCGTGCATGTGCCGCACCAAAACGGCCGCGCAAGCCCGCTGATCCTCGACCGCCAGATTTCCCGCCAAGGCGTCCAACTCAGTCACCGCGTTGCAAGTGCCGCGCTGCGCCAACAGCCAAGCAAAGCCCCGCTCGGGATCGACCCCTTCGTACAACGCCAAGGCAATCAACGCCTCGGCCTGTTCTTCATCCTTCTCCGGGGTCGTCGGTTCAAGCCCCTGCCGTCCGAGCCACTGCTTGACCAACTCTTTTTCGCCAGCAGCGCGCAAATAGCTCCACGCCTCGCGCGCCTGCCCCCGATCCAAAAACAACTGCCCCACTTCGCGGCAAGCTTGCAAGGAGGCTTGCTCCAACGCTTCGCGCTCGGCCGCCGGCAGACCTTCCAACGACCCTTGCTGCTCCAGCGGCAACCCAAGCTGATAGCGCTTCTCGAGCAGCCGCATTTCAAACAACGGATGCAGTTGCCCCGACTCAACAAGCTGCTGAGCCAGCTTTTGAAACAACGGCGAGGCGTCCTGCGCCGTTGCATCCTTCGAGAGAGTAGCCAGGTAATCGAACATGGAGCACTGCGACTTGTACAAGCAAGGAAAAAATCAATCGTCCCGCAGTCGACCAAGCGGCCTCGAAACGGCGACTCTTCCTGCACGGCAGGAGAACTGCAAAGTCCTGTAGGAAAAAAATTGGCCACAGAGTTCACAGAGAATGCCTTGTTTTCCGCACTCGGTGTTCTCTGTGCACTCTGTGGCTATATCCTTATCGCGGTTTGATTAGACTTCCTGCCCTACACCGCAGGATCTTTGCCATCGACCCAAGGCCCCTCGAGCGACTGATAGCCCGGGGCTTGCAGCAAGCTCCCCGTGTCGCCAGCCGTCCAATTGGGAAGATGCTGCGGTTTGCTGCGAGCGTGCGACAATTGCTCCCATTTTTTCGCCCAGTCGCTGTTCCCGTCGCTAATCGTCATCGTTGCAGGATCAAAATGAAAAACCTTGCCTTCCCGATAGCTGCGCGAGCCAAGATTCACCGTCACAATCGCCGCCGCTCCCAAGTCAGGCGGACAGTTCACATGGCCCGGATCTTCTTGCAAACAACTTTCGATAAAATTCTTCTGATGGGCAAGCGTCGAGTCCTTCACTTTACCGACTTCAAAGTGCTCGTCCTTGATCGTACTGTCAAGCGTCACCTGCGGACGCTCGGCGACAAAGTCAAAGCCGGAGAACTCTTCGTTGTTGCCAAAGACAATCGAACCATGATGACCCCGAATCAACTGCTTGGTCGGCGTCTTGTTGCTCGACATCGTCGCGCTGATCGTTCCTTGAATACCTTCGTCGTAGTCCGCAACGACCGTCGCCACGTCAGGAACATCGCGGCCATCGTACTCAAAATAGATGCCGCCCGCCCCGACCACACGCCGAGGAAACCGCAGCCCCGTAGCCTTCAACATCGAAGTCGTGCGGTGGACAAACAAATCGGTGTACATTCCCGAACCAAACGCCCAAAAACGCCGCCACTGCGCAAAAACGGCCCGATCAAAAGGCCTGTCCACGGCCAAACCTTCTTCCGTCCCCAACCACTGCTGCCAGTTGATCGTCTTCGGCGTCATCTTGCGAGACAACTTGTAGTAGCGCCATTGGCCCATCTTCGAATTCCGATAGTACTCCGTCTGGTACATCAACACTTTTCCAAGCTTGCCCGCACACATCAGCTCGTTCGCCTTCGCCCACACCGGCAGCGAGGTCGACTGCACGCCCACCTGCATCACCTTGCCGCTGGCTCGCCAAGCTTTGACCACGTCGAGCGCTTCTTGAATCGTGTGCGTCATCGGCTTTTCGCAGTACACATGCTTGCCCGCGTTGAGCGCGTCGATCGCTTGCTTCGCATGCCAATGATCGGGCGTGCCAATGCAGACCGCATCAATGTCTTTGTCCGCAAGCATCTCCCGATAGTCGCCATAAGTCTTCGGCGTGCTTTCCGTGGCCCAACGAATATAAGAAGTCGCATAGTCTTGATTCACCGAATACGCATCGCAGACGCCCGCCAGCTCGATCGGCATCGACTTCGACAGCTCCGACAAAGGCTTCACATGCCCGCTCATCCCCCGACCGCCCGGACCAATAAACCCAATTCGCAATCGCCCGTTGGCGCCGGCCTCCTGAGCAGAAGCAGCACGAACACCCGTGAGCGCCGCAGCGCCAGCCGCACCAGCATGAATAAACGTTCGTCGAGAGACATCGTGAGAAGTGGCCATACGGTCGTACCTCAATTGAAAAATAGCTGTTACCGGTAAAAATGCCAAGCGTGGGCAACTACCTATTCTACCAAATACGCCACCAGATTGTATGGTCGCTCGGAGAAAAAGATGGGATTCTCCAGAGGGTGCCCTTTCACGGGGGAAAGGTCACAGGCCTAGGCCAACTTGCCGTCGCACCGCAACGCGTCATTTCAATCAGAAATTGCCATTTCGATCAGAAATTCCCTTGGATCGGCTCTGTAGAAAAGTCCCCTTTTTGCTCTTTGAATAACCACAGAGGACACGGAGGAACACAGAGAAGCGTTTTTTTGCCTATTGGGCAAAGGTTATTCCCTCTGTGTTCCTCCGTGTCCTCGGTGGTAAATCTCGGTGTTTAATGAAGGGGCCAATCGTTTAAAAACAAGTTTTCTACAGAGCCCCTTCGATCAGAAATTATAGTACCCAAACTGATAAAATCCGACCGACTGCAACGGATCGCCCGCCAGCGTCTCGTTGATTACCGACACAATTTGGCTTCGCAGCAGATCGAGCTGCGGATCTTCAATATCATGCAGCCGCAACTCACGCGCCGCCAGCAACAGCCGATGCCGCAGCTCAGGACCATGCGCTTCCAACGCCTCGGTCACCCGATCCAAATCACGGTTAGCCACCTGACCAAAAGCATGAAACTCGATTTCCGCCATTTCCGAGCTTTCTACCGGCTGAGGCAGCGTCAAGCGAAATTTGCCCAGGTCGACTTCCTCCAACCGAGTTTGAATCGCAATCGCCCGCCGCGCATCCACCAGCGCCTCCCCGTCAAAGCATCCGGTCAGCAGCAAACAAACCGCCGCCCAACCCCAGCCAGGCAAGCCCCAACGGAACGCATTTGGTCGTTTTCGAGTCGTCTGATTCATCATGGTTTTGCACACTTACCCCGAGAATTCATAAAACCCCGACAATCGGACCACGACGCCCGCAGTGAGGATTCACCACTTGAAGGATAGCTCGCAATCCTCCCCCGTGACGTAGAGTTCAAAAGTACAGGGTGGCATTGCTACCAAAATCAAAAGTGTAGGGTGGGCACTGCCCACCAAAATCAAAATTATTTCACAACTGGTGGGCAGTGCCCACCCTACAGATCGATGATTCCACCAAGACACCACAGCCGATTTCAACGCCGCGCGCTCGGTCTCCTTGCGCTCCTGACAGGCCTGCTCGCTCTGCCCGGCTGCGGCGGCGAAAAAGTCGTCAAGCTGGACGACTACCTCGAAGAGCTCGAATTCGACACGCCCCTCGAAGCGGTCAAAGAAATCAAAATCGGAAATTTTCGACTCCCCTCGGCCGCGCACCAACACGATGCCACCGGACGCGGCACCGCGCCGATGTGGGTCCAACTCAAATTCCATCTGTACGCCATCGTCGCCGAAGAGGACGAGATCGCCGTCTTGGCCGCCCTCGAGCGCCATCGTGGCATGGTCAACGACGCTGTGATCACCGTTTGCCGCCGCGCCTCGATCGACGAACTGCAAGACAACCGCTGGGCAACCATCAAATCCAACCTGCTCGACACCGTCCGCCCCTTGCTCGGCGAAAATCGAATCCGTCGAATCACTCTCAACAACGTCCTGTGGGAGCCTATCTAATGCCACTCCACACAAACCACAATTGGCTCCGAGCCGCAATCGTCTTCGCCGTCTTCGCCTGCGCACCCGCTGCCTACGCACAACAGCCGCCGGCAAAGATCAGCGCAGAAACCACCGAAGAAGCCGAAACAGAAACCAGCGCCCTCCGTCCGACGCTCGACCTGGGTCACTTCAAAATCCACGATCTTCGCCCCACGCGTAACGAAACGGCCAAACTCACCTTCACTCTCCACTTGGCCCTCGCGCCCAACGTCTCCGAGCAACAGCTCGCCCAACTCCAACACTGGAAGCACCGCCTCCGCAACCAGGTGATCATCGTCGTCCGCACGATCGAAACCAAAGACTTCCAAGCCTCCGACCTAGCCCTCCTCCGCCAAAAAATTCTCATCCGAACCAACCGACTCCTAAAATCCAAACTGGCCGAAGACGTCTTCCTAACCGAATACATCTTCCGCCTACACTAGCGCAAGCTCCAAACGAATCCGTAGGGTACGTGCAGCGGTTGTCGTTTAACCACAAGTCTGAAATTTCAGCAGCGAAATTTCAGCGGCGAAGCCACGATAGTAAGTATTTCAGCGGCGAAGCCGCGATAGCAAATAGCCCCGAGCGTCAGCTCGGGGTTTCCATGCCCCAAACACCCTGAGCCACGAAGTAGCGACACCTTATCGGCCCCGTCCTTGAAGCCACGAAGCGAACGCACCGTTTTTCAACAACCACGCACCCCACGGACTACAAATTCCGTCCGTCATAGGTAAAAGCAGCGCCAACACCAAAACGGTCGATCCAATTCTCGCTTCAGCTCCTCATGTTTCTTGCCCATCTTCTCGGATCGAGTTTTCGGGAGGAACAGCAGATGCTTTATCATGAAACGCAGCATAGATGAATAAACAACCGAGACCTGCGAAAGGTGATGCCATAACCCATGGAGCCCAAGCTCCAAACAAAAAATTTCCTAGCAGAAAAAAAGGGATTCTTTCCTCTTCAGGGCAGCGGAGTCTTCCCGCATAAACAAGCAGCCCATAGATTCCAAAAAATATCGCCGAAAACAATAACATCCCTTTCCATGTTTTCAGGAATCTGTTGATGACATCATCTTCGATATCTTTCATGTGCGAGTTCCTTAATGTACTATCTGCCGATCTTGGCTATCGCAGACGTGGAAGGAGGTTAAGGTTCGGTCCAGGGGTCAAATAAGGTGTCAGGAATGCTCTGTAGAAAACCTTCTGTTTTGTCTTTTTTGAATAAACCACAGAGGACAACCACAGAGGACACGGAGGAACACAGAGCCAAAAAAGTGTTTTTTATCCTTCTAGGCAAAGGTCGTTTTCTCAAATGGGTCCTCTGTGTCCTCTGTGGTCAATCTTTTCTCAACCGTTCTAAAAGCAGTCCGTAGGGTGCGTGCAGCGATAGCGGAACGCACCACGAATGCTTCACCCAGGATCATCTCCCAGCGTTCAAAAAAGAACAAGAGCAACGGGTGCAAAACACCATCCTGCAGGCACTCCACCCCACAAAAAAAACATCTGCGTCCATCCGCGTCCATCTGCGGTTAATTTTTCTTCCACGCACTCCGGTCCCTTACGGTCGCGGTTCGCCAGTTTTTTCACTCTTCACTCTTCACTCTTCACTCTTTTTCACTCTTCACTCTTCACTCTTCACTCTTCTCCCCCCCGGCCAAAAAAAACGCTCGCATTCCCACCCCAAAAAAGCACAATCACCAAAGTCAGTAATGTTTTTTCTCTGTGCCTCTGCGTCTCTGCGTGAGACATTTTTACCGTGTTGCTTCAGAGGGATGAAATACACAAAAAACCAACCCCGTCGACTTTTGCACCTCCACCGAAAAAACGGATAATGCGCACAAAAGTCTCAACGAAAAAACAGTTTCCTGCCGAAAGCACGAACCAACGAGCAAGACTTTTGCACTTTTGCGGAACAAAACCCAGTGCAAAAGTCGTCCGCGTTTTTTCGCGTCCTTTCGCGGGCAACCTTTACAAAGCTATCGCTTCGCAGCAGGCTGCTTCTGAGCCAAGTTCCGCGCCGGACGGCCCTCTAAGAAGGCAAACAGGTCGGCCACTTCTTCGAGCGACAACCGATTCAACAGCCCCGTCGGCATCGACGACAACGGACTCATCCGAATGTCGTCAATCGCCTCATGCGCAAGCTCAACCTTCTCGCCATCCGAAAGCAGCACCGTCACGCCCGCCTGCCCGCGTGGCACCACAAGCCCCGCATACGAACGCCCATTCGACACCACAATCTTGCTGGCATACTGGTCCGACACGTTGTGCGAAGGATAAACCACCGACTCCAAAATCTCTTGCTGCTGAAACCGGTTGGCAACCGTCGTCAGATCCGGCCCCAAAATTTCGCCTTGCCCACCACACCGATGACACTTTATGCACTGCGCCTTGGCAAACGCCTGCTGCCCACGCTGCGCATCACCCCGACGCCCCGAGTCGCTGCGCAAATACGCCAACAACTCGTCATAACTCCACTTGTCCTGCCCCGAATCCGCAGGCAACTCCGCCGGCGGCGCACCCGGAAAATGCTTGGCATACCACCCTTGCCAACCCGCCAGCCGCTTTTGCCAACTGTCGCTCGACGCCTGCGGCTGTTGCCCCGACCAATGATCAAGCAGCTTCAAGGCCAGCTCCGCCCCATTGTCGCCCAGTCGTAGTCCAAGCAAAATCAACTGCCGAAACGCCTCGGGCTGCTGAGGACGTTCTGCCACTGTGGCCAACGCTCGCAGGACTTCCTTCGCCACGCTCCCTTCGACCGTCTTCACGGCATCAACCAAGTAGGCCCAGTTCTCGCCCCGAGGATGTTGCGTCAGCGCCATCGCCACCGTCTTACGTTCTGTCGGCTCGTCGCGATAAACGGTGCGCAGATACTCCAATGATTCCGCTTCGCCGCTTCGCCCTAACACCGCAAACAGACCAACCCGTAGCCGACGAAACGTGTCGCTCTTCGCACATCGCGGTTTTACCTGCTGATCAAGCGTCCGCAATTTTGCCAACATTTCCGCACCCGTTTCGACCGGCAGAGTCGCCAAGATCGACAACGCCGAGATGGGCCACTCGACGCCCTCTGCCAAAATCGCCTGGCGCTCGGGAAGTGGCATCTGTGCAAAAAAGTCGCGCGCAAAATTCTCGAGATACGAACTCACGCTATAACCGCCTGACACGCCACGGGCCACCTCGTAAAACGTCAAAAACGTCCGCCCCGACTTCGCATCCCAACCTGTTTTCAAGTGAGGCGCATAAGCTCCCAAATGAATTTTTTCGACGTCCCCGATTTCGCTTTCCATCTGCGTAGCAAACCGCTCGGCCGCCTCGGGCACCTGCAAATAAACCAGCAGACGTACCAACTCGCGGTCGAGGGCTGGCTTGCCGCTGGGGTATTTTTGGAGTAGTTCATTACCGAGCGTCGGCACGTTCGCCGCCGCCAGTTGCCCGTGAATCAAGGCGAGCTGCGTCACCCGCAGCACATCAAGCTGCAACCGATCATCAAGCGTGCTGTCCTGCAACAGCGTTTGGCAACGCCCCAGCACCACACCAGCCGCCTGTGCGTTGGGCGCCGCCGTCAGTAGCGCGACCGCACCTTGGCAAAACCCAGCAGGACGAGGATGGTCGATCACCTGTCTGGCCCAAGTGTTGACCGGCAACTGCTCGAGCGCACGTCGCGCGGCGAATGACACAAATCGATCGGAATCTGCGAGCAGCCCAACTAACTTTTCTGTTGGAGCTGCTGCGCCGAGGCGTACCAGCGACTCGCAAGCCACACGCCGAACCCACGGGTCTTCATCCGTCAGCAACGCGACAAGCCGGTCGCGACTGGCTTCGGTTCGAGACGTAAACAGCAGCCGTGCTGCCTGAACACGAATTTTGACTTCAGCATCTTGAGTCAACGTCAGCAAGAGTGATTCGCTAGGACGCGGCCCAAACGTGACCAGCAGGTCGAGCGCCCGTAGCCGCTTGGCGGTTTTGCGATCCGTCGCCTTTATAATAGCCTCAAGCTGGGGCTGCCACGCATCTGCCAGCTCGCGCTGGACGGCGGCGATTTTTGCTTTGGCCCAGTCGGCATCGAGCTGCGGCTGCGACAGTGCCCTCTCGATGCCCGTGCCCAGGTCTGCGTTCGTCGGCGCTTCTGTCCAACGGATTCGATAAACACCGCCGTCGGTGCCGCGTCCGCCGGTGCAGAAGTAGAGTGCCCCGTCAGGGCCGACGGCAAGGTCGGTGACGTTCAACGGACGGCCTTCGACAAAGACTTCGCTCTTGGCGCTGTAGGTTGCCCCGTGGCGCTCGAATCGAATGGAGTGGATTTTCCCCGATGCCCAATCGCAGCCAAACAACGATCCACGATAACGCTTGGGGAAGGCCGTATGGTTGTAAAACTCTAAGCCGGTTGGCGAGCCAGCGCCCAGGTTCAGCGCGGCAGGCAGGCTATCGAGATAGTAGGCAGGCCACTTGGCCCAGCCGCTACGCCAGCCAAGTTCGGCACCGGCGGTGATGTGATTGATGCGCGTTGGACGGTACCAGGGCGCGCCCATGTCCCACTCCATGTCGGCGTCATAAGTAAACAGCTCGCCGTCGGTGTTGAAGGCAAAATCATAGGAGTTGCGCAGTCCGCCTGCCACGATTTCGACAAAGCTGCCCTCGGTGTCGGTGCGAAAGATTGTGCCGCCGGGTGCCGGGATGCCGACGGCGTGGCCTTTGGGATCTTCCTGGCGTGGTTGAACGAGATCGCCTTCGTACCAATTGCGATAGGGGCTTTGCGGACCGGGAGTCGGCCCGACGCGGGCATGGTTGCCGACGATCACGTAGAGCATTCCGTCAGGCCCTAGCCGGATGGCATGTGCCCCATGTTCGCCGCGCGAGCCACGGATCGGCACCAGCGATTGGATTTCTTCGGCCACGCCGTCTCGATTGGCGTCGCGCAGCCGATAGAGCGCAACGCCCTCGGGGCCATCGCCGATGGCAAACACGCGGTTTCCCAGGGCCAAAATGCCTTGCACGTTTTTGATCTTGTCTGAAAAGACGCCGACCGTTTCGTGCGAGCCGTTTTGGTCGGCGTCGGTGAGCAGCAGCAGGGGGCCTCCTTCGCGCGAGGCGAGAATGTTTCCTTGGGCGTCAAAGGTCATCGCAATGAGCGAACCGACTTCGTCGTCGCGCATGAGTCGTTCGACGGCAAATTCTTTGCCGATTTTGAAGCGTGAACCTTCGCCAGCAAAGACGACCTCGTCGCCCCACGGGAGCGTCGCGCCGAGCGTGCCGTAGGCCGTGGCGTTGATCCATTCGCGGTCAGGGAAGTCGGGATTCGACCAGCTTTGGTATTGCCGGACGCTCGCTTTCCAGGATGGGTTGGTTGAGTAGGTTTCAAACGTGCCGCCATTTTCTTTGATCAGGACGCGTGCCACCAAACCGGCCGAACCGGCGTCGAGGTTGGTCACTTTTACTGCGATGCAGTTGCGACCTGGCTTGAGGTGTTTTGAGATGTCGAAGACTTGGAGCTGCCGCCAGTCTTCGCCTTGGCCGATCGGTTGATCGTTGACCCATAGCTCAAACCGATTGTCGGCGGTGATCTGCACCTCGCCCAACTCGGGCGTCTTGAGGTCGAAGGACTTGCGAAAATAGCAGTCGCCGACGGGGATCTCGTTTTTCTGATGGGCCGAAGACCAGATCCAGCTTGCTTCTTGCGCCGAAGCGGTCGCCGCCCCCAGGCCGCAGAGTAATAGTCCCAGCGTATAGACAATCGCCTTCATGGCTTCCTCGTTTAGCAAAGAAAAATGATAGCCCCGCATCATGCGGAGGGAATCGTGTAAATTTACCCAGAACGAGGGTCGAGCGGCAACAGAGTTTTGTGGGGTGCTAGCGGTCGGGGGATGCGTTGAGGGCGGAGGTGGACGGAAAAGATTGCCAGCGGAGTGAATCGAGGGGCGTTCGTCGTGGCCGACGGCGCTAACGGTGGGGGTTGGGGGGGTGTATCTGTCATTGACCCTGGCGCGCGAATTGGGATACGATGCGCGCTTTGGCACGTATTTTTCTGTGAGCGGCTCCTATGAAATTCGACGTTTTTGCTAGATGTCCATGGCTGGTGGTGTTGGCTGCTAGCTTGTTGGTGGGGTGCTCTTCGAGTTCGCCTGTGGCGACCGAAGGGGTTGCCGAAAAGTCGGTCGAGACTGTTGAGGAGGAGGCGGACGTAGAGTTAGGGAAATCGTCAGCGGGGCCGTTTGAATATGGCAATCTCTTAGCGCCGTTCGATCCGCCGCCGCTTGAAAAATTGTTGGCGGACCATCAATGGGTCGATCGGCCTGTGGTCGATTCGCTCAAGCTGATGCGTGATGAGCAGGCGGGGTTGAAGGCTCCAGAGCTGAGCGTCAAACAGGCGTTGGCGCTTCGGAATGATTCGCCGGAGGATAATGAAAAACTGTTGGATGCCGTGGGGCGGGTTGCGCCGGAGGATGGGACGGGTGTCGACTACGATGCTGAGATCATGCTGATTGCGGATGCCGATCTGAAGAGTACCAATCCGTTGTTGATGAGTTCGAGCGTTGAGTTTAATTACAACGGCTTGGCCGGTTTTGGGTTGTTCGGTTTTGACAAGCAATTTAATAAGTTTGCTTCTGCGAGTACGGTCGTTTCTTGGCAGACGAGCGAAGATCGTACGGTCGACAAGATCGTGATGCGCGACGATCTGACTTGGTCGGACGGAAAGCCGATTACGGCGCATGACCTCGTCTTTACGTTCAAGGCGATCATGACCGATCAGGTGATCGTGCCGGCCATTCGGCAGGGGACCGATCAGATCGAGTGGATCGAAGCGTACGACGACCATACGTTGGTCTATTTTCATAAGGAAGCGCTTGCGACGAACGATGGGAACATGAATTTCCCGGTCATGCCCAAGCACGTTTATGAAAAGACGATTCCTGAAGATCCGAGCATGGCGCGTAGCGAGATTCATTCCAAGTATGAAGACGAGCCAGTCGTCGGTGGTCCCTATGAGCTAGTAAAACGTGTGCGGGGGCAGGAGTTTACGCTTAAACGGCGTGAGGCGTTTTATATGCACGACGGGGTGCAGGTGCGTGATAAACCTTATTTTAAGAAGGTCACTTATAAGGTGATCGAAGATCGTAATACGGCGTTGTTGGCGTTGAAGTCGGGCAAAGTTGATTCGATGATGCTGAATGCCGAGCAGTGGCAAGGGCAGACAGGCGACGACGTCTTTTCTCGGTTCAATGTGAAGGCGAGTGGTACGGAGTGGACGACTTTTCATTTTTGTTGGAATACGAAGACGCCCTATTTTTCGGACAAGCGCGTTCGGCAGGCGATGTCTTATGCGATGGATTACGAAGAGCTGATGAATACGATTTTGTATGGGATTTATGAGCCGTGCCGAGGGAATTTTCATCCGGACTCGCGCATGTTTCCTAAGGATGGTCCGCCGCCTTATCAACAAGACCTCGATCGTGCGGAGGAGCTGTTGGACGAAGCGGGTTGGGCCGATTCGGACGGGGACGGGATTCGCGATAAAGAAATTGACGGGCGGTTGGTGCCGTTTAAGTTTACGATTTTGGTGGTCAACTACGACGATCGTATTAAGATTGTGACGCTGATGAAGGAGTGTCTTGACTCGATTGGGATTGAGTGTGTTGTCAAACCGACGGAGTTTACGGTGCTGACGCAAATGCAGCGGGACCACAAGTTTCAGGCGGCGTTTGCGGGCTGGGGTTCGGGGGCCGATCCTGATACGAACAGCAATATCTATGCAACGAACGCGGGTCGCAACTATGGCAAGTACTCGAATCCTTTGGTCGACGCGCTGTTCGAGCGTGCCAAGCGCGAGTTCGACGAAGAAAAACGTTATGCACTTTATGGCGAGATTCATAACTTGCTTTGGGAAGATCAGCCGTACAGTTGGCTGTTTACGCGCAATTCGTTTTATGGGTTTAATAAGCGGTTGCGTGGTTATAACTTTAGTCCGCGCGGGCCGTTTCATTATGGTCCGGGGTTTGATAGTTTTTTTGTGCCGACGGATGTGCCTTGAATTGTCGGGTGGGCAGTGCCCACCAAGCCGACTGAGTGAGTGATAGAAATGGTGGGCAGTGCCCACCCTACGCCCCGTGGTTAACCGTTTGCTTGTTTTATGATTAGCTATCTGATACGCCGTCTGGCTTTGGCACTGTTTACGCTGCTGTTGATTACGTTTGTTGTCTATGCGCTGATCCGCCACATGCCGGGCACGCCGCTGACGACCGATGCTTCGATGATGGATCCGAGCAAGCAGATCAGCCCCGAAGAGATTGTGCGGCTGAACCGGCTTTATGGTTTGGATAAGCCGTGGTACGAAGCCTATTTTGTCTGGTTCAAAAATGTTTGCCAGGGAGATTTGGGACGTTCGATTAGTCAGAATAATGCGCCGGTTAGCAAGCTGATTCTCGAACGGGTGCCGGCGACGATGTTGCTTTCGGTCAGTTCGTTGGCGCTGACTTATTTGTTGTCGATTCCGTTGGGGCTTTGGTCGACGGTCAAGTCGGGGACCATGCCCGAGCGAACGGTGAGCACAGTGCTGTACATGCTGTATTCGCTGCCCTCGTTTGTGGCGGCGTTGTTCTTGCAGATTTTGTTGGCGGTGAAGCTCGAATGGTTGCCGCTTTATGGGATGACGTCGGACGGTTATGAGGCGCTTTCGGTCGGGGGCAAGGCTTGGGACATTTTTATGCATGCCCTGATGCCGGTCCTTTGTTTTACGTATGGCTCGTTGGCGTACTATTCGCGATTTATTCGTGCGAACATGCAGGAGGTGGTGCGACAAGATTATATTCGTACGGCTAAGGCGAAGGGGGTGCCGCCGGGGCGGATTATTTGGCACCATGCGTTTCGCAATACGTTGATTCCCCTGGTGACGCTTGTCGGGTTGACGCTTCCGAGTTTGTTGAGCGGCGCGGTTATTTTGGAGCAAATTTTTTCTTGGCCTGGGATGGGGCGGTTGTATTTCGAGGCGATTGGCCGACGCGACTACGACACCGTGATGGGGCTGACCATGATGTTTTCGGTTTTGACGCTGATGGGCCAGTTGTTGGCCGACATGCTTTATGCGGTGGTCGATCCGCGTGTGACTTACAGTTGATAGGATCCCCGTTGATAGGACTATGGCAGAAACGAACGTAACACAATCTGAGACGCGGCCTCCGGCGTCGGGCTTTTGGGTCGAGGCTTGGCAGCGGTTTCGCCGTCGACGGTTGGCGATGCTTGCGCTTGGCTTTGTTGTTTTTTTGTGTTGCGTGGCGCTGACGGCACCGATGATCGTTGGGACCAAGCCGGTGGTTTGTCAGTACAAGGGATCGATCTATTTTCCCTGCATGGGCTACTACAAAACGAGCTGGGAAAATCCGATTTTTAAGAAGGATCGGTTTCGGAATAAGTATCCGAAGAATTTGAAGAAGAAGGATCCGAAAAGTTGGGCTGTCTGGCCGTTGGTTTATCAGGATCCTTATCGGCGTGTTCGGAAGAACGAGTGGGAGGATCGTCCGGGGAATCCTTCGGGGACCAGCGGGGTGCCGAGCCGGTTGAATTGGTTTGGGACGAACCAGCAAGGTTTTGATGTTTTTGCGCAGATGGTGCATGGGACACAGATTGCGTTGAGCGTTGGGTTTGTGTCGATGGGCATTGCCGGTGCGATTGGGATTACGATCGGCGCATTGGCCGGGTACATGGGCGGCTGGGTCGATGTGGTGCTGAGCCGTTTTATTGAATTGGTGATGTGCATTCCTTCGCTGGTGCTGATTTTGGCGCTGGTCGCTATTTTGGATAATGTGACCAATTTCCATCTCATGGCAATCGTTGGCTGTACGAGCTGGACCGGCATTGCGCGGCTCGCACGGGCGGAGTTCATGCGGCTCAAGGAGATGGAGTTTGTGACGGCGGCGCGTGCGTTGGGGGCAAGCCGATGGCGGATTATGTTTCGACATGTGTTGCGCAATGCGCTCGCGCCGGTGTTGGTGCCGATTACGTTTGGCATCGCGTCGGCGATTTTGATTGAGAGTGGGTTGAGCTACCTGGGGTTTGGCGCTTCGCCGCCGAATCCGAGTTGGGGGACGCTGCTGAAATCGGGGCGGAGTACGATCCAGCAGACGTGGTGGTTGATTTTCTTTCCGGGAGTCGCCATTTTTTTGACGGTCTTGGCCTACAATCTTATCGGCGAAGGCTTGCAGGAATCGACCGATCCTCGTTTGCGGCAGGATAGCCATTGATGGCCGGGGAGATAAAAAAGGAAGGAAAAGATAGCCACGAAAAGCACGAAAAACACAAAATTAAAAATTTGGGGAGGAGATTGTGGTGGCGAAATGGGAGACGATCAATGAGCTTTGCGATCTTGTGCGGGAGACTAGCTATGAGATTCATTGTTATTTGCGAAATGGGCATTTAGAGAAGGTCTATGAGAATGCACTAGTGCATCGATTGCGTAAACTGGGGTTGCAGGTTGAGCAGCAATTTCCGCTTGAAGTACTCGACGAAGATGGGACGATGCTGGGAGAGTATTTTGCTGATCTATTCATCGAGGAAAAATTGATTGTTGAATTGAAAGCTTGCAAAGCGGTTGCCGAGGAGCATGTGGCGCAACTGCTCGGATACTTGGCCTCGTCACGAATCGAAACAGGCCTCCTCATTAATTTCGGCACCGCAAAACTACACGTCAAAAAATACCTAATGTCACAGAAAGCATAAATGTCCTCTCTTTGTGCTTTTCGTGTTTTTTGTGGCTATTCTTAAAGCAGGAATCAGCATGCCAAATGCCGTCCTTGAGATTGATGATCTTCGTACTTATTTCCATACGGATGAGGGCGTGGTGCGCGCGGTGGATGGGGTTTCGTTTCGGGTGGAGGTGGGGCATACGCTTGGGATTGTGGGTGAGAGTGGGTCGGGCAAGTCGGTCACTTCGTTGACGGTGATGCAGTTGTTGGCGTCGTCGGCGAAGATCGAGTCGGGGCGGGTCGCTTTGCTTGGGAAAGATTTGGTCGGGATGCCTGAGCCTGAGATGCGCAGTATTCGCGGTAGCGAAGTGAGTATGATCTTTCAGGAGCCGATGACCTCGCTCAATCCGGTTTTTACGGTCGGTAGCCAGGTGATGGAGGCGATCATCTTGCATCAGAAGGCGACGCCGGCGGAGGCGAGGGAGCGGACGATCGAATTGTTTCGTGAGGTCGGTATTCCTGAGCCAGAGCAGCGCGTCGACTCGTATCCGCACCAGATGTCGGGCGGGCAAAAGCAGCGGGTGATGATTGCGATGGCGCTTTCTTGCAATCCTAAACTGTTGATTGCCGACGAGCCGACGACGGCGCTCGACGTGACGATTCAGGCGCAGATTTTGGACATGCTGCGCGAGTTGCGCGACCAGCGTGGTATGGCGATTCTGTTTATTACGCACGATTTGGGGGTGATCGCCGAGATCGCCGACGAGGTGCTGGTGATGTACCGGGGCGAGATGGTCGAGCAGGGTCCGGTGTTGGATATTTTTGAGAATCCGCAGCATCCGTATACCAAAGGTTTGCTGGCGTGTCGGCCTCGGCTTGATAGCAAGTATCGGCGGCTGCCGACGGTTGACGATTTTATGGAGACCCGGGAAGTCGATGGCAAGATCGAGATCGTCGAGAAGACGATGGGCGACGCGCGGCTTCGGGAATTGGAAACGGCAGGGCGCGGACGGCTGCTGCATCCGCACTCGGAATTGACGGCGCTCAATCATCCTTGGGAGGAGACGCCGCGCGAGGGTGATACCACGGCGGTCGAGGAGGGGACCGTGCCGCTGCTGGAAGTAAAAAATTTGGAGGTGCATTTTCCGGTGCGACGCGGGGTGTTGTCGCGGGTGGTGGATCATGTGCGGGCAGTGGATGGGATCAGTTTTCGTATTTATCGCGGGCAGACGTTGGGGTTGGTTGGCGAATCGGGTTGCGGCAAGACGACGGCTGGGCGGGCCATTTTGCGGCTGTTGGAGCCGACTGGCGGCCGAGTATTTTTTGATTCGGTGGATATGGCTGAGTTGGGCACTCAGGAGTTGCGTAAGATGCGCAGCCGTATGCAGATTATTTTTCAAGACCCTTATGGTTCGCTGAATCCACGGATGACGATCGAATCGACGATTACTGAGCCGATGGTGATTCAGAAGATTGGCGACTCGCGGCGTGATCGGCGCGATCGGGCGGCGGCGCTGCTGGAAGAAGTCGGCATGTCGGGCGATCATCTGCGGCGGTATCCGCATGAGTTTTCGGGTGGGCAGCGGCAACGGATTTGTATTGCACGGGCGATCGCGGTGGAGCCTGAGTTTCTTATTTGCGACGAGTCGGTTTCGGCCTTGGATGTTTCGGTGCAAGCCCAAGTGCTGAATCTGCTGAACGATTTGCAGGACAAACGGGGGCTGACTTACATTTTCATCAGCCACGATCTGAGCGTTGTGAAATTTATGGCCGACATGATGGCGGTGATGAACGGGGGGAAGATCGTCGAATTTGGTCCTTCGCAAGCGATCTATGCTGATCCGCGCGAGGAGTACACGCGGCGACTGATTAGTGCGACGCCGAACGACGATTTGGAGCACATCAAGAAGCTGGTCGGGCAGCGCGAGCAACGGCGTAAACAGTCGTCTTAGAGCAGTTCGTGGAAAAGCATAGCCACGAAAAACACGAAAAAACTCTCCGTGCGTCAGGAAAAAGGAACCGCCGATGAACGCGGATGAACGCAGATAAGGTGTTTGGTTTCACCGCGCAGAGAAAAGGCACGAAAAAGGCTCTGTAGAAAACTTCCTTTTTAATAAACCACAGAGGTCATGGAGGAACACAGAGGAAATAGCCTTTGCTCTCGATGACATCACCGGATGGATTTATCGGCGTGCATCTGCGTTCATCGGCGGTTCCTTATTTATTCGGGCTGTTTATTTGTTCTTGGCGAAGCGTGGCGGAAGGGTCGGATTTCGCTGCGGCCTAGGACGATGTCTTGTTGGTGGCGTCCGGCGGCGTGTTGGTCGTCTTCGTTGAGGAAGAGGTGGTCGGTGTTGTCGGATTGGGTGCATTGCTGGACGTAGCGGATGCTGAGGTCTTGGTAGAGGACGTTTTGGCCGCAGCCGCCGTGGTTGGCGCTTTGGAATCCGACGATCGCAAAGCTGGGTGCGTCGGCCATCATGGGGGCGTTGCTTCTGCCCGTGAAATGAACTTGGTGGTAGCGGCCTTGTGGATCGAGGTAGCCGATGCGGTAGGCAAAGCTGCCGGCCATGTTTTTTCGGAGCGAGCGTTGTTGGGCTTTTGTCGCTTCTCGGAGTTCTTGTTGGGTCGGTATGCGTAGCACGACGGTGCCAGAGAAGAGGTCGTCGGCTAGTTGGGTGGAGGGGCAAACGAGTAGCTGAGCCAGTTGTTCGCGGGTGAGCAAGCCGTGGTCGGCCAGTTTGATGACAAACATGCCGACGTTTTCGTTGCGTTGGATTGGAGGGAGTTTTTTCTGGTGGTGCTGGGCATAGCTGGCGAGTGCAGTGCCGAGGTCGCGTAGGTTGTTTTGGCATTGGAGTCGGCGGGCAGAGTCGCGGCCTGTGCGCAGGGCGGGGAGTAGCAAGGTCGCAACGGTCAGCAAAATGCCTGCGGCGACGGCCAGGTCGGTGAGCGACCAACGGTGGGAGCGTGGGGTGGCGCTGTGGGGATCGAGGGATTCGGAAAGGGGGGTGGACGAGGTCGCGGGCAAGGGGGCTGCGGTTTCGCCTTGGCCGGTGGCTTGTTTGACGAAGGAGCAAGTGCTGTCGACGAGGTTGCTGGGCGGGAGTTCGTTGGCGGGAAGAAGCTCGCCGGTTTTGGAAGGGGTGGTTTCGGAGGCTGCGATATAGGAGCGGAGTCGTTCTAGCTCGTGTTGCCAGATGGGATCGCTTTCGAGGCGAGCCTCGATACGCCTTTGTTGTTGGGGATCGAGATCGTTGAGGAGATAAGCAAGCAGTTCGTCTCTCATGCTAGCCTTGCCTTCGTGGGAGGGGTCGAGGCGTAACGTAAGGCAAGCCTGTTACGTGGGGTAACAGGCTTGCCGGTAAATTTTAGAGCGATTTCTTTACGGGTCGTCGCTTCGAGTGAAGTGACGAACCGTCCGACGACTTTATGGGCGACCGACCGTGTGGACTTCTCGCCACGATTGGCCCAAGCTTTGGATTGCCGAGTGGAGCCGACTTTTGACAGTTCCGACCGGTACGGACATGACTTTCGCTGCTTCACGATATTTCATTCCCCGGAAGTAAACGAGCTTGACGGTGCTTTGCAACGTGTCGGGCAAACTGCCGACGGCATCGCGGATCCATGCTGCCCGTTCGCTGTTTTCGGCCTTGGTGTGTGGCCCCGATTCTTGACTTGCCACGACCTGCATCAGGCTGCCGGCTTCCTCGCCGTTGGAGCTATTTGCCTGGTCGAGGCTGAGTCGACGGTGCCGACGGTTGCGACGTTGGTAGTCGATCGCCTGGTTGGTTGCAATAGTGTAGAGCCACGGACGAAATTTGCGTCCCGACTGGAACAGCTCGCACTTCGTATGCACTTGTAAAAAAGTTTGTTGAAAAACATCCTCGGCCATCGCAGCGCCGCCGAGAAAGCGTCGAAGGTAGTTGAAAAGTTCGCGTTGGTAGCGCGAGACTAATTCGGTAAAGACCGCAGCGTCTTCGGTGGTGCGGTAGTCGAGCAACAGTTGTTCGTCGGTACGTTGGCCGTGATCGACTTGCATCGCGGCTACGTTTGACAAGTCCTGTTGGGTTTTGGTTTCCGAATTTTTCTTTGCTTCCGTGTGTTGCTTATTCATACTACGAACTCCTCGTGAAGAGAGTTCGACGTTTTCAGAGAGAAAATCCTTTCTCTCTGCCGTCCGAATTGGAATCCGCAAGTCCTCGCAACAAATACAGGTGCGTGTCCATGGATTGCGGAAAGTTTGACGCTCGTGCGGTCCTTGCCCTGTTCTTACCAGCATTCTAGTGCTGAGTAGTGAACCTGGGGGCTGGGGAGACCAGCACGATTGTCGGTAGTTAGTAAGGGCAACTCTCATGCCGAGCCGAGGTGTCCACCTCTTTCCAGGCTCCGCTATCAGATTCCCAAATGCCGTTAAGCTAAGGTTTTACGTCGATAGGACCATGTTGGTTCGCCTGGAAATGGGATTCGTCGCAACTGCCATTTTTCACCATTCCTACAGGGGTTTGTACAAAAATGGCAAGCAAAGTGTCTCAAAATCGGAGGGAATGTGATCAATTTTGCCACAGTTTTTGGGTGGAACTAGCAGAGTCAACTCTTGCCAATGCCGTTATTGCCACGTATCCTTAACGTAAACCAATACGTAGAGGAACCTTGTCATGCAGAAATTAACACTCAGCGCAGACGAATCCATCATCCAAAAAGCCAAACAGTTGGCAAAGGAAGAAGGAACAAGTGTCTCCGCGATGTTCGATCGATTTGTGCGACTGCTACTTGCTCGTAGGGCTAATGATCCTGCTGTGGGTCCCATCGCATTGAAGGCTACCGGAGTGATCACATTCCCCGACGGCAAACAAGAGCGGGAAATTTTGGAAGAGGCATTTGACGAAAAGTATGGGCTGTAGCAGTGAAAGTTTTCGTTGACACCAACGTTTTGCTCGACGTTCTCGCAAAGCGAGAGCCCTTCTATGACGATGCGGTCGCGATTTGGTCGATGGCCGAACTGGGAAAGATCGAGGGTTTGGTCTCAGCCGTTAGCTTCACCAACATTTTCTACATTGTCCGCAAACTGAGCAATCGAAAGACGGCCCTGCAAACGCTGACTCAGTTGCGTGATACGTTTACGCCAGTTGCTTGCGACGCCCAAGTCCTCCATCAGGCAATCGACGCAGACTTCAAAGATTTTGAAGATGCTGTTCAATACTTCAGCGCCTGTCACGCCGGGGCACTATGTATCGTAAGCCGCAACGCCGATCATTTCCCAAGGGCGGAACCGCCTGTGTTGGGGCCTGCGGAGTTTCTGGCAACCTATGCGTTTGAGTGATTTGGCTCTTGCACTCAAGCCCGTGCCGCGCGGCTACTTTTCCAATTCGCGCAAGTACGGTTGATGGTCCTTTTGTTCGATGCGATCTCTCTATCCATTTTGTACTGTAATGCTCAGTTTACTGGCTGCCTGCATCCTGGAGGCAGAGCCTCCTAGGCAGTGCGTTCCCAGGCGGGAGCCTGGGGACGAGAAGATTTTGCACCGTTTGGGGTGGGGGATAACCACCGGATGCTGGGGGGTTGTAGCGTTTTTCTCTGAGAGGATTTTGTCGGTTGTTGGCTGAAAGACCCCTCAGTTCTTCGCAGGGAGGCCAACGAAAAACCCACAGTTGGGTATGTGGGTACCGGGCAAACTACCGCCGAACTTGGTGTTTTTGATCGTCGTAACCAAACCGGTCGCGGGGGCGCGGCTGGAAGTTGGGGTGGATCCCTCGAAGCTACCGGTCGGCTCAGACGCGTGCGACGCGGTTATTGATCTGGTTAAGAAACGCGAGTGATCTTTTTGGGCGGCAAACTTTTTAGAGCGTTTAACAAGGTTGGTACAAGCGGGAGAATATCGTTGATGTCGTTGGTCCGAGCTTCAATTAAGACGACCGACAGGGGCAGGTTTACAAGGTTTTGTTCGTATTGCAGATGAGTGTCTTTGGTCAGCAGTGCCTCGAAGTTCTCGGAAGCAGCTTTCGCGAGCAACTTGCCATTTTCAATTCCGCTCCAGCCCATGTAGACCACCGTAAAACAGTCGTGGCCGTGAAGTTCGTGGCGGAGTTGGTGCGGCAGATTCTCGTCGAGCAAGATTTTCATGTCGACGTGCGTAACGAGAGGTTTTTGGCATCGTCAAGCAAGTGTTCTGCTTGTTCTCGCTTAACGCTAGGAAACTGCTCTAAGAAGTAGTCGATGCTTCGGCCATGTTTTAGGTAGTCGAAGAATGACTCCACGGGCACGCGGGTGCCGGCGAAGACCGGGGTGCCGCCAAGGATTTTTGAATTGGTTGTGACGATGTCGCTCATGTCGTTATTATACCTTGCTGTGTGGATGGGGCAAAGCGGGGGCGAACTCAGACGCGTGCGACGCGGTTGCCGCCGATGCGGCGGATGAGGGTTCGCATTTCGAGGACGCTGAGGGTGGAGAGGACGCGGTGGACGGGGAGTCCGCTGGTTTGGGTGACGTCGTCGATGAGTGAGCCTTCGCCGGGTTGGATGGCTTGCAAGACTTTTTGTTCGATCTCGTTGAGCGAGACTTCGGCCGGAACGCGGATGGTGGTGCCGTCGGAGCGCTCGGCGGCGTGGGCGAGCGGGCCGAGTTCTTCGAGGACGTCGTCGATGGTCATGACGAGTTTTGCGCCGTCGCGGATAAGGCGATGGGGGCCGTTGGAGAGGCGGCTGTCGATGGGGCCTGGGACGGCAAAGACTTCGCGATTTTGTTCCCAGGCATGACGGGCGGTGATCAGCGCGCCGGAGCGGTCGGCCGCTTCGACGACGATTGTGCCGAGTGAGAGTCCGCTGATGATGCGGTTGCGTTGGGGGAACATGCCGCTGATGGGTGGCATGGTGGGGGCCGCTTCGCTGAGGACGCAACCTTGGCGGGCGATTTCTTGGGCTAGCTCGGCGTTTTCTGGCGGGTAGGGTTTGAGGACTCCGCTGGCGAGGACGGCGATCGTGCGTCCGCCGGAGGCGAGCGCGGCTTTGTGGGCAGCGGTGTCGATGCCGCGTGCCATGCCGCTGACGACGGTGATGCCAGCTTTGGCGAGGCTGCTGGCCAGCTTGGTGGTTTGATTGATGCCGTAGCGGCTGGCGTGGCGCGTGCCGACGATGCCGACGGCGAGCTGGTCGGCGGGCAACAGCTTTCCGAGTGCGAACAAGACGCCTGGTGGGTCGTGGATTTCTTTGAGCAGCGGTGGATAGTCGTCGTGCGATTCGAGCAGGATGTTTACGTTGTTGTTGCGAGCTAGTTGGATTTGTGCATCGACGTCGATTTCGGTGCGTGCTTTGGCGATTTTGTTGGCCAGCTTGGGACCGATGCCTTGGACGCTTTGTAGTTGGCTTGGCGAGGCGTTGAGAATGCGCTCGGGGGAAACGAACTGGGCCAGCAGGCGTTGGCGCGCCAAGGGACCAATGCCCGAGATTAGCGCTAGCAAAAGCTGTTGGCGGAGTTCGTCTTCGTTTTGGCCGTTGGTTGGATCCACGATTTTTTCTGAAGAGAAGAGGTGCAAGGACAAAACTACTATAGTGGCTAGGGCTGCGAATGCTATGCTTTTGGTTGGGTCTTGAAACCACGAAGGGGGCGAAGATGTGCGACGATTGGGCCGAGGACGATGGAGTCTGGGACGACCAGTTGGAAGTCTATGCGTACGAAGACGATCTCGACAGCGATCTTGAAGACGAGCAAGAGACTGAAGCGACGGGTCCGTGTCCTGAGTGTGGGGTGGAGATAGACACGGAGGCTGAGATGTGCGCGGCGTGTGGCTATTGGCTGACGACAGGCGACCGGCATACGCTGTGGGATGGTGGGTCGAGCGTGCGGGGGGCGATGAGCGCTGGCAAGGTGGCGCTGGTGGTGCTGTTGATTATTTTGATGTCGGGGTTGGTTTTGTTGTAGTTCCTTGTTGTAGTTCCTTGTTGTAGTTCCTCAAAGGCAGCTCCTCAAAGCCCTCGGATATCTCGGTCACCGGCGATGATACGAAGGATTTCGATGCCCTTGTCAGAAGGTCTGTAGAAAAGGACGTAGCGCCCTACTAAGCTGCTGCGAATAGCCGCTCCGTATTCGTGGCGTTCTTCGCCTAGCTCTGGAGTGGACGCGAGTAGTCGGCACTTTTCTTCGATCGTATCCATCCAATTGGCTGCCGCGATTGGCTTGTCCCGTGCGATGTAGTCGAAAATGTCGGACAGATCTTGTTTCGCACTTGGCGAGAAAGTGAGTCGTGCCACTACTTGGCCTGTTGGGTCAGCTTCTTGGCGCGTTCTCTTAGCTCGGCAAAGACTTGTTGGCCTGGAACGCCTTTTCCTTGATCGAGTTCTTCGATTCCCTGTTGAATGTCGGTCCGCAGCTTTTGACGGTTCATCAGTAAGAGAACTCCGTCAGCAATCGCTTCGTCGGGAGATTGGTACTCTCCTGTGGCGACTAGGCCGAGAATGAATTGAGCGGCTTCTGGGGGCAAGTCAATGTTCATTGCAGTTGTCAGGCTGAGGAGAGAAGGGAGATTGGTAGCTATTGTATCTGTTATTGGTGTCCGTTGATGAAATTTTTTATTGTCGAGCAAGTAGGGATGCTAGGACGTCGTCGATGCGGACGTCTTTGACGAGCTCGACGTGGCCGATTTGGGTGGGGAGGACGAAGCGGAGTTGGTTGTCGTCGACTTTTTTGTCGCGGCGCATGAGGGCCAGGAGGTCGTTGGGCTTGTAGTTGGGCGTGGTGGTGGGGAGTTTGAGGGTTTTGAGTAGGGCGAATTGGCGTTCGACGAAAGCTTCGTCGACGCGGTTCATTCGACAGGCTAGGCGCGCTGCGCACATCATTCCGATCGAGACGGCTTCGCCGTGGAGCATTTCGCCGTAGTTGCCTGCGGCTTCAAAAGCGTGGGCAAAGGTGTGGCCGTAGTTGAGGACGGCGCGGAGGCCGGTGGTTTCGCGTTCGTCTTTTTCGACAACGTGGGCTTTTAATTGGCAGCAGCGCTTGATGATGTGCAGCAGGGCTGCGGGGTCTTTGGCGTTGATGGCGTCGGTGTTTTTTTCTAGGTAGGCAAAAAATTCGGCGTCGAGGATGATGCCGTATTTTACGACTTCGCCGAGGCCGGCGCGGTATTCGCGGTCGGGCAGGGTGGCGAGGACGTCGACGTCGATGAGCACGCCTTCGGGTTGCCAGAAGGCGCCGACCATGTTTTTGGCGCCGGGCAGGTTGATGCCGACTTTGCCGCCGACCGAGCTGTCGACCTGGGCGAGGAGCGTGGTGGGGACTTGGAAAAATTGGAGGCCGCGGGCGAAGGTTGCTGCGACAAAACCGGCCAGGTCGCCGACGACTCCGCCGCCGATGGCGAGGACGATCGACTGGCGGTCGGTTCCCTCGTCGAGCATGGTTTCCCAGAGGTCGGTGGCGACGTCGGTGCATTTGCTGGCTTCGCCGGCATCGGCGACCAGGATGTGGACTTCCCAGGAGTCGTCGGTGAGTTGGTCGCCCAGGTGGTCGGCGTAGAGGGGGTCGACGTTGGAGTCGGTGATGAGGACGGCGTGGTTGGAGGTGGTGCGCTCGCGGAGAAACGGGGCTAGCGCGGCGCGGTTGCCGCTGCCGATTTGGATGTCGTAGCTGCGCTCAGCCAAATTGACGCGGGTGGTGTTGGCCTCTTTTGCCACGAGAGAATTTCCTTGTTTTCTTTTTTTGGGGGGGGACGTGGAATAGGCTTCCAGCCTGTAAGGCGTTGCTTAAACTTAACCAATTTTTCGCTACAGGCTAGAAGCCTATTCCACGTGCTGTTAGGAATTGACGCGTTGGAGGTCTTCGTCGGTGACGACGATTTGGCGGCAGAAGCCGGTGTGGGTGCGGACGTATTCGAGTTGGGCCGCTTCTTCGGGGCTGGCGTGGAGGAGGGTCTCGAGATCGGCTTGGTGGCGCGGGTCGAGATTGGTATCGTCGGGCCAGACGGTGGTGGTTTCGACGATGAGGGCTTCGCGGTAAGGGTCGAATTTGTCGGGCATCGTGGGTTTTCCGTAGGGGGCGTTTTGAGGAGTGTGAGTTGTTAGTATACTGGCAAAGCCTTGCTCCGGCGATCTGTTAGATCGCGGCTAGGACAAAAAAATGCGTACAGCCAACCCAATAGCCGCGATCTGACAGATCGCCGGAGCCACTACAAAAATGCAGCAATCAGGTACGAGATTAGTCGTAGGCTTAGCCATTATGGCGCTGTTGGCGGGGGGGACCTCTTGGTGGTATCGGTATGAGGCGGCCCATCGGGCGACGCAGTTTTGGGGGGCGGAGGCGTCGCGGTTGATTGCGGAGTCGGAGGGTTTTGAGGTGTGGTATCCGTGGCCCGATCCTTCAGCTCACGTTTTTTCAGCCCTGTCGGCGACGAAGAAGGAGCTGAGCCGGGCGCGGGGGCAGGCCCATTTGCGGCATGCGCTGATGAGCGATCGGAACTACGTTTGGGGCGCGTCGGTCGATCCGGCTACGGTTGAGTGGGGATGGCAGTTGCATTTTTATGAAGAGGAGCTGCACGCCTGGGTGTTGTTGTCTGAGGATTTGAAGGTGGTGGGCAAGCGTGACCGGTCGACGGGTGAGGTGGCGGCGTTTTCTTGTGAGCCGATGGCGGCGTCGGTTCGGCAGTATTTTGAGGCGGTTGGTCTGGTGGTGAAATCGGAGGCGAAACCGGCAGCGGCGGGTGCTAGCACTGAGGGAGAGTGACCTGGGAGTGTTGGTGGCGTCTTTCTATACTCTGTCACCTTGATTTGGCTCTGTAGTTGGCGATTCATTCTGGTGGGCAGTGCCCACCCTACAATTTGGGCCTACCGTGGAAAGGAACGAGAACCATCATGCGTTCGATTGCGATTATCAATCAGAAGGGCGGGGTCGGAAAGACCACGACTGCGGTGAACTTGAGTGCAGCGTTGGCTGATCGCGGGCTGCGTGTCGGTTTGATCGACCTGGATCCGCAGGCGCATGCTTCGTTGCATTTGGGGATAGGGTTGGACCAGGAGTTGCCGACGGTTTATGAGTTGTTGACGAGCGATATTGGTTTGGCGGAGCTTTGGCAATCGGCGGGCGAAAATCTGTCGGTGGCCAGTTCGCACATTGATTTGGCGGCTGCTGAGGTGGAATTGGCCGGTGTGGTGGGTCGTGAACTCATTTTGCGGGACAAGCTGGCGCTGGTTGAAGATCAGTTTGATTATGTGTTGATCGATTGTCCGCCGTCGTTGGGGATTTTGACGATCAATGCGTTGTCGGCGGTGGACGATGTGTTTTTGCCGCTTCAGCCGCATTATTTGGCGCTGCATGGGTTGAGTAAGCTGTTGCAGACGATTGATTTGGTGTCGAAGCGTTTGAACGATCGGCTGCGGCTTGCCGGGGTGATGCTTTGCCTTTATGAATCGGGGACACGGCTGGCGGCTGAGGTGAGCGCCGATGTGGCCGATTTTTTTGAGGAAGCTCGTGCGGGTGAGTCTGTTTGGCAGGGAGTGCATCTGTTTGAATCGCGGATTCGTCGGAACATTCGGTTGGCCGAAGCGCCCAGTTTTGAGCAGTCGATTTTTCAGTACGCGGCTCAGTCGGCAGGGGCGGACGACTATCGGGCGTTGTCTGAGGAGGTGATTGCTCTGTATGCGGGGCAAATCGAGGCCCCTTCTGGTGAGGTCGTGGGCGGCGTTCAGCGGGCTGCTTAGGATTGGCTCGACAACTCTTGCGCCGTCCGATAGGGCCTTGTGTAACGCTTTCAGCGTAACTTTCTTGTGGATCGTTTAACCCAGGGTGCGCCGCTTTGCGTCGACCCTGGGCTACGGTGTAAAACGCCTTTGGCGTAGAGGTTCTGTCTGGACTACGGTGTAAAGCGCCTTTACTGGTTCCCAGGCTCTGCCAGGGAACCCAATGAACCGCAGGCTCTGCCTGCACCTCTGGAGGCAGAGCCCCCTGGGCAGTGCGTTCCCAGGCGGGAGCCTGGGAACGAGAAGAAGGCTTCCTTTTGAGTGCTGTGCAACTCTTTTGCTTGGGTTGAGTTTGCCGGTTGCGTGGGGTTTCTCTGTGAGACCTTGCCGGTTTTTCTGATCGCACGGTTCGCTAGCAGTAAAACCTTTCTGCAAGCTACGACCGGCACCAATGGGCGGGTGCAGTAGGAGTCGATGGGTTCTTAGGGATGAGACCGTAGGTTCATCGCTCAAGATAGAAACATTTTACCAGCGCACAGCAATTGCGTTGACGACGAGGCCCCTCACGGATTTGAGGGGTGACACACCGCAAAGGAGACGGACGAATGCGATTTTCGTGGACAAGGGGACGCTCGATGATGGTGGTTTCGGCCGCACTCATGGCTCTGCAAGGAGTTCCAACGGCGTTAGCCCAATTTGTGCCGTACGGCGGCAATCAGACTCAAGGCTACAATCAGTATCAAGCGTACTCCGCCCAACAGGCTCAGCCGCAGTATGTGGCCCGAGCTTTTCAGGGGAGCGAGACGCGTGGTGGTAGCCCAACACTAAGTCAGCCGATGGAGTCGATTGCTCCTGGGCAAGTGCAGGGGGGTGTTCCGCAAGCGGCACCGATGCAAGTAGCGCCCGTGCAAACACAAAATTACTCGTCCGCACCGGCGGCGGGTTGCAATTGCCAACAACAGGCACCGGCTGTGAGCTATTCGCAACCGGCTCCTGTGTACTCGCAACCGGCTCCGACGAGCTACCAAAGCTATCCAGCAGCCAGTGGTGGATATGCCTCGAGTTCTTGCAACACGTACAACACGCTTGACGCGGGTTGTGGTGTAGGTGCTTCTTATGGTGGCAACTACCTGGGTGTTGGTGGACGCCGTCGTGGTAACCGTCAGTGGTTTGGTGGTGTTTATGGTTTGTACATGGAACGTGATGGGAACCCTTGGAAGGCGCTGGCGTTTTCGACGGCGGCTGCCAATCCGGCTGGTTACTATCCTGCGGATAACGAATTCGTGGTGAACCTGACGGACATCGACAACGACACGTTTGCTGGAGCGGAAGTCCGCTTTGGTGCAACGTTTGGTGGCGGTGGCTGTGGAAGCTGTGGTCCTCGTTATGCTTGGGAAGTTGCTTATTGGGGCTTGGACGAAGACGATACGTCGTTTGTCGCTACGGACCTCATTACGGATACGAACCGTTTGTATGGGATGATCGATTACCGTGGTTTGGAATATGATTCGGGAGCTGGCTATCGTCCGGTGAACGATTACTTTGATTACGGACCTCCTACCGAACCAGATACGGTTGGTGCCGATGTGATTCGCGTGCGTAGCATTACTGCTCGGAATGTGTTCTCGATGCAGAATATGGAACTCAACTTGCTGCGTATGTCGGTTCTGAGCGGTGGTACCTACCGTGGTGCGGGCGTCGCTGGTGGCGCAGGCTTCGGTGGTCGTGGTCTGGGTAGTCGTGGTCTGGGTGGTCGACGTGGTGGCTTCGGTGGTGGAGCAGCAGGTGGTTGTGGCACGGGCTACGGCAGTTGTGGTGCTGGCGGCTGTGATTCTGGTGGTTGCAGCTCTTGTGCTGGTGGCGGTTGTGCTAGTGGCTCGTGTGGCGTTAGCTCGTGCGGTACAGGCTGTGGTCCTCGCTACTCGGTGACTGGCCTGTTTGGTGTTCGTTACTTGCGGGTCGACGAAGACTTCATGTTCCGTGCCGATTTTGAGAACGAGACCACACCCGGGCTTGGTTTCCTCTCGCACAACATCGATGTTGATAATCACTTGGTGGGTGCTCAGTTGGGCTTCAACGGTATTTACCGCATGGGTTGCAGCGGCCGTTGGGCTTTGCATTGCAACACGGTTGTCGGTGTTTACAACAACCACACGGAAGTCTGGAACCGGATGGATTCTCCGACCGGCAACCTTCGGTTTGCCAACGGTGGGAACGAAAGCTTCGACCTTCGCTACGAAGACGACGACATCGCTATGATCGGCGAGCTGCGTGCTGGTGTCAGCTATCAGTACAGCTGCAACTGGCGTCTGTTCAGCGGCTACCGTGCGACCGGCATCAGTGGTGTGGCTCTGGCGTTTGACCAGATTCAGCCTTCGCAGATTTCGCCTAGCCAAGTCAGCTATGTGGACTCGGATGGGTCGATCTTCTTGCACGGTTTGCAAGCGGGTGTTGAATTCACCTACTAGGCTAAGATTTGCCTAGAGATTGAACGAAAGATAGACCCCGGTCGGCGCTTTGGCGTTGGCCGGGGTTTTTTCGTTGGGTCCCTTAAGTTAGCCGACCATTGCTAGGCTTTGGAACAGTGGGTTTCGGCGGAGCGGGTCGAAGTCGGGTTCGTCGGGGATGAAGTCGCGGAAGTTGCCGTCGATGTCGAGGGCGTTGGCCAGATGGTGGAGGGCTAGGCGAGGGTTTTGGGCGAGGCTCCAGTAGCAGGCTAAGTTGTAATGAAGGATGGCGTTGCCCGGCTCGACTTCGACGGCGCGTTCTAGTGCGTCGATCGCCTGCTCGACGTGGCCAACGCGTTTGTAGCACCAGGCGAGCGCCATCCAGACGTGGATGTCGTCGGGGATCAGTTCGAGGCTGCGGCTGAGGGGGCCGATGGCTTCGCGGTAGTGCCGCATTTCTCTGAGGCATTCGCCCAGCAAGTAGCTGCCACGGGGGTCGTCGTTGATGAGGCGAGGGTGGCGTTGGAGCGTACATAACGCGTGGTCGGGCATCCCCAGTTCGAGATAGCCTTCGGCTTCGCGACGGGTGCGTCGTAGTCGTTGTTTGAGGAAGTCGGTCATCATCGATAAGGAACCTGTATCGCGCGAAGGCTGTGGGCCTGCGCTGCGCCGAGGTTTTTAGTTGTGAGAAAAGGAATATCGAAAAGCTCTTACTTGGATTCTACTCGCTAAAACGCTTGCGCCAAAATTTGAATTTTATTTTGTGTCGTAACTCGCGCGAGGGTAAGCGCTAACGAATTAAAAATAGAGTTCGCGGAAATTTCCGGTTGAAACGACGACGCAAACTCTTGCATTGCGCCGGGTCTTTGATTAGGCGCGACTTGCTCTGATCGCCCCCTTTGGTAAGCCGGAAGGTTTGTAGGGGTGTTGCACTATGGCAACATGCGGGCGGCGAGCGTGTTGTTTTTTCGCCTCGCTGGCGGTTGGCTACGAGGTTTTCTCGCTGGGTTTTCTTGCTTCGCAAATCGCTGTTTTCTCGTTGTTTCGTAGGGAAAACCTTTTCGGAAGAACCCATTTCCCTCGGGTGGTATGCGGGTTGCGAATGCTGGCTCTCGTCTTTGCTTTTCTGCCTTGTCGTCGGTGGTTCTTTTTCGCTGGCGGTCTGCCTGGGGGTTTTTCTGTTGGTGCGTGCTTGCCTTACGATTGTTGCTGTGGCCTCGCTGAGCTGTTGTTTGGTGCATTTTCGTGATGCGCAGGGGCAACGCTCGATGTCGGTCGCGGCTAGGCGGACTGCTTGGGTGCGAACGGTCGATGGCTGGGAGTCGAGTGTCGTGCTGCAGCGGAAGCCCAGGCAGCCGGCTACGCCTTCGCTGCATCCGGCGTTGGTGGCCAGTTTTCAATTGGGGGTGTCGTTGTTTGCGTTGCTGGCGCTGCCAACGGCGAACCGGAATGAATTTCTAAAAGCATAGCCACGAAAAACACGAAAAAGCAAGAAAAACAGCGTGTTTAGCGGGAGGTTTTTTGAGGTTCTTGCCCCTTCTGGGCAGAAAGTTGTACGAAAGTGGGTGGGGATCCTCACTATTGAGTTAGAGGACGCTTGGGTTTTGTGCCTGACGTGATGATTCAATAGTTGCTTTAAGTTGAGGTTCTGATGAGACTTACGCTCCGTACGCTGCTGGCCTATATGGACGATATCCTGGAGCCAGAGGATCACGAAGATTTGGGCTCGAAGATCGAAGCGAGTGATTTTGCTTCGGAGTTGATTCATCGCTCGCGCGACACGGTTCGCCGGTTGCGATTGGGTGCGCCTGCGATGCTGGCCTCGGGGAGTGACGATGTGTTGGATTCGGTCGATCTGAGCGATGCGAATTCGGTGGCGGAGTATCTCGACAATACGTTGCCGCCGGAGAAGGTGGCTGATTTTGAGCGGATGTGTCTTGAGCCGGGAAATGTACCGGACATGCATTTAGCTGAGGTGGCTTCGTGTCATCATGTGTTGACGATGGTGTTGGGCGAGCCGGCGGAAGTGGATGGGGAGTTGAAGTCGCGGATGTATCAGTTGCCTGCGCAGATTGCGAGTGGGCAGAAGTTGCGCATCGAGCCGAGTCATAGCGCGCCGCCGGCCGTGGCTGCTCAGCCACAGTCGGTTGCTTCGGGTGGGGCGCCGGTGGCTGCCGTTGAGGCGGAGCTGCCCGATTATTTGCGTGCTGCTTCTGATTCTCGCCGGCGGATGCGTCGTTGGGGGCTTGCTGCTGCGTTGTTAGGCCTTGGTGCTTTTTCGGTTTGGTTTCTGAATCCGCCTGAGGCGGAGCTGTCTTCGGAGATTGCCAAGAGCGGAGCGGGAGCGTTTGACGGTGCGATGGATATCGATATTGATATGGATATGGGAGGCATGGAGGAGGTAACCCCTAGCGTGCCGCCTGTTGCCCTTAGCGTGCCGCTTGTTGATAGAGAAGAAGTTGCGAGTGAAGAGGCTCTGGCCGATGCGCCGGCCTATGTGGCAGAGGTACCGGCTGTGACTGCTGAAGTGGAGACACCTGCTGGGAAGATCGATTTGGTGGTGGAGGTCGAGCCTGCGTTAGAGGAGCCGTTTACGGCTTCGATTGAACCCTCCCCTGTGCCAGAAGTTCCTGCGCTCGAAAAAGAGATGGCTGCTGGTGGCGAGGCAACGTCTGAGGTTGCTGGTGCAGAGCCGTCGGTCGAATTTCCGACTACGGGGGCTGCGACTTTGGCGCTTGATGGCGGCGGGGAACCGACGGTGGCAGAGCCGATGGGGCCACGACGTTTGGGTAACTATTTGGGGAATAATGATGTTTTGTTGCGTCATGACGCCCGGCGGGATAAGTGGATTCGGATGCCGTCGCGCAGTCCGATTTCGACGGGCGATTCGTTGTTGACGTTGCCGAAGTTTCGTACGCACGTGGTGTTGGCCGATGTGAACACGTATCTGTCAGGTGGTACGCAGGTGCAGATTCCGTCGGGAAATTTTGAAGCGTCGACGAGCGCAAGCGATCTGAATTTGGAAGTGGTTTTTGGCCGGTTGATGTTGAATGCGGGTATTCGTGGTAGTCAGGTCGCGATGCAGATCGGCGATCAGTTCCGCGAATTTCGGATGTCGAGTTCTTCGGAGTTGGCGGTCGATGTGCGGCGGATTTTTGTGCCGGGCAGCGATTACGAGAATGTGTCTGCGCCGGTCGAAGCGGTTTGGTATTTGACGAGCGGTAGCGTTGAGTGGCCTGCGCTGGCGGGTGGGACGCAGACGGTTGAGGCTCCGGCGGTGTGGAAGATGATTGATGGCGTTGATGAGATTCCTGAATTGATCGAGGAGTTGCCGACGTGGATCGATCGTGAGGCGGTGACTGATGTGGAGCGTATTGCTCGCGACGATTTGGCTGGAGAGTTGGAAGCGGATCAACCGGTGGAGTTGCGGCTGTTGGAGTTAACCGATGGCAAGGGGATTGGCCGTAAGAAAGAGGTACGCATTTTGGCTGCTGCTTCGAGTGTTTATGTTGGCGAATTTGAACCTTTGGTCCAAGCGTTGAACGACAGCGATCAGAAGCGTGCTTGGGAGGCGCATATTGATGATTTGCGGCAGGCGTTGGTTTTGAGTCCTGAGGTTGCGTCGCGTGTGCGACAGGCTTTTGTGAATATTCGGGGTGAAGAAGCGGCTGGCGACTTGATGAAGATGCTTGTCGGGTACAGCCGAGCGGAGATCGGCGAGTCTCGTGAAGAGATTCAGACTGGGGCCGTGCCCCAGTTGCTCAAGTGGCTGGATAGCGACCGTCTGGATTACCGGCTGCTAGCAATCCGCAATTTGCGGGAAATTACGGGCAAATCGAAGGGTTATCGGCCGAATGACTCGAGCAAACGCCGTAAAATAGCTTTGCGGAAGATCTGGGATCAGTTTGAATCGAACGAATTGGTGCCTTAGACGACGAGTCGGCACGAAATGTTCTCTAAAAGTCTCTGAATCCGCAGGGAGAAGTACGTTTGTCCCCTGGCTGGAAAATCGCTAGAATAGGGGTCTTGTCAGGATAGCCGCCCGAGTCTTTGGGGCTGGTTTGGTGAGTCATTGCAGTCAGGATAGCACTTCGCGAAGGGAGCCCCAACAGTGCAGGTTAGCATCTCGGTTCGTCATGGTCAGTTAGCCGAATCAACGCAAAGCAAGCTGAAAAGCAAAGCGGAGAAGCTGAGCCGCTACTTTGATCGCTTGATGGGCATTGAAATAGTGATTGATTTGCAGGAGGAGCAGCATCCGAAAGTCGAGATTTTGGTTTCGGCTGAGCACAAGCACGATTTTGTGGCTCATGGAAAGTCGGAGAACTTGATTTCGGCGGTGGACTCTGCTGTCCAAAAGATTGAACAACAGTTACGTAAATACAAAGAAAAGCTTCAGCAGAAGCACAGAAATTCGCAGCAACGGAGAGCAGAAGTCGTGACGGAGTCGGAGTCGAATGAAGATGTCGACGATTGACTCTGTCCCTACTCTGTGTTCCTACTCTGAGTACCTGACTCTGAGTTCCTGACTCTGCCCCCGACTTTGCCTCCGCACCTCGGGCCGTTGCTATTGTCATTTTCGATTAGGTAATTGAGGTTGAAGAGAAGTCATGAAGTTTGTTGATTTTGTAAGCCGCGAAGCGATTCGCACCAGCATTGATGTGGACGACAAAGAGCAAGTGATCCGTTCGATGGCCTCGGCTCTGCTTGAAGCAGGGAAGATCTCTGAGGACGAGCATGAGAGTATTGTCGAAGCGATCCTGAAGCGGGAAGAGCTTGGTAGTACCGGTATTGGTCGAGGTGTGGCGGTGCCGCACACGAAGCATCCGAGTGTTAGCGAGTTGGTCGGCACGGTGGCGATCAGCGAAGCGGGCGTCGACTTTGATAGTTTGGATGGCGAGAAGGTGCATTTGCTGTTTTTGCTGGTGTCGCCTCCCGATCGTCCTGGGGATCATTTGCGTGCGTTAGAAAACATTTCCCGTCAGTTGCGGGACGATACTTTTTGTCGCTTTTTGAAGCAGAGCAAGAAGCCAGAAGATGTTTGGCAGTTGCTCGAAGAAGCGGACAATAACCAGTTTGTTTGAGTGAGAGAAGCATTCGCTTGCCAGTTCCTTGCCGTTTTTTGTTGCTGGGGATTTGTCAGGTCTAATTCGCACACAAGAGTTACGTAAAAGATGCCAGTCGTAGAAAAAACTGTAGTGATCAGCAATCCCCAGGGGTTGCATGCGCGTCCTGCGGAGATGTTTGCGCGGCTGGCGCTGCAGTTTGAATCAGAGATTGAAGTGATTCGCGACAGCCATCGTGTGGATGCCAAAAGCATTTTGCATATTTTGACCTTGGGAGCTGCGCAGGGGACTGAATTGACCCTGCATGCTCAGGGCGACGATGCAGAAGTTGCTTTGGAGGCTTTGGCACGTTTGGTTGAGAGCGATTTTGCAACCGATGAAACAATGAGCCAAGGAAGTTCGGGATAAAATTGGACGGGTGAGAATGGCGTTTTGAATACGCCTGCTTCTGTCTGTTGAATCCTCGAGAACGGCCTTGGCCGCAAACACGTTGCGTCCGCCGGGTGACCGCTTGGTAAACGCTTTGTGTGATGAAAGAAAATCATGCCCGTCCGTGGTAGCGAAAGCACAGGTTCTTTACGAGAACCGACGGCTTTGTGAGAGCAGGCGGGGTAAATAGGCGATGCCGTTCAGCTTGGGTGCCTTTCACTTATAGGTTGAGTGGTGATCGCTGGTTGGTTTTTCTTTCACGCGCCGAGTGCCAGTAGCCGGTCGCCTTCGCTGGCGTTTCGTAGTAAGGGCGCAATGGAACGCCTCCAAGGTATAGCCGTATCGCCAGGTATTGCGATCGGTGAGGCACTGGTGCTGGATAACGAGGGATTTCGGATCCCGCGTCGTTTTCTGCCGCGCGATGCTGTTGAGCCGGAACTTGAGCGTCTGGAACGTGCGTTTGCTGCTGCAATCGCAGAAGTCGAGCACAATCGTCAGCAAGTCGCCGATCAGTTGGGTGATGAATACGCGGCTATCTTCTCTGCCCATCTGCAGATGTTGCGAGACCGTCGGTTGCATGAAGAGATTGAGGAGATGATCCGCAATCGGCATTATTCGCCCGAGTATGCGGTGAGCCGTGCGCTGCGTCGGTATGCCAAGGTCTTTCAAGCGTTGGAAGGCCAATATATGGCCGAACGGGCGAACGATATTTTTGATATCGAGAAGCGGATTCTTCGTAATCTGTTGGGGCGACGGCGTGAGGAGCTTTCGGAAGTGACCTCACCGGTGCTGGTTTTGGCGCATAATCTGACGCCGAGCGAGACGGCCAATTTGGATCCTCGTTTTTCGCTGGGGATGGTTACCGAAATTGGTGGGCCAGGTAGCCATACGGCGATCGTTGCCGAAGGTTTGGGGATTCCTGCGGTGGTGGGGGTAGGACCGTTTCTGACGGATGTTTCGGGCGGCGATACGGTCATTATTGACGGCGACCAGGGGCAAATTGTTTTGCACCCGGACGAAGAGACTTTGGCCCGTTATCGGCACGAGGTGGAAGAACAACGTTCGCTGGCAACGAAGCTTGAGTCGTTGCGGGATTTGCCGGCGGTGACCTTGGATGGGCAGTCGGTTCAACTGCTAGCGAATATCGAATTTCCCTACGAAGTAAAACAGTGCGAAGATCGAGGCGCGGTGGGCATCGGGCTTTATCGTACCGAGTTTCTTTATCTCGGGCGGGACGATGATCCGACGGAGGAGACGCACTATGAGTCTTATGCGTCGGTGGTGCAGGCGATGCAAAATAAGCCGGTGGTGATGCGCACGCTCGACTTGGGGGCGGACAAGATGCGGTCGTTGCCGAACCCTGAAGATGAGCGCAATCCGTTTTTGGGTTTGCGGAGTATTCGTTTGGCGCTGCGTAACCGCGATTTGTTTCGTACGCAGTTGCGGGCGATTTTGCGAGCCAGCGCCCTTGGCGAAATTCGGATCATGTTTCCGCTGATCAGCACGATTATGGAGTTGCGCCAGGCACGGATGGTGTTGGCTGATGCGATGGAGGATTTGGACGAGGCGGGCATCGCCTTTGACCGTGATTTGAAGGTTGGCATGATGGTCGAAGTCCCTTCGGCGGTGATGATGATGGATCGATTTGTGGAAGAAGTTGATTTCTTTAGCATCGGAACCAACGACCTGATTCAGTATTGTTTGGCGGTGGATCGGAGCAACAAGGACGTGGCTAATTTGTATACGGCGGCTGACCCAGCGGTGATCCGGATGATCGAGATGGCTGTTTCGGATGGCTCAAAAGCATGAGGTGCCGATCAGCATGTGTGGCCAAATGTGTGGCGATCCGATGTACACGATGTTGCTTTTAGGCATCGGGCTACGCAGCATGAGCGTGACGCCTGCGGCGATACCAGAGATCAAGCGAGTTTGCCGCACAGTGACTATCGAGAAGTGTGAACAGGTGGCAGAGCACGTGCGCTCGTTGGAGAGCGCTCGTGATGTAAAAACGTATCTCAAAGAAGAGTTATCCAAAGTATTCCCGGAATTTCCAATTTAATTTTAGGTGCGAGGGACGAGGATTGAAGAGCGATTTTTTCTCGCTCGCTCCTTGCTCCTCACGCCCCCTACAATCTGAAAGATTTTTACTATGAAACAAGAAATGTTGATTAACGTCGCCCAGCCGGAGGAATGCCGGATTGCGATTGTTGAGGATGGACAGCTCGAAGAGCTTTATGTGGAGCGCAGCAGCCAGGATAATTACGTTGGCAATATCTACAAAGGAAAGATTGTCAATCTTGAGCCGAGTATCCAGGCTGCGTTTGTCGACTTTGGCGTGGGTCGAAATGGCTTTTTGCACATTAGCGATGTCGAGTCGCAGTACTTCCGCCAGGGCGGTTTTGACCCGGACAAGCCGATTCAGCCGGATGGGACGCAAAATGCGCCCCGGCAGGAGAAGAGCGACGCTTCGGACGCTTCGGACGAGGAGAATGGGAATGGCCGTGCGAGAACTGCGACTCGTAAGGCAAGGCCTGGGGTGCGTCCTCGGATCAAGCCGCCGATTCAGGATATTTTTCGGCGTGGTGATGAAGTGTTGGTGCAGGTGATCAAAGAGGGGATCGGCACGAAGGGTCCGACGCTTTCGACTTACATTAGTATTCCAGGGCGGTACTTGGTGTTGATGCCAGCGTTGGGGCGGATTGGCGTTTCACGCAAGATTGAAGACGACGGCGATCGTCGACGGCTGCGTGATATTCTTCGTGAATTGAACCCACCGAAGGGCGTTGGTTTTATTGTACGGACTGCGGGGACCGACCGGACGAAGAAAGAATTGTCGCGTGACTTGGCTTACTTGTTGCGGCTGTGGAAGGTGATTGTCCGCCGCATCAAAAAAATGCCGGGTCCGATTGATATTTATGAAGAAAGCGACATGATCATTCGGACAATCCGCGACATTTTTACGGGCGATGTCGATGCGATTCACATTGATGAACCTGCGGCGTACGAGCGTGCGAAGGAATTTTTGCAGGTGGTGATGCCCCGCTATGCGAATCGGTTGCATTTGTATGATGGCAAGGAGCCGCTGTTCAATAAGTACAATTTGGACGAAGAAATTTCTCGGATCAATCAGCGTCAGGTGCCGCTCAAGGGGGGCGGTTCGCTGGTGATCGATCAGACTGAGGCGCTTGTGGCGATCGACGTCAACAGCGGGAGCTTTCGGACGTCTGGATCGGCGGAGGATTCGGCGTTTAAGCTGAATCAGATCGCTGCGAAAGAAATCGCTCGCCAGTTGCGGTTGCGCGACTTGGGCGGGGTCGTGGTGAATGACTTTATTGATATGCGTCGAGAGCGATATCGGCGTACGGTTGAACATACTTTGCGTGATGCGGTGAAACGCGACCGTGCCCGGACGAAAATTTTACGCACGAGTCCGTTTGGTTTGATCGAAATGACGCGTCAGCGGATTCGTCCGAGTTTGAAGCGGAGCGTCTACAAGGAATGCCCAGGCTGCGTTGGTTCGGGGGTTGTGAAGTCGGCCGAGAGCATGGCGATAGAGGTGATCCGAAAGTTGATTATGGCGGCCCAGCAAGAACGGGTTGTGAAAATTACGGTGACGGTCGAGGAAGAGGTCGGCACGTATTTGAACAATCGTAAGCGTCGTGAGTTGATGAACCTGGAGGACGATCACGACATGCAGGTATTGGTGCTTAGCCGGGAAGATGTGTCGCCCGAGTTTTTGAAGATTGATTGCGAAGATAGTTCGGGCCGGGAGGTGCGGATATAGCTAGTGCAGGAGCTCTTCGAGTGGCATGGAGAGAAATGCGATGACTGGAATGCGGACAACTTGGTTTTTCGTCATCCTGGCAGCTTTGGCAGTTGTTGAGGCCAAGGCGCAAAGCTTCTTGCGCCGAGAACCGACAGGTGTGCGGAAAACTTTTGAGCAGGGTGATTTGGAGCGAGTCTACCGCATCCATGTGCCGAAGAGCTACGATGGGTCGCGCGCAGTGCCGTTGGTTTTGTTTTTGCATGGCGGCGCTGGCGATGCGGATACTGGGTCACGAACCGGAGTGACGCCGCTGGCCGACAAGTATGGGTTTATCGTTGTCTACCCTGAGGGAATCAACAAGCATTGGAATGATGGTCGTGATTCGGTGCGTTATCGTGAGCATGACGCGAAGATCGACGATGTTGCATTCATTCGCGCGCTGGTGAAATCGTTGCAGACGCGTTACAAGATCGACGCAGGCAAGATTTTTGCGGCGGGTGCCTCCAACGGAGGGTTTATGAGTCATCGGCTTGCTCTAGAGATGTCGGACGTTTTTTCGGGTGCCGGCATTTTTATTGCCACCCTGGGCAAACCGCTGAAAGAAAAATTTCACCCGCAATTTCCGGTTTCGATGTTCTTCATGAATGGAACCGAAGATCCGCTTATTCCGTACGACGGGGGAGAAGTGACGGTCGATTTTGCGCCGCGGTTGAAACGCAAGCAGCCTAGCCGTGGGATTTGTATTTCGACGGAGGAGGCCGTTGGACTTTGGGTTCAACGGAACAAGCTGGGCGGGTCGGTGCCGCAGGTTGCGCAAATTCCAGACAAGGATCAAGCCGACGGATGCACGGCCGAATCGACGATTTGGAGTGATCCGAATGCTGCGGCGTCGGTTGCTCTGTATCGGGTTGAGGGGGGAGGGCACACGATTCCTGGCGGCAAACAGTACCTGCCGAAGCGGCTTATTGGTAATACTTGCGGGGACTTCGATGGCTTGGAGGCGATGTGGCAGTTTTTTGAAACGCAGGGAAGAAAATCCAAGGATCGAGCAAAAGGTAAGCGGCCTGTAATCGAGCAGGAAAGGTAAGTAGGATCTAGAAAAGGGACAATTATCGTATGACGTGGGGTGCGATGCCTTGTTTTGTCGTGCAAACGGCCTGTTTGCCCCCTCGACGGGCGGCGGGGGATCGTTTATGTTACGAGGCTCCCTTTTTGGGACTCCGCAGGCTTACGCCGGGCGGTTCGCTTGATTACTGCATTACTAATTACTACCCACCCACCACTAAAACCACCTGTAAAAATCATGTACGCAATTATCGCTGACGGCGGACGCCAATATAAAGTTGAAGAGGGCCAGGAGCTGACGATCGATTTTCGTGATGCTCCGGCTGGCGAGAAGCTTACGTTCGATAAGGTGCTTGCGGTGAGCGACGGCGAGGGCGATCTGAAGCTGGGTGCTCCGATGTTGGATGGCGCTAGTGTGCAGGCCGAAGTGCTGGGTGCCGAGAAGGGCGAGAAGCTGGTGGTTCAGAAGCTGCGTCGGCGCAAAAATTCTCGCCGCAAGACGGGGCATCGCTCGGTTTATACCAAGATTAAGATCGCGAAGATCTCGGCGTGATCGCCGCGCATTGCTGCCCATGATTTGCGGTCAGCAGTCAGCAGTCAGCGGTCTATTTGGGTTGGCTGGTGAAAACTTTCTGGATGGTTCTGCGCAGTCGGCGTAATTCTTGGATTGGCATGTCGGGATCGCACGGTATGAAGACGGTCTGCTGGAGCCAGTTTTTTAGTTTTGGCTTTGCCTGATGTGCATGGGGTGCATTGCACAAGCTGGATCGCATTGTGGCATCGAATCGTGCACCGCGTAATGCGCGGACAAGCCGTCGGGCGCGTGTGGTGCAGGCGGCGAGTACCCAATAGGTGTGCGAGGGGTTGTTGTGGCCTGTCCAATGCAGTGTGGAGTCGGGGATTCCTCGTGTCAGAAAGCGACCGATACGCGTGCGACGTCGGAGTCGACGGGAGGCATTGGCTTCAAATTGCTGAATTCGGCGGACCATCAAGCGTTGGAGTGCAGCGCAAGGTTGCCGGCGTATGTTTTGCAGTAGCGACGGGCCTGAGAAATTGCGGCCCAGTGTGCTAATGAGATTGTCGTGGCTGATGCCAAATGTGTTGCATGTGCGTTCGATTGCGCCGTAGAGCCAGGGGTGGGAGGCAATTTTTAGCGAGGCGTACTTGGCAACGCGTGTTAGGAATTCGCCGTGGCTTTGCTGTTGATAGCCGTGTTGAATCGTACTCATCTTTTGAAGTAGCTCGGGGTTTTTGACTCGAGCGATGGCACCTCCTAGTGCGGTGGCGGTTTTGATTGGGCCGAAGCTGAAGAGTGCGATATCGGATGAGGGATGTCCGGCGAACTGGTCGCCCTGGTAGGCTTGGGCGCAGTCTTCCACGACGAGAAGCTGATGTTGGTTGGCCAGTTGGAGGAGGGGGGGCATGTTGGTGCGGGTGCCGAACAAGTGGGCCACGAGTATCAGGCGGCTTTTGCTTGTGATTGCGTTTTTGATGTTGGTGGCGGACGACTCGAGGCGAGCGGAATCAACCTCGACCGGTACCGGGCTCAGGCCGTGATGCTCGATGATCTGTAGCATGTCGGGGATCGTGACTGCCGAGAAGAGGACTTCGCTGCCTTTGGGCAGGCGTAGGGCTTGGAGGAGCAGGTCGAACGCTGAGCGAGCCGAGAGGCAGACGAGCGCCTGCTGGCAGGGGAACCAGCCTTGGACGATGGCTGAGGCCGGAGGGGGCGTGAGAGCCGGGTTTAGCCCGTAGCTGGTGGCTGCTGCTAGGTCGCGCCAGCCGATATCTGGTCTTTTACGTGCCCACATCGTTGCTGCTCCTGCTGGAGTAAGGTGCCTTTTTGGGGGAAGGATCAGTGTAGCAGTTTTTCCACGAGGGCTGATGATGCGGCCCGTTCTGTTGTAGTGGGTAAGCGGGGGTATTTGTGTGGCCGGTGTCTCGGTTTTTTTCTGGCGATCTGTCGGGTTTGTGTTTGATTTTTTTTCGAGGCCTCGAATCGTTGGAAAATACGGCAATTACTGATTGAAATGGCCGTTGATGGAATCGTCATTTCGGATTTGCTAGCACCTGGCAATAGACACAACCTGTTGTGTGATAGCACCTTAGGTAAACCACAATTTTCGATTGACGGATCGATGGAAGAGTGTAAGATCGTGCCTTCGACCAACTGGATGTAGTGCATCGATGGGCGTCGTGTACAATATGTAGTGGTTCAATTCAATAATTCACTCGTTTTTGACGAGTCAAGGTCATAAGCAACCCAAAATCTGGTACTCGGCCAAGTGATTTAGCTGGCGGGGCGAGATTGGTTTGCTGGCCAAATATTGTGTAGCCGTTCGGCATCAGGAGCCGATCGAAATGGAAAGTAAATGTACGTATGTACATTACGCAAGGATGCCCTTATCTTTGAGTTAACAAGGAGGTTTTGCCGTGGCTACGTTTGATCTAAAAGTGGGCGATCTAAAAGCGAGCGATCTTAAAACGCGTGATCTGGGAGTTTCGAGTACTGTGTCTGAGAATACTGACTCTGGGAATACTGCCTCTGGGACCAAGAGTCCTATGTCTTCGAGCTTGGAAGGCGTGAAGCGCTTTCATGGGCGTATGAAGTTCGATGCGAACTTCTGTCCTACGGATGTGGCTAGTCCGTTTGATACGGTGGAGTGGGAGACGCGCAGCGCGTCGATCAAGGGCGAGAATGGCGAGGTGTTGTTCGAGCAGACGAACTGCGAGGTGCCGACGAGCTGGAGCCAGTTGGCGACGAACGTGATTTGCAGCAAGTATTTTTATGGCGAGGTTGGCACCGAAGAGCGTGAGTACAGTGTGCGTCAGTTGGTGCATCGCGTGACGCGGACGATTGCTGACTGGGGTTTGGAGGATGGTTATTTTGCGAGTGCGGACGATGGCGAGCGGTTTTATCGTGATTTGTCTTGGCTCTGCTTGCATCAGCACGGGGCGTTCAATTCGCCAGTCTGGTTTAACGTCGGGTTGTTTCATCAGTACGGCGTGAAGGGCGATAAGTGCAATTGGCGTTGGGATCCGATCACGCAGGACGTGATTCAGCCCGAGAATCCTTATGAGTATCCGCAGGGTAGTGCCTGTTTTATTCAGCATGTTGAAGACAACATGGAAGACATCATGGAGCTTGCGCGTAGCGAGGCCATGTTGTTCAAGTTTGGTAGCGGGACGGGGACCGACTTGTCGACGTTGCGTTCGTTCCGCGAGAAGTTGGCCGGGGGTGGTAATCCGAGTGGTCCGCTTTCGTTTATGCGGGTGTACGACCAGATTGCTGCGGTTGTGAAGTCGGGCGGCAAGACGCGGCGTGCTGCGAAGATGCAGTCGTTGAAAGTCTGGCATCCGGATGTGATGGAGTTTATCGAGTGCAAGTGGAAGGAAGAGCAGAAGGCGCATGTGCTGATCCAAAAGGGTGGGTACGAGGCGAATTTTAATGGCGAAGCGTATAGCTCGATCATGTTCCAGAATGCGAATCTTTCGGTTCGCTTGACCGACGATTTTATGCAGGCGCTTGAGAAGGACGAAGATTGGACGACGCGTTGGGTCACGGACCCGAAGAAGGAGGGGCCGACCTATCCGGCTCGCGACGTGATGAATCGGATGGCCGATTGTGCTTGGCACTGCGGCGATCCGGGCGTGCAGTACGACACGACGATCAACAACTGGCATACGTGTCCGAACAGTGGGCGGATCAATGCTAGTAATCCGTGTAGCGAGTACATGTTTCTTGATGATACGGCTTGCAACTTGTCGAGCGTGAACTTGATGAAGTTCCGTCGCGACGATGGTTCGTTCGATCATGGGCGTTACCAGTCGGCTTGCCGGGCGTTCTTTACGGCTCAAGAGATTTTGGTCGATCACGCCAGCTATCCGACGAAGGATATTGCTCGGAACAGCCACAAGTTCCGTCCGTTGGGATTGGGCTTTGCTAATTTGGGCAGCTTGTTGATGTCGAACGGCTTGGCGTACGATTCTGACGCAGGGCGTGGCGTTTGCGGGGCTATTACTTCGTTGATGCACGGTACGGCGAATCTGACGAGCTGTGAATTGGCCGAGGCGGTGGGTACGTTTGATGAGTACGAGCCGAATCACGAGCCGTTTATGAACGTGATGCGGATGCATCGTCGTGCGGTGGAGGAGATTAAGCCGGAAGGTTCTGAGTTGCCTGCTTCGCTCGATACGTTGGTCGATGCGGCCCGGGACGTGTGGGAGAAGGTGCTTTCGGCTGGGCAGGTCCACGGTTTCCGGAATGCTCAGGCGACGGTGCTGGCGCCGACCGGGACGATTAGCTTTTTGATGGATTGCGACACGACCGGCATCGAGCCGGATATCGCGCTGGTGAAGTACAAGCAATTGGCCGGTGGCGGGATGTTGAAGATCGTGAACCAGACTGTGCCGTTGGCGTTGCGGAATCTGGGGTATGACGAGTCGCAGGTCGATTCGATTCTTGAACATATTGACCAGAACGATACGATCGAAGGGGCTGCGGATCTGAAGGACGAGCATTTGCCGGTGTTTGATTGTGCGTTCACGGCTCGCAATGGTTCGCGGAGTATTGCTTGGAAGGCGCACATCACGATGATGGCGGCGGCTCAGCCGTTTTTGTCGGGGGCGATTTCGAAGACAGTCAATATGCCTCGGGATACGACGCCCGAGGAGGTTGCCGAGGCGTATATCGACGGTTGGAAGCTTGGCTTGAAGGCGCTCGCGATTTACCGCGATGGGTCGAAGGATAGCCAGCCGCTGAATACTAGTACCGAGGCCGATCAGGCTAAGGAAAAGGCGGCGGCGCTGGCGGCAGGAAAACCTCGGCGAGAGCGTTTGCCCGATACGCGGCAGTCGATTACCCATAAATTCAGCGTGAACGGTCACGAAGGCTATATCACGGTCGGACTGTTTGACGATGGTCGACCGGGTGAGCTGTTTATTACGATGGCCAAGGAAGGTAGCACCATTGGCGGCCTGATGGACGCTTTTGGGACGGCTATTTCGATGAGCTTGCAGTATGGCGTGCCGTTGGAGGATTATGTCCGTAAGTTTTCGCACATGCGGTTCGAGCCGCAAGGGTTTACGAAGAACCCAGACATTCGGATCGCGAAGAGTCTGATTGATTATATTTTCCGTTGGTTGGGGATTACGTTTTTACCGGGCTACAAGGAGGCGAGCCAAGGTTTGGTTCCGGGAGGCGATAAGTCCTCGGGCGATGGGGGTGACGGGGAAACAGAGCCCAAGCCTGTCGCCACGATGGCTGGCAGGCAAGCGGCTGGCCAGGAGCGGGCCAAAGCGGAAAGTGGAAAGCGGAAATCGGAAGCAGTTGCGACCAACGGCCATGCCAACGGCGCAACCAACGGCAACGGCCACAGCGACAACCTACTCGAACGGGCCGGCGTAAAATTCGAGCTGTCTGGCGAAGGTGCTGAGACGGGTGGCCGTAGCGAGCAGTTTGCTGGTTTTCAGACCGATGCGCCGAGCTGTGATGGGTGCGGCTCGATCACGGTTCGGAATGGCAACTGTTACTTGTGCCACAACTGTGGTAATTCAATGGGATGTAGCTGATTGTGGAATTGGGAGTGCGGAGTGCGGAATATCTTGGAGGTTCATTCCGCAATCTGAACCGCATCCCCACTTCAGGAATTCCCAATTCAAATCCGGGTGACACCGCGACGGGTGTCGGTTCTGCACGGGGCCGATGCCCGTTTTTTTTGTTGCCAGCGGTTTGCCATTTCTAGCAACGGTGCGTTTGGGATGGTAGAATGGGTTGCTCTGTGTGGTCCGTCTCCTGGCTTATTGATGTCACTTTCATTATGGTAATCACGAAGTTGGTGTCTGCATTTACGATTGCGTGGGCTGTGTTCGGCTTGACGTGTTGCTTTGGTCAGGCGACGGCGATGGCGACGGCGCGGTTGTCGTTAACCGATTTGATCAAGCAGGTTGAGCCGGCTGTGGTGCGGATTGATGTGAGCGGTCGTCACGGCAAGGCCTTGGGGAGTGGTTTTGTTGTTGGGGCGGAAGGCGTGGTGGTGACGAATCATCATGTGATGGCGGGGTCGATGTCGGCCAAGGTGACTTTTCAAGATGGGAAGAAAGCTCGTGTGTTGGGCACCTTGGTGCTCGATGCTGAGCGTGACATTGCTGTCATTCAAATCGAAAAAGGGCAGATAGAAAAAAGGCAAATCGAAAAAGGGAAGGCTGGAAAAGGAGGGTATCCGGCCTTGCCGTTGGCTTCGCAGTTACCGATCAAGGGTGTGAGTGTCGTTGCGTTTGGGGCACCGTTGGGATTGTCGTTTTCGGCAACGGAAGGCATTGTCAGTTCGATTCGTAGTGCCGAGGAACTTGAGGAATACAGTTCTAAAATTGCTGGTACGTGGGTGCAGACTTCGACGCCGATTTCGCCGGGGAATAGTGGTGGGCCGTTGGTGAATCTGTGGGGCGAGGTAGTTGGCGCGAACACGATGGGGATGATGCGTTCTCAGAATCTCAATTTTGCGATTTCTTCGATCGATATTTTGGATACGGTGAAGCAGGCAAAAGGGAAGACGGTTGTGGCGCTGAGCGACGGGGCGGCGAAGGAGGAGCAGGAGGTTCCGATTTCGATGTTGGCAGGCGCGCACCTGCAGCAGGCAGTGGAAAAGTTGGCGGATTTGATGCTCAGTGAAGATGCTGATTCTCGGCTCGTCCAAGCAGCCGCGCAAGCTTTGTTACGGCTTGATCCGCATAAGATTTCTAGTGCAAAAGTTCGCTCGAAGGTTGCCAAGGGATTCAAGCGGTTGGCTTTTGAGAGCAAGTTTTATAGTGAAGAGGGAGTTCGAGGGATGTCGCGTTGGGGGGGCAAGCATAGCATTCCTTACTTGGCAGAGTTGTTGGAGATCGAGACGTTTCATGGGAGTGAGGCGATTTATAAGATTTTGTCTCAGTCGGATGATCCGCGTGCGTCGAAAGCGATTGCGCGTCGGTTGGGGAATTTTTTCGACCGGAAGCGTGCGTTGGCCGCGCTGCGGCGCATGGGACCCGTAGCGGAACCGGGCCTCATTTTGGCGGTTTCTGATGGGGATGTGGATGCTTGCTTGGCGGCCATCTATTTGTTGAGTGAACATGGCACCTCTGCCTGTGTGCCGATGATGATCAAGGCGTCGAAGAAGGGTGTGCCTGTGGTTCGGGTTGCGGCGAAGAAGGCGTTGACGGTTATTCGTACTCGCCAGCGTAAGGCGGCTCGGGAAGCGGTTCGGGAGAAAGAGTAGTGGTGTTGCTCCGTTTCCTGACGGGCGCGGTTCGCCAGAACCTTTAGTTTGCGCGGCGGTTTTGGCCGACGAGGACTAGGGCGTTGGCGAGGAAGACGAGTAGGGTGCCTAGGAGGGCGCGTCCGGCTAGTTTTTCGCCGAGGGTGAAATAGCCCAGGATGAGCGAGGTGGGCAAGTAGAGGTACGAGAGGATGCTAATAGTGGTGGTTGGGAGGGCGGTGGTGGCGTGGACCCAGAGGCCGTGTCCGACGAGGGCGATGCCGATGCTGAGATAGAGGATTAGAGGCAGATCGCTTGTTTGGAGTTCCCAGCGTGCCCAGGGTTGGCAGCAGAGAAAGACGGGGATAGCGAAGGTGAATTGGCCCCAGGCGCGTAGGTTGCTGCTGATGTCGGCGTAGTGTTGGTTTAGGAGGGGAAGTGCGGCAGCGGTGAGGCCGCCTAGGATGCCGATCATCAGACCGAGCGTGTTTTTGTTTTCTAAGCTGAATTCGGGCAATAAGAACCAGGTGCCTAGGCAGGCTAGGAGTAGTCCGAGGAGATCGATGCGGGTGATCGTTCCGCGGCCCAGTAGCCAGCCTAGCACGATGAGGTGGAGGCCGTAGGTCGAGAAGCCGATGGTGCCGATTGCTGCGCTGCCGATTTTGATGCTGAGGAAGAAAAATAGCCAGTGGATACCGAAGGCTAGGCCGAGGAAGAGTAAGGCTCGTGTGGTGCGCCAGTTCCACTGTTGGAGGTCTTTTTTTGTTTGCTGCCAGCGGAGTGCCAGTAGCAGGGTCATGCCTAGGCTGGCGATTGTTAGGCGACAGACGCCGAGGGCGAGCGCGTCGAGATGGACGGCGCGGATCCCTGCGGGTGCGCTGGAGAACAGTAGCATCGCAAACAGGGCGACGAGTAGGGCTTGGCGAGGATTCAAGGTCGTGGAGGTGGGCGGTGGAGCGGTGGGTCGTTTTTGCCAGTATCTCCCAATGAGGGAGGAGGTTAAAGTGGTTGTTTAGGAAAAATTTCGGATTCTTGGTTGTTGAGGTGCTGGCTTATGAAGATGTCTCGCGTGATGAAGTTTGGTGTTGGTTTGCCACTGTTGGTTTTGGTTCTTGGGATCGTGGCTGGTTTGATTTGGCGGGGGGAGTATCCGACCGAGCAGGCGGTCTCGCGGAGCTTTGTGATTGAGGAGGATTTTACGAAGGTCCGAAAGATTATGGTTCGGACCGAGGCGTCGAAGGAGATTGTCACGATGGGGGGCGGCAGCGAATTTATTGAACAAAAGTGGGAGGAATTCGACGCCGACATGGCGGGCAGGGAGAAGGGGATTGGCAAAGCGCTGCTTCGCAATTTGATTTCTGGCAATCCGGATTGGGAGCTCAAGTTGCATGGGACGCTGAAGGTGCGGACGCTTGACGAGTATGTTGGAAAAAGCGTGGTGACGCTTGAGCAAGATGTTGAGATTGTGCCCGACTCGATTCATTCGGAGACGGCGCTGGTCGAAGGATCGGAGCGGCTGTTGGGCTATTCGATGACGACTCGTTTGGAGCGTGAAGCGGAACATACGTTGGTGACGCTTCGGTTGACGCAGGAGATAATGACGGATGCGCCTTGGTTTGCGCATGGGATTGCAGACCGTCGGGTGCGTGCTTCGGCCGCGCGGACGCTTGCGAATCAAGAGGAAGCGATGCGGCAGCTTATCGACGAGAACCGCGACAAGAATTGGTTGTTTCCGTTGAACTGACGCGCGCGTTAGTGTTAGCTGCGAGTGTTAGCGTTAGCTAATGTTCGGTAGTTCGTAGCCTGCGCGTCGAGCACGCGAAAGTTGTGCGTTTGCTTCGTCGTTGTTCACGAATTTTTCGGTTTCAGGATTCCACTTCAGCCTTTTCCCCACCAGTCCAAGATTGCGGACGATGTTGACTAGGTAGCAGAGGGTCGACGAGCGTTGTCCGTATTCGATATCGGCGGTACATTTTTCGCGTGTTTTGATGCACTCGACCCAGTTTTCGATGTGGTATTGGGTTTCTGGTTTTTTGTTGGGGCCTGGATTTTCGGGGGCGTTCAAGAGTTCCGCCGGGTTGGCTGCAAGTTTGTCACGGTTGATTTCGATTTTTCCGTTTTCGCCGATGAAGATGGCTCCTAAGCCTGGTCCCCAATCGGAGTCGAGGTGGAGTCTTAGCTCGGTGCCGTTTGCATATTTCATGCTGACTTTGGCTCGTGGTCCGACGACTGATTTTACGTATTTGTTGACGTGGGATTTGGCGTTGTCGCCGTCTTTGGAGTCGAAGTTGGCGGTTTTCATGATTTTGACGGGTTCTTCGAGCCAGATTTCGACCGGTCCGGTTTCGTCGGTGCCCAGTGCTCGTTGAATTTGGTCGTAGGAGTGGGTTCCCCAGCCGGTCACGCCGAAGCTAGGCCCGCCGCCATCGTAATCGGCCCAGTCGTGCCATCGGTATTGGATTTCAGGGTGGTAGGGTCGTAGCTCGGCTTGGTTGGTCCAGGTATCCCACCATCCGGGGCTTCCTCCGGAGGGTAAGGGTCTGGCCGGCATTTTTTTCCAGGCGACTGGTCCGACGAAATTGGGTGCTAGGACGGTTTTGATTTTCCCGATGGCCCCATTCTTGACGAGATCGCTGGCCCAATTATTCATGGGCATCGAACGTTGTTGTGTGCCGACTTGGGTGACGCGATCGAACTTGCGCGCGGCTTCTACCATGGCGCGGCCTTCGGAGATTGTCAGGCACATCGGTTTTTCGATGTAGGTGTCCATCCCAGCTTGCATTGCTAGGATGGTCACCCAGGCGCGTGCGTGTGTCGTGGTTTCGACCATGACGCCGTCGAGGTTTTCTTTTTCGAACATTTCGCGAAAGTCTTCGTACCGCGACCATTTTTGGCCTTCGCCGACGCTGTCGATAAATTGGTCGGTCTTCGGTGCAAAGCAATCACAAAGTGAAACGATCTGCATTTCGGGGATGTCGAAACATGTTTTCGCGACATCGCGAGCCCGGAATCCGGTGCCTATGATTCCGACTTGAACTCGATCGTTGGCCCCAGGGCGCCCTGGTGCTGCTAAGACGCTGGAGGGTACGAAGTAGGGTAGGGCTAAGGCGGCTGCCGATTTGCTTAGGAAGTCGCGTCTTGCGATTGGGCGGGACTGCCCGGCGGGCTTGGGGTTTTTCGTTTCGAAGGTCATTCGTTACTTTCTAAAGTCTGTTTCGCTAGTGAGTGTTCAGAGTTGTGTGTTGTGCTCAATCTGTGGGGAACTCCGCCCAGTGGTCTAAGTAGACGGGGTCCAAGCGGTCGGAGCCGGAATTCTTTCACCATGATTTGCATCCCGGTGAAAACATCTCCCCGGTGAACTTGTAGGCCGACTTGGCCGTGTGCGGAGAGGTCGTCGCGGACGTCTGCCACTTTCTTTTCGTTGATGTGAATTACGAGTCGGTCGTCCTCGGCCCGGATGAGAAGCTTGTTCCAACCCTCGCGATCAACGATTTCTCTATTAACATTAGTCGCTAGAAACGCCTTACCGGGACAATAAAGTGAGCCAGAGTAGGCAATCAGGTCCTTGTTTTCCAGAATATCTGCTTGGTACGCCATTTTGTCAGATTGATAGCGGAACCAGACGCCGCTGTTAGCGGGCCATTTGACACGGAAAGTAACGGTTAATTCGAAATCCTTATAGGTTGCGGTTGTTAGTAGGTCGCCGGCTTCGCCGTTGGGTCCCTGCTGGCCGAGCAGTAGGCCATTTTTGACTTCCCAGCGGGCATTTCCTGTGGGTTTCCAGCCGTCGAGATTTTTGGCGTTGAATAGGGTGATTGTTTCTTGGGGTGGAGAGTTGTCTGGGCCGATTTCTGATTGCGCGGCTGCTTGCAGAGCGTGCAATCCGGTCGTTGTCAAAAACAAAAGAAGCGGTAAGTAGGTGGGCATTCGGTCTAGGTTTCTCATGTTGTTCCCTCCGACCGACTGGTTTTTTGATTGGGATTCGCTCGTGGTCTGTGCGTAAGTTGTGATTGCACTGCGCAATTTAGCGTAGGGCGAGTAAAATAGGATGTCAATGTCCTATTTAGTGCTGTCTGCATGAAGTGGTCGCGCAGACGCAGCGTTCGATTTGCTGGGCTTGTTAAAAATTACGAGTTGGCTGCCATTGACCAGCTTGGGGGATCTGCCTACTCTCGCGGCCTTTGAACTAGAGCTGCGCTGCAAGAATTAGGGGAGAGAGATACTATGTCTGAGATGTCTGCTAGCACACCGGTTCCGATGCTGGATGTGAACCGTCAGAATGCTCCGCTGCTGGAAGAAATTGAGTTGGCGATGGCAAAGGTGGCTCGTTCTGGGGCATTTGTGCATGGGCCTGCTTGCCGAGAGTTTGAGTCGGCGATGGCTGACTATTGTGGGGCGCAGCACGCCGTGGGTTGTGCTTCGGGCAGCGACGCGCTGTTGTTGGCGCTGATGGCGTTGGGCGTTGGTCCTGGCGACGAAGTGGTGATCCCGAGTTTTACATTTTTTGCGACGGCGAGTGCGGTCTCACGGTTGGGTGCTAAGCCGGTGTTTGCCGATATTTTGCCCGAGACTTTTAATTTGGATCCGGAGGACGTGGCGCGTAAGATCACGGCTTCGACGAAGGCGATTATGCCGGTTCATCTTTTTGGTCAGTGCGTGGAGATGACCGCTTTGAAGCAAGTGGCCGGTGACTTGCCGATTATTGAAGATGCGGCGCAAGCCATTGGTGCTGAATACGAAGGACGTCGGGCCGGATCGTTGGGAACGCTGGGCTGTTTTTCGTTTTATCCGACGAAGAATCTTGGCGGATTTGGGGACGGGGGGATGTTGACGACGGACGACGAGCCGTTGGCGGCAAAGTTGCGTCAGTTGCGAGATCATGGCCAGCATCCTCGATATCATCATGCGATGGTTGGCGTGAATAGTCGGCTCGATACGATTCAAGCGGCGGTGCTGAACGTCAAATTGCCCCATCTGGGCAGTTGGGCCGAAGGACGCCGCGAACATGCGGCGCATTATGGCGAAGCGTTTGCAAGTTGCGGATTGGATCAGCAATTGAAAGTTCCTGGTGTGGCTGCCGGCTGTCATTCGGTTTGGAATCAATACACGGTGCGCGTGAGGGATGGGCGCCGCGATGCGTTGCAGCAGCATTTGGCTGAGCGACAGATTGGCTCGGCGATTTATTATCCGATTCCGTTGCACTTGCAGGAATGTTTTTCGGAGCTTGGCTATGAACGGGGCAGTTTGCCAGTGACCGAGCAGGCGGCGGAAGAGGTGTTGAGCTTGCCAGTGTTTGCTGAGCTGACACGCGAGGAGCAGCAGTCTGTTGTGGAATCGCTGGCCGAGTTTTTTGGCGTGGAGTATCAGGCGGAGAGTACGCCGTTGGCTGCCTAGAGAGTCGCCGCGAAAAATAGAGCGCTGAAAAAGCATAGCCACGAAAAACACAAAAAGCACGAAAAGAGGGACGTTTGGTTCTTTGTGCTTTTTGTGTTTTTCGTGGCTATTGGTGCGAGCCGCACACGCGTATTCCGCTAGCAGTACAAGTATACAAGAGTCAAACGGTTGCTTGAGCGGAACACGCAATGGATCCTTGCTCTATTTGTTCGCCGTCGCCTTGCTGTGGGCGGCTCTTCAATCGTCGGCGTCTTTGGCTCGCTTAAAATCGTGTTTGCGCCCGCTGGGGCGTAGGGTGACGAGTGAGCCGAGGATGAGGCAGAGTAGTACGATTGCCCAGGCCATGCTGTGGTCTCTTTTCTATGGGTATGTGACGGATGGGAGGGTGGTTGCAGCTTTCATTTTAGTTGGTCAGCGCCCGGTCGCCAAGCACTTTTTCTTTTTCGGGGATCCTTGGTGGATCGCCGTAGGGTGGCTTGGGGTTGAGGATTTCGTCGAAAGAAAATGCGGCTTGTCGGAAGAGGCGGGCGGGCATGGCGGCGGTTTGCCATCGGGCTGAGATGGTGTGCGCAGCGAGGATGTAGTCGACGATACGTACGGCTAGGAACGCATACCAGCGGTTACGGAAGTGGTAGAGCTGGCTCGGTTCGATCGGCGAGCGCGTGCCGACGATTTCGTAGGCGAAGACGAGCAGGGCGCAGCCGCCGAGTTTGTCTTGCCAGCGGGCCATGCTTTGCAGATCGTCCCAGGTTGACCAGTTGCGCCAGTATTGTTTTTTCTGAGTGCCAGAAGGGAAGCGGCGGCCTTTGACGTCGATGAGCAGTGAGACAGCGTCGGAGGGCGAGACGATGAAGTCAAGGTTTTTTAGAGAGCCGTGGGGCGTGAGGCTGCGGCGCTGTTCGTTGACGGCGACGTAAGCTACGCGATGGTCGCGCAGGTAGGCCTCGAATGCCAGCTCGTAATGATTGTTGCGCTTGGCCATCTAGCAGACTCCCTGAGGAAATCGAAACAATCGAACCACAAAGAAACGAAGAAACAACGGGCGGTTCGTACGAGTGTTTTCGTGGTTCCGTCGTTCCTTTGTGGTTCATGTTTTTACAGTATTACTCGATTTGTTTGTTAGCGCATTTCCTTGACTAGCTGGTGGCCAACAGGGTTTGGATTTCGGTGATGAGGGTGGTGGCGTCGTTGGTGAGGGAGACGGTTTGGGTGTCGCCGGTGGCGAGGTCTTTGATTTGGCATTGGCCTGCGGCGAACTCGTCGTCGCCGAGAATGAGGGCGATGCGAAATCCTCGCTTGTTGGCGTATTGCAGTTGTTTTCCGAGCTTTTTGGGTTCGGGGTAGAACTCGACGCCGATGCCGGCTTGGCGTAGTTGGGTGGCGAGCTGGAGGTAATCGTTGCGGTGCTCGGCGGCGAAGAAGGGAATTAGCACGGGGGCGGGTGTTTGAACGGGCTCGATTTTGCCCAGGTCGACTAGCGCTGCGAGCAGTCGGTCGAGTCCTAGCGAGGCGCCGACGCCGGGGAGTTTTTGGCTCGTGTAGAGTTCGGCCAGATTGTCGTAGCGACCGCCGCTCGCGACGCTGCCGATGTCGGGGAGGTCGTCGAGCGTGGTTTCGACGACGATACCGGTGTAGTAGTCGAGGCCGCGGCAGATGGACGGCTCGAAGACGAGTCGGTCGGTTGCTTCGGGCGGCAAGGTGGCTGAGACGCTGAGAAAAAGTTCTCGGAGCTGTGCGATTCCTAGTTCTCCCCGTTCGTTGCCTGCGACTAGTTGCTCTGCCTTGGCAAGTTTTTCTTTGTTCGAGCCTTCGAGGGAGCTTAGTTGTAGGAGTTGCTCGGTTTGGGTTTTTGTAGTGCCGACGGCGTCGGTGAGTTCTTGGGAGACGCGTTCTTGGCCGATTTTTGCTAGTTTGTCGAGCGTGCGTAGGATGGCGGTCGACTGGTCGGCCAGGTCGAGCTTTTCGAGCAATCCGTTGAGGAGGCTGCGGTGGTTGACGTGGATTGTAAAATTATCGACCTCGAGGGCAGTGAAAAGATCGTTGATGACGAGGACCATTTCGATGTCGGCGGAGAGCGAGGTGGTGCCGATCGTGTCGAAATCGCACTGCATGAACTCGCGGTAGCGTCCTCGCTGGGTGTTTTCGCCGCGCCAGACGTTGGCGATTTGGTAGCGTTTGAACGGGGTGCCTAGCTCTTGGATGTGTTGGGCGACGAAGCGGGCCAGCGGGATGGTGAGATCAAAGCGTAGTCCGACGGGCCGGCCGCCGTGATCCTCGAACCGATACATTTGTTTGTCGGTCTCGTCGCTGCCCTTGCCGGTGAGGATCTCGAGGTGTTCGAGCGAGGGGGTGTCGATGGGGCTGAAGCCGTAGGAGCGGTAGACGCGGCGGGCGGTTTCGATGATCCATTCGCGGGGGATCATCGCCGCAGGCGGATAGTCCCGAAAACCTTTAAGGGTGCGTGGTTTTATTTTTTTTGACATAGTTTCGATAGGGTTTTTGGAAAAATTGCGGCATCGAATTCAATGCTTTTCGTAATCTTTCAGCGAACTGAAAAATAGAACGCGGATGGAATCAGATGAAGCGGATTTTCGCAGATTAAAGAAATGCAATCGTTACCCAGGTTTAGATTCATGAGTTACCAATCACTCGAACAAGGAGTCTTTTTATCTGCGGCCATCTGTTGAATCTGCGTACATCCGCGTTCTATTCTTCTTTTCTCCTTCACTCCGCTGGATAGCTGCTGCTTTTCAAAGTACGGCTAGGAGTTCTGGTTTGCGGCTTCGGATGCCTTTGGGGATATCTTTGCGTTTGCCTTGGCGTTTGCCCTGCATGACGGCTTCGGTGTACTCGTAGACCTGTTCGGCGGTTTCTAGGTAAAACTCGTAGGTCCAATTTTCTTCGTATTCGCAGTTTTTGGTGGTGTACTCGCGGCAAATTTCGGGGCGGGTTTCGTAGATGCCGCATAGGTTGTTGGATTGCAGGTGTTTGCAGACGGTGTGGACGAGCAGGTACCAGTCGTCGTCCTCTTTGAAGATCGAGGCGCGCTCGTGCAGCAGATACCAACGAAGAAATTCAAAGTCTTGGAAATCTTCGGGCGTTTCGATGGGGAGGGCGAAGTAGCGGCAGCATTTTGCGGTGCAGTACTCGCAGAGGACCTCGCCTTCGGGCAAATCTTCGCGGTCGATGCGATTGATGCCAAATCCAGTTGCCATGTAGAAATCCCCTCGTGTTTTTTGATATTCAAAAACGGTTGGTGTGAAAAAATGAAAAAGCCTCACGCAGAGGCGCAGAGACCGCAGAGTTTTTGATGGTTGTGTCTCTGGATGATCGCTGCTTCCGATGTCTGAAAGGCCATTAAGCCCTGAGGCCACAATTTAACATGCCGTTTGGTGGCTGAAAAGGATGGGGTTGGATCGGTGCAGGAGAATGGCAAAGTCAATAAAGCAAACGCACGTAGGAATTAGCCACAGAGGGCACAGAGAACACAGAGTGCTAAAAACAAGGGGTTCTCTGTATCCTCTGTGATCTCTGTGGTAATTTTTTCTTCATGGTCGCGACTTTACCGTTCTTCTGTTGGCCCGTTGAATCGGGGTTGCCGTGTGGGTTGATCAATGGGGGCCTGCTTTGTGCTGCATTCTGAGGACGCTTTTTTCGTTGGTGATGTCTAGTAACGCTTCGCGGGAAAACCAACGGAGGTCGTTGGATTCGGGGCTGAGGACGAGTTTTTGTCCCTTGGCGGCGATAAATAGGAAGCGGATATCGTGGTGGTGGTGGTGGGCCTCTTCGAGGAGCTTTTCTGAGGTGAGATCTTCTGATGCGGGGTCGTAGCGGGCGGGGATGAGGTGGACGTCGATGTCGAGGGGCGTGAGGGTTTTGCCTTGCTGCTGAAGTTCTAGTTGCTGGAGGCCCGATTCTTCTTGGGCTTCGCGCAGCGCGACGGCTGCGATGTCGGTCTGTCCGTCGGCGTGGCCTCCGGGCTGGAGCCAGCGTTGTAGCTTGCGGTGATGGACCAGAAGGCATTGCGTGCGGTCGTGCGAGAGGATCCAGGCGGAGCCGGTGATGTGCCCTGGGCGACAAGTGCGCTCAAAACAGTCGGGGGAGCTGCCCACTAGGTCGGTGATCTGACGGGCGACGGCCGCTTCGTCGGGATGTTGGGCGACGTAGCGCTCGAGCATTTTTAGTAGGGGTTGTCGGTGCATGTTTTTATGCGGCTATTTGGTGGGCATAGAGATGACCCACTTGGGGTCGTTGGTGTATTTTTTTTTGACGAGGTCGAGGGTTCGTTGCTCGGGCCAAGTGGGCAGGGGTTGGTCGGCTTGCCAGCCCTCGAGGAGCGTTTGGGTAAGCTTTTTTCTTGTGCTATTCAAGTTCGTGACGAATTGGGTGTGTTGGCGCTTGTCGCGGTAGGCGGGTGTGCGCGTGGGGGTAGCTAGGAAACGGTCGATGCGATCGAGGTCGAAATCGTAGAGTAGCGTGCCGTGGTAGAGGAGGTGATTTTTCTTGAGGCGGAGGGCGTTTCCCGAGAATTTTTTTTGGGGGGCTGTTGAGTCTGAGGCGATTACCAAGTCGCTGATGCCGGCCATCGAGACGGGGGTGTTGTCGGAGGAGAGCATTTGGGCGAGTTGCCCCAGGACAAACTGATGGGCCAGGTCGATGGCTCGGAGTTGGGGGTGCGTGAAAAAGTCGAGGAGGAGGGAGTACATCAGGCAGCCGGGGCCGGCGAGGATGGTGCCGCCGCCGCTGCTGCGCCGGAGGATGGGGATGTGGGCTTGTTGGCAGGCGTCGAGATGGACTTCGATTTGGGCGTCTGAGGAACGGCCCAGGACGACGCAGTGGGTGGGGGATTCCCAGAGCCGTAGCAGGGGCGCGGTAATTTCGCCGGTCTCGGCGGCTTCGAGAAGGGCCTCGTCGAGGGCTAGGTTTTCGGCGGGCGTGTCGAGGGTTAACGGGAGTTGGCGCATGGGCCGGGTCTCGCTGCTGAGAGGGTTCTCTGTTAATCTGGGGGTTTCTTTGTAGTGCCAATTCCCAACCATCTTCCCACGAATTGCTATGTCTTCCAACCCAGCGTCTGAAAAACCGGCGAATGAATCTGTGGCTCCTTTGACGGGTGAGGAGTTGTTGCCTCCGGTGGAGCCGCCCAGTGGCGGGTTTATTTTGCAGTTGTTTGTCGTGCCGGCCGTGATTGTGTTGGCGGTGGTGTTGTTGGGCTTGTTGGTCACGACGTTGGCGACGCAGGGAGATCAGGATCCGACGAAGATTGTGGCTGCCTTGCGTAGCTCGAACCAGGCGCGGTGGCAGAAGGCGGATGAGCTGGCCAATATGTTGCGTATGGAGCAGCGTTATCCTGAGTTGAAGCACAACGCAGAGCTGGCGGGCCAGTTGGCTGGATTGCTTGAGGAGGAAGTCGACGCGGGGCTTGAGGATAAGAACTCGATCAATTTGCGTTATTATTTGTGCCGGGTGTTGGGCGAGTTTTATGTGGATGACGGGGTGGAGGTGTTGCTGAAAGCGGCGCGCGTTGACAAAGAGCGTGATATTCGGCGCGAGGCGATCAATGGCTTGGCGGTGTTACGTCATGCGTTTACGAAGCTGGAACCCCCAAAAACACTCGAACATCCCGAGTTGGTTGAGACGCTGGTTGCGTTGGCCAACGATAAGGAGGATTTGATTCGATCTCAAACGGCGTTTGCCTTGGGTGTTTTTGCCTTGGATGCGGATGTGGATCTGCGATTGACGGCTGAGTTGGAGTTGTTGGTGGATGATTTGTATTCTGATGCGCGTTACAACGCGGCGCTGGGGCTGGCGCGTCGGGGTAGTTTGCGGGCCGTGGATGCGGTGGTCGAAATGTTGGACGCCGATGCGTTGATCATGAATACGGCGAAAGAAAAGACGCCGGCGATGCAAGCATTCAAACGTAATACGCTGATCGACAATGCGTTGAAGGCGGCCCAGCTCTTGTTGGAGAAGAATCCGGAGGTCGATTTGGTTGAACTGCGGGATGCGCTGAAGCAGTTTGTCGAGTCTGCTCCTGGTTGGGAGCCTGCGCCGGTGCCTAGTTCGCTGATTAAGCGTGCGGAGGAGTTGTTGGCGGGTGCGGCGAAGTCCTGAAGCGGGTGGAGAGGCTGGATTCTTTTGGGGGTGGGTGTTTTGTGGTGGGGCGTTCGTCGTTGCCGACGGCGCTAACGGCTTGTTTTGCGTTAGACTTTGTGGGTTGTAGGGGTTGTAGTATTCGGGTCGCATTTTTTTTCTTCTCTGTATGCGTTGCCCTCTTGAAGCAATAGGAGTCTTTCGCTCCTATGAAAAGTCTGGGAATTGTGTGCTGGCGCAAGTCGAGTGCTGCTCGTCGGTTGTTGGCGTTGCTAGCAATTGTTTTTTAAGCTGCGATTTGCTTTGTGCGCTTTTGTCCGCAAGACTCTAGTTAGAGGGTCTTGTTTTGGGGAATCTCCTTGCCAGGGAGATTTCCGGATGTTTCTTTTCAAATAAATTGGTACGGGGTCAAGCTATGAACAGCTACTGCTGTCGGTTGTCTGCTGCGTTGTTTTTCGTTGTGGGCGTTGCGATTCCTTCGGACGCGAACGCGCAGTGCGATACTTGCGTTACACCGGCTTATCAGGTTCAGTGTCAGACGGTCTATGAGGAGCGTCAGGTGACGAGCTACAAGATGGTGCCGGAAACGGTTTGGGAGCAGCGGCAAGTGACTCGCAAAGTCCCTGTTTGGGAGACGCAAGCGCGCGAACGCCGCTACACGGTGACTCGTCCGGTGCGGGAAACGACGATCCGCGAAGATCGCTACGTGGTGCGGCGTCCGGTCTTTGAGACGCAGATGCGGGATTGCAGCTACAACCGTGTTCGCAATGTGTTGGAGACTTCGCAGCGTGAGCATCGCTACGTGGTGCAGCGCCCTGTTTGGGAAACGAGCGAGCGCGAAGAGTGCTATACGGTGATGCGAACGGTTACCGAGACAGCCGAACGCGAGCGCCGGTATACGGTGATGCGTCCGGTGGTGAGCTACCAAACGCGCTATGCGGATCGGGGTTGTTACGTCGATCAGGTGAGCTGTGTGCCTTCGGCACCAGCGCGACGCGGGTTGACTTGGATGTCGGGGGCACCGGTGGTGAATCCGACGACGGGTATGTTGCAATATCAGCGCCCCGGTTTGGTCTGGGCAAATACGCAAGCTCCGTCGCGGCAGGTGGTGACCAAAGTCTGGAAGCCGAATATCGTGGCGCAGCAGGTACCAGTGACTCGCTATTGTCCTCAGCTTGTGGTGCAAAAGATTCCGGTGCAAGTTTGTCGCCAAGTGCCTCAGCGGATGGTTCGCAAGGTGCCGGTTCGGACTTGTCGGATGGTTCGAGAAGAGCGGGTTCGCATGGTTCCGTACACGACTTGCCGCCAGGTGACGGAGCGTGTGGAGCGGAAGGTGCCCGTGCGTGTTTGCCGCTATGTGGAGGAAGAGCGTGTGCGACGCGTTGCCGGTGACGGTTTGCCGTTATGTGCAGGAAGAGCGTGTTGAGCCGTATCAAGTGCGCGTTTGCCGGATGGTTGAGAAGCAAGAGACGGTGAATGTTGCTCGGACGATTTGCCGCAAGGTGCCGGTGACGTACACGTACCGTGTGCCTCGGACGATTATGATGCGGGTGCCGTTGCAGCAGCCCTGTTGTGGCCAGAGTGCTGAGGCCAAGCCGGTGGAGAAGAAAGATTCTGCACGGGTTGCCAGCGAGGAAGGTCGTCCGCAGGTTAGGGAGAAGCTGCGATTGGTGGCGGCGATTCTCGGGGAAGACCGCGATTTACTGCAACAATAGGGCTGTGCGTTGACAGTCTTGGCTGCTTGCCGGAGACTGGACGCTGGTTTTGTATTGTAAACTCCCCCTCAATCAGCCGTCCTCTCATGGATTTTTCTACCCGTCCCCAGGCTGAGCAAGCTGCTGCCTCCCAGTTGCGATTGGAAGGTGAGCAGGTGGTTTTCGTTGGCAAGCTAGCCGGGATGACTCGTCCGGAGGCTTGTGAGTTGGTTGTTGCGCATGGCGCAGAGTTGGTTGTTGCGCATGGCGCAATGGTGGCCGATGGCAAAAACTCTTCGGCTACGTTGGTCGTGATCGGTGATAACCAGCCTGATTTGGTCGGTGCTTTGCAAGCGGACAAGTTGGCGCATCGTCGTTTGGCCGAGGATGTGGCGGCGGGCCGTACGTTGTTATTGCGTGAGTCGGAGTTGTGGGAGCGACTGGGGCTGGTTGGTGAGGACGTGGCCGGCGAGCCGAGTGTGCAGCGACTTTATACGCCTGCGATGTTGGCTGAATTGTTGGGTGTGCCGGTGGCTGCTGTGCGTCGTTGGCATCGTCGAGGAGCGTTGGTGGCATGTCGTAGCGTGCGGCGTTTGCCCTATTTTGATTTTCCGGAAGTCGGAGTTGCTCGTCATCTGGCGGCATTACATGCTGCCGGTTGTTCGTTGGGGGTGATCGACCGCAAGCTTGCGGAGTTGCATCGTTCGATGCCGACGGTTGCTCGACCGTTGCGTGATCCGTCGATCGTGGTGTCGGGACGGCAGTTGATTTTGCGGCGTGGCGACGATTTGTCGGAGCCAGGCGGGCAGTTGCTTATGGATTTTGATAAGCCTGCCGAGGAGCAAGAGCAGGGCGAGTTGTTGCTTTCGGTGGCTGATGGTGTTCGGCCGTTTGCTTCGCAAGAGCCCTTTGCCTCGCAAGAGATTGGGGGCGACGAAACGCTTTCGATGGTCGACCAACTTCAGATCGAAGCGATGGAGTGGGAAGACCAAGGGGAATTGGAGCGTGCCGCAGAAACGTATCGTGCGCTGCTTGTGGCGGCGGGGCCGTCTGCCGAGGTTCATTTTGCGTTGGCTGATTTGCTGTATCGGATGGGTGATCTTTCGGCCGCTCGCGAGCGATTTTATGCGGCGATCGAACTGGATGAAGAGTATGTTGAGGCGCGGGCCAATTTGGGTTGTTTGTTGGCGGAAAGCGATGAGCTGGAGTTGGCGGTTGCCGCGTTTCAGGGGGCCTTGGCTTTTCATTCGGATTATGCGGACGTGCATTATCACTTGGCGAATGCTCTTGATCGGCTGCGCCGGCTGCCTGAAGCGGAGTTGCATTGGCGGACGTTTTTGGCGTTGGCCCCTGAGAGCCATTGGGCCGAGACAGCCCGAGAACGCTTGATGCACTCGGATGATTCGCCTCTGGCTCTTTCATAGACGTGGGCCAGCGTTTATCCTAGGTTTTGTCTATCCTAGGCTTTTTGCCTGCCTCTTCGAGCGAATTGATCTTCGATGCCCGATATTCTTTTTCATTACGAGCGCGTGAATCCCACGAGTTGGGCTTATCTTTCGTCGCTGTTGATGTTGGCGTTGTTTTTTAAGTTCAATCGAATTTGGAGCGTTCGCAACGTCGATCTGTTTTTGCTGATCATGCTTGCTCCCGGTTTGTTGTTGGTGCAATGGGCAGCGGAGAATGAGGGGTTTCGGGCGAACGCTGCGAATATTGAGTATTTGGGATTTCTGTGGTTGCTCGTGACCCAGGGAGTTCTCTTGGTGCGGTTGCTGTTGGACTCGGCGATGGTGCGTCGTCCGTTGCTGGAACCGAATTTGAATGCGGCTGGGCTTCTTTGTTTAGGCGGGTCGCTGTTGTTTTTTTTGATGGCGAACGTGGTGACGGGTAAGCCGAGTGCCAGTGATTTGTCGCCTGCGCGCCGGGCCGAAGCGGTGCGTGCTGAGGAAGGCGACGAGCGTGTCGGCGAGCCGTACGATAGCTTTGCGACCGATGGTCCGGGCTACTGGTTGTTGTATCGTCAGCCGAGGATCTTGACGCAGCAACTGATTGGAGCGGGTGACCCGAGCGATCAGGAAACGCCTGCGGAGCGCGATCGAGAAGAGTTAAAGATTCGTGAGGCGACGGCTCGTGTGATGGCCATTTTGTCGCATGTGATGATTGTGGTTGGGGTGATGGTGATCGGTTATTGGCATTTTGAAAATCTCACGGCGGGGATAGCCGCCGCGACGATGTATCTGATGTTGCCGTATACCGCGCTGTGGACTGGGGACGTCGTGCATGCGGTGCCTGCGTCGTTGTTGGTCTGGGCCGTGGTGCTTTACCGTCGGCCGTTGCTGGCGGGGATGATGATCGGCTTGGCGTCGGGGACGATTTACTACCCGGCGTTTTTGTTGCCGTTGTGGTGTAGTTTTTACTGGTTGCGTGGCATGAAGCGTTTTTTGACGGGTGTCTCGTTGATGCTGGCTGTTTTGGTGATCACGATGGCGGTGACGGCTACTAGCATGGAGCGGTTTTTGGATAATCTGCAACAAATGTTTGGCTTGCGTTTGCCGTCAACAACCAATTTGGGTGGGATTTGGGGGACCTGGAGTTCGGCTTATCGTTTTCCCATCCTCGCGGCTTTCGTTGCGTTGTCGGTGAGTTTTGCGATTTGGCCGGCGCGGAAAAACTTGGGGACGCTTATTTCTGGTTCGGCGGCGATCATGCTTGCGGCTCAGTTTTGGCATGCTTACGATGGCGGAATTTACATCGCTTGGTTTCTTCCGTTGTTGTCGTTGACGATTTTTCGCCCGAACTTGGAAGACCGATCGGCGCTGACCAAGCTGAGCATGGGCTGGTGGTTGGAAAGACGGCGCGCGAAGAAGGGCGTGACGGCTGAGCCGTAGGCGCTTTTGTTTGGGGTGGGGTTTCGCGGACCTATTCGTCGAGGTCCTGGGGGCTGACGCCGACGTCGACGATGCTGCAGGCGAGGATGGGTTCTAGGCCAAGTTCGCGTGCCTTGGCGGCGAGTGCCTCGCTTTCGCTTCCGGGATTTAGCCAAAGTTCGTTGCAGCCCTTGGCGGCGATTTCTTCGACGAGCGACAGACCCACGGCGGGCGGTACGTAAAGGCTGATGCGATCTAGTTGCTCGACAGGAATCTGGTCGAGGCTGGTATAGACCTGAAGACCCTCGATCTGGCCCCCTTTAGGATTGATCGGAAAGACTTCGTACCCTTGAGCCAAGTGAGCACGGACTGATTTGTTTCCGAATTTGGTTCGATCGGAACTGGCTCCGACAATGGCAACGGTGGGGCGAGGCATGATCTGTTCCGTTGGAGATTCTATTGAAAGCGAGTTATTGATCGCGGCGGGTGTCGACGTAGTCTTGGGTTTGTTCGTTGACGAACCACATGCGCCAGAGTTTTTCGTCGAATTCGTAGTCTTGTCCGCCGGAGAGATCGACCAATGCTTGGCGGACTTTTAGGTTGCGAAGATTGCGTTTTAGGATTTTGGATTTTCCGCCCATGCTGAGGCCGCCGCCTCCGCTTGCGCCACCCCCTCCTCCGCCTCGACCACCATTGGGCGAGAAAGAAGCGCTCATTTCTCCGGGGGGGGCGTCGAGGTTTTTGAATTTATGGGTGGTGACGAGCGCATCGATCAGGGGGCTGATGGCTCGTCGGTTTTCGATGCGGTGGAGCGCTTCGGCCGCGCGGTTGACGATGTGGTTGTCTCGGTGTCGCAGGGCTTTGACGTAGGGCGTCAAGCTAATGGGTTGATGATTCTGCAATAAGTATTCTAGGCATTGGAGTCGGACTTCGTGGTCAGGGTCGTCTAGCGAAAAGTCGACGAGCGTGGTGACGGCGATCGGATGTTTTAGTGGGGCTAGGGTGGCGATGAGGAGGTCGCGTGTGCGAGGATTTTTGGCACGTTTTAGTTTTAGAATCTTGACGATTGCGACGGCGGCGTGCGGGTCGTGGATGTCGGCGATGAGTTCGGCTGCTTCGGCAGAGCGGCGGTCGTCGAGCCAGTTGACCCAGGTGCGGATTTTTCGGAACCAATCGGTTTCGGCCAGTTCGCGTTTTTTGGTTCGCTGGCGCAGGGCGATGTCTTGGGGGGTGCGATAGTCGCCTTCGTACTGCTGCAAGCCACGAGAGGCCATGATGTCGTTGCGTGTCATCCACTGGCCTTGGTGTTGTTGATAGCCTAGGCTGATGCGCGCGGCTTCGTCGTTGGGGTCCAGTTCGAGGAGGCGTTGGAGATGGTGCTCGGTTTGTTTTGAGAGTCGGTTTTGCTTTTTGCACCAATCAGCTAGCTGGCGATGCGCCTCGGCGGTGTCGGGGAGCGAACGGCTTCGCTTGGCGTACTCGAGGTCTTGGGGGTCGCGTCGTAAGACTTTGTCGACTTGTCGGCGCGAGAGCGTGACGACGGCTCCTTGATCGCTTTTGATGATATACTCGCCCTGGTTGCCACGATCGACGAGGACGCCCGAGATTTGCCCGCCGGTTTTGAGCTGAAAGATGTCGCCACTGGCGATGTGCGGCATGAGGGTCACGAACGCGCATGCCAGCAAGCATCGTCGGCAGCGTCTAGGCCTAGATGGGTTGGAGCAATCGCTCATGGCTTTGGTATCGTGACAAACAGGGCGGTTGATTTCGTCCGGGTCTCTATGTCCAATTATAGGCGAAAGGTTTCATCAGGGAGAGGACAAAATGGCAGACAGCTATGCGAGCGAATCGGCGGCCGAGCATCGGAAGCAATTTTCGGGAAAAATCGGTTGTGCCGTCATTACCGTTAGCGATACCCGTACGCTGGAGAATGACACGAGCGGGCAGACGCTGGTCGATTTGCTGCAAGCAGCCGGTCATCGGGTTGTTGAGCGGGTGATTGTCGCTGACGAGCCGGTTGAGTTGCGAGCGCTGGTAGTTCGCTTGGTCGAAGCGACGGAAGTCGAAGCGATTTTGTTGACGGGCGGCACCGGCCTTGCCGCGCGAGACCAAACGCCCGAGACGCTTTTGCCGATGTTTAGCAAAGAGTTGCCCGGCTATGGCGAGTTGCTGCGGATGCTGAGCTATGAAGAGATCGGCCCTGCGGCGATGCTTAGCCGTGCTTGCGGCGGGTTGATCGACCAAACTTTGGTGTTGACGATGCCGGGTTCGACGGCAGCGGTGCGGCTGGCGATGGAAAAGCTTATTCTTCCGGAGCTGGGGCATATGGTGGTGCTTGGGCGGGGGTAAGCGTTGGGATGGTTTCCCAGATTTACTTGCAGCACTGCTAGCACTCTTTCAACTCGTCTAGCCCGTCGGTCTTGGATGCGGTAATCTTCGGAGTTGTTTGTCGTCAAGGATTTGACTGATTTTGTTAGCCACGCGCCCAAGGAGGGGGTTGTGCAACGTCTCTTATCGTTAGGTACGCTCGGCGTCATGGGGTGGCTTGGTTATCTCTTCCTTCAAGGAGGGGGTCTGAGCCAGATCGCTGTGGGTCCGCGCGACGGGCAGCCGTCGGGTGGGTATTCGCAGCAGGGCGGTTTTCAGACGCCCGGTGCTTGGCAAGCTTCGACTGGTAATCCGAATCCCGTCAGTGCGCCTGCGGTGCGGAATCCTTATCCGACGGCTTCGACGGGGGGTGGCCGGCCAGCTGCTCCGCCGGCCAATGTGGCGAATGGAGCGACGATTCGGATTGCGTCGTTCAATATCCAGGTGTTTGGCAAGACCAAGGCGAGTAAGCCGTACGTGATGCGCGAGCTGGCTGAGATTGTGAATCAGTTTGATGTGGTGGCGATTCAAGAGGTGCGTTCTAAGGATCAATATCTGATTCCCAACTTTGTGCAACTGGTGAACCAAGGTGGTCGTCGGTTTGATCATGTGATTGGGCCGCGCATCGGCTATACGACGAGCAAAGAGCAGTACGTCTTTTTGTTTGATACGCAGAAGGTCGAGGTGGATCATCAGAGTGTTTATACGGTGGGCGATCCGGATGGGTTGCTGCATCGAGAGCCGCTGGTGGCGACGTTTCGGACGCGCGGGGTCGATCCGGACAATGCGTTTACGTTTACGCTTGTGAATATGCACACCGATCCGGACGTGGCGGCGGAAGAGTTGGATGTCTTGGCAGAAGTTTATCGGGTGGTGCGTCGTTCGAGCCGAGGCGAGGACGACATTATTTTGCTTGGTGATTTTAATGCCGACGATCGGCATTTGGGGCGATTGGGGCAGTTGCCAGGTGTTATGCCTTTGATTGCTGGGGTGTCGACTAACACGCGGCAGAACCGGCAGTACGACAACCTGATTATTCATCGGCCATCGACGACGGAGTACATGGGCCGTTCGGGCGTGTTTGATTTCATGCGGCACAAAAATCTAAGCCAAAGCCAAGCTCTGCAAGTGTCGGACCATTTTCCGGTCTGGGCGGAGTTTAGTATCTATGAGCGCGACGCTTCGGGGCGTGTTGCTAGTCGACGACGTCTGTACGGGCGTTGATTTCTGCATCTTCTGCAAGCCGGAAAAAATCTCACGCAAAGGCGCTAAGGCGCAAAGCTTGAGGGCGTTTCTTAATCTCGTTGCGTCTTCGCACCTTTGTGTGAGTCGCAAATTTTTCTCGTTGAAATTGTGCCAGGGGGTGCCGTATATTTGCGTTTGAAGATTGGGTATCAGACGGAGCCTGTTGCTTGGGAACGAGCAGCGGGTATCTCGGAGAGCCTGCCACCGACAAGGAGCGTCGGTGGCAGGCTCTTTTTTTGTCAGGTTTTTTTGCGCAAGGAGAAAAGCAGTTGGACGAAGCCAATCGCAATTTGGTGAGCCTTTCGCAATATGGCGCGACGATTCGTGACGGCGACTTGCTGCTGTTTCGTGGTCGGGGGCTGCTCTCTCGATTGATTGGTACGGCTGGGCGAAGCGAGTACACGCATGCCGCACGGGCGGTTTGGTGGGGTGACTTGTTGTTTTGCTGTGAAGTACGGCAACTAAAAGGCGGGCGGGCGGTGACGCTTGCTAGCCAGGTGCGGAAGTATCCGGGGCTGATTGATGTGTTTGAAACGAATCCGAGCCGGCGGTGGAAGGAATACGATCGCCGTGGCGCGGTGCGATATATGCGGCGGTTGGCTGGCTGCGACTATGGATATTTTGGCGTCTTCAAAGCGGCGTTATGGCATTTGCCGCTGTGGCGGTTCTTGATTCGCCCAGATATGGATGACAAGAAAAGGACTAGCCAACCGCCGTTTTGCTCGCAAGCTTGTGCGATGGCCGATCGACTTGGCGGCGGTGTGGACTCGGTGCCGCATTTGGCGGACCGGGTGACCGAGCCGGCCGATTTGGCGCGTAGTCCGTTTTATCGTTACCGATTTACTTTGGCGGGGGTTGAGCAATGAAAGATCATCCCAGCAAAGAAGAATATCGGATTGCTGCTCTTGCCGGTTGGTGTTGGTTGGCGGTGGTCGTGCTGTCGCTGTTGTTTTCGTCGGTAGCGCATGGGGCGCGGGCGGTTACGGCGAGTGAGTTGAAGTCGACCGTTTGTCGGATTACGAATCAGATGCGCGGAGTGGCGAATATTGGGAGTGGAACGCTCGTTGATAAGACAGAAGATGGCGACGAAGGATTGGTGCTGACTTGTGCTCACTTGTTTAGTGAGGGCGTGGGTGAAATTTTGGTTGAGTTTGCTGATGGCAAAACTCATCGGGCCAAGCTTATCGATTCTTCTCGTCAAGCTGATTTGGCGGCGCTGGCCATAGCTCGCCCTTTGAACAACCCTGCGGAGATCGTCTTTGATTTCAAGGGCCAGGAGAGATTGCACGCTTGTGGTTATGGGCCTCGGGGTATTTACCGTTGTGCGGTTGGACCTGTGGTTGGGCAGGCTGTTGGTGCGGGGCAAATGAGTTTGTTGATTGGTGACGGGGTGCGCTCGGGCGACTCGGGCGGCGGGGTTTTTGATGAGCAAGGGCGACTTGTGGCGGTGATTTGGGGTGAAGCCCAGGGCGTGACGTATGCCAGTTATGGTGGGCAGTTGCGGCGGTTTTTGGGACGGACGTTGAAGCGGTTTCGAGGCAGGCGGCAGCAAGCGGCGGTTGTGCGGCAGGGGTGTCGTGGGGGCGTTTGCCCTACTTGGCCGCAGCCGATTCGAGCTTGGCCGTACTCCGGGGACGGGGTGGGGCGGGGGTCGTCGGTTCGCCGTGTGCCTGGGGGACGTTCGTCGTGGCCGACGGCGCTAACGCCTGGGAATGGGCAGCATTCGATTGTGGTGGATTCGCGTTGGGCGGATTACGAAAAACAACTAGAACAACTGCGCAATGAAAAACAGGATCGGGGGGACTATGTGACGCGGGGCGAGTTGCCTGACTTGGGGGGCTATGCGCGACGCGAGGCGGTCGATCGGATCGAGCAGGAATCGACGTCGAGGCACGCAGGGCTGTTGTCGCGGATTGAAACATTGAGTGGCCGGTCGGTTGGGAAAGCTGCTGGTGCTGCGGCGGTGGGGTTGCTGGGGCTGAGCGGGCCGATGGGATGGGCTGTGGTAGCTGCCGGAAGTGTGGGCGGTTGGCTGGTCGGGCGACGTATCAAAAAACGAGTTCGGGGCGCTGGGGGTCGTCGCCGTCGAAAAAGGTTTCGACGGTAAAGCGGAAGGCGGAAAGCGGAAAGCGGAGAGCGAACCGGGTGGCGTGAGCCCCCGGAGTACTCGGGGCACCGATTCGGGGAAAATTGCTGGCCGTGGGGAGGGCGTCGTGGCCGACGGCGCTAACGACGACGATCGTACCCTGCGCCAGGATGTGGAAAGTGAGGCGGCTGCTCGGGGGTCGGCTACGTTTCGACCGCTCGAACGTGACCTGGATGAAGCTCGACAACTTTTACGACTTTCGGGACTTGAGGGACGTGACCCGTTACAAGATGCAGCTTTGGGAAGGCTTGCGATCGACCGACTCGATGCGGACGCCGACAGTGACCGTAACCCGGCGAAAGCAAAATGGGCCGACCAGTTGAGGCGAGAATTGAAAGAACGATTTAACGAAATTGCACCGACTAGCGTTTAGGTATTTTAGTCAACCGTAGTGCGTTCGTCGTGGCCGACGGCGCTAACGAAATTTAACCAGGAGAAAAACCATGCCAGCAGGCGAACCAGGAAAAGAACAGTTTCGACGGGCGTTGACCGAGTTTCGGAATTTGCACGTCGTGGCGGCCTTGGGTCCGTTGATGGATTTTCGTAGCGAGGTCGTGTCGAACGATGAGTTTGGCGTTCGCGGTGGACTCGATGAGACGACCAAGAACCATTATATCGAGCATCTATTGGCTTGCGACCGGATGCGTCGTCGGGTGACGTACAACCCTGAAAAAACCGATCTGGGCGATCTGATTGAACTGGCGACTGACTCGAAACAGACGTTGCTCGGCTCGACCGTGCCGTTTGGCGGGGACGACGTACAAGAGTCGCCGGGCGGGCTGATCGATTTGCCTTGGGCGATCGACGGGACCGACCCGAACATTCCGCTGGCTAGCCAGTTGAATTTCCGAAGCCAAAACGCCCTCATCATGCTCGGCGCGTTGGATCGTGCCATCGTGAATTGGACGCGACTCGAAAGCCGCTTCCGAAGCACCTTTATTTATGTAAAGGATTCGATGCGCATGTATGGCAGCTACGTGCAGGTGCTTGAGTATCTGAACGCTTTTGCCGGGGATGCGAATCGGGTTGATATGGCGGCTGGCGTGCGTCCGACTGAAGAACCTTTGGGGCCGGAAGATTCGCCGAATCTTCGGACGGAGCGAGCTAATGCGAATGCCTAGGCGAACCGGTAGCGTCAGTGCCTGGAGTACTCCCGTGGGGCGTTCGTCGTGGCCGACGGCGCTAACAAGCGAAAGGGCATTGTCTTGAGTACTGCGCCCAAAAAGGAACTGGGTTGGCCAGCAGCCGCGACTTTGATTGCTGCCATGTTAGGCGCGGCTGCGACGTCGATCGCCTTGGCGATTGCCCCTGGGTCTATTGGGGATGCTCCGGCGAACCATCGCGCGGTGGTAGCCCGTGAGATCGGCGAGGTGAAGGCGCGTTTGAAATCGTTAGAAGCAACGAGCCGTCGGATGCAAGCGGAGATTCGCGAAGATATTAAGGATTTGCGTGTGTTGATTCAAAGCTCGCTAGGCCGTAATCAGCGTAAGTTTGAAAATTCTGGAAACCAACAGGAATAACCGATGGCCTATAGTTACGAGAAACAGCCGTTTATTGATGTGGACCATACGCATGGTGCTGCAGTGCAGGACTACGCGCATAAGATTGTGCTGAATGCGAACAACTTTGATTTTTCGCAGGTGCGGGCCGATTTATTCGACGTGCAGTTTGCTGACGAATTAGGGAATGTGCTGCCGCATTATCTTTACCATTACGACGCCTCGCGTGGGCAGGCCGTTCTATTTGTGAAAATAAATTTGCAGACGGGCGAACGCAAGTCGGTGACGCTTCGATGGGGCGATCCGACGGCGGGGGTCGATCCGAGTGATGCGGGCGTTTGTGTTTATGCGAATCGTTTGGCTTCGGCGGGTGATTTGGCGGAGTTCACAACGACGTTTGGTTCGCTGGCGGCTGCCGTTGTTATCGACGCCAATGCTCCGGAAGGAGCGGCCATTGAGTTTGTCGGGGGAACAGACCACGCCGGGTTGCTTGTTGCGCAGGACTTGCCCGAGACCTATGAAGCTTGGTTGATGGAAGCGGAGAACGTAGGGCAGGGGACCGGGGCGTACGCGGGAGCGTTGGTTGAAGCGGCAGACGCGAGCCATTGGTATCGCGTAGGTCGGTGGGATGGTACGGGTGCGGCAAACATCCATGATCGGAATGCCGATGTCTGGAACTACACAAACATAGCTCCCGGTGAATTTCCTGCGGACGGCGATTACCTTATGCAGCAAACGCTTGTCGGCCCTGCGCATCGGCTTGTGGAAGCGAGTAGTTTTACGGTCCCTAATGGCGTGCAAGGGCTTGCCTACCACTCAGGCGTGGGGCTTATCTACACCTCGTCGGATGACATCTATCGCGTTGGGCTTGATGGCGTTGAGCAAGAGGCACTTACGCCAACCGTGTTGGGAACTAGTTTTGGCGATTGCCAGATTGTCGATCTTGGGGATGGTCTTGGGTTGCAGTGTTATGTGACACGTTTCGACCAGGTGACACCTCAGTCGACAATCTACCGATTTGATCCGCTCGACTTGGCCTCGGGTATCACGTTGGTTGCAGACATTAGTCCTAGCTTCCCCGGAACGCAATCCATCAATGCGTTGAGCTTTGACCCCAAGCGTCGTAGATGGTTTGTAGGGACGACGAAGACTTCGTATGTGCGTTGCGACTTTTATGAATTCTCAGAAGATTTTGGGACTTCGTATGGTCGTATCGATGCGCATGAAGCTGATATTGGTTTCCAGAGTTCCGATTTCTCGAGGGGAATGCTCGTCGCTTCAGAGCATACGGCGTCGACCTCGCAGGACAAGACTTTTTGGCAGACTCACGCACTTGATGAATCGGCCAGGATCGCGCACGCCACGCATTCTTTGTATCCGTTGAGTAGCGATGGGCAAGGGATCGCCTACGATCCATCGCGTGACGTTTGGTACGTGCTGAATCGCATGCCCAATCCTAACGAGATCAGGACTTTGCGTCTGGAAGTGGACGATACTCAACGTCAAATCACTGGACGCTGGGGGTACAACGCGGGCTCGATTGGTTCGGCTTGTTTGCATGATCAGGTGCTGGCAACGCCGCAATCGCAAGTTGGTGTAGGGGCGTACCGTGCGTGTCGTGTGGCGAATTTAGCGTACCTCAAGACGACGTTTCCGCTGCCGGTGAACCGGTTGCCTGCGAGTAGTAATAGTGCTGTTTTTCCCACGCCCTCGGAAGTTGTGACTGTTGCGGATACGCAGCATGTTGTTTCTGTCTAATTGGACTGCCAGGATTGGCTAAGGAGTAGCGATGACATTGATTTTTGACCGGATCAGCAGTCCCGGCGCGACGCGCGATTTGTTTGTTGATCTAACGGGTGCGTTGGAGGAGGAAGAAGTCTTGGCGGCGGTGACGATCAACAGCGGTCATCCGGCGGTTCTCACGGTTAGCAATGTTGCGATTAACGGTGCAATTGTGGAATTCGAGGAACAGCAAATTGCTGTTGGCAAGGGAGTTCATTTTGCAATTGCCACGCAGCAGCGTTCCCAGGCTACGGTTCCGCTGGTGGTGATTCTTGAAGGAAGTAGCGGGACGAAAGATACGTATGAGATTTTTCAGCCCGTGGTGCCGAGGCTTTGTGACTAGTTTCTTCTTACGTTAAATGGGCCGAGATCATTGCGGGGGGGTTGAGAGTGCAAATTCGTGATCGTATTAAGGAGCTGCGCCGTGTGCGAGCCGGAGATTTGCTGCCGAATCCAAAAAATTGGCGGACTCATCCGGATTCTCAGCGCGATGCGTTGCGTGGTGTGCTTGCTGATGTGGGTTATGCCGATGCGTTGCTGGTGCGAGAGGTTGCCGGGGGGTGTTTGGAGTTGATCGATGGTCATTTGCGAGCAGAGACTACGCCTGACGCCAAGGTGCCGGTGCTTGTGCTTGATGTGGATGAAGCGGAAGCCGATAAGATTTTGCTGACCCACGATCCCTTGGCTGCGATGGCGCAAGCGGACGAGCAAAAAGTGAGCGATCTAGTAAAGGCGTGTGATTTTGAGCACCCGCAGGTTGTTGAGATGCTGGATCAGCTTGAAAAAGATCTTGCGAAGACGGATTGGCCGGAAGGTTCGTTTGGCAATCGGCCAGAAATTGAGATTCCCGAATCTTTTCAGGTAGTTATCGAATGTAGCGGCGAGCAGCAGCAAGAGGAAATCTATGAACGCATGAGCAAGGAGGGCTACCGATGCCGAGTGCTGACATTGTAGTCGAGTGTCCCGTGTTTGATTCGTTTCGAGTTCAGCAAGTTGCCGGCATGTTTGATGTGCCGTTGGCTGAGAAATTGTCGGAGCGTTTTTCGGTGGAATTGCCTGACGAAGAGGAGATCTGGCAAGTTGGTTTGATTGTGGGGCCGTCGGGCAGCGGGAAGAGTACTGTGGCGAAGGAGTTTTTTGCGGACGCGCTGTATGCGCAGGCCGATTGGGCAGAGGATCGGGCCGTGTTGGACTGTTTTGAGGATTTGCCAGTTCGTCAGGTGGTGGAGCTGTTTACTGCTGTCGGATTTAGTTCGCCTCCTTCTTGGGTCAAGCCGTATCACGTTTTGAGTTGTGGCGAGCAGTTTCGATGTGATCTGGCACGGGCGTTGGCGAAGGGGGTTCGTTGCCAGACGTTGGGCGCTAGTTCTGACGTCCCTCTGGTTGTGTTTGATGAGTATACGAGCGTGGTGGATCGTCAGGTTGCTCGGTCGTGTTCAACGGCGATTGCAAAAGGAATTCGGCGCGGGAGTATTCTTTGCCGGCTTATCGCGGTGACTTGTCACTATGATGTTGCCGAGTGGTTGGAGGCCGATTGGGTGCTTGATATGGCGACGGGCAAGCTTCAGCGGAGGCGTCTTCGGCGGCCTCGTATCGAGTTGGAAGTCTATCGCTGCCGATTGGCTGCTTGGCAATTGTTTGCAAGACATCACTATTTGAGCAGATCGATCTCGGTGGCGGCACGTTGCTATTTGGTGACCTGGGAGGGGGAGCCGGTCGCGTTTTGTGCAACGTTGCCTCTGATTACCAGGAAGAACCGTCGGCGTTTTAGTCGTATTGTGACGCTGCCGGATTATCAAGGGATGGGCATTGGGATGCGGGCGGCGGAGGCTGTTGCTTCGTTGCATCGGCGTGAGGGTCATCGTATGAACGTGACGAGCAGCCATCCCTCGTTGATTCGCCACTGTCGAGATTCCAAGCTGTGGAAGGCGGTGAATGTCAAAAAAATTGGTTCGAGTACGCGCGATGCGGCTGGTATTACTCGGTACCGTAGTTCCGCAGGTCGGGCGGTAGTTTCGTTTGAATATATCGGTGCTTAGTCGCCAGGTTCCTCTCCAAGACGTGTGACAATGACCGTGACTTCACTTGCTCAATTCAGCGACGACGAAAAACGCGAGTTTTGTTTGATGGTTTCGATGGGCTGCGATCGAGAGACTGCTTGCAAGTACTTGGGCAAGTCGGCTGTGGAGCTGCGCAACGAACAGGAGCGAGACCACGATTTCAAGAAGAAACTGCTGCGTGCCGAGGCGACGTCTGAGTTCAATCATATGCGGAATATCCACAATGCTGCGAAAGACGAAAAGCATTGGAGAGTTTCGGTCTGGTGGCTCGAGCGCCGCTCGCCGGAGCGCTATGGACGGCGGACTCCGGGTGTGGTGACGGAGGCGCAGTTGCGCCAGGTTCTCGAGGAGCTGGCCGATGCGATCGCTGGCGAAATTTCGGATCAGGAAGATCGGAGCCGTTTGCTAGTGCGGCTCAATCAGGTAGCGCAACGGGCGAACGACGAGCTGTTCGAGATTGCTGGAACCGCAGAGGTCGAGTTAGAGCCAGGAAGCGGGCCCGGTTCATGAGTATGCCGCGTAGCGAATTTGAACGATTGCATGCCGAAGCGGGGCCGTCTCGAACGGCCCTTGCTCGAGTGCTGACGCGGTTGACTGCGTCGGTCGGGGATCGCCTAGAAGGTTCGGTAGCTGCACAGTTAGGGTCTTCCTTGGACACGTTGGGCTGGGGGCGACGTTATCTGGCGAGCCATTTTCTTCGCGCTCCTTCGGTCATGCATTCTTGGTTGGGCGAGCGGCTTGATGGGATGTATGCGTCGCGTGGTGCGAAGATCAATGTGATTGGGCCTCGTGGCGGTGCGAAATCTACGATAGGCACTTTGTGTTACGTGCTGCGTGCGGCGGTGGAGGGTTGGGAGCCGTATATTTGGATTGTTTCGGACACCAAGAACCAGGCTCAAACGCATCTAGAAAATATCAAAGCGGAACTCGAGGAAAATGAGTTGCTTGCTAAGGATTATCCGCAGGCGTGTGGGTGCGGGCCGCGTTGGCGGTCGACGACGTTGCAGTTGCGTAACGGGACGGTGATCGAATCTTTTGGTACGGGGCAACGGCTGCGAGGACGGCGGCGTCGAGCGCATCGGCCAACGCTTATCGTGTGTGACGATCTTCAAAACGATGGGCATATGGCATCGGCGGCGTTGCGCGAGTCGAGCCGACATTGGTTTCATGGCACGTTGTTGAAAGCGGGGACGAAACAGACGAATTTGGTCAATTTGGCAACGGCGTTGCACCGCGATGCGTTGGCCATGCAATTGCACCTGACGCCAGGTTGGCAGTCACGAAAGTTCCGTGCGATCGAAAGTTGGCCTACGCATGAATCGCTTTGGTCAGACTGGGAAAAAATATATTGCGATGTTGAAAACCCGAAATCGCGCGATGTGGCTGGTCATTTTTATCAAAAACATCGACGGGCGATGGACGAGGGGGCGGTTCTGCTTTGGCCTGAGGAAGAAGATCTGTACACGTTGATGAAGATGCGGGTCGAGGAGGGGCGGACCGCTTTTGAACGCGAAAAACAAAGCTCGCCCATTGATCCCGAACGGTGTGAGTGGCCGGAAGAATATTTTGGGGAGCACATTTGGTTTCATGAATGGCCAGCCGATTTGCAACTCAAAACATTGGCGCTGGATCCGAGCAAAGGGGCCGATGCGCGGCATGGAGATTACTCGGCGTTTGTTGTTTTGGGGGTCGATCAGCAGGGGGTGTTGTTTGTGGAGGCAGACCTTGCGCGTCGGCCTACGCCGCAGATGGTGGCAGACGGGGCGGCGCTCTGTGACGAGCATCAAGTGGACTGTTTTGGTGTCGAGGCGAACCAGTATCAAGAATTGTTGGCTGGGGAGTTTGAAGCGGAGTTTCAACGGCGAGGCAAAGCACGGGTGGCTCCTTATGCGATTCATAATCATGTGAACAAACTTATGCGAATCCGTCGACTGGGACCGTATTTATCGCAGCGACGCTTGCGCTTTTTGTCGACCAGTCCGTCGACGCAGTTGCTTGTGGATCAGTTACGAGATTTTCCTTTGGGAGCGTATGACGACGGGCCGGATGCGTTGGAGATGGCGTTACGCTTGGCCGAGCAGTTGTATCGCGGAGGTGGCGTTGATGATGGATTGGGCAGTCGGATACCGGTGGGTGATTAGCCCGTAGGGCCTTAGGCAAACAATTTTTGACAGGAGTAAAGAAACATGAAAAATGCGACGATTGATACGAGTCGTTTAGAAAGCCGTTTGAGTGAAGCTTGTGATGCTTTGTGGGATATGTTTGTGGATCCGCGTGAGGCTTATCTTGATGATGACGGAAGCTGGTGGAAGGGGTTGTCCGTCTCTGGGCAGCAAGGCGATCGTGTTAGTGTTCCCTTTAGTACCGCCGAACAGTTGGCCGAAATACGTCAGCAGAGTCGGCACTTGGCGGCCTCGAATGAGTTTGCGATCAACGGTATTGAGAACCGAATTAGTTACCTTGTTGGCTCGGGTCATCATTATCGGGCGTCGGTCCGTAAAGGTTCTGATGCGTCGGTTGAATTAGAAAGTGCTGTGCAGGACGTCTTGGACGAGTTTATGTATGTGAACTGTTGGCAATCGCGTCAGCAGGAGATTGTGCGGCGTATGGACCGTGATGGCGAAGCTTTTTTGCGACTTTTCTTGGACTCAGAGGGAATCACTCGCGTTCGATTTATTGAACCGGATCAAATTCAGACGCCAGAGAAACTTGCGAAGGATCCTTCGGCCAGTTTTGGCATCCTGACGGAGCCGAACGATGTGGAGTCGGTGTTGGGGTATTATGTGGACGGGCAGTTTGTCGATGGGGGGGAGATTCAGCATCGGAAGGCGAATGTCGATGCCAACGTCAAGCGGGGCTTGCCGCTGTATTATCCGGTCAGAAAGAATCTTCGTCGGATTGAAAAATTGCTGCGCAATATGAGCGTAGTGGCAGAGATTCAGTCGGCCATTGCGTTGATCCGTAAGCATCGAGGTGCGACTCGTAGTGGCGTTGAGCAGTTTGTTGCGAACCAAAATCAAGCAACAGGTGGTCAAGAGTCGCCAGGTCGGACAAGGAACCTCTCGCAGTACTCGCCGGGTACGATTCTGGATGCTCCGGCTGGCGTGGAATACGATTTTCCTGCTACGGGACTCGACGCGAGTAGTTTTGTTACTGTGCTGCAAGCCGAACTGCGCGCGGTTGCGGCACGTTTGGTGATGCCTGAGTTTATGTTTACCTCAGACGCCTCGAACGCCAATTATTCATCGACGTTGGCGGCCGAGGGTCCGGCGCTCAAGATCTTTGAGCGGTTGCAGGCAGGGCTTGCGAACGATGATCGCGAGGTGATGTGGCAGGTCCTCGAAAATGCGGTCCGCGTGGGGAAACTTCCTCATGATTTGCGGCGACAGTTGGAAATTCAGATAACTCCACCGACGTTGCAGGCGCGCGATCAATTACGTGCGTGTCAGATCGAGCGTATCGCGCATGCGAATGGAATTCTTTCGCCGCAAACTTGGAGTTTGCGACTTGGTTTAGATTACGACCAAGAGCAGAAGAATCTTTCGATGCACAACCTGGACGCTTTTTCTGTTGAGAATGCGCAGGGCAAGTGAATGCTAGGGGTAGCGAAGGGTGGCCAAAGAATGTTAATGAAAGTGTTCTTGTGAATTGCTAAGCTAAGACCACGATGAGAGCAAAAACACTAAGTAACGAAAATGAGAAACGCTATCAAGCTGAAGCGGAGTTTGTCAAAATCATTGAGAGTGTTTGTCGTGGTGGTTTTTATGGTACAGCAAGCGTCACCGTGAGTGTGCAGGATGGTCATGTTCAGCACACACGTGTCGTAGTGGACCGCATGGTTCGCTGAAAAGAATAGGCAGTAGATAGTTTTGGTATCGGACTGAGCTTAGCCATTTTGGCTAGGTATCTCGTCGAGCCTCATTGCAGATTTCAAATTTGCGGTGAGGCTTTTTTTGTGATAGGCATTTTTTTCAATTAGAGGAAAGGGCGAAATGTCACAGTTGTTACAAGAGTATGTCGATTCGCGTGGAGTGGTGGTGAGCGTCGACCGGGAGGCGGGCGTCTTGCGGGGCGTGAAGCTGATCGGCTTGGAGTCTCAGAATGGGCGGCGTTATCTGGAGTCGGCTTTGGCTGCTGCAGTCACCCTCTACGAGGAATCGAAGGTGAATGTCAATCATCCTAAGGAGGGGCCGCTTGCGCCGCGCGATTATCAAGATCGGTTAGGGGTAATTCGGAATGTGAAATTGCGGCGTGGTGAGGGGCTGTATGGCGATTTGCACTTTAATCCCAAACATGCACTCGCCGAGCAATTGCTTTGGGATGCTCAGCACAACCCGCGTAATGTTGGATTTTCTCACAACGTATTGGCTCGTCTTTCTCGAGATGGAGAGACAACTGTCGTGGAGGAGATTACTAAGGTGCAAAGCGTCGATTTGGTTGCAGATCCGGCGACGACGCAGGGTCTGTTTGAGCAGACGACTTCTGAGGCAAGTGATACGTCGGACGAAGTGCAGCTTGAAGAGGCGTCGATTTTTGAGGCTCTGACGCTGAAAACACTTCAGCAACATTGCCCTGAATTGTTGACGGAATTTCAATCGGAGGTTAATCAGCGGTTGCAGCAGCAGGTGAACGAATCTCAGGCATTGGTGGCGTCGTTGCAGAAAAAGTTGCGTATTGTCGAGTTGCTTTGCGAGCACAAGTTGCCTGTTCCCAAAGAGCAATCGTCGGAATCCGGCGAAGCGCAGCCAGAGGTCAGTTCTTTGTTTGTCGAATGGCTGATGAATGTTTCGGAGGAAAGAGACTTGGAAGCATTGATTGCCGAGCGGGCGGAGCTGGTGCGTAGTGCTACGCAAGGGCAACATTCGCAACGGGGTCATTCTAGCCCACGTTCTCGAGACCAGAATTCCATTTTGGCAGTGCAGTCAGATGGTGGCGCTAGTCCGCAGGGCTTTGCTGAAGCCTTGAAGTCCTCGCGAAACTAGGCGTCGTTGATCGACGCATTCTCGGAAACTTAACCCCCCTATTTTTTACCTTTGGAGAAAACTTATGCCTAATACCATGCGCTGGAGATATGGCGAAACGAACCCTGTGATGTTGCCTGTTCTTGCAGGCCAGGTCGTAGAAATTGGCGACCTTCTTTATCTGGACGGAGATAATGTTAAATCTGCCGTCACTATTCCTGATCAAGGAACTGAGGCGACGAACCAAGAGTTTCTTCACCACAATTTCGTCGGTATTGCCATGCAAAGCACCTCGGGTCTTACAGCAGGGTCGATGCGAGTCGCGACGACTGGCGTGTTTGAAATGGATTGCAACGCGGCTACTTTTGAAGTGGGCGATCTGCTCGCTGGCCAGGAGAATGCAGCCGGTGACGGTTTGGAAGCTCAGTTGGTTGTTAGCACGAATGTTGAATACATGGCGATTGGGCGTTGTGTGAAGCCAGTGCCAACCGCTGCGAGTAAGGTGCTGGCGAGTCTGGTCAGCACCATCGTGCATGGTGGTCCACAGGCACCAGCGCTTGGCCCAAGTTAAACAGGGTTTGAAATAGGCCCTGTAGGACAAGAGATTTTTTTGGAAACAACCTTCCAGTAGGAGACTATAGCAGTGACACTGAACTATCGTGAACTCAAACGACGTTATGAATTGGATGGTGCCGACAGCACGGTCGAGCACTTATCGGAATCCTTGCGAGAGGGACATTTACAGGCGGAAGATTTTAGCATCCGCGATTTGGCAGAATCGCTGATTCCTGAGGGCCGACAGTGGGTTCGGATGCTTGACCCGCGTTCTGGCGGCAGCGCCAGCATTACGGAATCGAGCGACGGCGTCGACGTTTCGGCGTTTCTGAATATCACCGGGCAAGTGATCTATTCCAAGATCTTGGGCGCCTACAATCAAGAGGCTTTTGTTGTTTCGAAGTTGGTGCAGCATGTCCCAACACGGCTTGATGGCGAGAAGATCCCGGGTGTCTCTCGCATTAGCGACTCGATCGATGAAGTTGGGCCTGGTATGCCTTATCCAAACCTTGGATTCGGCGAGGACTACATCGAAACGCCTTCTACGTCGAAGCGCGGTTTCATTGTGCCGGTGACCAAAGAAGCCATCTTCTTTGATCGGACGCATCTCATCCTAAGCCGGGCGGCAGAAGTCGGCGAAGTGTTGGGCTTGAACAAAGAAAAACGGTTGATCGATTTGGCTATTGGTGCCACCAATAACTACAAGGCCAACGGTGTGAGTCTCGATACGTATAACTCTAGCGGACCTTGGGTCAATACGTTGGCGAGTAACGAGTTGGTCGATTGGACGAATGTCGATGCGGCCGAGCAGTTGTTTGCAGAAATGCTTGATCCGAATACGGGCGAGCCGGTTCTGGTGCGTGGAACGACAGTGTTGGTGATGCCTGCGTATCGTCATGCTGCCCATCGTGTGTTTAACGCAGCGGAAATCACGTATACCGGTTCGGGATCGGGAACTGCGACGACCGCAGCGAATCCGCTTGGTAACTACCGTGTCGAAGAAAGTCGTTTGGCTTATCGCCGAGTGGTTGCTTCGGGAGTGACTGCCGACGATGCGAAGAAATGGTGGTTTGTCGGTGATTTCAACAAGGCGTTTGCTTACATGGAGAATTGGCCGATTACGGTCACTCAGGCGCCCGTCAATAGCGAAGCCGATTTCAATAATGATATTGTGCTTCGTTTCAAGGCGAGCGAACGTGGTGCCGCTGCGGTTCTGAACCCGCGCTATGTCGTGAAGTGCACCGGTTAATCGTTTGGCATGTGGGCTTCAGGGGTCAGGCACGCGTTTTTCGTTTGTGTCCTGGCTCCTGGTGTTCCACGAACTGTTCAGATTATTTTTAGGAGCGTAGTTCTTGTGGCGACCAATGATTCATTCGCGGCGCTTGTTTTTAGTAACAGTCCTCTTGCTTATGTGCATGCCTCGGTTGATTTGGTGGAAGGTTTCGGGCAAGCGGCTGTTGAGTCGGGGATTTGCCATTCGCTTCCATTGGTTTTGGCGCAGCAGTCGACGGCTGGCGTGAGGTTTCACAATTCGTTACTTCCGGGAGAGGTGGTTCGTTAATGACGGTTGCAAAAGATATTCAAGGGACGGTATTCAAAGATGCCACGGCGACGTTTATGGCCCGTGTGGAGAGTAGTGCGGGCGTGAATCTCGATCAGGCGGCCGTTGCAACGATTCAGTACACCATTAGGGAGATCTCTCTCGTGGATCCCGGTGTGCAGCGTGCGATTATTGGTCATGAAAACGTTTTGCTCGACAAAACGGCGGTGATCTATGATGTTCTGCAGAATGATTCTACCTGGACGGTCGATGCGACTGGGTACAACTTTCGGCACGAGATCGATGTGAGTCAGCATGAAGCATTTTCCCAGGCAGGCGAGGTTTATCAGGTTCGTTACGAGATTGTACCCGTGGTGGGACAGAAGATCGTTTTCCGCTTTTGTGTGAGGTGTATTTGAGATGGCCGACGAAACCCAGCAAATTCTTGCCATTCGTAATCAATCTTTGACCCAGTTGGTGCAGCTACGAGCAAGTCCGAAGCCTAGCTACTCGATCGAAGGTCAGCGAGTTTCTTGGCAAGAGTACATCAACGCATTACAAAAAACAGTCGATTGGTGCGACAAAAAGTTGACCGGTTACCAACCGTTTGAATTTCGATCTCAGGGAACCACTTGATCATGGCATTGCTCAAATTGGATGACGATTTTTCGGAGTTGGTCGATGGGCTAGAGCCAGTGACTCTTAGGCGTCGCGGGAGTGCGAAATCGTTGAAAATCAAAGCGGCTTATCGAGAGCAAGCCGAAACTCAAGAAGCGGAGCCGAGCGGCGGCGCTGCTCAGCAGACCGATGTCGTGTGGCATTTGCAGTTGCCAGGCAAGGAGTCGGCGCCGCGACTTGGCGACCTGGTTGTCGACGCGCAAGCGAATCATTGGACTTTATTGGAAGTCGAGCAGCTCTCGCGACTAGGGCGCTGGAAATGTGCTACGCGAGAATTGCGAATTGCCTATGGTTGTAACGATCGAGTGGATGTTGAACGGGCTGTTTGGGAAGACCTTGGCTCGGGGCCAGAGATTGTTGAGTGGAAGTATGTGCGCACGGCGCTGCCGGTGAGGATTCAGCTTGAGGAGCAGGAGATCGTCAATAGTGCGGCGACGCCTCCAACCAAGCAGGCGCTCTACCAAGTTATACTGAGCGAGTCGATCGGCATCGAGCCGGACGACCGTCTGGTGGCCGAGGATGGTACGAGCTACCGCGTGCAATCGTTGAAGCAGGCCGATCGGATCGACGTCTTGCCGATTGCGAAGGTCGTGCGAGAAGAGAGCAGCTAGCGAAAAAAGTTACTCCACCGCCGTCACGCGTCGAAATAGTAGCTTCACAAAATCGCGCATCAGGTCGGCTTCGTTGCTTTCCATCACGACGGCAACTTGATACATCAAATCGCGGCGCTCGTTCATCGCGTGGACGACGGTTAGGGTGCCTGCCTCGGTTAGCTCGCCTCCTACGGCCATGCGGCTGAAAAGCTCGTTAAAATCGGCGGGGGTCCAGTGCTCGAATAATTCGGGATGGGCACCGACGACTTCTGCGGCGACCGGGTTGGTTGCCCGGTCGAACGAAGCTGGGGCGAAGTTGGCGTCCCCCCCCTGATAGGGATCTTGAAACAACTCATCTGTGGAAACCCCCATTCCGTCTGCCAGTTTGTGCAGCGTACGAGCATGGGGGCGGGTTGCGCCTTGGAGAATGCTGCGGACGGTACGCTCGTCGAGTCCGGTGGCCTTAACCACTTCGACCTAGCGTCATGTTCAGCCGTGCCATCAGACGGCGTACATTGGCACCGTGAAGTGTGCGAAAATCGGGCAGTAAGGTCGCAGATTGAGTCATCAGCCGAACGCGAGCTACCAGGAATAGGGGGGAATCTCCCCATTGACAACATATATACAGGTGTACATTGGCCAGAGGTCTGTGTCAAGTGGGTGCGTTCGGGGTTGCTGTGCAGAGCATGGGATTTTGGGCATAATGGGTGGCTCAAACGAGTTTTCCCGCGAATTTCTAGACCGAACAAAAAAATGGATTTGTCCACTGCCGATCGATTTTGCGTCCTGGGGGCGGGTACGTCGGGCTTGGCGGTTGCCAAGAACTTCCAGCAGGCGGGCATCCCGTTCGATTGTCTCGAACGCGAAGACGACCTGGGCGGGAACTGGAATTTCGGTAAGTCGAATAGCAGCGTCTACGCTTCGACGCATCTGATCTCGTCCAAGCGGTTGACCGAGTATACCGACTACCCGATGCCGGACGACTATCCGGAGTTTCCTGGCCATCGGCAGGTGCTCGCCTATGTGCGTGGTTACGCCAAGCAGTTTGATCTTATCAAACATATTCAGTTCAACACGTCCGTTGAAAAGGTCGAGCCTTGCGAGGACGGTTGGCGGGTGGTTTTGACGAGCGGCGAAGAGCGGCAGTATCGTGGGGTGGTGATTGCCAATGGTCACAATTGGGATCCGCGTCTGCCAGAGTATCCTGGCGAGTTTGCCGGTTCGGTGTTTCATTCTTCCGAGTACAAGACGCCCGACGTGTTGCATGGCAAGCGCGTGTTGGTCGTAGGCGGAGGCAACTCGGGTTGCGATTTAGCGGTCGAGGCTGCCATCCATGCCGACCAAGCTTTTCATAGCTTGCGGCGCGGCTACCATGTGCTGCCCAAATTGTTCAAAGGAAAACCGATCGACCAGTGCGGCGAAACTTTGCACAAGCTGCGGCTGCCGTTGTGGGCTCGACGTATGGGCGCAGCTTTGGCGATTCGTTGGGTGTTGGGGCCGACCGAACTGGCCGGTTTGCCAAAGCCAGAGCACCGTTTGTTCGAGAGCCATCCGATTATCAATTCGCGTTTGCATGGCCAGCTAGCACACGGCAAGCTCTCGATTCGACCCGACATTGCTGAATTACGCGCCGATGGCGTCCGATTTGTCGACGGCACCGAAGAGGCAATCGATGTCATTCTCTACGCGACCGGATTTCGGCTCAGCTTTCCGTTTATCGACCCTCATCATTTGAACTGGGACGCAGGGCGACCGAATTTGTTCCTCAACATTTTTCATCCCCAGCGGGACAATCTGTTTTGTGCAGGGCTGATTCAGCCGGATAGCGGACAGTGGGGGTTAGTCGATTATCAGGCTCAGCTGATAGTGCGTTACTTAAACGCGATGAAAGAAAAACCGCGTGCCGCACGGTGGTTCAGGCGATTGAAAGAGTCGGCCGTGCCGGAGCAGGCAGGACGCATTCGCTATCTTGATTCCCCGCGTCATCGGCTCGGAGTCGAGCATTTTAGCTACCGCTCGCAGTTGCAAAAGCTGATTGCGAAACTTGCGTAGGGTCCGCTGTGCGGACCAAAGGTTTCGGTCCGCACAGCGGACCCTACGTTAGAATTCTAGCTCCATCCGATCAACGCCGATCTCGGTCTTGGGAAAGATCTTGCGTGCGGTGGAAAGGTCTAATTCGTCGTCGTTGGTCAGTAGCGGGTTGAGGTGTACGAGGACCAAGCGACCGACTTCGGCTGCTGCTGCGACTTCGGCTACGGGGGAGAGGCAACTGTGGCCAGTGAGTTCGGCCTGATCGGGCATGTCGTCGTTGAAATAACATTCGTGGATCAACAGGTCGACACCGCGAATTTTTTCGAGGTAGTCCGCCGACGCCGAGGCAACCGTATCGGTGACGTACGCCATCGAGTGGTTTGGCCAATCGAGTCGGTACCCAATCGAGCCACCTGGGTGCTGGAGGGGAAAGTGCGAGAGCACACCACCACCAGGTAACGGAAAATTCTGCTCGAGCGTTTTGGTTTGGAAGGGAGGAGTGACGGGAAACAAAAGCTCGGAGAATAAGTGACGGTTCACTGCGTCGAGCTTTGCTTGTTCGCCGTGCACGGTGACACGCTGCATCTCGTGACCGTCGAGGACGTCGAACATGTAGGTCAGCCCCACCACATGGTCGAGGTGGGCATGGGTGAGAAAAATATCGAGCGTGTCGGTTACCAAATGTTCGCGCACGCGGAACATCGCAGACCCAGCATCGAACACCACACCCAACTCGGGGAGCATCATACAGGCCGTGTGCCGGCGATCGTTGGGATGGTAGCCGGTCGTACCCAGCAACAACAGTTTCATAGTGACCTTAGTTTCATAGCGTCCTTAGTTTCTGTGCCCCGTAGTTTCACGAGTGCCCGTAGTTTTGTCGTGGCCTTTGCTCCGAAGGGATAGTACGATTTATCATTGTACTAACCGAAGGGCTAGGAATCCATTGCATCGAGCCGACATTTGCGGGGATTCGGCGCGTTCGGATAGCCCGTTAGGGTGAGGTTCGGGGGGATTTCAAGTGTCATTGCGAAAATCAACTTTCCTAGTCGGCGGATTTTGCCTAGTAGCCTTTCTCGGCGTACTGCTGGCTCGGTCTGTGTCGACGCAAGGGCCGCGTGTCGTCGTTTATACGGCGCTGGACCAAGAGTTCTCTCGTCCCGTGTTCGAGGCATTCACCCAATATACGGGCATCACGGTCCTGGCCAAGTACGATACCGAGTCGACCAAGAGTGTCGGGCTGACCCAAGCCCTGTTTGCCGAGCGCGAGAGGCCCCGGTGCGATCTGTTTTGGAATAACGAAATTGTGAACACTTTGCGGCTCGATCAGGCCGGTTTGCTGGCAAGCTACAATCCACCATCGGCAAAAGACTATCCCCAGCAATATCGTTCGCCCCAAGGGCATTGGCACGGCTTTGCCGCACGGGCACGGGTGCTGTTGGTGAACACCGAAATTGTCCCTGAGGCAGATTACCCCGATTCGATTTTAGATCTAGCGGACCCCCAGTGGCAGGGTAGGGCGGGAATCGCCAAACCTCTGGCGGGCACCACGGCCAGCCACGCCGCTTGCCTCTTTGCTGTTTGGGGCGAGGCGAAGGCCCAGGGTTTTTTCCGAGACATAAAAACCAATGTCCGTGTTATGGCTGGCAACAAACAAGTCGCCTTGGCAGTCGCTCGCGGCGAGTTGGCCTTTGGTCTGACCGACACCGACGATGCGATCATCGAACTCGAGCAGGGTTGGCCCGTGAAAATTATTTATCCTGACCAAGGCGCAGGGCAGCTCGGTACGCTGTTTATTCCAAACACCTTGGCGCTGCTTCAAGATTCGCCGAACCCTGAGCCTGCGCAGCAGTTGATGGAATTTTTGTTGTCACCTCGGGTCGAGCAGATGTTGGTTGAGGGGCCAAGCGCGCAGATTCCGCTGAATCGGAAAGTGGAACAACCGTCGCGTGTGAAATCGCCCAGCACCGCGAGAGCCATGACGGTCGACTTTGAAGCCGCGGCCAAGCAATGGAACGCCGCCGCAAAATTCCTGCGGCAAGAGTTTGCAACTGCGCTCTAAAGCCCACGTCGGTGACGTTTGCGAGGGCGTTGGCCGGGAGCGCGTGGCTTGGGCTTCTCTGGCTCGCCATTTTCTTCAGGAGCGTCTTGCGGCGGAGCTGCCATGGCAACGGTCTGAAAACCCTCGATTTCGTCCCGTTTTAGCAGCGTATTGATCAGAATCTCGATGCGGGTCAGCTCGGGGCCTTGCTCGGGCGTGACGAACGAATAGGCAACTCCCTCGCGGCCCATGCGCCCTGTGCGACCGACCCGGTGGACGTAATCGTCGGACGATTGCGGCAGGTCGTAGTTGACGATGTGCGAGATATTCGTGACGTCGATTCCGCGTCCGACCACGTCGGTAGCGACCAAAATACGCACCTTGCCGTCGCGGAACGAACGCATCACACGATCGCGGGCCGGCTGGGCCATATCGCCGTGAATGCAGTCGACCCCCTTCATTTTTTTAGAGAGCTTGCGTTGCACACGGTCGGTGCCACGTTTCGTGCGGCAAAAGACGATCGCCTGCTCTGGGTTTTCGCGTTCCATCAGCTTGAGCAACAGGTCGAACTTGCGCATTTCTTCGACAGTAAAATAGTGTTGCTCGATCGTGTCGGCCGCTTTAGTCGACGGCGAAAAATCCATGATCTGGGGGTTGACCATGTAGCTCCGAGAGAGCCGTTCGACCCCTTTGTCGACCGTCGCGCTGAGCAGCAAGGTTTGCCGTTCTTTCGGACACTTACGCAAGATTTTTTCGATGTCGGGACGAAAACCGATGTCGAGCATGCGGTCGGCTTCGTCGAGCACGACGCATTGCAGTCCGTTGAGTTTTAGCGTGCCGCGCGCCAGGTGATCGAGGACTCGTCCCGGCGTACCGACGACGATGTCGCATCCTTTTTCGAGTTGCGTGATCTGCGAACGGATTGGCTTGCCGCCATAGACAGCGATGCTACGCGTCTTTCGACCGTAGGCCAGCTTGGCGATTTCGTCGCGTACCTGTACGGCTAGCTCACGCGTGGGGACCAGCACGATCGCGTTGGGCTGGGGACCACGCGGAATGAGTTCGAGTCGTTCCAAAATTGGAATCGCAAACGCGGCCGTCTTGCCGGTGCCGGTGCGTGCTTGCCCAAGCAGATCGCCGCCGGTGAGTGCGTGCGGAATGATGCCCGCCTGTACGGGCGAGGGTTCGTGATATTCGGCTTGGGCCAGCGCCTCCATCATCACGTCCGACAGACCGAGCTGGTCGAATCCGATTACCGGTGGAGGAGAGGAGTTGTCGTCTGCGCTGGGCGCGTTTTTGGTGACCAAGTGAATAGACTTCCAGTTGAGTGGCTCGCCAGCAGGGTGTCTCGTGGCGGCAAGCCGGTAACGTAACCGTGTTAAGTTGAGTTATTGCTAGGGGTTAGGCTAACACGCCGGGGCAAAACGGTCAAAACCAAACCATGCTCAGGAATAGCCACAGAGTCCACGCGAGCACTTCTGAGGTTCAACGGACCCAAAAAAGGCCGACTACGCCATTTCTAGCGCAGCCGGCCTCATTACTCGTTTCTAAGCCTCAGCGGCAAAGACTACCTCTTTTTTCGCTTCGTAGTCTTGCGTTTGGCGGTCTTCTTCTTAGCAGCCTTTTTCTTGGTCGACTTTTTAGCAGCCTTCTTCTTCGTGGCTTTTTTCTTGGTCGACTTCTTCGCGGCTTTCTTTTTAGTCGACTTCTTGGCCTTTTTCTTTGTGGCCTTCTTTTTGGTCGACTTCTTAGCAGCCTTCTTCTTCGGCGATTTCTTTGCGGCCTTTTTCTTAGTCGACTTCTTGGCGACCTTCTTCTTGGCCTTTTTCTTTCCTGCCATAATCTTCAAATCTCCTTCGGGTAGAGGACGCCCTGAATCCGTTCCGATTCTCCTCTCGGGCGTGAGAAACAAGAGGGGAACCCTTGTGTAACGCCACTCCCTGAGTGGAGATGAAAGCCCACCACTCGGGGAGTGACGCTACAACGGCGCGCATTGAACCAATTTTCTAAACAATGCGTCAAGTCGAATTCGCACGAAATGTTGTTTTTTCAACCGTTCAACTGCTAGACGCGTTTAAGAAAAACGCAAGAAATCGACGTGATCACCTTGGCGATCTTGGCGTCCTTCGCGGCGAATCATCTTCCCAGGTGCCAACTCAAGGCGCTCGTTTGGCCCAAGCTTCGAGTTCTTGCATTTGATCAGAAAACACTTGATTTTCAGTGCCCAAAGGGCTTTTGAAGAAGCTGCTCAGGAACGTCAGAGCACCCGTTTCGCCTCGGTCACGAGCCGCCAACGTGAAGCGAACGAGGTCGAGTACCAACGGAGCAGCGAGCAATGAATCGCAGCCTTGCCACGTCAGTTGCAGCGTCATCGGTGTTTTCAAAAAACCTTGAAAATGTATGTGATCCCAGGCCGTTTTCCAGTCACCAAGGCTTTGGATGTGCTCGATCGAGACCAAAGTTTGAGGCGAATAGCCCAGCATTTTTTCGAGCAGGTGATCTTTGCTTTGCACTTTGGCCGCTTTGTTGACCGGGTCGTCGAGTACCTTGCCGTCGAGGTTGCCAAAGATATTGTGGCCCACCCAGCTTAGGATTTCCAAATTCCGCGCAGCAAACATCGGTGCCAGGACGCTTTTTAACAAAGTCTCACCCGTCTTGGCGTCGCGACCTGCGTGGCAAGTTTTGTGTTGACGGGCTAGCTCGTCGATGCCTGATGGAGTGGCCCCTAACGAGGGGGTGAAATTGATGTAGGGCATTCCCAGCTCGAGAGCCGCAATCGCGTAGAGGCTGCTTGCCGGCAGTGGGCAATCAGGCAGGTCGAGCATTGCTTCGGTTTCTTGCCAAGTCGACGGCCAGCGAGCCTCGTCCATAGGCGGCTCTGTGGAAGCCAGATTCACGACGACCACGTCCGCCAAGCCTGTGGCGCTCGCGAAATTCTGTCAGATCGGCCTGTATGCGGTCGATCGATTCTCGTGGCCCCAAGCCGTCTGAGCACCCCGGGTCGTCTGAATAACTGTCGGCAGCCAATCCTCGGATCGTCGACCCAACGTTCCAAAGTACGCCTGGGCGGATGTTTTCGTCCGCCGCGTCCAAATCCTCTCGACAGGCAGCCAAGGTGGCCGACTCGAAGACGCGGCTCTCTCGGTGCAATTTTTCGGCTTCCACGGCCAGCGTCGAGTTCCGGATTTCGTGCCCACCGACGACCAACTGATCCCAAGTGGCCAGCGGCAGCCCCGAGAAGGCGGGCAAAGCACCCACCAAGCCCGTTTCCTCGGTAAGCCCTCGCCGCAGAGCCGCCAAGCCGACCAGGGTCGATGTGGAAACTCCCCCGCGAGCGCCGATCATCCAAATTCCGTAACGTGGGGTAGTCATTGGCATTTCTTAGGGAAGCAAACGTAGGGAAGCAAACGGCCACTAGGAAGCATGTCCAGAAGGGTTTATGATTGTCGCATGGCCCGACCTGTAGCGTCAACGGCCCGAGGATACGCCATACTCAGAGCGCCTTTACACAGAGAGCCTTCCTTACCCAGAGAGACGAAGATCGATGTTAGAAACGATTGAAGCTGCCCCACGCGATGCGATCCTTGGACTCACCGCCGCGTTTCGCGAAGACACCCGCCCCGAAAAAATCAACCTGAGTGTTGGCGTTTATCAAGACGAAACCGGCAAGACGCCTACGCTCGGATGCGTCCAGATAGCCGAGCAGCGTTTGGCCGAGGCGGCTGCTACCAAGTCGTATCTGCCGATTCCTGGCTCGCCCGAGTTTGCCGAAGTTGTCCGTGAGCTGGCCTTTGGCCCCGAGCATGAAGTCGTTCAGTCGGGGCGCATTGCCTCAGCGCACACGCCGGGTGGCACCGGAGCCTTGCGCGTCGCCGGCGATTTTCTCAAAGCGAATTTCCCCAAGCTGACGTTGTGGATGAGCGATCCCACTTGGCCCAACCATCCCAACATCTTTAACGCCGCTGGCCTGCCGCAAAAAGGTTACGCCTATTTCGACAAAGCGTCCAACGCCTTGGACTTCGATGCGATGTTAGAAGCGATCGGAAAAATACCCGCAGGCGACGCGATTCTTTTGCACGGTTGTTGCCACAACCCGACCGGCATCGACCCGACGGTCGTCCAGTGGAAGCAAATCGCCGACGCGGTCTACGACCGAGGCTTGCTGCCCATGTTGGATTTTGCCTACCAAGGCTTTGCCGATGGCATCGACCAAGACGCCGCCGGACTACGGGCGTTTGCCCAACCCGGCAAAGAGTTGTTGGTCTGTAGCTCGTTCTCGAAAAATTTTGGCCTCTACCGCGAACGTGTCGGTGCGCTTTCGATCGTCTGCCCTTCGGCCGACACCGTAGCCGCCGTGCAAAGCCAATTGAACCGGGTGATCCGCAGCAACTATTCCAACCCGCCGGCCCACGGAGCGGCCATCGTCAACTGCGTGCTCCGCGACGACCAGCTACGGGCGGACTGGGAAAAAGAAGTCGGCACAATGCGCAGCCGCATCAACGGCATGCGTCAACAGTTGGTCGACACCCTAGCCGCCAAAGGCGTCCCCGGCGACTATTCGTTCATCACCCAACAACGCGGCATGTTTTCGTTCTCGGGCCTGACCAAAGACCAGGTCGAAACGCTCCGCGAGCAGCACGCCATCTATATCGTCGGCTCAGGACGCATCAACGTGGCCGGTCTCACGCCCTCGAACGTCGAACGGGTAGCCGAGGCAATCAGCACCGTGGTGGCGCAGCCGGCGTAGTGTCTTCCCTGAGGACCGAGCTACGAAGGGGGTTTTGGGGATATGTTCGACCGTTTTCGCTCGGTGCGACGTGCTTGGTTTTGGCTGGCTGTTGCTCACCTAGCTACTTTGCCTGTCCTGGTGATTGCATCCTTATGGCGCGTTGCCCCTAACGCAATCAGTTTTGTTGTCACTGGCCAAGTCTCTTTGCTTGGCGTATGGATGGTTATGGGTATAGGGCGCGTCCTGTACAGAGTCGCATTCGCGATTCTAGGCAGCGTCACCTTGATGGCTGTGGCGAATGGCCTACCGAGTATTGCGAGTAGGAGTCAAGACTTGCGTGGCATGCTGGTAACGATTCTTTTCGGGGCACTACTCCAGCTTGGAATGATTGCGATTCCGTTAAGCTATCTACAAAACACGGGGTGGTGCTTGGTTGACCAGGCCGAAAAAAAGGCATTACCTAGCGGAGCCCCCTTACAGTTTCGAGTATCCCATCTATTGACGTTGAATGTCCTTGTCGCGCTGATTCTGGTAGTAAGAAATTTTGTTCATTCGATAGGGACGATATTCGAGTCTGGCGCGATAGGATTTCAGATGGTTACTTTTAGCCACATTGTTGCTGCGATTGCAGTTTTTGGTGTGACTCTATTGCTGATGTCGACCGCCGTTGTCACGGGTTTTTGGGCATGCCTTGGACCACACCCTCCAGGCTACCGCCTGTCGGTCTCGTTTGTCTCTGTAGCGTTACTCTGTGCGTTTCCTCTTCCCATAGCCGGTGGCTATGCTCAAGTCCAATGGGCAATGGCCATTTTGACATTCATTGCAGTTGTTATTTTCTCCCTGCTGTTGCTGCGGTATCTAGGAGTGCGTCTCGTAAGGTTTACGTCCTACCGCGACTATTTTTCGGACGTAGAAGGACAGTAGAAAACGGCAACTTGTCCATGGGGTCGAACCGCAGATCCCCTGCGAACGGATGTACTTAACGGGATGCTCCCTCACGACCGCAGTTCTGTCGTTTGCAATCAAAGTTCTTTACGGCCCAGGTCATCTTGTGCCAGATGTCGTATAGCCACGACGTAGATTGCGTTGCCTCGGATTTCGTAAACGGCCCGATGAGTAGGTTTCCTGCCAACACCGTAGAGAAGCTGGCGCACAGTGTAGGGAAGATCGTAGAGGTCGTTTTCTCGGGATGCACTATGCTGTAAGGCGGAATGTGCCAGCGAAGCGATTGCCGTCTCAAAACCTTCTAGCCATTTTAAGGCTTGATCGACGTTGCTATTTTCTGCCCACCACAACGCCGTCTCAGCGAGTTGCTGGCTCGCATGAGAAGTGATTTGGACGTAGTAATTCACTCCAGGCCCAGTTGACGGCGGGCGTCGGCAAAAGCGTCGGCGACCGAAGAAACGCCGCCTGCTTCAATGTCGGCGTGACTTTGGCGAATGTCGGCGACGGTGGCCTCGCTCTCCCGTCGATGAGACTCCCACTCGCCTGCCAAGTCGAGCAGAGAACTCGCCTCGCCAGATGCTAGCTTTTGGTCAGCGAATTGATGAAAATCTTGCAGGTCTTCTTTGGTTACCATTGTCAGTTCTCCTTCCCCTATTCTACCACACAGTCGGTACAAGGCAAAATCGATCGGCAGCCAAAGGGATTGCGTTAGGATTCCCGTCTCAACATGGAGAACTACCGTCACAGTATCTATTCCGATACGGCCCCTTTTGATACCCTGACGATAGGTTCCTGCTGGTTCTCCCTTCCTGCCGAGTCAATTTACCGTGAATATCCTTTTTGCTACTGCCGAAGCCGTGCCCTTTTGCAAGACCGGAGGTCTGGGCGATGTCTGTGGGAGCTTGCCTCGCGAGTTGGCAAAACTTGGGCATCAACCGACGGTGATCTTGCCGGCGTTTCGGCAGGCGCTCAATTCTGGACAACGAATCGAGCCGACAGGCATCACCTTCGAGATACCGATTGGCCAGAAGCAGGTCGCGGGCCAATTGCTTCGCAGTCAGTTGCCTGGCTCCGACGTGCCGGTTTACTTGGTCGAGCAAAACGACTACTTCGATCGTCCGCAGCTTTATAGCGAAGAGGGCGAAGACTATCGTGACAATTGCGAACGGTTTACGTTTTTTAGTCGAGCCGTACTCGAAGCGATCCCACTGCTCGATCTGCAAACAGACTTGATTCATTGCCACGATTGGTGCGCGGCACTCATTCCCGTCTACCTAAAAACGCTCTACCGCGAACGCCCGCCGTTTGATGGCATCGCGTCGCTTTATACGATTCACAATTTGGCGTACCAGGGCAATTTTTGGCATTGGGACATGGCCCTCACGGGCATCGACTGGAAGTATTTTAATTGGCGGCAGATGGAGTTTTATGGCAATCTCAACTTCATGAAATCGGGCATCACCTTTGCGGACGCCATCAGTACGGTCAGCCCGACGTATGCCAACGAAATCATGCGGCCACCGCTCAGTTGTGGATTGGAAGGATCGCTCCAGCATCGACGCAACGATCTGTTTGGCATCCTCAACGGTGCCGACTACTCCGACTGGAACCCCAGCTCCGACCGTTTTCTCGATGGCAATACCTACGACACAACCGACTACGAAGTCGGCAAATTGGCTTGCAAAGTCGCGTTGCAACAAACCATGGGCCTGCCGATCAATGTCGAAGTGCCACTGCTGGCGGCGGTCGGACGTTTAGTCGATCAAAAAGGTTTTGATCTGATTGCCCGTGTTATGCAGCAGTGGGCTCAAAGGGAGGGGACTCCGCAGAGTGACGCCCAGTGGGTGATCTTAGGAACCGGCGAACCAAAATATCATCAAATGCTTGGACAATTGGCGGCAGACCATCCCGAAAAAATCGCCGTGCGGTTAGAGTTTTCTAACGAGTTGGCCCACCAAATCGAAGCCGGTGCCGACATGTTTTTGATGCCCAGCCAGTACGAACCTTGTGGCCTCAACCAACTCTACAGCCTGAAATACGGTACGGTGCCCGTTGTACGAGCGACAGGCGGCTTGGCCGATACGGTGGTCAATGCCACTCCAGAAACCCTCGCCGACCACACCGCAACCGGCTACAGTTTTTCGGAGTACACGGCCCTGGCCCTTTCCGACACGCTGCACCGCGCCTGCGAAGCCTTTGCCGAGAAGGCGACCTGGAAGCAGCTTGTCGAGACCGGCATGAAGCAAGATTGGTCCTGGAGCCAAAGCGCCCGCCGCTACATCGAAGTCTACGATCAAACACGTGCCCGGGCAGCGCAAGAGGTGTTGCACTGAGACGACCGCCAATTTCAGAGCTAAGGACCGACCCCATCACCGGTCGTCAGGTCTTGATTGCCGAGGATCGTGCGGGACGACCCAACGATTTTGTCGCGCAAGAATCGACTAGCGGCGATCAGGCCGAGTGTCCGTTTTGTGCCGGCCACGAGAGTTTGACGCCCGATCCCTTGTTAGAAGTCGCTAGTGCCAGCGGCCCGTGGCAAGTGCGTGTGGTGCCCAACAAGTATCCTGCGGTCTTTCTTGGGCAAAAGCAGCAAGAGCCGTCCGGCACTTCATTTCTTGGCCAGATTCCGCAAAGCCCCGACGGGGCGCATGAAGTCCTCATCGAATCGCCTCGGCATATCCAGGACATCACGGAGCTATCCGCCGAGGAGATGGCGCGTGTCTTGCGAGTTTATCGCGCTCGACTGCGGCACTGGTCCCAGGACGAACGCATCAAACATGCAACGCTCTTCAAGAATGTTGGTGTTGCGGCCGGCGCATCGTTAGAGCATATCCACAGCCAATTGATTGCGTTGCCCTATGTGCCGCCAGTAATTGCCGCAGAATTGCAAGCCTCGCAGCAATACTTTGCAGCCCATCAGACTTGTGTTTTCTGCCAGTTGCTCTGCGAAGAGTTGGATCATCGAGAACGATTCGTGGCCGAAACCGATCGCTTCGTCGCGTTCTGCGCCTACGCAGGGCGACAGCCGTACGAAACTTGGATATTGCCGAAGGAGCATTCTTCCAATTTCGAGCAGCTCGCCGACCCGGATCTCGAATCGTTGGCCCTTCTGCTCCAACAGGTCGTTAGTCGCCTGCGTACGCAGCTAGACCCGTTGTCATACAATCTTCTGTTGCATACGGCCCCTTCGCAGAGGCCGATTCTGAGCACTATCACTGGCATTTCGAGTTGGTTCCCCGCTGCACACAACTGGCGGGCTTCGAGTGGGGAGCCGGTATGTACATCAATCCGCTATCGCCCGAACGGGCAGCCGCAAGGCTGGTGGGCGTGTAGGCACTAATTCTGTAAGATAGGCGAAGTCGGTTGCCTCTACGTCCTGTAGCGTTTATTGCGTTCAAGGCGTCCGGTTTTGCCGATCATTTGATAAAGAATAGTAGCCACCCGCTGGCGGAATCCCTATAAACCGGCGATCTTAAAGGGAGACTGACTGCTAGCTTAGATTTCCATGTGCAGCCCTGCTTCGAGACCCTATGAACCATCCGCTCCGTCTAGTGCTTGTTTTTCACAACCATCAGCCCGTCGGCAATTTTGATGGCGTGTTTGAACAAGCCTATCAGGACAGCTACCTCCCATTCCTCGAAGTCTTCGAGCGCTATGAGCGGCTGCGCATCGCGATCCACACCAGCGGCTCGCTCATGGAATGGCTCGACGCCCATCATCCCGAGTACGTCGATCGCCTAGCCAGCTTAGTGGCAACCGGAAGGCTAGAGATTGTCGGCGGAGCCTACTTCGAGCCAATTTTGGCAATGATCCCTTCACGCGACCGGGTCGGCCAGATTACGACCTATAGCCGTTGGCTCGAAAACCGACTCGGCGCACAAATTCGCGGCATGTGGATGCCCGAGCGGGTTTGGGAACAGTCGATGGCAAGCGATTTGGCGGAAGCCGGCATCGGCTACACCATTCTCGACGATTTTCATTTCAAAAACGCCGGCCTCACACAAGAACAGCTCCACGGCTACTACGTCACCGAAGACGACGCCCAGGTGATCAACGTCCTGCCCGGCAGCGAGCCGCTTCGTTATATGATCCCGTTCCAACCAGCGGACCAAACCATCAACTATCTGCGCGGCGTTGCCGAGCAGCACCCCGGTGCGGTCGTGGTCTTCGGCGACGATGGCGAAAAATTTGGAACTTGGCCTGGGACCAAAGAACACGTCTACGATCGCGGCTGGCTCGTTCAGTTTTTCGATGCCTTGCAAGCCAATAGCGATTGGCTCAAGGTCACGACGCCCTCCGAAGCCATCGACGCCATCCCACCTCAAGGAAAACTCTATATCCCCGAAGGCAGCTACCGCGAAATGACCGAGTGGTCGTTGCCCTCGGCCAAAATCAACGAATACGAAGATGCCCATCATCACCTGGAAGCTCAGGGCCAATGGGAGCAAATCAAACCGTTCGTTCGCGGAGGTTACTGGCGGAATTTCAAAGTCAAATATCCAGAGACCGACGTGATGTATGCTCGCATGCAGTTGATTAGCCGACGCTTACAAGAAAAAGTGCAAAGTGGTGCAACCGGCGAACTGATCGATCAAGCGCAGCTTGAGCTTTACCGCGGGCAATGCAACTGTAGTTACTGGCATGGTGCTTTTGGCGGCGTTTATCTGCCTCATTTACGCAACGCCGTTTACCAGCATCTTATCGCCGCCGACAACTTGCTCGATCAGGCTGAAAATCGTGGCTGGCAGTCGGACGCCGAGCCTTGGGTAGCGCTCGACGCCGACGATTTTAACTTGGACGGCCGTCCAGAAGCTCGACTAGCCAACAATCGCTTGACGACTTTTGTGGCACCTGTCGAAGGTGGTCAAATCTATGAACTCGACGTCAAGTCGATCTGCCACAATTTGGGAGCCACCCTCACGCGTCGACCCGAAGCCTACCATCGCAAAGTTCTCGGCGGGCCAAGCGAGGCGGGGGATGGGGTTGCGAGTATTCACGATCAAGTCATTTTCAAACAAGAGGGTCTTGACCAGCGGTTGGACTACGATACTTGGAAACGCAACAGTCTGGTCGATCATTTTTACTCTGCTGAGGTTTCTCTTGCTGAGGTTGCCAAAGGTTCTGCGTCAGAGCAGGGCGATTTCGTGCAAGGCCCCTACGAGGCCAAGCTGCGCCGCAACGAAGGCCGCGTCCAGCTTCAACTGATGCGCGAGGGGAACGTCGCCGGTCGATCGCTGCGGATCACCAAGGGCCTAACACTCAACGCCGCCGAGTCGGTCCTCGAGATCGCTTATTTGCTAGAAGATTTACCCAGCGATTTGGATATCCATTTTGCACCCGAATTTAATTTCGCCGGTCTGCCTTCGGGCGCCGACGACCGGTTCTTCCGTGATGCCGAGGGCAATGCGATGGGGCAGCTAGGCACGCAACTTGACCTACACCAGACGACCCAACTCGGCTTGGTCGACGGTTGGCTCGGAATCGATGTCGGTTTGGAATTCGATCGACCTACCTCCCTCTGGACCTACCCCGTCGAAACGGTCAGCCAATCGGAGGGCGGTTTTGAGCTGGTCCACCAGTCGGTCGCCGTCGTGCCCCACTGGCAACTCGTGCCCGATGTCAACGGTTGCTGGAGCGTCACGATTCGCTTAGCCGTCGACACCCAGGTTGCTGAAGAACGCATGAGCAATCTAGCCACGGTGGCCTCGGTATAACGGGAATGGCCCATTCTGCTAGAGAAAACCATCGGCTAGAGCAAACCAGTCGACGTGGTCGGCAAATTCCTGCTGCCCAAATCCGACAGTCGCCAGCAACGGGACATCGCAGCACTGCCGAAGTTCCGCAGCGTTGTAAAGCAGACTGGCGTCGTCAGCACGCTCTGCCGTCTGATTCAGAATCAAACCTGCGATCGGAACGTCGGGGGCAACGCTGCGGGCGGTGATAATCGTTTGCAGCGTCGCGTTGATCGCCCCCAGTTCGTTCGCCGCGACAATCACTAAAGGCAAATCCAAATCGACAACCAAGTCGGCGTTAAAATCTTCCTCGCTAAGCGGCGACATCAGCCCCCCAGCCCCCTCGACCAGCACCATTTCGCTTCGCTCTTGCCAGTAGTCTAGCCCGCTGCGTAGCAATGGGGCGTTGACAGAAGCGTCTTCTAGCAACGCCGCTTGTGGCGGAGCCAGCGCCGCTTGGAATCGCTGGGGACAAACCCGAGATAGCTCTCCGGGTCGCCCGGCGGCGTCCCAGAGCTGCTGGGCATCCTCGGCGATCAACGCCTCGCCTTCACGGCAACAACCACTTTCGACCGGCTTATAGACACCCACGCTCACGCCAGTCTGCACAAGCGTCCGAGCGATCATCGCCCCGACATGCGTCTTGCCAACGCCGGTGCTCGTCCCAGTAATAAAGAAGCCACGCATTGCCATTATCCTAGCTCACAAGACCAAAAACTCTTCGACCGCTTCACGCATCGCCTGACGATCGGCCGAAGCGCCGGTCCAAATCTCGAAGGCCAGTGCAGCCTGCTCGATCAGCAGTGTCAGTCCGTCGATCGTCGCACAATCGCGTCGCTCTGCTTCACGAAGCAACCAGGTTTCAGGCGGATTGTAAACCACGTCGGCGACCAGCATTTTTTTCGTCAGGCTGCTCACGTCGATGGGCAAGTGTGCTTCGGGCTGGTTGCTGCCGACCGGCGTGGCGTTGACGACCGCGCGGCAATCGTCGTCGATCGTAAGCGGTTTTTCGACGTCGAGCTTCTCCATGCGGCAATGTTCGAGCGGCGTCTGATCGAGCAATGTACGTACCAGCGATTCCACCGATTCAGGTTCTCGGCATGCGAACACCAACTCCCCAACACCGACCAGCGACAACTCAGCACCGATCGCACGAGCCAATCGCCCAGCGCCCAAAATCGTTACCTTGGCGTTATTTACCGCACCCGCTTGTTCCAGCAATTGACGCAGCGCACGTCCTTCGGTGTTGTAGCCATGGAGCTGACAATCTTCCTGCTTAATACAGTTGACTTGCCCACTAATACGGGCAGCATCGCCCACATGTTCCAGATAGGGAAGCACGCGCGACCGATGCGGCGGCGAGAGCATCATGCCGTTGAACCCGAAAATACGGGCACCCCGCAGGGCACCCTCAAATTCCAGCGGCGGCACCTCGAACGTCAAAAACCGCCAATCGAGCCGTGCCGCATCAAACGCTTTTTCCAGCATGTATTGCGTCGGATTCCCGGCCACCGGGTCTCCCATAAGGCAACAAACGTCTTGCTGAGGCTGGCTGGTCATGGGTGAAAGCGGCTTGTGGTGCGGGGATAGCCGGCGAGCTACGTCTCGCCGGAAACCCCCATTCTGACCACCCCAGCCCCAGTTTTCAACGCCTCCCCAAAAACTCCTGTCGGTCGGGCAAGGCACGGCATGGTATCGTAGAAGGTGCCACGCCAAGCCACCCACCAGCCATTTCCGCCAAAAGTCCACCTTATGTTCCGCGATCGCCCCTTAACCTGGCTGTTTATCGCCGCGACGATCGTTGTTGACTTCGTTTTGATGACGATCCAGAGTGATCAAGACTTCTTAGCTTCCGTGAAAATCGGCCTCTTGTTGGGGCAGCTAGCCGCCCTCGCAATTTGGTCCGTTCGAGGGCAGCAGCATCGGTTAGCAAGAGCAAGCTGCTTGGTCGTGGTGACGGGGTTGTTGACCTACGTACTAGATACAAAGCTGGCTGTAAGATCAACTTGGCTTGCCTTCAGCTCGGGATACGTCCTCTGGATAATCTCAGTGACCCTGACAAGTGACGTTATTCGTTGTCGATTGCGTGAAAAACACGAAAACGAAAAGCCCTCGAATCGTTGGCAGGTATCTCTGGTTGAATTATTTGGTTGGACAACGGTGTTTGCGATCATCTGTTTTGGCGCTCGCCTTATGAATTTCGGTTTTCTTCAATGGGACAGCATGGAGTTTTGGGAAAGTATAGGGTTCATTTCTCGACTATTGGTGGTTCCAACTTGTATGACGCTATTTACTCACCGTGATCTGAGTGATCTTCGAATTGCAAAAATTCTTGTGTTAGCGATAGTCATCATCACTTCAGTCTGCGTGACAAAAAGCGAGTATATTGGTGAATACGCCGTCATTTTCCAAATCGTCTATCTCGTCTTATGGATGCCGGTACTCAGTATGGATGGTGCCCAAAAAAAACATGTGGCCTGTCTGCAAGGATCTATGCCACAGCAAAGTGCACGAGCCGAGAATCCGCAACTATTCAACCCGCAGGATTGAAGCCGGCTTGCCCACGTCACCTCGCCGCGCCTTCACCCGCACATACGGCGCAACAAACCCCGACCGATGCCCAAACGTCCCCACCTCCGCTTGCGGCTTTGCGTGCATCGGCTCAACCAAATCTTCGATAACAAAACCGGCTCGGCACATCCCTCCAACAAGCTCTTCCCAGCGGTGCAAAAACTCCAGCGTCCCCGGTTCGCGCGTACGACACGGCTGGGCAGCGGGCAAGGGGCCTTCGCGGTAGTACGGTTCGCAGAGGCAGTAGCCTTTACCTTCGGGGCGAATGTCCGTCTGCAAGTTGGTCGGCGTTTTGTGCTGACTCACATACAGCCCACTGGGACGCGTCACACGGGCGACTTCACGGAAGACTGGCCCCACATCAGCCACATAGCAGGTACTCACCGGCTGAACGACAATGTCGAACTCGCCGTCACCGAGCATCGGCAGCGCGTCCATCGACGCTTGAATCACACGAATATCAAGGCTACGCTCAGCCGCCACTTGTCGGTCAAGAGCCAACATCTCGTTGCTAATGTCGACCACGGTCACCCGAGCGCCAGCCGCAGCATACAACGCACTCTGACGCCCTCCGCCAGCAGCCAAACAAAGCACTCTTAAGCCCGTAATGCTCGTTCCTAGCCAACCCCGAGGATCGACCGCTTGCAGGGGGTTTTGGAAATCGGCATCGCTGGCAGGTTTCGCCAACCCGGCTTGCCGCTTGGCGAGCGCATCCCAAGCCCGTGCATTATGTTCATTCACAGCGTCCGGCATAATACAAAATGGCCTTCGAGGGTTGTGGTTCGAGCGGAGAGGCTTACCTACCCATTGAACCATCCCTGGGGCTGCATGTCAGTAGGGCAACGAACCAGCAAAGTAAGCCGATCGTCGACGGTTCGGGAATACTCTGAAGGGTGTTGCCTCCGTCAAACTGACGTTGCCAGACCAGAAAATCGCGTCCGTCAACATCCGTGTCCCCGTCGGCGTCCCCCAGCAGGGTCGTCGCGCCACTGGACGTGCCGAAGTTTTGACCCCAGATCGCCAGGTCGGTGCCATCAACGGCATTGTCATCATTAAAATTTGCGTTCTCCGGCGGTAGTGCGATACTCAAATTGTCGAACAGAAAGTAGGAGGGCGTGTTCATGCCGAACTCTCCCACGTCGCTTGAGGTCATTTCAAACTCCAGCGATTGGACCTGAGTGCCCAAAGAGGTTAGGTCGACCCAAGTCCAGTCGTCGACGACATAATCCTGGCTATTATCACTAAAACGGTAATCGGCCAAATAAAGGTTAACGGTTCCTGTGGTGTTCCCCGACAAATCTTTGCCAAGGATGACGAGCTTGAACCAATCGTCCTCGTTGCCCGAATTGCCGCCGAATTTTTTAGCAAAGCCGTCTCCATTAAGCATCGACAGCGCCGCATACGTTCCGTTGGTAATGTAGGTGCCCGTCACTTCGGTCGGCTGAGGAAAGGTGACCACCGAAGGTCCAAACGACGAATCATGGGCCACGCCAAAATTGGTGCTCCCTCCGGCTCCGCCAGCTGGGAACGCGCTGTATTGGTTCGTAAAGTCGGCGGTCGTCGTGTCGGTGCTGTTGGAAGCAGCCCAGCCGTTCCACGAATCCCACGCGGCATTGTAGGCGTTATTAAAATTAACTCCTTGGCTAGTAAATCCACCCGCCAAATCACTTCCGTTATAAAAATCCCCCGCAGTCGTCGAGCTAGGAAGAAAAACGTCCTCGAAATCAACGACCGTTCCGGCGTTTGCGACCACGGAGGTTCCTAGAGTACAGGCAAGCAAGGCTAAGGCATGAATCCATCGATTGCAGCTCATCAAAAAGTACCTCTCAAAATATCAAAAATAGGAAAAATGAATTGTCAAAATGCGTCGACAACTTCGCCTCCAGCACGCGTACAGATCGCAGCCAGGATATCCAGGTCGAGTGACTCTGCAAGAAAATGGGCCGATCCATCTGCCAGCACCCCCAGGGCACCACCCGGGTGTGCGCTACGGATATCGTTTTCCCACGCCGGGGCAGCATTGATGGCAAAGCCTTGGTCAAACAAATTACGACCATTGATCCACTGACCCTCGGGCCACGCGGTATCCTCGGCGACGATCAAAGTATGGCTCGTGCCGTCGGTAATCTCCGCGATGCGAAATGCCCGGTCATAAATCATCGTGCCTTTAGGCGGATTATTAGGAGTCGAGATGCGCTCGCCAGTAATCCCGCCGTAATCGCATGGCCCACGACCGTCGATAAGCAAAGCATCGCGGTCGCTGGTAGGGCAAAGATAAACTGAAAGAACCGTTGCAGCTCCGCCCGCATTCTCTGCGGCGTCAAAAGTTTTGCTCAGGTCAAGTTGGTCATAAAGTGCTTGCTGTTCCAAGTGAGGCAAGAGGAAGGCGCTCCAGGCAAGTTGCCGTTCGCCGTCCGTGCTTCCATAGGGGCGCCACTCGATTCCACCTATCGGAAAGGCTTGGTGGGCATCGTGATATAGGTGCAAGCCAATTCCTATCTGCCGAAGATTATTCTGGCACGCTGTCTGCCTCGCCGCCTCGCGTGCCGCTTGTACCGCAGGCAACAATAGTCCAACCAGCACGCCGAGGATCGCGATCACGACCAGCAACTCGACGAGCGTGAACCCACGAACCCGACTAGGGCGCGAACCGTTTCCAAAAAACCCAGGATAAAAAGACAAAGGCACGTCCAACCACTTCTGGCGTACGTTGTCGTCGCCAGGACAGTGCCACGAAGTTCCGTGCCATTGCGCACGACACCTCAGGCAGCTTCCCAAACGAAATCTACGCAAGCTCAAAAGAATAGGGTGATTTACGCGGCTTTCTTCCCTAGAAAAAGCACAGCATACAACGCATTGGTAGGTCTTCTGACTCCCAAGCTCAATCAGGCGAAGCCTTCTCACCGCCGCAAGCTCGAAAGCTCAACAGCAGCAATGGCAATTCCGAAGACGCCTCATCAAAAACACTTGGTCACAGCGGCGGGGCCGTCCCGGATTCGCACCGGAGTTCCCTGTTTGTCGGCTCAATTACTGCTGTCCAAGAGAGACAACTCAAGCCGACCACCAACACACGATTAACTCCGAGCAAGTTTGGCCATTGTTCTTAGGCCTGTAAAGGGGGTAGGGCCACGGAAATTTGGAAGAATTGCCCTAACTGTTTATTTGCCAGATGTTTGGTGATCTTGCAATGCAATAAAAAAACCTTGGGTCCAACAAGAAGAGGACCCAAGGTTTGAGAGGTTGATACTTTTGTAGAGCTGGGCCTAATCCAAGAAGCCCGAAAGTTCTTGGCTGCGGCTTGGCTGCTGCAATTTGCGAACCGCCTTTGCTTCAATTTGGCGAATCCGCTCGCGGGTTACCTTAAAAATATGCCCGACTTCTTCCAGCGTGTAGCTGTAGCCGTCGCCCAAGCCGTAACGTAGCTTGATGATCTCGCGTTCGCGGTAGCTCAATGTTTTGAGAACACTGGTAATGCGAGTCCGCAACATCTCTTGGGCAGCGCCAACCGCAGGACTTTCGGCACCAGCGTCGGGCAACAAATCGCCAAAGTGGCTGTCTTCGCTGTTACCAACGGGACGGTCGAGGCTGATCGGATAGCGGCTCATCGCCAGGACGCGGCGAGCTTCGTCGACCGAGCACTCAGCAGATTTTGCCGTTTCTTCAATCGTCGGCTCGCGTCCGAGCTTTTGTAGCAAGGCCCGCGATACGTTGCGCACACGGCTCATCGTTTCGACCATGTGGACCGGAATACGGATCGTACGGCTCTGATCGGCTACCGCACGGGTGATCGCCTGACGAATCCACCAAGTGGCGTACGTGCAGAACTTAAAACCACGTCGATACTCAAACTTATCGACGGCCCGCATCAAGCCTGCGTTGCCTTCTTGAATCAAATCCAAAAAGCTCAAACCACGGTTGCGATATTTCTTGGCAATCGAAACAACCAAACGTAGGTTGCCTTCCGAAAGTCCACGCTTGGCGCGTTGGTAGGTCGAGTAAATGTTTTGCAGGCGAGCAACCCGGTTGCGCAAACTGGTAGGTGTTTCCTGAGTGATTCGCAAAATGTTGCGATACTCGACCAACAGGGGTTTGCGTTCCGACAACGAGCGGCGATCCTTCTTCATGCGTTGGAGCTGTGCCTGAAGCTCGTCAACGCGAGCGCTGAAATCCTCCAAAGCAGAGATCATCGGCTCGATACGCTGGGTACGCAAGCCAAGTTCTTCGATCAGCATGACCGCACGTCGTCGACGCTGAGCAAGGCGTGCCCAGGCAGCGCGACGCTGGGGCATCTTGACCGACTTGCTCGTGGCAACACGATAATCCTCTTCGTTGCGTTGCAGCAGGATTTCCATGGTTCTCAGGTTGTGCGGCAACCGACCAAGAATCTGCTCTTTTTCCAGACAATCGGTAACCGAAACCTGCACCGTCCGATCGAAGGGCAATTCCCCTCGATGAACACGGCTAAGTACCTTGTAAGCGGCACGGATGACAAAGTCACAGGCCAGTAGCCGGCGGCGAAACGCAGTACGGGTGGTCTCGATGCGACGGGCCAAGTTGATTTCTTCTTGGCGGGTCAGCAGCGGGATTTCGCCCATTTGCGTCAGGTACATGCGCACCGGATCGTCCGACCACGACTCCATCTCAGGGGCCGCTTCTTCCTCTTCCTCGGCTTCTTTAGCGGCGGCTAGGCTTGGGGTCACGGTCGCTGCACTCTCGTCCGTGTTGGTTGTATTATTTGCCGACTTGGCGTTGAGGTCTTTCTCGACGTCAGCAACGGCGGAATCTTCGTCAAGTTCTTGATCTAGTATTGTTTCGTACAAGTTGAATACTCCTCGACTTCAATTTCAATGAATTAAGTTTGTCAGGTAGGTTGCCAGTTAAGGCGATCTCATTTTGTAGGGCGAGCCGAAACTCGTTGTCGTACGGGTCTAGCTGGGCTATAAGCAAACGCACGGCTAGGCTCTCGAATTGCCGTCAGAAAGGTCAGCATGACCAGGGCGTTGCTGCTAAAAGCCGATTCAGCCATCAGGCGATTAGCCATCAGACGAATCATGCCGAGCATACGCAGGCAGACAGGGGCAAGTCGAAATAGGTGAGCAGTCGCACTGAGTGGGGACACAGGTAACAGGGATACTGGGAACAAGAGGTTTCTCGGGGGCTGGCGACGACTAAGAGACAACTAATTTTAACACCAAGTTATCAAAGGGCTTCAAGCATCTGTAATTTGGTAGAAGATTGGCATTTGGCAAAATATTACGTTTGGAAACATTACACTTGGATTGAAAACAACACACTTCTCATAACGCAACCAGACATGGAAAGGTTCATTTCAACGAGTCCTTGCTTACCCAAGACCTACAAGCTTCCAAATCATGCATTGGTAGCATCAGTCTCGTAGCAACAAGTACGGCCCAAATCGGTCAACATGAACCCACTCGGTCAAAATAAAACTGCCCACAGGACAGCATGCAAGCACGCGACTGCCCTGGCAAAAAGGTTCCCAAAGTCTGGGTCCAAAATTCGGAACCCAATCAGCCACAGTCTCGGTCAGCAATGGTCAGAGAGATTTGCCGTTAGGCGGAGGGCCACTTAGCCACACTACGTCGGAAAAAACGGCACAATTTGCCAAGCTACCGAGGGGGAGTGCGAATCAAACTAAGTCGAACCACATTTGTTGCGTGCGTCTGACGATTTGGCGAGTGTGAACGGGGGAGAACCTTAGCTGATATCCAGCTACCTAATTGTATTCACGGGTGCAGGATGGTCCAGCGAAAAACTGGAGAAATAGTGCCAATCGGATAGGTTCGTCGCGCCAAGTCCAGGTAGGCGAAGCTGGAGGGTTGCGACGAAATTGCCCGATGGTCTTGCTGGGAAAGGAGTTACGTCTTCTGAGGTGAGGGGAGCTAGCAGTGGTGGATGGCGTCTGGAGCCTCCCTGTCCCCGTTTCCTCCACGTACCTCGAACATTATCATCACGAGCGGAATCATCAAGGCTTGGAAAACAAGCTCATCGAGCCGGGTGACGAAGTTGGTCAATCTGCAGGTAAGGTTCAGAGTCGTGAACGGCTTGGTGGCTTGCTCAATTACTACTATCGCGACGCGGCGTAGTCTTACTAAGGCAAGGCACGAATGACGAAATACCCAAATGACGAAGGAATGCCCAAGCACGAAATCTGAAAAAACGGGTGCTTTTCCCGGCGATCAAGCAGGGGCTTTGTTCATTCGGTCTTCTGGCTTCTTTCAGGCTTGGGTATTTCGGAGTTCGTCATTTGCCTAACCAGCCGTTCCACACTGAGTAGGCCGCCGATTGTGGTTGAGCCCAGATTACTCCCCCCTGCGCACAGGGATCGATTTGGGTCTTCAAAGGGCGGAGTCGATTCGCTCCACGAGCCTGCTCGGCCCAAATAGGAGCCCTTGCTGCGTTTCATTACCTGATTTCCAAAGAGCTTTTCGGTCGGTCGAGTTTTTTGACCTTGCGGGCTGAGCTATGCAGGAATCGAGCGGCTGTTGTTGGTTGGGAACAGGCTTGCCGTGAATACTACACTACCACCACTAATGTCAGAAAGTATGCTTGCTTCCTCAGAGAACACGGTATGCCTATACGTGACATTGTCACGCTATGCCGTCTACGCTTTGGCATAGGTAGCAATCAAAGCGTCTCAGATTGGACAGACCCGGAATCGTATCGCCGCCACATCGAACGCAACAGGGAATGGAACCGAAAGCAATCTTAGGTTCGTTATGATCTTAGGGTTCATCGTGATCTTACAACGGTGCTTAGGGTCCGTTATGATATTAGGGTTCATTGGTTCTTGGGTTCATTGGTTCTCTGGATTGTTGGGTTCATGGGTTTTGTGACATCACCACACTTCAATCGAAGTAGGCAATTGCCACATTTTTTGAACTACGTGTCAGTATGTTCCGATCTTCCAAATGGACATGATCAGTTTTGTATTGATTAGGAGGCTGTTTTGCTAATTCATTGCACATTCGAGCAATCTCCATCAGCCCTTCACGGGTTCCGTAAATAGCAATGGAATCGTCATCAATGCGAATTTCAACTAGACCGTCTGTAAAGTCAGGTTTTACAAAATCATCTGCCATTGTGTTTACCATTTCCAATAGTGCCAGTGTCCGTGAGGTTTTCCATGATGGGCAGGGTCTCTTCGTATTCCTCTTCTTAGAGCAGAAACGGGGACAGGTCCAGTTTAAGTCTTTTTAGGTCTTCCCGGTCGGCGCATCGTTGCTCGTAGGCCGAGTTCTTTTGCGGTTTTTTCAGCCCAGTGTTTGCTGCCATAAGGAGTTCCCCGGCGACAGCTTCGGCGAATCGCTTCAAGCTCTGCTTCGGTTTCTGGTTCGTTGATGTATTGTAACCATTTGCGAGGTCTCGGTAGAGGCCAGTCGGAAAGCATGGCGTGATGTTCGGGGGATCCGAACTGGCGTATCCAAAGGCTACACCAGGGCCACTCTTCTGCTTTGGAAACCAGATTGGCACGCAAAGCATTCCGTTCCGTATACCGGACAACCTGATAAAAATACTCGTCCGTCTCCACAGGAAACGACTTGTACCGACTCTGATAAACATGCCCATAACCGACCATGTTGTAATTCTTTTGCCAACGCGTGACATGTGTCACCGTCAGCCGCTGCATGAACGCCCCAAGGTCGCCGTCTTTTTCTGGCCAGAGAACCAAATGCCAGTGGTTGGGCATGAGGCAGTAGCTCACAATTCGCATCGGTCGCTTTTCCAGCGTTTCCACAATCACACGCTCGAAGGCCAGGTAATCTTCGTCGTTGAAAAACAACGCTTGCTTGCCCACGCCACGGTTGATGACATGATAAACCATTCCTCCCGGAGCGATGCGCGCAGTTCTTGGCATGCCAAAAATATAACTTACCGAGACGAAGGGGTCAATAACTGGACCTGTCCCCGTTTACTTCCTGCTTAGTCGCCTTCTCGGTTTAAGTCTGCGATTCGCTGAGTGACCCTGAGAATGTTTGGGTGCCCTTCCGGGCGCACGCGTTTCAAGATGTCAAGTGCCTTCGATTGGCATGATAAAGCTTCTCCCAAATCGCCTCGATTTTCAAACAACACTCCAAGAAAGCTGATTGCCAAGGCATAGTCGGCTGACTCAGTGTGCGATGCCCTCTGAAAAACTTCAATCGCATTGCGGATGGTCCTCTCGGCGTCGCTGATTCGTTTTTGTTTCCAGTGAACTTCACTCAGGAGATGTAGCAAGGACCCATAGTTTCGATGATCCCCACCCGCTTGCTGTATCAATTTTTCCTTCGCATCTTCAAGTGATTGTTCCGCCGAGTCGAAATCTTCCTGGCGAATGTAAAGTTTCGCACGATTGATTAGTGCTGCCGCGTATGCTTTCTGCTCACTTTTTGGAAGAGTGGAGAGTAAGTCCAAAGTCTCAGATAAATATTGCTCAGCTTCAGCGGTTCTGTTTTAAAAAATGCATAGACGGGCAAGGTCCGATAGGCAAGTTGTATACTGCTTGCTGGCATGTCCGAAGAACTGTCCGAAGATTTTCATAGATTCACGTAGCGGTTCCTCGGACGCAGAGTAGTCTTGCATTTCGTAATACGTTTGGGATAGTTCCCGCAGAACCAGACCAACCCTTTTGTCATCAGCCCCGTATTTTGCACGCGAGAGTTCAACTCTCTTCTTACTAAGGGCCAGCAATTCATCGTATCTACCGGCCAGATGTAAGTCGGTCAGCATATTGGAATTTTGATTTGCCATGTCCATTTTATCCCTCGCATTTTAATCTCGCATTCTAATCTAGAGTCCTTCGTCTGTGTTATCAACGTTAGGATCAAAATCAAAGTCGCCTGTGCCGATGGGAGTATCTGGTTCAAAGAGGAAACGGGGACAGGTCCAGTAAAATGAAAATGTGGTGCAAATCTGCCCTGCTAGACGCTGTGGTAAATTTTTCATCCACCGTTTAAAAACAAGTTTTCTACAGAGCCGACCTGTCCCCGTTTCTGCTTTCCCCGTTCCTGCTTCTTATTTAAAATCATAGCGAGTTTGCCCTTCACCCCAATCTACTTCAAATACACCACTGCAATTACAACATTGATAAGATTCTTCGCCAAGTGGATCATCTACAGAGACTGTTAACAGTCGCTTACAATAGGGGCATTCAATTTCGGTTTCGCCAGTAATTCCACCGGGAAAACAAGCTTCGTAGATTAGGAAGTCATCAAAGATAGACACGGTTTTTTCCTTTCGTCAAAAATCCGATAATCTTGTGGTGTCGTATTCGTAGCTTAGCCTTTTAGTATTGCAAATTACATTGTGTTTTTTCTGGCTTTAGCTGTGCCGTTGTTGACCTACCGTGGAGGCAGGTCACCCGAGCAACTCAGACCTAGCCGCTTCAGCCACTGGCACCCAAACCGAACCAAATTTCCCCGACGTCGCCAGATGTTGGACTGCCAAGGTTTCTTTGTCGACGACCACCCGTAGCCGCTGGGTCCAACGGCTGGCCATCGCAATATAGACCGCCTGGGTCTCTGACAATTGCCAGTGATTCCAGCGGTTTAGCCCGCCATGCTCGCCGAGGATCCAGACCAGACGAGGATCCTCTTTCTTGATTTTGGTCAGATGCTGACAAGCGGTACACGCCTCCCCTCCGAGAACGGCTTCAAGAACCGCTTTGCTAACCCGTTGCTGGCAGGCCGGGCAGATCGCAAATTGTTCGGTTAGGCTCGGTTTGCCGGAAACAGAACAGATTTCTGTAAATTCCTTTAGAACATGCTTTCCGGTTACGCCGCAGGTCACCAAATCTTGCCGCAGGACGCGCCGCCCCGATTGCTCGCACGTTGCCATTTGGTCAAAAGCATCGATCCGCCCGTCGTCGGTCGCCGCTAGATGAAAACTGCTCGCTCCCGAGAGCGGAGACGTATAAGGCTTCGCTTGAATCAATCTGGCCCAGCCAGAAAAGGGCAACCCGACGGTCGTCTCGCCGATGGTGAAATTCAGTTGGCCGCTGGCCTGTTTGACCCACACCAAAGAGATCGCGATCGGTTCAATCGATGTCGCCGACGGATCCCGAGAAGCGACCGTTTTCGCAGCCACCCGACGCCCGGCAGCAATCAAAGCCTGTAGAGCCGCGTCGTCAATGCGCGGCGGCAGTTTGACGATCGGACGAACTTGGATGAGTCCCAGCTCGCGCGCCAGTTCGTCAGAGACCGACGAACCATCGTGCGCGACAAACAGATGCCGAATCTCTTCCGTCTCGTTTTTTTCACGGGCAACCCCATTTTTTGCACCGGCAACAAAGCTGAGCCGCAAAAACGGATAATCTGTCAGTTGGCAACCGCCCAGGTGAACACGCCCGTCCTCCACTTCGTAGGCAGCAAACAACCGCTCTGAAATATCGTTGACCGCCATCGGTTGCTTACTAGGGCGAACATGCATGGCCGGACCCATGCCCTGCAAACGATTCAAAAGCCACTGGCTAAACCGCCCGTCTAAGTCGAGCGTTTCCTGTTGTCCACTGGCCGCTCCTGCTTGCAGCGATACCTGCAGCTCCGACTGCCCCGAAAAAGCGGCCTGATCTGCTTCCGGCAGTTGCAGTCGTCCAATGCCATCGCACTCTTCCCATTCCAATTCCAACTGCGCAACAGCCCAGCGCACGAAGTCAGCCACCGTCTCGCGGTGGTTCGATTCTGGGACAACAGGTTCCGAGGTTGGAGGAGGCGAGGTATTCAACGGCCTTATTTCGTCGGTGTGCAATCGGTTTGGAGGAAGCCTAGGGCCAACCCTGATTTTTGCTAGGATTGGCTCCCGTGCGAAGCCCTACTTGGCCCCCTTTTTGAGAACCTTTCTAAGAACATAGACCACATCTTCGGTCTGAGCGTCGATTTTTATGGGATTCTCTATGTCGTAACCGAAATCATAGACAGCAGTTACCTCAAATTCGGCAATCCCCTGCAAAAGCGTGTGCATTTGCCGAAAAGTATAGGTCCGAAAGGCAATTTCGTCCTCAATTCGAAACTGTCGCGACGGCGTGTAGACATCAAACGTGACTCCGACCCTCTCACACCGCTTCTTCAAATTCAGGTCGATCACCCACATCCGCGACAGCACCGCCAGATTTCCCCGCCGCGCCGACCAGCTTTCTTCCTGAATCGGCTCGACCGCCGTCGGCGTCAAATGCAGCCCCAACACATACAGTCCGCCGGGCCGCAGCGCATCGGCCACACATTGCAAATGATCGCGAGCCTGCTGCTCGGTGCCCAGATGCCTAAAACTGTTGATCGTATTGAACGCTGCGTCGATCGGGGCATCAGTCCGCCCATCAATCTGAAAGGCGCACATGTCGCCAACAAAAGTACTCGCCGGAAAATCGGCTCGCTCAAGCCGCTCGTTGCAATAATCGATCGCCTTCGGATTCAGATCGACTCCCGCAACTTCGTACCCCGCTTCCGCAAATTTGATCAACAGCCGCCCCGTCCCACACGCCGGCTCAAACAGGCGCTCGACCACGCCCGTGGCATGACGCTCAAAACAGTCCTCCAAAAAATCAAACTCCGCCTTCCAGTCCGAGCCATAGACCAAGTCGTAATACTTAGGATAGTCGTAAAGATCGCCTTGGATAGTTTCTTGCATGATGCCAATAGTTTACTGATACGATTTGTAGAAAAGAAGGCGTGTGCCTACGGGTTGTGAAGCAAGAAGAGGTTGACGCCACCCGAAATAGAGCGTATACTCATTGTGTATACAAGTCTCTTTTCCTGAGGAGCCACGATGGAAGTTCAATTCGCCAAGTGGGGAAACAGCGTCGCGCTGCGTGTGCCAAGCAAAGTAGCAGAATCTTTGGGCATTGTCCCAGGGAGCGTGGCCAATCTAGACCTCAAACGCGATAAATTAATCATCACTCCGCAGCGGCACAGCTACCAGCTAGAGGACCTTCTCGCGGACATCACCTCGAAAAACTTGCACCAAGAAACCAACACCGGTTCTGCCGTCGGTGCCGAGGTACTGGACTGATGGCCTACATCCCCGACCGCGGCCACATCATCTGGATCAATTTCGATCCCCAGGCTGGCCGGGAGCAGAAGCACCACCGGCCGGCACTCGTTCTCTCGCCCAAAGCCTACAACCGCAAGACTTCGCTCTGCGTATTATGCCCGCTCACAAGCCGCATCAAAGGTTATCCGTTTGAAGTGCTGGTAGCAGAAGACGAGCCGAGCGTTGTTCTCGCCGACCAAGTGAAGAGCCTCGATTGGAGAGCACGCAAAGCAAAGAAAAAGGGCGAAGTGGACGAAGAGGTTTTGGCAGAGGTGGTCGGGAAATTGGGGGCTTTGATTTTATGATGACCGTAAAGATACACGCTCCATATCACTCCCCCGCATACGGATTCAAAGAAATCTTCTTCTTAATCTCCTCTTTCAGCTTCTGAAGCACCGACTCCTTGTCGGTGTTTTCTAGAATTTGGGTGATGACTTGCTTGGGCGATGCGTCGCCCCAGCTCGCCCCGTGCTGAAAATAATAACGGGCTGCCTGTCCGACGATGTACGATCCATAACCCGCCGCGGCGCCTTGGGGTAGGGCGGTTGCCAGACTGCCAAAGCCTGCGGTCAGCGCCTTGAAAACTGACGAAGCGTAGGTCACTACCGCCTCGCTAAGCATCACCCAGCCGGCCGCTTTCAGAATCGACGTCACGAGTGCCCGTGCATTCGACGTCGTGATTTGGATGCCGTAGATTCGACCCAGGTTGACCACCATCGCCGCGTCGACGGCCGTCCCCCCCAGCACGTCGACCGCCGGCAAAGGGTTGAGCGCGACAGCGAACGATTTGGTAACTGCGTACCGCCAGATCGTTTTGCCTGCCCGGTCTTCCCGCAGCCGTACCCGCAGCGCCGCCATCCGATCGCTCTTGTCCGCAGCAAACATCGCCCCGTTGAGCGCAAGCAGCCTTTTTCCTTCTGCCTCCAGCACTTCCAAAATCCGCAGCCGCAGGTTTTCGATTTCTGGGGCCGGCTTGCGCCATTCATTGCGCGTGCTGCCATCGACCGCTTCAATAACATACTCCACCTCGCGCGGATCGGCTTTCGTCACCATCACATTCTCAGCATCCACCAACCCCGCCAACCGCGGACCACGGAACAACTCCAAAAGCTGCTCCAGTTCTTCACGGCGGTAAAGGTCGGCCTTGTTCAGCACCAATAGGATCGGCTTGTGGCTGGCAGCCAGATCTTCGAGGGCCGAAAATTCGGTTTCGTTCAGATCCGAATCGGTCACAAACAATACCAAATCAGCCTTCGCCGCCGCCGCACGAGCCATCTCGCCCCGTTCGGCCCCCTCGACTTCATTCAAACCGGGCGTATCGACGAGCATCACTTCAGAATCGGCAAACCCTGGCACCTCATAGCCAATCCCTTTCCAAGGAACCTGCCACAAATCCTTCGTCCACCCACCTTGCACGTTGACCTGCGTTAGTTCTTCGCCGACCAGGGCGTTGACCAGCGCCGACTTGCCGGTGCTAATTTCGCCAAAAACGACGATCTCCACACGCCCCGACTCCATCTTTTCAGACATCCGCTCCAATTGCCCAAGATCACTCTGCAGCTCCTGGCGTTCTTCATCGCTACAGTCCTGAAACTGCGCAATAGCCCGGCGCACCGCGTCGAGCGCTGCCTGATAATCCACATCTTGCGGCAATTTCTCGAGAGGTTGATCCGTCATGCGTTGTCCTCCGTCTCCGAATTGACAGACATCTTTCGCCGCCCGACTTGGATCAACTTTCTCAACGACTCGGGCCGCGTCAGTTGTTGCCACTGTTCGTGAGCCAGTTCAGCAAACCCGCCCGGCGGTGCCTTCATTTCCTCCTGGAAGTATCGTTGAAACACATTTCCGATCCATCGCGTGACCAGTGCCTGCACGGTTCCTTGCACCAGCCCGCCCGCAATCGTCCCAATACCAGGCACCGTCTTCAATAAAGCGCCAATCCCGCTAGCCACCGCAGGCGTTGCAGCCGTTGCCCCGACCATCGCGATAAGATTTTTGCCCAACTGCTCCAACATTTTTACAACCGTATCGGCATCGACCGACTGCTTGTAGACGCGAGCCAGTTCCAACACCATTTTGACAGTGATTGCACTCCCCCCGGCGATATCGAGCAGCGGAATCGGATTCAGCCCCGCCGCGCTGCCTGCCGCCCACATATGTTTGCTAATAATCGCGTCTGCACGCGCATCCAGCACCGCCCGTACGCGCACTTTCGCTTCGTCGACCAACCCACGCGATTGCAACAGCAAATTTGCCAAAAGCAGCTCGCGTCCATCCCGTTCGACCGTCTGCATCAACCGCTCGGCCAGCGCCTGCACGCTCGGCGGCAATTCGAGTTGCTCCTCTTCTTCACTTCCATCAGCGGCAACACGAATACGCAAGCGGCTCACCGCGCCGGCTCGTACCGCAACCACATCCGCCGGAGCAATCTCCGGCAGTTGCTTCGCGATTTGCGCAACCAGTTGCTCTTGGTCTTCCTCGTCGTACCAATCTTCTTTGTTCAGACAAACAACCACCCGCTTTTCCATCGCCGCAAGTTGCCCAACCAGATCGACCTCATAAGCCTTCAACGGCCCATCAACGACCAGCAGCACCAAGTCTGAGTTCTTCGCAGCCAGCGCTGCTTCGGCAGCGCGGCTCTCGCCACGCACCTCTGCCAGACCAGGCGTGTCGACCAGCACCACTTCGTCGTTGCCCGGCCAGGGAATTTCGCTACGCGTAGAAGTCGTCCCCCCGACCACATCCGATGCAAAAACTTGTCGTCCCGCCAACGCATTGAGCAGCGTCGACTTGCCGCTCGAGATCGTCCCAAACGCAACAATCTCGAGCCGCGCCCCATCCTGTTTAGCTTCCAGTTCAGACAATCCACGATCGATTTCAGCTCGAAGCTCACCCGAAACGCTTTCATCCCCAACAAACTCACGGCTAGTACCAAAATTGTCGCGCAGCTCTTGTTGCTGCTCTGCAACCGACATCTGGCTCGGATTCTGTCCGCGTCGCAAACGCTGACGATGCTTGTCGATCGAGTTGCGCCACAGTCGAACCATCACCCAAAGCGACAGCCCCAGCAGCACCACCCCCCCCGCACCAACCAGCCCCAAATAAATCGTCCCTAGCCACGGATTGCCAGCAGCCAGCTTTTGATAACTCTCCACCGCCCCAGGCAGCCAAGTCACCAGCGCATACGCCACCGCCGCCACATAAGCGATCAGCAACCAACCAAAACGTCGGGGTAACCAGGCCATCAATAGGTCTCAAGCAGTTGTCAAAAAAAGTCAGCACTCATTATAGGCTGAGCAGCCGATCCTCGTGAGTTTGATTTTCATGGATTAGTGAATCAGCCTCTCGACGGCAGAACGAGGAAAGTCTCGCGCAGAGGCGAGGAGACGCAGAGAAAAATCAAAAAACTCTGCGGCCTCTGCGCCTCTGCGTGAGGCTTTTTCATAGATTCGCTGTAGGGTTTCAATGACCGCGCTACTTGCCAGGTCTACGCAGACCCGCTAACGTATACGCCCGTATACTCTCTGGTTTCCAAGGCTTTTCTCATGTCTGTTTTGCCCACACAAGTTGCTTCGATCGCCGACGTCCAGGCAATTGTCAGCCAACAATGGGGCTACGACAGCTTTCGACCTCTCCAGCGAGAAGCGATCGAGAGCGTGCTGGCCAGTCGCGATTCGGTCGTCGTTCTGCCGACCGGCGGTGGCAAGTCGCTCTGCTTTCAGGCACCCGCCTGTGCGATGGAAGGCTTGGCGGTCGTCGTTTCGCCGCTCATTTCGTTGATGAAAGATCAGGTCGACGCGCTCCAAACCAATGGCGTCGCCGCCGCGTTTTTCAATAGCACGCTTACCCCCGCCCAACGCAACGACGTCATCGAAGCAATCCGCTCCGACGCATTAAAACTGCTCTACCTCGCGCCCGAAAGTTTATTGACCGAAAATGTGCTGGCCATGCTAAGCAGTGTGCCGTTGTCGCTGGTGGCGATCGACGAAGCCCACTGCATCAGCTCCTGGGGCCACGATTTTCGCCCCGAGTATCGCGGCCTCCGCACCCTCAAACAACGCTTCCCCGGCATCGCGATCCACGCCTACACGGCCACCGCCACCGAACGCGTCCGACAAGACATTGCCACCCAACTGGGCCTCGACCAGCCCGCGATGCTGGTCGGTTCGTTCGATCGGCCCAACCTCAAATATCGCATCCAGCGCCGCGCAGGCGGCATCGACCAGCTACTCGCCGTGATTCAACAGCACCCCACCGAGTCGGGCATCATCTATTGCATCTCGCGCAAAGAAGTCGAAAAAACCGCCGCCGCGCTCAACGCCCTGGGCCATTCTGCCGCTCCCTACCACGCCGGTCTGTCCGACATCGACCGCCAACGCAATCAAGAAGCCTTTCTCGAAGAGCGCGTCGACATCGTCGTCGCCACGGTCGCCTTCGGCATGGGCATCGACAAATCGAACGTCCGATTTGTCATCCACGCCGGCATGCCCAAGTCCCTAGAAGCCTACCAACAAGAAAGCGGCCGTGCGGGCCGCGATGGCCTAGAAGCCGACTGCTGCCTCTTTTACGGCGGAAACGATTTTGGCACCTGGCAACGCCTCATGGCCAGCTCCGGCGAAGCCAGCGACGCGGCCATCGCGGCGCTGCAAGCCATCGACCGCTTCTGTAAGTCGATTCAGTGCCGACACAAATCGCTCGTCGAACATTTTGGCCAAGCCTTCGAGTCGACCGATTGCCAGGCGTGCGACGTCTGTCTCGATCAAGTCGAGCAAGTCGACGACCCGCTTATCATTGCCCAAAAAATCCTCTCCTGCGTCATACGGCTCGAACAAATGTACGGGGCCGACTACACCGCCCAAGTTCTCACTGGCTCGCAAGACCAACGCATCCTCGAAAAACGCCACGATCAACTCAGTACCTACGGCCTCCTAAAAGAATATCGTAAAAACGCAATTCGCGATTGGATCGAACAACTCATCGGCCAAGAGTGCGCCGTTAAATACGGCGAATACAACCAGTTGCAAGTCACCGAACGCGGCTGGCAAGTCCTGCGCGGCGAGCATACCCCGGCGCTCCTCAAGCCTGCGGCCAAGCAGGGCAGCGGCAAGCAGCGCAAGAGCAATCCGGCGTCGTGGGAAGGCGTCGATCGCCCGTTGTTTGAATCGCTCCGCGAGCTTCGCCGAGAAATTGCCACCGAGCAGGGAGTCCCCGCCTACATCGTCTTCGGAGACGCTGCCCTGCGAGACATGGCTCGCCGCCGCCCTTCAACAACCGAAGCCTTTTTACAAGTTCAAGGCGTCGGCCAAAAAAAGTGCGACGACTACGGCAACCAATTTTTGGAGCATATCACCGACTACTGTGCCAAAGCGGACGTAGCACCGGATGCAGCCACTTCGTCATCAGATAACGAACCGACAGCCCCCGCACGCGAGCGCCCTGCGCTGAGCACATCGGCAATCGCCGCGTTTCCACATTTCAAAGCAGGCGTCTCGATCGCCGAGACGGCCCAAAAGATGGCGCGTGCCGAGTCGACCGTACAAGGCTACCTCAGCCAATTCCTCCGTCACGAGCAAATCACCGACCCTTCGCCCTGGGTCGACAACGGTACTGCCCAACGCATTCATGCAGCGATCGACGCGGTAGGCAACGAGCGACTCACTCCCATTTTCGAGCACTTGGGCGGCGAGATTCCCTACGATCAAATCCGTATCGTCGCCAGTTGCTTGGCAAACGCATCCGGCGAGTGATAGGTTTCAATCGTGCATCACAAATTGCCCAGCAATTTCATAAAACGGCCCCAAGGGCTTACACCGGCTAATATGCAGCACAGCCTTCAAATATTGTTTCGGCGAAACCAAACTGCGCCAACGCAGTGCGATGTAGTCCGTTGAAAACGAACGCGTATGAAACAGGCAAGCTCCTCCCTCAGACAGGTCATTAAAAGTGACCTTGCTGGCGCTGCCTTGCGGAACAAAGTTTTTGTTCACCGGTATGGCGATGGCTGTCGTGAGAGAATGAATGCGGGACGCCCGACGACGTTCAGGATGGCTGTTCCGCTTTTCGGTTAATCGCTCTAAAAACTGAACCAAACTCGCCGGGGGATCGTTGAGCGAGTCAGAATCCGCCGACAACTGACGATCTAAACCGGAGGGAATACAGAGGCCGAAAATTTCCAACGCGGTTTCAATCTTATGAATCAACGGGTGAGGGTTATCCCCCGCTTGTACTGTCTGGCCCTTGCCTAAACTCGAATTCCAGTTGCCTCGTTCAAAGAGGGAAAGCATCTTCGCCGCAAATACCTGGAAATCAATCGGCTTATGGACAATGTCATGCACGCCTCGGCTAAATAGCTCCGTGACGAGCCGAGAATTCGCCACACCCGTTAGCACGACAATACTCGGAGGATCTTGATCTTTGAGTAGTTCCAAAATCAACGAATGTCCGTGGAACTTGGGCATGCGCAGGTCCGTGATCACGAGCTCATGGCGATGCTCGCGAAACACTTGCATCGCCTCACGGCCATCGCTTGCCGTGTCACAGCAAAACGACTGTGCAGACATAGCCCGCGCGGTTGCATCACGTATTAAGGGTTCGTCGTCGACGATCAATACGCGGTGAATGAGTTGCTCCATCTTTCTGCCCCGAAAGCTTTCTGTCTCAAAAGAAACCGGCCCTTCTCAAAGAGTCCTTGGGTTGTTGACACCGATCGAAGCCGGCCCCTTCAAAGAATCTTTAAGGCAAGCAGGTAAATAAACTTCAAAAGTCGTTCCATGACCGGGGCTACTCGAAAATTCGAGGTGTCCCCCGGCTTGTTGAATGACGCCAAAAGTCACCGCTAGGCCCAAGCCTGTGCCCTTGCCGATTTCTTTGGTCGTGTAAAAAGGTTCAAACAGGTGTTGCTGGACATCCTCGGACATGCCGGTTCCGGTATCGGTGACAGACACGCAAACATAATGATTCGAGGAATAGTTTGCCTGCATTGTCAGGCACGAATCGGTCAGCACCCCCGTCGTACTTTGGATTAAAATCACGCCTCCGTCCGGCATTGCATCTCGCGCGTTGAGGCACAGATTCAACAAAGCTTGATGCATATGCCGTGCATCGATCAAGGCCCACGCTGAATTGGCAGCCAAATTAATTTGGAGATCAATATCCCCAGGCAGTAGCGGCTGGAGCATGTCGACGAGGTCTTGCACGACTCTGTCGATCGAAGAGCACTGGGCGTCTACCTCTTCTTCTCGACTAAAGTCGAGTAGTTGCCGTGTCAGTATTTTTGCACGATTCGCAGCGTTCAGTACATGCTGCAAATCTTGGTAAGCTTGCGACTCCACGGCGAGCGATTCAATCGCAAACTTCGTGTAGCCGTCGATCGTTTGGAGCAAGTTATTGAACTCGTGCGAAATTCCGCAAGCAAGCGAGCCAATCGCATCCAGCTTCTGTCGCCGGAAGAGTTGTGCCTCAGTCTGTTGCTCATCGTTTTGGAAGTTTAGGCAGGTCATGGGGTACCGATGGAAATCTGGAAGTGGAACCGAACGTGTGTGTCCAGTCCGTGAAATGCACTAGACAAGGGTAGATTGACGACATGTGAAGAGCCGCAAGAAATGCTCGCGAACAAGTGGCTTTCCACCAGCCGTTTGTGCCGGATAGGGGGATAAGGTCAGCAAGAACATGCGGTATCGCAGGGGTATAGTGAAAAACAACCAGAGAGACTCGCCAGCCGTTGCCTCACACCAGTCCCCACCGTTTGCGCAAATACCATTCGCTACCCAGAAGTCCGACCAACATCAAAAACATCGGCCACGTATCCCACAAGGTTCGTTGCTCGTGGATTTCTTCCTCAAACTCTTGGGTTCTCGATTTCAGTTGCTCGAGCACCGCAGGCAGCTCCTCGGGAGCAAAACCCTGGCCACCCGCCTCACCCGTTAGGTCAGCAAGTGCCGACAAAAACGTCGGTTCTGCCGCAGGCTGATCCAGCTCCATGTCGCGATCAGGAACCGTAAACCTCGCTTGAGAGGTCCCCAGTAGCAGCCCATCTACGCTCGCGGAGACCGTCACTCGATAGTCTCCACTTGCCGCCGTTTGGTCGAAGTTACCAACCAAATTTCCCCCGCGTCGTTTTCCACGCAACGAAACAACCGTGCCATCGGGTTGCTCGACCTGCACATCAAACTGCGCCGCCATCAGCGCTTCACGTTGTTCATCAAACGCTCCGTAGGAAAACTCAACGTGACTCCCACGCTGAAATCGACGGCCATCGAGTCGCACCCAAACCGATTCGCCGTCGGAAGCATCCTTGCTTGCGAGCCACATTACCAATTGCCGCCAAAAGCGCCGCTGCGCTTCACCAAAACCCTCCATCTGCCACCGCCACGTCGAGTCACCCGCAAAAGCCAACGTCCGACCCTCCCCCCAGGCACCCGTAATCAAGAGCGGCCACCGACGCGCGTCGGCCGATTCAGCGATCACTTGAGCGCTAGCCTTCACTTGACTCCGTTCCAATCGATTCACGCCATCCAAAGCAGGCAGCCGAGACCAGTCCAACGAGGCTTGTCCCTCGCCTGCAAGTTGCAAAATCGGATGTTGCCGATTCCCGAGCATCACAGGTGCCATCCGAAGAGGCCCCGCCACGTGCATGTCTTGTCGAGGGGCTTCACCAAAATTCTGTCGTTCCGCGCGACCCATACGCACCGGCAGCAACGGCTCTAACGGAGACCCCCGAAAACCGCCCGGCCCAAAGCTATGATAGCCGCCAAGCATCGCCAATCCGGCCCCTTCGTCCACAGCTTGACTCATCTGTTCCCAGCTAACATTATTCAGCGCCGTAACATCGACGTCGCCAAGCAAAAAGACGTCGTACTGACCCTCGTTGAGTGCGGCCCTCAGATCGAGACGCTGTTTGCGATAGTTCAGCAACTCATAGCGGACGTTCAGATCGGCATGCGCCGCCAGCGCGCTACGCACAAAACGAGGCTCAAGACTCGGCCCCCCTCCGATACGCGTCGCTCCGACCAGATACAGCACATTGATCCCTCCCTTGCGAACCGAAATAAACGTGCTTTGCGCATTGTTCGACGTGACCAGCTCGCCCGAGGGGCCGACGATTTGCACCGAAATCTTGTACTCGCCCGGCTGCAACGGCGTGTGCGAAAACGTCAACGGAAGACTGCGCTGGCCACTTTGGATCAACACTTCACGCGTATCGACCACTTCCATCTCGCCCGCAAGTGTCTCCCAGAGCAGTTGGGCTTTGTACGTTTGATTCGCATAGCCATCGGCACCAATCGTAGCCCGTACGGTCACCGGCGTTTCAGCAAACACCGTTTCGTTAACCAACAAGTCATCGACGCGTAAGTCCGATTGCAGACCCAACGCCGGTTTGCCAAAAGCAAACGTATAAAGCGGAATTTCATCAACCGCCAAGCGGCGAACCGCCGTCTGAGGTGGCAGATCGCGCGGGGCAAACGCCCGTTGCGCACCATCGCTCAGCAACAGCACCGCCACGATCCGTTGCTGAGCCTCGCGATCCAGCACATCCTCCAACGCCGAGCCAATGGCCGTTTGCGAACCCTCCGCTTGCTCCGCCAGATCGACAACACCCTCGGTGAGCTTGACGCCGGTCGTCCCGTCGTCGAATTGATAGAACTTGAGATCCCAGGTCTCGGCCAATTCACGAAATTGATTCTGAGCAGCATCGAGAACCGATTTCACCGCGTTCCAACGCGAATCGTTCCCCAACGAATCGGCGACCTGCATACTCCGCGAACTATCAACCAACACCACCAGCGAACCGGGCAGCGTACGAGTTTCGGTCGCAACCAACGTAGGTCGCCACATGGCAAACAGTAGCAAAAACGCCGTCCCGGCACGCAACCCCAGCAACACCGCTCGCTGCCGCGACGACAGCCGCTTCCCAGCAGGGCCTACCCAAAGTGCAAGCAGCAGAAGCAAGGCTACGCCGCCAGCAAACCAAGGGCCGCCCACAGGGTCGAGATTCCAACCGCTCATGGCGTCTCCCGATAAAATCGATTCGCCAACAAATGCTCAGTCCCCCAAACCAAAGCAACCAGCGTAATCAACCAAGGAAACAGTTCGCGTCCGCTACGTCCGATGTCAACATAACGCTCGACATCTTCAAGCGTATTGGCCAACCGGACTTGCTCGACCGGCAAAGATTCGACCAAAACTTGCGGATCAACACGCTCGAGCCGACTCACTTCCGGCGAAACATTAATACTGAAACCGCGCTTCAGTTGCCTGCTAGAACCGCCTGCCGAGACACGATAGTTGCCCAAGTCGCGCGTCGTGCTGATCCGAATCGAATCATCCCCTGGCGGCAAACTACGGCGCAACGGTTGGCCATTGGGCGGATGCAACACAAAGCTCGACACGCGTTGGCTCGGCGGCAATCGTAAGCGAACCGTTTCGCCCGCCAGAAAAGTGAGCGACTCGTTATCGCTTTGGGCCAAATAGCCAACGATCTCGTTCATCAGCGGCAGAAAGGGCCAAGCACCCGTCGGCGCAGGCAAGAAATTCCAAGGCTCGCGCCCCGGAGGTGCCAGCGGGTCAGAAATCGAAGTGGCCAACGTCAACACCCGACCTTGACCTACCGAGCGTTCCAAAAGCGCAGGATCGTTGTTCGCAAAGCGCGCCACGATATAAGCGTCTCCCTTCAGCTCGCCAAATTCCCAATAGCGAAACACCGGCAAAACCTGCCAAGGAATCGATTCGGCATAACGACGCAACGCCGCCAGCGCCGGATGATCCATCCTCTGAGGGCGAAAGTAGGTTTCGTAGCGTGATTTGCGCTTCAACAGACCTGGCAGCAATTGGGTTGCTGTCCCTTCGTTGAATCCGCTGGCCTTGGCCCGGTGGCCCAAAAATAGGCCAACGCCTCCCCCATGCTCAGCATAGTCTGCCAACGCCTGCCACAACGGGTCTGCCAGCGGCGGCGGATCGAGCAAGCAGACCGCAGCATAATCGGTCAACGTCAGCTTCGTCGCATTGGCATAACGCGCAGTCTTGCAACGAAATCGACCCGCCGTTTGATGCGTTAACGACGAAGGACTCAACGCTTCGCGCAGAAAAAGCGTGTCGCTCGACTGCTTGCCCAGCAACAACACTTCCGCCGGAGGACGAACCTCGACCGTAAAGTAGCGAGCATCGTCCACTTCCAACGGATCGCCGGCCGCCAGCCGCACATAGCCTTGATGCAAGCCAAGCGGCAAGTCGCCCAGCTCAAAGGCGGCTTGCCCCACCCCCTCAGGAGAAACTTCGACAAGCTGTTGCCCCCGTTTAACGGCTTCGCCCACCGAAGACTCCATAAAGATTTCTACCAGCGGGGCTTCCGCCAAGCCCTCGATCTTCAGCGGCACCTCAAGACGCAACGGCTCGCCCGGACGCAAAGTTTTGTGCCGCAGTTCCAAGCTTCCCAGCGACCTATTCCTCACCTCAGCCACGCCGACGTCTACCAAATATAACCGTACCTCGGGCGAGGCTTCCAAAGCCTCGTCGATCGAGCTGATGGCCGCCTCCGTCCAAACGCTGGCGCTAAGATCGCTAAACAGAAAAATTTCTTGTCGAGAATCCTCACGCTGGCCAACCAACTCAATCGCCTCGCGCACTGCGTCCTCCAGTGGTCGAGGCTTGCTTTCGGAAGCAAGGTTTCTCAGCCGCGATTCGGCAGTGCCCAGGTCGACAGCAAAACCACTGGCAGCACGGCTCAAGTCGAGCACCGCCACCTCCGTCGTTTCAGGCAGCTTTTTAATCAAGCCTTGCGCCATTTCCACAGCCTGCATTTGCCGCGTCCGATTTTCGTGAACGTATTGCATCCGCAAAGAATTGTCAAAAACCAACGCCACAGCCAGCGGCGCACCCTCCTTGCCACGCAATCCGCTCCCCTTGAGCGTAGGCCTGGAAAGCGCCAGGGCGAAACCTGCTATCAACGCACACCGTAATGCCAACAAAAGGAGATGCCTGAAATTCAACTTGCGTCGATTCGCCGCCTGCCGTTTGCGCACAAACTGCAAAGCCGGAAACTGCACAAGCTTCGGCTGCCGACGCATCACCAGATGCAGCACGATCGGCACCGCAATGAGAGCCGCCCCGCCAAGCAATGCTGGTGTTAAAAACCCCATTTGTGTTCTTTGGTCCTAATGGTTCACAAAAAAGTTAGCCACAGAGAACACAGAGGACACAGAGAAGGGGCAAGGACCAAAATGTTCCTCTGTGCTCTCTGTGATCTCTGTGGCTAAAAAATGATCAGTAATCGCTATCCTCGGCTACGGCGGTTGGTCAGATATTCCGTCAGCGCCCGATCGAACTGCATACTCGTATCCAGCGGCACATAGTCGATCCCGCTTTGCCGACACTCACGGGCATAGAGCGTACGGAAACTCTCAATCTCCTCAAGATACTCGCTCCGATAAGCATCGGCGTTGACTTCGATCGTTTCGTCGGACTCCGGATCGCGCAATTCCACAAGCCCCTCAAAAGGAAATGACACTTCGGCCTGATCCAACACATGAAACAAAATGACATCGTGCCCACCATGCCGCAGCCGACGCAGCGAGGCAATCACCTCGTCCGGATCAGCCAGCAAGTCGCTAAATATCATCACCAGACTGCTATGCTTCAGCATCGCGGCAAGCTGGTTCAAACTATTACCAATATCGGTTTTCTCACGCGGCTCAAGCTTGGCCAGCATCGAAAGGACATTTCCTATTTGCGCCCGTTTGGATTTGGGGGCCAGGCTATTAACGATCTTTTCGCCAAACGTGATCAGCCCAACCGGATCGTTTTGATGAATCATCAAGTAGCACAGCGCCGCCGCCAGACAGATCGAATACTCAAACTTCGTAAGCTCCTGCTCGTGGCTGTACGCCATCGAGGCGCTCAGGTCCATCACCAAATAGCCCGTAAGATTGGTCTCCGCCTCAAACTTCTTGACGTAATACTTGTCCGTCTTCGCATAAACAAGCCAATCGATGTCCGCCGGATCATCGCCGTGGCTGTACTTCCGATGTTCGCTAAACTCAACCGAAAACCCATGAAACGGACTTGCATGCATCCCCTGCAAAAAACCTTTCACAATAAACTGCGCACGCAAATCAAGCCGAGCAATCTGCCGGATAACCTCAGGCTTCAGATATTTTTCAACAGTGGCCATGCTTGCTCCGCGTTCATCCGTTAAATCCGCGTCCCTCCGCGTCCTATTCTTTATTCTGTATACTTAGGAATCTCAGGAACCGGTATCACCTCCAGCAGCCGGTTAATGACATCCTCGGTCGTCATCCCCTCGGCCTGCGCCTGGAAATTCGTACTCACACGATGACGCAGCACCGGGATCGCCACTTTCTGAACGTCTTCGATCGCCACAGTAAACCGTCCATCCATGGCCGCGAGCGCCTTGCCGCCGTGGATCAAAAACTGACCCGCACGCGGCCCCGCCCCCCAGTCGACCATCTCGCGAACAAAATCGGGAGCCGATTCGTCCTTGGGCCGTGTGGCTCGCACCAGCGTGGCGACGTACTTAATAATGTATTCGCTAACCGCCACCGAACCGACCAGCTTTTGTAGATTGAGAATCGCCCGCGCCGAAAGCACCTTGTTCACCTCCGGCTTCTCGTGACGCGTCGTGGCCGCAAGAATCTGTTCTTCTTCCTCCTTGGACGGATAGTCGACCTTGATATTAAACATAAACCGATCAAGCTGCGCCTCAGGCAACGGATAGGTCCCTTCCTGCTCGATCGGATTTTGCGTAGCGATCACAAAAAAGGGATCGGGAAGCGAATAAGTCGTCTGCCCGATCGACACCTCACGTTCTTGCATCGCTTGCAGCAGCGAGGCTTGTGTCTTGGGCGGCGTACGGTTGATTTCGTCAGCGAGCAAAATGTTCGTGAACACCGGACCCTCAACAAACCGAAAGCTGCGCCGCCCATGTTCGTCTTCGTCCAACACGTTGGTGCCGGTGATATCCGACGGCATCAGGTCGGGCGTAAACTGAATCCGTTTGAAATCCAGATCCAAAATCTGCGACAACGTACTGACCATCAGCGTCTTGGCCAATCCCGGCACGCCTTCCAGCAGACAATGTCCGCGTGTGAAGATCGCCGCAAAAATTTGTTCAATCACTTCGTCCTGCCCGATGATCACCTTTTGCAACTCTTGCTGCATCAGGAGCCGGTGCTGACGAAACTCTTTTAATATGTCGCCGAGGTTGCGAGTCAATGTGACGTTCCCTGTTTGCTCTGTTTGCCCTGCTTGAAACAATAACGAAATACCCACCGCTAATTCTATAGCTAGTACCGCGAATGGACAATGTACACGTAGAGTAGTACGACTCGGACAGGCGTGCTACTCGATGCCAGCATTGTCCCCCTGGCCTTCGCAGCTTACGATAGAAGTGGACTTTTTGTTGCAGGGAGACGATCTATGGACAGACGACTTTTGCCGCTTTGCTTGGTGTGCTCAATCTTGCTGTGCAGCACTGCCAGGTTACCTGCGCAGCCACCCCAGCCGCTCACGGCCCAACGCGTGCGCGCGGCGATCGACGGCGGCGTCAAGTATCTACTGGAAGAGCAAAACGCCCAGCGGGGTTCCTGGAACGATCTGCCCACCTACCCGGGCGGAGTGTCCGCCCTTTGCACCCTGGCACTGCTCAACTCCGGCGTCGAGCCGAGCCATCCCCAAATCCAAAAAGCGTTGGCCTATCTTCGCAAAATCAAACCGACCAAAACCTACAGCGTCGCCCTACAAACCATGGCTTTGTGTGCCGCCGAGCCGCGTCGCGATCTGCTACAGATCCAGCGCAACGTCAATTGGCTCGAATCGATTCAACAGCCCGGGGGACAGTGGACCTACGCCGACGGGGCAGGCGGCGACAACAGCAACTCGCAGTTCGCAGTGCTGGCGCTGCACGAAGCCCAGCGTGCCGGAGCCACCGTCAAGCCCGAGACGTGGGAACTCGCCGCCAGCTACTGGAAAAGTTGCCAAAGTCCCGGTGGCGCGTGGGGCTATCAAAAGGGTTTTGATGGCGGCCTAGGAAGCATGACCTGCGCCGGTATCGCCGCCACCGTGATCTGCGCAGGACGGGTCGACAATCCCAACGCCACGATTCAAAACGGATTGGTCCAATGCTGCCAGCCGCAAGAAGAAGACGATTCCCTAGAGCGTGCGCTCACTTGGTTGGGCCGAAATTTTTCGGTCCGCCGCAACCCCGGACGCCGCGGCGCGGCCAGCCATTGGCACTATTACTATCTCTACGGACTAGAACGCGTCGGGCGGCTCACCGCGCGGCGCTTAATTGGCGGGCACGACTGGTATCGCGAGGGAGCCGAGTTCCTAATCAATCAACAAGATCCCTTCAGCCACAACTGGGTCGGCCAACGCCATGCCGAAGATCGCCCGCACATCACAACACCCCTTGCGCTTTTGTTCCTCTCCAAAGGACGCCGCCCTGTCTTAATGGCCAAGCTCGTGCATGGCCCTGACGAAGACTGGAACAACCACGAATCCGACGTCGCCCATTTGACCGCCCGTGTCGAAAAACTGTGGGGACTCGACCTGACTTGGCAAATCGTCGACCCAGCAGAGTCAACCGTCGACGATCTACTACAAACACCCGTCTTGTTCCTCTCCGGCAGCAAGGCCCCGCAATTAGCCGGCACCGAAACCAAAATGCGAGACTACCTCGATCGCGGCGGCTTTCTGTTTGCCGAAGCCTGTTGCGTCGACGGCAATCGATTCAAAAACGGTTTTCGAGAGTACCTCGATCGCGTCTTTCCCGAGCAAGAGTACCAGCTCCGTCGAGCCGGCCCCGAGCATCCTCTCTGGCGAGTCGAGGAACTAGTGCGTCCCGAATCGCCCTACGTCAGCCGACTATGGACCGTCGAATACGGTTGCCGCACCTGCGTCGTCTTTTCCGAAATCGATCTCTCCTGCTACTGGGAACTCTACGGCCAAGGCCGCACCCGCGGCTTACCCAAGGTCGTGGCAGGCCGACTAGCCGACGCCAACGCTGTAGGCGTCAACGTCTTGGCCTATGCGACCAACCGAGAGCCAAAAGGAAAAGAAGCGGCGTTTACCGGAACCAACCAACTCATCGAACTCAACGCCGCCGGCAGCCGTGGCACCATTCAGATTGCCAAACTACAGCATGGAGGTGGCTGCAACGATGCTCCAGGTGCCTTGGTAAATTTGCTGCGTACCGCTGCCCAAGGTGACTTGCAGTTAGGCGTGAGTACCAACGAGTTTCCTGTGCGAGCTGATGACAAAAATCTCAAACGGTTTCACATGACCTTCATGCACGGACGCCAAGATTTCAAGTTCACTCCGAGCGAACGAACCACTCTGAAAAAGTATCTCACCAACGGCGGAACACTTTTTGCCGATTCAATCTGCGCAAGCAAAGAATTTGTCAAAGCGTTTCGTCGCGAGCTGAAAGCAATCTTTCCAGAGAAAAACTTGCGCCGTATCCCTGCTGCCGACCCGTTGTTCTCCGCAGCGGCCGGTGGCTACGATATACGTCGAGTCGGACGTCGCGATCCCGTGAAACAACAAAACAATCAACCGCTCAAAACACGTGTCAGACAGGTCGAGCCAGAGCTGGAAGGAATCCAGATCGAGGGCCGCTGGGCCGTGGTGTTTTCACCCTATGATATTAGCTGTGCCCTAGAACAGCACGAATCCCTGGAATGCCGTGGCTACACACGCGACGACGCGGCACGTATCGGACTCAACGTGTTGATGTACACGCTGAATCCCGATGCGGGGATTTAGCGGATCATTTGCCCGTAAAGTCGATTTTTTCAGAACGTCCGGCACCTCAGTCTGAGCGAACTACCGCACGCAAAGATTCTTGCTAAGAGTTCTTGCAAGCAATTCCGACGGATACCTATAGGTCGGAGACTCTCTGGCGGATGCGACCGCAGAACTCCGCTATAACAAATTAACGCGTCTTGAATCAACGCGTCTTGGAAGGCCAAACCCACGGGACGGGAACGGCTTGCATCAATCGAGTGCTGCTAAGACGCTACCACGGAAGGTGAAGTTATGCGAAAAAATAGGCTGGGGTTAGCGGTTGTAACGTTTCTGGGGCTATCAATTTCCCATGCACAGGCTGCCGACAACGGTGTCATCCCGTGTGGGTACGGCTGCGATTCCGATTGCGGCTCTGCCGTAAATTGTGGCGATGCTTGCGGCGGAAGTCTCTTGAGCGGTTGGCTAGAACGCGATCCGTTCAAATTGCCGCAGCCCGGCGTACTCGAAAGCATGGGCATCCATGTTGGCGGTTGGCTCCAGGCAGGCATCACGGTCAATGGCGAAGACTCGGCCGATGGTTTTAATGGCCCACTGCTAACGAACGACCAGCATAGCCAGCTACAGATGAACCAACTCTGGTTCAACCTCCACCGACCGGTCGATACGAGCGACGGCGGATTTGATATCGGCGGACGTGTCGACGCCTTCTACGGAACCGATTGGCGCGTCGCCTACCTCCACGGCTTTGGCCTTGAAGGCGACCTCAACGGTGCCATTCTCAATAGCTCGAACGAGCTGTACGGCATCTCAATTCCCCAATTCTATGCCGAAGTGGCACTCAACGACCTCTCCGTCAAAATCGGACGCATGACTGGCATCTTGGGCTACGAAATCGTCCCGCCGATGGGCAACTTTTTCTACTCCCATTCCTACGCGTTGGCCTACGGCGAGCCGATTCTCATCACCGGTGCGATGGCGAGCTACCAAGCCCATGACCAGTTGAACATCAAAGCAGGCATCCACCAAGGAATCCACCAGTTCGCCGAGAACAACGGCCATATGAGCTTCCAGGGCGGCCTATTTTGGCATAGCCAAGACGAGCGATTTTCGTTGGCCTACGCAATGGATGTCGGAAGAAACGATTTCATCTTTCCGATCGAAGACGAATACGTCCAAAGCGTCGTGGCCAAGTACCAAGTTTCGCCTAACTTGCTCTACGTATTCCAAAACGACATTGGCTGGGCCGAAGGCGCTGCCGGAAGCCCCGATGCCGAGTGGTACGGGATCAACCAGCACCTGCTTTACTCCATCAACGAAGTCGTTTCCGTCGGCGTCCGATACGAATGGTTCCGCGACGACGACGGCACCCGCATCCTCGGACTTGGCAATCTCGATGCCCAAGGCTGGTCCGCCCCGTCCGGTACGCCCGGCTACGCAGGTAGCTTCAATCAGCTTACGATGGGCGTCAACGTCAAGCCGAAGTCCAACCTAACCCTACGACCCGAGGTCCGTTGGGATTGGTACGATGGCACAACCAACGGCGCAGGCGTGCTACCATTCGACGCTGGCAACAGCAGCCATCAGTTCACGTTTGCAACCGACGTCATGATCACGTTCTAGCAACAAGGCTAGAGCCTAGCGCACAAACGTGTTCCGCTTAGCTGCCAAACGGCGGTCTAAGCGGAACACTCGAGTGTGGCACATGCTAAAATGTTGGCCACTGGCCATTCTGCTTGCCCAAATCCCAATGGCTACGGCCATCGGTTTGGCGCGCTCGAGGATAGCGGCAAACACGCCGACTCGAGCTGGTTCGACTTGCGCTAGAACCAGATCGCCAGCCTCGTGCTGCTTCGACCTCCGTAGCGCTAAGCGAAAGGGCGAACAGAGCGGTCATCATGAGCGTGAGCAGTGTTTTTTTCATCGTGTGGACTCCCAGTTTGAGTGAATTACCTAACCCCATCGTAATCACGGTGTTATCTGCGGCAAGCAAACAGCCGCCCCGTTTGACCTTGCGGCACACCAACGCCCCCTACAAAGGTCATACGCGGCATAGCCTGAACTTGGTTGACTGCCGTAGACCGCCTGCGCGTGGTTATTCTGACGTACCATCAAGCCAGCGGATCAACAGCGGCAAAACCATCAGATTGCCCACCAAACCGCCAACCATCGAAAGGCTCACCATCGCCCCGAAGTAAATCGTGGGGACAAAATCGCTGACACAAAGCGTCGAAAAACCAACGACCAGCGCCAAGGTTGCAAAAAGAGCGGCGCGACCGACCGTCGATTGAACCGACTGGAGGGCATCGCCGAGCGTAGCCCCCTCGCGACGAGCGCGTTGATACGACATCACATAATGAATCGACCCATCGACCGACAAACCAAGCGAGACAGCAGCAATCATCGTCGCACCCATATTGACCTTGATCCCGAGCCAGCCCATCCCGCCGAATAGCAGCAAAACCGGCAGAGCATTCGGGATCAGTGTCGCTAAGGCGAGAGAAAAACTACGGAAGGCAAACGCCATCATCGCGAAGATCGCTACCGCCGCAACACTAAAAGTAATCCATTGATCGCGCAGCAGACTTTCGATCAACTGATGGAGCAATACGTAATAGCCAGTCACTTGCGCTCCCGGAAACGCCGCTTGAGCCGTCGATTCCACTTGTCGAATGAGTCGGTTCTTGTCTGCCGCTTCGAGGCGTTCAGGGGAGCGAAGCAGCAAACGAAGTTGCACCGACCGGGGCTGCTCTTGATAGATCGCGGCGACAAACTCCGGCATCTTGCCTCGCATGACCGACAGACCAGTACGGATCGCCAAATTGGCGCCAAGCTTCATTCGCTTCAGCTTGCCCCCTCCGGCTTCCAGTATATCCGCGATCGAAATCACTTTGCTGAGCTGAGGAACGTTTTCTAGTAACTGTTTTTCAAGCGCCAAAACACGCAACAGAAATGCCTTGCTAAGTTGAGGCGTCGGCGGCAACACAATATCCCAAACGCCTGCGCCGCCAAAACGATCTTCAACGAATTGATAGCCTTCAACGAGCGGGCTATCTTGGCGAAAATTGCGAGTGAAGTCGGTTTCACGTTCAAGGCGAGTGCTGCCAAGGATCGAAAAAACGCAAACGAAAAGGCCGATCACCGCGATGAATTTCGCATGTCGATGCGAAAATTGCAGAAGGCGGTCCAAAAAATCTCCTAGAGCCCTTTCCTCCGAAATTTCCAAGCGTGTCGTGCGAGACCCTTCGCCCAAAAGCACGATGCCCGGCACCACCAGCGTGACGCTGACCAGCACCATTAGACTGCCAATCGCCATCATCAAACCAAAATCATGCACAGGACCAACCTGCGAAGTCATCAACGCGGCAAATCCAGCGGCATCCGTCAGACAAGCAAAAAAAATCGGCACAGCGAGCAAATTTCCTGCCTGAAGCAGAGCGGCCGTCGGATCAAGGCCCTGCGAACGGGCGTCCTGATACCGGACAATCACATGAACCACCGTCGCCACCCCGACCACGGTCACAATGGCCGAAAGCATCGAGCTAACCATGCTAAGTTGCAACCCGAGTCCGACCAAAATGCCATAGGTCAAAGCAAGCGTCATCTGCACGACCACCATCGGCAAAACCAACCAACGCCAACCACGAAAACAGGCAAAAATAGTAACCATCAGCAAGACCGTACACCACGTACTAAGCCTTCTTCCGTCGACATCAAGTAAATCAAAAGCTTCTTCGATCAAAACCGGTTCGCCAACGAGTGCGCCGTCCGGTAGATCCGCGACTAGCTTGCGTAACGCGACCAACGTTTCACTACGCGGGGCCTCGCCCGGCTTCGGACGAGCAAGCAGGCAGACGATCCCCGCAGCGTCGAGCGCACGGTTATGGGTGTACCCCGAAAAAACTTCGCGGAGCCGCGCGCCTCGCCCCGTGTCGTCAAAATTTGCCGCACCAGGTGGATCAAGCAACGAAACCGCTGCAACAACACCAGGGATTCCCCGAGCTTGCTCGGCAATTGCCCCCACACGAGCCAATCCCTGCTCGCTAGAAAGTTCAGCGTCGGAATAAACAGCAATCGCAATTTCATGCTGACCAAAAGTTTCTTGCAAAGCCCGATAAGGCTGGAGAATTGGATCGTCGTCAGCAAACATGCGCTCGATCGAACGGTCGAGTTGCAGATGCGAACCAACCGCAAAAGCTCCACCGGCGAACAGTAGCCCCAAGACCAAGAGGCTCCGGCGATGCGTGACAAGCCAAGCAAGAAAATGAGGGGTGCGCGACGCGGGCATGCAAACAAGTTTTTTTGGGGGGGAGGGCGGTCGCTAGCGATGGCGGCCAGACCACTGCCGAAGACTGCGAGCTTGGAAGACTCAGATAATAAAAGTTGCCCTCAATGTAGAGGGAGCGCCCTGGAAGCGATAGCGCAGCGCACCCCGCAGACTTACAGAAATGGCCAAATCTGCGAAGTCCCGATTGCCAAGCTTTGCTAGCGGTCCACTGCGTTTGTCGCACAACACGTAAGTCTCTACCAGCACTGAGTTTGCGAGACTTCCCAAACGGGCGAAGGCGTCTTGCCCCGCAACTGGGCCGCATCTATACTTCGTCGCCGAAAAAGGTCGCCTCCGAAGGGGGCCTATTTTTTCATAACCTGTGGTCCTGCTTATTGTTGGGCACAGCGGATCGGCGACCGTTGTGACTCAACGAGCTTTTGTTGAGAAGAGAACCGACTGATTATTGCGCGCACCCCCATGTGTTGCCGTGGGTTGCTCCGTCTTGGACGGAAGCTGGGACGCTGCGCGCTAATTGTCTGTGCGATACTTCTATCGAACCTGTGCAGCGCAAGCGACATCGGCACCGGACCGTCCGATCCAACCGAACAGCTCACCGTGGCCGCCGATTGGTGCAGCCGTTGGCAACAGGGCGTCTACGATGTCTATCACCTGCGCGGAAACTGCTATCTCAATCAAGGCCTGACCTATGCCCGTGCGCCAGAAGCCGTGCTATGGATCGATCGAACCCAATCGCCAACTAAAGTCATCGTCTATCTAGAAGAGCAAGGCGAACAGCGAGTCGCCATCGACTATCGCGAGACGGGTACAGCCAAACACACACTCGGGCACGCGCTCGGACGCGAGCAAGCCGCAACCTGGTTCCGCCGCCTGTACACCGCAAAACCACTACGATTAAAACTGCCGACGCCCGTAGCGCCGTCGACCACGCGTCCAGAAATTTATCAACGCGGCCTGGCACAATTCGATCCCCAACGACGCCGACAGCTCATGCTCGCACAGTTTACCGATTTCGCGCCCGTGCCAACTGGGGTGCAGCAGGTTCCGTTGGGAATGCGAAGCATTCAGTTCGGCGGACGCAGCGATGTCTTGCCCGACATACAATCACAGACGCTCCCCAATGGCCAGGAAGTCGTCACAGCCACCGGCGGCTTTCGCGTCTTGATCAAAGGCTTGCCTGCCGGCAATGTTCCGGCAGCGCTCGGGCCAATCGGCACCGTCGACATCAGCACCGATCGCGCCGTCCTGTGGACCAGCGGCGGAGGGATGGGATTAGGCGGACAGACCGTCCAATCGGCCGATACGCCGCTCGAAATCTACATGGAAGGAAACATCGAATTCCGCCAAGGCGACCGCGTCATCTACGCCGACCGTATGTTCTACGACGTCCGCCGGCAAGTCGGTGTGATTCTCGATGCCGAGCTACTGACGCCTTTGCCACGCACCGAAAATTTCGAGTATCAAGGCCTAGTACGCCTACGGGCAGCAGCAATCCGCCAGCTCGACGCGTCCCATTTCTCAGCGATCGGCGCATCGGTAACCACCAGCCGCCTAGAAGAGCCAGCCTATCATTTCAGTGCCAACGAAATGGCGTTCGAGGATTTTCAAACCCAGGTGTTCGACCCGCGCACCGGCGAGCCAAAGATCGACCACAAGTACCTAGCAGAGAGTCGAGGGAACACCGTCTACATACGCGGCATCCCCGTTTTCTATTGGCCGACGATCGCAACCGATCTAAGCAAACCGACCTTCTTTGTCGACGGCATCCGAGTCGGAAACGATAGCGTCTTCGGAACCCAAATCGAAGTCGATTTCGATGCCTATCAATTGTTCGGAATCCGTAACGCCCCGGAAGGAACCGACTGGGGCTTGAGTCTCGACTATCTCAGCGATCGAGGCGTAGGCCACGGCACCGATTTTTCCTACGACCGCCCCAATTTCTTAGGCTTCGAGGGACCGGCCAACGGACAGTGGGACTATTGGGGAATCGCAGACGACGGACTCGACAATCTGGGCCTAGGCCGACGCACCATCGTGCCCGAACAAGACTACCGCTTCCGCCTGTTCGGCCAACACCGCCAAAAATTCCAAAATGGCTGGGAGCTAACCGGCGAAGTCGGCTACCTCAGCGATCGCACCTTCCTCGAACAGTTTTACGAACGAGAATGGGACGAACACAAAGACCCGCGCACCGGATTACGCCTCAAACGCTTGGCCGACAACCGCGCGTTTTCGATCGAAGCAAACATCCAGCTCAACGATTTCTTCACCGAGACGCAATGGCTCCCGCGAGCCGATCACTATTGGCTAGGCGAATCGCTGTTCGGCGATCGACTCACCTGGTTCGAGCATTCCCAAGCCGGCTACGCCAATCTCAACAACGCCACGGCACCGACCAATGCAACGCTCGCCGCCCAGGTCGACGCCGGATTGCCGTGGGAATCAGGAGCAGGCCAAGAGGGCGAACGCCTCGTCACTCGCCAAGAAATCGACTTGCCCCTGATGCTAGGCCCCGTCAAAGTCGTCCCATTCGCGCTAGGCGAGTTGGCCCACTGGGGCGAAGCCCTCGACGGCGACGACCTACAACGAGCCTACGTCAACACAGGCATCCGGGCCAGCGTCCCCTTTTGGGCGATTTTCCCGGACTACCACGACCCCCTGTTCAATCTGAACGGACTGGCTCACAAGGTCGTCTTCGACGCAGAATTCACCTACGCCGACGCCACCCGCGACATCACCGAGCTACCCCTCTACGACCCACTCGACGATATCTCGATTACCGAATTTCGACGGCGCATTTTTGATCCGACCCTACCGCCAACGATCACCGATCCAAAATTCTCCCCAATCACCTACGCCCTCCGCTCAGGAATACAAAGCTGGGTGACCTCGCCCTCCACCGAAATTGCCGACGACCTGATGACCCTACGCACCGGGATGCGACATCGCTGGCAAACCAAGCGAGGAACCCCCGGACAACAGCACATCGTCGATTGGCTAACCATCGACTCCAACCTCACTTGGTTCCCCGACCAAGACCGCGACAATTTTGGCCAAGAGTTCGGACTCCTCGACTACGACCTCCGCTGGCACCTGGGCGATCGGTTTACCATCGTCTCGGACGGAGCAGCCGACTTCTTTGGCGACGGCCTGCGCATGATCTCTGGCGGCATACTGCTCAATCGTCCCTCACGCGGCAACGCCTATGTCGGCGTCCGGTCGATCAGCGGCCCTCTGGATAGCAACGTCCTGCTAGCAAGCTACAACTATCGACTCAGCCCCAAATGGATTTCTAGCGCTGGTGCCGCCATCGACTTCAGCGACGCCGGCAACATCGGCCAAACCTTTTCGATGACACGCATCGGCGAATCCCTGCTCGTCACCTTGGGCTTCAACGTCGACGAAGGCAAAGATAACGTCGGCGTAAAATTCATGGTCGAGCCACGATTCTTGCCCAAACTAAGCCTAACAAGTCGAACCGGCATCGAAGTCCCCCCAGCCGGCGCCTTCGGCCTAGAATAATCGCGCAACCCATGAAAAACCAACATCCCCAAAATCCAAACTCCCTCCTCCCTCGTTGGCAACAAAAATTCGCCCACGCCTTACGCGGCATCAAAGTCGGCACGCGCGACCAAAGCAGTTTTTATGTTCACTTCCCTGCGACACTAGCCGTCGTCGCGATGGCCACCTGGCTCCAAGTTTCAAAATCCCAATGGCTAGCCTTGATCCTCTGCATCACGATCGTCCTCTCCGCCGAACTACTAAATTCAGCCCTCGAACACCTGGCCCGCGCAATCACAACAGAAGAGCACCCCCAAATTCGCGACGCCCTCGACATCGCCAGCAGCGCAGTCCTAGTGGCATCAATTGGCGCTGCAATAGTAGGGTTTCTAGTCCTCGGAAGCCCTCTCTTCGAATGCCTCGGCTGCCGCTAAAGAAGCGCCCCCAAATCGGCATTGACGCGAAAATGGCTGCTCTAGATGATTGCGGCTTACCCCCCCCATATGAACCGGTTTTCACCAAGGAAAAAGACCTCATGAAATTTTGCTTAACCATGCTTGCCTTAGCAGCGTTTGTGATTCCGATGGCAACGAGTACCGCCTGGGCAGAGGTGACCGATTGGCGGCTTAGCAAACTTCGCGTTTACGAGCAAACGGCGAGCAATACGCAGCCGACCCAAAATCCCACGACGGTTTTTCAGGCGGACGTTCGGACTGAGAATCTCAACGACCTCACCAGTCTTTCGCTGGGCGGCGCACCAGGAAGCCCCGTCTCGCTCAACGGGCCGTTTGGCAATGGTTCGAGCTACCGGTGGCGCATCGACCAAGATTTTGCTGACGAAGCCGCCATGAATGCCGCCTATCCCAACAACGCCAGCTACACGCTCGATGCCCAAGGCCCCCAAGGTCCGACGAGCGAATCGATAGCATTCAGCGGCACCTTTCCCGTCGAGATTCCTTACTTCACGGGGCAGGTCTATCAAAACTTGCAAGGGATGAACCCGTCGCAAGACCTTACGCTAACTTGGGACACGCTACCCAGCGGCGTTGATGCGTTTGTTTTTATCGATGATGACTCCGCCGGCGTCGAAGTCTTTGATGAGGAAGTGACCGGCTTAACAAGCACGGTGATTCCTGGGAACACGCTCAGTCCAAATGTCGAGCACATCGCCCTAATCGCCTACTTTGCAGAAACCTCAGACGCTCGCAATGGTTTTACGACCGGGCAAGGCAGTACGGAATTCATCACGCTTACCGAACTCTTTTTCACCACTGGTACCGCCATCCCCGAGCCGAGCAGCATGCTGCTCGGCCTGCTTGCGACGCTCGGTTGTGTCACAGGACGCCGCCGTTCTTGACCCCCCCACGATTTTTGTTTTCGGAAGATTGTTTTATCACACTTTTAAGATTTTCTCCAAGGAAAAAGACCTCATGAAATTTTGTCTAACGATGCTTGCCCTGTTTGCCTTAACCAGCTCCGCCCAAGCCACAGGAATTAATTACGGTTTCGACGGAGTAGTAAACGACCATTTCACGCCTTTGTTCCCCAATGCTGTCGGCTCAATGACGCAGAACGATGTCGCCGAGCAAGCGGAGTACTCCGCGCCCGACGGCAATCTTTCAGGAGAAAACGGCACCGGATTCCAGCACCTCAATTTCCGACCGCGCTATGATCAGTCGTGGAGCGTAGCGATCGACGTCACAGTACCAGCCAGCTACGACACCTCTTTTCTGACAAATAACCCTGACAACCTAGATCCGAATGGAGACACTTGGTTAGAAGCGGGCCTCGCCGCCTATACCGATTTTAATGCCAGTAAAGTTTTTAGCGGCGCACTTGCGATTGCCTTGGATGGCAATGGGTCCAGAAATCGACATTTCTCTGCTTTTGAAGATTTGTCATCCACGGATCTCAGACTCCCAACAACCGAAACCACTTCCCGCATACGCCTTGACTTCGACGCCAACAGCAAAGAGATCTCGGCCTATGCAGGGAATTCCTTATTGCTCTCCATCGACTTGTCCGATGGCGCTTCCGATTGGGAATTGGCCGATAGCGATCGCTTCTCCATCGCGTTTTTTGGCGCGGCAGGCTACCAAGAAGTGACGGCTGCAGACCCGTTGGTTTTTGACAATTTTTCAGCAACCATCGTCCCCGAACCAAGCACCGCAATCCTCAGCTGGTTCGCGCTAACAGCCTTAGCACTCCGTCGCCGACGAAACCTGTAGACTAGCTTGTCAGATATTGAAAAAAGGGAGCTGCGGATTTATCTGCGTTCATCCGCGTTCATCCGCGGTTCCATTTTTTCGGTCGCATGACGAGATGAATTTTGGCGGCATCAATCAAGCCAATCCTTAGCCTCAAGCCGCTCAGGCACATAGACCTCCGTCACATAGCTAATGTCCTTAGAAATCAGCGATTCCACTTCCAGCTTAAAATCGTTCTTCAGCATCCGACTAATCTCGGCCTGCCAGTGACGCTTTTTCTCGAACCAAGGATACTTGGCGATCTGCTTCGCCCGCTTCTTGTCGTTTTCGTTCAACGCAATTTTCACGCTGTCCGGCAGGTCGCAACGTTCAAAGTCAAGGCTCCGCAAACCAAGATACTTCGCTTCGGGAATCGCCATCCGTTGCGACTCAAAGGCAAGGTTGATCGACCCCTGCTTCAACACGCTGTAGATGTAATACCCCCAAGGGTCATTATCAAGCACACAGTAAACCGGCAGTTTTAGCTCGTTGTGCATACGAAAAAGCATCCGACGCACGCCTCTCGGCGGCTGGCCCGCCCCGTGTGTAAGAATACAGTTGTGCTTCTCCCAAAACCGATCTTCATTAAACCGCTGCCAAACCGTCCCTTTTTCAACGTGCAAAATAAACTTGGCGTCACACTTTTTGCGATCCATAACGATGATCTCAGGCTCGACAATCGAAGGAATCGCATAACCGCCCGACCCCATCCGCGCGCAATCAATCGTATCGCCCCGGTCGATGAGCGTGATATTGCCAACCATCGCCCCCCGATTCTCAGCATACAGGTGCAGCTCTTCCCGAATCGAATCGAGCAACACCTCGACATCCTCAATAATCGTGTCGCACTCGCCCTGTTCCTCAAAAGTGTTTTCCTTGGCGCCCGCGATCGTATGCTTCAGCATGTAGTACAACCCTCGAAGGCTGGTCGTCTTACCCTGGTCGAGTAACTGCTTGCACCCACTCGCCACCAGCATCGTCCGCATATACGCCTTCGCCTGCGACAAATCAAAAAGCTGCCGTCGGTTCTTGTTGTTCCCCATCTCGATAATCCGTTTCCGAGGACTATACCGAATGTTCGACAGCGTCCGCGAAGGAATATCCACATGCGGATCCCGATTCGCGCTCGCAGATTTCACCACCCGATCCGCCAAGCCAGTAAGCCGCGCCATCGTTTTCTTGTCACGCGGCGTAAGTTTGACTTTGGGTTTACGAACCGTAGGAATAGGGCGTTTTTTGGCCATGATTATTTTTTGCTCATTGTCGATTTAAGTTTCACGTTTGCCCATGATTTGTGCTTGGACGACTTGTACAATTTGCAGACGCAAGTCGACGCGAAAAACCACCGTAACGGGCGGATGTATCAAAACTCGGTGAGAATCGGTGTCTCGTGATTCTCCCGTAAGCATCGGCGAGCTGATTAGTTGGTGGTCAATTCCTTCCAGAGCGTCCATGACTTCGCGTTGTCGCACTTTGCCAAGGTTGGACCATTCGTCGGTAAAACGACGGAGGATTTCTGGCAACCACGTAATTTGGTAGCTCACGGCAGTTCCCGTAACCCCTGCAATAATTCCTCGGTAGTCAGCCACGGACCAGGACCCTCGCAACGTCGATCGATTTCCTCTGTGGTCAACTCCGGAAACAGCGACCACGGATCTTTGGCCTTCTTCTGAAGTGGCGTGGCCCGACCGACAATTTTACCCGTTTCGTCGTAGAGCTCAACAATACCCTCAGCATCAAGCAACTTCTTTTTCTGCTCGTCATCAAGCGTAATTCGGATCATAGGTTTTTCCTGGTTGGCGGGTGTGTCACCATTCTATCCCAATGCGTGGGAATTTGCTCACGACTTTTCTTTTCCTCTGCGTCTCCGCTGAATCTATTCCTCTTCTTCGTACTCTCCCTCTTCCTCAACCTCCACCTCAACACGGTTAATCGCCGCCTTATGGCTCGCAGGGTCAACAATCAGCACATTCGCGCCCAAGTCGAGCTCTTCCGGCTTCTCGTCAATAGGACGCCCCCGGTCGTCGAGCTGCATGTCGGCTTCCGACGTGTGCCGTTTGGCCACCTTGACGAGCTGCTCGTACAGCTCCTTTTCTTCTGCCGCGTTGATGACACTCACCGCCGACGCGACCTCTTTGAGATAACGCAAAAAGATCTCGCGGCGGTCGCTTTGCTGTTTGACTTTCAATCGGCGACGCAAATACATGCCAAGCTTCCGACCAACCGCTTGCAGCCCCAGACGTATTTCTTTCTGAATCTCCGGATAGTGGGCAATCGCCTCTTTCGATTCACTCGTAAACGGAACCCAAACGCTAGCCACATGCACCATCAGCGAGACCGGCCCCTTGGGCATTGCTCCACGCGATTGGCTCAACCCATAGCCACGCCAGTTCGTACTAAGCACCGTTTGCGTCACGGCGCACGCCGACTGCTGGAACTGCAACGGCACTCGGTTCGCATAACGCAAGACTTCCATCTGCTGCCCTTCGGCCACATTGACTTTCTTCATCGCCTCGTACAATCGTTGCCGCTCCTTCGGTTTGAGACTCCGAGGATTTTGCCGGGTCTTGAGCGTCGCAGCCTTCACAAGCCGATCGGCCGCTTCGCCACCAAGTCCATTAAAGGTGTGGATCAAAAATTGCCGTATCGTCCGCGTATCGGTCTCTTCTAGCAGTTCGAGTAGCAGATCTTCCGTGACATTTTGCGTCGGGGCGCTGCCACCATAGGCAAGTCCAACTTCAATCTGAAACGGGTTCCCCCGATAAACGCTCGGCGGGCGGGTCGCAGCAGCATAAAATTCCCCGGGCACCACTTGATGCAAACCCTTGAGGATAAGGTCTTCGCCAATCGGACAGATACAATCGGTCGCCGGCGGGCTAATTTTGGTTTGCTGAATCGTCTGAAAAAGCTGGTCGGCATGCGTACGATTCAGCTTCCGAACATTCGCCCGGCTGCTAACCTTCGCCCCCTCACAAATACGCTTCGCAACCGCCGGGGTCACACGAGAAAACTTGGTGCGAAAAAACTCGCTCGCACTCATCGCGTCCGATTCTTCAAGCATCTGCGCCAACCGGCCCAGCTCAATGCCGTACGGATGCGGCTTGATTTCCTTAGGCTCGGGCGGCAGCACCTTGGCCGAACGCTCGTATTCGTACTCATAATCATCAGGGTCGAGGTAATGTAGCGCGACATGCGGATTCGCAATCGCCGTCTGCTCAAGATACTCGTCGACGCTCCCTCGACCTCGAACAAACTTCGCCTGAAGTTCGATCGTCACACGCGTGCCATGCGGCTGGTCAACCCATTCGATCCCATGTTTTTCGATATAAGCGGCACCCTTGTCACCAGGTGCAATGTCGACGCCCTCGCCCTTGTTGTTCAGAATCTTGGGTTGGTTCGTCTTCGTATCAATCTGAATCTCGTAATAGTGCGCAGGCTTGCGCACCGAAACCTTCGAGATAATCTTCACCGGCTTACCGGTCGTTTGCACGCCGTACATCCCGGCAGCACTAATGCCAATCCCTTGTTGCCCACGGCTTTGGCGCAGACGATGAAATTTTGATCCATAAAGCAGCTTCCCAAAAATCAGCGGAATTTGCTTCTTGAGAATCCCCGGTCCGTTGTCCTGAATGCCCACCTTATAACGGTCCGAAGCCGTCTGCTCGATATGGACCCAAATCTCAGGCAAAATACCCGCCTCTTCACACGCATCTAGCGAGTTATCCACCGCCTCTTTCACCGTCGTGAGCAGCGCCTTCCGAGGATTATCAAAACCAAGCAGGTGGCGGTTCTTAGAAAAGAACTCGCTGACCGAAATATCGCGCTGGCTGGCAGCCATCGCTTTGGCCGTACTACGGCGTTTCGGCGCACCATTAGAGGCAGCCGCCGAAGTTTTCGTTTTCGCACGGACCACCGGCTTCTTCTTTTTGTTCTTAGCAGTCGCCAAGGCGGCGTTCTCCGTTTACGTGGGCAATAGCCGGCGACCTACGTGTCGCCGCATACGTCCGCTTCACACTCCACACCAAAAGAATTTCGCTGGAAGAGTTTGACGATTGGGCAGATTATAGCTGCAAATGAGTAGAGCGGTACAGTGGGCATTGGGCATTTCAATACCCTTCGGCTTTCGTCACAACACAATTCACCACTATTTCCCGCACATAAAAACTGATCGTCACGACCCGAACTTGCCGACACCTTACGGTAGAGACCCCCACAAGCCGAACCCATGCCTTCACAGGCTCCTACCTGGTCCGGCTGACCGTTGACCCACCCCCGACGACACCCCCATCGAATCGCCGATAGTCCCTGGCGATTCAGTTTGGCCGTGTCCGACGAATCGCAAGGAGGCGATTGATGTCCACATTTCTAACCCGCGCCGGTTTGGTTGTCTGTTTGCTGGCAATTTTTGCAACAAGCAGCCAAGCTCAAGAAGGCCGTTATAAACAGAGCATTAGCTACCAAAGCAAAAACGACCTCTTCGCCAACTACCAAGTCGGACCCAACCCCAGTGGCACAGCCGCGCAAATGTACGTCTCGCCATTGCCTGTGCCGATACACGTGGGGCACACCTACACAACGTACCAACCGTTGATGCCGCACGAGTATCTTTATAAGCACACCCGCTCGCACTACGCCTACGCCCAAGGTTGCGGCTGGTCACGCTCCAAGATTCGCTATCGCACCAATGGATTAAATCTGCAGCACATGATGCACAGCCTTAACCCTTGCTACTAACTTCGTGCGAAGCCAACAACGTTTAGTCCCATATCAGTTCCAAGTCCTTCTGAAGCGACAAGGATAAGTATCGTGTTAAAAAAGATTTCTCTAGCCGTCGCCGCTGCCTTGCTGTTCGTTGCAACAGTAGACACTGCGGCACAGGCTGCCGAATCGCGCTACCTCTGGCCCAAAACACGCCGTGCCCCACAATACAATTGGCACGCCAACTACGCCCACTCCGCCTACGGACAACCCGTAGCGCTAGTCGTCCCGCCAACGGCCCAACTAAGAACGACTTGGAGCTGGGGCGCGCCCAGCGCACACTTCTGCCGAATCGACCACCAGTTCGGCCGCGACTACCCAGGCTCCGGCCCCTTCGGCGGTAACTTCCGACCGACCCCGCGCTGGCCTAACAACACCCATCAGTTCGGAGCCCATTACGTCCGAGGCCCTTGGTATCCGACACAGCGCTAACGCTGAATGACGAAGCACTCTGAATGACGAAAGCTGTCCGAGCTGCTTGGCTTGTCCCCCCTCGCCGAGTCGCCCGAACAGCAGAAGCCTTGCCCGGCAGCCTCGCACCAAAGCGTGGGCCGCCGGGCTTGCTTCGTTTTCGAGGTGATTGCCAAGTCGATTTTCAACCTCATTCAAGGAGTTGAACCACGACGAAACAACGAAAAACAGCGTCGTTTCGTTGTTTCGTCGTGATTCACTTTTTTCTCACCATGAAGTTCGTAGGTTTTTTTGACTTGGCAATCCTCCTACGGTTCCAACTGCAAGCCCTACGCCTGCTCGCTCGAACGCTCTATAATCAGAGATCCCTATGCAATGCCCCTTTCCAGTTCCAAGCTTACAGGTAGCCCGTTGAAACTCGAAATTATCCATTACCCGCACCCAACGCTACGCCACGTCTCGAAGCCAGTAAAACGCGTCGATGCCGAGCTGCACGACATGGTCGAACAGATGTTCGAGCTGATGTACGCGCACGAAGGCGTCGGCCTAGCAGCCAACCAAGTCGATTTGCCCTACCGACTCTTCGTAGCCAACCCATCGGGCGATCCCAAAAACAAAGAGACCGAGCACGTCTTCATCAATCCCGTGCTAAAAGGGGGCAAGGGACAAGCCGAAGGCGAAGAGGGCTGCCTCAGCATCCCCGGTGTGCTAGGACCAGTCGTTCGCAAAGAAAAAATCACGATCGAAGCCTACAACCTCCAGGGCGAACAATTCGTCGGCGAAGTCGACGGCCTCTTCGCCCGAATCGTGCAACACGAGGTCGACCACCTCGACGGCAAACTATTCATCGACCGACTCCCACCCGCCCAGGCCGCCGACGTTCGCGAAGATCTCGAAGAATTTGAAATCGATTTTAATAGCAAACGCGACTGCGGCGAGCTACCCGACGATAACACGATCGCCGAGCGACTCACCGAATTAGAAAAGCTACGGACATAAAGACTACGGACATAAAGAAAAGCACCTAAAAAGACACCTGCGTTTATCCGCGTCCCTCGGCGGTTCCATTTTTTATGTAACAAGCATCAAAACGACCCATGCGAATTGTCATCCTAGGAACAGGCCCCTTTGCCGTCCCCTCGCTGCGTGCCCTCCACGCTTCCAAACACGAGGTCCTCTGCGCCGTGTCGCGCCCCCCACGCGGCCGACGCGCTAAGCCGGCACCTGTGACCGTTGCCGCCGAAGAGCTAGGCATCAAAACCTGGCAGCCCCAGACCGTCAACTCCGACGAAGCGTGCGAAAAAATGACCGCCTTCAATGCCGATCTCCTCATGGTCTGCGACTACGGCGAAATCCTCAAGCCACCCGCCCTCGCCTCAACACGCCTCGGAGGCATCAACCTCCACGGCTCGCTGCTCCCCAAATACCGAGGCGCAGCACCGGTTCAATGGGCAGTCCTCAACGGCGATGCCCAAACCGGCAACACCGTCATTCAAATGACACCCGGCCTCGACGCCGGCCCCATCCTGGGCGTGCAGCAGATTCCAATTGACCCCAACGAGACCTCCGGCGAACTCGAAGCACGCATGGCCGACCTCGGGGCCGACATTGTTCTGAAAGTCGTTGAACAACTAGCGACGGACACCACAACGCCCCATCCCCAAGACAAAAGCCAAGCGACCAAGGCCCCCCGCCTCAGCAAAGAGATGGGCCAAATCGACTGGTCCCACTCGGCACAAGAAATCAAAAACCAAGTCCGAGGCCTACAGCCCTGGCCACGAGCATTTACCGCTTGGCATCGACCCACCGGCAAATCGGTCCGACTGATTTTACACCAAGTCGAAGTAGAAGGAAACGAAAAATCAACTACCCCTGGCGAGGTCGTTTGCGTTGAGCAAGGTCTCCTCGTTTCAACAGGCCAAGGCCTGTTGCGTCTCCAAAAAATCCAACCTACCGGCAAACGCATGATGGCCGCCGAAGATTTTTTGCGAGGCTACCCCATCCAGCCAGGGGATCGCATGGAGTCCTAATGCAACCATCAATCAAAGCTTGCCACTGCTGCGGACAAATCCATCAAGTGCCGTTGCTATTGCCTAACCAGTCGGCAGTCTGCACTCGATGCGGCGCAAAGTTCGCACATTCCCCCGCCCAGTCAGCAAGCCGAACTGCCGCCGCAGCCGCAGCCGCTTTCATCCTCTATTGGCCAGCCATTTTGCTGCCAATCTTACACATCGAAAAATTCGGACACCATTACGAGTCGAGCCTGCTCATCGGCACCATCGAACTACTCCGCGACGGAAGCTGGTTCGTCGGCCTCGTCGTCCTACTGTTTTCAATTGTCTTCCCCCTCATCAAAATCCTTTCGCTCCTAGAACTAAGCCTGTTGAGCCTGCTGCATCGGCAGCACAAAGCGCGCACCTACCGCATCATGGAATTTGCCGGCAAGTGGAGCATGATGGACGTCATGCTCTTGGCCTTCATGGTCATGCTGGTCAAACTAGGAACCGTCGTCGAGTTCCACTTCGGCCCAGCCGTCTGGGCGTTCGTGCTCTGCGTAGCAATGAGCATGTTAGCCTCCATCTGCTTCGATCCACACACAATATGGAACGACAACGCATAACGCCCCCCCCACGTTAGCGCCGTCGGCCACGACGAACGCCCCACAAAAAAACCTCCTCCTCCTCTCCCTCTCCCTCCCTCCTCCCCACCAAAAAAACATGTGCACCCCCAAAAACAAAAACGAATTCCCAGTCGCAAGCATCAAAACATCAAAAACCCCAATGCCTACGACCACCATCTCCCGACTATGGATCATAACGGCCCTGTGCGCAGCCATTGCCGCAGGCCTAGTCTTTTGGCAAGTCGGCGCCCACGGCCCAACAATCGAGGTCCACTTCACCGAAGGCTACGGACTCCAAGCAGGCGATCCCGTCCGCTATCGAGGCATCAACGTAGGCGAAGTCCGCCAGATCGTGCTCGGCGAATCGCTCGAAGGCGTCGTCGTGCAGATCCAGCTCACCGATGCCGCAGCCAATTTGGCACGCGAAGGAACCCGCTTTTGGATCGAGCGACCGAACATCAGCATCGGCAAAATCCACGGACTCGACACCCTGGTCGGCGGCAGATACGTCGGCGTCTTGCCCGCCCCGCCCGGCGCGCCCGCCTGCCAGGAGTTTTACGGCCTCGACGTCGCGACGGCCCCCGTACGCAATATCACCGACGGCCTCGAAGTTACCCTCGAAAGCAAAGGCCGCTTCGGCCTACAGACCGGTTCGCCAATCGTCTATCGCGGCGTAACCGTCGGCCAAATTCTATCGGTCGGACTGACCAACGACGCCGCAACCGTCGAAGCCCGCGCTTACCTCAAGCCGGAGTACCGCCAACTAGTTCGAGAAAATACCCGCTTTTGGAGCAATAGCGGCCTCGACGTAAAAATCGGCTTCAGCGGCATCGAACTCGACGCAGACACGCTAGCCACAATTGCCGCAGGAGGCGTCGCCTTCGCAACACCCGACCTGCCCGGCAATCTCGCCTCGACCGGCCAACGCTTCGAGTTGTCGAAATCACCTCGCGCCGAGTGGCTCAAGTGGCAGCCGCGCGTCGCCATCGGAAACGCAATTTTGCCAGCAGGCGTGATGACCCCGCGCCCCGTCCTAGGCATTCGCAGTCAACGCGGTGCCCTAGGCGTTTTGGGAGCTGGACGAGAACGAGGATGGCTGTTGCCACTCGACAACGGCCGGCTAGTCGGGCCAGCAAACGTGTTGACCGGCGCGAAGGGCGAAACGTACCAACTCGAAGTCGCAGGAAAAGAGTCCGACTTGCCGCTAGCCAATCTGTTGCTGTCAGGCCCCTTAGCCAGCGGACAGTTGCCGCCAGCGATCGCCGCAGAAGTCGACCCCTGGCCAACCAACAAGATTCGCAAACCAGAAAAAACCCCCGAGCAAGTCGTCATCACCTGCGGCAGCGCCGAAAAGACGCTCCCCATCGCCGCCCAACGCCTAACGCCCACCGACGCCGGCTGGCTAGTCGACCCCAGCGTCCCCCTCGACGAAAGCTGGCACGGAGCCACCGTCCTCGCCGCCACCGACGGCCACATCATCGGCATCCTCATCCGCACCGACGACCAAGCACTGATCGTCCCGATCGACGCTACGTTATTCGGTGAGAAATAGAAGCACAGGCGGCCACAGGTCCGCGTGCTTTTTCTTTAGAACGAGGCCAAAAGCGTCTATGCTTTAGACGCGAACTTGCTCGCAAAGTGCGTCGGTCGAAGGATTTGGTTTGCCTTAGCAAAGTGCTGATTTGGTGTAGAATAATGCGGCAACACTTATTTACTTTTACTGCGACGGAACACTTTTTGAAGGGGTTTGTACGATGGAATACACGGAGCTTGCTTTCGGCGGAATCAGAACCCTTGCGATATGCATAGGAGCCTTAGCGACGTTGAGGGGAATGAATACTTGGCGAAACCAAATGATTGGGAAACACGACTATGACCTTGCGAAACGTCTGCTGACGCTTGTGTTTGATCTTCAAGGGGTCATACGAATGCTTCGCTCGCCTTTTGAGCCCAACGATTCGACTTTGTGGGCCCGGTTTTCAGAGGTTGGTTCTGCTATTGACACTGCTTTTGTTGAGGCAAGAGTTCATTGGGGAGATGGCATTATGAAGCACAATCAAGCACTCCTCGACTGCACTAATAAGTTTCGATTAGCCAAAGCACGGATCTACGCAGCAAAGAATGACGGAATGCCCGAAGAGGCAAAACCAGAGGCGATTTCCGAATTTTCACCGATACGGTATTCAGAGGACACCGGAAATAGAGACTTGTTTGCCGAACAGGTTAAAGACGCTATTGAGGGTTTGGCAGATGAGCTACGACCGCACCTTAGACAGTCGCTACGAGCTTTCACCATGTTTGAATTCGCCTCGTTCCGCAGTAGAATATAATGATGGACGCCGTTTATATTGAAACTTCGATCGTCAGCCATGCGACAGCTCGACCGAGCAGTGATTCAGCCACAGCGGTCCTGCAAGACCAAGCAATGCGTTGGATGGACGAACAGCGTCCGCTTTACGATGTGGTGACGTCTCAATTGGTAATTGACGAGGCCAGTGTGGGTGACACCGATGCAGCGTCGCGCCGACTAGAGATGCTGGATGAATTTTCGGTATTGGCCGTAAATCCCGACGCCGACAGGGTTGCTGATGAGATCGTAGGGCGATCCATGATGCCTGCTTCTGCACGAATCGACGCACTTCATGTCGCCACGGCAGCCTTGGCTGGTGTACAATACTTGTTGACACAAAACTGCAAACACATCGCGAACGCGCACGAACTTCCCCGTGTCTACCGATTGCTCGATGAGCTTGGCCTGTCGGGCATGCTGATTTGTACGCCGATTGAATTTCTAGGAGGTGCTGACCATGACAGGTAACGCCATACTCGACGAACTGCACGCTGCCCGTCGCAAGATATTAGCTGATTGGGGCGGTGACACGGCTGCCTATTTACGTGACGCGAAAGCTAGGCTCGAAGCCTCGGGTCGCCCCATCGCCGATCGGAAGCAGAGAACAATCCGAAGCACCGAAGCGACGAAGTTCGATGCGTCCCAAGTGGAAAATCAATCGTCGCCGCCCGGTGATCAGTAGCGTTAGAGCAAGCCCCAATCGAGTGTTCCGCTTTTTCAGCCATTTGCTCTAGCATACCAGGACTGCTAGCGGAACACGCGTGTGCGGCTCGCACTAACCTCCGCCGCTATACCAGCCCGCCTGCAGCAACGGTACTTCTCCTGTCACCCCTCGGTCGCATCGACCGACGGTTCGAAACGACGGTGCATTCTGATTCTGTGCAGGAACCTGAGAAAACGCACCCTGTGATGCCATTTGCATTGCCAGCAGCCCCCCCCTCGCCGCCAAAATTTCGTCTCGCTCTAGGGGTGGGTCACGGTGTATCATGGAGCGTTGAATTCACCTAAGGAGGCTGAACGGATGGATCGTTGGGACATGTTGATCATTTTTGGCGCAGGCTACTTTGCCGTGACCTCACTCGTACGGCTCATGGCCATTCGACGCAACCGCCTCGTCCAGCAAGTCCGACAACAAATCGAAGAGCAACGCCAACCAACAAAAAAAGCTCCCGTCAAAGATGCCGACCGTGGAGCGGCTTAGAGAATACAAAAAAAGCGAAATCGAAGTAATGCTCGCAGAGAGGCGCGAATAAATTCTTTTACCATCCGCGTTTTATCCGCGTCATCCGCGGGCAATACCTTTTGTTCTGTAAACAGTTACGAAAAGCAATGACCAAAAAACTATACATCGAAACCGTAGGCTGCCAGATGAACGTGCTCGACAGCGAACTGGTCGTCGCCAGCCTGCGCAAACGCGACTACGAACTCACCGACAACACAGCCGACGCCGACACCATCCTGTTCAACACTTGCAGCGTACGGGCACAAGCCGAAAACAAAATCTACAGCGCCCTGGGACGACTCAAAAACGCCAAACAAAAAAACCCCAACAAAATCATCGGCGTCCTAGGCTGCATGGCCCAAAAAGATCAACGGCTCATCTTCGAGCGTGCCCCCTACGTCGACCTAATCGTCGGACCGGGCCAATTGCACCAAGTCCCCGACCTGATCCAAGAAATCGAAGCTGGCAGCGGCCAGCAAATCGAAGTCAGCCTCGGACGCAAGGACGGCTCACGCGATCAAATCGAACGCAGCCACGAAAGTTTTGATCCGCTGCGCGATCCGTCGATGCGCCCGACACCGTTCCAAGCGTACGTCCGAATCCAAATCGGCTGCGACAAATTCTGCACCTATTGCATCGTGCCAAGCGTGCGCGGACCCGAACAGAGCCGCCCCCCGCATCAAATTTTGTCAGAAGCCCAGCAGCTCGCCGACGAAGGGTGCAAAGAAATTATCCTGCTCGGCCAAACCGTCAACAGCTATCGTTTTCGTGACGGTGATTCCAAAAATGGGGGCAAGACAACCCGCCTCAGCGACCTGCTTTACTCGCTGCATGAAATCGACGGCATCGAACGCATCAAATTCATCACCAACTATCCAAAAGATATGACCGACGATCTTTTGGAAGCCGTCCGTGATCTGCCCAAGTGTGCAAAATACCTGCACGTTCCCATCCAATCCGCCTCGAACCGGATACTCGAGCGAATGAAACGTGGTTACACGGCCGAAGAGTACCTCGTCATGATGGACCGCATCCGCGAATGGCTCCCAGAAGCGGCCGTCACCAGCGACTTTATCGTCGGCTTTTGTGGCGAAACCGAAGAAGAGTTCCAGCTCAGTTGCGATTTGCTACGCGAACAACGATTCAAAAACAGTTTTATATTTAAGTACAGCGAACGCCCCGGCACCAAAGGGGCCGAACATTTCCCGGACGACATACCCGACGAAGTCAAACGCCGACGCAACAACGAGATGCTTGCCATCCAAAACGTCATTAGCGAAGAGGATAATCAGCACTTCCTCGGCCGCGAGGTCCAAGTCCTCATCGAGGGGCCAAGCAAAGCAAGCCTCAAACAGGACGCGACAAGCCATGCAGAGCAATTGCAGCTCACCGGACGAACCATGTGCGATCGCATCGTCGTCTTCGACGGCAACCGTCGCCAAATCGGCCAAACCCTACCCGTCACGATCTACGACGCCAGCCTACACACCCTCTTCGGCTCAGTCGTCACCCAACACGTCGGCCCCGAATTGTTTTCGCTAAAGTAGGGTCCGCTGTGCGGACCAACCCACCAAAGAAAAATCCGTGTAGGTAGAGAAATATTACCCTACGCCCCCACAGCCGGCCCTACCAAACAGACGTACCGTCTGCGATACTATTCTTCGATGCAGCTCGACACGATCCACTCTCTGCTCGACTCCCCAACCGAGGCCGAGTCCTGGCTCATCTCGCTAGGATTTGTGAACCCTCGTACAGCCCACGCCAATCTTATTCGCTTGGCGAAAGCCGGCTTGCCGCTCGACCTGCTCGGAACCCTCTGCGATCAGTTTGCAGAAATCGCCCCGCAGTTGGCCGACCCCGACATGGCGCTAAACAATCTAGAGCGTTTTTTACTCTCGACGCGCAGCCTGCTCTCGACAGCCGCACTCTTCGAGCGAGACCAACAGGCACTGCCCAACCTACTGTTGATCTTCAGCAGCAGCCAACACCTGAGCGACCAGCTCTGCACCGATGCCGAAAGCTACGACCTCCTGCGCATGACCGAAGGCCGACCCGTCGCCCGAGAGTTGCTCGTCGAAGAGCTAGTCAACAGCGTGCGAGCGCAGACCAATCAAGCAGATGTGCTAGCGACGTTGCGACGATTCAAACGCCGCGAAACGCTACGGATTGCCTACGGCGATATTGTGCAAGGGATTTCAGTCGATCAAGTCACGCGCCAAATCTCTTATGTCGCCGACGCGATTGTCGCCGGTGCCCTAGATTTCGCGCATCGGAGCGTCTGGGAAAAACACTATCGTAAGCAGGGAAATCCCCTGACACCTCCTCGCTTTGTGGTGATCGCGTTAGGGAAATTAGGCGGCCTAGAGCTGAACTATTCGAGCGACATCGATCTCGTGTTCCTCTTCGACTCGACCGAGTCAGCACCGACCAACCGCGTGACCGAACCGCAAGACTATGCGAATCGCGTCTCGCAATCGCTAATACAACTGCTCGGCGAAAACACCGATCTCGGTTTCGCCTACCGCGTCGACATGCGCCTCCGACCCGAAGGAAAACAAGGGGCGCTCTGCAGCCCCGTCGAAGAGACGCTCAACTACTACGACCTACGTGGCCGCACCTGGGAACGCCAAGCCTACGTCAAAGCACGCCCCATCGCCGGCGACATCGACCTGGGCCAAAATTACCTCGCTCGCCTCGAACCGTGGGTCTATCGCCGCTATTTAACCCTGGCAGACATCACCGGCATTAAATCCTTGAAACGTCGCATCGAGGCCAACGCTACCAACAAAGACGAAGCAGAGCATAACGTAAAAACCGGTCGCGGAGGAATTCGTGATATCGAGTTCGTCATCCAATTCCTACAACTACTCAACGGAGGAGCCGACCCAGACGTACGTACCAGTAACACCCTCGACGCAATTAGCCGCCTCGAACAGTCGGGCGCACTAACCCACCAAGAAAAAATGTTGCTCGAAGAAAACTACCGCTTCTTGAGGAAGCTAGAGCATCGTTTGCAAATTATCTACGATCTACAGACACACCAATTGCCTCGAAGGACCAGCGAATTAAAAAAGGTCGCCCGGCGCATGGCGTTCATCGACTCTCCAGAAAAGACGGCCATCGAAGCCTTTCAGCAAGACTACCACCAGCGGACCGAAGTCAACCACAAGATCCTCGAACACTTGCTCCATGACGCTTTCAGCGACGACGTCGAAACCGAGCCAGAAGTCGATTTGGTGAACAACCCTGACCCGCATCCCGAGGTCATCAGCCAAGTTCTACAAAAATACAATTTCTCAGAAATCCAAAGCGCCTACACCAATCTAATGTCGTTGGCGGAAGAACCGATTCCGTTCCTGTCGACACGACGTTGCCGACTATTTTTAGCATCCATCGCCCCACGGCTACTAGCCGCAATCGCCCAAACGCCCGATCCCGATGCCACGCTCGTCACGCTCAGCCGGGTTAGCAACTCGCTCGGCGGAAAAGCCGCTTTGTGGGAACTCTTCAGCAGCAACCACCCAACATTAAATCTGTATGTCACCCTGTGCGCAGCCTGTCCCTACTTGGCAGGAATCCTGACAAGCAATCCAGGCATGATCGACGAACTGCTCGACAGCCTGCTCATCGGACAGCTCCCAAACGTCCAAGCTCTCGAAAAATCGCTAGCCGAATTGACCCATGGCGCTGAGGACGAAGACCCCATCCTCCACAGCTTTAAGTACTCGCAACATCTGCGTATCGGTGTCCGAGATATCTTGGGCAAAGATGCCATCGAGGCAACCCACGCCGAACTCTCCGACGTCGCTGAAGTTTGCCTCAAGCGAATCGTTGCCTCCGAAACCGAGCGACTAATCGACAAACTCGGTGAGCCTCAGATCGGAGAACTGCCCGAGCCAACACCCGACGCCGATTTCGTGGTCTGGCATCCCGGAGAAGAACAAATAGGAAAACCGTGCCAGTTTATCGTACTGGCGATGGGCAAACTCGGAGGACGAGAGCCAAACTATCACAGCGACCTCGACTTGGTCTTCTTGTACGAAGCCGATGGACAGACACGCCCAGGAAAACGAGGAAGCCAAACATCGACGACCAACAAACATTTTTTCAGCGAGCTAGGCCAACGCATTATCAAGCGAGCCAACCATTTCGGCCCCAACGGACGCCTCTACGAAGTCGACCCTCGCCTGCGCCCCACCGGACGCAGCGGACCGCTGGCCGTTTCACTCGACGAGTTCGTACGCTATTTCCGCCAAGGCCACGGTCGACTCTGGGAGCGGCAGTCCCTATGCAAAGCACGAGTCATCACGGGCTGATGCCGAGGTAATTCAGAGAGCCGAACAAGCAATTTTTGCTGCCACCTACTGCCAACCCTGGCAGCCAAGCTTTGCCACCGAGATTCGTGAGATGCGACTGAAATTGCAAGAATCGGCTTCCCCAAGAAACCTCAAACGGAGCGCCGGTGGAACCATGGATACCGAGTTTGTTGTGCAAATGTTCCAACTCAAACACGGAAACAAAATCCCGACCCTAAGAGTCACGGGCACACTAGCCGGCCTGAAAACATTACAAGAGCACGGCATCCTACTCTCGAGGACGACGCCGAATTTCTAAGCCAAGCCTACCGTTTTCAACGAAGCATCGAAGCCCGTATTCGACTCATGGACGCCGCCGGCCGGCACGAATACCCCGAAGACCCTCGCGATCTGTCGAAGCTCGCTTTACTGCTAGGCTACCCAAGCACCGAAAAACTCTCGACAGAAGTCACAAAAATGTTCCGCAACGTACGAAAAACTTTCTTGCAAGTATTCACCCCAGCAGAACAAGCATAAATTACCCACCTCCGCGAGCTTACATCTCGCCGGAAACACAAATCCTAAGCCTTCGGCGGAGCCACACGCACCCCACCCTCTGTCGACCGGATAGCCGCCACATACGCCGCTTCCATTTCTTCGGTACTGGAAACACACATCTCCAGGTCGCGCAATCGCCCATCCGAAAGCCCATAGATCCAGCCATGCACGGCCAGCTCCTGCCCCTGCTCCCAAGCGTCGCGAACAATCGTCGTGCGACAAACATTCGCAACCTGCGTGATAACGTTCAGTTCACAAAGCCGATCACAACGCGACTGAGGGTCAGCAATCGCTTCGAGACGGTCAAGATGCTGGTAACGAATGTCTTCGATGTGGCTGATCCAATTCGTGATCAGACCAAGGTTCTGGTCGCTCATCGCCGCCGCGACGCCGCCACAGTTGTAGTGCCCACAGACGATGATATGTTTGACCTTGAGCACCTCGACCGCATACTGCACGACCGAGAGGCAGTTGAGATCGCTATGCACCACCAGATTGGCCACATTCCGATGCACAAACAACTCCCCCGGATCGACCCCCACAATCTGATTCGCAGGAACCCGACTATCAGCACACCCAATCCATAAATAAGTAGGCGCTTGCTGCTGAGCCAACCGAGAAAAAAAACCAGGATCCGACCGCGAAACCTGCTCCGACCAAGCCGCATTACTATCCAACAAATGAGCCAGTTTACGCATAAAACAATTTCTCCAAGGAGGTGAGACCACGCTAATTTTAGCTCAGTAGGTCAGAACAAGCGAGAGCACCGTTCCGGTAAGCAGGCTATTTCATGCGCTTCGCCGCCTGCCGAACGCCATTTTGAAAAAGTTCTAGCGAGCGGCATGTTCCTTGGTCATCTAATTGAAAAGTGATCGAGGCGTCGACGACCTTGTAGTACCACTCGGATTCTGAGCGGGCGTAGACTGGCAGTGATTGTTGACCCGTTAACTGAACCATAAGCTGGTTGTCTTTCGTGGTGACAGTAAAAATATGATTGGGAGTGAGTTGGTACTTGCCAACGTAACGCTGCATCACGTCTGGCGAGATGCTTAGAGGTTTCTCGGGATTGCGCGGCTTGACTTCGACATACCCGACTCTTTTTGCCGTAAACGTTTGTTTGCCTTTTCGGTGGAGCTCTAGGGATTTACATTGACCCAGGATTGGCGTCCAATTGGAAGGTGATCCACATATCGACCCCTCTGTAGAGCCATTCGGTTTCGGTACGGGCGTAGACTTCCATAGCTTGTTGACCCGTTAGCTGGATCATGAGCTGCTTGCCTTTGGAGGTGACGGTAAAAATGCTCTTGGAAGTGAGTTGATACTTGCCAACGTAACGCTGCATCACTTCCGGCGAGATGCTTAGAGGTTTCTCGGAGTTGCGAGCCGCGATTTTTTTCGCCGTCTGCCGAACACCGCCCTGAAAGAGTTCTAGTGATCGGCATTTCCCTTGGTCGTCTAATTGAAAAGTGATCGAGGCTTGGACGGCTTTGTTGAACCACTCCGTTTCTGAGCGGGCTAAGACTTGCATCGCCGGTTGGCCCGTTAGCTGGACCATGAGTTTATCGTCTGAAACAGAAACGGTGAAAATTGCGCCGGGTGCGAGTTGGTACTTCCCAACGTAACGCTGCATGACTTCTGTGGAGACTTTGATCGATTTTTCAAAGCTGCGCGGTTCGACGGTCGCGCCGGCGAGGCCCTGGATAATGTTTTGGGCAAGGGTGTCCACTTCGCCGGTAGCCGTATTGGCAAGCAAGACAACGGCCGCGTCCAGCTCCCGACTAATTAAAATCATCGAATGGTAGCCGCCCGTTCCGCCGTTGTGCCAGCGGGTGCTGCCGTCGTGAGCAACGTGCCAAGCCAGTCCCATCGCAGAGTCACCTTGGGAGAGCGGTTTTTGATGGACTTTCCAGCCCAGCTCGATTGCTTTACCAATTTCTTTCTTGGGCGGCGATAGGTGCGCTTTCGCAAATAGCAGCATATCGCGCGAGGTGCTGCGAATGGCACCAGCGCCGGCAAGCGTTGGAATGTCCCAGTTGCTCGACAGCTTGCGATTGGCCGTGTAAACGCGATTGTTGTTTCTTGCTGAGCGTGATACTGGTACTGCTCATCCCCAGGGGCTTGGTGATACGAGCGCGCAACAGCTTTTCATAGGTCTGCTCTGCTGGAAGGGCTAGCAAGTGCCCTAGCAATCCCATGCCCAGGTTGGAGTACTCGCTCTTTGCTCCGGGTGCCCGAGTCAGTTGGTGGCGGTTGACGGAAACCATGCAATTGTTCGACCGAATAGTCAGCGTACGGATTATTCATGTCCGCGGGCGTGAATGGGTCGGGAAGCCGTGGCAGACCGGAGGTATGCGTTGCCAGATGTCGCAGGGTAATCGGCCGTTCTTCATGTGTCGGCATCATCACGCCCTCGGGCAGTAGCTCGGTGGCCAGTTGGTCGAGTTGGACGTCGCCTTGCGTAATGGCATCGGCCAGCAACAACCCAGTAAAAACTTTGGAGACCGAGCCGATTTCGTAAACCGTGTTGCCGTCAGGTTTGCGGGGATTTTTTTCGCTGAGCCGACCGTAGCCCAAGGTTGCGGCTTTTCCCTTATGAAGTATGCCAACGGTGAGACCCATCACAGCTTTGCTGTCGAGGTAGGGTTGGACGAGAGCGTCGATGCGTGCTTGGTGGGCGTTTTTGGCGTGGATTCGCTGCGAGCTAATGAGGGCCAGTAGCATGATGACGAACGTAAGCGAGTTACGATGAATGATGGTTGGGGTTCCTCCGTCGTTAGCCGCGAAAGCGGTTGAAGCAAGTAGCCATGGGCGTTAGCCCATGAAAAATGTTCGCCTTAGTTTCGATAGCCGCGTAGGCGGCGACAGATTTTACCCCCAGCTTACGTTGGAGACTATCTGCTTTCGCGGCTTCGCCGTTGAATCTGACTTTGCGAATAAACACCAGCCCCTTTCTTTCGTGCATTTCGTGGTTCCCTTTCTTAGTTGCACGTAGAAATTGAATTCGCCCAACCCACAAAAAACCCCCCAACCGCAGAATGGCCAGAGGGTTTTTTGCTTGAACATTAGTTCTCAGGAGACCTTAAACCATATCCTTCAAACCCTTCAGTGGCAAAATCTTCACCACATTACGGGCAGGCTTGGCCTTAAAGACGCAAGTAAACGGGTTGATGCCCTTGCGTCTTGGTCGCAGGCTTACGGACACATTTCACCTTCATCAGGCCAGGGATGTTGAACGTCCCAGGGCCACTTTTCTTGAGGTTCTTACCGATCAAGTTACCCAGGTCTTCAAGGAGACCGGCAACTTCCTTCTTCGTAAAACCGCTCGACTCCGAAAGCGTCGAGAGAATCTCCGATTTGGTCATCGCCTTTTTCGCGCAGCTGCTTTTTTCTTCGCCATCTTAAATCCCTTTTCTTTGAGTAAACGAAATCTTGAGTAAACTTGGTTTTGAGTCAATGGTTGTGGCTCGTACTAGAGTACGTATTGTCCTTAGCTTGTCCGTCTTGGCAAGTCCGAAATGGGCAGAAAACGCCGAGAATTTGACGATTTCTGAGTTTTCACCAGCTCCAGCCCGACAGCCCCGGCCCGACAACTCAGCCCGTCAGCTTCGGGAGGGGAATTACAAAGTGGGGCGGCCAAGCGCAACCTCGTACGACTCCGCCGAGAGAACAAAAATCTTCCCGTCACCAATCCGACCCGTCCGAGCAATCTCGACCAGCTTACGCACGACCTCCTCCGCCCGCGTGTCGTCGACCCAAGCCGTGATCTGCACTTTCGGCAAGAAGGCCAACGCATACTCGCTCTCGGTGTACTGATCCAAATAGCTCTTCTGTCGCCCCATCCCCTTCACTTCACAGACCTCGACAGCCTCTAACGGGGCGCGGCGCAAGCCTTCGAGAATCTTCTCGGCCAAAAACGGTTTTACGATGGCGACGACTTGCTTCATGGGGGATGAGCCTTTTTAACTAAAAAAGTTCTCGCCAAAGAGATCAAGTTCAGGCCCAGTTTCGACTTCCATATCACCGTTCACCGTCACCTTGCAAGAAAGCCGCATCGTCTCTTCGTTACCAACAAACGCCAAACAAGGAAGCGGATCGACGCCGCCCGGTGTAAGAGGCGTCGGCACCGGAACACGAAAACGCGTCTTTTCAAGTAGGCCCATCGTGCTGGCATTCTCCATCCCCTTCGCAATCTGCACGCGGCAAGTCCCACACTGCCCCCACCCATGGCAGTTAATCACTTGGTTCAGACCCGCTCCCAAACCATTGAGGCCCTGATGCACATTCACCCCCGCCTTGATCGCTTCTTCGCGAAGGTTCGCTCCAACGGGAACTTCGATCTCTTTTTTCTCTTTGATAAATTTGATAACCGGCATGACGGGCACTACCTTAGATTTCGGGTCAGATCCTAGAATTCGATGAGGCCCGTGGCTACCGCCTCAATCTCTTAGCGGCTACCGCCTCAGGCTCTCAGCGGGTACCATAATTTACCGCGCCAAGCAGCGTGAGAGAAGTGGAAACCTCCTTTAAGAAATTCCCTCTGAGAAGCCGAGTAAAGCCAGCTATGGGCAAAGACTATTCAAAGCACCAACAAAAGATCATCAAAAACTACTACGATAACCGTGGGGCCATCTCGCTCCAACGGCTCAGCGAGCTAGTCACCGACCTCTATTTGGCCGAGGGAAAAGCCCGCGAAACCAAGTGGAAACAGGCCGTCGGGGCACTCGAAAAGCTAGGAATCAAGCCCGATCGCATCAAAAAGCTACGACAACAAGACAACCCAGCCCTGCTAGCAAAAGTCGTAGAAGAAATGATGGCCAAAGAATAAAAAGGCGAACCGAAAGCGTAAGCGCCCGGAGCAAACAAAATCAACCGCGATGCTACGCATCGCCGGGAAAAAACGCCCCCATGAAACAATACCTCAACCTACTCCAGCACATCCTAGAAAACGGCGCCCAAAAGGCGGACCGCACCGGCACCGGAACCCGCAGCGTATTTGGCCACCAAATGCGTTTCGATCTCTCCACCAGCTTTCCGCTCCTGACGACCAAAAAGCTACACCTGCGCTCCATCATCTACGAACTCCTTTGGCTCTTGCGCGGCGACACCAACATCCAGTTTCTCAAAGACAACAAAGTTTCGATCTGGGACGAATGGGCAGACGCGCAAGGCGAGCTAGGCCCAGTCTACGGCAAGCAGTGGCGATCCTGGGCCGCGCCCGACGGGAAAGAAATCGATCAAATCTCAGAAGTCATCGAGGCGATCCGAACCAACCCCGACTCACGTCGCCTCCTCGTCAGCGCTTGGAACGTCGCCGATGTCGCACAGATGGCGCTCCCCCCGTGCCATTTGTTGTTCCAATTTTACGTAGCCCAGGGACGCCTCTCCTGCCAACTCTACCAACGCAGCGCCGATGTCTTCCTGGGCGTTCCTTTCAACATCGCCTCCTACGCACTGCTAACAAGAATGGTGGCGCAAGTCACCGGCCTCAAACCGGGCGAGTTTATCCACACCCTGGGCGACGCCCATCTCTACGACAACCACCTCGAGCAAGCCCGGCTCCAACTCGAACGCGAACCACGCCCGCAACCAACCCTGCAAATCAACCCCGACGTCAGCGACCTCTTCGACTTCAAATTCAAAGATTTCCAACTCGAAAACTACGATCCCCATCCACACATCTCAGCACCGGTAGCCGTATGAAACTTTCGGTGATCGTAGCTGTCGCAGAAAACGGTATCATTGGCCACGACGGCGATTTGCCCTGGCATCTCTCCGCCGATTTGCGCCGCTTCAAACGCCTCACCACGGGCCATCCGATCCTCATGGGACGCAAAACCTGGGAATCCATAGGACGACCCTTGCCCGGCCGCACCTCGGTCGTCATTTCTCGTCAGCCCGACTACGAAACCGGCTACCCCGAGGTCTTGCTAGCAGCCAATCTCGACGAAGCGTTAGCCCGCGCAAGAAACGTCGAAGAAAACACCGGCGAAGCCTTCTTGATCGGCGGAGCACGTATCTACGAAATGGCCCTGCCACGCGCCGACCGACTCCTACTGACCCGAGTCCACGCCAACCCCGAAGGCGACGTCTCATTTCCCCAAGTCAACTGGGACGAATGGCAGTTGATCGAAGAAAAACGAGCCGAGGCAGACAACAAAAACGATTTCGCCCACACCTACCAAGTCTTCGAGCGCAACCGTTAATGGTTCCGACATCCAAGAAAAAACGTTGCGATTGGTGTACTATCGGCAACGACCTCTACGTCCAGTACCACGACCAAGAATGGGGCGTCCCCGTCCACGACGACCGCAAACAATTCGAGTTCCTCACACTCGAAAGCGCCCAAGCAGGACTAAGCTGGGCAACCGTCCTCAACAAACGCGAAGGCTACCGCAAAGCATTTGCCAATTTCGACCCAGCCAAAGTGGCGAGGTTCACCGAGAAACGGATGCTCAAGCTGCTAGAAAACCCGGGCATCATTCGCAATAAACTAAAAGTGCGCGCGGCGGTAACCAACGCCCAAGCATTCTTAGCGGTACAAGAAGAGTTCAACAGTTTTGATGCCTACCTCTGGCAATTCGTCGGCGGCAAACCAATTCAAAACAAGTGGAAAACAATAAAGCAGGTCCCCGTGACGACCAAAGAATCCGATACCTTAAGCAAAGACCTCAAGCGTCGCGGCTTCAAGTTCGTCGGCAGCACCATCATCTACGCCCACATGCAAGCCGTAGGCATGGTCAACGACCATGTGGTAGGTTGCTTTCGGCATAAAGCGTGTGCGAAGCTGCAGTAAATCGGATTATTCTTGAACGATTCCCTAGGAAGAGCTAGGATAGAAGCATGGCTACAGTCTCTTCAACACAATTGATGTCCGTCAGCGATTACTTGGCAGGTGAGCTGGTTTCGCAGACGAAGCACGAATACCTGGGCGGCGTGATCTACGCGATGGCGGGTGCGCGAAACGTGCATAATCTGATTGCTGGGAACGTTTTTGGTTCTTTACACGCAAACTTGCGAGGCAAACCTTGCCAGCCGTATAACTCGGACACGAAAATCCGCATTCACCTGTCGACGCACATGCGGTTTTACTATCCCGATGCATCGGTGATTTGTCAGCCCAATCCGCCAGATGATTCGTTTCAAGATCAGCCGGCACTGATCGCAGAAGTTCTTTCACGCTCAACGCGACGAACTGACGAAGGCGAAAAAAAGGATGCCTATCTGACGATTCCTTCGCTGGGAGCTTACCTGCTTGTCGAGCAAGAGGCCCCGGTTGTGACGGTGTATCGCCGCGATGCGCAAGGCGCGTTTGTTCGTGAAGTTTATGAAGGGACCAAGACCATGATAGCATTGCCAGAAATCGATTCGGAATTGTCCCTCGCTGAAATTTACGAAGGCGTCAAATTTTCGCCCGAGCCAGAACCCAACGAAAACACTTGATCTACTCCTCCGAAAACGCCATCACCTCGCCAATCGACTCTGCTCCAATCGCCAACATCGCAAGCCGATCAAAACCCAAAGCACACCCAGCACACCTGGGCAATCCCGCTTCCATCGCAGCCAGCAAAGACTCGGGCAACGGCAAAGCTTCCTTCCCATCCGCCTGACGGCCAAGATTCACCACTTCAAGCCGCCGACGCAGCTCCGTTGCATCCGTCAGCTCGTGATAACCATTTGCTAGCTCCACCCCTTGCCAATAAAGTTCAAATCGCTCAGCGACTTCCGTTCCATTTTCGCGCAAGGCAACCCGAGCTAAAGCGGCCTGACTCGCCGGATAGTCATAAAGAATTTCAGGCGCGTCGCGCCCCAAATGCGGTTCGACTCGCAAAGCCAACAACAGATTCAACCACTCGTCACGGTCGTCTAAGCGTAATGTTGCCGGGATGGCCAGCTCTAACGACGCAGCACATGCGCCCAATTCTTTGGCGCTGGCCCGATGAGGACAAACGCCAACATAGGTAGCAAAGGCCTCCGCATAAGTCGTACGTCGGGCCTCGGCGGTCCCAAGCGTCGCCCGACAAAGATCGTCCAGCAATTGCATCCCCGCCAAAAGGTCGTCCCCAACGCGATACCACTCGACAATCGTAAACTCGGCACGATGATGCCGCCCATGTTCCTCGGCACGAAACGAACGAGTCACCTGAAAAATCGCCCCCATCCCCGCAGCCACCAGACGCTTCATCTGCAACTCAGGAGACGCCTGAAGATAACCCCTCCGCCCCGTAGCCGCGTTGCAACGCAACGCAAGGGGAGCTTCCAAGCTGCTTAGATTTTCGCCGCGTTGCATGGCAACGCGGCGAGGCTCAATAAAAAGCTCCGGAATAATTTCGCCCCCCAGCAGCGGCGTTTCCACTTCGACAAACCCACGATCATAAAAAAACTGCCGAAGCGCGCGCAGAAGTTCGCCACGCTTTTTGAGATTTGCGATCGAAGCGCCAGACCGGTCCACTAGCTCACCTGCTGTCCCGGCAAAAGCGGCGGCATCGGACAATTCAGCATGTCCGAAATGCCACGCAACAACTCCGCCTCACGAATTTTCACTTCGTCGTCAGCACAAATCGCCGCAGCACACGCATCAATAAGCCGCTCCCGATGCTTCACCGCGACTTGGGCCAGTTCATTCAGCGCCCTGTCCAACTGCAACAAACCACACTCCCCGGTCGGCAGCAGTTCAAGCTTGACTTTCGGCAAGTGCCCCGCAGCTTCAGCAAAAGCAGTCCGCGCCTCGGCAACCGTATTGCCAGCATAGGCCAACGTCGAGAGCAAGACCGAACAAGGCTCGGCCAAACGCTGCAATCCATAATAGGCAATCCGCGGCGCAGCCGCCTCTTCAAACTGAGGCCGCAAATGCCGCAGCAAAATCCGATGCAACGTCCACTCAAAAAGCCCCAGCCGCTTGTCCGCCTCCACCAACTTCGTAAACGCACGAGAAAATTCCACATACTGCGATTTCGCCATCGCACGCAGCGCCGGCAACGACATATCAACCAGCGGCAAACGAATACGCGCATCAAGCTGACGCACAGACGGTGCAAGCAAATCCGTCAGCACAACAATATCGGGCGTCGTCGTAGCCGCCAACGTGCTCATCTGAATCTTACGAATCGAGTCGTCCGCATCGAGCAGCAACGCAAAAATAACGGCACGCGCCCCGTACGGCTCATGAACCGCCTCAAGAATCTCCGCAGGCAAAGAAGCAACCAAGCCGCGAGCATACAGACGATGCACCTCCGTAGGATTGCCCACCTGATCCGCAGCATGTTCAACCACTTCGACAGGCACCTCGTTGCCAGCCGCACCGACCAGACCCGACGCCCCCGCAATCTCGGCCAAAGCAATCGGAACCCGAGGCATCGCCGGAAATTTTCCATTCCAACCTGGTTCCAACGCCACAATCCGCTTCGAGAGCGGCGGATGCGTCGCCATCAGCCCCGTAAATCCTTGCCAAACACCCTGTGAAAAATACATGTGGCTCATCTCGGCCGCATTGCGATGTTCAATTTTCGAGCCAGTCACCGCCGCCCCAATCCGCTTCAAGGCACCCGCGATACCGCCAGGATTCCGAGTAAACTGAACCGCCGAAGCGTCCGCCAGATACTCACGCTGCCGCGACACCGCCGCCTTAATAAGATTGCCAATCAGCGTACCGACCAAGCCAATCACCACCAACGCCAAGCCAACCGCCAAGAAAAGAATCCCGCTATCATTTTTCGAGCGACTACGACCACCACTGTGCGCAGCAATGCGAAACAAGATGCGACCAATCAACCCCAACAACAAAATGCCATGCAGCACGCCGATCAGCCGAATATTCATCCGCATGTCGCCGTTCAAAATATGACTAAACTCGTGAGCCACCACCCCCTGCAACTCCTCACGAGAAAGCTGCTCAGCCGTCCCACGCGTCACCGCCACCACCGCATCGCTCGGCGAGTAACCAGCAGCAAAAGCGTTGATCCCCTGTTCCTCGGCAAGAAAATAGACAGGCGGCACGGGCACGCCCGAAGCTAACGCCATTTCTTCGACCACATTCAGAACCCGCCGTTCAACCCGATCGGTCGTATTCGGAGCAATTCGCCTACCTCCAACATTCTCCGCCACAATCGTCCCACCACCGCGCAGTTGAGAGACCTTAAAAAGACTACCGCCGGCGATCAGCGTCAACGCGCAGGCCCCCGCGCCAATCGGAAGCACCCAAAGATCACCCGCCCGGTGGTTCTGCCTCAACTGCGAGATTTCCGAGCTGCCGATGGCACCCATTGCCAACGCTGTTGCCACAACAACAATGCCAACAATCAGCACAACGGCCAACAGAAATAGGCCAATCAACCACTTCGTCGAGCGGCGAGCAACAGACTGGCGTTCAAAAAAGTCAGTAGACATGATGCTCTTGAGAATTATTCAAAAGACACTTTTGGCGCTTCGGCAATCGCCGCACTATCGAACTCAAGCAGCTCAGCATTCTGAGTATGCCCAAACATGCCGGCAAAGACGACCGGCGGAAAAGTTTGCCGGTAAGTGTTATAGAGCGTGACCGAATCGTTATAAGCCTGACGAGCAAACGCCACTCGATTTTCCGTCGAAGTCAGTTCTTCGGTCAACTGCATCATGTTTTCGTTCGCCTTCAAGTCGGGATACGCCTCGGCCAGTGCAAACAACCGCCCCAACGAGCCGCCCAGCGCCTGCTCAGCAACCATCAGCTCCTTCATCGCCCCCGGATCCCCCGGCTTCGCCGACGCATTCTGTAGACCACCGACCGCCTGATTGCGCGCGTTGATCACCGCCTCCAACGTATCCTTCTCATGGGCCATATACCCCTTGACCGTTTCGATCAAGTTCGGAATCAAATCATAACGCCGCTTCAGCTGCACCTCAATTTGCGAAAACCCATTATCAATCCGATTGCGAAGCGTCACCAACCGGTTAAAAATACCAACGCCGTACATGACCAATAGCAGGCCAACGACCAAAATAACGCCAAAAATTCCCCAAGGACTCATGCGTGTACTCCTTTTGAAAAGACGAACTTTTTTAGCCAGCAGGCCTATACCACAGTACGCCCAGCCTACACCTTCGACGCAGAAATGCAAATCAAGCACAGAACAGGTTGATTTCCAGGAAACTTCCTCTGTGTCTCTGCGCCTCTGCGTGAGGCTTTTTACCTTGAGCGCAGGAACTCGAAAAACGCAGGGCAGACGCAACCAGCCCTACTCCGGCTCCTTCGTCCGCTCAATATAATCCCCCGTCCGCGTATCCACCCGCAGCCAATCGCCAATGTTGATAAACGCCGGAGCACCAATCTCGGCTCCCGTTTCTAGCTTCACCGGCTTCTGCACATTCGTCGCCGTGTTGCCCTTAACCGTCGGCTCGCAATACTCCACCTGCAACACCACATGATTCGGCAGCGTCACAGCAATCGGGTTGTTGTTGTAAATAATCAATTGACAGTCGAGGCCCTCTTTGAGAAACCGGCTTTCGTCGCCCACTTGGGCCTGCGTCAACTCGTACTGCTCGTAGTCATCATTCTTCATAAAAACGTACCCGTCGCCCTGACGGTAAAGATACTGCGCAGTAAATTCGTCGACGTCCGCTGCTTCGAGTGTTTGCCCCGCACGGTAGGTCTTGTCCGTGACCGTCCCACGAATCAGGTTCTTGAGCTTGCACTCGTAGAACGAGGCCCCTTTGCCCGGCTTGCGAAAATTCATCTCGACCATCTGGTACGGGATGCCGTCAATCTGGACTTTAAGGCCCTTGCGAAATTCGTTGGTGTTGTAGCTAGACACAGAGAACCTTTTTTATTGGGTGAGGCTGTAGGCTGGAGGCTGGAGGCCGCAGGCGGTAGGCTGGAGGAAACCGGCCCTACAGCCTACAGCCTAAACCTACAGCCTCAAAAAAAACATGTTAACCAGTTTTACGCCCTCTGTCCGCCCCCGTTCCAACGAAACCGGGTGGCAGACAGAAATCCGTCAAGCGGTCCGCAGCGCCGAAGCACTCTGCCAACGCTTAGATTTGCCGCAGGAATTGGCTCAAAACGCCCTACGCGGAGCCGAAGATTTCCCCGTCTTTGTCCCACCCAGCTACCTCGCCCGCATCCGTCGCGCCGATCCCAACGACCCGCTGCTCCGACAAGTCCTGCCCCTCGCCGAAGAAACAGCCACCGTCGAAGGTTTTTCTCAAGACCCCGTCCAAGACGCCACCGCTTCGCTCCAACCAGGCGTGCTACAAAAATACGCCGGACGAGCGCTCCTCATCACGACCGGCGTCTGCGCCATCCATTGCCGCTACTGTTTTCGTCGCCACTTTCCGTACCAAGAAGCACCGCACGGCCAAGCCGCCTGGGACCAAGCCCTAAAAAGTATAGCCGCCGACGATTCAATTCACGAAGTCATCCTCAGCGGCGGCGACCCACTCATGTTGGTCGACAGACGCCTAGCAGACCTCACCGAAAAAATCGCGGCCATCCCGCACGTCGTCCGACTGCGCGTCCACACACGCTTACCAATCATGATCCCGTCGCGCGTCACCGACGAGCTACTCCACTGGCTCACCTCCAGCCGCCTCACCCCAATCCTAGTGATCCACGCCAATCACGCCCAAGAATTAGACACCGCCGTCGCCCAAGCGATGGCCCGCTTACAACAAGCCAGCGTCATCCTACTCAATCAGGCAGTCCTACTCCGAGGCGTCAACGATTCGCTCGACGCCCAGCAACAGCTCAGCGAACGGCTCTTAGAAATCGGCGTCACCCCCTATTACCTCCACCAACTCGACCGCGTCCAGGGAGCCGCCCATTTTGAAGTCCCCATCGAAACCGGCAAAAAAATCATCCAACAACTACGCCACCGCCTACCCGGCTACGCCGTCCCCCGCTACGTCCAAGAAGTCCCCGGCGAACCCAGCAAAACAGTGTTAGAATAAATGAAATCCACCAAAAAAAACTCACGCAAAGGCGCGAAGGCGCAAAGGGAAAAAAGGAAAGGAAACCGCCGATAAACGCAGATAAACGCCGATGACAGCAAGGGAGGGACGGTTTTTCCAAGAAAAAACATCTGCGTTCATCCGCGTTTATCGGCGGTTCCATTTTTTCTTTCCTTTGCGCCTTAGCGCCTTTGCGTGAAACCTTCATTCCCGGCATGACAAAACCAATCAACATCTACGACACCCAAGCACTCAACCACCTGCGGCAAGAGCTGCGCCTCCAGCCACAAACTCTCCGCCATTTCCGAAACGATCTCCTCAAACGATTCCACGACGACGCCACCGTGCTAGCCAATTTCCCAGCACCAGACCGAATCAAACTCCACTCGCTAGAGCTATACCGCCGGGTCGACTCCTCTCTCGACGGGGCAACCAAGCTCCTGTTTCGCACCAGGGCAAACATGCTCATCGAGTCCGTCCTCCTCAGAATCGCCACCGGACGAACCACCCTCTGCGTCTCAAGCCAGGTCGGCTGCGCCGCCGCGTGCGAATTCTGTGCAACCGGAAAAATGGGCGTCGCCCAAAACTTGTCGTCCGAAGAAATTCTCGATCAAGTCCTCCAAACCGGACAGCTACTCGCCGTCGAAGGCCGCCAACTGAAAAACCTCGTCTTCATGGGCATGGGCGAACCCTTTCACAACGAAGAGAATTTGTATTCAGCGATCGAAACACTCACCGCACCCGACATGTTTCATTACTCGCCAACCAAAATCCTCGTCTCCACGGTCGGAATCCCCGACGCCATGCTCCGCTGCGCACGCCGATTCCCTCAAGTCAACCTCGCCCTAAGCCTACACAGCGTCCGCCAAGAAGTACGCGAACGCCTCATCCCCTTGGCAAAAAAATACTCGCTCAGCGAGCTGCAACAAACGCTCGCCAAGGTAAAACGCCTCCTGCGAAAAAACGTGATGATCGAATACCTTATGCTCGCAGACGTCAACGATTCAGCGCAAGACGCACAAGAACTCATCGTCTGGCTCAAAGGACTCGACGCCCACGTCAATCTCATCCCCTACAATCCCATCGACGAAGCGCCCCACCTAGCCAGCACCCAACGACCCCAACGCGAAGCCTTTGCCGAACGCTTAAAACAAGCCGGCATAAAAACAACCATTCGCTACTCCCTAGGAAACGACATCGCCGCCGCCTGCGGACAACTCGTCAAAAAAGAAAACCGCCAGATCGCCCAGCAAAACGCTTCGCTACTCACCAAGACCACTTTGCCCAACGCACAAAATCGTTAGCGACCCCGGCCACGCCACTCCCGCAACAGGTGACCATCAATAATTCGGAAAAAGTAAAATTGCCCCAGTGGCACGGCCTCTAAGGCTAAACCCCAAATTTTTCAAGCACTTTTCCGTTGTCGTGGCACCCCTCCTGCATCGAACGGGGGGTATAATAGTAGTAGATGAACAGCTACCTCAAACCCGCCGTCGGCCTCCTTTTTCTACTAACCGTGGCCGGCCTAAGCGGAACGCGAACCACCACGCCGATCAAAAGCATGTTGTTCGCCCAAAGCAAGGTCGCCAGCCCCGCAAGACAGGTCCTAGGTCCAGTCGCAACGGTTAGCGAAGAAGAGACAACCATGCGGTTCCTAGCACGCGTCGATACCGGAGCACAAACCTGTTCGCTCCACGCAGCCGAAAGAAGAGTTCTCAGCGGCTCGGAGTACATGGAAGAAAACCTTGGCAAGACGATTCGCTTTCGCGTCGAAAACCGAGACGGCGAATCCCAATGGCTAGAACGCACCATCGCCGAAGTCCGAGAAATCCGCACGTCCGAAGGCGAAGAAATGCGCTACCTCGTCCCCATGACGTTCACCTGCAAGGGCACCCAACGCAAAGTCCTCGTCTCGCTCAACGACCGTTCTCGAATGACCTACACCATGCTCCTAGGCCGCAACTACCTAGCAGGCCAGTTCGTCGTCGACGTCACCATCGCCGACAACTCCCCAGAGCTACTCGCCCACGGACACTAGAGTGGGTCAACCAGAGTGTCTCCCCAAGATTTTTTCTTCTTGGCGAATCGCCAGTGCCAAAGGGCGATTGATCTTTAATGCCTCGATAGTTGCTCGACCCGTGGCGTCGCGTGCCTGCAATTGAACACCATCCCATTGGAAATGGTGCTTCCACGCCGACTTGCGAGGATTGAACAAAGAAGCCTCTTCCCCCGTGTTTGGATCAACGGCGTTTTGCTTTGCTGCTTTGTGCAAAGAGCACGAAACACAAGCTAGAGCAAGATTATCGAAGGTCGTTTGACCCTCATGCTTGACCGGAAGAATATGGTCGACATGAAAAGTCGCTTCCTGGCCAGCTTGAGACAGGCCACAGTACTCGCAGCGATTCTCAGCCCGCTCGACAACCTGCTTTTTAAGGGCACTAGAAAGGTAGCTCATGGTTTCAGGCTAACTTTGGCCGTTACATCGCTCTGCGCGAAGCTTGAGCAAAGCCAAGAGGTCAGCAAGATCGACGAGACCTTCCGCTTCAGAGCGTTCTTCTGCCGAGAGTGCCTGCCCTTGATCTTGGCGGTCGAGCAAATACGTTAAGCGGCGCTGCACTCCTGCGGGAAGATGAAAAGCTGCCAGGTCGTCCGGAACTTCGACTTCTAGATGAATGGCTTGAGACATGACTAGGGCTTCATTCGGATGGTTCAAGTATTTGAAACGTCTGCTAGCAATTCTACTCCGAAGCACGACGGAAAACCAACCGAATTGTGACTAATTGCAAAACTACTCGCCTAAAGGCAGTGTTTTTTGAATGCGATTTGAAGTTCTCCGTTGTTTGTCCTTGAGCCGCCGACCATTCTTCGTCGAAGGCGCACTAGCAATCGGATCCGCCGGACCATCAAGCTGCGCTCCGACACAAATCTCCTCCAAGCGGTCCGTGGCGTACTCGACATAGTCTTCCGACAGCTCGCACCCCAAAAATTCGCGCCCCAGCTTCTTCGCCACCGCCAGCGTCGTCCCGCTACCACTAAACGGGTCCAGCACCAAGTCGCCCTCGTTGCTACACGCTCGAAGAATACGCCCCAACAGTTGCTCGGGCATCTGGCACCCATGAAATCCTTGCCGCTCCTTAAACGTGCCCGCCACACGCGAAAAAAACCAAGTATCCTGCTCCGGCGTAAAACCATAAGCGTCCGACTGAAAATCTTGCGGACGAAGAATCCAAGTATCGTCCGGCAACCGCCCCTTCGGGTTCGCCCGTTTATCGCCGTAAACAAGCGCACGGGCCGACGGAACGCGAATCGCCGGGTCGTCCGCATTAAAAGTAAAATCCTTGGCGTCTTTCACAAAGTGAAACAAGTGGGCGTGCGAACGGCTGAATTTTTTCTTGCAGTTCACCCCAAACGTGTAATACCAAATCACCCAGCTCCGCGTCGTAAAACCAACTTCGCGCTGCGACGCAACTTTTAGCTCAGCCGCATACTCGTCGCCAATCGCAAGCCAAAAAGTGCCGTTCGGCTTCAGAACCCGATGCACCTCGGTAATCCATTCGGTACACCAGGAAAGATACTTCTCGTCGTCCTGACGGTCATCGTACTCGTCGTACTCAAAACCAATGTTGAACGGCGGATCGGCAAACACCAGATCGACCGAGCCATCGTCAACCTTTTGCATCAAATCAATACAATCGCCCTGATGAATCTTCCCTGATTGGAGCATGTGAGATCTTGGAGGTGAGGTTAAGGGGGAGACGAACTGCAAAGTCTGATGACAGAAGGGGGGCTCTAAAAAACTGAAAGAAGAATAACCACGGAGGCACGGAGAACACCATAAAGCGAAATTTTTCCTCCGTGTTCTCCGTGCCTCCGTGGTTGGATTCGTCCGAAAAAAATGCGGCAATGCGACTTTGCAGTTCGCCTGGGTTTAGGAAGTGAAGGCGATGGGCGCAAAGCCACGCTTTCGCTATCTTAGAGAGTCCTGACAAAATCTTCAATCACGCGGAAAACCACAGATGAAATACGCAATTTGCAACGAAATGTTCGGCGACCAGCCCTTTGACCAAGCTTGGAAGCTGGCTCGCGAGATCGGCTACACCGGCGTCGAAATCGCCCCGTTTACGTTCGAGCCTGGGGCCGAAGTCGTCGATGCAAGCCAAATCTCTGCCCAGCGCCGCACCGAAGTCAAACAGCAAGCCGCCGACGCCGGCCTAGAAGTCGTCGGACTCCATTGGCTACTCGCCAAGACCGAAGGGTTTTATTTGACCACGCCCGACGCCGCAGTCCGAAAAAACACGGTCGAGTATTTTAAGGTGCTCGCGCAACTGTGTGCCGACTTGGGTGGCAAGGTGATGGTCCTCGGCTCCCCCTATCAACGAAACTTGCTCCCCGGCGTCTCCTACGACGAGGCCGAACAGCACGCCGCCGAAGTCTTGCGCGCCGTCATGCCCACCTGTGCCGACCTCGACGTTACCCTCGCCCTCGAACCCCTAGGCCCCGCCGAAGGCGACTTCATGTTGACTGCCGAGTCGGGCATTCGCTTAGCAAAACTCATCGACTCCCCGCAATGCAAGCTGCACCTCGACGTCAAAGCCATGTCGAGCGAAGAAAAACCGTTCGCCGACATCATCCGCGACAGCCGCGACTGGACCGTCCACTTCCACGCCAACGATGCCAATCTCCTCGGCCCAGGAATGGGCGACATCCACTTCGAGCCAATCTTCGAGGCCCTCAAAGAAACCAACTACAACGGCTGGGTCTCCGTCGAGGTCTTCAAATACGAACCAAGCCCCGAAGCAATCGCACGCCAAAGCATCGACTACATGCGCCAAGTACAGAGTTGATGCACCAGAGCAGAATGAAAAGCCTCACGCAGAGCCGCAAAGAGACTCAGGCAGCGGCCTCTTTTTTATCTGCGACCATCAGCTAAATCCGCGTTGATCCGCGTCCTGTTTTTTCTTCCCTGCGCAGAAGCGTAGCGCCCTCTTTACGTTCCTCTGCGTGAGACTTCTTATCAAAGATACTTGGTTACGTCGCCGCTCGCAGCTCCGCCAAATTCTGAGCCGCACCAACCAACCGATCCCAATTCTCAGCAATATACTCAGGAGGACCGCCGATTTGGGCCACCGTCTGAGCCGCCAATTCCGTCGGAACCATCTCGATCGCGTCCCAAGGGCAAACCAACAGCTCGTAAGGATTCGATTTCTTGCCCGGGATATGAACGCAAACTTCGCACCCCACACACCGCTCAACATCGATCTCGCACCACTGCTGCATACCATGCAGCGCGACGCCCCGATCCAGCTTCTTCAGCTCGATACAATCGACCGGACAAACCTCCAAACAAGATTCGCAGCCCGTACAGTTGTCGGCATTAATAATCGCCAACTCTTTCGGCACTTTTTTACGTGGTGCTTTTTTAGCCATGCTTTTTAGCCAGGAGTGGGCTTCGGGTTAGAAGTCGCAAGTTTCAAAGAAACATCGTCAAAGAAACATCGTCAAAGAAAAACACATTGTCAAAAAAATAGCCGGCGAGCTACGTCTCGCCGAAGCACCTACACAATGTGCCTACGATTCGAGTGTCCGTACTTCGCGAATCTATCACAATCCTACCTTATCATCGGCCACCAGCCAACCACGACTGAGGCGATTTCCGAGCAGAATCTGCACTAGGAGACTCCCGCAAAGTCGGCTATCAAAGGGGTTTTCAGCAAATTGCCAGCTCGCCCCGATTTCCTGGCCCCCACACCCCATGCCAAAAATTCTCCACCGAAAAAACTGGCCCACCCTCGCCCTCTTGGCCCTGTTGGTGCTGACCGTCATGCAGCTCCGCACGCAGGGCCGAATTTGGTTTTGCGAGTGCAACCAAGTCCGCTTTTGGACGAGCGAATCCGACGGCCCACACACCTCGCAGCATCTGACCGATCCCTACAGCTTTTCGCACCTGCAACATGGACTCCTGCTTTTCCTCTTGGTCGCAGGGGCCTTTCGACACTGGAAATGGTCCTGGCAGCTCTGGTTCGCGCTGACCTTGGAATGCGCTTGGGAAGTGTTGGAAAACACAGCCTGGGTGATCGACCGCTATCGAATGACCGCCGCACTCGGCTACAACGGCGACGCGATACTCAACAGCCTAGGAGACATTCTTTCATGTGGCATCGGCTGGTATCTGGCACGCCGACTCGGCTGGCGAAACACATGGCTGCTCTTTCTCGCAATCGAGATGACCATGCTACTCACCATACGCGATTGCTTGCTGCTAAACGTCTTGATGCTGGCCTACCCATTGGATGCAGTCAGGCAGTGGCAACTACGGTGACCACCGCCCCCCCCTCCCCAAAAGCTCACTCCAGGCTAAGATCAACCATCATATCGCTTGCCACCTGCTCCAAGGCCGTCCGAAGCCCCTCCGCCGATACGTCCGCCGGCAGACGCAGTTGGGCACTCGCATGAAACAACGCCTGCCCCGTGTTCGCCGCACGCGTACATTCCGTGTTCAGCTCCTCGACATTCACCCCCTGGTTCGCCAACACGCGGCTAATCTCACGGACAATCCCCGGCCGATCCTGCCCAACCAACGAAAGCCGAACCGTCGGTCTTTCGGAAGCGACCGGTTGGTGAGCCTCAGCATGTACGGTCGATTGCAGACTGCTTAGCGAAGCAACCGCCGCACCCAACGCTTCGGCCCGATCCGCGTCGACTTCCACCCGCAAGATGCCAGCAAACTGACCCGCCAAGTGCGCCATCCGGCTTTCCACCCAGTTGCCACCATGATCGGCAACCGTCTGAGCAATCGAATCAACCAGCCCCGGACGATCTTCGCCAAGCACCGTAAGAACCAAAGACGTTTTTGACATAGGGGAGGCTTTCCGCTGACGGTTCCGAAAGTTGGCCATTATGCTGAACAGAAAAGAGTCTAGCAGCGTTTCTGATTTCGTGAAACGGATATGCGTTGATTTCACAATCTCGCACGATATATTGAGAGCTACCAAACCAATTCAAAGCACCCACCGGAGTCCCAATGCCTACTTCGATTCGTATCGCCCTCACGCTCTTGCTGACGCTCACGTTCCTCAACACAAAGCCACTCTTGGCCGAAGAAGGGTCGCAACCCGTACGGATGGGCTGCGGACGCATGACGTTCGACACCGTACCGGGCTGGGGACTCCATCCTAGCGGCAACTCCACACTCGGCCCGACCCACGGTTCGGTCGTCGTCGACAAGGCCGGCAATATCTACACAAGCGCCCAAAAAGGGGTCGTAGTCTTCTCCCCCGAAGGCATGGTCATTCACTCCTACCTAGGAGAAAACTACTCCAGCATTCACGACATGGAGATCCGCGAGCACGACGGCGTCGAGTACATCTACGGCGCACGCAATGCCGACGCCGAAGGAATCAAATTCAAAGTCCAAGGCGGAGAAATCGTGCTGAAGTTGACCTTCCCCGAAGAATCGGGCCTCACCATCAAAAATTTCAACCCCACAGCCATCACCGTCGCGCCGAACGGCGATATCTTTCTGTCCAACGGTTATGGAAGCAACCACATTTTCAAATACGACAAGACCGGAAAATACCTGTCGCACTTCGGCACCCAAGGAAACGGCCTCAAAGAATTCAATACGGCCCACGGCATGACGCTCGACACGCGCTACGACCCGCCTCGCCTCCTGATTTGCGACCGCAATCACGAGCCTAAGGGACGCCTCGTGCATTACGACCTCGATGGCAATTTCATCGAACAAGTCATCACCGGCCTCGGCATGCCAACCGCCGTAGCCATCCAAGGCGACTACGTCGCGGTCCCCGACCTCCATGGCCGACTGGTCATTCTCAACAAGAAAAACACCATCATTGCAGTACTCGGCCACAACCCCGACCCCAAAAAAGGAGCCAGCTACGACATCCCCCAAAAAGATTGGATCGAAGGCATCTTCAGCGGCACCCACGGCTCCTACTGGGACCACCAAGGCAACCTCTACATCCAAGACTGGAACATCGCGGGGCGGATTATAAAGCTGGTGCGGGTGGAGTAGCGGGGTAAGCCGGAACGCAAGAAGTAGGCCGGAACAAGCGCCAGCGCAGTTCCGGCAGGCGAACTACAAAGTCGATTTTGGTCCGTCTGGAAGAGGCTCGGAATAAATTTGAAACACGACGAAACGACGAAACCACGCTTGTTTTTCGTTGTTTCCGTCGTTTCGTCGTGTTTCATTTTTCTGCTGTTCTGAAGATGCGCAAGTTTTTCGACTTTGCCGTTCTCTTGGCAGTTCCGGCGGCTAGCGCGCCCCGCACACTCGTCTAAAGCGTTTCCGTCCCAGGCATCATTTCCCCGCAAGTCATCTCCTCAAACGTCTGCCGCCGACGGATCAGATGCGATTGCCCCTCACGCAAAAGCACTTCGGCGGCCAGCGGTTTGCTGTTGTAGTTGCTGCCCATCACCGAGCCATAGGCTCCCGTACAGCCAATCACCACAAAATCGCCCACCGACGCCTTCGGCAGCGGACGACTACAAACAAAACCCCCTTCTTCCTGCGTAAAAATATCGCCCGACTCGCAAAGCGGCCCCCCAACAATCACGTCCTGCAACGCACACGGCCCACGGCCCACGGCCTTCTGCCCACTTTCCGCAAAGCAAACCGCCATCGGATGGTACGACCCATAAAGAATCGGACGCGAAAGATCATTAAACCCAGCGTCCAGCAAGTAGTAGAGGTTTTTACCCATCTGCTTGATCGCACGAATCTCAGCAATCAGACTCCCACTTTCGGCCGCCAGATAACGCCCCGGCTCGATTTCCAGGCTAATCGGATTCCCAAAAGCAGTCGCCAGCCGGTTGCGCGTCGCATCCCACAAATCAAAATAAGCGGCGATATCCACACGCTCGTCCCCGTCGCGATAAGGCGTCGGCAGCCCGCCCCCAGCACTAATCGACCGAAGCGTCGGACCAACCCCATGCGCTGCTGCTTCCATCGAACCACAAACCTGCCCCAAATGTTCCAAATCGGTCCCCGAGCCAATATGCATATGCAGCCCACTCACCGTCAGCCCATTGCGCGTCGCACGCTCCACGCAATCTCCCAACTGCTCGTGCCAAATCCCATGCTTCGATTGCTCGCCCCCCGTGTTCGTCTTCTGGCTATGACCATGACCAAAACCAGGATTGATACGCAACGTGATACCACGCCCCGAAACACGTTCGCCCAATTGATCGATCATATCCGGCGAACCACAGTTGACCGGAATATCGTGCTCCACAACCAGATCAAGCGCCTCGCGATCAAAAATATCAGCCGTATAAACAATCTCCGGCGGTTCACTCGGCCCAGCCTTATAGCCAGCAGCCAACGCGCGACGAATTTCCCCAGCACTCACCGCATCGACAACCACTCCATGACGCCGAACCAAATCGAGCAGCGCCAGATTCGAGGCCGCCTTCTGCGCATAACGCACCACATCAAACGGAGCCAAGTCCTCGACACGCTCGACAATTGTCGCCTCGTCATAAACAAACGTCGGCGTCCCAAACTCCTTGGCAAGCGCAACAACCGAATGCCCAGCAACCGTTTTGATGTGCGTAGAAAATCTCATAGTCTCAATCGGAAGTTCAGTTGGCATCTCTATTACCCAAGGCACAATTCGATAGCGTCGTGTTAGCGTAGGCGGCCACGCCGATCCCAAGCAGCACCAGCCAAGAACTTAAAACAGGAACCTGACAACAGAAAAAGGTTCGCCCCTTCCAGAGTAAGGTAGGGTGGGCACCGCCCACCACAAGCCAAAACAAAGGTGGGCAGTACTCACCCTGCACACGAAAGAAATCATCTTTTCATCTGCGGAAATCTGCCTAATCCGCGTTCATCCGCGTCCTATTCTTCTTCACTTCTCTGGGGATTTCATGGTCGAAACTTAAAATCCCCCAGCCCCGGCAGCTTCCATTTGTTTCATCTGGGCAGCCATCGCCGCCTGACCAATCGCTCGCAGCACGCCTTCCTCCGCCTCCATCCGAAAACGCGCGCCGTTGGCAATCGGCTGAACGACCATCCGTATATGGTCGCGCCCAGCCGCTTCGTTGGCCAGCATATTGGCGATTTCTTCGATCATTTGCCGATCCTCTTCGTCAGCAAACGTCGCAACGGTTTCCATGATCTCCGACAACGAAAAGGTCATTTCCATCGGCGCGACCGACTTTTGCGGCGAAGCGGCCGAAAGGTCCATCACACGTTCGACCGCATCCAGACAATTGCGACCAAAAGCAAAATAGGCCGATTCCCGACCAATGCCGACCGCCACGTCGATCGTGTCGCCGAAAAGCTTCCGCGCGTTCTCATCCTCCTTGTCACCCCCGGCTGGAATCGGAATCGAAATCGTGTGAAACTGCACATCAGCATGACTCGAAGCGTTCCAGTTGATCTCAGGAAAATCAGCATCCTCGTTCTGGGCCACTTCCACCAATTTCTTCAAGCCACTTTCCACCTTCGACGGATCCCCGATAAATCCACCCGCAACAAACGACAACGAGCTAGGTGCCAAATTCAGCACCGCACCCCCATCCATCTTGCCCGCCTGCATCGTCGCTTGCAGTGCATCCAAAAAGTCGTCAATCGCGCCTTCAATAAGCACAAGATTTTCTTCCGTCGCCGAGTCTCCTGCTTCCTCTGCGATCGCCGTTGAAATTTGCTTGCGCGCTGCTTCAAACATTTGCTCCATCTTCGCCATGTCCGATTCAGCAATCTTCGACGCAAACGACATCATCATCGCCGCGTCCGGTTGCAAAAAACCAGCATAGTCAGTTTTCGGATCACTGTTCAACGCGATCTGCTCAGCAAGCTTCGAGCCAGAAATCGCCGTATAACTCATGTCGAACAACGTACGCTGCCCTTCACTATCAACAGCAACGCCCAGCGTCAGCTCATCCAGCTCTTCAACCGCCTGCTTGATCTGATCAACCTGAAGACTCGTCATCTCCCTACGCGCTGCAAACGCCTCCTCCGATTCCTCCTCCAACTGCTCCATCCCCGCTTCCATCCCCGCTTCCAATTGGCTGAGGGCCATTTGTGTGTACGCTTCGGGTATGTTTTGCACATGCACCCGAATGCCCAGGTCGTACTCTTTCGTAAGCCCTGCAAAAAGCTCCCCCGGATTGTCCGGCAACCCTTCAAGCATCTGCGGCATCATCGACAACAACGCCCAGCCGTTCGTCTCACGAGCAAACAGCGTCTGCCCCTGAGCCGAAATCTCCATCATCCCATTCTCTTTTTCCTCCGACATCACGCCAAAGTTCTTCAGCACCGCCAGAAGCTGCTTCAGGTCCGTCACCGGCAAACAGAGCGCCCCGCTCGGCGTCGCACCATCCGACTGAACAATCAAGCCAATCGGCCGCGAGTGGTCCAGCCCCGGCGTAAAACCCTGGAGCATCGGTTGATACTGAGCGGCTAGGTTCGGCTGCCCCATAAGACCACCGATGAAATTGGCATCATCAAACAGGTTGTCGAGGCTGTTGACCGTAATCACAGCAATCGGCTTAGCCTCCGCAGCCTGCGCCGCTCCGCTCCCAGAAAAAGCAAAAGCCGCAGCTAACGTGAGAAACAGAGACCTGACCACGAAGGACCAACGGCATCGGGAAAAAATACTCACAATTCAATCTCCTAGAGAACTGGAAAACCTCAAAAATGGGCGCCCATACGCACCTGAATTAAAAAGTGCGCAGCTAGCGTTCTTAGGGACGCAGATGCACGCAGATAAACGCAGATAGTTTCTTAACAAATTAGCCATCTGCGTTCATCAGCGCGTATCTGCGGCCAATTTCTTTGCTGCCAACAACACGCTGTTTTTAATCAGGATACCTATCACCGCTACGCACAACCGGCAGCTTAAGTTCTCAGTAATCCGAGAACCACACCAAGCTGCCCAACAGTAGCAAGACCCCAGTTATACCGCGATACGCTTTTCACGACGAGATTACCGGCAAGAATCGCCGAGAAATTCCCAACAGCCAGAAGTTCCCAATAGGCAGGACGGAATGCCACGAAGAGCCCAAAGCAAGACACTTCAGATAAACGCACATCGCCATTTTCACGGAGAATATCTGCGTTTATCAGTGTTCATCGGTGGCTATTAAAAAAGGGCTACTAAAAAAGCTAGCCCGCTTTTACCGCTCGCGATACGTAATCCGACCCTTCGTCAGATCATACGGAGAAAGCTCAACACGCACCTTGTCGCCCGGCACAATACGGATAAAGTGCTTGCGCATACGCCCCGCCACATGGGCGTTCACAACATGCCCACCCTCGATCTCAACCAGAAAACGGGTATTCGCCAACGCCTGCGTCACGACGCCTTCGACTTCCAGGGCTTCTTCTTTTTGCTTCGTCATACAATTCCCATGTTTTAATACTTTTGCCAGGCCGCCCGATGGAGGCCCCTAGAGGCCCTTCTATCTTAGCATTTGTGGCGATCAGTTCCAGTCCGATTGTAGGACAGATTCACCCAAAATTAGCCTTCAAACCGCCCAGAGCAGGGGGACGCTACCCATTCGAGTGCCCCACCCCCAGCACACGCCCACCCAAAAAGGTCCGATTAGGCAGTTTTCAGCAGAAAAAAGTCTCGATCTCTTCCCGAAGGCCTCTTTCCAAGGTTTGACGTAGCTCCGAGGTTTGACGTAGCTTGGTTATCGTTGACAATGCACCTTAGGAATCCAGACGTAGCTGGACAGCCTAGTTTTCCCCACATGCCGGCCTAATTGGTTAGGCCTCCCCCCTTTATAATATTGATAGAACAGCACGGTCTTTTGTGAGTACATCTTCCTTTTCCGAATCGCCCGACGAACAAGCAGTCCAACGCGCGAAACAAGAAATCCAGAGCTTAGTCCAAGAGGTCGTCGAGCTGTCGCGCTCCGAGGTCGAGCCAGCCGAATTTTACGCGGCCATCCTAGACAGGTCGATTTCCGCCCTAGCCGCGGTCGGCGGAGTCGTTTGGACCCAAGAAGAGGGAGCACCCCTCCAGCTAGAATACCAAGTCAACCTACGCCAAACCGGTTTGGCCGAAAGCGAAGCCGCCCAACTCCAGCATGGACGCCTCTTGCAACAGGTCATCGACAAAGGCGAGCCAGCCCTCATCCAACCCCACTCGGGCACCACCGACGGCACCGACGGCACCGACGCCGACCAACAAGCGGCTGCCAACCCGACCGACTACCTACTCGTCCTCGCCCCCATCAAAAGCGATCGTGGCGTCGATGGCATCGTCGAAATTTTCCAGCGCAGCGGCGCACGACCCACCACACAACGCGGCTATCTCCGTTTCCTAACCCAAATTTGCGAGCTAGCCGGCGAGTACGTCAAAACACGACGGCTCCGCCACTTCACCGACAAGCAATCCCTCTGGGAACAACTCGAAGCCTTTACCGGCTTAGTTCACCAAGCCCTCGACTCGCGCGAAACCGCCTACACCATTGCCAACGAGGGACGCCGACTCGTCGGCTGCGACCGCGTCACCGTCGCCCTGCGCAAAGGCAGCAAATACCAAGTTAGCGCAATCAGCGGCCAAGACACTTTTGACAAACGCTCGAACCTCGTCCGCTTGCTCCGCAACCTAGTTACCGCCGTTGCCAAAACCGGCGACGACCTCTGGTTCGACGGCGATACCTCCAACTTGGCCCCCCAACTCGAAAAAGTCGTCAACGCCTACGTCGACGAATCGCAAACCAAGCAACTCGCCGTCCTGCCCCTCCGCGAAGCCGACCTCGAAGAAGCCAAACCGGGCGAACGCAAAAAGAAAAAACGCGAAAACATCCTCGGTGCCATCGTCATCGAACAACTGATCGACCAAAAACAGCCTGAAGGCATGCTACAACGCATCGAAGTCGTCCGCCGTCACAGCTCGACCTCGCTCACCAACGCCCAAGAGTACGAAGGCCTCTTTCTTATGCCGCTCTGGCGACTCTTGGGCAAAGCCCGCGTCCTGACGACCGCACGCAACCTGCCCAAAACCATTCTCGGCACCTTGGCCCTGGCAGGCGCGATCTTCGCCCTTTGCTACGTCCCCTACGATTTCACTGTCGTCGCCGACGGCAAACTCCTCCCCCAACGCCGGCAAGACGTCTTCGCCAGCCTCGACGGAAAAGTCCTCGAAGTCCCCGTCGACACCGGCGACCTCGTCACCCAAGGCCAACTGCTCGTCCGCCAACGCAGCCTCGATCTCGAGGCCCAAATCATCCAGCACACCGGCGAATACAAAAAAATCGTCGAAGAAATCAATTCCACCGGCTACCAGCTCGACCTCCTCTCCAGCAGCACCGAAGAAGAACGCGACACCATCGAACGCGAGCAACTCAGCGGCAAAATCGACCAACTCCTCAAAACCAAAGAGAGCCTCGAACAACAAAAAAAGCTACTCAACCTCCAAGAAAAAAACCTCATCGTCACCAGCCCCATCGACGGCAAAGTCGTGACCTGGGACATCCAAAAGCTGCTCAAAGGGCGCAAAGTCGGCAAGGGCCAAAAGCTCATGAAAATCGCCGACACCTCCAGCCCCTGGGAACTAGAAATCTTCGTCCCCGAAGCAAAAATGGGCCACGTCATCAAACGCAACCAAGAACTCAAAAAAGACGACCCCAACGCCCGTCTCGAAGTCACCTTCATCCTCGCCACCCACACCGCCGAAAAAATCACCGGCCACGTCGAAAAAATCGACACCAGCGCCGAAGTCCACGGAGAAGACGGCAACACCGTCCGAATGCGTGTCTCCTTCCCCCAGGAAGAACTCAAAAAATTGGTCGACGATCCCACCACCGAACTCAAAGTCGGCGCCGATCTCAAAGCCAAAATCCTCTGCGGAAAAAAACCAATCGGCTACGTCTGGTTCCACGACCTCTTCGAGTTCGTCCAGTCCCGAATCCTCTTCCGACTCTAAACCCCATTTGCAATGCTTAAGTCCTATGAAACAAAAATTCTTCATAACGCAAAAAGAAAAGCCTCACGCAGAGGCACAGAGGAGAATCAAAAAACTCTGCGGTCTCTGCGCCTCTGCGTGAGGCTTTTTTCTTGTTGGCTTCAGAAGGCTAGCCGATTGCCGATTTTTTCATATCCCTTTTAAGGTTGGTCGAATGACGACGTTTTCCTGCTTTCTCGCCGCAATGCTCTTCGGCCAAGTCGCCTCAAACGCTGCGCCGCCCACCACCGGCGACTTGGTCCTCGAAAAAACCCTCATCAAAGTCCAGGACGAAGCCGATATCCCGGCCCAAGAGGCGGGCGTACTCATCCAACTCCCACTCCGCGAAGGCGACCGCGTCAAAAAAGGCGACCTCATCGCCGTCATCGACGACCGCCAAGCCCAGGCAGCCGTCCGAGTCGCCGAATATGCCTACCTCGCAGCAAGAAAACGCGCCGCTCAAACCATCGAAATCAAATATGCCGCCGCTGCCGCCGCCGTCGCCAAAGCCGAAGTCGAGCAAGACCGCGAAGTCAATCTCATCAAACGCGGCGCCGTCCCCCAAAGCGAAGTCCGACGCAAACAACTCGACTTCACCCGCGCCGAACTACAAATCGAAAAAGCCCAAAACGATAAAGTCTTGGCCAGCTACGATGCCAAAACCAAAAAAGCAGAACTCAGTGCCGCAAGAATGGCACTCAAGTGGCGAACCATACTCGCACCCTTCGAGGGAGAAGTCGTCAAGTCCTACGTCCACCAGTCCGAATGGGTCAGCCCGGGCGAGCCGATCCTAAAACTCGTCCGATTCGACAAGCTCGTCGTCGAGGGCCGCGTGAGTGCCAAAGAGTACGATCGCGCAGAAGTCCTCGGAAAGCCGGTCACCGTCGAAGTCACAAAAACGCACGGCCAAAAAGTCTCCGTCACAGGCACCATCATCTACGCCGACCAGCAGCTCCAGCTCAAAGGCGTGCACTACAAAATCCGAGCCGAAGTCAAAAACAAACGGGTCAACGGCAGTTGGCAACTCCAGCCAGGCGGCGTAGCACGCATGACCATCCACCTGAACAAGTAGGCTCCGCTCCGCAGACCACCACCCTACCTCGTCATGGCCACACTCGCAGACAGCATCGTCTCTAGCTCCTCACGCCGGCTAGCAATCCGTGTCCGCCCCGACCTCTCGTCTCGCAAACACCGCTACCAAGGCCGCGTCTACTGGGTCGTCAAAGACCCGATCGGCCTCCAGTACTACCGCTTCCAAGAAGAAGAGTTCGCCATCCTCCAGATGCTCGACGGACAATCGAGCCTCGAAGAAATCGCCGAACAGTTTGAAGCCGAGTTCCCCCCACAAACCATCCGCGTCGAAGAACTACAAAACTTCATCGGCATGTTGCATCGCAGCGGACTGGTCCTCTCCGATTCGCCAGGGCAGGGCGTTCAACTCAAAAAACGACGCGACGAAAAACGACGCAAAGAAATCATCGGAGCGATGACCAACGTCCTCTCCTTCCGATTCAAAGGTTTTGACCCCGAACGCATCCTCAACGCCATCTACCCCTGGGTCAGTTGGTTTTTCACCGCCTGGGCCACTTGGCTGAGCATCGGCTTAGCCTTCTGTGCGCTCTCGCTAGTGATCGTCCAGTTCGACGTCTTTTCAGCACGTCTCCCCTCGTTCCAATCCTTCTTCGCCGCACAAAACTGGTTACTCATCGCCGGCGTCCTCGGCATCACCAAAGTCATCCACGAATTCGGACACGGACTCTCCTGCAAACACTTCGGCGGCGAATGTCACGAGATGGGCGTCATGTTCCTAGTCCTCACCCCCTGTCTCTATTGCAACGTTTCCGACTCCTGGATGCTGCCCAGCCGCTGGCATCGCGCAGCCATCGGAGCCGCAGGCATGTACGTCGAAGTCGTCATCGCCTCGATCGCCACGTTTATTTGGTGGTTCAGCGAACCCGGCTTCCTCAACTACCTCTGCCTCAACATCATGTTCGTCAGCTCCGTTAGCACCATCCTCTTCAACGCCAACCCGCTGCTGCGCTACGATGGCTACTACATCCTCAGCGACATCATGGAGATCCCCAACCTTCGCCAAAAAGCCAGCTCAATTCTCAATCGCAAGCTGGGCAGTTGGTGCCTAGGACTCGAAGAAACCGAAGACCCCTTCCTCCCCAAACGCCATCAGTCCCTCTTCGCACTCTATACAGTCGCCTCCTTTTTCTACCGCTGGATCATCCTCCTCTCCATCCTCTTCTTCTTAAACAAAGTCTTCGAGCCATACGGACTAAAAATCCTCGGGCAACTAATCGCCCTAGCTTCGCTCTACAGCCTGATCGTGATGCCCTTCGTCAAAGTCTATAAATTTTTCCGCGTGCCCGGGAAGTGGAGTAAAGTGAAGAAATTACGAATGTTTGCCACGTTGGCGCTACTAGCTGCACTCGTCAGCGCCGCCATTCTCATCCCGTTTCCCTCCAGCGTGCTCTGCAGCTTCGAGCTACAGCCCCGCAACGCCGCTTCGGTCTACGTCGAAGTCGAAGGCAAAGTCGAAGAAATTTTGGTCGAGCCTGGCCAACAAGTGACCGAAGGCGACCTCCTCGTCCGACTCAGTAACCTCAGCCTACAAATCGACATCACCCAACTACGCGGCGAGTACGCATCTCTCCAAGAACAACTCAAAACGCTAGAGCAAATCAACTTCAACCAAGAACAAGCCGCCCTCCAACTCGACGCAGTGCAAGAAAGCCTCACTGCGATCAACCAACAGCTCGAGCAAACACTCCGCGATGCCGCGCGACTAGAAATCCGTGCCACCGCCACCGGCACGATCATTCCGCCCCCACCGCGCCGCGAACCCTCGTCAGCCCAACGCATCAATCTAGCCAGTTGGTCCGGGTCGCCCTTAGATAAAGAAAACCTAGGAGCCACCTACTCGCCCGACGACCAACACAACCTCTTATGCCAAATCGGTGACCCCCAACAATGGGACGCCGTCCTCGTCATCGACCACCGCGACCTCGACCTCATCACCTCCCAACAAGAGGTCCGACTCATGTTCGAGGAGTCCCCTTACCACGTCTTCATTAGCCACGTCCAAGACATCGCCGACGACGAAATGGAAGCCATCCCCTCGCGCCTAGCCAGCACCTCCGGCGGCCCCATTCCCTCCCAAGCCGACCCCGACGGCGTCGTCCGCCCGCTCAGCACCTCCTACCAAGCCGCCGTCCCCCTCGACAACCACCTCGGTCTCTTCCGAAACGGCCTCATCGGCCAAGCCCGTATCAAAACAGCCCCACGCACCCTAGCCAGCCGCCTAGGCCGCTACCTACGCCGAACCTTCAGCTTCGATTTGTAGTATCTTCCGAAACATTCCAGGCGTATAATGAGAGCATAGAAGTTGCCGTCGCCCTCAGTGAAAAAATGCATCCGAATAAGCATATCCGTAACGCTTTGAAATATGCGGAGCAACATGGCTGGCATTTTGTCACATCAGGTGGCCATGCTCACGGGCGTATTTTTTGTGGAGTGGGGCACTCAGAATGCAAAATGTCAGTTTGGTCGACCCCAAGAAGCCCTGAAAACCACGCAAAGGCTATTCTCAGAAAAGTGGACAAATGTCCGGGAGCATTGACCAATGACGCCTGAATTTTATCTCGTCTTGAACGACCAGAACTTGCACGAAACTTTGGAAAACGCTGTTTTCGAGGCTGGGTTTGATGACTCCGAACTAACGCTACGCGGCGACTACGCCGCGATCTGGATTTGCCACCGCCCTGGCGAACTGACCTCGCTCGTACGCGAGGCATTGGCGCAAGCTCAAAAGGCAGGCCTACACGTTTCGCACGTCGAGATCGAAAGCGCCGTCTTTGCGTAATTCCCAAGTCGTAGTCGTAGGGTGGGTGCAGCGATAGCGAAACCCACCGGGATGCAGAAGACGCGTTCCGCTCCGCTGCACACATCCTACGGACTATCCGCGTTCATCGGCGGTTCCTTCTTCGCGTTTTCACGCCTCTTCGTGCCTTTTCGCAGCCATCCCTCTGCTAGCACTTCTCCAGCACACACTCGATCTAGCCGACACTCACAAATCGCCCTAACATCCAAGGTCGTCTACGGCTCTCAATTTTTTTGTGGTAGGGATACCTTCAAATGGCCAAACAAAAACAAGCTCGCCACCCCGAAGCATCTCCGCGCCGCACCAAGCGATTCCTGCGCCGCCTAGGACTATTACTCCTGCTGGCTGGCGGACTACTCGCCGCAGCGCCGACCCTGCTTTCCCAAACGTCGTTGCGCGATACGCTCATCACCAACCAACTCCCCAACGGTTGGAACCTCAAAAGCCAACAAGCCTCGCTCGGATGGACCAGCCCCCAAACACTCACCGGCGTAACACTCACCGACGCCGACGGCAAACCAATGCTAACCGTCGAGTCCATCACCCTCTCCAAAATGCTCGTCTCGCTCGCAAGCAACCCGACGCAACTTGGCAAACTCGAAATCGTGCGCCCCATCGCCTTGCTCGAAACACGCCCCGACGGCAGCAACTGGGAAGACTTTTTCCTGGCCCTACAGCAAGCCGCCCAAGAACAGCCAAGCCAACCTCTGGCATCGCCGGGCAACGCCTCGCAGATCGAAATCAAAATCGTCGACGGCACCCTGCGCGGCGTCGATCAAGCCAACAGAAAACCCTGGTCACTCGACGCAGCCAACCTAACCGCAACGCTCGGCCCAACAACCCAAGCAAGCGGCAGCGCGCAACTGACCACCGAACAACGCCCCCAACCGGGAAAAATAAAATTCCACTGGCAACCCGACACCAACGGCCACCAACACCTAGAAATCCTAGCCGACAACTTGCCCTTAGAACCGCTCCACCCCTGGCTCGCCCGACAAGCCCCCGACGCCCACCTCGCAGGCACCCTCTCCACCGACGCCCAGCTCACCTGGACCGTCGACCCCAGCCGAGGCCTCCTCCTCCAAACCACAGGACGCCTCGAAGTCCACCAGCTCGACCTCACCGCCCCAGCCCTAGCCGGCGACCGCCTCCACACCCAACAACTGATCGCCCCCTGGAAAATCCAACTCGCCGGCGACCGCCTCACCCTCGAACAACTGGCCATCCACACCGATTGGGCCAAGCTCCAAGCCACCGGCCAGCTCACCCTCGCCGAACTACAGTCCTTGAGCGTTGCCAACTTGCCCCAAGGCAACGCACAGCTCAACGGCAACGTCGACCTGGCCCAACTGGCTGCCATGCTCCCTCGCACCTTGCAACTGCGCAACGGCGTAAAGATCGACGCAGGACAACTCCAATTCAATTTCGGCCCCCAGCCCAACACCAACGCCAACACCCAAGCATGGCAGGCAACCGCCTCCATCCAAAACGTCGCCGGAACCGACGGACGCCACCAAATCCGCTGGGAGCAACCCATCGACCTCACCGCCGCATGGCAAGCCACCCCCACCGGCCCCCAGCTCGAACAATTCACCTTCACCGCACCCTTTGCCCAAGCACAAATCCAAACCCAACCCAACGCAATCACCGGCGATTTCAACCTCGACCTCGATCAACTCTCCCAAGAGCTAGGCCAATTCGTCGATCTCCAAGACTGGCAACTACGAGGACTAGCCGAAGGAACGTTTACCCTCGCAAGCCCAACCGACAAGCAATTCGAGACGAAAGCAAAAATCGATCTCACCGACATGCGCGTCGTCCAATCAAAAAAACAACTCTGGACCGAGCCAAAACTACAAGTCGAACTCACCGCAACCGGCACCCAACAAGAGCTTGCCCCGCGCACAATCATCACCGGCCAAATCACCTTAAGCGGCCCCCGCGACGCGTTTACGCTCCAACTCTTACAACCGATCGACCTCCAAACGAAAAAACAATCCTGGGATGTCCAAGTCGAAGGCGACGGCCCCTTAGCCTCCTGGGCCAACCGCCTACGACCCTGGCTAACGTCCTCCCTCCCCAAACGACTCGAAGGCGACGCCCACCTACGCGCCCAACTAAAAATCGAACCCAACGCAATCCACCTCAAAAACTCCCAAGGCAGCGTCACCCAACTTCGCGTTGAAAGTTCCTCGCTGACGATCGACGAACCGCGTGTCGAATTCTCAGGCGACGCCCACTGGAACCGCCAAACCAGCAGCCTCGTAACCCACGAAATGCAACTCACAGGCAGCTCCCTCTCGCTCCGCGCCCGCGACATCGCCGTCGCACTCTCCGGCACCACACCCACCGCCCAAGGCAACGTCGCCTTCCGTGCCGACCTAGAACGCCTCGCAGCAATCTTCGGCCTCGCCCAACAGTCCGCCTCCACCTGGCCACGCGGCGCCGTCGTCGGACAAATTCAACTCAGCAGCGAGGCCCAACAACTCCAAGCCGATTTTTCCGCCAAAGCCCAACCACTCGAAATCGTACAAACCACCACCGCCAACGCCGCCGCCAACGGAGCCACTTACGGCCGACCCAAAATCCTTTGGACCCAGCCCCAGCTCGAAGCGACCGGCCTCGCAGTAGGCTTCCTCGCAGAGCAACGCGCAGAAATCGACCAACTCAAAATCGTCGTCGGCCAGGGCCAACTCACCGTCAGCCCCCGTCTCAGTTGGACGCCCGGTGCCGAACAACTCGTCCTCCCCCAAGGACCGCTCGTCTCGAACGTCGAAATTACACCCGAAGTCAGCGAGACCTTCCTCAAATACGCCGCCCCCATCCTTGCCGGCACAACACGCGCCGAAGGCCAATTCTCAATCGACCTCGACCACGCCAAAATCCCCCTCACCAACCCCCAACAAGCCAACGTCCAAGGCCGCCTCGAAGTCCACCGCCTCACCGTTTCGCCAGGCCCCATGGTCGCCCAGCTCGCAACCCTAGTCAGCCAAATCAAATCGCTCACCAAAAGCAAACAGTTCCTACAAGCTTCCACCTCGCCGAAAAACAAGGCGATCGTAACCGTCCCCGAAAGCAAAATCGATTTCCAAGTCGTCCAAGGCCGCGTCTATCACCGCAACCTCGAATTCCAAATCGACGGCGTCCCCGTCCGCTCACGCGGCTCCGTCGGCTTCGACCAAACCCTAGCCATCGAAATCGAAATCCCAATCCAAGACGAATGGATCGCCCGCGAAAAGTCCCTACGCTCCTTCGCAGGCCAATCCCTCCGAATCCCCATCTACGGAACCTTCCAAAAACCAAAAATCGACCAACGTGCCGTCGCCGACCTCTCCAGCAAACTACTCCAAGGCGCTGCCACCCAAGTCCTCGGCGACGAACTCAACCGCCAATTCGAAAAGCTCTTTCAATAGTGCGAGCCGCACACGCAGAGAAGGCTCCAAATAGCCGGCGAGCTACGCCTCGCCGTTTATTAGAGCAAGTCACCATTGCGTGTTCCGCTTAAACAACCGTTTGACTCTTGTATACCAAGGCTGCTAGCGGAATATGCGTGTGCGGCTCGCACTAATCAACCCGCAAATGCTGAACCCAAGCCGGCGGAACATTCCGCAAAACCGTGTCGCGGCAAAGTCGGTGCCGTTGAAGATGCGCCGCCAATATCCGATCGACCCCATGAATCTTCCGTCGCGTCGCGCCCAAAGTCACAATCTTCTTCAGCGGTCGAATATACAAATACTCAAAATAGCTAAGCGTCCCGCCCGGTTTCAGTAAACGAAAATAAGCCTCCGTAATCGTCGCAACCACCTCCGGCGGAAAATTCACATGCGGCAGCCCCGAAATAATAAAATCATAAGGCTCGGCCTCTCCCGACGCATCCCCAAAGTCCTGAAGCGGAACCTGATGAATCTCGCAAAGATCAGCAACCGCCTCCCAATGCGACTCCTCAGCAAATCGCTTCTGCAAAACCTGCACGAAATCTTCGTTCAGCTCAACCAGATCAAACCGATCCCCGGGACGAAGATGGCGCACAATCCGATCCGTAAACGCCCCCGTCCCAGGCCCACATTCCAAAACACGGACAGGCCCCTCACCACGCTCCGCCAAAAACCGACAAATCGCTTTCGCCAAAAACCGACTACTAGGCAGCAACGACCCCGTCGTCTCAAACTGTTTTCCAAACTGGCGCAGAAAAACAAACTGCTCGCGAAAAAATCGTAACATATAATCTAAATACCTTGGTCATTGTTCATTGTAATTGTGCACAGTTACCCCAAAGGGGTTTTACACCGTAGCCCAGGGTTGCAAACGAAGTGAGCTACCCTGGGTTACGGCCCTACAAGCACCTGTACCCTGAAGGGGTTCTACACGAATGCCCTCGATCATTGACGCGGTCCCAGGCAGAGCCTGGGAACCAGTAAAAAAAATCCGCGTTCATCCGCGTTCATCTGCGGCCAATTTTTTCTTTCCTTCTTCCAACCAATATAAGCCTGTTCCTCACCTCGGCAACGCCATAAAATAAATCGCATGGTACGTTTCTTCTTAATAATCTGCTTCGCCAGTCTCGCCGTCGCCTGCTCAGCAGCCGAGCGCCAAGTCGACGAACGCCGTGCCGCCCAAGTCGGCCTCCGCAAAATCGTAGGCCGCCACCTACGCCTCTACACCGATCTCCCCCCCAGCGATGCCGTCGACAACCTCGCAGCAGTCTTCGACGCCGCCGTCCCCCAATGGGCCGACTATTTCCAGGTCGACCCCCGCAAACTCCACGATTGGCGCATGCAAGGCTATCTCATGCAAGATCGCGCCAAATTCGCAGCCCTCGGACTACTCCCCAAAGAAAACCCCGATTTCCCCAACGGATTTTCTGTCGGCAACGAGCTTTGGCTCGTCGACCAACCGAGCGACTATTTTCGACGACACCTATTACTCCACGAAGGAACCCACGGATTTATGTACCGACATTTGGGCAACGACGGCAACGACATCGGCCCCGGATGGTACATGGAAGGCATGGCCGAACTCCTAGGAACCCACCAATGGCAAGCCGGCAACCTCCGCCTACGCCACCTACCCGCCCGCCGCCAAGACGTCCCCATGTGGGGCCGCATCAAACTCATCCAACAAGCGCACCGCAACAAAACCCCGTTTGACCTGTCAGCGATCTTGACCCTCAACAAACGCCGCGCGTTCAGCACCGAAGAGTACGCCTGGTGCTGGGCACTTTGCCAATTTTTAGATTCCCATCCGCACCGACAAAAAAAATTCCGCCAGTTGTTCAAAAACCTCAACGAAAAAGGATTCAATCGACGCTTCAAAAACCTCTACCGCAACGAGTGGTCCGACTTGCTCGCCGAATGGAGCAGCTTCGTCGCCACCCTCGACTACGGCTACGACGCCCGCCGCATGGCCATCCAACACCAACCCCCCACGCCCGTCACCGGCCCAATCGACGTTACCATTTCCGCCGACCAAGGCTGGCAATCGACCGGCTGGCTGCTCGAAGCAGGAAAAAAATACCAACTCACCGCCAAGGGCCGTTATCAAATCGCCACCGTCGACAACCAACCCTGGCCCTGCGAATCAGGCGGAGTCACCCTCCAATACCACAACGCCCACCCCCTAGGCATGTTGTTAGGTTCCCTCCGATCGACCACCACCCACACCCTCTCCCCTCCAATAGCCCTAGGCCTAACCCACACACTCACCCCGACTCAAAACGCCATCCTCTACCTACGAGTCAACGACTCCCCCGCCCACCTCAACGACAACCAAGGAACCCTAAACGTCCGCCTCCAAACGCAGTCCCAAAAGTAGGCCCCGCCGTGCGGACCACCCCCCACGGGTGCCACTACTGGCTAGCCCAGCAGTGCAAACCACAAACCAAGTGGTAGGGTGCGTGCAGCGAAGCGTAACGCACCTTTTTATTATTCAAAATTAATTGGATTCCTAACCGTGATTTCTCACCGTACCTCCTCTCGGCCTCTCAGCGTTACCCTATTGAACCGGGTACGCACAAGAAATGAGCATTCATGGCGCGTTACGCTATCGCTGCACGCACCCTACGGACTTAACGCATCATCTTAAAATTCTTCCTTTGAACCGTAGTTCACGTCATCGCTATCCAGGTGCAAAACTACCTCTACCTGACCAGGGTCCAAATAAGGTGCCAGGAACCTTATTTCAAAATCCTCCACCCCACAAAAAAATCCGCGTTTCATCCGCGCCCATCCGCGGGCAATTTTTTACTCCCCCTTCCGCATTCCGCACTCCGCATTCCCCTCCCCCCGGCCAAAAAAACAACGCGCATCCCCCACCCAAATAAAACACAATCATTACACGCAAACAAAAAAAGCCTCACGCAGAGGCGCAAAAGAAAAAGCAAGGTTGCCCCAAAAAGTCCCATCTGCGTTCATCCGCGTTCATCTGCGGCCAATTTTTTCCTTCGCGCCTTCGCGCCTTTGCGTGAGACCTTTTTCAAAACAAACGCTATCTCCCCAACTTTTGCAGCAACCGGGTGCCACTGCTGGCTTGCCCAGCAGTGCGAACCCAATGCCCCCAGCAACAAAACTCCCCGACTTTCGCACCCAACCCTGGGGCCCCCCAGCAATCAGCGACAAAAGTCGCCCCCAATGGCCGTATTGCAACGCAATACAAGAGAATCACCCCCGACTTTTGCACTTTGACTCTCCCCAACCCCCAACAAAAAGAAACCCCGCCAACAAAAGGAAAATGGCCACCCAGGATTCCACGCAGCCGACCGATTGACACTCCCGGCGGCTAGATCGACAATGGCAGACGACAAAAGCCGCTATTTCGGCGGCTGACCAAGTTTTCTCGCCAAAAAGATCCAAGAGGCCCGGATGACCAATTTTCTTGCTGCCAACGATCCCGAAGTCTGGGCCGCCGTCGCCGACGAAGTCGAACGCCAACACGACGGACTCGAGCTGATCGCCAGCGAAAACTACACCAGCCCCGCCGTCATGCAAGCAGCCGGCAGCGTGCTGACCAACAAATACGCCGAAGGCTACCCAGGACGCCGCTACTACGGCGGCTGCGAACACGTCGACGTCATCGAAGACCTCGCACGCGACCGCGTCAAACAACTCTTCGGAGCCGAATACGCCAACGTCCAGCCCCACTCCGGCTCGCAAGCCAACATGGCCATCTACCTAGCTGCCCTCGAACCGGGCGACACCGTCCTTGGACTCGACCTAGCCCACGGCGGCCACCTCACGCACGGCATGAAGCTCAACATCTCGGGCATGCTCTACAACTTCATCAGCTACGGCGTGCGAGAGGACGACCACCGGCTCGATTTCGATCAGATCGCCAAACTTGCCAAAGAACATAAGCCCAAGCTGATCGTTGCCGGAGCAAGCGCCTACCCACGCGAGATTCCCCATACCCGTTTCGCCGAGATCGCCGCCGACGTCGGTGCCAAGCTCATGGTCGACATGGCCCACTACGCCGGTCTGGTCGCCGCCGGCTTGCACGACAACCCGCTCCCGGTCGCCGACTTCGTGACTTCCACCACCCACAAAACCCTACGCGGCCCACGCGGCGGACTTGTCCTCGCCAAAAAGAAATACGCTAAGGTCCTCAACAGCCGCGTCTTCCCCGGCCTCCAGGGCGGCCCCCTGATGCACGTCATCGCAGGAAAAGCCGTCTGTTTTGGCGAAGCCCTCCAACCCGATTTCAAAATCTACGCCCAACAGGTCATCGACAACGCCAAGGTGCTTGCCGAGACGCTCGCCAGCGGCGGCTTAAAGCTGGTCAGCGGAGGGACCGAAAATCACCTCGTCCTGGTCGACGTCACGCCGCTTGGCGTCGGCGGAAAAATCGCCGAGGAGGCCCTAGGAGTCTGCGGAATTACCGTCAACAAAAACATGATCCCCTTCGACCAGCGCAAGCCAGTCGACCCCTCAGGCATCCGCATCGGCACACCGGCACTCACCTCACGCGGCATGGGCGAAGACGAGATGCGCAGCGTCGGTCGTTGGATACTCGAATCCCTTCGATCCCCCGAAGACGCCGCCGTCCACCAGCGCATCCGCGCCGAAGTCCGCCAACTGTGCGAACAATTCCCCGTCCCCGCTGCGGCCCTCAACGAAGCCCTGGTTTCAGCCGCAGTATAACAGTAGGGTGGGCACTGCCCACCATAGATACCTATACCCCAGGTGGGCAGTGCCCACCCTACGAGACGACAAACACTATGAGCAAACCACGTATCCTGATTGCCGACGATAACGAAGCCAATGTCGAGCTGATCGAGGCCTATCTCAGCAGCCTCGACGTCGAAACCGCGATTGCCGTCGACGGGCAAGACACGCTCGACAAAGTGGCGTCGTTTCAGCCCGATCTCATTCTGCTCGACATCATGATGCCCAAGCTCAGCGGTTTTGAGGTCTGCGAGCAGCTCAAGGGCGACCCGGCCACCAGCAGCATTATGATCCTGATGGTCACCGCCCTCAACGAACTGGGCGACATCGAACGGGCCGTGCGTGCCGGAACCGACGACTTCCTCTCCAAGCCCGTCAATAAGCTCGAACTCACCATCCGCATTCAAAGCATGCTCGAAGTACGCAACGTCAAAGACGAGAACGAGCGTCTTCGCCAGTACATCGAGCAAATGGAATCCTCGCACAAAAATTCTCCTGCTCCCGAGTAGTCTGCGATGCAACCCCGATTCCTGCTACTGATGTTCCTGATGAGTTGCGGAGGGTTCTTAGGTGTTTTGCACCAATCAAGCGTGCTCAGCGAAGAACCAAGCAACGCAGCTCTAGCCGATGCCTCAGGCATTCGGCAATTGGTTGCTCAGCTAGGCCACGCGCAATACCTGTTGCGGCAGCAGGCCGAGACGCAGCTTTTGCAGCGTGGGGTCGAGGCTCAAGCAGAATTGCAAGCTGCGAAATTGCACGCCGATCTCGAAATCGCCACACGGGCCAAATACATCCTCAACCAGATCCGCATCGAGTGGGTCCGTCACTACGATTCGCCTGCAGTACGCTCGATCATGGCGCACTATCGCGAGCAAGCCCCGCAATCGCGGCTAGCGAAGATTGGTCAACTTGCGGCTCTCGACGAGCAGCAGGGGTTTGGGGCGTTGTGCCGGATTGCTCGATTTGACGCCTCGTCGCGGGTGGCTCCTTTTGCGGCACTGGCGATTTTGGAACAAGGATTTTTGACGTCCGAACAGACTTCGCCGGCCCTTGCCATGCTCGGTAAGGAAATGCCTCAAGGAAATGTCGACGCCGGGCAAGGCCCCATGCACTGGATTCGCGTCTACCTCGATCAGTTGCAAGCTCCTCAGACGATCGACGCCCGTTGGTTAGAGCTGATCGACGCCCAACTCGAATCGCTCGAAGAGGAATCCGTCGATGGCGAGCGAAGCCAAGTGGCGACCCTCTTGCTTTGCCATTTGAATCTGTGTGATCACTTGTCAGACGCGACCGGGATTTTTGCCGGTTTGCAACGGAGCGTTGCGCTGTCTCTCCAAAGAGACCAGAGCGTTGAGCGGAGCTTGGCCGCCGTGCTGAAGTGGCTTCTTGAAAGGAAACAGTGGGAGGCGCTCACGCTCGTGGAAGAGCACTATGACGAGACGATTCAAAACGAACGCTTGCTGCTCTATTTGGTAGCCGTCGCACGTGGTCGCCAGGGACAGGTCGACGAATCGGAGAGGCTTGCCACCCAGGCCTATCAGAAAGAGTTTTTTGAAGAATCCTTAAACGAAGAGCAGCGAGAAGAGTTTTTGTCGGAGGATGCTGGTACGCGGTATCGCATTGCTGAGGCAATCGCCGATTTGGGGCGTCATGATTGGGCCGAACGCGAGTGGCGTCAGGCGATCGCTACGTTGCCGGCCACCGATTCGACGTCGTTGTTAGCGCGGCAGTCGGTAGGCGTCTTTTGCCTCAACGATCGGGGACAGAACGAAGCGGCAGCTAAGTTGTTGGGCGAAACGATCGGTGCGATCAACGACAGCCCCGCGATTCGCAGCTTGTATCGAGGCGACGGCGATCTGCGCCGCCTGCTGGAGGGTTTTCGATCGAATCACGAATATTTTCTTGCTTGCCACTACCAAAGCATACATGAGTACGAAACACAGCAGGTTCACCTTGATCGTGCCTGCAAGTTCGACCGCGACAATGCCGATGTGCTTATTGCCATGTACCATCTGAAGGGTGCGAGTAGCACGTATCAACGAAATACACGGCTAAAAATCGGACAGGTCAAAAAGGAACTGGAAAACCAAATCAGGCAACAGCCGGGTAACGCCCATTGGTATAACCATTGGGCATGGTTGGTGAGCAACACCGAAGGCGATTTTGCCAAGGCGGTCGAGTACTCAAAACGTTCGCTGAAGCTGGAACCTGAGAGTGCGAGCTACCTCGATACTCTGGGCCGCTGCTACTACGCGGCGGGCGATATTAAGAATGCTGTCCGGGTTCAACGGCAGGCGGTCGCCACGTATCCGCATTTGAGAGTGATGCGCCGTCAGCTGAAGTTGTTTGAGAGCGAACTTTCAGCGGACCCCGCGAATAGTCCATGAGAGTCGTTTCAAGTTTTGCAATCAGGTCGAAACTCTTACCCCGAAGGGGTTTTACATCGTAGCCCAGGGTTGGTCGCGCAAGCGATCCTACCCTGGGGCTCGGTGGCAACAGAATGATTTACCCTGAAGGGGTACACATAGAGGAGGTGTGCAACCCCTTCAGGGTAGATGTGTTCGTAGAACCTTAACCCAGGGTAGCTCACTTTGTTCGCAACCCTGGGCTACGGTGTAAAACCCCTTTGGGGTAACTATGCGCAACTACAATGATCATTCAACGGCGTGAGGGGGAACGGTGTAAAACCCTTTGGGGGGAAAGGGGGCTGACGCTGCCGGATTGAGACTAGGGCAACTGAAACGAGGATTGGATTTTTAGGACGGCACAGTCGTCGGGAAACGTGTGGAACGCCTGGACGCGGAAGATTTTGTCGCGTGTTTCGACATGGATGTAGCTCATCGCGCCGGTCTCCCAGCGGCCGCTCGAATCGAACTGGTGCAGCATGCCTTGGCGAGTTGCTTGCATGGAGAGTTCTTTTTGATAAGCAAAAAAGCGTTCCGAGTTGGCTGGCTCTAGCGAGAAAGCCATTTGGTACTTGATGCCATCGCGACATTCGAGTTGGTCGGTTCGATCGCCCTTGAGCCGATGAGAAATCAGCCGACGCTTTTTGGGGAGTGGATGATGGGCTGCCGTGGCGACTTCGGTCAGCGTGACCTTTTTGTAGCGCCAAGAAACCAAATGTCCGGCGCTGGTGATTTGCACGGTCGCTTGATACTCGCCCCGCTTGATCGTGCGCGATTCATAAATCTCGAACAGTTCGGGATGCAACGATCTTCCATAGAGTTGAAAGACGAGTTCAGCAATTTTGGGTCGAACGGATAGCACGGTATAAATCTCAACAACCGGTGAAGTGGTTTGTTTGTCTGCCCCGATTATAGTTCGCCCATGCGATCTTCACAAAGGGAGATTTCTAAGCCAGCGAATTGGACCCTATTCGCTCTTGACAACCGTTGGGCGAGTAAGTTTACGAGAATTTTTTTGCTAGCAAAAAAGAGGGCCTCACGCAGAGACGCAGAGACCGCAGAGGCAAGTATTAAAAAACTTTGCGATCTTTGCGCCTCTGCGCGAGGGTTTTTCCTTTTTTATTTCACTTCTGTGCGCAGCATACGCATCAACTCACGGACATTGCGCGGGTTTTGGCCAAGGTCGCCTTTGCCGACACGCGATTTGCTGGCGATGTCGATGCGCGTGCCGGTGGCGGTCGGTTGCAGGAAGACTTGCACGTCGTCGGCAAAGTGAAAGAGTCGTGAAGTACGAATGAGAAAAATAGGCGAAGTGGACTTTGGGTTTGAATTGCCCGTCCAGGCTACTGAGCGATCGACAAATTGGGCGATTGCCTCTTCGATCTCTTCGGCCGAGGCGGCGACCTCCAGCGAGCGTAGCAGTGGATCGGCAGCGTCTTGGCTCGTCGCCGCACGATTCGTGGTGAGGTCGCGGCTCCAGTCGTCTACTTGGAGCGCCACCGCGACCAAAATTGCTAGCACCATCAAGCCCAAGGTGATCCCCATTTTTTTCATATTCCTTGGCATCTCAATTTTATCCACGACTGTGCTGAGTTCTTACCGAAATGCTAGCAGACTTTCGTCGGTAGTCATCCCCCATCACGGGCAACGCTGAAGACTGCTGTAGCAAGGGGTCCGTGGTTTGCCTATCATCCGGCCAACTTCCAACCCCTTATTTCACCACCCCAAAGATGGAGAGCGAGCCGTGAGTTCGATTCGACCTCTTGTGACGATTACTGTGTTAGCGCTGGTCGGCGTATTTCTTTATATGAAGATCGACGAGACCGAGCCGCCGTTGCCTGTGGGCGTCGACGACTGGTCGTCGACCGCTGACATTGATTTTGATATGGGAGGAGATATGGGAGGTGTCGCTACGGGCATGGCCGGTGCCGACGCGATCCCACAATTTGCCAGCCCTCAGTCTAACAGCGCCCCTTCGGCAGGCGAAGCGCCGGCATTTGGAGATACTTCGGCTGCTCCGGCATTTGGAGATTCGGCACCGAAGTTTGAACCTGCGCCCGTTGCAACGACGCCTGCTGCAACGGCACCTGCTTTTGGCACCACTGCCTCCTCAGACACGGACGACACAGGACTCAATTTGCCACCGCTGCCTACGTTGCCGCCGGCCCCTTCAACGGCTCCGTCGGTCGCCGATCAAGCGGCTCTGCCTTCTGTTCCCAATGTCAATGTTGATCTTGGAACGAGCGGCGTGCCCCCTTCGTTAGAACAACCGGCGTTGCCTTCCTTTTCGGATGCGCCGCTGAATACACCATCAAGCACGCCAGATTCTACAGTCGCACCAACCACGCCGACCAACTTGGTGGCACCGGCTCAGGCGTCGCTTTTTTCGGTGACTCGTTTGGCGGTTCAAGCGGCGCTTGACCGTGGCGAATTGTCGCAGGCGCTGTTGCAGTTGTCTGACTGGTATGGCGACCCGTCGCTTTCGGCGAGCGAATCGAGCGAAGTCAACGGTTTGTTGAGCCAACTTGCCGGTAGCGTGATTTATTCGACCGAACATCGGCTCGAACCTCCTTACATGGTCCAAGCGGGCGAGCGGCTTGAGATGATCGCCAAAAAATACGAGATCCCTTGGCAGTTATTGGCCAAGATCAACGGCATCACGAGCGCCGACCAGTTGCAGCCGGGCCAGCAACTCAAAGTGATGCGTGGTCCTTTTTCGGCGCTGATCGATTTGAGCCATCGCAAGCTGACGTTGATGTTGGATCGCCGTTATGCGGGCGAGTTTTCGATCGATGTCGATCCGAGTGTTTCGGTTGAAGAGGGACATTGGGAAGTGAACCAAAAACTATTGACTCCGGCTAGCGCTGCTTTCGCAGGCACCGGGCCGACGACTCCGACGGAAGAACGCAGCTTGATGCTTTCGAGTGCGACCGGTGCAGCTAGTCAGGTCGCTATCCTTCGTGGAGCAACGGCCCCGAACCCGCTTTCGGAACCTGCTGGGCGCGTCATTCGTTTGAGTCCGAACGACGCCAGTGACATTTTTGATATTTTATCGCTGGGTTCCAAGGTCGTGATTCGCCGCTAATTTTTGGTGAACCGATCACTTCACTTCGCCGCCGGTCCGTGGTATACCGCTGGGTTCAACCTGACCCCAGTCCGCGTAGTCATAAGGTATCACGATGTACGATCGACAAGCTCTTCAAGATTTGATTCGCAACGAGGCACTCCAGTTTGGCGACTTTACGCTTGCCTCGGGCAAAAAAGCGAGTTTTTATCTCGACTGCCGTAAGGTGACGCTCGACGCACGCGGTGTGCAGCTTGTGGGTGCCGGGATGCTCGAGCTTTTGGCCGACGCGATGCCTCCGTTGGTGGGTGGCATGGCGATTGGTGCCGATCCGATTACCGCAGCCATTTTGACGCTGGCGGGCATTCAGGATATTCCGTTGCGTGGGATTATTGTTCGCAAAGAGGCGAAGGCCCACGGCACGGGCAAATTTGTTGAGGGGCCGTTCGAGGCTGGTGAAAAAGTGGTCATTGTCGAGGACGTGGTGACGACGGGCGGGTCGTCGCTGCTGGCGATCGAGCGGTGCGAAGCGGTCGGTCTCAAGGTGGAGCGTGTGTTGGCGATCATCGACCGGATGGAAGGTGGCCGCGAGGCGTTTGCCGAGCGCGGCTACGAACTGACTTCGCTGTTTACCGTTCGGGATTTTGGGATCGAATGAAAAGGGGATTCGGAATTCGGAATTCGGATTGCGGAATCAAAAAATAGAGTTCGACGACTTTTATTCCGCAACCTGCAATCCCAAATCCGCATTCAAAACATGGAAACTTCTCTGCATCGCCAGCTCAAGGAGCATTATGCCGTTGACGTGAGCCAGACGGAGGTGGCTTGCGAGGGGTATCGTATTGATGCGGTGCGCGGGGGGCGGTTGATTGAAATCCAGCATGGTTCGCTTGGGGCTATTCGCGATAAGATTGCTAGCCTGTTGAAGAATCATCGCGTTACGGTCGTCAAGCCGATTGTCGCGCTGAAGCATCTGGTCAAGCTTGATGCGCGCGGTGGTTCGGTTGTTGACCGGCGGCGAAGTCCGAAGCGGGGGCAATTGCTCGATTTGTTTGACGAGCTGGTTTATTTTACACGGGTGTTTCCGCACAAACGGTTGGTGCTGGAAGTCGTGTTGGTCGAAGTCGATGAGCTGCGCTATCCGGGGCACGGAAAGCGCCGACGTCGGCGCCCGAATGATTTTCAAGTGGAAGACCAACAACTGGTTCAGATCGTCGACACCCATCGGTTCCGGACGTTGGCCGATCTGCGCAAGTTGTTACCCCAAGGGTTGCCCTCGGCGTTCCACACCGGAGACATGGCCGAAGGCCTCGATGTGCAGCGTCCCATCGCTCAAAAAATGGCCTATTGCCTGCGGGAAACCGGAGCCATCCACTGCGTCGGCAAACAGGGCAACGCCATGCTCTATAGCCGAAGACGCCGCGCTGCGGCGTGAGCGAATGCCTTGGTCATTGGGGCTTGGTCATTGGTCATTCAATCCATAGGGCAATCCGCCGGGCTTGCGGGAGTTTTGGCTAGGCTTTACCCTGTAAAGGCCTCCCAGGCCTTGCCTTCTTTCCTCCTTTGCCCCTCAAAGAATTGTTTGACATGAGCGATGCCAGTACGCCTTCGTACCGATCGCCTTTGCGCAAGCTGATGGGTGTGCAAATTGTTGGCACGGGCGGTTTTGTCCCGGACAATGTGGTGACGAACGCCGATTTGGCTTCGTTGGGCTGCGACCCCGAATGGATTGTCCAGCGGACCGGCATCCACGAGCGGCGTCATGCTCCGCCCGAAATGACGACTAGCGATATGGCGATTGCTGCGGCGCAGCGTTGTATCGAAGCGAGTGGCGTCGACCTTTCAGAAATTGATTTGCTGATACTCGCTACGTTTACACCCGACCGTCTGTTACCGGCTACGGCGACCACGGTGCAGGACAAGCTTGGTTTGCGTTGCGGGGCGATGGATCTGTCGGCTGCGTGTTCGGGTTTTGTGTATGCCCTGATCACGGCGATGCAGTTTGTTGCTACGGGCAATAGCAAGCGAGCGTTGGTGATTGGCGTCGATGCCAATTCGCGCGTGGTCGATCCGAAAGACAAAAAAACTTTTCCGCTTTTTGGCGATGGTGCCGGAGCCGTTTTGTTGGCGCCGGGTAGCGAAGAGCAGGGGGCTTTGGCCTATACGCTTGGGTCCGATGGCTCGGGGTCGGATTTACTTTGCCGTCACACGGGTGGCGCGGCCAAGCCGTACGACGCCGACGCTTGGTACATGCACATGGAGGGGCGGCCTGTTTTCAAATGGGCGGTCCGGCTTGTCGAAGAGGTCTCTCGAACGGTGGTGGAAGCGGCTGGGATGACCGTCGATCAAATCGACTGGTGGCTGCTGCATCAAGCGAACGCCCGTATTTTGGATGCGGCCGCCGAATCGCTCGACATCGACCGCGACAAGGTGGTGATGCAGCTCGATCGCTATGGAAACACCTCTGCCGCGAGTATTCCGCTTGCCTTGGACGAGACCCTTCGTGCGGGCAAGATTGAGCGTGGCCAACATCTGTTGATGTCTGGTTTTGGCGCGGGGCTGACTTGGGGTACCACAGTTTTTCGCTGGTAGAGGATTTTTTTCTGATAAGTAAAAATATCCAATGTCCAACAAGGAATGTCCAACGAAGAAGTAGGGGGCTTCACTTTGTATTTGGACATTCCTTGTTGGATATTGGGCATTCAACGTCATTTCCTGTTTCTCTCAAAGTGAGTTCAAAGATTCCTTATGGCAGCCAGCACAAAAAAAGCCAAACAAAAAACGCTTCCCGTTCGCTCGAAGGTCAAGACGGCTGATACCTGGGACTTGGCGAGTCTTTATGCCGACGAGGCTGCTTGGGAAACGGCTTTTGCGAAGTGGGAAAAGCAGACGAAGCGTTATGCGAAGTTTCGAGGGACGCTTGGCCAAAGCGCGGCGCAGCTTGCCGCCTGTCTGAAATTTGACCTTCAGTACGACCGGCTTGGCGAACGGCTCGGCACCTACGCTTTTCTCAAGACGGCGGAAGATACGGCTGAAGGTGCGGCTCAGCGCATGATGGGCCGCTTTCAGCACGCCGCCAGCGAAGCGAGCCAGGCGGCCAGTTTTATGCACCCCGAGATTCTGGAAATTCCGGCGACGAAGTTCAAGAAATTCTTGGCTGCTAAACCGCTTGAGCCTTATCGGCTGATGCTCGAGCGTTTGGTCCGTTATAAGCCGCACACGCTGGGCGATGCGGAAGAACGCTTGCTCGCCATGCAAAGCCAGATGTCGGATACCTCGAACCAGACGTTTGGGCAACTGACCGACGCCGATTTTAAGTTTGGCATGATTAAGAACGAGCGGGGAGAGTCGCTCGAGCTTTCGCATTCGTCGTTTTCGGCGTTGCTGCATTCGCCGAAGCGGACGGTACGTAAAGCTGCGTTTCAGCAGTATTATGGTGTTTACGAATCGCACGAAAATACGTTGGCAGCTACTTTGAGCGGCTCGGTGCAGCGCGACGTTTATTATGCCAAAGCACGCGGCTACGACAGCGCGTTGCAAAAAGCTTTGTTTGCCGACAACGTGCCTCAAAGCGTTTATGACAATCTTATTGCTGCGGTACGGAGCCGGAAGTCGGTGATCGGTCGTTACCTTGATCTGCGCCGACGCAAGATGCGTCTCAAGGATATTCATCACTACGATACTTATGTTCCGATCCTGAGCGATCTCGACCAAAAGCGTAACTGGAAACAAGCCGTTACGGCGGTGATGCGGTCGTTGGAGCCGTTGGGCGAATCGTACTGCAGCGTCCTTCAGGCGGGGCTGACCGACGAGCGTTGGTGCGATCGCTACCCGAACCGTGGGAAGCGAAGCGGTGCGTTTAGTTGCGGCACGTTTGATGGTGCGCCTTACATTTTGATGAACTACCAGCCGACGGTGCTTGATCATGTTTTTACGCTCACGCACGAAGCGGGGCACTCGATGCACAGCTATTATTCGGCCAAGAGTCAGCCGTATCAGTATTACGATTACGTCATTTTCGTCGCCGAAGTGGCCAGCACATTTAATGAGCAACTGCTGAGTCGGTACTTGATGCAGCAGGCCAAGACCAAAGAGGAGCGGGCTTATTTGATTAACCGCGATATTGACGCGATCCGTGGCACGATTATTCGGCAGACGATGTTTGCTGAATTTGAAAAAACGATCCACGCGTTGGCCGAAGCGGGCGAGCCACTGACGATTGATTGTTTTAAGAGCGAGTACAAAAAGCTGCTGTTGGCTTATTTTGGCCCCGACTTTGTGATCGACAAGCAATTGGAGTTGGAGTGCTTGCGCATCCCGCATTTTTATCGTGCGTTTTATGTTTATAAATATGCGACCGGCCTGTCGGCAGCGATTGCGCTGAGCGAACGTGTGCTAGGCGGCGGCAAGCAAGAGTTGAACGATTATTTGTCGTTTCTCAAGGGAGGCTGCTCTAAGTATCCGCTCGATTTGCTGCGCGACGCGGGCGTCGACATGACCAAGCCCGGTCCGGTGGAGACGGCTCTTGATCGTTTTGAAGCGCTGGTGGATGAACTTGACGCGTTGCTCTAAAGAAATGAAACACGACGGAACGACGCAAACGACGAAAGAGAGTAAGCCAACACCAATGTTGACAGGTTGCGAAGTCGTGGGTTTTTGCGAGAATGTAGGACTGACAATTTTGTCTGATTGAATTCCGTCGAATGGAGCATTCCCATGCCGCGTCCTGTTACTTTGTTTACTGGCCAATGGGCCGATTTGCCGTTGGATGATTTGGCCCGTATGGCGCGGGAGTTTGGCTACGACGGACTAGAGCTAGCTTGCTGGGGCGACCATTTTGAAGTCGACAAGGCGGCGTCCGACGAGGGTTATGCTGCTGCCAAGCGCGAGCAGCTTGAGCGTCACGATCTTCAGTGCCACGCGATTAGTGCCCACTTGGTTGGCCAAGCGGTTTGCGATCCGATCGACGCGCGGCATCAAGCGATTATTCCGGATTATATTTGGGGCGACGGCCTGAGTTCTGGAGACGGGGGCGCGGGTGTCAACCAGCGTGCTGCCGAAGAGATGAAAAATACGGCTCGTGCTGCGCAGAAGTTTGGCGTTGAGGTGGTCAACGGTTTTACGGGTTCGGGTATTTGGCACATGCTCTATTCGTTTCCCCCGGTGCCCGAGGCGATGATCGACCAGGGGTACGCCGATTTCGCTGACGCTTGGAATCCAATTCTCGACGTTTTTGGCGAATGCGGCGTCCGCTTTGCGTTGGAGGTGCATCCGACCGAAATTGCCTTTGATCTCTACACGGCTCAGCGTGCGCTCGACGCGCTTGGGCACCGCGAAGAGTTTGGTTTTAATTTTGATCCGAGTCACCTGATTTGGCAGGGCATCGATCCGGTGGAATTCCTGCGTGCGTTTCCCGATCGTATTTATCATGTGCATATCAAGGACGCGATCGTGACGCTAAACGGCAAGAGCGGTATTCTTGGCAGCCACATCAATTTTGGCGATGCGCGCCGGGGTTGGGATTTTCGTTCGCCGGGTCGCGGCGGGGTGAATTTTGAGGAAATCATCCGGACGCTCAACGACATCGACTACCAGGGGCCGCTGAGCGTCGAATGGGAGGATGCCCGTATGGACCGCGAACATGGTGCCCGTGAGGCGTGCGATTTTGTGCGTAAGCTCGATTTTCCTTCGGTGAATGTTGCGTTTGATGCGGCGTTTTCTGAGGCTTAGTCGGCAAAAATCGCGGCGTGCTACAATAGTGGAAGTGACAAGCTCGCCGGCTATTGGGCTTGCTCGTATGTTTGGGCTTTGCTTGTACGTGACATCTTCTTTTGAGTTCTGCCAGTGCCTTACGTTGTACCTATTGGCTTCCGCATGTTGTTGATCCTTGCGCTGTTTGCTGCGCTGGTCGATGTTGCTTGTGCCGAAAGGATTTTCGTAGCTAGCGATATCTATTCGCCGACGAAGTCGAGCAATCACGAGTCTCATGAGTTGGCTGATCGGTATTTTCAACAAGCTCGCAAATTGTGTGAGGCGGGCGATGTGGGTGCTTCGCTTCGGCTAGCAACGCAGGCGGTTGCCGTTGATCCGGATTATGGCGATGCCCGGCGGGTGCTTGGCTATCGGCGGGTTGGTGGGCATTGGGTTGGCAGCTATGCGGCGCGGCGTTTGGCGCGAAACGAGACTTGGCATTCGGAGTATGGTTGGATCAAAACCGTTGATCTTTCCAATTATCAAGCAGAAAAACGTCCTTTTGGAAAACGTTGGATTTCGGTGGAAGAGGATGCGCGTCGTCATGCGGCGATCGACGATGGCTGGCAAATTCGGACCGACCACTTTCGTGTTCTTACGAACCATAGTCCGCAGGAAGCGGCGCGGCTGGCCGCGCGTCTGGAGTCGCTCTATCAAGTCTGGCAGCAACTGTTTGGTGGTTTTTATTTGAAGCCGGCGGATTTGCTGAAGCGTTTTGATGGTAAGGCGACTAGCGGGTATCGTAGCAAGCCGTTTCAGGTGGTTTATTATCGTACTCGTGATGAGTACAACGGCGCGCTTCGTCGCCAACAGCCTCGGATTGAGATGACGCTTGGTATTTATTTTGATACGACGCATAAGACCCATTTTTTTGCTGGCGAAGGGCAAGACGGCGGGACAATTTATCACGAAGCGGTGCATCAGTTTTTTCAGGAGTCGGCGCGGTCTGTGCGCAATGTTGGGGCGTCGAGCAACGCTTGGTTGATCGAGGGGGTGGCTTGTTATTTTGAATCGCTGGTGGAGCATCGCGATAAAATGGGTCTTCGGTACTTTACGATAGGACGGCCTGGCGCGGGGCGGTTGCCGGCGGCACGCCATCGTCGGCTGGTCGATGATTTTTATGTGCCGCTTGCAGAGCTTTCGGCGCTGGGGATTCGAGATTTTCAGCGGCGTACGGATTTGCCACGGCTGTACAGCCAATCGGCCGGGTTGGTCACTTTTTTGATGCACTCTCAGGAGGGTGTTTACCGTCCGGCGCTGGTCGAAACCTTGCGGCGACTCTATGCAGGCCGCGACCGACCGAGTACGCTTGAGGAGTTGACTGGGCGAAGTTTTGGGGAGCTGGATGGCGCGTATCGGGAGTTTCTTGAGGCGCTCCCGACCGCTGAAGCGGCCTCGCCCTGATTCAGCGGGGCTACTGGTTGACCATCGAACCGGGCAATTGTACGATCAAGGGCTTCCTCTATGGTGGCTGTAGTTCAGTTGGTTAGAACGCCGGATTGTGATTCCGGAGGTCGTGGGTTCAAATCCCATCAGCCACCCTCTTTTTTCTATTATGGATCTCCTCGAACAACTTATCGACCAATTGGGTGTCACTCGGCAGCAGGCCGAAGGGGGGGCCGGTTTGCTCTTGCGGCATGTCGAATCGGAGTTGAGCGCAGATCAGTTTTTGCTGGTCGCCGATGCGATCCCTGCGATTTCGGATTGGATGGCCAAGGCACCGCGCGAGATGGGCGTTGCTGTTGGGCCTCTTCAAGTATGGTGGCAAGGTTGGTTGAGCGGCTGGGGCGGTTTGGTGCCACTACGGGCAAGCTTCGAGCAGATGGGGCTAGATCTTGCGAGGGTCGAAAAGTTGAAGGGGGTCTTATTCGGCTATTTTTCTGAGCAAGCTGGGCAAGAGGTTGGGGAGTCGCTCACAAACGCATGGCGTTAACATTGTTTTAACCCCCCCTCTTGAGCTAGAATCTCAGCAGCCCCCCCCTACAAAAAACGCCTCCCAACAATAAAAAAAATCGCATGGAAGACTACGAAAAGCTTGGTTCTTTTTATCTCGGCAAGAAGCACGACCTGGCGCTTGGCAAGACGGAAGACGCGCTGACGCTTTATGACAGCAAAGACCTGACGACCCATGCCGTTTGTGTCGGGATGACCGGCAGCGGTAAGACGGGGCTTTGCCTTTCGTTGATCGAAGAGGCGGGCATCGACGGCGTGCCGGTGATTGCCATCGATCCGAAGGGCGACTTGGGCAATTTGCTGCTGACGTTTCCTGATCTTAAGCCCGAAGATTTTCGCCCTTGGGTCGATCCGAGCGTTGCTACGCGTAAGGGAATCACGCCGGACGAATTGGCGGAGCAGACGGCCGACTTGTGGCGCAAAGGACTGGGGGACTGGGGGCAGGATGGCGAGCGGATTCGGCGATACAACGAGAAAGTCGATAAGGCAATTTACACGCCGGGTAGTTCGGCGGGGATTCCGCTGACGGTATTAAAGTCGTTCAACGCGCCGTCGCAGGCGGTGATCGACGACAGCGATGCGTTTCGTGACCGTGTGCAATCAACGACCTCCGGTGTTTTGGCACTGTTGGGCATCGATGCCGACCCGGTGCGCAGCCGCGAGCATATTTTTCTGTCGAATGTGCTTGATCGCGCCTGGCGCGAAGGCCGTAACCTGGACTTGGCCGGTCTGATTCAAGAGATCCAAAACCCGCCGTTTACGAAAGTCGGCGTCGTGGATCTCGAAACTTTTTATTCGGCCAAAGATCGCCTCGAGCTGGGGATGCAGCTGAACAACCTGTTGGCTTCGCCGTCGTTTGCCAGTTGGTTGGAAGGGGAGCCGCTGGACATCAAAAAATTGCTTTACACCGAGGAGGGGCGTCCGAGGCTGTCGATTCTTTCGATTGCTCATCTTAGTGAAACCGAGCGGATGTTTTTTGTGACGATCGTGCTCAACGAGATTTTGAGTTGGATGCGTTCGCAGCCGGGCACTGGCAGTCTGAGGGCGCTGCTCTACATGGATGAGATTTATGGTTACTTTCCGCCGACGGCCAATCCGCCGAGCAAAAAGCCGATGCTGACGTTGCTCAAACAGGCCCGTGCTTATGGCTTGGGCATAGTTTTGGCGACGCAGAACCCGGTCGATTTGGATTACAAAGGTTTGTCGAACACGGGGACTTGGTTCTTGGGTCGTTTGCAAACCGAGCGGGACAAGGCCCGTGTGCTCGAAGGCTTGGAAGGCGCGTCGGCCCAGGCGGGTTCGTCGTTCAACAAGGCCGAAATGGAGGTGACCCTGGCGGGGCTGGGCAGCCGTGTCTTTTTGATGAACAACGTCCACGATAATCAGCCGCAGGTGTTTCATACGCGTTGGGCGATGTCGTACTTGCGTGGACCGCTGACGCGCGACCAGATTCGGACTTTGATGGCGGAAAAAAAGGCGGAGTTGGCGAAGCAAGCTCGTGAGAACGAACCGTCGGATTCCGCGCGTGCTGAAGCAAACTCGCCGAGCGTCAAAACGGCTTCGGCGAGGCCGGTGATTACGGCGAGCATTCCGCAGGTGTTTTGGCCTCTTGCCGAACGGTTGCCCGAGGGAAGCAAGTTGCAATATCGACCCGGGCTGTTGGGAAAAGTAAAAATGCATTTTGTGCGTACGTCGTATGAAGTCGACACCTGGCGCGACACGACGGTGTTGCAGCCAGTGCATGGCGAGCTGCCGACGCCGGTTTGGGATTCGGCACTGCTTTTTGATACTACGCCGGCGCTCGATTCTGAGCCGGAGTCGCACGCAGAGTTTGCCGATTTGCCGTCGGCCCTAGCGCAGCAGAAAAATTACACGGGCTGGGACAATAAGTTGGAGGATCATCTTTACCGTACCGAGAAATTTGAAGTGTGGCGTTGCAAGGCGTTGGATGGTTTTTCGGAGCCAGGAGAGGGCGAAGCTGATTTTCGTATTCGGATGTCGCAAACAGCACGCGAGACGCGGGACGAGAAGAAGGACGCGGTTCGCAGCAAGTTTGAAAAACGCATTGACCGCGCCAAGTCGGCCGTCCGTAAGGCCGAGTCGTATGCCAACGAGCAGAAGTCGCAATTTTGGATGAAAATTTTGGCGATGGTGGGCAACGTGATCGGTATGTTTGCAGGCGGTAGCCGGCGGCGTTCTTCGGGGATGACCGGGGCGATGCGCGAACGGGGTCAGCAATCGCGGGCTGAGCAGCGGCTTGAGGACAAGCAAATTGCATTGGAAGAGCTGGAAGACGAGCTTCAAAGGCAGATGACGGAGATCGAGATCGACTTTGAGCCAGGTAACCTTGATCTCGAAAAGCTCGAAGTTCCGCTTCGCAAAAGTGACACCACGGTCGACCCGATCCGTCTGGTCTGGCTTCCGTGGCGCATCGACGCGAACGGAGCGACTCAACCGGCGTATTGAGCATGTCCAATATCGAACAAGGAATGTCGAAGGGAGAAGGAAAGTAAAATGATGCAAGACTCACGCAGAGACGCAGAGACGCAGAGACGGCAGAGTTTTTTTCTCTGGGTTCTGAGTCTGCTGCTTTTGACTTTGGTTGGTTGCCAGCAGCGGACGGTGAGCAAACTTCAAGGGCGATGGGAAGGCCGTCCCGATTCGGCGGCATTGCGAGCTGAGCGGGAAGCAGAAAAATATGGCAATTCGTCAGGGGCCGACGTCGAAGCCAGTACGAACTCGAAGGAGGGTTCTTCAACAAAACCGGACGCGTCGGTGCAAGTGACCGATTGGGAGAACTATGAGGTGACGGTCCAGATGGATTTTGTCAGCAGCGAGCGGCTTGAGATGTCGCTGGATGGCGAGCAGCGTCGGTCGGCCCATTGGCAGATCATTTCGAGTTCGCCCATAGGCTGTACGATCGAGGTGCAGACCGAAGAGGGGAGCGAGGGAGACGAGAAAAAGGAGCTTGTGCGTCGGAGGTTCGAGTTGGTTTTGGATGAGCGAGAAGGGACCTGCGTCGGATTTTTGTTGACCGAAGTGGGTGCCGATCGCCTGCTTGGGGCGATCTACTTCAAGCGACCTCAGCAATAGGAAATTTTATTATGTCGGAACGAGAACGTTGGATCATTTACCCGCTGCTGTTTTTTGCGCTGGGGGCGGCGTTGCGTGATAAATTGTTGCACCGCATTGATGCGAAAGAGATTTATTGCGAGAGCCTCAAAATTGTGGACCAGCAAGATCCGACGGGTCGCGCATTGGCTGAGATTGGAATTCAACGTGCAAGGACCAATGATCCGACTCAATTGGCCGATCGCGTTGGTATGCTCCGATTGGTGAATAGCGATGGCAAAGAGGTTTGCCGCTTGGCGAGCGACACGGTTTTGCAGCGTATTGTTGCCAAGCAACTGTTGATTCTTGATGCGAATCGCCGGCCGTTGGTGATCGCCGGGGTCGAGCAAAGTCCAGGCCTGATGCTGCCGAACGGCGAATCGACGGTGACCTCGCAGGGGGTAATTTATCTGAATAATCAACGCCTGGGAATCCGGTTGGCTCCGCCGGCGAGTCGTCAGCCTGCGCCAAAGAAACCGTAGTGGTGCAGAGATCGGAAAGTCTCACGCAGAGGCGCGGAGACGCAGAGGAAAATCAAGAAACTTTGCTGTCTCTGCGCCTCTGTGTGAGGCTTTTCCGTTTGCATGTATCCGAAGGCTAAAATGTTGTCAAAAATCTGTAGGAATCGCGGCTTGCGAGTTGCCAGCCACCCGGTCGAAAGACTACTCTAGGGGGCAACCCATTGTTTGCCCAATCCCTCGAATTCGGCTCTATTGCGGTAGCAAATCGTGAACGGAAACCCGGCGAGCTTATCCCACTTGAGCCATTCTATCCCTATGCACGGCAAACCTTCTGATGACCGCTTGGGGCTAGAAACTTTTTCTGATTTGTTGCGGCGGCGCGCCGAGCAGTTTCCTGAAAGAGTGGCGTTTGTCTACGAAGACGAAACCGGACAGGTCGAGCAATGGACGTACGCCGAGCTTGATCGGCGTGCCAGTGCGATAGCAGCTTGGTTGGCACAACGTACCGAGGTTGGTGATCGGGCATTGCTTGTCTACCCGTCGGGGCTTGATTTTATTGCGGCATTTTTGGGATGTTTGGTTGCCGGGGTTTTGCCTGTGCCGGCGACGTATCCGAAGCCTCGCCGTCCTTCGCAACGGTTGGATACGATTGCCAGTGATTGCGAGCCGAAGCTCGTGTTGACCCATAGCTCGGTGCTTGGCGGGCTTTGCCTCGACGAGCAATCGGAGGCGGTCGCCGGTTTGACTTGGGAAGCGACCGATCGGTTGCCCGCCCTTGCGTCTGAAAAGCAGACCTACGTCGAACGAGCGGGCGAGGATTTGGCATTCTTGCAGTACACTTCGGGTTCGACCTCGGAGCCGCGCGGCGTGATGATCAGTCATGCGAATTTGTTGCACAATCTGGAGACCATTCGCCAAGGTTTTGCGATTGAGCCTGCGGGAAAGGGCGAGCCGGTGCGTGGCGTGTTTTGGCTGCCGGCGCATCACGACATGGGGCTTGTCGGCGGTATTTTGACGCCGCTGTATGCTGGCGGAACGAGTTTTCTCTTGGCACCGACCACTTTTTTGCGTCGGCCTCTACGTTGGTTGCAGTTGCTCTCGGAAACCCGTGCAGGGATCAGCGGTGCGCCCAATTTTGGTTACGACCTTGTGTTGCAAAAAACGACCGCCGAACAGCGAGCTTCGCTCGACTTGAGCCACTGGCGATTGGCCTTTTGCGGAGCCGAGCCAATCAACGCGGGCACGTTGCAAGATTTTGCGGTCGCGTTTGAGCCGGCTGGATTTCGGTCCAATGCGTTTTACCCCTGTTACGGCATGGCCGAAGCGACGTTGCTTGTTTCGGGTGGCTTTGTTTCGGATGACCGAGGCTCAGGGGCGATGGAAATACTGACGGTCGATCGCGAGCAACTGCGCCAGAATCAAGCCGTGGTCGTGGAAAGTTCTCGCAAGGATGCTCAGCCTTTGGTGAGTTGTGGTGGTACGCTGAACCGACACGAAGTGGCAATCGTCGAACCGAAAACCCGTATGCGTTGTCCCGAAGGTCGAGTCGGCGAGATTTGGGTTCGGGGGGGTTCCGTTGCACGAGGTTATTGGAACCAAGACGCGGCCAACCGCAAAACGTTCGAGGCGACCCTTCGGGAAGAATCCGAGAAAAAATATCTTCGGACGGGCGACTTGGGTTTTTGTCATGAAGGCGAATTGTATGTCACGGGTCGGCTCAAAGATCTGATCATTATTCGTGGCCGTAATCACTATCCTCAGGATATTGAACACACGGCGACGAAGGGGCAACCGGCCGTTGACTTAGGGGCGGCGTTTGGCGTCGAAGGAGAGCGAGAAGAGCAGTTGGTCGTGGTGTTGCAAGTGCGCCGCGAACACCGCAAGGCCGATTTGGACGCGGTGCTTCGCGAGGTTCGCACAGCGGTGGTCGACGAGCATGAACTCGAGCCGCAGACGATCGTGTTGATCCGGCCTGTTAGTTTGCCGATTACCTCCAGCGGCAAAGTACAGCGTCGACGCTGTCGCGAGCAGTATTTGAATGGCGAGTTGAATGTCTTGGCTCAGTGGGTTGCTGAGCCAATCGTTAGCCACGTTGACGAGGTGGCTCGGCCCGAGTTTCTTTCCGAATTGCTCGAAGCTGATTCGCTCCAAGCAAAAGTAGAAGCGTGGTTGATCGCTTGGCTCGCGAGACGGGCGAATTTGAACGCTGGCGTCCTGCAACCGACGACTCCCTTTGTGGAACTGGGTATCGATTCGCTGAGTGCCGTCGAGATCAGCCAGGAGTTGGACCAGGTGTTAGAACTGGAGTTGCCGCCGATGGTGATTTGGAGTTTTCCCACCTGCGAGGCGCTGGCCGTCTATCTGACGGAAGAATTGATCGCCGATCGCAAAGGAAAAGGCTAGTTGCCTGTGGGCGGGAGCTTCTTCAGCTCGGTGCTGAGATGGCTGGCCGTTTGGACGGCGGGGTCGTTGAGCGGGACGGAAGAAAATTTGGGCTTCCAAGCGTTTGTCGGCTGTTGGTCGAGAATGAGTGGCTCGATGATTTCTGGGACCGGGGCTTGGGGAACGAGAGGTTGTTCGCTCGGCACCTGTTGCGACATCGGTGGTTCGGGCCGTTGGTCGTAGGAACCGTAACTGACGCGTGGGGCGTGGGCCGAAGAATAATTCATCGGTTTGGGTCGTCCCCGAAGGCCTTCGCGTCGCGCGGCACCTTGATGTGCTTGGCTGGGCCAGCCCCCTTCGCTTAGGTAAACGCCATCGTAGTCGAGCATGGTTCCTTTGGCGTAATGGACGTTTTTCACGGCGACGGCGTACTCTGCCAAGGCGCGGAAGTAACGGCTCTGGGCATCGGCCAGTCGGCGCTGGGCATCGAGCAGCAAGTCGAGCGGTGCTTTTTCGGCTTCAAACGCGGCCTTTACTGCTTTGAGTTGTTGTCCGGCGGCGTCGAACCGATTGAACGACGTTTGCGAGACGACATACGCACGTTGCATCTCGGCGACGGCACCCGCCACGTTGTGTAGCACCTGATGTTCTTGTTCGCGAAGGATCGCACGGGCACGGCAGAGCTGCATCTCGGCGTTGCGATTCGCCGAAAACGCGCGGCGGTAGCCAATCGGCACGGTCAGCTCGACGCCCAATTGCCATTCTTGAAAATCGCCGCCGGTGAGATTTTCGTAGGCGTTGTTAAACGGTAGATTGTTGCTGTTGGTGTCGAGCAGATCGTCGCCAAAACCTCGCCAACGATAACGACCAATCGCGTCGAGGCGTGGCATCAGGTGGTTTTTGCTAGCGATCCATTCTAGCTCGCGCCGACGGGTCTCAAAGCGTTGACGTCGGAGTTCGGTGCGGCGAATGAGCGATTCGCTTGTCAGCTGTGCCCAATCGAATTGCACGGGCGCGGTGATCGGTTCGTCCGAGGGTCGTAGGAGGCGGCCGTCGCTGGGCGGCAAGCCCATAATTCGTCGGAGCCGGCGCTCGGAGACATGCACGCCGCCATTGCCACGGAACGTGCCGCCGCCGCTCCCGTTGCCGGTGCGTGTGCCGTCGATCAACCGACCGCTGAGTGCGTTTTGGACTTCTTCTTGGAAACGAAAAAACTGTTCGCGTGCCTGGGCCTCTTTTTCTGCTTCGCCGCCGCGTCGACCTGCTTGGAACAGCGCGTGAATACGTCGCCAAGTGTCGAGCGCCGCATCACGGGCGGCGATCTTTGCATCGAGGTCGCGGTACGAATAGTACAGATCCCAATAGGCGTTTTCGACGTTGCTCACCAGATCGCGGACTGAAATCTCAAAATCGGCCAGTTCGATATCGGTGTTCACCCGTGCAATCAGCACGCCGCCATAGAGTCCCGGCGTTTTGCTTGGGCCTGCGATTCGATTGAATTGCATGCCGCTGCCTTGCATCAACGGGTGGCGAAATTCGGTTTCAAAATTGGCGTTCCACGCGCTCGGAAACAAATTGCTCGGGGCATTGTTCGCGTCGTATTCGACGTTGTGACGAAACGTAAACTCTGAGCCGGTCACGGCACGTTTGGTCAGTTGCGATTGCAGGACGAGGGCGTCTTGTTGCAGGACGCGTGTTCCGCCGCCGAAAAATTCGTTGTTCACGGCTTTGTCATTCTTCTCGCCGAACAAGCTTGTTGAAAATTGGGCGTCAAACGCGCTCAGGGCAGCGTCGACGCCAAACTGGGCGTCGGTTTCTTGTAGAGCAGGATCCCAGTAGGTCGCTACGGACGACGGGGATTGCAAGATCGCGCCGCCCAAATCTCGAAGGACCTGCGACTGGCTGAGTGCTAGCTGCACGACTTTTTCTAGCGGAAGATCCCAGTACTCGGGGTCCGTGGTGGTCGTTAACGTGAGTGGTTCGATCGCGGCCCAATCGTTGCTTGTGCTACAGCACTGCTGGACCTGCGGATATTCGATTTGCGTGGCAATCGCCTGATAGCAATCTTCTGAGCAGCTAGCCTTAAACTCGTTGCACGAGCGCGAACGGCACCCCACGGCCATCGCCTGAAACAGGCAAGTGGCGGCAACCAGCAGGATTCGTAGGCTAGAGGAGTGAGGCATTCGATTCGACGTAAGGAAAAGAAGATCGGTAAATGGAGGTCTCGGAATTGCAGAACAATTGAAACTTCGGCACCGTAGAACTGTTAAAACCACGATTTCCGTCATAAACGGCAAACTTTGCGCATTTTGCCAATTTAGCCCGAGCGGAAGTCCAACCCAAAGCTTTCTGCCAGCACTACTGCTTCGCTGGCCGGTTTGCCGCACCGCTTGGATATACTGAGAGGATGACGTTCTCGACCGATAGCCATGCCTCGGCGGATTCCAACTGGCGCCAGCTCGAAGATTTTGTGGAGCAGCTCCACGAGCTGGCGCGCGCGCCAGGGACTGTCGAAGCGTTTTATCGGCGCGTGTTGGACGGATGCGTCACGCTGTTGGCTGCCGAGGGGGGAGCCGTGTGGCTGCCAGCAGGTCCGGGGCAATGGCGACCGGTTTATGAAGTCGATTGCGAGCAAGTTTTCGCCGATCAAGAGGTCCGTACAGCACACATAGCGCTGTTGCAAACGGTCGCCGCCCGTTCGCAACCACAGATTCTTCTGCCGCATAGCCGGAGCAACGCAGGTGTCGAAAATCCGACCGAGGCGGTTCTTGCCTTGGTTGCGGTTCATGATGCGAACGAAAAAGAGCAACAGGCGATCGTCGAGCTTCTGCTCCGTCCGGGCAGTAGTCCCGCGGTTCAGCAAGGTTGGCAAGAGCTGCTCTCGACGGTGAGCCAAATTGCCGCTGAGTTTCACGTTTATGCACAACTCCGGACGCTCCGCGACGAGCGCTCGCTGTACGACCAATCGCACCTTCTGTCCCGCAGATTTCAACAAACGACCGACGTGCGCAAAGTGGCTTTTGAAATTGCGAACGAGGGACGCCCGTTTGTTGCCGCCGACCGGCTCAGTGTTTTGGTCCGTCGAGGAAAATCGTGGCGACTGCTGGCCGCCAGCGGCGTCGACCGTATCGAAGCACGCGCCGACGCCACCCGTCGTCTGCAAGCCCTGGCCACAGCCACCGCCCACTGGGGCGAGCCGGTCGATTTTGGAGAAGCCGCCGCTCCCGACCTGCCGCCAGCTCTCATTGAGGCGATCGAGCAGCACGTCGATCAGTCCCAAGCCCGCCGGTTGATCGCGGTGCCCGTCGATTTTGTCGCACCACAAGAGGACCTCACCGCCAAAAAAATCGCCGTCCAGCCGTCCCTCGGCGATGTTGATTGCAGAACAATTTAGCGCAGAAAAATTTGGCAACGAGGCGAGCGAATTTTCGCAGCAACGTGTTCTTGAATTGGCAGGACTCTGCGAACCGGCGTTACGGCAAGCAACGCGGCTCGACCGATTTCCGATTCGTAATTGTCTGCGTTGGGCCGACCGTTGGTCGCATGTTTGGCAAACTTGGGGGTTCTCGAAGTTGATGATGGCGTGCCTCGCCGCGACCGCTCTTGTCTGGGCGTTGGTTTTTGTGCAAGGCGATTTCGAGATCGAAGCGCCGGCCACGCTGACGCCAATTGTCGAGCGAGATGTTTTTGCGACGACCGACGGCAAGATCGTCGACGTGCGGATTGCCCACGGAGAGCAAGTTGCGGCCGGCGATATTTTGGCTCTGCTACATGATCCTCAGCTCTCGTTCGACTCGCAGCGCGTGCAAGGCGAAATCGCAACGACGCGCAAACGACTCGAAGCGATTGCCGTCGCGCGTACCGATCGTCAATCGCGTGAAGAGAGTCTCCAAGGCCAGTTGCCGCTCGCTGCCGAAGCAGAGCAACTCAAAAAACAACTGGCAAGCTTGCAAAGCCAACAGACAATTTTGGAACAGCGCAGCGAGGCACTCACTTTGCGCAGCCCGATCGCCGGGACGCTGTTGACGCTCGACGTACAGAATTTGCTCCAGACGCGCCCTGTTCAACGGGGGCAGGTTCTTTTTACGATTGCCGACACGACCGCGGGCTGGCGTTTGTTGGCCGAAGTGCCTCAAGATCGGATTGGACAGGTCGTTGCCGCCCAGCAAGAGCACGGATCGGAGCTGGCGGTCCGTTTTCGTTTGAGCGGCGACACAGAAAATACGTACGCGGGGCACATCGCTTCGATCAGCACGTCGGCTGTCCTCGATACCGCAGGACTCGATCAAGAAAGCCCTGCGTTTGAGGTCGTCGTTTCGGTGGACGACGCCGCGCTGTTAGCCGCACGCCCCGGCATGAGCGGCCAAGCACGCATTCATTGCGGCCGTCGTTCGCTCGGCTACCTTTGGCTCCACGATATTTATGAAACAGTTTTTTCTTGGTGGGTATTTTGATGATCTCGAATGGCAGATGGAAATTTTGTTGGAGTCTTGTGCTGTTATGCGTTTGCAACACAATAGCCCTTGCCGAATCGGAGTCGCCGCTACGTGTCGAGTCGGTGGTGTTGCGTCCGATGCAGGTGGCCGAAGTGCCTGCCCAACAGACGGGACTGTTGCAGCAAATCGAGGTCGCTGAGGGCGAGCAAGTACGAGCGGGCCAGCGATTGGCGTCGCTCGACGCGCGGCAAGCCAAGCTGGCTGTTGCCCGTGCCAAGATCGAACATGCACAGGCCGAAGCCAAAGCGAAAAACGAAATTCAAATTCTCTACGCCGAAAAAGCGTTGGAGGTAGCCGAGGCAGAGCTAGAGCGCTCGAGCGAATCGATCGAGCAATTCGCCAAAAGTATTTCTCAGTCGCAGCTAGACGTCGAGCAACTGACGGTCGAAAAGCTGACGCTTGAACGTCAACAGGCGCAGCATGAGTTGGTGTTAGAACGTTTTGGCGTGCAGCTCAAACAGACCGAACTCGACGCGGCACGGCTTCAGTTGCAGCAGCACGAACTGACCGCACCCTTTGCAGGGACGGTGGTTTTGGTGCGCGGCCGCCTTGGCGAATGGCTCGAAGTCGGCGCGTCGGTCTTGCGATTGGTGGCTGTCGACCAACTTCGCGCCGAAGGATTTTTGGATGCCGAGCAAGCCACCAGCACTTTGGTCGGCCAACCGGTCGTCTTTACGTTGGCCAACGGCACGCAGGTCGCCGGCAAGTTGCAATTCGTCAGCCCCGAGATGGAACCGGTCACCCGTCAGGTCCGCATTTGGGCGGAAATCCCCAACCCCGACGGAGTGTTACGGCCCGGCCAACAAGGAACACTCGAAATCACCCCGATACAAAAGTAAATCTAAATCTGCTTGCAGCCAAGTTATCCATGAACGCCAAATTCCAGCACCAGCTATCTGCCGTCGATCGACCGCTTGCGCTCCGGGCGCGGCGTGATGTGCAGCCCGTGTCGGTCGCATTTGCTGGACAAGCGGCCTATGTGCTCAAAGATCCCTTGACGCTCGAGATGTTTCATCTTAGCGCCGAGGATTTTTTTCTGTTTGAGGCGTTACAACAGTCGCTTTCGTTGTCCGAATTGCAAAAAGAGTTTGAACGACGTTTTGCGCCCCGTCGGATTACCGCCCAAGAGTTGCAGCACGGACTCAATCAACTTCACGAGCAAGGTCTGCTGCTGAGCGAAGCGTCTGGCCAAGGGGGTGAACTGCGAGAGCGGGCCGATCGTCGCCGGCGGAGCGAGCGTTGGCAAAGTTTGCTCAAGCTCCTCTCGTTTCGGCTGGGTAGCATCGACGCCACGCGCATCGTCGACGGACTCCATCACCGCCTGCGTTGGCTTTTTTCGCTGCCTATGTTGGGGATTGCAATTGCTCTGTGCGCCTATGCGGCATCAATTTTGTTGGGGCACGGCTCCGAAATGATTGCCCGGCTTCCCAGTTTGGTCGAGCTAGCCCAGCCACGCTATTGGTTATTGTGGATCGCAACGATCGCCATCGTCAAAGTGCTGCACGAACTGGCGCACGCAGTCACTTGTAAACATTTTGGGGCACGTTGCCACGAGATGGGCGTTTTGCTGCTTGCGATGATTCCCTGTTTGTATTGCGACGTGACCGACGTTTGGCGCTTGCCGAGCAAGTGGCATCGCATGGCGGTCTCTGCCGCGGGGATGTTCGTCGAATTGGTGGTCGCCGCCGTGGCGCTGATCGCTTGGTGGCATCTTCAGCCTGGACTCCTGCAAACTTGGTGCTTGAGCCTCGTGATGGTTTGCTCGGTCGGTACGCTGTTGGTGAACGCCAATCCGTTGTTGCGTTACGACGGCTATTATATTTTGTCCGATCTTGTCGAAGTGCCGAACTTAGCCGGTCGCGCACAAAGTTTGATGCCCGGCGGTTTGCGCCGTTGGTTGCTCGCCGAACCGCGCACCGAAGACCCGTTGCTTAGCCCGCGCCGTCGGCAGGGGGTTTGGATTTACGCGATCTCGGCACGCATTTATTTGACGCTCGTCCTGCTCGGAATTTTTGTCGTCCTGCTCGCTTGGACGCGACCCTATCACCTCGAAAATTTGGTTTACACGCTGGGAGTTCTCACGATGCTAGGCATGATATTTTCTCCGCTGGCTGCTGTGTGGCGGCTGCTGCGAAACCCGTCGCTGCGCATGCGTTTGCGGCTGCCGAGGCTTGCGTTTTTGGCTCTTGCGGTGTCGGCACTTCTGACCGCAGCGTTCTATTGGCCGATCACCCGTTCGATTACTGGTTCTGCCGTTTTTGTTCCTGCCGAGGGCCAGCCTCTCTATGCCACCACCGCAGGAACGCTTCGCCAAGCGGTGGCCGCGGGCTCGCGCGTCCAAGAAGGCGACGTCCTGTTTCGGCTGGAAAATCCGCAATCGCAACTTGCGCTCGCTCGTCAGCAGGGCGAATACGAAGTGCGCCAGGTCCATTTTCAACAGCTTGGCACGATGCGTTCTTGGGACGACCAATCGGCCCAAAAACTGCCCACCGCCCGTGCTGCTTTGCAAGACGCTAGCGCCCAATTAAAACAACTCGAAACGAAGGCCGAAGAGCTTCTTATTCGTGCGCCCAGGGACGGCGTCGTGGTTGCCCCGCCAAAAATTTTCTTGACTGAACAGGACAAAAGCCGTCTTGGCACTTGGACAGGTTCGCCGCTCGACGCGCGCAACGTCGGTTGTTGGATTGAGCCGGGCACGCTGCTCGCCACGGTTTCCAACGTCGATCGGCTCGAGTTGCTTGTCGCCATCGACCAAGCCGACGTCGCCGAAGTCCGACCGGGCCAAACCGTACGCATCTTGTTAGAATCGTCGCCCGTACGGGTGCTGACGGGCCAAGTCGCGCAAGTCGCGCGTCGTTCCGAAAAGCGAACCACGGTCGACCCGGCGATCGCTACCGAAAAATATCACCTCGTCGAGGTCGATCTCGACGCTCAAGATGCGCAGCTCGACGCACATCTCTTAGTCGGCACCCGCGCCCGCGCCAAAATCGAAGCCCGCCGCACAACGCTGAGCAAGATTGTTGCGAACCAACTGCGGCAGTCGCTACGCTTGGCTTGGTGAGGGGGAGGCGTTGCAACTCTCTAGGTGCTCAATGCCGATGACGTCGGCTTATTGCGAGTGAAAACCCCGCGGCGAGTAGCAACGCGACTGTGGAGGGCTCGGGCACGATGATCGTCAAGTTGTCGATCCAAACTTCGCTGCCTCCAAGGATAAGTGAACTAATGGGGCCTTCTAGGATAAGCTCTCCTTGATTGGATGCGCCGGCACCGGGTACTACGGTGACGGATACGCCGTCAATAATAGAGCCATCTAGGGGATTTAAGCCATTTGTCGTGAGAGCTGGAATGCCATTGATTAACAGGTCAATCGAGCTGAAAACGCCGTAAAAAAGCGAGATTTTTTCCGCTTCCACCGAGAGTGCAACGTCAATTTCTAGCCCAGCATAGTGTAGGGCAAGGCCGGTGCCGCCGGCTCGATTGACATCGACTGCTCCGAAGGCTTCGGAAATGCGAAGAAGTCCTCCCTGTTGACTATCAATGCCCAGAAGATTGAAGGAGATTCCGTTTGATTGAAAAGAATCTCCGGGTAGGTATTCGGTATCTACAGTAAGGTCTTCAAAGTCGGTAAATGCTGCCTCCGCGCAGACGGGCAAAAACAGTAGCAAGACGAAATAAGGTGTCAGGAACCTTTTTCGGAAAAGGCCCAGAAAGGTTCCTGGCACCTTATTTTCCGATGGCTGCGCATCATTGCAAGCAGGCTGGCGGTTAGCATTAGTGTTATGGTGGTTGGTTCGGGGACCGTTGCCAAGTTGGAAACGAAGATGCCGCTGGTGCCGTCCGTGAAGATCGCAGAAAAAGCCAGCTCGCCTACGTCATTGAATCCGCTGGAATATCCGTCCCCATTTCCTGTTCTGCCTTGAAAGCTGAGCCTTCGGATCGTTCGCAGGTCGGCAGACGCTCCGTTGCTTACGTCAATACGGTCTCCTTCGCGCGCAATAAGTTGTAAATTCCCATTCGTGTCCTGCGCCCAGATACCGCGGTCACTGTCCTGGTCGCTGACTCGCAAGAGCCCGAGGAACGCCAGTTGACCTGCGCTGTTCAAGACGATCTCTCGAAAGGAAGAAAAGTTGGTGCCGGCGGGGGTGCCGGGTGCAGACGCGCCAGGGGTTGCGATCAAATCTAGCGATCCACTACCCTCAGACCAAAGACCGAAAGTGAGAGGGACGAGTTCAGAATACAGTTTAGGGTTATCCTCCTCGAGAAGGTAGCTACCTGTAAAAGCAGTTTGCCTGGCATCGTTGAACACTAAATCGCCGAAAAAGGGTCCGAAAACATTACCCTCGGGTGCCCCAGGAGCTTCGCTCCCCATGCGCGCAACTAACCGTAGGCCGTTTGCGCCCTCCGCCCAAATCCCCTCGTTATTCGTTTCAGTAACGTTTCCAATGCCTTGTCGCAAATTCCCAACAAAAGCAACTGCACCTGCATTGTTGAGAGCAGGATCGCGAAAACTATATCGTTGACCATCCAATTGCTCGCCCTTCGATGTGCCGGGTGCAGGTTGCCCGCCGCGTGCGACCAATCGTAGCGAGCCAACTCCTCCGGCCCAAATACCAGAGCGGCTAAAATATTCTGTGCCTCCTAGTCCCTCTTGTAATTCAGCCAGAAAAGCAGTTTGGCCGGCATCATTGATCGGAGGATGTGCGGAGAAGTTGTTGAAGACCGCGCCTTCAGGCAAGTCGGGTGCCTGCGTGCCCGTACGGGCAACCAACGCCAGCGAGCCTGACGTACCTAACCAGATCCCTGCTCCAGCAGCCTCGTTGCCGTTGTGCAGTGTGGCGGACAGTGCTACTTGGCCGACGTTGTTGAACGCTGGCCCATAGTCGCTGGAGTTAAGAAAAGTGAATTGCGTTCCGTTAGATGTCTCGGGAGCTTGAATACCCTGGATCGCAACGGGCACCGGACTTTGTGTGTTGTCTTGTGTCCAGAAACCCTCAAACTGCGATCGCTCACCTCCTATGAAAGCGACTTGGTCCAAATTGTTTAGTATAGGCCGACCAATGCGGCTAAGAGTCTGACCACTAGGCAAGCCAGGAGGTTGATCACCTTCGATTACCACCAAGGAGAGACCCGCAGCAGTCTCTTTCCAGATGCCGTTGTAAGAATTGGAGGCCTCAAGAACATTTGCAGTAAAAGCTGTTTGCCCAAGGTCGTTGAGAGTGGGGCCGAAGCGCATCGAGGCAAGTGTGCCTTGTGTGCCTGGTGCCGATCGACCACTTAGGGCAACCGTCCTGATACGGTTTTCTGCGAAAGCTGGAAAGGCTATACACAGAAGGAAGGGAATAATTGTTAGACTAGAAAATGACGCTTTGCTGAACGCTAGAAACCTTGACATTGAACAGTCCTTTTTACGAAGAACTATCCCCCTAACTATCTTTGTAATGAGTATTAGTGGCAAAGGCAAGTTAAATTTCGTTGGACCCTACGGTTGCTGGGCCTTTTTGCTGTTCAAGAAAAAATTAGGGTAGCAGCAAAATTAGGGCGGCGATGAAGGCGGTTTCGGCGGCTACGCCTTTGAGGCGTAGGGGCAGGCGGTTTCCGCGCCACGGGGTGCAGCCGCTGCCGGGGCGGTAGTGGCCGAGGGTGTAGACGCAATCGCGCGGATGGTCGACGGCCATTTTGTAGGGCAGGGCGGGGATCGTTACGAAAAAGTGGCCTGCGGAGATCAGCGGTTGCAACAGATAGCTGGGCGTGTAGCCGTGGCGTTCGGCGTTGATTTCTTCAAAGTACAAAGGCCGATGGTGCAGGCAGGTCGCCGACCAATGTTGTTCGGTGGTGGTCCATGCGCCGGCCAGACGCAGGTCGGAGGTCGGTGGGTTTTCGACCGCACATTTTGCTGCTGCGTCGGTCGGCAGTTTTCCGGAAGGGAGACCAATTTGCGTCGACAGACTCGAAAGCGACGGGGCGCGATAGCAAACGTGCGGTTGCGAACGCGGCTTCTTTTTCTGTTTGGAATTTTTCTTCTTGAAAGGCCTCTTCTTCCTGGTCTTTTTCTTCTTCGCCTTGGTGGCCTCTTTGGGTACGGCCAAAAGTTCGGGGCCGTTGCCGACAGGTTGCACGCCCGATTGTCCGGGGAGATTGGTTCGCCATTGGGCTGCGAGACGTGGCGTTGTTTTTTGCAGTGTCGTTTTCTGATATAAAGTCGTTTTCTGATATAAAACTGGCGCTGCTTCGGCTGTCCGCGGCTGCGCGCGGAGGGTGGGACCGGAGAAGCGATAGTCGATTTTTTCGCCGCTAGCTGACACGGTGGCAGTGGTTGTCCCCAGGAGTCCGAAGGCCAGAATCATCAGCCAGCGGAGGGGTCTCGGGGTTGCCACACGACGGGGGCAGCACGGTAGGCAGGTTGCAGTGGGCATGTTTGCATCCAATCGCGGTCAGGGCTGCGGCGAAAACTAAGGACGGCAGGGCACCGTCGCTGAGGGGTTTTTCGACGCGTCACAATCGGTTTCTGCAGAAGATTCGTTGTTGCCCGTATTACTGGCACAAGCCGAAAAACCGGCAAGGTTTGCCAAATCGCCAAGGCCTTAAACGGCTGTTTCTGCGTAGATAGCAGCATCCGGCGGTTTGAGAGCCAGGGCCGGTGCCCCAAAGCCCGTCGTCGTTAAAGTCGCCCTGATTTGACAAGTTTGTAGCTTTGTTCGGATAATGGAGGTTTGCCGTAAACCGTTTTTCTTTGGGTCAATAGAAAGAGGGTCTTGGGGCTGTGTGCAACAGGCACGAACAAAAACGGGCAGCACTTTTCTGAGCGTAGAAACTGAGGGTTGAGAAACCATGGGACTCTTTACATTATTTGCAGGTCGGGTGGCGCGTCGCCGGCGTCGTTCTTTTGTCAAGCGATTGCTGCCGCCGCCGTTAGCGCCGCGACGTTTGGAAAGCCGCCGGGTGTTGGATGCTGCCGCGATGGAGCTGCTCTTGGGTCCGCTCGGCAATGCGGGCGAGACTGTGCAGGTGGGCGAGAATCTTCCCCCTCTTGCAGGAGACACCACGCAGGCAAGTCACTCTGAGGACGCGGGGTACGCGGGGCCTGCGAACGTCCAGTTGTTTCTCGACACCGGCAGTCTCTTTGAAAACGACATCTTGCAGCTAGGTGTGACGTTTGATGATCCCGATCTCAAGGCGACCCATACGGCGGTGATTGATTGGGGAGACGGCACGACGCCCGAGATTTTTTCGCTCGCCCCAGGCAGCCGTTTTCTGGCCACTTCGCATCAGTATCTCGACGACAACCCGACCGCCACGCCCGTCGACATCAACACGATACAAGTCACGCTGACCGACCAGTTGGCCAACACGGCTTCGGCCACTGCGCCGATTACCGTACGGAACTTGGCCCCCAAGATCGAGACGCTGTTGGTCACTCCGGCGCTGAGTGAAAACGACATTGCCCAGCTTCAGCTCGAGTTTTCCGATCCAGGCACGCTGGATACGCATACGGTCGAAATCAATTGGGGCGATGGCACCTTCGTCGAGACCTTTTCATTGGCTCCTGGTACGCAGTTCCTGGCTACTTCGCATCAGTATTTGGACGACAATCCGACCGGAACGCCGGTTGATACCAACACGGTTCAGGTCCGCGTGATCGACGACGATGGTGGCACGGCCACTGCGACGCGAGAGGTTGTTGTCAGCAACCTTGCGCCGTCGATCGACACGCTGTCGCTCACCTCGCCGATTTTTGAAGACGGATCGACCACCTTGATCGGCACCTACAGCGATCCGGGTATGCAAGACACGCATGAGCTAGACATCGACTGGGACGGCGATTTCCTCTTCGATCAAACCGTGACCGTCACGGGCGGCATCTTTTCGGTTTCGCGCCAGTTTTTGGACGACAACCCGACCGCGACGCCCAGCGATACGTTTGACGTCAACGTCCGGCTTCGCGACGATGATACCGGGTTGGATGCTGCCGCAGTTTCGCTAACGGTCAACAATGTCGCGCCCTCCAATATCCAAATCCAACCGCTGGCGGCAATCGACGAAAATGGTATTGCGCAATTGCAGCTCACCTTCGACGATCCGGGGACGTTAGATACGTTTTCGGTTGACGTCGACTGGGGTGACGGCACGCCTGTCGAGACGCTACTGCTTGGCGCTGGCGCACGCTTTTTGGCCACTTCTCACCAGTACCTTGACGACAACCCCACGGTCACGCCTGCCGATATTTATCAGGTTCGCGTGACGATCACCGACGACGACGGCGGACAAACGACCGCCGAAGCACCGATCACCGTAAACAACGTCGCGCCGATTTTGACCGTGGCCGCCGACCAAGCCCTCGACGAAGCCGCGCTGCTCGACCTGACCGGCGGCGGCTTAGGTTCGTTCACCGACGTCGGCACGCTCGACACCCACTCGGCAACGGTCAACTGGGGCGATGGCACCGCAGCGCAAGCCGTAATGGTCAACCAACTCAACGGCTCTGGCACGCTCGACGGCTCGCATATCTACGCCGACAACGGAGTTTATACTGTCACGGTGACGCTCTCGGACGATGACGGTGGCGTCGATGTCAGAAACATTTTTGGTCACGGTCAACAACGTCGCGCCCGACTTGACGGTCGTCGGCGACCAAACGATCGACGAAGGCGCAGTCCTCCAAATTGCCGATCTGGGCACTTTTACTGATCCTGGTTTTGATAATCCGCTCAATACCTTGGACCCCGGCAACGGTGGCCAGACCGAAGAACGCTTTTTCTCGAAGATTGATTGGGGTGATGGCACGCTCACCAACCAAGTGCCTGCGCCCATCGATCAGCCGGGCAGTCCCGGCATAGCGACGTCGGGGTCATTCGACGGTTCGCACATTTACGCCGACAACGGGGTTTACACCGTTATGGTGATGCTCACCGACGACGACGGCGGTGTCGACGTCGAAACGTTTTTGGTGACGGTCAACAACGTCGACCCGACCTTGGCTGGGATCGACCCCGCGCCGACCATCAACGAAGGCGAAGCCTTTTTTCTGTCGGATCTGGGCGTGACGCTCGAAGATCCGGGGTTCGACAATCCGTTTAATCCGCTGGAAGCCGGCGGTAGCCAAGAGACGTTTACTGCGCTTGACCGTCGACTGGGGCGATGGCACACCGGCCGATGCGCTGAGCGTCGTCAACCGAATAAGTGGTACGCCCGGCGTTCTCACCACCGCCGAATTTGAACACGCGCCGCACACCTACGCCGACAACGGCCTTTATACGGTCACCGTGGTGGTTGCCGACGACGATGGCGGTTTCGTCACGCGCACGTTCCAGATCGAAGTCCAAAACGTCGCGCCGACGCTCGTGCTGACCGACCGTACCTTAGAGATCAACGAAGGCGACACGCTCGACCTGTTCGACCTGGGCACTTTTTCTGATCCTGGTTTTGACAATCCGCTGAACGTCGCCGATCCTTCTAACGGCGGCGAGCTGGTCGAGACGTTTAGCTACACCATCAATTGGGGCGATGGCACGCTCGAAACAGGCCAGCTACCGGCAACCACCGTCAGCGGGTCGGTCGGCGTGGCCACCTTGGGAAGCCTTGTCGACGGCCATCAGTATCTCGACAACGACAACGACAATCTCTACACCATCACGGTGACGCTCTCGGACGACGATGGCGGCAGCACGACCGAATCGATTGTCGTCACGGTGCTGAACGTGAACCCCGCGCTAGAGCCGATTTTTGCCACCGATCTGAACATCAAAGGCAAAACCAATCTAACGATCGAGTTCGACGACCCAGGCACCGAAGTGCTCACCGTCTGGGTTGATTGGGGCGACCAGCTCGCCCTGCCGCCCGACCAGCGTTTTGTCACCGAGACGTTTGTCCTTGGCCCAGGCACACAAAACTTGATGTTAATGCACACCTACGACGGGCCGCCCAATCCGCTTAGCCCCGCCTCAGACATCATCATCTCGGTCTTCATCCGCGACGACGACTTTGGAATGCCGCTGGTCGTCGACCTGGGTCAAAGCGAAACCCGCGTGATCGCGATCTCCAACCCGGGCGAAGGCGTCAACCCGGTGCGCATTGATACGACCCCGCAGGTGCCTCGCCTGCTGTTCCCAAACAACGAAGAAGGAGCCCAGTTCTTTGACTTGGCTTCGGAAAGCGGCGGGTCGACCCAAAGCGCCGATTTGCAAACGGCGGTTGGCGATACCAAATCGACCACCGATCGGTACTTAGAGCTGCGCGTCGTCGACTCCTCGTCGGGCGAGCAGAGCGAAGGCTATCGCCTCAAGTCCGAAGTGCTCAACGATCTGCCCGGCTTGTTTCGGACTTTGCCCGACAATCGCTATGCGATTTATCTTGTGCGCACCGAAACCAACACGCGCCGCTTGGTGATCGAAGTCTATGTGCGCAACGGAAAACTGATCGACCCGGGCGACGACTCCGAAGGAACCCGCGACCGTCCGCCGACGGATGAAGCCGCCAGCGAACCGCCGACTGAACCGTCGACTCCAGCTGATGGCTCAACCGGAAGAGGAGGTCCTCGAAGCTAGAGCCCATTCAGCTGGAACCCGTGCAGACGGAACCGACCAAGACCTCGTCAACCACCGCCTGGCCCAGCCGAGATCGCTCGACTCGAGGAGAGTTGCCCATCGCGCTCAGCACAGTTGCCGCTGGACTGGTCGCGACCGAATCGGCCCGCTCCTGGGCTTCGCAGATCGACAAGGCCGTTGCCACGGCCAGCCAGCAGCAATGGCGCGATTTGAGGCGTCGTATCCCTCATAACCGGAAAAAGTAAGTAATAGGGTCCTTTTTAGGCAGCCGCCAAATTACAATCGAAGCATTGGTGCCACATTCATTATTCGTTCATTACTCGTTGAAATCCTTTGGGATCCTAGATGCCAACCTGTCCCGCTTGTCACGCAGAAGCCGATCTCTCGTCGATTGCCCAAGGGCGTTGCGGCAAGTGTGGAGCAATGCTGCGCAGCGTTCCAAAGCGGAAGATTCAAGACATACGCGACACTTTAGCGCAGGGCCTATCGAAGCCAACCGACGGGCCAACTGACGGGCCAACCGACAAGACGAAAGGGCCGCTTCAGGAAGAGCTAGAGACGCTCGACCCCTAGTGCGATCGACGATACGCACCAAAAAGTCGACCCGACGCTACAGACCCTCGATCAAGGCCCCATTGAAAAAGGCCCTCTTGAAAAAGGGACTGATGAAAAGCCAGAAGCCCGGCCAGGAAGACCCGTCGGCCACGATTGCGTTTGCCGGCGAGCAGACGATCGACTTCATCGGTCAGCGTTCGATCGATCTCAACGTCTCGGACGTCACCGACAGCATGGTCACCGCCCAATGGCTCGACAACGTGGCGGGTGACGAAAACGACCCCGACGTGACGATCAAGCAAAAAGAAACGATTCAGTCGAGCTCAGCAAACTCGTTCGTCGCTCGTCGTCAAATCGCGCCATGTGCGCAGTGCCGGCGACGCCGCGCTGCCAATCACTTCGCCTGCCGACGCGCCCGACTACGAGCTTCTCAATATCATCGGCGAAGGGGGCATGGGCGTGGTCTACGCCGCCCGTCAGTCGTCGATCGCTCGTACCGTTGCGATAAAAATGCTCAAAGGGGACGAAGAGCATACGCTCGAGCAGCGAGAAAAATTCATCTCCGAAGCGGTCGTCACCGGCGAGTTGGATCACCCCAACATCGTGCCGATTTACGATCTCGGAGCGAACGACTCCGGCGCGCTGTTCTACTCGATGAAACGTGTCCGAGGGACGCCCTGGGACGATGTCTTCAAAGCGTATACGCTCGACAAAAACCTGAATATCTTGCTGCGCGTCGCCGACGCAATCGCCTTTGCCCATGCCAATGGCGTGCTGCATCGCGATCTCAAGCCAGAGAACGTCATGCTCGGCGATTTCGGCGAAGTCCTGGTGATGGACTGGGGCTTGGCACGCATTAGCGCCGATTTTCCCAACGCCGACGCCGTCAGCCAATCGGACGTCATGGGCGGAACCCCCGCCTACATGGCCCCCGAAATGGCCACCGGTCCGGTCGATCAGATCACCACGGCCAGCGACATCTATCTGCTCGGTGCCATCCTCTTCGAGATCGTTACCGGCCACCCGCCGCACTCGGGCAAGACCGTGATGGCTTGCCTTTTTGCCGCAGCGAAAAATAAGTTCGTCGAAACCGAAGCCTCGGGCGAATTGTTCGACATCGCCATGCGTGCGATGGCTACTCAGCAGGTCGACCGTTACGCCTCGGTGCAAGATTTCCAAGAAGCCATACGCCTCTACCTTTCACATTCCGAAAGCATCCTGCTGACCGACAGCGCGTCGAACAACCTGGCCGCCGCGATCGAAGCCGACGACTATGAGTTGTATTCGCGATCGCTTTACGGATTTCAAGAGGCGTTGTCACTTTGGTCGGGCAACCAACGGGCGAAAGAGCTGCTCTCTGCCTCGCGTTGTGCCTATGCCCAATCGGCCTTGGATCGAAGCGATTTTGACCTGGGCACCTCGTTGCTCGACGCGCAAGATCCCGAGCATGGCGAGCTGCTGGCGAAACTCGAAGCGGGTCGTAGCGAACGCGAATCGCGCAATCGCCGCCTAACGTTTCTCAAACGAGCCGTGGCAGCGCTGCTGGCGGCAGTCGTCGGAATCGTCTCGATTGCGTATGTCGCTGTGCGAACCCAGCGTGATGAAGCCGTCACCCAACGCAATCGGGCCGACGAAAACTACCAAAAGGAGCAAGCGGCTCGCCAAGTTGCTGACACACAAAGGAAGCGAGCCGAAACAGAAAAAGAACGAGCCGAGACCGAGAAAGAACGAGCAGAAACTGAAAAAGAACGCGCCGAAAAAGAAAAAGAGCGTGCCGAAAGCGAACGCAATCGGGCAGAAGCCGAGAAAGAACGCGCCGAACGCGAAGAAGCGCGTGCCAAGGAACAAGAAAAAATCGCCGTCCAAGCTAAGCAGGACGAAGAGTACGAGGCCTACGTCGCTCGGATCGGACTTGCCAGCGCCAAGATCGAAGAGAACGCCTTTGATCGTGCCCTCGAACTGCTCCAACAGTGCAACCCCGAGCTATGCCACTGGGAGTGGGGCCGACTCGCACACCTATGTCAACTGAGCGACCGTAGTTGGCAGCTCGACGCGCCCGTCGAATCCGTAGCGATCTCGCCCGATGGACATTACTTTGCCAGCGGCGATTTGGACGGCAAAGTCAAACTTTGGAACCGCGAGACCGGCGCGCTGCTGCAATCGATCAGCCACGGACAATACGTCCACGCAGTCGCCTTCGATCCGACCAGCCGCCGCTTGGCTGCTGGCAGCAGCGACCACACCATCAAAATCTATGCCGTCGACGGCGGCAAAAAAATACAAACCTTGGCAGGACATACCGATGCCGTGCTCAGCGTGCGATTTTCTGCCGATGGCAAACAACTGTTGACCGCCGGATTTGACAACACCGCCCGTATTTGGGATTTGGAATCTGGAAAACTGCAACAAACCCTGACCGGCCATAGCTGGTGGGTCTGGGCAGCCGAATTTTCGTCCGACTCCGAGCGCATCGTGACCGCCAGCCAAGATGGCAAGGCGATCGTTTGGCAGCTTGACGAGGCTGGTGAGTACCAACCGCTGACCGAATTCGTCAAACATCGCGGCCCGATATACGCCGCACAGTTTTCGCCAAACGGATCTGTCATCGCCACGGCTGGCTACGATCGCCGCGTCCTGCTATGGAATCCTGACAAGGTAGAACCGGTCGACATCACGCGCCGCCTCGACGGTTTATCCGACCCGCCCGCTCCGTTCCGCGAGCTTGCCAAACACGAAGGCCCCGTCCGTTCGCTCGCGTTTTCGCCCGACGGCAACCAAATCATTTCGGGCGGACAGGACAACGTCTTGCGTGTCTGGGATCTCGAAGCTGGCCACGAGCAGGCCATCTTGCGTGGCCATGCCAGCCATGTGCGAGATTGTGTCTTCGCGCCTGATGGCAAATCGCTTTTGTCGGCCGGACGCGATCATCAGATCAAACTGTGGCAGCCCGACGCCTACGGCGAATCGATTGTCTTGGGCCGTGGCACCAACGCCGAACAGACCGACGCGGTCCTGGCGGCTCGCTTTTCGCGTGACGGAAGACAAATCGTCACCGCCAACCGCGACCGCACCGCCACGCTTTGGGACGTCGATCGCCAGCAAAAATTACAGCACTTCGCCGAGGGCCACGACTTCCTGGCGTCCTCGTCGGTTTTCTTCGCTGACGGCGCACGGCTCGCCACCGGCGCAGGCGATGGCACGGTAAGAATCTGGGACGTCGCCACCGGCACACAAATGTTGCAACTCGAAGCAACCGGCCGCACGGCCGCGCTCGCCGTCTCGGACGACGGACGCTGGGTCGCCACAGGCGGCACCGACAACGAGGCGCAAATCTGGAATGCACAAACGGGCAAACGCGTTGCGGTGCTTTCAGGGCATGAGGCCGTAGTGACCGCCTTGCGATTTGCTCCTGACGGCGAGACGCTCGCCACCGGCGACGACCTGGGCCGTTGCCGACTTTGGAAGCAGCAGTCCGACGACTGGACAAGCATGCAAAAACTGCGAGGCCACAGCCGTTCGGTCACCGCGATGGCCTTCGTCGACAATGGCAGCCGTTTGATTACGTCGAGCGGCGACAACACCTGTGGGCAATGGGATGTCGCCACCGGACGCGAGCTGACTTCAAAAGTGCTAACCCACCCCGATTGGGTGACCGACATGGAGGTTTCGGCGGATGGAACCAAAGCACTCACTTGCTGCGACGATGGCACGATCCGCCTTTGGTCGTTGGCCGACGCGCGCGTGCTGCGAGAGATCGAAGCCGACGACGATGTCGTGTTTACCTCGGTCGACATTTCACCCGACGGGCAACACGCCTTGGCCGCGTGTGCTGCCAATGGAACCGTGCAAATGTGGCAGCTCGACACAGGCCGCGAGATTCCTGGTGCAAAAAACGAAGCGTGGCTCAAATTCGGCGATCGAGCCGGCCTCATCTGGTCCGCACAGTTTGCCCCGCAAGGCCAGCGCGTGCTCACGATTGGCGGCAACGATGCGAGGATGTGGGACGTCAAGACGCGCAAGTCGTTGGTCCGATTTAGCCCGCACGGAGCAGTCGCCGCCGCCGACATTTCTCCCGACGGCAAACTGCTCGTCACTGGTAGCTGGGACCAGTCCGCTAAAATCTGGAACGTCGCCACCGGCCGAGCCGTCCGCAAGCTTGACGGACTACACCAAGGTTACGTCAACAGCGTCGAGTTTTCGCCCAATGGCAAGTCGATTCTCACCGGCAGCGACGACGGCACCGCCCAACTCTGGGAAGTCTCGACAGGCGAGCCGACCGGCACGACCTTCCGAGGACACGAGTCGCGCGTCCGACAGGCACGCTTTAGTCACGATGGCCAACAAATTTTAACGACCGCCAACGACAAGACAGCCCGCATCTGGGATCGAGAGTCCGGAAAATCATTAAAAACCTTGGTCGGCCACGAATGGGCCGTCCTCTGCGGCGATTTTTCAGCCGACGGCCAGCGTGTCATCACCGGCAGCGAAGACAACACCGCCCTCATCTGGGATGCCAGCACGGGCGAGCCGCTCTTAAAACTAGCCGGACATACTGACAGCATCACGAGCGTCGCCTTCTCGCCCGACGGCCTCCGCGCGATGACCGCCAGCCAAGACAACACGGCCAAGCTCTGGGACGCCAAGACGGGCAAAGAAATTCTTACCCTCAGCGGCCACGACCAAGAGCTAACCTCCGTCAGCTTCTCGCCCAACGGCAACACCGTCCTCACCAGCAGCCGCGACGGAACCACGATCCTCTGGCCCGCCCTCGATTGGCGCGCCCCCCGCGACCGCCAAGCCAGCCGCCCACGCTAGTGCGAGCCGCACACGCATGTTCCGCTAGCAGCCTTGGTAGACAAGAGTCAAACGGTTGTTTTTGCGGAACACGCGATCGATACTTGCTCTAAGCAGACTTTGCTAGCGAGCTTTTTCCTCTCGCTCGCGCTAGCACAATCAAAACCACCCTCAAGAGTTGCCTAGCCGGCACCGATACTTAGGACAAGGTCGGCCTATGCGCTAGGGATTTTGCTAGCACCGACGCTTTTTGATTTTCATGAGTCGAACAAGGATGGATCGACGTGGCGAATTCTGCACAGCCTTCAGATTACCAACAACAGCGTAGATCCCCAGGGCAGCGTCCGATCGTATTGGCGCGCTTGCCACGCTTGGGAGCTTCGGCACCTGCGAGCGCTGCGCCTCCGACGCCCGAGCCGACCATTCATCGGATGCCCGAGCATTTGATGTCCGAGCAAACGCCGTTGCCCGAGCCAATGCCGCAGCTCGACTTGCAGACCGAAATTCAGCATCAGCTCCGACTCCACACCGCCCATTCGTCTCGGAGCGGGTCCATGCACACTCCTCAGCAAGAGACGGCTGCCCCAGCTAGAAAAAATAGGCCGTCGCCTACCGAGGCGAGTATGCCGACAGGACTCAGCGCCGGGGTGTTTCGATTACATTCCCAACTGGCACCTCACGCGGGGTTGATCGTCGCGTTGGCTTTGATTGCTTCGGCGGGCCTGTTGTATTGGATGATCGTCGGAGGCGCGGATGTGCCTGCGTACAACTCGCAGCGCTACGGCCAAGAGCTGGGCAACGCAGGGCTGGGTACGGCTCACCTGCCCGAATTTTCACAGCGCCCAACAACGACCGACCCAACGACAAATACTCCCACAAATACTTGGACAGAAGTGCCGCTACCTAGTCCTTCGTTTCGCTCAACGCAAATCGCTCAGCCCAAGGTCGACACACCAGCGTTCAAGCAAATTCCGGTAGCCAAAGAGTTGCATTTTCCGTCCACCGGCCATCCCCATCAATTAGATTTCACCCAGAAGGGTCCAGCCCTGCCGCGCAAGCCAACGGCCACTGCGCCGCAACCGCTGCCCGAGGTGGCCCAACGGCCTACCGCTTCTACCAATCGTTAAGACAGTACGGAACGACCCAGTACGGAACGACATAGCTATGAGCCAGATCGACGAAGCTTTTATCCAGGCGTATGCAACTCCTCGGCAACCGACGGCGGTGCCGGGTTGTGCCGTACCGTTGACGCCGCCTGCCGGGACACTGGCAGGTTTGCACCGTGGGCCGCATATCCACATGCCTCCGACCACCGAGGGGCAAGCGTTGGCGCAAACCGTAGAGCAAGTCGTAGAGCAAGCTCCGGTCGAGACGCATAGCTGGGCTCCCGAACCGGTCCCTACACCCCACTTTCATGTTCCAAGTGGCGTCGGTCAAGAGAACGCGTTGGCACCGATCGGCCAAGTCGCCGAAGCGGTTCGGTTAGCAGCCAGTGCGCCCGGAATCGAACGGCGTCCGTTGTCGACGTTTTCGGCACCCGCGCAACCCTCGACCACCGCCTTCGATCCGGTCTTCGAAGTCGACGCCTTTCGGTGGCCCACGATCATCGAAGAATTATTAGACGCCCATCACACGTTATTGATGCCCGTGGTCCAGCAGCTTTTGGAAGTCAGCGAGCAAGGGCGCTCGCTGGTCGGCATCGCGGGAACGCGTGCGAACGTCGGTTGCACAACACTGCAGTTGTGTCTGGCGCGGCTGATTGCGAATGCTGGGAAATCGGTCGTGCTGGTCGATGCAAATTTTGCGGAAGCAAGTTTGGCGCGTGATTTGGGGCTGGAGTTTGAGAGCGGCTGGGAAGATGTGCTGACCGGACGTGTGCCGTTGGCCGAATGTGTGGTGAAGTCGTTGCAGGATGGGATCGCTCTCTTGCCGTTGGCACGGCCGTGCGACTCGGCAGAGCAGATGTTGGCAAGCATTCAAACGTCAGTCACCGCCGGGGTGTTGCGTTATCATTATGACGTCGTGCTGTTCAACCTGGGTGCCGCCGGCCAACAGCCGCAGTGGGCGGCTGCCCAAAGTATCGTGCAGCATTGCCGACTCGACGCGAGTCTCATCATTGCCGACACCGAAGGGACCGACGACGTCGGGACTGCTGAAATCGACCCGCTGATGTCGCTCCTAGGTCCTACGTGCTTAGGCGTGATCGGCAACAGTGCGGCTGCTTAGTGTTGTTGCTTAGGCCGGTTGTTTTGAAAAAAAATCGCCACGCGAGAACGGAAAAAACACCCATGTATGAAGAGTATTGGCAATTAGAATCCAAGCCGTTCGAGCCAAACGCTGCCGAATCGTTTCGCTTTGTCTCTGCCGCGCAGCAAGCAGCGCTGCACAAGCTGCGCTATGCAATCGAGAGCCGACGCGCGGCAGCCATGTTGGCGGGACCCTCGGGCGTCGGCAAGACGCTGCTGACGCAGATGTTGCAGGAACAACTGGGCGAGAACGTCGGAAAGTTCGTGCGAATCGTCTTTCCGTTGATGTCGAGCCGCGACTTTTTGGCCTACTTGGCCGAACAACTGGGCGCGCCGCCCGCCGATCCGCCGCAGCATACGGTCGAAGAAAGCCTGCGTCGTCTGGAATTTGCCTTGCAAGAAAACAACCGTCGTGGCCAACATGCAGTGGTCGTAGTCGACGAATCCCATTTGCTCGAAGACAGCGGACTGCTCGAGACGCTACGGTTGCTCTTGAATCTTCAATCCGAGGGCCAAGCCACTTTTACGTTGCTGCTTTTAGGACAGACTTCGTTGCTTTCGGCCATGCAGCGCAACGCGACACTCGACGAACGGCTCGACATGAAAATTCTGCTCAAGCCGTTTTCTGCCGAAGAAACGGCCGACTATATTTCGCATCGGTTCTTTGCCGCCGGCGCAACGCGCCCGATCTTTTCGGACGACGCGCTGCTCGCCGCCCATCAACTGACAGGCGGAGTCGCGCGGCAGATCAACCGCCTCTGCGACCTGGCCCTCGTCGTCGGATTCGCCGCACAACAACACACGATCGACGCCCAACAGCTCGAATCAGTCAACCAAGAGCTAGTCACCGTCAGAGCAGCCGCCTAACGCCAAGTGTTTTGTCGCAGCAGATACTTCTGCAGCACCAAAACCCATCTGCGTTTATCCGCGTCCATCTGCGGCTATTTTTTTTGACCTGCACCCGTTACCGACGGGCTTGCCCTTTGGCCATGGCTAAAAACTCACGAGCCATTTCTGGACGCAGCCGGTTGTGGTATTGCAGCCGGGTGAGCCACTGCGAGATTTCTTGTTGCGAGGGCTGGCGATTCGTAACCAGTTGGAACATGCGACGCACATACTGCGCGTCGTCGGCGTTCGACTGGTAGTAAAACTCCGGCGTGCTAAGAATCTGCAGCTGGGCCTCCGTCAGCGAACCACCACGGGCCAAGTGGGCTTCCCAAACATAAAGTTCTTGGCTGCGAGGTTCGCGGCGCAAGTATTCGCGGAACCAAGTGCTAATCTGAGCAAGCTGGTCGTTCCGATTCAAAACGCCACCACCACCAGGACCACCACCCCCAGGAAAGGTGCTTCCCTGCGACGATTCGACCAAAAGCTGCAAACCGGTGCTGGGATGGTTGCCCAGGACCGGAGCATCTTGGCGAATCGAATAAAGTTGCCGACCGCCGGCCGTGATGTTCGTGTGCAACACATAGTTGCGACGCCGGTCGATTTGCGACGAATCGTAGTCGAGTTTGAACGAAATCGGCTGACGAGCGGCGGTGTACGATTGCCGGGCCAGCACAACGGGACGCGAGTTGTAGCTAAGCACTTCGCGTAGCTCGACATTCAGCACAGCGTCGCGCGGCAGGGCCGAGCGATCGCGATAAGCGACCGTCCCCGTGATCGCTTCGTTCTTCGCGTCGAGTTGCACCGGCATGTTGAGCAGCTTGCCGTCGCGACCATTTTGAACCAAGATGCGAACCCAGCCTTGCGGCGTCGCATGGCGCTCAAACTCTTGCCCCGTGTCGTACAGCGTCCCCTCGACGTAACCGACTTGATAGCCGCTCACAGCAAGAATGCGATCGTTACGCTCCAGACCAGCACGCTCAGCCGCCGACCCTCGGACGACTTCCGAGATTCTCACCCCCGTGTCGGTGTCTTCCGGATAGATGCCCAAACGCCATTGCTGCGAAGATTGACCAACGACGTTCGTGCCGTAGTCATTGTTGTTGCCACTATTGCCGCCGCTATTTCCGCCACCGCTGTTTCCATAGCCGCCCGTACCGCCATAGTTGCCCGTGCCATAGCCACCCGACCAGCCGCTATTGTTGCGAAGCGGATCGACGGCCGGCAGCGAAGGGTCATTCCAAGTCGGAGCAACGCGGACACTCGAACGATCGCGAAGCGCCGAAGCCCCCGTCTGTCCGTTGCCAAACGAGCGATCATTAAAAGTATTGGTCACCGGGCGAAAAGCGTCCGGCGCGTTGCGTGTCAGTGCCGAAGAACGGCTAGCGTCCACCGCCCGACAATTTTGCGTGCTAACAACCATCGACAACAAAATCGCTGCCAAAGCAACGAGACCATATTTTTGCATGAAATAGTTTCTTTGCATGAGGTTTTTTTGCATGAGAAAGGCTTCCTATGAGAAGTGGCGTGTCCGTTTATGTTTTTCTGCGTATGCCTTAGCGAGCGATTCCCAGTCCAACCGCATCAAGTGCCAGTCGTGCGGGACGGGCAGGGATCGGCTGAAAACCCGCCTTAATAACGTCTTCTTGCCCCAGCCGACTGAAAACATATTTGATAAACTCTTGTTCGAGGGGCCGTAGCTTTTTGTCCGGGGCGTGGTTGACGACCAACTGGAGCCGACGAACCAACGGATACTGGCCTCGATCAGCCTCGTCCGAATCGATCGCGATATAACCTTCTTCTTTGGAAAACGCGAGCGGTACCGGACGAACGTCGGGCGTCGCGTAGGAGAGGCCACTAAATCCAATCGAATTGGGATCGGTCGAAACGGCTTTCAGCATTTCGACATTCGACCGGTGTGCCTTCAAATCTTTGCGTAGCTCGGCACCAAGCATCACCGACTGCTGAATGAAAACCTGCGAGCCGGTGTCTTTTGTGCGTCCATGAGCAACGATCGGCAGGTTGGCCCATTTTCCTTTGAGGCCCAATTGTCCCCAAGTACGGCAAGGCTTGTCGGCACCCCGGTGACAATCGTCCGAATAAATTGCGTCGAGCTGCGCCAGCGTGAGGCCCTTGATCGGATTGTCCTTGTGAACAAAAATCCCCGTCCGTTCGAGGCACGGAGTCAGCACGGTCGGCGGATGGCCAAACGCTTTGCGAAAGGCCTCGGCTTCTTCCTGATGAACCGTACGGCTAAGCAAACCGATGTGGGTCTTGCCCGCCTGGACATCTTTCACCGCTTGGCGCGAACCGTTGACGTCGATCGAAATTTTTACGTCAGGATAAAACTGAGTAAAACCATCGATCCAAACCGCCGCAATATGCGAAAGCGTGTTCGAGCCGCCTAACTTCATCTCGCCCGAAAGTTTTTCGACAGGCCGATAATACGGCAGATTCGGATCGAGCGCACCGGCTGGGGCCGGACGCAACGCAGCGCTGTCGGCGAGTGCTGGAGTCGAAACAGCTGGGATCGAAATAATGGCGGCGAGGGCCATCAGCAGGGAAAATCGGAGAGCGTTTTGCACGGGGGGGCTCCTAATAGCCGGCGAGCTACGTCGCGCCGACGTGAAATAGACAAAATCAAGGACTTCAACTCAAGGACTTCGGCGAGGCGTAGCTCGCCGGCTATCGTAAGAAGCTGAGTCTAGTGCGATTCGGTAATTTGAGTAAAGACGAGAATCGGCAATCAGCCAAATTACTGCGGCCCAATCGCGGTAAGAAGAGTGCTAGCTAGAAAAATGCCTGACCGTTTTCATCGCCAAGTCGGTTTTTTGCGACGGGCACGCGGATGGCGGGCCAGGCGGTTTTCTTGCCGGTTGATCGGTTTCGGCACCACTTTGACCGATTTGGCCAACGGCTGCTTCGGATCGTCTGGGTTGGGCAGAGGAATAAAACTGACATAGTCCCCAACGACGAGGGTCGTGAAACTTTTGCCGTAGACATCCTTGGGCTCGAAATAATACTCGGCACCGCCCTTGTCCGCCGAAATAAATCCGATCGGGTTTTTGCGGGGCAGCTTCGTGATGAATCCGTAAGCAAGGTCGGGCCTGGGCCGTTCGCGGCGCTGAGGAGGCTTGCTGCTACGTGGCTCTGGCGGCTTGCGCGGGCTGCGCGTCGCGGCACCGGTCAGCACCTCTTGGGCACGCGGCTTGTCCGCCGTCGGATCGACGCTGTACTGAACTTCTTGCTCAGGACGCAACGTCGTGAACTCCGCATCGACGACCGAGCAATGGAAAAACAGATCAGGCCCCCCCTCGGCCGGCTGAAGAAATCCAAAACCTTTGTCGGTATTGATCGAAAGAATTTTTCCGGTAGGCATCGGGGCGAGGATCTCTAGAAGTAAAAGAGGCGGGGCGGGAACGCGCCAGTCTACTCTGGTCAGGTTCGGGTGGCAACAACTTGCTGAGTTAATCAGGACGATTTTGCAAAGTCGATATTTGTCGCCTGGAGGACGCTTTGGAATAAATTTGAAACACGACGAAACGACGAAACAACGAAAAACAGGCGTGGTTCCGTCGTTTCGTCGTGTTTCATTTTTTTCTGTCCTGAAGTTCGCCTGTGAAGTTTGTAGTGTTTGTTGACTTTGCCGTTCACCTGCCGAGTCAATAGCGCCCCCGGCGGCGCTCTTTGCTCGGCAAAATTTCGAGGCAGGTCGTCCACCAGCCGTTGAGAATCGTGTTGACAAACTCCTCCGGAAGTTTTTCGGCCCGCATTTCCGAGGCCAAAGCAGCGTGATCGTAGTCGACCGGGACAAACTCGACACGTAGACCGTCAGCCTCGTGTGCCAACACCGTATACCAAACCCCGGTCGATCCATCATTCTCAGGCCGACCCAGCACGCCAACATTCACAAAACGGCGATCGACGTCGTCACACTGCGCGAGTTCGCGCTCCCACTTGATGCCCGTGTGCGTAGTCAACATCAGATCGGCGTCAAACTGATCGGCCAGCGCATCCAAAAATTGCGTCGACGTGGTGCTCTCCCACAAAAATTCGTTCATCTTACGAGGACTGCCGTGGGCCAACAGCACTCGCAGCGGCCCAAGCTCGAGCCGCAACGATTCGGGCAGCCCGCGCATCCAAGCACGGTGGTCGGCGTCGGTATGTCGAAGCGTGTATTCGTAACTAAGCTGCGCAAAATGGTTGTCATGCGGATCGGTGTAGCCACACTGGCAATCGTCAAGCTGGTTGCCGATCGAGTTGTCGTAGTTCCCCTGAATGCAAATGACACGGTTGTCACGCAGCAGTTCGAGGCTACGGTTCGGGTTCGGCCCAAAGCCACCAAAGTCGCCAAGGCAGTACATCGTCTCGATACCCCGCCGACGGGCATCGTCGATCGCGGCGGCCAGGGCCAAGTGATTGCTATAGATCCCGCCAAAGCAGGCAATACGTTCTGGGGTGCTCATCCAAGTATTGTACGAAAACCCAACAAAATGTCTCGGTCGGATAGCTCACATTCGCAGGGCGATTGTTTTTTTCGCTGCCCGGCGAGTAAACTGTCAGCTATGGACAGCAATCACTTAGTAAAATTGGTAGGGCGTTTGGCGGCGGCCCAGATCTCGGCAGAAGAGTTTTTGCAACAGGCGGCCATCGAGGTCGGACATGTCGAAGTCGGGCAGGCCGAGACCGCAACGGTCGATCTCCAACGGGCCGAACGCTGCGGATTTCCCGAGGTCATCTACGGCTCAGGAAAAACCGTTGCGGCGATTGTCCAGATTGCCGAGCAATTATTGGCCAACGGGCAGCCCGTCTTGGCCACACGTATCGAAGCAGAAAAAGCAGCGGAGTTGTTACGCCAATTTCCCGAGGCACGCTACAACCAAGTTGGCCGGACATTGCGGATAGACGTCTCCAAGACGCCAGCAAAATCGGCGGTCGGCCAAGTTGCTGTCATTACCGCAGGAACAAGCGACGCACCCGTCGCCGAAGAAGCACGCGAGACACTCGACTGGATGGGCGTACAAACCGTCATGGTCCACGACGTCGGCGTCGCCGGCCCCCATCGACTACCCGAACGCCTCGCCGAGTTTGCCGAAGCCGACGCGGTCGTCGTGGTCGCCGGCATGGAAGGGGCACTGCCAAGCGTCGTCGGCGGCTACGTTCCCTGTCCGGTCTTCGCCGTGCCAACAAGCGTCGGCTACGGAGCCAACCTTGGCGGACTGTCGGCGCTGCTGGCGATGCTCAACAGTTGCGCCAGCAACGTAGCCGTAGTGAACATCGACGCCGGTTTTAAGGCCGGCTACCTAGCCGGCCTCGTCGCCACCCGACGCCAACGGTGAATCGTTTTTCTATTCATGTTGAGTTGATTTATGCACGACGTTACTTCCACACCTCTCCCAAAACTCGCCCCGCGCGACGCCCAGAGCCATAAAGGCGACTACGGCCGCGTGTTGATCGTCGGCGGCTCGCTCGGGATGGCCGGCGCGCCGGCGCTCGCCGGGAAGGCAGCGCTCCGCAGCGGCGCAGGGCTAGTCACGCTCGCCGTCCCCCGTTCCATTCAAGCAACCGTGGCCAGTTTCGAGCCAAGCACCATGACCCTCGGTTTAGGGGAAGTCGACGACGATTTCTTGCGAGCCGACAACCTGACAGAAATCCTCGAAGCGGCGACCAACGTCGATGTGCTGGCCATCGGTCCAGGGCTGGGTCAAGATCCAAGCACCGCCCGCCTCGTCTGCCAACTTTTTCAGCATCTGCGGCAACCGATGATCGTCGATGCCGACGCCCTCAACGCCTTGGCAAAAACAAGTGCCTGTTTAGAAACGCCCGCTGGGCCACGGATTTTGACGCCCCACCTTCGAGAATTTCAACGGCTTACAGGCCAGCCATGCAGTAGCGAACTCTCAGATCGCACGGAGCAAGCGGCTGCACTTTGCCAACGCGATACCACAAGCCAGACCTTGGTCGTCTTGAAAGGTCACCAAACGCTCGTCACCAATGGCCGCCAGTATGCCGTGAATGCAACCGGCAACCCCGGCATGGCCACCGGCGGCACCGGAGATTGCCTCACCGGAATCATCGCCGCGCTCGTCACACAAAAACAAAGCCCCTGGGACGCAGCCCGTCTGGGCGTCCACCTGCACGGATTAGCCGGCGACCTAGCAGCCAAGCAACTGGGCCAAGTGTCGCTTATCGCCAGCGATCTCATCGACTTCCTGCCCGCGGCGTTTGTTCAACATGCAAAAGGATTTTGAAATAGAGCCGTTGGCCGGTATGATAGTATTGTGGTAGCACTAGTCTAAATTGTCGTGTCAGCAAGAGCCGTGTTAGCAAGAGAGTCATTATGGTCTTTTCAGAAATTGTCGATGCCGCAGATAGCCTCTCCCCCAAAGAACAATTGGCGTTGGTCGAAATTCTGCAGCGCAGACTGACTGAACATAACCACCAAGGCTTGCTACAAGAGGTCACAGAATCCCGCGAGGCGTTTGCCAAAGGCGATTGCAAGCCAGCCACGGCTAAAGAGATCATGGATGAAATTCAGCCGTGAATCGTCGACTCCTACCCACACCGGCATTTTTGCGTGCGGCAAAAAAGTATCTCAAACGATCTCCTCAGAGTGCGGCAGCCTTGGAAGCCACTCTAAAAGTGCTCGCCGAGAACGCCTTCGATGCACGTCTTCAGTCGCATAAGCTCAAAGGCAATCTGTCTGGAACTTGGGCATGCAGCGCGGGCTACAATCTGAGAATCCTGTTTGAATTCGTTAGGCACGAAAACAAAGAAGCGATTTTACTGTTGACGGTTGGCACTCACGACGAAGTCTATTGACCTGGACATCCGCTCAAGTCGCAACCTTCTGCCCGTCCCACTGAATCGTGACTTCCGTGTCAAAAAATTTCTCAAACAGCCCTGCCTTCCGACGGGCGGCCCAAAGATTGACTTCCGGGTACTCTTTGGCCGAGACCACCAACTCGATTTGCTTCTTGCCACCCGTGATTTTTACGGAATCGACGGTCTGGTTGTGCGTCCGATCAAGTCCGCCGGCCAATCGCAAAACGGCCGCCATGCCGAGTACGCGGCGCTGCGCCGAATTGCTCAGGCGGCGAAAATTTGCGTGCTTTTTTTTCGGTTCTGCACCACGGTGGTAACGGGCCACATTGGCGATGATTTCAAGCTCTTCGGGACGAAAACCTTCCAGACGGCTATGGAAAATCAGATGGTAAGAATGTTTGTGGTGGCTCTCGTAGTTAATCAGATAGCCAACGTCCTGCATCCGCGCGGCTGCGTCGAGCAGACGTTGATCTTCGGCTTCGAGTTCATAATATTCACGCAATCCGGCGTAAATTTGCGTGGCCAGATGCGCCGAGTGACGAGCATGATCCAGCTCGACGCCGCAAGCGGTAGCAAACCGTTCGATTTGGGCCAGGTCGTCGGCCGGCGCGGCTTCGTCGCTTCCCTGAAGACGTTCAATCATCGAGAGCAACAGCCCGTCGCGCACCCCGTAGGGATGGACTTGCACAAGATTGACTTTGAAACGGCGCATGATGCGGTCAATGATGGCAAGCCCCGGGACAATAATGTCTGCACGGTCGTGGCTCAGCCCCGCGACTTCGCGCCGTTGCTTCACCGAAAGCTTGCGCAGCCGGTCAATAAGGTGGCGAAGCTCGGCGCGAGTAATCTGACAACCGGCGACCGGCAAGTCCGATTTGCCTTTCGCGGCCAGGATTATATTGGCCAACGTCGTAAACGTGCCGCCAGAACCAACGAGCATATGGGGCGGGACGGACGGTTTCTCGGTGGTCTTTTTGAGTTCGCGGTCAATCCATTTTTGGAGACGGAAAAAATCGTCGCCTGCCATCGACTGCCCACCCCCAAATTTTTCGGAGAGTCGCACCGCACCAAGCGACGTGGCATAAACCGCTTCGACCAGCTCGCCCGTCGCCGAGACAATCTCGGTGCTGCCCCCTCCAATATCGGCCAGCACGATATTTTTACCCGTGAGGTCGCAACGCCGGCGAACGCTATGAAAAGCCAGCTCGGCTTCTTTTTGGGCGCTGATCACTTCGATCGACAAATCGAGTTGCGATTGGACTCGTTGGCAGAATTCGACACCATTGGTCGCCTCGCGCACCGCACAGGTGGCGATCGCCCGTAGACTTTCGACGCCCAGCCCCGTGGCGATCGACTGAAATCGGCGCAGCGCCGTAAGCGAGGCCTGCATCGATTCGTCGCTCAGCCGGCCTGTGGAGCCGAGCGCCGAGCCGAGCCGCGTCGATTCGCGTTCTTCGTCAAGAATGCGATATTGCCCGCCCCGCTTGGCTTCGGCCACGACCAGACGGATGCTGTTGCTACCGATGTCGATCGCGGCGAGCCGTGGCACCAAGTCAGGGGCAAGATAGGTTTGTCGGTCGGCCATGATAAGCGATTGTTGGGTGCGTTGACCTCAGCGGTTGCGTGCAGAATAATCGTGTCAGGGACATGATACAAGCGAGTTTCGTGCAGCTCCCCGAAAGAACTCGATTTTTTACAAAAGAAGGTAGCCGGCGAGCCACCCCTCGCCGAAGTTTTTCGATTTTTTTACGATGGATTTTTTTATAATGGGGCAGCTCGGCGAGACGTAGCTCGCCGGCTATCGTTCGCCTCCTCTCCTTTTTACAAAGAAGTAAGCCTCTTGCCAATCATCCGCGATCTTGCTGCGTTGCCAACCTCTGCCCGTGGCGGGGCCGTGGCCATTGGTAACTTTGATGGCGTGCATCAGGGGCACCTGCGCATCGTGCGTCGGCTGCTCGAACGTGCAAAAGAAGTCGGCGGCCCGGCAATTGTCTTTACGTTCGATCCGCACCCGGTGCGCATTCTACGCCCCGAGGAATGCCCGCCGCCGCTGACATGGACCGAGCGCAAAGCACAACTATTGGCCGCACACGGCGTCGACAAGATCGTGGCCTATCCGACCGACGAAGCCTTGCTACGGCTATCGGCCCAAGAATTTTTCGATACCATCGTGCGAGACGCCCTCGGCGCGCAGGCAATGGTCGAAGGCCCGAATTTTTACTTTGGCCATCAACGCGAGGGCGACGTCCACCTACTTGGCGAACTAACCGCAGCAGCCGGAATGACGCTCGACGTCGTCGAGCCCCTTTCGGTCGGAGATGGGGCAGTCGGAGAGGGCACGCCGGACGAACAACTCGTTTCTAGCTCGCTGATTCGCCGTTTGATCGCCGAAGGAGAGGTCGCCAGCGCGGCCAAGATGCTCTCCTCACCCTATCGAATCCGAGGTATGGTAACGCACGGGGCAGGGCGGGGGGCGAAGCTCGGCTTCCCGACAGCCAATCTCGAAGCGGTCGACACGCTCTTGCCAAAGTCTGGCGTCTACGCAGGACGGGCTTGGGTGAACGGCCAGACCCGAGCAGCGGCGATCAGCCTAGGCCCCAACCCAACATTCGGCGAAGGGCACCTAAAAGTCGAAGTCCATTTGATCGACTACGAAGAAACCCTATACGGCCTGCCGCTCGAAGTCGAATTTTTAGAGCGCCTGCGAGGAATCCAAAAATTCAAAGATCAAACAGCCCTCGTCACACAATTGCAGTTAGATATTGCACGTGTGCGAGAGATTTAAAAAATAGCCACAGAGAACACAGAGGCCACAGAGAGAACGAGTACCCGCGCAAAAATTCTCTGAGTCCTCTGTGCTCTCTGTGGCTATACTTTTGGTACTATTTTCGGCTGAGAACCGAAAAGCTTTTTGAGTAGAAATGAAAAAAATTTATGACGATCGACTGGCAACCCCTTTGCAAAATTATTCATGCGAACGATTCGTTCGTCCTCACAAGCCACTGCCGCGCCGATTGCGATGCCGTCGGCAGCGAGCTGGCGCTGGCGCGAATCTTAAAGTCGCTCGGCAAACAGGTCGTCATTGCCAATGGCGACCCGGTGCCCTCGCACATTAGTTTTCTCGATTCGGACAACGAAGTCCGCGTCTTGGGCGAGACGGTCCAGCCCAAAGAACTATGGAAGCACAACGTCCTGATCGTCGTCGACACGAGTGCTTGGGTGCAACTCGGCCCGATGGCCGAAGTCGTCCGTGCGTTTCCTGGCGAGCGCGTCATCATCGACCATCACGTCGGACAAGACGATCTGGGGGCGATCGAGTTCAAAGAAGAAACCGCCGAAGCCACCGGACGCCTCATCCTGGAACTGGGCGAAGCGCTCGACGTCGAGATCACCCCGGAGATTGCTCTGCCGCTGTTCACCGCCATCGCAACCGACACCGGCTGGTTCCGTTTTTCGTCGGTCACAGAAAAAACGTTCTTGGCGCTGGCACGTTTGGTAGAAGCCGGAGTCGAGCCCCCAGCGGTTTTTTCGGCGCTCTACGAACGGCACAGCTTGGCGCGACTCTATTTGCGAGGGCGAATCCTAAATCATGTCGTGTCCGACGCGGACGGACGACTCTTGTCGACGCACGTCACCCAACAAGATTTCGCCGAAACCGGTGCCCAGACAACCGACACCGAAGACGCAATCAACACGCTCCACACGGTCGAGGGAAGCGAGGTCGTCGCGCTGTTTGTCGAGCTAGAAGACGAGCTAACCAAAGTCAGCTTGCGTAGCCGTACCGAATTCGATGTCCAAGCCATCGCCGCACAATTCGGCGGCGGCGGCCACCGCAAGGCCGCAGGAGTCACCTTTTCGGGAACCCTCGCCAATGCCCAGCAGTCAGTGCTTGACGCGATACGCACAGCCTTGGGATAATGCAAAAGCCCTCACGCAAAGGCGCAGAGATAGAAGAGTTGAAGTTTTTTCCTCTGCGTCTCTGTGTCTCTGCGTGAAACTTATTTACAGAACCCTACCGAGTGAGAAACTTTGATGGCCAAGACAAAACCACCTGAGCCAACCAGGCCTGCCGATTCGGGAGAAGGCCGGCGATCGTTTTTGGCCATGCTGACCGGGGGACTAGCGATGTTGGTGCCGATCGGTGCCGGCCTAGCGACGTTTTTGTCGCCCCTGTTTCGCAAAAGCAAGCCGCCCGAAGTACGCGTCGCACTACTTAGCCAGGTGCCCGCCGATGGCAAGCCGCGTGCTTTTCCGGTCGTCACCGATCGGCAAGATGCGTGGACCCATTACGCTGAGCAGAAAATCGGATCGGTCTATCTCGTCCGCCAGCCAGGCGAAAAGACGCCAACCGCCTTTACCGCAAAATGCCCACACGCCGGCTGTTCCATCGGCTACTCCGCAGAAGAACAACTCTTCAAGTGTCCGTGTCACACCAGCGCCTTCAAGCGAGATGGCTGCCGCGCTCGCGGAGACGACGAAGTCTCACCCCGCGATATGGACACGCTCGAAGTCACGCTCCGTCCGCTGGAAACCTCCGCCGGCGAGACGGTCACCGAAGTGCGAGTAAAATTCGTCGATTTCCAAACCGGCCACAAAGAGAAAAAACCGAGCGCATGAACAAATTGGCAACACAACTGGTCGACTGGCTAGATAGTCGAACCGGAATCAAAGAGATTCTGCACGACGCCCTCTACGAACGGGTACCCGGCGGCGCACGCTGGCGCTATGTCTGGGGCAGTGCGCTGGTTGTCGCGTTCGCAACCCAAATGATCACCGGCATCTTTCTGTGGATGGCCTACAGCCCCAGCACGCAGACCGCCTGGGAAAGCGTCTATTACATCCAACACGAAATGACCGGCGGCTGGCTACTGCGCGGCATCCACCATTTCATGGCCTCCGCGATGGTCGTGCTCCTGGCGATTCACTTCGTGCAAATCGTCTGGGACGGTGCGTACCGTGCCCCACGCGAGTTGAATTTTGTCTTAGGCCTCGTCCTCATGCTGATCGTTCTAGGCCTTTCGCTCACCGGCTACCTGCTGCCCTGGGACCAAAAAGGTTATTGGGCGACCAACGTCGGTACCGAACTCTCCAGCCAAACCCCCATGGTCGGTGGCGAGGTAAAAAAGCTAGCCATCGGCGGCTCCAGCTACGGACATCACACGCTAACGCGATTTTTCGCCCTGCACGCAGGCGTTTTGCCGGGGGCACTCGTAGCGTTTTTGGCCCTCCATCTGGCCCTCTTTCGCCGACATGGCCTAACGCCCAAAGAGCCATTAAAAAATCCCGATTCCATGTTCTGGCCCGACCAAGTCCTGAAAGATAGCGTCGCAGCGCTCGGCGTCTTAGCAGCCGTCCTGGGCCTGACCATCTATTTCGGCGGTGCCGAGCTAACCGCCCCCGCCGACCCGGCCAACAACTACGACGCCGCACGCCCCGAGTGGTACTTTTTGTTCTTGTTTCAATTCCTGAAATGGTTTCCCGGCGAACTCGAAGTCTGGGGAGCGTTTGTCATCCCCGGCCTAATCGTCGGCGTCCTGTTCTTAATGCCCTGGATCGGCCGCACCCGAGCAGGCCACTTTTTCAACGTCGCCTTCTTGGCACTGTTATTGGGCGGTGCCGCCTTTTTGACCGTGCAGGCCATTCAGGACGATACTTTGGCGGGGAGTGCGGACGCAAAATTTGCCGACAGCGGCCTTGCCGACACCGACGCCAACAAAGCAGCCTTTAGCGCTTCGCAAAGCTTCTTGAGGGCAAAACAAAATGCCCATCACGATGCCGAGCGCGTGATTGCCCTGGCCAAAACAAAAGGAATCCCCCCGACCGGCGCACTCACCCTGGTCTACGAAGATCCCTACTTGCAAGGCCCCAAACTGTACGAAAAAAACTGCGCAGGTTGCCACAACTATCTGAACCGTGAGCAGCCCGACCCCCAGTCAGCGTTTTTGGTCAACAAGAACCCAACGGCACCCAACTTGTTCGGCATCGGCTCGCGCCAGTGGATCGAAGGAATGCTCGACCCCAAGCAAGTCGCAAGCCCCGACTATTTTGGTTACGAAGGTTCGCCCTTCGCCGAGGGTAGTGAAAATACCGAGATGGTCGACTTCGTGCGCGACGATTGTTTTGGTGGCGATCTGGCACCAGAAAAAAAATCCGAAATCCAAGCTGCACTCAAAAAAATCGCCGCCGCGCTCTCCACTGAAGCAAGCTTGCCATTACAAAAAGCAGTCGATGAAAACGATACCGCCCTGATCGCCGAAGGCCGAGCTTTGATCGAAGGCGGCCTGGCCGACCTGATCGAAGGGGGCACCAGCTGCACCGATTGCCACACCTTTGGCGAGCAACAAGACATCGGTTCCCCAGTCCTAGACGGCTACATGTCGCGCCAATGGCTCCTCGATTTTATCCGCAACCCGGCCGACGAACGGTTCTACGGCGACCTAAACGACCGAATGCCAGCCTTCGCCCCGCACGCCGATCCTCGACTCAACGAACTCGACGACCAGTCGCTCGGACTCATCGTCGATTGGCTACGAGCCGACTGGGTACGCCCATAGCTACCGAGTTAGCGCCGTCGGCCACGACGAACGCCCCTACTTGCTCAGGAAAAGTAAGGCTTTCCTTTTTCCACTGCCGAGAGATTTTGCATCATGCGCTGCTAGCAAGACAAGTGCCAGCTGACCCGATCGGCAGAATCGCTACAGTTTAACACCCCCAAAAGCCGATGCTGGTTGAGTCTCAGTCGTGTCGGTAGCTCAGCGGGGTAGTGCGATCATGTGGTGTTCTGATTGTCAGCAAGATGTGCCAGCCGTGGCCAACATAGCCAGCGAGCCGTTGGTCTGCCCCCGTTGCCGTCGCCCTCTAGAAACGCTTGAAAGCATGGCTACCCCCAAAGACGATGGCATCTCCCTCGAGTCGTTCGACGCACCCGAGCCAGAAGACTTATCGCCGCCGGCCGATTGGATGGAGCAGGACGAGCCGCGCCAACGTTGGCAGAAAATCGGTCGTACGCTCCGAGTCAATGCCTTGCAGCAACCCTCGCACCTAGCTTGGTCCCAACAGCCAACACCTCCGCCCAGCGTGCAGTCCGAGGTCCAGCTGCGCGCCGTCGCACGGCGATCGGCCGCTACGTCAATGGAAGGAAAAGCAAAAGCATCAAGAGGGATTCGTTTGCTACTTAGCAGTGGCGTAGTTGGCTTGGTCCTGGGCTTGGGACTACTCGCCTGGTCGACCGCATTTCAGGTGCCACGACTCTGGCAGAGCGGAATGACGCTAACGATCGGTGCCGAGGGCTTATTGATTCTCAGTCTGACATGGATGGCCATGCGACTCTGGCGCAACGGCCGACGCGTCAACCGTCAGCTCGACGGCGTCGATCAAAAACTGACCGAGATGCAAGAGTTCGCCGGTTCGCTCGCCGACAACCGCCTCTCGTCAAGCCAACACTACTACCACCACTTCAACCAAGCCGCCAGTCCACACATGCTCGTGGCCAACCTGCAAGGCCAAGTCGATCAGCTCGCCGCACGGATGGCCGTTGAGTAGTCGCGTCTACAAACTGGCTAACAACCGGTCGTAGTCAGCATGTGTGCCGATAAAAAACCAAACGATCTCGTCATTGTTTTTGCGAATGCCAACGGCCCGATACGATCCCGTAATACGCACAGACCAAAGCGGCAGTGCTGTTCGCAGACGTTTGAACTGTAGCGACGGGTGAGAAGCGTCTGCCTGAAATTGAGTATACGCAGTCCGCGCCCGCGCTTGAATTTCTTGGGGTAGCTTCTTGAAGTCACGACGGAATGATGGATGAACGCGCGAAATCACTACTCAGCCTTTACAGCTCGTCAGGCCCTTGCAACTCGTCAGGCCCTTGCAACTCGTCAGGAATGAGTGGCTCACACTCGCCACGCTCATCGGCTGAGAGAATGTCGTCCACGAGATTACCCAGCTTGTCGGTGTGCTTTTCGGTGGACTGCGCCCATAACTGATCTTGCTCGATTTCGTGCAGCACCAACCGAGCAAGCAAGTCTTGCCGCTCTTCAGGCATCCGCTTCAGCTGATCAATCGCTTTTTGAAGGGTGTCGGTCATACGGTTAAGTATAGCATGGAGGACCGGTATTGGGATGGTCCATCAAATTGGGGTTCCATCCCCCGACAGAGCCGGGGCTACGTCACGCGCCCGGCAATTTCCTCGACCACATCCTCAATTTTCACGCGCCACTGTTCCAGCGTATCCCGGTCCCGCACGGTGACGGTCTGGTCCGTAAGCGTTTGCCCGTCGACGGTGATACAGTACGGCGTGCCGATTTCGTCTTGGCGACGGTAGCGGCGTCCGACGGCTCCCCCTTCGTCGTAGAACGCCGGGAACTCCTTCTTCAGCGCACGATAGATATCCTTGGCGATCTCCGGCATCCCGTCCTTCTTCACCAACGGAAAAACAGCCGCCTTGATCGGAGCAACGCGCGGATGAAACTTCATCACCACGCGCGTCTGCATCTTTCCTTTTTCATCAGGCTGCTCGTCCTCGGTGTACGCTTCGCACAAAAAAGCGAGCGTCGCACGGTCGGCACCGGCAGACGGTTCGATCACATGCGGCAAAAATCGCTCGTTCGAAACAGGGTCGCGGTAAGAGAGATCGCGCCCGCTCCCTTTGTACTTCGGTTTTCCTTTTTCATTTAGCTCGACCTCAAGCGGACACGAGTTCGGATCGAGTTTTCCCTCCATGTGGCTACGCAAATCAAAATCGCCCCGATGGGCAATCCCCTCCAGCTCGCCATATTCGCCCTCCGGCAAAAACGGAAAAGCGTATTCAATGTCGGCCGTCCCCGTGCTGTAATGGCTTAGCTCGTCCTCAGCATGATCGCGAAGCTGCAACCGCTCACCGGCAAGGCCCAAGTCCTTGTACCACTGAAAACGACGATCCCGCCAGTATTTGTACCAGTCCGCCGACGAATCGGGATGACAGAAAAACTCGATCTCCATCTGCTCAAACTCGCGCGAACGAAACGTAAAATTACGTGGCGTAATCTCATTACGAAAACTTTTTCCGACTTGGGCGATGCCGAAGGGGATTTTCACCCGCGTGCTATCGACGACGTTTTTGAAGTTCACAAAAATCCCCTGAGCCGTCTCGGGGCGGAGGAACGCGCGGTTCTTCTCGTCTTTAATCGGACCAGGGTGGCAGTCGAGCATCAAGTTGAATTCGCGTGGCGCGGTCAGCGTGCCAACCTCTTTCGCGTCGGGTGCGAATACCAAGGAAAAGTCGTCGATGGTTTCCAGCGAAACAACATCGCCATCCCACACCAGTTGATCGGCATCTTTGTTGCGTAGACGGAAGGCCTTGAGGCCTCGTCGTTGCAAATCTTCCTCTTCCTCTTCGGCCTCAGCTTTCGTGGTTACGAACACACGTTTGCCCTTGGCTTCGACCCAACGCCCTCGGAGTTGGTCGTAACGATACCGACCGTTCATTTCTTTACAATCGACCATCATGTCGCTGAATAAATCAAAATGTCCCGAGACCTTCCAGACCTGCGGATGCATAATGATCGCGCAATCCAGCCCCGTCATCTCGTGCGTCGTCGGCGCACCGTCAGCGACCGCCAGCTCGTCATGCCCCGTGACCATATCCTTCCACCAAGCATCTTTGATGTTCCGCTTCAGCTCGACCCCCAACGGACCATAGTCCCAAAAACCTTGGATGCCGCCATAGATTTCGCTCGACTGAAACAAAAACCCTCGACGCTTGCAGAGAGAAACCAGTTTTTCCATTTCCATGGGGAGATAACCGTGCGCTGAAAGAAATACTGAAATAAAAGTGCCCGCGAATCACGCGGATGAAACGCGAATGAGAGAAAATATTCGCGTTTCATCCGCGCCATCCGCGGGCAAATCATTGTATATGCGAGCACGGGCAGGCGTCTATGGGAGCCTGATTTGGCCGGTCACGCGGTCTAGCTCCGGAACGACATCGAGCACATCGAGCTGGGCACAGAACGGGAGATCACGGTCGTAGCCCAGCGCCAACAGGTTCTTGCCGCCCAGCGTGTTTTGAAGCTCAAGAGCAAATTGCTCGCTAGGCGTACGACCCAGTGCATGGCCTGTCGTGAGTAGCTCCTGCCATTCGCGGTGAGCCGCGTCGGCCCATTCGTTGGTGAGGCGAGCGTCGGCAAGCGGGTCGAGCCGATCGACAATCGCACCGGCAGCCAAAATATCCTCGCGCGTGACCGTGCCTCCGGTGCCGGCGCAAAGAATATCGATCCGTTCGGCGTCGGCAATCTCCTCGACCAGCGCGCCTCGGTTGACGGCGCAGCCTAGGAGAGTCCGCCGAGCCAGCCGAGCATGGGCAAGGGCCTTCGTCCCATTGGTCGAGGTAAACAGCACCGTCTGCCCAAAAACTTGCTCGGCGGTGTAGTCCAGCGGCGAGTTGCCCAAATCAAACCCTTCGATCTGCTGACCACCTCGTTCCCCCCCAAGGAGAATCTTCTGCCGGTCGCCCCGTTCTTTGAGGAGGGCTTCAGCCTTAGCAAAAGTTTCGTCAACTTCGACACTGGGTACCACGCATGTTGCACCGTTGGCCAAGGCTTGGCAGATCGTCGTCGAGGCGCGAAGCAGATCGACCACGATCACCACGCTCCCGGCAAGGTCCGACTCGGCGACAAATTGCGGAAGATAATGAACGGCGATTAAGGGCATTGTTGGATATTGCGTCAGAAGGACTCGAAGTTACCGCTAGCGAAGCAGCCATTCTAATGCGATATTGAAAGAATGGAATCCGAGAAGACAACGACCCTCGACAAATCAGCCCCGCGCGTAAGAAAAATGTTCGGTGAAATTGCCGGACGCTACGATTTCCTCAACCATCTGCTCTCGCTCAACGTCGATCGCTACTGGCGGTGGAAGACCGTGCGGAGCGTGCCGCCCAAGCCGGGGACCAAGATTCTCGATATGTGTACCGGCACCGGAGACCTGGCGCTCGCCTACAACAAAGCAGCGGCAGGCAAGGCACAGATCGTCGGAGCCGATTTTTGCCACGAGATGCTAGCCATTGCCCGGAAAAAGGCCAAAAAGGCGGGGGCAACCGACGCCGTTGATTTTATCGAAGCCGACGCCATGCAGATCCCCCTCGAAAGCGACCAATTCGACATCGTCTCGGTCGCCTTCGGACTACGCAACGTCGCCAAGACCGACGTCGGGCTAGCCGAGATGGTCCGCGTCTGTGCCCCCGGCGGACGAGTCGCCGTCCTTGAGTTCTCGACGCCCGACTGGCAACCCTTCAAGGCCGTCTACGGCTGGTATTTTCGCAACGTGCTGCCGAAAATCGGCCAACTCCTCGCTAGCAACGCCCAAAGTGCTTACAATTACCTGCCCGAAAGCGTCGGCGAATTTCCCCAAGGCGAAGCACTAGCCAAACAGATGCGAGCCGCAGGTCTAACCGACGTCCAACACCAAGCACTAACCCTAGGCGTAGCAACCCTGTACACAGGAAAAAAGAAGAGTGAAAAATAGCCGGCGAGCTACGCCTCGCCAAAATACAAACACACAAACAAACACACACATAAAAAACTCATGAAAAACATTTGCCTAGGAATCACCGGAGCCAGCGGAGCCGTTTTTTCGATCCGCCTGATCGAAGTCCTGCTCGCCACAGGCCACGACGTCCACTTGTCGATCAGCCCAAGCGGCGCCCAGGTCATCGACGAAGAAATGGGCCTCAAGGTCAATCTCAAAAAATTCAAAGCCTCCGACCTCATGCTCGACGATGTCTCGAGCGCCGACGACAGCAAAATCCAGCTCCTACAAGCAAGCGCCGGCATCGGCACCGCCGACAGCAACGTCCTCTCGGTCGACGCCGGTCGTGTCGGCGAGCTGCACTACCACCACTACCAAGATCTCAACGCACCGATCGCCAGCGGCTCGTTTTTGACCCAAGGCATGGTCATCGCTCCCTGCTCGGGCACAACCCTCAGCGCAATTGCCCGCGGCGCGGCTAGCAGCCTCATTCAACGCGCCGCCGAAGTCCATCTCAAAGAACGTCGCAAGCTCATCTTGCTGACGCGCGAGACGCCCCTGTCGCTCCCCCACATCGAAAACCTACGACTCGCCACACTCGCCGGCGCGGTCATCATGCCCGCCTCCCCCGGCTGGTACCACGGCGTCACCACGCTCCGCGACCTAGTCGACTTCATGGTCGCCCGCGTTTGCGACCAGCTAGGCGTCGACAATTGCCTCATGAATCGCTGGGGAGCGAAATAACTGCGCAAGCCCAGCGTTAGCGCCGTCGGCCACGACGATCGCACACCAAATCACGTTCAAAAAAGCATGCTAAAAACAATCCCCCACCTCCTCTCACTGATCCGCTTCACCCACACAATCTTCGCCCTACCATTCGCGCTACTGGCAGCGATGATGGCGTGGAATGAAGGCGGTTTTCGCTGGCAGCAACTCCTCGGCATCCTCCTCTGCATGGTCACCGCCCGCAGTGCCGCAATGGCCTTCAATCGCCTCGTCGACCGCAAGATCGACGCCCAAAACCCACGCACCGCCCAGCGACACCTCCCCGCCGGCATCCTCGGCGTAGGCCAAGTCACCGCCTTCGCCCTCGCTTGCGGTTTCTCCTTTGTAGCAAGCACCCTCTTATTCCTGCCCAACCGATTACCCCTCTACCTCGCGCTCCCTGTCCTGGCGTTTTTATGCGGCTACAGCTACACCAAACGATTCACCTCCCTAGCCCATTTTTGGCTCGGAGCAGCCCTAGCCATGTCCCCCATCGCCGCATGGATCGCCATCCGAGGCGAGCAGGTGATTCAGCACCCGGGCGACTTACTCCCCGCGCTAGTCCTAGGCGGAGCAGTCGCCGCCTGGGTCGCCGGGTTCGACATCATCTACGCCTGCCAAGATTTTGAGTTTGATCGGAAAGAAAAACTCCGAAGCATCCCCGCACGCCTGGGCATCGCCGGGGCCTTGCGACTCGCCGCCGCCTGCCATGCCCTGGCCGTGGCGATGTTGGCCGTCCTACCGCTGGTCTATCCACCCTTTGGAATGCTGTATTGGGCAGCAGTCGTAGCAGTGGCCGGATTGCTGATATACGAGCACGCCCTGGTCCGCCCCGACGACCTGGACCGCGTAAATACAGCCTTTTTCAAAGTCAACGCGGTCATTAGCATGGGACTCCTTTTGGCCGGCACACTAGACTTATGGCTAGGCACCGGGTGATAATAGAGACAACTCGCCCTTTGGGAAGAATTGTGTGGATCAATGATATGGTTGCGATAGTCCAAGATAAAATTCAAGAGATCGGGGCGTTGTGCAAACAATACGGCATCACGAAGCTCGAATTGTTTGGCTCGGCGGCGACCGGAGAATTCGACGAAGCCAAGAGCGACCTTGATTTTTTGGTCGAGTTCGAGCGGTCGGAATCGACGAATGCCTTCCATCAGTATTTCGACTTCCTGCACGGACTGGAGAATTTGTTCGGTCGGTCGATCGATTTGGTGTGTGCCAAGTCGATGCGCAATCCGTATTTCATCGAATCCGTCAATAAAAGCCGGACACCCATTTATGACAAATAAGCCACGCAAGCTCCTTGGCGACATGAAGCTTGCAGCCGAGTTTGTTGTGAACACGCTGGCCGATCGGCAACGCCAGGATTTTGAGCAAGACCAAGTGCTTCGGTTTGCAATAGAACGAGAGTTGATCACCGTCGGCGAGGCGCTGAACCAGTTACACCGAATCGCCCCAAGTATTGCTGAGCAAATAGACCGTTGGGAAGACATTATCGGATTTCGCAATATATTGGTGCATGGATACATATTGGTGCATGGATACGATATCTTGAATACGAATCTCGTTTGGGATATTGCCCAAGAAGACATTCCCCAGCTGCTGACAAAGATCGAAACTCTGCTAGAAGCCGAAGGCTAGCCCTCTCATTTTCAATAACCGTGATGCAACGCGTCGCCGGGCGAAATAAAAAATGCTAAGAACCTCCTCACCCATCCTAAAACCCATCCGCGAAAAAGTCGAAGCGGGCGAACGCCTCACGCTCGACGATGGCGTGCTGCTCTACAGCCCCGATGTCCCGCTCCCCGAACTGGGCGAGCTGGCCAACTTGGTCCGCGAACGCAAAAACGGTAATTTCGCCTACTACAACATCAACACCCATCTCAACCCAACCAACATCTGCGTCTATCGCTGTACGTTCTGTGCGTTTCGCTCCGACCTGCGTGACCCCAAAGGCTACGCCATGTCCGACGAGCAAATCCTTGCCCGGGGACAAGAGGCCGTCAACGCCGGCTCGACCGAAATGCACATCGTCGGAGGACTCCACCACCAAGCAAAGTACGAGTGGTATCGCAACGTCATCAGTCTGCTGCACGAAAAATTCCCAACGCTGCACCTCAAAGCCTGGACACCCGTCGAAATCGATTGGTTTGCACGTCAAACGAAAAAGTCTATCCGTTGGGTCTTCGAGGACATGATCGACGCAGGCCTGGGAAGTTGCACAGGCGGCGGAGCCGAAATTTTTCACCCCGAGGTCCGCGATCAAATTTGCGAACACAAAGCCGACAGCAGCCGTTGGTTCGAGTCGCATCGCACCGCCCACGAGCTAGGTCTGCGAAGCAATTGCACGATGCTCTACGGACACATCGAAAAACCGTACCACCGGATCGATCACCTCATCCGGTTGCGCGAACTTCAAGACGAGACGAACGGCTTCCAGACATTCATCCCCCTAGCGTTTCATCCCGAAAACACCGGCCTCAGCCACATCACCAAGCCTTCGGCACCCATGGATCTGCGCACGATGGCGATCAGCCGCCTGATGCTCGACAACATACCCCACATCAAAGCCTATTGGATTATGCTCGGCGTCGGCACGGCCCAGGTTGCGCTCTCCTACGGAGCCGACGACATCGACGGCACCGTCCGCCACGAACTTATTTATCACGACGCCGGAGCCGAAACCCCCGAAGTCCTCAGCGTCGAAGCCATCCGCCAAGTCATCCAAGAAGCAGGCCGCGAACCGATCGAACGCGACACCCTCTACCGCCGCGTCGAACGCGACGAAGCCGGGTGGCGAGTCGGCGAGGAAATCGCGGTGGCGAACTAGCGTCAGCCAAACAGCCTTGTAGGCCGGAACAAGCGGTAGCGCAGTTCCGGCAAACGTCAAGGACATGCGTTGCCCGCGAGCAATGCCGGAACGGCGCTAAAAGGCTTGTTCCGGCCTACAAACTGGCGAACTGGCGAACCGATCGCCGTGGCGAATTAGAGTCGGGCAAACAGCCCAGTTCCTGGCATCTGGGCGAGAAAAGAGCCCGATTGCGGCAAAATCTCGACTTGCCTTAGCCAGAACCCAGCGGTAGCATTCTGCGTAGGTGCCCTAGAGAGCAACTACACGATTTGTAGGATCGTTAGCGGCGACGGCCACGTCGTCCACCCAGGTACCAACGATCCACCCCCCCCCCAAAAAAAAATGATTTGCAGATGACACAAGATTAACGAGGAAAAATGATGATGTGGTTCGACCCCAAATATTTTCTGTATATTTCTCCAGCCCTCTTGCTCGGGTTTTGGGCGCAGTGGCGCGTGAAGGCCACCTTTGCAAAAGCGCAGAAAGTGCCTGTCGCTCTAAGCGGAGCCGCTGCTGCCCGGCATATCCTCGATGCGGCCGGATTACAGGATGTCGCCATCGAGCAAATCCCTGGCAAGCTTAGCGATCATTACGATCCGCGTGCGAAAGTCCTGCGTCTCAGCCAAGAGGTCTATGGTGCGCGTACGACCGCTGCCGTCGGCATTGCCGCCCACGAAGCGGGCCACGCCCTCCAAGACGCAAAAAACTATGCGCCACTGGTCATTCGCAACGCCGCCGTGCCGGTCGCCGGGTTTGGCGATAAGTTCAGCATGTTCTTTATCATTGCTGGGTTTTTGATGTCCTCGCCCAAATTGCTGATGGCCGGGATCGTCGCCTTCGGATGCGTCGTCGTCTTTCAGCTCATCAATTTGCCGGTCGAGTTTGACGCAAGCAATCGGGCCAAACGGCTTTTGACCGAACACAGCATCGTGGCCCAGCAAGACATGGTCCACGTCAACCGTGTACTGAACGCCGCTGCCTGGACCTATGTCGCCGCCACGCTCCAGGCCGTCTTGACCCTGCTCTACTACGTCATGCGGTACGCCGGCAGCCGCGACTGACCCGCTCTGCCCCACGCTAGCTCCTAGATTCTCTCCCGCCAAATCGCTACGATAGTAGGGTGGCTTCACGCCCCAAACTATCTCGCAGCAGGAGAAAACCAATGGCTCAGCGACCCTCAATACGACCCTCAATCAATATCACCAGCGTGGTCAACCACGCGGCCCTACTGGTCCTCGGCCTGTTTGTGGGAGCAGTGCTGACCGCAACTTGGCTCGGCTTGGGCCAGAGCGTCCAGGTCCAAGCGTCGGCCACCCACGGCGAAGGCAATTTTGCGATCGCCACAGGACTCATCGACGACCGGCTCGAAGCCTTTTTCTTTCTCGACTTTTTGACCGGCGACCTACGCGGCGCCGCCGTCAGCCGACGCACAGGCAAGTTCGTCGCGTTCTTCGAGCGCAACATTCAAGAGGACTTTACCTCGAACAGCAAAAATCCAAAATACCTGATGGTGACCGGCGTCGCCGACATTCCACGCGGCCGCTCCAATACCCAAATCGGCCAAAGCCTAATCTACATCGCCGAAGCCTCCAGCGGCGAAGTCGGCGCCTACGCCTTGCCCTGGAACGCCACGCTCAACAACAAAGGCCAACCGCAACGGGGCGAATTTATCCGGCTAGCCGGCGGCTCGTTCCGCACCACTTTTGTACGCGATGACGAATAGCGCAGACGCGTATCGCCGAAGGAGGCTTTCCAAGTGATACAAATCCAAGTCAACGGCGAACCACGCCAAGTCACCGAGGGCCTCTCGATTGCCGAGCTTTTAGTGCAATTAAAACTCGACCCACGCTACCTAGCCGTCGAACGCAACCTCGAATTGGTCCCCCGTACCCAACACGCCGAAACCCAACTCGCCAACAACGACCGTCTAGAAGTCGTCACCCTAGTCGGCGGCGGCTAAAAGAATTATTCAATAGCAATTATTCAATAGCCGGCGAGCTACGCCTCGCCGAATTACCCCTACCAACGTCCTTACTAACTACGAAGTCGGCGAGACGTAGCTCGCCGGCTACCCTACTTACCCTTCAGAAAAATGGCCACAAACATCTCCGCCGCCGAAACCCTAACCATCGGCACCCACACCCTCCAAAGCCGCCTCATCGTCGGCACCGGCAAATACGCCACCCATGCACTCATGCAAGAATCGCTCGAGCGCTCAGGCACCGATTGCATCACCGTCGCCGTGCGCCGCGAACGGCTCATCGACGCCGACGGCAACAACCTACTCGATTTTATAGACACCCAGCGCTACACGCTCCTCCCCAACACCGCCGGCTGTTTTAATGCCGACGACGCCGTACGCGTGGCCCGCCTGGGACGAGAAATCTTACTCGGCCTAGAAAACCCCGGGGCCGATTGGGTCAAACTCGAAGTCTTGGCCGACACCAAAACGCTCTTACCCGACCCCGTGGCAACCATCGAGGCCACCGAACGACTCGTCGCCGACGGATTTCAAGTTTTGTGTTACTCAAACGACGACCCCATCACGGCCCGTCGCCTCAAAGAGGCCGGCGCCACAAGCGTCATGCCCGCCGGTAGCCCCATCGGCTCAGGCCAAGGCGTCCTCAATCCCAACAACATCCGAATCTGCTTAGAATATCTCAAGGAAAACGACCCCGACTATCCGGTCATCATCGACGCCGGCGTCGGCACCGCCAGCGACGTCACCGCCGCCATGGAACTAGGCGTCGACGGCGTCCTACTCAACACCGGCATCGCCCACGCCCAGGACCCGCTACGCATGGCCGACGCCATGCGCCTAGGCGTCGAAGCAGGCCGCCTAGCCTACCTCTCCGGCCGAATCCCCAAAAAACTCTACGCAACCGCCAGCAGCCCCGACGAAGGCGCAATCACGGCAAAGCCGAGGTAAGGAACTTATACGATGACTCATGAGGAAGCCCGAGAGTATGTCGAACGTTGGAAGAAGGCGGGGCCTGCGCTGGAGAAAGTCCGTCGTGAAGAGTTGCGCAATTTGAGCCTCATGGATTGCCAAAATCAAATTCGCTCGCTGTTAGAAATCGGTAGTCAGAATCGGCAAAACCGAAACACAAGCGGCTTGGTCGAACAGCAGCGACTCTTTCAAAAGGCGCTGCGATGAACGATGTCTTGATGGCTGCGACAGAATTGCAGGAATTCATCCGGTCCAAAGAGTGGTCGTGCAGCATCATTGGTGGCATTGCTTTGTTACGCTGGGGGCAACCAAGAACGACGAGCGACGTAGACATGACTCTGCTGACAGGCTTCGGCAATGAAGAGAGTTATGTAGACGCATTGCTAGCCAACTTCAAAGCACGAGTAAGCAATCCAAAAGAATTTGCGATTCAGAATCGGGTCTTATTGTTGCAGTCTTCTGGTGGCATTGGACTAGACGTTGCTTTAGGGTGCCTGCCTTTTGAAGAACGCGCCATTGCACGCGCTACGGAGTTTGACTACGGGCAAGGCGTCCAGTTACTAACGGCCTCGGCTGAGGACATGGTTATTTTGAAGTCGTTTGCCAGTCGCCCGCAAGATTGGGTCGACGTTGAGGGGATTCTAGTTCGACAAGCAGGCAACCTCGATTGGGGCATCATCCTTGAAGAATTGGCTCCTCTCTGTGAGTTGAAAGAATCGCCCGAAACGGTGGATCGTTTGCTTGCGATGCGAGACCGACTGGCGGAGGAGTAGCATGACACCATGCTGACCGAAAGAGGTAGGTTATGATGCGCTACTGGAATCTCGGGTTGATAAGTATTGTGGCGATTGCCTATCTTTCGATATTTGGTTTTAGTGGTCTGCTGCCTTTTTTTGTGACACCCTACATGGTGACCGCTTGGCTTGCTCTGCGCTGGCGTGCTTTTTGGAGCCAGGTTGTGTTATTGTTCACGACAATTGCTCACGTTGGTTGGTTCGTCTATGTGTATACAGCCAGTATGCACGACGCTCAAGGTGGTATCGCGATGTTAATCGCTGGAATTTACGCAGCCCCAGTGCTGTTTATTCTTTGGTTGATTAGCTACGCCATCGAATGGGAGAGCCGTCTGAAAGACGATCCTACTGCTCCAAACGAATAAGCTTCGTTTGTGGTTCACTTCTTCGACGCCTATACTCCCTCCATGCCCTCCACCGATCCACTCAACGTCACCGACATCCTAGGCCCCGAAGGCTCCATCGCGCGCCGTCTGCAAAACTACGAGGAGCGCCCCGAGCAGCTAGCGATGGCCGATGCGGTCGCCCGTGCGATTGCCGCCAAAGAGCACCTAGTCGTCGAGGCGGGCACCGGCGTCGGCAAAAGCTTTGCCTACCTTGTCCCAGCCATCCTGGCAGCGACCCGGCCCCCTACGAACGAAAAAAAACCGGAAAAACCGCTGCGCGTTGTGATCTCCACCCATACGATCAGCCTACAAGAACAACTCATCGGCAAAGACATCCCGCTGCTCAACAGCGTCATCCCGCGCGAGTTCTCAGCGGTCCTGGTCAAAGGCCGTCGCAATTATCTAAGCCAACGCCGATTGAAAAACGCGATGGCGCGCAGCCACAGCCTGTTCGACAAATTCGATTTGGTCGACCAGCTCCGCGATCTAAAAACGTGGAGCGAGCAAACCACCGACGGCTCGCTCTCCGACTTGCCCTATCAACCCTTCCCGCAAGTCTGGGACGAAGTCGTCAGCGATCATAGCAACTGCCTCGGCCGCCGTTGCCCAACCTACAAAGAGTGTTTTTATTATCAAGATCGTCGGCGCGTGCAGCACGCCCAACTGATGATCGTCAACCACGCACTCTTCTTCAGCGACTTGGCTCTGCGACGCGGCGGCGTCAGCATCCTCCCCGACTACGACGTCGTCGTGCTCGACGAAGCACACACCATCGAGTCGGTCGCCGCCGACCACCTGGGAATCCGCCTCACCAGCGGACAAATCGAATACGTCCTAGGCCGCCTCTACAACGAGCGCACCCAAAAAGGTCTGCTCGTCCACCACGAGATGCGAGAACTGCAACATCTGGTCGACGGATGTCGCGTCGCGTCCGACGATTTTTTCGCAGACCTCACCGACTGGCGAGAATCCAAAGCGCCGAGCAACGGCCGCGTCGGGCAACCGCTGAACGTCGCAAACCGCCTCAGCAGCGAGCTGCTAGCCCTTGCCCGTGAGGTAAAAAAGGCGGGCGACGCCCAGAACGAAGAGTCGGAACGCCAAGATTTTATCTCATCGCACGATCGGCTGGCCCTCCTGGCAGGCGAGCTAAGCACTTGGCACCGCCAAGAAATCGATTCCGCCGTCTACTGGATGGATAGTTTTACGACGCGCCGCGGCCTCCCACGCCTCACCCTCTCCGCAGCCCCCATCGACGTCGGCCCCGCCCTCCGCGAACAACTGTTTAACGAAGTCCCCACCGCCATCCTCACCAGCGCGACACTGGCCATCGGCAAAAACGACTCGTTCGAGTTCTTCCGCCAGCGCATTGGACTCGTCAAAAGCCAAACGCTTCGACTCGACAGTCCGTTTGATTACCAAAAACAGGCCGAGCTGGTCACCCTGCGTGGTATGCCTGATCCAGGAAAAGAACGCGACGCCTACGAACGCGCTTGCGTCGAAATGATCCAACGCTTCGTTCGCGAGACCGATGGCCACGCGTTTGTCCTGTTCACCAGCTACGAAATGATGCGCCGCGTCGGTTCATGGCTATCGCCCTGGCTACGGTCCAACAATCTCAACCTGCTAAACCAAGCCGACGGCACACCCCGCACCCAAATGATCGAGCTGTTCAAAAAAGACCCTCGCTCGGTCCTGCTCGGCACCGACAGCTTTTGGCAAGGCGTCGACGTCCCCGGCGACGCCCTCCAACTCGTGATGATCACCAAGCTCCCGTTCAGCGTCCCCGACCGCCCGCTGCTCGAAGCACGCCTCGAAGCAATCCGCGCCGCCGGCGGCCAACCCTTCAACGAATACCAACTCCCCGAAGCGGTCCTCAAGCTCAAACAAGGTTTCGGCCGCCTCATCCGCACCCAAAACGACCGAGGCAAAGTCGTCATCCTCGACCCCCGAATTAGCACCAAATCCTACGGCCGAATCTTCTTAGAGTCCCTACCCAACTGCCGCCGTGTCGAGGCCGACTACGCGGCGACGGTGTAAGGCGGATAGGTGCAGGTGGTGCTTACTGGCTCTTCAGTTGCTTTCTAGGCTACAAGCAGAAGTGCCTTCTCCGTCTGGCAAGTGAACAACTCGATGAAGCCCAGTAATCGCCCTGTTTTTGGATTTTATGAATTTGCACCTGCTGGCAGTCTACCGAGTCCGAGGCTACACTAGAACAACTGACGTGGTCAAATTTGCAAGTAAGTGTTACGGTTTCGCAATGTCAACTCATATGCAACTCAGTGAAAACCAAATTCAGGATTTTCAGGTTATCCGTGACTTGGGAGAGCAGGCACTTTCAAATGTCAGCAAGCATATCAAGGGTTTGAAAGGGACGACTCTGTTAAATCCCGACGAGTTGCTCTGCGCAATTAGGGATAATCTTGAAAGTAATGGATCAGCTGCCGACAGTTTGATGCGACAAGCATTGTCGCTTAACGGATTGATGCGTCAAACTGGAATGACCCCGGACGCAGTTCTTGCTGGAGTTAGGTCCGCAATTGATCGGGATTCGAATTGGTCACCAGAAGAAATTTCTAATTGGAACGCTATTGAATCTGAGTTTCACAAGTTGCTAGGCTTAAATGCTTTTCGACTCGCAGCTGCGACTATTGACCTGTCCTACGATTATGCAAACCTATTTCGTAACGGACGAATCATTACAGATGTCCGCCCAATATTTACGGGAGATGCTTTGGGGATTGAAGGTGCCGTTATTTCGTTCACTCTGCGACTGCGATTCGACAGTGTTGATGGTGGGCATGAATTAAGCATCGCCTTAGATCAGGAGGACATAGAAGATCTCCTGAAGCAGTGTCAACGGGCATTGAAGAAATCGCAAACGGCACAGGGAGCCATGGAGAAGGCTACGATTCCAACCATTGTGACAGGAGCGTCTCCAAATGCCTAGGACACTGGACCACATAGAGACGCGAAATGCCTATTCACCACAAGTCGACCGCTCTTATTCTTCTTTTGCAGGATTTTCGTTAGCCGACAATTCGAAAGATCGTCACCTACGGTCAGCAAGGGGGGCTTGTGTAGCTACGGGGAATTTGCCACGCAGAATACTCCGTGAAATAGAGATGGTGCTAGATTCGGTATTCCCGCAGTCAAGGGTGTATAATCCCTCATCAGCTCGACGAGAAACGTTTGTCCAGCGTGCCCAACGACTGGATGCAAAAGGGCGGACCGATGCCGCCTTAGATTTGATTTATGATTCTACGGATCAGATGCTACGGGATGGGCAATTCGATGGAATTGATCTGCTTTTATTACAGCTTTGCGTAAAGGATCTTTCGACAGACATGCTCTTAGGGTTGTTGACAGCTACTCTTCCCGCCAGAAGTCGACTGCAGAGACGCGGCGACTTTTTTCTCGATGTAAAAAACAGCCTTCGGGACCGTCAAGAACTTGATGACGGTCTATTGACTGGATTAGAATAGCCGCACCTCGTTTGGTTGTAATGCTAATTGCAAAATTTTGTTCTTCTGGCCAGTCAATCTGCCGCTGATTTTTCCTTTCGGACATCTGCATGAAACGAGTTTATTCCCAAGAGGAGAGCTCCCTCTCTAATATTTGCCATGCGGCTATTGCAATCCAATCGGTGGATTCGAATCAACGCCACATTGGTGTGCTTCATCGTGAGGATGGTAGTGATGAAGTTAGTTTACTGCACCTTGCTTGGCACCACGATTTGAGGAATCACCCGCCGAAAACGGCATATCTTTGGGTTGATCCAAAAATCCCCTCCCGCCGAATGAGGCAAGTCGCTGCTTTTTGTCGCAAGGTCTGGAGGTCGAACGACAACGACAGGGCCATACCGTACGCATTGAGTCCTCCGAATGATTGCTTTGACCGATTGACCGGAAAATTTCTTTTAGGACCCACGCGTCTAGGGCTAACTTGTGCAAGTTTCGTCTTGGCTATCTTTGAATCGGTGGGCTTGCCACTGGCAAAATACGAAACTTGGCCAAAGGCCCGTGATGGTGATCAAGAATGGCAAGAATGTATTATTGATCATCTGGAAAAAAGCCAGCCACCGGCTACCACTGAACATGTCGAAGCTGTCAAAGGTGAAGTGGGGGCAATTCGCTATCGTCCTGAAGATGTGGCTGGGGCGGCAATCACCTCACCATTGCCAGCAGACTTTGCTAGTGCCGAAGAACTGGCAGCCCTCATCGTTGCACGTCTGGGGTAATTCTTGAGCATTCCGACCTACTTAGACCGGGATGTAAGGAAGTCTGTCGGGTGACCACGTTCTTTTTCCTCTTTGCATCACTCTACCCTTCGTTTTCCTAAGGTTTGGAGGGATTCTTATTGCTGACGATTTGCCTTTTTCGCTGCCTAGTGATTAAAGCAAGGCTTAGCTTGCCTCCTCCGCTAGTTGACCCCCCCTCGAATCGTACTTAAACTGAATGGTTTAGGGGGTTTCCGTCGATTGCCGGCTCGCGCCTCCCAGCAACCCACTTTTTCCTACAGCCTCCAGCCTAAAGCCTAAAACTTCACCTGCCATGCTCGCAAAACGTGTCATCCCCTGCCTCGACGTCGACCACGGACGAGTGGTGAAGGGAACCAATTTTGTAAACCTTCGCGACGCCGGCGATCCGGTCGAAGTGGCCGCCCGCTACGAGCGTGAAGGAGCCGACGAGCTAGTGTTTTTGGATATTTGTGCCAGCCACGATGGCCGCGACATCATGCTCGACGTCGTGCGACGCACCGCCGAACAGGTCTTCATGCCGTTTACCGTCGGCGGCGGCATCCGCACTTTAGAAGACGTACGACAACTCATTCAAGCCGGGGCAGAAAAAGTGAGCATCAATTCGGCAGCCGTGCGCACCCCCGAGTTGATCACCGAAGTTAGCCGCGCGTTTGGAGCTTGTGCAACGGTCGTCAACATCGATCCAAAACGAGTCCAAAGAGATGGACAAGAAGTCTGGGAAGTATTTATTAATGGTGGACGCATTGGCACCGGGCTAGAGGCGGTCGACTGGGCACGAAAAGTACAGGAATTGGGCGCTGGCGAAATCGTGCTAACCTGCATGGGTTCAGACGGAACCAAAGCGGGCTACGATCTCGAGATCACCGCAGCCGTGAGCCAGGCGGTTTCGATCCCGGTCGTAGCGAGCGGCGGGGCAGGGTGCCCCGAACATATGGCCGCAGCCGTCACCACAGGAAAAGCCGACGCGGCGCTGGCGGCCAGCATTTTTCATTTTGGAGAGTACACCATTCAAGAAACCAAACGCATCATGGCCGAGCATGGCGTCGCTGTGCGGCTCGCCTCTTAGCGATTGCAGGAAGAATAGAACGCGGAGGGACGCGGATTTAGCGGATTTTCGCAGATGAAAAAGAAGTTTTGATTCGAGAATGTAAAACGAGGTTCAACAAGCAGTCCTTTATATCAGCGAGAATCCGTTTAATCCGCGTCCCTCCGCGTCCTATTTTTCTTCTTTACTGAAGAGTTAAAATTGAAGAGTTAAAAACATCATGGCATCCAAATCCTCGATCAACGAATCGGACTACGACAGCTTTGTCGCCCGTCATGCCGATCTAGAAATCAACAAGCTGTTTAAGGCTTGCGTGAAGTTCGAGGCGAGCGACTTGCACCTCAAGGTCGGTCGCCCGCCCATGCTTCGGATCGACGGCACACTCCGCCCCATGGAACGCTCGCCCATCGACGACGAAGAGATGGTCCGCCTCTGTTTTCCGTTGATGAACGAGCGAAGCCGTAAAATTTTTGACCACGACGGCGGTGCCGACTTCGCGCACATGCTCGAAGTCGACGGCACAAACTGGCGTTTCCGAGTCAACTTGCTCCAGCAGCTTGGCCACATCGGACTAGTCGCACGGCGCGTCAGCAGTTGGATCCCCGACTTCGAGGGTCTCAACTTGCCGCCCTCCATGGAGCAGCTCTGCACCTACGACCAAGGCATGGTCTTACTGGCAGGGGTGACCGGTTCCGGCAAAAGTACAACCATCGCCTCCATGCTCAACTGGATCAATGCAAACTACCGCAAGCATATTCTGACACTCGAAGATCCGATCGAGTTTGTCTTTACCGAACAAAAATGCTTGATCAACCAACGCGAGATTGGCCTCGATGTGGTCGACTTTGAAGTCGGCATGAAGCATGCGGTGCGTGAAGATCCTGACGTTATTCTCGTGGGCGAAATGCGTGATAAAGAGTCGTTTATGACGGCCATTCATGCTGCGGAGACGGGGCACTTGGTGTTTGGAACGATCCATGCCAGTACGGCGCCTTCGACGATTGGCCGTATCCTCGACTTGTTTCCGCAAGAGATGCACAGCGCGCTGCGTAGTGCGATCGCTACCAACATGCGAGGAATTGTTGCGCAAAAACTCCTCAAGTCGATCAAGCCGGGCGTGGGTCGCGTGCCGTCGTGCGAAATCATGATGTTTACGCCGACCGTCCGCAAATTGATCCTCGAAGAAGACGATGTTCGACTCGGTGGCGCGATTCGCGTTGGCGCAGAAGACGGCATGCAGAATTTTACGCAAAGTTTGAAAAAATTGGTCGACGACGAGTTGATCGACCGCGAAATCGCGCTAGAAGTGGCGCCCAATCGCGAAGAATTGAAGATGGCACTCAAAGGAATCGACGTTTCGCAAGGCGGTATTATCTGATGCAAGTATTGTTTGGATCACGGTTGTTTGGACGACGACACTCTTTCGTTACGGCTTTTGTTTTTGTGACGGTGCTAGCCCTTGGGCTGGTGCCGGCCAAAACGGCGCTGGCTCAGGCGGCCGAGGCCGACAATGCCCAGGGCAATCTGGCAGCCGCTTTTGTTCAAGAGGCAACGGCAGTCGAATTTCAACTGATGCCGGTGCTCAAACTGCTCACGCTGGCAGTGATCTTTCTGCTCTGGGTCCGTGCGGCAGATTGGGTCAGTCAAGACTCGCAGATTTACAAACTAGGTTGGTACAAGTGGAACCACATCCTCTTCGTCCCTTTTGCATTGCTCGCAATCCTGTTTTTCTTCCTGCCAGTAGCAACGCTCATCCGAGCGCCCGTCTTGTTCGTCGTCTTCCTGCTGACGTGGGTTCCGTACGTACTTTCCCACAATAAGCAGGTTCAGCCGCATCAAACCGTACTCACCGGCCCCTGGTGGCGATATGTCTTTGCGGCTGCGCTTGGCAAATTAGGGATCAAGATGAGTGCCGACCGCGTCGCCGAATACGAAAAAGGAGCCAAAGTCGACCTCATCGCCATGGGAGCCGAGGACGAAAACTCAAACAATGCCAACCTCCTCTCGGCACGCAACTCGCCCGGCTACCTCCTGGTGAAAGACGTCCTCGTCGACATTTTCGATCGTGGTTGCGAAAGAATGATGCTCGACTTCACCAAACAAGCGGTCAACGTGCGGCACGAAATCGACGGAATGTGGCACAATGGCGAAGCACGCGAACGCGAGGCGAGCGACGTCATGCTCGCAGTGATGAAAACCCTAGCCAACCTCAACGTCAAGGATCGCCGCAACAAGCAGGTCGGAAAATTTGGTGCCAAGTACGAGGGAAAAACCTATCTCTGCACGTTGATTAGTCAAGGAGTCGCCACAGGTGAACGCGTGATCCTGTCTCGCAGTGGTAAAAAACAGGTCTTCTCCGATTATAGCGATCTTGGAATGCGAGAAGGACTCCAAGAAAAATGGTCGGAGCTAATGGCCTTAGACCAAGGCTTGCTGATCCTCTCGACCATGCCCGGCGGCGGACTATCGACGATGACCGACGTCTCGCTCGACGAGACCGATCGACTGATGCGAGATTTCGCCGCGATCGAAGACCTCAATCACCCCGAACGCGAAATCCAAAACATCGGCGTCACGACCTACGATTCGACAGCCGGAGAGTCGCCCGCCACGATCCTACCCAAACTCATCCGCACGTATCCCAACGTTTACGTCTGCCGCGATATGGTGAACGTAGAATCAGCAACCCTACTCTTCAACGAAATCAAAGACGAAAACCTAGTGATCACCAACGTCCGCGCCCGCGAAGCGTCCGAAGCGTTGCTACGGATCTTACAAATGAAAGTCCCCGCCAAAGATTTTGCCTCGGCCGTCAAGGCGGTGCTGTACCAACGTCTGATTCGTTTGCTTTGCACCGATTGCAAAGTCGGCTACACCCCGCCCGGCGAAGTCCTACGCAAGTTGGGCATTCCGGCCGGCAAAATCGAGCAGCTCTATCGTCCGCCCAAGGGCGAAGAAATCGAAAAACCGTGCCCGACGTGTCGAGGATTAGGCTATCAAGGACGTACCGGAATTTTTGAGCTGCTTCTGGTCACCGATCAGATGCGAGAAATTCTGATCAAACAACCCAAAATCGAACTCCTCAAGAAGGCCGCCCGTGCTTCGCGGCAGCGCTCGTTGCAAGAGGAAGGCGTCCTGCTCGTCGCAAAAGGCCAAACCTCGTTACCCGAATTGATGCGCGTATTAAAAAATTAGCGGACCCTACCCCGTGAGCGGACCCTACCCCGTAGGAATTTAAAAATGCTTTACCTTTTAGTTTTACTGGGATTCATATTCTTCGCCGGCGTCGCGATGACGATCAACGAAGGTTTGTGGAACAACACGCTACTGCTGATCTCCTTGCTGCTAAGCGGCATTGCGGCGATCGTCGCCGGTGTGCCGTTGGGAGTCATGCTCCTAGAACAGATGGGCTTGGCAGAAACGCGTGCTTGGTACGCTGTTTTTGCAGGCATCTGGGGCGTGTTCGCGGTGTCGATGCTGGTCCTACGGATATTGACCGACAAGGCTTCAGGCACACGCGTCCGATTTTTGCCAGTGGTGGACAAGATCGGCGGCATCCTGACGAGCCTGCTCGTAGCGCTGATGCTAGCCAGTTTTTCCGCTTACACGCTCGAAAGAGTGCCCATCAAAGCGGGCGAATGGGCCGCAAGCGATGCCAGTGCGGCTCAGCGCCAGTATTTCGCACTAGCCAGAAATCCCTTTCGTATTGTCGTCAAAAACTTTACGAAGGCGGAAGGGGCCGATTCCCCTTTCTACGGTCAGTGAGTATCATGCGGCTTGCGTATGAATTTAATCCGACTCCTTACTCGAATCCCATTTTGCGTTTCTGCCCGCCATGTCCTCTGTAGAACCCGAATCTTTCCAAGCCACCAGCCATGACGCTGACGAGTGGGGCCAATATCGCTCGCTCAGCTCCTTGGCGGTCGTAGCCTTTGTGCTCGGCGTTGGTTCGCTACTGATGTTTGTGTCGCCGCTGTTGATGGTGGTGCCTCTCGCAGCGGTCGCCACAGCCCTACTAGCCTTGAAAGGAATCGCCGCCTCAGACGGAGGCCTGTCTGGGGCGAAGCTCGCACGCTGGGGCTTGGCTCTGGCCATACTCTGTAGCGTCGCCTCCTATGCTCGTGTGAAGTTCAGCGACGTGCTCATGCAACGTCAAGCCGACCGTGTGGCTCGGCAATGGCTTACACTGGCTGCCGAGGGAAATGCTGAAAGCATGTTGGAACTGATGAGCAAGTCCGCGATCGAAAAACTGACGCCTGCGGTCGCGCCTGACCAACCCATGCCCTTTTTTGGCTACATTCTTGCTTCGGCGCTGATCCGCCACGACCCCCTAACGCTTGGACTCGCCGAACTTCAAAGCGAAGACGGTTCGCTCCGTTTGAAGCTGGCCGATGCGGGCCTCCTAAAAGGTAGCCCAACCCAAGCCTCTCTACGCTATGTGGCCAACCAATCGAAGGCCAAGCCGCTCACCTGCCTGCTAGCCTTAAAACGTTTCGCGTCACCGGCAGGAAGCTTGTGGCTGGTCGACTCTTGGGCCTTAGAATAGCACCCGGCTCGCCGCGATTTCTTGGTACGACCGCTACTGCTGGATCAATCGGATTATCTTACCAAGGCCTCCAACTTTGCGCTGTGAGACTGGTTTCTGATCGGCACGCATTGCAATCCATGCATCAAGCAAACTTTGCCAAAAAAGCCGCAACACTCCTCCGATTTCGCATCTTTAGCAGCCCCTCGACTCGATATTACGCAGTTGCCAAGTCGATAGGTCATTACGAGGCGGATGGAAATTCCGTAGGCGTACGTTCCTAGAAAGTCATTCTAGAAACGTAATGTTTACACAACGACCCTTGCTTTGCTGGTTTCTGGTTGGAACCGGAGTGTACAGCATCGCAATATAAGAAGGAGCTTCGAGGTGAAATTTAAATCATGGACAGCTGGAATCGCTGTGCTGACGTTAGCTGCGGCACCTGTATTTGCCGAAGACAACTTGGCGCAGTGGTCTTACGATCAACAAGTCACGCCCGTCGGATGCTGCGATAGCGGCTGCGACTGTGGCGATGGCTGCGACTGCGGAAGCTGCTGCGGTGGCGGCGGACTACTTAGCGGTATGGGCGGAGGCCTTGTCGAAGGCTTTTCGCTTGGAAGCATGCTGGGCATCGATGGCATCGACGTCGGTGGCTGGACACAGTTCGGCTATCACGATAGCCAAACGCCTTTGTCAACAGGACGTGGTGACCTTGGAGCGTTCAACGACGTTGCCAAAGAACTGAACCTGCACCAACAGTACTTCTACCTCGGTAAAGAGGCCGATGGTTCTCGTGGCGTCGATTACGGTTTCCGTGCCGATTTCGTCTACGGTACCGACGCTCAAAAGACCCAGTCTTTTGGCAACACCGCCAATGAATTTGATGCCGGATTTGACCACGGCATTTACGGCTGGGCCATTCCTCAGTTGTACGCTGAAGTAGCCATGGGCGACTTCTCGGTGAAAATCGGTAAGTTCTACACGCTGGTTGGTTACGAAGTCGTGACCGCTCCAGACAACTTCTTCTACAGCCACGCGTTGACCATGTTCAACAGCGAGCCGTTTACGCACACCGGTGTACTCTCGACCTACACAGGTTTTGAGAACATCACGTTGTACAACGGTTGGACTGCTGGTTGGGACTCCGGTTTCGATAGCGTCAACAGCGGAAGCAACTACTTGGGTGGTTTCAGCGTAGGCCTCGGTGACAATGTCACGATGACCTACATCAACACCTACGGTAACTTTGGTGCCATCACCCAAGGTGAGGGCGACGATTACTCGCACAGCATCGTCTTTGATGTTGGCTTCACGGATAGCATCAACTATGTCTTCCAAAGCGATTACAAGCACGTGAGTGGTATGGTCCGCGACGAAGACATCGGCGTCAACCAGTACTTGTTCTACACCTACAACGATATGGTCAAACTTGGTACCCGTATCGAATGGTGGCGTAACGATGGTCAGTCGAATTACGAGCTTACCACAGGCGTGAACATCAAGTTGCTCGACAACTTGATCATACGTCCTGAGGTCCGCCAAGACTGGAACCCAGCGACCGGTTATGACGAAAGTATGACTGCTTGCGACTTGATCCTGACTTACTAAGTCGGGTGTAAAGCATCTCGAAGATTCCCCTTCACCGGGGGTCGACCTTCTCAAAGGTTGGCCCTCGGTTTTTTCGTAGAGAACCGGCTCCACAGAACCACACCGAGCACAAAGGTTAGCGCCGTCGGCCACGACGCCCCCCCCTCGCCCCAAGTAGGGTCCGCACAGAAGACCCTACGAATGCTCAAAAACAACTTCAACATTAGAGGAGCCTTCCGCAAGGAACTACGCTGAAGGCGTTTTACATCGTAGCCCAGGGTTCGCCCCCGGCTCGCCGGGGCAAAAAATACCCCAAACTTTTACGCTGAAAGCGTTACACACTCTTACCCCTGTCCAGCAGGCCCTTGTGTAACGCTTTCAGCGTAACTCTCATGGGAATTGTCAGCCCAGGGTGCGCCGCGTTGCGTCGACCCTGGGCTACGGTGTAATAACGCCTTTGGCGTAAAAGTCTTGTCTGGACTACGGTGTAAAAACGCCTTTGGCGTAAAAGTCTTGTCTGGGCTACGGTGTAAAAACGCCTTTGGCGTATACGTCCCGTCAAAAACGACTCTCAGGCAAAAGGCCAGAGTTATTTTTGAGCTATGCCTGTGAAGTCTGTCTCAGTGGTCCGCTGTGCGGACCCTACCTCAGTCTTGCCGGCATCCAAGAATGTCGAACACAATATAGAGGAGCAAGCTGCCGCAACCGAGAATCATGGGTGGGGTAAACATAAGAAATCTCCCTTTCCTTGGGATGGGTGGTAGATGACGATCCGTGTGTGCGACGGCCGGTGGAGGCAAGGGAGAGCCACTTGGTTGGGCGCCCTCGTTGGCAGCCCGTTCTTCGCTGGGTGGCTTCGTCGCGATGGGTAGAACTAAGAGCAATTTCTATGCCGACGGTGTTGGTTTTCACACTTCGGCGTTGCTCGTCAACCGCAGCCCGTTAAAACTGCAGCCTGACGCCGACTTGAATCAACTTCTCAATTTTACCGAGAAATGTGGGCTTAAAATACTTACAAGCAAGGGAAAAATTTACATTGGCGGCCATAATCGCTACCTTGCCAGACGATGCTTTTCGCTAGACAATACAGGATTCTCGATTCTATGCTGGCGGAGACCCTACACGATGAAAGACAAGCTGATCACCACCGGGCTGACTTTTGACGATGTGCTGATCGAGCCTCGCTACAGCGAGGTGGTGCCCTCAGAGGTCGACGTCTCGACGCGACTGACCGCTTCGATTGCCATGAAGCTGCCGGTCCTCAGTTCGCCCATGGATACGGTCACCGAAAGCCGCATGGCGATCGCCCTGGCTCAGCAAGGTGGGCTAGGAGTCATTCACAAAAACATGTCGGTCGAATCGCAGACCGAAGAAGTCGACAAGGTGAAGCGCAGCGCCAACGGCATCATCGTCGACCCCGTGACGCTGCCCCCCGATGCTAGCGTTGCTACCGCACGGCAGACGATGGACGAGTCGAAGATCTCGGGTATTCCGATCACCGAAGGCCGCAAGCTGGTGGGCATCTTAACCCGCCGCGACCTACGTTTTCTCGAAGATAATAGCCTGCCGATCGCCAAGGTGATGACCCGCGATTCGCTAGTGACAGCAACGGTTTCGGCCAAGGCGACTGTGACGCTTGGGGAAGCTGAGAAGATTTTAATGGCAAAAAAGGTCGAGAAACTTTTGCTGGTTGACGAAGATTATCAACTGACGGGCCTGATTACGATCAAAGACATCGACATGATGCGGCGATTCCCCCAGGCCTGTAAGGACAACCAGGGTCGGCTTCGCGTGGGAGCCGCCGTTGGCGTTTTTGATTTTGATCGGGCTGCCAGCCTGATCGAGAAGGACGTCGATTTTTTGGTGGTCGACAGCGCACACGGACACTCGTCGAACGTCGTAGAGACGGTCAAACAACTCAAGAAGAAGTGGAAAATCGACGTCATCGCGGGCAACGTGGCGACGGGCGAAGGATGTCGTGATTTGATTAAGGCGGGTGCCGATGCCGTAAAAGTGGGCATTGGCCCCGGTTCGATCTGCACGACGCGGATTATTTCGGGAATCGGAGTGCCGCAAATTACGGCGGTGTATAACGCTGCCCAGGCAGCCAAAGGGTCGGACGCGACGATTATTGCCGATGGTGGAATCCGATTTTCGGGTGACATTACCAAGGCGATCGCCGCAGGTGCCCATGTGGTGATGTTGGGCGGCTTGTTAGCCGGTTTGAACGAGAGTCCTGGCGAGCGAGTGCTGTACCAGGGACGTACGTATAAAGCTTATCGCGGGATGGGTTCGCTTGGGGCGATGGTTCATGGCTCAAGCGAGCGTTATCGACAGAACTATGATGCCGAGTCAGACAGCCAGAGTGGCAACGGCAAGTTGGTGCCAGAAGGCGTAGAGGGACGTGTTCCCTACAAAGGCGAACTGAGCGAGTTTCTCTATCAGTTGGTCGGCGGTCTTCGGGCAGGTATGGGTTATTGTGGCACGAAAACTATTGAGGAGCTGCGCACGGACGCGCGATTCATCCAAGTTTCGCCGGCAAGTGTGCGGGAAAATCATCCGCATGATATTGCAATTACACAAGAAGCGCCGAACTACACCGCCGAGTATTCGGCCAACGATAAGTCTTAAGCCTTGGGTGAGCAGCGGTGCGTTACTGCTCCTGCTTTGCTCTGCCGGTTTTGCAACAGCAGAGGCTACCTCGCTGCAATGGGGACGCCCTCATACTGTTCGTCCGCCGGTACGCGTATCGTCTAGGAATCGGCAGACTGCGCTGGTCCGTGATAGCCGTGTTGTGGCGGCTGTTTGGGAAGAGGACGAAGCGTTTGCCGTGCAGCCGGCGGTTGATCGTAGTATTGTGGTCGAGCGGGTGACGCCGGTTTACGATCCGTTTGAAGAGGATGGCCGTGCGTATCCCGAGGATCGATTGGCAGAGTTGCCCGACGATCCGTTTGACGAGCCGGTCGGCGAGCCGATTCCCGTGCCCGAGCCGGAATCGAATCTTGAAGACGTGGAAGAAGCGGTTGACGACGAGATTCGCCGCCGCCAGTCAGCCGAGGATTTGCTGGATGAAGAGATGGACGCGTCGCTCGACGAGGATTTGCTTGACGAAGACCTTTTCGAGGATGACGCGTTCGATGACGACGAGATGCTTGATCTGGAGGAAGAGGACGACGACGAGGCTCTGGATTTTGGGTTGGACTTTGGGGACGGTGACGAAGAGGACGACGAGGAGGACGCGGACGACGAGCCTACGCCTGCCGAGCTAGAAAAACAGCGTAAGGAGCTGGCCCGTGAGCAGCGCGAGAGCGAGGAGAGTTGTCGTAAGGAGTTGGCGGCGATCGAATCGGATCGGATCAGTTCGATCGATTTGAGTATTCGCGTCGAAGGAAGTGCGGGCAAGGATTTTCCTTATGAGTGTGCGGTCGGCACCAAACAGCATGAATCGCGGCAGTGGCCACAGGTGACTTATAATTGGAAGGCGGCGGCGTTGTGTCACAAGCCGTTGTATTTTGAGCAGGTGCAGCTCGAACGGTATGGGCATTCTTGGGGGCCGTATGTGCAACCGCTTATGTCGGGTGCCCACTTCTTTGCGACGCTTCCGGTCTTGCCTTACAAAATGGGCATTCGCACGCCTTGCGAGTGCGTCTATTCGTTGGGTTATTATCGCCCCGGCAGTTGTGCTCCGTACATGATCGATCCGATTTCGTTTACTTGGCGAGCGGCCCTGTTTGAAGGGGCTGCTGCGACGGGTATTTCTTTTGTGATTCCTTAGTGGTGAAAAATAAGCCTCACGCAAAGGGGCTAAGACGCGAAGGAAATTCGAGATTGAATACATTACGGCTTTGCGCTTTTGCGTGAGGCCTTTTTGTTTGAGGTTTAGGTATTCAAAAGTGCAAAAGTCGGGGGTGATCCACCTTGTATTGCGTTGCAATACGGCCTTTGGACGTGACTTTTGTCGCTGATTGCTGGGGGCCCCAGGGTTGGGTGCGAAAGTCGGGGAGTTTTGTTGCTGGGTTTTTTGTTTGGGGCTGCTGGTTGTGTTGGATTGCGATAACGTCGGCTGCAAAAGTCGGGGAGATAGCGTTTGTTTTGAAAAAGGTCTCTCGCAAAGGCGCGAAGGCGCGAAGGAAAAAATTGGCCGCAGATGAACGCGGATGAACGCAGATGGGACTTTTTGGGGCAACCTTGCTTTTTCTTTTGCGCCTTCGCGCCTTTGCGTGAGGCTTTTTTTGCGTGTAATGATTGTGTTTTATTTGGGTGGGGGATGCGCGTTGTTTTTTTGGCCAGGGGGGGGTGAAGGGTGAAAAAAATTGGCGAACTGCGACCGTAAGGGATCGGAGTGCGTGGAAGAAAAATTGCCCGCGGATAGGCGCGGATGAAACGCGGATGTTTGTGTGTGTGGGGGGGACCGAGAGGAAAGGAGGCGTTTTCTAATCTTAAAATAAGGTTCCTGGCACCTTATTTGGCCTCGGTCGCTGTGATGAAGTAACTCACCAGGTTGTGGTCGACGCGACTCGATCGCGTTTCGTAACGCCTCACTCACCAACGGTGTTGCCAGCGAATCGCTCATCGCCCAGCCGACGACCTTGCGGCTAAACAAGTCGACCACGGTCGCTAAGTAAACCCAGCCCTCGCTACTCGGCAAGTAAGTGATATCCGTTACCCATTTTTGGTCGGGGCGTTCTGCCGTGAAGACGCGATCAAGAACATTCTTGGCCGGACGTTTCGACGGATCGGACTTGGTCGTGGTTGGCGAAAACGACCTGCAAATCCTGCTTTTTAGGCCCATTGCTCGCATCGCCTTCGCCACGGTGTTACGACACGCCGATTCCAGTTCATCCCGTTTGGCCAATTCTTTGGTAATCTTCGCTGAACCGTAAATTGTGTGATTCTCGTCGAATACTTGGGAAACGGATTCCCGAATCTTCTGCGTTCGCTCAGCACGCTTGCTGGGCGCCCGGTCGATCGAGTCGTAGTAGCCCGAGCGACTCACAGCCAGCACGCGGCACATCAGGGCGATAGGAAAGGAGTCGCGGTGTTCGGTAACCCAGGCGTACTTCATGTCGACTCCTTCGCGAAGAACGCCGTCGCTTTTTTTAGGATGTCACGCTCCATCTCCGCCTGCTTCAGTTGCCGACGCAGCCGCTTGATTTCGGCTTGAAATTGCTCGTGGGAAGCATCTTCGCCGCACGGTTTGGGCGGTGGCACCAGTTTGGCGTGCCAAGCTCGCAACGACTGCTGGCACACTCCCACCGCCGCGCACGCCGCTTTGAAAGAATACCCCTCTTCGGCTACTAGCCGCACCGCGTCTCGCTTAAAGCCATCACTATACGTTGGCCGCTTCTGCTTTGTTTGTTCGTCCATTGCTCGGACCTCCTTTAGGAACCATTATTCCGGCTCCCGACACTGTCCGAAAGTGCTGGGCTATCGCGGCACAGCCAGTGCAAGAAAATCGTACGGCATTGGACAAGACGCATCAGCCGGATTAGGACCCTCAACGAGACAGCCATTTGTGATATGCCCATCACTCACCGTTTTTCAACAACCACGCACCCTACGGACCTTTCGTTCTTTTAAGGAACCACAGAGGACACAGAGGGAATGGGGGGGGCTCCGGCGATCTGTTAGATCGCGGCTGCTCTGGAGGGGGGAGAAGAAGGGGGGGCTTTTGAGAGTGAGAGAAGCGGAGGACAAGGGACTCGAACCCTCAACCCCTTACGGGGCACCTGATTTCGAGTAACCGCATCTCACGCAAAACACTGCAAATATAGCGTCTACGAGTCCCAAATATACCCTCAAACGATAAGATTTCCACCCCAAAGCTGAACAATAAACTGAACACGAAAACCGAAGCGAGTAATTTGGTTGTTCGCAAGTCTACTGCGTCACAAGATAATCCAGTAATAGGCAGTGGGTGTTCTAGTGCAACTGTGACTATTCCTGGCATAAGGTGTGAAAAGCTGGCAGGATTCTCTCAAGTCCTCAATATTTCGATGCTAAATGACGACAGACTCTAATGAAATGCCGTAAAATAATGTCTGTTGATGTTCCCGAAAGAGGCGGCAAAGTATAGGCTCACAACGCATGGCAACAGCACAACAAATCAAATCGCTCCTCAAGAGCTACGGTGAAGCTGACAGCGAGCAATTCGTTTCTGTGGCGCTTCAAATTGCTGCACATGAAGCTCGTGCTGGCAAAGGGAAGTTTGCCACTGAACTTAAACAACTTGTTGATGATATCCGTCAAAAACAACAAGGTGCCAGGATTGGTGGTGCCGTTCCAATCGTCCGCCCCAAGGGCGACTTAGCAACGCTTCTTGCAGCCACTTATCCGGCAACACGGTTTAGCGAAATGATTCTGTCATCGACTCAACGGGAGACACTGGAGCAAATTCTATTAGAATACCGGCAAATTCCCAAACTTCGTGAACATGGATTGACTGCTCGCCGCAAGATACTGCTGGTAGGTCCACCTGGGGTTGGCAAGACGATGACTTCTTGGGCTCTCGCCGGAGAATTAAAACTCCCACACTTTACAGTTCAGTTTCATTCACTCATCACCAAGTACATGGGGGAAACGGCTGCTAAACTTTATGCAATCTTCGAGTCGATGCAACATACACAAGGCGTCTATTTATTTGATGAATTCGACGCAATAGGAAGTGAGCGAAGCAGCGGCAATGACGTGGGTGAAATCCGCCGTGTGCTAAACTCTTTTCTTCAGTTCCTAGAACAGGACGATTCTGATAGCCTGATTGTGGCGGCAACCAATTTGGAATCAATGCTGGATGACGCGCTATTTCGCCGTTTCGACGACATCGTGACCTACCATCTACCGGATTTAGAGGAGATTGAATCACTCATTCGCAATCGCCTCGCTTCATTCTATGTTGATCGGATAAATCTAAGTCGAGTTGTGTCCTCAGCACAAGGACTAAGCCATGCTGATATTAGCCGAGCGTGCAATGAGGCAGCGAAAGTGGTCGTACTGAATGACAAAGAGGCTGTCGATGAGGAAATTCTCATCACTGCCATTCAAGCAAGAAGCAGACGAAGAGAAGCTCGCAATAAATAGTGTCTCAAGGTTCAGTGTTTATGCCCGACTACAAACATCTACTCCTCCAAGGCACCGCGAGAAACGAACTCTATACCTCGACTCCTCAAGGAGGAGGGTCTTTTGAAAGCCCGCCTCGACCGCAGCGAAAGACTCATGGCGAACGCCTACTTAAAGAGTTAGACAATGCGGAGCGAAACGCAAAGGAGCGTCTTAAAAGCGAGCCCACGCGACAAGGCTTGCAATTTATTCCGTTGGAATTCTCGGAGAGCGCCGATTTCAGCATGGAGTTGAAGCGACTAGAGTCCGATTCACTTGGGATCCGTCTCATCAATGTTCGCAAGAAAGGCGATCGGAATGTCTACATGGTTGCCGTACCAGATAACCAAGTGGCCCATTTTGCAAACCGATTCCGTCAGTACCTCTCAGAAGACACATCCAAGGGCGCTCCCAAGAACGAACCTTTAGCTTCGGGTATCAGTCAGATTACGGACGGAGAACTTGCCAGCTATTGGACGGATTCTGACGAACAACTTCCTGCTAAGGATGAGCGTTTCTGGTGGGAAGTATGGCTCAACGAAGATGGGACAACGGACGAGGGAGTCGAAGCATGGTTTCGTGAATCTGCCAATGGTCTTCAAATTCGTCTGAGTGATCAGATAGTACAATTCCCGGAGCGGATTGTAATCTTAGTCTATGCAAATTTTTCAGACTGGGAACAATTCCCAGGTCTGATGTGTTACTTGGAAGAGTTTCGTCGTGCTAATCTGATAACCGGTGAGTTCTTGAGTCTCACGCCAAGTGATCAGGCAGAATTCATCAACGACTTATTGGATCGCACCACGTTCGCCGCTGCCGATGCTCCCGCTGTATGCTTACTCGATACGGGTGTCAATCGGGGGCACCCGTTACTCAAACCTGCCATCGATTCCAATGACGTACAGGCCTGGAACCCAGCTTGGGTCACTGCTGACCAAAAAGGGCATGGAACGGAGATGGCTGGACTTGCCCTATATGGAGATCTCCACTCGCCACTGGAAAACAGTGATCCGCTTGTGATGGTGCATCGATTAGAATCCGTGAAAATACTACCCGATGATGGCCAGAACGATCCTCCTGATTACGGCCCAATCACAGTTGGCTCTATGGCAATTGCCGAGCGGAATCAACGATCCAGGAACCGCACTTATTGCATGCCTGTAACTGCGCCCAGTGATCGAGATAAGTGGCAGCCCAGTTTATGGTCGGCCTCCATTGATCAAGCGTGTGCTGGGGTCTTCGATAATTATCGCCGCTTGCTTATTCTCGCTGCCGGTAATATCAGAGAAGAGCTAGGCAAAAACTATCCACAAGAAAACCAACTTTCCAGTATTGAAGATCCTGCTCAAGCTTGGAATGCGATCACAGTGGGGGCCTGCACAGCGAAAATCTGGCCAGATGACGCTACTGTTCAGAGTTACGTACCGATTGCATCCCCTGGCTTGCTCTCACCTGCAAGCCGCACTTCGATCTCTTGGAGTGAACGCGAATGGCCATTCAAGCCAGACATTGTTCTTGAGGGAGGAAACTATCTCAAGGACAGTAGCGGCAACGTGACTACGACCGACAACCTCATGGTCCTTACAACGCAAATGAGTGCAACCAGTGACGCTCTACTTGTTGGATCAGGGGATACCAGTGCTGCAACTGCTCAAGCGGCCTGGATTGCCGCTCAACTACAAGCCGACTACCCCGACTATTGGCCGGAAACTATTCGCGGTCTGTTGATTCACTCCGCTGAGTGGACCCCTCAAATGCTCAAAGAGTTTCCCTATCCTCAACGGCACAACCGACTTCGTGTTTATGGGTGGGGAGTTCCTGATTTAGACAAAGCAAAACGCTGTGCTCAAGGCATTGCCACGATGGTAATCCAAGAGCAATTGCAGCCCTACCAGATGGACGGCTCTCAGCCTAAGACACGTCACATGCACTTACACGAGTTGCCGATGCCTCGCCAAGTACTCGAAGAGCTTGGCTCTACCCCTGTCAAAATGCAAGTCACACTCTCCTACTTTGTCGAGCCCAATCCGTCGAGAAGAGGTTGGGCAGCCCGATATCGCTATCAATCGCATGGACTGCGATTTGACGTGCGGCGACCGGAAGAAACGCAGAGCGACATGCTCATTCGGCTCTCTCGTAAGTTCTGGCCCAACGAGAATCAACGAACTGGTAAGCGTCCTCAACTAGGAGCAAGTGATAATCGCAATTGGGAATTTGGTCCCAAGATGCAAACTCGTGGATCAATTCATTCAGACACTTGGTCTGGCACTGCCGCTCAACTTGCAAGTTCCGATTCCATTATCATCTACCCAGTCACAGGGTGGTGGCGTGAACAGCCAAAGTTGGGATGTATCGACAAGCAGGCTCGCTACTCGCTCATTGTCACGATTTCAACGGAATCGACGGAGCTGCCTCTATATGCCGCCGTTGAAAATGAAATTGCTATCCGTTCACGAGTCGCCACTGAGATTGAGACTGACATTGGCGATAGTTCTTCTCCCTAGCGTCTTCAGTCACAATTGTGGATGATGTTCAAACAACACGATCATCAAACTACAATTGCAAACTGAACGTAGCGGAGTAGCAATGCCACTTGGATGGAACGAAATACGAAGCCGTGCCGTTACCTTCTCCAAGGAATGGGCTGACGAGACGCGGGAACACGCAGAAGCCAAAACTTTCTGGGATGAATTTTTTCGGGTCTTTGGTCTGAACCGTAGGCACTTGGCAAGTTTTGAAGAACCCGTCAAAAAACTCTCTGGCAGTTACGGATTCATTGACCTCTTCTGGAAGGGAATGCTTTTAGCCGAGCATAAAAGTGCGGGCAAGAATCTGACCAAGGCCGAATCTCAAGCCAACGACTACGTGCAGTCGCTTATTCGGGAAGGTCGCGGCGACGAAGTACCTCGTTACCTCATTGTCTCCGACTTCGCACGCATTGCTCTGCACGACCTTGAAACAGGTGAAGAACTCTCCTTCCCTCTCGGCAAACTTCACGAGAACATCGACAAGTTTGCATTCATCCCCGGCTACAAGCAGCATAGCCTCGAAGCAGAAGACCCTATCAACCTCAAGGCCGTCCAAATTATGGGAGACTTGCACGATGCCCTTGAAGACGGTGGCTATCAGGGGCACGAACTGGAAAGGCTTTTGGTTCGTATTCTCTTTTGTCTCTTTGCCGAAGACACCGGCATTTTCGAGCGGAGTGCCTTTCAGCTCTACCTTGAAAACCACACGCAAGAAGATGGTTCGGACTTGGGAGCTACGCTCTCTCAGTTCTTTCACGTTCTGAATACACCAACGGAAAAGCGTCAAGACAACCTTCGTGAAGAATTGGCAGCACTTCCCTACGTCAACGGCGAGTTATTCTCCGAATTTCTAGGGTTTGCTGCCTTCAATTACGACATGCGAAACCGCTTGATAGCTTGCACTCGATTTGATTGGGGGCGGATTTCTCCCGCCGTTTTTGGGGCACTCTTTCAATCCGTCATGGAACCGAAGGAACGAAGACAGATTGGGGCACACTACACCAGCGAGCGTGACATCATGAAGGTCATCGGACCGCTGTTCCTTGACGAGTTGCGACAGGATTTCGCCAAGGCTCGCTCGAACTCGGCTGCTCTTGGTCGTCTCCACGACCGTATCGCGGCGATGCGACTCCTTGACCCAGCTTGTGGTTGTGGAAACTTTCTTGTCATCGCATACCGTGAATTACGATTGCTCGAACTCGACATTCTGAAAAAGCTCAACAAGTCGTCTCAGATGCTGCTCGACATGACTCAGGTCACCAAAGTCGATGTTGACCAAATGAGCGGTATCGAGATTGAGGAATGGCCAGCTCGCATTGCCGAAGTTGCCATGTGGCTGATGGACCACCAGATGAATTTGCGTTTCAGCGAAGCTTTCGGCCAATACTTCGTACGGTTGCCCCTCAAGAAAAGCCCATCAATCTTGATTGGTAATGCTCTCACCACCGAATGGGAAGATGTGCTTTCTAGCGAGAAATGCACTCATATTTTAGGCAATCCGCCATTTATTGGGAAAAAATTTCGGACAGATGAGCAATCGGCTGACCTTGCCAATGTATGGTCTGGCACAAAAAGCAGCTCAAAGCTCGACTACGTAACAGGCTGGTACAAAAAGTCCTGCGATTATTGCAAAGGCACGAAGATAACGACTGCTTTCGTATCAACCAATTCCATATCGCAAGGAGAACAGGTTCCAATCATGTGGCCGGTTTTGTTTCGTGAAGGTGTCATGCTCCACTTCGCTCACAGAACATTTGAGTGGCAAAGCGAAGCCAGAGCAAGTGCTCACGTACACGTAGTAATTATTGGCTTTGGCTTGTTCGACCGCCCTAAGAAAATACTCTTTGACTACGAGACTGGACGTGCCGACCCCGTTTCAATTACAGCAAAGAATATCGCACCATACTTGATTGATGGTTCAAACATAGTCGTCACCTCTCGCAGAACGTCACTTTGTACTGCACTTCCAATTGTTTACGGAAGTATGCCCAACGATGCTGGGAATTTGGTAGTTCAGGAAGAAGACCGCGAATCTCTATTGTCCGAGTCTCCAGAAATAGAGCAGTATCTACGCCCTTACATTGGAAGTGAAGAGTTCATAAATTCTTTGAAACGCTGGTGTCTCTGGCTTGTGGATGCGAACCCTACGGCACTTCGACAAATACCAGCTTTATCTGAACGCCTTAAAGGCGTTCGGAAGCATCGACTAGACAGCACACGAGAAGCTACGAATAGGCTTGCATCCACTCCCTCTCTTTTTGGAGAGAACCGCCAGCCCAACACTCGTTTCTTGCTGATTCCAAAGAACCCTTCTCATCGCCGACCTTACTTAACTGTCGGCTTCATGGAACCTCACACTATTGCCAGCGACCAGTGCCTAATCATTCCTAACGCAACTCTCTACGAGTTTGGAGTAGTAAGCTCCTCAATGCACATAGCTTGGGTAGCAACAATTGGTGGCAGACTTAAATCCGACTATCGTTACTCAAATACGGTTGTCTACAACAACTACCCTTGGCCATCTAACGTCACAGATAAGCAACGTGAAGCTGTAGAGATAGCCTCTCAAAATATTTTAGATGCCCGAAAAAAATACCCTGATTCTTCGCTAGCTGACCTCTATGACCCACTCGCAATGCCCAGCGTTCTTGCGAAAGCTCACACCAAGCTCGACCGTGCCGTGGACAAGTGCTACCGCTCTCAGCCCTTCCCCAACGAACGAAACCGAGTTGAATACCTCTTTAAGCTATACGAGCAGCTTACGGCTCCACTGGTTGCAGAAGCAGCAAAAAAGAAGCGTCCTAGAAAGAAGAGCAAGTAGTAGCTTTTTTGTTTCAGCGGTGGAACTGTTGTCAGGCAATGGCTGTCCATCCAGCGAGTGATAAACAGGATTATCACTCGCTGAAATTTCCCTGCTGTGGTACTTTTCAGCCATCGCATGAAAACAGTCTCCACGAAACTCGCCTCTCACCCGCCGGTAATTCCTGACCAATCGACTGGGGTAATCCCTCTCGCGGAATTGGTGAAGTTCATCCCCGAGGAAAAAGTTTGGTTGGATGGGTTGAAGACCGTGAACACGCGGCGGGCTTATCAGCGAGACGTAAGCCATTTTATTTTTCTGCTGGGGTTTTCTGCTAGCGACGATCTTTATGCTGCCGATCACCGGGCGGTCACTTATTGGGAAAAGCATTTGCGTGAGGTCGAGGGGCTGGAAGCTTCGACGATTCGCCGCCGGTTGTCGGCCCTCTCTAGTCTTTTCTCGCATTTAGTCGACCAGGGGGTGACTGCAATCAATCCGGTGCGAGAGATCAAGCGGCCTGCCCTTGATCGCAGCGAGGGAAAGACCCTTGCATTCTCTCGTGAGGAAGCTCGAAAAATTCTCGATGCTCCTGATTCGGCCACGCTGATGGGGCTGCGGGATCGGGCGATTCTTTCTGTTGGCTTTCAAGCGGGGCTTCGACGCGAGGAAATCGCCAATCTTGCCGTGGATGCCATGCACAAAAATCGCGGGTTTGAGGCGATTTGGGTGAAACGTAAAAGAAAACGCAATCGGCAATCACTCACGATCAATCCTCAAACCGCGTCGCGAATTCAAGATTATCTGTTTGCTACTGGGCATAGTGAAGACCGCAAGGGGGCGTTGTTTCGTCCCGTGCGAAATAACTCGACGAATGCCGACCCACGCCGGAATATCAATCCTAATGGCATTGACCGGATTCTCAGGAAATACGCCAAGCAGGCGGTCGGTGTAGAAACGGGATATTCTGCCCACTCGATGCGAACGACGTTTGCCACGATAGCACTTGAGAATGAAGCCAAAATCGAGGAGGTGCAGCGAGCAATGGGGCACGCCGATATTTCGACAACACGCCTCTATGATCGGCGTGGGCACAACCCGGAGAAGGCCGCTTCGTTCTTTGCCAATTACTGACTTCTGTACCTCGCACAGAGCCTTTTTTCGCTTGGCTCAATCGACGTAAGTGCTTTCAAAATTCAGGGCCAAGCGCACCCCAAAAAGTGCTGCCTTGTTTGGGGGAAATAATAGGGTGCGCTACATTTGCCTAAATCGTGATGGCTGCACGAGTTAGGAAGCAGAAAAGTGGCGTTTGACATGGCGGTCAGCGTCTCGGCTATACCGCCATCTTTTTGAGGTGTTTTTTTGGAGACTTAGGGCAGCTGAGCAACTGACTCCAGCACGGAATTGAACAGCTCGGACCAAGCCTTGCCGGTCTCGTTTGCTTTCTCTGCTAGCCTCTTCGCGAGCCGCTGTCGTTGCCACTCGCTGAGCTTTATTTCGCTTGGATCAATCGCCATAAATCAGAGTGTCACGACTCGATTCGCCGCGTCAAAAATTCCCTATTCTGAGAGGCGAATCGCACCGTGTTATCGGCTGCCTTGTTAGGGGTACATAACGCGGTGCGATTGTAAGCCAGAAGTCTAGGGCTGCAAAGGACTTAGCGGGAAAAAAGATGGAACTTGACATGCAACTTGGTGAACCTGCTCAAGTTCCATCTTTTTGGAGGGGATGAGGGCCACCGAATCAGCTAAAAATAGCAACTGAATCAAAACAAAAATGAAAATCTGATTGGTGATTCACCGTTGCTATCTTCCCTTCATCGCATAGCCCAGACGGGGGGCGAGGCCATACGATGAAGGGAAGATAGCAACTCGATAAATCGAAGTGTTAAGCGGCTTGAGATTCGGACTTGCTGTAGTCTCGAATCGCCCGATACAGATTGACGGTTGCCCGTACATCGTTGAGTGCATCGTGAGCTTCGTCCGCTGGCAGGTGAACGCCAAAATATTGGCAGAGTGTGCCCAGCTTGAAATCTGCGGGTGGTGTGAGGGTCTTGTCCTCCTCAAACAACCAGAGCAATCGCTGCTTGGTGCAGAGTGCCATATAACGAGCTGGGCAGTAGATTTCCAGTCGCTTGAACCATGCTTGAAGAAAAGGGCCGTCAAAACGTTCGGCGTTGTGAGCGGCAATCTGAGCGAGTTTGTAATGCTTGCCATCCGTTGACAGACAATCGACGGTGGCGTGCTTTCTGAGAAAGCGAGAAAATTTTCTAGCTACCTTTTCTGGTGGCAGTGCTTCATTCTTCCAGATAGTTTCAGAATAAGCATTTTTTCTAAGAGAACGCGGATCAGCATTTTTTTTCTCAAAACGAACCTTGGCCTCAAAAGTCTCGATTTCATTGAGGTTTTCATCGACGGCGATCGCTGCGATTTGGATAATGGGTCGCGTGAATTCGAGCCCTGCGGTCTCCAGGTCGAGAAAAATAATTTTCTCGCCGCTCACGCTGCCAATTCCTCAATCTTGGGCTCAGCGTAGATTTTGATGGGTTTACGACGCAATTGAAGTGCCGTGTGGGGGATTTTTTCAAAACCCGCTTTGCCACGTTTTTCGTTGACTGCTCGCAGGATGTTTAATAGTTGCCTGCGAATCGGAGCATAGCGACCATAGGGGATTGCGGCTAAATCTGCCGAAAGGTTTTTTTCTGAACGGTGAGTAGCTCGATCCAGCATAAACGCTTTGAGTTCTTTGTAGGTCGGTTTGTCGATTCGGACACAAGAACGCCATTTGGGATCTGCTCCCCCTTTGGGAGTGATTCCACATCGCTTTTGGCTGATGGAATATCCCTCAAATTTGATAGGCACTCGGCGACAATCTCGAATCTGAGATTTTTCATTTTGTTTGAATGGGTGATGGCCCTCACTGGCTAATAATAAAAACCACGACTCAAATCGCACGTAGTGCATATTTGCTAAGCCTAGCTCTTTACGTCTAGCTCGCTCACGCTGCGAAATATCAATTCCGTATTTTTCGATGAGCTTCGCGTCGACCTCGCTAGGAATCTTTGATTTCGTGATTCTGCCAGTAACGTAGAACCTGTATCCGTGCCGCAAGTAGGAAGCGGCAACCAGTTGAACCAAACCTTCAGGGCTCGCTGTTTCACATCGATAAGCCATTGGCCTGTTATGGGCTCAAATTGAGCCACTGTGCAGAAAAAAAGTTGAGGGGGTTGATATGGCTCAATCCCCCTCGAAAAGCCCTCCTTACAAAAATCCTCGGCAGCAATTACCGTTTCAACCAAGGTTGCTCGTTCACTCGCAGCCAATACAAATCACTACGTGAAATCGCAAAACGGAAAACGGCTTTGCCGTTGCAGCTTTTTCTGTAAGCACTGTTTTCTTCAGTGCTCGTCACCAATACATGGTGGCTGCAACTTCTTAACCTCTGTCGTCACCCGGTGTCCTTCGGACACAACTCGGGTGTACGTCGTCAGATCGCCGCCACAGGAGAAAAGCTATTCCTAGCTCTCCTCCTGAAGCCGCTCGCTGCCTATCAAGGATTTCGCATCGCGAAATCACGCTTCTGATCGGGGTAATAAAAAAACCCCTCAGACCTTTCGTCGTCACTAATCAAGACATCACTCTCGACTACGTGAACGGGACACGACTGCCAGCCGTGCAGCACCGAATTCTCATTCGGAGCCTGTCCGTGCCTTCGCACGGATCACCGCCTCGCCTTCCGGCAAGCTATCTACTTAGTCCACACTCCCCCACTACGGCTTTTCAATCACCTGATTGACAAAACCAGGCACCGGTATGCAAATTCCGGCTGCCGCAGTGGTTCCTGCGTTAGCATCGACCTTCGATTGATTGGTCACGTCGGTAGGCTGTGTTACCAGCCGCCCATCTTGGTATGTGCAGGCCTTCCGGCCCGTCATACTCTCTTCATTGCCGCAGCAATGAAATTTCCCCCTACGAAAACAGAAGCTCGGGGTATCGTTCCAAGATGGATTGTTCCAGTTTGGCACCGTCTCCAAAAAATCTTACTGGTAAGCCCTCCCTTACTTATTCGGTTGGGCCTTTCACCGTTGAGCTTTTTGCCGGTCGAGTGTTTAGCTCGATCCCCGTAGGTGTCACCCTGCGGATGGTCGTATCACTACGCCATAGCTCCCGGCACCAGCCGTGTTAAAGGAACTCACGCTGTGCGTAAGCCCTGCTGCATAGCAGCAATGGAGTCTCGCTCCATCAGTCCCACGGACGGGATTTGCACCCGCTTTGTGTTTTGAAATATATTTCAGAGAATATGCAGAAATACGTTTCCAAAACAGTCGTGCTCAATTGAGCACAACATCGATGCGACCTAGAAGGTTGAAATAAAAACCTGCTAGACTTGTCCGCATCGCCCGTTATCGCGATTGATCGTCAAAATAATCAATCCGCTATCGGATAGAACGCTGGGATTACTCTCTTGCCAACTCACGAAACAAAGGTGAGTCTTGACAATCGGATTGATCCAACGAGCCTCCGTTGAGAAGAGCAAGCCACTCTCATGGCACTCAGCTCGAAGGGTAAGCACAACAAGTATTATTGCTGTAAAAGTTAGCAAAACTTTCGACTCTTAGCTTGGCTGATGAAACCAAGTTTACCGAGCCTGCTTTCCCCGATCAGAAGTCGTCAGCACTTCAGCCTTATCCTCAGCGTATTCGCTGAGATTCAACTAAAAGCGTTGTACGTAAAAACGACCGCAGCAAGTTGGAGGACTCACTGCTGTGCTTGTTATGGTGGGTGGATTGTCGGTTAGTCGCTCAGGTAGCCTTCGCTTTTCAGCCAAGGCTCAAGAGCAACTTCAATGATTTCACGCCTAGAAAAAGGCTCGACACCTTTCATTTGGCGGTCGAGCGAGGCCGTCTTGAGAGCTTGAGCCAAGTCGGGACGAATGCGGACGTTTACCGAAATAAGCCCTGGCGACATGGCTGCCGTTTGATTCAAGGGTGCCGACGCTGGCGGAACAATGACTTCGGCTTTGACTTCGGGCTCAAGTGATCCCGTCTTCACAAAACTGGCTTCGAGTTCTGGGTCGATTTCGGTTTTGTCCTTTTGATAACGATCCACTAGCGATACTCGTGATGACATATTTTCCTTATTGGTTCACTCGTTTCTTGTCTATTCGCACAACTTCGGTTCTCGAAAATTTTGAATTCAAAGCTTCCGGTAAAATTTCTTGGAAAACGGCCTCGATTTCTTTCGCTGCCGCTTTTCCTTTGGAGCCCATATTCCAAACGACTTCCGATTGCCCAGGGGCATCGGCAAAAATTTGCCGCAGCGTAAAAGCAGAATTTGCCAGCGGCAATTGCAGTGCGGATGCTGCTTCTCGCATATCCTCGGTAAGACGATATTTTTTCCCCACCATACTCAAGACGGCAACCGCTGTGGGTAGTCCTTGGCGGATGTCTTGAGCTTGTCGCAACACGTCGGTTGCTTTTGCGAGTGCTCGCACTTCGAGCATACTTGCTTTGCAAGGCACAATCGCGAAATCCGCTCGCAACAACAGTGCTCGACTCATTTCGGTTTGACTCCCTGGCCCATCGGCGATGACATAATCGACCTCTTCGGCCAGTCGCGGCAGATCGTTAAGCACATCATCGGGCGAATCCAAGCAAACGGTGCCAACTTCCGGCAAAGCGAGCGAAATCCACTCCGAAGAAGAATGCTGCGTGTCGCAATCCGCCAGCAAGACCTTGTGCCCCTGCGAGTGCAGCCATGCAGCGAGGTGAACGGCAATGGTCGACTTCCCCACGCCCCCTTTGGAATTGGCAATAGCAATAATCATTGCAATCCACCTTGCACGCTCCCCAGTAATCACGCAATGAGTATTTCTTTCCTGCCCACGCTCAACCACGCTCGGTCGCAACCTATCGCCCAAACTCGAAAGCCTGCTTCCGCTACGGGCTGGTTGCAAGCTAGCAATGTTGCTTGGTAGCAACCAAGCGAACGTGCTTCAAAGAAACCTGTTGTCATAAACAAAACTTCCTGGCAGGGTTGGTTTAAGTCGGTTGAAGTTGTGGATAACTCAACAAAAGAGATACCGGGATTTGAAACACATTTTTGGATTCCTTACCGGGAAATGAAACATCAAACTACCGGGAAACGAAACACCTTTTACCGGGAAATGAAACACCTTTTGGGCATCAGCTACCGGGAAATGAAACACCTTTTTGTGGGCTAAGTGCTTGAAAACAGGGGCGAAATGTTCCCCCGTAATAATGTATATGTACTTAAATAAACAACAACACTGGGGTTGTTGATTTTTGGGAAAGGGGATTTGAAATCGCAAAAAAGACAATCGCGTTCAGCAGAAGAACTGGAGAACTTTTCGGTGGGTCGCGACGAGCTCAATCTGGCCGAGTTTCCCATTGCTTCGATTTCTGACCGTTTTCTTGATGGAACCAAGACCGTCGTTCTCAACGATGAGGTTTGGGATCGAGACCAGAAAAAGTATCTGCCCCGAAAGCTGACGATCTCGGGTAGCGACCGTTATGGGCTTCCCAGTGCCAAAGACGATGACGTATTGCTTGCCTGCGTGCAGTTGAGCAGCACCCAAGGTTTTGGTGAGCGAAAACTAGAGTTCAGCCGCTACGAGCTACTAAAACTTCTGCGACTGTCTCAAGATAGTAAGAATTACAGCCGGTTAGCGAAATCGCTGAGGCGTTGGAAGGGAACAACGATTTACTCCGACCGGACTTTTTACGATCATGCCGCCAAGAGCTGGATCAACCGCGATTTTGGTATTTTTGATAATCTCTACCTCTACGAAAAGGAACGGCAAGCCGAGGCCGATTCTCGTTCTTGGTTGGTCTGGAACGAAGTCATTTTCAATAGTTTTCAGGCAGGCTATCTAAAACCGCTCGATTGGAATTTGTATTGCCGCCTAAAAAGTCCCGTTGCGAAGCGGCTTTATCGTTTTCTCGACAAACGCTTTTATCACGGGAACAAGCTGGAAATCGACTTGCACGACTTGGCTTTTCGCAAGCTCAGGCTTAGCGAATCTTACAACACGGCTCAAATCAAACGGGTATTGCTCAAGGGCATCGACGAGCTGGAGACTCTTTGGGAGTTGAGATCAGACAAGCCAGAACGCCGCTTCCGAAAGCTTTCGGCTGGCAAATGGGAAGCCGTTTTTGTAAAACGTCGCAAGAAGAGCACGGCGAAAACTTCCCCAGTGGGTGGAAAGAACCAAGCCTTGGTGGAGAATCTCTTGAAGCGTGGCGTGAGTCCTGCCGTTGCTACGCAACTGGCTTCGCGTTACCCGGCAGACCGCATCAAAACGATGATGGAACTGCACGACTGGCACAATGCAAGGCGACAAGAGCGGGGTGCCGGTTTTATTGTTGCCGGAATTCGCAGCGAAGAGCCGTATTCGCTTCCCAAAGGATTCAAGGCGACTCAGAAACCGCCTGAAAAATCCCGTAATCGGCCCACACGGGAAAAACGTCCGAAAGAAGTTGAGAAGGCGGGGCAAGAAGAAAAATCTCGCCTCACGCCCTTTATGGCGTTTTGGGATGGTTTGGATTCTCAAGCAAGACTTGAATTTGAGCAGGCAGCCTTGGGCAGTTCCGACTCCGTAAAACTACGCTGGTACGAGGACGCAAAAGGCGAAGGCCGCCAAACGGCAGAGTTTTTTCTGATGGCCATCCTCGATGACCATTTTGAAAAATCACGCCATCAGCGACCAAATCAACTTCCCACAAGCCATTCCGAGACTGAGATTAACAATCGACCGGAATAGACTGTAATTGCTTCTCTTGGGGCCAGCTTTCGTTGCTCCCGAAGTTCTTGCTGCCTGAATGTATTTTTTTATTTCCATTCTTAAAGGCTGCCACATTTCTCTCGCAGCCGTCAAATATCCACGTTCTGCAAAAAAAATTCCCCAAACGACTGTGGAACTACTGTGCAAAGACCTCACTAAGGTTTGGTGTTTTGTTGAGAATACTCAGTAGTGACTCGAAGATATCGCCATTCGGAGACCCCTTTGATGATGCTGAGCGTGAACCAAGTCAGCAAGCAATTGGCGATCTCCCCCAGTCTTGTTCGACGCGAGATTGAAGAGGGGCGGCTCCCATACCATGTCTTTGGTAAAGGAGCGATTCGCATATCGACAGAAGACTTGGAAGCCTACATCACCTCAAGACGAAAACGAGGCAGCAAGACGCAACTGCCTAGCCTGCCGCATGGAATTGCAAATACGAAACAGCGTCGAGAAGGCTTTCGCCATATTCGGATTAACCAAGAGCCCTCTCACTGAAATCAACCAAAGCATCACTGGCCAGATGGATATATCGCTGAGTGGTAGAAACACTTGTGTGATTTAGCAGTTTGCTCGTAGCACTAAGGTCACCGGTGGCAGTGATTGCTTTTGTGGCGGCTCGGTGTCGCAAGGTGTATGGCACAACATCGCTGCCAAGCCCGCAACGCTCACGGATTTTTGCGATACGTTTGGCGATTGAGTGGCGGTTCCAAGGTTGCCCCCGACTATTCAAGAAAACAAAGTCAGAATCAGATCTCGGCTCCAGCCAACGAATGAGCCGCATCATTTTTTTATTGAGCGGAATGACCTTGGGGCGTTGCGTGGCACGCTTGGTCTTATGCTCATGAAGAACCGCAATTCGGAGATCGTAGCGAATATGTTCCCAACGCAGATTCGACAACTCACCCGGCCTTGCTCCAGTCCATTCCATCGCCAACAGGAGTCTACGGCAAACGGCTCCCTTGCGAGTATTTTTCTGGGCGTTGGTAGCTCGAAGAATCGCTTGAAATTCTTCATCCGTCAGAAATCGCTCGCGTACTTTGGCTTGGGGCTTACGGACACGGCCCAGCTTGCACTCATGAGGAAGGAACTCTTGCTCGATACCCCAGTTAAAGCATCGAACTATGGCACGAAGCACAATGGCTCTGGAAGTTGGGTTGAGGGTTGCCTTGAGTTTTCTCGAAAATATTTCGAGGTGGTGGCCACGAATAGTGTGAGCCATTTGAGTGCCATAGTGATCCACCAATTTCTGGCAGGCGTAGCGATAACTTTTGTAGGTTCCTTCGGCAAGATGCTCTTCGGCATCGTCCAAGAACAACTCAACCAAATGAGCAACAGAGATGGCACCATTGACTGCTTCGAGCAGGGCGTGCTCTTCCAGCAGTTCTCCGAGCCGCTGCTTGGCGATTTTCTTGTTCGCCCAGCCCTTGGCAAGAGTGCGACGTTTGCCGCCGACCGCATCGGTCACCCATGTTTTTCTTTGCTTATTCCACCAGACATCAGCACGACGACCCATAAGAATCTCCTCACGAAAGCTGAACACAAAGCTGAACAGAGCTAGATTGTGTGTCTCGTGTGAGATACTCAGTCGCTAATTCCCTTGCCGTAACTGCAATTACGGCAAGGGTTTACTTAAAGCGGAGGACAAGGGAGTCGAACCCTCAACCCCTTGCGGGGCACCTGATTTCGAGTCAGGCCGCTAGCCAATTCGCATATCCTCCGGGGGAGCCTGTAATTTAGTTGCCGAGGTCCGGTTCGGCAATGACCCCTGGTGAGAAGTCAGGAGGATTGCCAAGTCGATTTTTAACCGCATGGAAGGAATTGAACCACGACGGAACAACGGAAACAACGGAAAAACAGCGTCGTTCCGTCGTGGTTCAATTTTTTGAAGAGCATTTCATGTAGTCTGGAAGCAACGTTGCAATTCTCCAGGGTGAGAAGCTTGTGGGGCTGGTCTCTGCCGTTAGAGTTTGGCTGGGGGGTATTGGCTGGGGAGTCGGTAGGATCGTTAACGAGGGGGTTGGGTGGGTGCAAAGTGAGCGTAGGCGGTAGGGCTGGAGGTGGCGGGGCCGGACAATCGGTTTAGCTGGTGTGGTTTGACTCGTGTTGTGCGGGAAGTGCCTAGGAGGGATAGATTTAGGGGTTTCGCGTACTGTTCCTGGTATGCCAGGGGCGAGCAAAACTGTCGGCTTCTGCTAGCAGGTGGGCCGATACCTTTTACTATCCTGAAGCAAACCCTTCCTGAAGCAAACCCTATCCTGAAGCAAACCCTGTACTCCCCCTCCCGATACCTTGAGCGAGGAATCGCAATGGCAGAAGAAAAAACGATCCGCGTGGTTACCCGTGGAAAGAATGGCGAGTTGCGTACGCGCGACTATAGTCATGAAGACGCCGTGCTGAAGATGCACACGCAGATTGGAATCGACGACTGTAGTACCGATCTGAGTTTGCGTGGTATGCCTGTGTTTCGAGGTTTGATTGGTCCGATGCCTGAGACCCAAGGCGTAGTGCGTTACGAAGCTCCCGAAGTGTTTGAGAGTTTGACGAAAGAATGGGGGGCTGAGCCCGCTGGCCGGAAACGGCGTCGGCGTGCGAGCACACGTTAGATGACACGATGAGATGAATGATCGTTTGAAAAGGGGGCTGGCTTTTGAGAGCCAGCCCCCTTTTTTGTTGGTCTGTGCCAGAGATTGTTCTTCTACGCATTCTGATTAAAAGCAGCGTGTTGTTGTCGACAAAAAATTAGCCGCAGATACGCGCAGATGAACGCAGATGGCTAGTCGAAGGAAAATATCTGCGTTCATCTGCGGCTGTTTAGCAACGCTGGCTGCGGCTATTTAATAACGCAAGCTATGCGTATTAGTAACGATTGCCGAGGGTTGTGGGGGATTGCCATCCGCCGGTTGCTTGGCGGGGTGGGTCGTTTTCTAGGGCAACGCCTCCGAGTGGTGCGGCAGGACGTGCGGCAATCGTGGCCGAGGGGCTACTGAGCGGTCGGGCGTTGGCTAGGCCAGTGTTCGGGGTAATGTCGTTCATCGCGACGCGCGTGACGATTTCTTGTTCGGCGTTGCGATAGGCAGTGACTGGGACTTGGACCGTTTTGGTTTGCGGAACCCAGGCGACTTGGCTGACGGGGATCTGGACGTTGGCGACTTGCGTACTCCAGGAGGTGACGGGCCGGAGGTTGTAGGTCCAGTAGGGAGTGATGAACGGGTTCCAGCGGCCGCGAAGGCGCGAGTCCCATTGATATTGGGTGTTGGGGACGCAATAAAGTTGTTGGTGATTGATGTTGCTGGTCGTGACTTGCGGAGCCAAGACGGTTTGCTGCCGGTTTTGCATGACCGTGGTGGGGACTTGGCGTTGTAGGACTTGTCGGGTGACTTGGTAACGCGTGCCGTTGCGCACTTCGTAGGTTACCTCTTGGCTTTGTGCAGGAGTCGCACACCACGCACAGACCATTGCCAGAGCGGCGACGGCCAGACGTCGAAAGGGGCGTCGAGAAGGGGTCATCATAGTTTTTACCTCGGCGAATTTTTCTGTTCCAGTGCGAGCCGCACACGCGTGTTCCGTTAGCAGCCTTGGCATACAAGAGCCATACGGCTGTTTAAGCGAAACATGCAACTGGGACTTGCTTAAGTTCCGTTCCGTATCGAGCAGACCGCCGGGTAAAAAGTGACAAGACTCTTGCCGCCTACGTCCCTTTGGCCAGCTTCAACCTCTTTTTGTTTATCGGCATAATCGCTGGGGGTGCATCAGTCGCAGGGGGCAGTCTCGGGGTCGGTGCCAGCATAAACTGGGTATCCTGCGAGCTGTGTTTGCGTCCCGATGGGGGGCTGCTAGCAGGGAAACCCGTGCCAGCGTACAATGATGCACGTGCTAGCCTTCAAAAAAGAAACCGCCGATGAACGCAGATAAACGCCGATGGGAACGCGACCGAGACCGTTGGTTTTCATGGCAATCTACCTGCATTAGAATGTACTTGGCGGTTTCTTTTTCTGTACAGTTTAGCCATCTGAAGTAATACCTTTTTCTTTTGTTTCCAACTTCCTGACGGTTCGAGATTTTTGTTTTGATAGATGATCAGTTGATTGATGTGTTGTGTTGTCCGGCGGATCGTTCTTCGGTTTCGCTTGCGGAGACGGAGCTTGTGGAGCGAGTGAACCGTAGTATTGCTGCTGGGCAGGTCAGTAATCTGGCGGGGCAAGTGGTCAGCCAGGCGATCGATGGGGGTTTGGTCCGCGCGGCGGGTGACCTGATGTATTTGGTGATCGACGGTATCCCTGTGATGTTGCCGGACGAGGCGATTGATTTGTCGCAGCTAGAGGAGGTCTGATTCTTGTGGCGAACACGATCTTTCAAAAAATCATTGACCGCGAAATTCCGGCCGACATTGTCTACGAAGACGATCGGTGTTTGGCGTTTCGGGATGTTGCGCCGCAAGCGCCGACGCATGTGCTGGTGATTCCCAAGAAGCCGATCGTGTCGATCGACCAGCTTGCCGACGAAGATGCCGCTTTGCTGGGGCATCTTTGGTTGGTGCTGCGTAACTTGGCGAGCGAGCTGGAGCTGGGGGACGGCTACCGCGTGGTTGTGAATTGCGGAGAGGACGGCGGCCAGACGGTCGACCATCTGCATTTTCATTTGCTGGGCGGGCGCGAGCTGAGCTGGCCGCCGGGATAAGCTGGGGAACTAGGATTTGAACCTAGACTGACGGAGTCAGAGTCCGTAGTGCTACCGTTACACTATTCCCCAAGGGTTTTTTCTTGGAGGCGATTGCTCTCCAGGCCTTGGCTGCTTGTGTCGGGGCTATCCGAGGCCACTCCACGGTAGGTTGCTGGGGGCCAATCGTCAAGGTCGGGAGCTGTGGCTCGTTGTTGACGTGGCTGTCTGTGGAGCCGTAGAATCGTCGGTTTGGGGGAGCACTTGTCCGGAGTCTATTTCTGGGTCTGATTTTGGTTTCCTGAATTGTGCCACTTCTATGAATGACGAGACTGGGTGGGTATGGCGAGCTTAAAAGTACTACAGGGCAGCGATCCGGGGCGATTGTTTGACCTCGAAGGCAAGCGATGGGTGATGGGGCGCAGTCCTGAATGTGATGTGGTGATCGATGTGGCGGCGGTGAGTCGTCGTCATGCGATTCTGTCGGAAGAAGGGGGCACCTATATTCTTCAAGATTTGGGTAGCCGTAACGGCACCTATATCAATGGCCAACGGGTGATCGAGCAGGCGCCGATTCGTCACGGCGATAAGGTGTTGATCTGCGACATGCTGTTTGAGTTTTCTTGCGAAGAGGTGCCTGGCACCTTGGGAGGCGCGGTTCCACAGGGTTCGTCGTTGTTGGGCGATTTGGTCGACAGTGGTGGCGAGTCGACGTCGACGATCATGGCTACGGTCGATGTTAGCCTTGGCGGAAAGAACGCTTGGCAGTTGTCGGCGAAGCCCGAGGCGCAGCTTGAAGCGATGATCGAGATCTCGAACAACTTGGGCAGCACGCTTTCAGTCAAAGAGATTCTGCCAAAGTTGCTCGACAGTCTGTTCAAGATTTTTGTGCAGGCGGATCGCGGGTTTGTGGTGATGCGTCCTCGGCCCGAGGCTCCGTTGGTACCGGTCGCGTCGAAGGCACGTCTGCCGGGCGACGAAGACAATATGCGGATCAGCCGTACGATTGTCGAGCAAGCGATGACCGGCAAGCAGGCGATTTTGTCGGCCGATGCGGCGTCGGACGAGCGTTTTAATATGGCGCAGAGCATTGCTGATTTTGAGATCCGCTCGTTGATTTGTGCGCCGTTGATTGCCAGCGATGGCGAAGCGTTGGGCGTGATTCAGATTGATACGCGGAATCAAATGAGCCGTTTTACCGACCACGACTTGCAGGTGCTGGCGGGTGTCTCGAAGCAGGCTTCGATTGCGATGGACAACGCGCGCATGTACGAAGAGGCGATCAAACAGCGTGCGTTGCAGCGTGATTTGGAAGTTGCGAATCAGATGCAACATGCGTTGCTGCCCGACAAGTCGCCGCAGGTGCCGGGCTACCACTTTTTCGAGTTTTACGAATCGGCTTATCTGGTGGGCGGCGATTACTATGATTATGTGATGCTGCCCGAAGAGCGGTTCGCGGTGATTGTCGGCGATGTGGCGGGCAAGGGCGTGTCGGCGGCGATCTTGATGGCCAAGCTCTCGGGCGATGTCCGGTTTTGGTTGGCACGCGAACCGGATACGGCCAAGGCGATGGGCCAGATCAATGCGAGTTTTTCGAGTCACGGCTGGGACGACCGGTTTGTGACGATGGTGATCGCCCTCATTGATCCGCGTACGCATACGCTCACGCTCGTCAATGCGGGGCATATGCCGCCCATGTTGCGCAATGCTCAGGGTAAGGTGATGGAAATCGGCGGCGACATCACCGGCTTGCCCGTGGGGGTGGTCGACGACTATCAGTTCGAGGCGTACCAGCGACAGCTCGAGCCGGGCGATTTTGTGACGATCTTTACCGACGGATTTAGCGAAGCGATGAACTCGCAGCGCGATCTTTACGGCATCGAAAAGATGATCGAAGTCATCAGCAACCAAGAGGTTGGGCCGTACGAACTGGGCCAGCACTTGCTAGACGATGTCCGTAAGTTTGCGGGCGATTTTCCGCAGAGCGACGATATGTGTCTGGTTTGCTTTGGGCGGGATTGAATACTTCGGGAGAGGTTGAGATTTTATTTGGTCTTTTTTCTGTTGTGGAGTAGAATCCAGGTATGCAATCGGTCATTGAAATACACATAGAAAAGGTGCCAGGCAAGTGTGGCGGCAAGCCTTGTGTTAAGGGCACACGTATTCGTGTATGGGATATTTATGTTCTGCACGAGCAGCAGGGGAGATCTGCAGATGAAGTGATTTCGTCTTTTCCGCAACTCTCGCTGGGTGACGTGCACGCAGCTCTTGCTTATTACTTCGATCACAAGGCAGAAATTGATGCCCAAATGAAAGCCGCCGACGAGTTTGTCGAAATGCTCAAAGCTGCCACAGGGCCAGGCCCGATGGCCATGAAAATTTCTACCCTGGATACGGGCAGTGATTCGGTTTCATCTTGATCAGCATGTTGATTTTGCTGTTGCCCGTGGCTTGAGGGTTCGTGGCATTGATGTAACCACCACTGCCGAGGCTGGGCTTCAAGATGCCTCGGACGACGAGCACATTGCTTACGCCCTTTCACACAACCGAGTGATTTTTACGCGGGCTCAAGATTTTCTGCGGAAGCATGCTGCAGGGGTCGAACATGCGGGGATGGTGTACTCGAAGCAAGGGGTTCACTCGATTGGAAAAATTGTTCAGTTTCTTGAACTGATGAACCAGTGCCTAACATCGAACGACATGCGAGGTCGACTAGAGTTTTTCTAGTGCCTTTCGCTACCCCCAGTTGACTTGCAACTGGTTGATGATGGTTTCGACGCCGTCGATGCGGCGGACGAGTTCTTGAGCCATCTGCTTTTGGTAGAACGAGCTTACCGTGCCTTCGAGGCGGATGTTGCCGTCGGTGGCTTCGATTTGGACTTGTTGCGGAGCCAAGTAAGGGCTTTTGCTGAGGGCGCCACGGACTTGCTCTAACAAGGGTGGGGCTGTGAGGGTTGCTTCCATCATGAGAGTTCGTCGCCGGTAATTCAGGGAGGGGGGGGATGCTTCAGGAGGGAGGCCCCAAGCAGCGATTCGGCTTGACGACCTGAAATAATATCGGCCATAGAATGGTGCCTGCCCGATGGTTGAGGGGCTGCCGATCAGGAAAAAATAGAAAACCTAGCCGGTCGTACGGAGTCTGCGGGTTGAACGCCGGGCGTGGGGGGTGCTTTGGCAAGATCGTTGGCCACGCGACGCACTAGGCTCGATTCTTTGGATTCGCTATTCTGCGGTATCAAGAAAAACAGTCTGACCGACGACGAAATCCGAATTATTGAAGAGGCGACGGCACGATGAAGCCACGGAAAGTCCTAGAGGAAATGCTCGGTGGTTCGCGGAATGTTCGTTTCAGCGATATGCGTGGACTCGTCGAAGCATTCGGATTCACGCTTAAACGGGTGCGTGGCAGCCATCATATTTTCATTCACCCTGACGTCCCTGAGTTGGTCAATCTGCAAGAAATCGGCGGGCAGGCAAAACCTTACCAGATTAGGCAGTTCCTGAAGCTCGTCGAAGAGTATAATCTAAGGTTGGAGGACTAATCTGCCATGAAAGACTATCACATCAATATTTTCTTTAGCGAGGAAGACGGTGGATATATCGCTGACATTCCCGATCTAAAGATCTGTTCTGCCTTTGGCGAGACTCCCGAAGAGGCGCTCAAAGAAGTTGAGAAAGCTAAGGTTGCCTGGCTGGAGGTTGCTCAAGAAACGGGGAAACCGATTCCTCAGCCCAAGTACCGACCGGTGATCTATGAGGTCAGATGATTTCGTATATCGTCCAAGTTAGCTTTGCAACCAAGCTGGCAGTTCGCCTGCCTTGGGTAGGTGGATGACTTTGGCGGAGCTGATGCCTTCCATCTGGCGGATGGCTTCGAGGGCTTTGGTCGAGGGGTCGGCGTCGAGGTTGAGGATGCCTACGGCTTCGCCGCCGGGCGAGTCGCTGGCGCGGCCGACGGCCATTTGGCCGATGTTGACGCCGTGTTGGCCGCAGAGGGTGCCGACGCCGCCGATGATTCCGGGGATGTCTTGATGGGCGAAGATGAGTAGGCAGCCGTCGAGGTAGGCCTCTAGGCGAAAACCATCAATCGCGACGAGCCGTGGCATCGATTCGCCAAAGACCGTGCCGGTCGCTTCGTGTGTTCCCCCCTCAGAGGTGCTGTCGGTCGCAACTTCGGCGGTCATCGACGAGCGAAACGCGCCCTTGTCGCTGCACGATTCGATCGAAAGCTCGATGCCGCGCTCTTTGAGCATCCACTCGGCGTTGACCAGATTGACTTCGTCTTCGAGGGCGTTTTCGAGCAGGCCGGCTGCGAAGGCGGCGGTGAGGACTTTGGTATCTTTGCTGGCGATTTCGCCCCGGTAGAGGAGCCGACACGATTTGGCCCCGCCGGTTTGGATGTCCGCCATGAGGATGCCCAGACGGTAAGCGACGTCGAGGTAGCCACGCAATGATTCGATTGTTTTGGGGTCCAGCGGTGCGACGTTGACCGAGTGGCGGATGGTTCCGTTAGCAAGAAAGTCGGTGAGCAGGCCGACCGCTTCGACGGCGACCTGGGTTTGTGCTTCTTCGGTGCTGGCCCCGAGGTGGGGTGTGCAAAGGACGCCGGGCATTCCGAACAGGGGGCTGTCGGTGCAGGGTTCGTTTTCGTAGACGTCGAGGGCGACGCCGGCGATTTTCCCTGACTTGAGGCCTTCGACCAAGGCGGCTTCGTTGTAAATTCCGCCGCGAGCGCAGTTCACTAGGCGTAGGCCCGGCTTGATGATTTCGAGTTGGGGTAGGTCGATCATGTTGCGCGTTTCGTCGGTCAACGGCGTGTGGACCGTTAGGTAATCGACTTGGGGTAGCATTCCGTCGACGGTGTCGACCGATTCGATGCCTAGCTCTTTGGCGCGTTCTTTCGAGAGGAACGGATCGTAGCCGAGCACTTTCATTTCTAAAGCTTGTGCCCTTTTGGCGACGGCCAAGCCGATGCGTCCTAGGCCGACGACGCCGAGCGTTTTGCCGGCGACCTGGGTGCCCATGTATTTTTTGCGATCCCAGCGTCCTTCGACGAGTCCTTGGTTGGCGGGGGCGACGTTGCGCGACATGGCCAGCAGGAGGGTGATCGCATGTTCGGCGGTGCTGAGCGTGTTTCCGGCGGGGGTGTTCATCACGACCACGCCTGCGCGGGTGGCGGCCGATTTGTCGATGTTGTCGGTGCCGACCCCAGCGCGGACGACCGCTTTGAGGCGGCGATTTCCGTCCAATACTTCGGGCGTGAGCTTGACGCCGCTACGGCAGATGGCACCGTCGAATTCGTTGAGGGCATCGCGGAGGGCATCGCCCTTGAGGCCGGTGCGGACTTCGTATTCAAACCCTGGTGCGGCTGCTAGGAGGTCGAGGCCTTCTTGGGCCAGATCGTCGAGAACAATAACTTTATTCATGGTGGGATGTTTGATGTGTGATGTTAGATGTGTGATGTTAGATATGTGATGTTAGATTGAAGATGTGTGAGCGCCGTCGGCCACGACGAACGAGTTGCGGTCAACGGTTCTTCTTACCGTTCTTCTTGCAAAAATCGACCATCAGGTTGCACAGGGCGTCGACGCCTGCGGTTGGCATGGCGTTGTAGATCGAAGCCCGTATGCCGCCGACCGAGCGGTGGCCGGCTAGGGCGGTCATGTTTTTTTCGTCGGCTTCGGCGAGGAACTTTTTGGTGAGTTCGTCGCTGGGCAGTCGGAAGGTGACGTTCATCAGCGAGCGACAATCGGGCTGGGCATGTCCTTCGTAAAAATCGGAGTGGTCGTCGATCACTTGATACAGTTGTTTGGCTTTGGATTGGTTGATGGCGTACATCTTGTCGAGGCCGCCGATGTCGTTGAGCAACCAGTCCGTCACCAAACGGATGACGTAGATGGCAAACGTCGGTGGGGTGTTGACCAGCGAACCGGCGTCGGCATGTCGCTTGTAATTCAAGTAGGTGGGCAAGGTATCGGCGGAGCGCTCGAGCAGATCGTTGCGAATAATGACGACCGTCACGCCTGCGGGGCCGATGTTTTTCTGGGCACAGGCGTAGAGGAGTCCGTAGCGGCTAATGTCGAGCGGCTTGTGCATGAATTCGCTGGAGGCGTCGCACACCAGCGGCACCTCGCCGGCGTTCGGTTCGGTGGGGAACTGTACGCCTTCGATTGTTTCGTTGGAGACGTAGTAGACGTAGCCCGCTTTGGGATTGAGTTGGAGTTGCTCGTCGGTGGGCACTTGGCTGAACTTGGTGTCGCTACCATCGGAGGCAATCGTAATGCTACCGAACTTCGCCGCTTCTGTGGCGGCTTGCTTACCCCAGGTGCCAGTGACGAGATAGTCAGCACAGTTATTGTCTCCAAGCAGGTTTTGCGGAATCATCGAAAACTGCAATCGTCCGCCGCCTTGCAGAAACAAAACGGAGAAATTGTCGGGGACGGCGAGGAGTTTTCGTAGGTTGGCTTCGGCTGCGCCGAGGATTTCTTTGAAGGTAGCGCTGCGATGGCTGATCTCCAGGACCGAGGCGCGCGGACCGGGGAGCGCCATCATCTCTTGCTGGACCTGGGCTAAGACAGGCTCGGGCAGGATGGCGGGACCGGCTGAAAAGTTGTAGGCCCGTTGGGTCATGGGGTTGGATCTCGGCTAGTTTTTTGCCTTTGCCTGCTGCGGGAGGTCGTAGCTAGAGGCTAGGGGGCGGAATGACAAAAAGGACCATTTTAGTGGTTCGGGGTTCGGTTGGCGATGGGGCAGTTGTGCTAGTAATCGGAGCCGTTTGAGGTTAGGCTGGCGGGGATATTCGATACGAGTTGGGCTGCTCCGAGGCCCAGGCTTGTATCCTCCCCGTTTATTGCTCCATTTGCCCTCCCAGACTCTTTTGCCCCGCCCCGAGTCCCTAAGTATTGATTGGTTGAAGGCTGTTTTCCGCCGAATGAAGATTTCGGGGTCGACGCTTACTGTCATTTTGGCGGGGGTCGTCGGGATGCTGGCCGGCTGTGGGGCTGCGGTTTTTACTTGGCTGATCGATCTAGTTTCTTCTGAAACCCTCGAACGGGGTTTGGTGGCCGCCTCAGATAACCGACTGTGGACAGTGGCCCTACTGGCGATTCCTGCGTTTGGTCTTCTTGTGGTTTCCTGGTTTACGCGGCGTTATGCGCCGGAAGCTCAGGGGCATGGGGTGCCGGAGGTGATCACCGCCGTGGCCCGTCACGACGGGGTGGTTCGTCCGAAGGTCGCTCTGGTGAAAATCTTGGCAAGCGGATTTTGTATTGGCACAGGCGGGTCGATTGGACGTGAGGGGCCGATTGTACAGATCGGCTCGGCGCTGGGCAGCACTGCGGGACAATGGATGAAGTTGTCGCCGCGCAACGTAAAAGTGCTGGTCGCTGCTGGGGCGGCGGCGGGCATTAGCGCGACTTTTAATGCTCCGCTGGCGGGGGTGATGTTTGCTAGCGAGATTATTTTGGGCAGCTTTGCGGTGGAGAGCCTGACGCCGATTGTGATTGCTAGTGTGCTGGCCGATGTGGTGCAGAAACATATTGGCGAACATCGTTTTAAGCCGGCATTTTTGGAACTGCATTACGATTTCGCGGGGGCTTGGCAGCAGTTGCCGTCGTATTTAATTCTTGGTTTGCTTGCTGGGCTGGCGGCGGCTTACTTTATCAAGCTGCTGTATCGGACCGAGGACGTTGCCGAAAAGTGGCTTCCCCGGTGGTGGCAACGGGCGTTGGTGTTGGGGGCGGTTGTTGGGCTTTCTGGGGTGCTTTACCCGAGTTCGCCGCCGGTGCTGTCGAAGGCAACGCAGGAGAATTTGGCAGAACACCCTCAGCCGATTCCTCCGCTGATGGGCGTGGGCTACGGCGTGGTCGATCATGCTCTGCATTTGGATACCCCCCAAAAAGAATCTGAAAAGCCAAAATCGTTGGCCGACGCGACGCGTAAATTGCTCGGAAAGTTTTCGGCACAGGAAGCGACCAGGACGGTGCTGGTCACCGGTTCGCAGCTATGGTCTGAATTCTGGTGGCTCTTGCCGCTGGTGTTCTTAAAACCTCTGATGACGAGCCTGACGCTTGCCGGAGGGGGATCGGGAGGGGTGTTTGCACCGTCGCTGTATCTGGGCGCAACGCTTGGGGCATGTGTCGGTTTGCTCGCCAACTGGATTTCGCCTGAGTATAGCAACGCCCCAGGCGTCTATGCGATTGTTGGCATGGGGGCGGTGGTTGCGGGGACGACACATGGCGTGTTGAGTGCGATTTTGATTGTCTATGAAATGACGGATAACTACGCGGTGATCGTGCCGATCATGGCCGCTGCTGGGGTGGCGAGCCTTGTTTCTCGCTCGATCGAACCCGAGAGCATTTATTACAAAAAGCTGAGCCGACGTGGCGGATCGATTGCGCGCGGACACGACCTGCATCGGCTTGACCATATTATGGTGCGCGACGTGATGATCCGCGATTTCCCGAATTTGAAACATACAGACACCTGCCACGAGATCATTCGCGTAGCGCGTGCCAATCCGCACATCGGAAGCTTGCCAGTGATGAACGACGGCAAGCTGATCGGCATTATTCGCTCTAGCGATTTGCACCGCGTGCTGGATAGCGACATTTCGCCGCATCTGATCAATGCCGAAGACATCGCCCAACGCTCGCCGATTACGGTTTCGCCGGCAGAGAACCTGATCGAAGCTCTCCGCGATTTCGGTACGCAGGACGTCGAGACCTTGCCGGTCGAAGTGGGCGTCGGTTCCGAACGCCGGCTGATCGGATTACTTTTACGCAGCGACGTGATGCGCCGCTACCGCCAAGAAATTTTGGCCAAGCATTGAAAACGTTGCAATACGCATTTGAATTAAAAAGTGCGCAGCTAGCGTTATTAAATAGCCGCAGATAAACGCAGATATTTTCTTTCGGGACTAGCCATCTGCGTTTATCGGCGCGTATCTGCGGCTCATTTTTTTATCGCCAATAACTCGCTGTTCTTAATCAGGATGCGTATAAGATTCACTTCGCCAGCGACAGATAGTACTCGATCGAGCGTTGGAGGCCTTCGTCGAAGGTGACTTGCGGCTCGTAGTCGAGCACCGCACGGGCGACGGTGATGTCGGCTAGGCTTTCGCGGACGTCGCCGACGCGGGCGTCTTCGAAGATTGGTTCGATCTGGGTGTCGAGCGTCTGGTTGATTGCCGCGACCAATTGCAGCAAGGTAAATTGGGTGCCGCAAGCGACGTTAATCGATCGTCCCACGGCATCCGGAGCATCGGCTGCGGCCAGATTTCCTTGAACGACGTTGTCGATGAACGTAAAGTCGCGTGATTGCAGACCATTGCCGTAAATCGTGGGACGCTCGCCTCGAACCATCTTGGTGACAAAAATCGGAATGACCGCCGAGTACTCGCTGTTGGGATCTTGGCGCGGGCCAAAGACGTTGAAGTACCGTATGACGACGGTCTCGAGTCCGTAGGTCGAGGTAAACGATTTGCAATACAATTCGGCCGCCAACTTGGCCGCCGCGTAGGGCGACAGCGGACTTGGCAGATCGGTTTCTCGCTTGGACATATTGGGCTGGTCGCCATAGGCGCTGCTCGAACCCGCATAAACAACGCGGCGAACCCCGGCCTGTCTGGCGGCATCGAGCAGATTAACGGTGCCCGTCACGCAAGCGGCGTTGGTTTCGAGCGGTTCTTTGACGCTGCGTGGGACCGAAGCGAGCGCGGCTTGATGATAAACAACCTCAACTCCGTCGAGCGCTTGCTCCACGATTTTTCGATCGAGCAGACACCCTTCGTAGAAGGTGACCTGATCGCCCAAGTGGGCCAGGTTCTCTCGTTTTCCGGTGCTCAAATTGTCGAGCACAGCAACGCTGTCGCCTCGTTCAACAAGCGCCGTTGTGATGTGGGAGCCAATAAATCCCGCTCCGCCGGTAACCAAAAACTTTCTCGACATGCTGTTTTCTCTGCGATTCATAGGGGTTTCTTGCTGGCAATCTTTTGATCCGCCATTGTACGCATTCCTTGTGGACGGCTCAACAGGACTCGTGGGGACTGGAATATCGTCGGACACCGTCGTTTCTGAATTTCGTCACTTCGCTTATACTGGCCCTCACAGAAACCCTTGAGATTCTTATTCGCCAGCACTTTTGCCAAGAGATATTGAGTACGTTTTATGGACCCTACGTCGTCATTTTCGCAATTAAAAACTAAGATTGCTGATAGCTCTGCGCTTGTCGGTATTGTCGGATTGGGCTACGTCGGTCTTCCGCTTGCCCGTGCGTTTATCGATGCGGGCTATCGCATTTTGGGTTTTGATGTTGATCAAAAAAAAATCGACAAACTTTTAGCTGGCGAGAGCTATATTGGGCATCTTTCGTCGGAGTGGATTTCGAAATGTATCGGGGACGGCGTTTTCGAGCCGACCGCCGACATGCGTCGGCTGAGCGAGCCAGACGCAATTTTGATTTGTGTGCCGACGCCACTTTCTGAAAGTCGGGATCCTGATCTCAGTTACGTTGAGTCGACGGCGACAGAAATTGCCAAGCGTCTACGCCCCGGTCAACTGGTCGTCCTCGAAAGCACCACGTACCCAGGGACGACGCGCGACGTGATGCTTCCGATCTTGGCCGAGAGTGGGCTTGCCTCGGGCGAGGAGTATTTTTTGGCCTACAGCCCCGAACGCGAAGATCCAGGCAACCCCGACTTTACGGCTGGTGGAATTCCGAAAGTGGTTGGAGGCCTCGATTCCGAAAGTCTGCAACTTGCCGAAGAACTTTATAGCAAAGCGGTCAGCCAAGTGGTGAGGGTCTCTTCCTGCGAAGTGGCCGAAGCTTGCAAGGTGCTCGAAAATACGTATCGGGCGGTGAACATTGCCTTGGTCAACGAACTAAAAAAGCTGTTCGATCGAATGGATATCGATGTTTGGGAAGTGATCGAAGCGGCCAAAACCAAGCCGTTTGGATTCCAAGCATTTTATCCGGGGCCTGGGCTAGGCGGCCATTGTATTCCGATCGATCCTTTTTACTTGAGTTGGGTTGCACGCAAACACGATATGCCGACGCGTTTTATTGAACTGACGGGCGAGGTCAACGCCAGTATGCCGGAGTATGTCATCGAGAAGGTTGCGTTGGCGCTTAATGATGCGCACAAACCGATTCGTGGCAGCAAGATTTGCATCTTGGGTGTTGCCTACAAACGGGATGTCGATGATCCGAGGGAGAGTCCGTCGTTCAAGCTGATGGAGTTGCTGGCAAGCCGAGGAGCTGTGCTGACGTACAACGATCCGCATATCCCGTCGCTGCCAAGAATGCGGCACTACGACGTTCCTGAGCTGGCCAGCAGCGAGCTGACGCCAGCCTATCTTGCCGAGCAAGATTGCGTGTTGATCGCCACCGACCACTCGGCCTACGACTACGATTTCATCGCCCAGCACAGCCAGCTTATCGTCGACACCCGCAACGCCGCCAGCAGCGTAGTGGCCCCCAAAGCAACCATCGTCAAAGCCTAAGGCGGCAAGGGCCGCAGCCTATGCGAGCTGCCGCTCGGTTGGGGGTGGTTCACTTCCGTTGGTCGTTTGTTTTTTTTGTGAGTTGGGTGAGGATTGCTGTGTAAGGCTTTGGGGGCGCTATTGCAGGCGAGGGAATTTATTTTTCTGAGTCGGGCAGATCAGAAAGCGGGGCAGATCAGAAAACAGTCGGGCTGACTGGATTTGAACCAGCGACCTCTGCGTCCCGAACGCAGCGCTCTACCAAGCTGAGCCACAGCCCGTGATTGTGGGTTGGGGTATCCTACCACTGCTTGGTGTTGGTCAAAACCCTTCTTTTGTGTGCTACCGGTTTGTGGGCTTTGTGGGCTTTGTGTGCCGCGTCATGGCGGCGTTTGGCGGGGATTCTGCGTCGTCTGGTGAGCATCGCCAGCAGAAGGTGCATGGCTAGGACAAAAGTGGTGGGTTCGGGGAGACGATAGCCGTCATAGCCACGTTGCCAAGCCAGGAAGTCTGCGCCGTCGGTGTCGCCGTCGTTGTCGCTGTCAGCAGTTAGAGAAGGGTTGCTTCCGCTGAGGTCGAAGGCTGCTTTCCATTGGTCCAGGTCGGCATTGTCTGTGTGGCCGTCTTGGTTGAAGTCGCCTGAGTGCGTGTTCGCTTCTGGATTTTCTCCGAAGCAAGTACTGGCAGTTACCAGGGCGAGAACGAATAGCGTGGGGAGTCTTTTTTGCACGGGACGTCTCTTTAGGGAGCGTTGAGTCTTTAGGGAGCACCGGGGTCTCTTGCTGCGGATGGTGCGAGCCGCACACGCAATTGTGGCTTGCTCTAGTGAGGGGATCTTCAGCTAGGGGTGGGGTTGCAAACACTACATTGCCCCTGACTGGAGAGCAAGAAAATGACGAGAGCATTTGTAGAAGCGTGTGCGAGGATGCTCTTCGGAGCGGGATAATACCGGTTATGACGGCATTTGGGTTCATGATTTCAAACAGACAGCAGCGTGTGGGGGGGAAATCTTGGCCACGCAAGAAGCTCTCCTGCTAGTTCCAAGAGCTACTTCGGTGGTGTATGATCAGTCTCAGGTCATTTTGGCCATCTCATTTCGGCCAATCTCATTTTGGAACCTCTCTGTTGATGGGACTCTTGCGTGTACGCCTATCTGACGATCCTGACGGGCAATCGCTCGGGCACCAATTTTCCGCTGGATCCCAGCCGTGAGACGCTCTTGGGGCGTGGGACCGATTGCCATGTTTCGGTTCCCGACCCGATGTGTTCGCGGGTGCATGCTATTTTGACTTGCGAAGACGAGCAGTGGACGCTTCGCGACGACAGTAGCCGTAATGGCACGATGGTGAACGGCCAAAAAATTCAGCAAGCGACGCTCGACGACGGACATGTTTTTCGCATTGGCTCGAATGAATTCGAGTTGCACCTTTCCGAAGACCCGGCGACCGCCGATACCGACGACATCACGCTGACGCAAACCATCGTGCAAGACTTGCCGATTGCGGTTCGGCAAAGCAATCAAGAGGTGTTGGCTGCGCTGCCGACGCCCGAGCAGGTGCAAGAGCTGGTGTTGCTCTACCAGCTCAGCATCCACTTGCTCGGTTGCGAAGACCCCGAAGAGGTGACGCAAGTCTCTTTGGATTTATTGAAAGAGCGGACCCAAGCGGCTGTGGTTGGTTTTTTGTGGGTCGATGATCAGGAACAATTGGTTCCGAAAACGGTGATGCCGGCCGATCAGGCAGAGCGTATTGTGCTGAGCAAGTCGTTGACCGAATTGGTGCTTCGGCAGGGGCGGGCCATTTGGGTGGCGAATCAGTCGGCGGGAACCAAACCGACCGAGTCGGTCACCTTTGCCGATGCGGTTTGTGCGCCGCTTGTTCATAAAGACGATGAGGGAGAGCGACGCACGCTCGGGGCGATTCATGTTTATCTGCATGACGGGCGTTTTCGGCAGTCGGACTTCGATTTTATCATTGCGGTTGCCAATCTGGCGGTGATTGCGTTGGTGCGGGCACGCTCGGAGACGAGTCTGCGTAGCCAGCATCAACGTCTGATTAGTACATCGCCTGGCTACGACGAACTGATCGGCGAAAGCCGCAGCATGTGCGACCTCAAAAAAAAGATCCAACGGGTGAGCGCCGCGCCGGGCTGCGTGCTGATTCGGGGCGAGAGTGGTTCGGGCAAAGAGCTGGTCGCGCGTGCGATTCACCAGGGGAGTCCACGGGCCGATCGACCGATGATCGCGGTGAACTGTGCGGCGATTCCGGAAGACTTGATGGAGAGCCAGCTTTTTGGGCATCAGGCGGGTGCGTTTACGGGGGCCGATAGCAACCATACGGGTTATTTTCAGCAGGCCGATTTGGGCACGCTTTTTTTGGACGAGATTGGCGAGCTTTCGTTGGAAGGACAGGCCAAGTTGCTTCGCGTCTTGGAAGGGCATCCGTTTTTGCCGGTTGGGGCGACGCAAGAGATCCAGGTGGATGTGCGTGTGCTTGCGGCGACCAACCAAGATTTGCAAGTCTATGTCAGCAAGAAAAAATTCCGCGAAGACCTTTACTATCGTCTGAGCGTTTTTGAGTTGCACCTTCCGCCGCTACGCGACCGCGATACGGATGTGGGGCTGTTGGTCGATTTTTTCTTGGAGCACTATCGCAAAGAGCGGGGTCGTCCCGATTTGGGGCTGAGCCAAGGTGCGCGCAAACAGCTTTTGGAATATCGTTGGCCGGGCAATGTGCGGCAGCTTCGCAATGTTTTGGACAGTGCGGTTGTGTTGGCCGAAGAAGACGAGATTCGTCCTTGCGATCTTGGGCTACGCGATAGCGGCGGCGAATCGCTCGATTCTTTGAAAATCGAAGACTGGGAACGCAAGTTGATTCTCGAAGCACTCAAGCGAACCGGCGGCAGCGTCCCCGAAGCGGCCAAGCTCTTAGGCATCGGCCGTGCGACGCTCTATCGAAAAATCGAAATCTACCACATCGAGAGATAGCCATGCCGCGTCGGCCCGCCCCCCCAGCCAAGTCTCCACTAGCCGCGATGCAACGCATCGCCGGAGTCGTTTTTCTCTCGGCAATGGGTCTCCTTGCCTGCACGCAACCGACGCAGGCGGAAAACTGGACTCGGTTTCGAGGCCCAAATGGCACGGGGCACGCAGGTGAGGTTACTTTTGCATCCCAATGGTCCGAGCAAGATTACCTTTGGAAAATTTCCTTGCCCGGCATAGGCCACAGCTCGCCCGTCGGTTGGGAGAAGCATCTTTTTCTTACCAGCGGAAATGTCGAGACGGGTGCTGTCACGTTGCACTGTTTTAATGCGGGGAGTGGCGACCTGGTTTGGCAGCGTGAATTTCCTGGCACGCAATATGCGATCCATTCGAGTAATAGCTATGCCGCCACGACGCCAACGGTCGACGAGCAGCGCGTCTATATGACTTGGGCAACCGAAGGCAAGATGCACTGTGTTGCGCTGACGCACCAGGGCGACGAAGTTTGGCGCACGGATTTGGGACAGTTTGTTGGCGATCATGGATTTGCCGCTTCGCCGATCGTGGTGGAAGGTGTTGTTTGTCTGCAAGTCGATCAAGCTGAGGACGGATTCTTGGCCGGCCTCGACGGTGCGACGGGTGAGGTGCGTTGGCGAGCCAAGCGTCCGGCCGGAAAAGCTACTTATGCGACACCTTGCGTTGTGTCGATTGCTGGAGGGCCAATTACTGGCGGTCCGACGGCTGTTGTCTCGCAAAGTACGAGCGGTGGAATGCAAGCGATCGCAGTCCAGACGGGCGATTTGCTATGGCAGCTTGCCGACGCCTTTCCAGAACGTTGCGTCAGTTCGCCCTTGGTTGCGGGAGATTGGATTTTCGGCGCTTGTGGCAGCGGTGGCTCGGGCAAACAGCTTGTCGGCGTCAGAGTTCCCAAAAAAGGGGTTTCCAAGGAGGGGACGGATGTCGTTGGTGCGGTGGAAATGAAGCTGACGAAGCACGTTCCTTATGTGCCGACTCCTTTGGTGAAGGGCGACTGGCTCTTTCTTTGGCACGATCAGGGAAAGGTGACTTGCACGAATTTGCGTGCTGAAGACCCTTCGGAATTTGAATGGACGAAGCGTGTTGGGGGCAAATTTTTTGGCTCGCCGATTCTCGCAGGCGACAAAATCTATTGCTTGTCGATCGACGGACGGGCGTTTGTCCTTGCTGCCGACCCAGAATATGCATTACTAGGGGAAACCGACTTGGGCGATCCTACCCATGCTACGCCCGCTGTTCATCAAGGGAAAATGTATTTGCGAACCGAGTCTTCGTTGGCCTGTTTGCCTGCTCAACAATAGTGCGAGCCGCACACGCGAATGGTACTTGCTCTAACGAAAAACATTTGAACGAACTATGACTGACGATTCATCTCAACGACGACGCGATTTCGAGGCCCTTGATCGTTCGGCTCTGGCCGACTATCAACTGTCGCGGCTCAACAAGCTTCTTGAGGCGATTCTGCCGGCGAATCGGTTTTATGCGGAGAAGCTGGCCCGTGGTCCGCAGCAGTTGCAGCATCTGGATCAGCTCGCCGAGCTTCCTTTGACGGTCAAGGAAGAATTGATCGCGGATGACGCCACGATTCAACTGCCGACGAATCTGACTTGGCCGATTGAGCAATATGTTCGCTACCACCAAACTTCGGGCACCCGTGGGCGTCCTCTTGCGGTTTGCGATACGGCGGAGGATTGGCAGTGGTGGGTCGATGGTTGGCAGTATGTGCTTGACGCAGCGAATATCACGGCTGCCGACCGTGCGTTGTTGGCGTTTTCGTTTGGCCCGTTCATTGGCTTTTGGAGCGCCTACGATGCGTTGGTCGCTCGCGGGACGATGGCTATTCCTGGCGGCGGGATGAACACGCTTGCCCGGCTTGATTTGATCCGACGTGCCGACGTGACGGCGCTTTTTTGTACGCCGACTTACGCCTTGCATCTGGTCGAGGTGGCCGAAGCGAATAGCATCAACTTGGCGCACTTTGGCGTGCGCAAGATTGTGGTTGCCGGCGAACCTGGAGGCTCGGTGCCGGCCACTCGTGAGCGGATCGAATCGGCCTGGAACGCACGGGTGACCGATCATAGTGGTGCCAGCGAAGTGGGGCCTTGGGGTTACGGCGATCGGGGGCAACGTGGCTTGCATGTTTTGGAATCTGAGTTTATCCCTGAGTTTCTTTCGGTCACGACCGGCGAGCCTGCTTCTGATGGCGAGCTTTCTCACTTGGTTCTTACTAGCTTGGGTCGTTACGGCATGCCGATTCTTCGTTACCGGACGGGCGATCTAGTTCGGCCGACTTGGGCCAGCGATGGCTCTAATCGTTTTGTGCTGCTCGAAGGGGGCGTGCTTGGTCGTTCGGATGATATGATGATTGTTCGGGGCGTCAACATTTTCCCCAGTTCGATCGAGCAGATTTTGCACAGTTTTCCTGAAGTGGTCGAATATCGGTTGACCGTTCGTAAGCAGGGCGAGATGGATGCGTTGGTGGTCGAGGTGGAAGATCGGCTTCAAGATCCGAGCCGACTTGCCGAAGAGCTTCGGTTGCGTTTAGGTCTGAAGGTGGATGTTCGACTTGCCCCGGCGATGTCGTTGCCGCGTTTTGAAGGCAAGGGCCAACGATTTGTCGACCAACGGACCTCCAGTAGCCAAGAAAGTTGATCCGAGATGTCTCAACCACGACAACTTCGACTCGTTACACCCGACACGCTAGAAATTAGTTGGACGGACGGGGCAACGCGGCGTTACCCGGTTGTCGAACTGCGCAAAAACTGTCCTTGTGCAACGTGCCGAGAAAAGAAGCGTGGCAAGAAAGGGGAGCCAGCAGAGGCGGTTACGCTGCTGCCGGTGATCACGGTCGCCGAAACCGAGCCGCTGCGTATTACGCACATGGAGCCGATGGGTCGCTACGCTTATGCGATTCACTTTAGCGATGGCCATGACACGGGTTTGTTTACGCTGGAAGCTTTGCGGCAGCTAGGAACCGTTTTGGAGCGGTAAGTTTGGCAGGCCGGGTATTCCTCCGGTGGGTGGACCCGCTTCGGAGTTTTCCTCGCTCTCTTTTTCCTTTTTTGTGAGGACTTCCGCTCGGCTGAGGTGGATTTTTTTGTAGACGTTGTTGGAGATGACGTAGTACCAGTCGCCAAAACGTGTGTTCAGCTCGGTGACGCGCAGTTGGCCCGTTTCGATTTTGTCTTGGTGCTCGTCGAGCCGTCGTTGATTCTCTTTTTCGATTATTTTGCGTGCGCCGAGAAGGCTTGCAAGTTCTTCGTCCTTTTCATCTTCCTCGTCGCCTTCGGCCTTCTCTTCGGTGCTTTCCTCTTCGGTTTTGCTCTCTTCGTCAGCTTCGTTGTCGGCATCATTTGGTAGCTCGGGTAGCTCGGCCAACTCGGGTTTTTCTAAGATATCCTCATTGAATCGAGCCATCACAAACAGATAGCGGTTGACGCTGCTGTCGGCATCGTCTGTTCCTTCGGTATCGACAGATGTTTCGCTGGTTTCTCCCTCGCTATCCAGCTGAAGATTTCCAAACCGCAGCACGTACTCGACGCCATCTTGTAGCGTGCAGACGATTTCTCCTTCGGTTGAGAGAATTTCTGGTGCAGCGCCCGGTTCGCCGCTAATCGGTGCAAAACCACGTTCCATGAGGCTGGTGGCGGCGTTTTGATCTTTGAGAAAGTCGCCGCCCGCCTTGAGACCCGCACTCAAACCCTTTGGCTTGCGTTCGACATCGACGAGAATTAGATCGACCAGGGCGTCTCGCAGTTGGGAGAGTGCGTCTTCGTCGAGCTGCTCGTCTTCGCCCATCTGGTAGGCGACCAGCTCTTTCTTTTCGGTATCAAACTCTTGGAGACTTTCTGGCGTCCAAGCGGATTCTTTCGGGTCGTAACCGAGTGTGATTTCGCCTCGACGATCCCAGTTGACTTGCATCGCGATGCCTCCACCGGTTAGCACGGGTTGCAACTCAGCTGAGTAATCTTTGATATTTATCTGGCGAATATCTCTTGGATTCATTTTGAGGAGGTCGTCTTCGATCCAATCTTCAAATTTGGTCGAAAGTTTTTTGGGGTCGAGGCTTACGACGTAAACAACGTCTTGGTCGGCGTTGCGAACATGGTATTGCCCGTCGGCGTCTTTGACCGGCTTGCCGATAATCATGTCGACGAGCGCCGTGTCGTTGGAATCGGTGATCGTGACGCGTGTGCCGATGCCTTGCGCCTTGGAGTCGAGGTTGGAAGCCCCGGGGTCGATGACGCCGAGGGCTTCGTGATCGTTTGCGCTTTTGCCCGCAACGCGCAAGACTTCGCGATCAATCAGACAGGTGGCCGCTTCGCCCATTTGCTGGGCCGCGTCTGCTGGGTAGCCTTGTTTCGAGGGGATCGTCCAGAGGCCGTTGGACTCGGCGACTTCAAATTCTCGTGTCTGGGCTGTTTCTTGGTCGAACTTGACGATTTTCAATCGTTTGGCGACATCGACCTCAAACTGATTGAGGCGCAGACCGACCAAATCTTTGACATTGAGCGTGTCGGTAGAGGGGCCCATCGCAAAGGCGACGATGAGCGAACCGACGGCCGCCGCCACAAACAAAAAAGTCTTCACCATCTCAGTCATAAATTTACTGTTTCTATTTGGAGTACGATAAACTACTGCCAGAACGATTTATCCGCCGTGGTTCTTAGCGCAAGGTTACTAGCGCAAGCGCTCTTTCACAATTCCCTCGCGTTCGGCCTCGCGTCGACGGAAAAATACGTAGAGGGCGACTAGCAGGGGCGGGATCGGGGGGATTAGGATCGCGTACATTTTGTAGCGGTCTTGGACGCCGCGTACTTCTTGTTCGAGGTCGTATTGAATTTGCTTGAGTTTGCGGCTGCGGCGCGTCTCGATCGATTTCATATCGGCTTCTAATCGATCTTGTTCGCGGCGTCGTACGGCTGCGATGCGTTGTTTTTTTGCGATGGGGCTGATTCCTTCGAGCTTCTCGACCGCGTCGATTTTTTCTTGGAAGCGTTTTTGGGCTTCTTGCAACTCTTGTTCGATTTCGCCGACGGAGTCTTCCTGTTCTTTCAGAGCGATGTCGCGGTATTTTTTGGTGGCATCGTCGATTTTTGCCAGGGTGCGGTGCTTGCGTGTCCGTTTTCGGATTTCGATGAAGCGATGGTCCTTGGCCAGGGCATCGATGACGTTGAGGATGAAGGTCACATTTTGCGTTGCAGGCAAAACGTCTGCGCCGCCGCTCTGGCGGATGTAGAAAAAGTCGGGAATGATCCAGTCGATATCTGCGACGACGACGGCGTTGATTTCGGTTCCTGCTTCGGGTTCAGTTTCTTCGAGTTTGTTAGAGGAGTCTTCGTCGGTGGCTTTGGTTGCCGCTTCCAAATCAAAACCTTCGTCGAGCTGTAGTTCTTCCTCGATCAGTTGGCCATGAATCTGCGCAGCTACGATGTAGGAGTTGGTCGAGAGCGTCCGGCTAAAGACGCGCGTGTTTCGTTGTTGGCGTCGTAGGGCAGGGGCCTCGACGACGCCCGAGTTGTCGCTGCCGGTGACGGCTAGCTGCTCGAACACCAATTTGGAATCTTCGTCTTGGGTCAAAGAGCCAGGATAGAGCAGTAAAAGTTGGTTCAAGCCCGAGGTGATCGCGTTGTCGGGATTCAGGGGGTCTTGCGCGCCGTTGTCGGCGTCAAGAAAAATCCACTGTTGATCGGCCAAGCCACGGACCGTTTGCTCGGGTATATGGTCTTGCCAGACGACGCCGGTCGGGTCCATTTGGATGCCGAGGGTTTTCCAGAGCTGCGAGATATCGCCCTTCGGCAATGGTCTGCCACCGCCGCCAAACATGCCCATGTTCTGTTGCTGTTTGGGTTCGGCTGTTCCGGGAACTTGTGCAGGAAAGAAGTGGGGGTGGGGGTCTTCGAGGATGGCCGTGGGGATGCCTGCGCGCACTGCGTCGACGAGGTGGTCCAGCTCTTGGGGGCCGAGCATCGAAGGTTGGACGGCGAGCAGGACGTCGTACTTGTCTTTGATGGGCTGCGAGGGATCGACCGGGCGATCGTCGATATCGTATTGCTTGCGCAGCTCGGTGATGAGCGGCCACTCTTGGCTGTGATCGCTGTTGGGGTTTAAGAACGGCATACCCGTGTCGACGATTCCTACTTTGAGCCGTTTCTTTTGGGTGACCGTCGCGATGGAGCGTACCAGTTCGTATTCGACGGGGATTCCTTTGTCGATGAAAGGAATCACTATTTTCTCTAAGCCCGAGGTAATGGCTGCCCCGAGGAAGATTTCTTCGGAGGAGCGCTCGCGTCCGTTGACGACCGTGACTCCGCGCGGCGTGATTCCGTAGGTGCGTTCGGCCAAGACGGCCTCTTCGCCATAATTTTCGAGTTCGTGATTGGCGACCTGAATCTTGCCACCGCTGAGGGCTTGCAGCTCGGAGAGTGTCGACAAGAAATTCATTTTCGTTGCGACATAGTCGGTGGGTACTTGGGGGCTGACGTAGGCGTCGATTTTGATGGTCTTCGCGTTTTCGTCTTGGCGGAGGTCTTGCAAAATACTGAGCGTGTCAGCCGACAGGGTGCTTAGCCGCTCGCTGCTGATATCGGCTCTGAGCGAGTTGCGGCTCTGTACGATTTGCGTGACGCCCACGGCCAAGCAGAGTAGGGCGATTGTCCGGACGAGATAATGTCCGAGCAGTGCGCCGCCCTCTTCGCGTGCTTGCCAATGTCGACGTCCGATGAGCACCATGCTCAGGTAGACCATGACCGTGGCGATTGCGACAAAATAGGTGACTCCGCCGAGGCTAATGACGCCTCGCTCGAAATCGCGGAACTGTTCGAGGGCACTCCAATGGCGAATGGTCTGTGCTAGGGCCGGATTTTTGACAAACCAGCCTGCGACGCCAAACAGCGCTAGGGGCATGTTGAAGAGCGTGCCCAGAATAAATCCGACGGTTAGGTTTTCGGTTAGAAACGAGGCGACCATGCCGATCGCGATCATCGCGCCGCCGATAAACCAGTAGCCGACGTAGGTGCTGACAAACAGGCCGAAGTCGGGGTCGCCTAGGCCCCATTTGAAGACGAGGAAAATCGAAAAGGCGGAGAACATCAGCGAGACCGAAAAGATGGCGACGGCCGCCAGATATTTTCCTAGCACGACGTCCAGGTCGGTCGCCGGCACGGTGAGTAGCAGCTCGTCGGTTCCTTGGCGTCGTTCCTCTGCCCAGATGCTCATCGTGATTGCTGGGATAAAGACAAGCATGATGAACGGCAGCCAGCGGCTTAGCTGGTCGAGATTGGCTAGGTTGCTCGAAAAGAACTCGGGCGGCCAAAACGTCGCCAGCGCACTGAGAACCACGAAGACGCAGATAAACACATAGCCTGTGGGGCTAGAAAAATAGCTCACAAAATCGCGTTTGAAAATCGATTTTAGAACGCTGAAGTTCATAGTAAGTCGTTGATTGTTAGTAGGTAGTCGTTGGTAAGGTAAATAGCCGGCGAGCTACGTCTCGCCGAAGTCCTGCGTTCACGGTGCGTTACGCTTCGCTGCACGCACCCTACAGGTTTTTAGCTCGCAGCCGTCGTTAGTTCACGGAACCGCTCGTCCAGGTTGGCATGTCGTTCGCCCAGCTCTGCGGGCGTGCCGTCGAAGACGAGTCGTCCCTCGTTGATGAAGACGACCCGATTGCACATGGCTTCGACCTCTTGCAGGATGTGCGTCGATAGCAAGATGGTTTTCGACTCGCCCAGTTCACGAATCATCTTACGAACTTCACGAATTTGGTTGGGATCGAGGCCAGCCGTGGGTTCATCAAGAATCAGCACGTCGGGGTCGTGCAGTAAGGCCTGCGCCATGCCGACGCGTTGACGGTAGCCTTTCGAGAGTTTGCCGATCGGCTTGCCGATGACGGTTTCGAGATTGCAAGTATGGATGACGGCGTCGAGCCGTTCGTCGAGCTTGCGTCCTCGGAGCTGCCGTAGCTCGCCAAAAAAGGTGAGCAGGCTTCGGGGGGTCATGTCGGCGTAGAGCGGACCATTTTCGGGGAGGTAGCCGAGTCGCTTGGCTCCCTTGAGTCGGTCGGTCGCCATGTTGTGGCCGGCGATCCGTGCTTCGCCCTCGGACGGAGCCAGATAGCCGGTCAATAGCTTCATCGTCGTGCTTTTCCCCGCGCCGTTCGGGCCGAGAAACGCGGCGACTTCGCCTTTGTTGATCGCGAAGCTGACTTCGCGCGAGGCGGCAAAGCTACCGTAGAATTTTGAGAGGCCGAGTGCCTCGATCATCGGTTCCGCAGCTGCCGCAGGTGAATTTTCGGAGGTTTTGTTCATCGGGACTCCACGTCATTTCATGGTGCCAATAGTGCCATCGACAAACCCTGAATGGTAATCGCAGAGGCTCCCTTTTGTCTAGTGCGAGCCGCACAAGCGTGTTCCGCTAGCAGCAAGTAGGGTGGGCAGTGCCCACCAGGGTCCAGCAGGGTCGATCGTTAAGCTAGGGTCGATCGTCCAGTTGGTGGGCAGTGCCCACCCTACGCTATCCCGGTTGGCGTACGACTCCTAGGCGGCGTTGCCAGTGTTTGTCGTCCTGCGACGGAAAATCGCTCCGTAGGTGGACGCCGCGCGACTCCTCTCGCTGGATCGCCGTGTCGATCATCACTCGCGAGACGGTCAGCATGTTTTGCAGCTCCCAGCCTTCCGGGTCGGTGAACTGGCGCGAAAGGACGTAGCGGCACCAGCCTTCGATCGTTTCTGCCGCCTCGCGCATTTGCTGCCCCTCGCGTCGGACGCCGGCTGATCTCCACATCAAACTTTTCAGGGAGTTGCGAATATCTTGTAAGTCGAGCGATTCGGTTGGTGGCTCGCAAGGCGCATTTTCTAGGGGGATTGCCTGGAAGGTGTCGGGTTCGGTCAACGCTGCCTCAGAAGCGGCCTCGCCGGCGTGCGCGCCGTAGACCAAACCCTCGAGCAGGCTGTTGGAGGCTAGGCGGTTTGCTCCGTGGAGGCCGCTGCTGGTTACCTCGCCCGAGGCCCATAGGCGGGGCAGGGTGCTTGCTCCCGCTTGGTCGACTTGGATGCCACCGATCATGTAGTGGGCACCAGGTCGCACGGGGATACGATCTTCGGCGATGTCGAGACCGAATTCTGCGCAGCGTTTGGCGATACCCGGAAAACGCTTTCGTGCGCGGCCCGGTTCTAGGGGACTCAAGTCGAGATAGACGCACGGATGGCGCGTTTTTTCCATGCGATCGACAATTGCCTGACTCACCACGTCGCGCGGCGCGAGTTCTGCCCGTTCGTCATACTCGGGCATAAACCGTTGGCCATTGGCATCCAGCAAGAATGCTCCCTCGCCGCGAATCGCTTCGGTAATGAGACTCCGGCTACTGCCGGCGATGTAAAGCACGGTTGGATGAAACTGCATGAACTCCATGTCGAGCAGCTCTGCGCCAGCGCGGTAAGCAATCGCATGACCATCGCCGGTTGCTACGAGGGGATTGGTTGTCTCGCGAAAGACTTGCCCCGTGCCGCCGGTGCAAAGGATGGTTTGCTTCGCCCAAAGGAATGTTTTGCCATGATGCGGATTCCAAACGAGAGCGCCCCGGCATTGGCCCTCGTGAGTCAGCAGGTCGATCGTAAACGTGTTTTGCCAGATTTGTGCGCCCAGGTCGTTGCGAGCGCGATCGATCATTGCCCGCATGATTTCTTGGCCGGTGGCGTCGCCGAGCGCATGAGCGATTCGATTGCGACCATGTCCTCCTTCACGGCCCAGAAGAATCTCACCGTTTTCGCGATCAAAGACCGTCCCCCATTCGATCAGTTGCCGAATATGGTCGGGTGCCTCGCGGATGACCATTTCGACGACTGCCGGGTCACACAGGTCGCCGCCTGCGGTCATCGTGTCGGCGATATGATCTTCAAACCGATCTTCGGGCGCAAGCACCCCGGCAATGCCGCCTTGGGCATAGCTGCTGCTCGATTCTTGGAGGCGATCTTTGGTGACGACCAGCGCCGACAACCGAGGGTCGATGGCCATCGTAGCACGCATGCCGGCGATCCCACCGCCGACGATCAGGACGTCCACAAAATGGTGCGGAATCTGCTTGGGATGAAACGGGACTAGGTAGCGGGGGATGGTAAGGCTCATCGGAAATATCGAATTCGAGGAGGAGTTTTGAAACGGATACCGTTATAGAAAAAATAGCTCTGTTTGGTTACTTCACGAGAATCTCAAAACCTGCCTGAACAAAATGAGAGTCTGCTGTAAAAATACGATCGATTGCTTGCTCTGTCATGAGAGTCATACTTACGCAATCGGTCATGCCCCATTCTTTATCCATGCGATCACGAAACAGTTTCCAGGCTTGTTTTTCTATCGTTGCATCGGATTGAATGATCGTTACTCGTTCAGACGCGCGCAGTCCGTCGACGACTTGTGAAGCGAGGGGACGGTGTCGAATGCGAGAAAGGCCGTCAGCTAGTTCGACAAGGACCAGCGAAGTCGTGACCAAGGCTGCCTGAGAGGAAATTAGCACGGACCAGACTTTTTCGGCTTGCGTATGCCATTGGTCGTCGGTGTTCACGACAGCTACGAGTCCGGAGGTGTCGAGAAAGACAGCATTCACGGACGTTGCTTTCCAAAGCGATAGTCGTCAAAGTTCTCGGCCAGATCGGGGATGCCCGTCGGGGTGCGAATACCGGCCAAAGGATCGGCCAAAGGATCTGTCGAACTATTGCTTGGGGTCGTGGATTCTTCAACCGGTGACGACTCGACGGTCAACTGAACTTGCTGATGTTCTGGCAAGCTGAGGTGATCCAACGGTTTGAAAACCCCGTTTTCATAAATTGCGCGTATCGATTCGGCCATGCCTACTATTCTAGACCGAATGGCTCCAAAAAGCGAGTTGGAGCTTGTTTGCTGTTTTAGAGCAATTCCTTGAATTTCGTAGCCAGGCAATGAACCACGACGGAACTACGCAACGACGAAAAAGGCAACTTTCCTCGCTCATCCGTTGTTTCCGCAGTTGCTTTGTGGTTCAAAATTTCAGGATCATCAATCCTGCGACCACGTATTTTCCAGAAATGCTCTAGTCGCTCTCAGCCGCTGCTGTGCCTTTGAGGTAGGCGCGGATTTGTTGTTGGTATTCTAGTGGTGCTTGCGCTCGATAGGCGTCGCGGAGGTCGCGGAGTTTGTCTTTGGTTATTTTTGAACCGAAACCTGTGCGGCCTTTGCGCGAAATGCCCAGGCTGCGTAGTGCCGCGTCCAATTCTTTCTGAGCGCCGAGATTCGAGTTCTCGGCTTCTGATTTCAAGTGTTTCCATCGCTCGACAAAACGTCGTAGCTCGTCTTGCGACCAGCCTAGTTTTTCTAGCAAGCTCTTGTCGACTTTGTTTTTATTTAATTGGTCGTCGAGACGATCGAGAATGAGGTCGGTTTTTTTCTTTGCAAAATCTAAATTCGCTTCGTCGCCGGGCATCGTCTCGCCGGGTGGCGGTGGGCTGTTTGTTTTGCCGCCGGTTCCGCCTGCCGGTTGGCCTTCTGCTTGGTCGGACCCTTGCTGCTCTCCGTCTTGGGTGTCGGGGTTTTTGGTGTCGGGCGAAGCTTGGCCACCGGGCTGATCGCCGGGTTGTCCGCTTTGCTCGCTGCCTTGGCCGGGTTGATCACCGCTCGATTCGCCGGTTTTGCCCTCTGCCTGTTGTTGGTCGCCCGGTTGCTCGGAGGCCTCTCCTTCGCCCGGTTCTTGCGATTGGCCAGCGCCGTCGTCGGCTGCCTGGTTTTGACCGGCTGCACCGGTTCCGTCGGCGTCGGCCTGTTGTCCGGCTCCCTTTTGGCCCCCGCCGGTTCGGTCGCCGCTTTGTCCCCCTTCGGAGTCGGACTCGGTTGGATCGTTTCCCTTGGACGGAGCTTGCTGACTCTCTTGGCCGGGCTGATCGCCTTGCTGTCCCTTTTGTTTGTCCTGGGGTCGCTTGGTTTCTCCGGGATCGGGCGTGCCTTGATTCTCGCCCGGGTTTTCACCGGCTCCCGCCTCGCCTTGCTCAGGCGACATTTTTTCTTGGGGATCGCCCTCGGCTGCCTCTCCCTCTTGTTCTTGCTGTTCGCCTTCTTCTGGCTCTTCGCCTGGGGCCGGTTCGCCCTGGGCACCCTTTTCGTCATTGCTTCGCTGTTGCTGCGCACCTTGCTTGCCGTCGGTTTGCTCGCCCCGCTCGGCTTCTGCTGCGTCGCCTTCGTTTTGGGTCTGATCGTCGTCGGGCGTTCCTTCGGCTCCGTCTCCACGGTTTGCTGATTCGCGCTGGTTGCCGCCGTTCTTCTCTTCCTCCTTCTCCTCAAAGTGCTCGGCCATGCGCTCGAACGCCGAGCCGTCGTCGTCGCCCGCTGACGAAACTTTTTCTTGTTCGCCTCCTTCACCGCCAGCCGAAGGGTCGGTTGGGCCGTCTGACGGAGAGCGTTCAGACGTTGCGCCGTTGGAGTTTTCGCCTGGCTCGGATTGCGAATCTCCTCCGCCTTCCGAGTCTTCTCCACCTTCGGACATCCCCTTGCCGCCCTCGGTTTGTTGTTTGCCTTCGTTTGCTTCTTCGCCCGGCTCTTGTCCGCTGCCTCCTTCGCCTTGCTCGCCTTCTTCCCCTGCTGAGGCTTTTCCTTGTTCTCCGCCGCCGGCTTGGCCTTGTTCGCCGCCTTCGCCTTCTTGCGGTTCTCCCTCGCCCGGTTGTTGCTTTTTGTCGCCTTCTTGTTGTTGGCCCTCGTTTTCGCCTTGGTTGGGTTGCCAAGGTCCGGTCACTCGGATTTTTCGGTGGGCGCTGTAGGCCAAATTCGGTTTGGGTCGACGGGTGTCGGCTGCGGCTGCCCAGTATTCCAGCACATCGCCGGCCTTCAGGCCAAGCTCCTCGGGTGTTTTTCGGAGCTTGCCGACGAAACGACCCGTGTGGTTGTCGGAGAGCAGGGTCTCTTTCAGGACTTGCTCGTCGCCCAGGTTGCCGAGGAGGACGACTTGGCGGAGTGCGAAGTCGGGGTCGCGTGCCTCGACTTCAAAATTCACTTCTTGGTTCAGCGCCACGTCGAGCACCGGCTCTTCAGGCAGCAGCAATTGAATTTCTGGCGCGTAGTCGGGGACGACTTCGATGCGGTACTTGGGCGGCGACTGATTCTGAGTGCCTTCGGTGGTCGTGTAGCGTAATGCGTAGCTTTGGTGGCGTGGGGTGCGGCGATCTTCGCGCAGCTCGAGCGGAAAGGTGACGGTCGCTTGCAGGTCGTTGGCGTTCATCAACAGATCGCGTCGGCCATCGGCCTCGAAGTCGACGTGCGCCGTTTTGATAGTTTTGTTTGCGGTTGCGAACAGGGTAACTTTGGTCCCCTCGATGGCCCGTAGGTCGCCGGTGTGTTGGACATCGCGTGAGGGAGTGCCGGTGTAGGCGGGATATTCGTAGCGGACGCGGCTGACGATCAGGGTAGGTCGTGCGAAGACCGAAACTTGATAGCGGGGTGATTGGGCGTCGCCCGCTTCGATCCAGTAGGTGAAGTTCTGTTGAATCCCGTCACTTCCGCCAAGCCCCTTGCGTCCCGGTAGTTTGGCTCGAAATCGTGAGCCACCGACCGACGCCGACATGCGAAGTTCTTGCGAGACGATCTGCTGGTCAGCGGTCGAGTAGAAGAGTTGTACAGGCTCGTCTTCTTCGATCCCCAGGATTTCTGCGGTGATCTCTAGCTGTTCGCCTCGCGCCGCCTCGGTATTGCCGGGCGTGACGTCCAAGATTTCGACTCGGCTTGGTGCGGCGATATTTGCCCAGGGCGCCAACACGCGCCCGGCAGACGAAAAGAGATCTTTGGGCGAAAGAAAACGGTAGAGCGCGCACATCGCAACGATCGCTACCAAGATATAGCCAAGTCGCAAAACCGAAGAACGATCGACGACCGTTTCTAGCCGCACGTTCGACAGCCGTTGCTCTGCCTGTTGTTCGATGGCCTGATAAACTTGCCGGGGTAACTCTCGCTTGTGGTCTCGCAGGAATAATAGATTCATCAAACTGTTTTTCAGCGAGGGGCTACTTTCTTCGATCGCCTGTGCCGCGTAGACCGGATTGATCGACTGCCGCAGTAGTGGCCAAAATGTTCGCCAGCTAAACCAACCGACGCCGGCCAGCAAGACACCGAACAACAATCGCCGTCCCGTCTCACCCCAGCCGCCGGGGACGACCCAATGTTCTAAGATCGCGACGGTCAATAAAAACGCCAGCACGCCGATGGCCAGCGTGATCAGCCCGGCGGTCAGATCGACCAGTTTCAGTGCCCGTCGGGTTCGACCGATTTGCCGATCGACCAATTGCGATTGCCCCGCCTTCTGCGGGGAGCTTTCTGATTGGGGTTGTTCCGTTACACTAGCCATATAAAAACGCCGAAAACCAAAAAGGAAAGTAGTAATTCAGCCATTTGCAGTAATAGGACGCGGATGAACACCGATTAAGCTGATTTTCGCGGATTCAAAAACGCCGACTCAAAAAACAAAGTAAGTAGGGTGGGCACCGCCCACCGCAAGCCAAAACAAAGGTGGGCAGTGCCCACCCTACACACTAGAGAAAATATCTTTTTATCGGTGCAAATCTGTAAAATCCGCGTTCATCCGCGTCCTATTCTTCTTCACTTCGCTGAAATGTTACAAAGGGAAATTCTTTTGCCCCCCTCCATTATAAGGGACTCTCTCAGAAAGTAAGACGTAGGAAACCGCGATTTTGTGCCAGTTGGGCTGGTTGTTTAGGGCGATTTTCTTGAAAATTACGATTCTTCGAGCGAGAGAGACTGAGCGAGAGAGACTCCGGCGATGCGTTGCATCGCGGCTACTGCCCACTGCCCACTGCCCACCGCCCACTTTGTTTAGCCCTACTTCATTCCGAGATTTAGTCAGCGGTCGCCGCCGGGGGCCGCTTGCGGGGTTGCTGCGCGGGGGGCTTCGCGTGGTCGAGGTGCCGTACCGTGCGGTGATGGCGTTTCGCAATCGTCGTTACGACCGTGGGCAGGCGGCTATTGAGCACGTCGACGTCCCGGTCATTTGTGTCGGTAATCTCACGCTAGGCGGCACGGGCAAGACGCCGCTTGTGGAGTGGATTGCCCGTCACTATTGCGATCAAGGTATTCGCGTCTCGATCGTCAGCCGCGGCTACGGTGCCCAGCAGGGCGAGCGCAACGACGAAGCGCTTGAACTGGAGCTTGCACTGCCCGGCGTTCCGCATCTTCAGAATCCCAACCGGGTGGAAGCCGCTCGGGCCGCCATTGACGACCACGGCGCTCAGCTCATTTTACTTGACGACGGTTTTCAGCACCGCCGTTTGGCTCGCGATCTCGACATTGTGCTGCTCGACGCAACCGAACCGTTTGGTTTTGAGCACGTCTTTCCACGAGGGACGTTGCGAGAACCGCTTTCTGGTCTCGTTCGTGCCCAAGTGGTTGTGCTGAGTCGTGCTGATATGCTTGACGTTGGTGGTCGAAAAAATATCCAGGACCGTGTTGCCCAGCTTGCTCCTCATGCGACTTGGTGCGAAGTGACCCACCAACCGCACGCACTTCTGGACGGCAATGGCAAAGAGCACCCGTTGGCGGTTGCTCCCGACAAGCGAGTGGCCGCCTTTTCGGGCATTGGTAACCCCTCGGGGTTTCGCCACACGCTTGCAACGCTTGGCTACAACCTCACGGCTTGGCGCGAATTTCCCGACCATCACACCTATAGCCGTGCGGATGTCGCGTCTCTGACGGATTGGGCCTCCGACGCCGATCTGGTCCTCTGCACACGCAAAGATTTGGTCAAGCTGGGTGTCACCAGCTTTGGGAACGTTCCCCTCTACGCCGTCAGCGTGAAGCTAGATATCCTAGTTGGCCAATCCGACTTAGAAAAAGCGTTGCAGAAGTCTCTGCGTTTGTAGAGGGAGGGTAGAATATCCGCTAAACAAGGAGGATGCTCGGCAAGAAGTTTGACGGTATAATGAAGAGGCGGACCCCACTGGCAAACTGCGAGAAAAATCATGACCACCGAAATACCAAACGATCTAGCGCCGTTCGTCCAACGGATGGTTTCTGAGCGGCGTTTTTTGAGTGCAGGTGATGTGTTGGCCGAAGGGCTGCGACTGCTGCAAGCACGTGAAACCTTGCGAGAAGAGGTGCAGAAAGGGTTTGCCCAACTCGATGCTGGGGAGGGTGTTTCCGCTGAAGAGGTTTATGCTCGAACTGAAGAGCGAATCTGTCAGATAGAGCGAGGAGAAGCGTAGTGCCTCGGGTCGTCTACGCGCCAGAAGCAGATGACGATTTTCTGGGGATCGCAGAATACATTGCTCGCGACAAACCCGAAGCTGCTCGCCGTTGGGTCGCTGAAATTTGCGAGACGTGCCGCACTTTGGCGACGCAACCGGAGATTGGCGAGCTTCGCCCAGGTTTTGGAGTCCCCCGGTTGCCGATCATTTAGCGTAGGCAGCTATGTCATCTTCTTTCGAGCGATGAACGACGGCATCGAGATCGCAAGAATTGTCCACGGCAGCCGGGATTTAAGAAACCTGTAGGCTAGATACTTTTACTTTGCCGTCTGTACGTCGATGTTGTTGACGAGCTGCTCGTATTCCAAGACGCCCATCGCCGCATGTTGGGCGACTTGCTTGGTGTAAAACGTACAGCATTGGCCGGTCAGTACGACGGCACTTTCGGCCATCGACACCGTTAATTGGCGGATTCGCCCTGGCAGACGCGATTCGATGCGTCGAACAATCAACGCGGCTAGCTCCAATTCCAAAGAATCGCGTTCCTCTAGGAATCCTGAAGCAGAGCTTTTTAAGGCAGAGTTTTTTAAAGCTGAACCGGAAGAGGTCGCAGCGAGAGTTCTGCTCTTCGACCGAGAAGGTTGCGAGGATCGTCGCGTCGGCTGTTTTTTCAACAACGAACATGGCTTCGTACGTGCATCGTAGATCATCTTTCACCCTCCGTGCGAGCACCCTACCTAACCTAGGTACGCGGTGATGGTCACCCTCCCATAGCGTCAATCTATGCCGGTTCGAGAGATCAGGTCAACACGAACCTTACAAATTGCTGTTTGAGCAAGATTCATTCAGCAGGGGGGCCAGCAGTGCATGCTACAGAGGGAGCGGAAGCTAGCTAAGCTTGCTCGACTTGAGAAACTCCGATTCGATCAGTCTGGCGATGACTTGGTCTGCCAACACGTTGGCAGCCGTTGTGTTTGCATCGAGGACGATTTCTGCTTTTTCTGGCGCTTCGTAGGGCGAACTAATCCCGGTGAAATCGGTGATTTCCCCGGCACGCGCCTTTTTATACAGTCCCTTGGGGTCTCGCGATTCGCAGGTTTCTAGCGAGGCGTCGACAAAGACTTCGAGGAAATCGCCGTCGGCAAGGCTTTCTCGCACCGCTAGGCGATCTGCGCGGAAGGGACTGACAAAGGCGGTGAGCGTTACCAGTCCGGCGTCGCACAGTAGGCCCGCCACCGCCCCGACGCGTCGAATGTTTTCTTCGCGATCTTGCTGCGAGAAGCCAAGCCCAAAGCGTGTAGCAAAATCTTCGCCATATTTTTCGGTCAGCAGGGCAGGCGTTGCGTTTAAGCCGTGGCGCACGTTGTCACCGTCTAGCACGTAGCTTCGCACGCCGCGTTGGTGGAGTTTTTGATCGACCAGATTCGCCACCGTGCTCTTTCCGCACCCGCTTAAGCCGGTGAACCAGACAACGCAGCCTTGGTGCTGGTTCAGCTTCTCACGGTCGGCTCGCGTGATGGCTTGCTCGTGCCAAACAACAATCGGTTTTTCAGGTTTAGGCATAGGTTTTGGGGATCGATTTTTTAAGTGAAATACGACGGAACAACGAAACCACGAAAAAGACGAAAGCCACGAAAGGAAGGGGGATGTTCTAGTTGTCTGCGATTCCGGCCAGTTCGCACAAATTCGCTGACAGGACGGGCTGGGGGCAACTCCAGACCAAGAAAAAGAGCGCCTCGCGACACCATCGTCCGGCGGGGTGCCCCTGCACGTAGCCGGTTCCTTTGGCTGCGGCCAACGCTGCTTGCGACGCTCGCAATGCCAAACTGTTTGCCCGTTGGCGCAACTGCTCGCTCGAACAGTTTGGCTCGCCATGCACGACGTCGAACAATTGTTGCTGCACGCTTTCAAAATCGTCTTGCAAGGCCTCGAACGGCGGCAACAAGGTGTCTCGCTTTTCAGCTTCGGTTTCGAGGAAGCGAATTGCCGACCGAGCCAGTCCCAGTGCCAACGTCGACGTTTGATAGCCGCCTGCACCAGCGCCGATCCCCTGCGACATCACCTCTTCGATCGGACCGGCCAAGACCCATCGCTCTTCGATAAAAACCTGTTTCAAGTTCATCGCGCCGGTGTGGCTGGCCGACAGACCGACCAGTGCGGCTGGCTCGGGGACGGTCACTCCGGGCAAGTCGTTGGGCAAAGCGATCAACAGTTGCTCGGCTGTCGGCTGGTCGTCGACCATCAACGTTGCGCCCGTCACGACGTAATCGGCCTGTGCTGCGCCGGTCACCCAAGGCGTAAAACCATCGAGCAGGTAACCGCCGTCGGCGCGTTCTGCTCGCAGCACAGGCCGCTTGAGATGTTGTCGGCTGGTCGTCAGGTGTGAGATTCCGACGGTCGTCATGAGGCGTCCGCTGACCAGGTCGGGCAGTAGCAACGTTTTTAGAGTGTCGTTCGCCGAACTGGCAATGCGTCGGCAGCCGCCGGTCCGTTGGGTGAGGATGAACGTTGTGGTGAGGCATGCGCTGCTCAACGCGAGATAGCCACGCACCACCGCTTCGTTATCCCAGCCTTGGCCGCCCCACTCGGGATCCAAAAACCACTCGAAGACGCCGTATTCTGCGCACAACTCAAGCTGCCTCGCAGGCCAGTTGCCCGAGATGTCTAGCTCTCGCCCCAAACCGGCCAGCTCCTCGCACAACTGGTCTAGAGCCGGGTCGTCGGGAGAAGTAATTTGGGTCATCGTATGTCCATCGACGCGCTGACTCCGCCTGCGGCGACTAGATACGATTTTTTCACGTAGTCCATCACCATTCGATGAGCACTGAACTCGGCGGCCAGCGTCGCGATCGAGTTGGTCATTCGGACGATCCATTCTTGCGGCAGTCCGTCGACGTCGCGGTCGTAGAACAGCGGGACGACTTCTTCGGTGAGTACGCGCATCAGATCTTCGGAATCACGCTGATCGCCGATGTCGGAATCGACGTGCTGCGTGCCGTGACCGATTCCAAACCCGTTGCGACCGTTGTACGCTTCGGCCCACCAACCGTCGAGCACCGAGCAGTTGAGTCCGCCGTTCAAGACGACTTTCTGGCCGCTGGTCCCCGAAGCTTCCAGGGGACGCCGGGGGTTGTTGAGCCAAACGTCGACGCCTTGCACCAGATGGCGACCGACGTTGATGTCGTAGTCTTCGAGAAAAACGATCCGACCGCTGAACTGCGGGTCGAGACGCAGATTGGCGATTTTTTGAATCAGCTTTTTGCCAGGCTCATCGGCCGGATGCGCTTTGCCGGCAAATATAAACTGCACCGGATGGTTGGCGTCGCTCATCATGGCCGCAAACTGATCGAGGTTTTTCAAAAACAGGTCAGCACGTTTGTAGGTAGCAAATCGACGAGCAAAGCCGATGGTCAAGGCCGTCGGGTCGAGCATGTTACGAGCCGATTCGATGGATGCCTCGTCCTCGTTTCGTCGCCGACATTGTCGGCTCAAACGGCGTCGTACAAACTCCAGGAGCCGACTCTTCAACACGTTGTGCGTTTCCCACAGTTCGCCCGGGTCGACTTCGTAGATTTTTTGCCAAACCTCGGGCGACCCCATCGACTTTTGCCACTCAGCACCCAAATATTTGTCGAAGAGCGACTGCATCGGATAGCCGAGCCAAGAGGGGACGTGGACGCCGTTGGTGATATGCCCGATCGGCACCTCTTCTTCGACACGCCAGGGCCACAAATGGGCCCACATCCGTCGCGAGACGTGGCCGTGCAGCGAGCTGACTGCGTTGGCGCGTCGCGAAAGCTTCAGGCCGATCACGGTCATGCAAAACGATTCGCTTTCGTTTTGCGGTTCAACGCGGCCGAGGCCCATCAGTTGCTCGTAAGAAATGCCGAGCTGATTGCGAAGGGGGCCCAAATGTTCTTCGACCAGATTTCCCTCGAACCGATCGTGTCCGGCAGGAACCGGGGTATGGGTGGTGAAGACGGTGCGCTGCGCGACGTCGCGCAGTGCGTCGTCGAACGTCATGCCGTCGTCCGCCATCCGCTCGCGGATGACTTCCAGCGGAGCAAATCCGCTGTGCCCTTCGTTCAGGTGATAGACGCCCGGAGTAATGCCCAATGCGCGTAGCGCCTTGACTCCGCCGACGCCCAGGACCAGCTCTTGGCGAATGCGGGTCCGGATATCTCCGCCATAAAGTCGTGAGGTTAGCTCCCGATCTTCGGGGCGGTTTCCCTCGACATCGCAATCGAGGAGATACAGCGGAATGCGACCGACGCGCATCAGCCAGACCCGGGCTTGTAGCTGACCATCGAGCGTGTCGATCGAAATCGTAATTGGCTTGCCCTGCGGATCGCGGGCAGGCTCCATCGCTAGGTTCTCGACCTTCGTGTCGACGTACTCTTCCTGTTGCCAACCTTCGGAGTCGAGGTGTTGTTTGAAATAGCCCTGATCGTAAAACAGTCCAATCGCCACCAACGGCACGCCTAGACCGCTAGCACTCTTAATATGATCGCCCGACAAGACGCCCAGGCCGCCAGAGTAGATCGGCACCGACTCGTGGATGCCGAATTCTGCTGAAAAATAAGCAACCGGCATCGCCCCCAGCACGCCCGCCTCGCGCGCCCCCCAGGTGGTTTGTGTGTTGTTGAGATAATCTTTCAGCCGACGGCAGGCTTGGTTGATGCGTGTGTAGAGCACCATTTCGGAGACGCGCTCGGCCAGTTGATTGGGGGTCATCTCTGCGAGCAGCGCGACCGGGTTGTGGTCGAGCTGCCGCCATCGGACCGGGTCGAGGTCGCGAAACAGGCTCACGACGTCGGGATGCCAGCTCCACCAGAGGTTTTTTGCTAGTGATTGGCACTTGTCATAGAGTGCCTGGGGAGTCACCTCGGTCCAGGTATCTCTTGAAGAGGGTGATGTCGTGCTCGGAATCTCGGTTTGGCTCATGGCGATCAGGTCCCTCAAAAGGTAAATCTGCTTGCAGTAAGGTTCAGGCGATACTAGCTCTAGGGCAACGCAAGCAATAGTCTTATCGGCAGCAACAATCCCAAGCTGGAAGATCGAACAGCCAAATTGCGAGATGAATTATCCGCGATTATAACGCAACGGTCGTAACTGGCGATGGAGAAACCCCAGGTCGCCGGAAACAGGGCGGTCGAACCCGGCTCTCAGATACGTTAGAATGGGGTCACAGCCTAACGCATTTAGCCTATTTAGCCACTCGTGGCTTTCATTGCGGAGCAGCTATCAACCACGTAGAGTGGAAATCCACTAGAATCCCCGGTTTCGTTCGGAGAAAACCCCTTTGACGTCGATTGCCCAGACTTACGGCCCCGAGAAATTCGGGCTTTCTTTCGAGCTTTTTCCGCCCAAGACGAGCAAGGGCGTCGCCAGCCTGTTTAAGCACGCCGATCGCTTGGCCAAGTTTCGGCCTGCCTACATCACCTGTACCTACGGGGCAGGCGGATCGACGCAGAATCGGACGCTTGAGGTGGTTTCTGGGGTCCACAAAAAATACGAAATTCCGGTCGCTACGCACCTCACCTGCGTCGGTAGTACCTCCGACCAACTACGCGACTATCTCGCCGAAGCCTGGGAACTGGGCGTCCACAATGTTGTTGCTCTGCGGGGCGATCCGCCCCAGGGCGAAGAAAAATTCCAAGCCACTGCCGGTGGATTTTCGTATGCCAACGAGCTGGTTGCATTTATCCGCAGCGAGTTTCCGCAAATGGGCATCGCCGTCGCCGGCTATCCCGAAACGCATCAAGAGGCGGTCAGCCCTCAGGCGGATCTTGAGAATCTTCGGCGCAAGGTCGACGCCGGGGCCGATGCGGTCCTTACTCAGCTTTTTTACGACAACGCCGACTTCTTTGCTTTTCGTGACCGGTGCGAGACGCTCGGCATCCAGACGCCTCTTATCCCCGGACTGCTGCCGGTCACCAACGGCGCACAGATCGAGCGGATCGCCGCGCTTTGTGGTGCCAAGCTCCCGCCCCAGTTTGTCAGCGATCTGCAAAAACATGCGGACGACCCCGCCGGGCAATTTGAAGTTGGCGTCGATTTTGCGACTCGCCAAACCGAAGAGCTAGTGGCCGCCGGAGTTTCCGGCATTCATTATTACGTTTTGAATAAGTCCGAAGCCATCGAGCGCGTGCTCGGAGCTGTTTCACTACCTTAGGTGGCCCGTTCTTAGGTGACCCGATGAGTTCCGCTGAGCACGCAAATTTGCCTGACCCGGGAAGCCCCGACCTCACTGGGCGAGAACTGGGCGGTTATAGCATTCTTCGTCGAATTGGCTCGGGCGGAATGGCAGAAGTCTATTTGGCGCAACAGCACTCGCTCGATCGGCAGGTTGCGCTCAAAGTGCTGAACCCCTCGCTGGCCAGCGACGCCAACTACGTCGAGCGATTTCAAAACGAAGCTCGTGCTGCGGCTTCGCTGGTCCATCCCAACATCGTCCAAATCTACGAAGTCGGACAGGCCGAAGGTATTCATTTCATCGCTCAAGAATATGTCGCCGGAAAAAATCTGGGCCAACTTCTCGAACGCGAAGGAGCTTTTCAGCCGGCGTTGGTCCTCGACATCCTGCGCCAAGTTGTCTCGGCGCTTTGCAAAGCCCACGAGTTTTCGATTGTCCACCGAGACATCAAGCCCGAGAACCTGCTGCTCAGCAATTCGGGCGAAGTCAAGGTTGCCGATTTCGGACTTGCCCGTGTTCAGAATACCGACACCAAAACGCTCACCCAGGTCGGCGTCGCGATGGGGACGCCTCTGTACATGAGTCCCGAGCAAATTGAAGGCCGGCCGGTCGACGCCCGTAGCGACATCTACTCGCTGGGCGTCTCTTGCTACCACCTGCTTTCAGGCAATCCTCCCTACACGGGCGACACCGCCCTGGCGATTGCTGTGCAGCACCTTCACAGCACGCCCGAACCGCTCGAAAACGTGCGGCACGACCTGCCGAGCGCACTTGCCCGTACGGTCCACCAAATGTTGGCCAAACAGCCAGACGCTCGTCCCGCAAGCCCCAGTGACTTGCTTGTTGATTTACGTGACCTGGCAACCAACGCGGCTGCCGAAGGTTGGGCCGAGTCGCCCGAGCATTGGTCGCTCTCGGAGTGGATCGCCACCGATCCGGCGCGTAGCCGCAAAAGCGAGGAGCTTTCGCAGTACATGCAGGCAGAAGCTGGGCTGGAGGATGGCCAGCGCAACGGTCGTCGTTGGATCTTTGGCCTAGCAGCCCTGGTCCTCCTCGGAGGTTTGCTAGGAGCCGCCACGCGTCCCCGGTTTTTTCTGGCAGGCCAACGCACCGAAGCCAAGGTTCCCCAGCTCGATTCGGCCTGGGCACAGGTCTACCATGCCCATGTTGCTGGCAACGAAACCTCCTGGATCAAGGCGATCGAATATCCCGAGGTCGATCCCTTTGTCCAACAGCTAGCCCAACGCGGGCTTGTGCGCCACTACTTGCTTGTCACGCAAGAATACAAAAAGGCGATACCGACGCTGCGAAAGCTAGGAGAACTGGCCGATCCGTCTCGCGGCATGCAGCAGGCATTCGGCGTCGCGGGGCTTTGTATCTGCTACGAGAATCTTGGCCGCAAAGAAGCAGCCCTCACGGCACAAGCTACGTCTCGACGCCAGTATGCGAGAGCAACTCCAACGCGAAGAACCCCAAATCTACCGGCTGCTGCAAACGTCGCTCAAGCGATTGGGGATCTGAGGTCGTAAGTAAAAAGTCTCACGCAGAGACGCAGAGGCGCAGAGAAAAAACGAGAAAACCTGCTGTCTCAGCGCAAGGATTTTTCGTTGAAGTGCTTCAGAGGGTGGCACTACAGAAAAAGCCCGCAAGAAGCTCCGGCCTTGCTGGCATCTTATCGAGGTTCTCTCTGCGTAAACAAGTTTTCCCCCAAGCCCCCCCCCCCAGAAGACATTCTTCGGCCAATCGGTGGCAAACAGCTTGCTTTTCAGCGATTTCTTATCCCTGGCAGACACCGCAAAAAACCTACAGTAAAATAGTGTACAAAAGTATATTATTTGGCCACCTGTTTTGTTAGGTTTTTGTTTCTGCGGCGGCCAGGAACGGCTGCTGTTGTGGATGGCAAACAGGAGGACCCAACCCATGCCCAACAACCCCCGAAAAGCTCCGAAAGAGGACGAATTCCCAGCATCTGAGCTGAAAGAAGACGATTTTTGGGACGCTTTTTTGCCCGATGACGAGCACGAAGTCCTTCCCGAACCGGGCGACTTTTGGATCGATCAGGAGCAGCAAACCGAGTCCCACACGCCAGACGCCTAGTCTCCGCTAATGATTGTTCCCCCAAAAAAAACTTTTCTGAGGATATTTGCCCATGCTCCCACTCGCCCTGGTCCAAGAGATTCAACGCTATCTCGACGAAGGAAAACTCTCGCAACGCAAAATTGCCCACAAACTCAACGTCAGCCGTGGCACGGTTGGGGCCATCGCCAGCGGCCGCCGAGGCATTTATGGGCGTGAGCCTAGTTCCCAACAGCCGACGCTCTGCTGCCTCGAATTGCCCCCCGAACGTTGCCTTGGTTGTGGGTCCAAGGTCTACAAGCCGTGCGTCCTCTGCCGTGCCCGCGAGTACCGGTCTCGCCAAGGACAGCTCCAAAGCACAAGTAGGCTTCGCGTTGCTTAGCACAAATGCAGTCGCCCAGCGGTCCCTGCAACGCTAAACTATCGACTCACCGCCATTGTCTAAATCGAAGTGGTCTAAATCGTGTGGATGGATAGCAATGAAAAACGGGTCGCTGGGTCAAATTGTATCGAGTTTTCTTTGCCACGCTCTGCCTGTGGAATGGCCATAGTCTGACCGTGCTTTCCGCAGACCCAGCAACCTCGAAGACCGTCGAGCCAGCAGTTCACCGCGATTGTCGACCAGCTTTGGGAATTTTATCTCGAAGAAAACCCCCTACGGGCGACCTCCGTCGGGGATCATCGCTACAACGATCGTCTTGCACGGGTTTCGCTCGCCGATAGTACGCGGCGCAATCAGATCTACAAGGAATCCCTCGACCGGCTCGAATCGTTGGATCGTAGCCAGCTTTCTTCCGCCGCGCAAATCAACTACCACATCCTTCACCGCCAAATTAGCGACGACCTGGCCGAGTTCGAGCATCACACGCATCTGCTTCCGATCACGCAACGATCGGGTTTTCATATTGAATTTCCCGAGCTACCGCAAGACGTCCCGCTTCGGACGACCGAGGATTACGAAAACTACGTTGCCCGTCTCCATGCGTTTGCCGACTTTACCGACGGCCACATCGCGCTTCTTCGGGCGGGCATCGCCGCCCAGCAAGTTTTGCCAGCGGTTGTCATGGAGGGTTGGGAAAAACCGATCGACGCGCAAATCGTCGAACGCCCCGCGCAAAGTCTCTTTTATGGACCGTGCAAAAAATTCCCCAGCACGGTCAGCCCCGGCGAGTATCAACGCTTGCGTTCTGAAGTCAGCCAAGCGATTACCAAGAGCGTCGTGCCCGCCTACCAGCGTTTTCGCCAATTCATGGCCGACGAATATGTCCCCCAGACACGCGACTCGATCGGTGCCTCGGCGCTACCCGGTGGCCGCGATTTCTATCGTCACCGTGTGCGCAGCTTCACGACGCTCGACACGACTCCCGAGGCGATGCACCAAATCGGATTGGCTGAGGTCAAACGTCTCCGCGCCGAGATGGATCAAATCATCCGCCGCGTCGATTTCGACGGCGACTTTGCTGCTTTCACCAAATTTCTTCGCGAAGATCCCCAGTTCTACGCCAAGACCGAAGAAGAGCTACTACAAGCTGTCGCCTTGGTCCTGAAAAAAATGGACGGTCAGCTTTCCCTCGCTCTTCGGCAACCTGCCGCGCATGCCCTACGGCTTGCGCCCGGTACCCGACTACATTGCGCCGCGCACGACGTCGGCCTACTACCCAACGCCCCAGCGGTGACGGCACGCGTGCAGGCTTCTTCTACATGAACACTTACAACCTCAAGAACCGACCGCTCTATACGGTCGAAGCGCTCTCGCTGCACGAAGCGGTGCCGGGCCACCATCTTCAAATTGCGTTGCAGCAAGAAATCGAATCGCTGCCGAACTTTCGCCGCTACAACGGGTTTAC